>CBDHFS010000002.1:2760000-3372949 GCA_965262735.1 Dehalococcoidia bacterium | reverse complement strand
CAGGCCGTACAGGTCGAAAAACGTGGTGAAGCGGGCGTCCTCGTTCTGATCTTCTTTTATCCAGGACAGGATGTCGTTGCGGGGTTGATTGTATGTCCGGAACCCGCCCCGGTACTTGACTCCTCTCCTTCGGCTGGTCAGAACGCATCTGGCCGAGGTCCAGACACAACGTTCCGCCAGGTGCGGTCCAAGGACGGTGTTGACGAAGGTTTCTTCAGTCTGCCCTTCAACGACGAAATTGAGCCGGATGCCCATCAAGGCCGCCCGCCTATGACGTTCTTCTCCCACAGTTCGGAGAGCGAGTATTCTTCCAGCCAGTTGTCCAAGTCTTCGGGAGCAAGGCGTTTAAATTCGGATTCGCGTCCGTTTCGGTCGACCACCACCACGTCTTCGGGTGCAAAGCAATCGACGAGGGCCATGGATTGGGTGGCCACCATGACCTGAGTCTTGGTCGACGCAGAGTTGATTAACCCCCCGATTATGTTGATGGCGTACGGGTGCAGCCCGAGTTCTGGCTCATCCAGTATCAGCATCATGGGCAGGTCACTATCCGGTTGCAAGAGAAGCGTAACGAGCGTCACTACCCTGAGCATTCCATCGGATGCCTGGGAAACGCTGAATACTTGGTCGGTGCTCACTTCCCTCCAACGTAACAGCAGGCTCCCCGCCTCGGGCTCTAGCTCGAAGTCTGAGAAGAAGGGCAGGATCAGGCGTATGGTTTCCACGATCCTTCGATAGCAGGTCCCGTCGTTCAGCTTCAATTTGAGGAGCACCGGTGCGATATTCGCCCCATCCTCCTTGAGAAACCTGTTGTCGTATGTGCTCCATTTGCCCCTGATGCGCGCCGTGTGCGAGGTGTTGTGGAAATGATGCACGATAATCCGTTGCAAGAGGCTGCGGATAACCCTGGCGGTGTTGTCCGTCGTCGCCGCGGTTATCAACTGAGGAGAGTTGTGTCCTGCGCCCATGGTGCGCCACTCGCGGCTGGGCTGGCCACTAGGATTGTACCTGTAGCGCTCCTCCCCAAAGACCAGCCGGTCGTCAGCCGCGTAAAACAGGCGGAAAGCATATTGGTTCTTCCCGGTTTCGGTACGAATGGTCAGGTCGGCTTCTATCGCGCGCGTTTGGGCGGGTCCATCGTGCAACAGTTGGCTTGCTCCACCTCGTTCACCAACGAAAAATGCCAGGTTTGCTGGGTCGGCTAGGGCCGAGCTCATCAACCGAAAAAACGAGATGAAGTTGGACTTTCCGGCCCCGTTTGGACCGATCAGGGCGGTCAACGGGCCCGGTTCAAAGTTCTCAAAGGACTTTACTGTCTTGAAGCCCTTGATGGTGATCTTTTCAAGTTGACTGTTCATTCCGCTCCTGTTCCCTTAGTGGCGGGTTGGCGGGTGGTCCTTCTAACCTGCAGCCGCAGACCATGGCTTCAGTGGACAAATTTTAGCGCGGGTCGCTGGGACGAGGGATCGATCTTCGTCGAGTTTCGTTAACGATTTTATCACCGGAGCGGAAGAACCGGTCCCAGTGAACTTGCGGCGCTTCACTCTTGGATCCCGGGCCCGGAGCCTGGGGGGCTCCTCCAGTTGTCCACGGCACGCCCGAAGTCCCGGAAGGCGCCGGTGGCAACGACCGCCGCTACCTGGGTGACGAAGGGGTAGTCCTCCCGCTGGCAGGCGTTGAAGGCCTTGGAGATGTCCATCCAGCTGGGCCAGGCGAGCCGGTTAACCCGGCAAAACCGGTGAGTCCGGACGGCCAGGTTGTAGCAGAACCGGTGGACGTCGATGGCCCGGCGGCAGTACTCCTCCTGCCGGACCGTCAGAAGGTGGCGGTGGCATGCCTTGTTTCCGTATCCGGCACCGGTGCCTGACTTCGGCGTGGCATTCCTCGCCGGGGCTCCAAACCATCACGGTAGAGTTTATCTCCAAACTCATCATGACGAGTCTGAATCCACATTTGTGGGCCTATGAAGATAGGCTTAGGCTCCACGGTTCGGCTCTTCCAGTTGTACTTGGAAGCAGTCCGGTCCCACCCATTGACTTCGTCCAACTGCTTTATGCAAGCCTCTCAGCTTCGTTCGTTCCCATTCCGCTTCATCACCCACCCTGCTATTGAGTTAGTTCCCCCAACACGGCGATGGGCAGACCAGCGACCCGTCTAAAGGCCCCGTCATTCGTGACGAATAGGGTACACTTCTCGTGTAGGGCTGTCGCGGCGTGGAGCGCGTCCGGTGTCGTCAAGTTTGTCGTGGCTCGCAGGCGCGCGGCCTCTTCCCACAAGGCGCGTGTGGTTGGAATCAACTGGACCTCGGCGGAATCGAACAACTCGCGGAAAATCCTTTCAAGAACCTCGTCGGCCTCGCGCAGCGGTTTAATGAGCGTTTCCAATACCACCAACTCACTGCTCGCAATTGCGAACCGTCCCGCCTGAGCCTGCCGCCACATTGGTTCGAGCAAGGTCCGGTAGGGTTCGATGCGTTCCACACTGTAGATGAATACACAGGCGTCCAGATAGATTGGCCCACTCTCAGGCAACGTCAGCGGTCCCACGATTCGCGCTCGGCCTGGATGTAGGAGTCCACCTCGGCGGCGGTATCGAAAAGGCGTTTCCCAGGTGCTTCTTCCAGAATGTCCAGCGCTGACCGATGTGGCGTTGGCACTGAGGGTGTCACGACTACATCGACCGAATCGCCTTCGCGCAGTTCCTGGTCCACGATTTCTATCCTTCCACCTGGCAGTACCGTCGTTCTAAGGTGCAGCGCTTTCTGCATCATCTATTGCTCCTTTGCACGGTGATTGATGTCGTAGTTGATGATGGAGTCCAGTTACTCCTCGTTGGATCCGTAATGCTCGGCCAGTACGCGGTCCATTTCGTCGATGATCAGTTTAGAAAATGACAGATAGGATTCCTGATAAGTTTACTTCCCAGTCCTTTGTATTGGGCTGCCTTGGGACTTGAGTTGCGTTCCATGTCTATTATAAGGCCTTGGTCAGGTGGTCTGAGTCCATCCGGAACTCAAGGCATGTTTGCTTTCAGCACATACATCATCCGAGATATCCGAGATGCCTCCCCCGTTGGGGCTGGCGTCGCCGTTCTCCGGTCTTCCGCGAAGCAGTTCCGCAGAACTCAAGCGGGTTACCTAGCCAGTTTCACCATCCCCTCATGGGATGGCCAGGACCGGCCCGTCACGGAGCACCGGCCCCCTGCCTGGGGGCAGTAAGTTCTTGAAATTGATTACTGGGTTCAAATTCTTGGCGCCGGGTATCGCCAAACGAGCATCCGAATCCGCTACCGGCCGAATTTCGCGCTATCGGCGTCAAAGGTGGACAGTGTCCTGCTGCCAGGGAACCGCGGCGTGAGTCCGGCGTTAAACCAGCCACCGCTTTACACCCGGAACGGAGACTTGATTACGATGATCCCGGCGTTCGGTCATATGTCGTACCGGAGTTCCCTGGAGGTCCCGCTCAGGGGACAGTGTGCCGTTCCCGGTCCGGCGGGTGGGGCAGATTCGGTTGCTGGGGAACGATACCCGAGCCAGGTTGGCCCTGGGGTGAAGCCGCGTCCTCTTGCAACTCAACCGCCTCACGCCCTCCGCCACTCCGGCGACGGCCTTCGGGCATGATCAGGTTCCTCAGGTTGATCGCCGCGTTCAGGTTCCGGTCATGCCGGGTCGCGCAGCTGGGGCAGGTCCACATCCGTTCCCGCTTCAGCTTCGGGTTGATGGTGCCGCAGGCGCTGCAGGTCTTGCTGCTGGGGAACCACACGGAGGCCAGGATCACCTCGGTTGCCGCCACTGCCCCTTGTAGACCAGCTGCCGCCTGATGTCGCCCATCCCGGCGTCGGCCTGGGCCCTGGGGGTATTCCCCCGCATCATTCCGGCCACGTTCAGGTCCTCAATGACCAACTCACTGAACTTCCTGGTCACCGTGCTGGTCATCTGGTGCTGGGCGTCGTGTCTCAGTCCCCGGATGCGCCGGTGGCACCCATCGATCTTGCGCTGGGCTTCCCACCAGTCCCGGGATCCCTTCTGCCGCCGGGCCTGGGCCCGCTGCCATCTCCGGAGTTTCTTCTCCATTTGGTAGCTGGCTTTGGGGTTCTCGTAGACCTCTCCGTCGGAGTCGGTGCCCAGGGGGTTGATGCCCGTGTCGATGCCGCCGGGCCTGCTGGCCCGCTCCGGCCTCGGCTCCGGCGGCTTCCATAGCTTCAGGCAGATGTACCATCTTCCGTTCTCCCTCCTGATGCTGGCCTCGTAGCAGATGCCCCTGGGCAGGGTGCAGCCCAGCTTGACGCTGCCCAGGCAGGGGAGTTTCACCCTCCGCTTTCCGTCGTACCGGATTTCCTTCACGCTGCCAGCCGCCAGGAAGGACCCGGTGCCGGGCATTGACCGGCGCTTGGTTCTTGGAACCCGGGCCCGCAGCCCGGGGTTCCGCCAGTTGTCCACGGCCCGGCCGAAGTCCCGGAAGGCGCCAGTGGCGACGACGGCTGCGACCTGGGTCACGAAGGGGCAGTCCTCCCGCTTGCAGGCGTTGAAGGCCTTGCTGATGTCCTGCCAGCTGGGCCAGAGGAGCCGGTTGCGGCGGCAAAACCGGTGGGTGCGGACGGCAAGATTGTAGCAGAACCGGTGGACGTCGATGGCCTGGCGGCAGTACTCCTCCTGCCGGACGGTCAATCGGATGGGGACCTTGGCCCCGGCGTTTAGCCAGCCCTCCGGGCAGGAGTTCTTGTGCCGGGATTTGGAAGCGGTGGCCATGGCGCATGCACCTCAACGTTAGAGTCGGGGCATTGCGCCTCTGGCCCGCGGGGCAGCGGGAGGGCGGCGACGGAGCCCCACCAACGGGGCGCCGCCCGACGGTCGTTGAGGACAAACCATGTGGCTGCGCAGCGTAGGGTGGGCGTTGGGGACCAGGCGATATGTGGACATGCGGGGAGTTCGTCCGAGGACCGGGGACGGGCCGCCGCCCCGGATATGGTCCTCAAGCCTGGAGGTCAAGCAGGGGTTGACCCGCTGACGCTCCATACGAGTTTCCCCATGCACCGCGCCTTTGCCGGTTCCCTTGGGGAGGTTCGAGTTCGAAGGTCGTGTTCAAGGTGTTACGGAAGCCAGGGTAACCCTGTCATGAATCCCGAGAACCTCGGTGGGCAGATGCCGTTTTACGTCACCGTTCCAAGCTTCGGCACAGCGATTATCCATTCCGGTCTCGCTGATCTTCTCGATGACGAGTTGCCGGGACTGCCGGGTGACCGAACCGGTCGAACGGTCTTGGGAGTTGGGCCTCGGCCCGCCGCCCAATGGTCGTTGCGGTGCGGACATGGGTCCGCGGAGCGATGGGACGAGAATCCTGAACCGGCAGGATGTGGCAATGAAGGGAGTTCGGTTACAACCCGAGGAAGTTGGAACCGGGGTGTTGGTTTAAATCACGGGACTTGGGGATTGAGGCGGTGGATGATCGGCCGCTCCACCATTGCATTCACGCCGACGCCGGTGTGGCAGGTCCTGCTCCTGGGGAACCATGCGTTGGCCGTCGTGGTCCCTGGGCGAAGCCGCCGGCCATTGTCGGGCCGTTGCCTATCCGCTCTCGGCGCGAGGACCACAGGCGCGGCAGCCGCATCCCTGGCCCCATCCGCAGCTGCCGGTACTGACGGGTGACCGTTGTGCTTCAGCCGCCAAGGGTCACCGAGGGAGCGGCAGCCGGGCGTCACCAGGCAGTCACCGACTCCCGCTACTCCGGCTCCCGCTCATCCCGCATCTGCTCCGGCAGTACGAAGACCCGGCCGGGACATCCGCAGAGCGCCAACCCCTCGTTCACCGCCCGGTAGAAGCTCGACCAAACGTCCAGCCGGTAGTCCGGATCCTCCAGGAGGACCATGGCCAGCGTCCTCATCGCGTGCAAGCACTCCATATCCGCGCCTCCTGGCGCGGGCCTTGGATTTTACCCGGGAGCGCCCACCCACGCCGGGAACGCGGGGGCGCCAGGCTGTCTCAACCAGGTTTGCAATGCCGCTCGGAGCACCAGTTGCTCCGGGCCTCGAGGGGGCTGGCCAAAGGGGGATCTTCCGAGCACGACTTCGGAGCTAGCGGTTTTGGGTAAGCTCGCAGAGGCGATGGCTAACGCGCGTCCACATTCCCCAAACCCACCTTCAGCGTTGCCCACCCTTGCGAGTAGGCGTCCCTGTTCTCCGGTATTCCGCGAAGCGGGTTGCCGGGCTGGTTTCACCATCCCTGTCCGGAATGGCCAGAGCCGGCCCGTCACGGAGCATCGGCCCCCTGCCTGGGGGCAGCATGGGTTCTTTACAATAATCAAACATTGATGACCGCGTTCCCATTCCGGTCATGCTGGGCACCGCACGTCGCCCTCGGTTCAATCTTCAGCTTCGCGCGTTCAGATTTGAAGGCTTGGCCAGTCCTGCCATCCGGGGAGGACAACCGCGGCGTGGCACCCTGACTTCACGCCGAGGGACCTTGTGAAACAACTGCTGCTTTACGGGTGCCTGCCTCGAAGGATGGTCAGGTTGATGGCCGCGTTCAGGTTCCGGTGATCCCCGCTTCCACGGCCGGGGCCTGCGGTCGTCGCTTATCCAAGTCCATTCCAGGTTCACGTTGACGGTCCCGGAGATGCGGCCGGTCTTCCCGCTTGGGAACGCTGCCGGGATGACCCTGGCGTGAAGCCACCAGGCCCTTGTGGGACAACTTCCTCCTGAACTCGCCCATCACGGCGTCGGCCTGAAGGCGTGACGAAGTTACTCGGGTTGATCCCCGCGTTTAGAGACCGGTTATTCCTTCTTCCCCGCGCGGGGCTCTCCACCTCCGTTCCAGTGTGAGTGCCCCGTTCCCATTCCCGTAGGGGCGGCACTTCTTTCACGACACCGGGTTCCCCTTGCCATGAATCCCACGGCGTTTGTTGAACAACGGCGTCCTGGGCTCGCCCATTGCGGCCACGGCTTTCGGGCATGATCAGGTTCCTCAGGTTGATCGCCGCGTTCAGGTTCCGGTCATGCCGGGTGCCGCATGTGTCGCAAGTCCAGGTTCGTTCCCGCTTCAGCTTCCGGTTCACAGTGCCGCATACGTTGCAGGTCTTGCTGCTGGGGAACCACATGGAGGCCAGGATCACCTCGGTGTGCCGCCACTGCCCCTTGTAGATCAGCTGCCGCTTGATGTCGCCCATTCCGGCATCGGCCTGGGCCCTGGGGGTATTCCCCCGCATCAACCCGGCCACGTTCAGGTCCTCGATGACCAGTTCACTGAATTTCCTGGTCACCGTGCTGGTCATCTGGTGCTGCGCGTCGTGTCTCAGTCCCCGGATGCGCCGGTGGCACTTGTCGATCTTGCGCTGGGCTTCCCACCAGCCCCGGGAGCCCTTCTGCCGCCGGGCCTGGGCCCGCTGCCATCTCTTCAGTTTCTTCTGCACCTGGTAGGAGGCTTTGGGGTTCTCGTAGACCTGGCCGTCGGAGTCGGTGCCCAGGGGGTTGATGCCGGTGTCGATGCCGCCGGGCCTGCCGGGCCGCTCCGGTTTGGGCTCAGGTGGTTTCCAGAGCTTCAGGCAGATGTACCATCTTCCGTTCTCCATCCGGATGCTCGCCTCATAGCAGATGCCTTTGGGCAGGGTGCAGGCCAGCTTGACGCTGCCCAGGCAGGGGAGTTTCACCCTGCGCTTCCCGTCGTACCGGATCTCCTTCACGCTGCCGGCCGCTAGGAAGGAGCCGGCGCCGGCGAATGCCGGGCGCTTGGTTTTTGGGACCCGGGCCCGGAGTTCGGGGTTGCGCCAGTTGTCCACGGCCTGACCGAAATCCCGGAAGGCGCCAGTGGCGACGACCGCTGCTACCTGGGTGACGAAGGGGTGGTCCTCCCGCTTGCAGGCGTTGAAGGCCTTGCTGATGTCCATCCAGCTGGGCCAGGATAGCCGGTTGCGGCGGCAAAACCGATGGGTCCTGACGGCCAGGTTGTAGCAGAACCGGTGAATGTCGATGGCATCCCGGCAGTAGTTTTCCTGCCGGACGGTCAGGTGGATGGGAACCTTTGCCCCGGCGTTGAGCCACCCGTCCGGGCAGGAGTTCTTGCGCCTGGACCGGGGCGCAGTGGTTTCTGGTAGACTGGTCATGGTGTTCGCACCTCAACGTGAGAGTCGGGGACTCCCGCCGTCGGCCAGAGGGCGGCGACGGAGCCCCACCACGGGGGCGCCGCCCGACGGTCGTCGAGGTACACACATGGCTCAGGGGAGCGGGTTGCGGAATTTACGAAATCCGGAAACGGACGAATAGGTCATCTGCGAACAGGGGTCCGGAAGCGCTGGAACGCCGGCCGCAAATCCAATGACTGTTGCCGGCAGTCAGCCACCCGCCCGCTCGGATTGACAACCACCTACTTTGAGTTGGGGTCAGCGGCTCTAAGTCAAAAGGCCGCGGCGAGGATCACCGGACGTTGACCCGTGGGGGGGCCATTCTCCAAAGCGTGTCCGCATCCGCCCATTACTCGTGCGCCGACCTGCCTGGGTTGGCAGTACCGGTCTGCGGCCCGCCCCGGGGCTTCGGCGTCATGCCTGGGGCACTATCGGGTCTCTCCGGTTGACCGCAGCGTCCACATCGCGATCAGCATCGCTGCCCCATGCCACCCAAGCCCATCCAAGTTCACATGAGGGAGTTGGGGTCCCAACGGGTTGCCTGGCAGGTCCTGCTTCAGGGCAACGCCAGCGTGGTCAACGCAGTCCCGGCGTGAGGATGGCAGGTGGGACGCTTTGCGCTTTGTATCCCTGACGGAAGCGACGGAACCCGAGCACTGCGGCCGTATTCAGATCGTCGTTGGCAAGTTGCCGGGACTGCCGGACCGTACCTGGGCTTTTGGGCCTTGGCGTTCCTCTTGAGGCATGGGCCAGCCACCGGGAAGGCGGCGACGGGGCCCCCAACGCAGGACGCCGCCCGACGGTCGTTCCAGTCGGTACATGGGTCCGCGAAACGATGGGACGAGATTCCTGAGCCGGCAGGATGTGGCAATGAAGGGAGTTCGTTTACGAACCGAGGGAGTTGGCACCGGGGTGTTTGTTTACATCGGCAGTAACACATCACGGGACTTGGGGATTGAGGCGATGAATGATCGGCTGCTCCACCATTGCATTCACACCGGCGCCGATGTGGCAGGTCCTGCTCCTGGGGAACCATGCGTTGGCCGGCGTGATCCCTGGGCGAAGCCGGATGCCATTGTCGGGCCGCTCCCTATCCGCTCTCGGCGTGATGACCACAGGCGCGGCAGCCGCATCCTTGGCCCCATCCGCAACTACCGGAACTGACGGGTGACCGTTGTGCTTCAGCCGCCCAGGGTCACAGAGGGGGTGGCAGCGGGGCGTCACACTGTCCCGCTATCCATGCAGCGCCCCGGGCGGGGCATTACCGGGTAGTCATCGACTTCCGCTACTCCGGCTCCC
Source organism: Dehalococcoidia bacterium (assembly GCA_965262735.1). GTDB lineage: Bacteria > Chloroflexota > Dehalococcoidia > Lucifugimonadales > UBA3495 > CATOSK01. Next base: position 3,363,539 of record CBDHFS010000002.1, on the reverse strand, counting down.
GCTCATCCCGCATCTGCTCCGGCAGGACGAAGAACTGGCCGGGACATCCGCAGAGCGCCAGCCCCTCGTTCACCGCCCGGTAGAAGCTCGACCAAACGTCCAGCGGGTAGTCCGGATCCTCCTGGAGGACCATGGCCAGCGTCCTCATCGCGTGCAAGCACTCCATGTCCGCGCCTCCTGGCGCGGGCCTTGGATTTCACTCGGGAGCGCCCACCCACGCCAGGAACGCGGGGGCGCCAGGCTTTCTCAACCAAACTGAAACCAAGGTGGGATGCGCAGAGGCTTCGAGTGAAGTCGGGGTGCAATCGGGTAGTGTGAAGGGGAAGCACAGCAGGATTGGTGTTGAGGATGAGCCACACCGAACAGTTCCTGGAACACTGGCAAACGGACGCTGGCGACCCGCGGCGGAATACCCCCCGGCTTAACGTCGACCCCGGGCCATCCCCATCAGCTAAGTCCAGCATTGGTGCCTTGAGATGTGCAACCCAGAGGCTTTCGGGTGATTACCGTGATCTGGTAAGGGTGAGTATTGCCACCGCGGCGCGTTCGCTCTGGCTGGTCATGAGGAAGTCGGTGATAGCGGCTTCTACTCTGTCCAACCAACTGGTTGCTGCCTGAATGGTGAAGGTTGCTCTGGGGTTGTAGTCGGCACTGTGGCGTTCGTCCTGGAGTTTGCAGAAGATGTCGGCGAAGTTCAGGGTCTCGGCCGACACCCTGGGCTGGTTCCGTTTCACCTCCGGTTCCAGTTGGGATTTTGCCTGGCCGTGGTTGAGGCCACGGTATATCCGAATCCATGAGTCGGCTGTCAGTTGGTCATGGGCGGGACCGATGAGCGCGTCGGCGTTGCTCGTTGTGAGAGCGTGGAAGGCTGCGTAGTAGGCGGTGCTGATGGCCCGTCGTATTGCCGCCTGAGTGGGTTGGGTGGCAGCCGGCTGGGGAATGAGGCTTGCCCGTCCGGCTGCTATGAGGTCCGTCCAACTGATTGGCTCTGGGGGTTGGAAAGCCGGCTGGACGCTGGTGGTCATGCCGGTATCTCGCTCCTGTTGGCGTAGACGATGGTTGGATGGTCGAAGCCCCGTTCCCGGCAGACCGAGTTCATGTGCATGGAGAATTTGTTGAGGGTATGTGGGTCCAGTTTGGGATGCCCGTCCTCCAGGATCACGGTGGCCCTCAGGTAGTCTTCGCCGTCAGCCCCTGGCAGGAATTCCCCGGTCACCTGGGCGATGACGAAATCATCGGAAAGGTACTTGGTCAGCTCGGCATGGATGAGGTCGGATACGTGGGCCAGGGTTGCTGCGGGGTCGATCATGGTTCACCTCTGTGCCAGGTTGAGTACGGGAATGTTATTGCTGCCGTTGCCGGGGGTCAAGGCGTCGTCCGATGCCCTGGAAGGGGATTCTAACAATATGGGCCGGTGAGTCTGGGGACGGGCGAGGTGGAAGTGACAGGCCAGGTCCTGCTCCCGGGGAGCCATGCCTTGGCCGGCGTGATCCTCGGGCGAAGCCGGAGGCCATTGTTGAGCCGTTGCCTATCCGCTCTCGGCGTGACGACCACAGGCACGGCAGCCACATCCTAAACCAATACCAAGGTGGGATGTGCATTTCGGGGTCTTGACGACGACCGAAAGGACTCCACGGCAACTCATATCACCCTTAGGCCCCAACTGGGTGGGCACCGACAGTGCGGTCCAGCGATATGTACATTTCACCTTGGCTTTAGTTTAATACTGCAGACGCACTAACTCTGACTCGGTACCTTTGGCCTAAATTTAGCTTATTTTCATTGAGAGCAGAGGCATCGGCCGTAGCTAGACGTTGCGATTTTCAAGACTGCCCAACACTCCAAGTGTCCACCTGCGCCTGTAGTACTAAGAAACTATCTCAAAACGTTCCGGTTGAAGTTGCTCCATCGAAAGCTTGGGATGTACCCAAGGTGGAGTGGCCTCCCCCTGTTGGGAATTTCTGGATTCCCGCTTTCGCGGGAAAGACGGGAAGGTGTCTGTCGGTTTTGAGATAGTTTCTAAGCGTGGAGGCGGTCGTAGGCTGAAAGCCGTTTTATGCCATGTTCTTCGTCGTATTCCGGGGCGGAGACCAACTGGCCGGTCATGATTTCAGGGGTCTGCAGGGCCATGTATACGGCTACTTCGGCAATGTCGTCGGGCAGCCTCATGCGCTTGTGCACTTCGTCGTCGTAGTCGTCGTTGGGCTTGGTCAGGTTCCAGCCTGGGTCGAGGATGTTGACGGCGATGCCAATGTCCTTCACTTCGTCCGCCAGCGACTCGCTCAACCTCTCCACCGCCGCCTTGGAAGCTCCGTAGGACGCCTGTCCGGCCCGGCCCCGGCGGGCCACGTTCTTTGAAGTCAGGTTGACAATGACGCCGCTGCGACGTTCTATCATGTGGGGCAGGACCGCCCTGCAGGCCATGAAAGTGGTGGTCAAGTTCGACTCCATCACCAGCCGCCACTCCTCTTCGGTGATGTCCAGGACCGTAACCGAGTGGGTCAGGTCCTTGGTGAAGAGACGGTATCCGCCGGCGTTGTTGACCAGGATATCAATCTTCCCCAGCTCGCTGATGGTCTCCCGGGCTGCTCGGTTGGCACCCTCGCTGGTGGTCAGTTCAGCGTTGACCGTGTGGGCGCGGCGGCCCAGAGCGCGAATTTCCAAACCTACGGCGTCCAGCTCCGAAGGAGTGCGGGCTACAATGGCGACATCCGCTCCCTCGCGAGCGTAGGCCAAAGCCATGGAGCGGCCCAATCCGCGGGCCCCTCCGGTTACCAGGGCGACTTTGCCTTCCAGTTGCATCTTTGCTTCACCTTTCTGCAATGGCAAGGACGGCCCTCCAGGCTGCGCACCGCCAGCCGGGGCTGGGATCCTTCACAGTGGGTCGCTACCCTGAGCAGTCCTTGCCAGTTGTACTATCCCGAAAAAGAAAGAAGGTTCGTTCTGAGAACCTGTCTCAAAAGTCCTTTCTCCCCCAGCGGGAGAAGGTTAGGATGAGGGGGATTATATCAGTCACCCTCACCTCAATCCTCTCCGATCCAGGGAGAGGAGGCCAAGGTAAGTGTTTTGAGATAGGGTCTAATACTACAGCCGTACTAACGCTGACTCGGTGCCTTTGGCCTCAAATTTAGCTTATTTTCATTGAGAGCGGAGTCATCGGCCGTAGCTAGACGTTGCGATTTTCAAGACTGCCCAACACTCCAAGTGTCCATCTGCGGCTGTAGTACTAAACTAAAGCCAAGGTGGGATGTACATTTAAGTGGCGATGATCAGCTGCGTTGCGCCGGTGAATTCCTCTCATCCGTACTTGGAGAATGACCCGGCTCTGTCATTTGACCCCCACCATCTGCGCATTTCACCTTGGCTTTGGTTTAGATTGGCGGTTGTTTCATTTTATGTCTCCATCATTCCGCGGAAGGTGTAGTCATCCAGCACCCAGAAGGGGAGTTCGTCCCCCATTTCCAGGAGTGCCCTGTCCCTGGTCACCAAACAGTCGGCCCGGCCCGTGATGGCGAGGTCGATGAACTTCTGGTCATCCTTGTCTCGACAGATAGGAGCCTGGATGTTTGTGACAGGAATGTCTTCCCACCTTTGGCGGTAGGGGAGGAGAGTCTTCCTCACGAACAGGTCAGCTTGGTAGTCTTTCGGGGAGGGACTGCGTTCGAGGATCTTTTCCGTCAGTTCGGCTATGGTCTCCGCATTGACCAATGGAACGATCCGCCCGATCGTCCAGAGTGCCCGCAACCAGTTGCGCTCTGGTTGGTTTCCCGTAAGGACTGGCAGTACCACGTTGGTGTCAATCACCACTCTTACCGAACCAGTGGGTGGTGGGTTCATACGTCTCCCGCATCTGTCAGTTGCTGGAACTGTTCCTCTTCCAGCTTGATCGCCCGCTCGAAGTCATGGTTAGCGTCCGAGGGTCTGCCAATTTCGTTGAGCGCGAGGCCTCTGTTGTTCCAGAAGACTGGGTTCCCGGGGTCCAGATCGATGGCCTGCGTGAAGAATTCCATGGCATCAACGGGCAGTCCCAACTCGAGGAGGAGGATTCCCATGTTGTTTTGGTGTAGGGGGTCGAGGGGATCCAGATGGATCGCGGCCTCGAAGCTCTGGTGTGCGGCCTCGTACTCTCCCTTTTCTGTCCTGACCAAGCCAAGGTTGCCGTGAGCGATGTCCAGTTCTTCGTTGATGCGCAGGGCCTCGGCGAAATGGTGTTCCGCCCGCTCCAGGTCCCCAATCTCCAAGTAGAGCATACCCACGTTGTTGTACGCGATCCCCAGCTCGGGGTCTTGGGCAATAGCCTCGGTAAAGTTCCGAAAGGCCTTGGGGATGTCTCCCATCTCCAGGTATTTTAAACCCAGCTCATTTCGCCTGAGAGCAATGCCGTCGCCGTCCACGTAGTAGCGCCTCGTTGTGGTCGGGAGGTATTGCAGGACCCGTTCTGCCTTGCCCATCTGCAACAGTCTTTTCTCCCGTTCATCATCGGTCATCCTGCTCCAAGTACTGAGCAGGCGGTCAAAACCCCCAGTGATCCCGGCGGTACTTTTGGGCTTCGCGAAGGCGTGTGGTGGAACGGTGCCCGGCACCTTATGTATATGTAGTAGGCGGCGATAGTTGTAGGCCTCGTGCATTCTCCGCATGGTTTTTCTGTCCTGATCGGGGTGTTGATTGGCGGGAGGTTCCTTGGTCAGTAGGCGGATATTACCACGCCCTGGGCCACTGAGCGCGACCCTGGGTCAGAATTGTATGTGGAACGGCAGCATGCCGTCGATTTCGGTTATACCATTTTCGGGCTGGACAGCCCCAATAACAGTGCAGCCAATCTCCGCAAACAAACGGAACCCCGGGATCTTTGTCCTATTGGGCAACTCCGTCCGCTGAGCTTGAAGCCGTCGTGCGGTCCAGATTCCGGCAGCGCCTGTGCGGAGTTCGAGGTGCTCAGGATTGCTCGCGTCTCTGGAGTTCCGCCTCGAGATCCCGGGCCCGGGCTTCGGCCATCTCGGCCCGGTGCCCCTCAGCTTCGGCTCGGGCCCGCTCGGCTTCGGCCCTGGTTTCGGCCTCCTGACGGGCTTCCCGCTCGGCGTTGGCCCGGTCCCGCTCAGCGTCGACTTGGGCTTCAGCCTCCTGGCGGGCTTCCTGCTCCGCGTTGGCCCGGTCCCGCTCGTCTCTGAACCTGGTGATGTGCCGTCCGGCGGCCGGGTCATACCAGCCGAGCTTTCCATCTTCCCAGCGCAGGTACAGGTCCAGCGCCTCGCTGTATCCCTGGTGAGTCCGGTCGTCAATCCGTTCGATGGGGATAGGTTGGTAAACGCCGTCAACCAGCCGGTCGCCGGCCAGGGGCGCCCCGTGATGCCGCCCGCCGGAGTCGTCGAAGCGCCAGTATTCCGGGATGCCCAGGGCGGCATAGCCATCCCGCTTTTCGGTGATGTCCCATCGCCCAGTGGTGCGCGAGGCGATTTCCAGGACGAAGTCCGGGGGCTTGCCCTGCTCCTCGATGATGTAGCCGTTCGGTCGCTCCCCCCTCGGGGTCGACGTTGAAGGCGATGAGCAGGTCCGGGTGGAACAGCCCCTGGCGGTAGGAGGTCGGCACCCGGCTGATGTAGGCGTCGCTCGTGAGGATGGTCGTGTCCTGGTTGCCGAAGTGCTCAACAAGGTGATGGGTGTTGCCCGGGGCGTGCAGGTACTTGAAGTTGTTCATGTCCTCAGGCTCAGGGGGGTCCGGGAGCCTTCCGAAATCGGTGCCGTGGGCTGCCTGGGCCGCAGGGTTCGTGGTCATGTTGGACCTCGTGGGTCTGATGTTTGGCGACGGGTTTTCCGGCCGGTCAATCCTGGGGGTATTATACGGCATCAGGGCTGGGAAGACCGTTCCGTGTGGGCGCCCCACTCCGGCTGGCCCTGGAGGCCGGGGGGCGCCGGCCGGTGTGGCAAAAACCCCTCCTATCGACCTCCACCCATCTTCGTTAATCCACGATTTTGTCCGCCAGGCGTTTCTTGACGCTTCCCGGCCACCGCCGAGACGTCCTGGGGACAACTCGGGCTTGCATCGCCTCCACGTCCATTCACCGGGAAGCTCTCGCCATGGGCGGCAGGTTGACCGCCGGCATTCAGGTCTCGGTCCACCTTCACACCGCAGGCGTGACAGACGAAGATATCTCGGAGCAGGTCCGGGGGATGGGGAACCAAATGATGCAGTCATAAGACTGCCGGAGCATGCTGACTGCAGGGCAACCTGCACCAACGTCAATTCGGTCCTGGTCCGGGCGACACCCCTCGCTACCAGCATGCACGTCCTGGGAGCCACGCCAGTTACCCGACTCGGCACGGCCCGAAACATGGCCATAGGGATTCTGACTACTGCCCGGTCTTGGCATCGTCACTCTTTGTTAACGAGTCGTCTTACCCCGATAAAGCACGACCGGCGTACTCTAATCAAACACTTTTAACCTCCGCCGGCCAATTGGAGTCGCAGGAGAACCACCTCTGCGGTGTCACCTGTACCAGGCCTGCCGGGGTAGAGACGAATGCGGATTGCGACGGTTGAGGCGCGCTTACATTAACCACCCACGGATCGGCGGTGCTGTTCTCCGATCATCCGGCAAGCGGGTTACCGGGCTGGTTTCACCATCCCTGTATGGGAATGGCCAGAGCCGGCCCGTCACGGAGCATCGGCCCCCTGCCTGGGGGCAGCATTGGGTTCTTTACAATAATCGAACATTGATGACCGCGTTCCCATTCCGGTCATGTTGGGTATTGCACTTGCCGCACGGCGCCCTCGGTTCCGTCTTCAGCTTCGCGCTTTCGGCGTTGAAGAGTGCCATCCGGGAAGGACAACAGCGGAAGTGGCACCCTGACCTCACGCCAATGGCCAGAGCCGGCCCGTCACGGAGCATCGGCCCACTGCCTGGGGGCAGTATGGGGTTCTCACATGAATCGCAAATTGATGACCGCGTTCACATTCCGGTGATGTTGGGCATCCCACGGCGCGTGTGATCCCCTTTCAACATCGGATTGTCGGAGTTGAAGGCTTGGCCAGTCCTGCCATCCGGGGAAGACAACCGGGAAGTGGCACCCCGACTTCAGGCCGAGGGACCTTGTGAAACAACAGCTGCTTTACGGGTGCGTACCTTGGAGCATGATCGGGTTGATCGCCGGGTTCAGGGTCCGGTGATCCCTGCTTCCACGCCTGGGGCCTGCGGTCGTCGCTTATCCAAGTCCATTCTAAACCAAAGCCAAGGTGAAATGCGCAGACGCATGGGGTAAATTTGTGAAGGAACCGAGGTAGCTGGTCTCAGAAATTGCGGGGGGGTTGGTGATGGGGGTGAGGGAGATAGACCGGTCTCTGGAACAATGGCAGATGGGAGTCAAGGACTTGCGGCGGCGGATGATTCTGGCTCCCACACCCCGGGAGCGGGAAAGGTGGTACGCCATCCTGCTGCTGGCCCAGGGCTTGACGGAAGCGGCGACGGCGGATGTGCTGGAGCGGGACCCCCACACTATCGGACGTTGGGCGTCGGCCTTCGGCGAGGGAGGGCCTGCGGCCCTGATATTCGAGCAGACCGGTGGTTCCCCCCCGCCCTTGACCAGGCACAGCAGGAGGAGTTGAAAGAGGCGGTGGAGCAACCACCCGCCGCGGCGGACATCCAACTGGCCAACTGGTATTGGAAGGTGGTGCGGCAGTTTGTCTCAGAACGATTTGGCATCAGCCTGTGCCGCAGCAGTTGCCTGAACTGGCTTCACCGGCTGGGGTTTGCCTTCAAGCGCCCCAAGAAGCGACTGCTCAAGGCTGATGAGTCCAAGCGGGAGACCTTCGTGGCGGAGTACGCCGTCCTGTGGGAGGAGGCCCAACGGACTGAAGCCAGGATATTCTTTGCTGATGAGGCCCACTTCCGGGCGGACGCGGAATTGCGGGGCAAGTGGGTGCTGAAGGGCAAGCCTGCGTTGGTGGACTCCGATAGCCCGCGGTATGGGGAGAAGGCCAGCTACTACTCGGCGGTGTGTCTGGAGACGGGCGAGGTGGAATGGATGGAACTGGAGGGCAACAGCAACAGCGGGACCTCGGTTGCCTTCCTGACGCAACTGAGGGGAAAGCACCCCGGGCCGCTGCGGGTCATCTGGGACAACGCGCCGGCCCACCGTGGGGAGGCGGTGCGGGAGTACCTCAGGACGCCTGGCCTGGAGCTTAGGCTGGTGAACCTGCCGGGCTACAGCCCGGACTTCAACGCCGATGAGGCTGTCTGGGGTTGGGCGAGAGAAGAGGTCACTGGCAATCTGTGCTTGGGCAGCAGGGCGGCGGTGCAGGAGCGGATCGGCAAATTCCTGGCCGGGCTGGCCGGACGGAAAGACGAGGTGAGACGGCGCTGCCGTACGGTCCTGCAATCAAGGGCCGAAGCACTCATTCGAGATTTCCGGCCTGCTTCCCCGCACCCGGCAAATGCACATCCCACTTTGGCTTTGGTTTAGGTTCGCGTTGACGGCCCCGGAGATGTGGCAGGTGTTTCACATTACCGGGTTCCTCCTGGCGTGAAGCCAAAGGCCCCTGTGGGACAGCCTCCTCCCGGCCTCGCCCATCCCGGCCCCATGCCTGGGAGCATGATCAGGTTCCTCAGGTTGATTGCCGCGTTCAGCTTTCGGTGATCCCCCCTTCCACGCGCGGGGCCCTCCACCTCGGTTCCAGCGTCAGTGCCCGTTCACATTCCCGGAGGGTCGGCATGTCTTTCACGATGCCGGGTCCGCCTTGGCATGAAGCCGACGGCCTTTGTTGAACTACCGCCTCCCGGCCTCGCCCATTCCGGCGTCGCCTTGGGGGCATGATCAGCTTCCGGTGATCCCCGCTACCACGCCTGGGGCGCATCCCGCTCCATTCCCGGGCTCACGGTCCCGCGGGCGTTGCAGGTCACCCTGCTGGAGGACCACTGCCTCCTGACCCTGTCCATTCCGGCGGCGGTTTGGAGCCAAAATCAAATTCCTCAGGTTGATGGCCGCATTCAGGTTCCGCTCATGCCGGGTCCCGCAGCCGGGGCAGTTCCACATGGATTCCCGCTTCAGATTCCGGTTGATGTTGCCGCAGGCGCTGCAGGTCTTGCTGCTGGGGAACCACATGGGGGCGAGGATCACTTCGGTGTGGCGCCACTGCCCCTTGTAGATCAGCTGCCGCTTGATGTCGCCCATCCCGGCGTCGGCCTGGGCCCTCGGGGTGTTCCCCCGCATCAACCCGGCCACGTGCAGGTCCTCGATGGCCAGTTCACTGAATTTCCTAGTTACCGTACTCGTCATCTGGTGCTGGGCGTTGTGGCGCAGGCCCCGGATGCGGCGCTGGCATTTGTCGATGTTCCGCTGGGCTTCCCACCAGCCACCGGAGCCCTTCTGCCGCCGGGCCTGGGCCCGCTGCCACCTGCGGAGTTTCTTCTGCACTTCGTAGGACGCCTTGGGATTCCGGTAGGTCTGCACGTCGGAGTCGGTGCCCAATGGGTTGATGCCGGTGTCGATGCCGCCGGGTTTGCTGGCCCGTTCCGGTTTGGGATCCGGCGGCCTCCATAGCTTCAGGCAGATGTACCAACGGCCGTTCTCCCTCCTGATGCTGGCCTCGTAGCAGATGCCTTTGGGCAGGGTGCAGGCCAGCTTGACGCTGCCCAGGCAGGGGAGTTTCACCCTGCGCTTTCCGTCGTAGCGGACCTCCTTCATGCTGCCGGCCGCCAGGAAGGAGCCGGTGCCGGCGAATGCCGGGCGCTTGGTTCTGGGGACCTGGGCCCGGAGTTCGGGGTTGCGCCAGTTGTCCACGGCCTGGCCGAAGTCCCGGAAGGCGCCGGTGGCAACGACCGCTGCTACCTTGGTCACGAAGGGGTAGTCCTCGCGCTTGCAGGCGTTGAAGGCCTTGCTGATGTCCTGCCAGCTGGGCCAGAGGAGCCGGTTGCGGCGGCAGAACCGGTGGGTCCGGACGGCCAGGTTGTAGCAGAACCGGTGGATGTTGATGCCCTGGCGGCAGTACTCTTCCTGCCGGACGGTCAACCGGATGGGTACCTTGGCTCCGGCGTAGAGCCACCCGTCCGGGCAGGAGTTCTTGCGCCTGGACTTGGGCGCGGTGGTCTTCTGGAGATTGGCCATGGTGTTCGCACCTCAACTTGGAGAGTCGGGGACTCTCGTCGTCGGCCAGAGGGCGGCGACGGAGCCCCACCACGGGGGCGCCGCCCGATGGTCGTTGAGGCACAGACATGGGTCAGGGGAGTGGGTTGCGGAATTTACGAAATCCGGAAAAGGACGAATAGGTCATCTGCGAACAGGGGTCCGGAAGGAACAGGGGTCCAGAAGCGCCGGACCGCTGGCCGCAGATCCCGTGACTGTGTTCGGCAGTCAGCCACCCGCCCGCTTTGGGCTGGGGTCAGTGACCCAAAGTCAAAAGGCGGCGGCCAGGATCACCGGACGTTGACACGGGCAGCTGCCCATTACCCGGCCAGCGTGCGCCGCCCTGCCTGGGTTGGCAGTACCGGTCTGCGGCCCGCCCCGGGGCTGGCGTCATGCCTGGGGCACTATCGGGTCTCTCCGGTTGACCGCATCGTCCACATCGCGATCAGCATCGCTGTCACATGCCACCCAAGCCCATCCAAGTTCACATGAGGGAGTTGGGGTCCCAACGGGTTGCCTGGCAGGTCCTGCTTCAGGGCAACGCCAGCGTGGTCAACCCGGTCCCGGCGTGAGGATGGCGGGTGAGACGTTTTGCGCTTTGTATTCCTGAGGGAAGCGACGGAACCCGAGCATTGCCGCAGTGTCCAGATCGTCGTTGGCGAGTTGCCTGGACTGCCGGTAAACCGTACCTGGTCTTTCGGTCCCTGGAGTTCCAACCAAGGCATGGGACAGCACGAGGGAGGGCGGCGACGGAGCCTCACGCAAGGGGGCCTGCCCGACGGTCGTTGCGGTACGGACATGGGTCGACGGAGGCTGACGTCAAGGAGCACGCGGGATGCTGGACCGAGGCTCAGGTTCTCAGGGAGCAGATCCGAGATGACCGGCTGTTCCACCGCGGCCGGCGAGCCCGGGCATGGATTTCCGTAGGCGGGGCCTGGCGTTCCCGGGCAGGCGGGATGGGGCAATGTGGAGAGTAGACCCGCGGGCAGTAGGTCGGGCCCAGGAGAGATGCACCGGGCCCAGACCTTGAGTGTCGGGACGGCATGAACGGCAGCGGCACAGCCGCCAGCGCCCCTAATGAAAGCCAGTTGTGGTTATCGTTTTCCTGCGGAAGCCGGACGTCAGGGAGTCGGGGATGTGGAAATCCGCAGAGTTGACCTTCCAACAGCGTAGACGCTCCGGGAGGTTGCAGCACCTCTCGGACCATCAGGAACGGGTCCACGGGTTGCTGCACGGTCAACCGCCGGGACATTCGGAGCCGCCGCTGGCGAGCCCCTCGCCGGCATCGCGTATCACCTTCCGCCGTAAGGCGGAGGTTTCCCAGCAGGGAGATGCGGCAATGGAGCACATCGTCTGCAGGGCGGAGGCTGGAGCCGATGATGGGATTGCCACCTCCGCCGGCCACGAATGCGATGAGCCATGCCGAAGGCGTGAGGTGAGACGGCGTGTTAGTATCCAGCTTTCGGTGGTCGTATTGTCAGGGCGGTTTTGCCTGTGGGGACTGGAGCACTGTCATGTTCTTCGGGGCGTTCACGTCGTGGTCCCCGGTGCCGCAGGCCGCCCGCGTTTGTGGAGAAGTTCGAGTCGGTGCTGCACCAAGGATCTCCGGTCCTGTCACCGCACAACGATGAGTTCCCCTGTGCTGCCATGGCGGGAAGCTGGAACGCCCCGGGCAGTTGGCGTTGACACGGTTGACAGCACCGGTCACCCGATAGGGCGTTGGGGACTCGGCATCGGGGCAACCGAGGGCGGCGAGGGAACGCCTCTTTCGAGGGCCCACCCACCCTGGCTTGATGCCCGCCGACCTGATGCTGGGTCACCTGATGCTGGGTCAAGGACCATTCAAAGCGAGGGGAAAGTGAGGTCTGGAAATCATACCCGGTGGCAACGGGTGGAAAGCCGCCCCATCGGCGGAACTGGGGCAGGGCCCCCCGAGTTCCCGGGATGTCCCCAACCGCTCAGGGTTCCCGCCGCTCCAGGTCCGCCTCCAGTTCCCCTACCCGGGCCTCGACGGTTTCGGCTCGTTCCATAGTCTGGACCTGGATCTCCAGGTAGCTTCCCATCACCGGGTCCCACCAGCGCGCAGGTGCCCGACGCTATCCTCGAGTGCCCTCCAGCTCCGCAGTACTCTCCAGCGCGGCCCTTATTTGCCGGACGGTGTTGCGGTAGTCTTGGTGGTTGCGGGCTTCCTCATCGACCACTTCTCTCGCATGCCCGATAGCCTCTGGGAGGGTCTTGAAAGTCTCCGGGTGGCCAAAGACCGGCTCATGGTCGGAGTCGACCCAGACCGGCAGGATTTCCAACCTGTGGTTCCCGTACTGGTCCACCGTGATCGTGATGGAGTGACCGCTGCGTAGCTCCCAGTGGAGGATCCCAGGGGGCCCCTGTTCTTCTCCCCGGTGCTCCGTCGCAGCTCCCCTGGCCCACTCGACCGCTTCCTCGGCCGTCTTGAAAGTCCGGACCTGAAGGTTATGGTCCCTCCGGTGAGCTTCCACGGTGGCCAGGTATCCCTGGGAAACCACGTTTATGGTGACGAGATTGTCGTGGACCACGGTGCAATAGCCGGTGCGGCTGCTCAGTTGAAATACCCGGTCTTCCCGCATGGCGGCCTCCTTCCGGCTCCTCGCTACGGTTCTACGGCCCTCGTGGGTTCACCTCGAAGGCGATCATCAGGTCCAGTATCAGGAATCCCTACCGTTGCCCGTGGCGCCCACCCAGCGGAACCTCGGCCAGGACCAGGATAGAGTCCTGAGACCCGAAGTGCCCCGGCAGGGTGGACAGGTAACCGGGGACGTAGAGGTAGATGGGGTTGTTCATGTCGTCTCGGGGCGGAAAGTCCGGATACTGGCCGTCCGGCCTCATGCCCCCGGCTTGCTGTATCTGTTTGGTGGTCATGGCGTTCCTCTTGACATCGGACAGCGGGGATGATGGCACGCCTATTATAAGTTATTGGTCTCGTGGTGTGTGTCCGCCAGAACTTCAGGCATTTTTGCATCCAGCAAACAAACCACCAGCGTTGCCAACCCTATGGGATTAGCGGTACTGTTCTCCGATCTTCCGCCAGAAGCGGGTTTCCGGGCCGGTTTCACCATCCCTGTACGGAATGGCCAGAGCCGGCCCGTCACGGAGCATCGGCCCCCTGCCTGGGGGCAATAAGTTCTGAAGGGTGATTACTGGGTTAAAATTCCTGACACCGTGCATCGCCAAACGAGCATCCAAATCCGTTACCGGCCGAATTTCGCGGTACCGGTGTCGCAGATGTCCAGTGTCATGCAGCAAGAGAACCGCGCTGGCGCCACGATGACTCCGGCGTTAAACCGGAGGCCCTGGTCAACCAGCCGCCGCTTCACACCCATCCGGCGTTGGGCCGGAGGCTTGATCAGGATGATCCCGGCGTTCGGGCTCCGGTGGACTGGCGTACCGGAGTTCCCGGCGGGTCCGCTCAGGGGACAGTGTGCCGTTCCCGGTCCAGCAGGTACGGCAGATTCGGTTGCTGGGGAACGATACCCCCAGCCAGGCTGGCCCTGGGGTGAAGCGGGGTCCTCATGCGAATTAACCCTCTCCTGGCCTCCGCCACTCCGGCCACCGTCTACCGGCATGATCGGGTTTCTCAGATTGATGGCCGAGTTCAGGTTCCTGTGATCTCCGCTTCCACGCCTGGGGCCTTTAGTCGTCGCTTATCCGAGTCCATTCCATGTTCACGTTGACGGTCCATGTTCACGTCCATGGCCCTGGAGATGTGGCCGGTCTTTCCGCTGGGGAACGCTGCCGGGATGACCCTGGCGTGAAGCCAAAGGCCCCTGTGGGACAGCCTCATCCTGGCCTTGCCCATTCTGGCGTCACCTTGGGGACACGAACGGGTTAATGACCGCGTTCAGGTTCCGGTGATCCCTGCTTCCACGCGCGGGTCCCTCCACCACCGTCCCGCCGTCAGTGCCCCGTCCACATTCCCGGAGGGGCGGCACGTCTTTCACGATGCCGGGTCCGACTTGGCATGAAGCCGACGGCCTTTGTTGAACCACCGCCTCCCGGCCTTGCCCATTCCGGCATCGCCTTGGGGTCATGATCAGATTCCGGTGATCCCCGCTGCCACACCTGGGGCGCATCCCGCTCCATTCCCGGGTTCACGGTCCCGCGGGCGTTGCAAGTCACGCTGCTGGGGGACCACTACCTCCTGGCCTCCGCCACTCCGGCCCCTGCCCGATGGCATGATCAGGTTCCTCAGGTTGATCGCCGCGTTCAGGTTCCGGTCATGCCGGGTCGCGCAGCTGGGGCAGGTCCACATCCGTTCCCGCTTCAGCTTCGGGTTGATGGTGCCGCAGGCGCTGCAGGTCTTGCTGCTGGGGAACCACACGGAGGCCAGGATCACCTCGGTTGCCGCCACTGCCCCTTGTAGACCAGCTGCCGCCTGATGTCGCCCATCCCGGCGTCGGCCTGGGCCCTGGGGGTATTCCCCCGCATCATTCCGGCCACGTTCAGGTCCTCAATGACCAACTCACTGAACTTCCTGGTCACCGTGCTGGTCATCTGGTGCTGGGCGTCGTGTCTCAGTCCCCGGATGCGCCGGTGGCACCCATCGATCTTGCGCTGGGCTTCCCACCAGTCCCGGGATCCCTTCTGCCGCCGGGCCTGGGCCCGCTGCCATCTCCGGAGTTTCTTCTCCATTTGGTAGCTGGCTTTGGGGTTCTCGTAGACCTCTCCGTCGGAGTCGGTGCCCAGGGGGTTGATCCCGGTGTCGATGCCGCCGGGCCTGCTGGCCCGCTCCGGCCTCGGCTCCGGCGGTCGCCAGAGCTTCAGGCAGATGTACCACCGGCCGTTCTCCCTCCTGATGCTGGCCTCATAGCAGATGCCCCTGGGCAGGATGCAGCCCAGCTTGACGCTGCCCAGGCAGGGGAGTTTGACCCTGCGCTTTCCATCGTAGCGGATTTCCTTGACGCTGCCGGCCGCCAGGAAGGAACCGGTGCCGGTGAATGAAGGTCGCTTGACCTTCGGGACCCGGGCCCGCAATCCAGGGTTGCGCCAGTTGTCCACGGCCTGGCCGAAGTCCCGGAAGGCGCCGGTGGCAACCACCGCCGCTACCTGGGTCACGAAGGGGTGGTCCTCCCGCTTGCAGGCGTTGAAGGCCTTGCTGATGTCCATCCAGCTGGGCCAGGATAGCCGGTTGCGGCGGCAAAACCGGTGGGTCCGGACGGCCAGGTTGTAGCAGAACCGGTGGATGTCGATGGCCCGGCGGCAGTACTGTTCCTGCCGGACGGTCAATCGGATGGGGACCTTTGCGCCGGCGTTAAGCCATCCCTCCGGGCAGGAGTTCCTGTGCCTGGACCGGGGCTTGGTGGTCTTTTGGAGATTGGCCATGGCGCATGCACCTCAACGTTAGAGTCGGGGCATTGCGCCTCTGGCCCGCCGGGCAGCGGGAGGGCGGCGACGGATCCCCACCAAGGGGCGCCGCCCGGCGGGCGTTGCGGTTCAGGCTTCGATCTTGTGGGCGGACGTTAAGGAACAGGGGGATGCGGATATGTGCGGAGTTTGTCGCTGAACCGGGGGAATTGGCACCGGATGGAATCCCCAACCGGGAGCGTACAATGCGTGATGATAGGCTGCTACACCGCGGCATGCGCAGGGGTGGCGACGGGGAGGGTCACGCTCTCGGCCAACCCCGTCCGGATCTGATTGAGCATGGCGTGAAGGCCTCGGCCCTGGCGGAGGGTTTGCTGCGGCCAATGCGTTCCGGGCGTCAGGTCCGCGGGCGTTGCGGCCACGCTCGGTTCTCCGGTGGCCAATTGCCGGGAATGACGAGCCGACGTTGGGCCGCGGCCCCCTGAGACAGGAGCCGCGGGTTGTTCAAAACCGAAGAGCGGAACAGTTTGCGCGCGGACCAGCGGACCCGTTGCCGGTCCGGCGTCAGTCAGATGCGGGGCATCGGGCTGCTTTACGTTGACTGCCCGGCACACTGGGCGACGCCGGACGACGGGAGCTATAAGTCAGTTCCGACACCTTCCGGCAGCACCCCGGCATTGAGAGGCAGGAGGCCTTGGGTCCCGCAGCGCTGGACCAGGCTCCGGGCCACCGGACCCGAGTGCGGGATGAAAGGCTACCGCTCCGTTTCCCCGTGAATCCCTGAATGCCAGCAGTGACCCCCTTGACGGTGTGCCGCTCTCCGGCCCCGCGTTGGGCGCGTTTCCAGGTCGGTTCGGGTTCTTATCCCCGGGTAAAGGGTCGCGTTCTCCGGTTGATCGGGATGACCAGGTCGCAGCGGCCGCGCTGCGGCACGTCGTCCGTGGTTTCGGAGGAACTTCAAGCAGGGGGTTTCCGAGGGATATCCGGTCCTGTCGCCGGGACTACGCCGGCTCGAACCTGGAACGCCTTGGGCTGTTAGCGGACTGCTGGGTGACAGCGTTACTCATCCGCTGGCGGGGGTTGCGCCTTGGTCTACAGGGGACGGGTAGGGACAGGATGCCCCGCTTCCAGGACGCCGCCCAACCTGGCTGAGACCTGACCATGATCCAACGCGGGGTTAAGGAGGGTTCCGGTCGATGGGGAAGGGGAGATCTGGAAATCCCTCCACGGTGGCAAAGGGAGCGGAACCTGCCTCACCGGCGGCACCAGCGTGGGTTCCCCGGGTTTCGGGAGATCCCCAACCGGTCAGGGTCCCTGGCGTCGTTCCAACTCCGCCTCCAGTTCCCGTACCCGGGCCTCGGCGGTGATCCGGGCCTCGCTTTCTTCATCCGGGGTGAGCAGGTGCCGCTGGGTTTCCCGGTCATACCAGCGCAGGCGGCCGTCGTGCCAACACGGGTGCAGCCCCAGCACCTCGCTGTATCCGTGAAGGTGGCCCGGTTCTACCTCCTCGATACCCACGGCGTGGTAGATGCCGCCCACCAGCCGGTCTCCCGCTATTGCTACTCCGTAGTAATCGCCTCCGGTCGGGTCCAACCGCCAGTATTCCGGTATCCCGAATCCAGCGTAGTCATCCCGCTTATCCGTGTAGTCCTCCTTAGCCGTGCTGGAGGATGCTATTTCCAGCACAAAGTCGGGCGGCTTCCCCTGGTCCTGAATGGAATAACCTTTTTGCTTCACCGCCAGTGCCCGGTCCACATCGAAGGAGATGAGCAGGTCCGGTATGCGGTGCCCTTCCTGGTGGCTCGGGGTGCTCCTGACCGGGATTTCGCTCAGAACGACGGTCGTTGGGTTGTTGCCGAAGTGCCGCCGAAGGATTGCCTGGTGGGCATCGTCGTCAAGGTGAAGGGAGTTCTGCATGTCGTCCCTGGGCGGAAAGTCCGGAAACTTATCCAGAGTCCCGGCATCGCTGGCGTCTCGGATCGGCCTGCTGGTCATGGCGTCCTCTCGGGTTGGCTAGAGGGAATGGGCACCCTCTTATTATAAGGTATGTCGTCGGCGATTGTGCTGCCGGCGTGATGGTGGTTCGGGCCAGGAAGTTCAGCGTTTTGTTCAGGCCTTGCGTTGGATTGCCTTGCCATCTCTTTCCGTGCAAACCTCACGCAAGCCGCCGTATGTTGTCCACGGCCCGGCCGAAGTCCCGGAAGGCGCCGGTGGCAACGACCGCCGCTACCTCGGTCACGAAGGGGTAGTCCTCCCGCTTGCAGGCGTTGAAGGCCTTGCTGATGTCCTGCCAGCTGGGCTAGTACTCGGTCATGTTTGGAATCGAAGCGATCAGCGGCCCCGGCAAGGCCGGCTGGACAACCACTCTGGGGTTACGCTGTTCCAAGGATACTGCGATTTCACGGTTGACTGAGTACTAAACCAAAGCCAAGGTGAAATGCGCATTCGAAGGATACCCGGTCACGGGGACTGACTGACTTCAATGTGTGGACGGGAGAGCTTTACTTGGCAGCGCTGACCTGCCCTCATCACCTCAAAAATGTAGATCCCACCTTGGCTTTAGTTTAGAAACGGCGTTCCTGATTTTATGTTGGGCCTGGTGTGCTGACGTAGGAGCCCAGCGTCTCCTCCAACTCTCGCTTCTGGCGTCGGTAGGCCTCCGGCTCCACCAGCCCGTCCAGGTAGACTTGCGCCAGGCGGTTGAGCCGCTGCTCGTTTCGGGGTAGTAACCGGCAAATGCGCTTTATGTTCTAATTCAGATACTCGCCGGTCCACCGGTTGTAGTCCGACCGGCGGGTAAGCTGGCCCATCAACTCCGCCGATGCCACATTGTCTCGCAACTCCGTGGGGGCCACGCCATCGCGGAGCGCTTTCAGAGTGTCATAAACCCCTTTCACCGCGCCGGCGAAGGGCAAATGCCCCTGATGCGCCACGCGGACACCGTTGGCCGTCAGGAAATCGTCGGTCAGGTCGCCGCCGCCCCCGCCCATGAGTAAGGGGAGTCTTACTTCGGCATGCACGCCGGACACCCCCTCCCGGGTGATGCCTCCGGCCAGCCACAGCGCATCTACGCCAGCCCGCTCGTAGGCCTTGGCGCGCCGGACCGTCCCGTCCACTCCCTCAGTGCTCAAGGCACTGGTGCGAGCGATAATCACCAGGCTGGGGTCCTGCCGTCCCGACAGGGCGGCTTTCATCTTCCCTACGCCCTCTTCCAGGGAGATCAGCTCCTCTCCCTTGGCTTTGCCGAAGCTCTGAGGCAACACAGTGTCCTCGATGGTCAGGCCTGCTAGCCCACCGGTTTCCAGTTCCTCCACGGTGCGTTTTACGTTGAGAGCGTTACCATAGCCGTGATCGGCGTCCACCACGAGGCTGATGTTGGCGGCCCGGCAGATGCGGCGGATCTGCTCGGCGAACTCGGTGAGGGTCAGCACCACCAGGTCGGGGGCGCCCAGCACCGTTGCTGAGGCGATGGATCCAGCCATGAAGGCCACCTCGAATCCCAGGTCCTCGGCGATGCGAGCGGATATGGGGTCAAACACCGATGCGGGGTGCACGCACCGGTCCCCCGCCAGGATTGCTCGAAACTGTTCCCGCCGTTGTATCGAATTCATGTCACTCCTTCCCTACTCCAAATAGTTATCCTGTTGAGCCAGGGGTCGCATCAACCCATTCCCCGTTGACGGGGGAAGGCGCGGCTGGGGGTGAGACCCCCCACCTCAATCCTCCCCCACAAGGGTGTAGGAAGCTCGTGTGGAGCTCGGCCTTCCGCACAGATATTTCCAGCTTGGAGATTCGCCAAACTCACAACTACTGCTTGGTACTACTTTGTCAGAAGACAATTTTGGTCGGCATCAGTGGTTTGCTCTCAGCTTCACTTGCTTGTCGAGAGCAGCCTTCGAGGCCGCCCCTCCAGGTTTAAGCCGCGCTGGTTCGCCAAGAGCTAACAAAGTATTTTTAGTAGCCCGCGAGGAACTCTACCACAATTAGCATTGGGATCCAGTGCATATGAGGGATGCCGCTCCGAAAAGGCGGGGCCCTGCGCGCATCTGGAAAAACTCAGAATCCAGGGGCTCTGAAAGGACTAAACTAAAGCCAAGGTGAAATATACATTTCTGTGACGTCAATAGGCGGTTGACATACCCGAGCATAGCTCACCTGAACGCAGACCAATCATGGTCTGACGTCGTTCCCTCTCATCTTCTAAATGCACATCCCACCTTGGCTTTGGTTTAGTAGTCCATCAGTGTTGGATTGATGGGTAAAGGGACTTGAGTTTGATGCGCGCATCCTCGGAGGTAAAGCGCCAGTCCACTCGTATGCCGTCCCGGTTGCGCTGATCCTGCCACGCTCCCACCTCCCGCCGCAGGACGCTTTGGTCCGGTACGCGCCGGTCCAGGCATTGGCGGGCCAGCACCCCAATTTCAATCTCGGCCATGTTCAGCCAACTTCCATGCTTGGGCGTGTAGTGAATCTCCAGACGTTCGGCGATGCGCCGCGCTTCCGCCAGCTCGAACGCCTCGTAAAGCGAGGCCGGATGATGGGGGTTCAAATTGTCCATCACCAGCACGATCCGGTCTTTGTCCGCATAGTCCTCGTCCACTAGTTGCTTGACCACCCGGGCCCAATCGGATTTCGTTCGCCGGTCTGTGACTTCGGCCCGCCGCCACCCTTCCAACGGCGCGAACAGCATGAACAGGTTGCTCACCCCGTTGCGCTCATATTCGTAATCGTGGACACCGGCAGCCCCAGGCCGGGCGCGGCAGCCGGGTCTCCTTCACCTGTTGTTTGCTGGTCTCGTCCAGACACACCAGAACTTCGTTGTCCCCATACTGGCGATGGTAGACTTCCAGCACGTCTTCCATCGCGCACACGAACTCGGCGCTGCCTTGGGGCGGGATGCACCAGCACTCCTTCAGCCAGGGCTTGAGTTCGTTTTTTTGGCGTCTGCCGCACCGTTTCGGGACTGATGCTCTCCACTATCTCGCATTCAACCAGCCGGTCCGCCAGCAATTTAATCGTCCAACTTACCCGGCCCGGTGGCGGTTCGGCGCAGGCCAGGGCAACCAGGTGGGTTTCCCCTTGACCGTCCAGTTTCCTCTGGCGGCGGTTCAGCTGCTCCTTGCGCCCCAAAGCTGCCTCAACACCTTCTTCTACGCAGCGGCGGCGCACCCGTTCCACGGTGGCAGTACCTACCTGGAGGGACCGGCCAATCTCCTCGTCTTTCAGGGTCCCGCCCCCGCGGCCCTCATTGCTCAACAGCAAGATGCGAGCGTGAGTCTGCTTATAGGCCGCTGCCCGCCCCTTGGACACCAGCGCCCTCAGTTCCTGTTGCTCCTCCTCCGTCAGTTGCACCCGGTATTTCTTCACCTGCACCACCACCCCACTTCGCAATCTTCTTTCGTTACTACTCGATATGATACCCCAGTCACCCATCACTTCAAAGCTGGTGGACTACTAGCGGTTTTGGGTAAGCTCGCGGAGGCGATGGCTAACGCGCGTCTACATTCCCCAAACACACGTTTAGCGTTGCCAACCGCAACGGGTCAGCGTTGCTGTTCTCCGATCATTCGGGCCAGTTTCACCATCCCTGTCTGGGAATGGCCAGAGCCGGCCCGTCACGGAGCATCGGCCCCCTGCCTGGGGGCATTATGGGTTCTTTACAAGAATCCATAAACGATGACCGGGTTCACATTCCGGTCATGTTGGGTACGGGACTTGGCGCACGTCGCCCTCGGTTCCGTCTTCAGCTTCCCGCGTTCGGCGTCGAAGATTGCCATTCGGGGGATGAGAAAAGCGGAAATGGCAACCTGACCTCAGGTCAATGGCCAGAGCCAGCCCGTCACGGAGCATCGGCCCCCTGCCTGGGGGCAATATGGATTCCATACATGAATCGCTAGTCAAAGAATGATGACCGGGTTCACATTCCGGTCATGTTGGGTACTGGACTTGGCGCACGTCGCCCTCAGTGCTTCGCGCGTAGTCGATGTTGAAGGCTTGGCCATCAGGGGAGGACAACAGCGGAAGTGGCGCCCTGACTTCGCGCCGAGGGGCTTTGTGCAACGACTGCTGCGTTACGGGTGTCTGCCTCGGAGGATGGTCAGGTTGCTCGGGTTGGTAGCCGAGTTCAGGGTCGGGCGATCCGTGTTTCCACACCTGGGGCCTGCGGTCATCGCTTATCCAGGTCCATTCCAAGTTCGTGTTTGCGACCCCGGAGATGTGGCAGGTCTTTCACGATTCCGGGTTCGCCTGGGCTTGTAGCCAAAGGCCCCTGTGGGAAAGCCTCATCCCAACCTCGCCCATTGCGGCGTCAGCCTGGAGGCATGATCGTTTTTGTCAGGCTGATTGCCGTGGTCGGCTTTCGGTGATCCCTGCTTCCACGCCTGGGGCCTGCGGTCTTCGCTTATCCAGGTCCATTCCAGGTTTGCGTTTACGGCCCCGAAGATGTGGCAGGTCTTTCCGCCTCCTGATCTCGCCCATCGCGGTGTCGGCCTGAAGCAATGACGAAGTTACCCTGGTTGATTGCCACGGTCGGCTTCCGGTGATTCCCGGTTCCACGCCTGGGCCTATCCACCTGCGTTCCAGTATCAGTGCCCGGTTCACATTCCCAGAGGGGCGGCACGTCTTTCACGATACCGGGTTCGCCTTCGCATGAAGCTCGCGGCCCCTGTCTAGGAACTTCCTTGTTACTTCGCCCAGTCCGGCCACGGCCTGCGGGAATGATCAGATTCCTCAGATTGATCGCCGCGTTCAGGTTCCGCTCATGCTGAGCCCCGCAGCTGGGGCAGGTCCACCTGGGTTCCCGCTTCAGGTTGGCGTTCACGGTGCCGCAGGCGCTGCAGGTCTTGCTGCTGGGGAACCACATCGGTGCCAGGATGACCTTCGTGTGGCGCCACTGGCCCTTGTAGATCAGCTGCCGCTTGATGTCGCCCATTCCGGCGTCGGCCTGGGCCCTGGGCGTCCTGCCCCGCATCAACCCCGCCACGTGCAGGTCCTCGATGGCCAGGTCACTGTATTTCCTGGTCACCGTGCTGGTCATCTGGTGCTGCGCGTTGTGTCTCAGTCCCCGGATGCGCCGATGGCATTTGTCGATCTTGCGCTGGGCTTCCCACCAGCCACCGGAGCCCTTCTGTCTCCGGGCCTGGGCCCGCTGCCATCTCCGCAGCTTTTTCTGCACTTCGTAGGACGCCTTGGGATTCCGGTAGGTCTGCCCGTCGGAGTCGGTGCCCAATGGGTTGATGCCCGTGTCGATGCCGCCGGGTCTGGGGGCCCGTTCCGGTTGGGGCTCCGGCGGTTTCCAGAGCTTCAGGCAGATGTACCAACGGCCGTTCTCCCTCCTGATGCTGGCCTCGTAGCAGATGCCCTTGGGCAGGGTGCAGCCCAGCTTGACGCTGCCCAGACAGGGGAGTTTCACCCTACGCTTTCCGTCGTACCGGATCTCCTTCATGCTGCCGGCGGCCAGGAAGGAGCCGGCGCCGGTCAATGCCGGGCGCTTGGTTTTTGGGGCACGGGCCCGGAGTTCGGGGTTGCGCCAGTTGTCCACGGCCTGGCCGAAGTCCCGGAGGGCGCCGGTGGCAACGACCGCCGCCACCTGGGTGACGAAGGGGTAGTCCTCCCGCTTGCAGGCGTTGAAGGCCTTGCTGATGTCCATCCAGCTGGGCCAGGGGAGCCGGTTGCGGCGGCAAAACCGGTGGGTGCGGACGGCCAGGTTGTAGCAGAACCGGTGGATGTCGATGGCCTGGCGGCAGTAATTTTCCTGCCGGACGGTCAGGCGGACGGGGACCTTGGCGCCGGCGTTGAGCCAGCCCTCGGGGCAGGAGTTCTTGCGCCGGAATTTGGGGGCGGTGGTCATGGTGCCTGCACCTCAACGTGAAAGTCGGAGGCTCCCGCCGCCGGCACAAAAGGCCGAGGGAGGGCGGCGACGGAGCCCCACCACGGGGGCGCCGCCCGACGGTCGTTGAGGTACGGACATAGATCCGCGGAGATCCGCGGAGCGGAGGTCAAGGAGCAAGCAGGATGTGGCAACGTGGGGTGTTCGTCTCCGGACCACGGGAGATGGCTGGGAATGTTCGTTTACGCCACGGGCCGTGGCGATTCAGGTACGGGATCAAAGGAATTTAACGCCGCTGCCCGCCATCCAATGGGGGCAAGGTGGTGATCCCCCGACGCTGTCGCTCATCTCCTCTGGAGGGCACTACGCAGCCGGGAATGGTGAAACCCGCAGAGCCCGCCCTATCCCTGTAAATGTAAGGGCATTGGCGCCGGAGGTACGGACATGGGTCCGCGGAGCGGAGGGATGTGGCAATGTGGAGAATTCGTCTACTGGCCCAGGGTTGTTGGCGCCAGACGTCTGGGCCGCGTCCCGGGCCCCGGATAGTTACACGCGGGAATACAAGCGGCGGCGCCGCTGCCCGCCATCCGACAGGGCCGGAGGTGAGCCGCGGACCGGTCATTGTTGGTTTTCGGGGGCGTTACCCAACGGGGGATTGGGAAACCCCCTGAGGCCGCCTTATTCGTCATTGATGTAAGGGAATCGGCCCCGCAGGTGTGGCCAGCGTTTCAGGCCACGAAGGTTACCGGCACGATGAGGAGCAACTCCACGGTTAACTGCCCAGCCAACCGGAGATGCCAGTCGCTTGCCGAGACATCATGCAGCAGGGGGATGCGGAATTTTGCGGCATTCGTCTCCGGACTGGGCGAGTTGGCGCCGGAGTGTCGGTTTAAGTCATGGCCCGCGGGAATTCAGGGACGGGGCCAAAGGCGTCCACCGCCGCTGCCCGCCATACATTGGCGCCGGCGGTGAGCCGCGGTCCGGTCATTGTTCGCTTCCGGGAGCGTCAGGCAGCCGGGGATGGGGAAATCCCCGGAGGCCGCCTTATTAATGCAAGGGCGTTGGCGCCGCAGGTGTGGCCGGCGGTTATTGATGCCTTGGGATGTGCAACTCCGGGGCTTCCGGGTGGTTACCGTGATCTGGTAAGGGTGAGTATTGCCACCGCGGAGCGTTCGCTTTGGCTGGTTTGAAGAAAGTGGGTGATGGCGGCTTCGGCTGTGTCCAGCCAACTGGTTGCTGCCTGAATGGTAAAGGTTGCTAGTGGGTTGTAGTCGGCGCTGTGGCGTTCGTCTCGGAGTTTGCAAAAGAGGTCGGCGAAGTTCAGGGTGTCGGCCGAGACTCTGGGCTGGTTCCGTTTCACTTCCGGTTCCAGTTGGGATTTGGCATGGCCGTGGTTGAGGCCACGGTATATTTGGGTCCATGCGCCGGCTGTCAGTTGGTCATGGACGGGGCCGATGAGCGCATCAGTGTTGCTGGCGGTGAGGGCGAGAAAGGCTGCATAGTAGGCGGTGCTGATGGCCCGTCGTATTGCCGCCTGAGTGGGTTGGGTGGCAGCCGGCTGAGGGATGAGGTTTGCCCGGCCGGCAGCTATGAGGTCCGTCCAGCTGATCGGCGCTGGGGGTTGGAAAGCTGGCTGGACGCTGGTGGTCATGCTGGTATCTCGCTCCTGTTGGCGTAGACGATGGTTGGATGGTCGAAGCCCCGTTCCCTGCAGACCGAGTTCATGTGCATGGAGAATTTGATGAGGGTATGTGGGTCCAGTTAGGGGTGCCCGTCCTCGAGGATCACGGTGGCCCTCAGGTAGTCTTCGCCGTCGGCGCCTGGCAGGAATTCCCCGGTCACCTCGGCGATGACGAAATCATTGGAAAGGTATTGGACCAGCTCGGCATGGACGAGGTCGGAGACATGGGCCAGGGTTGCTGCGGGGTCGGTCATTCTGTTCACCTCTGTGCCAGGTTGCGTGCGGGAATGTTATTGCTACCGGGGCCGGGGGTCAAGCGGCGGCGGCCGAAGCGCTGGAACGGGATGCTCATAATATGGGCCGGTGAGTCTGGGGACGGGCGAGGTGGAAGTGATGGGCCAGGTCCTGCTCCTGGGGAGCCATGCGTTGGCCGGCGTGATCCTCGGGCGAAGCCAGCGGCCATGGTCGGGCCGTTGCCTATCCGCTCTCGGCGTGACGATCACAGGCGCGGCAACCACATCCTTGGCCCCATCCGCAACTACCGGGAACGCTGGCGAATGGACGCCGGCGGCACGTAGGGAATAGCACGGGCGTAAGTCGCACCGGGCCATTCCCATCAGCCAGATCCAGTATTGATGCCCTGGGGCGTGCAACCCAGGGGCTTCTGGGTGATTACCGTGATCTGGTAAGGGTGAGTATTGCCACTGCGGAGCGTTCGCTTTGGCTGGTCATCAGGAAGTCAGTGATGGCGGCTTCTATTCTGTCCAACCAAGTGTTTGCAGTCTGGACGGTGGAGTTTGCTCTGGGGTTGTAGTCGGCGTTGTGGCGTTCGTCCTGGAGTTTGCAGAAGAGGCCGGCGAAGTTCAGGGTCTCGGCCGACACCCTGGGCTGGTTCCGTTTCACTTCCGGTTCCAGTTGGGATTTTGCATGGCCGTGGTTGAGGCTGCGGTATGTCCGAATCCACAAGTCGGCTGTCAGTTGGTCATGTACGGGACCGATTAGCGCGTCGGCATTGCTTGTTGTGAGAGCGTGGAAGGCTGCATAGTAGGCGGCGCTGATGGCCCGTCGTATTGCCGCCTGAGTGGGTTGGGTGGCAGGCGGCTGGGGAATGAGGGTTGCCCGCCCGGCAGCTATGAGGTCCGTCCAACTGATCGGCTCTGGGAATTGGAAAACTGGCTGTGCGCTGGTGGTCATGCCGGCATCTCGCTCCTGTTGGCGTAGACGATGGTTGGCCAGTCCATGTTCCGTTCTCTGCAGAGCGAGTTCATGTGCATGGAGAATTTGTTGAGGGTATGTGGGTCCAGTTTGGGATGCCCGTCCTCCAGGACCACGGTGGCCCTGATGTAGTCTTCGCCGTCGGGGCTGGGCCAGAATTCTGAGGTAACCTTGGCGATGACGAATTCATTGGAAAGGTATTGGGCCAGCTCGGCATGGACGAGGTTGGAGACGTGGGCCAGGGTTGCTGCGGGGTCGGTCATTCTGTTCACCTCCATGCGGGTTGGGTACGGGAATGTTATTGCTACCGTGGCCGGGGGTCAAGCGGGGGCGTCCGATGCGCTGGAACGGGATGCTCATGATATGGGCCGGTGAGTCTGGGGGCAGGCTTCGTGGAAGTAACGGAACTGTCGGGCCTCTACAATGCCGCCACCTCGGCTGCCTTCCTTTGGCAACTGCGGGCGCGGCGCTCTGAACCATGCTGGCCCTAATTTTGGACAATTCGCCAGCCCGTCGGGGCGACGCGCTGCGGGCCTGCCTGACCACGCCCAGGTTGCGCCTGCGCTTGGTGAACCTGCCCAGCTATAGCCCGCACTTCAACGCTGACGAGGCTATCCGGGCTGGGTGCGCCAGGAAGTACTGCCAGGGGGTGAACCTGGACGAGTAGTTGCCGCTGCCTATCCGCTCTCGGCGTGAGGAACCATAGGCGCGGCAGCCATATCTTGGCCCCATCCCCAACTGCCGGGACTGACGGGTGACCGTTGTCCTTCCGCCGCCAAGGGTCACCGAGGGGGCGGCAGCGGGGCGGCACCAGGTTGTCATCGCCCCCCGCTACTCCGGATCCTGCTCATCCCGCACATGCTCCGGCAGGACGAAGAACTGGCCGGGACATCCGCAGAGCGCCAGCCCCTCGTTCACCGCCCGGTAGAAGCTCGACCAAACGTCCAGCGGGTAGTCCGGATCCTCCTGGAGGACCATGGCCAGCGCCCTCATGACATGCAAGCACTCCATATCCGCGCCTCCTGGCGCGGGCCTTGGATTTCACCCGGGAGCGCCCACCCACGCCAGGAACGCGGGGGCGCCAGTCGGTCCAGCCGGGTGGGTCTTCGTCCGGACTGCGGGCGCAAAAGCCGGCGCTTCCCATCCCAAGCACAGGGGCGCCGGCTAGCGGCTATCAGGTCGGGATACAGGACTTGACTGTCCCAGGTGTGGTCATGCGGAGGCGGCGTTGCCGCCGGTTGGCCGGGGTTCCAGGACCTGGAGATCGCCGATTCGGCATCGGTCCTATCGGGCGGGGGTCCTTGTGAATCGGGCCGAAGCTCCGGACCCCCATCAGGGTCCACGGTCGCCAGGAGACCCACAAAGAGCGGGTGCCGGTCTGTCGCCTTCAGGTTCGTATTGGGGAGTCCCATCCCTCGGACATGGGGGTTGTCCCGGTTCCTGGCTCAAGGGGCGTTGCCGCCGTTTTGGCTCGGGATGTGGCCGTTGGGCGCAATGGCGCTGACCGGGATGGCGTAATTGGTGAACGTTTGGCAGCGGCCGGAAGGTCCACATGACGCATCGGTGATTTCGCGGATTGAACGGGATCTGCTGGACACCCTGCCGGATGGCGCGGTTGCGGCGTGATATGCCTCAACCGGAATGCAGGACCTATTTGTGAGGGGTTCGACACTATCTTGGAGCGGGGCGGGTGGAGCCGGACCTGGACTTTCCCTGGACTTTCCAAGGGGGGTGGCCCGGTCGGCCGGTTCCCCTCACTCCGGCTCGATGTCGCGCTGGTCGATGGGATACCAGTGGACGGCGCCGGATGCTATCAGCGGGTCCAGGACCTGGTCGTTCTTGACGCTGGCGACGACGGCGCGGGCGGGTTGGCCGGTGAACCGGGTCAGCAACCCGGCATTCCGCTGGGCCCGGGTCGAGTCCCGCCGGTCGGCGGTGAAGGATATTTCGGCCGCGATGTAGTGGGTGTTAGAACTGGCGTCCGTGGCCTCGATCACCAGGTCGGCCCGCCGGAAACTCCGCAGCTCATTGGTGGGGATGCTGCCGGCGGCGGCCTGGGCCATTTGCCCCAGTTCCGCTGACGGCAGGGTCCGAACGTATTCCAGGCCCAGGTCCAGGGCAATGTCCCAAGCCTGTCGAACCGTCTCCGCCCGGGCGTTGTAGCCTTTGATGACGGCCACGTCGGTGGTCAGGGTGTCCAGCCGGCGGTCGATGCGGGTGAAGTTGGCATCGGTTTGGTTGTTGAACTCCCGCTGCTCGGTGACAAACGACGTTATTTCGTTGTTGAACTCCCGCTGCTCGGTGATGAATGTCTCGACCCGTTTCTCAAAGGCATCGAACCGTTTCTCAAAGGCACCGAACCGTACGGGCAGCTGCAACAGTTCTTCACCCAGTATCTGGACCCGCACCGCGCCCTTCCACTGGGGGTTTTCCGACAGGGCCCGCAGGAAGTCTTCCTGGCTGTTGATGGTGGTCATGCAGTTCACCTTAGCATATTGTAGAGGCTGTCGGCGATCGTACGCAATCGCGACTGTTGCCTATCCACTCTCGGCGTGACGACCCAGGACGATTGCAAAGTCATTCGAGTCCGTGCATATTGGGACGGTCCACTGAGGGCTAGTTAACAAGGAAGACCTTCGAAAGCCTCAGAACGAACGATTAAAGGGACTTTGCAATCGTCCTGGTGACGACCACAGGCGCGGCAGCCACATCCCTGGCCCCATCCCCAACTGCCGGAACTGACGGGTGACCGTTGTGCTTCAGCCGCCAAGGGTCACCGAGGGGGTGGCAGCGGGGCGGCACCAGCTTGTCATCGGCTCCCGCTACTCCGGCTCCCGCTCATCCCGCATCTGCTCCGGCAGCACCAAGAACTGGCCGGGACATCCGCAGAGCGCCAACCCCTGGTTCACCGCCCGGTAGAAGCTCGACCAAACGTCCACCGGATAGTCCGGATCCTCCAGGAGGACCATGGCCAGCGTCCTCATCGCGTGCAAGCACTCCATATCCGCGCCTCCTGGCGCGGACCTTGGATTTCACTCGGGAGCGCCCACCCACGCCAGGAACGCGGGGGCGCCAGGCTGTCTCAACATAGAGGGTTATCGGTCCCGAAGCGGTGACCGCCGTCCGGGACCTGGGGAGTCACATGCCGGGTGCATCGAAGCTTGTGCTGGTCTCGTTTCGGCGGAAGGCTTGGGTTGCCAAGCAGGAGAGATGTGGAAGGGGCAAACTCCGTTTATGGAGCGGAGGCTGATGCCAAGTGATAGCCCTGTTCGCAATGGTCACGGGCATATCTCGCATTTCCAGTGATTGAAGCGGACGACGAACCCTTGGACGGCGTGTTGCTCTGCCGCATTGCGCAGGGTCCCTTTCCAGACAGGCTGGGCCTCTGGTCCCCGGGGAAACCATCCCGCCCCCGGTGAAGGCGACGAACAAGTCGCCGCAGGGGAGCCTGGTCCTGTCGCCGGGGAATGATGACCGCGTCAGGACTGCGTTAGGGGTACCCTTCCTGCCAATTACTCGGCCTGGGTCAGCGCCGACAGGAAACGAGGGGCGTTGGCGATTGTCGTGCCCCGGTGTTCCCCGATGGGCAACAGGTGTCTGCGGTCGCCGGTCACCAGATAATCGGCGGCCGCCGCCACAGCGCACTCCAGCACCCGGTTGTCGGCGTGACCGCCCTCAATCACTTCCGTGAGACGTGGGGATTCGATGACTGCCGCGGCGCTTTCCAGAACTCCGATCGCTTGGGCCATCCGTCCCTCATCCCAACCAAACTTGCGCACCAGGACCCCGGCCACCTCTCCCAGGATGAAGCGGGACAGGTAGAACTCGAACCGTCCCCGGAGGGCAAGTTCCAGGACCGATCGCTCGTTACCGGGGAAGTTCAGGCCGGATACGATTACGTTGGTGGCCAGGACCACTTTCATGTTTGGGGTTGGCCGACCTCGGCTCGGTACTCCTCCACCAAGCCGGCCACGTCCTCGGGGCCAAGACCCTGCTCCCTGGCCTTCTCCTCTCCATACTGGAGCAGTTCCCGCCACTCGAACTCTTCGATGTAGCGGAGCACCGCTTCCCGCAGGAACTCGCTCCGAGACCGCCCCTGCTGTTTGATCACCTCGTCCACCCGGTCGACCATCTCCGGTGACAAAGAAAAAGTGATGGTCTTGGTTGTTCTCGGCATAGCCATTCCTTTGTTATCCAGTCTTACTGGAATCCTGTCCGATTGGAGTACTCCTGTCAACCGGCCGCTGTCCCTGCCGGCCGGTGGGGGCTCGGATGAAGGTCTCACCTCGGTGTCTCCTATTCGGCGCTGGCGGTTTTGAGTAAGCTTTCGGAGGCGATGGCCAACCCGTGTCTACATTCACTTACCACAAAGCCGGCCCTGCCGTCCCTGTAGGGTTGACGGTGCAGTTCTCCGGTCTTCCGCAGTAGGCAGGTTGCCGGGCCGGTTTCACCATCCCTGTACGGAATGGCCAGAGCCGGCCCGTCACGGAGCATCGGCCCCCTGCCTGGGGGCAGTAAGTTCTTCAAGGTGATTACTGGGTTCAAATTCTTGGCACCGTGCATCGGCAACCGAGCATCCAATCCATTACCGGTCCATTACCGGTCGAATTTCGCGATCCCGGTGCCACAGATGAGCAGAGTCTTTCTGCCAAGAACCCGCGCTGGCGCCACGATGACTCCGGCGGTTAAACCGGAGGCCCTGGTCAACCAGCCGCCGCTTCACACCCATCCGGCGTTGGGCCGGAGGCTTGATTGGGAATGACCAGGTTTCCCAGGTTGATCGCCGCGGTCAGCTCGCGGTGATCCCTGCTTCCACGGCTGGCGCGGATCCAATTCCGCGTTCACGCCCTTCCAGAAGTGGCAGAGGTTTACGCTTGGGAACGCTGCCGGGGTGACCCTGGCGTGAAGCCGAAGGCCCCTGTGGGACAGCCTCATCCTGGCCTTGCCTAATGCGGCGTCGGCCTGAGGGAATGACGAAGTCACCCGAGTTGATCGCCGCGTTGCGGTGCTGTTCTCCGGTCTTCCGCCAGGGGCGGGGTTGCCGGGCCGGTTTCACCATCCCTTCATGGGGTGGCCAGAGCCGGCCCGTCACGGAGCATCGGCCCCTTGCCTGGGGGCAGCAAGTTCTTCGCAGTAAGTTCTTCAAGGTGATTACTGGGTTCAAATTCTTGGCACCGTGCATCGCCAACCGAGCATCCAAATCCGTTACCGGCCGAATTTCGCGGTACCGGTGTCGCAGATGTCCAGTGTCATGCAGCAAGAGAACCGCGCTGGCGCCACGATGACTCCGGCGTTAAACCAGAGGCCTTGGTCAACCAGCCGCCGCTTCACACCCATCCGGCGTTGGGCCGGAGGCTTGATCAGGATGATCCCGGCGTTCGGGCTCCGGTCATCGGTCGTACCGGAGTTCCCTGCAGACAGTGTGCCGTTCCCGGTCCAGCAGGTACGGCAGATTCGGTTGCTGGGGAACGATACCCCAGCCAGGTTGGCCCTGGGGTGAAGCGGGATCCTCTTGCAAATTAACCCTCTCATGGCCTCCGCCACTCCGGCCACCGTCTACAGGCATGATCAGATTTCAAAGATTGATGGCCGCATTCAGGTTCCGCTCATGCCGGGTCCCGCAGCTGGGGCAGGTCCACATGGGTTCCCGCTTCAGCTTCCGGTTCACGGTGCCGCAGGCGCTGCAGGTCTTGCTGCTGGGGAACCACATGGGCGCCAGGATCACCTCGGTGTGCCTCCACCGGCCCTTGTAGATCAGCTGCCGCTTGATGTCGCCCATCCCGGCGTCGGCCTGGGCCCTGGGGGTATTCCCCCGCATCAATCCCGCCACGTGCAGGTCCTCAATGACCAACTCACTGAATTTTTTGGTCACCGTGCTGGTCATCTGATGCTGGGCGTTGTGTCTCAGGCCCCGGATGCGCCGGTGGCACTTGTCGATCTTACGCTGGGCTTCCCACCAGCCGCGGGAGCCCTTCTGCCGCCGGGCCTGGGCCCGCTGCCACCTCCGGAGGTTTTTCTGCACTTCGTAGGAGGCTTTGGGATTCCGGTAGGTCTGACCGTCGGAGTCGGTGCCCAGGGGGTTGATCCCGGTGTCGATGCCGCCGGGCTTGGGGGAGCGCTCCGGCCTCGGCTGCGGCGGTCGCCAGAGCTTCAGGCAGATGTACCATCTACCGTTCTCCCTCCTGATGCTCGCCTCATAGCAGATGCCTTTGGGCAGGGTGCAGGCCAGCTTGACGCTGCCCAGGCAGGGGAGTTTCACCCTGCGCTTCCCGTCGTACCGGATCTCCTTCACGCTGCCGGCCGCTAGGAAGGAGCCGGCGCCGGCGAATGCCGGGCGCTTGGTTTTTGGGACCCGGGCCCGGAGTTCGGGGTTGCGCCAGTTGTCCACGGCCTGACCGAAATCCCGGAAGGCGCCAGTGGCGACGACCGCTGCTACCTGGGTGACGAAGGGGTGGTCCTCCCGCTTGCAGGCGTTGAAGGCCTTGCTGATGTCCATCCAGCTGGGCCAGGATAGCCGGTTGCGGCGGCAAAACCGATGGGTCCTGACGGCCAGGTTGTAGCAGAACCGGTGAATGTCGATGGCATCCCGGCAGTAGTTTTCCTGCCGGACGGTCAGGTGGATGGGAACCTTTGCCCCGGCGTTGAGCCACCCGTCCGGGCAGGAGTTCTTGCGCCTGGACCGGGGCGCAGTGGTTTCTGGTAGACTGGTCATGGTGTTCGCACCTCAACGTGAGAGTCGGGGACTCCCGCCGTCGGCCAGAGGGCGGCGACGGAGCCCCACCACGGGGGCGCCGCCCGACGGTCGTCGAGGTACACACATGGCTCAGGGGAGCGGGTTGCGGAATTTACGAAATCCGGAAACGGACGAATAGGTCATCTGCGAACAGGGGTCCGGAAGCGCTGGAACGCCGGCCGCAAATCCAATGACTGTTGCCGGCAGTCAGCCACCCGCCCGCTCGGATTGACAACCACCTACTTTGAGTTGGGGTCAGCGGCTCTAAGTCAAAAGGCCGCGGCGAGGATCACCGGACGTTGACCCGTGGGGGGGCCATTCTCCAAAGCGTGTCCGCATCCGCCCATTACTCGTGCGCCGACCTGCCTGGGTTGGCAGTACCGGTCTGCGGCCCGCCCCGGGGCTTCGGCGTCATGCCTGGGGCACTATCGGGTCTCTCCGGTTGACCGCAGCGTCCACATCGCGATCAGCATCGCTGCCCCATGCCACCCAAGCCCATCCAAGTTCACATGAGGGAGTTGGGGTCCCAACGGGTTGCCTGGCAGGTCCTGCTTCAGGGCAACGCCAGCGTGGTCAACGCAGTCCCGGCGTGAGGATGGCAGGTGGGACGCTTTGCGCTTTGTATCCCTGACGGAAGCGACGGAACCCGAGCACTGCGGCCGTATTCAGATCGTCGTTGGCAAGTTGCCGGGACTGCCGGACCGTACCTGGGCTTTTGGGCCTTGGCGTTCCTCTTGAGGCATGGGCCAGCCACCGGGAAGGCGGCGACGGGGCCCCCAACGCAGGACGCCGCCCGACGGTCGTTCCAGTCGGTACATGGGTCCGCGAAACGATGGGACGAGATTCCTGAGCCGGCAGGATGTGGCAATGAAGGGAGTTCGTTTACGAACCGAGGGAGTTGGCACCGGGGTGTTTGTTTACATCGGCAGTAACACATCACGGGACTTGGGGATTGAGGCGATGAATGATCGGCTGCTCCACCATTGCATTCACACCGGCGCCGATGTGGCAGGTCCTGCTCCTGGGGAACCATGCGTTGGCCGGCGTGATCCCTGGGCGAAGCCGGATGCCATTGTCGGGCCGCTCCCTATCCGCTCTCGGCGTGATGACCACAGGCGCGGCAGCCGCATCCTTGGCCCCATCCGCAACTACCGGAACTGACGGGTGACCGTTGTGCTTCAGCCGCCCAGGGTCACAGAGGGGGTGGCAGCGGGGCGTCACACTGTCCCGCTATCCATGCAGCGCCCCGGGCGGGGCATTACCGGGTAGTCATCGACTTCCGCTACTCCGGCTCCCGCTCATCCCGCATCTGCTCCGGCAGGACGAAGAACTGGCCGGGACATCCGCAGAGCGCCAGCCCCTCGTTCACCGCCCGGTAGAAGCTCGACCAAACGTCCAGCGGGTAGTCCGGATCCTCCTGGAGGACCATGGCCAGCGTCCTCATCGCGTGCAAGCACTCCATGTCCGCGCCTCCTGGCGCGGGCCTTGGATTTCACTCGGGAGCGCCCACCCACGCCAGGAACGCGGGGGCGCCAGGCTTTCTCAACATGGGGTAACCGCGCCGGGCGATGACACCGGCCACGTTGATCTCGAAGGCAACCATCAGGTCTGGGATCAGGATTTCTTTCCGCTGGAGGCGGGTTGCCGGGCCGGTTTCACCATCCCCGTCCGGAATGGCCAGAGCCGGCCCGTCACGGAGCATCGGCCCCCTGCCTGGGGGCAGTATGGGGTTCTTTACAATAATCAAACATTGATGACCGCGTTCCCATTCCGGTCATGTTGGACACGGCACTTGCCGCACGTCGCCCTCGGTTCAATCTTCAGCTTCGCGCGTTCAGATTTGAAGGCTTGGCCAGTCCTGCCATCCGGGGAGGACAACCGCGGCGTGGCACCCTGACTTCACGCCGAGGGAGCTTGTGCAACAACTGCTGCTTCGCGACCGCGGCCTCAGAGCTTGATCTGGTTTCCCATGTGGACCGCCATCTCCAAGGTCCGGCGATACTTGCCTCCACGCAAAGCGCGTCCATCCCCAGGGTTACTTCGGTCCGGCCCGGCGGCCCAGTTGCGATGGCACCCCAGCATCAGGCCGCCGGGACTTAGCAACGGGTGCTTTTTCCCTCCACAAAAAAGGGCGTCAGCGTGGGGTTGTTATGAGGTCTCTTAGGTTGATCCCCGCGTCCAATTACCGGTCACACCTGCTTCCACGCCCGGCGCCCGGCAACGTCCGTTCCCGAATCTGTTTCGGGTTCACCGCCCCGCATACCTGGCCTATCCACCTTCGGTGGGGGATCCGGCGGCCTCCATAGCTTGAGGCAGATGTACCACCGGCCGTTGTCCCGCCGGATGCTGGCCTCGTAATGGATGCCCTGGGGCAAGGTGCAGGCCAGCTTCACGCTGCCCAGGCAGGGGAGTTTCACCCGGCGTTTCCCGTCGTAGCGGATTTCCTTGACGCTCCCCACAGCCAGAAAGGAGCCGGTGCCGGTGAATGAAGGGCGCTTGACCCTGGGGACTCGGGCGCGGAGTTTGGGGTTGCGCCATTTGTCGATGGCATGGCCGAAGTCCCGGAAGGCGCCCAGGGCGACGAGGGCGGAGACCTCGGTGACGAAGGGGCAGTCCTCGCGCTTGCAGGCGTTGAAGGCCCCCTCTGTTTGCCGACGAACTCGTCACAACTAAACTAAAACCAGGGTGAAATATACATTTCTGTGACGTCAAGTTAAAAGGTGGTTGACCTACCGGAGCATGGCTCACCGGAACGCAGACCAATCATGGTCTCGCGTCGTTCCCTCTCATCTTCCAAATGCACCTCCCAATTTGGCTTTGGTTTAGCTGAGCCAGCTTGGCGCCCCCGCGTTCCTGGCGTGGGTGGGCGCTCCCCGGGGAAATCCAAGGCCCGCGCCAGGAGGCGCGGATATGGAGTGCCTGCACGCGATGCGGACGCTGGCCATGGTCCTCCTGGAGGATCCGGACTACCCGCTGGACGTTTGGTCGAGCTTCTACCGGGCGGTGAACCAGGGGTTGGCGCACTGCGGATGTCCCGGCCAGTTCTTGGTGCTGCCGAAGCAGATGCGGGATGAGCGGGAGCCGGAGTAGCGGGAGCCGATGACCACCGGATGACCGCCTGGCGCCGCCCCGCTGCCGCCCCCTCTGTGACCCTGGGCGGCTGAAGCACCACGGTCACCCGTCAGTTCCGGTAGTTGCGGATGGGGGTAGTAGACCAACATCTTGAAATGACGGGTGGAAAGCCGGATTGCCCGGCGATTGTCTCCACAAGCCCGGTATGGCGGGGAAAGCCCCCGTGCCAATCAACCCATCATTACAAAGAGCTCGGACCACTGGAGCGGCGGTGCATTTTGACGCCCGCCGTCCGCCAGAATACACTGAAGGCCAACGGAACCAACGCCGATGACTTACCGCGAACCTCTCCCAGAAGGCTGTCCCCCGGAAGACTCGGAGGAGATTGCTGAGCCGCGCGTCGTCTATCGCCTGGTGCGGAACAATCCGCCCAGTGATGACGACTTCCGGTCGCAACGGGCCGAAAGACCGGACCGGGTCTTTCGGCCCGTGACCGAGTGCCAAGCCCGCGGGGTGTCGGTGTTCGCCAGCCTCAACATTGCCGAAGATCTAGCAACAAGGGGAAGCCTGCAGGGCAGGGCAGTCTGCCAGGTCATCTTGGCGCCCGGCGCGGGACGCATCCTGCCAACCGGCGGACGCTCCCATCATACTTGGTGGCCGCTGGCCGATTACGACATTTTGGCAAACTGCCAGGTGATGACACGATGAAAACCATCAGGATTACTGAAATCCTGGAATACTACGATGGGATACAGATTTTCGCGGCCCGCGACTCCATCGGAGGCCACTATCTCGGTGACATGATTGACACAGTGGGCGATCATGACCGCTACGCAGTTGTGGGTGTCAGGCCCGAGCGGCTGGCGGATTGTCGGATCGGGCTGGTCGACCTGCGCACCCTGATGCTGGAAACACCCGGCGGCGAATGGTATATCTCGATGCCCGAAGGCGACATTGAAGACCCCCAGGCACTGATTCCTCAGTCAACTCCATTAGCTGAGTCCGGCTACCTCCCCGAAGACGGCTACTTCCTGGGGCCTGAGGAGCCCCCTGACGACAAAGCGGTCCGGCGCACTCTGGAAAGCGGCAAAGCCGTTACGCTCACTGGCTTGGTTGAGCAGGTCAACCGCAGCACCGGCGAGTGGGCGCTGCTCACCGGCGACGGCTTGCAATCCGGCAAAACCACCCCCGGCGGCCCCGGCCTGGACGGCCTTCAGGTCGGCAAGCGCTACCGTTTCAAGTGCGCGGAAGTCACCGAACAGGACCTGCTCTGGCGAGACCGGAAGGCCCTCTTCCTCCAAAACATCGAGACCGTCTGAACCCACCTGACGCCTTCGGTCCACACAGGTATCGCGCCCACCAGTAGACCAACATCTTGAAATGACGGGTGGAAAGCCGGATTGCCCGGCGATTGTCTCCACAAGCCCGGTATGGCAGGGCAAAGCCCCTGCACCAATCAACCCATTATTACAAAGATTTCGGACTACTAAACTAAAGCCAAGGTGAAATGTACATATCGCTAGACCGCACTGTCGGTGCCCACCCAGTTGGGGCCTAAGGGTGATATGAGTTGCCGTGGAGTCCTTTCGGTCGTCGTCAAGACCCCGAAATGCACATCCCACCTTGGTATTGGTTTAGCTATCTCCTCCTGTCCCTGAAGGATCCCCCTGCTTGCTACTCCCCCTGGACTCCCTTGTCATCGTACCAGTGGGACAATTTCTCTCCGCCGCAGTGGTACACCTTGTCGACGCCCTTGACAGCAGCCTTCGGTCCCATCCCTGCGTCAACTACGACATGGTGCTGACCAACCCTCCCTTTGGCCGCAAGTCCAGCCTGACCTTTGTCAGCAGCGAGGGCGAGTCGGAACGGGAGTCCCTGACGGTGGAGCGTCCCGACTTCTGGGCTACTACCAGCAACAAGCAGCTGAACTTCCTCCAGCATGTTCGGACCCTGCTGAAGACCAACGGGCGGGCGGCCATCGTCGTGCCGGACAACGTGCTGTTCGAAGGCGGCGCGGGGGAGACGATCCGTCGAAAGCTACTGGCCGAGTGCGATGCGCATACACTGCTCCGGCTGCCCACTGGCATCTTCTACGCGCAGGGGGTGAAGGCCAACGTGCTGTTCTTCGACCGGAAGCCGGCGGGAGAAGAGCACTGGACACGGGACGTGTGGATCTACGACCTGCGAACCAACCACCACTTCACCCTCAAGACGAATCCGCTGACACGATCCGACCTGGACGACTTCGTTTCCTGCTACCGTGCAGAGGACCGGGGCCAACGGGAGGAGACGGAGCGGTTCCGGCGGTTTTCCTACGACGACCTGGTGAAGCGGGACAAAGCGAACCTGGATATTTTCTGGCTACGGGACGAGAGTATGGAGGACTCGGCATCTCTTCCACCGCCGGACGTCATCGCGGAGGAGATCCTGGAGGACCTGCGGGCGGCGCTGGAGCAGATGGAGGAGATAGCGGGGGATTTGGGAGCGGAGCACGCGTAGGCGGATGTTGATGGCTGATAGGTGCAAGAACGGACAAATCCGTGCCTGTCCGTTGGTAGAAAACGCGATAAGCGCGAAGACAGGTTAACGATCATGTACGACCTGCATAAGCTCGGATGGACCGGCTTCCAACGGTTGTGCCACACAATCGGAGGAGAAGTCCTTGGGCAAACCTTGGAATCCTTCGACGATTCCAACGACGGTGGCCGAGACGGCGCGTTCAAAGGCAAGTGGGGACCGAATGGTCATGAAGACCTTGAAGGGTGCTTCGTGATCCAGTGCAAGTTTACTGCGAAAGCCGATGGCCGATTGACTGCATCAGCACTCACCGAGGAAGCGAAAAAAGCGAAAAAGCTCGCCCAGAAAGGGATCTGCGATTCGTACATTCTGATGACAAACGCCAAAGTCTCAGGCAGAGCACACGAACTGATCGTCGAAACCTTTCAGGCCGTTGGCGTCAAGCATGTTCGCATATTTGAGACGACCTGGTTGACCAGGCAAATCCTTGAAAACAAGCGCCTCCGGATGTTGGTGCCGCGCGTGTACGGATTGGGAGATTTGAGCCAAATTCTGGATGGCCGCGCTTATGATCAGGCGCACGAGATCCTGCAATGGATGCGTGAAGACATCGCCAAAGTCATCGTCACCGACGCTTACCGCCGTGCGGCCGAGGCACTGGACAAGAATGGATTCGTCTTGCTGATAGGTGAACCGGCGGCAGGAAAAACAACCATCGCGTCCTTACTCGCGATGGCGGCAGTTGATAATTGGGACTCTCAAACGCTGGTATTGGATGACCCCAAACAAATCTCCCATCACTGGAATCCCCAAGAGCCATCACAGTTTTTCTGGATTGACGATGCATTCG
The DNA here is from genome assembly GCA_965262735.1 of Dehalococcoidia bacterium. Lineage (GTDB taxonomy): Bacteria > Chloroflexota > Dehalococcoidia > Lucifugimonadales > UBA3495 > CATOSK01. Next base: position 3,324,190 of record CBDHFS010000002.1, on the reverse strand, counting down.
GCGTAACCCAATATGATGATGGGCTAATTGATAGCTGGAATAGGGTTCTGCCGCGCGTACAAGCGTTGGTTAGAAGTGGAGCGAAGATCGTCCTGACCTCGCGTGATTACATCTACAACCGAGCCCGCAACAGGCTCAAGGAGACCAACTTCCCGCTGCTGAATGAAAGTCAGGTCGTAATAGATGTTCGTGATCTCACTGACGTTGAAAAGCAGCAAATCCTCTACAACCACGTGAAACTTGGGAATCAACACACCTCCTTTCGAACCACCATAAGACCTTTTCTTGAAGGAGTAGCCGCGCATCGACACTTCCTGCCCGAAACCGCTCGTAGATTAGGAGACTCAGCCTTTACAAAATCCCTACGACTCCACGAAGAGGCGATTCAGGAGTTCGTCGAAAAGCGGGAGCAGTTTCTTCAAGAGACTATCCGGGGATTAGATGCGGATAGTCGCGCGATTCTGGCATTGATCTTCTTGCGACGGGGACGTCTCCAAAGTCCTATCGAATTGTTGCCCTCAGAAGAACAGGCCATCAGGCGACTTGGTAGCGATTCGGCCGCAGTTAGCTCGGCAGTTAAGGCATTGGAGGGCAGTTTTGTTCGGCTCTCGCACATAGATGGCGATACGTTTTGGCAATTCAGGCACCCGACTATCGGGGACGCATACGCCTCGGTTTTGGCCGAGAATCCCGAACATTTGGCTATCCTCATCGCCGGAAGCGATCCCGACAAGTTGATTGCTCAAATCACGTGTGGCGATGTTGGCATCGAAAAGGCTACGGTCGTTCCACGGCACCTTTTCCCAGAGATAATCGGCAAGTTGGAAAAACTTTCCAATATTGCCAGTAACGATTCCGACGCGATCGCACGAGATGGCGCGACATGGAGGCTAGCGAGCTTTCTTGACAGCCGCTGCACCGCCGAGTTCTTAAAATTGTATGTGCAGGGGCATCCAGACTTCTTGTGGCAAGTCTCTTACCCAACGGTCATGCTCGAATATGCGCCAGAGGTATCCTTAATTCTTCGTCTCCGTGAATTTGACCTCCTACCCGAGGAAAATCGGAAACGATTCGTTGAAAAGGCAAGCGAGGAAGCCCTCGCTTGCCTTGATGCAGGCGCTTTGGCGAATCGTCGGATCAGAATCCTGTTTCGCGAAGACGAGTTCGATACGCTAATTCAACGCATCAGGGATGAACTCTTGCCCGACCTTGACAACATCAGGGACAACGAGCAGTCGAATTGGGACGAAGATATTTCCCCTGACGATTGGATGCAACCGTTGAACGAGTTCCTCAGGGCGTTGGACACCTATTTCCAAAAAGAACAGGACGTTGTTAACCTCGTGGACCAGCAATTGTCAATGATCGAAAATTGGGTTGTTGAGCACACCGAGATTCAGCATGAGCGAGGGGAGCGGCTGATCGGAAACGTTGATATACCCGTCATTCCGCAGAGCGCGCGCAGTATCTTCGACGATATCGACGCGGAGTAGCCGCTCCTATTCCCGTATTGTAGACGGTAGTTTATCGTGGCCAACGTTCCCATGTTTCGTCAAATCCGCACCACCTCCGGTTCGGCAGCCCCCCGTTGGGCCGCCGCATCCACGAACCACTCCACCATCTGCGGGTGGCAGGTGAATACCAGCACCTGGTTGGTCTCGGATAGGTCGATGAATGAGCCGGCGGCCCTGGTCCCCCTGATCGGGTCGAAATTCACCAGAGCCTCGTCCACGATCACCGGGAGGCGTTCCGCCCGCTGGCCCAGTTCCAGGATCAGCCCAAACCTCAAGGCCAGGAACAGTTGCTCGCGGGTGCCCCGGCTGAGCAACTGGGGGACCCTGATGTTGCCAGCAGAGTCCCTGACGTTGATCTCGGAACTGCCCAGCGGCGAATACACGGCCTGGTACGCGCCGTCGGTGACGTCGAGGAAGAAGCGCTCGGCGTGGCGGATTACATCCGGCTGCCGCTCCTTTTCGAACTTGCCCTGCGCCTGCCGGATCAGGCTCTCGGCAATCGTTCGGACCGCCCAATCCCGCGCGTGCCCCTGCAACTCCTCCGCCAGGCGATGCCGCTCCAGCCTCAATCGCGACGAATCTTCTTCTCCGGCAAGCCCCTCCAGGGTGGTCCGGATGGAGCCGCGTTCGGTGTCCAGCTCCGACCGCTGGGCGTCAATTTCCTCCAGCTGTGCATCGTATTGCCGCACACTGTCGCGGATGGTCTGCAAATCGGTCTGGGCCAACGCGGTTCGGAGGGCATCCAGCGCCTCGCCCGGCCCGCTGATCCGTTGCATCTGCTCCAAGGAATTGGAGATTGCCGCGTTCAAAACGGCCCGCTCCCGGTAAACCCGGTCGCGCCCGCGGAAGTCTTCCGCGTCCTCGGCCTCTCCGGACTTCAACAGCGCCCCGATTTCGTCAGCGACCTCCTGTTGGTTCTTCCGCCGGGCCGCCAGATCCTGCTGAGCCTCCTCCAGTTCCTTCTCGTTAACGGCGCGTGTTCGGGCCGCCTCGGATACCTCGCGATGCAGGTCAATGATGTCGTCGGCGACACCTGCAACCCTTGGGTAGTCGCTCCACTCCGCCTCAAAGCCGTGGGCCTCCGCCAGCGGACGGGCTATGTCGATGAACTCTTCGATGTCCGTCTGGATGGCAGCGATCCGATTTTGCATTTCCACCACATCGCGGTGGTGGGTTCGCGCCAGGTCCACCAGTGTGCGCAGTTCCTGGATGGCGTCGGGCGAGAACGTGCTGCGCAATCCGCGTTGCTGGAGCCAAGCTTGCCACCCCTGCTCCTCGGACTCCAGCGCCGTTTGAGCATCCTGTCCGGACTGCTGCGCTTCATCCCGCCGCTGAGCCTGGCGTTCGGCGCGTTCGGTCGCCTGGCCAAGTGTCGCTTCCAGATGCCGCCATTCCCTGAGCCTGGCTTCCGCCGAGTCCAGCCCTTCCTCGGCTTCCAGCAGGGCGTCGTAGTTGAGAGCCTCCAGGCCCAATGCGTCGGCATCCGCCCGGAGGCGCGATTGGATTCCGGCCAACTGTTCATTCGCCTCGCTGATTTGCCCCCGGATCCGTGCCGCCGCTTGGGATGCCGTGCCGCCGTCGGGCGAACGGCCCATGACGAACCAGACAACTGCCATCGTAGCCAGCACGGCGCCGATCAACACAAGCAACACAGCGGCTCCGAAGGTGGTGGCTGCCACCAGCCACAGACCGGCCACCAGCAGCGCGACACCCAGCAACCCCAGACCCCCCGGGAGCAGTCGGGACCGGCCGGCCGGCGGCGCAGCCGAGCCAGGTTCCGGCCCTCCGCCAACCTGCGCTTGCAGATCTCTGTTGCGGTCTTCGACCCGGCCCAATTCATCCAGGGTGGCACTGGACTGCCGTACCCGACGGCGGCGCTCTCGGAGAGCGTTCTGGTCCAGCTCAGGATGCGTAGCGGTATCCTGCTCGGACTGCGCATGCTGCGCGGCTTCCAAGGCCTCCGCCAGCGTCGCCGCTTCCTGCGCCAGAGCGTTCTGCGATCTATCGACGGCGGCCCGAGAGTCCTGGAGGCGATCACCGTGGCCGACAACCTCCTCGCGGACGACCAGCGAAAGGTCGAACTCGTTGAGGCGTTCCGTGTCCCAATCTGGACCCAGGTTCGCCAGGGAGGATTCCAATTCTGAGCGTTTGCTGGCGAGTTCGGCCCGTCTCTCAGGCAGGTCCTTCACCGACTGGTCGAATGCGCTGCGACCGCGTTCCAGCGCGCGGGCCTCGCTCGAATGCTCTAGGATTGTCAAATGCTCGATCTCCCGGTCAACGTTCGCCCTGATGAGTTTGACCCGTTCATCCGCCGCGGAAAGTTCCTGCCGGGCAGCTTCGGCCTGTGCCTCCAACGTTTCCAAACGGATGACGCCATCCTCCGGGAACGCCTCAACTGCCGACAACTCCGCCAGCCGTTGTTCCGCATTGACCAGATCGTTCCAGTGACCCCAGACACGCTCCAGGTTTTCGTGCCGCTCCTTTTCCGATGTGAGCCGAAGGCGACACTGGCCCACGTCGCCCAATCCCCGGTCGATCTCGGCCAAGCGTTCCGACTGGCGGCGATACTCCGTAGCGTAGCCCGCGATTCGCTGCAGTTCGGAGTTGGTACGTTCAATCTCGCTCGCGATTTTTGGAACGGATTGGCCGCTGCCACGCGGAACGAAAATCTCCCGCTTCTGGCGTTCCAACGTTGCCAGGGCAGACGGTAGTTTCATCGCGCCGATGCCGGCGCTGTAAATCTGCAGGTTGACGCTGTCGTCGTTCAGAAGGCTTTCATCATTCAACTCTTCGAGGGTGAAGGCGAAGATGTTCTGGAACACGCTCCTCGAATGGTTACCAAGCAGCGTCGGCAATTCGCCATTTGGAAGCGTCTCGCCGGCGTCGGTGGTGATCGAAACCGGACCGTCTCCCCGTCCCGAGGTTCGGTCAATGGTGATGATCTCCCCAGCGTCGGTGGCGATGGTGACCCGACCGCCGTGACGTCCACCGGCAAGGGGCGGATAGGGGTTGCCCCGGCTGCGTCCATCCGGGAACCCGAACAGAACCCGTCGGATGAATTCAAGGAGCGTGCTCTTGCCCGCCTCGTTGGGGCCGTAGAAGACCGTGACCGGACGCTCCAATGGGCCGAAACTGCGGCCTACGAATCGCCCGAACCCGTCGATGTACAGGCTGGTTATTCTCATCAGCGGTCATCCTCGGCAAGCAAGTTCACGGCCAGCGCCTCCGCCTCATCCAGCAGCGCCGCGATTTCCTCTTCGGTGAAATCGGAAAGATGCTGCCTGAATCTCCTGTGCTGGTAGAGTTCGGCAAGTCCATCGCGGAGCATTTTGGGAGTCTCCCTGAGTTGATCGGCGGTGCGCAGCACCTCGGCCAAGAAGTCCTCGCCGGACCGCAAGGCGTCGCGGTCTATGGCCGCCGCAGTTTCGTCTTCAATGCGTTCACACCACACAAACGGCAGCCGTTGGGCCCATTGGTCGTTGACGCCAGCCAGGAGATCACCCACAGCACCGGGCTGGCGAAGGAACTGCTTCAACTCGCCGCGGCCAGTTAGAGTCATGCGGGCGACCACCGATCTGCCTTCTGCACCATCCACCAGGATTTGCATGGCGTCGTCGATCGCGTCGAGCAGATCCTGCTCAGTCTCCAACGCGCCGATGTCTATTCTCACCCCTTCCCAACGCACCGTGTCCGTGGGTCGAAATTCAAGCCGCGTGTCGCCGTTGGCATCGACTTCCACCAGGTAGACGCCCCGGGCACCGGTCTCGTTGGGGTGTCGGCCCTGGGGATTGCCCGGATAAACCACCGTCGGGGTGTGTTCGCCCAAGACCTGGCGAGTGTGAACATGGCCCAGAGCCCAGTAGTCGATCCCCGACTGCGCCAGATCATCCAGAGAGCAGGGGGCGTACAGCGCGTGGTCGGTGTTGCCGCCGACGTTGGCGTGCAGGAGGCCAATGGTGAACGCCCTCTCGTCCACCGGCCCGAGATGCGAGACCAAGTTCTCGTACACATCCCGGGTAGGATAGCTGATGCCATAAACCAAGGCGCGCTCCGGTTCATTTGGGAAAATCGGCGCCGGCGCAAATTCGGGGCCGAAGCGACGGCAACTGTCCGGGTACGATAGCCGCGCTTCCCAGCCATCCAACGGGTCGTGGTTCCCGTGGCAAACGAACGACCGGATACCAACGGCATCCAGGCTGCGAAGGCCGTCGATGAAGGCGCGCTGGGCGCGCAGGCTGCGGTCTGCTCCGTCGTAAATATCCCCGGCTACGAGCAGGGCATCCACCCGTTCAGAGATGCAAAGAGCGATGATATTTTCGTAGGAATCGAAAGTGGCGGAGTAAAGCGCCTTGGCCACATTTTCCGGCGCGGCCTCCCGGATGCCCGTGAAAGGACTGTCCAAATGGAGGTCAGCGGCGTGAACAAAACGTAGGGTCATATTTGAGCACACATCCCATTTTCGCAGTGTCTTGCCATAAGACCCGTGCGGGTACACATAATATATGTTCGTCGAACAGCGAGGTCAACCACAGGATTACACCCGGTCAATGCGGCGGGATAGCAGGACATTGTGAGAGCGGAAAAGTGGACCACCTGCGGTGAAAGACCAGCGTAAAGGTCCGGGGAGACCGTTCAGGGAGAATACCACCCTGAACATTAAACGGCCAACGGCGGGGAAATCAGGATGGTGTCCTGCGGGGCCCAGGAGTCTTTCCTCTCATCCGGGGCTTGGGAGGCGGCGCTCTACCGGCTGTGGCGGAGGCGGTAGCTCTCGCCGTTCATCTCCAGGATGTGACGTGGTGGGTGAGGCTGTCCAGTAGCGCGCCGGTGGGGGGCTCCGACCCGAAGACCGTGGTCTATTCTTCGAAGGGAAGGTTGGTGGGGACGGGGACGGAGCCCCGCTCGTAACGCTGGCTGAAGACCTCGCGGAGAAGTTCCCCTCCGGTGGGGGACACTTTGGGGGAAAAGACGCTGCGGATGACGAGGCCGCAGGTGTGCCGTGTGGTGCGCGAGATGTTGCCCCAGGAGCGGTTGGGTACTGAGGGGTTGCTGCGGTTGCTGGAGGCGCAGCAGTTGCGCAACTATCGGGCCAGCCGGTCTCACGCCAAACGCCGCGCCGCTCCCCAGACATCCGAAGGCACTCCACCTTTTCCCATCACCACCATAGACACGCCAGCTTGCTCTCCGGCTCCAACGAGGTGCTTCCCTATTTTTGATGGTTGATTCGGTCGGCCATGGTAAATTGACAACTGTTGGCAGATAGCTTTTAATGCGGCTATCCATACAAACATGGGTAATTCACAACGTCTGGTTCCCAATTACTGGCCTAAACTTCAGGTAATCTTCAATATTTGCTGTGAGTTATGATGCACATTTGTCACACACGGTGGACTTGGGCTGTCTCCATTGCCTTGGCGCTGACGTTTTCCCTAGGTTGTGCGACTACTTCGATAACCTCTACCGACCCCCAGGAAAGCGCTACCTCTGCCGTGCCCGAAGCGCCGGCGGCCACCCCGGAGGCTGTTACTTCCGTAGGTATGGATGCGTCGACGCCGGTGCCGACCGTTACGCCACAACCCATCCCAGAAGCCTCAGGCACGATTGCCTCGGCCAAAGACAAGGCTCTGGCTGTAATCGCCGTAGAACCGGAGCATCTGGCCGGGATCAGGGGCATTGATGCTCATGGTGGGCAACTCATGGATACCATCAGCGGCTATATCGGTCATGTAGACCGGGACACCCTGAAAGTGGCTCCTTCTTCCTTGATGGTAAGCTGGCGTCAGACGGCACCCGACGAGTGGGAGTACGAGTTGCGCCCCGGAGTGACCTTCCATGACGGGTCCGAGTGGAACGCAGCTGCCTGGCAAAAGTATGCAGAGTTCTCCGGCGTGGCGGATTTTGGTACCACAGCCTATTCCATTGTGGGCCCGTACACCGTTGAAGAGATTTCGAATCTGGAAGGACGGGCCAGGTGCGGCGGTCCTTGCCCGCTGTTCGAGTGGGGGCTGTACCTGTCCCACACTTACTCTCCCCAGGCTCTCGAGGCTGAGGATTTTATTGACTTGCGCCAGCCGGCAGGGGCCGGTCCATACATTGTGGACGAGTGGGTTCCCGGTCAGAAAATCGTGACGAAAGCCTTTGAAGGGTTCGTCCCCGCACCGGAGAGTGCCGAGTACGCCGCTCCCATCCTGAACGAGATCGAGTGGCAGTGGCGGGAGGAGACCTCAGTCAGGGCGGCCATGATTGAGACCGATGAAGCTGACTGGGCGTTTCTGATTAGCCTGGACGACGCAGAACGGCTGGGTACGGAGAAGTATGTTACCGGCGGTACCGCTGAGATGGCATGGTTCCGTGTTGATACCATCTGGGATCCATGGCTCAAGCAGAAGAAAATGCGCCAGGCGCTGGTTCATTCCATCGACTGCCAAGGCATCGTGGATTCCTTGTACAAGGGTACCACCACATGCCGGGGGAACTTCGGCGTTCCCGGGGTAACCGGAGTCACGGAAGAAAACGTGCGTCCCTACGAATACAATCCGAGCTTGTCGCGCCAATTGCTGGAGGAGATAGGGTACATCTGTGGCCTTCCCAACTCAGCGCCGGACTGCGAGGCGGAAATCAAGATAAACAGCCGGTCAGCCCGCATTGCTTTCCACCAGGAAATGGTGGAGTCCCTGGTCAATTTCATGAACGATGTGGGCATCAACGGCAAGGCCCAGTTCCTTGAGGGAAGCATTCGCGCGGCGATGCGGGACTGCGGCTTGGGCAATCCGGGTGGCCAGAAAGCCGGCTGGAATGGAGCGACCGAGGACAGGAAGCCGGATACCTGTGATCCCGGGCAAATCCTGGACATAATCGGGACCGGCTATGAGGATCTTGATTATGCCAAATTCATGAGCCGCCGGATGTCGTGCGAAAGTACCGGTACCACGGTCTGCGTCCCGGAGTTCCAGGACCAGTGGTCCAGGGCCCGGGGCCTGTCCGGAGAAGAGCGTCGCGAAGCCTTGGAAGAGATAGCTACCTATGCTCACGAAGAGGTGCTGGCGGGCCTTCCTTTGTTCGACCTGTCGGCTATTTACGGGGTCAACCCGAAGTTGCGAGGCTTTGAGAATCCTCGGTTCGACAAGCACCTTTTCGCCAATCTGTGGTGGTTCGAGGAGTAGAACTCGGGTGCATATTCCCGAAGGCGATTGACTCCTCAACTGCAACCTGATCCAAGTCCAATACGACCCCGCCCAGGGTGGACTAATGTCCTTGAATATCCCTAAACCAATACCAAGGTGGGATGTGCATTTCGGGGTCTTGACGACGACCGAAAGGACTCCACGGCAACTTATATCACCCTTAGGCCCCAACTGGGTGAGCACCGACAGTGCGTCTAGCGATATGCGCATTTCACCTTGGCTTTAGTTTAGGAGGACCCGGACTACCCACAGGGCATTTGGTCGAGCTTCTACCGGATGGTGAACGAGGGGATGGCGCTCTGCGGATGTCCCGGCCAGTTCTTCGTGCCGCCGGAGAAGCTGCGGGATCAGCGGGAGTCGATGACCACCGGATGACTACCGGTAACGCCCGCTGCCGCCTCCTCTGTGACCCTTGGCGGCTGAAGCACAACGGTCACCCGTCAGTTCCGGCAGTTGGGGATGGGGCCAAGGATGTGGCTGCCGCGCCTATGGTCCTCCCGCCGGGAGCGGATAGGCAACGGCAACGGCCCTACCATGGCCTCCGGCTTCGCCCAGGGATCACTCCGGCCAACGCATGGTTCCCCATGAGCAGGACCTGCCCCATCGGCGCCGGTGTGAATGCAATGGTGGAGCAGCCGATCATCCATCGCCTGAATCCCCAAGTCCCGTGATGTAAACCAACACCCGGTTCCAACTCCCTCGGTTCGTAAACGAACTTCCCACATTACCACATCCTGCCGGCTCAGGAATCTCGTCCCATCGCTCCCCGGACCCATGTCCGAACCGCAACGACCGTCGGGCGGCGCCCTGCGGATGGGGCTTCGTCGCCCTTTCGCTCGTGCTGCCCCATGCCTTGGTTGGAACGCCAGGGACCGAAAGACCAGGTACGGTTGCCCGGCAGTGCCGGCAACTTGCCAACGACGATCTGAACCCGGCGGCAATGCTCGGGTTCCGTCGCTTCCGTCAGGTATACAGCGCGCAAAGCGTCCCTCACGTTAACCCCTCTCCGGGACCGCGTTGACCACGCTGGCGTTGCCCTGAAGCAGGACCTGCCGAAGACACCTTGGGAGATGAACTCCCTCGTTGGGAACTCGGAGGGGCGCGGGCGCCGTATGACGGCGGTGCTGATCGCGATGTGGACGCTGGGTTCAACCTGAAAGACCCGATAGTGCACCCAGGCATAACCCCGAAGCCCGCGACGGGCTGGATACGGGCACTGCCAATCCCAACAGGGCCGAGTAATCGTCGGCCGCACGTGTCAACGTCCGGTGGTCCTCGCCGCCGCACTTTGACTTCGAGTAACTGACTCCAGCGCAACGCGGGTGGGTGGCCGACTGCCGAACACAGTCGTTGGATCTGCGGGCAGCGGTCCAGCGCTTCTGGACCCCTGTTCGCAGATGACCTTTTCACCCTACGTCATATTCCGGATGTCGTAAACTCCGCGACCCGCTTCCCGGACCCATGTCCGTACCTCAGCGACCGTCGGGCGGCGCCCCCGTGTTGGGGTTCCGTCGCCGCCCTCCCGCTGCCCTGCGGGCCAGAGGCGCAGTGCCCCGACTCTCACGTTGAGGTGCAGGCACCATGACCAATCTACCAAAAACCACCGCGTCCAGGTCCAGGCGCAAGAACTCCTGCCCGGACGGCTGGCTCCACGCCGGCGCAAAGGTCCCCATCCGCCTGACCGTCCGGCAGGAAAACTACTGCCGCCAGGCCATCGACATCCACCGGTTCTGCTACAACCTGGCCGTCCGGACCCACCGTTTCTGCCGCCGCAACCGGCTCCTCTGGCCCAGCTGGCAGGACATCAGCAAGGCCTTCAACGCCTGCAAGCGCGAGGATTACCCCTTCGTCACCCAGGTTTCGGCTATCGTCGCAACTGGCGCCTTCCGGGACTTCGGCCGGGCCGTGGAAAACTGGCGCAACCCTGCCCTCAAGGCCCGGGTCCCCAGAACCAAGCGCCGGACGTCAACCGGCACCGGTTCCTTCCTGGCGGCGGGCAGCATGAAGGAAATGCGCTACGACGGGAAGCGGAGGATGAAACTCCCCTGCCTGGGCAGCGTCAAGCTGGGCTGCACCCTGCCCAGGGGCATCTGCTATGAGGCCAACATCAGGAGGGAGAACGGCCGTTGGTACGTCTGCCTGAAGCTCTGGAAGCCACCGGAGCCCCAACCGGAACGGGACCCCAAGGCTGGGGGTATCGACACCGGCATCAACCCCCTGGGCACCGACTCCGACGGGCAGACCTACCGGAATCCCAAAGCCTCCTACGAGGTGGAGCGGAAGCTGCGGCGATGGCAGCGGGCCCAGGCGCGGAGACAGAAGGGATCCCGGGGCTGGTGGGAAGCCCAGCGCAAGATCGACAAGTGCCACCGGCGCATCCGGGGCCTGAGACACAACGCGCAGCACCAGATGACCAGCACGGTGACCAGGAAGTTCAGCGACCTGGCAATTGAGGACCTGAACGTGGCCGGGTTGATGCGGGGGAACACCCCGAGGGCCCAGGCCGATGCCGGGATGGGCGACATCAAGCGGCAGCTGGTCTACAAGGGGCAGTGGCGGCAAACCCGGGTGATCCTGGCACCCATGTGGTTCCCCAGCAGCCGCACCTGCAGCGCCTGCGGCACCATCAACCCGAAGCTGAAGCGGGAACGGATGTGGACCTGCCCCAGCTGCGGGACCCGGCATGACCGGAACCTGAACGCGGCGATCAACTTGCGGAACCTGATCGTGCCCGTGGGCCGAACCCGGAATGGGCGGGGTCAGGAGGTAGTGGTCCTCCAGCAGCGTGACCTGCAACGCCCGCGGGACCGTGAACCCGGGAATGGAGCGGGATGCGCCCCAGGCGTGGCAGCGAGGATCACCGGAAGCTGATCATGTCCCCAAGGCGACGCCGGGATGGGCGAGGTCAGGAGGCGGTGGTTCAACAAAGGCCGTTGGCTTCATGCCAAGGCAGACCCGGCATCGTGAAAGACGTGCCGCCCCTCCGGGAATGTGGACGCGGCACTGACGCTGGAACGGAGGTGGAGGGCCCCGCGCGTGGAAGAGGGGATCACCGGAAGCTGAACGCGGTCATTGACCCGTTCGTGTCCCCAAGGTGACGCCAGAATGGGCAAGGCCAGGATGAGGCTGTCCCACAGGGGCCTTTGGCTTCACGCCAAGGTCATCCCGGCAGCGTTCCTAAGCGGAAAGACCGGCCACATCTCCGGGGCCATGGACGTGAACATGGACCGTCAACGTGAACCTGGAATGGACTCGGATAAGCGACGACCGCAGGCCCCAGGCGTGGACGTAAGGATCACCGGACCCTGAACCCGGCAATCAACCCGATCATCCTCCGAGGCAGGCACCCGTAAAGCAACAGTTGTTGCACAAAGTCCCTCGGCGTGAAGTCAGGGTGCCACTTCCCCGGTTGTCTTCCCCGGATGGCAGGACTGGCCAAGCCTTCAACTCCGCCAATTCGAAGTTGAACGCGAATCCCAGGCGCCGTGCGGCAAGTCCAGTACCCAACATGACCGGAATGTGAACGCGGTCATCAATTTTTGATTTTTGATTATTGTAAAGAACCCCATACTGCCCCCAGGCAGGGGGCCGATGCTCCGTGACGGGCCGGCTCTGGCCATTCCCAGACAGGGATGGTGAAACCGGCCCAGTAACCCGCCTCCACCGGGAAGGAATCCTGATCCCCGAACTGATGGTTGCCTTCGAGATCAACGTAGCCGACGTCATCGCCCGGCGCGGTTACCCCATGTTGAGATAGCCTGGCGCCCCCGCGTTCCTGGCGTGGGTGGGCGCTCCCGGGGAAATCCAAGGCTCGCGCCAGGTGGCGCGGATATGGAGTGCCTGCACGCGATGAGGACGCTAAGGGCCAGTGGCGCCACACCAGGGTGATCCTCGCCCCCATGTGGTTTCCCAGCAGCCGGACCTGCAGCGCCTGCGGCAGAGTGAACGCGAAACTGAAGCGGGAACGCACGTGGAACTGCCCGAACTGCGGGACCCGGCATGACCGGAACCGAACGCGGCCATAAACCTGAGGAACCTGATCATGCCCGAAGGCCGTGGCCGGGATGGGCCGGGTCAGGAGGCAATGGGTCAACAGGGGCGCCGGCTTCACGCTGGGGCCATCTTGGCTCGGCCATCATTCCCCAGCAACCGAATCTGCCGTACCTGCCGAACCGGGAACGGCACACTGTCCCCTGAGCGGACCTGCAGGGAACTCCGGTACGACAGATGACCGGAGCCCGAACGCCGGGATCATCCTGATCAAGCCTCCGGCCCAACGCCGGATGGGTGTGAAGCGGCGGCTGGTTGACCAAGGCCTCTGGCTTAACGCCGGGAGGACCGTGTTGCAAGCGCGATTCCTTGGCAGCAAGACATTGTTCATCTGTGGCACCGGTACCGCGAAAGTCGACCGGTAACGGATTTGGATGCTCGTTTGCCGATGCACGGTGCCAACAATTTGAGCCCAGGAATCACCCTGAAGAACTTGCTGCCCCCAGGCAGGGGGCTGATGCTCCGTGACGGGCCGGCTCTGGCCATTCCCGACAGGGATGGTGAAACCGGTCGGCAACCTGCCTACTGCGGAAGACCGGAGAACAGCACCGCAACGCGGCCATCAACCTGAGGAACCTGATCATGCCTGCAGGCCGAAGCCGGGATGGGCCGGGTCAGGAGGTAGTGTCAACAGGGGTGCCCGCTTCACGCCAGGGCCAACCTGGCTCGGGCATCGTTCCCCAGTAGCAGGACCGGCCCGGGATGCCGGACCGGGAACGGCACACTGTCCCCTGAGAGGAGCTGCCGGGAACTCCGGTACAACAGATGACCGGATCCCGAACGCCGGGATCATCCTGATCAAGCCTCCGGCCCAACGCCGGATGGGTGTGAAGCGGCGGCTGGTTGACCAAGGCCTCTGGTTTAACGCCGGAGTCATCGTGGCGCCAGCGCGGTTCTCTGGCTGCATGACACTGGACATCTGCGACACCGGTACCGCGAAATTGACCGGTAACGGATTTGGATGCTCGTTTGCCGATGCACGGTGCCAAGAATTTGAACCCAGTAATCACCTTGAAGAACTTACTGCCCCCAGGCAGGGGGCCGATGCTCCGTGACGGGCCGGCTCTGGCCATTCCAGACAGGGATGGTGAAACTGGCCCGGTAACCCGCCTCTGGCGAAAGACCGGAGAACAGCACCGCCAATCCCATGGGTTGGCAACGCTGACTTTGTGTTTAGTGAATGAAGACGCGCGTTAGTACTACAGCCGCAGATTAAGGGAAGGTAGAATTGAGTCAAGTTGCTGGTTGTGAAGTAAGGCACCGACATGGTTCTTTAGAGTTACCGAGAAATTCTGTACTGTGGAGGTCCCCATGACCCAGGTCCGCACCAACGGCCCCCGCATCTCGCCGGAGTGGCTCGCCGGGCTACTGGCCGCAGAGGCCCATTGCGAATGGGCGTCCTGGTTCAGGGTTCGCCATGAAGATTGGGAACAGCGTCCAATGCCCAGTCTTTCCGGCCTTGAATGGTCAGTCGACTACACCCAACGGCTCAATCGCTGCATCAAACTCTACGAGGATCAGGGCTACACGGTGTCGAACGGGGGACCGAACGGCTACGTCCTCAGTGTCGGCGGAGCCGCGCTGTCCGGCAGACCTGACGTGATTGCCACGAAGGGTGGCGACTGTATAGTAATCGACTTCCCCGAGGGTGAACCGACCCGCTCCCATGCGCTCCAGGTCATGATACATATGTACGCCCTGTCCATGGCTGTGGAGCGGTTCCGAGGCATGGCGCTCAGTGGACAGCTGGCCTATGGGAGAGAATCGGTGGACATTCCGGCCGCTTCGGTAGACCGTGAGTTCATCGAGAACATGACGGAGCTGGCGAGACGCCTGGCTGCGGGAGAAACGCCCGCCCGCATTCCGAGCCCGGAGGAATGCGGAGCGTGCGACATCACAGCGGCCGACTGTCCCGAAAGAATGGACGAGGGTGGGACCGGACGCTTCAGGTTCCCCGATCCTCCGGACTCTGAGGACTACTTCGATATGCTGGAACGCGCCGAGTGGGCGGAGGCCGATCGCGACAGGGAACATGAGGCCCGGATTAGGGCGGTAGCCCGCATCAAAGAGCTGGAGGATGAGATCAGGCGGCTCAGCAGTCTCTGAAGCTCTTGCCAGCCAGGCTAGGCGGCCACGACCTCCTGCACACGGAAGTCCCCCTGCGGACAGGAGCTGGACAAACCAGCGAATCTGCTCGAGCGACCCGGTGTTGAAGTGGTCCCAGTGGAGGCAGCTCCACCAAACCAAAGCGCAGCGCTGTCATTGCAAATGCCGCCTGAAACTCTTCAGCAAATATCTGCGGCTGTAGTATTAGCCATCGCCTCCGCGAGCTTACCCAAAGCCGCTAGCTCCGAAGTCGGGCTCGGAAGACCCCCCTTTGGCCAGCCCCCCTCGAGGCCCGGAGCAACTGGTGATCCAGGCGGCATTACAAACCTGGTTGAGAAAGCCTGGCGCCCCCGCGTTCCTGGCGTGGGTGGGCGCTCCCGGGGGAAATCCAAGGCCCGCGCCAGGAGGCGCGGACATGGAGTGCTTGCACGCGATGCGGACGCTGGCCATGGTCCTCCTGGAAGACCCGGACTACCCGGTGGACGTTTGGTCCAGCTTCTACCGGGCGGTGAACGAGGGGTTGGCGCTCTGCGGATGTCCCGGCCAGTTCTTCGTACTGCCGGAGCAGATGCGGGATGAGCGGGAGCCGGAGTAGCGGAAGTCGGTGACAACCCGGTAACGCTCCGCTGCCGCTCCCTCGGTGACCCTTGGCGGCGGAAGCACAACGGTCACCCGTCAGTTCCGGCAGCTGCGGATGGGGCCAAGGATGTGGCTGCCGCGCCTATGGTCGTCACGCCCAGAGGGGATAGGCAGCGGCAACTACTCGTCCAGGTTCACCCCCTGGCAGTTACTTCCTGGTGCACCCAGCCCGGATAGCCTCGTCAGCGTTGAAGTGCGGGCTATAGCTGGGTAGGTTCACCAAGCGCAGGCGCAACCTGGGCGTGGTCAGGCAGGCCCGCAGCGCGTCGCCCCGCCGGGCTGGCGAATTGTCCAAATACGGCCCGCGCGGTTCAGAGTGCCGCGCCCGCAGTTGCCACAGGAAGACAGCCGAGGTGGCGGGATTGCTGTGGCCCGACAGTTCCGTTACTTCCACGGCGCCGGTCCCCACACTCACCGGCCCATATTATGAGCATCCCGTTCCAGCGCTTCGGCCGCCGCCGCTTGACCCCCGGCCACGGTAGCAATAATATTCCCGTACCCAACCCGCATGGAGGTGAACAGAATGACCGACCCCGCAGCAACCCTGGCCCACGTCTCCAACCTCGTCCATGCCGAGCTGGCCCAATACCTTTCCAATGATTTCATAATCGACCAAGTGACCTCAGAATTCCTGCCAAGCTCCGAGGGCGAAGACTACATCAGGACCACGGTGATCCTGGAGGACGGGCACCCCAAACTGGACCCACATACCCTCATTAAATTCTCCATGCACATGAACTCGGTCTGCAGGGAACGGGGCTTCGACCATCCAACCATCGTCTACGCCAACAGGAGCGAGATGCCGGCATGACCACCAGCGTCCAGCCAGCTTTCCAACCCCCAGCGCCGATCAGCTGGACGGACCTCATAGCTGCCGGCCGGGCAAACCTCATCCCTCAGCCGCCAGCCACCCAACCCACTCAGGCGGCAATACGACGGGCCATCAGCACAGCCTACTATGCAGCCTTTCACGCCCTCACCGCCAGCAACGCCGACGCGCTCATCGGTCCCGCCCATGACCAACTGTCAGCCGACGCATGGACCCAAATATACCGTGGCCTCAACCACGGCCATGCAAAATCCCAACTGGAACCGGAAGTGAAACGGAACCAGCCCAGGGTCTCGGCCGACACCCTGAACTTCGCCGACCTCTTTTGCAAACTCCAAGACGAACGCCACAGCGCCGACTACAACCCCAGAGCAACCTTTACCATTCAGACGGCAAACACCTGGTTGGACACAGCCGAAGCCGCCATCCCCCACTTCCTTCAAACCAGCCAAAGCGAACGGGCCGCGGTGGCAATACTCACCCTGACCAGATCACGGTAAACGCCCGGAGGCTCCGGAGTTGTACATCCCAAGGCATCAATACTGGACCTGGCTGCTGGGGATTGCCCGGGGCCGACGTTGCGCCCGTGCTATTCCGCCGCAGGCCGCCAGCGTCCATTTGCCAGTGTTCCAGGAACTGCTCAATCTGGCTCATCCCCAACACCAACCCTGCTGTGCTTCCCCTACGGACTACCCCAATCGCACCCCAACTTCACCCGATGGCTCTGCGCGTTTCACCTTGGTTTCAGTTTAGGCGCGTGGAAGCCAGGACGACCGCCCCGGTGGACACCGGGATCAACCAGAGGGGCCGCCTGGGCATGCTCTGGACAGCGGGCGGGTGTTCCCCGGCGGGCCGGAGATTGACACCTTCAAGTCCGCGATGACAGCAACGCTGACTGCGTAATTCCCGGATGTCGCCAAGCCTGGGAGATCGGCCGGCCGTAGGTGTCACGTCCGGTGAGCCGGGCCGCAAATTGGCTCAGCCGCGGACTACCGGCCTCAGAACATGGCCAGCGGGTCAATGCGGAAGGCGACCACCGATTGGGCTGGCGGGCAACGGTGAAGCAGGTCATCCCGCACTCTGGCCCCCACTTCGTGGAACCCGGTCTGGCGCCCTTGGGCTAATAGCCCCTGTCCACGGGCGAACGTTGAACATTTCCACATCCCTCCTGCTTCATAACGACTCGCAAGCGATAGGCACCGCCCTCAAGTTGCTCTCAACCGGCACATCGCCAGTAGCCTGGATAGTTAATGCGGGAGCAGCCCCACCCCCATGTAACTTCCATAGGCCCGGAATGCTGGCCACGCCTCCGGCACCAACAGCCCTCTGGTCCGGGACGGGCTCTGCAAGTTTCAACCATCCTGGCTGCGCCACGTCCTTCCTCCGCACGGGAAACCGATGTCCAGACCTCAACACCGTCGGGCGGCGCCCCCGTTGTGGGGCTCCTTCGCCGCCCTCCCTCCGGCTGCCCCATGCCTTGGTTGGAACGCCAACCACCGAAGGCCCAGGTACGGTTCGGCAGTCCCGGCAACTTGCCAACGACGATCTGAACACGGTGGCAATGCTCGGGTTCCGTCGCTTCCCTCAGGAATCCCAAGCGCAAAGCGTCCCACCCGTCATCCTCACGCCGGGACCGCGTTGACCACGCTGGCGTTGCCCTGAAGCAGGACCTGCCAGGCAACCTGTTGGGACCCCAACTCTCTTGTGGGAACGCAGAGGGGCTTGGGTGGCATGTGACAGCGATGCTGATCGCGATGTGGACGCTGCGGTCAGCCGGAGAGACCCGATAGTGCCCCAGGCATGACGCCGAAGCCCCGGGGCGGGCCGCAGACCGGCGCTCCCAACCCAGGCAGGGCGGCGCACGCCGGCCGAGTAATGGGCGGCCGCACGTGTCAACGGCCGGTGTTCCTCGCCACCGCCCTTTGCTTCGAGCCACTGACCCCTGCCCAAAGCAGGTGGGTGGCCGACTGCTGAACACAGTCACGGGATCTGCGGCCGGCGGTCCAGCGCTTCTGGCCCCCTGTTCCCAGATGACCTATTCGTCCTTTTCCGGATGTCGTAAATTCCGCGATCCTCTCCCAAGATCCAAGCCTGAACCTCAACGACCGTCGGGCGGCGCCCCCGTGGTGGGGCTCCGTCGCCGCCCTCCCGCTGCCCTGCGGGCCAGAGGCGCAGTGCCCCGACACTAACGTTGAGGTGCAAGCGCCATGACCAATCTCCAAAAGACCACCAAGCCCCGGTCCAGGCGCAAGAACTCCTGCCCTGACGGCTGGCTCCACGCCGGAGCCAAAGTCCCCGTTCGCCTGACCGTCCGGCAAGAGGAATACTGCCGCCAGGCCATCGACATCCACCGGTTCTGCTACAACCTCGCCGTCCGGACCCACCGGTTTTGCCGCCGCAACCGGCTCCTCTGGCCCAGCTGGATGGACATCAGCAAGGCCTTCAACGCCTGCAAGCGGGAGGACTACCCCTTCGTGACCCGGGTCGCAGCCGTCGTTGCCACCGGTGCCTTCCGGGATTTCGGTCAGGCCGTGGACAACTGGCGCAACCCCGAACTCCGGGCCCGGGTCCCAAGAACCAAGCGCCCGGCATTCGCCGGCACCGGCTCCTTCCTGGCGGCCGGCAGCGTGAAGGAGATCCGGTACGACGGGAAGCGCAGGGTGAAACTCCCCTGCCTGGGCAGCGTCAAGCTGGCCTGCACCCTGCCCAGGGGTATCTGCTACGAGGCCAGCATCAGGAGGGAGAACGGAAGATGGTACCTCTGCTTGAAGCTCTGGCGACCGCCGGAGCCCAAACCGGAACGGGCTCCCAGACCAGGCGGCATCGACACCGGCATCAACCCCCTGGGCACCGACTCCGATGGCCAGGTCTACGAGAACCCCAAAGCCTCCTACCAGGTGCAGAAGAAACTGAAGAGATGGCAGCGGGCCCAGGCCCGGCGGCAGAAGGGATCCCGGGGCTGGTGGGAAGCCCAGCGTAAGATCGACGGGTGCCACCGGCGCATCCGGGGACTGAGACACGACGCGCAGCACCAGATGACCAGCACGGTGACCAGGAAATTCAGTGAACTGGTCATCGAGGACCTGAACGTGGCCGGGTTGATGCGGGGGAATACCCCCAGGGCCCAGGCCGATGCCGGAATGGGCGACATCAAGCGGCAGCTGATCTACAAGGGCCAATGGCGGCACACCGAGGTGATCCTGGCCTCCATGTGGTTCCCCAGCAGCAAGACCTGCAACGTATGCGGCACTGTGAACCGGAAGCTGAAGCGGGAACGGACCTGGACTTGCGACACATGCGGCACCCGGCATGACCGGAACCTGAACGCGGCGATCAATCTGAGGAACCTGATCATGCCTGTAGACGGTGGCCGGAGTGGCGGAGGGCGTGAGCGGGTTGATTTGCGAGAGGATCCGGCTCCACCCCAGGGCCAACCTGCCTGGGGTATCGTTCCCCAGCAACCGAATCTGCCGTACCTGCTGGAACGGGAACGGCACACCGTCCCATGAGCGGATCTGCAGGGAACTCCGGTACGACAGATGACCGGAGCCCGAACGCCGGGATCATCCTAATCAAGCCTCCGGCCCAACGCCGGATGGGTGTGAAGCGGCGGCTGGTTGACCAAGGCCTCCGGTTTAACGCCGGAGTCATCGTGGCGCCAGCGCGGTTCTCTGGCTGCATGACATTGCGCATCTCCGACACCGGTACCGGATAATTCCATCGGTAGCGGATTTGGATGCTCGGTTGGCGATGCACGGTGCCAAGAATTTGAACCCAGTAATCACCTTGAAGAACTTACTGCCCCCAGGCAGGGGGCCGATGCTCCGTGACGGGCCGGCTCTGGCCATTCCGGACAGGGATGGTGAAACCAGCCCGGTAACCCGCTTCTGGCGGAAAGGAATCCTGATCCCCGACCTGATGGTTACCTTCGAGATCAACGTAGCCGGCGTCATCGCCCGGCGCGGTTACCCCATGTTGAGATAGCCTGGCGCCCCTGCGTTCCTGGCGTGGGTGGGGGCCCACGGGGAAATCGAAGGCTCGCGCCAGGTGGCGCGGATATGGAGAGCCTGCACGCGATGAGGACGCTAAGGGCCAGTGGCGCCACACCGAGGTGATCCTGGCACCCATGTGGTTTCCCAGCAGCCGGACCTGCAGCGCCTGCGGCAGAGTGAACGCGAAACTGAAGCGGGAACGCACATGGACCTGCCCAACTGCGGACCCGGCATGACCGGAACCTGCGCGCTGCCATCAACCTCAGAAACCTGTTCATGCCTGCAGGCCGAAGCCGGGATGGGCCGGGTCAGGAGGCAATGGGTCAACAGGGGTGCCGGCTTCGCGCCAAGGTGATTGCGGTATTGTTCCGCCACAAAAAGTCCCGCCCCTGCCGCGGGGAGCGTGAACGCGACCCTGGAGCAGGCACCAAGGCCGGAGTCCCGGGCGTGGAAGCAAGGATCATTGAAAGCTGACCCCAGCGATCAACCTGAGGAACCTGATCATGCCCGCAGGCCGAAGCCGGAATGGGCCGGGTCAGGAGGTAGTGGTCCTCCAGCAGCGTGACCTGCAACGCCCGCGGGACCGTGAACCCGGGAATGGAGCGGGATGCGCCCCAGGCGTGGAAGCGGGGATCACCGGAATCTGATAATGCCGGTCGACCTGAGGAACCTGATCATGCTCCCAGGCATGGGGCCGGAATGGGTGAGGCCGGGAGGCCGTGGTTCAACAAAGGCCGTCGGCTTCATGCCAAGGCGGACCCGGTATCGTGAAAGCCGTGCCACAGCTGCGGCACCGTCACCACGAAATTGAAGCTCGATGTGTTCCCCAGGGATCTCCGGACCCTGAACCCGGCAATCAACCCGATCATGCTCCGAGGCAGGCACCCGTAAAGCAGCAGTTGTTTCACAAGGTCCCTCGGCGTGAAGTCAGGGTGCCACTCCGCGGTTGTCCTCCCCTGATGGCAGGACTGGACAAGCCTTCAACTCCGACTACGCGAAGCTGAAGACGGAACCGAGGGCGACGTGCGGCAAGTGCCGTGTCCAACATGACCGGAATGTGAACGCGGTCATCAATTTTTGACTCGCGATTCATGTAAGGAACCCATACTGCCCCCAGGCAGGGGGCCGATGCTCCGTGACGGGCCGGCTCTGGCCATTCCGTACAGGGATGGTGAAACCGGTCCGGCAACCCGCTTCGGCGGAAAGGAATCCTGATCCCCGACCTGATGGTTGCCTTCGAGATCAACGTAGCCGACGTCATCGCCCGGCGCGGTTACTCGATGTTGAGAAAGCTTGGCGCCCCCGCGTTCCTGGCGTGGGTGGGCGCTCCCGGGGGAAATCCAAGGCCCGCGCCAGGTGGCGCGGATATGGAGTGCTGGCACGCGATGAGGACGCTGGCCGTGGTCCTCCAGGAGGATCCGGACTACCCGGTCGACGTTTGGTCGAGCTTCTACCGGGCGGTGAACGAGGGGTTGGCGCTCTGCGGATGTCCCGGCCAGTTCTTCGTACTGCCGGAGCAGATGCGGGATGAGCGGGAGCCGGAGTAGCGGGAGTCGGTGACTACCCGGTGACGCCCCGCTGCCGAGCCCTCTGTGACCCCTGGCGGCTGAAGCACAAAGGTCACCCGGCAGTTCCGGCAGTTCCGGCAGTTGCGGATGGGGCCAGGGATGCGGCTGCCGCGCCTGTGGTCGTCACCCCGAGAGCGGATAGGCAACGGCAACGGCCCGACAATGGCCGCTGGCTTCGCCCGAGGATCACGCCGGCCAACGCATGGCTCCCCAGGAGCAGGACCTGGCCCATCACTTCCACCTCGCCCGTCCCCAGACTCACCGGCCCATATCATGAGCATCCCGTTCCAGCGCTTCGGCCGCCGCCGCTTGACCCCCGGCCACGGTAGCAATAACATTCCCGTACCCAACCCGCATGGAGATGAACAGAATGACCGACCCCGCAGCAATCCTGGCCCACGTATCCGACCTCGTCCATGCCGAGCTAGCCCAATACCTTTCCAATGATTTCGTCATCGCCCAGGTGACCGGGGAATTCCTGCCAGGCGCCGCCGGCGAAGACTACCTGAGGGTCACCGTGATCCTGGAGGACGGGCACCCCAAACTCGACCCACATACCCTCATTAAATTCTCCATGCACATGAACTCGGTCTGCAGGGAACGGGGCTTCGACCATCCAACCATCGTCTACGCCAACAGGAGCGAGATACCAGCATGACCACCAGCGCCCAGCCAGCTTTCCAACCCCCAGCGCCGATCAGTTGGACGGACCTCATAGCTGCCGGCCGGGCAAACCTCATCCCCCAGCCGGCTGCCACCCATCCCACTCAGGCGGCAATACGACGGGCCATCAGCACCGCCTACTATGCGGCCTTTCACGCCCTCACCGCCAGCAACGCCGACGCGCTCATCGGTCCCGCCCATGACCAACTGACAGCCGACGCATGGACCCAAATATACCGTGGCCTCAACCACGGCCATGCAAAATCCCAACTGGAACCGGAAGTGAAACGGAACCAGCCCAGGGTCTCGGCCGACACCCTGAACTTCGCCGACCTCTTTTGCAAACTCCAAGACGAACGCCACAGTGCCGACTACAACCCCAGAGCAACCTTTACCATTCAGGCAGCAACCAGTTGGCTGGACACAGCCGAAGCCGCCATCACCCACTTTCTTCAAACCAGCCAAAGCGAACGCTCCGCAGTGGCAATACTCACCCTTACCAGATCACGGTAATCACCCAGAAGCCCCTGGGTTGCACGCCCCAGGGCATCAATACTGGATCTGGCCGATGGGAATGGCCCGGGGCGACTTACGCCCGTGCTATTCCCTACGCGCCGCCGGCGTCCATTCGCCAGCGTTCCCGGTAGTTGCAGATGGGGCCAAGGATGTGGTTGCCGCGCCTATGGTCCTCGCGCCGGGAGCGGATGGGCAGCGGCAACGGCCCGACAATGGGGCCTCCGGCTTCGCCCAGGGATCACGCCGGCCAACGCATGACTCCCCGGGAGCAGGACCCGAGACACCGGCGTCGGCGTTGACACCGGTGTGAATTCAGGTATGAATGCAATGGTGGAGCAGCCGGTCATCCATCGCCTCAACCCCCAGGTCCCGTGTTGTAAGCCAACACTCCGGCGCCAACTCCCCCGGTCCGGAGACGAACACCCCACATATCCACATCCTGACCACATCCTGCCAGCCCAGGGATCTCGACCCATGGCTTCCCGGACCCATGTCCGCACCTCAACGACCGTCGGGCGGCGCCCCCGTTTGGGGGTCCGTCGCCGCCCTTGGGCCGACGGCGAGAGCCCCCGACTCTCACGTTGAGGTGCAACGCCATGGTCGATCTCCAGAAGAACTCCGCTCCCAAATGCCGGCGCAAGAATTCCTGTCCCGACGGCTGGCTCCACGCCGGAGCCAAGGTCCCCATCCGCCTGACCGTCCGGCAGGGAACATACTGCCGCCAGGCCATCGACGTCCACCGGTTCTGCTACAACCTGGCCGTCCGCACCCACCGGTTTTGCCGCCGCAACCGGCTCCTCTGGCCCAGCTGGATGGACATCAGCAAGGCCTTCAACGCCTGCAAGCGGGAGGACCACCCCTTCGTCACCCAGGTAGCAGCGGTGGTCGCCACCGGCGCCTTCCGGGACTTCGGGCAGGCCGTGGACAACTGGCGCAACCCCGGGTTGCGGGCCCGGGTCCCAAAAACAAAGCGCCCGGCATTCGCCGGCGCCGGTTCCTTCCTGGCGGCCGGCAGCGTGAAGGAAATCCGGTACGACGGAAAGCGGAGGGTGAAACTCCCCTGCCTGGGCAGCGTCAAGCTGGGCTGCACCCTGCCCAGGGGCATCTGCTACGAGGCCAGCATCAGGAGGGAGAACGGAAGATGGTACATCTGCCTCAAGCTTTGGAAACCACCTGAGCACAAACCGGAGCGGGCCGGCAGGCCCGGCGGCATCGACACCGGCATCAACCCCCTGGGCACCGACTCCGACGGTCAGACCTACCGGAATCCCAAAGCATCCTACGAAGTGCAGAAGAAACTGAAGAGGTGGCAGCGGGCCCAGGCCCGTCGGCAGAAGGGCTCCCGGGGCTGGTGGGAAGCCCAGCGCAAGATCGACCAGTGCCACCGGCGCATCCGGGGCTTGCGCCACAACGCCCAGCACCAGATGACCAGCACGGTTACCAGGAAATTCAGCGAACTGGCTATTGAGGACCTGCACGTCGCCGGGTTGATGCGGGGGAATACCCCGAGGGCCCAGGCCGACGCGGGAATGGGCGACATCAAGCGGCAGCTGATCTACAAGGGGCAGTGGCGCCACACCGAGGTCATCCTGGCGCCCATGTGGTTCCCCAGCAGCAAGACCTGCAACGTCTGCGGCACCATCAACCCGAAGCTGAAGCGGGAACGGATGTGGACTTGCGACACATGCGGCACCCGGCATGACCGGAACCTGAACGCGGCGATCAACCTGAGGAACCTGATCATGCCCGAAAGCCGTGGCCGCAATGGGCGAGCCCAGGACGCCGTTGTTCAACAAACGCCGCGAGCTTCACGGCAAGGCGACCCCGGCATCGTGAAAGACGGGCCTCCCATCCGGGACCGTGGACTCGGGACTGACGCTGGGACCAAGGTGACTTCGAAATAGCCGTGGTCAGGAGGTGGTTCCTGGACAGGGGCCTTTGGCTTCACGCCAGGGTGACCCGGTATCGTGAAAGACCTGCCACATCTCCGGGGCCGTCAAAGCGAACCTGGAATGGACTCGGATAAGCGACGACCGCAGACCCCAGGTGTGGAAACATGGATCACCGGACCATGAACCCGGCGAGCAACCTGACCATCCTCCAAGCAGGCACCTGTAAAGCAGCAGTTGTTTCACAAGGTCCCTCGGCGTGAAGTCAGGGTGCCACTTCCCCGGTTGTCCTCCCCGGATGGCAGGACTGCCCAAGCCTCCAACTGCGACAATCCAATGTTGAAGACGGAACCGTGGGCGCCGTGAGGCAAGTCCAGTACCCAACATGACCGTAATGTGAACGCGGTCATCAATGTTCGATTATTGTAAAGAACCCCATGCTGCCCCCAGGCAGGGGGCCGATGCTCCGTGACGGGCCGGCTCTGGCCATTGGCGTGAAGTCAGGGTGCCACTTCCGCTTTTCTCATCCCCCGAATGGCACTCTTCGACGCCGAACGCGCGAAGCTGAAGACAGAACCGAGGGCGACGTGCAGCACTCAACATGACCGGAATGTGAACCCGGTCATCATTCTTTGACTAGCGATTCATGTATGGAATCCATATTGCCCCCAGGCAGGGGGCCGATGCTCCGTGACGGGCCGGCTCTGGCCATTCCCAGACAGGGATGGTGAAACTGGCCCGAATGATCGGAGAACAGCACCGTCAACCCTTGGGGTTGGCAACGCTGACTGTGTGTTTAGTGAATGAAGACGCGCGTTAGCCGTCGCTTCCGCCTGCTAACCAAAAACCACCAACGCCGAATAGGATACGCTGGAGACGAGACCTGCCCTCGAGCCCCATCGGCCGACAGAGGCAGGGCCCGGTTGACAGGAGTACGCCGATCATACAAGATTCCAGTAAGAGCCTGTTTACATTCAGCCGCACGGCCGGTACAACAAAGGTAGGACGCACACCACCCACGTAGAACACTCCCCAACGTAACTGACAGGAACAGGTGAGGACCATGAACGACTGGAGCACATGCACAGCCATCGAGAGCAACCCCGGCAAAGTCAGCGGGGCATGGGTATTCATGGGCACCAGGGTTCCGGTCACCGCCCTGTTCAACAACCTGAAAGACGGAGCCACGATAGAAGAGTTCATGGAGTGGTTCCCCGGGGTGACCCGCCGCCAGATAGAAGCGGTTCTCACCCACCAGATGCAATCATTGGAGAAAGACCCGAAACCATGAGGATACTGCTGGACCACAACATCCCAAGACCCCTCAGGAGTAGCCTGCCGGGACACGATGTCGACACGACCGCGGAAAGAGGATGGGACGGGCTGCACAATGGCGAACTCCTGGACCGGGCCGAGACCGAGGGTTACGAACTATTCATCACCGCTGACCAACAGATGCCGTTCCAGCAGAACTTCACCCACCGAGACATCAGACTGGTCGTCCTGACCACCAACTCCTGGCCAACTCTGCGCCAGCACCTTGACGAGATTAACCGGGCCGTCAACGCCACGGAGCACCACCAGATAAGCAGACTGGACATCCAGTAGGCCAGCCAAGCTCCCATCGGGCCCGGCCCATGATGCGGACTACCAACCCTTGATGCCCTTCTGCATACTGGCGCACAGCCACCCTGATGGTGGGTAACCTTCCAGAACCAGTCGACCGCGACCCCTCAAAATGAATGTAAACACGCCCCATGGTGACCTGATATTGTGAGAGACTTGCCACAGCTGCGGCACCGTCACCACGAAATCGAAGCTTGAGGTGTTCCCCAGGGATGCCCGACCCTGAACCCGGCGAGCAACCCGAGCATCCTCCGAGGCAGGCACCCGTAAAGCAGCAGTTTTTCACAAGGTCCCTCGGCGTGAAGTCAGGGTGCCACTTCCACCGTTATCCATTCCAGGCAGCAGCACTGGTGAAGCCTGCAACTCCGAAAGCGCGATGTTGAAGACGGAACCGAGGGCGACGTGCGGCAAGTGCCGTGTCCAACATGACCGGAATGTGACCGCGGTCATCAATGTTTGATCTGCGATTCATGTAAGGAATCCATAATGCCCCCAGGCAGGGGGCCGATGCTCCGTGACGGGCCGGCTCTGGCCATTGGCGTGAGGTCAGGTTGCCATTTCCGCTTTTCTCATCCCCCGAATGGAAATCTTCGACGCCGAACGCGCGAAGCTGAAGACGGAACCGAGGGCGACGTGCGGTGCCCAACATGACCGGAATGTGAACCCGGTCATCATTCTTTGACTCGCGATTCATGTATGGAATCCATATTGCCCCCAGGCAGGGGGCCGATGCTCCGTGACGGGCCGGCTCTGGCCATTCCAGACAGGGATGGTGAAACCGGCCCGGTAACCCGCCTCGCCGGAAGACCGGAGAACAGCACCGCCAATCCCATGGGGTTGGTAACGCTGGGGTTCCATGAGGACGCCCCCTGGTCGTGGCCGAGGTTCCCCTGGGTTGGCACCACGGCCAGCGGGAAGGAATCCTGATCCCCGACCTGATGGTCGCCTTCGGGGTCAACGTAGCCGGCGTCATCGCCCGGCGCGGTTACTCGATTTTGAGACAGCCTGGCGCCCCCGCGTTCCTGGCGTGGGTGGGCGCTCCCGGGGTCAAATCCAAGGCCCCCGTCAGGAGGCGCGGACATGGAGTGCTTACACGCGATGGGGACGCTGGCCATGGTCCTCCAGGAGGACCCGAACTACCCAGTGGACGTTTGGTCGAGCTTCTACCGGGCGGTGAACGATGGGATGGGGCTCTGCGGATGTCCCGGCCAGTTCTTGGTGCTGCCGGAGCAGATGCGGGATGAGCGGGAGCCGGAGTAGCGGGAGTCGATGACAACCTGATGACTACCGGTAACGCCCGATGCCGCCCCCTCTGTGACCCCTGGCGGTTGAAGCACAACGGTCACCCGTCAGTTCCGGTGGTTGCGGATGGGGCCAGGGATGGGGCTGCCGCGCCCATGGCCGTCACCAGGACGATTGCAAAGTCCCTTTAATCGTTCGTTCTGAGGCTTTCGAAGGTCTTCCTTGTTAACTGGCCCTCAGTGGACCGTCCCAATATGCACGGACTCGAATGACTTTGCAATCGTCCTGGGTCGTCACGCCGAGAGTGGATAGGCAAGAGTCGCGATTGCGTACGATCGCCGACAGCCTCTGCAATATGCTAAGGTGAACTGCATGACCACCATCAACAGCCAGGAAGACTTCCTGCGGGCCCTGTCGGAAAACCCCCAGTGGAAGGACGCGGTGCGGGTCCAGATACTGGGTGAAGAAATGTTGCAGCTGCCCGTACGGTTCGGTGCCTTTGAGAAACGGTTCGATGCCTTTGAGAAACGGGTCGAGACATTCATCACCGAGCAGCGGGAGTTCAACAACGAAATAACGTCGTTTGTCACCGAGCAGCGGGAGTTCAACAACCAAACCGATGCCAACTTCACCCGCATCGACCGCCGGCTGGACACCCTGACCACCGACGTGGCCGTCATCAAAGGCTACAACGCCCGGGCGGAGACGGTTCGACAGGCTTGGGACATTGCCCTGGACCTGGGCCTGGAATACGTTCGGACCCTGCCGTCAGCGGAACTGGGGCAAATGGCCCAGGCCGCCGCCGGCAGCATCCCCACCAATGAGCTGCGGAGTTTCCGGCGGGCCGACCTGGTGATCGAGGCCACGGACGCCAGTTCTAACACCCACTACATCGCGGCCGAAATATCCTTCACCGCCGACCGGCGGGACTCGACCCGGGCCCAGCGGAATGCCGGGTTGCTGACCCGGTTCACCGGCCAACCCGCCCGCGCCGTCGTCGCCAGCGTCAAGAACGACCAGGTCCTGGACCCGCTGATAGCATCCGGCGCCGTCCACTGGTATCCCATCGACCAGCGCGACATCGAGCCGGAGTGAGGGGAACCGGCCGACCGGGCCACCCCCCTTGGAAAGTCCAGGGAAAGTCCAGGTCCGGCTCCACCCGCCCCGCTCCAAGATAGTGTCGAACCCCTCACAAATAGGTCCTGCATTCCGGTTGAGGCATATCACGCCGCAACCGCGCCATCCGGCAGGGTGTCCAGCAGATCCCGTTCAATCCGCGAAATCACCGATGCGTCATGTGGACCTTCCGGCCGCTGCCAAACGTTCACCAATTACGCCATCCCGGTCAGCGCCATTGCGCCCAACGGCCACATCCCGAGCCAAAACGGCGGCAACGCCCCTTGAGCCAGGAACCGGGACAACCCCCATGTCCGAGGGATGGGACTCCCCAATACGAACCTGAAGGCGACAGACCGGCACCCGCTCTTTGTGGGTCTCCTGGCGGCCGTGGACCCTGATGGGGGTCCGGAGCTTCGGCCCGATTCACAAGGACCCCCGCCCGATAGGACCGATGCCGAATCGGCGATCTCCAGGTCCTGGAACCCCGGCCAACCGGCGGCAACGCCGCCTCCGCATGACCACACCTGGGACAGTCAAGTTCTGTATCCCGACCTGATAGCCGCTAGCCGGCGCCCCTGTGCTTGGGATGGGAAGCGCCGGCTTTTGCGCCCGCAGTCCGGACGAAGACCCACCCGGCTGGACCGACTGGCGCCCCCGCGTTCCTGGCGTGGGTGGGCGCTCCCGGGTGAAATCCAAGGCCCGCGCCAGGAGGCGCGGATATGGAGTGCTTGCATGTCATGAGGGCGCTGGCCATGGTCCTCCAGGAGGATCCGGACTACCCGCTGGACGTTTGGTCGAGCTTCTACCGGGCGGTGAACGAGGGGCTGGCGCTCTGCGGATGTCCCGGCCGGTTCTTCGTACTGCCGGAGCAGATGCGGGATGAGCGGGAGCCGGAATAGCGGGAGTCGATGACAACCTGGTGCCGCCCCGCTGCCGCCCCCTCGGTGACCCTGGGCGGCTGAAGCACAACGGTCACCCGTCAGTTCCGGCAGTTGCGGATGGGGCCAGGGATGGGGCTGCCGCGCCTGTGGTCCTCGCGCCGAGAGCGGATAGGCAACGGCCCGACAATGGCCGCTGGCTTCGCCCGAGGATCACGCCGTCCGACGAGGCTCCCCAGGAGCAGGACCTGCCACATCGGCGCCGGTGTGAATGCAATGGTGGAGCAGCCGATCATCCACCGCATCAATCCCCAAGTCCCGTGATGTAAACAAACACCCCGGTGCCAGCTTCCTCGGTTCGTAAACGAACTCCCTTCATTGCCACATCCTGCCGGCCCAGGGATCTCGTCCCATCGCTCCGCGGACCCATGCCGGACCGCAACGACCGTCGGGCGGCGCCCCCGTGGTGGGGCTCCGTCGCCGCCCTCCCGGTGGCTGGCCCATGCCCAAGAGGAACGCCAGGGACCGAAAGACCAGGTACGGTTGCCCGGCAGTCCCGGCAACTTGCCAACGACGATCTGGACACGGCGGCAATGCTCGGGTTCCGTCGCCGCCCTCTGGCCGACGGCGAGAGTCCCCGACTCTCACGTTGAGGTGCAAGCGCCATGGCCAACATCCCAAAGACCACCGCGCGCAAGTCCAGGCGCAAGAACTCCTGCCCGGACGGGTGGCTCAACGCCGGGGCAAAGGTTCCCATCCACCTGACCGTCCGGCAGGAAAACTACTGCCGCCGGGCCATCGACGTCCACCGGTTCTGCTACAACCTGGCCGTCCGCACCCACCGGTTTTGCCGCCGCAACCGGCTATCCTGGCCCAGCTGGCAGGACATCAGCAAGGCCTTCAACGCCTGCAAGCGGGAGGACTGCCCCTTCGTGACCCAGGTCGCAGCCGTCGTCGCCACTGGCGCCTTCCGTGACTTCGGCCAGGCCGTGGACAATTGGAGGAACCCTAAATTGCGGGCCCGGGTCCCGAAGGTCAAACGCCCTTCATTCACCGGCGCCGGCTCATTCCTGGCGGCCGGCAGCATGAAGGAAATCCGGTACGACGGGAAACGAAGGGTGAAACTCCCCTGCCTGGGCAGCGTCAAGCTGGGCTGTACCCTGGCCAAGGGCATCTGCTACGAGGCCAGCATCAGGAGGGAGAACGGCCGGTGGTACATTTGCATGAAGCTCTGGAAACCGCCTGAGCCCAAACTGGAGCGGTCCCTCAGACCCGGCGGCATCAACCCCCTGGGCACCGACTCCGACGGCCGGACCTACCGGAACCCCAAAGCCTCCTACGAGGTGCAGAAAAACTTCCGAAGGTGGCAGCGGGCCCAGGCCCGGCGTCAGAAGGGATCCCGGGGCTGGTGGGAAGCCCAGCGGAAGATCGACAAGTGCCACCGGCGCATCCGGGGACTGAGACACGACGCGCAGCACCAGATGACCAGCACGGTGACCAGGAAATTCAGTGAACTGGTCATCGAGGACCTGAACGTGGCCGGGTTGATGCGGGGGAATACCCCCAGGGCCCAGGCCGATGCCGGGATGGGCGACATCAAGCGGCAGCAGGACGTTGCACGGAACACAGAATTCTGGATATATTTGACCAAATTCCGCACGAAAACCCCCGAAGGCCCGACCGACATCACGCCTCCTGCGTCTTGACGTTTCTAGCATTTCCCGGACCGTATGCTCGAGCAAAGGTGACCAGCCAAGTGACAGGCATCTCCACTTATGGGACGGCGTGGAGAACGACAGCGACGGCTTGTTCATCAGGCCGGGATTCTACGACAACCACCTTGTCGGTGAGACACCGCGGAGCTGGGAAATCTTGCCAACGAGGGCAAGCCGAAGTGACAGGCACCACCTGAGGCCCGACATTTGGACTGACACCATTGGGAACGGAAAAACGTATAGAATATAAAGCCGACAAGATTACACGCAGTAGTTGGGCACGACAAAAGGAAAGAGGAAGCACACCATGATGGATGCTACAAGGATGGATGCTACAAGGTTCGAGCACCCGCTGCTGGACCAGGTCAGCGCCTACGAGGATATGCGGGAAGAGCTGGAACAGCGATACCCTGGTAGATGGGTCATCATATTGGGGTCTGGGCTGGTGGGGGATTATGGCTCCTTCCAGGAGGCAGACGAGGCGGCAACGGAGTTGGGCCTGAACAAGCTGGAATGCCTGTTCAAGCCCGTGGGAGTCGAGACCGTCATCATACACACCGGGCCCGAAAGCCGGTGAGAACCGAAATCTCGAGAATGCAACTGGACCCCACTCAACTGGAACAGTCCGGCGTGATTTTGCCCATACTGGTGCAGCTCACGTTGGGAATAGCGATGGTGGATACCGGAGCGAGAACCTCCCTGATCGACATCGCCTTCGCGCGGGAACTGGACATCAAGGAGGAAGGAGAGCACAGGATCACAGGAATAACCGGACCAGGAACCTTCCCTAGGTTCAGCACAGCAATCGAGATCCCATGGCTGGAGACAACGGTACCCTCACCCGTCGGAGGAGCTCCGCTGAGAGAAAGCGGAATACCGTGGCATGCCCTTATCGGAAGAGACATCACCCGCCAGTTCGAGATCCGTGTGGACGGCATCACCGGTCTCGTCAGATTCCTGAAGTAAAAGTGACTGAGGGAAGGTTAGGTAACCGGGCGCTGAGGAAACGGCCAGTTGCACAGAACGAAAAACAGCGCGGGACCCCCCGGCACCACACTACAGCACAACTGGCCTGTCCCAGGACGGTCAAGTTGGCGAACCTAGCATAGAGCCGGAACGACGAACCACCAGACAGATTCCGCAACAGCATCCAGGACCGGGGGCTTGGATCCCCCGATCTCAACGTCCAACTCCAGATGGACGGCTACCCACTGGTGATGCCGATCCCGTTGGAGAGAACGGATGGTGAAACCGGCCTCGTAACCCATTTTGGCGGAAGTTCGGAGAACAGCACCGCCGAACTCGCAGGTTTGGCAACGCTGACTTTGTGTTTGATGCGGCTGCCGCGCCTATGGTCATCACGCCGAGAGCGGATAGGCAACGGCCCGACCATGGCCGCTGGCTTCGCCCAGGGATCACTCCGGCCGACGCATGGCTGCCCAGGAGCAGGACCTGCCACATCGGCGCCGGTGTGAATGCAATGGTGGAGCAGCCGATCATCCACCGGATCAATCCCCAAGTCCCGTGATGTAAACCAGCACCCCGGGGCCAACTTCCTCGGTTCGTAAACGAACCACCTTGATTTCCACACCCTGCCGGCCCAGGAATCTCGTCCCATCGCTCCCCGGACCCATGCCGGACCTCAACGCCCGCCGGGCGGCGCCCCCGTTGTGGGGCTCCGTCGCCGCCCTCCCGGTGGCTGGCCCATGCCCAAGAGGAACGCCAGGGACTGAAAGACCAGGTACGGTTGCCCGGCAGTCCCGGCAACTTGCCAACGACGGTCTGAACCCGGCGGCAATGCTCGGGTTCCGTCGCTTCCGTCAGGTATACAGCGCGCAAAGCGTCCCTCACGTTAACCCCTCTCCGGGACCGCGTTGACCACGCTGGCGTTGCCCTGAAGCAGGACCTGCCGAAGACACCTTGGGAGATGAACTCCCTCGTTGGGAACTCGGAGGGGCGCGGGCGCCGCATGACGGCGGTGCTTATCGCGATGTGGACGCTGGGGTCAACCTGAAAGACCCGATAGTGCACCCAGGCATAACCCCGAAGCCCACGACGGGCTGGATACGGGCACTGCCAATCCCAACAGGGCCGAGTAATCGTCGGCCGCACGTGTCAACTTCCGGTGCTCCTGGCCGCGGCCTTATGACTTTGGGTCACTGACCCCAGCCGAAAGCGGGTGGGTGGCCGACCACTGAACACAGTCACGGGATCTGCGGCCGGCGGTCCAGCGCTTTGGACTCATGTTCGCAGATGACCTTTTCACCCTACGTCATATTCCGGATTTCGTAAACTCCGCGACCCGCTTCCCGGACCCATGTCCGCACCTCAACGCCCGTCGGGCGGCGCCCCCGGGTGGGGCCCCGTCGCCGCCCTCCCGCTGCCCGGTGGGTGAAAGGCGCAATGCCCCGATTCTAACGTTGAGGTGCAAGCGCCATGGCCAATCTCCAGAAGACCACCAAGCCTGGGTTCAGGCACAAGAACTCCTGCCCGGAGGGATGGCTTAACGCCGGGGCAAAGGTACCCATCCGGTTGACCGTCCGGCAGGAAGAGTACTGCCGCCAGGCCGTCGACATCCACCGGTTCTGCTACAACCTGGCGGTTCGGACCCACCGGTTCTGCCGCAACCGGCTGCCCTGGCCCAGCTGGATGGACATCAGCAAGGCCTTCAACGCCTGCAAGCGGGAGGACTACCCCTTCGTCACCCAGGTCGCAGCCGTTGTGGCCACCGGCGCCTTCCGGGACTTCGGCCAGGCCGTGGACAATTGGAGGAACCCTAAATTGCGGGCCCGGGTCCCGAAGGTCAAACGCCCTTCATTCACCGGCGCCGGCTCCTTCCTGGCCGCCGGCAGCGTCAAGGAAATCCGCTACGACGGAAAGCGGAGGGTCAAACTCCCCTGCCTGGGCAGCGTCAAGCTGGGCTGCACCCTGCCCAAAGGCATCTGCTACGAGGCGAGCATCCGGAGGGAGAACGGAAGATGGTACATCTGTCTGAAGCTCTGGAAGGCTCCGCAGCCGAGGCCAGAGCGCTCCCCCAAGCCCGGCGGCATCGACACGGGCATCAACCCCCTGGGCACCGACTCCGATGGCCAGGTCTACGAGAACCCCAAAGCCTCCTACCAGGTGCAGAAGAAACTGAAGAGATGGCAGCGGGCCCAGGCCCGGCGGCAGAAGGGATCCCGGGGCTGGTGGGAAGCCCAGCGTAAGATCGACGGGTGCCACCGGCGCATCCGGGGACTGAGACACGACGCGCAGCACCAGATGACCAGCACGGTGACCAGGAAATTCAGTGAACTGGTCATCGAGGACCTGAACGTGGCGGGATTGATGCGGGGGAACACACCGAGGGCCCAGGCCGATGCGGGAATGGGCGACATCAAGCGTCAGCTGATCTACAAGGGCCTGTGGCGCCACACCGAGGTGACCCTGGCACCCATGTGGTTCCCCAGCAGCAAGACCTGCAGCGCCTGCGGGACCGTGAACCCGAAGCTGAAGCGGGAACGGATGTGGACCTGTCCCAGCTGCGGGGCCCGGCATGACCGGAACCTGAACGCGGCTATTAACTTGCGGAATCTGATCATGCCCGTGGGCCGTGGCCGCAATGGGCCAGCCCAGGACGCCGTTCTTCAACAAACGCCGCGAGCTTCACGGCAAGGCGACCCCGGCGGCAAGGCGACCCCGGCATCGTGAAAGACGTGCCGCCCCTCCGGGAATGTGGACGCGGCACTGACGCTGGAACGGAGGTGGAGGGCCCCGCGCGTGGAAGTTGGGATCACCGGAACCTGAACGCGGTCATTAACCCGTTCGTGTCCCCAAGGTGACGCCAGAATGGGCAAGGCCAGGATGAGGCTGTCCCACAGGGGTCTTTGGCTTCACGCCAGGGTCATCCCGGCAGCGTTCCCAAGCGGAAAGACCGGCCGCATCTCCGGGGCCATGGACGTGAACCTGGACCGTCAACGTGAACCTGGAATGGACTCGGATAAGCGACGACCGCAGGCCCCGGGCGTGGAAGCGGGGATGACCGGAACCGGAACGCGGCAATCAATCTGAGGAACCTGATCATGCCTGTAGACGGTGGCCGGAGTGGCGGAGGCCAGGAGAGGGTTAATTCGCAAGAGGATCCCGCTTCACCCCAGGGCCAACCTGGCTCGGTCATCGTTCCCCAGCAACCGAATCTGCCCTACCTGCTGGACCGGGAACGGCACACTGTCCCCTGAGCGGACCTGCCGGGAACTCCGGTACGACAGTCCACTGGAGCCCGAACGCCGGGATCATCCTGATCAAGCCTCCGGCCCAACGCCGGATGGGTGTGAAGCGGCGGCTGGTTGACCAGGGCCTCTGGTTTAACGCCGGAGTCATCGTGGCGCCAGCGCGGTTCTCTTGCTGCATGACACTGCACATCTGCGACACCGGTACCGCGAAATTCGACCGGTAACGGATTTGGATGCTCGTTTGGCGATGCACGGTGCCAAGAATTTGAACCCAGTAATCACCCTGAAGAACTTACTGCCCCCAGGCAGGGCTGACAAGGGTATGTAAAGCATGAATTGGCGTGAAAATGACCTCAAAAGCACCACCGGACCGTTATTCAGGCGAAAGCGGACATCCACATGATGGAGATGGAAGCCCCCATTTTCGTAGCTGGCAAGACTGGCAAAGCGGTCCGGAAGGGTTTGATGCAGCTCTCACTACTCACTCCTCTTCGCTCACTCTGAAATGATACATACCCCTGTCAGCCCAGGCAGGGGGCCGATGCTCCGTGACGGGCCGGCTCTGGCCTTTCTATGAAGGAATGGTGAAACCGGCCCGGATGACCGGAGAACAGCACCGCTAATCTCATGGGGTTGGCACCGCTGGTGGTTTGTTTGCTGGATGCAAAAATGGGAACCTATATACAACGCTAGACCTTTCCCGCCGGGACCCCCCGCCAGATTCCGTGGCCCTGCCCCACCGCGTAGCTGAATCCCCACTCCCGTCCTCGTCCCTCCGCGCCGGATGTCGTATCCGCCGTCGATCTTTTGTGGCGAATCGCCGAGGTTTGCCGGGTCCGTGTCGGGTGTCTGCAATGAAGGTGTCCCACGCTCTTGCGAAATTGGGGACGGGAAGGAGGTGGCGCACCAGATGGGCGAAGGAGTAAAGGAGCTTGTTGAGCTTGCAAAGGCCGACACTGCTGAATACCAACGTCCCCATCGGTAGCCCCGACCCCACCCATTGGCGTAGGTGGGGCCGGTCCTTCCCGTCCCCAAAAGCAAAGACCCCGCGCAGGCCAGGTGTCAAGTGCCAGCAACGCTTCCCCGGCCGTCTAGCGGGGAAGCGTTGCTGAGGGGCCGGAGTGCCGGTGGGTCGGGCCAATTCGCTATCTAAGAAGCCGCTCCACCTTCTCGACGAACCGCTCAACGTCGTCAATATCGTCGCCTATCTCAACGACGTTGAGCCAACCGTCGTAGAAGTTTTGGTGTAGGACGTCGGCGGTGTTGAGTAACCCACGTAATTCCGTGTCGCCAGACTCTTGGGCCAGCGCCTGCACCACGACGTGGAGGTGCCGGTGTCCCCGATGCTCCAACCCTCTCCGTTCCGCGACTGCCTTCACCGCCAACGCTGCCGCGCCCCAAGCCTTCTCTGACGCCTGTTCAAGGTCCCCCGCAGCCAGTTCTTCTCGGGCGCGCACCAGGAAAGCGCGGCTCCGTTCCCGATACGCCGGTGTTTGTTGCATCCGGTCCTCCCCGCGCCTCGGGGGGCTGCCTGGCGGACAACGTTCGCGCGAAAGCGTGGGTGTGCTGGGCGGCCCTGAGTGTTGGCAATTGTAAACGTGCGCGCGGGGGTGGTGCAAGGAGGGGCGGCATCACGAAAACTGCACGCCCGTTTAGGCTGGGAGGTCTTCCTCCGGCAGCAGGTCGCTGACTTGCAGTTGCAGGTCTGGAATCTGAATGGGGCTGATGCTCTCCCCGGGCTTTGGGGTGGAGTGTTGGCTGTAGCCCTGGGGTGTTGGCCCGGCGAAACGGTGCAGGGTTCCTTCTGTCAGGTCAAGCACCCAGACCTCTGGTACACCGGCTCGGGCGTAGAGGGAGGTCTTCACCTCCAGGTCATACCGGGCTGAGGAGTCAGCTATTTCGACGACCAGCAGCAGGTCCGCGGTGGTGGGTTCCTGTCTTCTGTAATGGTCCTGTCTGAATTTCAACAGGGCCAGGTCCGGTTCTGGTGAGAATCCCTCGGCCAGGTGGATGGTGGACTGGGTCTGCAGGGTGAATCTTCCCGGCGCATAAGGCATCAGGAGTGCGTTGTAGGAGGTGACGCCCCAGGTGTGGTCTCTTCCAGTGGGTGGCATCAGCAGGATTTCTCCTTCAATGAGTTCTACCTTGTCTTCTGGTCCCAGGATGGACGTCGTGATCATGAGGCGGTAGTCCGTGGTGCTGAAGGTGTGTCGGGGGCGGTCGGCTTCCGGCGCCCTGGGGGCTGGTGCTGGTTGGGCTGTGGTCATTGCTCTGGTTGCCTCCATCTGGATTGGGGCCGGGTCTCCTGCTCTGCGATGATAGTGGGTTCCGGGGGTCCGGTTCAAGCCTCCTAATGTTGCCCGTCCGCGCAGGATTCGGCCTCGCTGACGCCCGGTCCGTCCGTTTCGCTATCGCCCACTGGTGTACTCGGAAGACCGCCCCTTTGGCCAGCCCCCCTCGAGGCCCGGAGCAACTGGTGCTCCGGGCGGCATTCCAAACCTAAACTAAAGCCAAGGTGAAATATACATTTCTGTGACGTCAAAAGGTGATTGACCTACCCGAGCATGGCTCACCGGAACGCGGACCAATCATGGTCTCGCGTCGTTCCCTCTCATCTTCCAAATGCACCTCCCAATTTGGCTTTGGTTTAGCTGAGAAAGCCTGGCGCCCCCGCGTTCCTGGCGTGGGTGGGCGCTCCCGGGGGAAATCCAAGGCCCGCGCCAGGAGGCGCGGATATGGAGTGCTTGCACGCGATGAGGACGCTGGCCATGGTCCTCCTGGAGGATCCGGACTACCCGGTGGACGTGTGGTCGAGCTTCTACCGGGCGGTGAACGAGGGGCTGGCGCTCTGCGGATGTCCCGGCCAGTTCTTCGTCCTGCCGGAGCATGTGCGGGATGAGCAGGATCCGGAGTAGCGGGGGGCGATGACAACCTGGTGCCGCCCCGCTGCCGCCCCCTCGGTGACCCTTGGCGGCGGAAGCACAACGGTCACCCGTCAGTCCCGGCAGTTGGGGATGGGGCCAGGGATGCGGCTGCCGCGCCTGTGGTCATCACGCCGAGAGCGGATTAGGCAACGGCAACGGCTCGACAATGCCCTCCGGCTTCGCCCGAGGATCACGCCGGCCAACGCATGGCTCCCCAGGAGCAGGACCTGCCCCATCGGCGTCGGTGTGAATGCAATGGTGGAGCAGCCGATCATCCATCGCCTCAATCCCCAAGTACTGTGATGTAAACAAACATCCCGGTTCCAGCTTCCTCGGTTCGTAAACGAACTCCCTTCATTGCCACATCCCTCTGCCCCGCGGACCCATGTCCGGACCTCAACGACCGTCGGGCGGCGCCCCCCGTTGTGGGGCTCCGTCGCCGCCCTCCCTCGGCCTTTTGTGCCGGCGGCGGGAGCCTCCGACTTTCACGTTGAGGTGCAGGCACCATGACCACCGCTCCCA
This sequence comes from Dehalococcoidia bacterium, assembly GCA_965262735.1. Classification (GTDB taxonomy): domain Bacteria; phylum Chloroflexota; class Dehalococcoidia; order Lucifugimonadales; family UBA3495; genus CATOSK01. The sequence continues at coordinate 3,285,003 of CBDHFS010000002.1, read as the reverse complement.
AATCCCGGCGCAAGATCTCCTGCCCGGACGGCTGGCTGAACGCCGGGGCAAAGGTCCCCGTCCACCTGACCGTCCGGCAGGAGGAATACTGCCGCCGGGCCATCGACGTCCACCAGTTCTGCTACAACCTGGCCGTCCGTACCCACCGGTTCTGCCGCCGCAACCGGCTCCTCTGGCCCAGCTGGCAGGACATCAGCAAGGCCTTCAAGGCCTGCAAGCGGGAGGACTACCCCTTCGTGACCGAGGTAGCAGCGGTGGTTGCCACCGGCGCCTTCCGGGACTTCGGCCAGGCCATGGACAACTGGCGCAACCCTGCCCTCAAGGCCCGGGTCCCCAGAACCAAGCGCCGGACTTTAACCGGCACCGGTTCCTTCCTGGCAGCGGGCAGCATGAAGGAAATGCGCTACGACGGGAAGCGGAGGATGAAACTCCCCTGCGTGGGCAGCGTCAAGCTGGCCTGCACCCTGCCCCGGGGCATCTGCTACGAGGCCAGCATCCGGAGGGAGAACGGCCGTTGGTACGTCTGCCTGAAGCTCTGGAAGCCACCGGATCCCCAACCGGAGCGGCCCCCAAGGCTGGGGGCATCGACACCGGCATCAATCCCCTGGGCACCGACTCCGACGGGCAGACCTACCGGAATCCCAAAGCCTCCTACGAGGTGGAGCGGAAGCTGCGGCGATGGCAGCGGGCCCAGGCCCGGCGTCAGAAGGGATCCCGGGGCTGGTGGGAGGCCCAGCGGAAAATCGACAAGTGCCACCGGCGCATCCGGGGCCTCCGAGGAAACGCCCAGCACCAGATGACCAGCACGGTGACCAGGAAATACAGTGACCTGGTCATCGAGGACCTGCATGTGGCGGGGTTGATGCGGGGCAGGACCCCCCGCGCCCAGGCCGACGCCGGCATGGGCGACATCAAACGGCAGCTGATCTACAAGGGCCAGTGGCGCCACACCCAGGTGATCCTGGCGCCGATGTGGTTCCCCAGCAGCAAGACCTGCAGCGCCTGCGGCACCGTGAACCGGGACCTGAAGCGGGAACCCAGGTGGACCTGCCCGAGCTGCGGTGTCCGGCATGACCGGAACCTGAACGCGGCGATCAATCTGAGGAATCTGATTGTGGCTCCAAACCCTCGCCGGAATGGACGCGGCCAGGAGGCCGTTGTTCAACAAAAACCGCGGCATTCATCCCAAGGCGAACCCGGGATCGTGAAAGACGTGCCGCCCATCAGGGACCGTGGACTCGGGAACAACCGGAACCTTGACGCGGCCATCAACCCGAGTAACTTCGTCGTCCCTTCAGGCCGACACCGCGATCGGCGAGGTCGAGAGGAGATGGTTCCCGGACAGGGAACTTTGGCTTCACGCCAGGGTCATCCCGGTAGCGTTCCCAAGCGGAAAGACCTGCCACATCATCAGGGCCGTCGACGCGAACCTGGAAAGGGAATGGACCTGGATAAACAACGACCAAAGGCCCCAGGTGTGGAAGCAGGGATTACCGAAAGCCGACCACGGCAATCAGCCTGACAAAAACGATCATCCCTCCAGGCTGACGCCGCAATGGGCGAGGTTGGGATGAGGCTTTCCCACAGGGGCCTTTGGCTACAAGCCGAGGCGAACCCGGAATCGTGAAAGACCTGCCACATCTCCGGGGTCGCAAACGCGAACTTGGAATGGACCTGGATAAGCGATGACCGCAGGCCCCAGGTGTGGAAGCACGGATCGCCCGACCCTGAACTCGGCTACCAACCCGAGCAACCTGACCATCATCCGAGGCAGGCGCCCGTAACGCAGCAGCTGTTTCACAAGGTCCCTCGGCGCGAAGTCAGGGCGCCACTTCCACGGTCCTCCTCCCCGGATGGCAGGACTGGCCAAGCCTTCAAATCTGAACGCGCGAAACTGAAGACTCTGAACGCGCGAAGCTGAAGACGGAACCGAGGGCGACGTGCAGCACTCAACATGACCGGAATGTGAACCCGGTCATCGTTTATTGATTCTTGTAAAGAACCCATATTGCCCCCAGGCAGGGGGCCGATGCTCCGTGACGGGCCGGCTCTGGCCATTCCTCACAGGGATGGTGAAACCAGCCCGGCAACCCGCCTCCAGCGGGAAGGAATCCTGATCCCAGACCTGATGGTTGCCTTCGAGATCAACGTGGCCGGCGTCATCGCCCGGCGCGGTTACCCCATGTTGAGAAAGCCTGGCGCCCCCGCGTTCCTGGCGTGGGTGGGCGCTCCTGGGGAAATCCAACGCTCGCGCCAGGTGGCGCGGATATGGAGAGCCTGCACGCGATGAGGACGCTAAGGGCCAGTGGCGGCACACCCGGGTGACTCGCCTCATGTGGTTCCCCAGCAGTCGGACCTGCAGCGCCTGCGGCAGAGTAAACGCGAAACTGAAGCGGGAACGCACGTGGAACTGCCCGAACTGCGGACCCGGCATGACCGGAACCTGCGCGCGGCCATCAACCTGAGGAACCTGATCATGCCCGCAGGGCGACGCCGGAATGGGCGGGTTCAGGAGGCAGTGTCAACAGGGGTGGCGGCTTCGCGCTGGGGCCATCTTGGCTCGGGCATCGTTCCCCAGTAGCAGGACCGGCCCGGGATGCCGGAACGGGAACGGCACACTGTCCCCTGAGCGGACCTGCAGGGAACTCCGGTACGACAGATGACCGGAGCCCGAACGCCGGGATCATCCTGATCAATCCTCCGGCCCAACGCCGGATGGGTGTGAAGCGGCGGCTGGTTGACCAAGGCATCTGGTTTAACGCCGGGGGGACCGTGTTGCAATCGCGATTCCTTGGCAGCAAGACATTGTTCATCTGCGACACCGGGACCGCGAAATTCGACCGGTAACGGATTTGGATGCTCGTTTGCCGATGCACGGTGCCAGGAATTTGAACCCAGTAATCACCCTGAAGAAATTACTGCCCCCAGGCAGGGGGCCGATGCTCCGTGACGGGCCGGCTCTGGCCAATGGCCTGAGGTCAGGTTGCCATTTCCGCTTTTCTCATCCCCCGAATGGCACTCTTCGACGCCGAACGCGGGAAGCTGAAGACGGAACCGAGGGCGACGTGCAGCACTCAACATGACCGGAATGTAAACCCGGTCATCATTCTTTGACTAGCGATTCATGTGAGGAATCCATATTGCCCCCAGGCAGGGGGCCGATGCTCCGTGACGGGCCGGCTCTGGCCATTCTGGACAGGGATGGTGAAACTGGCCCGGCAACCCGCCTACTGCGGAAGATCGGAGAACAGCATCGCTGACTTTGCGGTTGGCAACGCTGATTGTGTGTTTAGTGAATGAAGACGCGTGTTAGGACTACAGGCTCAGATTAAGAGAAGGTAGAATTGAGTCAATTTGCTGGTTGTGCAGTAAGGCACCGACATGGTTTTTTAGAGTTACCGAAGAGTTACCGAGAAAATCTGTACTGTGGAGGTTTCCATGACCCGGGTCCGCGCAAACGGCCCCCGCATCTCGCCGGGCTGGCTCGCCAGGCTGCTGGCCGCCGAGGCCAAATGCGAGTGGGCGTCTTGGTTCAGGGTTCGCCATGAAGATTGGGAACAGGGTCCAGTGCCCAATCTTTCCGACCTTGAGTGGTCAATCGATTACACCCAACGGCTCAATCGCTGCATCGAACTCTACGAGGGTCAGGGCTACACGGTGTCCAACGGGGGACCGAACGGCTATGTCCTCAGCGTCGGCGGAGCCGAGCTGTCCGGCAGACCTGACGTGATTGCCACGAAGGGTGGCGACTGTATAGTAATTGACTTCCCCGAGGGTGAACCAACCCGCTCCCATGCGCTCCAGGTCATGATACACATATACGCCCTGTCCATGGCTGTGGAGCGGTTCCGAGGCATGGCGCTCAGTGGACAGCTGGCCTATGGGAGAGAATCGGTGGACATTCCGGCGGCTTCGGTAGACCGTGAGTTCATCGAGAACATGACGGAGTTGGCGAGACGCCTGGCTGGGGGAGAACCGCCCGCGCGCATTCCGAGCCCTGAGGAATGCGGGGCGTGCGACATCACAGCGGCCGACTGTCCCGAAAGAATGGACGAGGGTGGGACCGGACGCTTCAGGCTCCCCGATCCTCCGGACTCTGAGGACTACTTCGATATGCTGGAACGCGCCGAGTGGGCGGAGGCTAATCGCGACAGGGAACACGAGGCCCGGACCAGGGCGGAGGCACGCATCAAAGAGCTGGAGGAGGAGATCAGGCGGCTCAGTAGTCTCTGAAGCTCTTGCCTGGCAGGCTAGGCGGCCACGACCTCCTGCACACGGAAGTCCCCTGCGGACAGGAGTTGAACAAACCAGCGAATCTGCTCGAGTGGCCCGGTGTTGAAGTGGTTCCTGTCGAGGCAGCTCCACCAAACCCAAGCACTGCGCCGTCATTGTAAATGCCGCCTGAAACTCTTTAACAAATATCTGCGTCTGTAGTATCAGCCATCGTCTCCGCGAGGTTACCCAAGGCCGCCAGCTCCGAAGTCGTGCTCGGAAGCCCCCTCTTTGGCCAGCCCCCCTCGAGGCCCGGAGCACCAGTTGCTTCGGGCGGCATTACAAACCTGGTTGAGACAGACTGGCGCCCGCGTTCCTAGCGTGGGTGGGCGCTCCCGAGTGAAATCCAAGGTCCGCGCCAGGAGGCGCGGATATGGAGTGCTTGCACGCGATGAGGACGCTGGCCATGGTCCTCCAGGAGGATCCGGACTATCCGATGGACGTTTGGTCGAGCTTCTACCGGGCGGTGAACCAGGGGTTGGCGCACTGCGGATGTCCCGGCCAGTTCTTGGTGCTGCCGGAGCAGATGCGGGATGAGCGGGAGCCGGAGTAGCGGGAGTCGATGACTACCCGGTGACGCCCCGCTGCCGCCCCCTCGGTGACCCTTGGCGGCTGAAGCACAACGGTCACCCATCAGTTCCGGCAGTTGCGGATGGGGCCAGGGATTGGGCTGCCGCGCCTGTGGTCGTCACGCCGAGAGCGGATAGGCAGCGGCAACTACTCGTCCAGGTTCACCCCCTGGCAGTTACTTCCTGGCGCACCCAGCCCGGATAGCCTGGTCAGCGTTGAAGTGCGGGCTATAGCTGGGCAGGTTCACCAAGCGCAGGCGCAACCTGGGCGTGGTCAGGCAGGCCCGCAGCGCGTCGCCCCGACGGGCTGGCGAATTGTCCAAAATTAGGGCCAGCACGGTTCAGAGCGCCGCGCCCGCAGTTGCCAAAGGAAGGCAGCCGAGGTGGCGGCATTGTAGAGGCCCGACAGTTCCGTTACTTCCACGAAGCCTGCCCCCAGACTCACCGGCCCATATCATGAGCATCCCGTTCCAGCGCTTCGGCCGCCGCCGCCGCTTGACCCCCGGCCCCGGTAGCAATAACATTCCCGCACGCAACCTGGCACAGAGGTGAACAGAATGACCGACCCCGCAGCAACCCTGGCCCACGTCTCCAACCTCGTCCATGCCGAGCTGGCCCAATACCTTTCCAATGAATTCGTCATCGCCAAGGTTACCTCAGAATTCTGGCCCAGCCCCGACGGCGAAGACTACATCAGGGTCACCGTGGTCCTGGAGGACGGGCATCCCAAACTGGACCCACATACCCTCAACAAATTCTCCATGCACATGAACTCGCTCTGCAGAGAACGGAACATGGACTGGCCAACCATCGTCTACGCCAACAGGAGCGAGATACCGGCATGACCACCAGCGCACAGCCAGCTTTCCAATTCCCAGAGCCGATCAGTTGGACGGACCTCATAGCTGCCGGGCGGGCAACCCTCATTCCCCTGCCGCCTGCCACCCAACCCACTCAGGCGGCAATACGACGGGCCATCAGCGCCGCCTACTATGCAGCCTTCCACGCTCTCACAACAAGCAATGCCGACGCGCTAATCGGTCCCGTACATGACCAACTGACAGCCGACTTGTGGATTCGGACATACCGCAGCCTCAACCACGGCCATGCAAAATCCCAACTGGAACCGGAAGTGAAACGGAACCAGCCCAGGGTGTCGGCCGAGACCCTGAACTTCGCCGGCCTCTTCTGCAAACTCCAGGACGAACGCCACAACGCCGACTACAACCCCAGAGCAAACTCCACCGTCCAGACTGCAAACACTTGGTTGGACAGAATAGAAGCCGCCATCACTGACTTCCTGATGACCAGCCAAAGCGAACGCTCCGCAGTGGCAATACTCACCCTTACCAGATCACGGTAATCACCCAGAAGCCCCTGGGTTGCACGCCCCAGGGCATCAATACTGGATCTGGCTGATGGGAATGGCCCGGTGCGACTTACGCCCGTGCTATTCCCTACGCGCCGCCGGCGTCCATTCGCCAGCGTTCCCGGTAGTTGCGGATGGGGCCAGGGATGTGGCTGCCGCGCCTGTGGTCGTCACGCCGAGAGCGGATAGGCAACGGCAACGGCTCGACAATGGCCGCTGGCTTCGCCCAAGGATCACGCCAGCCAACGCATGGCTCCCCAGGAGCAGGACCTGCCACATCGGCGTCGGTGTGAATGCAATGGTGGAGCAGCCGATCATCCATTGCCTCAATCCACAAGTCCCGTGATGTGTTACTGCCGATGTAAACAAACACCCCGGTGCCAACTCCCTCGGTTCGTAAACGAACTCCCTTCATTGCCACATCCTGCCGGCTCAGGAATCTCGTCCCATCGTTTCGCGGACCCATGTACCGACTGGAACGACCGTCGGGCGGCGTCCTGCGTTGGGGGCCCCGTCGCCGCCTTCCCGGTGGCTGGCCCATGCCTCAAGAGGAACGCCAAGGCCCAAAAGCCCAGGTACGGTCCGGCAGTCCCGGCAACTTGCCAACGACGATCTGAATACGGCCGCAGTGCTCGGGTTCCGTCGCTTCCGTCAGGGATACAAAGCGCAAAGCGTCCCACCTGCCATCCTCACGCCGGGACTGCGTTGACCACGCTGGCGTTGCCCTGAAGCAGGACCTGCCAGGCAACCCGTTGGGACCCCAACTCCCTCATGTGAACTTGGATGGTGAACTTGGATGGGCTTGGGTGGCATGGGGCAGCGATGCTGATCGCGATGTGGACGCTGCGGTCAACCGGAGAGACCCGATAGTGCCCCAGGCATGACGCCGAAGCCCCGGGGCGGGCCGCAGACCGGTACTGCCAACCCAGGCAGGTCGGCGCACGAGTAATGGGCGGATGCGGACACGCTTTGGAGAATGGCCCCCCCACGGGTCAACGTCCGGTGATCCTCGCCGCGGCCTTTTGACTTAGAGCCGCTGACCCCAACTCAAAGTAGGTGGTTGTCAATCCGAGCGGTCGGGTGGCTGACTGCTGAACACAGTCACGGGATTTGCAGCCGGTAATCCAGCGCTTCTGGACCCCTGTTCCTTCCGGACCCCTGTTCGCAGATGACCTATTCGTCCGGTTCCGGATTTCGTAAATTCCGCAACCCGCTCCCCGGACCCATGTCCGTACCTCAGCGACCGTCGGGCGGCGCCCCCGTGTTGGGGTTCCGTTGCCGCCCTCCCGCTGCCCTGCGGGCCAGAGGCGCAGTGCCCCGACTCTCACGTTGAGGTGCAAGCGCCATGGCCAATCTCCAGAAGACCACCAAGCCTGGGTTCAGGCGCAAGAACTCCTGCCCGGACGGGTGGCTCAACGCCGGGGCAAAGGTTCCCATCCACCTGACCGTCCGGCAGGAAAACTACTGCCGGGATGCCATCGACGTCCACCGGTTCTGCTACAACCTGGCCGTCAGGACTCACCGGTTTTGCCGCCGCAACCGGCTCCTCTGGCCCAGCTGGATGGACATCAGCAAGGCTTTCAACGCCTGCAAGCGGGAGGACTACCCCTTCGTCACCCAGGTAGCGGCGGTCGTTGCCACCGGCGCCTTCCGGGACTTCGGCCGGGCCGTGGAAAACTGGCGCAACCCCGAACTCCGGGCACGGGTCCCAAAAACCAAGCGCCCGGCATTCACCGGCACCGGCTCATTCCTGGCCGCCGGCAGCGTGAAGGAGATCCGCTACGACGGCAAGCGCAGGGTGAAACTCCCGTGCCTGGGCAGCGTCAAGCTGGCCTGCACCCTGCCCCGGGGCATCTGCTACGAGGCCAACATCAGGCGGGAAAACGGCCGGTGGTACGTCTGCCTGAAGCTCTGGAAACCACCTGAGCCCAAACCGGAGCGGGACCCCAGACCCGGCGGCATCGACACCGGGATCAACCCCCTGGGCACCGACTCCGATGGACAGGTCTACGAGAACCCCAAAGCCAGCTACCAAATGGAGAAGAAACTCCGGAGATGGCAGCGGGCCCAGGCCCGGCGGCAGAAGGGATCCCGGGGCTGGTGGGAAGCCCAGCGCAAGATCGACAAGTGCCAGCGGCGCATCCGGGGACTGAGACACGACGCGCAGCACCAGATGACCAGCACGGTGACCAGGAAGTTCAGTGAGTTGGTCATCGAGGACCTGAACGTGGCCGGACTGATGCGGGGGAATACCCCCAGGGCTCAGGCCGACGCCGGAATGGGCGACATCAAGCGGCAGCTGATCTACAAGGGGCAGTGGCGGCACACCGAGGTGATCCTGGCCTCCATGTGGTTCCCCAGCAGCAAGACCTGCAACGTATGCGGCACTGTGAACCGGAAGCTGAAGCGGGAACGAACCTGGACTTGCGACCACTGTGGCACGACCCATGACCGGAACCTGAACGCGGCGATCAACCTGCGGAACCTAATAATGCCCGTGGGCCGAAGCCGGAATGGGCGGGGTCAGGAGGAGGTGGTCCTCCAGCAGCGTGACCTGCAACGCCCGCGGGACCGTGAACCCGGGAATGGAGCGGGATGCGCCCCAGGCGTGGCAGCGGGGATCACCGGAAGCTGATCAAGCCCCCAAGGCGACGCCGGAATGGGTGAGGTCAGGAGGATGAGGAGGTTCCTGAACAGGGGCCTTTGGCTTCACGTCAGGGCATCCCGGCACCGTTCCCAAGCGGGAAGACCGGCCGCATCTCCGGGGCCATGGACGTGAACCTGGACCGTCAACGTGAACCTGGAATGGACTCGGATAAGCGCCGACCGCAGGCCCCAAGCGTGGAAGCAGGGATCACCGGAACCTGAACGCGGCAATCAACCTGAGGAACCTGATCATGCCTGCAGGCCGAAGCCGGGATGGGCCGGGTCAGGAGGCAATGGGTCAACAGGGGTGCCGGCTTCGCCCAAGGTGATTGCGGTATTGTTCCGCCACAAAAGTCCCGCCCCTGCCGCGGGGAGCGTGAACGCGACCCTGGAGCAGGCACCAAGGCCGGAGCCCCGGGCGTGGAAGCAGGGATCACCGGAACCTGCGCGCTGCCATCAACCTCAGAAACCTGATCATGCCTGCCGGCCGAAGCCGGGATGGGCCGGGTCAGGAGGGAATGGGTCAACAGGGGCGCCGGCTTCACGCTGGGGCCATCTTGGCTCGGCCATCATTCCCCAGTAGCGGAACCGGCATGGGATGCCGGACCGGCAACGGCACACTGTCCCCTGAGCGGACCTGCCGGGAACTCCGGTACGACAGATGACCGGAGCCCGAACGCCGGGATCATCCTATCAAGCCTCCGGCCCAACGCCGGATGAGTGTGAAGCGGCGGCTGGTTGACCAGGGCCTCCGGTTTAACCGCCGGAGTCATCGTGGTGCCAGCGCGGTTCTCTTGCTGCATGACACTGGACATCTGCGACACCGGTACCGCGAAATTCGACCGGTAGCAGATTTGGATGCTCGTTTCGCGATGCACGGTGCCAGGAATTTTAACCCAGTAATCACCTTGAAGAACTTGCTGCCCCCAGGCAGGGGGCCGATGCTCCGTGACGGGCCGGCTCTGGCCATTCCATGAAGGGATGGTGAAACCGGCCCGGCAACCCGCTTTGGCGGAAGATCGGAGAACAGCATCGCCAACCCTACAGGGCCGGCAGGGCCGGTTTTGTGGTAAGTGAATGTAGACACGGGTTGGCCATCGCCTCCGAAAGCTTACTCAAAACCGCCAGCGCCGAATAGGAGACACCGAGGTGAGACCTTCATCCGAGCCCCCACCGGCCGGCAGGGACAGCGGCCGGTTGACAGGAGTACTCCAATCGGACAGGATTCCAGTAAGACTGGATAACAAAGGAATGGCTATGCCGAGAACAACCAAGACCATCACTTTTTCTTTGTCACCGGAGATGGCCGACCGGGTGGACGAGGTGATCAAACAGCAGGGGCGGTCTCGGAGCGAGTTCCTGCGGGAAGCGGTGCTCCGCTACATCGAAGAGTTCGAGTGGCGGGAACTGCTCCAGTATGGAGAGGAGAAGGCCAGGGAGCAGGGCCTTGACCCCGAGGACGTGGCCGGCTTGGTGGAGGAGTACCGAGCCGAGGTCGGCCAACCCCAAACATGAAAGTGGTCCTGGCCACCAACGTAATCGTATCCGGCCTGAACTTCCCCGGTAACGAGCGATCGGTCCTGGAACTTGCCCTCCGGGGACGGTTCGAGTTCTACCTGTCCCGCTTCATCCTGGGAGAGGTGGCCGGGGTCCTGGTGCGCAAGTTTGGTTGGGATGAGGAACGGATGGCCCAAGCGATCGGAGTTCTGGAAAGCGCCGCGGCAGTCATCGAATCCCCACGTCTCACGGAAGTGATTGGGGGCGGTCACGCCGACAACCGGGTGCTGGAATGCGCTGTGGCCGCAGCCGCCGATTACCTGGTGACCGGCGACCGCAGACACCTGTTGCCCATCGGGGAACACCGGGGCACGACAATCGCCAACGCCCCTCGTTTCCTGTCGGCGCTGACCCAGGCCGAGTAATTGGCAGGAAGGGTACCCTAACGCAGTCCTGACGCGGTCATCATTCCCCGGCGACAGGACCAGGCTCTCCTGCCGCGACCTGTTCGTCACCTTCACCGGGGGCGGGATGGTTTCCCCGGGGACCAGAGGCCCAGCCTGTCTGGAAAGGGACCCTGCGCAATGCGGCAGAGCAACACGCCGTCCAAGGGTTCGTCGTCCGCTTCAATCACTGGAAATGCGGGATATGCCCGTGACCATTGCGAACAGGGCTATCACTTGGCATCAGCCTCCGCTCCATAAACGGAGTTTGCCCCTTCCACATCTCTCCTGCTTGGGAAGCCGAGCCTTCCGCCGAAACGAGACCAGCACAAGCTTCGATGCACCCGGCATGTGACTCCCCAGGCCCCGGACGGCGGTCACCACTTCGGGACCGATAACCCTCTATGTTGAGAAAGCCTGGCGCCCTCGCGTTCCTGGCGTGGGTGGGCGCTCCCGGGGGAAATCCAAGGCCCGCGCCAGGAGGCGCGGACATGGAGTGCTTGCACGCGATGAGGACGCTGTCCATGGTCCTCCTGGAAGACCCGGACTACCCGGTGGACGTTTGGTCCAGCTTCTACCGGGCGGTGAACGAGGGGTTGGCGCTCTGCGGATGTCCCGGCCGGTTCTTCGTAATGCCGGAGCATGTGCGGGATGAGCGGGAGCCGGAGTAGCGGGAGTCGGTGACAACCTGGTGCCGCCCCGCTGCCGCTCCCTCTGTGACCCTGGGCGGCTGAATCACCACGGTCAGCCGTCAGTTTCGGCAGCTGCGGATGGGGCCAGGGATGCGGCTGCCGCGCCTGTGGTCCTCACGCCGAGAGCGGATAGGCAACGGCTCGACAATGGCCTCCGGCTTCGCCCGAGGATCACGCCGGCCAACGCATGGTTCCCCAGGAGCAAGATCTGCCCCATCGTCGCCGGTGTGAATGCAATGGTGGAGCAGCCGATCATCCATCGCCTCAATCCCCAAGTCCCGTGATGTGAACCAACACCCCGGTTCCAACTTCCTGGGTTCGTAAACGGACTCCCTTCATTGCCACATCCTGCGGGCCCAGGAATCTCGTCCCATCGCTTTTCGGACCCATGTCCGCACCTCAACCACCGTCGGGCGGCTCCCCCGTTGTGGGGCTCCGTCGCCGCCCTCTGGCCGACGGCGAGAGTCGCCGACTCTCCAAGTTGAGGTGCGAACACCATGACCAACATCCCAAAGACCACCGCTCCCAAATTCCGGCGCAAGAACTCCTGCCCGGAGGGCTGGCTCAACGCCGGGGCCAAGGTCCCCGTCCGCCTGACCGTCCGGCAGGAGGAGTACTGCCGCCAGGCCATCGACATCCACCGGTTCTGCTACAACCTGGCCGTCCGCACCCACCGGTTTTGCCGCCGCAACCGGCTCCTCTGGCCCAGCTGGATGGACATCAGCAAGGCCTTCAACGCCGGCAAGCGGGAGGACTACCCCTTCGTGACCGAGGTCGCAGCGGTCGTTGCCACCGGCGCCTTCCGGGACTTCGGCCAGGCCATGGACAACTGGCGGAACCCTGGGCTGCGGGCCCGGGTCCCAAAAACCAAGCGCCCTTCATTCACCGGCACCGGCTCCTTCCTGGCGGCCGGCAGCATGAAGGAGGTCCGCTACGATGGAAAGCGCAGGGTGAAACTCCCCTGCCTGGGCAGCGTCAAGCTGGCCTGCACCCTGCCCAAGGGGATCTGCTACGAGGCCAACATCAGGAGGGAAAACGGCCGGTGGTACATCTGCCTGAAGCTATGGAAGCCGCCGGAGCCGAGGACAGAGAGGCCCCACAGGCCCGGCGGCATCGACACCGGCATCAACCCCCTGGGCACCGACTCCGACGGTCAGACCTACCGGAATCCCAAAGCCTCCTACGAAGTGCAGAAAAACCTCCGGAGGTGGCAGCGGGCCCAGGCCCGGAGGCAGAAGGGATCCCGGGGCTGGTGGGAAGCCCAGCGGAAAATCGACAAGTGTCACCGGCGCATCCGGGGCCTGAGAAGCAATGCCCAGCACCAGATGACCAGCACGGTGACCAGGAAGTACAGCGAGCTGGTCATCGAGGACCTGAACGTGGCGGGAATGATGCGGGGCAGTATCCCGAAGGCGCAGGCCGACGCCGGAATGGGCGACATCAAGCGGCAGCTGATCTACAAGGGCCAGTGGCGCCACACCCAGGTGATCCTCGCCCCCATGTGGTTTCCCAGCAGCAAGACCTGCAGCGCCTGCGGGACCATCAACCGGAACCTGAAGCGGGAACCCATGTGGAACTGCCCCAACTGCGGGACCCGGCATGACCGGAACCTGAACGCGGCGATCAATCTCCGGAACCTGATCATGCCCGCAGGCCGTCGCCGGAGTGGCGGAGGGCGTGAGGCGGTTGAGTTGCAAGAGGACGCGGCTTCACCCCAGGGCCAACCTGGCTCGGGTATCGTTCCCCAGCAACCGAATCTGCCCCACCCGCCGGACCGGGAACGGCACACTGTCCCCTGAGCGGGACCTCCAGGGAACTCCGGTACGACATATGACCGAACGCCGGGATCATCGTAATCAAGTCTCCGTTCCGGGTGTAAAGCGGTGGCTGGTTTAACGCCGGACTCACGCCGCGGTTCCCTGGCAGCAGGACACTGTCCACCTTTGACGCCGATAGCGCGAAATTCGGCCGGTAGCGGATTCGGATGCTCGTTTGGCGATACCCGGCGCCAAGAATTTGAACCCAGTAATCAATTTCAAGAACTTACTGCCCCCAGGCAGGGGGCCGGTGCTCCGTGACGGGCCGGTCCTGGCCATCCCATGAGGGGATGGTGAAACTGGCTAGGTAACCCGCTTGAGTTCTGCGGAACTGCTTCGCGGAAGACCGGAGAACGGCGACGCCAGCCCCAACGGGGGAGGCATCTCGGATATCTCGGATGATGTATGTGCTGAAAGCAAACATGCCTTGAGTTCCGGATGGACTCAGACCACCTGACCAAGGCCTTATAATAGACATGGAACGCAACTCAAGTCCCAAGGCAGCCCAAAAAAGGACTGGGAAGTAAACTTATCAGGAATCCTATCTGTCATTTTCTAAACTGATCATCGACGAAATGGACCGCGTACTGGCCGAGCATTACGGATCCAACGAGGAGTAACTGGACTCCATCATCAACTACGACATCAATCACCGTGCAAAGGAGCAATAGATGATGCAGAAAGCGCTGCACCTTAGAACGACGGTACTGCCAGGTGGAAGGATAGAAATCGTGGACCAGGAACTGCGCGAAGGCGATTCGGTCGATGTAGTCGTGACACCCTCAGTGCCAACGCCACATCGGTCAGCGCTGGACATTCTGGAAGAAGCACCTGGGAAACGCCTTTTCGATACCGCCGCCGAGGTGGACTCCTACATCCAGGCCGAGCGCGAATCGTGGGACCGCTGACGTTGCCTGAGAGCGGGCCAATCTATCTGGACGCCTGTGTATTCATCTACAGTGTGGAACGCATCGAACCCTACCGGACCTTGCTCGAACCAATGTGGCGGCAGGCTCAGGCGGGACGGTTCGCAATTGCGAGCAGTGAGTTGGTGGTATTGGAAACGCTCATTAAACCGCTGCGCGAGGCCGACGAGGTTCTTGAAAGGATTTTCCGCGAGTTGTTCGATTCCGCCGAGGTCCAGTTGATTCCAACCACACGCGCCTTGTGGGAAGAGGCCGCGCGCCTGCGAGCCACGACAAACTTGACGACACCGGACGCGCTCCACGCCGCGACAGCCCTACACGAGAAGTGTACCCTATTCGTCACGAATGACGGGGCCTTTAGACGGGTCGCTGGTCTGCCCATCGCCGTGTTGGGGGAACTAACTCAATAGCAGGGTGGGTGATGAAGCGGAATGGGAACGAACGAAGCTGAGAGGCTTGCATAAAGCAGTTGGACGAAGTCAATGGGTGGGACCGGACTGCTTCCAAGTACAACTGGAAGAGCCGAACCGTGGAGCCTAAGCCTATCTTCATAGGCCCACAAATGTGGATTCAGACTCGTCATGATGAGTTTGGAGATAAACTCTACCGTGATGGTTTGGAGCCCCGGCGAGGAATGCCACGCCGAAGTCAGGCACCGGTGCCGGATACGGAAACAAGGCATGCCACCGCCACCTTCTGACGGTCCGGCAGGAGGAGTACTGCCGCCGGGCCATCGACGTCCACCGGTTCTGCTACAACCTGGCCGTCCGGACTCACCGGTTTTGCCGGGTTAACCGGCTCGCCTGGCCCAGCTGGATGGACATCTCCAAGGCCTTCAACGCCTGCCAGCGGGAGGACTACCCCTTCGTCACCCAGGTAGCGGCGGTCGTTGCCACCGGCGCCTTCCGGGACTTCGGGCGTGCCGTGGACAACTGGAGGAGCCCCCCAGGCTCCGGGCCCGGGATCCAAGAGTGAAGCGCCGCAAGTTCACTGGGACCGGTTCTTCCGCTCCGGTGATAAAATCGTTAACGAAACTCGACGAAGATCGATCCCTCGTCCCAGCGACCCGCGCTAAAATTTGTCCACTGAAGCCATGGTCTGCGGCTGCAGGTTAGAAGGACCACCCGCCAACCCGCCACTAAGGGAACAGGAGCGGAATGAACAGTCAACTTGAAAAGATCACCATCAAGGGCTTCAAGACAGTAAAGTCCTTTGAGAACTTTGAACCGGGCCCGTTGACCGCCCTGATCGGTCCAAACGGGGCCGGAAAGTCCAACTTCATCTCGTTTTTTCGGTTGATGAGCTCGGCCCTAGCCGACCCAGCAAACCTGGCATTTTTCGTTGGTGAACGAGGTGGAGCAAGCCAACTGTTGCACGATGGACCCGCCCAAACGCGCGCGATAGAAGCCGACCTGACCATTCGTACCGAAACCGGGAAGAACCAATATGCTTTCCGCCTGTTTTACGCGGCTGACGACCGGCTGGTCTTTGGGGAGGAGCGCTACAGGTACAATCCTAGTGGCCAGCCCAGCCGCGAGTGGCGCACCATGGGCGCAGGACACAACTCTCCTCAGTTGATAACCGCGGCGACGACGGACAACACCGCCAGGGTTATCCGCAGCCTCTTGCAACGGATTATCGTGCATCAGTTCCACAACACCTCGCACACGGCGCGCATCAGGGGCAAATGGAGCACATACGACAACAGGTTTCTCAAGGAGGATGGGGCGAATATCGCACCGGTGCTCCTCAAATTGAAGCTGAACGACGGGACCTGCTATCGAAGGATCGTGGAAACCATACGCCTGATCCTGCCCTTCTTCTCAGACTTCGAGCTAGAGCCCGAGGCGGGGAGCCTGCTGTTACGTTGGAGGGAAGTGAGCACCGACCAAGTATTCAGCGTTTCCCAGGCATCCGATGGAATGCTCAGGGTAGTGACGCTCGTTACGCTTCTCTTGCAACCGGATAGTGACCTGCCCATGATGCTGATACTGGATGAGCCAGAACTCGGGCTGCACCCGTACGCTATCAACATAATCGGGGGGTTAATCAACTCTGCGTCGACCAAGACTCAGGTCATGGTGGCCACCCAATCCATGGCCCTCGTCGATTGCTTTGCACCCGAAGACGTGGTGGTGGTCGACCGAAACGGACGCGAATCCGAATTTAAACGCCTTGCTCCCGAAGACTTGGACAACTGGCTGGAAGAATACTCGCTCTCCGAACTGTGGGAGAAGAACGTCATAGGCGGGCGGCCTTGATGGGCATCCGGCTCAATTTCGTCGTTGAAGGGCAGACTGAAGAAACCTTCGTCAACACCGTCCTTGGACCGCACCTGGCGGAACGTTGTGTCTGGACCTCGGCCAGATGCATTCTGACCAGCCGAAGGAGAGGAGTCAAGTACCGGGGCGGGTTCCGGACATACAATCAACCCCGCAACGACATCCTGTCCTGGATAAAAGAAGATCAGAACGAGGACGCCCGCTTCACCACGTTTTTCGACCTGTACGGCCTGCCAAGCGATTTCCCCGGCTACCAGGAAGCGCTGCGAACTTCCGACCCCTACGAAAAAGTCAGAGTTCTGGAACAGGCCCTCGGTGAAGACATTGCAGACCCGAGATTCATCCCCCACCTGCAACTGCACGAGTTTGAGACCCTGCTGTTATCGGATCCCCTTCAACTCGAGGAACAATTCCCCGGGCAAACCAGGCAGGTACAACGACTGGCCGTCATGGCCACCAGCTTCGGCAACCCGGAACTGATCGACCAGGGCGAAACAACCGCACCTTCGAAGCGGATTATCACCGAGATACCGGAATATCAGGGAATGAAACAATCCGCGGGTCCTTTGGTTGCCCGGAAAATAGGGATCGTTAAATTGCGGACCACCTGCCGCCACTTCGGAGAGTGGATCTGCCAACTCGAGTCCCTCGGTAGGGTAGAACGTTGACAACTACGTATTCGCTGCGATCCCAAACCTGTCACGCCTTTACGGGATCAACAGGGCACCACTACCAACGTGTTTGCTTGGATCCGAATCCAGCTATACTCAAGCCAGGTGAAGTGTACATTGCCCGTGACAATGAATGGGTGGTCAACGTACCTTGGCAATGCTTTTTGGAACGCCGATCGAGGGGGCTGTCTATTCGGGAGTTGGGCAAAAGCGATGGCAGCCCGCCCTGAAATTGTTTCAAGATGCCGCGGTGGGAGTCACCGACTTCGCCGTGCCTTCGAGAATCTGGGAAAATCAGAATTCACGGCCAGAACATAAGTTGGAGGGCAGCAACCTCGTGGGTGCCGGACCCTCCGCCAACCTCTCGGAGGGATCAGAGTGGTGCTGACCCATATGTGGAAGTCGGGATGACCGGAAGGTGCACACCGGGTCCAACCCGAGAGACCGGTTCAGGGACGAGCCGATTGCGGCAACTCCAAGGGTGAGAGGCGAAACCGGCTTGGCTTTACCCGCCGCGGAATGCCGGACAACGCCGACCCCGTCGAGGGGCCGCCCACCGGGCGTCATCAACGCAGCCGACGCCATTAAGAAGGGAGGACGGCGGAGAAGCTTGTCATTCCCCACCGGACTCCCCACGTCCCGGGACCTGGTCCCAGTGCTCCGGCGCCAACTCCCCTCTGTTGGCGGTTGAACTCCGCGCATTTCCACATCCCGCGTGCTCCTTGACGTCCGCCCACAAGATCGAAGCCTGAACCACAACGACCGTCGGGCGGCGCCCCGTGGGTGGGGCTCCGTCGCCGCCCTCCCGCTGCCCGGCGGGCCAGAGGCGCAATGCCCCGACTCTAACGTTGAGGTGCATGCGCCATGGCCAACTTCCAGAAGACCACCGCTCCTAAATTCCGGCGCAAGAACTCCTGCCCCGAGGGCTGGCTCCAGGCCGGCGCAAAGGTCCCCATCCGCCTGACCGTCCGGCAGGAAAATTACTGCCGCCAGGCCATCGACGTCCACCGGTTCTGCTACAACCTGGCCGTCCGTACCCACCGGTTTTGCCGCCGCAACCGGCTCCTCTGGCCCAGTTGGCAGGACATCAGCAAGGCCTTCAACGCCTGCAAGCGGGAGGACCACCCCTTCGTGACCGAGGTAGCGGCGGTGGTTGCCACCGGCGCCTTCCGGGACTTCGGCCAGGCCGTGGACAACTGGCGCAACCCCGGGCTGCGGGCCCGGGTCCCAAAAACCAAGCGCCCTTCATTCACCGGCGCCGGCTCCTTCCTGGCCGCCGGCAGCGTCAAGGAAATCCGCTACGACGGAAAGCGGAGGGTCAAACTCCCCTGCCTGGGCAGCGTCAAGTTGGGCTGCACCCTGCCCAAAGGCATCTGCTATGAGGCGAGCATCCGGAGGGAGAACGGCCGGTGGTACATCTGCCTGAAGCTCTGGAAACCTCCTGAGCCGAAGCCGGAGCGGTCTCGCAGACCCGGCGGCATCGACACCGGCATCAATCCCCTGGGCACCGACTCCGATGGCCAGACCTACCGGAACCCCAAAGCCTCCTACGAGGTGGCGCGGAAGCTGCGGCGATGGCAGCGGGCCCAGGCCCGGCGGCGGAAGGGATCCCGGGGCTGGTGGGAAGCCCAGCGTAAGATCGACAAGTGCCACCGGCGCATCCGGGGCCTGAGACACGACGCGCAGCACCAGATGACCAGCACGGTGACCAGGAAATTCAGTGAACTGGTCATCGAGGACCTGAACGTGGCCGGGTTGATGCGGGGCAGGACGCCCAGGGCCCAGGCCGACGCCGGCATGGGCGACATCAAGCGTCAACTGATCTACAAGGGGCAGTGGCGCCACACCAGGATCACCCTGGCCTCCGTGTGGTTCCCCAGCAGCAAGACCTGCAACGTATGCGGCACCGTGAACCGGGACCTGAAGCGGGAACCCAGGTGGACGTGCCCCAGCTGCGGGGCTCAGCATGAGCGGAACCTGAACGCGGCGATCAATCTGAGGAATCTGATTGTGGCTCCAAACCCTCGCCGGAATGGACGCGGCCAAGAGGCCGTTGTTCAACAAAAACCGCGGCATTCATCCCAAGGCGAACCCGGGATCGTGAAAGACGTGCTGCCCCTCAGGGACCGTGGACTCGGGAACAACCGGAACCTTGACGCGGCCATCAACCCGGGTAACTTCGTCATTCCTTCAGGCCGACACCGCAATGGGCGAGGTCAGGAGGAGGAGGAGGAGGTTCCCGGGCAGGGAACTTTGGCTTCAGGCCAGGGTCAACCCGGTAGCGTTCACAAGCGGAAAGACCTGCCACATCATCAGGGCCGTCGACGCGAACCTGGAAAGGGAATGGACCTGGATAAGCAACGACCAAAGGCCCCAGGCGTGGAAGCCGGGATTACCGAAAGCCGACCACGGCAATCAGCCTGACAAAAACGATCATCCCTCCAGGCTGACGCCGCAATGGGCGAGGTTGGGATGAGGCTTTCCCACAGGGGCCTTTGGCTACAAGCCGAGGCGAACCCGGAATCGTGAAAGACCTGCCACATCTCCGGGGTCGCAAACGCGAACTTGGAATGGACCTGGATAAGCGATGACCGCAGGCCCCAGGTGTGGAAGCACGGATCGCCCGACCCTGAACTCGGCTACCAACCCGAGCAACCTGACCATCATCCGAGGCAGGCGCCCGTAACGCAGCAGTTGTTGCACAAGGTCCCTCGGCGCGAAGTCAGGGCGCCACTTCCACGGTCCTCCTCCCCGGATGGCAGGACTGGCGAACTCTTCAAATCTGAACGCGCGAAACTGAAGACTCTGAACGCGCGAAGCTGGCGACGGAATCGAGGGCGACGTGCGGTGCCCAACATGACCGGAATGTGAACCCGGTCATCATTCTTTGACTAGCGATTCATGTATGGAATCCATATTGCCCCCAGGCAGGGGGCCGATGCTCCGTGACGGGCCGGCTCTGGCCATTCCATGAGGGGTTGGTGAAACCGGCCCGGTAACCCGCCTTTGGCGGAAAGGAATCCTGATCCCCGACCTGATGGTTGCCTTTGAGATCAACGTAGCCGGCGTCATCGTCCGGCGCGGTTACTCGATTTTGAGATAGCCTGGCGCCCCCGCGTTCCTGGCGTGGGTGGGCGCTCCCTGGGGAAATCCAAGGCCCGCGCCAGGAGGCGCGGACATGGAGTGCTTGCACGCGATGAGGACGCTAAGGGCCTGTGGCGCCACACCCGGGTGATCCTCGCCCCCATGTGGTTCCCCAGCAGCAAGACCTGCAGCGCCTGCGGCAGAGTGAACGCGAAACTGAAGCGGGAACGCATGTGGAACTGCCCGAACTGCGGACCCGGCATGACCGGAACCTGCGCGCTGCCATCAACCTCAGAAACCTGATCATGCCCGCAGGCCGAAGCCGGGATGGGCCGGGTCAGGAGGCAATGGGTCAACAGGGGTGCCGGCTTCACGCTGGGGCCATCTTGGCTCGGCCATCATTCCCCAGTAGCGGAACCGGCCCGGGATGCCGGAACGGGAACGGCACACTGTCCCCTGAGCGGACCTGCCGGGAACTCCGGTACGACAGATGACCGGACCCCGAACGCCGGGACCATCCCAATCAAGCCTCCGGCCCAACGCCGGATGGGTGTGAAGCGGCGGCTGGTTGACCAAGGCCTCTGGTTTAACGCCGGAGTCATCGTGGCGCCAGCGCGGTTCCCTGGCAGCAGGACACTGGACATCTGCGACACCGGTACCGGGTAATTCCATCGGCAGCGGATTTGGATGCCCAGTTGGCGATGCACGGTGTCAGGAATTTGAACCCAGTAATCACCCTGAAGAACTTAATGCGAAGAACTTACTGCCCCCAGGCAGGGGGCCGATGCTCCGTGACGGGCCGGCTCTGGCCATTCCCAGACAGGGATGGTGAAACCGGCCCGGCAACCCGCCTACTGCGGAAGACCGGAGAACAGCACCGCCAATCCCATCGGGTTGGCAACGCTGACTTTGTGTTTAGTGAATGAAGACGCGCGTTAGTACTACAGCCGCAGATTAAGGGAAGGTAGAATTGAGTCAAGTAGCTGGTTGTGAAGTAAGGCACCGACATGGTTCTTTAGAGTTACCGAGAAATTCTGTACTGTGGATGTCTCCATGACCCGGGTCCGCACCAACGGCCCCCGCATCTCGCCGGAGTGGCTCGCCGGGCTACTGGCCGCAGAGGCCCATTGCGAATGGGCGTCCTGGTTCAGGGTTCGCCATGAAGATTGGGAACAGCGTCCAATGCCCAGTCTTTCCGGCCTTGAATGGTCAGTCGACTACACCCAACGGCTCAATCGCTGCATCAAACTCTACGAGGGTCAGGGCTACACGGTGTCCAACGGGGGACCGAACGGCTATGTCCTCAGCGTCGGCGGAGCCGAGCTGTCCGGCAGACCTGACGTGATTGCCACGAAGGGTGGCGACTGTATAGTAATTGACTTCCCCGAGGGTGAACCAACCCGCTCCCATGCGCTCCAGGTCATGATACACATATACGCCCTGTCCATGGCTGTGGAGCGGTTCCGAGGCATGGCGCTCAGTGGACGGCTGGCCTATGGGAGAGAATCGGTGGACATTCCGGCGGCTTCGGTAGACCGTGAGTTCATCGAGAACATGACGGAGTTGGCGAGACGCCTGGCTGGGGGAGAACCGCCCGCGCGCATTCCGAGCCCTGAGGAATGCGGGGCGTGCGACATCACAGCGGCCGACTGTCCCGAAAGAATGGACGAGGGTGGGACCGGACGCTTCAGGCTCCCCGATCCTCCGGACTCTGAGGACTACTTCGATATGCTGGAACGCGCCGAGTGGGCGGAGGCTAATCGCGACAGGGAACACGAGGCCCGGACCAGGGCGGAGGCACGCATCAAAGAGCTGGAGGAGGAGATCAGGCGGCTCAGTAGTCTCTGAAGCTCTTGCCTGGCAGGCTAGGCGGCCACGACCTCCTCCACACGGAAGTCCCCTGCGGACAGGAGTTGAACAAACCAGCGAATCTGCTCGAGTGGCCCGGTGTTGAAGTGGTTCCTGTCGAGGCAGCTCCACCAAACCCAAGCACTGCGCCGTCATTGTAAATGCCGCCTGAAACTCTTTAACAAATATCTGCGTCTGTAGTATCAGCCATCGTCTCCGCGAGGTTACCCAAGGCCGCCAGCTCCGAAGTCGTGCTCGGAAGCCCCCTCTTTGGCCAGCCCCCCTCGAGGCCCGGAGCACCAGTTGCTTCGGGCGGCATTACAAACCTGGTTGAGACAGACTGGCGCCCCCGCGTTCCTAGCGTGGGTGGGCGCTCCCGGGGGAAATCCAAGGCCCGCGCCAGGAGGCGCGGATATGGAGTGCTTGCACGCGATGCGGACGCTGGCTATGGTCCTACTGGAGGACCCGGAGTACCCGATGGACGTTTGGTCGAGCTTCTACCGGGCGGTGAACCAGGGGTTGGCGCACTGCGGATGTCCCGGCCAGTTCTTGGTGCTGCCGGAGCAGATGCGGGATGAGCGGGAGCCGGAGTAGCGGGAGTCGATGACTACCTGGCGCCGCCCCGGTGCCGCCCCCTCGGTGACCCTGGGCGGCTGAAGCACCACGGTCACCCGTCAGTTCCGGCAGTTGCGGATGGGGCCAGGGATTGGGCTGCCGCGCCTATGGTCGTCACGCCGGGAGCGGATAGGCAACGGCTCGTCTATGGCCGCTGGCTTCGCCCGAGGATCACGCCGGCCAACGCATGGTTCCCCAGGAGCAGGACCTGGCCCGTCACTTCCACCTCGCCCGTCCCCAGACTCACCGGCCCATATTGTTAGAATCCCCTTCCAGCGCATCGGACGCCGCCGCTTGACCCCTGGCAACGGTAGCAATAACATTCCCGCACGCAACCTGGCACAGAGGTGAACCATGACCGACCCCGCAGCAACCCTGGCCCACGTCTCCGACCTCGTCCATGCCGAGCTGACCAAGTACCTTTCCGATGATTTCGTCATCGCCCAGGTGACCGGGGAATTCCTGCCAGGCGCCGACGGCGAAGACTACCTGAGGGCCACCGTGATCCTGGAGGACGGGCACCCCAAACTGGACCCACATACCCTCATCAAATTCTCCATGCACATGAACTCGGTCTGCCGGGAACGGGGCTTCGACCATCCAACCATCGTCTACGCCAACAGGAGCGAGATACCAGCATGACCACCAGCGCCCAGCCAGCTTTCCAACCCCCAGCGCCGATCAGTTGGACGGACCTCATAGCTGGCGGCCGGGCAACCCTCATCCCCCAGCCGGCTGCCACCCAACCCACTCAGGCGGCAATACGACGGGCCATCAGCACCGCCTACTATGCAGCCTTTCACGCCCTCACCGCCAGCAACGCCGACGCGCTCATCGGCCCCGCCCATGACCAACTGTCAGCCGACTCATGGATTCGGATATACCGTGGCCTCAACCACGGCCATGCCAAATCCCAACTGGAACCGGAAGTGAAACGGAACCAGCCCAGGGTCTCGGCCGACACCCTGAACTTCGCCGACCTCTTTTGCAAACTCCAAGACGAACGCCACAGCGCCGACTACAACCCACTAGTACCGCGTCCGGCTATTTTTGACAAATATAAGAAAGTATATAATTGAGGCATTCTTTGATTGTGGGGAGGCGTGGGGAATGCCGGCCAAGCTATACCGAGTGAACTTGACCCAAGATGAGCGGGAACATTTGCTGGGTATCACCCGGCGCGGCCAATCCTCGGGGCGTAAAGTGAAGCGGTGCCTCATTTTGTGCAAGGCCGATGAAGGCCTTACCGACCAGCAGGTGGCCGAAGCTCTGCTGGTCGGCCCCTCCACGGTCGGCCGGGTGCGCCAGCGCTTCGTGGAAGGCGGGTTGCAGCGGGCCCTCAATGGCCTGCCGCGGCCGGGACAACGGCGTAAACTCGATGGAAAGCAGGAAGCCCACCTGGTGGCCGTGGCCTGCAGCGCAGCCCCGGAAGGGCACACCCGCTGGACCTTGCGATTGCTTGCCGACGAGGCGGTGAAGCTGGAGTTGACCGACTCCATCTCCCGGGAGACGGTCAGGCAGGTGCTGAAAAAAACGAACTCAAGCCGTGGCGGAAGAAGGAGTGGTGCATCCCCAAGGT
Organism: Dehalococcoidia bacterium; assembly: GCA_965262735.1. Classification (GTDB taxonomy): domain Bacteria; phylum Chloroflexota; class Dehalococcoidia; order Lucifugimonadales; family UBA3495; genus CATOSK01. The sequence goes on along the minus strand of CBDHFS010000002.1, from coordinate 3,260,693 downwards.
GAGCGCCGAGTTCGTGGCCCGCATGGAGGACGTGCTGGACCTCTATGCGGAACCCTATGACCCCCAGCGGCCCGTAGTCTGTTTCGACGAGACCTCCAAGCAGTTGGTGGCCGAGAAGCGGGCGCCCATCCCGGCCAAGGCGGGCCGGCGGGAGCGGTTTGATTACGAGTACCAGCGCAACGGGACCCGGAACTTGTTCATGACCTGTGAGCCGCTGGCGGGCTGGAGGCATGTGGCAGTGACCGAGCGTCGCACCATGACCGACTTCGCCCATCAGATGCGCTGGCTGGGGGATGCTGCTTACCCCGAGGCGGAGAGGATCCGAGTGGTGCTGGACAACCTGAACACCCATAGACCCGCCTCCCTGTACGAGGCCTTCGAGCCAAAGGAAGCCAGACGGGTGATCCAACGGCTGGAGTTTCACTATACTCCCAAACATGGGAGCTGGCTCAACATGGCGGAGATCGAGTTCAGCGTCTTCAGCAACCAATGTTTGAATCGCCGCATTGAAGATGAAGTGTCGCTTAAGCGCGAAATCGCGGCATTGGAGATCGAGCGTAATCAGGCTGAGGCAACCATCGACTGGAGCTTCTCCACCACCGATGCCCGGCATAAGCTTCGGCGTATCTATCCATCGGTTTCACCCTGACGCGGTACTAGCAACCTTTACCATTCAGGCAGCAACCAGTTGGCTGGACACAGCCGAAGCCGCCATCACCGGCTTCCTTCAAACCAGCCAAAGCGAACGCGTCGCGGTGGCAATACTCACCCTTACCAGATCACGGTAACCACCCGGAAGCCCCGGAGTTGCACATCCCAAGGCATCAATAACCGCCGGTCACACCTGCGGCGCCAACGCCCTTGCATTAATAGGGCGGCCTCAGGGGATTTCCCCATCCCCGGCTGCCTGACGCTCCCGGAGCGAACAATGACCGGAGCGCGGCTCACCTGCGGCGCCAATGTATGGGGGGCAGCGGCGGTGGACGCCTTTGGCCCCGTCCCTGAATTCCCGCGGGCCATGACTTAAACCGACACTTCGGCGCCAACTCGCCCAGTCCGGAGACGAACGCCGCAAATTTCCGCATTCCCCTGCTGCATGATGTCTCGGCAAGCGACCGGCATCTCCGGTTGGCTGGGCAGTTAACCGTGGAGTTGCTCCTCATCGTGCCGGTAAACCTTCGTGGCCTGAAACGCTGGCCACACCTGCGGGGCCGATTCCCTTACATCAATGACGAATAAGGCGGCCTCAGGGGGTTTCCCAATCCCCCGTTGGGTAACGCCCCCGAAAACCAACAATGACAGGCCCGCGCTCACCTCCGGCCCTGTCGGATGGCGGGCAGCGGCACCGCAGCTGTATTCCATCCCGTTATTATCCGGGGCCTGGGACGCGGCCCAGACATCTGCCGCCAACAACCCTCGGCCTGTAGACGAATTCTCCACATTGCCACATCCCTCCGCTCCCCGAGACCCATGTCCGGACCTCAACGACCGTCGGGCGGCGCCCCCGTTGTGGGGCTCCGTCGCCGCCCTTGGGCCGACGGCGAGAGTCCCCGACTCTCAAAGTTGAGGTGCGAACACCATGGCCAACATCCCAAAGACCACCGCGCGCAAGTCCAGGCGCAAGAACTCCTGCCCGGACGGGTGGCTCAACGCCGGGGCAAAGGTTCCCATCCACCTGACCGTCCGGCAGGAAAACTACTGCCGGGATGCCATCGACGTCCACCGGTTCTGCTACAACCTGGCCGTCAGGACTCACCGGTTTTGCCGCCGCAACCGGCTCCTCTGGCCCAGCTGGATGGACATCAGCAAGGCCTTCAACGCCTGCAAGCGGGAGGACCACCCCTTCGTCACCCAGGTCGCAGCCGTCGTTGCCACCGGCGCCTTCCGGGACTTCGGCCAGGCCGTGGACAATTGGAGGAACCCCAACCTCCGGGCCCGGGTCCCAAGAACCAAGCGCCCGGCATTCACCGGCACCGGCTCATTCCTGGCCGCCGGCAGCGTGAAGGAGATCCGCTACGACGGCAAGCGCAGGGTGAAACTCCCGTGCCTGGGCAGCGTCAAGCTGGGCTGCACCCTGCCCAGGGGCATCTGCTACGAGGCCAGCATCCGAAGAGAAAACGGCAGGTGGTACATCTGCCTGAAGCTATGGAGGCCGCCGGAGCCCCAACCGGAACGGGCCCCCAAGGCTGGGGGCATCGACACCGGCATCAACCCCCTGGGCACCGACTCCGATGGACAGGTCTACGAGAACCCCAAGTCCAGCTACCAAATGGAGAAGAAACTCCGGAGGTGGCAGCGGGCCCAGGCCCGGCGGCAGAAGGGCTCCCGGGGCTGGTGGGAAGCCCAGCGCAAGATCGACAAGTGCCACCGGCGCATCCGGGGACTGAGACACGACGCGCAGCACCAGATGACCAGCACGGTGACGAAAAAATTCAGTGAACTGGTCATCGAGGACCTGAACGTGGCCGGGTTGATGCGGGGGAATACCCCAAGGGCCCAGGCCGACGCTGGGATGGGCGACATCAAGCGGCAGCTGATCTACAAGGGCCAGTGGCGGCACACCCGGGTGATCCTGGCACCCATGTGGTTCCCCAGCAGCAAGACCTGCAGCGTATGCGGCACTATCAACCGGAACCTGAAACGGGAACGAACCTGGACTTGCGACACATGCGGCACGACCCATGACCGGAACCTGAATGCAGCAATCAACCTGAGGAACCTGATCGTGCCCGAAAGCCGACGCCGCAATGGGCGAGCCCAGGACGCCGTTGTTCAACAAACGCCGTGGGATTCATGGCAAGGGGATCCTGGCATCGTGAAAGACGTGCCGCCCCTCCGGGACCGTGGACGCGGCACTGATGCTGGGAACAAGGCGGAGGGCTCCGCGCGGGGAAGCAGGGATGACCGGGCTCAAAATGCGGCAATCAACCCGATCAAGCCCCCAAGGCGACGCCAGAATGGGCAAGGTCAGGGGGAGGTTCCTGAACAGGGGCCTTTGGCTTCACGCCAGGGTGGTCCCGGCAGCGTTCCCAAACGGAAAGACCGGCCACGTCTCCGGGGCCGTCAACGTGAAGCTGGAATGGACTCAGATAAGCGACGACCGCAGGCCCCAGGCGTGGAAGCGGGGATCACCGGACCCTGAACGCGGTCATTAACCCGATCATCCTCCAAGCAGGCACCCGTGACGCAGCAGTTGTTGCACAAGGTCCCTCGGCGTGAAGTCAGGGTGCCACTCCCCGGTTGTCTTCCCCGGTTGGCAGGACTGGCCAACTCTTCAACGCTGACAATGCGAAGCTGAAGATTGAACCGTGGGCGCTGTGCGGCAAGTGCGGTGTCCAACATGACCGGAATGGGAACGCGGTCATGAATGTTCGATTCTTGTAAAGAACCCATGCTGCCCCCAGGCAGGGGGCCGATGCTCCGTGACGGGCCGGCTCTGGCCATTGGCGTGAGGTCAGGGTACGACTTCCTCTGTTGTCCTCCCCGGATGGCAGGACTGCCCAAGCCTTCAACTGCGACAATCCAATGTTGAAGACGGAACCGCAGGCGCCGTGCGGCAAGTGCAATACCCAACATGACCGGAATGGGAACGCGGTCATCAATCTTTGACTCGCGATTCATGTGAGGAACCCCATGCTGCCCCCAGGCAGGGGGCCGATGCTCCGTGACGGGCCGGCTCTGGCCATTCCGTATAGGGATGGTGAAACCGGCCCGGTAACCCGCTTGAGTGCTGAGGCGCTGATGGCGGAAGATCGGAGAACAGCGCCGCTTACCCCTAAGGGTGGGCACCGCTGACTGTGTGTTTGCTCAATGCAAATACGTCTGAGGACGTGACCCGGATTTACCAATTTTTGTTGGTGGTACATCAAGTCCTGTCGTGGGCGTGGGCCTTCAACGTCTGCAAACAGGTCATGCCAATGCAGACCTGACTGGCCTTCACTGCAACGATCCTACCGGCGGGAGTATAATTGATCCATGACCACCATCAACACCATTGAGGACCTGGCCCGCATCCTCCGGGAACAGCCAACCTGGGCCGAGGCCATGCGGGCCCTCCTGCTCACCCAGGAACTCCTGGACCTGCCCGCCCGGTTCGACCGCTTCGTTGAAATCCAGCAGGAGACCAACCAGCTGACCGCACGACGGCTCAACGCCATCGAGGAAAGGCTCGATGGCCTCGAAGGCCGGATGGGAAACATAGAGGGCCGGATGGGAAACATAGAGGGCCGGATGGGAAACATAGAGGGCAGCCAGTACGAACGCGGGATCCGCAACAGGGCCATCAACCGCACCCGGACCGTCCTCGGACTCGAGATCCCCCGGGTCGTCATGCACCAGGAAGGCATGGTGGACCCCCAGTTGAACAGCGCCGTCGAACGGGCCCTCCAGGACGGACGGGTACCGAGGGGCGGCTGCGACGGCCTCCTGGAGGCGGACCTGGTGATATCAGGCCGGGACAACCGGCACGCGGTCATCGAGGTATCCATCACCGCGGACGCAGACGACATCACCCGGGCCAGGGAACGGGCCGGCGTTATGGCCCTGGTGACGGGCGGGACCGTGACGCCCGTGGTGATCACGAGCAGGCTGGACCCGGCGCAATCGGCGCAGGCTGAAGTGGAGGGTGTGAGAGTCTTCGTCATTCCTTACCCGTAAGCCGACTCCACCAAGAAAAGTATCCCTGACCCCGGGCCTTGAGGGCCCAGGACGATTGCAAAGTCCCGTCTGACCCGCTTGTAGTGAGTTGGTCGAACCAGCGGCCGATTGTGCTGGCATCCTTCAACAAGCTCAGGATGCGCGGGAAGCGATTGACGATCCCACTTTGCAATCGCCCTGCTTGAGGGCTTGGGACGGGTCGGTTTGACTCCAAGGGCCTTTAATCGGGTGTGTAACTGTTCGCTGTAATCTGTTATGGTCTGATACTAACTGATGGTATCTTGTGATGCAGCAATCTGACCTGATCAGAATTGGGACAGCTGCCCGCCTCTTGGGGGTTACGCCACAGACCCTGCGGAAATGGGAAGCCACGGGTTACCTGGTGCCGGTTCGCAAGAGTCCGGGAGGTACCCGGTATTACTCTGCCAACCAGTTGCTCGGGCAAAGGTCCGATGACTTGCCTACCGTTTGCTATGCCCGGGTATCCAGCCATGATCAGAAGGCGGACCTGGACCGGCAGCACGCTCTCCTGGAGAGCTACTGCGCTGCCCAAGGCTGGTCGTCGTTGGTGATCAGAGATCTGGGCAGCGGCATGAACTACCGCAAGAAGGGACTGCAGCAGTTGCTGGAGATGATACTGGAGCGCCGAATGCGGCGGTTGGTGCTCACTCACAAAGACCGACTGTTGCGTTTCGGTGCGGAGCTGGTATTCACGTTGTGCGAGCTCAACGGCATCGAGGTGGTGGTGATCCATCAGGGAGAGCAGCCCAGCTTCGAGGAGGAGCTGGCTCAGGATGTGCTGGAGATCATCACGGTGTTTTCGGCTCGCCTGTATGGAAGTCGGAGCAGGAAGCACCGCAAACTGCTGGACACCCTGGCGGAGACCGTCCCTGGTCAAGTGCCGGTGGGTCAGCATTCATGAAAAGGTCCCACCGGATCGCTCTCAAGCCCACACCGGAACAGGAGCTCTTGTTCGGTCAGCACGCTGGCTACGCCCGGTACGCCTACAACTGGGCGGTGGGCGAGTTCAGGACGGGCCTGGCGGTGGGCGAGTGGTTGACTGAGCGCACCCTGCGTCCCCGGTGGAACCGGGTCAAGGGCATGATTGCTCCCTGGGGAGCGGAGTTGTCCCAGAACGCGGCCAAGTACGCGGTCATTGACTTGGGCCAAGCCGCCGAAGGCTGGGGCGAGTATTGCCGCAAGGTGAGGGCTGGTCAGCGTCCCGGTCGTCGGGTTGGCTTCCCGCGTTTCAAGCGGCGCAAGCACGAGCAGGGCTTTCGCGTCGACAATGGTCCGGACACGGTGAAGGTGGACGGCAAGGTGGTCATCTTGCCGAAGATCGGTCGGGTGGCCATGGTGGAACACCTGCGCTTTGCCGGGTCGATCCGCGAGGTGACCGTCAACCGCACAGCGGGGACGTGGTTTGCGTGTTTTTGCGTTGAGGACGGGCAGGAAGCGCCGCCGGTGAAGGACGGACCGACCATCGGGGTGGACGTGGGGGTGGGTACGATGGCGACCTGCTCCGATGGAACCACGGTTGAAAATCCGAAGGCGCTGGCTACTGGCCTGAAACGGCTGCGGCAAGTAGACAAGGCCATAGCCCGCAGTCGGAGTGTCCACGGCAGGAGCATTCAATCCAACCGCCGAGAGCGGCTGTATGCCAAGCGCCGGAGGATTCACGCCAGAATAGTCAACGTGCGGAACGACAATCACCACAAGGCCACGACGGCGATAGCCAAGTCAGCGGGCCGCGTGGTGGTGGAAACCCTGAACGTGGCTGGGATGCTCCGCAACCGCCGGCTGGCCCGGGCCATTGCTGATGCCGGTATGTCGGGCTTCCTGAGCAAGCTGGAGTACAAGTGTCTGTGGTACGGCGCCGAGTATGTGAAGGCGGACCGGTGGTTCGCATCGTCAAAGCTGTGCGGAGCCTGCGGCTGGAGGAAGGATGACTTGTCGCTTTCTGACCGGGAGTGGTGGTGTGGCGGTTGTGGGGTGTTGAACGACCGCGATGCCAACGCGGCGGAGAATTTGGCAAATTGGCCGGGTTTGAGCTTCCCGGCATCAGGACGTGAAGACCGTGTAAGTCCGGCACAACTGGCGGTGGTCGTTGAAGCGTCAAACGGGTCTGATGCGTACTCCGCCCAGCGTGGAGTATCAGATTTCATCAGATTCTGAATAGCGGCTGCAGTTCCCGAGGCTGGATTCGATACAGCGCAGCTTCCCCGTGGTTGATTCGGGCCAGCGCCTCTGGCAAGACGTCAACGCCGGCAACCACGGCGTAAGAATTAACCCCCGTGTACTTCTGTAGGTAACCGGCATTCCTCACCGCCCGCCTGACATCATTGGCATTGACAGTGAATGAGGCCTCCACCGCGACGTAACCCGGGTGACCATTGGCATCCCGCACGTGCATCACCATGTCGGCGTGCCGGAAGCTGTCGACCTCGTTGTCGGGTTCGCCATTGTCGGCCGCTACCTTTGCGAAGCCGATGACCACTCCTTGGGGCAGTTCCTCGATGAGTTGGCAACCCAAATCATCTGCGATCAGAGCGGCGTTCCGGCGCATCGCGCTGACGGCATGGCCACCCTTTACCATGGCGATGTCGTTTGTGAGGCCATCGACTTTTTCCGTAAGCCCATTCACACGCTCAGCTTGGTCCCCCACAATAGTGGCCAGGTTTTCTATAGCTTCGCCCTGACGGGTCTGCTCCTGGGAAAAGTCTGTTAGCCGATCAGCCAACGATTTCTGACCATCAGAGATCCCCTCCACTAAACGCAAAACGGATTGCTGAATCTCCAAGAGCATTTCGATGGTCGGCGGGTTGTTTTCAGATGGGGGTGTCATGGGCAAATTGTACCACCTGATGTTGCGTAAACGAGGGTTCAGCGGGTACGACTGGCAGGACTGGAATGAAGTATTCGAGGAGGCTTCCCGGACCAGCCGGGGCGGTTGGGTTCCGCCCGTATGACTGTGATACCCGATGCGGCCAGGAATGACCCGGTGCCGCATCGGTTTTTCCTGTGGAAGACGGGCCGGCGGGCCCTGAGTTCGGGGTTCAGCCAGCGGGCGTGGGCGTTGCGGTAGTTGCGGCACGCGCCTTGGGCGACGAACTTGCTGACCTGGGTTGTGAAGGTCAGCGACGGATTGAGCTGCTTGGCAGCATTGAACTCCTTCTCCAGCTCGTGGGGAGTGAGCCCCAGGCCGGCGTCCCGCCCGGCTTGGTCGTTGGCTACCAGGCGGTTGTAGACGAAACGGGCTTTGTTGAATGAATGGGAGGTAGTGTTAAGCTGGAGGCATGAAGCGAAGACAGCAAGCCTCCAAAGCTCGTCCCAAGAAAAGCGCCAGCACCAGGAAATCCCAGTATCGGATACGTAACTGGCATGACTACAACGAAAGTCTGGTCCAGCGGGGTTCAATAACCCTATGGACCAGCGAAGAGGATATTGGGGCCTGGAAGCCCGACGGCCCCCGAAAGCGGGGTGGACAGGTTCAGTATTCCGATGGAGCAATCCAGTGCCTGTTGATGGTGCGCAGCGTCTTTCATTTGACCCTGAGGGCTACCGAAGGGTTTCTCCGGTCCTTGTTTCACTTGCTGGAGTGGGAGTTGCCGGTGCCGGACTATACCACCCTCTGCAAGCGCGCCAGGCGCCTGGGGGTTTCCTGGGGCAGGAAAGCTGCTGGGCCCTTGCATCTGGTCCTGGACAGCACCGGGTTGAAAGTCTTTGGGGAGGGAGAATGGAAGGTGCGTCAGCATGGCTATACCAAACGGCGCACCTGGAGGAAGCTTCATCTAAGCGTGGACAGTGAAACCCAGGAGATCCAGGCCGTGGTGCTGAGTGAGGCCAGCCTGGACGATGCGGGAGCGGTGCCCGAGCTTCTGGACCAGAGCACCGAGCCGGTGGAGCAGATGAGTGGTGATGGGGCCTACGACAAAAGGAAGGTATATGAGGGCTGCGCTGCCAGAGGTATCAGGCGGGTAGCAATTCCACCTCGAAAGGATGCCCGTATCTGGCAGCATGGGAACTGTGCTGCCCCGCCCCTGGTGCGGGACGAGAACCTGAGGAGGATTCGGAAGGCAGGACGCAAGCGGTGGAAACAAGAGTCGGGCTATCATCGGCGTTCCCTGGCCGAGACTGCCATGTTTCGGTTCAAGACCATCTTTGGTCCCTATCTTCAGGCCAGGAAGCTACCGCAGCAGAAGGTGGAAGCCAAGGTAAAGTGTGCCGCTTTGAACCGGATGACCCACTTGGGAATGCCCGATAGCTATCGAGTAGCATAGCTCGATTCAAAGGGTGTTGGGGCATTTCATGTGCTGCCAATATTCATGCAACAAAGCCGTTTAGTACTACAGCCGCAGATGGACACTTGGAGTGTTGGGCAGTCTTGAAAATCGCAACGTCTAGCTACGGCCGATGACTCCGCTCTCAATGAAAATAAGCTAAATTTGAGGCCAAAGGCACCGAGTCAGCGTTAGTACGGCTGTAGTATTAGACCCTATCTCAAAACACTTACCTTGGCCTCCTCTCCCTGGATCGGAGAGGATTGAGGTGAGGGTGACTGATATAATCCCCCTCATCCTAACCTTCTCCCGCTGGGGGAGAAAGGACTTTTGAGACAGGTTCTCAGAACGAACCTTCTTTCTTTTTCGGGATAGTACAACTGGCAAGGACTGCTCAGGGTAGCGACCCACTGTGAAGGATCCCAGCCCCGGCTGGCGGTGCGCAGCCTGGAGGGCCGTCCTTGCCATTGCAGAAAGGTGAAGCAAAGATGCAACTGGAAGGCAAAGTCGCCCTGGTAACCGGAGGGGCCCGCGGATTGGGCCGCTCCATGGCTTTGGCCTACGCTCGCGAGGGAGCGGATGTCGCCATTGTAGCCCGCACTCCTTCGGAGCTGGACGCCGTAGGTTTGGAAATTCGCGCTCTGGGCCGCCGCGCCCACACGGTCAACGCTGAACTGACCACCAGCGAGGGTGCCAACCGAGCAGCCCGGGAGACCATCAGCGAGCTGGGGAAGATTGATATCCTGGTCAACAACGCCGGCGGATACCGTCTCTTCACCAAGGACCTGACCCACTCGGTTACGGTCCTGGACATCACCGAAGAGGAGTGGCGGCTGGTGATGGAGTCGAACTTGACCACCACTTTCATGGCCTGCAGGGCGGTCCTGCCCCACATGATAGAACGTCGCAGCGGCGTCATTGTCAACCTGACTTCAAAGAACGTGGCCCGCCGGGGCCGGGCCGGACAGGCGTCCTACGGAGCTTCCAAGGCGGCGGTGGAGAGGTTGAGCGAGTCGCTGGCGGACGAAGTGAAGGACATTGGCATCGCCGTCAACATCCTCGACCCAGGCTGGAACCTGACCAAGCCCAACGACGACTACGACGACGAAGTGCACAAGCGCATGAGGCTGCCCGACGACATTGCCGAAGTAGCCGTATACATGGCCCTGCAGACCCCTGAAATCATGACCGGCCAGTTGGTCTCCGCCCCGGAATACGACGAAGAACATGGCATAAAACGGCTTTCAGCCTACGACCGCCTCCACGCTTAGAAACTATCTCAAAACCGACAGACACCTTCCCGTCTTTCCCGCGAAAGCGGGAATCCAGAAATTCCCAACAGGGGGAGGCCACTCCACCTTGGGTACATCCCAAGCTTTCGATGGAGCAACTTCAACCGGAACGTTTTGAGATAGTTTCTTAGTACTACAGGCGCAGGTGGACACTTGGAGTGTTGGGCAGTCTTGAAAATCGCAACGTCTAGCTACGGCCGATGCCTCTGCTCTCAATGAAAATAAGCTAAATTTAGGCCAAAGGTACCGAGTCAGAGTTAGTGCGTCTGCAGTATTAAACTAAAGCCAAGGTGAAATGTACATATCGCTGGACCGCACTGTCGGTGCCCACCCAGTTGGGGCCTAAGGGTGATATGAGTTGCCGTGGAGTCCTTTCGGTCTTCGTCAAGACCCCGAAATGCACATCCCACCTTGGTATTGGTTTAGGATGTGGCTGCCGTGCCTGTGGTCGTCACGCCGAGAGCGGATAGGCAACGGCTCAACAATGGCCTCCGGCTTCGCCCGAGGATCACGCCGGCCAACGCATGGCTCCCCAGGAGCAGGACTTGGCCCGTCACTTCCACCTCGCCCGTCCCCAGACTCACCGGCCCATATCATGAGCATCCCGTTCCAGCGCATCGGACGCCCCCGCTTGACCCCCGACCACGGTAGCAATAACATTCCCGTACCCAACCCGCATGGAGGTGAACAGAATGACCGACCCCGCAGCAACCCTGGCCCACGTCTCCAACCTCGTCCATGCCGAGCTGGCCCAATACCTTTCCAATGAATTCGTCATCGCCAAGGTTACCTCAGAATTCTGGCCCAGCCCCGACGGCGAAGACTACATCAGGGCCACCGTGGTCCTGGAGGACGGGCATCCCAAACTGGACCCACATACCCTCAACAAATTCTCCATGCACATGAACTCGCTCTGCAGAGAACGGAACATGGACTGGCCAACCATCGTCTACGCCAACAGGAGCGAGATGCCGGCATGACCACCAGCGCACAGCCAGCTTTCCAATTCCCAGAGCCGATCAGTTGGACGGACCTCATAGCTGCCGGGCGGGCAACCCTCATTCCCCTGCCGCCTGCCACCCAACCCACTCAGGCGGCAATACGACGGGCCATCAGCGCCGCCTACTATGCAGCCTTCCACGCTCTCACAACAAGCAATGCCGACGCGCTAATCGGTCCCGTACATGACCAACTGACAGCCGACTTGTGGATTCGGACATACCGCAGCCTCAACCACGGCCATGCAAAATCCCAACTGGAACCGGAAGTGAAACGGAACCAGCCCAGGGTGTCGGCCGAGACCCTGAACTTCGCCGGCCTCTTCTGCAAACTCCAGGACGAACGCCACAACGCCGACTACAACCCCAGAGCAAACTCCACCGTCCAGACTGCAAACACTTGGTTGGACAGAATAGAAGCCGCCATCACTGACTTCCTGATGACCAGCCAAAGCGAACGCTCCGCAGTGGCAATACTCACCCTTACCAGATCACGGTAATCACCCAGAAGCCCCTGGGTTGCACGCCCCAGGGCATCAATACTGGATCTGGCTGATGGGAATGGCCCGGGGCGACTTACGCCCGTGCTATTCCCTACGCGCCGCCGGCGTCCATTCGCCAGCGTTCCCGGTAGTTGCGTATGGGGCGCCAAGGATGTGGCTGCCGCGCCTGTGGTCGTCACGCCGAGAGCGGATGGGCAACGGCAACGGCTCGGCAACGGCTCGACAATGACCGCCGGCTTCGCCCGGGGATCACCCCGGCCAACGCATGGCTCCCCAGGAGCAGGACCTGCCCCATCGGCGTCGGTGTGAATGCAATGGTGGAGCAGCCGATCATCCACCGCATCAATCCCCAAGTTCCGTGATGTAAACCAACACCCCGGTGACAGCTTCCTCGGTTCGTAAACGAACTCCCTTCATTTCCACATCCTGCCGGCTCAGGAATCTCGTCCCATCGCTCCGCGGAGCGATGTCCGCACCGCAACGACCATTGGGCGGCAATGCTCGGGTTCCGTCGCTTCCCTCAGGAATAGAAAGCGCGAAGCGTCCCACCCGCCATCCTCACGCCGGGACCGCGTTGACCACGCTGGCGTTGCCCTGAAGCAGGACCTGCCAGGCAACCCGTTCGGACCCCAATTCCCTCATGTGAACTTGGATGGGCTTGGGTGGCATGTGACCGCGATGCTGACCGCGATGTGGACGCTGCGGTCAACCGGAGAGACCCGATAGTGCCCCAGGCATGACGCCGAAGCCCCGGGGCGGGCCGCAACCGGTACTGCCAACCCAGGGAGGGAGGCGGCCGAGTAATGGGCGGATGCGGACATGCTTTGGAGAATGGACCCCCGCACGGGTCAACTTCCGGTGATCCTCGCCGCGGCTTTTTGACTTAGAGCCGCTGACCCCAAATCAAAGTAGGTGGTTGTCAATCCGAGCGGGCGGGTGGCTGACTGCTGAACACGTCACGGGAATTGCAGCCGGTAATCCAGCGCTTCTGGACCCCTGTTCCTTCCGGACCCCTGTTCGCAGATGACCTATTCGTCCGTTTCCGGATTTCGTAAACTCCGCGACCCGCTTCCCGGACCCATGTCCGTACCTCAGCGGCCGTCGGGCGGCGCCCCCGTGTTGGGGTTCCGTCGCCGCCCTCCCGCTGCCCTGCGGGCCAGAGGCGCAGTGCCCCGACTCTCCCGTTGAGGTGCGAACACCATGGCCAATCTCCAGAAGACCACCGCGCGCAAGTCCAGGCGCAAGAACTCCTGCCCGGACGGCTGGCTCCACGCCGGCGCAAAGGTTCCCATTCGATTGACCGTCCGGCAGGAGGAATACTGCCGCCGGGCCATCGACGTCCACCGGTTCTGCTACAACCTGGCCGTCCGGACTCACCGGTTTTGCCGCCGGAACCGGCTCCTCTGGCCGAGCTAGATGGACATCAGCAAGGCCTTCAACGCCTGCAAGCGGGAGGACCATCCCTTCGTCACCCAGGTAGCAGCGGTCGTTGCCACCGGCGCCTTCCGGGACTTCGGCCAGGCCTTGGACAACTGGCGCAACCCTGCCCTCAAGGCCCGGGTCCCCAGAACCAAGCGCCGGACTTTAACCGGCGCCGGTTCCTTCCTGGCAGCGGGCAGCATGAAGGAAATGCGCTACGACGGAAAGCGGAGGGTCAAACTCCCCTGCCTGGGCAGCGTCAAGCTGGGCTGCACCCTGCCCAGGGGTATCTGCTACGAGGCCAGCATCAGGAGGGAGAACGGCCGGTGGTACGTCTGCCTGAAGCTCTGGAAGCCACCGGAGCCCCAACCGGAACGGGACCCCAAGGCTGGGGGCATCGACACCGGCATCAACCCATTGGGCACCGACTCCGACGGGCAGGTCTACGAGAACCCCAAGGCCAGCTACCAGGTGCAGAAGAAACTGAAGAGATGGCAGCGGGCCCAGGCCCGGCGGCAGAAGGGCTCCCGGGGCTGGTGGGAGGCCCAGCGCAAGATCGACAAGTGCCACCGGCGCATCCGGGGCCTCCGAGGAAACGCCCAGCACCAGATGACCAGCACGGTGACGAGGAAATACAGTGACCTGGTCATCGAGGACCTGAACGTGGCCGGATTGATGCGGGGGAATACCCCCAGGGCCCAGGCCGATGCCGGAATGGGCGACATCAAGCGGCAGCTGATCTACAAGGGGCAGTGGCGGCACACCGAGGTGATCCTGGCCTCCATGTGGTTCCCCAGCAGCAAGACCTGCAACGTATGCGGCACTGTGAACCGGGACCTGAAGCGGGAACCCAGGTGGACCTGCCCCAGCTGCGGGGCTCAGCATGAACGGAACCTGAACGCGGCCATCAATCTCCGAAACCTGATCATTCCCTCAGGCCGTGGCCGGACTAGGCGAAGTAACAAGGAAGTTCCTCGACAGGGGTCGCGAGCTTCATGCGAAGGCGAACCCGGTATCGTGAAAGACGTGCCGCCCCTCTGGGAATGTGAACCGGGCACTGATACTGGAACGCAGGTGGAGAGGCCCAGGCGTGGAACCGGGAATACCCGGTCTCTGAACGCGGCAATCAACCAGGGTAACTTCGTCATTGCTTCAGGTCGACGCCGCGATGGGCGAGATCAGGAGGCGGAAAGACCGGCCACATCTCCGTGGTCGCAAACGCGAACCCGGAATGGACCTGGATAAACAACGACCAAAGGCCCCAGGTGTGGAAGCAGGGATCACCGAAAGCCGACCACGGCAATCAGCCTGACAAAAACGATCATGCCTCCAGGCTGACGCCGCAATGGGCGAGGTTGGGATGAGGCTTTCCCACAGGGGCCTTTGGCTACAAGCCAAGGCGAACCCGGAATCGTGAAAGACCTGCCACATCTCCGGGGTCGCAAACGCGAACTTGGAATGGACCTGGATAAGCGATGACCGCAGGCCCCAGGTGTGGAAGCACGGATCGCCCGACCCTGAACTCGGCTACCAACCCGAGCAACCTGACCATCCTCCGAGGCAGGCGCCCGTAACGCAGCAGCTGTTGCACAAAGCCCCTCGGCGCGAAGTCAGGGCGCCACTTCCACGGTCCTCCTCCCCGGATGGCAGGACTGGCCAAGCCTGCAACTCCGAAAGCGCGAAGCTGAAGACGGAACCGAGGGCGCCGTGCGGCAAGTGCGGCACCCAACATGACAGGAATGGGAACGCGGTCATCAATGTTCGATTATTGTAAAGAACCCCATGCTGCCCCCAGGCAGGGGGCCGATGCTCCGTGACGGGCCGGCTCTGGCCATTCCCAGACAGGGATGGTGAAACCAGCCCGGCAACCCGCCTCTGGCGGAAGACCGGAGAACAGCAACGCCGACTTTGGGGTTGGCAACGCTGGGGTTCCATGAGGACACCCCGGTCGTGGCCGAGGTTCCCCTGGGTTGGCACCACGGCCAGCGGGAAGGAATCCTGATCCCCGACCTGATGATCGCCTTCGGGGTCAACGTAGCCGGCGTCATCGCCCGGCGCGGTTACTCGATTTTGAGACAGCCTGGCGCCCCCGCGTTCCTGGCGGGGGTGGGCGCTCCCGGGGGAAATCCAAGGCCCGCGCCAGGAGGCGCGGACGTGGAGTGCTTGCACGCGATGAGGACGCTGGCCATGGTCCTCCTGGAGGATCCGGACTATCCGGTGGACGTTTGGTCCAGCTTCTACCGGGCGGTGAACGAGGGGTTGGCGCTCTGCGGATGTCCCGGCCGGTTCATGGTACTGCCGGAGCAGATGCGGGATGAGCGGGAGCCGGAGTAGCGGGAGTCGATGACTACCCGGTGACGCCCCGCTGCCGCCCCCTCGGTGACCCTTGGCGGCTGAAGCACAACGGTCACCCGTCAGTTCCGGTAGCTGCGGATGGGGCCAGGGATGTGGCCTGACAAGGGTATGTAAAGCATGAATTGGCGTGAAAATGACCTCAAAAGCACCACCGGACCGTCATTCACGCGAAAGCGGACATCCACATGATGGAGATGGAAGCCCCCATTTTCGTAGCTGGCAAGACTGGCAAAGAGGCCCGGAAGGGTTTGATGCAGCTCTCACTACTCACTCCTCTTCGCTCACTCTGAAATGATACATACCCCTGTCAGAGGCATGTGGCTGCCGCGCCTATGGTCGTCACGCCGAGAGCGGATAGGAAACGGCAACGGCTCGACAATGGCCTCCGGCTTCGCCCAGGGATCACCCCGGCCAACGCATGGCTCCCCAGGAGCAGGATCTGCCCCATCGGCGCCGGTGTGAATGCAATGGTGGAGCAGCCGATCATTCATTGCCTCAATCCCCAAGTCCCGTGATGTGAACGAACTCTCCTGTGCCAACTCCCTGGGTTCGTAAACGAACTCCCTTCATTACCACGTCCTGCCGGCTCCTTGACCCCCGCTCCGCGGACCCATGTCCGGACCTCAACAGCCGTCGGGCGGCGCCCCCGTGGTGGGGTTCCGTCGCCGCCCTCTGGCCGACGGCGAGAGTCCCCGACTCTCACGTTGAGGTGCGAACACCATGACCAGTCTACAGAAGACCACCGCGTCCAGATCCAGGCGCAAGAACTCCTGCCCCGACGGCTGGCTCCACGCCGGCGCAAAGGTTCCCATCCGGTTGACCGTCCGGCAGGAGGAATACTGCCGCCGGGCCATCGACATCCACCGCTTCTGCTACAACCTGGCCGTCCGGACTCACCGGTTTTGCCGCCGCAACCGGCTATCCTGGCCCAGCTGGATGGACATCTCCAGGGTCTTCAACGCCTGCAAGCGGCAGGACTACCCCTTCGTCACCCAGGTTTCGGCTATCGTCGCAACTGGCGCCTTCCGAGACTTCGGCCAGGCCGTGGACAATTGGAGGAACCCCAAGTTGCGGGCCCGGGTCCCGAAGGTCAAGCGACCTTCATTCACCGGCGCCGGCTCATTCCTGGCGGCGGGCAGCATGAAGGAAATGCGCTACGACGGGAAGCGGAGGATGAAACTCCCCTGCCTGGGCAGCGTCAAGCTGGCTTGCACCCTGCCCAAGGGCATCTGCTATGAGGCCAACATCAGGAGAGAGAACGGCCGTTGGTACATCTGCCTGAAGCTTCTGGAAGCCACCTGAGCACAAACCGGAGCGGCCCCACAGGCCCGGCGGCATCGACACCGGCATCAACCCCCTGGGGCACCGACTCCGACGGTAAGATCTACCGGAACCCCCGGGCCAGCTACCAGGTGGAGAAGAAACTCCGGAGATGGCAGCGGGCCCAGGCGCGGCGACAGAAGGGCTCCCGGGGCTGGTGGGAAGCCCAGCGGAAAATCGACAAGTGCCACCGACGCATCCGGGGCCTGAGAAGCAATGCCCAGCACCAGATGACCAGCACGGTGACCAGGAAGTTCAGCGACCTGGCAATTGAGGACCTGAACGTAGCGGGACTGATGCGGGGGAACACCCCCAGGGCCCAGGCCGACGCCGGGATGGGCGACATCAAGCGGCAGCTGATCTACAAGGGCCTGTGGCGGCACACCAGGATCACCCTGGCCTCCGTGTGGTTCCCCAGCAGCAAGACCTGCAACGTATGCGGCACTGTGAACCGGAAGCTGAAGCGGGAACGAACCTGGACTTGCGACACATGCGGCACCCGGCATGACCGGAACCTGAACGCGGCGATCAACCTGAGGAACCTGATCATGCCCGAAAGCCGTGGCCGCAATGGGCGAGCCCAGGACGCCGTTGTTCAACAAACGCCGTGGGATTCATGGCAAGGGGAACCCGGTGTCGTGAAAGAAGTGCCGCCCCTACGGGAATGGGAACGGGGCACTCACACTGGAACGGAGGTGGAGAGCCCCGCGCGGGGAAGAAGGAATAACCGGTCTCTAAACGCGGGGATCAACCCGAGTAACTTCGTCACGCCTTCAGGCCGACGCCGTGATGGGCGAGTTCAGGAGGAAGTTGTCCCACAAGGGCCTGGTGGCTTCACGCCAGGGTCATCCCGGCAGCGTTCCCAAGCGGGAAGACCGGCCGCATCTCCGGGACCGTCAACGTGAACCTGGAATGGACTTGGATAAGCGACGACCGCAGGCCCCGGCCGTGGAAGCGGGGATCACCGGAACCTAACCACGGCTAGCAACCCGAGCAAACCTATCATGCCCTCAGGCTGACGCCGCAATGGGCAAGGTCATGAGGAGGCTGTCCCACAGGGGCCTGTGGCTTCACGCCAAGGTCATCCCGGCACCGTTCCCAAGCGGGAAGACCGGCCACATCTCCGGGGCCATGGACGCGAACCTGGAATGGACTCGGATAAGCGACGACCAAAGGCCCTAGGTGTGGAAGCACCGATCACCGGACCCTGAACCCGGCAATCAATCTGAGGAACCTGATCATGCCCGCAGGCCGAAGCCGGGATGGGCCGGGTCAGGAGGCAATGGGTCAACAGGGGCGCCGGCTTCGCGCCAAGGTGATTGCGGTATTGTTCCGCCACAAAAAGTCCCGCCCCTGCCGCGGGGAGCGTGAACGCGACCCTGGAGCAGGCACCAAGGCCGGAGTCCCGGGCGTGGAAGCAAGGATCACTGAAAGCTGGCCGCAGCGATCAACCTGAGGAACCTGATCATGCCCGCAGGCCGAAGCCGGGATGGGCCGGGTCAGGAGGTATTGTCAACAGAGGTGCCGGCTTCACCCCAGGGCCAACCTGGCTCGGGTATCGTTCCCCAGCAACCGAATCTGCCGCACCTGCTGGACCGGGAACGGCACACTGTCCCCTGAGCGGACCTGCAGGGAACTCCGGTACGACAGTCCACCGGAGCCCGAACGCCGGGATCATCCTAATCTAGCCTCCGGCCCAACGCCGGATGGGTGGGAAGCGGCGGCTGGTTGACCAAGGCCTCTGGTTTAACGCCGGAGTCATCGTGGCGCCAGCGCGGTTCTCTTGCTGCATGACACTGGACATCTGCGACACCGCTGCCGCGAAATTCGACCGGTAACGGATTTGGATGCTCGGTTGGCGATGCACGGTGCCAGGAATTTGAACCCAGTAATCACCTTGAAGAACTTACTGCCCCCAGGCAGGGGGCCGATGCTCCGTGACGGGCCGGCTCTGGCCATCCTGTGAAGGGATGGTGAAACCGGCCCGGTAACCCGCCTACTGCGGAAGATCGGAGAACAGCACCGCTGACCCAATGTGGTTGGCAACGCTGATTGTGTGTTTATTGATTGGAAACACGCGTTAGCCGTCGCTTCCGCCTGCTAACCAAAAACCACCAACGCCGAATAGGATAGGCTGGAGACGAGACCTGCCCTCGAGCCCCATCGGCCGACAGAGGCAGGGCCCGGTTGACAGGAGTACGCCGATCATACAGGATTCCAGTAAGAGCCTGTTTACATTCAGCCGCACGGCCGGTACAACAAAGGTAGGACGCACACCACCCACGTAGAACACTCCCCAACGTAACTGACAGGAACAGGTGAGGACCATGAACGACTGGAGCACATGCACAGCCATCGAGAGCAACCCCGGCAAAGTCAGCGGGGCATGGGTATTCATGGGCACCAGGGTTCCGGTCACCGCCCTGTTCAACAACCTGAAAGACGGAGCCACGATAGAAGAGTTCATGGAGTGGTTCCCCGGGGTGACCCGCCGCCAGATAGAAGCGGTTCTCACCCACCAGATGCAATCATTGGAGAAAGACCCGAAACCATGAGGATACTGCTGGACCACAACATCCCAAGACCCCTCAGGAGTAGCCTGCCGGGACACGATGTCGACACGACCGCGGAAAGAGGATGGGACGGGCTGCACAATGGCGAACTCCTGGACCGGGCCGAGACCGAGGGTTACGAACTATTCATCACCGCTGACCAACAGATGCCGTTCCAGCAGAACTTCACCCACCGAGACATCAGACTGGTCGTCCTGACCACCAACTCCTGGCCAACTCTGCGCCAGCACCTTGACGAGATTAACCGGGCCGTCAACGCCACGGAGCACCACCAGATAAGCAGACTGGACATCCAGTAGGCCAGCCAAGCTCCCATCGGGCCCGGCCCATGATGCGGACTACCAACCCTTGATGCCCTTCTGCATACTGGCGCACAGCCACCCTGATGGTGGGTAACCTTCCAGAACCAGTCGACCGCGACCCCTCAAAATGAATGTAAACACGCCCCATGGTGACCTGATATTGTGAGAGACTTGCCACAGCTGCGGCACCGTCACCACGAAATCGAAGCTTGAGGTGTTCCCCAGGGATGCCCGACCCTGAACCCGGCGAGCAACCCGAGCATCCTCCGAGGCAGGCACCCGTAAAGCAGCAGTTTTTCACAAGGTCCCTCGGCGTGAAGTCAGGGTGCCACTTCCACCGTTATCCATTCCAGGCAGCAGCACTGGTGAAGCCTGCAACTCCGAAAGCGCGATGTTGAAGACGGAACCGAGGGCGACGTGCGGCACTCAACATGACCGGAATGTGAACGCGGTCATCAATTTTTAATAAGAACCCATGCTGCCCCCAGGCAGGGGGCCGATGCTCCGTGACGGGCTGGCTCTGGCCATTCCCAGACAGGGATGGTGAAACTGGCCCGAATGATCGGAGAACAGCACCGCTGACCCGTTGCGGTTGGCAACGCTGACTGTGTGTTTAGTGAATGAAGACACGCGTTAGCCATCGCCTCCGCGAGCTTACCCAAAACCGCTAGATCCGAAGTCGTGCTCGGAAGACCCCCCTTTCGCCAGCTCTCCTCGAGGCCCGGAGCAACCGGTGCTCCGGGCGGTATTCCAAACCTGGTTGAGAAAGCTTGGCGCCCCCGCGTTCCTGGCGTGGGTGGGCGCTCCCGGGTGAAATCCAAGGCCCGCGCCAGGAGGCGCGGATATGGAGTGCTTGCACGCGATGCGGACGCTGGCCATGGTCCTCCTGGAGGACCCGGATTACCCGATGGATGTTTGGTCGAGCTTCTACCGGGCGGTGAACCAGGGGTTGGCGCACTGCGGATGTCCCGGCCAGTTCTTGGTGCTGCCGGAGCATATGCGGGATAATCGGGAGCCGCGGGAGTAGCGGGAGTCGATGACCACCGGATGACTACCGGTAACGCCCGCTGCCGCCCCCTCTGTGACCCTTGGCGGCTGAAGCACAACGGTCATCCGTCAGTTCCGGTAGTTGCGGATGGGGCCAAGGATGTGGCTGCCGCGCCAATGGTCCTCCCGCCGGGAGCGGATGGGCAACGGCAACGGCTCGACCATGGCCGCTGGCTTCGCCCAGGGATCACGCCGGCCAACGCATGGCTCCCCGGGAGCAGGACCTGCCACATCGGGGTCGGTATGAATGCAATGTTGGAGCAGCCGATCATCCATCGCCTCAATCCCCAAGTCCCGTGATGTAAAGAACACCTCGGTGCCAACTCCCCCGTCCGTAGGTGGACTTCCTGCATTTCCGCATCCCCCTGTTCCTTAACGTCCGCCCACAAGATCGAAGCCTGAACCGCAACGCCCGCCGGGCGGCGCCCCCGTGGTGGGGCTCCGTCGCCGCCCTCCCGCTACCCTGCGGGTGAAAGGCGCAATGCCCCGACTCTAACGTTGAGGTGCAGGCGCCATGGCCAATTTCCAAAAGACCACCAAGCCCCGGTCCAGGCACAGGAATTCCTGCCCCGAGGGCTGGCTTAATGCCGGCGCCAAGGTCCCCATCCGCCTGACCGTCCGGCAGGAGGAATACTGCCGCCAGGCCATCGACGTCCACCGGTTCTGCTACAACCTGGCCGTCCGGGCCCACCGGTTTTGCCGCCGGAACCGGCTATCCTGGCCCAGCTGGATGGACATCAGCAAGGCCTTCAACGCCGGCAAGCGGGAGGACCCCCCTTCGTGACCGAGGTCGCAGCCGTCGTTGCCACCGGCGCCTTCCGAGACTTCGGCCAAGCCATGGACAATTGGAGGAACCCCGGGCTGCGGGCCCGGGTCCCAAGAACCAAGCGCCAGGTGAACCGGCACTGGCTCCTTTCTCGCCGCGGGCAGTGTCAAGCTGGGCTGCACCCTGCCCAAAGGCATCTGTTACGAGACCAGCATCAGCAGGGAGAACCGCCTCGGCCGTGACTGTTCAGACTTGAGGTGATCCGAGTGTCTGGCTGCCGAGAATTGGTGGGTTCATCCCTGCTGTTGACGCTCAGGCTGACGGTTTGGAAACGACTCTCGGCCAATTCGACTCACCAAGTCTGAACAGTTACCCTCGGCCGGCCCGGTTGACAGGAGTACGCTGATCGGACAGGATTCCAGCAAAACTGGATAACAAAAGAATGACCATGCCGAGAACAACCAGGACCATCACTTTTTCTTTGTCTCCGGAGATGGCGCACCGAGTCGACCAGGTGATCAAACAGCTGGGGCGGTCTCGGAGCGAGTTCCTGCGGGAAGCAAGAGTGCGAGTGGCGGCAACTGCTCCGGTATGGGGAGGATAGGGCCAGGGAGCAGGGCCTTGGTCCCTAGGACGTGGTCGGCTTGGTGGAAGAGCATCGGGCCGAGGTCGGCCAACCGCCAGCCAATCCGATGCCACACTCCGGACAGGACTCCAGGACGTGCTCCACCCGGTGGGTGGGAGTCATGCGCTGGCGCGGGAAGCCGTGGGGCCGGGGCTTCCTGGGCCCTTTCTCCCGGGAGGGCAGCTGGCCGGATTTAAGCTGGACGCCGAGCATTCCCCGCAGGCCGCCAAGTTTGGCCTTTGCTTCCAGGGTCTCAATCCGCCGCTGCGACTGGGCGATGGTGTTCTGCTGTTGGGAAATGACCGCCAACAAGGCTTCCCGGGGCGGCGCTCAGGTCAAGGTCCATATCCATGCTGTAGGTTTACGATAACCGCGAACCTGTTGGCTTTTGCTCTTTCGGCCAATTCGCCTCGTCAAGGCTGAACTGTTACGTTATGCACGGAATTTGACCGATATCGAATATTATGAATGATAACAATCCTTGAACGATAACAATCCGACTGTTAGTATCAAACGTAACCCAAGGGAGAAGTTAATGCGGTGTCTCCCATAACGTTAAAGCACAATAGCAGGTGACGACATGAAGCTGCGAAGACTCGCCATCCCGCTGATAGTTGTCCTGGCCGTCCTGTTCGCAGGCGTGGCGACCACCACCGCGCTGGTTGCCGCCAGGGCCCAGGATCCCCCCGCCACGGGGTCGCCCCCGCCTGCTGAGGCCGGCGCCGTGGACGAACCCATGCCGATGGCCGGGGGCGAGGCTTCGGCCAGGTCCGCGTTGAAACTGGCAGACCAACCCGGTCCCAAACCCGTAGCCGAAGGCTCGGCGCAGGAACTCGCGCCCCAGCCCCCCTTGGACCCCGGCCTCAAGGCCGACCGCTTTCCACCCGCCTCAGTCCAGGCGGAACCATCTGAGCCGGTCCCGCAGACCGGGGACGCCAGCGGTGAAGGCGAGACCCAGGGAACGGTCTACACTTGGCAGGACGGCGAAAGGACCCGGA
The DNA here is from genome assembly GCA_965262735.1 of Dehalococcoidia bacterium. GTDB lineage: Bacteria > Chloroflexota > Dehalococcoidia > Lucifugimonadales > UBA3495 > CATOSK01. The sequence continues at coordinate 3,237,559 of CBDHFS010000002.1, read as the reverse complement.
GGGTCGTCTTGCAGACTCGCCCCGCAGTCCAGGAGGCGGAGGCCGCTGCCAGCAGAACCGAGGACGGCGTAATCAAGCTGGGTGATTTGGATAGTAGCGTCCGGGAAAATCCCCAACCTGGCAGCGAAGTCGAGCCTGTGTTCCGCTCCGAATCGGGCGGCGAGTTGATGACATTGCCGGGAGGTGTCGTTCTGGCCCTCGACCCCGAGTGGGACCGGGCCACTGTTGAGAAGTTTTTCGCTCAGAACGGCATATCACTGGACCGCACGTCAGAACTGGACTTCCTGGACAATAGTTTCTTTGTGGAAACGGAGCCGGGCTTTCCTTCTCTGGAACTGGCCAATGTGCTGGCCGACCAGGATGGCGTGATACTTTCCAGCCCCAACTGGTCAAGAGAAGTGGAGTTGAAGTGAGGAGGCGGGGCCTGAGACAGGGCGGCTCTGCCGGGCGTTCCACGGTAGCCGCATGAGAGGACCCGGAGTGCGTTTCAGGTTGACGCGGCGTTTCTGCAGGCGGGCGCTAGCTGGGAGGATACTTCTGCTGGCGGCCGCCTTGTTCTTCTGCTTCATCCCCGGTGTGGGCAGCGTCACGGCCCAAACGACTGATGACCACGGCGGATATCTTAACGACGCGACCAATCTGCCGCTGGGGTCTTCCGTAGCCGGACGCATCGACCCCGGAGACGACCGGGACGTCTTCAAGCTGAACCTGTCCGGCTCATCGGGAAACACCAGTGTCTGGATATACACGACCGGCACCCTCGATACGTTGGGCGGATTGCATGACAGCGGCGGTGACCTGCTTACAGGCAACGACGACACCACCACCTCTGGTGGTGTGATTGTTGAGACGAATTTTCGTATACCGCGGACTCTGGCGCCGGGAGTTTACTACGTCTCAGTCCGGAGCGCCGGCCGCGTGGCAACCGGGGATTACACCCTCCACGCCATGGCAGACGACCATGGGCATTTCTTTGACGCGGCTACGACCCTGGCCCTGGGGGCTTCGTCAGCGGGGCGCATCGATCCCGGCTTCGACCGGGACGTCTTCAAGCTCGACCTGTCCGGCGCATCGGGGACCACCGACGTCTGGATATACACCACCGGCGACCTTGATACAAGGGGCTCGATGTATGATGCCAACGGCAACTTGCTTGTCTTTAATGACGGCAGTGACATAGCGGGGAGAGAGACCAATCTCAGCCTCCGGAGGACTCTCCCGAGGGGTGTCTACTATATCTCAGTCCGAAGCTGGCTGACGGCTGACGGCGATTACGCTACCGGCGATTACACACTGCACACTGAAGCAGTCACAGACCCCGGCACCGCCATCGGCACGGCAACCACTTTGAATCTCGACTATCCGGCCCCGGGCACTGTTGACGCAGCAGGCGATGCAGACTACTTCAGACTGGATCTTGCCGAGTCCAGGAATTTGGTGGTCCACGCCAACAATCCGTTCCGCAGGTACTACACGTCTGGCCTAGCAATACCCATTGAACCTCTGGACGTAACAATGCTTGACAGCCAGGGTGCCGAAATCTCAGTAAACATCCTTAGCGGATTTCATGGCGTCAGCATCGAGGACGGCTTCAGCTCTGGCACCTACTACGTCAAAGTGACCGCTCCTGCCAGCGACACCACTTACCCCGTTCCCTACACCATCCACGCCTATGAAGATACCGATTACACCGGCTTCATCGAGGGCTGCGAAGCCGCGACGGCCGCGTTGAACAACCCGCAGATTAACGACTCCCTATACGGCTGCCAGTGGCACCTGCGGAATCAGGAGCGGGGGGGAGAGGACATCAACGTCGAACCGGTATGGGCGGAAGGCATCAACGGCGAAGGCATCAACGTTGCCGTGGTAGACGAAACGGTGGACTACAGCCATGAAGACCTGGCCGGAAACATCAACAGTTCTCTCAGCCACGATTACGGGGGCATGGGCGGGGCATATCGCCCCTTTGATCACCACGGCACGGCGGTGGCCGGCATCATCGCGGCCCGCGACAACGGCGTTGGCGTGCGCGGCGTAGCCCCAAGGGCCACCGTCTACGGGCACAACTACCTGGCTGGCAACTGGCAACAGTTTCAGGACATCAACAGGGCCGACGCCATGGGCCGCAACCGGGTTGCAACCGCGGTGTCCAACAACAGTTGGGGGCCTCCAGACGGCCCCTGGCTGGGCCGAGCCACCCGGCTCTGGGAATTGGCCGTCGACTCCGGGATTCGGGAAGGCTACCACGGCAAGGGGACCTTCTATGTCTTTGCTGGCGGCAATGGCGGCAGGGGCCACCGCGAGAATCGGGATGGGACTCCGGTTGGAGGTCACATCGGTAATGTCAGAGGACGCGGAGACGACTCCAACCTCGACGAGGTGGCCAATTACCACGCTGTGACCGCCGTTTGCGCGGTGAATGACCAAGGCATCAGAATCCCCTACTCGGAGAAGGGTTCCAACCTGTGGGTCTGCGCCCCCTCGGGCGACCTTCCCGACCACCCGGGAATCGTCACCACCGAGAATTCCGACCGCTACAGGAACGATTTCGACGGGACTTCCGCAGCTGCGCCCATCGTTTCAGGCGTGGCCGCGCTGCTGCGCCAAGCCAACCCGGACCTGACCTGGCGGGATCTCAAGCTGATTCTAGCGGCCTCGGCGCGGAAAAATGACGCTGCGAACTCTGGTTGGGAGGAGGGATCCCGGAAGTACGGTGTCGGTTCCTCTGCGGACCGCTATCACTTCAACCACGAATACGGGTTCGGGATGGTTGATGCCAGGGCCGCTGTTGACCTGGCGAGAGGATGGACCAACGTCCCGCCGCTGGAGAGTGTCGACGCTGTGTCCCAGGCGGCCGTCACGATTCCCCCTCCGTCCGGCAGCACCCTTCAGACGGTCACTACGACGCTCACGCTGGATACCGGAATACGGTTCACCGAGTTCGTCGAAATCAACACCGACTTTATGCACACCTCTTTCCGGGACATGGACATCGAGCTGGTGTCCCCCTCCGGCGCAGTCTCCAAACTGGCCGTTCCGTTCAATACCCGGTACTACGATGCTACTTATGTGCGTCCTGATGGCACCACTTTGGATGGCCCCTATTTTGTACCTTTGGACGGCGAGTTCCGTTTCGGGTCGGCCCGGCACCTGGGGGAGGACCCCAACGGGCAGTGGACGCTGCGGCTCACCGACCATTTCCCGGATCTTGGCGGGACTCTCCGGTCATGGAGCCTCAAGGTCCACGGGCACGTAAGCCGGCCGGGCGCTCCCGTCATCACTACTCCAATCAGGGCGGGAGCGAATTCGCTGACCGTAGCCTGGGGCGCCCCGGACGGGACCGGCGGTCCTCCGATCACCGCCTATGATCTGCGACACATCGAAAGTGCGGCCAGTGACAAGTCCGACGCCAACTGGACCGTGGTGGAGAACGTGTGGACCGGCTCGCCAGAGTACACCCTCGCCGGTCTGACAAGCGGCACACAGTACGACCTGCAGGTGCGAGCGGTTAACTCCGCAGGAGCCGGGCTCTGGTCGGCCACCGCCACCGGGACGCCGCAGGGAGGGGCCACCGCCACCAGGTCCTTCTCCCCAACGTCCGCAGCCCCGGGTGGGGTGGTGGTGGTTACGGTCGCTGCCAGCGGCTACGGCGGGTTTGGGCGGATCAAGGAAATCCTGCCTGCCGGGTTCAGCTACGCATCCAGCAGCCTGGATGATAGTGCGATTACCCTCGTCGAATCCCCTCAACACCAGGAGGTGACCTTCGAGCTGCATGGGGAAACCGACTTGACCTATACGGTGGCCGCACCCATTGCGGCTGGGACATACTCGTTCTCCGGCGTTCTGACGAACTCAGCAGGGGAGGAAGTTCCGGTAGCCGGCGCCCTGACGATAGCGGTTAACACTGGGGACCCCCTGATTGCCCGGTACGACGACAACAACAACGGCACGATCGAGAAGAGCGAGGTCATAGCGGCCATAAACGACTACCTCTTTGGAGAGGGAGATGAGGCCATCAGCAAGAGCGACGTGATAATGCTCATAAACCTCTACCTCTTCGGCTGATTTGAGGGACGCCCAGGGCACAGTACATGAAGGGAAGGTCCCGCTTGTTTCCATAGCGGACAATGCCGCCGCAGGGGCATATCCGGAAGGACGGTAGCGCCGGGTGCAGTGGTGACCGTGACCATCACCGCCGCCGAGTTGACCGGGGTTTCGGAGCAGCCAAGGAAACGCTGCCCGCCCGGTTCGGCTATGCATCCAGCGACCTCGACAATGAAGAGGTCCAGGCCACGGAAACCGGCCCGCAGGTCAGATTCACCCTGCAGTGGGACAAGTCCCTCCACATACATCGTTAACGCGCCCAGCGAGGAGGGAGTTTACACTTTCCCAGGCATGCTGAGGGATTCTGACCGGAAAGACACACCGGTCGGCGGCCCTTCCTGGGAAAGGGCAACTGTCCAGCAGCCCAGCAATCCCGGCCCATGTGCGCTCCCCGAACAACTCGCCCACCTTTCCTGTGGAGGCGGCGACCGCTTGGGCCGAGGTCACCGGCGGATTCACGCTGTCATCGACGACAACTATCCTGCGGGAGCATCCCGTCCTTTCCGTGAACGGGGGGTATGAAACGGCCTCGAAACACTGTCATTTCTCCGTTGCGGAGGGTGTTGGATAAACCTATGGGGCCTCCGGCTTCACGCCAGGATCACTCCGGCCTACGGGCGGCTCCCCGATAGCGGCACCTGCCACGTCCAAGTCCCTGCGAATGCGGCGATGGATGAGCCTGTCATCCCCTGGTTAACCCCCGCGCTTGGGGGCTGGATCCGGTGCCAACCGCCCCGGTCCGCGGAAGAACTCCCCACATTTCCATATCCCCCTGCCCTGCGGACCCATGTCCGCACCTCAACGACCGTCGGGCGGCGCCCCCGTGGTGGGGTTCCCGTCGTCGCCCTCTGGCCGACGGCGAGAGTCCCCGACTCTCACGTTGAGGTGCGAACACCATGGCCAACATCCCAAAGACCACCGCGTCCAGATCCCGGCGCAAGAATTCCTGTCCCGACGGCTGGCTCAACGCCGGAGCCAAGGTACCCATCCGGTTGACCGTCCGGCAGGAAGAGTACTGCCGCCAGGGCATCAACATCCACCGGTTCTGCTACAACCTCGCCGTCCGGACCCACCGGTTCTGCCGCCGCAACCGGCTCCTCTGGCCCAGCTGGCAGGACATCAGCAAGGCCTTCAACGCCTGCAAGCGCGAGGACCACCCCTTCGTGACCAAGGTAGCAGCGGTCGTTGCCACCGGCGCCTTCCGGGACTTCGGCCAGGCCGTGGACAACTGGCGCAACCCCGAACTCCGGGCCCAGGTCCCCAGAACCAAGCGCCCGGCATTCGCCGGCACCGGCTCCTTCCTGGCGGCCGGCAGCATGAAGGAGGTCCGCTACGACGGAAAGCGAAGGATCAAACTCCCCTGCCTGGACAGCGTCAAGCTGGCCTGCATCCTGCCCAGGGGAATCTGCTACGAGGCCAACATCAGGCGGGAGAACGGCCGTTGGTACATCTGCCTGAAGCTCTGGAAGCCGCCGGAGCCCAAACCGGAGCGGACCCCCAGACCCGGCGGCATCGACACCGGCATCAATCCCCTGGGCACCGACTCCGATGGCCAGACCTACCGGAACCCCAAAGCCTCCTACGAGGTGGCGCGGAAGCTGCGGCGATGGCAGCGGGCCCAGGCCCGGAGGCAGAAGGGATCCCGGGGCTGGTGGGAAGCCCAGCGGAAAATCGACAAGTGTCACCGGCGCATCCGGGGCCTGAGAAGCAATGCCCAGCACCAGATGACCAGCACGGTGACCAGGAAGTACAGCGAGCTGGTCATCGAGGACCTGAACGTGGCGGGAATGATGCGGGGCAGTATCCCGAAGGCGCAGGCCGACGCCGGAATGGGCGACATCAAGCGGCAGCTGATCTACAAGGGCCAGTGGCGCCACACCCAGGTGATCCTCGCCCCCATGTGGTTTCCCAGCAGCAAGACCTGCAGCGCCTGCGGGACCATCAACCGGAACCTGAAGCGGGAACCCATGTGGAACTGCCCCAACTGCGGGACCCGGCATGACCGGAACCTGAACGCGGCGATCAATCTCCGGAACCTGATCATGCCCGCAGGCCGTCGCCGGAGTGGCGGAGGGCGTGAGGCGGTTGAGTTGCAAGAGGACGCGGCTTCACCCCAGGGCCAACCTGGCTCGGGTATCGTTCCCCAGCAACCGAATCTGCCCCACCCGCCGGACCGGGAACGGCACACTGTCCCCTGAGCGGGACCTCCAGGGAACTCCGGTACGACATATGACCGAACGCCGGGATCATCGTAATCAAGTCTCCGTTCCGGGTGTAAAGCGGTGGCTGGTTTAACGCCGGACTCACGCCGCGGTTCCCTGGCAGCAGGACACTGTCCACCTTTGACGCCGATAGCGCGAAATTCGGCCGGTAGCGGATTCGGATGCTCGTTTGGCGATACCCGGCGCCAAGAATTTGAACCCAGTAATCAATTTCAAGAACTTACTGCCCCCAGGCAGGGGGCCGGTGCTCCGTGACGGGCCGGTCCTGGCCATCCCATGAGGGGATGGTGAAACTGGCTAGGTAACCCGCTTGAGTTCTGCGGAACTGCTTCGCGGAAGACCGGAGAACGGCGACGCCAGCCCCAACGGGGGAGGCATCTCGGATATCTCGGATGATGTATGTGCTGAAAGCAAACATGCCTTGAGTTCCGGATGGACTCAGACCACCTGACCAAGGCCTTATAATAGACATGGAACGCAACTCAAGTCCCAAGGCAGCCCAAAAAAGGACTGGGAAGTAAACTTATCAGGAATCCTATCTGTCATTTTCTAAACTGATCATCGACGAAATGGACCGCGTACTGGCCGAGCATTACGGATCCAACGAGGAGTAACTGGACTCCATCATCAACTACGACATCAATCACCGTGCAAAGGAGCAATAGATGATGCAGAAAGCGCTGCACCTTAGAACGACGGTACTGCCAGGTGGAAGGATAGAAATCGTGGACCAGGAACTGCGCGAAGGCGATTCGGTCGATGTAGTCGTGACACCCTCAGTGCCAACGCCACATCGGTCAGCGCTGGACATTCTGGAAGAAGCACCTGGGAAACGCCTTTTCGATACCGCCGCCGAGGTGGACTCCTACATCCAGGCCGAGCGCGAATCGTGGGACCGCTGACGTTGCCTGAGAGCGGGCCAATCTATCTGGACGCCTGTGTATTCATCTACAGTGTGGAACGCATCGAACCCTACCGGACCTTGCTCGAACCAATGTGGCGGCAGGCTCAGGCGGGACGGTTCGCAATTGCGAGCAGTGAGTTGGTGGTATTGGAAACGCTCATTAAACCGCTGCGCGAGGCCGACGAGGTTCTTGAAAGGATTTTCCGCGAGTTGTTCGATTCCGCCGAGGTCCAGTTGATTCCAACCACACGCGCCTTGTGGGAAGAGGCCGCGCGCCTGCGAGCCACGACAAACTTGACGACACCGGACGCGCTCCACGCCGCGACAGCCCTACACGAGAAGTGTACCCTATTCGTCACGAATGACGGGGCCTTTAGACGGGTCGCTGGTCTGCCCATCGCCGTGTTGGGGGAACTAACTCAATAGCAGGGTGGGTGATGAAGCGGAATGGGAACGAACGAAGCTGAGAGGCTTGCATAAAGCAGTTGGACGAAGTCAATGGGTGGGACCGGACTGCTTCCAAGTACAACTGGAAGAGCCGAACCGTGGAGCCTAAGCCTATCTTCATAGGCCCACAAATGTGGATTCAGACTCGTCATGATGAGTTTGGAGATAAACTCTACCGTGATGGTTTGGAGCCCCGGCGAGGAATGCCACGCCGAAGTCAGGCACCGGTGCCGGATACGGAAACAAGGCATGCCACCGCCACCTTCTGACGGTCCGGCAGGAGGAGTACTGCCGCCGGGCCATCGACGTCCACCGGTTCTGCTACAACCTGGCCGTCCGGACTCACCGGTTTTGCCGGGTTAACCGGCTCGCCTGGCCCAGCTGGATGGACATCTCCAAGGCCTTCAACGCCTGCCAGCGGGAGGACTACCCCTTCGTCACCCAGGTAGCGGCGGTCGTTGCCACCGGCGCCTTCCGGGACTTCGGGCGTGCCGTGGACAACTGGAGGAGCCCCCCAGGCTCCGGGCCCGGGATCCAAGAGTGAAGCGCCGCAAGTTCACTGGGACCGGTTCTTCCGCTCCGGTGATAAAATCGTTAACGAAACTCGACGAAGATCGATCCCTCGTCCCAGCGACCCGCGCTAAAATTTGTCCACTGAAGCCATGGTCTGCGGCTGCAGGTTAGAAGGACCACCCGCCAACCCGCCACTAAGGGAACAGGAGCGGAATGAACAGTCAACTTGAAAAGATCACCATCAAGGGCTTCAAGACAGTAAAGTCCTTTGAGAACTTTGAACCGGGCCCGTTGACCGCCCTGATCGGTCCAAACGGGGCCGGAAAGTCCAACTTCATCTCGTTTTTTCGGTTGATGAGCTCGGCCCTAGCCGACCCAGCAAACCTGGCATTTTTCGTTGGTGAACGAGGTGGAGCAAGCCAACTGTTGCACGATGGACCCGCCCAAACGCGCGCGATAGAAGCCGACCTGACCATTCGTACCGAAACCGGGAAGAACCAATATGCTTTCCGCCTGTTTTACGCGGCTGACGACCGGCTGGTCTTTGGGGAGGAGCGCTACAGGTACAATCCTAGTGGCCAGCCCAGCCGCGAGTGGCGCACCATGGGCGCAGGACACAACTCTCCTCAGTTGATAACCGCGGCGACGACGGACAACACCGCCAGGGTTATCCGCAGCCTCTTGCAACGGATTATCGTGCATCATTTCCACAACACCTCGCACACGGCGCGCATCAGGGGCAAATGGAGCACATACGACAACAGGTTTCTCAAGGAGGATGGGGCGAATATCGCACCGGTGCTCCTCAAATTGAAGCTGAACGACGGGACCTGCTATCGAAGGATCGTGGAAACCATACGCCTGATCCTGCCCTTCTTCTCAGACTTCGAGCTAGAGCCCGAGGCGGGGAGCCTGCTGTTACGTTGGAGGGAAGTGAGCACCGACCAAGTATTCAGCGTTTCCCAGGCATCCGATGGAATGCTCAGGGTAGTGACGCTCGTTACGCTTCTCTTGCAACCGGATAGTGACCTGCCCATGATGCTGATACTGGATGAGCCAGAACTCGGGCTGCACCCGTACGCCATCAACATAATCGGGGGGTTAATCAACTCTGCGTCGACCAAGACTCAGGTCATGGTGGCCACCCAATCCATGGCCCTCGTCGATTGCTTTGCACCCGAAGACGTGGTGGTGGTCGACCGAAACGGACGCGAATCCGAATTTAAACGCCTTGCTCCCGAAGACTTGGACAACTGGCTGGAAGAATACTCGCTCTCCGAACTGTGGGAGAAGAACGTCATAGGCGGGCGGCCTTGATGGGCATCCGGCTCAATTTCGTCGTTGAAGGGCAGACTGAAGAAACCTTCGTCAACACCGTCCTTGGACCGCACCTGGCGGAACGTTGTGTCTGGACCTCGGCCAGATGCGTTCTGACCAGCCGAAGGAGAGGAGTCAAGTACCGGGGCGGGTTCCGGACATACAATCAACCCCGCAACGACATCCTGTCCTGGATAAAAGAAGATCAGAACGAGGACGCCCGCTTCACCACGTTTTTCGACCTGTACGGCCTGCCAAGCGATTTCCCCGGCTACCAGGAAGCGCTGCGAACTTCCGACCCCTACGAAAAAGTCAGAGTTCTGGAACAGGCCCTCGGGGAAGACATTGCAGACCCGAGATTCATCCCCCACCTGCAACTGCACGAGTTTGAGACCCTGCTGTTATCGGATCCCCTTCAACTCGAGGAACAATTCCCCGGGCAAACCAGGCAGGTACAACGACTGGCCGTCATGGCCACCAGCTTCGGCAACCCGGAACTGATCGACCAGGGCGAAACAACCGCACCTTCGAAGCGGATTATCACCGAGATACCGGAATATCAGGGAATGAAACAATCCGCGGGTCCTTTGGTTGCCCGGAAAATAGGGATCGTTAAATTGCGGACCACCTGCCGCCACTTCGGAGAGTGGATCTGCCAACTCGAGTCCCTCGGTAGGGTAGAACGTTGACAACTACGTATTCGCTGCGATCCCAAACCTGTCACGCCTTTACGGGATCAACAGGGCACCACTACCAACGTGTTTGCTTGGATCCGAATCCAGCTATACTCAAGCCAGGTGAAGTGTACATTGCCCGTGACAATGAATGGGTGGTCAACGTACCTTGGCAATGCTTTTTGGAACGCCGATCGAGGGGGCTGTCTATTCGGGAGTTGGGCAAAAGCGATGGCAGCCCGCCCTGAAATTGTTTCAAGATGCCGCGGTGGGAGTCACCGACTTCGCCGTGCCTTCGAGAATCTGGGAAAATCAGAATTCACGGCCAGAACATAAGTTGGAGGGCAGCAACCTCGTGGGTGCCGGACCCTCCGCCAACCTCTCGGAGGGATCAGAGTGGTGCTGACCCATATGTGGAAGTCGGGATGACCGGAAGGTGCACACCGGGTCCAACCCGAGAGACCGGTTCAGGGACGAGCCGATTGCGGCAACTCCAAGGGTGAGAGGCGAAACCGGCTTGGCTTTACCCGCCGCGGAATGCCGGACAACGCCGACCCCGTCGAGGGGCCGCCCACCGGGCGTCATCAACGCAGCCGACGCCATTAAGAAGGGAGGACGGCGGAGAAGCTTGTCATTCCCCACCGGACTCCCCACGTCCCGGGACCTGGTCCCAGTGCTCCGGCGCCAACTCCCCTCTGTTGGCGGTTGAACTCCGCGCATTTCCACATCCCGCGTGCTCCTTGACGTCCGCCCACAAGATCGAAGCCTGAACCACAACGACCGTCGGGCGGCGCCCCGTGGGTGGGGCTCCGTCGCCGCCCTCCCGCTGCCCGGCGGGCCAGAGGCGCAATGCCCCGACTCTAACGTTGAGGTGCATGCGCCATGGCCAACTTCCAGAAGACCACCGCTCCTAAATTCCGGCGCAAGAACTCCTGCCCGGACGGGTGGCTTAACGCCGGGGCAAAGGTTCCCGTCCGCCTGACCGTCCGGCAGGATAACTACTGTCGGCAGGCCATCGACGTCCACCGGTTCTGCTACAACCTGGCCGTCCGTACCCACCGGTTTTGCCGCCGCAACCGGCTCCCCTGGCCCAGCTGGCAGGACATCTCCAAGGCCTTCAACGCCTGCAAGCGGGAGGACTACCCCTTCGTGACCGAGGTAGCAGCGGTGGTTGCCACCGGCGCCTTCCGGGACTTCGGCCAGGCCATGGACAACTGGCGCAACCCCGGGCTGCGGGCCCGGGTCCCAAAAACCAAGCGCCCTTCATTCACCGGCACCGGCTCCTTCCTGGCGGCCGGCAGCATGAAGGAGGTCCGCTACGATGGAAAGCGCAGGGTGAAACTCCCCTGCCTCGGCAGCGTCAAGCTGGCCTGCACCCTGCCCAAGGGGATCTGCTACGAGGCCAGCATCAGGAGGGAGAACGGCCGGTGGTACATCTGCCTGAAGCTCTGGCGACCGCCGGAGCCCAAACCGGAACGGGCCCCCAGACCCGGCGGCATCGACACCGGGATCAACCCCCTGGGCACCGACTCCGACGGAGAGGTCTACGAGAACCCCAAGGCCAGCTACCAAATGGAGAAGAAACTGAAGAGATGGCAGCGGGCCCAGGCCCGGCGACAGAAGGGATCCCGGGGCTGGTGGGAAGCCCAGCGGAAAATCGACAAGTGCCACCGGCGCATCCGGGGACTGAGACACGACGCGCAGCACCAGATGACCAGCACGGTCACGACGAAATTCAGCGACCTGGCAATTGAGGACCTGAACGTAGCGGGACTGATGCGGGGGAACACCCCGAGGGCCCAGGCCGACGCCGGGATGGGCGACATCAAGCGGCAGCTGATCTACAAGGGGCAGTGGCGGCACACCGAGGTGATCCTGGCGCCCATGTGGTTCCCCAGCAGCAAGACCTGCAGCGCCTGCGGGACGGTGAACCCGAACCTGAAGCGGGAACCCACCTGGACCTGCCCCAGCTGCGCGACCCGGCATGACCGGAACCTGAACGCGGCGATCAACCTGAGGAACCTGATCATGCCATCGGGCAGGGGCCGGAGTGGCGGAGGCCAGGAGGTAGTGGTCTCCCAGCAGGGTGGCCTGCAACGCCCGCGGGACCTTGAGCCCGGGAATGGAGCGGGATGCACCCCAGGCGTGGTAGCGGGGATCACCGGAAGCTGATCATGCCCCCAAGGCGACGCCGGAGGCGGTGGTTCAACAATGGTAGTCAGCTTCATGCCAAGGCGGACCCGGCATCGTGAAAGACGTGCCGCCGCTGCGGGAATGTGGACGGGGCACTGACGGCGGGACGGTGGTAGAGGGCCCCGCGCGTGGAAGCTGGAATAACCGGGCCCCAAATGCGGCAATCAACCCGAGTAATTCCGTCATGCCTTCAGGCCGACACCGTGATGGGCGAGTTCAGGAGGAAGTTGTCCCACAGGGGCCTGTGGCTTCACGCCAGGAGGAACCCGGTAATGTGAAACACCTGCCACATCTCCGGGGCCGTCAACGCGAACCTGGAATGGACTCGGATAAGCGACGACCGCAGGCCCCGCGTGGAAGCGGGGATCACCGGAACCTGAACGCGGCTAGCAACCCGAGCAACCTATCATGCCCCCAGGCTGACGCCGCAATGGGCAAGGTCAGGAGGAGGCTGTCCCAGGGGCCTGTGGCTTCACGCCAGGGTCATCCCGGCAGCGTTCCCAAGCGGGAAGACCGGCCACATCTCCGGGGCCATGGACGCGAACATGGAATGGACTCGGATAAGCGCCGACCGCAGGCCCCAAGCGTGGAAGCGGGGATCACCGGAACCTGAACGCGGCCATCAACCTGCGGAACCTGCTGAGGAACCTGATCATGCCCGCAGGCCGAAGCCGGGATGGGCCGGGTCAGGAGGCAATGGGTCAACAGGGGTGCCGGCTTCACGCTGGGGCATCTTGGCTCGGCCATCATTCCCCAGTAGCGGAACCGGCATGGGATGCCGGAACGGGAACGGCACACTGTCCCGTGAACGGACGTACAGGGAACTCCGGTACGACAGACGACCGGAGTCCCAACGCCGGGATCATCCCAATCAAGTCTCCGGCCCAACGCCGGATGGGTGTAAAGCGGCGGCTGGTTGACCAAGGCCTCTGGCTTAACGCCGGGGGGGACCGTGTTGCAAGCGCGATTCCCTGGCAGCATGACACTGGACATCTGCGACACCGGTACCGCGAAATTCGGCCGGTAACGGATTTGGATGCTCGGTTGGCGATGCACGGCGCCAAGAATTTGAACCCAGTAATCACCTTGAAGAACTTACTGCCCCCAGGCAGGGGGCCGATGCTCCGTGACGGGCCGGCTCTGGCCATTCCGGACAGGGATGGTGAAACCGGCCCGGAAACCCGCCTACTGCGGAAGATCGGAGAACAGCACCGCCAACCCTACAGGGACGGCAGGGCCGGCTTTGTGGTAAGTGAATGTAGACACGGGTTGGCCATCGCCTCCGAAAGCTTACTCAAAACCGCCAGCGCCGAATAGGAGACACCGAGGTGAGACCTTCATCCGAGCCCCCACCGGCCGGCAGGGACAGCGGCCGGTTGACAGGAGTACTCCAATCGGACAGGATTCCAGTAAGACTGGATAACAAAGGAATGGCTATGCCGAGAACAACCAAGACCATCACTTTTTCTTTGTCACCGGAGATGGCCGACCGGGTGGACGAGGTGATCAAACAGCAGGGGCGGTCTCGGAGCGAGTTCCTGCGGGAAGCGGTGCTCCGCTACATCGAAGAGTTCGAGTGGCGGGAACTGCTCCAGTATGGAGAGGAGAAGGCCAGGGAGCAGGGTCTTGGCCCCGAGGACGTGGCCGGCTTGGTGGAGGAGTACCGAGCCGAGGTCGGCCAACCCCAAACATGAAAGTGGTCCTGGCCACCAACGTAATCGTATCCGGCCTGAACTTCCCCGGTAACGAGCGATCGGTCCTGGAACTTGCCCTCCGGGGACGGTTCGAGTTCTACCTGTCCCGCTTCATCCTGGGAGAGGTGGCCGGGGTCCTGGTGCGCAAGTTTGGTTGGGATGAGGGACGGATGGCCCAAGCGATCGGAGTTCTGGAAAGCGCCGCGACAGTCATCGAATCCCCACGTCTCACGGAAGTGATTGAGGGCGGTCACGCCGACAACCGGGTGCTGGAGTGCGCGGTGGCGGCTGCCGCCGATTACCTGGTGACCGGCGACCGCAGACACCTGTTGCCCATCGGGGAACACCGGGGCACGACAATCGCCAACGCCCCTCGTTTCCTGTCGGCGCTGACCCAGGCCGAGTAATTGGCAGGAAGGGTACCCCTAACGCAGTCCTGACGCGGTCATCATTCCCCGGCGACAGGACCAGGCTCTCCTGCCGCGACCTGTTCGTCGCCTTCACCGGGGGCGGGATGGTTTCCCCGGGGACCAGAGGCCCAGCCTGTCCGGAAAGGGACCCTGCGCAATGCGGCAGAGCAACACGCCGTCCAAGGGTTCGTCGTCCGCTTCAATCACTGGAAATGCGAGATATGCCCGTGACCATTGCGAACAGGGCTATCACTTGGCATCAGCCTCCGCTCGATAAACGGAGTTTGCCCTTCCACATCTCTCCTGCTTGGCAACCCAAGCCTTCCGCCGAAACGAGACCAGCACAAGCTTCGATGCACCCGGCATGTGACTCCCCAGGCCCCGGACGGCGGTCACCACTTCGGGACCGATAACCCTCTATGTTGAGAAAGCCTGGCGCCCCCGCGTTCCTGGCGTGGGTGGGCGCTCCCGGGGATAATCCGGGGAAAATCCAAGGCCCGCGCCAGGAGGCGCGGATATGGAGTGCTTGCACGCGATGAGGACGCTGGCCATGGTCCTCCTGGAGGACCCGGACTACCGGCTTGACGTTTGGTCGAGCTTCTACCGGGCGGTGAACGAGGGGTTGGCGCTCTGCGGATGTCCCGGCCAGGTCTTCGTACTGCCGGAGCATATGCGGGATGAGCGGGAGCCGGAGTAGCGGGAGTCGATGACCACCCGGTGACACCCATCCCGGGGCGCTGCATGGATAGCAGGACAGTGTGACGCCCCGCTGCCGTCCCCTCGGTGACCCTTAGCGGCTGAAGCACAACGGTCACCCGTCAGTTCCGGTAGCTGGGGATGGGGCCAGGGATGCGGTGCCGCGCCTGTGGTCCTCACGCCGAGAACGGCCTGACAATGGCCGCTGGCTTCGCCCAGGAATCACCCCGGCCCACGCGTGGCTCCCCAGGAGCAGGACCTGCCACATCGGCGTCGGTGTGAATGCAATGGTGGAGCAGCCGATCATCCATCGCCTCAATCCCCAAGTTCCGGGATGTAAACCAGCACCCCGGTTCCAACTTCCTCGGTTCGTAAACGAACTCCCCACATTGCCACATCCTGCCGGCTCCTTGACCCCCGCTCCTCGGACCCATGTCCGTACCTCAACAGCCGTCGGGCGGCGCCCCGGGGTGGGGCTCCGTCGCCGCCCTCCCGGTGGCTGGCCCATGCCCAAGAGGAACGCCAGGGACCGAAAGACCAGGTACGGTTGCCCGGCAGTCCCGGCAACTTGCCAACGACGATCTGAACACGGCGGCAATGCTCGGGTTCCGTCGCTTCCGTCAGGAATACAAAGCGCGAAGCGTCCCACCCGCCATCCTCACGCCGGGACCGGGTTGACCACGCTGGCGTTGCCCTGAAGCAGGACCTGCCAGGCAACCCGTTGGGACCCCAACTCCCTCATGTGAACTTGGATGGGCTTGGTTGGCATGTGACAGCGATGTTGATCGCGATGTGGAAACAGCGGTCAACCGCAGAGACCTGACAGTGCCCAAGGGCATAACACCGGGCCCAGCGGCGGGCCGCAGACCGGTACTGCCAACCCAGGCAGGGCGGCGGCCGAGTAATGGGCGGATGCGGACACCCTTTGGAGAATGAACCGCCGCCCGGGTCAACGGCCGGTAGGCCTCGCCGCCGCCTTTTGACTTTGAGTCACTGAACCCCAGCCCAGAGCAGGTGGGTGGCCGACTGCTGAACACCATCGTTGCATTGGCGGCCAGCGGTCCAGCGCTTCCGGACCCCGGTGCACAAGTGACCTTTTCACTCTTCGTCCTTCACTGGGCTGCGTAAATTCCGCAACCCGCTCGGCGGTCTGATGTCCGGACCTCAACGACCGTCGGGTGGCGCCCCCGTTGTGGGGGTCCGTCGCCGCCCTTGGGCCGACGGCGAGAGTCCCCGACTCTCACGTTGAGGTGCAGACACCATGGCCGTTGTCCAGAAAACTACCACTCCCAAATCCCGGACCAAGAATTCCTGCCCCGAGGGCTGGCTCCACGCCGGCGCAAAGGTTCCCATCCGATTGACCGTCCGGCAGGAACAGTACTGCCGCCGGGCCATCGACATCCACCGGTTCTGCTACAACCTGGCCGTCCGGACCCACCGGTTCTGCCGCAACCGGCTGCCCTGGCCCAGCTGGATGGACATCAGCAAGGCCTTCAACGCCTGCAAGCGGGAGGACCACCCCTTCGTCACCCGGGTAGCGGCCGTTGTTGCCACCGGCGCCTTCCGGGACTTCGGCCAGGCCGTGGACAATTGGAGGAACCCTAAATTGCGGGCCCGGGTCCCGAAGGTCAAACGCCCTTCATTCACCGGCGCCGGCTCCTTCCTGGCCGCCGGCAGCGTCAAGGAAATCCGCTACGATGGAAAGCGCAGGGTCAAACTCCCCTGCCTGGGCAGCGTCAAGCTGGGCTGCACCCTGCCCAAAGGCATCTGCTACGAGGCGAGCATCCGGAGGGAGAACGGAAGATGGTACATCTGTCTGAAGCTCTGGAAGGCTCCGCAGCCGAGGCCAGAGCGCTCCCCCAAGCCCGGCGGCATCGACACCGGCATCAACCCCCTGGGCACCGACTCCGACGGTCAGACCTACCGGAATCCCAAAGCATCCTACGAAGTGCAGAAAAACCTGCGAAGGTGGCAGCGGGCCCAGGCCCGGCGGCAGAAGGGATCCCGGGGCTGGTGGGAAGCCCAGCGGAAAATCGACAAGTGCCACCGGCGCATCCGGGGCCTGAGACACGACGCCCAGCACCAGATGACCAGCACGGTGACCAGGAAGTTCAGCGACCTGGCAATTGAGGACCTGAACGTAGCGGGACTGATGCGGGGGAACACCCCGAGGGCCCAGGCCGACGCCGGGATGGGCGACATCAAGCGGCAGCTGATCTACAAGGGCCTGTGGCGGCACACCGAGGTGATCCTGGCCTCCGTGTGGTTCCCCAGCAGCAAGACCTGCAACGTATGCGGCACCGTGAACGCGAAGCTGAAGCGGGAACGAACCTGGACTTGCGACCACTGTGGCACGACCCATGACCGGAACCTGAACGCGGCGATCAACCTGAGGAACCTAATCATGCCTCCAGGCCGTGGCCGGAATGGGCGAGCCCAGGACGCCGTTGTTCAACAAACGCCGCGAGCTTCACGCCAAGGCCCCCCGGCATCGTGAAAGACGGGCCGCCCCTCCGGGACCGTGGACGCGGCACTGACGCTGGGACCAAGGCGGAGGGCCCCGCGCGGGGAAGCAGGGATGACCGGGCTCAAAATGCGGCAATCAACCCGATCAAGCCCCCAAGACGACGCCAGAATGGGCAAGGTCAGGGGGAGGTTCCTGAACAGGGGCCTTTGGCTTCACGCCAGGGTGGTCCCGGCAGCGTTCCCAAGCAGAAACACCGGACACATCTCCGGGACCGTCAACGCGAACCTGGAATGGACTTGGATAAGCGACGACCGCAGGCCCCAGGTGTGGAAGCGGGGATCACCGGACCCTGAAACCGGCGTTCCGCCTGGGGCACCCTATCATGCTCCGAGGCAGGGGCCGCGAAGCAGCAGTTGTTTCACAAGGTCCCTCGGCGTGAGGTCGGGGTGCCACGCCGCGGTTGTCCTCCCCGGATGGCAGGATTGGACAAGCCTTCAACTTCGACAATCCGATGTTGAAGACGGAACCGAGGGCGACGTGCGGCAAGTGCCGTGTCCAACATGACCGGAATGGGAACGCGGTCATCAATGTTTGATGATTGTAAAGAACCCCATGCTGCCCCCAGGCAGGGGGCCGATGCTCCGTGACGGGCCGGCTCTGGCCATTCCGTACAGGGATGGTGAAACCAGCCCGGCAACCCGCTTCGGCGGAAGACCGGAGAACAGCAACGTCAATCTCATGGGATTGGCAACGCTGATTGTGTGTTTAGTGAATGAAGACGCGTGTTAGGACTACAGGCTCAGATTAAGAGAAGGTAGAATTGAGTCAATTTGCTGGTTGTGCAGTAAGGCACCGACATGGTTTTTTAGAGTTACCGAAGAGTTACCGAGAAAATCTGTACTGTGGAGGTCTCCATGACCCGGGTCCGCGCAAACGGCCCCCGCATCTCGCCGGGCTGGCTCGCCAGGCTGCTGGCCGCCGAGGCCAAATGCGAGTGGGCGTCTTGGTTCAGGGTTCGCCATGAAGATTGGGAACAGGGTCCAGTGCCCAATCTTTCCGACCTTGAGTGGTCAATCGATTACACCCAACGGCTCAATCGCTGCATCGAACTCTACGAGGGTCAGGGCTACACGGTGTCCAACGGGGGACCGAACGGCTATGTCCTCAGCGTCGGCGGAGCCGAGCTGTCCGGCAGACCTGACGTGATTGCCACGAAGGGTGGCGACTGTATAGTAATTGACTTCCCCGAGGGTGAACCAACCCGCTCCCATGCGCTCCAGGTCATGATACACATATACGCCCTGTCCATGGCTGTGGAGCGGTTCCGAGGCATGGCGCTCAGTGGACGGCTGGCCTATGGGAGAGAATCGGTGGACATTCCGGCGGCTTCGGTAGACCGTGAGTTCATCGAGAACATGACGGAGTTGGCGAGACGCCTGGCTGGGGGAGAACCGCCCGCGCGCATTCCGAGCCCTGAGGAATGCGGGGCGTGCGACATCACAGCGGCCGACTGTCCCGAAAGAATGGACGAGGGTGGGACCGGACGCTTCAGGCTCCCCGATCCTCCGGACTCTGAGGACTACTTCGATATGCTGGAACGCGCCGAGTGGGCGGAGGCTAATCGCGACAGGGAACACGAGGCCCGGACCAGGGCGGAGGCACGCATCAAAGAGCTGGAGGAGGAGATCAGGCGGCTCAGTAGTCTCTGAAGCTCTTGCCTGGCAGGCTAGGCGGCCACGACCTCCTCCACACGGAAGTCCCCTGCGGACAGGAGTTGAACAAACCAGCGAATCTGCTCGAGTGGCCCGGTGTTGAAGTGGTTCCTGTCGAGGCAGCTCCACCAAACCCAAGCACTGCGCCGTCATTGTAAATGCCGCCTGAAACTCTTTAACAAATATCTGCGTCTGTAGTATCAGCCATCGTCTCCGCGAGGTTACCCAAGGCCGCCAGCTCCGAAGTCGTGCTCGGAAGCCCCCTCTTTGGCCAGCCCCCCTCGAGGCCCGGAGCACCAGTTGCTTCGGGCGGCATTACAAACCTGGTTGAGACAGACTGGCGCCCCCGCGTTCCTAGCGTGGGTGGGCGCTCCCGGGGGAAATCCAAGGCCCGCGCCAGGAGGCGCGGATATGGAGTGCTTGCACGCGATGCGGACGCTGGCTATGGTCCTACTGGAGGACCCGGAGTACCCGATGGACGTTTGGTCGAGCTTCTACCGGGCGGTGAACCAGGGGTTGGCGCACTGCGGATGTCCCGGCCAGTTCTTGGTGCTGCCGGAGCAGATGCGGGATGAGCGGGAGCCGGAGTAGCGGGAGTCGATGACTACCTGGCGCCGCCCCGGTGCCGCCCCCTCGGTGACCCTGGGCGGCTGAAGCACCACGGTCACCCGTCAGTTCCGGCAGTTGCGGATGGGGCCAGGGATTGGGCTGCCGCGCCTATGGTCGTCACGCCGGGAGCGGATAGGCAACGGCTCGTCTATGGCCGCTGGCTTCGCCCGAGGATCACGCCGGCCAACGCATGGTTCCCCAGGAGCAGGACCTGGCCCGTCACTTCCACCTCGCCCGTCCCCAGACTCACCGGCCCATATTGTTAGAATCCCCTTCCAGCGCATCGGACGCCGCCGCTTGACCCCTGGCAACGGTAGCAATAACATTCCCGCACGCAACCTGGCACAGAGGTGAACCATGACCGACCCCGCAGCAACCCTGGCCCATGTCTCCGACCTCGTCCATGCCGAGCTGGTCCAATACCTTTCCAATGATTTCGTCATCGCCGAGGTGACCGGGGAATTCCTGCCAGGCGCCGACGGCGAAGACTACCTGAGGGCCACCGTGATCCTCGAGGACGGGCACCCCTAACTGGACCCACATACCCTCATCAAATTCTCCATGCACATGAACTCGGTCTGCAGGGAACGGGGCTTCGACCATCCAACCATCGTCTACGCCAACAGGAGCGAGATACCAGCATGACCACCAGCGTCCAGCCAGCTTTCCAACCCCCAGCGCCGATCAGCTGGACGGACCTCATAGCTGCCGGCCGGGCAAACCTCATCCCTCAGCCGGCTGCCACCCAACCCACTCAGGCGGCAATACGACGGGCCATCAGCACCGCCTACTATGCAGCCTTTCTCGCCCTCACCGCCAGCAACACTGATGCGCTCATCGGCCCCGTCCATGACCAACTGACAGCCGGCGCATGGACCCAAATATACCGTGGCCTCAACCACGGCCATGCCAAATCCCAACTGGAACCGGAAGTGAAACGGAACCAGCCCAGAGTCTCGGCCGACACCCTGAACTTCGCCGACCTCTTTTGCAAACTCCGAGACGAACGCCACAGCGCCGACTACAACCCACTAGCAACCTTTACCATTCAGGCAGCAACCAGTTGGCTGGACACAGCCGAAGCCGCCATCACCCACTTTCTTCAAACCAGCCAAAGCGAACGCTCCGCGGTGGCAATACTCACCCTTACCAGATCACGGTAACCACCCGGAAGCCCCGGAGTTGCACATCCCAAGGCATCAATAACCGCCGGCCACACCTGCGGCGCCAACGCCCTTGCATTAATAAGGCGGCCTCAGGGGATTTCCCCATCCCCGGCTGCCTGACGCTCCCGGAGCGAACAATGACCGGAGCGCGGCTCACCTGCGGCGCCAATGTATGGGGGGCAGCGGCGGTGGACGCCTTTGGCCCCGTCCCTGAATTCCCGCGGGCCATGACTTAAACCGACACTTCGGAGCCAACTCGCCCAGTCCGGAGACGAACGCCGCAAATTTCCGCATTCCCCTGCTGCATGATGTCTCGGCAAGCGACCGGCATCTCCGGTTGGCTGGGCAGTTAACCGTGGAGTTGCTCCTCATCGTGCCGGTAAACCTTCGTGGCCTGAAACGCTGGCCACACCTGCGGGGCCGATTCCCTTACATCAATGACGAATAAGGCGGCCTCAGGGGGTTTCCCAATCCCCCGTTGGGTAACGCCCCCGAAAACCAACAATGACCGGCCCGCGCTCACCTCCGGCCCTGTCGGATGGCGGGCAGCGGCACCGCAGCTGTATTCCATCCCGTTACTATCCGGGGCCTGGGACGCGGCCCAGACATCTGCCGCCAACAACCCTCGGCCTGTAGACGAATTCTCCACATTGCCACATCCCTCCGCTCCGCGGACCCATGTCCGCACCTCAACGACCGTCGGGCGGCGCCCCCGTTGTGGGGCTCCGTCGCCGCCCTCTGGCCAACGGCGAGAGTCCCCGACTCTCAAAGTTGAGGTGCGAACACCATGGCCAACATCCCAAAGACCACCGCGCGCAAGTCCAGGCGCAAGAACTCATGCCCCGAGGGCTGGCTCCACGCCGGCGCCAAGGTTCCCATTCGCCTGACCGTCCGGCAGGAAACATACTGCCGCCAGGCCATCGACATCCACCGGTTCTGCTACAACCTGGCCGTCCATACCCACCGTTTCTGCCGCCGCAACCGGCTCCTCTGGCCCAGCTGGATGGACATCAGCAAGGCCTTCAACGCCTGCAAGCGGGAGGACTACCCCTTCGTGACCGAGGTAGCGGCGGTGGTTGCCACCGGCGCCTTCCGGGACTTCGGACAGGCCATGGACAACTGGCGGAACCCTGGATTGCGGGCCCGGGTCCCGAAGGTCAAACGCCCTTCCTTCACCGGCACCGGCTCCTTCCTGGCGGCCGGCAGCATGAAGGAGGTCCGCTACGATGGAAAGCGGAGGGTCAAACTCCCCTGCCTGGGCAGCGTCAAGCTGGCTTGCACCCTGCCCAGGGGGATCTGCTACGAGGCCAGCATCAGGAGGGAGAACGGCCGGTGGTACATCTGCCTGAAGCTCTGGCGACCGCCGGAGCCCAAACCGGAACGGGCCCCCAGACCCGGCGGCATCGAC
This sequence comes from Dehalococcoidia bacterium, assembly GCA_965262735.1. Lineage (GTDB taxonomy): Bacteria > Chloroflexota > Dehalococcoidia > Lucifugimonadales > UBA3495 > CATOSK01. The sequence continues at coordinate 3,215,023 of CBDHFS010000002.1, read as the reverse complement.
ACCGGCATCAACCCCCTGGGCACCGACTCCGACGGTCAGATCTACGAGAACCCCAAAGCCTCCTACCAAGTGGAGCGGAAGCTGCGAAGATGGCAGCGGGCCCAGTCCCGGAGACAGAAGGGTTCCCAGGGCTGGTGGGAAGCCCAGCGGAAAATTGACCAGTGCCACCGGCGCATCCGGGGCCTGAGACACGACGCGCAGCACCAGATGACCAGCACGGTTACCAGGAAGTACAGCGAGCTGGTCATCGAGGACCTGAACGTGGCGGGAATGATGCGGGGCAGTATCCCGAAGGCCCAGGCCGACGCCGGGATGGGCGACATCAAGCGGCAGCTGATCTACAAGGGGCAGTGGCGGCACACCCAGGTGATCCTGGCGCCCATGTGGTTCCCCAGCAGCAAGACCTGCAGCGCCTGCGGGACGGTGAACCCGAACCTGAAGCGGGAACCCATGTGGAACTGCCCCAACTGCGGGACCCGGCATGACCGGAACCTGAACGCGGCGATCAATCTTCGAAATCTAATAATGCCTTCAGGCCGACGCCGGAATGGACAGGGTCAGGAGGCAGTGGTCCTCCAGCAGGGTGACCTGCAACGCCCGCGGGACCGTGAGCCCGGGAATGGAGCGGGATGCGCCCCAGGCTTGGTAGCGGGGATCACCGGAAGCTGATCATGCCGGTCAACCTGAGAAACCTGTTCATGCCCCCAAGGCTACTCCGGAATGGGCAAGGCCGGGACGCGGTGGTTCAACAAAGGCCGTCGGCTTCATGCCAAGGTGACTCCGGTATCGTGAAAGACGTGCCGCCGCTGCGGGGCCGTGGACGCAGGACTGACGTCGGAACGGAGGTGGAGGGCCCCGCGCGGGGAAGCAGGGATCACCGGAACCGGAACGCGGCAATCAATCTGAGGAAGCTGATCATGCTCCCAGGTATGGGGCCGCAATGGGCGAGGCCGTCGGCTTCATGCCAAGGGGACCCGGCATCGTGAAAGATGTGCCGCGGCTGCGGGGCCGTGGACGCGGCACTGACGGCGGGACGGAGGTGGAGGGCTCCGCGCGGGGAAGCTGGGATCACCGTGCCCAAAAAACGGCAATCAACCCGATCAAAGCCCCCAAGACGACGCCAGAATGGGCAAGGTCAGGAGGAGGTTCCTGAACAGGGGCCTTTGGCTTCACGCCAGGGTCATCCCGGCAGCGTTCCCAAGCGGAAAGACCGGCCACATCTCCGGAGCCATGGACGTGAACCTGGAATGGACTCGGATAAGCGACGACCGCAGGCCCCAGGCGTGGAAGCGGGGATCACCGGAAGCCGACCACGGCAATCAGCCCGTTCGTGTCCCCAAGGTGACGCCAGAATGGGCAAGGCCAGGATGAGGCTGCCCCACAGGGGCCTTCGGCTTCACGCCAGGGTCGTCCCAGTAGCGGTAAACCTCTGCCACTTCTGGAAGGGCGTGAACGCGGAATTGGATCTGGAAGGAACGTGGATCCGCGCCAGCCGTGGAAGCTGGGAACGCCGAAAGCTGACCGCGGCGATCAACTTGGGAAACCTGGTCATTCCCCATCAAGCCTCCGGCCCACCGCCGGATGGGTGTGAAGCGGCGGCTGGTTGACCAAGGCCTCCGGTTTAACGCCGGAGTCATCGTGGCGCCAGCGCGGTTCTCTGGCTGCATGACACTGGACATCTGCTACACCGGCACCGCGAAATTCGACCGGTAGCGGATTTGGATGCTGGTTTGCCGATGCACGGTGCCAGGAATTTGAACCCAGTAATCACCCTGAAGAACTTGCTGCCCCCAGGCAGGGGGCCGATGCTCCGTGACCGGCCGGCTCTGGCCATTCCGGACAGGGATGGTGAAACCTGCCCTGTAACCCGCCTTTGGCGGAAAGGAATCCTGATCCCCGACCTGATGGTTGCCTTCGAGATCAACGTGACCGGCGTCATCGCCCGGCGCGGTTACCCCATGTTGAGATAGCCTGGCGCCCCCGCGTTCCTGGCGTGGGTGGGCGCTCCCGGGGAAATCCAAGACCCGCGCCAGGAGGCGCAGATATGGAGAGACTGCAGGCGATGAGGACGCTAAGGGCCAGTGGCGCCACACCCAGGTGACTCGCCCATGTGGTTTCCCAGCGGCCGGACCTGCAGCGCCTGCGGCACCGTGAACCCGAAACTGAAGCGGGAACGCATGTGGAACTGCCCGAACTGCGGTACCACCCATGACCGGAACCTGCGCGCTGCCATCAACCTGAGGAACCTGATCATGCCCTCAGGCCGAAGCCGGGATGGGCCGGGTCAGGAGGCAATGGGTCAACAGGGGCGCCGGCTTCGCGCCAAGGTGATTGCGGTATTGTTCCGCCACAAAAAGTCCCGCCCCTGCCGCGGGGAGCGTGAACGCGACCCTGGAGCAGGCACCAAGGCCGGAGTCCCGGGCGTGGAAGCAAGGATCACTGAAAGCTGACCGCAGCGATCAACCTGAGGAACCTGCTGAGGAACCTGATCATGCCCGCAGGCCGAAGCCGGGATGGGCCGGGTCAGGAGGTAGGGTCAACAGGGGTGCCGGCTTCGCGCTGGAGCCATCTTGGCTCGGGCATCGTTCCCCAGTAGCAGGACCGGCCCGGGATGCCGGAACGGGAACGGCACACTGTCCCCTGAGCGGACCTGCAGGGAACTCCGGTACGACAGATGACCGGAGCCCGAACGCCGGGATCATCCTGATCAATCCTCCGGCCCAACGCCGGAGGGGTGTGAAGCGGCGGCTGGTTGACCAAGGCCTCTGGTTTAACGCCGGAGTCATCGTGGCGCCAGCGCGGTTCTCTGGCTGCATGACACTGCACATCTGCGACACCGGTACCGCGAAATTCGACCGGTAACGGATTTGGATGCTCGGTTGCCGATGCACGGTGCCAAGAATTTGAACCCAGTAATCACCTTGAAGAACTTACTGCCCCCAGGCAGGGGGCCGATGCTCCGTGACGGGCCGGCTCTGGCCATTGGCGTGAGGTCAGGGTGCCACTTCCGCTGTTGTCATCCCCTGAATGGCAATCTTCAACGCTCAAAGCGCGAAGCTGAAGATGGAACCGAGGGCGACGTGCGGCAAGTCCAGTACCCAACATGACCGGAATGTGAACGCGGTCATCAATTTTTAATAAGAACCCATGCTGCCCCCAGGCAGGGGGCCGATGCTCCGTGACGGGCTGGCTCTGGCCATTCCCAGACAGGGATGGTGAAACTGGCCCGAATGATCGGAGAACAGCAACGCTGACCCGTTGCGGTTGGCAACGCTGACTGTGTGTTTGCTTAATGTATACACGCGTTAGCCATCGCATCCGCGAGCTTGCCCAAAGCCGCTGGCTCGGAAGTCGTGCTCGGAAGACCCCCCTTTGGCCAGCCCCCCTCGAGGCCCGGAGCAACCGGTGATCCGGGCGGCATTACAAACCTGGTTGAGAAAGCCTGGCGCCCCCGCGTTCCTGGCGTGGGTGGGCGCTCCCGGGGGAAATCCAAGGCCCGCGCCAGGAGGCGCGGATATGGAGTGCTTGCACGCGATGAGGGCGCTGGCCATGGTCCTCCAGGAGGATCCGGACTACCCGCTGGACGTTTGGTCGAGCTTCTACCGGGCGGTGAACGAGGGGCTGGCGCTCTGCGGATGTCCCGGCCAGTTCTTCGTCCTGCCGGAGCATGTGCGGGATGAGCAGGATCCGGAGTAGCGGGGGGCGATGACAACCTGGTGCCGCCCCGCTGCCGCCCCCTCGGTGACCCTTGGCGGCGGAAGCACAACGGTCACCCGTCAGTCCCGGCAGTTGCGGATGGGGCCAAGATATGGCTGCCGCGCCTATGGTTCCTCACGCCGAGAGCGGATAGGCAACGGCTCGTCTATGGCCGCTGGCTTCGCCCGAGGATCACGCCGGCCGACGAGGCTCCCCAGGAGCAGGACCTGCCCCATCGGGGTCGGTGTGAATGCAATGGTGGAGCAGCCGGTTATCCATCGCCTCAATCCCCAAGTCCCGTGATGTGTTACCGCCGATGTAAACCAACATCCCGGTGCCAACTCCCTCGGTTTGTAAACGAACTCCCTTCATTGCCACACCCTGCCGGCCCAGGAATCTCGTCCCATCGTTTCGCGGACCCATGTACCGACTGGAACGACCGTCGGGCGGCGTCCTGCGTTGGGGGCCCCGTCGCCGCCTTCCCGGTGGCTGGCCCATGCCTCAAGAGGAACGCCAAGGCCCAAAAGCCCAGGTACGGTCCGGCAGTCCCGGCAACTTGCCAACGACGATCTGAACCCGGCGGCAATGCTCGGGTTCCGTCGCTTCCGTCAGGTATACAGCGCGCAAAGCGTCCCTCACGTTAACCCCTCTCCGGGACCGCGTTGACCACGCTGGCGTTGCCCTGAAGCAGGACCTGCCGAAGACACCTTGGGAGATGAACTCCCTCGTTGGGAACTCGGAGGGGCGCGGGCGCCGTATGACGGCGGTGCTGATCGCGATGTGGACGCTGGGGTCAACCTGAAAGACCCGATAGTGCACCCAGGCATAACCCCGAAGCCCGCGACGGGCTGGATACGGGCACTGCCAATCCCAACAGGGCCGAGTAATCGTCGGCCGCACGTGTCAACGTCCGGTGGTCCTCGCCGCCGCACTTTGACTTGGAGTAACTGACCCCAGCCGGAAGCGGGCGGGTGGCCGACTGCCGAACACCATAGTTGCATTGGTGCTCCATCGCTTCTGAGCCCCCCGTTCACAGATTCCCCCTTCATCCTTCGTCATTTACTGGGTTGCGCAATTCTGTAACCCGTTCCCCTGACCCATGCCCGTACCCTCAACGCCCGTCGGGCGGCGCCCCCGTTTGGGGGTCCGTCGCCGCCCTTGGGCCGACGGCGAGAGCCCCCGACTCTCACGTTGAGGTGCAAGCGCCATGGCCACTGCTCCCAAATACCGGCACAAGAATTCCTGTCCCGACGGCTGGATCAACGCCGGGGCAAAGGTCCCCGTCCACCTGACCGTCCGGCAGGAAAACTACTGCCGGGATGCCATCGACGTCCACCGGTTCTGCTACAACCTGGCCGTCCGGACCCACCGTTTCTGCCGCCGCAACCGGCTCCTCTGGCCCAGCTGGCAGGACATCAGCAAGGCCTTCAACGCCTGCAAGAGGGAGGACCACCCCTTCGTCACCCAGGTCGCAGCCGTTGTGGCCACCGGCGCCTTCAGGGACTTCGGCCAGGCCGTGGACAATTGGAGGAACCCCAAGTTGCGGGCCCGGGTCCCGAAGGTCAAACGCCCTTCATTCACCGGCACCGGCTCATTCCTGGCCGCCGGCAGCGTGAAGGAGATCCGCTACGACGGCAAGCGCAGGGTGAAACTCCCCTGCCTGGGCAGCGTCAAGCTGAGTTGCACCCTGCCCAAGGGAATCTGCTACGAGGCCAACATCAGGCGGGAAAACGGCCGGTGGTACATCTGCCTGAAGCTCTGGAAACCACCTGAGCCCAAACCGGAGCGGGACCCCAGACCCGGCGGCATCGACACCGGGATCAACCCCCTGGGCACCGACTCCGATGGACAGGTCTACGAGAACCCCAAAGCCAGCTACCAAATGGAGAAGAAACTCCGGAGATGGCAGCGGGCCCAGGCCCGGCGGCAGAAGGGATCCCGGGGCTGGTGGGAAGCCCAGCGCAAGATCGACAAGTGCCAGCGGCGCATCCGGGGACTGAGACACGACGCGCAGCACCAGATGACCAGCACGGTAACCAGGAAATTCAGTGACCTGGTCATCGAGGACCTGAACGTGGCCGGATTGATGCGGGGGAATACCCCCAGGGCTCAGGCCGACGCCGGAATGGGCGACATCAAGCGGCAGCTGATCTACAAGGGGCAGTGGCGCCATACCCAGGTGGTCCTCGCGCCCATGTGGTTCCCCAGCAGCAAGACCTGCAACGTATGCGGCACTGTGAACCGGAAGCTGAAGCGGGAACGAACCTGGACTTGCGACACATGCGGCACGACCCATGACCGGAACCTGAACGCGGCCATCAACCTGCGGAACCTGATCATGCCGGCAGGCCTTGGCCGGGATGGGCGGGGTCAGGACGCCGTTGCTCGGCAAACGCCGTGGGATTCATGGCAAGGGGAACCCGGCGTCGTGAAAGACGGGCCGCCCCTCCTGACAGGGGTAGGTATGGGGTTTTCAGGCGTGGGCATGGCGGGTGACCTCCAGGTTGAGTTTGGGTTCCGGCCAGGGTTCGGGCAGCAGCCAGACCCGGCTCCAGAGGCGGCCCCGGAGCAGCAACCGCCGCAGCCAGTCGATGCCGTATCGGATTACGCTGACGATCCGTCTTGGCCTGTGCCACGGGCAGCGGTGCTGGGACGGCAGCGCCCCCGTATCCAGTACGGGACAGGCTTTGGGGGGCGCCCGCAGGCTGCCCGGCGCAATCCTCCGCTCGTTGGCGTCTTCCACTCTGGTGCCATAGGCCAGGGCCAGCAGCGTCGCCACCGACAGCACCAGCCAGTGCCGGGAGATGCGCGCCGGGTCGGTTCTCCTGGTCTTGTCCCACTTCCATCCCAGGCTCTTGATGGCCTTGAAGCCCAACTCGATCCAGAAGCGCAGCGCGTACCAACTCACTCCAACCTGGTCCGGCGGCAGGTCGGTCAGGATGATCCAAGGCTCCTCCTGCTCAACGTACCAGACCGCCAGCAGGGTGCAGCGGCGTTTTGCGGCGGGGGTGCTGAAGGCGGTGCCGCTGCCGATCCAAGCGGTATCGGGACGGGGAACGAAGGCGCGGGCGGGAAGCCTGCGGCCGCCGTCGGCGCAGAAGGTGACGTTTTTCGCATACCTCATGTAGGGATGCCAGCCCTGAACGCGTATCTGTTGCCACAATTTCGGACTGGCCAGGCCCCGGTCGCACAGCACGATCACGGTCATTTCCTCAGGGACCGCCGGAGCCAGTTCCCGCAGCAGTTCCACTATCGGGTCCATCCAGGACCCGCGCTGGGTGGCGTGGTGGATGCGCCAGGCCACGGGAATGGCGCAGCCCCGGTAGACCACGCTGATGACGATGGCGGTGGTGTCGTTCCCCTTCAACGTGGGGTCCACCGCCAGGGCCAGCCGGTCGGAATGCCACCAGGAAAGGACCCAGCGAAGCAGGGGCGCAAAACAGAGACTCACGTCCAGTTCGGTCTGGCAGGGGCTCGCCCGGTCGCCACCGTCGTAGAGCCATTCCCGCAGGCGCTGGCGCAGGTTGTACCAGTTTCCCTTGGTGGAGAGGGCGGCGGCCACGGCGTTCTGGCAGGCGCTGCCCGCCAGGATAGCCCCGCAGACCCACAGGACCAGCCCGGCCAATTGAGCCTGAGAGAGGTTAGGTAGATGCGTTTCAATCGTCTGTTGCATCTGGTAGCATTCCCGTGGAAGGCGCATGGGAGACCTCCGGCATCCGGTTTCTTCACTGTCACCAAGATGCCAGAATCCCGTGCGCTTTCCAAGTTCTCAGGCCAGTTTCACCCTATACCTACCCCTGTCAGGGCCGCCCCTCCGGGAATGTGAACGGAGCACTCACACTGGAACGGAGGTGGAGGGCTACGCGCGGGGAAGCAGGAATAACCGGTCTCTAAACGCGGCAATCAACCCGAGTAATTCCGTCATGCCTTCAGGCCGACGCCCATTGGGCGAAGTCAGGAGGAGGAGGTTCCTGAACAGGGGCCTTTGGCTTCACGCCAGGGTCATCCCGGCAGCGTTCCCAAGCGTAAACCTCTGCCACTTCTGGGAGGACGTGAACGCGGAATTGGATCTGGAAGGAACGTGGATCCGCGCCAGCCGTGGAAGCTGGGATCACCGCGAGCTGACCGCGGCGATCAACTTGGGAAACCTGGTCATTCCCTATCAAGCCTCCGGCCCAACGCCGGATGGGTGTGAAGCGGCGGTTGGTTGGCCAAGGCCTCTGGTTTAACGCCGGGGGCACCCTGGTGCATGCGCGGTTTCTTGGCAGCAGGACATTCCGCCTGTGCGACACCGTGACCGCGAAATTCGACTGGCAGCGGATTTGGATGCCCGTTTGGAGATGTACGGTGCCAAGAATTTTAACCCAGTAATCACCCTGAAGAACTTACTGCCCCCAGGCAGGGGGCCGATGCTCCGTGACGGGCCGGCTCTGGCCATTCCGGACAGGGATGGTGAAACCAGCCCGGCAACCCGCTTGCCGGAAGATCGGAGAACAGCACCGCTAATCCCATAGGGTTGGCAACGCTGGAGTTCCATGAGGACACCCCGGTTGTGGCCGAGGTTCCCCTGGGTTGGCACCACGGCCAGCGGGAAGGAATCCTGATCCCCGACCTGATGATCGCCTTCGGGGTCAACGTAGCCGGCGTCATCGCCCGGCGCGGTTACTCGATTTTGAGACAGCCTGGCGCCCCCGCGTTCCTGGCGTGGGTGGGCGCTCCCGGGGGAAATCCAAGGCCCGCGCCAGGAGGCGCGGATATGGAGTGCTTGCACGCGATGCGGACGCTGGCCATGGTCCTCCTGTAGGATCCGGACTACCCGCTGGATGTTTGGTCGAGCTTCTACCGGGCGGTGAACCAGGGGTTGGCGCACTGCGGATGTCCCGGCCAGTTCTTCGTACTGCCGGAGCAGATGCGGGATGAGCAGGAGCCGGAGTAGCGGGAGTCGATGACCACCGGATGACTACCGGTAACGCCCGATGACGCCCCTCCGTCACCCCCGGCGGCTGAAGCACAACGGTCACCCCTCAGTTCCGGTAGTTGCGGATGGGGCCAAGGATGTGGCTGCCGCGCCTATGGTCCTCACGCCGAGAGGGGATAGGCAACGGCCCGACAATGGCCGCCGGCTTCGCCCAAGGATCACGCCGGCCAACGCATGGCTCCTCAGGAGCAGGACCTGCCACACCGGCGCCGGTGTGAATGCAATGGTGGAGCAGCCGATCATCCACCGGATCAATCCCCAAGTCCCGTGATGTGAACAAACACCCCGGTTCCAGCTTCCTCGGTTCGTAAACGAACTCCCTTCACTTCCACATCCTGCCGGCTCACGAATCTCTTCCCATCGCTCCGCGGGCCCATGTCCGCACCGCAACGACCGTCGGGCAGGCCCCCTTGCGTGAGGCTCCGTTGCCGCCCTTTCGCTCGTGCTGCCCCATGCCCTGGTTGGAACGCCAGGGACCGGAAGACCAGGTACGGTTGCCCGGCAGTCCCGGCAACTTGCCAACGACGATCTGGACACGGCGGCAATGCTCAGGTTCCGAAGATTCCCGCAGGGATACAAAGCGCAAAGCGTCCCACCCGCCATCCTCACGCCGGGACTGCGTTGACCACGCTGGCGTTGCCCTGAAGCAGGACCTGCCAGGCAACCCGTTGGGACCCGAACTCCCTCATGTGAACTTGGATGGTGAACTTGGATGGGCTGGTGGCATGTGACAGCGATGCTGATCGCGATGTGGACACCTTGGTCAGCCTGGGTAGACGCGGACAGTGCACTTAGGCATGAGGCCGAAGCCCCGCGGCGGGCCGAGGACCGGTACTCCTGATCCCAATAGGGCGGCACGACGGCCGATTAATTGTCGGATGCGGACACCCTTTGGAGAATGAACCGCCGCACGGGTCAACGTCCGGTGAGCCTGGCCGTCGCCTTTAGATTTTGAGCACCTAACTCCGGCCCAAGCCAGGTGGGGGCTAACCAGAGCGGGAGGGTAGCCGAGTGCCAAATACAGTCATCGAATTTGCCGCCAGGGATCCAGCGCTTCTGGCCCCCTGTTCCCAGATAACCCATTCCTCCTTCGTCATTCACTGGGCTGCGTAAACTCCGCAACCCTATCCCCATGACCCATGTCCGTACCTCAACGACCGTCGGGCGGCGCCCCGTGGTTGGGGCTCCGTCGCCGCCCTTTCTCGGCCTTCTGTGCCGGCGGCGAGAGCCCCCGACTCTCCCGTTGAGGTGCAGGCACCATGACCAATCTCCAGAAGACCACCACTCCCAATTCCCGGCGCAAGAACTCCTGCCCGGACGGGTGGCTCAACGCCGGGGCAAAGGTTCCCATTCGCTTGACCGTCCGGCAGGAAACATACTGCCGCCAGGCCATCGACATTCACCGGTTCTGCTACAACCTGGCCGTCAGGACCCATCGGTTTTGCCGCCGCAACCGGCTATCCTGGCCCAGCTGGATGGACATCAGCAAGGCCTTCAACGCCTGCAAGCGCGAGGACTACCCCTTCGTGACCAAGGTAGCAGCGGTCGTTGCCACCGGCGCCTTCCGGGACTTCGGCCAGGCCGTGGACAACTGGCGCAACCCCGAACTCCGGGCCCAGGTCCCCAGAACCAAGCGCCCGGCATTCGCCGGCACCGGCTCCTTCCTGGCGGCCGGCAGCATGAAGGAGGTCCGCTACGACGGGAAGCGGAGGATGAAACTCCCCTGCCTGGGCAGCGTCAAGCTGGCCTGCACCCTGCCGAGGGGAATCTGCTACGAAGCCAACATAAGGAGGGAGAACGGCCGTTGGTACGTCTGCCTGAAGCTCTGGAAGCCACCGGAGCCTCAACCGGAACGGGCCCCCAAGGCTGGGGGCATCGACACGGGGATCAACCCCCTGGGCACCGACTCCGACGGGCAGACCTACCGGAATCCCAAGGCGTCCTACGAAGTGCAGAAGAAACTGAAGAGATGGCAGCGGGCCCAGGCCCGGCGGCAGAAGGGCTCCGGTGGCTGGTGGGAAGCCCAGCGCAAGATCGACAAATGCCACCGGCGCATCCGGGGCCTCCGAGGAAACGCCCAGCACCAGATGACCAGCACGGTGACCAGGAAATACAGTGACCTGGCCATCGAGGACCTGCATGTGGCGGGGTTGATGCGGGGCAGGACGCCCAGGGCCCAGGCCGACGCCGGAATGGGCGACATCAAGCGGCAGCTGATCTACAAGGGGCAGTGGCGGCACACCGAGGTGATCCTGGCCTCCATGTGGTTCCCCAGCAGCAAGACCTGCAACGTATGCGGCACCGTGAACCGGAAGCTGAAGCGGGAACGCATGTGGACTTGCGCCAACTGCGGCACCCGGCATGACCGGAACCTGAACGCGGCGATCAATCTGAGGAACCTGATTGTGGCTCCAAACTCTCGCCGGAATGGACGCGGCCAGGAGGCCGTTGTTCAACAAAAACCGCGGCATTCATCCCAAGGCGAACCCGGGATCGTGAAAGACGTGCCGCTCCTCAGGGACTGTGGATTCGGGAACAACCGGAACCTTGACGCGGCCATCAACCCGAGTAACTTCGTCGTCCCTTCAGGCCGACACCGCGATCGGCGAGATCGGGAGGATGTGGTTCCTGAACAGGGGACTTTGGCTTCACGTCAGGGTCAACCCGGTAGCGTTCCCAAGCGGAAAGACCGGCCACATCATCAGGGCGGTCGACGCTAACCTGGAAAGGGAATGGACCTGGATAAGCGACGACCGCAGGCCCCAGGTGTGGAAGCGGGGACCCCGAAAGCTTGCCACGGCAATCAGCCTGACAAAAACGATCATCCCTCCAGGCTGACGCCGCAATGGGCGAGGTTGGGATGAGGCTTTCCCACAGGGGCCTTTGGCTACAAGCCGAGGCGAACCCGGAATCGTGAAAGACCTGCCACATCTCCGGGGTCGCAAACGCGAACTTGGAATGGACCTGGATAAGCGATGACCGCAGGCCCCAGGTGTGGAAGCACGGATCGCCCGACCCTGAACTCGGCTACCAACCCGAGCAACCTGACCATCCTCCGAGGCAGGCGCCCGTAACGCAGCAGCTGTTGCACAAGGTCCCTCGGCGCGAAGTCAGGGCGCCACTTCCGCTGTTGTCCTCCCCTGATGGCCAAGCCTTCAAATCTGAACGCGCGAAGCACTGAGGGCGACATGCAGCACTCAACATGACCGGAATGTGAACCCGGTCATCATTCTTTGACTCGCGATTCATGTGAGGAATCCAAATTGCCCCCAGGCAGGGGGCCGATGCTCCGTGACGGGCCGGCTCTGGCCATTCCCAGACAGGGATGGTGAAACTGGCCCGGAAACTCGCCTTCGGCGGAAGATCGGAGAACAGCAACGCTGACCCGTTGCGGTTGGCAACGCTGACTGTGTGTTTGCTTATTGTAAACACGCCGGAGGACGTGACCCGGAACTTCCTATTCTTGAAGTTGCTTGGGAGTTCGTGAAACAAAACCGGGCTATGGTTAATCAACCATGGGGTGAAACCTGAGTAAGATAAGGATGGAAACACGGAGGGAAAATTTAGAGTGAAACACTGAACGAGAAGTGAGGTGCAGGGCGGTTTTCGTGAAGCGGTAGGAAGTCAGAGCTGCTCATTGCTTCCGGAAGGAGGGCTTTATGCCGATCAGTCCCGGGTCTGTCGGTGTCACAGCCATAGGCAACCGGGATTTCGTGAATGGCGTCCCGTCGGTGCAGCGTAGCGGGGCTCATTGGAAAGACTTGTCCGGCAACTAAGGGGCTGGAAAAACGCCCACTAGCAATTTACCCGTTGGGCCAAGTCCGAAATATCGGAGAGGATCTTCCAAGTGTTGGGGGATGACGCGGCCGACAACTACGTCAGGATCGATTCCACGACCACCAGAACGTGCCCCAGCGGCCTGACACATGCCAGGAACATCCCTCCCAAGGAGTTTTTGACACCTTGCCTAACCGGCGGTAGTATTGCCGGGCCACTCCCACCGACTTCCGGCCCTGCTTGAGGAAGTCGGTGCCCTCCAGCACCCACACCGTGGCCGCCGGGAGCCGGAGGTGAAGACGCCGTTGATGATCCCTACGGGCCTTGCCCCGAATCCACCGAAGGAGGGCGTCGGGTCAGCGTCCTGAAGTGGCCAAAGGGTGCTCCTCTGAATCTGGGATAATGGTTTTGTAACAGCAAACCGGTCCCAGAAAAGGAGCACCCAATAGATGCTACCACGCAACCACCCCGACCGCATCCGTATCGCCTTCGACGACCACCGCCTGGTGACCAACGCTGGGCTGCTCCTTCCGGCCACCCTGGCCCGGCGCCTGGGCCTGCCCGAACTGGTACAGGAGCACCTGGACTTGGGCGAAGCGCCGGGCCGGGCCAACACCGGAGACAAGATCATGACGCTGGTGTCCTCCGCTCTGGCGGGCGGCGACTGCATCGACGACGCCGATGTGTTGCGCACTGGCAGGACGGCCTGCGCTCTCGGCTGCGTAGTCAAGGCGCCCTCCACCCTGGGCACTTTCCTGCGCAGCTTCAGGTGGGGCCACGTCCGTCAGTTGGACCGGGTGAGCCGCGAGCTGCTGGCCCGGGCCTGGCAGGCGGGGGCCGGACCCGGCGACGCGCCATTCACCATCGACCTTGATTCGACGATCTGCGAGACTTACGGACTGGCCAAGGAGGGCGCCCGCCACCACGGCTATACCGGTGCACGGGGCTATCACCCACTGCTGGCCGTCGCCGCCGGAACCGGCGACGTGCTGATGGCCCGGCTGCGCGAGGGCCGGTCCAACACCGTCCGGGGCGCCGCCCACTTCCTGCGTGAGACGGTGAGCCGGGTTCGCTGCGGCGGGGCCAGCGGGCAGCTCACCATGCGGGCCGACAGCGGCTTCTATACCCACGCCGTGGCCGCCGTCTGCCGCCGGATGGACGTCCGCTTCTCCATCACCATCCGCCAGCACAAAAGCCTGCACAATCTCATCGAGGCGATACCCGAAGATGCCTGGACGCCGATTCCTTACTGGATGGACGGCGCCGCCGATGTGGCCGAAACCACCTACACCCCCTTCCAGAGCGAGCCGGATGCCGCGCCGGTGCGGCTCATCGTCCGGCGGGTGAAGCCGGCGCCCGGTTCTCAACTGGCTCTCTTCGCCACCTACAGCTATCACGGCTTCATCACCGACCGGGACGGAGAGACCCTGGAACTGGAGGCCGACCACCGCCGCCACGCCGAGATCGAGAATGCGATACGCGACCTCAAGTACGGCGTCGGGCTGAACCATCTCCCCTCGGGCCGCTTCGCCGCCAACGGCGCCTGGCTGGCGGTACAGGTGATGGCCCACAACCTGGCCCGCTGGACCGCCCGCATCGGCCTCGGTGAGCGGATCGTGACCACCAAGACCCTCCGGCGGCGGTTCTTCGCCCTGGCCGGACGGCTCACCCGCTCGGCACGCCGGATCACCCTGCATCTTCCCAAGCGCTGGCCCTGGGAGGAGCAGTTCAGCCGCGCCCTGGCCCGACTGCGAGCCATTCCACTCCCAGCCTGACGGCGCCCGTCCGCCACTGACCCGCCAGCCAACCCAACGTCCCCGCAAACTCGCGCCAGCCCAGTCCGCGAGCGCCTCTTGCCGTGTCCTATCCCGCCATCTCGCTCGCCACAGCCACTGCAGGCCGACATCGGCGCCCCCCAAAGCGCCTGCAGACCGCCGCCAACCTCCCATCTACCCGAATTCGAGCCCGGATTATCGCGCCTGTAACTCCCTCACCCCCTTCCGCTGTCCTCACGCCGTCCATCCCTGTCCATCGGTGGATTCGGGCTTGCAAACGTCCAAAACTTCCACTAAAATTCGTTGGAAAAGTGCGGAGCAACGGAGGCGGAGGCGGTTTAAAATGGCCTCAGTACCAAAAGGAGCAAGCGAGTGACAACCACCGAACACGGGACATCCCAAGCTACTTCACCGGGGCTGGGTTCAACGGGTTCCCCGCCTTTCGGCTGTGCCCCCGGTTACTCTGGCTAGCCGCCTCGGGAGAACAACCAATTTTCAGAACATCATCTTGGTGGTGTGGACGGACCTGCGTTACCATTACTTCCCGCGTTCCAAAGCAGTTGCCCGGAGTCTATCCGTAACACTTCCGTAATTGTAGTCATGGCATTCTGACTCCATTCGACACTGAATAATTAGCCAACATGTCACTCATGGAGAGGAGCTTATGTAGCAACTGAAGCCTTGTTCCCGGCCCGGCGAGAGAGCCGAATTTCAGTCTACCCTCTTTCAGGAAGAAAATTATGAAATTAAAAGTAAATCTACCGGTCGGGGTGGCCCTGTTCGCCGCGCTGGCCCTGGCGGGATTGATGGGCCTGTTCGCCCTGACTACCGCGCCGTCCGCAGAGGCGCAGGAAGACAGCACCACCATCGAGTACGCCGAGAACGGCAAAGACCCGGTGGCCACCTTCACCGCCGTGGACCCGGAGGGTGTCACGCCCATCGTCTGGTCGCTGGCAGCTGACGCCGCCGCCATCGAGGGTGTAGGAAATGCAGACATCGTTGACCTCGCCTCCTTCGTAATCGACGACGAGGATGGGACGCTCAAGTTCATGAGCCCGCCCGACTACGAAGCCGAGACGAACGGCGGCGGGGACGAGGACAACGACAACACCTACCATGTGGTGGTGTTGGCCGCCGACGCCGCAGATAACCGAGGCTACCATAAGGTCACCGTCAAGGTCACCAACGTAGCCGAGACGGGGAAGGTCACCTGGACCGTCGACCACGACGGGGGCGCCACTCACACAGAAACCATGCCGAAGTTGATGCAGTTCCAGGTCGGCGCAAGCCTGGAAGTCAACGTGACCGATGGCGTGACCGATAGCGACGTTTCCGGTACTAACAAGAACGTAACCGAAAGATTGCAGTGGTACCGGTCCTCGAGCAAGACCGACACGGGGACGGCCATCGACGGCGAGATTGACGACGAATACACCGTGACGACGGAAGACGTCGGCATGTACCTCCGCGTCGAGGCGTCCTACAACGTCGGCACGGGCCGCGAGGAGTTCGCGTCCCTGACCTCCGACTACCCGGTGCTGGCGAAGCGTACAAGCAACGACGCGCCCGAGTTCTCCCCGACCACAGTCGACAGGGAGGTCAGCGAGGGCAAGAAGGGCATGACCGTGGGCGCCCCGGTGACCGCCACCGACGACATTACCAACGCTCTGAACTACACGCTGGGCGACGCCGGGGACAACACCAAATTCGAGATCGACCAGAAGACTGGCCAGATAACGACCAAGGTGGACCTGGACCGCGAGCAGACTATAGATACTGATCCTGCGTTTGGTTGCGGAAGTGATTACGAATGCACAGTCACCGTCACCGCGACGGACTCCGCCGGCGCCGGGACCAGTGGAACCGGTAACGCCACCGTCACCATCGAGCTTACGAACGTGGACGAGAAGCCGGAGTTCGGTGACGGGGACCAAATGGTGTCCGTCGTGGAAGGATCGAAGGAAGTAAGAGCCGACAGTGATGGTGACGATGATAACGACAGTATCGACACCGCAAATCCCTACACGGCGATGGACCTGGACGGCCTAGTAGTCAACCTGTCGCTGATGGGAGCCGACGGGGCCAAGTTCCAGCTCAGCGGCGCCGGGGACATCTCCTTCAAGGAGAAGCCCGACTACGAGAACCCGACGGACAGGAACAAGGACAACGTGTACGAGGTGACCGTGCGGGCCTCCGACGGCGCGATGCACGCCGACCACATGGTCATGGTCACCGTCATCGACGATGATGAAGCGCCGACCGTCATGGGCAAGGACAGCGTCAGCTACCCTGAGAATGGCACGGACCCCGTGGCGACCTTCACGGCGACGGACCCCGAGGGCGTCACGTCGATCACCTGGGACATTGCGCCGGACACGGCTGATCTGGACGGCGAAGGACCTCTGACAGCTGATGACGCCGTTGACGGGGAAGACTTCATGATCGACAAGGACGGCGTGCTCAAGTTCAACATCGCGGTCGACAACGATGGGTCCTCGCCCGGCTCCCCCGACTTCGAGAACCCCCAGAGTGGCAGCAGCCCCGCCTCTAATACCTACAATTTGGTGGTGTCCGCTGCCGACGCTGCGACCGCGGGCAATACCGGCTACCATAAGGTCACCGTCAAGGTCACAAAGGTAGCCGAGAAGGGGAAGGTGACCTGGACCGTCGACCCCTCCATTGAGAGCGATATCGACCCGAACGACCCAGCTGCTGGCGAGATGCCGATAATGCAATTCCAGGACGGCGCAGTCCTGGTCGCCAGCGTGACCGATGGCGACATAGCAATGTCTACTAAGACCGTAGACGCCCCCACCTGGCAGTGGTACAGAGGAAGAGCCCTCATCGACGGCGAGACCAACGCCACCTACACCGTGAGGACCGACGACGTGCGCAGCGACCTCCGCGTGGATGCCTTCTACAACGTCGACGGGGGCAGCGAGGAGTCCGCGTCCCTGACCTCCGACTACCCGGTGCTGGCGAAGCGTACAAGCAACGACGCGCCCGAGTTCTCCCCGACCACAGTCGACAGGGAGGTCAGCGAGGGCAAGAAGGGCATGACCGTGGGCGCCCCGGTGACCGCCACCGACGACATTACCAACGCTCTGAACTACACGCTGGGCGACGCCGGGGACAACACCAAATTCGAGATCGACCAGAAGACTGGCCAGATAACGACCAAGGTGGACCTGGACCGCGAGCAGACTATAGATGCTGATCCTGCGTTTGGTTGCGGAAGTGATTACGAATGCACAGTCACCGTCACCGCGACGGACTCCGCCGGCGCCGGGACCAGTGGAACCGGTAACGCCACCGTCACCATCGAGCTTACGAACGTGGACGAGAAGCCGGAGTTCGATGCGGTCGACAGCGGCGCCACTCCGCCGGCGAACGTCATGAGTGTGAATCATGATGAGAACGCAACCACGGCCATCGCAGCCTATACGGCGACGGACCTGGACGGCCTCCGAGTCAACCTGACGCTGATGGGAGCCGACGGGGCCAAGTTCCAGCTCCTCTCCGGTGGGAATCTCTCCTTCAAGACAGCGCCCGACTACGAGAACCCGACGGACGCGAACAGTGACAACGTGTACGAGGTGACCGTGCGGGCCTCTGACGGCACGATGTATGCGGACCGGATGGTCAAAGTCACCGTCGACGACGACGACGAAGCGCCAATAATCCTGTCCGACAGCATCAACGTATCCGGCCCGGCCTCGGTGGGCTATGCCGAGAACGGCACGGACGCCGTGGGCACCTACACCGCCCAGGGAGCAAACGCGGCCATGGCTCGCTGGTCCCTGTCGGGCACCGACGTTCGCGACTTCCGCCTCAGCAGTTCTTCGGGCATGAGCACGATGCTCATGTTCAGGACCTCTCCGGACTTCGAGATGCCGGCCGACGCCGACGGGGACAATGTCTACATGGTCACCGTGAAGGCCATGGAAGGCGACAACATGAACACCCGCGACGTCCAGGTCACGGTCACCAACGTGGCAGAGATCGGGGTGCTGTCCGGAGATAGCGCCATCACATATATGGAAAACGGCACGGCCGACGTGGAGACCTACACGCCTTCTGGCCCGGTTGATGCAAGCTGGTCAAGGTCGGGAGACGACGCCGGCGACTTCACCATCACCGGCGGAGTGCTCAAATTCGTGAGGTCCCCGGACTATGAAGCCGCGGCGGACGCCAACACCGACAACGAGTACAACGTGACGGTGATGGCCAAAGCCGGTGGTGAAACGGGCATGGTGGATGTGACCGTAACCGTAACCAACGTGGAAGAGCTCGGGGTGCTGTCCGGAGATAGCGCCATCACATATATGGAGAAAGGCACGGCCGACGTGGCGACCTACACGGCCTCTGGCCCGGTTGCTGCAAGCTGGTCAAAGTCGGGAGACGACGCCGGCGACTTCACCATCACCGGCGGAGTGCTCAAATTCGCGATGTCCCCGGACTATGAAGCCGCGGCGGACGCCAACACCGACAACGAGTACAACGTGACGGTGATGGCCAAGGCCGGCGGCGAGATGGGCATGATGGATGTAACCGTCACGGTCACCAACGTGGAAGAGATGGGCATGGTAACCCTGTGGGCGGGGACGGTTGCCCTCACGATGCCGCCGCAGGTTGGCGACACAATAACCGGGGCTGTGATGGACCCGGACAACCCGGACGACGACGCAACCGTCGAGTCCTGGCAGTGGTCCAGGACCATGGACACGGCCGATATGAACAGTTGGATCGACATCGATGGCGAAACCAACGCCGCCTACACGGTGATGGAAGGCGACACGGGCTATTACCTGCGGGTGATGGCGACGTACACCGACGCGGTGGGCACGGACATGGCCATGGTGCACTCGATGCCGACCATGATGGTGGGCGCCACCGCGGACGAGATGGGTGAGGTGACCCTGTGGGCGGGGAATGATCCCCTCACGATGGCGCCGCAGGTTGGCGACACAATCACGGGGCTTGTGGTGGACCCGGACGGCAGCGTCACCGGCGAAACGTGGCAGTGGGCCAGGTCCATGGACATGAGCAGTTGGATGGACATCGATGGCGCAACCGACGCCGCGTACATGGTGACGGCAGACGACGAGGACCACTACCTGCGGGTGATGGCGACGTACACCGACGCGGTGGGCACGGACATGGACATGGCGTACTCGATGCCGACCATGATGGTGATCGCCGCTGACGAGGACCCCCTGGTTACCAGGTACGACGCCGACAACAGCGGCACGATCGATAAGCCCGAGGTCATCCAGGCCATCAACGACTACCTCTTTGGCCAGGGGGATGCGGCCATCAGCAAGCCCGATGTGATAAGGCTCATTAGGCTCTACCTCTTCGGATAGTTCAAGGAACACACACAGGACCGTAAACGGCGGGAGGTTCCGTTCACTTCAGCAGCAAGACGATGCGGCGGGAGTGAAAGGAACCTTCCAACGCACCTAAGGGAGTGAAGCTTTGCTCAGAACAGTGGTATCAATAACAATGGTTGTTGCGATAGCGGGTGTGGTGGGGATGTTGGGCCTGCTTCCAGTGGCTGCGCAGGCTGAGCCCAGCGCCACCAGGTCCTTCGACCCGTCAACTGTGGAGCCGGGCGGGCAGGTGGTGGTGACGATCGAAGCCTCCAACTATGGTCAGGCCGGCGGAGTCACGGAGACGCTGCCCGAGGGGTTTACCTACGTTTCCAGCAGTCTCCCGGACAGCCAGGTCTTCCCCCTGGCTGACCAGCAGGTCAGGTTCATCCTGCAAGGGGATACCTCCTTTAGGTACACCGTTACCGCGTCCAGCGTGGAGGGTTCCCATCCCTTCTCCGGCACCTTGAGGGATGATGATAAGGAGGACCATACTGTCGGCGGCGCTTCCATGGTAACCGTCGAGGCGCCGGCTCCACCTCCGCAGGCGGAACCCAGCGCCACCAGGTCCTTCAACCCGGCGACAGTGGAGCCGGGCGGGCGGGTGACGGTGACCATCACCGCCAACGACTACGGGCAGGCCGGGGGAGTCACGGAGATGCTGCCCGACGGGTTCACCTACGTATCCAGCACCCTTGACGTCGAACAGGTCACGGTCACCGGCCAAGAGGTCCAATTCATCCTGCAAGGGGATACCTCCTTTACGTACATCGTTACCGCGTCCAGCGTGGAGGGTTCCCATCCCTTCTCCGGCACCTTGAGGGATGATGATAAGCAGGACCATAATGTCGGCGGCGATTCTATGGTAACCGTCGAGGCGGATACTCCCAGCGCCAGCAGGTCCTTCAACCCGGCGACGGTGGAGCCGGGCGGGCGGGTGACGGTGACCATCACCGCCAACAACTACGGGCAGGCCGGGGGAGTCACGGAGACGCTGCCCGCCGGGTTCACCTACGTATCCAGCACCCTTGACGTCGAACAGGTCACGGTCACCGGCCAAGAGGTCCAATTCATCCTGCAAGGGGATACCTCCTTTAGGTACACCGTTACCGCGTCCAGCGTGGAGCGTTCCCATACTTTCTCCGGCACCTTGAGGGATGATGATAGACAGGACCATAATGTCGGCGGCACCTCCAGCGTAACCGTCCGGCGGGCCAGCCCTCCCGGCCCAACTCCGAACCGCGCGCCCACCTTCCCTGGCAGCTCGACCACGCGGTCCGTCGACGAAAACTCGGCGGCTGGCGCCAACGTCGGCGCCCCGGTCAGGGCCACGGACCGAGACCGCGATAGGCTGACCTATGCCTTGAGCGGTACTGACGCGTCTTCGTTCACCATCAATAGCAGCGGCCAGATAATGGTCGGCACGGGCACGATGCTGGACTTTGAAGACAAGTCCAGCTACATGGTCACCGTGAGGGCCACCGATCCGGACGGCGCCGACGACACCATCACCGTGACGGTCGCGGTGACCAACGTGGACGAGGACGGGGTGGTGACCCTGTCGATGATGCAGCCGGTGGTCGGCAGGGCGGTAACCGCCAGCCTGGACGACCCGGACGGCGGCGTCACGGGCGCAGCCTGGCAGTGGGCCAACTCCGATCCCAGTGCCGGCACCTTTGCCGACATCGACGGGGCAACGTCGGCGAGCTACACGCCGGTAGAGGCCGACGTGGACATGTACCTGGTGGCTATGGCCATGTACGATGACGGCCACGGTACGGGCAAGGAAGCCATGATGGTAACGGCCAACGCGGTCGTTGCCGCCTCAGCCGATGCCTGCCTGGAACCTCTGGGAATGCTGCCCCGCACGGTCAGCGGCGCCTGGGCCAGCGACTGCGAGTCCGAAGCCAAGAGCGGCAGCTACGCCGAGTACTACACGTTCACCCTGGACAGCGGTACCCAGGTGGAGATTAACCTGACCTCCGGCGTGGATGCCTACCTGGCGCTGCGGCAAGGGGCAGGCAGAGACGGGACGATGGTGGGCTCCAACGACAACGTGGGGAGCCGGAATCCCAACTCAGCCATCAACATGATGCTGGCTGCCGGCGACTACACCGTCGAGGCCACGACCTTCTTCGCCGGGCAGACCGGAGACTTCACCCTGTCGGTGCGGCCGCTGCAAGAGACCGAGGACCTGGGAGAGCTGGCCGGGTCGGTTGACCGCAGCAACAGCATGTGGGTCAGTGACTACATGTCAACTCAACAGGCAGGAAGCTACGCGCGGTCCTACACCTTCACCGTGGACACGGCAACGCACGTGGCCATTAACCTGACCTCTCCCGAGGACTCCTACCTGTACGTGCTGGATTCCAACGGAGCAGTGGTCCACGAAAGCGACAACGTGACGACTCGGAACCTTAACTCCCGGATCGACGAGACCCTCCAGCCTGGGACGTACACCATCGAGGCCACGACCTACCACCCAGCGCGGATGGGCGCCTTCCACCTGAGCATCGGTGTCATACCGTAGTCAGGGAAGGGAAGCTGGCAGAAATGCCGGCCACCTGGCCCCGGTAGCCAACCGGAATTAGACGAGGGGTCCGCAACGCGGGCCCCTCGTCTTTTGCGCCGCCTGAAATCCGGGCAACGGGCCTCCGGCAGTCGAAAACCGCCATGACATAACGTATCCGGCTACCCTGGGACCCCCAACCCCGGCGGCAATCGCCACCCCGTCCGATTCGCTCCCCTCTACCCTGAGCAGTTACCCCCAAGCATGGGAGTCGGCTGAACATGGCCGAGAAAAAATAGGGGTGCTGTTCCGCCAATCAACGTAGCCGGCAACACTAGTTGACGCGGGATAATTGCTTAGCTTGACACTGGATAAAGCCCTGCCTACACTGCGGCTTGATATGTCCCATCCGCACAGGCGAGGGTTGAACGATTTGTGGCAAGCGACGGAAGAGACGCTGGAACCCATCGCTACCGGCGCCGGTATCCTGGGCACCGGCGGCGGCGGCAATCCCTACATCGGACAGTTGCGGGCGCGGCAGGCGATACGGAAGTGGGGACCGGTCACTGTACTGTCCCCGGAGGAACTTCCCGATGATGCCCGGGTAATCTGCGTCGGTGGCATTGGTGCGCCCACCGTCGGCATCGAAAAGATGCGGGACCTCCAGTCGTACCACGCCCTGCGGGCCATCGAGGACTACACCGGCGAAAGGGCCACCGCCCTTATCTCCAACGAAATCGGCGGCAGCAACTCGGTAGAAGTCCTCATTGCCGCCGCCAAGGCCGGCCTGCCGGTGGTTGACGCCGATGGCATGGGCCGGGCCTTCCCGGAATTTCAGATGAAGACCTTTTTCGTTTACGGCGTCCCTTGCTGTCCGATGGCAATTGCTGATGAAAAGGGCAACTCCGTCATCATCCGGGAGACCGTCACTCCCACTTGGGCCGAGAGACTGGCCCGGGCGACCACGATTCAGATGGGCTGTGTCGCCTGCTACGCCGTGGCCCCCATGACCTCCGAGCAGGTGCGGAGCACCGCCGTGCCCAACACTTTGTCCCTGGCCCGCGACCTGGGGAATGCCGTGCTGCAAGCCCGCAACAACGGTGAAGATCCCTTGGAAGCGATTCTTCACACCTGCCCCGGCAAAGTCCTCTTTACCGGCAAGGTGGTTGACCTGGACCGCCGCACCACTGCGGGCTTCGCCAGGGGAACGGTGACCATCGACGGCATGGACCTTTTCAACGGCCAGCGAATGGTCATTGAGTTTCAAAACGAGAACCTCATCGCGCAGCGGGACGGAGTGATCGTCTGCACGGTGCCCGACCTAATTTGCGCCGTCGCCACCGACCTCGGCGAGCCGGTGACCACCGAATTAATGCGGTACGGTCTGCGGGTCACCATACTGGGCTTCCCCGCTCCAGCCCTGTGGACGACGCCGGAAGGCCTGGAAGCAGCGGGCCCCGGCCACTTTGGGTACGACACCGACTACATCCCCCTGAAGGTATAACGCGGGCCTTATGTTCATCGGCGTAGACGTAGGAGGCACCAACACGGACGCCGTTCTGATGGACGGGTCCCACCTTGCCGGCGCCGCCAAGGTTCCCACCACTTGGGACGTCACCTCCGGCATAGTGAGCGCCGTTACCGAACTGCTCCGGCAGCAGCCCGCCGGTCGGCGGGTCGAGGCCGTCATGGTGGGTACCACCCACTTCACCAACGCCCTGCTGGAGCAAAAAGACCTGTCACCCACAGCCATCATCCGGCTGGCGCTGCCGGCCACCCAACTGTTGCCGCCGCTGGTCGACTGGCCGTCCGGCTTGAAAGAGGCCATTGGCGGTTTCACCTATATGGTTGGGGGTGGGCACGAGTTCGACGGACGGGAGATTTCGTCTTTGGATAGGGAAGGCCTCCGTGACGCCGTCCTGGACATCCGACGGCAGGGCGCTCGGGCGGTGGCGGTATGCGGAGTGTTTTCCCCGGTGGACCCCTCCCACGAAACCGAAGCTGCGGCGCTGATTCGGGAAGAGGCGCCCGAGATGCGGGTGTGCCTCTCCCACGAGAACGGGCGCATGGGTTTGCTGGAGCGGGAGAATGCCGCCGTGCTGAACGCCTGCCTGGGCGACGTGGCCCTCCTGACCATACAGGGCATAGAAGAGGCCCTTAAAGCTCTGGGTATCGACGCTCCCCTGTTTGTGAGCCAGAACGACGGAACGCTGATGGACACCGGGTTCGCCGCCGGGTTTCCGGCGTTGAGTGTCTCCTCCGGCCCCACCAACAGCATGCGCGGCGCGGCATACCTGTCTGGAGTAACCGACGGCATCGTGGTGGACATTGGCGGCACTTCCACCGACGTCGGCGCGCTGGTCAAGGGTTTTCCCAGGGAATCCGCCGTCGCCGTCCACCTGGCCGGAGTCCGCACCAATCTCCGCAGCCCGGACATAGTGTCCATCGCCCTGGGCGGTGGCACGGTGGTGAAAGAGAAGCCGTGGCAAGTGGGCCCGGAGAGCGTCGGCTATCGGCTTTTCCACGAAGCATGGGTCTTCGGTGGGAAGACCCTCACCACCACCGACTTGGCGGTTGTCTCCGGCCGGGCCCAAGTGGGAGACCGGCAGCTGGTGGCGGGGCTGGAAACGTCGCTGGCGGAACGGGGCATGGCCGAGATACAAGCGCGGGTCGAGACGGCCGTGGACCGGGTGAAGCTTAGCCAGGACGACGTGCCGGTGGTGCTGGTGGGTGGCGGTAGCATTCTGTTAGGCGACTCGCTATCCGGAGCATCCCGGGTGCTGAGGCCGGAACACGCCGGCGTGGCCAATGCCATCGGGGCAGCGATAGCGCAGGTTGGAGGTCAGGCAGAGCGGGTCTATTCGTTGGACCGCGTGGGTCGGGAGGAAGCCATCGCCGATTGCTCGGCGGCGGCCATTAGCCGGGCTGCCGCAGCCGGCGCCGACCCCGCTTCCATCAAGGTTGTGGACTTGGAAGAGGTGCCGCTGACTTACATTCCCAGCAATGCCACACGGGTGCGGGTGAAGGCCGTTGGCAACCTGGCCTTGAGCGGGTAGGGTCACGGTCAGGGACTGGACTGCAATGATCACTGGCCAGTGCGGCGAGGCGACTAAGGCTGACCAGCCGAATCGGCATTAACGTGTGGTTCATCCGCTAACCGTGCCCGCGCCGGTAAAGCGGCCAGCGCCCTCGCAGTTCAATCTGGAGGGAAAAGGGAATTGCCAAAGGAAGTTGAGGATGAATGCCTTCCATTCCGGGGACGTCACCTTCTGGAGGGACTACCGGAAGTTCCGCACGTACTCCCTGATTTACGCCGTGGTGGGCAGATCCACAGTCCGCTGCTTCAACCGGACCTCGGCTACCTCCCCGAGCAGTCGTCAACTGGTCCTGCCTGCCCCGTAGGGACAGGATACGAGGCGACAACGCCTCGATGTCAACTGCTTCGTCTCCAAGGGGTGTGACTAAAAGTGGTCGGGATCAATTCCAAAAGGCTTGCCAACCGCCGTTGGCCCGCAATGACCTCAAGGCCAGCATAGGGTTCACCGTCTGCTCCTTCCACCATACTCCCGGCAACTTCAACCGGGCTTGAATCACGTGGGGATGGCCCCCTTCCACCGCGCCGCTTCCGATGGGCAGACCTTCCTGCCGGGCGGCGGCGTAATCCATCTGTCCTTGATGAACTCCCGACATTCGGGACGTTCAGATAGAGGGTCGGACAAGTCCCCGCGCCCCATCGGTAAAGGGGCCGCAGATGTAGTGGGCGAAACGGCCGCTCCTGGCACTCTCGTCGGTGTTGAGCTTGTTGCACGACCGTCGCCTGCTCCCGCATGGCCACCAGACGGCATCGAACAACTCCCTGGAACATCAGTGGTACCGGTGCGCAGTGCGCAGAAGATACCGTTAGCGCAGTTTCAGTCCGAGGCCCAGGTTAGCCTCTGCCCAAAGAATGGGGTATGGCAACTTCGGGTCACCGACAGTGTCGCCGGCCAGACAGGAACGCTGGATTCCTTCACCATCAAGGTCTACGGACATGAGCACGATTCCGGCCTGCCGACTATAGACTCGGTGGTTCCCGGCGAGGAGTCCCTCACGGTTGCGTGGTCGGCTCCCCGTTTCACCGCCGGCCCCCGCATCACTAATTACGACCTGCGGTACATCCACAGCAACGCCGACGACACGGTGGAGTCGAATTGGACCGTGGTGCGGAATGTGTGGACTGCCGGTTTCGGCGCACTGCAACACATTGTCATCGGATTGGACGGTGGGAATCGATACGACCTTCAGGTTCGGGCCGTCAACGCCGCGGGAACAGGCACGTGGTCGGCAACCGCTACCGGAACGCCGGCATTGGCAACCACCGGCGCCTGCGTCAATGGAGCAGCGGTGCCGGATGCCGCCAATAATCCTGGCCTGTTGTCCGACTGCGCAGCTCTGCTGGCGGCCCGGGACACTTTGGCAGGGAGCGCGATCCTGGACTGGTCGGCGGACACCCCCATTAGCGGTTGGGAACGCCTCGCTGTCAGCGGCAACCCGATGCGCGTCACCAAGCTGGACCCTGAACACAACGGGATGACCGGGACGATACCGGCGGAATTGGGCAGCCTGACCGCCCTGAGATTCCTGAACCTCACATACAACTATCTGACCGGGACGATCCCGGTGGAACTGGGCAACCTGACCAACCTGACGGGATTGTACCTCGAAGGCAATTTGCTGACCGGGTGCATCCCTGAAAGTTTGCGAGATGTGGCAGACAATGACTTGGACGGACTTGGCCTTCCCTTTTGCGACGTGCTGTTGAGCGGCCTCGCCATCACCCCGGGAACATTGGTCCCCGACTTCGATGCAGGCGTTGCCGAATATACCGCCGAAGTGAGTGTCCCGCAGATTACCCTCATCCCTGTCAACGACCACGACGCAACCTTCCGGTTCCGCTTGAACGGTGCGGTCGTGACCGATGCCGACGATGGGCTGCTGGGACATCAAATTGACCTGGAGCCTGGCAGGAGCACCATCAATGTGGAGGTCATCTCGCGGGACGGAGCGGCGACCGGTGTCTATGTCATCATGGCGCTCCATTTGACCGCGCCGGGAGCGGTCACGGGCTTGACGGCGATGGCGGTGGACGGGGAGGCACAGGTTAATCTGTCATGGACCGCGCCTGCCTACACCGGCGGGGCGCCGATTACGGGGTACAAGATCGAATCCTCGGGCTCCGGCAACTACCCGTGGGTGGAGGTGTACACCACGACCGGCGCGTCCACCACCTACACTGACGACGGCACCGACAACGATGGCCCACCGTTCGAGGAAGGGACGACGCGGCACTACCGGGTTTCCGCGTTTAACTCCGTGGGACCAGGCCCGGCTTCCAACGTGGCCGTCGCCACGACGGATACGTGCCTTGAGCTTTTGGGAGTGCTGACCGCCCCGGTAACCAGGATGGGTGAATGGGCTGGGGGCTGCCAGTCGGAAGCCATCGGCGGAAGCTATGCCCGCTACTACACCTTTACCCTGGATAGTGCGACGCGGGTGGAGATGAACCTGACCTCTGCCGCGGACACCTACCTGTTCCTGCGGCGGGGGGCAAGACCGGAACGGTGGTGGCCGATAACGACAATGTGAGGAGCCGCAACTACAACTCGTCCGTCAACCGGATGCTGGCTGCCGGCGTCTACACCGTCGAGGCTGCGACCTACTTCGCTGGGCAAACCGGGGACTTCACCCTGTCGGTGCGGCCGCTGCAACATACGGAGGACCTGGGAACGCTGGCGGCCACGGTCGACCGGAGCAACAGTGTCTGGACCAGTGACCACCAATCCACCCAACGGACGGGAAGCCATGCGCGTTTCCACACCTTCACCCTGGCCGAGAAAACGCACCTGGTGATTAACCTGACCTCTCCCCTGGACCCGGACCTGTACGTGCTGGATTCCAATGGGATGGTGGTGGCCCATAACGACAACGTCACGAACAGGAACCTCAACTCCCGCATCGACCAGAACTTTGAGGCTGGAACCTACACGATCGAGGCTACGACCTACTTCCCGGGGCAAACCGGGACCTTCCACCTGAGCATCGGTTACTTTGGGACACCGCGATAGGGGAGTCAGCGGATGCAGGTAGGATAGACCCCCCGGGAATTGACCGGAACTGGACGAGGAGCCCGCATCGCCGGGCTCCTCGTTTTATTGCGGCATCGTTTGGTTGTTCGGGATTTAAGAGGTCGGGCGGACTGTTGAATAAAATGGGCATAGCAGTCCCCACGCTGCAATAACCACTTTTTCTAATGGCGTACAATGCGGGGTAGGCGGTTCGTGGACGATGTATCGGGCTGGTGCCTGGACATCCAAAACGGGATCAAGGTTTTCCTGGTTTTTGTTTTCCTAATTTATTTGGAAGGTAGAGTAATGAAGGCTTTTACGGTAATAACCATTATTGCCCTAGTCCTGCTCGTTGGGGGAGGTGTAACGGCGGGACTGATCGCGGCCAGCGAGCAGGCTCCGAGTCAGCCGCCCCCGCAGGCGGCGATTCCGTTGGCCGAACTCCCGCAGGTTGATGCTCCCGCAGAAACGGTCCGGTCGATGCAGTCGAGCGTAGTTGTCCAGCAGAGCGGCGCCGACACGCCCGATTCGGTCCAGGGTCGCGGGTTGACGGCAAAGCCCGCCGCATCCGGCGATGTGGACGACCAATTCTCAATCCCCGAAAAGACCGAATTAAAGTACCCCAACCTGGGTTCCAGCCTCGACCAGATGGCTGCCAAGGTTGATGATGGGGAAGTTTCGGCTAGGGACGCTGCCAAGGACGCCCCGGTGAGCCAGGAAGAATCGGTAGCGGTGACCATCTACCTGTCCGGCAATGTGGACGAGGTGGTTGCCTTCCTGGAAGACAACGGCGGCGACCCCCGCAACATCGGCGAGGACTACATCGAAGCCTACGTGCCGGTGACCCTCCTGGGGCCGGTCTCGGAACAACCCGGCGTTACCAGAGTGCGGGAAATAGTCCCGCCGCAGCCGATCCAGACTGTCCGGCGGATTGTCGGACACGGGCCGCCGGTCCATGGTTCGGCGGTCTGGAACCAGGCCGGGTACAGCGGGCAGGGCGTCAAGGTGGGAATAATCGACGTTGGCTTTAAGGACTTGTCCAGCCTTATGGGGACCGAGTTACCGGCAAGGGTCCAGGGCAGGTGTTACACAGATGTAGGTGTGTTCACGGCTTTGTTGAATGAATGGGAGGTAGTGTTAAGCTGGAGGCATGAAGCGAAGACAGCAAGCCTCCAAAGCTCGTCCCAAGAAAGGCGCCACCACCAGGAAATCCCAGTATCGGATACGTAACTGGCATGACTACAACGAAAGTCTGGTCCAGCGGGGTTCAATAACCCTATGGACCAGCGAAGAGGATATTCGGGCCTGGAAGCCCGACGGCCCCCGAAAGCGGGGTGGACAGGTTCAGTATTCCGATGGAGCAATCCAGTGCCTGTTGATGGTGCGCAGCGTCTTTCATTTGACCCTGAGGGCTACCGAAGGGTTTCTCCGGTCCTTGTTTCACTTGCTGGAGTGGGAGTTGCCGGTGCCGGACTATACCACCCTCTGCAAGCGCGCCAGGCGCCTGGGGGTTTCCTGGGGCAGGAAAGCTGCTGGGCCCTTGCATCTGGTCCTGGACAGCACCGGGCTGAAAGTCTTTGGGGAGGGAGAATGGAAGGTGCGTCAGCATGGCTATACCAAACGGCGCACCTGGAGGAAGCTCCATCTGAGCGTGGACAGTGAAACCCAGGAGATCCAGGCCGTGGTGCTGAGTGAGGCCAGCCTGGACGATGCGGGAGCGGTGCCCGAGCTTCTGGACCAGAGCACCGAGCCGGTGGAGCAGATGAGTGGTGATGGGGCCTACGACAAAAGGAAGGTATATGAGGGCTGCGCTGCCAGAGGTATCAGGCGGGTAGCAATTCCACCTCGAAAGGATGCCCGTATCTGGCAGCATGGGAACTGTGCTGCCCCGCCCCTGGTGCGGGACGAGAACCTGAGGAGGATTCGGAAGGCAGGACGCAAGCGGTGGAAACAAGAGTCGGGCTATCATCGGCGTTCCCTGGCCGAGACTGCCATGTTTCGGTTCAAGACCATCTTTGGTCCCTATCTTCAGGCCAGGAAGCTACCGCAGCAGAAGGTGGAAGCCAAGGTGAAGTGTGCCGCTTTGAACCGGATGACCCACTTGGGAATGCCCGATAGCTATCGAGTAGCATAGCTCGATTCAAAGGGTGTTGGGGCATTTCATGTGCTGCCAATATTCATGCAACAAAGCCAACAACATCTATAATAATCTATTATATACTATTATACCAACTGTTGCGTACCCTGAACATTGGAAATATGGATGACTCTGCGGACAGAGCCACCGACAAGGGCTTGGCCGGGGGCGATGTGACCGTGACCTTCCGCCAGGGAGCGGGCCTCACCAACCGCACCGAGGGCGGCAGCGACGAATGGTATGTCAAGACCTCCGCCGAGAGTACCCTGGCCGAAATCCAGGACGTCTACCTGGTCCCCTGGACCATCCACCTGAGCTCCTACGCCGACTCCCGTGGTGAGGAAATCATCGCCGTCGGCAGGGGGTTCAAGAACGGCACCACCACCTACTTCTGGCGGGACGCGGACCGCGACGGCGATATAGGCGCCGGTGAGTCCATGTTGTGCGATGCCATCGCCAACGGCGCCGACATCGCCTTGTGTATCTTCACCCTGTCCAACCCGCCTTTTGCCCCGGGCACGGCGGGCAACTACGTCAACGCCATTGACGGTCGGGGCAACACCGCCGGTGACAGCGACCGCTTGGCGGAGTTCAAGCAGATTGAACTGGAGCCCTCCCTGGCGGTCAGCCCCAAACAGGGCGTACCGGGCGACTCCATCAACGTTCAGCTGCATGATTTCGTAACCGGCGATGTAGTGACCCGCATCGAGTTTGCCCGCACGGTCGATATTTGCGACTCCGACGCTGCGACCGCCATCCCAACCTGTGCCTCGATTGGAGCCAGGGGAGCGGTGGGCAGCAATGGGAGTCTGATCTTCAGCTTTACGATTCCCAACACCGTGACCCCAGGCGCCCAGGACCTGCGGGTTCACACCACCAACGGCAACGGCAACACCACCTTTTACGTCGTCGACGGCGGACTGCAACTGTCTACCACCGACGTGTTGCCCAACCAGCGGATTTTCATCAACGGCTCGGGCTTCACCAAGAGTTCCAAACAGAACCCCGCCTGCATTGGGGACCCGGACGGAGAGTACAACAGTTGCCCTGTCGGCTACTATGGCGCCGTGACCCTGGGCGGCCAAGCAGTGCCGTGGAACCGGATTAACGACGGCGACGGCATCGAGGTAACCAGCGGCGGGACCTGGTCGGCGCCGATCGACCTGCCCATCAACTCGTCCACCACGGCCGCCGGCACCCGGGAACTCAAGATTACTGACTGCCGCGTCGGCTTGGGCACCGTCGACCTGACCTTTGCCGAGCGCGTGGTCACCATGACGCCTGCCGAAGGCGGCGTTGGCACCGAGGTCGTCATCAGCGGCAGGAACTACCCGGTGAGGAACGACGACGGGAGCGACATCGAAGTGTTCGTGCAGTATGATGCCGGTGCCGATGCCGTCGTCGAAGGCGCCATTGAACCCGCCACCTTGGGTAACTTCACCGTGATTCTGGAAGTACCGGAGGTCGCCAACATCCCGTCCAGCAACATCGTAACCGTCTGGTTCTACGACGATGGAGGCGACATGGTGTTGGACACCCTCACCCACCGGGTGCCCCAGGGCACGGTTTCCTTCAGCGCCACCAGCGGCGCCGCGGGCAGCTCCCTGACCATCACGGCCAATGGCTTTGCCCGGAACACCAGGGTCGACCTGGTTGAGTTCGGCGGCCGGGAAATCACCCCGATCCCCAAGCCCAGCACCGACACCTACGGCAACGTCACCTTCAATATCCGCATCCCCAGTTACGACCCCGGCATCTACATCGTCCGGGTGAAGATCGCCAATGTGGTTGCAACCCGCGCCTTCGTCGTCGTCGAAGGCTGCGGAGATGAAGACGCCGCAGTTGAGTCTTTGGGCGCTCTGACCACCCCGGTCACCAGGACCGGCGCCTGGGCCGATGACTGCAATTCTGAAGCCCGGCCCGGCAGCTACGCCCGCTACTACAGCTTCAGCCTGACCGAGGCAGGGCAGGTGGAGATCAACCTGACCTCCGGCGCGGATTCCTACCTGGCGCTGCGGCAAGGGGAGAGCAGGGACGGGGCGGTGGTGGAGGAGAACGACAACGTGCGAAGCCGGAACTTCAACTCGTCCATCAACCG
Organism: Dehalococcoidia bacterium; assembly: GCA_965262735.1. GTDB lineage: Bacteria > Chloroflexota > Dehalococcoidia > Lucifugimonadales > UBA3495 > CATOSK01. The sequence goes on along the minus strand of CBDHFS010000002.1, from coordinate 3,182,577 downwards.
GATGCTGGATGCCGGCGCCTACACCGTCGAAGCAACGACCTACTTCGCCGGGCAAACCGGGGACTTCACGCTGTCGGTGCGGCCGCTGCAAGAAACCGAGGACCTGGGTCCGCTGACCAGGTCGGTGGACCGCAGCAGCAGCAGGTGGACCAGCGACCACCAGTCCACACAACGGACAGGAAGCTATGCGAGGTCCTACACCTTCACCCTGAACGCGGCAACGCACGTGGTCATCAACCTGACCTCTCCCGAGGACCCCTACCTGTACGTGCTGCGTGACGGAGCAGTGGTCCACGAAAACGACAACGTGACGACCCGGAACCTCAACTCCCGGATCGATGAGACCCTCCAGCCCGGGACGTACACCATCGAGGCTACGACCTACTTCCCAGCGCGGACCGGGACGTTCCACCTGAGCATCGGTTACTTTGGGAGCTCGCAATAGGGAAGTCGCCGGTAAAGCAACACGGTGGCTGTTTAGGAATCGGGCATTTTGAACACCCCCGCGTACCCCTCTGCCTCCAGCACGGGCAGGTGTTCAAGAACTACGTTTACAACAGCGTCAACGGGTTGTTGAACGCCCTCGGATGGGGATTTACCGGTTGGTTGAGAGAGTTGATGGAGCCGGCAGGGACCAAACGCGATTCGAGGTGCGGCCATCGGCGGGTGTTGGCCTTGGGCAGTGGGCCTGCCGCCGCTTCGAACGCGTTGCGGGCCAACACGAGCGAATTTATAATCCCGGTGAGGTGAAACCTGCCCCGGATCGATCACGACTGACCGGTACCGCAGCCTCGGCAGATTCGCCCGGACTCCATTAGTCAAGAGGATGTCAGGCCGCAATTTCCTTTCTGTTAACTGCACTGCCGTCAAAATATGGAGGCGCAAAATGGCTGGGGACGTTAAAGCGATACTCATGCCCCTGTTGATCGTTCTGCTGGCGGGTGCCGTGCACATCGCATCGGCCCAGTCGTCGGATTGCAACACCGGGGTTGCGGTGGCAGATCCCGCCAATAACCCGGGGCTGGTGGCGGACTGCGATGCCCTCCTGGCCGCCCGGGACACATTGGCGGGGAGCGCAACGCTGAACTGGTCGGCGGATCTGGCGATTGAAGACTGGGACGGCGTGAGGGTGGGCCGCTCATCACGACGCGTTACCAGATTGTTTCTAATCGACGACCAGTTGACCGGGACGATACCGGAGGCCTTGGGCAACTTGTCCAACCTTCATTCTCTGGACCTCCGTGACAACCGGTTGACCGGGACGATACCGGAGGCCTTGGGCAACTTGTCCAACCTTCATTCTCTGGACCTATCTGACAACCGGTTGACCGGGACGATACCGGCGGCCTTGGGCAGCCTGGCGGACCTGGACAGGCTGGACCTATCTGACAACCGCTTGACCGGGACGATACCGGCGGAGTTGGGCGGCCTGACCGGCTTGTACGATTTAAACCTCTATTACAACCGGTTGAGCGGGCCGATACCGAAGGAACTGGGCAACCTGAGCGGGCTGAGAAGGCTGTCTCTCAGCAGGAATCGGTTGAGCGGGCCGATACCGGCGGAATTGGGCCGGCTAACCAGCCTGCATTCGCTGGGCCTCTTTGGCAATCGGTTGAGCGGCGCCATACCGGAGGAACTGGGCGCCCTGACCAACCTGGAGCGTCTGAATCTCGGGGGCAACTGGTTGAGCGGACCGATACCCCAGTGGCTGGGCCTTTTCTCCAGCCTGAGACACTTGTACCTCAATGATAATCGGCTCACGGGGCCGATACCGGCGCAGTTGGGCAGCCTTTCCGACCTGACGTACCTGGATCTCGGCGGCAACCGGCTCACGGGGCCGATACCGGCGCAGTTGGGCCGCCTTTCCGATCTGACGTACCTGGGCCTCGACAGTAACCAGTTGAGCGGGCCGATACCGGGGGAACTGGGCCTCCTCTTCGACCTGGAACGGCTGCACCTGGGGTACAACCAGTTGACCGGGGCGATACCGGAGGAGCTGGGCGGCCTGGCCAACCTGGAATCGCTGCACCTGGGGTACAACCAGTTGACCGGGGCGATACCGGAGGAGCTGGGCGGCTTGGTCAACCTGGAATCGCTGTACCTCACCGGCTCTGGCAACCAACTGACCGGGTGCATACCGGATGGACTGCGGGGCGTGGCAAGCAATGACTTCGATGAGCTTGGTCTGGAATTCTGCCCGGGGACTGGCGCCGGGCCGCCCCCGCTGGTAACCGTCCCCAGACCGTCCCCGGCGGGCGACTGCGCCACTGGTGGAGCGGTGACAGATGCAGCCAACAAGCCGGGACTGGTGGCGGACTGCACCGCCCTGCTGTCATCGCGGGACACTCTGGCGGGGAGCGCCATACTGAACTGGTCGGCTGCTCTTCCGATGGAAGACTGGGACGGAGTTTACCTGGGCGGCACACCCAGGCGCGTTACGAAGCTATTCCTCTTCGGCGACGGGTTGACCGGGTCAATACCGGCGGAACTGGGGAGCCTGACCCACCTGGAAGACCTGGTCCTCATATCTAATCAGTTGACCGGGCCGATACCGGGGGAACTGGGCCGCCTGTCCAACCTGGAAGACCTTTCGCTCGGGAACAACCGGTTGACCGGGCCGATGCCGGCGGATTTGGCGGACCTGACTAACTTGGAAACGCTGCACCTGCCCAATAATCAGTTGACCGGGGCAATACCAGTGGAATTGGGTGGCATGTTTAACCTGGAACGACTGAATCTAGGCAAAAACCAGTTGACCGGACCAATACCGGCGGAACTGGGCCGCCTGTCCAACCTTCATTTTCTGGACCTTAGAAGCAACCAGTTGACCGGGCCGATACCGGCGGAACTGGGCCGCCTGTCCAACCTGGAGTGGCTAAGTCTCCGGGTCTGCCAGTTGACCGGGACGATACCGGCGGAACTGGGCAACCTGACCAACCTATACCAGCTGGACCTATATGGCAACCAGTTGACCGGGCCGATACCGGGAGGGCTGGGCCGCCTGACTAATTTGGAACGGCTGTGGCTCAGCGGCAACCGGTTGACCGGGGCAATACCGGCGGAACTGGGCAACCTGTCCAACCTGGAATTGCTGTCCCTGAGTGACAACCAGTTAACCGGGCCAATACCGGCCGGGCTGGGTCGTCTGACCAACCTGCGAGGTCTGTACCTGAGGCACAACCGGTTGACCGGGGCGATCCCGGCGGAACTGGGCCGAATGACCAACCTGGAATCGCTGTCCCTCCGCAATAACCAGTTGACCGGGGCGATCCCGGCGGAACTGGGCAACCTGAGCTACCTGACAGATCTGTACCTCGGGGGAAACCAGTTGACCGGGTGCATACCGGAGGGATTGCGTGCCGTTGGGGAAAATGACTTTGATGATCTTGGCTTGCCTTTCTGTGAAGGGCAGATCCCACCAGCCCCGGCCGGTCCATGCCTTGAGCCTTTGGGAGCGCTAACCACCCCGGTCACCAGGGTAGATGCCTGGGGCAGCGGCTGCCCATCGGAAGCCCGGAGCGGGAGCTATGCCCGGTACTACAGCTTCAGCCTGGACGACCAACAACAGGTGGAGATTAACCTTACCTCTCCGGTGGACCCCTACCTGGTGCTGCGGCATGGTGAGGGACGAGACGGGACGGTGGTGACGTCCAACGACAACGTGGGGAGCCGGAACTTCAACTCCTCCATTAACCGGGTCTTGGAGCCTGGCGATTATACGGTGGAGGCTACCACGTACTTTGCGGGGTTGGGCGGAAGCTTCACCCTGTCGGTGCGGCCGCTGCAAGAAACCGAGGACCTAGGGGACCTGACCAAGTCGGTCGACCGTAGCAACAGCATGTGGACCAGTGATCACATGTCCACCCAACAGGAAGGAAGCTACGCGCGGTCGTACATGTTCACCCTGACCGCGGCAACGCACGTGGTCATCAACCTGACCTCTCCCGAGGACCCCTACCTGTACGTGCTGCGTGACGGAGCAGTGGTCCACGAAAACGACAACGTGACGACCCGGAACCTCAACTCTCGGATCGACAAGACCCTCCCGGCTGGGACGTACACCATCGAGGCTACGACCTACTTCCCAGGGCGGACCGGCACGTTCCACCTGAGCATCGGTTACTTTGGGAGCTCGCAATAGGGAAGTCGGCGGATGCAAGCCGAATAGACTACTGGAAATGACCGGGACCAGACGAGGAGCCCGCAGCGCCGGGCTCCTCGTTTAATTTTGACATCTTCGGGTATTCCATCGGCAAGCATCTCAGGGCTCTGGAAGAGCCGCGGGGTGTGTAACTGTTCGCGATAATCTGTTATTATATGATACTAACTGATGGTATATATGGTATATGATGGCACAGCAGTCTGACCTCATGCGGATTGGTCCCGCTGCTCGTCTTTTAGGAGTGACCCCGCAGACGCTCCGTAAATGGGAGGCTGCAGGGCACCTTGTACCTGTCCGCAAGAGCCCAGGCGGCACCCGATACTACTCAACCAGCCAGTTGCTAGGAGCTCAGCCTGATGATTTGCCGACGGTCTGTTACGCCAGAGTATCCAGTCATGACCAGAAAGCGGATCTCGACAGGCAGCAGGCTCTTCTGGAAAGCTACTGCGCTGCTCATGGTTGGTCGTGTTTGGTGATCCGGGACCTGGGCAGTGGGATGAATTACCGCAAAAAGGGCCTGAATCAGTTGTTGGAGTTGGTACTGGATGGTCGGATGCAGCGGTTGGTGCTCACTCACAAGGACCGGTTGTTGCGCTTTGGTGCGGAGTTGGTGTTCACGCTGTGCGAATTGAAGAGCATCGAGGTGGTGGTAATCCACCAAGGAGAGCGGCCCAGCTTCGAGGAGGAACTGGCTCAGGACGTGCTGGAGATAATCACCGTCTTTTCGGCCCGGCTATATGGTAGCCGCAGCAGAAAGCACCGAAAACTGTTGGACACCTTGGCGGATACGGTTCCAGGTTCATCTTCAGCAGAGGTCCAATTGTGAAGAGATCCCATCGCATCGCGTTGAAACCCACGCCGGGGCAGGAGGCGCTGTTCGGCCAACACGCTGGCTACGCTCGGTTCGCCTACAACTGGGCGGTTGGTGAGTTCAAGGGTGGGCTGGACGTGGGCGAGTGGCTGACGGAGCGGACGCTGCGGCCCAGATGGAACCAGATCAAGGGATTGATCGCCCCATGGGGTGGGTGTCTTTCGCAGAACGCCGCCAAGTACGCCATCATGGACTTCGGTCAGGCTGCCGAGGGTTGGGGTGAGTACCGGCGCGGTGTGAAGGCTGGGCAGCGCTCCGGTCGCCGCCGGGTGGGCTTCCCCAGATTCAAGCGGCGCAAGCACGAGCAGGGATTCCGCGCCGATAACGGGCCTGACACCGTGAGGGTGGACGGTAAGAAGGTCATTCTGCCGAAAATCGGCCAGGTGGTCATGGTGGAGCAGCTGCGGTTTGCGGGTTCCATCCGAGAGGTGACGGTCAACCGTACGGCGGGGACGTGGTTTGCGAGTTTCTGTGTCGAGGACAGCCAGCGGGAACCGCCAGTGAAGGCTGGACCGACGGTCGGCGTTGATGTTGGTGTTGGCACAATGGCCGTGTGTTCGGACGGAATGGTGGTGGAAAACCAGAAGGCACTGGCCAGCGGATTGAAGCAGCTCAGACGGTTGGACAAAGCGATAGCTCGGAGCCGGAATGTCCACGGTAAGAGCGTCCATTCCAATCGTCGGGAGCGGCTCCACTCGAAGAGGCGGAAGGTTCACGCGCGGATAGTGAACGTGCGGAGCGATAATCATCACAAGGCGACGACGGCGATAGCCAAGTCGGCGGGCCGGGTGGTGGTGGAAACGCTGAACGTGTCTGGAATGCTGCGGAACCGCAGGTTGTCGCGTGCTATAGCTGACGCGGGGATGTCTGGCTTTCTAGCCAAGCTGGAGTACAAGTGCGCCTGGTACGGAGCCGAGTACATGAAGGCAGATCGTTGGTATGCGTCGTCGAAGCTGTGTGCGCACTGTGGGTGGAAGAACGATGATCTGACCCTGTCCGACCGGGAGTGGTGGTGCGGTGGGTGTGGAGTATTAAATGACCGCGATGCCAACGCGGCAGAGAATTTAGCGAACTGGCCGAGTTTGAGCTTCCCGGCATCAGGACGTGGAGACCGTGTAAGACCGGCGATGCCGGCGGTGGTCTGCGAAGCGTCAAGTGAATCGAGCCTTGAAGTCTGGCCTCCGGCAAGCTTGGAGTATCAGATTTCATCAGATTCTCAATAGCGGGAGTCTGGTCTGAGGCCTGACAGTCGCCCGGCGTTGCGGGCCAAAGTCGGCGTCACTATAATCCCAGTGAATTCCACCGGTTCGGTGTGGATTGACCGATGTTGTAACCTCGGCGGGCAGGCCTTATTCCCTTTCTATTAGTTGCACTGCCGAATCAAAGAAGGAGCTAAATGCACAGGTCCGTTAAGGCAACACCCCTGGTCCTAACCCTGGTCCTGTTGGTGAGCATCTCCACCGGCCTATCCGTGCCCACGGTGACCGCGCAACACGACGGTTCCAGCGACCGCGCCGCCCTAGTTGCCCTCTACAATGCCACCGGCGGCGCAAATTGGAAGAACAATACCAACTGGCTGAGCGATGCGCCCATCAGCCAGTGGCACGGCATTTTCACCAATCCTACCAACGGTCGGGTGACTGGCATTGTGCTCAGCAACAACCAGTTGACCGGGGGAATCCCGACGGAGTTGGGCAACCTCTCCAACCTGGAATACCTGGGCCTCAGCTCCAACCAGCTGACCGGGCCAATGCCACCAGAGTTGGGCGACCTCAACAACCTGCGGTGGCTGCACCTCAGCCAGAACCAGTTGACCGGGGGAATCCCGGCAGAGTTGGGCAACCTCTCCAGCCTGGAATACCTGTTCCTCGACGTCAACCAGTTGATCGGGGGAATCCCGGCAGAGTTGGGCAACCTCTCCAACCTGGAATACCTGGGCCTCAGCTCCAACCAGTTGACCGGTTCGATACCGGCCGCGTTGAGCAATCTCGCCAGCCTGGGATGGCTGGATCTCAACAGAAACCAGTTGACCGGTTCGATACCGGCGGCGTTGGGCAACCTCACCAACCTGGAAGACCTGTACCTCTCCTTCAACCAGTTGACCGGGTGCATCCCAGCGGGATTGCGGGATGTGCCGGACAATGACTTGGACCGTCTCGGTCTGGATTTCTGCGCAGCGCAGTCCCCACCGACGGCCCCGGCCGACCCATGCCTTGAGGTTGAGTCTTTGGGAGCGCTGACCGCCCCGGTCACCAGGATGGGTGTCTGGGCCAGTGATTGCGCCTCTGAAGCCCGGTCCGGCAGCTACGCCCGGTACTACACCTTCACCCTGGACAGCGGTACCCAGGTGGAGATTAACCTGACCTCCGGCGTGGATGCCTACCTGGCGCTGCGGCAAGGGGCAGGCAGAGACGGGACGATGGTGGGCTCCAACGACAACGTGGGGAGCCGGAACTTCAACTCAGCCATCAACAAGATGCTGGCTGCCGGCGACTACACCGTCGAGGCCACGACCTACTTTGCGAAGCAGACCGGAGACTTCACCCTGTCGGTGCGGCCGCTGCAAGAGACCGAGGACCTGGGAGAGCTGGCCGGGTCGGTTGACCGCAGCAACAGCATGTGGGTCAGTGACTACATGTCAACTCAACAGGCAGGAAGCTACGCGCGGTCCTACACCTTCACCGTGGACACGGCAACGCACGTGGCCATTAACCTGACCTCTCCCGAGGACTCCTACCTGTACGTGCTGGATTCCAACGGAGCAGTGGTCCACGAAAACGACAACGTGACCGACCGGAACCTTAACTCCCGGATCGACGAGACCCTCCAGCCTGGGACGTACACCATCGAGGCCACGACCTACCACCCAGCGCGGATGGGCGCCTTCCACCTGAGCATCGGTGTCCTTCCGTAATCAGGAAGAGAAGCTGGCAGGAAGAGAAGCTGGCAGAAATGCCAGCAACCCAACCCCGGTAGCCAACCGGAACTAGACGGGGGGTCCGCAACGCGGGCCCCTCGTTTTTGCCGCCGCCTGAAATCCGGGCAACGGGCCTCCGGCAGTCGAAATCCGCCATGACATAACGTATCCGGCTACCCTGGGATTCCCAACCCCGGCGGCAATCGCCACCCCGTCCGAAGTTGACACCTACACGCTGGACCTGTCCGGCGCCGCCGACGTCCTGGTCTACACCTCGCAGGTCGTAGAGGCTGGGGAAGAATACGTCTGGACCATCAACCGGCGCTTCCTCGTCCTTGCTCTTCCGGCCCCAGACGGCGGTGCCGGTGTGGGCTTCGTTGGTCAGCAGGTAGTGGAGGACGTTCTTCTGCCACCTCTTGCCCTTGTTGCTGACGCCCCGGCCGTTAAGCTCCTTGCATATCTCCTTCAGCCTATTGCCCCGCAGGGAACTCTCGAACACCTCTTTCACTATTGGATCCGTGGCCGGGTCCACCTTCAGGGTGGGACGCTCCTTAGGTCGAGCGGAAGACGGCATGATTGATAATGGGTATGCGCGAAGCAATCCCTGCTTCACCCACTTCGGTGTAGCCGGCCGATCAACGCTGGTTGGCCACCTCAATCCGGACGCAGCATCCCCAAGATGGCCCAGGCTGAGGCTATAGCCTATCGAAGCACACAGATAACCATTGGGTGAATACGGGGTGTTGTTGACACAGTTGTATTATTAGTGTATACACTACTTATATTCCAACGTGGTTAGTTATCTACGTAAGCGTATCAACCTAATAGTAATGGCAATGTCCACACGGCATGGCAATGAGTTGGCAGGTTTCCCCATAACAATGGTTGGCAGAGTTATCCAGGCAGCAATAACAATTGGTCCCAATTACGGCCGGCGGCCGGCGAAAGATTTAACTGATGAGGAGGCCCTTCATGAGATTCCCCGGATTTTTAAATTTGGAAGTTAAGGTTGCACTCTCGCTCGTCGCTGTGGCGGCCATGGTGGCGCTAATCGCCGCTTGCGGGCCGGCCGCCCCGAGTCCGGCAACAAGTCCAGCGACGGGTTCGGCGACCAGTCCGACAGCGTCCCAGGTTACCCCGGAACAAATGCGCGCCATGATAGCTGAGGCGGTGGAGTCGTCCGCGCCCCAAACTGCCAGCCCAGAGGAAATGAGGAGCATGGTTGGCGATGCGGTGGCGAAGTCCACGACCAACTCCTCTGGAGTAACTGCAGCAGAATTGGAATCGGTGGTGGCCAGCGCAGTGTCCGACGCGCTAGCGGCTCAGCAGCCGGTGATGGAAGGGAACGCTGCGGCTGACCCGGTCGAAGAACCAGGGTCAATAGTCCTGACCGACGTAGCCGGACGCACCGTGACGGTCGATATGCCCGTCGAGCGAGTGATCTTGGGCGAGGGAAGGCAGATATATATCGTGGCAGCTTTGCAGCCGGGCAATCCTTTCAAGAGCGTCATCGGCTGGCGGGACGACCTCCGGAAATTTGATGCCGACGCCTACAATAAGTACATGGAGATCTTCCCCGAGGTGGCGGACATCCCGGAGTTCGGCAGTCCTTACAGCGGGGAGTTCAGCGTCGAAAACGCCATCGCCTTGGAAGCCGATGTGGTGACGCTGAACCTCGGTGGGTTAGAAAGAGCAAAGGAAGCGGGCATGATCGAACAACTGGCCGCGGTTGGGATTCCCGTCGTCGTAATTGACTATCGCCAGTATCCGCTGGAGAACACCGTCCCCAGCACTATATTGTTGGGGCGGCTGTTCGACCAGGAAGAACGTGCCCAAGAAATCGTGGACTTCTACCTTCAGCAGGTCAACAAAGTGTATACCCGCATCGACGGGATTGAGAAGGAGAAGCCAGTTGTACTTCTGGACACTGCTGCGGGAATCCAGGGCGCGGAAAACTGCTGCCGTACCTACGGCAGGGCGAACCTGGGCTTGATGGTGGAACGGGCTGGGGGCATCAATATCGGCTCGGAACTGGTCCCGGGGTGGTCCGGGACCCTGAACCCGGAGCAGATAATCGTGTCAGACCCCGACGTCATCATCGCCACCGGGTCCAACTGGTTCACCTACAACCCGGAGGGCGACTTTGTGAGCTTGGGATACTTCACCGAGCCAGAGGATGCGAGGATCAGGCTTAAGGCGCTCGGCCAGGGACGTCCGGGATGGTCAGAACTGCGAGCGTTGAACCAGGGCAGGCACCATGCGGTATGGCACCAGTTCTACAACTCGCCCTATAACTTCGTGGTGCTCCAGCAGTTCGCCAAGTGGTTCTACCCCGAGGAGTTCGCGGACGTGGACCCGGTCGCCAACTTCGCCGAGTTCCATGACCGGTTCCTGCCCATCGACTATAGCGGCACCTTCTTTGTATCCGCAGCCCCGTGACCAGTGGGTTGACCCAGACGTCCCCGGACTGGCCGGCCGGCCGCTTTCCCCCTCGGGGGCTCCGCCCGGCGGGGCTGGTATATCGCAGTAACCGAATCCTCTCAGGTTGACCGGAGACAGGAAATGATATGGCTATAGGCAGAACGGACGTACAGGCGGCCGGAGATTTGACCGCAACCAAGGGCAGGCACATCTACCGGCAGATAACCGGCCGCAAGTACCTCACATTGGTATGTTTGGTGGCCACTCTATGCGCGAGCCTGGTTCTGGACATATCTCTCGGCCCAGCCCGGCTCGGGCTTTGGGAAGTTGTATCTACGATTTTCATGCCGGGGTCGGCGGAAGTTTCAACCCGGGTAATCGTATGGGACATTAGGATGCCAATTGCCCTGATGGCGGTCGCCGTCGGCGCAGCACTGTCCATCGCAGGCGCCGAAATGCAGACCATACTGAACAATCCCCTCGCGAGTCCCTTCACCCTTGGAATATCCGCCGCGGCAGGGTTCGGAGCCGCCCTTGCTCTGGTCCTTGGGCTAAGCGTCGTTCCATTCGCCGGAGTGTTCCTGGTTTCGGCCAATGCCTTCGTGTTTGCGATATTAGCCTCAATGATCATCTTCCTGCTCAGCGGCCTGAGGGGGGTCACCATCCAGACGATGGTGCTCTTGGGAATCGCCCTGGTGTTCCTCTTCAGTTCCCTGCTGGCCTTGCTGCAATACATGGCCTCGGAGCAGGCCCTGCAACAGGTAGTCTTCTGGACATTGGGGAGCCTGGTGAAAGCGACTTGGCCCAAGATCGGCATCGCGGTCGCCGTGCTGTTGATAACCTCCCCTCTGTTCATCAAGCATGTCTGGACCCTTACAGCCCTGCGACTGGGTGACGACAAAGCGCACAGCCTGGGAATCAACGTGCGGAAGCTCAGGCTGCAGGTCCTTATTGCCGTGTCGATATTGGCCGCCGCCGCCGTTGCCTTCGTAGGCACCATCGGCTTCGTCGGGTTGGTAGGGCCTCACGTCGCCAGGATGCTGGTAGGCGAAGACCAGCGCTTCTTCCTGCCGATGTCCGCGATAACCGGCGCAATCCTGCTTTCGGTAGCATCGATTGTCAGCAAGATGATCACTCCCGGAGCCATCTTCCCCATCGGGATCATCACGTCGTTGGTGGGTGTGCCCTTCTTCCTCAGCCTAATTCTCGCCAAGCGGAGGCAGCTCTGGTAATGCAGTTTTCAGCAAAAGATGTCCGTTTCAGCTATGGTTCCAACGAGGTCCTGAAAGGCGTCACCATCGGGGAGACTCCGCCGGGAAAGATAACCGCTACCATCGGCCCCAATGCGGCCGGAAAAACTACCCTCTTCAAGTGCATCGCCGGGCTGCTGAAGCCCCAAGGCACCATCCGGCTGGATGGAAAGGATATGCGGGAGTACAGCAGGGAGGAAATCACCAGGAAGGTAACCTACCTGCCCCAGGAAGGCCCGGTGAATGCAGTGCTCACCGTCTTTGAGGCGGTGCTCCTAGCCAGAAAACATACCATGTCCTGGCGGGTCAGTGACGATGACCTCCGATCTGTCACCCAGGTCCTGGAAGACCTGGACATCGAGGAGCTATCAACCCGGTTCCTCAATGAACTGAGCGGTGGCCAGAAGCAGATGGTATCCATTGCCCAGTCCCTGGTTCGGGAACCGGATATCCTGCTCATGGACGAACCCACCAGCAGCCTTGACCTGCAACATCAATTGGAAGTATTGGACCTGATCCGCCAGTTTACTGCCAACAGGGGAATGGTAACCCTCGTCGCTTTGCACGACTTAAACCTGGCGGCCCGGTACGCTGCCCAGTTTGTAGTAATGGACCAGGGGGAAGTTTACGCATCGGGAGAAGCTTATGAGGTCCTTACTCCCAAGATGCTCCGAGACGTTTACGGCGTCAACGCGACGGTGCTGGCCACCCCAGACGGCATCATCCAGGTCACGCCGATCGGCTCGATAAGGAATCAGAAGCATCACATGAGCGCCGCAGACTAGCCGGGGCCACCGCCGGCATCATCGGCACAGCGTACAGGCCAAGCCAATCAAGACCCACAGCAAGGCGTTTTACGGAAGGCGTTTTACGGAAGGAAGCAAGTTTTCGGTGTCGGGGGGAATCCAGCCATGCACTTCCTCTTCATTGTGGCATTGTTGTCGACGCTTGCTCTCGCAACTGCTTGTGGAGGAGACCCCGTGGCTGATACGCAGCCTGTTGCGCCGACCGCGGCGGGGGTTCCGGTAATTGCAACCGATGCGAAGCCGCCGCTGCGACCTACCCCGGCGTCTGGCGTCACTCGCGTCACCCCGAGGACAGTCTATCCTCGAGTCACCGTCCCTACAGCCTCACCTTCGATCCCAACGCCAACTCCCGCCCCAACGCCAACCCCCACTTTGCCTGTTCCGGCAACTCCTGCGGTTATCATTGTTCCCGGTACCCCCACCCCGGAACCAGATCCCACTGAGATTCAATATGATCCTGCGCCAACTCCCACCATCGACATCGCTCAACAGATTGCCCGCGGCATGCGATTGGTCCAGCGGAACAACTGCCTGGGATGCCACTCGCTCGACGGCGAAGCATATTCTGCCCCCACATTCAAGGGATTGTTCGGGAGTATCCGCCAGCTTGAAGGAGGAGCCACGGTAACCGCTGACGAGGCATACCTTTGGGAGTCCATCAAACGGCCAAACGAGAAAATAGTCAGGGACTACTTCTCCGGTGCTATGCCTACGGTGTTTTTCAATGAAGTCGAGATAAATTCGATGGTTGAGTACATTAAGAGCTTATCCCGATAATCCTATTTGGGGACATGGCTCCTGATACTGTATGCAGATATAAATGATAAGCCTGCTTCGTTGTCGTGACTATCTTGTGAAATTTCATATAAATACTTTTGTATATTGACAAAGTATTATAGTATGTACATAATCATTGCCGTCTTGATACGTCTTTTCACAGGTGTGCGGACTAAACCCTATTTTGGATGGACTTACTGTCATTGTTAATGGGAGGGAACAAATGCGGACTGTCAGGGTTGCAACGGGATTTTTGATGCTGTCGATTCTTCTGCTGACGGCTATCGCGTGTTCAAATCAGCCGGAAGTGCCGGCGCCCGAGATGATGGAACAGGAAATCGATACTGAAGCATTGAAGGGAGAAGTAATCGCCCATTACGCCAACGGCGTCCACGGGCTTTACAGTCAAAGCCTGGCCTCGGCGCGGGCCATGGACATCGCCATCGACGCATTTCTGGCCAACCCCAGTCCGTCAGCGCTGGAGGCGGCCAAGAGGTCCTGGCTGAGGGCCCGCGAGGACTACGGTCCCACCGAGGTCTTCCGCTTCTACGGCGGCCCCATTGACAATGAGGAAGATGGCCCGGAAGGCCTGATCAACGCTTGGCCTCTGGACGAATCGTATATTGACTACGTAGATGGAAACCCCACTGCCGGAATCGTCAATATGCCCAGCGAGTTCCCGGTCATTGACGCCGACCTGCTGGTATCGCTGAACGAAGAGGGTGGAGAGGCGAACGTTTCCACCGGGTGGCACGCTATCGAATTCCTGCTGTGGGGACAGGACCTGAACGATAGCGGCCCCGGCGCACGGCCCGTGGCCGATTACACTACCAACGACAACGCCGACCGCCGCGGCGCCTATTTGGCGGTGGCCTCCGACCTGTTGCTGGTCCACCTGCAAGATTTGGTAGATGCGTGGGCGCCGGGACAATTCGTCAACTACCGTGCCGACTTTCTTGCCATGAGGAACGACGACGCCTTGGTCAACATTATTACCGGCGCCGGCGCCCTCAGTAAGGGGGAACTAGCCGGCGAGCGGATGTATGTCGCCTATTCGGAGCGCTCCCAGGAAGATGAACACTCCTGCTTCTCCGACAACACCACGTCCGACATCGTGGGCAACGCCATCGGCGTGCAGATGGTCTTGACCGGCGACTATGGGGTGGTTTCCGGACCTGGGGTCCTGGACCTTTTCGCCGCTAAGGATGAGGCTCTGGCTCAACGGCTAACTGCCGAAGCCGCCAACAGCGTTCATCTGGCCCGCCAAATACCGGCCCCTTTCGACCAGCATCTCACCGATACCGCGCCTGATAACGCCTATGGCCGTGCACAGGTCCTCGACACCATCGAGGCGCTGGAGAAGCAGGCAGACACCCTGGTCGAAGGCGCGCAAGCCTTCGAATTCGTCATTAACACCTCGGTATGAGGTATGACCAGGCCAGCTAATTCACCAAGCGATGCCTGGTGGCGGTACGATTGGATACTGCTGCTGGGCATCGTCCTGCTGTCTGTAGCCGGTTGCGCGACCAGAAGCGGTTACGCGTCTGAAGAGTTGCTGAACGAATCGCTCGGCGGCGAAACCACCGTGTCCAGCGCAAACCGGAACTCCTTCGGACTGCCGGCCGCCAACCTGACCAACGCCGAGCTGCGCACGTTTGCGGTTGGGGACAGCTTTTTCACTCAAAACTGGGTGACGGCCCCGGCGTCCACCGCCGCCCGTGACGGCTTGGGACCTACGTTCAACGCCCAGTCCTGCTCTTCCTGTCATACCCTCGACGGCCGGGCAAAGCCCCCGGACAATGCCGCCGACGGGGAGCGTGGCCTGTTGTTCCGCCTAAGCACACCGGGGTCAAAGGCTGCTACCGGCTCTCCCCCGGCTGACCCCATCTATGGCGGGCAACTGCAAGACCGCTCCATACTGGGTGTTCCGGCAGAGGGGCGGTTCGTGACCACCTGGAGCGAAATCCTTGGAGCCTACGACGACGGTACGCCGTACTCCTTGTTGCGTCCCGCCTACTCATTCGCTGACCTCGCCTTCGGCCCGCTGCACCCGGAGGTTATGGTGTCGCCACGGATTGCGCCGGCGGTTTTCGGTATGGGGTTGCTCGAGGCAATCCCGGAAGCGGATATTCTGGCCCAGGCTGACCCGGAAGACAGCAACGGCGACGGTATTTCCGGGCGCGCCAACATGGTATGGGACGTCCGCCGGGGCGCAATCACGCTGGGCAGGTTTGGCTGGAAAGCCGGAGTGCCGACGGTGGAGCAGCAAATCGCCGGAGCGTTCCACGGAGACATCGGCATCACCTCACCCCTGTTCCCAGAGGAAAACTGCCCACCCCCGCAGGAGGGTTGCCAATCGGCCATCACTGGAGGCGCGCCGGAAATATCCGAGGAACGCCTGGCCAAAGTAACCTTCTACAACCGCACTTTGGCGGTGCCGGCAATGCGGGACATTGACGACCCCTCGGTGCGCCAGGGGGCCGGGCTGTTCTTGAAGGCCGGCTGCGCTGCTTGTCATCGCCCCAGGCACAACACCGGGGAGGACGAAGTTCCCGCCTTGAGCGGACAGGTAATCTTTCCCTATACCGATTTGCTGTTGCACGACATGGGCGCGGGTCTGGCCGACGGCAGACCTGACTTTCTGGCCGATGGCCGAGAGTGGCGCACCACGCCGCTTTGGGGGATTGGGTTGGTGGACAATGTGAACAATCACACTAGGTTTCTCCATGATGGACGGGCACGGAGCATAGAAGAAGCCATCATCTGGCACGGTGGCGAGGGTGCGGCGGCTCGGGATGCTTTCCGGAACTTTACCCGCGAGCAGCGGGATGCGCTGCTCCGCTTTCTGAATTCCTTATGATACGGCTGATAGCGGTCGTTATGGTCCTGGGCGGGCTGGTGGCTGGCACAGCCTGTTCCGGAGAACCTCCGCCTTCCAGACAGGACGTGCTGGTCGCCTTGACGGAAACGGTTATCGTGCCCCAATTCCAGTCGGTGGCAGATGAGATGAATAATCTCCGGGAAGCGCTCGAAACTCTGTGTGCCAGTCCGTCCGCCGAAAACCTTCGGTCAGCGCGGGACGCGTGGCGGGACGCGCGCGCGCCCTGGATGCGGTCGCAGGCTATGTGGTTCGGGCCGGTGATGGACCGGCGTTCCCGTTCGCTCGTTGACTGGTCGCCGGTGGACGGTGAACGTATTGAAGCCACCCTTGCCAGCCGAGATGCAATTGCCGCTGCCGATGTGCGCGACTTTCTGGGTTCCACCCAGCGTGGATTGGGCGCCATCGAGTACCTGCTATTCGGCGACGATGCAAAAATTGTGGCGTCCCTCCGCGGGCCCCAGGCGTTGCGTTGCCAATATCTGGCCGCTCTGGGTGATGTAGTTGCATCGGAAACTGGTGGCGTTTTGGCTGACTGGGCCGGCTCCGATTCGGACAGCTCAGGTTATGATGGTTATTTTAACGGAACGGCTCCGGTTGCCCTGCTTGATGAAAATGCTGTCGCCGAACTGGTCCAAACCTCGGTTTTCCTGATTCGCTCCGTTGTCGATATGGGCCTGGGACAAGCTCTTGTCGTTGACGGGGGCGTGCCGGATGTTGAGGCGATTCCCGGTGGAGCGGGGAACAATGCGGTTGCGGATTTACGCAATCAGGTGCTCGGTATGCAGTTGGTTTACCTGGGGGCCGGTGGGGAAGGGACCGGTGGCATGGGCTTGAGCGCCCTGGTACGGCCCTTGTCCAACGATACCGACGCCAGGATGCGCGACGGCTTTGCCCAGGCGGCGGCGACCATTGACCTGCTGGAAGAGCCTTTGTTGACCTCCATCGCCGAAGATCCCGGTCCGGCGCAAGCCGCTTACCAACGGCTTAAAGAACTGCAACGGGTGTTAAACACTGAAGTTGTAAGCCTGTTGGGGGTTACCGTGGGGTTCTCCGACACCGACGGAGATGGAGGATGAGCGGCCATCGTCGTCCCTCTCAATCACGCGCGCGACGAGCTAATTAGAGTCATGGGGCAGGACCCAGCGTTTGGGGGCCAGCCCAGGCGTTATTTGGGACAAGTCGGCGTTCGGATCAATTAGTCGTGCGTATGCTCGCCCATTCCACGAGGCGAAAGCATCGGCGGTTATGACTACATCACCGTGCCCGCGCTGGGCGAAGTCGGCGGCGATTAAATGAGCGGTCTGCAGAATCATATCCGGCTGTATCGCCATCCGCTCGGCCTGCAACGGAGTCAGGTATGTATCCGGCGCGACCAGCCAGGTCCGGCCCGTGTCAGGGTCGTGAACGCGGTACTCGACGAACCCGGTCTTTTCCGACAGCATCACCCGCCAGGCAAAACGATAACCCTCTTCATTCCAGCGCACGTTCCCGGGATAGGCGAAGTGGCGCAGGGGCATTGCCAATTGAAAGAAGACGAACAGCGCCAGGGCGGCAACGGCGGCGCGGTATCGCCAAGTCAGGCAGGACCTGGCTGCGATCCCGGGGCCAGGGGCCGGATAGGAGATGGACCTGACGACCCGCGCCATGCCCGGGACCTTAGCCAAGAGCCTCTGCGGCCAGTCAGGCGCGAAGAAGATTAGCGCGCTGCCCATCATCAGCCAGGGGAAAATGCCTAATTGGGGGAAAAGGACCCAAGTCATAAGGTGGAAACCCGCCAGCACGACGTAGGCCCAGGGTCGCGAACGATGCCACAGCAGCCATGCCGCAATGGTCAGGTCAAAGAAGGCAGCTCCCCAGCTCATGGCGCCGGCGACCCACAGCTCCTGCAACAAAGGCCCAGCCAGGGCAAGGTCACCGTGCCCGTACATCCAAATGCGTAGTGGTTGGGCGTAGAGCAGCCAATCGGGGTTTAACTTGGCAACGCCGGCGAACAGGTACACGATGGCCAGCTGCCAACGCAGTATCCATAATACCCATTGGGGAATCTCGGAGCGGCGGACCTTGGGGTCGCGCCAGGCATCCACCGAGGCCGTATGGTGGAGTGGCAGGAACACCATCAGCAGGCCCACTAGAGTCATCAAGTAGTAGTGGTTCAGGTAGGTGGTCTTGTCAATCAGCTCGACGTAGGCGAACCCCAGAGTGAACAGAATAACGCTCAGCCGGTAACGGTATCCGACGGCGATGCAGACGCTGAGCAATCCCAGTGCGGCGAAGTGGGCGTACATTCCCCAGCCCGGCCAAGGCTGGACCCAGCCAAAGCCGAGATAGCTGAAGTGATAGCTCGGGTTAATGTACAGGTCTGCGACCCAGCCGTGGATGAAAAAACGGACGACGGCGACCAGCCCAACTAGGCCGAATACCACGCGAAAAACCGCTGCCGACCCTCCGGAAACCGGCTGAGACGCCAATCGTATTGCTGGGACCGTAAGCTTGGAGACGCCCGAGTAACCGACTGCAATCAATGGTCGGACCGGTCTAACGTGGTCCAGTCGCAACCCCAACACCATCTAAACTTACTTGGCATGAAAACAGACGCCCTCGATACCTGATGGGACGGGGCGGCATACTTGGCACCTACCAGGATTTCAGAACCGGCAACACCTCCTTGGCGAAGAGCTTCAAGCCCCGCTCCGAAATATGGTAGGGAGTGCCACCAAAGCGGAAGGCGACGTTCAACTCGAAATTGCCGAGTAGTTTCCGGCGTTCCTCGAGCCCCCGCAAAATCTTGTCCGGTGTGCCCCAGCTCGCCGCCTGCATGAAGCCGTCAACTGCCCCTTCAAGACCAGCGGACCGCGCGATTTCGGCCTTCTGTTGGTAAGAGTCGTAACCCTTCACCGATTTAAAGTGATCACCGAGAAATTCGTAGTGATAAAAGTTGCTTTCGACAAACTTGCCTTGATATTGACGGGCCTCTTCCTCACACTGGGCAAGATCAGTGCCGCAGACGACGAATTCGCTGAGCATCAGGGCGGGAGGCTCTGTGCCGTGATATTCCCGGTGCAAGGCGCGGCCTCGCTCGATACCCGGCATCCGCATTTCCCAGGGACGGTCCGCGAACATGATGATGTGGGCGCCCAGTCTAGCCGCGGAGTCAACAGAATCATCGCTGGACGCGACGGCGTAAATGCGGCCGTGAAAGGAATGCTGCGGCCGGGGCCTGATTTCCGTGCGGGGCTGCTCGTAGTAAGTTCCATTGCCCTCAATAAACCCGGTCTTGAGAGCCTCGACGATCATCGGCGCCGATTCGTCGAAGCGTGCTCGTGATTCGTCCATGCTGAGACCGAAGGCCTCAAATTCACGCCGTGCCAGACCCCGCCCGAACCCTAGCCGGAGCCGGCCATTGCTCAACAAATCGAGAACCGCAGCGTTTTCCGCGACACGTAACGGATCGTGCCAGGGAAGGATCACGGCTGCGGTTCCCACATCGATATCCGGATGTTTCGCTGCCAAGTGGGTCATTACCTGGATATTGTCCGGGACGAAGGAATAATCGTTGAAATGGTGCTCGGCCGACCAGAGGCAATCGAACCCCGCTTCGGCGGCGATCTCCGCAAGGCCCAGTTCCTCCTCCCATACCTGGCGGTCCGACCCTTCTTCCCAGCCGTAACTGGAGAAGATCATCATCATTCCGACATCCATCCAAAAAGCTCCTTGGTCCTATTTGGGTCCTATTTGCACCAGGATTTCCCGGATCAACAAGCCCCCGCAATCAGGTGACCCTGGGGGATGCCGCGGACTGTAAATAAGTTGACGCCCCTAAAAGCTCGGCTTGGCCGCAAACGGAGTCAATTGGATCTCATGCGTCCAGCAGGACTTGTCCTGAGTGTGCAGGTAATAGAAAGCCTCGGCTATCTTGACGGGATTGATCACCAGATCAGGCTGCTGCTGGGCACGCGGCAGGGCGTGGGTGCCCGGAGAGTCAATGGTGCCGTCTATTACGACGTTGGCTACGTGGACGCCATATTCAGAGTATTCCTCGGTCAGCGCCTGCGCCAGTGTGCGCATCATCACTCTCGGGTAGTACAGCGACTGGCCGGTGTAGCGCTTTTTTCCGCGCAAGGACGACGAGTTGTTGGAAATTAGGAAAGAGCCCTCGCCGCGCTCCCGCATGGCGGGCAACACCTCCTTGGCGACCAGGAACGGCCCACTGCTGGAGATATGTTGCGCGGTTTCGAACATTTCGAACGGGATGTGCTCGAGCAGTTCTTGCTCCGGCGGAAGGTCACGCCCCTCCAGGTAGCCCGCGTTGTAAACCAGGACGTTTGGGTCACCAACTTGGTCTCGAATCTGGGAGAAGGCGTTTGATATGGAGTCGCGCGACACGAGGTCCAGTTCGACAATCATGGTCTCGCCGCCTTGCTCCCGGATTGCTATCTCCAACGCAGACGCATTGGCTGTGGTACGGGTCGTCAGCACGACGAAGAAGCCCTCTTTTGCAAACTTTTGGGCTATGGCGCCCCCTACGCCCCAGCGCACGCCGACGGGCAGGTCGCTGTCGTCGAGGGCCCTGCCGTGCGCCAGTTTGGTATTGCGGCCATCTGACTGCCACTTGGATGTCGCCCCCACCACGACGGCGACAGGTTTACGGGTCGAGTTCATAGCGGATTCCTCTCATCTTGATGTTAACTGCTCACCATGGTCGAATGTAAAGCCCGCCTGGATTGGTCATGCCATCCCGCTCTCGCACCTGAACCCAATCACGAAAGTTCCTGATTTTGCCCAGTTTAGTGCTCCAAGCGGTACTGTACTACAAACCGTTGTTGAAAAGGTCGTCAATAGTAACAACCCTTCCAGAGCCATTCCCTAAGGACCGACCCCAGCCGCCCCAACAGCACAAGGCGGCTCCGCCCGGGACTCGCACCCGGGAAAACCGAACGGGTCCCCACCCAGGCCATCCCCCCGGGCCTTCGCCCCGGAGCCAGCCTGGGCCGGATCGGGGCCGCGTATCCGCTTCCCCTGCCGGTGCTGCGCTGCAAGCGCCGGTCCCAGTTGCCCAGAGATCGCACCCCAGTACGTCCACACGTGCTTCACGCGTTTCCTCACGGGTACCGTGAAGGCGATACGAACGCCATTGTCCAGCGGACAGACCCGCTGGCGCGGGATGCGCTCCGAGCAACCAGGTAAACGCCGGGCCAGCACCAGGGCCGCTGCCTGATGGACACTGAGCCCGTAGCGTTTCACGAATTTGACCCGGCCAATGACCGAACTGAAGGCCGGGTTTACCTGATGCACCTCCACTCCCTGCCGATGTCCCCGGGAGATGAAGGAAGCCTTGATCTTGCCATAGCTGAAACTCGACAGCATCCGGCTGTACTTCCGGGACTCCCCCTCCAGCACAGCCTTCTTCCGACGGAAGTCCAGCCGCTCAATCACGATGGGTTTGTGAGCGTTACGCGCATATTCGGCCACGCCCGCCACCGCATCACCAATCAGGGCCTCCGCCTGATGGCTGGACTTCCCATAGGTCACCAACGGCACCCGCCAGGACCGGAGCCAGTTGCCCGAAGAGTCCATCTCGATGACCGCCAGGTGGTCCGCATTCAGGTCCACCCCGACGGCGCCCAGACGACGGTCCGTCACCACCGGCGCCGGCGCAACATCCACCGTGACGAAGACCCGCCAGCCAATACTATCCCGCATGAACCGGTAGCTGACGGCCTCACCCAGGTCAGTCTCCCGGGCTGCCTGCTCACCATGCTCCCGCCGATACTGGGTAAACTCCGCATTGGACTGCAGCGCTGACAGCACCGCCTCATGCCCATGATCGAACCGCAGGCCCTCAATCGCCAGATACTTGCCGTAACGGCCAGCCAGACAGTCGGGCATCCGCACCCTCAGGTCCAGGGAACCATCATCAGAAACGGATGCCACGCAGAGCTGGCAACCCGCCGTCTCATCCCGGCTCCCCAGCACGAAGAACTGGCTGTCCCGGGATTCCCACCAGTCCAACAGCCATTCCCGGTGGCTGCCGTAGCCATTGACCCCCAGGTTGAACTGCTTCCGCCACAGCTTCCTGGAACCGAAGCACAGCCGCACCCGGCCCAATGCGATATCCCCTTCCACTCCAGCCAGCCTGGACTCCAGGTTGGCCAGCCGCCGGCGCTTGTGGTGAACCCGGGACCGGTCCCCACGGCGCTCCAGGACCGCCAGCTGCTTCCTCGCCTGGGCAATCCGGCCCCGCAGCGTGTCCGCATGCTGCTCCTGGGACTCCCCGACAGCCTTGATCTTGCCCTGCAGGGATGCCCACATCCCGTTGAACATCCGGGCCGGAATCCGGTGGTCCCGGATGAAAGCCTGCTTCAGCTCCTTCCTGGACTCCCCGGTGTGGACCCGGGCAAACAACTTCCGTTCCAAACGGCTGTACAGGCTTGCATAGGCCGACAGGGCATCCCCATGACCGCTCAGACGGGTCTGATAGGTGAACTTCATCCGCCCTCTCCGGCAGCGGCCAGGGCCCGCTCCGCCCGCCGCCGGGCTGACCGCCGCCCATAGAGCCGGGCACAGAGCGAGGTCATCACCTCGGTCACGTCCCGAACCAGGTCGTCGTCCAACTCCTGGTCATCAACCACCAGGACCTGACCGCCCCGGGCCCGCAGGGCAGCTTCAACATACTCGAATCCAAAGCGGCAGAGCCGTTCCCGGTGCTCAACCACAACAGTGCCCACCTTTGGGTCAGCCAGGACCCGCAACAGTTTGGGGCGGCTTCCGTTCAGGCCAGAGCCGATCTCCTTCACGACCACACTGGGCAGCAGGCCCTGTTGAGTGGCCCACTCGGCCAACCGGCCCGCCTGGCGGTCCAGGTCATCCCGCTGGTCCGCGGAGGAAACCCGGGCATAGAGGACGCAGCCCGGGGGACGCTCCGGGGGCACGATGACGTAGAAACGCCCGTTGGGAAGCTCCTCTACATTGAGTCCAGGGGGAAGCTTGCCCTCCCGGTGCAGACGGGAGGTAGTGGCCTTGTTGAAGCCGTAGAGCCGGCCCCAAGCGGTCAGGCTGATACGTTTACTAACAACGTCCATACGGAGCTATTATACACCATCAGGTGCAACCGTTGCCAACCCTCGAGTTGGTGTTGGGATTATAGTCCATCAGATGGAAAATTGTTGGTAGTCCCGAGTCGCCTCACCGGTATTCCCTGCAGGCGACAATTTCCCCGCTGCGGCTCCAACCGGCTGACCAAGCACGGCCGCTCCCGGGGCAAACTGACCTATCGCTCCGGCCATTGCCGCTACCACTTCACTCCGTCAGCGGAGCATCCCCACCTGGCGGAGAAGGTCAAGGAACAAGCAGTGGACATGTACGGCGAGGGCAGCAGCATAGAGGCTATCAGCCGGGTGCTGGGAGTCAAGACGGGGACCGTCTATTCCGGGGTCAAAAAAGCCCGCTGGGCCGGGGAGTTGGTGCCGATTCTGGTCCAGCAAAAAAGGACACGCCGTCCGAGTAAGGACCTCCTCCGGTCATGTCCTTCGATGAGATGTGGACCAGCATAGCCATACTGCGGGACTCGGCAGCGCTGGTGTGTTTGCGGCTGGGCTTGATCCAGTACCAAAACCCGTCGGGAATACCCCATTTCCTGACCGGTTGCACGGACTGGGTAGGGCTGCCCGGATGAGTCAACAGCGCTAGCAGAGGCAGTTGGGGTAGATTTAACGTATTCGAGCAAGATCGAAAATGGGCGAGTCGAGCCTCTTGGTCAGAGAGTCATCCACAGGATTGCCCAAGAATTGGCAGGCAAACTGGGAGTCGACGAGGTTGCGTTGCCCGACGAGTTGAGTACCCTAGCCGGCAAAATTCCCGCGGACCTGGCGGCAATCCTGTCCCGCAACCCGGAAGTCATGCGGCTTCTGCGGTCCGTCCGGGGGAATGTCCATTCTGCCGCCGATTGGCAAAGGCTTTTGTCGGGCAAGCCACCCGAAGGGCCAACCGATATAGCATGACTACACGGTACTTGGCCGAGAAATTGAGTTTTCGTTTCAACCGTAGCGGTGGAATCCATGATAGGATTCACTTCGATGATTTTCTTCCGGGGATGGCTCCCAAGGTTACTCGCAAAAAGGATCTGGGGGTAATTGTTGCGTTTTTGCTTGGTTAGGCGCCTTGATCGAGGCGTAACATCCTGAGTTTGGATCCCATTGCCCCAACCGGCCACATAAAAACGGCCGCCGATTTCGGCGGCCATTCTTCGTGAAATGGAGCATAAGGCGAAAGGTGTCAAGATGATGACGGCAACTGATAAGGTGTCCGATGGGCCGATAGGCGCCCGCTTTGGCGACAATGCACAAGAGCTGGAACCGAACGAATACGCACAGCTGAAGCGCCTGGTCCAAGATGCCGGGCTTTTGGAAAAGAATCCAGGACATTACGCTGTAAAGCTGGCTGTCAACCTGGGCTTTCTGGCGCTGAGTGTCGCGGTCCTGACATCTGTGGACGGTTTTTGGATACAAATGCTTAACGCAGCATTTCTTGCGTTCATTACCGTGCAGCTAAGCTTTCTTGGCCACGATCTAGGCCACAGACAGGTGTTCCGATCGAGCCGAAACAACGATCGCCTTGGCCTCTTCGTCAGCTTCTTGATCGGTGTCAACCGCACCTGGTGGGTCGAAAAGCATAACCAGCACCACAGTAATCCGAACGATCTGGACATGGACCCCGACATCGCCCTCCCGTTGATTGCGTTCTCGGAAGACCAGGCCCGCGGCATGAGAGGTATCCCCCGACTTATCGTCCGGCACCAGGCTTTCCTTTTTTACCCACTGGTCTGTTTCGAGGGATTTGTGCTCAAGATTTCGGGTATCGGGTATATGTTCGGAAACAGGCTGAGGTTCCCGATCGCCGAGCCGCTAATGATGGCCGGCCACATCGGCATCTATACTGGCCTGGTGTTTTTGTCCTTGCCAGTCTGGCAGGGGTTATTGTTCGTCGCGGTCAATCAGCTGCTAATAGGGCTGTACCTCGGCTCAACGTTCGCCCCCAACCACAAGGGAATGCTGGTATTGGACGGGAAGACACCGCTGGACTTTTTGAGGAAACAGGTGCTTACATCGAGGAATGTGAAATCCAACCCCTTGAATGACTTCCTGTACGGCGGGCTGAACTACCAGATCGAGCATCATCTGTTCCCGAGCATGGCCCGGAACCGATTGAAGGACGCGCAAGAGATCGTGATGCCCTTCTGCCAGGAGCATTCCATCTCATACTACGAGACGGGGGTGGTGCATTCGCAGCGAGAGATATTGCAATACCTGCACCACGTCAGCGCGCCGCTGCGAGCGTGAGAAGGAACTCGACCAATTATATGATGACGGCTCATATGGTCACGGCGGATAACGGGGGCATCCCAACGTCTCCCGAACGTCCAACAACCGCTTCACCGTTGCATCGGCGATGCCGGAAGTTTGACTAATCAGAACTGGGGCATAGTTGAGCTAGGGAACCTCTGAAGAAGTCCGGCAGGTTATGGCATACTGAGGTTGAAAGCCATGATGCCGCCGGAGGGACCAGAGCAGATGGAGCCGCAACGTTTGCCGATCTGGAATACCAGGGCAAGAAGCGCCGGACCCGCCGCGAGATATTCCTGGAGCGCATGGATGGCCTGATTCCCTGGCAGCGATTGGAAGACCGCATCCGGCCCTTCTATCCCAAGGCTGGAAAGAGCCGACGGCGCCCTGCACCAATTCTGGCCCGCCCCTGACATATCGAGAACCTTGAGCCAACGTTACGCCGCCATGCTCTTATCGCGGAAGCGGATTCCGTCCGTCGAGTTGGCCGGTCTCACCCGTAACTTTATGGGTCCAGCGCCGGCGCTGGACAACCAAATGCGGGAGTGGCAACGGCAGCAGCAATATTGGCGTTCCTTTGGTTGGTGAAGCCAACCGGTCTCACCTCGTTCACCTATCCCCGCTTCACCCTAAACTGCCCCTAGCACCACCTGCACTATCCGGCGTTCCAGGCTCAGGGCTAGTTGGGTGGCCTGCTCCAAACGCTGGTGGTCGCCCACCGCCCCGACGAAGGCCACCCCCAGGATTCGTCCCACCCGAAAGTCAATGACCGTGGATGATACCAGCCCGACGGAGCCGCCTTGCAGCACCCGCAGGGCCACCGCCTCGTCGAACAGGCCCGCCGGGTCCAATCGCTCCACCGAGATTAGCTGCTGCTCGCTGCCGACGCTCTCCCCGACGTTGCTCTCAAAGTCTTTGATGAAAACGTCGTGCATCCAACCGGAAACTGATTGGGGTTCATCGAACAGGTGGGCCACCGTAGCCCCGACAAAATTCAGCCCGTCGAACACGCCCATGTCGGCGGTGGGGCCGAACTCCCGCATGAAACCGTTGATGCGGCCAGCCTGGTTGAACCGTTCGGTGGTGCTGCCGGTGAACCCATGCTCGGCCAGCATCGCGTTGTCCAACACGCCCTCCCGCACCACCTGATAACCCTGGAACTCGGTGGGCATATCTTCCTTGTTCAGCGGCATAAATTCCAGGTCAGCCTCGGAGATCCGGTAGGTTGCCTGACTCAATGATGTCCCGGACAAAATGAACTCCCTGTGTCTATGATGATTGCCGGCCAGGATAGTCCCGGCCGGCCAGTTACGGTGCAAATGTAGATTGATTACGCGAGACGGTCAGCCGCAGACCATGGGGTAGACATGGACGTAGCGCGACATCTCCCCCGGCACTTGGCTAGTGGTCCGCCACTGCTCGCCGCCGTCGCTGCTGGCGAAAACCCGGCCGTCGTAGTCGCAACAGTAGACATTCTGCGGCGACGCCCGGTCAACGGCAATCTGGAACATCCGCTTGGGCGGGGCGTCGCCGATGTCCACCCGGTCCCAGGTCTCGCCGGTGTCGCGGCTGCGGAACAGTGCCCCTTCTTCCTGCGTGCCTGCCGGGGCGCCACCGCCACCCGCGCCGGAAGCCAGGTAGATGGTCTGGGGGTTAGACGGGTCCACCAGCAGGCCGCGGCAGTAGCTCCCGCCAGGGAACATATCTTCAACCCGAATATGCTCCCAGTAGCGGCCCCGGTCCCGGCTGCGGAACATGGCGACCTGGGTGATGATAAACACGGTGCCGGGCGCGGCGGAACTGACCTGTACGCCGTGGAGGTCCAGGGTGTTGTTGCGGACGTAAGGGCCGTCCAGCAGTTGGGTCCAGGACTCACCGCCGTCGCGGCTGCCAATCAGCCCGCCCACCTCGATGGCGCCGTACATATCGTCGGGGTTGGACGGGTCGACGGCGAGACCGATGACCCGCTTGCCCAGCGGGGGCATATAGGTGGTAATGTGCGGGTAGACCACGCCGTCGGTGTTCATGGCGTCCCAGTGGCCGCCGCCGTCCTGCGAGCGGTAGACCGCGCAGGGTTCATAGCCGGCGTAGACGGTGTTGGGGTCGTTGGGGTGGAAGGCCAGGGACCAGACGTCGCGTTTCAGCGCGTCCAGCGGTTCCCAGTGTCCGCCGCGGTCGTCGCTGCGGTAGGGTCCCTCGTGGGTCCCGGCGTAGACGATTTCCGGGTTATCCGGATGCACCAGCAGGGCGCGCACCTGCGGATTCTCGGGCAGTCCCTTAGTGATGCTCTCCCAATGGTCGTCGCCCTCGGCCCGGCGGTACAGCCCGCCCTCGCCGATATTTTCTCCCTCGCCCCCCAGCCCCACGTAGACATAAGTTTGGTGACTCGCAGTAGTCATGGTCGGCCTCCCTCAAAAACAGTGCCAAGAGTGTTGGAGGAATTGTAACGGTTTTGAGGGGTTAGGGCCAGCTTGAGAAACTGAAACTGATGACAGAGCAGCGGCAGACTTTTTGCTTTTTGGTCCGTTTTGTAGCCTTGTTTTGTAGCCTTGTTTTGTAGCCTGGTATGGAGATAATGGGCCAAAACCCCTCTCGCGGGAGGGTGTTTGTTTCAGAGAGGGCATTGGATTCCTTGTTTCGCTGGGAACAATAGTCAAAATTCCCTGAACCCGGGGACAACCCAGGTTGCTAGGCCGCACCGGATAGGCTATAAATAAACCGTCCTTAAATAAACCGTCCTTGGCGGGACCACAAAAGCGCCGGCCTATGGAAGGGCTGGCCAACCAGGAGACCCGATTTATGAAAAACAAGATTTACCAGACCTTCGACGAGGCGGTGGCCGACGTTCCCGACGGCGTCACCGTCATGTCCCCGGGCTTCGGCGGCGTCGGCGTACCTCGCAACCTGCTGGCCGCGCTGCACCGGCAGGGCGCCAAGGGGCTGACCGTCGTTTCCAACAATGCTGGGTCTCTTGACGAAAAGGTGGACGCGGGCACGTTGATCGAGGCAGGGCAGGTCAAGAAGATGATTTGCGCCTTCACCGCCCCGACCCACCCGTCCCAGGTGACGCCCTTCGTCAGGATGTACAACAACGACGAGATTGACGCCGAGCTGGTCCCCCAGGGGACCCTCGCCGAGCGGATGCGCGCCGCAGGGGCTGGCATCGGCGGCTTCTACACCCCGACCAGCGTCGGCACCGAGCTGGCCGAAGGCAAGGAGCACCGGGAAATTAACGGCCGGATGCACGTCCTCGAGCACCCCCTTCACGGCGACTACGCCTTTATCCGCGCCTGGAAAGCCGACACTTTCGGCAACCTTCAGTTCCGCATGGCCCAGCGCAACTTCAACCCGGTAATGGCCATCGCCGCCAGGATTACCGTGGTCGAGGTCGAGAGCGAAATCGTCCCCGTGGGCGAGTTGGACCCGGACCAGGTTCATGTTTCCGGTGTCTACGTGAACCGTCTTGTCAAGATTCCGCCCGACGGCATTTTTGATTGACCCTGGGCACGAATGATACCGGGCACTAACCCCGGCCACCAATCGTCACCACCAAACCGGAGGATATCGATGACGGACAAACCGAGACTTCAGCGCCAGGCCATGTGCGACCGGCTGGCCATGGAATTTCAGGACGAGTGGATCGTCAACCTGGGCGTCGGAATGCCCACCTTGTGCTCCAACTACGTCGACAACTCCAAGGAGATTATCTTCCACTCCGAGAACGGGGTTATCGGCTATGGCCCGCTGGCCCCCGCCGGTGAGGAAGACAAGCACTTGGTCAACGCTGGCGGCCAGAACGTGACTGCCATGCCGGGCATGGCCATCGTCCACCATGCCGACTCTTTCGCCCTGATTCGCGGCGGCATGATTGACGTGACGATCATGGGCGCCTATGAGGTGGCGGAGAACGGCGACTTCGCCAACTGGCGTATTCCTAACCGGAAGGGCGGCGGCATCGGCGGCGCCATGGACCTGGCCGCCTGCGCCAAGCGGGTGTTCATTGCCATGGAGCACAACACCCGGGACGGCAAGCCCCGAATGCTCAAACGGTGCCAGTTGCCGGTCACGGCCCCCGGCGCCGTGACCTTGGTGTCAACCGACCTTGGGCTTTTTGAGGTAACGCCGGAGGGATTTAAGCTGGTAGAACACGCCCCCGGCTGGACCCCGGAGGACATCCAGGAGCAGACCGAGGCCCAGCTAATCATCGCTGACGACCTGCGTGAATTCCGGTTACGGGAAGGGTAGGTCGCAGGTAGTCCAAGTTCTTCAACAGGCGGGGCTGATAGCGCCCCGCCCGTTCTTATCTTCCTTCGGCGGGGAACCACCGCTGTAACGTAGCGCAAAACTTCTGGAAAGCGCGGTCTTGGCAACGGGCGACGCTGACCTTTTGTGCCAATTGGACGAACAAATCTCCCGACCTCCGAATCCTTTGCAAACTCAACAAGGCATCCAAAGCTGCTTTCGGGTCGGATGGCTTGACGACACCCTGTTGAAGGAATTCCCGGGACTCCAGCCACTCGCTCACCGGCTCGGACTGCGACCATCGAACGGCGTCTCCTAGATGCCTCCAGGATGCCCCAAAAACCCAGGCCTCCAACTCGGGTTCGATGACAACTACTGCCACATCGTCCGGGCTCCACCCGGAGGTTTCCAATTGCCGCTCGATCTGAGACTCCAACTCCTCGGCCGAAACATTGCCCGCTCCGGAGCCTTCCAAGTCGAAGACCACCATCGTCTTGTTAAAACCGCTGCGTAATGGATTGAGGACTGGTCCTGGTGTGGTCCGGCAACCTGAATCCTGGTGAGGGTGCCTCCGTACTTCAAAGGAAATATCGCCTATCCCCAACGACGGACGTCGAAACTCCAACAAGGTCTCAATAGTGCGTTGCGCCTGCGAGTCGGCGGCCAGTACGATTAGGTCCTTCAGGTTTGGCAACAAAGTCATTAGGCAAGGATTCCCGAGGCATAAAACGTTCCCAAGTCAATTTCGTTCTTCCACTCTTTTAGCCGTGGGTGGGAGGGGCCTGGCACTATATCAACTACCCCGTCAACTGTTTTGCCGAAAATTAGCAGGTGTTTAACGTCGGCGATGGCCACAAACTCCGGTGAATGGGTTGCCAACAGGACCTGCGCGTCATATACCGAAGACAAGGAGTGGAATACCGACTGCAATGCGCCGGGGTGGATGACGTTTTCCGGCTCCTCAATCATGTACAGGCCGGTAGCTTGGGGCATATACGCCAACAGAGTAAGCGCCATGAAACGCAACGTCCCGTCGGACGCTTTCCACGACGGCACTTCCAGCCCGTTGTCGTACTTCAGCATCAGGTATTTGTGCCGGTCGTCGGGGCGGTCAACTACCCGGACCGACTTGAACCCGGCCAAGGTGTATCGGATATGCCTGGTCCAGTCATCGGCTATATCCGGATGCCCTTGTAGCAAGACCTCCGCAACCCACGGTATATTGGATCCGTCAGGACGCAATTCGGTGCCGACACCGGGTCGGCTTGACTGCCGCATCTGTTCGCTGTTCAGTGATAAAGCGATGACTTTGTCCCGGAAATGTGCCATAGCACGGGTGGAAGCTGGGTATTTGTCATCGTGGTCAGGCAAGATGGACATCGCTGAACGATCTGAACTTAGGTTCAGACCTAAATTCCAATTGACGCTGCCGCTTTCTTTAGCCGTTTCATCATTGAATCTACTACGGCCTGTTTCCTGCTTGCTAAAAACAGTTCGCCGGCCTCTGACAGTCCGTCGCATCAACGACTTGGGGGGTAATATTGCCTCGGGGAACATCGCCAACTGACGGTCAGTTACTATTTCCTTGGTGAGCAGCGCGCCCCTTTCTTCCAACAAACTTAGTCGTTGAGTGTCCTTTGCAATCCCAACCGCCATTTCATACCGAAACGTTTCGTAAGGTCGTTCCTCCGGCATCAACTCCTTGATGTCATCCGGCAGGTCAAACTCCAGGGCGATTTCAAACCGTTGGTCTTCAGGGTCGTTGGGGCGGCCCCAAACCAGGTCGGCGAAGTTGGACGTGCGTTTCACGCAGGCCGCGTCCACCCCATCTTTCACAACGTCGGAGACGAACTTGATGGCGTCCATCAGGGTGCTCTTGCCGGTGGCGTTGGGACCGATGAGCACGTGGAAGCGGCTCATGGGTACGTCCACGTAGCGCAGGCAGCCGTAGTTGAGCACTTGTACGCGGCTGATAATCATGGTCATTCCCTACCGCATCCGTTCATGCCTGGGTTCCTTGACCTGGCCCAAACCCTCGGCACAATCCCTATCAGTGAAACGCCACTCCGCCGTTTACGTGGATGGTCTGGCCGGTGATGAACCCGCTATCGTCGCTGACCAGGAACAGGCAGGTGGCGGCGAGTTCGTCCACGTGGCCTTGCCGTCCCAACGGTATGTTAGAGGCATCGGGCGGCCTTGACGGGTACCACTCCGGGTTGGCCCGCGAGGTGTCGATGCTCCCGGGCGAGACCACGTTGACCCGGATGTTGTTCCCGGCAAACTCCGAGGCCAGGCTGCGGGCCATTCCCACTAACCCCATCTTGGCGGCGGATACGTGGGCACGCTGCGCGCCTCCCTGAAACGCCCCTCCCCCGGTGAAGAACAGGATACGGCCGTAGTTGTTTTCCACCATCGAGTTAATCACGGCGCGGGTGGCGTAAAAAGCCCCGTCCAGAACCACGCCCCGAACCGTCTCCCAGTCATCCAGGGTCAACTCCCCGAAGGGTTTGTGGGGGCGGATGGCTGCGTTGTTTACCAATATATCCACTCGCCCGAACTCGGACATGGCCATGTTGACCATGCTGTCCACCTGCTCCTTGTTAGCCACGTCGGCCAGCACCGAAATGGCCCGCACTCCCAACGCTCGGGCCTCGGCAGCCACGGCGTCGGCTTCTTCCTGATTGCTGCGGGCGTTGACCACCACGTCGGCGCCCTCGCCGGCCAGCTTCAACACCGTGGCGCGCCCGATGTTCCGCCCCGACCCGGTGACCAGGGCGACCTTGCCATCCAATTTACCCATAACTTGCCTCCCAATGGATTTCTCGATTGTTTTCTTGCTGTCTGCTAGCCGGGCGGCGTGTGTTCCGGCGTCGGCGTTTACTCTTGTTCCTTCTGTTCCTTCAACTCTATGATTACGTTGACGTACCGGCTGTCCCCGACGTTGGTTACCTGGTGCACCGAGTCCTTATCCCGGAAGTGGACTGCACCCACGGTATAGGTGTCGGTGCTGCTGCTGCCGTCGGTGAAATCCGCCCTCAGCGTCCCCGGCACCGTCACGATGGTCACGTACCAGTTTTGATGGTGGTGCCATTGGCTGGACTGCCCCGGCTCCAGGTCCAGGTTCCAAACCTTCACGTGGTCGTTTTCAAACAGAAACTGGGTCCCGACCTCACCGTCCGGGTTCTGTGGGCTGTTCATTGGCGTCCTCCAGAGATTGGAATCATCGCCGTTGGCCGACCGGCCCGCTCTCCGGTCACTGGCCGGCGTAAATCCGGTTCAGGTTGCCGTAGCGGGCAGGGTCCAAGTCCTTGCCCTTAAACGCCGGGTGGTCCTCCCCGTAGCGGTGGGCGCGGAAGACGGCGTTGACCGACTCAGGGGCCCGGGGCGTCACCTGCCCGAAGAAGGGATTGATGTACTCCCAGACAATCTCCTTGCCCGGAGTAACCTCGAAGAGCCTTCCCGGCGCGCCCTCGCAAATTACCGTGTTTCCGTTGGGCTGCCGCTCGGCGCTGCTGATGTTGTAGCTGTAGAACGAAATGTTGGGCGTCCCGACGTATTGCCAGGCAATCTCGTTGGTGGCCGGGTCTACCTCAACAATCCGTGAATGGCTGACGCCCCGCCGGTGCCCGCCGTTGTCGAAAATCAGCACCCGCCCGTTGTCCAGGTAGGTGGGATGGTGCTGGTGGTAGACCTCGCCCGGCCCCCACTTCCAGCGGAAGTTGCCGGTGGCCTTGTCCACGATTCCCACGGTGCTGGTCAAGCGGTAACTGACCAGCAGATCGCCGTCGGCGGTCACGTTCAGGGCGTTGCCGTGGGTCCACTCTCGTCGGGCTTCCAGCGGGCAGATGATGTCTTCTTCGACGCTCAGATGCTGCCAGGACTTCCACTCGTAGACCACCTCGCCGGCGGGGGTAACTTCCTGCACCACGTCGCCGTACATCGGCTGGGGTTCATCGCCGCTGGTGAAGCCTCCCTTGACCTGAGCTGCCAGGTCGTCGGGTAGCTGCTCCCACAGCAGCACCAGGGTATTGCCATTGGGCAATCGCTCAAAATCGTGGTGCAGCAGTGGGTGGCGGAACTCCCAGACCACGTTGCTATCCCAGTCCAGCTCCAGCAGGGACCCCGATGAGCCGCCGATGGTCTCGGCCCCGCCGGCGTCGGCGGGGGCCGGTGTCCTCAACAGAAGGTTGCCGTTGGGCAGCAGGTAGGGATAGGTTATGCCCTCTTCTGAGTGCCAGCGGTGGCACACCCGGCCCTGCATATCTATAAGGTTGGCGTGAAAGCCGCCCCGATTGGTGGCGAAAAGGGTATAGCCCCGATAGCTGTGCTGCGGGGCATAGTGAATGAGTCCCACCTGATGATGTGTGGACCAGCCCATGCGCACGAACCTCCGAAACCGTGGTTTAGTGACGTGCCCGGTTGAATAACCTGCCTGAAGGACCTGCCTGAATGTACCGGCAAGTCGTCGTGAGTCTTGGTTGTGAGTATAAGAGCCTGCCGGTTCCGGTTCAACCGGGCTTCAGGTCCCGCCGCAGACTGAGGAAATGAATGACCCCCACCAACGCTGGCACCACCACGGCGTAGGCCACCCAGTTGTCCGAGTACCGGTCGGACAGAAGCACCAGGAAGGGGATGGGGATGTAGTACGCGGCCAGCGCCGCCGTCGTGTTCCTGGTGAGCCACAGTACGCCCAACGCCACGGCGGCCATCGGCCCCGCTACCCACGGCAACAAGGCCAGCAGCGCCCCTCCGGCGGCGGCGGCGCCTCGACCCCCCCGCCTCTGCAAGTAAACCGGGCAGGCGTCGCCCAGAATCACCAAAAAACCGGCCAGCATCGGGGCCGCCGTATCATCCAGCATCCATTTGGCCAGCGTCACCGCGGCCACTCCCTTGCCGATGTCCACGGCTCCCACCAACAGACCGGTGCGCGGCCCCCAAAGCCGGCCTGCGTTGCCCGCTCCGACGTTGCCGTCCCCCAGGCTGCGGATGTCCTCCCCTTGCAGCCAGCGGCCCACGACGTAGGCGGTGGGAATGGTTCCGGCGAGATAGGCGGTGGCGGCGCATACCGCCCAGATGAAGAAGTTGGCCGCCCAGATGTCCGGCGGCGTCACAAGTACGCCGCGCGGCGTACATTCATGGTGTCAGCACGGCGATGGAGACAACTTGGGGATGGGCCGGGCGGGCGGTGCAGGAATCTATTCGTAAGAACGGGGCCCGGGCACACGCCGCCAAGGGTAGACCCCGGCGGACGGAGCCGTGCCTGTGGTGGTAGCCAACAACCAGGGATGCCCACCTGCCGGGCGGTAATGGAAGAGCCTATACCGGCACCGGACGCGGCGAAGCGGACGTACACCAGTGAATATACTTGGGGTTGCGGCCCACCACAATGTCGAAGTACATCTCTTGCAATCGGGTGGAAATGGGGCCGCTGCTGCCGTCGGCGATGGGGCGGTGGTCCAGCTCGATGACCGGGGTCAGGTGGGCCGCCGTACCGGTGAGGAAAACTTCGTCGGCCAGGTATAACTCGCTGCGGTCAATAGTCCGCTCCACTACTTCCAGGCCCAACTCGCTCTGGGCCAGTTGGATTACGGTGTCCCGGGTGATTCCCGGGAGAACGTTGTCTTCCAGGCTGGGGGTGTGCAGTTTTCCGCCGGACACCAGGAATAGGTTTTCGCCGGAACCCTCGCAAACGTGGCCGTCGTGGTTCAGGATGATGGCCTCGTCGTACCCGGCCAGCGTGGCCTCGGTCTTGGCCAGGATGCTGTTGACGTAGATGCCGCAAATCTTCAGCCGGGCCGGAATCATGGGGTCGTCCACCCGCCGCCAGGACGAGGTGCAGCACCGCAGCGTGTCGGATCCCAGGTAATTGCCGAAGGGCACCGTAATCAGGGTGAAGTCGCTGGCCAGGTCCTGCAACTTCAGGTTGGCCACCATTTCGGCGCTCTTGTAGGCCAGGGGACGAATGTATATGTCTTGCTGGTGCCGGTTGCGCTCCACCAGCTCCACCGTAATGTCGCAAAGCTGGTCGACGGTATACGGAATGTCCAGCATCAGCAACCGGCAGCCCTGCAGTAGGCGTTCGTAGTGTTCCCGCAGGCGGAAGATGTTGACCACCCCCTGCTCCTCGTTCCAATTCCCCCGTATTCCTTCGAATACCCCGGTGCCGTAATGCAGGGCATGGGTCATAACGTTGACCTTGGCGTCGACCAGCGGCACCATTTCGCCCTTGAAGAATGCGTAAAGGTCTCGGAGCGCAGGGTTGGAATCAGCGGTAGTCACAGTAATAACCTCTTTCGCCAACAATAGAGCTGAATTATAATCAGGATTTCCCCGGAGGTACAAGTAACGTGACTCATAACGCAGCCAATTACGCAACCCGGCCTAAAATCCAACGGTGAACGTCCTGCGCTCTCGGTGGGCGATTGTGGCGGTGTTCGTCCTGCTGGCAATGGCATTGATCGTTCCTGCCGTATACCTGTTGGCCCGGTGCGACGGCAACGCCGAAATCCTGGTCATCGCTCCCTCCCCTGAACCTGCTGGCGAGATTCCCGCCAAAAACCCGGTCCCGTTGCTGTCTCCCGTACCGCAGTTTCTGGTCTACGTCAACGGCGCGGTGGAAACCCCCGGGGTCTATGCGCTGTTTGCCGGGGCGCGGGTTGTGGACGCGGTAGCCGCCGCCGGCGGCGCAACTCCCCAAGCTGACCTGACCGGCATAAATCTTGCACTGCGGGTCGAAGACGAGGGCTACTACTACATCCCCCGGCAGGGCGAAACTCCGCCGCCCGTTGCTTCCCCCGTGTCCCAAACCTCCGGCGAAGAGGAGGTGGCGGTTGCCGAAATGTCCGGTTCCGGTCGGGCATTGATAAACCTGAATACCGCTTCAACCCAGGAGTTGCTTGCCCTGCCCGGCATCGGGCAGGTCCGGGCGCAGGCCATCTCGGACTACCGGGCTCAAAACGGGCCCTTCGCCGCCGTAGAGGACATTACCAAAGTCCACGGCATTGGCAGCGGCATCTACGAACAAGTCCGTAACTTGGTGACGGTTGACCGTTCTTAGCGTAGGCGGCGCCCCCCTGGTTCTAGGCCCGGCGATCCCTGCCTGCGGAGATGCCCCGTGACCCTGGTGTGGCTGGCGGCGGCGTGGGTGGCCGGCCTGCTGTTGGCATCCCGCCTCGACGTTGCGCCGACGCCCTTGCTGCTGCTGGCCGCGGCGTCCCTGCCCCTGGCCGGCGCCCTGCGAGTGATTCGCCGGTCTCCCCTGCCGGCGCTTATGGTTGGGCTGGCCCTGCTGGGATTTTGGCGGGTGGAGGCTACCGCGCCGCCCGACGTTCCGCTGCTGGCAGGGGAAAGCCGTCAAGCCGCCCTGCGGGGCAGCATCGCTGACGACCCGGAACCGGGCCGGCGGTCCGTCAAGTTCGTCCTGGACGTGACCGGCTCAGACGTTGGCGACGGTTGGCAGCCGGCATCGGGCAAGTTCCTGGTCTACACCCAGCCGCCGCCGGAAATCGTGGCTGAGCGAACGCCCCCTTACTTCCACCCCGGCGACTTCGTGGAAGTGCAGGGAACGCAGTTGACCCCGGAGCCCATTGACGGCTTCGACTACCCCGCATACCTGGCCAGCCACGGCATCAGCGGGGTGTTCTTCTCCCGGTCGGCAACCTGGTTTCCTCTGGAAAGCTCCCCCGGCTGGCGTGGTCCGGTATTCCGGCTCCGTACCCGGCTGGCCGCGGCGCTGGACGCTACCCTGCCCGCCCCCCATTCCTCGCTGGCCCAGGCTTTGCTGTTGGGCTGGCGGGCGCAGATTCCTCCCGACGTGCGCGACGACTTTCGGGACAGCGGGACGTCCCACCTGCTGGCGATTTCCGGACTGCACATTGGCATCTTGCTGGCCATTGCCACCGGCATCACCGGCTGGGCGTTGGGCTGGCGGCGGCGGGTCAACTGGCTGGCGCCGGTGGCCGTTATCTGGGCCTATGCCCTGGTCAGCGGCCTGTCGGTCTCGGTGGTGCGGGCGGGCCTGATGGGGACGCTGTTCCTGGCGGCGATGGCCTTGGGGCGTCCCCACGGCGCGTTGACCGGGCTGGCCCTGTCCGCCGGGATCATCACCGCCATAACCCCGCGGGCGTTGCAACAAGTCTCCTTCCAACTTAGTTTCACCGCCATGGCCGGGATCATCATAGCTCTGCCGTGGCAGGCGAGAGCTGCCGCGGCGATTCGACGCATCGGCAGTTCCCACCGCGGCGGTCTGACGGCGTGGCTGACCCACCTGGCCCTATGGTTGTCGTCGGGCTTGATTGTTTCGCTGGGGGCCACCCTGGCGACCCTGCCTCTGGTGGCGTTGTACTTCCGGCAAGTCCCGCTGCTGGGAATACCCGTCACCATCCTGGCGCTGCCGTCCCTGCCCTTTGTCATGGCCGGGTCACTGCTCACCGCCTTGGCCGGGATGGTGAACCCGGCCCTGGGGCAAGTCGCCGCCGTCACCGCTTGGGTTCCCCTATCCTATCTCCTGCTGGTCGTGTCCGGGTCTCCCGGCCCGGTGGTTTCCGGAGCATGGATTACCCCGGCCCTGATTTGGGCCGCATACGGCGCCATTGCCCTTGGGTTGATGCTGCCCCGGCTGCGGCGACTGGCCCGGACCCGGCTGGCCCGGTTCCGCAGCCGCCGGTCCGGCAGCTGGAATTTGGGCGCCCCGCTATCGCTGCGGCCCACCGGGACGACCATTACGCTGGCCGGAGTCGTGCTGCTGATGGCGGCGTCCGCCATTGTGTTGTTGGGCCAGGTCTGGGCCGGGCCGGACCAACGTCTGCACGTCCACTTCTTTGACGTGGGGCAGGGCGACAGCGCCCTGATTGTCACGCCAAATGGGCGTCAGACGCTGGTTGACGGCGGCCCCGACTCGGAAAGCGCAGCCCGCGCCCTGTCCCGTGTGCTGCCCCCCTGGGACCGCAGCTTGGACCTGGTGGTGGCGACTCATCTTGACGCCGACCATGTGGGTGGTTTGCTGGCAGTGCTGGACCGTTATGAAGTCGGCGGCGCGCTGGCGGGCGCGCCCGACACGTCCGCTCCGCTGCATCCCCGGTGGGCCGACGGTTTGGACCGCTCCGGAGTTCGTGCGATGCCCCTGGCCGCCGGATACCGGTTGCAGCTTGACCAGGGTGTAGAACTGCACGTCCTGAACCCGGCGCTGGAGACGTTGCCCGCCCCGTCCTCTGACCGCAACAACAACTCGGTGGCGCTTCGCCTGGACTACGGCGAAATCAGCTTTCTGTTCACCGCCGACATTGAGGAAGAGGCGGAGCGCCGGATGCTCCGCGAGGGTGGGGCCGGCCTGAAAAGCGATGTTCTGAAAGTGGGACACCACGGCAGCCGGACGTCCAGCACGCCGGCGTTCATCCAGGCCGTGGAACCATCTTTGGTCGTAGTCTCCGCCGGGGCCGGCAACCGATACGGCCATCCCCATCCCGATGTAATGGCCCGGCTGGAGCAGGCGGTGGGAGCGTCCGGCGTCTACCGCACGGCGGACCACGGCGCAATCCATTTCGTCACCGACGGCGCCAACCTCTGGGTCGAGACCGAACGCAGCCCGGATGCCGCCCCAGCCCATTGAAACACGTCCGGTCGTGAGGCAGGAGAAAACACCTTGGGGAACACGGGGATGGGAGGCGAAAAAGCTGAGAATACCGGACAAAAGCGGATATTTCGGGACATTTGAGCGTGGGCGCTAAGGATTTTTGTCCGGGTTTTGTCCGTTAATGTCCGGGCAATGTCTCGTTTTGTCACCCCTGGAATGCCGGGGAACCGGCCCGGCGGTTTGGAGTATGGGGTAGTTTTTCTGTCCCATTCTGTCCCAAAGTGTCCCATTTGCGCCCGGGGTGCGATTGCCCAGGGAAAACTCACGGTCAGCCCACTCCCAAACGATATAAACGCGATAGAAATATGTTAGCGGGGGGATGCCGGAGTTGGAAAGGAGCAAGTGTCAGGTTATGCCAAGACAATCATAACGCTATTCATAACGCTATTGCCCTGGATCGACGTATGTGCCCGGATACCTCGTTCCCGGGTCATGTATACTGGACGCAACACGGTTTCCGCAGCCCCGGTCGTCGGGCCGGAGCGAGCGGAAGGAAGGAACGCAAATTGCAGCGGGTAGACGGACGCCGGTGGGACCAACCCCGGCCGGTTAGAATTACTCCGGGGTATCAGAAGTTCGCCGAAGGTTCGGCGCTGATTGAGACTGGCACGACCAAGGTGCTGTGCTCCGCATCTATGGAGGAGCGGGTGCCGCCCTTCCTACGGGGGCAGGGGCAGGGCTGGGTGACCGCCGAGTACGAGATGCTGCCCCGCTCGACCAACACCCGGACTTCCCGCGACCGGGACAACGGGCGGGTTAGCGGCCGTTCCCAGGAAATACAGCGTCTCATTGGCCGCGCGCTGCGGGCGGCGACCAACCTTGAAGCGTTGGGCGAGCGGACGGTGCAGATTGACTGCGACGTGATTCAGGCCGATGGCGGCACCCGCACCGCCGCCATCACCGGCGCCTACGTGGCCCTGTACCAGGCGCTGCGGCTGCTGGTGGACCACCGGGTGCTGCGCCAGGTGCCTCTGCGCGGGGCCGTCGCCGCCATCAGCGTGGGGCTGGTTGACCGGGAGTTGATGCTGGACCTGTGCTACCAGGAAGACTTCCGGGCCCAGGTTGACTTCAACGTGGTATTGACCGACCGGGGCGATTTGGTGGAACTCCAAGGCGCTACCGAGGCATCGCCGTTTCCAAGGCAGCGCGTCTCCGAGGTGCTGTCCCTGGCCTGCCGGGGCGTTGAGCCGCTGTTCCGCGCCCAGGAAGAAGCCATCCACCAGATTAAGTAGCCGCGGAGCCCTGATTGTCCAAGACGATCGCAAAATGTAACAGTTCAGGGTAGAAGGGAGCGGAGTGGCTGATGGCCGAATATGGGGGTTGGGTTACGTTGGGGGATTCATCCCCCAACCCCCC
The DNA here is from genome assembly GCA_965262735.1 of Dehalococcoidia bacterium. GTDB lineage: Bacteria > Chloroflexota > Dehalococcoidia > Lucifugimonadales > UBA3495 > CATOSK01. The sequence continues at coordinate 3,141,925 of CBDHFS010000002.1, read as the reverse complement.
TGAAAAAAGTGGCAGTTGGCTGAAACCAATTTACCTCACCAAGTCTGAACAGTTACCGCAAAATCTATCGGGTCCGTGCAAGGAAGTCCCTCCCTGGCCCCAGGACGAAGGGTTAGAGGGACTTTATCCGACGACCTGCCCCTCCGCGTCCAGCATCACCAGAGGCAATTCCAACTCCCGCAGGCCGGACTCAACTAGGGCCCGGTCGCCCACCACCAACAGGGTTAAGCCCTGGGGACGGGCTTGCCCGGCGGCGGTCTGTTCCAGCGCGGCCGACGTGACCCGGGAGATTCCGCCCCGCACCGTCTCAAAGTAGTCGTCGGGCAGGTCGTGGGCCACCAACTGCACCAACTGAGCCAGCACCTGTCCCGACCGTTCAAACCCGGCCGGGAATCCCCGCAGCAGGCCCTCCTGAGCGTCGGCCAACTCCTGACCGCTGACCGGCCGGGCGCCGCCGATGTCGGCGAACTCCTTCAGTGTTTCCACCACCGATTCTTTGGTAACGTCGGTCTGTACGCTGCCCCCGGCAACCCACGGTGAGGACTGCTGGAACCAGGAAATCGAGGAGTGAAACCCGTAGCTGTAACCCTTGTCCTGGCGCAGGTTCTGGTTCAGGCGCGCCGAGAACTGCCCGCCAAAGGTGAAGTTCAGCAGCAGCAGGTTGAAGTAATCGGGGTGCTTCCGGTCCACCGTTAGGTGACCGGCCCGGATGACCGATTGGGCCGCGCCGGGCTTGTCCACCAGGTAAATCGTGGTGGGGCCGCTGCCGTCGGCACTTGTCGAAGCGACGGCTTGCGGAGCAGGGCTGCCGCTGGCGGCCCAACCGCCGAAGACCGTCTGGGTTTGGTTCAGCACATCGTCCAGGGTCACGTCGCCCACGACAATCAAGTTGCTCCACGCCGGGGCGTAGCCGGCTTGGTACTGCCGCCGCAGGTCGCCGGTGGTCACTGCCGCCACCGATTCCTCGGTGCCGTGGGAAGGATGCCCATATTCGCTGTCTTGGCCGAACAGCAGCCCCGGCATGACCTGCTCGGCGATGAACGTGGCATCATCCTTGGCCCGCCGCAGGTCGGTGATGTGCTCCCGCTGCACCCGCTCCCATTCGTGGTCCGGGAAGGTGGGATGCAGCACGACGTCGGCCAGCAGTTCCAGGGCAGTGGTCCAGTGCTTGGTCAGGGTCTCGGTGGAGAAGATGACCGTTTCCCGCCGCGTGTCGCTGTGCAGCCGGGCGCCGATGAATTCGAACTCCTCGGCGATTTCCTGGCTGGTCCTGGTCTCCGTACCCTCCGAAAGCATCTGGGCGGTCAAACTGGCCAGACCCGGCTGGCCCTGCGGGTCGGTGGTGGTGCCTCCGCTTACCAGCAGGCCAAAGGACACGATGGGCAGGTCCCGTTTCTCCACCACCGTCACCCCCAACCCGTTGGGCAGGGTGCGGCGCTGGGGAACGGGAGGCGTGAAGTCGGGGTCCTGGCTCGGCGGGGGCATGACCGTCCGGTCAATGCCGGTTACCGACGGCGTCAGCGATGCCTCCGGGTGGACCTTCATCCTGACCTGCCGGTGGTCCAGCGTCGTCGCGGCGGCCCGGAGAATATCGTCCCGCTCCACCGCCAGGTATTCGGTGATTCCGGTGTTAATCAGGTTGGGGTCGCCCTTGAAGACGTTGAAGTAGTTGAGGGAATCGGCCTTGCCGCCGAAGCCGCCCACCCGGGCCAACTGCCGGTAATGCTCGGCTTCCAGGCGGTTCTTGGCCCGGGCGATTTCCTGGTCCGTGGGCGGGTCCCGGTGCAGGCGTTCCAGTTCGGCGTCAATGGCCTGCTCCACCTCTTCCAGCGCGTGGTTGGCGGCGGCGGTGCCTTCAACGATAAACTGCCCGGCAATTTCCGAGGACCGATAGCGTACGCTGACCGTTTGGGCGATTTGCTTCTCGTACACCAAGGAACGGTACAGCCGGGAGCTGAGGCCGTCGGCCAGCACCGCCTGCAGCATTTCCAGCGGGGCATCCTCGGCGCTGAAGTGGGGCGGCGTGGCCCAGGCGATGTACACCCGAGGCAGCGACACACGGTCCCGCATCTCCAGCTCCACCCGTCCCGGCAGTCCCGAGTCGAACCGGCTCATCCGCTGCACCTGTGGACCCGGCGGCAGGTCGCCGAAGTAGTGCTGCACCAACTCCAGCGTCCGCTCCCGGTCAATGTCCCCGGCGATGGTCAGGCTCCCGTTGGACGGGGAGTAAAACCGCCGAAAGAAGTCCTTCACGTCGTCCAGGCTGGCCGCGTCCAGGTCTTCCTGCGAGCCAATGGTCATCCAGTGATAGGGATGGGGCAGGGGGAACAGGGCCTCTTGAATGTGCCAGTGGGCCATCCCGTAAGGACGGTTTTCGTAGCTCTGCCGCCGCTCGTTCTTCACCACGTCCCGCTGAATATCGAACCTCTGTTGGTCCAGGGCGTCCAGCAAAAACCCCATGCGGTCCGCTTCCAGCCACAGGGCCAACTCCAGGAAGTTGGTCGGCACGTCCTCCCAGTAGTTCGTGCGGTCCGACGTCGTGGACCCGTTCAGGCTGGCGCCGGCCTTTTGCAGGGGCTCGAAATGGCTGCTGTTGTGGTGCTTGGAACCCTCGAACATCACGTGCTCGAACAGATGGGCGAACCCGGTGCGGCCCATCTGTTCGTCCTTGGAGCCGACGTGGTACCAGACGTTGACCGCGGCCACCGGCACGGTATGGTCCTCGTGCAGAATCACGTCCAAGCCGTTGGGCAGGGTAACTTTGTCAAAAGCGACGGAGACCATTCGTTACTGTCCTTATTCCGGTGGCTGGATGGGGATTGCCGGGCCGCTCTACTGGTTGGTAGTGCGGTCGGCGATGGGCCGCTCGGTCTCGTTGGCGGCGATGATGTCCCGGTCCCACAGGTGGGAGAAGGTGAATGCCCGCGGGCATTGGCCGTAGGACTCCTCAACCTCAATCAGAATGCCCTGGAGATGGTGAGAACGCTCGTCAATCTCGTAGAGCGAGACCTCGATATTCAGCTTGTCCATCTCTTCCTTGTCAACAATGCTGGTGCGACCGTTCACCCGCACCGTGTCGTTGACGCCGGGAATCATAAACAGCAGACCGACGTGGGGGTTGGTGTCCATGTTTTCGTAGGACTGGAACAGCCGGTTGCCGGCCACGTCGGGCAGCAGCAGGTGGCCGTCGTCCAACACCTTGACAAACCCGGGCTTGCCGCCCTTGGGGGAGGCGTCGCAATTGCCGTAGGGATCGCTGGTGGCCATCACGGCGAAGGGCGACTTTTGGATGAACTCCTGGACAAAGGGCGTCATCGTTTCCTTGACCTTGTTGGCCGCGCGTTCGGCGGGACGGCCAAAGGTGTCCATGAAACGGTTGGTGGCGAGGGTCTTGCTGGTGGCCATGCTGTACCTCCACTGGCGCCGTCAAAGGCCGGCCCGTCGTCGAGCGGCGGTGTGGGCCAAGGATTCCGGCGTTGATTTGCCTCATTCTATTACCACGGCAAACCCACAAGCAAGCCGGGACTGGAATCACTGGAAATTCCCCGGGCATACAAGCCCATTGGTCCGGTCCTCAAAGGGCGCCGTTTGACACGGTTTCCTGCCGCTCATAGACTGAGATTGCCGGCTAAGATCATTGGCGTCGGCGTCGACCGGACACAACATCAAAGCACCCAAAAGCACCCGAAGGCACCCGCAAACACCCAGAAATGCCTGGGAAACCTATGGCGGCAATTGCAGGAGGACCATTGGGACTGGCAAACCGGCAGCCTGAAAATAAGTACCCGGACAGCAAGCAACCGGACAGCAAGTACGTCGAGGCCAACGGAATCCGTCACCACTACCTGGAGTGGGGAGACCTGGCCAGCCCGCCCGTGGTGATGATGCACGGCATCGGGCTGTGCGCCCAGGTCTGGAATGCCAACGCCCGGGACCTCGCCCGCGACTACCACGTCATAGTTCCCGACCTGCGCGGCCACGGCGACACTGACAAGCCGGGTAGCGGCTACACCTTTCTTGACCTGGGCGCCGACGCCGCAGCGATAATCCAGGCGTTGGGCCTGGAGCGGCCCTTCGGCGTCGGCCACTCCGCCGGGGGCATGGCGCTGCTGTTGGCGGACTCCTCGCATCCGGGCATCTTGGGAAAGGTGGCTCTGCTGGACACCCGGGTCGGTGGCAGTCCGATGGAAATGCTTTCTCCCGAGGAGCAGCGCGACCGGATGGCCCGCACGGCCCAAAAGCGGTCAATCTGGAACAGCCGTCAGGAGATGTACGACGCCTACCGCCACCGCAGGACCTTCACCACCTGGACTGACGAAGTGTTCGGCGACTACATTAACGGCGGCACCCGCCCGCTGGACGACGGCCGGGTCGAAATCAAATGTCCCAACGATGCGGAAGCGGCCTTCTACGTGAGCCGACAAGCGCTTGACCCGCCAGCCATGTTGCGCGGCTTGGGCGGGGACTACCTGCTGCTGGTGGGCGAATACGAGGGGAACCAGACAGAGCAGGACCCGGCGGTACAGCACCTGGCGCGGGAGACCGGCGGCTTCCGGCTGAAGCCACTGGGCAAGGGGTCGCACTTTGTTCCGATGGAGCACCCGGACCTGTGCCTGGCTGAGATTCGCAAGTTTTTCGACTGAGCGGCTATCCCAAAAGCACGGCAGGCAGTCGGACGGGGCAATCGCCAAGTCTTTTGAGTCCGTGCCTGGTAAGCACGTCCAAACAGGGCTGGTCGATAGGGAAATCCTTCGAGTACCTCAGCACGAACGGAGTACCTCAGCACGAACGATTGAAGGGACTTTGCGATTGCCCTGGGCAGGCGGAGACGTTTACCCGGTCCACTCCAGCCATTTTTGTTCGAGTTCCTGCCGGACGCTTTCGTGTTCCTCGCCCAGCCGGACGATGGCCGGCATGTCCTGCCCGGCCGATGCCGCCTCCAGGTCGCTTTCAATCTTTTCCAGGCGGGTTTCCAGCTCGTCAATGACCTGGGAGAGGTCAACCTTGACCGGCTTGGGTTTGGGTTTCGGCCTAACGGCGGCGACCCGGCGTTGCGGCGCAACCCGGACCGGGCGGGGCGGCGGCGCGGCTTCCGCCTGCTTTTGCTGTTCCCACTCGGCGAACGTGCCGGCGAACTCCGTGACCCCGCCATCCTCGACGACCCATAGCTGGCGAGCGATTAGGGAAATGAAGTGCCGGTCGTGGGAAACCGCGATGATTGTCCCTGCGTAGTCCAGCAGAACCTTTTCCAAGGCCTCTCGGGTGGCAATGTCCAGGTGGGTGGTCGGCTCGTCCAGCACCAGCACGTTGGGCTCGGTAATCAGTAGCCGGGCCAGCGCCAACCGGCTGCGCTGACCGCCGCTGAGGGTGCTGACTTCCTGAAAGGCCTCGTCGTCCCGGAACAGGAAGCGGGCCAGGTAGGGACGCACTTCGGGCAGGGGGATGTTTCGGGCGTCCAGCAGGGCCTCGAAGACGGTGCAGTCTTCTGGGATGTCGTCGTATTCCTGCTGGAAGTACCCCACCTCCACGGCGTCGGCGAAAGCCAGCGACCCTGCCAGGGGCGGCTGCTCCCCCAGGATGGTCCTCAGCAGGGTGGTCTTGCCGGAGCCGTTATCGCCCAGAATAGCGGTGCGTGAACCCCGCTCCAACTGCACGTCGGGCATGGTCAACAGCCGGTGGGCCTGTCCGTCTTCCACAAACCCCGCCGCCAGGTCCAGCGTACGCAGCACAACGTGTTCGGTGCGCCCGGCGGAAACCGCGGCGAGACGAATGGCAGCGTCCCGCTGGGGAGCGTCGAAACGGTCCAGCCGGGCCAAACGCCGGGCCCGGCCCTGGGCTTCCCGCGCCCGCTGCCCGGCCCCGTACCGGCGGATAAACGCTGCTTCCTTGGCGATGTACTCCTGCTGTCGCAGGTATCGGCGGCGCTGCCAAATTATCTGTTCGCCCTTCAAGGCCCGGTAGCGGCTGTAATTGCCGGGGAAGGTTTGCAGCCGCTCGTGGTCCAACTCCCAGATGCGGTTGACCACCCGGTCGAGGAAGTAGCGGTCGTGGGAAACGACCAGGAACGCCTTGCGGAAGTGACTCAACAGCCGTTCCAGCCAGGTAATGCCCTTCAGGTCGAGGTAGTTGGTCGGCTCGTCCAGCACCAGCAGGTCCGGGTCGGACAGCAGGGCCTGGGCCAGAGCCGCCCGCGTCCGTTCGCCGCCGCTGGCCGAGTCCGCCGGGGTGTCCAGGGTCGTCTGGGTCAGGCCAATTCCGGCGGCCACCCGTTCCAGCCGGCTTTCGTAGTTGTAGCCGCCCAGCGACTCAAAACGCTCCAGCAGCGATGCGTACTCGTCTGCTGAGAAAGTCTCTCCCGGCGCTCCGGGCCGGGCCATGCCGGCCAGGGTGGATTCCAGCCGGTTTTCCAGGATGCGCAAGTCGTCAAAGGCGGTCATTACGTAGTCGCGGACACTGCCTTCCAGCACGTCCGGCAAGACCTGGGGCACGTACCCGATGCGCAGACCGGAATGGAGGCGCAGCCGGCCGGCGTCGGGATGAAGGTCGCCGGCGATCACGCGCAGCAGGGTGGTTTTGCCCGCCCCGTTGGGGCCAACCATGCCGATGCGGGCGTCGTCCGGGATTTCCAGGTGAATGCCGGAAAAAACCTCCGCGTCGGCGAAGGTCACGGACAGGTCCGATGCCGAGACGATGTTCACGGGAGCCGGGGGGCCGCCGACGAAAGGGCAACGGGGAGAGTTGGGGTTTCGGAAAGACGGTGGTTGTTGGTTGAAGTCATCACTGCTATTTTAGGGCGGTTGACGCCGGGATGACAACCGGGAACGGGGAGGAATTTCAGCTCAAGGATTGCGCTCCGCCCGGAGTGGTATGCTTGGGAAAACACCGTCGAGTGAGGTTGATAATGGCAGAAATCTACACCCTGGGCGCGGGGACGCCCACGCCCACCCCGGTTCGGCAGCTCGCACGTTTTGAAGCTGGGCGATGAGCTGTTGATGTTTGACTGCGGCCCGGCCACTACCCACAAGCTGGTCAAGGCCGGGCTGTTCCCGACGCAGGTGGACTACCTTTTCTTTACCCATCACCACTTCGACCACGACATTGACTATCCCTGCTTCCTGCTGTGCCGGTGGGACCAGAGCATAGGCAAGGAGAACCAACTCCAGGTGTTCGGCCCGGACCTGACCGAGAAGATTACCGAGGGAATCCTGGGGGAAAACGGGCTGTTTGCCCACGACTGGAAGGCCCGGGTCAACCACCCCCTGAGCCAGCAGGTCTTTGTCAACCGGGGCGGGACCCTGCCCCGGACTCCGCCGTCGGTGTTAGCCAAAGACGTCGGCCCCGGCCATGTGTTCAGCGGCGCTGACTGGCAGGTTGCCGCCGCTCCCGCTGAGCACGTCCCACCCTGGCTGGATTCCCTGGCCTACCGGGTGGACACCGAGGACGGCAGCGTGGTTTTCACCGGGGACACCCAACCCTGCGACACTGTTACCCGGCTGGCCCACGGCGCGGACATGATGCTGTGCATGTGCTGGGACGACCAGGCGGTGATGGACGCCAACGGCGAGTACAACGGACAGTGCGGCACGGTGGGAGCCGCTCAAATGGCGCAGGCGGCCGGCGTCAAGAAGCTGGTGCTGGTCCACGTCGGGCCGCATCTAGCCGGCCACGGCCCAATGGAGCGAGGCATCGGCGACATCAGCCGGATCTACGATGGCGAAGTGGTGTTCTCGGAAGAGCTGATGCGGATTTCGTTGTAGCGGCGCTCGCGTTGCACCCCACCCGCTGGCGGCCTTGTCACTGACGGGCGGGAGAGGCACCGCTAAGCGGGTCCGGGGCTACCGGCGCTGGCGGCGGCGGCGGCGGGCGGCGCGCTGGGCGGCCAGCCGTTCCTTCTGGGCCTTGGACCGGAAGAAACGCCGGTCTTTCAACTCCCGCAGTATCCCGGCGTGTTGGACCGAGGCGCGAAAGCGGTTGACCAGGCTCTCCGGGGTCTCGCCTTCCCGGGGTGTTACATACGCCATTCAGTTCTCCTTTTGACCCTGGGTCATGCTCCTGACTTGGGGCTAATTTACCACAACGGCCCGGCCGGGGCAAACGGCTTACGCTTGCCGGGCCAGGGACTTTTAATTTTCTTGGGACGGGGGCTACGTTGGGGGATTCATCCCCGTCTCTGAAAAGGCCCTGCCCCTGAATTGAGGTGGGCCGGCAATGCAGCGCTGAGTTTGCCGGGGGATTTACGGGGAATAATTAAAAGCCCCGGCTTTCCGGGCGGCGGCAATTTTGTCCTTAAGCAGGGGCAGCACCTGCTGGGCGGCCCGGTGACATTCCTCGACGTGGGGGAAGCCGGAGAGGATGAACTCGTCCAGCCCCAACCGCCAGTAGGCAAGAAGCTCGTCGGTGACCTGCTCCGGGGTGCCTACTAGTATTACAACGACGGATTTAGCCGGCGACGCTTGCGGCTTCGCATGGGAGGGAGGCGAAGCCATCTTGATGTGAGCGTCGCTCGCGTTCGTCAAGGCCAAAATCTGGGTCCGCTCTGGTAATCCGTCGTTGTAATACTAGGGCACTGCCGCAGTTGACCCGCACTTCGGACAGGCCGTTCCACAGGTGGGGGGCCAGCCGGTGATTGGGCGCCTCCCTGGCCTGGGCCTGCACCCCCACCATCGCTGTGCCCTGTACGGCTGCGCTGCGCTGGGCTTTGACCCGGGGGTCGGCGTGACCGATCAGGTCATCGGCGGCCTGCCAGGCTTCTTCCTCGGTGTCGCGCACCACCAGGTGGGTGCGGATGCCGAAGAAGGGTTCCCGCCCGGTTTGGTCGAACTGCTGCCGCAGCGCGTCCAACCGCTGGGATGTCTGCTCAATGGGTTCGATCCAGCCCAGGTGGACGTCGGCTTGGCGGGCAGACAGTCCCATTGCCCGCTCCGAAACACCGCCCAGGTAAAACTTGGGCCCATCGGGGCCGGGCGCGGGCGAGCAGTAGGCGCCGTCCAGCCGGTAGAACTGCCCCTCGTATTGGGCCGGGCCGGTGGAAGTCCACAGGGAGCGGCAGGCATCAATGAATTCCTCGGCCCGCTCGTAGCGGGTGGCCTGGTCGCTGACTTCTCCCAAACGCTCAAAGTCGTTCTGGATGCCGCCGGGAACGATGTTGATGTCCAGCCGTCCGCCGGAAATCTGGTGCAAGGCGGCGGCCATTTGCGCGAACAGGCCCAGGGACACGAATCCGGGCCGTACCGCAACCAGGAAGCGGATGCGCTGCGTGACCGCGGCCAGCGCGGTGGCGGTGGTCCAGGTCTCGGCCAGCGGGGCGTCTTCGGAGAACAAGCCGTTGGCGAACCGGGTGGGAATCAGCAGCGAATAAAAGCCCAGGTCTTCGGCGGTCTGGACCACCTGCCGCAAGTAGTCGAAGGTGGGCGGACGCTCGGCCTCCCAGGTGCCGGCGTGGCGGCCGTCGCCGTCTATGGGGATAAACCAGTCAAACTTGGGTTCGGGGCGTTCCCGCTGATTCGGCAACTCGTACCTCCTTGCCGGTCGAGGGTTGGGAAATTAACTCGAAATTTACTCACAGTGGCAGATGCCACCCCAGATATGAATGTTCAGGTTGGGGTTGGACCCCACTGTTCGTCGTTTCCCCGTTCGTCCTGATACCACATAATCATCACCACTCCGGCGGTAAGTATGCTCATCATGTCGCCGACGACCCACAGCAGCAGCCCGCCCAACTGCTGGTCGGTTAGCGGGGCCATGCTGAAGGGTTGGGGAAACTCGTAGTACGCCTTGTAAATCAGGTTAGTGTTGAAGGTGATTCCGGCGCCCAGCAGCGTGTTGGGAATGACAATCAGCCCCAGGTAAAGCACGCGCAGGCCGTAGTGCAGGCGCGAACGGTGGGGCTTGGGGTCTATGACCACCCACCAGAACAGGAACCCGGACAAAAGCAGGGAAAGGTGCATACCCTCGTGGATGAGGTCGTTGCGGACGGCCATATCGTGCAGCGGGGGGACCTGCCACAGGTACAGCGTCCCGAGGAACACCACGGTGGTGACGATGGGGTTGGTGAAGATGCGGTACACCCGGTGCATGAACGGGCTGCGGACCAGGGGCCGGATGATTCCCTGGAGTACCGACGGGGGAAGGCCGCGGAGCATGGGAGTCAGCGGCGCGCCGGCCAGGACCAGCACCGGACCAATCATGCGCAGCAAAAGGTGCTGCGCTTGATGAATTGAGAATTGATGCTCGGCCAACGAGTCAATGGGCGACTGGAGGGCCAGGAAAATGGCGAACAACCCGGCGAAGAAGCAGGCCCGCTGCCAGAATCTGATGGGATGGCTGGGGTTGGGCCACCGGCTGAGCCCGTTGACGTAGAGGTAGGCCACGAGGAACAGGGCGAGGCTGGGCAGCGGGTTGGTGGTCCACGCCGCCCAGAGGTTGTCCCCAGGTTCGATGCCGCCGTGGGCCTGGGCGGCGGTGGGCAGAACGGCCAGCGCCAGCGCCGCCACCGCCCCAACTGCGGACAGGGTTGAGAGCCGGGCCGGGAACCGCCGGATGCTAACCCGCATCGGTCAACTGCCTTTGCTTCTGGGCGCGGCGGGCGCTCCAGACCACGTAAAGGACGCCCAGCACCAACACGGTGAACACTCCAACGAACACCAGTCCGCCGGCGGTGGACTGGCGGGGCTTGGGGATGGTATGGGACGCGGTGCCAATTTCGACGCGGCCCCGGGGGCCGGAGACTTCGACGCTCATGTTCCAGACGCCCGGGCGGTCCAACTCCACCCGGGCGGTATACCGGCCCGGACGGTCGGGTGTGTCCAGGGCGATGGCCTGTCCCCGGTCTCCATGTTCGGCGTGCTGGGCGTGGATTAGCACCCTGGCGTCGCGGATGGGCGTCGTGGAGTCGGGTTCATCCAAGGTAATAACGTAATCCACGGTGCCCAGGGACAGTTTGGAGGCGTTGGAGTAAACGCCGATAAGGTAGGCCCCGGCCTGGGCGCGGTAGGGCTTGGCGCCGGTCTGCTGGGCTTGGGCCGAGGCCGGGGCCAAAGCCAGTACAGTGGCCAGCCCCAGACAGGTCAGCCAGAGCGCCCGGCGCACGAAGGGAAGGGCTAAGGTTGGGAATGCCATGCAACCAGTGTATCAGATTACGGGCCGGTTGCCGGGGTTAAGTGTAACTGTTCAGGGTTGAGGGGAGGGGAGGGGAGTGGCCGATGGCGGAATTATGGTGGTTGGGTTACGTTGGGGGATTCATCCCCCAAACCCCCTGGAAAAAATTGGCAGTTGCCGGCAAGCCTTGGCTGAAACCAATTTACCCCACCAACTCTGAACAGTTACGGTTAAGAAAGTCCTTCGAGAGCCTCAGGACGAACGATTAAAAGAACGATTGAAAGTACCCGGGGACGAACGGGTTGGATGGACGGCCCGGCCCGGACAGGGCAGGCCGGGCCGCCGCGCGGGTTAAATCTGAAAGGTCTTCTTCCAGACGCCGGGGGAGCCGGGGGCGTGAATCATCAGGCCGCGCATCCGGGGGTTATCCGGGTTGATGTCCCGCTGCTCCTCCCACTCCGGTTTTTCCGAGACCCGCTCGTCCTCGAACTCGTAAACCACCGAGTAGGATGGGGCGCCCTTGACGCACTTCCAGCGGCGGCCTCGGATGCAGCCGGGGACCTTCTCGTAGTTGGGGACGTAGACGCCGCTGTACCATTGGTTCCACTCGTCCGCGTGGCCTTCCACCGGGTCCATGCGGCCAATCTGGAGGGCGGGGGCCATGTCGGCGTTGGCGATGCTGTCGTTCAGCCCGGACGGGTGAATCATCTCGTAGACGTTGTTAATCATGTTGCTGCCTATGACCCGGGGCCCCACCCGCTGCGCCCACTCTGATTGCGTGCGGTTGGTCCAGGCTGGGCTGTCCACGACGGCCGGGGTTTCCAACTCGTAGCAGGCCAGATGCTTGGGGCCGCTCTTGACGGCCTCGTAACGGGCGGCGTTGAGGACGCCGGGGATGGCAGTCAGCTCGGGAAGGTGCTCCTCGTTGTACCAGCGGTTGAAATCCTCTTCGTGTTCCTGGGGAACGTCGACCCAAACCATCAGCAGTCCGGTACCCTTCTTGTTGGGCATATTGCCTCCTAATCTTTGCGGAAAAGTATTGGTGAAGCGGCTTGGCGCGGCTGTGGGCGCGCCCAATGTCCGCAGTCTAGGCGGCGGCGGAAAAGCTGTCAATTGAGGTGATGCCTTTCAACCGGGATGTCGCACTTGAGGGAACTGTCCGGGGAGACCTGAAAACATAGGGCCGGGTTTCTGCCAGAGGAAGAGCGACGGGGCCGAATTGCTGAAATATACGACAAAAGGCGACATTTAATGACATTTGAGCGTGGAACCGCGGGAGGTTTTGTCGTGTTGTGTCGTGTCCAAAGCCGCTTTTGTCGCGGAAATGTCGTGGTTTGTCGTGGTTTTGTCGCATTTTGTCGCGGGAGGGTTGGCGGCCAGTGGCCGGTCGAGGACGAAGATTGGCATGGCAGAATGCGTCATTGGCCTCCTACCGCAATCTTGGCGGCAATCTTGGCGGCAAATTTTGGTTGGACGGCTGCATTGAGCAGGGGCGTTCCCCGACTGTTATACCCGGCTGCTATTGACCTTAAAGAAATGCAAGCGCAGGTGTCAACGACGGGTTGTCACCCTTCAGACTGCGCCGACGGGAAGCGGGGGGCGCGCCGCTCACGGACGGCTTGCAACCCTTCCCGCACGTCTTCGCCGAAGAAGCCCAGGGCCTCGGCCAGCAGGGAGTAGTCGAAAGAGGTGTGGCCCGCCTGCCGCAGCCATTGGTTTAGGGCGCGCTTGGTGAAGCGGATGGCCGGTTGCGGACCGTCGGCCAACTGGCGGGCCACCTGCATCGCCCGGGGCATCAGTTCGTCGGACGGGACGGCTAGGCTCACCAGGCCGATGCGCTCGGCCTCCTTGCCGTCGAGAAAATCGCAGGTCAGCAGGTAATACTTGGCCTTGGCCATGCCGCACAGCAGGGGCCAGATGATGGCGGCGTGGTCGCCCGCGGCGACGCCAAGCCGGACATGGCCATCGGTGATGCGGGCGTTTTCTGCCGCAATGGATATGTCCGCAAGCAGGGCTACCGCCAGACCCGCGCCGACCGCCACGCCGTTGATGGCTGAGACGACAGGCTTGTCCAGGTTGAGCAGGTTGTAAACGATGTCGCCGGCTTCCTTGATGGTGCGGCCGATGAGTTCGGCGTTGCCCAGGGATTCCTCGATGAGGTTGAAATCGCCGCCGGCGGAGAAGGCATTGCCCGCGCCGGTAATGACGGCGGCGCGGACTTGGGGGTCGTTGCCCAGGTCCAGCCAGATGCGGCTCAGCTCGTAGTGGAGTTGGGCGTTGGTGGCGTTCATCACCTCGGGCCGGTTCATGGTCAGCAGGGCGACGCCGTCCTGCCGCTCCACCAGCAAATGTTGGTAGACGGAATAGTCGGGCCCGATGGCGTTGGCGCCGTGGTTGTGAGTCATGGGGTTTCCGCTCCCTTGATTTGTCGCGGGCCGGGTTACGGCTAAGCGTCGCCGGCGATGCCCCACTGCCGGACCATTTCCAGCATGGTGCGGGCGGTCTGTTCGTGAGCGATGTCCACCATGTCGCCGGCGTAGGTGACCACGGCGCTGCCGTCGTGCCGCTGTTGTTCCATCGCTTGCAGGAGGCCTTGCCAGTGGGCGATTTGCTCGGCGGTGGGGGTGAAGACTTCATTAACCACCGGGACGTGGGACGGGTGGATGAGGTTCATGCCGGTGTAGCCCAACTGCTGCAACTGCTCGGCCAAGCGGCGCAGACCGTCCAGGTCCCGGATGTCGAACCAGCCGCCGCTGATGGGGAACTCGATGCCTGCCGACCGGGAGTCCACCAACACCTTGGACTTGATGAACAGGGTCTCCATACCTTCGGGAGTCCACTGGAACCCGATGGAGCGGGCAGTGTCGCCGCCCTTGCCGCCGCTGCCGCCCATGTGGGCCACTCGGTCGGAGGCGGTAGCGATTTCGTAGGCTTGGCGGATGCCCTGGGCGGTTTCCAGGGATGGGTCGATGCAGATGTCGCCGGTGGGCATTCCGGCCTTACGCTCGAAGAAGCGGAGCAGGATGTCAACTTCTGCCACGTCGCCGGGGCTTTCCACCTTGGGCAGGAGGATGCCGTAGAGGCCGGGGCCGGTGACGGCTTCCAGGTCGTACCCGGTGAGGCCGGTTTCCAGCCGGTTGACCCGCACAAAGAGGGTCTGGCCGGCCTGCCCCAGCTCGTTGACCATTTTGGCCACAAGGTGGCGAGCGGTGTCCTTTTCGTCTTCGGGGACCGAGTCTTCCAGGTCGAGAATCAGGGCATCGGCGCCGTATTGGGGCGCCTTGCGCATCCAGTCTTCCTTGTTGCCCGGTACGAACATCACCGAGCGCAGGGGTTTGGCCTTGAACCTCATGTATGCCTCCAAGCGAGAGGGATTCGGGGGGTCATCGGCAGATCATCAGCAGTTCATCAGATCATCGGCAGGTCAATGGTTGCTCCACCGGAAGCGGCTGTAAAGGCCGTGGGCGCCGCTGGTGTCCCATTTCATGCCCGCGGCGTCCAGCGTCACTTGGGACCGGGCGATGACGTGCTCCGGGCCGTGGATGACGTTGTACAGGTTGGTTATCTTCACCGGCTCATCCGCCGACGCGCCGCGGATGGCATTGACCTGAAGGGACGCCAGGTCCGCAACTTCCAGGGTCCGGCCCCGCTCGGACTTGCTGAACACGATGGACGCGGGTTGGCAGCTTTGGATGGACTCCGCGGCGAAGAACTGGGCCATCCTGGCCCAGGGGCCGCCGGCCTGCCCGGACAGGATGGCTTCCAGGGCGTTGTACTGTTCCTCGCCGGCGCGGTCGTCAATGAACACCAGGACGGTCCAGTTTCCGGCGAACATACTGGGGCCGGGACAGTAGGCCACCACCAGCGCGTTGAGGCCGGTCAGGTCAACGGCGCCGTATTCGCCGGAGTCCAGGTGGATGCCCCAAACGTTGTCGCAGGTCTCGTGGGTGCTGGGCTGCCGGAAGTCGGCGTGGCATGGGCATACGACGGAGCAGTTGCAGCCCTCGAACAGGTCGCCCTCGGCTGACCAATTGAATTGCATTTTCTGCCTCTGGCTGGAGTGATTGCAGCCTCTGCCTCATAAATTGGCGGGGTTGCTGCCATCCTGACCTTTTCTCGATGGGCCGGGGATGTTCACGCCATTGGACTACGCTCTTCCGCAGGGTTTACTTTCTGAGCCTGGGGACGAATCCTCTGCTCATCGGATGACTCCCTAGATGACTCCCTGTTCTCTAAGCTGGTCCAGGTCCGCCGTCTCCAAGTCCAGCAGTTTCCCGTAAATCTCCTCGTTGTGCATCCCCAGGGTCGGCGCGCCGGGCATGGTGGGCAGGGGGCCGTCGGAGAAGACCACCGGGAACCCGGAGGCGATGCCGGGCACCGGGTCTGGCATGGCGCCGTGACGCATGGGCTGGAGCGTCCCGCGTTCGTAGAAGTGCGGGTCGTTGATGATGTCCGGGACGGTGCGGACCGGGCCGCAGGGAACGTCGGCTTGTTCCAACAGTTCCAGGGCATCGGCCTGCTTCATCCCGCCCACCCGTTTTTGCACCTCGGCGCGGGCGTCCACGGCGTTGACGGTGCGGGACAGATAATCGCCAAAGCGGGCGTCCTCCAGCAATTCCGGGGCGGATAACGCGCTGCACAGCCGGCGCCATTGGTCATCGCTGGCGGCGGTGATAATCAGGTCGGCGTCGTCGGCGTGGTAGAGGCCGGTGGGACCGCCGCGGCTGGTGTTGCCAGTGCGCAGGGGGTTGCCCAACTCCACCTCTTCTTCCAGGTTTTCCATGAACATCAGGGCGGCCAGGGTGTCCATCATGGAGACGTCCAGCTGCTGCCCGCTGCCGGTGCGCTCCTTCTCGCGCAGGGCGCCCATGATGGAATAGGCGGCGAACAAGGGCGTGACCAGGTCGCCGATGTAGAACCCCACCTTGGTGGGCGGACCGTCGGCATCGCCGTTAATGTCCATCAACCCGCTCATTCCCTGAATCTGCGGGTCGTGGGCGGGCCGGTCGGCGTAGGGGCCGGTCTGGCCGTAGCCGGCAATGGAGCAGTAGATAATGCCAGGGTTGACCTGCTTCACGTCGTCGTAGCCCAGCCCCAGGCGGCGCATCGAGCCGGGAGCCAGGTTCTCCAGCAAGATGTCGGACTGACGGGCGAGGTCGAGGAACATCTGACGCCCATGCGGGTTCTTGAGGTCCAGGGTGACGCTCTTGACGCCCTGGGTGCGCTTGAGGAACCGAGTGGAAATGTCCTGCTTGGTTTGCGGGGTTGAGTGGACCCCCTCCGGGCCGGCGAAGGGGCCGTTGCCCCGGACCGGGTCGCCCCGTCCGGGGATTTCCACCTTGATCACCTCGGCGCCCATCCTGGCCAGGGTCATGCTCAAGTACGGCCCGGCCAGAAACACCGTAACGGCCAGGACTCGGATGTCGTTCAAGGGCTGCATGGCAATTACCGCGCTTTCTCACGTTTCGGTTCCGGTCGGCTCCAGTATACCCCGGCACCGGCAGGGACGCATTTCCGAGGGCTACGGGAGAAATGGGGTACGTTGGGGGATTCATCCCCCAACCCCCTGGATAAGGAAGTCATTCGAGAGCCTCAGGACGAACGGATTAATATGGGCAGGACGAACGGTTTAAGAAATGGACGACCCGCAGCGAAGATAAAAATGCCCTGGCCCGGGGTTACTCGACGGTTACGGACTTGGCCAGGTTGCGGGGTTGGTCCACGTCGCAACCCCGCAGGACGGCGATGTTATAGGCCAGAAGCTGAAGGGGGATGGCGGCCAGCAGGGGCGTCAAGTGTTCCGGCGTTTCGGGGATGCGGATGACCTCTTCCACATCGGCAGGAATCCGGTTGTCTCCTTCCGTCGCCACCGCGATGACCACGCCGTTGCGGGCCTTGACCTCCCGGACGTTGCTGAGCATCTTCTCGAACAGGGAGTCCCGGGGAGTCAGGGCCAGGGTCGCCATTTCCCGGTCTACCAGCGCAATGGGGCCGTGCTTCATCTCGCCGGCGGGGTATCCCTCGGCGTGGATGTAGGTAATTTCCTTGAGCTTGAGCGCTCCCTCCAGGGCGATGGGGTAGTTGACGCCCCGGCCCAGGAACATAAAGTTCTGGTAGTCCACGAAGCGGCGGGCCAGACGCTCGTAGCTGGAGGTGTCGGCCAGCAGGTCGCCCATCTGGTCAGGACAGCGGGCCAGGGCGTCCACCAGATTACGGGTCTCCGCATCGGACAGAAAGCCGCGGCACTGGCCCAGGTATACGGCCAGCAGGTTCAGGATGGTCAGCGATGCGATGAAGGTCTTGGTGCTGGCGACCCCGATTTCCAGGCCGCAGTGCATATACAGGGTGCCGTCGGCCAGGCGGGTGGTCTGGCTGCCGGCGATGTTGCAGACGGTTATCAGCTTTCCGCCTTGTCTCTTGATCTCTTGCATAGCGGCCACAGTGTCGGCGGTTTCACCCGACTGGGCCACCGAGATGTACAGCGTGTTGGGGTCGATGCGCGCCCCCCGGTAGCGGAACTCCGACGCACTTTCAACCTCGGCGGGCAGCCCGGACAACCGTTCCACCAGGTAGCGGCCCACCTGGGCGGCGTGAAGGCTGGTGCCGCAGCCGACGAGCATAACCCTTTGCAGGTCGTTGATTTCGGTTGGGGAGTAGGGAAAGCTGGGCAGCTGCACCCGGCCCCGGTCGAAGTCCACCCGGCCTCGCAGCGCCGAGGCGACCGCCTGGGGCTGCTCCATGATCTCCTTGAGCATGAAATGCCGGTAGCCGCCCTTGTCCACCAGCACATCCTCGGAGTTGACCTGGCGGAGTTCCTTGTGGAGTTTGTGGCCCAGCAAGTCCTGATAACTCACCCCGTCGGGCGTGATAACCGCCATTTCCCCTGAATCGAGGAAACCCACTTCACCCGTGGGTGAGTCCAGGCGGAATAGGGGAAGCATGGCGGGCAAGTCGCTGGCGACGATGCTTTCGCCGTCCCGGTGGGCCACCAGAATGCCCCCGGCATGGCCCAAACGCAGGGCGCAAATTTTGGCTGCGTCGCTTTGCTCCATCACCGCCACTGCCTGAGAACCGCGCAGAAAACCACCCATCCGTCCGAAGGCGTCTTCCAGAGGTAGTCCCTGGTTAAGCCCCTCTTCGACGATATGGGCGATGACCTCAGTGTCGGTTTCCGACGTAAAGTGGTGTCCTTCGTCCAGAAGGTACTGCTTCAACTCCAGGTAGTTTTCCACAATGCCGTTGTGGACAATGGCGAGGTTCTGGTAGCAGCCGGTATGGGGATGGCAGTTGGCGTCGGAGGGTTCGCCGTGGGTGGCCCAGCGGGTGTGGCCCAACCCGGAGAATCCCTGGGGAAACTCCACATGAGCGCCGACGGACAGTCCGCCCACCTTGCCGACGGTCTTGCGGAATTGCAGGTCCCCAGCATCGTCGCTAATGGCGATGCCGGCGCTGTCGTAGCCCCGATATTCCAAACGCTCCAGGCCCTGCAAAATGATGGGCCAGGCTGGTTGGGTGCCTACGTAACCGACTATGCCGCACACGGTCCCTCGCTAATCGTTAAGCATTTTTGGACATTCCCCGGCGCCGCCGGGGTCTTGGGCCAGACCAGGGCGCGGACAGCGCATTGACATCATTCTTCGATGACGGCTTGGCCGGCGCCGGTGGGGTGAGCTCTTTGGAAAGCCCAGGGCGCACGAGTCAACAAGGAAGACCTTCGAGAACCTCAGGACGAACGACTAGAAGGGACTTTGCAATCATCCTGTAAAGGGGTTTCTAAAGGGACTTCGCAATCGTCCTGCACACGGCAACTTCAGGGGTTACCATTCCCTGCCCTTCGGTCTACAATACCCGTAAACCGGGACTGGCACAAGCCGGGGATCGGATCATAGGAGGCGCGGGTGTCCACAAGCGGGGGATCCAACAGCAAGGAAGAGTGGCGGCAGAACACGCTGGACCCGGCGGTGCGGCGGTTTCCCCAACGCGAGGAGACCTTTCAGACCGACAGCGGCCTGCCCATTGACACGGTGTATACCCCGGAGGACGCGCCGCAAACCGAGGCCGATTACCTGGCCGGACAAGGGTTTCCCGGCGAATACCCCTACACCCGCGGCGTTCAGTCCAATATGTACCGGGGCCGCCTGTGGACCATGCGGCAGTATTCGGGCTATGCCACCGCCACCGCCACCAACCAGCGGTTCCGCTACCTGCTGGAGCAGGGGCAGACCGGCCTCTCGGTGGCCTTCGACCTGCCCACCCAAATTGGCTACGACTCCGACCATCCCTACGCCGAGGGCGAGGTCGGCAAGGTCGGCGTTCCCGTCTGCTCCCTGGAAGATATGGAGCTGCTGTTGAAGGACATTCCCCTGGACCGGGTCAGCACCTCCATGACCATCAACGCCACCGCTTCGGTGTTGCTCTGCCTGTACATTGCCGCCGCCCGGCGGCAGGGCGTGTCCGAAGACCGGCTCAGCGGCACCCTGCAAAACGACATCCTCAAGGAATACATCGCCCGCGGCACCTATGCCTACCCACCCCGGCCTTCGATGCGGCTGGTGGTGGACGTTTTCAAGTACTGCGCCGAGCGGGTGCCCCGCTGGAACACCATCAGCATCAGTGGCTACCACATGCGGGAAGCCGGCGCCACCGCCGTTCAGGAGCTTGCCTTTACCTTCTCCAACGCCATCGCCTACGTGCAAGCCGCCGCCGATGCGGGGTTGAACGTGGACGACTTTGCGCCCCGCCTGTCCTTCTTCTTCGTGGCCCAGAACAACCTGTTTGAAGAAGTGGCCAAGTTCCGCGCCGCCCGCCGGATGTGGGCCAAGATCATGAGGGAGCGGTTTGGCGCCGAAGACCCCCGGTCCCTGACGCTGCGGTTCCACACCCAGACCGCCGGCGTTACCCTGACCGCGCAGCAGCCCGACAACAACCTCATCCGCAGCACGGTACAGGCCCTGGCCGCGGTGCTGGGCGGCACCCAATCGCTGCACGTCAATTCCCGGGACGAGGCGTTGGGTCTGCCCACCGAGGAATCGGCCCAGCTTTCGCTGCGCACCCAGCAGATAATCGCCAACGAAAGCGGCGTGGCCGACGTGGTTGACCCCCTGGGCGGGGCCTATTTCGTGGAGAACCTGACCAGCGAGCTTGAGGCCCGCGCCTTCGAGTACATTGAACGCATTGACCAGATGGGCGGCGCGGTCAATGCCATCGAGCAGGGCTACCAGGTCATGGAAATCGGTGAGTCGGCCTACCGGATGCAACAGGAAGTTGATGCCGGGAGCCGTATTGTCGTGGGCGTCAACCGTTACGTCACCGATTCGCCGCCGCTGGACAACCTGCTGCGGGTAGACGCGGAGGCCGCCCGCCAGCAGATAGCCCGCCTGACCCGCCTGCGCGGCGAACGGGACGGGAGTCAAGCCGCAGCGGCCCTGTCCCGGCTGCGAGACACGGCCCGCGGGGACGACAACACCGTCCCGGCGATTCTGGAATGTGTCGATAGCTACTGTACCCTGGGAGAAATCTGCCAAGTCTTCCGCGATATTTTCGGCGAGCAGCGGGAAACCGCAGGGTTTTAGAGTCCACTTGTCCGCTTATACTGGAAGCGCGGAAAGGGTCTTGGTGTCGATCTTCGGGCGGATTCGCTGGAAGATAGACTGTCGGCAGTCATTGAGGAACAAGCAAATTGCACTGGACGTGGGACCCCGAAAAGGACAGAATAAACCGGGGAAAACACCGACTCAGCTTTCAGACCGCCCAGCTCGTGTTCCGCGACCCAGGAGTGCTAATCGACAAAGACCCCTACCCTTCTGAACAGCGCTGGAGAGCCGTAGGCTACATCCGGCAAACTCTTGTTACCGTCATCTGTACGCGGACGGAAGAATCCGGAGGGGCAGGGCGCATTATCAGCGCCAGAAAAGCAAGCAGACAGGAAAGAAGGGCATACGAAGAGGGGATATGACAGACCTCACCCAAGAACAAGAGGCGGAACTTCAAGCCCTCGAGGAGCTGTCAGAAGAGGACATTGACTTCTCCGACATCCCGGACAGGCCTATAGACTGGTCTACCGCGCAGCGCGGGACCATGTACCAACCCGCGAAGCAGGAAGTCACACTATCCCTGGACGAGTGCGTCATCGAGTGGTTCGAGACAGGACAACCCGATGGAAAAACCCTCGATCAAGCCATCAACAAGGTCCTGCTAGACTATATCATGAAGGAACGTTGCGCCCGCACGGGTATAGAGAGAAGGAAGAAGGCGGCAGGGGCGGGATAATCTCAAGAAATGCCTGAGTGCGATTAACGAAATTTGCAAACGGGAGTGACTCGGTGACCACACAAATCCTCAACGAAGAAGAACGAATGCTGCAAAACCTGGTGCGGGACTTCGCCGACCGGGAGTTGAAACCCCGGGCCCGTCAGTTGGACGAGGACGAACAGTTTTCGTGGGACAACTGGCACGGCATGGCCCGCCTGGGGTTGACCGGCATTGGCATTGACCCGGCCTACCAGGGCAGCGGCGGCGGCTACCGGCAGATCGCCATCGCCGCCGAGGAGACGGCCCGGGGCGACTCGTCGGCCAGCGTCACGCTCATCGCCCACCTGTCCCTGGGCACCACCACCATGTACCGCTTTGGCAACGAGGAGCAGAAGCAGCGGTGGATTCCGTCGCTGGCGTCGGGCAAGGGCGTGGCAGCGTGGGCGCTGACTGAGCCGGGCGGCGGTTCCGACGCAGCATCCCTGCGCACCACCGCCACCCTCCGCGATGGGACCTACTTCCTCAACGGCAGCAAGCATTTCATTACCAATGCCGAAATCGCCGAGTCAATGGTGGTGTTCGCCACCCAGGACCGCTCCCAGGGCTACCGGGGGATCAGCGCCTTCGTCGTTCCCCAGAGTGCGCCGGGGATGCAGATTAACCCGCAGCGCGGCAAGATGGGCATGAGGGCTTCCAGCACCAACGAGGTGGTCTTCCAGGACACGCCCGTCCCTGCCGAGGACCGGCTCGGCGAGGAAGGCCATGGGTTCCGCTACGCTATGGATATTCTCGACACCAGCCGCATCATCATCGCCGCCCAGTGCGTCGGCATCGGACAGGCCGCCCTGGAAGAAGCGGTGCGCTACGCCCAGCAGCGGGAGTCTTTTGGGCGGCCTATCGCCCAGCACCAGGCCATCCAGTTCATGCTGGCCGACATGGCTACCGACGTCCATGCCGCCCGCACCGCTACCATGCAGGCGGCCACGCTGAAGGACCAGGGACTGCCGTTCGTCAACGAGGCGTCCATGGCCAAGTTGCTGGCGTCAGAGATGTGCGTCAAGGTCACATCCCAGGCGTTGCAGGTCCACGGCGGATACGGATACTTCAAGGACTCGCCGGTGGAGCGGCTGTTCCGGGACGCCCGCGTTACCACCATTTACGAGGGCACGTCGGAAGTGCAGCGGTTGGTCATCGCCCGGCAGGTGCTGCAGCAGTACCCCATCTAACGGCTGGGGAAGTCCTTGGAGAGCCTCAGGACGAACGGCGCGGGGTCTCAGGACGAATGGCGCGGGAGGAACGCACGGTGGCCGAAACCTGTAACTTCAACCACGTAGACCACGTTGGCCTGGCGGTCAAGGACATTGACGCGGCGCTGGCGTTGTTCAGCGGCGTCTTCGGCGCGCCGCCGTCCGAAGTCCACGTCCTGGAAGACCAGGGCGTCCGGGCCACCCTGATTGAGGTGGGGCAGACCCGGCTGGAACTGCTGGAGCCGCTGTCCGCAGACTCGGCGGTGGGCCGGTTCATAGAACGCCGGGGCGAAGGGTTGCATCATCTGGCCCTGAACGTCAACGACATCGCAGGCAAGCTCCGGGTCTTGCAGGAAAACGGTATCCGGCTGGTGGACCAAGAACCGCGCGAGGGGCTGTCCGGCACGATTGCCTTCCTGCACCCGGCCTCAGTTTTCGGGGTGTTGACCGAATTGGTGGAGAAGGATTCCAAATAAGGAAGTCCTTCTAGGGCCTCAGGACGAACGATTGAAAGGGACTTTGCAGTCGTCCTGCCGCAATCCTTCCGGGAGCAGCTATGCCGGCGCACGTCCTTTACGGTGACAGCTTTCTGGTTGGCGAACGGCTCAAGGAGTTGGAGGCCGCCCAGACCGATGCCCCTCTGCTGGACGCCAACCAGCACCGGCTGACGGGCAGCCGGACCAACCCGCAGGAACTGGTCAGCCTTTGCAACGTTATGCCCTTCCTGGACCCGATGCGGTTCATCGTAGTTGAGGGACTGCTGGGAACCTTTGAGACCCGGACCGGCGCAGCCGGGGGCCGACGGGCCGGCGGGAGACAAACGCAGCGGGGCGCCGGCGATTGGGCCGGGTTGTCCGACATTATCCCCAATATGCCTGACACCACCTGCCTGGTGTTCACTGACGGATCGCTGTCCCAGAACAACGCCCTGCTGCGCGTGCTGCAACCCCATTGCCAGGTCCACGCCGAAAACGCTCCCACACGGGAAAACCTGGCGGTGTGGATTCGGAACCGGGCCCAGGCCAAAGGGTCGGCTATTGCGCCCCAAGCGGTGAACGCCCTGGCCAACCTGGTGAACAACGACCTTTGGACCCTGGACCGGGAGTTAGAGAAGCTGTCGCTGTACTGCGGCCAACGTCCCATCGAAGAGGAGGACGTCCGGCAGATGGTGGCGCAGGTGCGGGAAGCCAGCATCTTCGGCGCGGTGGACGCCATCCTGGAGGGCAACCCCGGAGTGGCGGTGGAGCTGTTGCGGCAGTTGGCGCGGGACGGGCGGGACCCTTCATACATCATTACGATGGTTGCCCGGCAGCTCCGGCTGATTGCCCTGGCCAAGGACCTGACCCAACAGGGAATGGCTCCCAACGACGTCGGCAGCCAGATAGGGGTGACCGCCCAGTACCCGCTCCGCAAGACCCTGGAACAGTCCCGGCGGCTGTCGTGGGATGACCTGAACCGGCGTTACCGGCGGCTGCTGGATGCCGACCTAGCCATCAAGCGGGGCCGGCAGGAACCCGACGCTGCGCTGGAGTTGATGGTCGCCGACCTGTCCGGGGGCGGGCGGCGGCGAGGCTAAAGCTCCGGGATGACCGGGTTGTAGCAGGCGGCGTAGTGACCCGGCTCCAGTTCTTGAATCAGGGGCCGATGCTCGACCCGGCAGTCGTTGACTGCTTTGGGGCACCGGGGCAGGAAGGGACATTGTTCCGGCAGGTTCACCATGTCCGGGGGGACGCCCCGCAGCGGCTGGAGGCGCTTTTTCTCGTCGTCCAACCGGGGCAGGGCTTGAATCAACGCCCAGGTGTAGGGGTGCCTTGGCTCCCGGAACAGCGGCAGGACCTCCGCAGATTCGACCACGGTGCCGGCGTACATGACTCCCACTTTGTGCCCCATGTGGGCCACCACGCCCATGTCGTGGGTAATCAGCAGGATGGCAGACCCGAAGTCCTGGCAAAGGCTCTTCAAGCGGACCAGTATTTCGGCTTGCAGGGTCACGTCCAACCCGGACGTGGCCTCGTCGGCGATGAGCAGCTTGGGGCGCATAACCAGGGCGATGGCCAGCATGACCCGCTGGCACATCCCGCCGCTGAGGGCAAAGGGGTACTGGTTCATAATGTGGGTGGGTTCGGGCAGGCCCAGCTCCCGCAGTATTTCCAGGGACATACCGGTAGCGGCCCGACGCGAAGTGTTGCTGTGGGCCAGGATGACCTCTTCCAGCTGTTGTCCTACGGGCTGGACCGGGTTCAACGCCGCCTGCGCGTCTTGGAAGACCAACGATATATCCTTGCCGCGAATCCTCCGCAGGTGCGTCTGTCCGGCCCGCAGCAGGTCCATGCCGTCGAACACAATGCGGCCCGCCGGTACGGTGGCGGTATCCGGCAGCAACCCCATGATGGCCAGGGCCAGGGTGCTCTTGCCGGCGCCGCTTTCCCCCACCAGGCAATAGACCTGCTCCTGCTGCTGCACAATGTTGACGCCGTTCAACGCCTTCACCTTGCCGGCATTGGTGTCTATATGGACGTGCAGGTCTTCGACTCTTAAAATTTCGGCCATCCAGGCCTCCCGCCCGTGGTCCGCCGGTCGGCGTTCCACGATTTTGGTTGTTAGCCGGATGCTAGCCGGATGCTAGCCTCCGGGGGGGTCAACTCCCGGTCGGCCAGAGGTTGGCAGGGGGTTTCCCTCAAGTCCACCGGCGCGTAATCGCCCCGCTTGAGTTCGGCAATCAGGTCCGACAGACCGGAGATGCGGCGCGTGAAACGGGTCGCCGCCGTGCCCAATTGCTCAATCCGGTGGGCGTCGCTACCCCCGACCGCTGGGGACCGCAACCCCGTTCGCAGGTCTTGGGAGAACCCGTTTTCGTCGGCGGAGCCGCGCCCGTTCAGGGACTCCACGGCGTCGCAGTCCTTAAAAAAAACATCGCTGCCGGCCTGTTCCAGCATCACCCGCCGGGCTTCCGGGTTCTGGGCCGGCTCGGCCAGGAACCGGCGCCGGTAGGGATGAGCGGCGATGATTGCGCCGCCGTGCCGGTCAACCAGCCGCCGCAGAAACTCGGGCTTATGGACGCCGAAGACGTAGCGGTCCAAGCCGAAAACCAGGACGTGGCCGGAGTCGGTGTTGACCTCCGTTCCGGGCAGCACCAGGAAGTCATGCCGTTTCCCCAACGACAGGGCCTCGTCCCAAGCCCAAAAAGCGTCGTGGTCGGTTAGACAGACCCCATCCAGTTCCAGATGCTTGCAACGGTCAATAAGACCGTCCACGTCCATGAAACTGTCGTCGGACTTGGGATAAGAGTGGGTATGCAGGTCAATTAACAAAGTCGGAAGGCTCACCGCATGAGAACTTTCCGCAAAATAATACCAAATGCAGCAGGGAATGGGAAATTTGGCTGGTCATAGGGAAGTTTTTCGAGAACCTCAGGACGAACGGTTGGATTCCATGGTTGGATTCCACAGTGGGACCGGCAAAGCCGGTTTAATCGGGAATTATCAACCCCTCGTCTTCCAGGAGCTCGATTATCTGCTCGGCCTTGAAGTTGCCGATCTTTAGGCGCCGCTCCAGGTAGGAAGCGGTCAGGTGAGGGTTCCGGATTGCCAGGTCCCGGGCCACGTCCATCATTTCGGCGTCGATGTTGTTGTGGGCCTCTACTTCCTCGTCGGCTTCTTCCAGGGAAATCACCGGCGGCGGCGGCCCCTCCTGGTTCACCCAAAACTCGACGACCTTGTCCACTTCCTCGTCCAGCACCAGCGTACCCTGGACCCGCCGGGGCTTGGGCGAGTCGTTGTTCAGCAGCAGCATATCGCCCCGGCCCATCAGTTTTTCCGCGCCAACGGAGTCCAGGATGACCCGCGAGTCCACTTGAGAAGCGACCGCGAAGGCCGCCCGGGCCGGAATGTTGGCCTTCAACAAGCCGGTGACGACGTTCACCGACGGGCGTTGGGTGGCCAGCACCAGATGAATCCCCGCCGCCCGGCCCAGTTGAGCCAGCCGCACCAAATTCTGCTCGATTTCAAACCCGCCGGCCATCATCAGGTCGGCCAACTCGTCAACAATCACCACCAGGTAGGGCATTCGTTCCTGGGCCTTGGCGTTGTACCCGGCGATGTTGCGGGTGCCCGACTCTTCCATCAGCTTGTAGCGGGCGGTCATTTCGCGCATCATGGCGCGCAGGGCCGGGTTGACTTCCTCGGCGTCGACAATCACCGGTGCGACCAGGTGGGGGATGCCGTTGAAGGGCGTCAGTTCCACCCGCTTGGGGTCAACCATTAGCAGCCGCAGTTGGTCCGGCGGGTTGGTGAACAACAAAGACGCCACGATGGTGTTGGTGCAAACGCTCTTGCCGCTGCCGGTGGCGCCGGCGATGAGCATGTGGGGCAGCGACGCCAGGTCCATGACCACCGCGCCGCCTCCGGTGTCCTCGCCCATGGCGATGGGCAGTCCTCCCTTGGCGGTCAGCCTGGTGAAGGACTCGTCCTCCATCACCTGCCGCAGGGGTACCTTGGCTGGCGACGGATTGGGCACTTCCAGCCCGACCAGCGCCTCACCGGGCACCGGGGCTTCAATGCGCAGGTAGGGGGTCTTCAACGCCAGGGCCAGGTCCTTTTCACGGCTCAGAATGTTCTGCACCTTAACCCGGCTGCGCTCCATTGGCTCGTCTCCGTCCTTGCGCCGGGAGTCCCCGCCGCGCCTGGGAACCCAGCCTGGGACCAGGCCGAATTGGACGATGCGGGG
Source organism: Dehalococcoidia bacterium (assembly GCA_965262735.1). Lineage (GTDB taxonomy): Bacteria > Chloroflexota > Dehalococcoidia > Lucifugimonadales > UBA3495 > CATOSK01. The sequence continues at coordinate 3,114,605 of CBDHFS010000002.1, read as the reverse complement.
CCCGGCTTTGATGCCCTCGACTTGCACGTTGACGCCGTGGTCTGAAAGGGTTTGCTCGATATGGCGGGCCATTTCCTGCAGCGGTTCCTCCGGGGCGGCGTAGAGCTCCGGCGGAGACAGCAGAGACATGGAGGGCAGTTTCCATTGGGACTTGACCGGCGGGGTCAGGGCGGGGCTTTCGTCGTCGGAATCCTCAGCCAGTTGCGGCCCCAGCAATTCGTCCAGACCCTGGGCCGGGTCCCAATCCTGATCGGTGTAGAGGTTGTCCGAAGGGTCTACGTCCGGAACGTGGTCAACCGATTCGCCGGAATTGCCGCGCCGTCTGAGATTGCGGCGGAACCAACGCCGGACATTGCGCCCGTTGAACAGACTGCCCAAACCCCGTCCCAAGCCCTTGCCGGCGGCATAGGCGCCCTTGCCCGCCTTCTTGCCTCCCGAACCGGCGTGGGCGCCGGTCCATCGGCCTCCCTTGAGATATCCGCCGCCGATCAGCCTCGGATGGGCGATCGGGGGCAGGGCCACGGCGATGGCCGCCAGCTTGACCACGCCCAACCACATCGGGGATCCGCCCAGGACGGCGCCCCAGGCGCCCGCCAGGCTTACCTCGGCATATATTCCGTAGCCGGGATTGAAGAAGGACATGGCCCCCACGACGATGGCGGTCACCCCCGCGGCCACCAGCCACCAGTTCCAGCGCCGGAACAGGACTTTGGGCCAGTAGCGCAGCATGACCACGGTGCCCAACGCAAAGGCGGTCACCGGCGCCCAGGCCAGGGCCAAGGTCTCGTTCAGCCAAGGCCCGGCGGCGGGGCCCAGCAACAGGGTCAACCCGGCGGCCACGGCAGCCGTCACCACGACCACCAGGTCAATGATGAAACCCACCGGCGCCTTTTTCCCCACGCTGCCGGTGTTGGGGGATTGGGAACTTTTTTCTCGGGTCTTCGTCGAGGCTGCCATGCGGTCTCCCGTTATGCGCTGCGGGGCGCGCCCGCAGAGGGCGACCCGCAGCAGGCGGAAGGTCCGTGACGGACTTTCTCATCCTGCCGGGGCCAAGATAGTCTTGGGGAGATTATACGGTGGCCGCAAGCCGGGCCTGTAGGGATTTGGCTTCGAGAAAAGACGGGTTTGGCCGGGGGTCAGCTTCCTAGCAGCACCGGCAACACCATGGGCCGGCGGCGGGTCTCGGTGTAGAGGAACCTGCGGCTAACGTCGCGGATACGGGACTTGGCCGAGTCTCCGTCGTACAGCAAATCCGGCTCGTCGGCGAACAAGCGCTCCAGCTCGAAGCCCAGGGCTTCAAACACCGGGGCGGCTTCCGGCGGCTCCATGAAGCCACTGGCGCTAACCCGGGGTGTTCCGGTCAACCTGCCTGCCTCTGGGTCAACGGATACCGCAACTGTGACCACCCCGTCCCGGGACAGGGCGCGCCGGTCCCGGAGCACCTCGCTGGTATTGTCGTGGGTGGCCGGGCCGTCAATGTATATGGGGCCGGCGGACACTGTGTCCACCACCTCTCCGGCATCGGCGGACAACTCCAGGACATCGCCGTCTTCCAGCACGAAGATGCCCGACTCGGCCACGCCCATGTTCCAGGCCAGGCGGGCGTGAGCGACCAGGTGCCGGTATTCGCCGTGGACCGGCACGAAGAACTTGGGACGCACTATGCTGAGCATCATCTTCAGTTCTTCCTGGCTGGCGTGTCCGTGGACGTGGACCAGCGCCACCCGGTCGTGGAGCACCTGGGCCCCCTGCCGCAGCAGCTTGTCAATGGTGCGGCTAACGTGAATCTCGTTGCCGGGAATGGGTGTGGCCGAGATTATCACCGTGTCCCCGGGCATGATGCCAACGTCCCGGTGTTCCTGGCTGGCGATGCGCACCAGGGCAGAGGTTGGCTCGCCCTGGCTGCCGGTGGTCATCAACACGACCTCTTCGGGCGGCAGGTTGCGGGCCTGCTGCAGGGACACCAGGATGCCCTCCGGCAGGTTCAAGTAGCCCATTTCGCTGGCCATGTTCACGTTGTCCACCATGCTGCGGCCAACGATGCCAACCTTGCGGCCATGCTTGTGGGCGGCCTGTACCACCTGTTGGATGCGGGAAATGAGCGACGCGAAGGTTGCGACCATCACCCGGCCTTCCGCCTCGCCGATGACCCGGTCCAGGGCCTCGCTCATTATCTGCTCGGAGGGGGTAAACCCGGCCAGTTCGGCGTAGGTCGAGTCGGAGCAGAGCAACAGCACACCCTGAGAACCCCGTTCGGCCAGGGTAGCCAGGTCAATGGTGTGTCCGTCCACCGGGGTATGGTCTATCTTGAAGTCGCCGGTGTGGATAACCGTGCCCACCGGCGTTTCGATAACCAAGCCCATCGCGTCGGGGATGCTGTGACAGACGCGGAACCAGGTGACGGTGAAGCTGTCGCCGAAGCGGTAGGGGATGTTGGGTTCAATGGCCTCGGCGGTGGATCCACGGGAAATGGCCCGCTCCTTGAGTTTGACCGTAATGAGGCCGTGGGCCAGCTTGGGAGCGTAGACCGGGACGTCAAGCTGGGGCAAGACGAAGGGCAGAGCGCCGATGTGGTCTTCGTGGCCGTGGGTGATGAGAACGGCCCGCACCCGGTCGGCGTTGGCAACCAGATAGGAGATGTCGGGGATGATGAGGTCAACGCCCGGCATATCCTCGGTGGGGAATTGGACCCCGCAGTCAACGATAACTATGTCGTCGCCGCACTCCAGGACCATCATGTTCTTGCCGATTTCTCCCAGGCCACCCAGGGGTATGACGCGTAATTTTGGGTTCAATGTAGTCAATAAATCCTAGAATAAAAGTAGTTGTTCGGAGGGCGGCTCTTCCGCGACCGGGGCCGGTTCCGCCGGGGCCGTTCCCTGCCGCAGTTGCTCCAGCAACGCGGGAATGGCCTGAAAGTCCTGCACGATGGTTTCACGCAGAGCGGCGCGGTGCAGGGCCGCTGCCGGGTGCATGATGGGGTAAATCATCCGGTCGTTGTGCTGCCGCAACCGGCCGTGGGCGCGCCCGATGGTCTCCCCGGGGAAGAACCGGGCCATGGAAAACCGCCCTAGGGTGACAATAATGGCCGGGTCTATCAGCTCAATCTGCCGGTCCAGGTACTTACTGCACGCAGCCATTTCCGCGGGAAGCGGGTCCCGGTTCTGCGGAGGGCGGCACTTGACCATGTTGGCGATGAAAACGTCCTGCCGGGTCAGGCCAATGGAGGCCAGCAGTTCCTCCAGAAATTGTCCCGCCGGGCCAACGAAGGGCCGGCCCTGCCGGTCTTCGTGGTATCCGGGGCCCTCGCCAATGAACATCAAATCGGCATCGGGGGAGCCTTCGCCGGGTACGCTGTTGGTGCGCTCACGGTGCAGGTCGCAGTCGGTGCAGCCCCGGACCAGTTGAGCGATTTCCCCCAAGGTGTCCATGCTGCCGCTACCGCCGGTTGCTCATAAGGCCGCCCGGAGGACAAGCCGCAACCACGGACGGGACTGGCGACATCCTCCGGGACAGGGGTTGAAAATCGGGACTTGGACCAATAATTGAGCTAAGCGTCGGGGACACCGTGCTCTTTCAGGTAGGACACCGCACCCTGAATAGTATTGATGTTGCCGGCATCGTCGTCGGAGATTTCGACGGCGTTTTCGTCGGTGGTAAACTCCTCCTCGAAGGCCATAATCAACTCCACCAGGTCCAGGGAGTCAGCGCCCAAGTCGTCCACGAAGGACGACGACTCCTGGACGTCTCCCTCATCGACTCCCAGTTTATCGACAACAATTTCCCTTACTCGTTCATAAACAGTGGGCACCTATTTTCCCCCTTCGCGCGCAGATTGTTCGACGGCCAGCGCCCCGGACTCAAGGTCGTTGATAACCGAACCAAGGACCCCGTTGACGAATCTGGCCGAGCTTTCGCTTCCGAAAACCTTGGCCAACTCAACACCCTCGTTCGCCACCGACCTGCGGGGAGTGTCTGCGTGATGCAGCAACTCGAACAGGGCGATGCGAAGTATATTGCGGTCGACAACGGCCAGTTGATTCACCGGCCAGGCGGGAGCGTAGGCATGGATGACCGAATCCAGGTTGACCAGACCGTGCCTTACTCCGTCCACCAGGCTCAGGGCAAATTCGTTGGCCTCGCGGGGCATGGGGTTGTCTTCGACCACCCAGTCCCAAGGGACTTCGGCGGGCCAGTCCCGAACATCCAGGGCAAAGAGGCATTGGAGTGCAGCCATCCTTGCCTTTCGTCTGGGGTCAACCCCGCCCGCAATGGTCATAGGTTAGCACAACCTGGGCTAAAGGGGCTAGACAATGGCCGCGGATAGCTTTTGGATGGAGTCCTGGTCGGACAGGGTGACCGCCTGGACCTCGCGGTCAATTCTTTTGATGAGGCTGGCCAGCACCCGGGACGGGCCGAACTCCACAAACTGGGAAACGCCCGAGTCGACCATGAAGCGGACGGAATTCCGCCACTGGACGCAATGGCACAAGCCGCTGATTAGCTCGCTTCGGACCTGTTCGCCGGTAGTCAACGGCGCGCCGCTGACGTTGGCGATTATGGGCACTGCCGGGTCGTGAAACTCCACCGCCTGCACCGCTTCGGTCAGTCCCGCCTGGGCCTGGCCCATCAGCGAAGAATGAAAGGCGCCGCTGACCGATAGGGGCACCGTCTTGCGGGCGCCCCGCGCCGTCGCCAAGTCCAGAGCACGGGCCACGGCGATTTTCTCGCCGCTGATTACCATTTGGTCGTCGGAGTTGATGTTGGCCAATTCGACGCCGGTCTCGGCGCAGATATGCTCCAGGGCGTCCTCGGCCAGGCCCAACACGGCGGCCATGCTGCCGGGGCGGTCCAGCGAAGCCTGGTGCATCAGCCGGCCCCGTTTCCGCACCAACGTCAACCCGTCGGCGAAGCTGATGACTCCGGCCACCACCAGCGAGGTGTACTCTCCCAAGCTGTGTCCGGCCACGGCGGCAGGCAAGGGGGTACGGCCTCCCAGGAACTCGCTCCAGGCCCGCCAGCACGCGATGCTGACCACCATGATGGCGGGTTGGGAGTTCATGGTATCCTGGAGCTCGTCGGCGGGGCCGTCGAAGACCAACCGGGAGAGGTTGAACCCCAGGTTGTCGTCGGCTTCTTCAAAGACCTCGCGGGCGGCTTGGGATGAGTTATACAGGTCTATGCCCATCCCGACGGACTGGGACCCCTGCCCCGGGAATACGTAGGAATACTGGGAAGCGCCTTGGATTTCGTTACTCGCAGTCATTTAGCAGACAACCGCCGGACAGCGGATGACCCCGTGGATCGTTGAATCCGTTCGGGCCGAGGTACTTGAAAGACTTCCATCACCATCATCAACCCACATCTCACCCTCACCCTTTTACCCTCTGACCGTGACCACCTCGCGCCCCCGGTAAAATCCGCATGAAGGGCAAGCGGTGTGAGGCAGCTTGGCGCTGCGGCACCGGGAACAGTAGGATGGATTCAACGGCTTTAGCTTGTAGGCGGTGAGGCGCCGGCCCCGGCGCGCTCGTGTTACTTTCTTGTTAGGTACTGCACCCATGAGAGACTCCTTGGTTAATTGGCGGAATCCAGCAAACCGGCCAGCCTGCCCCAACGGGGATCAACCGCCGGACGTCCGCACTGACATTCCAGTTCGTTCAAGTTTACCCCGCAACCCTGGCACAGGCCACGGCATTGGGGGTTGCACAGCGGCTTCATCGGCGAGTCGGTGATGATGTATTGCCGCAACATCTCGGATATTTCCAGCGTGTGAGTGGCGTCAATCCGGGCGCCTTCGGACCCCGGTGGAGCCGACAACCGCCGCCCGGTCTGGATATCCACCACGGGATAAAATTCTTCTTCGATGCTCAAGTCCAAGTTTACCGGATGCTCGGCCAGGCAGCGTCCGCAGGTTACCCGGGCGGTCACCGCCAAATCTGCGCTCGCCAGAATGCCCTGGTGAGTCTTCAACAGACGCACCGTGCCGGACACCCAATCGGCGAACGCATCGGGCCCGGTGAAACTCTCGTCCAACCGGTGGTCCCGGGTCGAGCCAATCGGCTCCTTCAGCAATTGCGCTACGTTGTAACGCATCCGTCGCACCGCACTTATCTTAGCACGCCTGTTAAAGCCTCAACCCCTGACAGACATCGTGCATCCGGGATGCCGCGCCGGACCCAGGGGATTGAATCGATAGGATTATAAGAGAAGCAACCTTTCGGATGTCAAGTGCTTTTAAGGACGGATTACAGCAGATTTCTCCGACGGGAGACTGTCAACAGCGATTCCGGTGGCCCATCGGGGCGAAAGCCAGCCGTCTTGATCCACTATACGCCCACCGATGCCCCGTTGGATTTAATGTAATCAACAATTTGCTGGGTGGACGTGCCTGGGCCAAACACCGCCGACACCCCCATTTGGGCCAGCGGCTCCCGGTCCTGTTCCGGCACAATGCCGCCTAGCACCACCAGCACGTCGTCCATGCCCTCGGCCCGCAGCAAATCCATTATCCTGGGGATAATTTCCAGGTGGGCGCCGGACAGGATGCTCAGGCCCACCACGCCTACATCCTCCTGGGCGGCGGCGTGGACGATCATCTCCGGCGTTTGCCGAATGCCGGTATAAATCACTTCCATACCGGAGTCCCGCAACGCGCGGGCAATCACCTTGGCCCCCCGGTCGTGGCCGTCCAAACCGGGCTTGGCCACCAAAACCCTGATTGGGTTAATTTCTTGCATCCGACGTCTCACCCGAGCCAATGTCCGCAAAAGAGCGACACCATTGTAACCCAACGCGGGCTGTAACCCAATACGAGCCATTAGACCATTGCCCGCGTGACTCCATCCGCTATGATGCCGTAGGAACGACGGGGGCGGCGCGGGAATAGTCGGGTAGTTTCAGTCCAACCGGAATCGTTCCGGCCCAGCAGACGGGATGATCGCAGAATCTCTCGAGTCCGTGTATCGCGGCCTGGTGAACCACAGGTCGGTCACACGGAAGTCCTTCGAGGGCCTCAGGACGCATGGTTAAAAGGCTGTGCGATAGCCCGGTTGAAGCCAGCAGGTTGGATGATTTCTTCGGGAACGCCTGATATAATCACCCAACCAACCACCGGGACGGCGACGGCGCGGGCCGAACACCCTGCCGTGCCTGCCGGTTGCCCAGGGAGCCGGCCCAAAGGACGCTCCCGAAAATCGCGTCCCAGTAGCTCAGGGGATAGAGCAGCTGCCTTCTAAGCAGCGGGTCGCGGGTTCGAATCCTGCCTGGGACGCCATTTCCCCGCAATTTAAGCACGAATTGGGCCGTTCTGACCCCGAAAGACCGCCCGGAAGGGCGGTTTTGTCGTGCCGAGAAACCGCATATCCGATACCCTGCCTTTTCCCCATTAAATGCGCTGGCTTCTCAGATATGCCCGCTTCCGTGGCTCGCCAAGCCTGCCATTTATAACGCAGTGCCCTGCGGAGTTTGCCCCCTGCGATCCCCCGCGATACAATATACGGCAGGAGCGCAACCGGATATGACGACCATAAATTCCCTGGACGACTTCCTGCGGGCCCTCGACGCCAACCCCGCTTGGCGCGAGGCGGTGCGCGCCCGCATCCTGGGCGAGGAACTCCTGAAACTGCCCGTTCGCTTCAACGAATTAATGGAACTCCAACTCCAGATGAACGAACGCATAGAACGGATAGATGGTTTCGTCGAGGAGCAGAAGCGGGTCAACGAAGAGCAGAAGCAGGTCAACGAGGACCAGAAGCAGTTCAACCATCGCATAGACAGCTTCGTTGAAGAGCAGAAGCGGTTCAACGAACGTGCCGATAACTTCATGACCTTGACCAACACCCGTATGACCCGGATCGAGTCAGATATTTCCACTGTCAAGGGCGGCCACGCCCGCACTCGCGTCGCAGATTTCACCGAAATCATAGCGGCGAACCTTGACTTGGATTACGTCAGAACCCTCACACCCCGACAGCTCAACGACATAGTCAAGGACGTCTCCGATCCAAGCGCCGCTAATCCGGATCAGAGGGCCAGTTTCGTTAACGCGGACCTGGTGATAGAGGCAACCGATGGCGGCGGCAATACCGTCTACGCAGCCGTCGAGACGTCCTGGACCGCGGACCGGCGGGACTCAGGAAGAGCTCTGAGAAACGCCAGATACCTGGCAAACTCCACTGGCAACCGTGCCATCGCAGTCGTAGCCAGCGTGCGGAATGACCACGAAGTATCAGAACTTATCAGCAGAGGAGAAGTCTCCTGGTATCGCATCCCTGATCGGGACCTGGAACCGGCCTAGCACCCGGCTGCCGAGCCATTAACCCCCGGCTCTTCCACAGGCTCAGGGCGAACGAGGGAATCGGCGATTTAGAGACTTGGCACTCTTCCTTAAGGATGAACCGGGGGCAGTACGGGATGTGGGATTCCGTTGTAATCGCGCCATCCGTTTGGCCCGCCCTCTGAGCTTGGAGAATCTCATTGCCCCAATCCCCTGGAAGGACACTGCAAAACGCCAACAGGCGCTCACGATGTTTCATGGGCATCGGAGATGAGGTGTGCCCCACACTGCTGAAATTATGGACGCACGACCCGGCAAGTCCCGGTCCAATAAAGGACGACTGATCGTCGGATAGACCGTTCCAAAGGCGGTTGGAATCGCTCAACTACTTCTGCGGGTGCGCAACCAGAGCGACAGGAAAACGGCCATTAAGAAGACCGCTGTCCCGCCAACGGATAACACGGTCCAGGGAGACCTGAGCAGCAGTTGGTCCATCCGCCCCAACCCCACACCCACCAACCCCAAGATCGCCATGACCCCCAGGGAACCGGCGACCAGACCGGCCACGGCGGTTAACTCACCGGCTACCACCTGCCGTTGGCCTCCTGCGCTCAGGTTCATTGTCGACAGCTTGCGGCTGAGCCTTCTCAAGTCATCCGTCCGATGCAGGGTTACCAACAACACCAAAGACAGCAGAAACAGCCCCCCGACGGCGGCTTGGAATAACCCGGTAGGCAAGGATGGCATTTCTCCGAAGGCTAACCAGTCCAAACGGTTATACGACAAGACCGCAGGAGCTTGCATCAGCAACACCACCAGCACCAACGCCCAGAAAGCCACCCGGGTCGCTCCCGCGATTTGCAGCGCCAAGTACCCTGCCACCGGCACGCCAATCGCGCCTCCGACGGCTAACCAATGGGGGCGCAGCGAAACCAGTCGCCGGATGTCGGCAACGAACCCGTCCATGTAACGCGACTCCGTTTCCCCCCGGGGGTAATGAACGTCCAGCCGGGTAATATGGTGTAGACCTCGGGTCGAAGGCGGTACAGGGACCCCTTGCACAATTCCACCGCCTGCAACAGGTCCTGAGTTGGACGTCCCGGCTTGAACTGGGTGAGCATCCTGGTCATCTGGCGCAACTGCTTCTGTCCCATATCGGGCATCAGATTATCGCCTGGGTGTTGTAGATGTACGCGCCCAAGGTGTAACCCCGGCTCAGGTGGTACTGTGGGCTTACGCTGCCTCCAGTGCGCTGTCTACCAGGGCCGACAGGGTCGTCCCGACGTCCATGTAGTCGGCGCCGTCCATAAAAATCCACACCGCCTTCCGGCCCTCGGGTTCGTACTCGTTGACCAATAGTGGGTTGGCGCTGTTGGAGTTCCGGGCGCTGGCCTTCCAGTTTACGATCCGCATCGGGTCTCCGGGCTGGTATGGATGCAACTCGCTAAAATCGGTGGTGGCCACGCCGGCGGCAGCAATGCCGTCGTTGGGATTGCGGGTATGCGCCCTGCCCATGATCTGGTTGACCCGTCGGATGGCCCGGGTGCGGGGAACGACGGTAATCTCCACTGCCGCGTCGCCTGTGCCGCTGACCAGTTCGTGCATCCCCAGCGGCGCCTCGGCATCCCAGCCCGTTGGCGGTACTGGGTACACACCTCTCTTGGGCCAGCACACACTGAGCACACACTGTAGGAAAGGTCGTAAGTTTTCGGACCCGGCCACTTCCAGACCACCCGAAGGTTATTGCCGCCGGTCACATCCGCCTCGTTGGGCAGCTGGTCGTGGACATACAACGCCCCCATTCCTCCGTCCACGTGCAACTTCCGTTCCACGTCCAGCTCATCCCCTGCCCAGCAGGTCATCCGGGAGAGCCGGCGGCTGGCAACTATGCCGCTGGGAGCGTGCAAAACCCCTGCCGAAAGCACTACCAGAACCAGGTAAACCGCCCCGGCGAGCAGGATAAGATTGCCCAGGAACAATGCCAGGGCCAGCATCCCGAACCCCAGGGCCAGCCAACGGCCCGGCATGGCCGAGAACATTACCGAGACCCCCGGGCGCCCAGTCCAGGTGGCGCCGGAACCTGGTTCACTATCTCTTCAACCACATCCTCCGGTTTGGCTCCCTCCAGAATGTCTTCGATGTTCAGGATGACCCGGTGTCCCAGGACATCCTGAGTGACCATCTTCACACCGTCCGGGACCACAAAGTCCCTGCCGTGGATTAGAGCTATGCTCCGGGAAACCTTCAGAAGGGCGAGGCTGCCACGAGGACTGACGCCCACCGCCACCCGGGGATGTTCCTGGGTCAGACGAACCAACTGGGTTATGTAGTTCACCATGACCTGGTCGACGTAGACGTTCGACTCCACGGCACGCTGCAATTCCAGAAAGCCCCTAAGTTTCACCGCGGGTTCCAGATCCTCGGTCGGATCGTGCTTCTGCCACTCGATACGGCGCAACAGGATGTCGTTTTCCTGCTGCTGGCTGGCAGGGTATCCGGTGGACAGCCGGAACAAGAAGCGGTCCAACTGGGCTTCCGGAAGCGGGTAGGTCCCCTCCTGCTCGATGGGGTTCTGGGTTGCGATAACGGGGAACGGGGGACTCAGAGGCAGAGTATCGCCGTCTATGGTCACTTGAGGCTCTTCCATGGCTTCCAACAGGGCGGCCTGGGTTTTGGGAGGAGCCCGATTGATTCCGTCGGACAGCAGCACGTTGGTGAATACGGGACCTCTCACCAACTGGAACTCCCCGGTGTTCTGTCGCCAGACCCGGGTCCCTACAATGTCCGCCGGCAGCACGTCGGGGGCAAACTGTACCCGGCGGGTGTCGCTGCCTATGGCTCTGGTGAAAACCTTGGCCAGAAGGGTCTTGCCCAACCCGGGGTAGTCTTCAAAGAGAACGTGACCGTTGGCCAGGGTTGCCGCCAGCAGCTTTCGCAGCAGCGGCCGGTTGCCCACGAACACCTGGGACACTTGGTCGATTATCTCTTCGCAGACTTGCCCTGCTTCCTCGACGCTTAGGTCGGTCATACCATTACCTTTTCCCGTTCCTTTGGAGCGCCGTCGGCGGACAGCACCGGTTCGCGCACCACCGGCCCAAGGTAGATATAGCTGCGCCGCTCATCAAGCTGCGGCAGGCCCGGAACATCGCCTCTAATCGGGCCCGGTCAAATTCATGGGTACTGTAATCTGCCTCCTCAAACCGGGGAATAACCTCCTCCAATGCCCGCTGGTCTACAGAAATCCCCTGTTCGATTATCTTTGCTTCAACTTCCCGGGGCGTCTCCTGGTCCGAGATGGTAACTGTTCAGGGTTAAGGGGAGCGGAGTGGCTGATGGCGGAATATGAAGGTTGGGTTACGTTGGGGGATGAATCCCCCAAACCCCCTGAAAAAAGTGGCAGTTGGCTGAAACCAATTTACTTCATCAAGTCTGAACTGTTACCCGAGATGCTGCCGACGCCGCCACGGGCCCATTCCACAAAGCCGTTGTACCGGGTTACGACGTCCTCCCGGAAGTCTACGACCATGAAACCGGCTCGGCTGGCAGAAGGCAGGCAATCGCTGTCACCGGCAAATTCTGCGACCACTTCGAAGGTCCCAGGTTGGTCTGCCGCCCAGGCTGTGCGGCTCCTGCCGGCGGCAGCCGTAAGCAGATGCACCGGCTGGACCAAACATCCAACCGCCGCTGCTATAGTCCGCCCCTCAGCAGGCAAGCCCGTTTCGTCCAGCAGCGCCAACTCAGCTCCAACGTGCTCCCCGGCCCCCCATATTTCGGGCAGGTCTTCCGCAGGCTTGGACAAGACCAGGACCAGTTGAGTGGGCCCCGGACCCCGCAGGTAAAATCCCTCGCCGCCAACACCACGGGCAGGCCGCGGGGCCGGGCAATGCCGATCAACGCCACCGACAACAGAAAGGAGGCAAGGAGGGCCAACCCCAGCGGCTCGACCCCCGCCGGGTTGACTTCGTGATGGCTGTAAGCGCCGTCCACGAACGGGAGGTCGCGGCCCATAAACCCGGCGGCGGCAAAGTAAAGGCCAACTCCCTCCATAACCGCCGCGGGCAGGGCCGCAATCACTCCGGCCAGGTAGCGGTTCCGCAACAGGCCCTTCAGCGCCTTCCGCAACAGGAAGAAGCTCCCGATGCCAAGGGCGATCCAGGTTATCGCCGTCAGGGGCGTAACCAGGTCAAAACCGCTGTTGACCTGCACGGCGCTGCCCAGGGAGGAGTTCTGCTCCAGGAGATCGTTGGACCCAGAGGATTTCAGTCCTGTGAACAGATCAAAGAGACAGAGGAATCCCCCCAAAGCGACCGCCAGTAACAGAAGCAGTCCCAACCTGGAAGCCAATCGTGCCGCCAGATTAACCAAAGGTCTATGACAACAGACGGCGAAAACGGCTTCAGGGCACCGACGTCAGAACGCGGGGCATTTTCATTCTCTGCCGTTGCTGGGATTACGTCCTTTGGTGAGCTTGTCAAACCACAGCCGGCCGGGCCGGCCCTTCGACCAACTCAGGGCGAACGGGGACAACGGCAGCAAGGCGAAAAACGAAAAGGTCTGCTTCCGGCTCACCGCCGGTTTGCGCCCTGTTGCGGGGTCGGGTAGTATAATGTTCCGAATCAGACTTGGAGGTGCCCCATTGGCCAGGATCAAGCATGTGGCGATTACCACCGAGGACCCGGACGCGGTAGCGAAGTTCTACAAGGAAGGCTTCGACCTGATCGAGGTTGCCCGCAACGACCGGCAGGTCCAGCTTTCCGACGGTCACATTAACCTGACCATCCTGAAGTGGAAGACCGAAGCGGACGCCGACGTGGGCCCCAACGGCTCCAACTACAGCGGCATCCACCACATCGGTTTCCAGGTGGACAGTCTGCAAGAAGCCGGGGAGAAGCTGGAGAAAATCGAAGGCAAGGAAATCGTCCGCCGGGAAGTCGCCGGCGACGGCAGCCCACGCCCGCCCCGGGCCGAAGAAAAATGGGCCGGCCCCAATGGTCAAGTGCTGGACATCTCCCAGCCGGGATGGCTGCACTAGCCGGTATTTTCCGCCCACCCCATCGTCAGTTCTGGAAACATCGTTAATCGGCTGGGGCCAATGCAGCCACCGGAGGAACGGCTTATGGATGCGACCTGCGTTACGCACATCGGAATCTGCGTCCGGGACATGGACAAGTCCCTGGCCTTTTACCGGGATATTCTGGGAATGACAGTGTTGGGCGACCGGATGACCGACCCCACCGAAGGCGGACGGACGCACAACTACCGGCGGGAACGCCAGGCCCGGCGGTGGGTCAGCCTTTGCTACGGCGAGGGTTCCACTCCCACCCTGACGCTGACCAGCCACCCTGGGGACGACCCCGACGGCGCGCCCGTCAAACTGGACGAGGTTGGCATCACCCACATCTCCTTCGGCGTGACGGACGTGAAGAGCCTAACCGAAGAGCTGATTGGCAAGGGCGTGGAGCTGGCCGGCCCCAGGGAGTCCTTCACCAACTCCGACGGGGACATCCGCAGCATCTACGTCTTCGACCCCGACGGCATCCTGGTCCAGTTCAACACTCCCTGACCGATTAGGATAATGGCCCGGCGCCGGAGCCTCCGGCGCCGGGCCGGTTGACGTAATGCACCAGGCGATATGGCGGGCCGGTCATATCCTCAGCCGGCTTGGGCTGCTGGAAGCGGCTTGAGCCCTGCGCGAGATTGCAGGCCGGGACGGCCTGCCGGAAGGCGTTGCAATATCGGAGGCGCTGGCTGTGATTGACTCGCTGCCGGACTGTTTGGCGGGGCCGGATGCGTCTGTGGATGGGTCCCTCGCAAGCGCTGGCCTCAAGGAAGACCTGCGGCAACAAGTCATGTTCCCCGCCAGGACCTTTTAATTGTTCCCCGTCATTCCCCCAGCAGTTCAGCGCTGCATTGCCAGACCACCCCAATTCAGGGGGTTTGGGGGATGAATCCCCCAACGTAGCCCCCGTCCTCAGAAAATTAAAAGACCCTGTGTTCCCCGCAGCAGCGCATGGACTTGGCTGACCTTAACCGGGCCAATCCGCAGCGCCGTTCTGAGTTGGGTTCCTACTGGCTGACGGGGATTGCGGCGGAAACTGCGCTCAACCGCACCGGGACTTCCACCCCTTCGGGCAGCTCCACCGCTATGCGCACCGGGTAGCTGATCACGCCCCGCTCGGTGCGGGGTTCACTTGCCAGACGGGTTACGGCGCCCGACAGCGCATATCCGGGAACGGACTCGATGTTGACCCATGCCGGGCTTTCCAAGCGCACCAGCCCGATGTCGTTGGCGTCAATCAACCCGTCCACTACCACCACCGACGGGTCCACAATTTCCAGGACCCGGGAGTCCCGGCTTACCAGGTCGTCCTCTTCCACGTTGACCAGTCCGACAATGCCCGCGATGGGAGCCCGCAGCTCGATGCGCTCCAAGTCTTCGTGAATTTCGTCAATGCGCGCTTGAATGGACACCAGCGTGTCCTCCATGACCTCTATTTCCAGCAGATCCGGCTCTTCTTCAAGGTCCTCTAACCGCTCCTTGGCCAGTTCCACGCTGCGCTCCATGACGTCCAGCAGGTCCTGGTCCGGGCCTTCCAGAGCTTCCTCCAGGTCATGCTCAGCGTCGTCCAACGCGAGCTCGGCATTGTCCACGGCGGTCTGCAACCGGCGCAGGTCCAGGTCCAGGTCAACGAAATTCTCCAGTTGGTTCAAGTCTTCCCTGGCCGCGGCGATCTCGGATTGGGCCAGGGAAATCGCCAACTCCAGTTGCTCAATCTCCAGTTCCCGGTTGGTTTCCAGGTCGGCCAGGGCTTTTTCGGCGATTCTGAGATTGGTTTCGGCCTGGTGCTGGAGAGTCCTGATTCGTTCCAGCAGTTCCAGGTCAATGGGCTTGCGGTTGTCGTTGTCGGGGATGGGGTTCCGCAGGAAGGCGGTCAGGTTGTCCTCCGCCGTCTCCACCGCGGCTTCGGCCAACTGGAGGTTGACCCTGCCGTTGGCTTCCAGTCCGTCGTATTCAATGTTAATGTTGCCCAGGCGGCGCTGGGCCTGCTCAATCTCCAACTCCTTGGCGGCTATGAGCGTGTTGATTCCCGAAATCTTCAGTTCGTTCTGGCGCTGGAAGTCCCGTTGGTAGTCCGCCAGCCGGTCCTCGGCGTCGGCCAGGGCCAACTCGGCGTTCATCTTGGCGGCCTCGGCCTTGACGGCCAGATCCGAGAGATCATACAGGTAGTCGGAGATGAGTTCCTCCGCGTCGGCAATGTCCTTGACCGCCTGCGCGATGTTGCGGCGGCGTTGGGCGTCTTCCAGGGGAAACAGGTCGTAGTTCAGCCTGGCCCGGTCCAGCGACTCTTGTGTCCGGTCCACTTGCAGAGCGGCCTCGGAGAGTTGCTGCTCCAGCGCAATCACCACCGTCGAGTCGAGGCGGGCCAAGACCTGTCCGGCGGCAACCACGTCCCCCTCCTTGACCAGTACTTCCTCAACCTCTCCCCAAATGTCGAAAGACACCTCGACCCGGCGTGGGAAAACCAGGCTGCCGTTGACTGCCACCTCGGTCGGCGGCGGCGGCGCAGGGTCGGGAACGTGGGCTGGGGCGTCCGGAGGTGTTCCGGATAGGAAGGGAATGCTGCCGCATCCGGCCCCGGCGATGACGACAGCGGCAACTGCCCCTGCCGCCGCCCATGACTTCAACCAACTAAAGCTCATTACCGAAAGTTCTCTCTACAAGTACTGTGGGTGGGTTTGGGAAAATCGTTTGATATTGCCTGCCTGCGGGCGCGGCGCGGCGCAGCTAGGCGCCGGCCCGACCGCGGCCGGGAAGGAGGGTGCGGACCCCGGACGCAACGCGCCCCGGCAGGGACCCCAGGAATGCCAGCATTCCCGGGATGCTGGAGTGCATGATGGTGTAGATTACCGGTACTGCGACCAGGGTCAGGAAGGTGGAGCTGATCAGGCCCCCAATGACGACCGTTGCCAACTCGGCGCCGATGATTCCGCCCCCGTCATCGCTGGATACGGCCAGGGGGAACAGGGCGAAGGTGGTGGTGAAAGCCGTCATCAAAATGGGGCGGACCCGGGTCCGCCCGCCCTCGATCAAGGCTTCGTAGACGCCCATGCCGCTTTCCCTGAGCTGCTCAACGAAGGTGATTAACACGATGGCGTTGGTGACTACCACGCCGATGAGCAGCAGCAGCCCCATAAGCGCCGACAGGCTGAGGGTGCGGTCGGTCAAGGCCAGCGCGGCCAGGGCGCCCACGATGGCCAGGGGCAGGCTCAGGACTACGATGAAGGGGTCTCGCAGCGAGCCGAGGCTGGCGACCATAACCAGGTAAACGAGGATTATCCCCACCGCCATCGCCAGGAAAATGTCCTGGAATCCCTCGTTGATTTGCTCGAAAATGCCGCCGCTCTTGACCGTGACGCCGGGCGGCAGGACCAGGGACATGATAGCCGCGTCAACCTGTTCCCCCACGCCCTGAGTGTCCACGGCGGTAATCTCCCCGGTGATGCTTGCCGAGCGTTCCAAGTCGAACCGGCTGATGCTCACCGGGCCCTGCTGAATGCCGATTTCGCTGATGTACCCCAGCTTGACGCTGCCCGACGGGCCCGTGATTTCCAGATCTTTCAATTGGTTAATGTCTTCGGCCTGTTCCGGACGGCCCCGGACCACGATGTCCAGGGTTTGATCGCCCAGGTCCAGGGCGCCGACCGCCGTGCCGACAACAAACTGATTTACCTGCCGGCCCACGTCGGCGGCGGTCAGGTCAAACTCGGCGGCGGCGTAAGGGTTGACGTTAATCCTCACTTCTTCCCGGGCCTCGGAAACGTCGTCGCTGACGTTGATTATCCCGTCGATTCGCTCCATCCTGGAGACCAGGTCTCGGGTAACTGCCGCGACTTCCGTGAAGTTGCCGCCCACCACCTTAATCTCCAGTGCGTCGGAGGGAGGGCCGTCGGCCAGCTCGGTGACGGTGACGGCGCCGTCGGCGAAGGCCGGCATATCGGCCCGCAGGCGGTCGCCTATGTCACCCGGGACCCCGTCGGCCAGCTTGACGAAGAAACCGGCCAGGTGAAAACCCCCGCCTTCGAACGCGGCCCCAAAGTCGCTGGAAGGGCTGCCCAGGGTGTTGTTGTAGACCTCCACGTAGCCTTTCCGGTGGTACTCCTCCAGCACGGCCTCAATTTTGGCCGCTTCGGCGAAGGTGCGGCTGATGGACGTTCCAACAGGCAGCTCCAGGTCAAGGGTCAGGAATTGGGGGGCGCCGCTGGGAAAGAGAGTGACGGGAACGTATGGCAGCAACAACAGGCTCGACGCCACCAGGCCCACCGCCAGGACCAGGGTGACCGCCTTGAACCGCAGCGCAAAGACCAGGACCGGCGTGTAAATCCACTGGAGAATGGTGTCCCGGCTCTGCCGTGGTGAATTGGGGTCCCGGTCTGAATCCGATTCCGGGGGGAAGTCCCCTTCCCGCAGCAGAAGTACCCCCAGCACCGGCACAGCGGTCAACGCTACCAGAGTTGAGGCCAGCAGGGCGAAACTGACAGCCATGGCGAAGGGAGTGAAAAATTCACCCACCAACCCCTGAATGAAGGCCAACGGAACGAACACCACCACCGTGGTCAGGGTGGAAGACACAATGGCCGCTCCCACCTCGCGGGTTCCCGACAACGCTGCCTCGAACCGGTCCTCGCCACGCTGCAGGTGGCGGTACATATTTTCCAGCACGACGATGCTATCGTCCACGACCCGGCCCACGGCAATGGCCAACCCGGACAGGCTCATAAAGTTCAGGGACAGCCCAGATGCACCCATGATTAGGATGCCGGTCAACACGCTCAAGGGTATGGAAACTCCGATAATGGCGGTGGGTCTGAGGGTTGTCAGCGGCCCCTTCAGTAAGCCCGGCCTGAAATTCAGGAGAAACAGGAACACCACCAAAACGGCGAACACGAACCCCAACGTGCCTTCCCGGACCAGGCCGGAAAGCTGGGCCTCCACCTCGGGGCCGTCGTTTTGCAGCGTCAGAATTTGGATGTCCGGCGGCAGACCTTCCAGTTGACCCACAGCGGCCAGAGTTTGAGAAGTTGCGTCAACGGTGTTGGCGTCGGGGTCCTTGAGCACGATGAGGTTCAGGCTGGGCTTTCCGTTGGTGCGGGAAATTGAGGTGGCCTGGGCGGTGTCAATCCCGACCTCGGCGACGTCGCTCAACAGGATCCGGCGTTCCCCCCGGTGACCGGCGTGGACGGCGCCGGGCCCTGAGCCAGGCGGCGCAGAACTCGAAGCCCTGGACCCCGGTTCGAACCCGACGGTGAGACCCCTGATGTCGGAAAGGTTCCCTAACTCGTGGGCGGCCCGTATCGGGAAGTTGGACCCGTTCTGGTAAATGTCCCCACCGGGAAAGCTGGCGTTGTTGCCTTGGATGGCGCTAGTGAGCTGCGGCATGGACAGGCCCAGGTCTTGCAGCTTGTCGGTGTCCACGGTAACCGTGACCCGCTCATCCACCCGTCCGGCCACGTTGATTTCCGAAACCCCGTCGACTCGCTCCATTACCGGCAGGATTACGTCGTCAACGATGCGCTGCAAAGAAGGAATATCCCGTTCCCCGGTGACGTTGAGCTGCAAGACCGGGAAGGTGTTGTTGTTCAGGCGGCTGACGAAGGGCCCCGATGTTTCGTTGGGAAAGTCAACCCCGTTGACGTTGCTTTCGATAGTCCGCTCCGCCTCTTCCATATCCTCGCCGAAATCGAAGGTTACCAGCACCTGCGAGACGTTGCCGGAAGACGTGGACTGAATGTCCTGGATGCCTTCCACGTTGGTAATGGCTTCTTCAATCGGCTCGGTTACGTCCCGGACCACGGTTTCCGGGTTGGCGTTGGGGTAGAAGGTCAAAATGGTTATATTGGGGAACTCGATTTCGGGGAACAACTCCCGTTCGAGGGTGCGGTAGGTGTAGACGCCCGCGGCGAGCAGCAGGATGATGACCAGCATGGTAACCGACCGCCGGCGCAGGGCCAGTTGGGTAAGGATAGTCACGGCTCAGGCCCCACAGCGGTCCCCGGCAGAAGCAAACGAACGAATGGATAGGTTAGGGAAGGCATAAAGTGAAGGTAAAGGTTGAAGGTAAAGGTTGGTTGGAAGGGGTTGGAGTTAGCCCGCGGGTTGGGTCGCGTTGGGGGAGGTCTGGGAGTCTTCCACCGCTTGGCAAAGCAACTCGAACCCCCGCACGACGGTTTCTAGCTGCTCCACTTCCAAACGTTCCACCACCTCAAGAATTCGCATCCGCCCGATGCGCCAGAACTGTTCCATGGATTCCCGGCCTTGTTCGGTCAATTGGCAAAGAACCACCCGCCGGTCGTCGGGGTCCTGCGCCCGCTCCACCAACTCCTTGTCCACCAGCCGGTCCACGATGCTGGTGGATGCGGAAAGAGCGGTGCCGAGGTAGGTGGAGATATTGCCCATACGCAGGGAACCCTGATGTTGCAATAGGGCCAGCGTCTTGATCTGGGGTATGGTCAAATCCAGCCCTTCCCACTCATCCAGAGGGCGGCAGTGCATTTGTTGGTTTATCTGCTCCACCAACTCAACGAACCGGTCCGTCAGTTCCTGCTTGAAATGTGTTTGCATGAAAACTAATGATTCACATTAGATTAAGTAATATATATGCGGTAATTACCGATAGTCAACCAAGTGTTTAACTCAGCAGAACAATTGCCAAGTCCTTAAATGCAATCTTTCGTTCTGAGGCCTTCCAAGGACTTCCTATTTTCACAGTAAGACGGGTTGCATATTGTCCGATGTTCTATAAGCCATCCCATGACCCGCCGTCTGCCGCCTATCCGATGACCCCCTCTTCCCGCAGAGAGGACATACGCTGATCATCCATGCCCAGCAGACCGCGGTAAATCTCCTGGTTGTGTTCACCGTACTTGGGAATGGGCCCGGCGGTGGTCGGGGTCTTGTCGAACTTGATAATGGTCGGGCCGGGCACCAGCATTTGTTTGCCGCCAGGCTCGTCCACGTCCGCCTTGATCATGACTTCCCGCTCCCAGATTTGCCGGTCTTCCAGAACCTCGGGGATGGTCATGGCCCGGCCGATGGGGATGTCCGCCGCCACCAACGCCTCTTCGACCTCCATCACCGTGCGCTCTTCGCACCACTCGTGCAGCAGCTCCATGCGGGTTTCCATCTGCGCGGTGGCGAACATGGGAGCGGCAAACTCCGGGTCGTCGGCCAGCTCGTCAAACCCCATCACCCGCAGCATCCGCTCCCACATACCGGCCCGGGCGGCGCCGGTGGTAATCCAGCCGTCCTTGCATTGAATGAACGAGCCGGTGCGCCGGAAGTCGTTGGTGCCGGTCTCGTAGCACATGGCCAGCGCCACTTCCTCGAAGGTAATGCCGCCGTCCATCATGGCCACTTCCAGCCATTGCCCCGCGCCGGTGCGGTCCCGGTGGCGCAGCGCGCCCAAAATGCCGACGGTGGCGTGAAGAGCCGCCGTCCGGTCCATAATGGGCCCTTCGGCCATTATGGGCTGGTCAAACCCCCGGCCGGTCTGTTGGCCGATGCCGCTCATGGCCTGGATGATGGGGTCGAAACATTGTCGGTCACGGTAGGGCCCGTACTGGCCGAACCCGGACACCGAGGCCAGGATGATACCGGGGTTGACCCGGCTCATGGCGTCATAGCTGAAGCCCATCGTTTCCATTGTGCCGGGCCGGAAGTTTTCGAGAACGACGTCGGAAACTTCCACCAAGTCCATAAAGACTTGCTTGCCCTTGGGATGGCGGGTGTTCAGCGTGATGCTCTTCTTGCCCCGATTGTAGGCGGCGAACTGAACGCTCATATCGTCCACGAAGGGGCCGGAGTTTCTCAAGTCGGCTCCTTTCCGCCATTCAATCTTGATGACCTCGGCGCCCATGTCCCGCAGGACCATACCGCCCCGGGGCGCAGCCTGCCAGCGGGCTAACTCAAGGATACGGACACCATCCAGGACCTTGGGGGGTTGCGATTGTGACATTCGTTACTCCCGGGACCGCCAAGCCGGTGGCGGCGTCTCAAGCTGTACTATATGTTCCGGCGTTGCGGGGATGGCCGAAATGCGTACCCGCGGCGGCGGGTTCTGACCGGACGATTTCCGGACTATGCCCGGCGGGCTATGTATCAAAGACAATTGATTGATGGGAAGTGTTATGTGATGGCAACGAAGGCAATTGTAGGCAGGTACTCCCAGCCGGTCAACCGCCAAGGTTAAGGGGTAACAGTTCAGGGTTGAGGGGAGGGGAGTGGCCGATGGCGGAATATGGGGGTTGGGTTACGTTGGGGGATTCATCCCCCAAACCCCCTGGAAAGAATTGGCAGTTGCCTGAAACCCTTGGCTGAAACCAATTTACCCACCAAGTCTGAACAGTTACGTCAAGGGGCCTGGAACCGACCTACCATCCCAAATCGTTCGTCCCTCGCATCCACGGGGATATGGTCTTGAGCCTTGAAGGACTTCCTTGGTCAATGGTAGGCGGGATAATTGACAGCCACCTAACGCGCAACTACACTCAACCCAGCCAACCCGCGCTTGCGCCGGCCCCACCGGGCGCGGCCGGAATCAATCGCAAAACAGTCAAGGAGGACGGTCACAGTATGCTGAGCGGCAACACCCGGCTGAGGAACATCAATCACATTACCTACAACGTCAAGAACAAGGACGACGCCCTGAAGTGGTACGGGGAAGTCCTGGGGCTGAAGCAGATTCCCAAAATGGTCAACGGCGATCATCTGTACTGGCTCCAGCTTCCCAGCGGCGCCATGGTCCACATCATCGAAAACCCGGACGCTCCCTCGGCCCCGTCCCACCACACAGCGTTCGAGGTTGAAGACCTGGACGCGGCTCACACGCAGTTGGGTGGCATGGGCATCGAGTGCACCGACATTCAAGTCCGCAACGACGGACAGCGGGCGTTCTACCTGAACGACCCCGACGGGAACCGCATCGAACTATGCACCTACTCCGGGTTCGGGGTCCTGGTCTAAACTTCCCGACACTTCACCCGCGCCAACGCCGAGGGGCAGGCTTTTGGGCCTGCCCCTTTACCGATTAACCCCGGACGGTCAAGCTGTCCAACAGCCTGTGGCTGGCTGCGGCAACTTCCTCTACCGCCGCGTCAAAGGCGGCTTGATTGGCTTTGGACGGCGACCGGTAGCCGCTTACTTTGCGGATGAATTGCAAAGCGGCCTCTTGGACTTCCTCATCGGTCGCCGGCACATCCGCCCGGCGCAGGGTCTTGATGCTGCGGCACATTTCTTCTCCTTTGCAACCGGGTTCATCGAATAGCGGGGTCGTGCCGTCTGGCTATATGCCGACCCACCCGTCAATGGCGCCGTCAACGTACAGTATGCCCAGTGTAGACCGGACGGCGGTTGCGACCTGCGCCCGCTGGGATGGGCCAAAACCCCGTTGCAGTTGGGCGATTAGCTCGGCTGCCGTTGTGTGCCCGTCAACCCGGGAAAGCAGGGCTGCCACCAGGTCGGCGCATTCCACCCCCTCCGCCCGGTCGGGTGTGCTCAGCACATGACCCCAGCGGAACTCGCCCCCCGCCAAGGTCGGCTTCCGCTCCAGCTTGACGCCGTCGGCCAACCGGGGAATCCATTCCAGCATACCCGCGGATTCATCCAGGGCGGCCCGCCGGCGGACCCGCTCCGACTCCACGTTTTCCACGCTTTCGACAAAAGCCGGTGGCAATTCGCCCCGCTCCAGCACCGCCCGTTCGTACCCCCGCGGCGGTTGACCCGCCACGGCTCGGATGAAGGCGTTGCGAGGCGACAAGGTGGAATCGCCTGATACGATGCGGCGGGCCTCCCAGAAATAGGACTCGGCAGTGCGGTTGCTGGAGTAGAACAACCGGGCCAACTCCCGGAAATGCCGGTATTCCTTCAGGTACATCTCCTGGTAAACCAGGCCGGCCGGCCCGGCGATGTCCGGCTGTTTCATGGCTGAACTCACCCAGGCGGCGGCCAACACCCCGGACATCAGCGCCAGATGCACCCCGGATGAGAACAGCGGGTCGACAAAGCAGGCGGCGTCGCCCGCCAGGATGTACCCGTCGCCTACCATGGAGCGGGAGACATAAGACCAGTCCTTGACCACCGATGGGTCCGCCGTCATATCTGCGTCCCGAAGCATCGCGGCCAGGTGCGGGGCTTGAGCGATTTGGTCCATGAGGAACTGCCGGGCCCCGACGGCGGCGATTCCCGTCTGGCCAACGGTGGTGTCCACCACCGCGCCGACGCTGGAGCTGCCCCCCGGTATAGGAATGTTCCATAGCCACCCCTGGGGGTAGGCTTCAATGAAGATGTTGGTCTCGTCGGGGGATGGCAGCGGCTGCCCGCCGACGAAATAGCCGTACACCGCCAGGTTTTGGAAAAAGTCGTCCCATTCCCGTAGGCCAAGCTGCCGTCCCAGAAGGCCGTTTTGCCCGCTGGCGTCGACGATGAAATCCGCCCGGGCAACCTGTTCCCGGTCGGCGTCGTTCCGAAAGCGCACTCCGACGGCCCGCCCGTCCTCGAACAGTACTCCTATCGCGTGATGCCCTTCCCGCACGTCGACGCCCTTGGCGCGGCTGTTGTCCAGCAGGATGGAATCGAACCGGGGACGCCAAACCTGGTATGCGTGGGGGTAGGTCCGGTTAGTTTCCTTGAAGTACCAACTCCAGGGTGTAGAATCCCTGCCCCATACCATAGTGGCGCCCCACTTGGGCAGGAATCCCGCATCCTGAACGGCGGCCAGCGCCCCCAACTCTTCCAGCACCGGAATGCTGGCGGGCAGCAACGACTCCCCCACATGGTCTCTGGGGAACCGTTCGCGTTCCAGGAGCAGCACGCGGATTCCCTGGACGGCCAGCATGGTGGCCGCGGCGCTACCGGCCGGGCCGCCGCCAATGACGATTACGTCGGGGCTATTTGATGGGGGATTATCAGCCAATGCTCATCTCAATTGCGCCCGGGGAAGCGCCGCAGGTTGACCGTGGTTGCTCCGACGAGTCAGCCAGTCAAGAAGTTCACGTCATCCAAAAGTGTCGGTACCGGAGGGTTATTTGAGGCGGTTATTGACCAAGGCAACCCTGGGAGGTCGCCCCGCTTTTGATCCGGGATTCGAGGGGGCATTTGCCCGAAGGTCTGGACATCTTGGCCCGTCATTCAATCAGATTCTTCTTCCGACGGCGGAGGCTCGTCAAACGGCTCACCGTTGGCCGCAGCTTCATCCCTGCGCGCCAACCAGGCTTTCCATTGGGCGTCCCTTTCCCGACGCCCTACCTTCCGCCCTTCCTCAAAGCGTCTGGCCCTGTATTTTTCTGAAATCAACATGACAACCTCCGCAGTAGCGGGGATAGTGAGCGTTACCGCAACCGCCGAGATGAACCCATTCGACTCACTATCAAGGCTCGCTACGATTGGGCAACTTCTTCTTCCGACGGCGGAGGCTCGTCAAACGGCTCACCGTTGGCCGCAGCTTCATCCCTGCGCGCCAACCAGGCTTTCCATTGGGCGTCCCTTTCCCGACGCTCCACCTTACGGCCCTCCTCAAAGCGTCGGGCCCTGTATTTTTCTGAAATCAACATACCAATCTCCGCAGTAGCGAGGATAGTGAGCGTTACCGCAACCGCCGAGCTTACGCCTTGACCAATTGACACAATCGTGTCTGGCAGAGAATCCATGTCCCGGTAATCAATCTCATACCAAGCTGCCAAACCGGTCAAGAGTAGAACCAGAATCACGGACGCGACTAGATAGACGGTTTCGTGGTCCCTGAACAATTCCGCTAGCTGCCTGGCATTTCTCGGTTGGCTTCCTTACGTCCCTGGGTCGTATCAATCTATGTTTGACGGGTCACCTCGGCGCCGTCCCGGCCAGCCGGAACGGCGCCGAGGATTGAGCTAAGCCGGATCCCCGTCCAAAATCGCTTCCAGGACGCTGCCGGGGTTCATGGGCAGGCTGTCCAGGCGGACACCAACGGCGTGCTTGATGGCGTTGGCCACCGCTGCCATCGGCGGAACCAAGGAAACCTCGCCAACGCCGCGGACGCCCAGGGGATGCCCGGGGTTGGCTACCTCTACGATTACCGTGTCAATCATGGGCAGGTCCAGGCTGGTCGGCATCCGGTAGTCCAGGAAGCTGGAGTTAATCATCTGCCCGTCGTCGCCGTAGTAGTATTCCTCGTTCAACGCCCAGCCTATGCCCTGTACCGCGCCCCCTTGAATCTGGCCCTCGACGTAGCTGGGGTGGATGGCTTTGCCCGCGTCCTGCAAGGCGGTATAGCGCAGCACCTCCACCTTGCCGGTGTCGGGGTCAACCTCGACGTCAACCACGTGCAGGCCAAAAGCATTGCCCACGCCGCCGGGGTTGGCGGTGGCGCGGCCAATCACCGGGCCGCCGGTGCCGTTCAACCGCCGGGCTATCTGCTTGAAGGTCAGCTTCAACTCCGGGTCCGCCTTGTGCTGCAGGACGTCGCCCACGTACTCGACGTCACCGGCGTCCACGTCCCAAATCTTGGCGGCGCGTTCAATCAACTGGCTACGGATGTCCTCGGCGGCCTGGTAGACGGCGGTGCCCATCTTGAAGGTGACGCCGCTGCCGCCCGCGCCGGAGCTGTAGCCGATGGAGTCGGTGTCTACGATGGACGGCTTGACATCTTCGGCCGGAATGCCCAATACCTCGGCGACGTGCATGGCCATGGCGGCGCGGCTGCCCCCGATGTCGGGCGAGCCTTCCACCAGGGTCACGGTGCCGTCGGGAGTGACGCTGGCAACGGCGCTGGCCGGGCCGG
This sequence comes from Dehalococcoidia bacterium, assembly GCA_965262735.1. GTDB lineage: Bacteria > Chloroflexota > Dehalococcoidia > Lucifugimonadales > UBA3495 > CATOSK01. Next base: position 3,088,517 of record CBDHFS010000002.1, on the reverse strand, counting down.
TGCCGTTGAACCAGGCCCCGGCGGCCACGCCCCGCCCCCGGTATGGGCCTTGTAGCGGCTGTGCCAGGTGCGGATGCTGTTGGGCAGCCTGCAAAATTTCGACGAATCCGATCTTGCGGAAGGTAGGTCCGGTGGGTTGACGCGACCCCTCCTTGGCGGCGTTGAGCAGGCGAAACTCCACCGGGTCCATGCCCAGCCGGTCGCAAAGCTCGTCAACGACCTGCTCGGCGGCAAAGGAGGCGGGCGGCGAGCCGGGAGCCCGGTAGGCCGCCGACTTCTGTACGTTGGTCAGAACGTCGTACCCCTCGATGAACGAGTTGGCTATTTCGTAGGGGGCCAGCATGGTGCGGCACCCGGAGGGCACGGGTGAGCCGGGAAAGGCGCCCGCTTCATAAATGAGGGTGCAGTCGGCGGCGACCAGCTTGCCGGCGTTGGTCGCGCCCAGCTTGACCCGGATGTGTGTCCCCGAGGTCGGGCCGGTGCCCATGAATACCTCAATACGGCTCATCTGCATTTTGACCGGACGGCCGGTCTTGCGGGCCAGAGAGGCTACCACCGGCTCAATGTAACAGCCGCCTTGACCCTTCCCGCCGAAGCCGCCGCCAATCTCCATCGGAATTACCTTGACCTTGGAAACCGGAACGCCCAGCATGCGGGCGGTGTGGTCCCGCAGGGCAAAGTGGCCCTGGCTGCTGGCCCAAATCGTTACGCTTTCGTCGGTGTTCCATTGGGCAGTGGCGGAGTGAGGCTCGATGTATCCCTGGTGTACCGGCTTGGTGTGGAACTCCTGCTCCACCACCACGTCGGCCTCTTTGAAACCCTCATCCGGGTCGCCCAACCGGAACTCGAAGTGGTTGGATACGTTGGTGGGCTTGGTGGCGTCGCCCCAGCCGCCGGCCCGCTGTGCCGGGTTGGTCAGGGTAAGCAGACGCTCGTGCAGGGCCGGAGCGTCGTCCTTCATGGCGGCGTATGCATCCAGGACCGGAGGCAGCACCTCGTATTCGATTTCCAAGAGGTCCAACGCCTGCTCGGCCAAGTGGGGGCTCGCGGCAGCGACGGCGGCGATGGCATGGCCCCGGTACAGAGCCTTTTCGCGAGCCAGAACGTTGCGGCTGTAAAACCCGTAGTTGACGGCGGCGCCTTCTTCCTGGTCGGACATTTCCGGAGAGATGTCCGGCAGGTCGGCGGCGGTCACCACCGCTTCCACGCCGGGCAGGGCCAAGGCTTTGCTGGCGTCTATGTTTTTGATTCGCGCGTGGGCGTGGGGACTGCGCAGCATCTTGGCGTGGAGCATACCGGGCAAATGAATGTCGGCGGCGTAGCGGGCCCGGCCCATCACCTTGTCGGGTCCGTCGTGGCGCACCGGGCGGGTTCCCACCACCTGGTAGTCCTGGGTCGAAATCACCATATTGGGCTTGTAGTCCAGCATCGTCGCCCTCCCTAACATTGGTCAGCTAAACATGGTTGCCTGTGCTCGCCGGCACTCCGGCGGTCAAACCACAATTCCACAAGAAGCCGGCTTCTCCGGCTGGGACTAATTTACCACAAAAGGGCGCTGCGTTGGCATGGCCCGCTCAAGGCCATAACTCCGATTGCAAAGTCCCTTCGATCGTTCGTCCTGAGGCCGTTCGTCCTGAGGCCTTTGAATGACTTTCTTGCCCCCTAATCGGTGTTGGATGCGGCGGCCTCCGCTGTAGGAGTTGGGGCAGGCGCCGGTTTGGGACGTTCACCCCGCACCAGCGCCACGACCATCCCGGCGGTGGTGCAACTACCCAAGACCACGAAAGCCGCACGGAGCCCAGCCACGAACGCGTCGGCGACCTGGGGAGACACGGCGTCCAGGCTCGGCTCCACTCCTCGCATCCCCATGATGGTTACGACTACGGTGGTCGCCAGGGCGATGCTGACCACGTTGGCCGAGTTGCGGATCAACTGGGTCAGCGCCGACACGACCCCGAAGCTGGAACGCTCAACGGCGCTGAAAATGGAGCTGTTGTTGGGCGAATTGAAGAACCCCAACCCGGTGCTCTGCAACATCAGCATCGCCACAATCAACAGCACGGACGACTGTTCGGCCAGGGTACTGGCCAGAATAAACAAGGCGGTGGACGTGATGGCCAGGCCGCCGACGGTGAATATCCGCCAGCCGAACTTGTCCGACAGTCTCCCACTGAGCGGGCCAACGACAATCATGCAGATTGCCGCCGGAATCAGCAACAACCCAACCTCCCGCGGCGTCAGTCCCAGCACCCGCTGCAAGTAGAACGGCACCATGAACCGGGTGGCGGACATACCGAAGAAGGACAGCCAGCCGGCAGCTACCCCCAGCGCGACCAGCTTGCGGCGGAACAGCCGCAACTCCAGCATCGGCGACGGGACTCGCAGCTCCCACCACACGAAGGCCACCGCCAGAGCGACGAAGGTGAACGCCCCCCCAACCACCAGGAATGACGTCCATCCCAATTGGTGGCCGTTGCCCACGACCAGCAGAAACAGGAGCAGGGTCGCTCCCGACAGGGCGGCTCCCACCCAGTCGAAGCGGGTCACGGCAGGCCGGACGGTCTCGTCGGCCTCCCGCCGCTGTTCCAGAATCAACGCCGAAGCGATGATGGTGATGATTCCGACGGGAATGTTGACGAAGAACACCCACCGCCACCCAAAGGCGCTGATCAGCAGACCGCCCAGGGCCGGTCCGGCGATGGCGCCGCTGCCGACCACGCTCATGTTGGAACCCAGGGCCTTGCCCCTTTCGTTGGCCGGAAAGGACGATATAATCATGGCCATGGCGATGCCCTGCATCATTCCTGAGCCGATGCCCTGCAGGACCCGGCCGGCAATCAGCATGGTCATGTTCGGCGCCAAGCCCGACACCGCCGAGGCAACGAGGTAGATGGCCAACCCGGTAATGTATACCCGCTTTCGACCAAACACATCGCCCAGGCGGCCCATTGGCAGCAGCAGGACGCTGATGGTCAGTGCGTAGGCGACCACAACCCACTGCACCGTCGGCAAGTCCGAGTGGTAGTACGCCTCAATGTCGGGAAGCGCAATCTGTACGCTCCCGTGGTCAACCACCGAGAAGAATATCCCCACGCCAATGGTGGCGAAGACCCACCACTTATACTTGGGGCTGTTTGCTATCCGTTGCAGCATTGCGTTTCTCATGCAACCCGGGGGGTGAAACTCGGGACGCAGCGCAAGGCAACTTGTTTTCACGCTGTGCCCGCTTCGTGCGGAGTCCGGCGGGTTGAGCCGCCGCAAGACACACTACGATCAGGAAATTTCGGGCGGAAGACCAAATGCTGAGACACACAACACCCACTTACCCCCGAAGCGTTGCGAAACGTGGTCCGTTGCGCTGAGGTTCAGGTCGTGTGGGTACCGGCATTTTTCCGCAACCACTATACCACCTTACGACTTCCGGCAATCGCGGCGGCAACCACCCGGGTGAATGCCCAAGCGTCGGTTGACGCGCCAAATCGTGCAATATAACCTATGACCATCCACTGTTGCCTGAAACCGCCGGCGAGCCGGCCTGCGGCATTGGCGCCGTGGCTTTGGAAATTGAATCAGGAAATTAATTGATCCCATCCTAACCTCAACCAAGGAGAGCGACATGACTCAAACCCAATCACAAGCAAATCATGCGACCCAACCCGTCGGCGGGACCATTCTTGTGGTGATGATGGAGGTGGACGAGGCCGACGACGCGGTGTTCAACAAGTGGTACGACGAGGAGCACCTGCCGGAGCGTATGTCCATCCCCGGTTACATCAGCGCCCGCCGGTTCAAGCTGGAACCCGGCGACGAGAGGAATAACGGCGGCGTGCTGCGCTACCTGTGCATTTGGGAAATGGAGGACGACAGCCCCCTCAAGTCCCAGATTTACAACGACCAGAATTCCAACCCAACGCCCACCAAGGAAGCCGCCAACGCCGTGATCAAACAACGGGCGCGGGGCCTCTATCGGCAAATTACCCCTGCTGTGGGCGGCTTCACCGACAAGACCGGCTATACCTATCCCGACGGACGCCGCTTCGCTGCCGATTAGAGTCGGGTGGTCCTGACCGGCGGGGTTGATGGGTTACTTCTTCGACAACTGGGGCAGCTTCGCCGGTCTGCTGGGCGTAGTCATATCCGCGGCTGGACTGGCGGCGGCGTGGGTCGCCATGCAGCGGGCGGGAAAGGCCAGGGACTCAGCAGAGGCGGCGGAACTGGCGAGCCGAGAGACACGCGACGCCATAACCGCTGTGCTTGTTGTGGTAGAATTGCAGCGGGCAATCGCGCTAATTCAGCGCATAAAAGTGTTGCTGAGCGACGAACATTGGCGGACCAGCCTGGAACATTACCAACCTCTTCGCGCTATGCTGTCCGACGTCAAGTACGGTTCCCGTTCCCCCATTCCGAAGACGTCGAAACCATCCAAACCGCCATAGGACAGTTGACTGCTATGGAAGACACCGTAAGGGGAGAATTGAGCGGCGGAACGGACTTGGCAGTCCAAAGCAGTATTAGGGAACAACTGAATAAACTCCAGGAAGATTTAGAGCAAATGGCCAGCGCGACGTACTTGGCCGGTACGCAGGCGGGTGATTAAGATGGCAACAATATCAGACATTGTGGAAAAGCTCTTGGTTCAGACCGAACTGGGGAGGGTGCGTTGGCAAAAGACCGTGGATTCACAGACCTTCTTGGCCACGTTCGGAGACTATTCAACCTTGGTTTCCAAGGGTAAGCCATTGTCGGACCCAGAGTATGAGATAAAGATTCTCGACAAAAGGGGTGACACTATCGAGCGTATTTCCACTCCTTACATCAATCCACCGGGCCAGCTCCGAAGCCAATTGGTGATGCTCCACGAAGCTGCCAGACGGCAAGCTCTCGAGATTGTTGAGGTTCATCTCGACAATTTGTCAAAAGCAATTGATTTAGCCGGGCGCACCTAGCCGTCCATTTAAGTGAGGCTGGCGGCGACAGACACAGGACATGCCGCCGCCAGCCCCCTAAAACGCTGGCCGGTTCAGCACTGCCTGGTCAATCTTCCGGGGGATCAACTGCCCGTCGTCCGGAGACCCCAGCAATTGCCCGCCGTCCACCATTAACTTGCCCCGCAGCATGACCGTGGTGGGCCACCCCTCAACCTCCCACCCCTCCCAGGGCGAGTAGTCCCGCAGGTGCAGGTCGTCCATTGTGAGGGTCTTCTTGACCGACGGGTCAATTATCGTGATGTCGGCATCGCTGCCCGCGGCGATTGCCCCCTTGCGCGGATACAACCCCAGCATCCTGGCGGCGTTGGTGGACGTCATGTTGGCGTACTGTTCCAGGGACACGCCTCGCCGCACCACCGCCTCGGTGTAGTTGACCCCCATGCGAATCTCGATGCCGATGTTGCCGCCCCGCACGTCCACCACGTTGCGGCCGGCAATCTTGTCCAGGTAGGTAGTGAAGCTGCTGTCGGTGGCGGTGAAGGACAGGTCCCGGCGCAGCAGCCCGTCCCACAGGTGATTCCGGTCGTCCTCGTACTTCAGCGACGGATAGGTGTGGTACTTCATGCCGTCGCTTTCCTTGTAATTGTCGCAGTTGAACGACAGGGCTAGGGTCAGCACTTCGCCATAGACCGGCATTCCCAGGCTCCGCGCCTCGGAAATTGCGTCCAGACCGTCCTTGGCCGTGACGTGGACGAAGTAGACGCCCGTCCCGGTGCGCTGGGCCAGGCGTATTACGTGCTGGAAGGCCAGGTCCTCGACCAGCTTAGAGTGTATCTCATGGACGTTGTGCCAGTCCCACAGGCCCCGCTGCTGCGCCAGCAGGTAGTTGTACATCACTAGCTCGTCGTCCTCGCCGTGGACCGCCAAAACACCGCCGTGCCGGGCGATTTGCGACATCACGTCGGCCAGCCGTCCAGTGTCAATCTTACCGATGGGGGTCAGGGTGTTCACCCGGCCTTCGGGCGGACGGATGTCGGTGGTGAACACCTTGATGCTCGGGAACCCGGCGTTGATTAGTTCGCTGTACCGGGAGATGGCGTCGGGGGTGCTTCCACTGGAATAGATGCAGTGGGTCGAGTAGTCGGTGTAGGCGTTGCCCCGCCAAACGGATATGAAGTCGTGTATACCCGCGGGAAGGTCGCCCTCGTTGGGCACCGGGGCAAAGTCCATGACCGTGGTCGTCCCGCCCCAGATGGCCCCCAAGGAATGGTCCAGCGGCCCGGCGTTGGGCGTCCCGGCCACCAGTTGCCGCGCCCCCGTCTGGACGTTGGCGGCGGCGTGGGCGTGGGGCTCGATGCCGCCGGGCACCACAATTTTGCCGGCGGCGTCAATGACGGTCGCGCCCTCGGTGGGGAGAATTCCGGGAACGGCCACCGCGACAATCTTTTCGCCCTCTATTCCCACGTCCCACAGTCCGGCGCCCCCGGGAGTGACCACGGTGCCCCCGGTGATAACTTTGTCGAGCATGACTCACCTCCGAAATATGGATTTGGCATCGTTCCAAGGCAACGGAATGACTGGTCGATTAGTGACTGATTTTGGGGACAGTCGCTAAATCCGGGTCAGACGCAAAACCTCGCCAATGTCTTCTACTTCTTCCAGTTTCCACAGCTTGGCCAGCAGCTCGTCGGTCTGGCCGGGAGAGAGCAGGTCCTTGGCCAGCGAGCGGAACTTGCCTTCGACCTCAGCGTCGGTCATCGGGTTAAGGTAATGTCCCTTGTGGTAGGGAACCTCGGCGGAGAAGGTATGACCGGACTTGGTAGTCACGTCGAGATAGCACAACATGGCTTCCGGCACCCGCCGGTCGGCCTCCTCGGAACGCTCCACCTTGACCCGGCCGGTCAGGTCCAGCAGCCGCTCGTCGAAGATGTAACGGTCGTCAAAATGGCCTTGGTCAACATTACCGTAGGTCAGCGCCACCGCCGTGGTGTAGGGCATACTGTGGTCGGCGGTTTCCCGGGTCCTCGGGCGCCACTTCTCGTCGTCCCCGGCCATAATGTCAATGGCCTTCTGCAAAGTCCTGATTTTCACCTCGGCGATGTCGTCAACATTGACCTCGGGCATCTGCTCCCTTGCTTCCAGCGCGGCCTGCACCACCGTCTGGGAGTATTGCCCCAACGGGAACCGCTTGATGCTGCACTCGGCAATCTTGAAGGGCTGCCCGTTACCGCCGAAATGCTCCAGTTCGTAGGGTTCCCGCGCCACGCCCACAAAGAAGCCGTGTTCTCCCTCAAAAGAGGGCGATGGGCCGGTCAGACCACGTTGGGCCAGCATGGCGGCGAAAACCGCGTTGCGGCTGGCGTTGGCGTAAGCGCAGCCCTTCCAGTGGGACAGCGTTCCCACCCGGGTTTGGCCCAGGGCCACGTTGGGGACGACGCCCAAGTTGACCGCCTCTTCGGTGATTTCCGGCGACATGCCCAGAGACCGGGCCGCGCCCAGCACGCTGGCGATGCAGCCGTTGGTCACGTGGTCGTAGCCGAAATACTTCAGGGTGGCGGCGTCGCCCAACCGGCAGAACGCTTCGTAGGCGACGACCGTGGCGGTGATGGCCCGTCGGCCGCCCAGCCCGGCCATCTCGGTGGCCGCCAGCACCGCGGCGATGCTGTCGCTGGGATGGCCCGACTCCTTGCTGGTATAGCCGTCGTTGTAGTCCAGGTAGCGCATCATCACGCCGTTGGCGAAGGTGGCCAGGTCGGGGCTGCTGGTCCCGCCGCTGCCGATGATGGTGCAGGGCTGGGAACTGCTGACGGTGGACGCCAGGTCCCGGGCGATCTTGGCCGGCTCGCTGGTATACCCGCCGATGGCGCAGCCCAGCGTGTCAATAATCATGCGCTTGGCCAGGTGAGAGACCTCGGGCGGCAGGTGCCGGTAGTGCAGCGCGGCGGAGTATTGGGCCAGCGTTTGTGCGATGGTTGCCATGTTGTTCACTCCTTGGAATCTATTCGGAAACTATTCCGACAGTCCGCCGGTTGGGAAAATCCGTAAACTTGAACCGTTCGCCCCGAAGCCCTTCCAATCGCCTTCCAATCGTTTGTCTTGAGGCCCTCGAAGGACTGCGTTAAATCTTTCTTAAATCTTCCCGCCGGCCTTCAGTTCCGCGAACTCCTCTTTGGACAGGCCGCCGATGCTGCAAAGAAGCTCTTCGCTGTCCTGGCTCAGCAGTGGAGGGGCGGTGTCGGGGGTGTCGGGGCAGCCGGTGAGGCGGATGGGCGTGTTGACGGTGCGGAACTGCCCGCCGTACCCGTCGCCGCTCTCCACGAACATCTTGCGCTGCGCCAATTGCGGGCAGTTGTCCAGGTCGGCGGTGTTCTGCACGATGCCCATAGAAAACCCGCAGTCCAGCAGCTTTTGGTTGACTTCCTGCTTGGGCAGAAGCTCCGACCACGCTTCAATGGCCGGCACCACATTGTCGAAATAGAACCCGCCGGTGACGCCTATGCCGAGATAGCGGGAGTCCTCGATTAGCTCGTCCCGGCCAATCATCGTCCACAGGGCCTCCCACTTCGCCACGTCACCGCTGCCCGCCAGCACCACGTAGCCGTCCTGAGCGCGCAGGGCCAACTGCGCGGTGAACATATTTTCCCGGGCCCGGCTGGTAACCTCGCCGGTAGCCTGGAAATGGGGCATACTGCTGGTGGTGTGGGCGACCATGCAGTCGTACATCGCCATGTCCACGTGCTGACCAAGCCCGGTCTTATGCCGGGTCTGGAGCGCCATGACCACGCCCAGGGCGGTCCAGACACCGGGCACCGAATCCCCGATGTTGTCCCCGACCATCTGCGGCGCCCCGCCCGGTTCGCCGGTAATTTCCATCCAGCCGCCCATGCCCTGGACGCAGGGGTTGTTGGCCGGCCATTCGGAATAGGGGCCGCGCAGCCCTTCCCCGTCGCCGTACCCGGTGATGCTGGCGTACACCAGGCCCGGGTTAATCTCCCGCAGGTGGTCGTAGCCCAGCCCCAGCCGGCGCATCGCCCCCGGTCCCCAGTTGTCCAACAGCACGTCCGAAACCTTGACCATTTCCTCGAAAGCCTGCTTGCATCGGGCGTCCCGAAGGTCCAGGGTGATGCTCTTCTTGTTGCGGTTAATCCCCAGGAAGCGCGCGCTGACGTTTTCGCCGTCGGGCGCGGCGACAAAGGGGTGGTTGTGCCGGGCGCGGTCACCGGAGCCGGGCCGCTCAATCTTGATAACCTCCGCTCCCATGTCGGCCAGAATCATGGCGCAGAAGGGACCGGCCACGATATGGGTTGCGTCCAGGATCCGCAGGCCTTCCAACGGAAGGGGCAGCTTCTCGTCGTTATTGGTCATTCTATCTCCACTTGTTCGGCCTGACCGGACATAACCGACCGGCTCGCCAAAGCACAGAAAACTTTGCCCCAAATATAAACCACAATCTCCACCCTGAAAACCCACGTCAGGAAGTCCTAAGGGCCGCAGGACGAACGGTTGAAAGGAAGTCCTGGCAGGGCGTTGGGACGAAGGACCGGGCCACGTTGGGGGATTTATCCCCCATATGCCCCTGGATGATAGCGTATTTCGAGAGGCTTTGGGCGAGCGATTTAAGGAATTTGGCTATCGGCCCGGCTGCGCACTTTCGGTCCCGCTGTCGTTTCGCCGGAGGGTGTGCTATCATCGAAATTGGTCATGGTGCAGACAAATCCTCATTGCCAACCCCCTGGTTCCGCTGTCAGATGCGTCTAGCGCTGGCTTTTTTCGCGGCAGCGTTGCTGCTCGGTCCCGGCCTGCTGTCTGCCAACGGCAGGGCTACCCTCGTTGCCACCGAGAAAAAGGGCCCGTACGTCATAGACATTAGCATCCTGCCCGGGGCGGCGGTCGTGGCCAACACCCACATGAGCATCCTGGTCCGCTCTTCTGCGGACGAGCAAGTCCTAACCGATGCCAGGGTTGACATATCCGCCACCGGCCCACCGCTGGCAACGGCCCTGGATTCGCTGCCAGCCCTCAACGATACCACGCCCCAGTTTTACGAGACCACGGTACCCTTTGACCTGGAAGGTGACTGGGAAGTGCTGGTCAGGGTACGGTCAGAATTGGGCGAGGAAACCGTGCTGATTTCGATGTACGTCCACCCCGGCGGCAGCAACATCAACTGGATTCTGCTGGCTGCCTTGGCGGTCTTCATCTTGGCCGTTGGCGTCTGGACCTGGGACCGGGTGGCCGGCAGGAACCGCAGGACGGGCAAGGCGTGAACGAACTATCTGGCCAACCGGCGGTATCACGGCGGGCATCCGCGCCCGGCCAAGCCGCCCCCCTGGTTTCAGGTGCATGGGGGTTTGCTGCCGCACTGGTGGCGTTGGTGGCTCTTACCATGCTCTCCGTCGGTCCGCTGGTGGACCACCACTTCGCCGAGCGCCAGTTTCACCACGCGCACCTGTTCCCCTCCGGCGCCCTGCCGGAACACCAACATTCCATTGAAATAGGCCACCACCACGCCGCTGAAATAGAACACCACCACGCCGCTGAAATAAGACACCACCACGCCGCCGGCTACAACGGAATGCCCATCGGTCAAGGCGCAACCTCCGAGGGCGTATATCTCACGTCCACCGATGCCGCCGGGCCGGGGACCGCTACAATGATTCCGTCGGCCACCGGCGTCAGCCCGGTTTCCCCCGATTCCGGAGGCCGGTTGTTCCTTTTTGGAAACGCCGCCGCCGATAGACCTCTTTCCGAAGCCTTCCCTGGTCTGCCGAAGAAGCCTCCCCGCGCCTAGCTTTCCTCCGTCCGATGATCCCGGCCCTACCGGCGCAGCCGTTACGGTTTTGTCCGAGCGGCGCATTGGTTGGACCTGGATGAGGCCGGGCAGCGTATTCCCAAAAACGTAGGAGAAGCTTGCCGCGGTAATCATGCTGTCTGCGGACGAGTTGCGGCGGATGAGTTGCGAAGGAGGCCCCAATTGAGTGGGTTCTTGCCCATTGGAAAGCGTGCGTTCAGAAAGTGTGCGTTCAGAAAGTGTGCGTTTAGGAAGTTCTTGTTTCCGGCCGGGTTGGCCTTGTTGATGATTGCTTTGGTTGCCGGTTGCAGCAACTCTGGCCCCATGCAGGTTGAAATCGCGGTGTCCCTGGGCAATCAGGAGCTAACCCCGTCAACGATTCGGGTGAGCCAGGACGATACGGTCACATTGAAGATTGAAAGCGATGCGGCTGGTTCTCTACACCTGCACGGGTATGACCTGGAGCAGGACGTGACCCCCGGCGAGGTGGCCGAGTTCATGTTCGTCGCTGACGCCACCGGGCGTTACCGCATTGCCTTCCACCCTGCCGGTTCTGCCGAATCCGCCGCGGCGGGTGGCCACGGCCACGGTGATTCCGGCGGCTCCCAATCCCCCGGTTCCGAGTCCGCGGGTGGCGCAATAGATCACGGTACGACGGCAAATGCGTCAATGTCTCACGATTCCGGCGACGGCATGAGCCACGGCGGTATGGTTTCGGAAACGCCGGTCAGCCTGACGATGACGGCGGAACCCGACGATCAGGGCGGGGTCAACCTTCATATAACAACCGAAGGCTGGCGGTGGGCGCCGGAAGAGGTCAATCAGGCCAACTCCCCTGGGGCCGGCCACGCCCATGTTTACGTCGACGGCGTCAAAATCAACCGCGTCTACGGCGCCCACTACTACCTTATGGGTATGGAGCCGGGGGCGCGGGAAATCCGGGTGGTCCTGCACACTAATGGCCACAACGAGAGCGTTTTTGACGGGCAGACCGTGGATGACATCGCCACCGTCACGGTTGAAGGGCACGCTGGTATGCACCACGACGCCCCCGGCGCAATTGACGCGGAATCCGCCATGTCCGTGGAGATTATGGCCCGTCCCGACCCCTACGGCGGCTATAACCTCCAGGTCATGCCCGGCGGGTTCGAGTTCGCCCCGCGGAACGTGGACGGCGGCCATGTGCCCGCTGAGGGAGTCGGGTACGTCAGCATAGACGGCGACACCCACGCCCGGCTCTACACGCCCTGGTTCAAGCTGCCCGCCCTGGAGCCGGGGATGCACGAAATCACCGTGACCCTAGCCAACAACCGCCACCGGCCCTACCACTGGCAGGGCAACCCGGTGGAGAACACGGCTACAGTCCACGTTGAGGCCAAGGAGCGTTCGGAAGCTCCTGACCACCACGGGGGGCAAGAGGATACGGGGCATGGTTCCACCGCCGAGGGAGCCTCTGCCGTAGAAGCGGCAACCACCGCCGGCGAGGAGATAGACGTTGGCTACCTGGAAGTCCAGCCGAGGTAAATGACAGGAAGAATGGTACAACGAAGTCCTTCGAGAGCCTCAGGACGAACGATTGAGAGGGCTTTGCAATCGTGATGCGGGAGATGCTGGCAGCGTTGTTCGGGTTAGCCTCAAAAGCGCCGGTTTCGTTCCGGCGCAGGTCTCTGCCGGCTCTGACCGGGGTTGCTGCGATGGTTGCCGCCGTGGTCGCCGCCGTCTTGCTGGCCGGGCTGAGGCCGGCGCAGCTGGTATACGCCCACGGAATCGGCGACCGGTATGACCTGCCGCTGCCGCTAACCTTCTTCGCCATCGGTGGGGCGGCGGCCGTCGCCGTTTCCTTCGTCATCGTGGGCTTGCTGCTCCGGGGCGAATCCAGGGCAATCTCCTACCCGCGCTTTAACTTGTTCCGGTACGGGTGGGTTGAGTTCGCGCTAAGCGGGCCTTTCCTGTGGCCGGTTAAGGCCGCCTCCGTTATCCTGCTGCTCCTGGTGCTTGCCACCGCCACGGTGGGAACGACGCGGGCGGTGGGCAACTTCAGCCCCACCTTCGTCTGGGTCATCTGGTGGGTGGGCATGGGCTTTTTCGTCGCCCTGTTCGGCAACCTGTGGGCCTTGATCAACCCCTGGAAGATACTCTATTCCGCCGCCGAGAGCGTTTACCAATTGCTTCGACCCGGGGTAGCTCTTCAGTCAGGCGCGGTCTATCCCCAACAGTGGGGCGTTTGGCCGGCGGTGGTCCTGTTCTTCGCCTTTGCCTGGATTGAAAACGCCTTTGCGGAAAGCTCGAATCCCCGCGATCTGGCCTGGATAATTTTCGCTTACACCGCCGTCACCTGGGCGGGTATGTTCACCTTCGGCAAGCAGAAGTGGCTGCGGCATGGAGAAGTCTTCTCCGTGTTGTTCAGCCTGTTTGCCCGGTTTTCCGTCACCGAAGTCCGTGTGCCCGAGCGGGCCGATTGCCGAGACTGCACTATCGGGGACTGCCGCAACGAGGACGGAGACTGCATTGACTGCTACGAATGCTTCGAGTACGCCGAACGGCGAGAGTTGGACCTGCGCCCGCCGGGGGTGGGTTTGGGCAACCTGATGGGGTTGCCGACGGGCATGATTGCCATGGTCATGCTGCTGCTGGCAACCGTGACCTTCGACGGTTTCAGCGCAACCCCGGAGTGGCTGCTGGTGCAGGGGTTCTTCATCACCGCATTCCCGCAGTTGACGTCCAAGTTTCTCAACGGGGTGACCATCGCCAACACGCTGGGATTGGTGGTAGTTCCCCTAGCGTTCGCCGCGCTGTACGGCGGGGTTTGCCGCTTGATGTTCCGCGTTTGCGGGGGCCGCCCCCCGGCGTCGGCTGCGCTGGTCGGGGCCTATGTTTTTACGCTCATTCCAATTGCGCTGGCCTATCACTACGCCCACTTTCTCAGCTATCTATTGATTCAGGGCCAGCTAATCATCCCGCTGGTGTCCGACCCCTTCGGCGCTGGCTGGGACTTGTTCGGCGCCGCCGACTACGCCATCAACATCCGCATTACCAACGCGCGCTTCATCTGGATATTCTCGGTGGCAGCCATCGTCCTGGGGCACATGGCGGCGGTCTACCTGGCCCACATAAGAGCGATGCGCCTGTATCCCACGCCGTCCCTGGTTTTGAAAAGCCAACTGCCCATGCTGGGGTTGATGGTGGTCTACACCGTGGTCAGCTTGTGGATAGTCTCACGGCCCATTACGGAGTGACGGAGCGATAAGGCAGTCCCAATCTCAGCGTTTCCGCATGCCCAACCGAGAATTGGGCTGCTGGTTCCAGGATCCTTTAATTTTCTGGGGACGGGGGCTACGTTGGGGGATTCATCCCCCAAACCCCCTGAATTGGGGTGGTCTGGCAATGCAGCGCTGAACTTGCCGGAGGAATGACGGCGAACAATTGAAAGACCTTGCGTGCGGATTGCGGGGGCGTCGGCAAGAACGGCCAATCCGTCGTAAAATGGCGGAAGCGCCAAATCCAAAACAAGATGAGCAGGAGATACGAAATGCGGGAACGCAGGGGCAGACTGGAAGGGAAAGTTGCCATTGTCACCGGGGCCGGTTCCAGCGGGCCGGGAGTGGGCAACGGCAAAGCCGCCGCGGTGCTGTTCGCACGGGAAGGCGCCAAAGTTCTGCTGGCGGACGCGGTGGTGGAGCGGGCCGAAGAAACCCTGGCCATGATAATGGAGGAAGGCGGCGAGGCGTCGGTCTTTGAGGCTAACGTAACCAACGCCGAGGACTGCTCCCGCATGGTAGACGCAGCAATGGAGCGTTACGGGCGGCTGGACATTCTGGACAACAACGTGGGCATTTCCCGGCGGGGAACCGTGGTGGAGGTCAGCGAGGAGGACTGGGACCAGGTGATGGCGGTGAACGTCAAGAGCATCGTCCTGTGCAGCAAGTACGCCATCCCCAAAATGATTGAAAGCGGCGACGGCGGCTGCATCATCAACATCTCGTCCATTGCCGGTCTGCGGGCGCACAGCAGCACACCCTACACCGCGTCCAAGGCGGCGGTCATTGGACTGACCATGACCATGGCCGCCGACCACGGCCCGGACGGAATACGGGTCAACTGCATCGCGCCGGGGCTGGTGTATTCCCCGATGGTCGCCCCGCGGATGGACGATGACCTGCGCCGGATCAGGCAGAACGCCTCTCCCCTGCGCACCGAGGGAGACTCGTGGGACATCGGCTACGCGGCCCTGTATCTGGCCAGCGATGAGGCCCGGTGGGTCAACGGCGTCACCCTGCCGGTGGACGCCGGCTTGACCGCCGTGTCGCCGGTCACTTACCAAACCCTGGCCCAGCAGCAATACCAACGTCCGTCCTGAGCAGCGGCGGCGGATTCACCATGAACGGGAGTTGGTCTTTCTACCTGCTCAGGCCGGGGTTGTTAGTCCCAGGGCCGTCTAGCCCAACTCCACCAGTTGAATGTCGAAGATAAGGTCTTTGCCTGCCAGCGGGTGGTTGGCGTCCATCTTGACCTTGGAATCGTCGAACTCCACGACAGTGACCGCCACGGTCCTGCCGCCCTGATTGCTTTGCAGGCGCATCCCGACTTCCAGGGGGATGCTGTCGGGCAATTCCGCCCGGTCAATCTCGAACTCGCCGTCGGCCTGGCGTGGGCCGTAAGCCTGGTCCACGGGGATATTCAACGTCCTGGAGTCCCCGACTTCCATGCCCAACACTCCGTTCTCGAAGCCGGGGATTACCTGTCCCTCTCCCACGGTAAACTCCAGGGGCGCATTCCCCTCGGACGAGTCAAAAACCGTGCCGTCGTCCAGCTTTCCCGTGTAATGCACCTTTACGGTGTTTCCTTGCTGTGCCGCTGCCATGATGTGCTCCTTAGATTCCGACATACGGAGATTCCGACATACGGTCCCGAGTAACCGCCCCAAGCAAACCCGAAACCGACGCCCTTTGGGGACACATCGCGGTGTCCAAAACGGGGGAGGCCGGACCGGCCACGCATCGTCAACAGACCTTCAAGCCGCAGGGATTACTATGTGCCAGGTCATTATACCCTGCAGGGAGTTCCTTCGAGAGGCTTAGGACCAACGGGTCAGGTGGGAATTGGCAGCTGGTTTGGGTTGGCTGAAATGCCGGGGCGGGAGCGCATGAAAATTCCGCCAGGGGTCAGGCGCTGGTTATACCGTGGGCGTCCCCAGCCCGCCGAAGTCCACCGGCGCCGCTTCGTCCTCACCGGGCCAGGGCGGCATGGTGACGCAGAGGAACCGGAGCGGGCCGGCAACGGACGCGCCGAACTGGAACCGCCACCCGGTGGGAATGGTCAGGGCGTCGCCGGGGGCCACCGGCGCAATCATGGCCGGGTCCGGCGCCGCCTCGGGTGGGCAGCGCCAGACCTGCCCCGCGCCTTCCAGGATGTACCAGACCTCTTCCACGGTCCGGTGCCGTACCGGGCGGGACACCTGTCCGGCGGGCAGCGTGACTTCCACGACGCTGGCATTCTGCGCCCCGTGGCGTTGGTCGACGAGGAAGCGGATTTCCGAGCCGTCGGGCGCAACGGCGTCGGGAGTATCGGCACGGCGTCCGATGGGCGGGATGGGTTCAGGCATGGCTTCGCTGGCTCCTTCGTCAGGCTTTCGTTGTCAGGCTGCCAAGGATGAGTTCTTCATAACCGGAAACGCCTCGGGAATGGATTTCCGGGAAGCGGTCGATTAGTTCCATAAAAGAGCGGTTTTGCGGGCTAATCCAACCGATAAATTCGAGAATTTCTTGATGGGTAGCGGGCAGGTTCTTGTGGTTCCAAATCGGTTCGTGGTGGAAAACCCGATTGCGCAGCTTTCGGAATTTATTTAGCTTCCTGGAAACCACGTTGCGGGTGCGAATTCTTCTTGGCGCGTGAGGAAAGACGGGTTGGAGCAATTTCGGCCATATTAAGCCTTCATAGTCTGTGTTGAACAGGCTGGTCCAAAATCCGAAACTACAATCAGCTATTATTTGGTCAGCGGTTGGAACTCCAACTGTTGATGCCAGGCGTTGTTTAACCTCTTGCAGTTTTCGTTGCTCATATCTTACGAGGACGTATTCGAACCAATATGCATCGCCTTTGAAACTCGTTATGGCGTTATGCAAACTGTTGCGTAAAGATACTTCCAGTGCATTCAACGTAGGATAGAGGCTTTCCGATAGTGCGATATTCCACGGGTATCGTCCGAGGACGGTTGTTTGCGGGTCGCTGTTTTTGCCGTAGGGGGTTAACCGGGCTTCCGAAACGATTTTCGAAATCGACGGGTAAAAGGTATTGTGCATATTTAGACATACCTGTTATGCTGGTTAACGCAGTCCCCGGGTAGTCCTCTCCTGGCCTTTGAGCCGGTGATGGTTCCGGGGCAAGATTTTTCAGGGGCGTTGCCGGTAAACACCTTAGGTTGTCGTGCCGGAAAGGGTGTTGCGAACAATTAAATGGGCCTGATACAATTACGTCGCTGTCCCCGGGCAAGCCCTCTCCCGGTCCTGAACCGGTGATGGCCCCGGGGTTTTTGTTTTAATGACCCCATTTTTTAATGACCCCATTTAAAGACCGTATTGCGGATCCTGTATAATGGGCTGTGCAGTCCCCGGGTAGTCCTCTCCCGGCTTTTAGGCCGGTGATGGCCCCGGGGTTAGTTTTTGCCCGTTATTTCCTGGGGTTAATGAGGCCCCCGTCCCGGCGACGGGGGCTTTACCGCGTTACGGGTTGGGGTGGCAGCGGGTTACGAGACGCGGGGCTTGCGGCCCTTTCGGTCCAGAAAGTCCTTGAACCCATCCTCGACGGACAGTCCCTTGAACCGGCCGCCACGGGCGTTTATCTCGTTCCAGAACTGGTCTTCCAGGGGCTGGCCGCTGTGCTCCAGCAGCATTTCCTTGATATTGGCGACGCCCTCCGCCCGGTTCTTGGCGATTCCCGCCGCAACCTCAATGGACTTGTCCATCAACTGCTCGGCGGGCACCAGGTGGTTAATCAACCCGATGTGGTAGGCTTCGTCGGCGAAGACCTCGCGGCCGCTGTACAGCAGCTCCTTGGCCCGGTTAATCCCGACCAAGCGGGGAAGGCTCCAGGTGGCGTTCATCTGCCCGTAGTTGACTGCCAGGAACCGAAAGCTGGTCTTTTCGCAGCCAATCAGGAAGTCCATCGCCGTGGCCAGGACGGTCCCGCCGCCATAGCAAAGGCCGTTGATGGCGCCGATAATGGGCTTGGTGGCGGTGGTCAAGTGCCAAGTATATCCGGTGCGTTCACCCTGCGCGGCCTCCCGTTCCTCCGCGGTGCGCTCCCGGTTTTCGTGAATGTCGGCGCCGGCGGAAAATGCCCGATCGCCGCTGCCGGTAATAATAATCGCCCCGATCCCTTCATCTTCCTCCATGCTGCCAATCGCCTGGTCAACCTCCTGGGCCAGACCCAGGTTCAGGGCGTTCAGTACCTCGGGGCGGTTAAGGGTAATAATGGCCACCCGGTCGACCTGGTCGGTTTTTATGAACTCGTAGCTCATGTTTTCAAGACTCCTGTTTTCGGGGCTGACCCCGTAATTGGAATATCCGCCCGGCGTCGCGCTCGTATGAAACGGGAGGGTGCCGGACTGCCGTGAAGCTAATGATACGCATGGGCGCTGCGTAATGTAAACCGGGGCCGGGTTTGCCAAATCCGGCTCCCCGCTAGTATTCTTGGCCCAGAACACGGGAGCGGGGGTTATGGCTATTCCGATGGGATTCACGCGGCGTTTGGCCGAATATGCGCAGGGCTTCACCGGCGCGCCCAACCTGCCGCCGGACGTGGCGGAGCGCGCCAAGGACATGATGGTCAACGCCGCCGCCGTGGCTCTTGCGGCGGCCGCCCAGCCCGACAGCCGGGCGTTGACCCGGTTCGCCCAGGATATGCAGGGCAACGGCAGATGCACCATCATTGGCATGGGGTTGCGGTCTTCTCCCATCTATGCGGCGCTGGTCAATGGAGCAATGGTGCATCTGCTGGACTTCGACGACGAAATTGCCGCCCGGGGCATCCACCCCTCCGGCGCAGTGTTCCCTGCGGTGATGGCTTTGGGTGAAATGAACGGCTCCCCCGGGGCCGACGTGCTGGCGGCATACGTCCTGGGATGCGAGGTCATCGCCAAGCTGGAAGGCTGCGGGGACGGCGATTCCTGGGCAATGCCGCCAACGTCGGGCCAAACCGCGGCAGCCGTCGGCGTTGCAGGAGCAGTTGGAGCTGCTATTGCCGCCGCATCGGTGCTGTGGCTGAACGCGGAGCAGACCGAAAACGCCCTGGGAATCGCCTGCGGGGCCGCCGGTGTTGCGGGAGGCGGGGTCAGCGGGGCGCGTGCCCTTCAACGGGGACAGGCGGCTATGACCGGAGTTATGGCCGGATTGCTGGCCCAACGGGGCATCTCCGCCGAGCCGGGCGCTATGGAAGCGCCCGGCGGTTGGCTCGACGCCCACCGGCGCGGCAGCAATTTTGATGCGGACTCGTTCTTCCAGAAATTGGGAGATCCTTTCGACATCATTCACCCTGGCGTAACCCTCAAGTTCTACCCCTGCGCCTCGGCCAGTCACACCACGGTCGAGGCGCTGCTTCAGCTTCAGCAGCAGTACCAGATAGAGGCTGGCCAGGTTGCGTCGGTGCAGGTCGGGGTGACCGCCGATGCGCTGAAAAGCCTGCCCTTCCCTACGCCCGGCAACGGTAGGGAAGCCAAGTCCTGTCTGAGCTATATCGCCGCCGCCACCCTGCTGCACGGACATCCCCTCATTGACCATTTCTCCGACTTGGCGGTGGAGGACTCCGAGGTGAGGCAGGCGATGGACCGGGTGACCGTGGAAGCTACCGAATCCGCCACCCGGCTGATTCCCAACCCCAGCTCGGTGGCGATGACTCTGGTTGACGGCCGCCAACTGCGGCATCGCGTTGAATATGCCCGGGGTTACCCTCAGCTTCCGCTGGACCGGCAGGAACTGGATGCCAAGTTTTTGTACTGCTCTCGCTACATTCTGCCGGCGGACCACATCGAAGAGGCCATAGACAGCTTCAGGGACTTGGAAAACATCGCCAACGTCACCGGCATGGCGTCGGTCCTGGGGGGATAGATCGACCAGAACCGGGGGGAGCCAGCCAAACCATGACCGGGGTTGCCCAGCGCAACCCCGGCAACGCACCGGGAGGTAGTTTGATGAAAGCAGTAAGAGGACATGAAGTCGGTGGGCCCGAGGTACTCCGTTATGAAGACGTGCCGGGGTTGGCCCCCGGCCCCAACGAGGCTTTGCTGGACATTCGGGTCATCGGCGTTAACTATACCGACGTCTCCAGCCGCAAGGGGACCAACCCGCCGCCCAGCCTGCCCTGGACCCCAGGCAGGGAGGCCGCCGGAGTGGTCAAGGCGGTGGGCGAGGGCGTCACCGAGGTGTCGGTGGGTGACCGGGTGGCCTACGCCATGCACACCGGCTCCTACGCCGAAGAAGCGGTGGTGCCATCGTGGCTGCTGGTGCGCCTGCCGGATGCAGTCGAATTTGCCACTGGCGCCGCCACCATGCTTCAGGCCATGACCGCCCACTTCCTGACCTTCGGCATCACCCGGCTCAATCCCGGGGACACGGCCCTCGTCCACGCTGGGGCCGGGGGCGTTGGGCTGCTGCTGATTCAGATGTTGAAGAAAGTGGGAGTCCACGTCTTTACGACGGTCTCCACCGAGGACAAGGCCCAACTGGCCAAAGAGGCCGGGGCGGACGTGGCCATCAACTACACGGAAACGGACTTCGCCGAGGAAGTCCGGAGAGCCACCGATGGGCAGGGTCTTCGCATCGTGTTCGACGCGGTGGGACGCACGACTTTCGACAACAGCATCAAGTGCCTGGGACGTCGGGGGCACCTAGCGTTCTACGGTCAGGCAAGCGGCCCGGTGGGACCGATTGATTCTGGCGTCCTGCGCAACGGCTCCCTGTTCCTGACCCGGCCCAGCCTGGGCGACTACACCGCCACCCGGGACGAGCTTTTGCAGCGGGCCAACGAGTGCCTGGGTTGGGTGCGGTCCGGCGAGTTGAAGCTGCACGTCGGGTTGGAACTGCCGCTGTCCGAGGCCGCCGAGGCCCACCGGCAGTTGGAGGGCCGGCAGACCACCGGAAAGATATTGTTGATGCCGTGATTGCCCCGACGCCTTTTCCCGTGGTTGGCCGCAATTCCTTGCAACCCTTATAATAGGCGCATCCAGGGAAAAATTTGGGGGTTTGCCAAATGTACCTACTGAGAAGAATTGCCAGAACGCAACCCGGGAAGGCGTGGGAAGTCGCCGGGTACCTGTCCAAAATCTGCGCCGCCTATGAAGAGGGGGGACGCAACAAGGCCAACATCTATGTCGGCGCCCCCGGTCTCGCCGGCAGCCCGGACACCGCCTACGCCGAATGGACTCAGGACAGCATCTCTCCCAACTGGCGGGGCAAGATCCCTGCGGCGGTAATGGAGAACAACGGCCCGATGCAGCAGTTGCTAACCTCTTACGAACTTGAGATTTACGAGCTGGTCAGCGACGAGAAGCTGAAGGACCGGAACATCAACGTCTAACACATGAGGCCAAAACCACCGGCAGGCGTTCTTGACACTGCCGGAAAAGGTCTCATATACTCGAACCCGACAGCTTAATTTCCCAAAGGCTGGGATGGGGAGTAGTAGCCTTCCAGCAAGGCACAGAGAGCCGGGTAAGGTGTGAGCCGGCGCCGAATGCGGAAGCGTGAATGGACCCCGGAGCCTCCGGTTGAACCGCCGGGGTTGGCGCACCTACGATACGCCGTCCCGACGCAGTAGGCCGCGACGCATGGGCTGCGTTATTGGCCCGCGGCACAGAGGCGGCGTAGACATAACGCCTCTCCGCCGGTTGAGATGTTGACTAATCCCCGTCTACCTCGTGGGGCAAGTCAACGAAAAGGGTGGCAACACGGATAGCCCCGTCCCTTGTGGACGGGGCTATATTTTCGTCCAACGCGCATCCAACATCGGTCTAACGACCATCGACGCAGCCGGGAGCAGACCCAATATGTACTACCCTTCCCTGGAAGATGTTAAAGCCATGGCCGGACAGGGCAACCTGGTGCCGGTATATCGTTCAATTAACGCCGACCTGGAAACGCCGGTCTCGGCCTACCTGAAGGTGGCTCGCGGCGCCTACTCCTACCTGCTGGAAAGCGTGGAGGGCGGGGAACGCTTGGGTCGTTACAGCTTCATCGGGACCGAGCCCTACAAGGTCGTCCAGACCGGGGAAAGACTGCCGGAGGGCGAGGTTGACCCGCTACTGCTGGTCGAACAGGAGATGGCCCAATACCGGCTGATACCCGTTGAGGGACTACCCGGTTTCCAAGGCGGTGCGGTGGGCTACCTGGCCTATGACGCCATCCGCTACTTCGAGCCCCGGGTGCCGCCCATGCCCGCCGACCCCCAGGGCCTGCCCGAATCGGTCTTCATGTTCGGCGAGACCATCCTGATTTTCGATCACCTGCGGCATGACATCAAGGTGGTCAGCCATGCGCACCTGAACGGCGACGTCGAGAAGGCTTACGCTGAAGCCACCGCCCGTATTGACGAGATGACCGACCGGTTGTCCCAGCAGCTGACCCTGCCTCCAGAACTGCAAGGCGGGGACTTCGGGACAACCGGGTCCGCGCCCGTGGAGTCTAACTTCACCCCTGACCGGTACGCTGACGCCATCGAAAAGTGCATCGAGTACGTCTACGCGGGCGACGTAATCCAGGTTGTGAACTCCCAAAGGTTTTCCCGTCGCACGGACGCACACCCCTTCCAGGTCTACCGGGCCCTGCGCAGCGTGAATCCGTCGCCCTATATGTACTACCTGGATCTGGACGGGTTCCAAATCGTCGGGGCGGCCATTGAAACGGTGGTAAAGGTCGAGAACGGCATCGCCGCCACCCACCCCATCGCCGGCACTAGGCCCCGGGGCCGGACGCCGGGGGAGGACAACGCCAACGAAGAGGAACTCAAGAACAGCGAGAAGCAGCGGGCCGAACACATCATGCTGGTGGACCTGGGCCGCAACGACATCGGCCGAGTGAGCGTCCCCGGCACCGTGTCGGTGACGCAGCTAATGGAAGTGGAGCGGTTTTCCCACGTCATGCACCTGGTATCCCACATAGAGGGCGAGTTGAAGCCGGAGCTTTCCCCCTACGACGCGCTGCGTTCCTGCTTCCCGGCGGGCACCGTGTCCGGCGCGCCGAAGATTAGGGCCATGGAGATTATCGCCGAAATCGAGGGGGAGAAGCGTGGCCCCTATGGCGGAGCCGTGGGCTACTTCAGCTTTTCCGGCAACATGGACACGGCTTTGGTGCTGCGCACCGGCATCTACAAGGACGGGATGATGTACATTCAGGCCGGCGGCGGAGTGGTGGCCGACAGCGTGGCCGAGGACGAATACATGGAGACGAGGCACAAGTCCGGCGCGCTGCTGCGGGCGATAGACGTGGCCGAGGGAAGAGCGTAATTTCCAGGGGTCGTCAGACAAGGGGATACCGAACATCAGCAAGGGAGGGAAAGGCAATGCTCAAGTCCATGTTTCACACCGGGTTCATCGTTGCCGACGTTGACGCGGCCGTGGACTTCTACACCAACGTCCTGGGGTTCCGGGTCGCGATGCGCATGGAGCGGCAGGGGGAGTTTATAGACCAGGTGCTGGGGTTTGCCGGGGCCCACATCAAGGGCGCCTTCGTTGACCTGGGAGAGGGGCATCAACTGGAACTAATCCAGTACATAAACCCGGCCAGCGGGCCCGGGGGAATCAACCGCAACGACCTGGGGGCCGCGCATCTGGCCTTCTACGTGGAGGACATTGAAACTTTTCATGCGGAAAAGTCCCGCCAGGGCCTGCGCCCGGTCAACCCACCCGCCCCGAATTACGACGAGACCGGCCGCCTGTTCCGCAAGGTGATGTATGCCCAGGACCCGGACGGCAATTGGCTGGAGTTCGTGGAGTTGCTCTGATGCTGCTGCTGATAGACAACTACGACAGCTTTACCTACAACCTCTACCAGTACCTGTCCGAGCTGGGCGCCGAGGTCGTAACGGTGCGCAACGACAAGATTACCCTGGAGGAAATTGAAGCCATGTCCCCCCAGGGGTTGGTCATCTCGCCGGGGCCATGCACCCCGCGGGAGGCGGGCATATCCATGGACGCCATCCGCCGGTTCGGGCCGGAGCTGCCCACGCTGGGAGTCTGCCTGGGGCACCAGTGCATCGGGGAAGTCTACGGGGCCACCGTGGACCGGGCGGGTGAGATTCGCCATGGCAAGACGTCTATGGTGAGCCACAACGGTCAGGGCTGCCTGGCCGGGTTGCCTGACCCTTTCGAGGCCATCCGCTACCATTCGTTGGTGGTCTACCCGGAAACGGTCCCCGACAGCCTGGAAGTGACAGCCTGGACGGACAACGGGTTAATCATGGGCCTGCGCCACCGGGAACATCCGGTGGAGGGGGTGCAGTTCCACCCCGAATCAATAATGACCCCGGTGGGCAAAGACCTGCTGCGGAATTTCCTGGAACGGGTGGGTTAAGCGAGGAAGAAGTGGTCTTGACAGTCCACTTTTTTGAGGCGGGTTAGCTGCAACTCAAACGTTGCACAGGTCGTTTCGGCCAAGCAGGTCTCGGTGCACCCTTCTTACGTCTCCGCGTTGAAGGGTGGTATAAACCCGTCCTCTGACACCCTCCACAATCAGGGTGTTTTTGAAGTCGTCCTGAAGCGCCCGGTCGTTGGTATACAGGGGACGGGCCCCGCTAACCTCTCCGTCAAACACGAACCCCGCGGTGAACGAATCAGGTCTTCCCGACCTGCCGCCCCGGCTATGCACCACGTCGGCGAAAGCTCCCATGTCGTAGGGTTCCGCCCGGAAGTCGGGAACGGAGTCTTGGAAGGCAACGTTCCAAAGGGCGCGAATCAAGGCCAGAAAGGAGGTCTTGCCGGTGCTGTTCCCGCCTGCCAGAAGGGTCAGCGGGGCCAGACGGGCGTTTTGGGGCCGGCGGAAGCAACGGTGGTTTTCGAGCGTAACGGCGTCCATGGGCGGATTCTATCAGCGCCGGTGGCAGCTAACAAGGGACGCAGGTTGGCGAAATCCGCAGCGGCGGATATGGCAAAGTACGGTGATATAAGGTGATATAATCCGGGGTGCCGCTTTAGCGTACTTTCCCCGGGGTATTTTAATGCTCGACCAGTTATTTGGCGCCGCTCCCTTGCTTTCCATTCTTGCCGCGGGGGGCGACGAACTCACCCATATCGTTATCAGGCTGCTCATCCAACTGTCGGTGATCCTCGTTGCCGCCAAGGTGGCGGGAGAGCTTGCGGTCCGATTTCTCAAGATGCCGTCGGTGCTGGCGGAATTGGGGGTCGGAGTACTCATTGGTCCCTTTGCCTTGGGCGGACTCAGTTTCTTGGGCATCGGCCCCTTGTTCCCCTTTCCCACCGGGTTTGGCGAACACTCTGCGATTCCGATCAATCCGGAACTCTACGCTCTGGCTCAACTTGGCTCCATTGTCCTGCTGTTCCACATCGGGCTGGAAACCAACCTGCGGCAGTTTCTGCGCTACGCCGGGCCAGCTACGGCGGTTGCCGCCGGGGGTGTTTTGCTGCCCTTCGCCCTGGGCAACGGGGCCACGGTGCTGCTGGGCTTTGCCGGGCCGGCCGGGTTTCTCTCGCCGGAGGCCCTGTTCATGGGCGCCATCCTGACCGCCACGTCGGTGGGAATTACGGCCAGGGTACTCGCCGACCTGAACGTTCTGGACAACCCGGAGGGGGTCACGATTATCGCCGCCGCCGTCGTGGATGACGTACTCGGCATTCTGGTGCTAACGGTGGTGGTGGGCATCAGCGCCGCGGGAGGCTTCTCCCTGGCCACCCTGGGCTGGATTAGCTTCAAGGCCATTGGCTTCTGGCTGGGCTTGACCGCGGTTGGCATTTTGGTGGCCCCTTATCTGGAAAAGGTGATGGACAAGTTCCAGACTACGGGCGCTATTACCGTAATTCCGCTGGCCTTGGCTTTCCTGGCTGCCGGTCTATCCGAGGTGTTCGGCCTGGCCTTCATAATCGGCGCCTTTTCCATCGGCTTGGCCCTGTCCACGACCAGACTGGGGCATCTCGTGGAAGTGTCCATGATTGGAGTTGTAGATTTCCTGGTTCCGGTCTTCTTCGTGGTAATGGGAATGCTGGTTGACGTGAGTTCCATGCAGGAAGCGGTGGTATTTGGTCTGATTATCTCCGCATTGGCGATGGTGTCCAAAGTGCTGGGATCGGGAGTTCCGGCGTTGGCCACCGGCTTCAACCTGCGAGGCAGCACCCGGGTTGGCATCGGGATGATGCCGCGGGGTGAAGTGGCGTTAATTATCGCCGGCATCGGACTGTCCCAGGGCATCATCGGACAGGACCTGTTCGGCGTCAGTATAATGATGACGGTGATAACCTCCGTGGCGGCGCCGGTGGCTCTGGTGTCTCTATTCCGCAAGGGCGGCAGCGGTCTACGCCGCGAGGAACGGGAGGATGCGACGCCAGGGGCAGCGGTGGTAGAAGCTCGGGAAGACTAGCAAAGTGATTGGGCCCCAACTCCTCTCCTGAAGCAAGGCGGCGGCGGAGAGCCGGGCCCCGACAACACGCCGGAATACATGTAACTGTTCAGTGTTGGGGGGGGCAATGGCGGAATACAGGGGTTGGGTTACGTTGGGGGATTTATCCCCCAAACCCCCTGGAAAGAATTGGCAGTTGCCTGAAAGCCTTGGCTGAAACCAATTCACCTCACCAAGTCTGAACTGTTACGAATAGATGAACCACGAGCGACCGAGGAGATGTTAGCGTTATGATAGGCGTTCTGACCCACCATTGGGCCAAGGAAGACCGGGTGGAAGCGGCCAGAGTGTTGCTGGATGGGAATGGCCTGGCCCAGAGCAAGGCCCCGGGGTTTGGCAGCCGGGAAACCCTGTATTCGCTGGCCGATGCCACCAAGATTACAACTCTGGTGACCTGGGACAGCAACGAGATTTACGATGCTTGGCGCGCCAGTCCGGAACGGGCTGTTGCAATGGCCGGCGCCGAGGAATTGTGGGCCAGGCCGCCCGAGTCGGAACGGTTCGAGGTAGTGGAGTAGCCGACGCTGCACCCCCAATGAGCGGCCTCTCCGATGTCAGGGGCCGTCAGCCCAGAGCGGCCGTCACTGCATCCAGGTCCAGGTGCAACTCCATGAGTTGGGCGAACCGCTCGGCCTTGCCGGGTGTGTTGGCCGTCGTAGCGTCCAGGATTCCATTGAGGGCTTCGGCGGTGCTGAGAGTGTCTCCGGCCACGGAAATCAGGGGCACCTCCCGCTTAGCCGCCTCCACCCGGATGTATTCCGACGGCTCGCTGCCCCCGGTCAACACCAGGCAGCGGGTGTTGCGCATCAGGCTCGCCAACTGAATATCGGGACGCTCGGCCCGCGTAATTACTCCCTGGTTGGCGTAGCGTCCGAAGTAGTTGGGGCCGGAGTCCATGATGTTGCCGCCAATAAGGAAGTGGTCTACCGGCGCATCCACGTTGGCCGGCTCCTGCACCCAACTTCCCCGCAGGTGGTCGGCCACCTGTTGGACGGTCACCGACAGCATGGCCCGGTCTTCCGGTATGGCTCCCCAAACCGCAATGCCGGACTCCCGCAGCGGAGCAATGACCGTCTCCGCCAACTCCCGGCCCCGGTAGAACGGGCAGTGGTTGAACACCACACCGGCAACACCCTCTTCCCATCCATTGATTAACGACTTAATCGCCGACGGGTCCAACCCCGGTTGCCATCGCACGACCAGGACGACGGCATAGTTGACGGCGGCAGGGTTGATGACGGCCCACAGGTCGGCAGCCAGCGGGGATGCGGCGCCGTCAGCGCCGGTCAGGTCGGGGCCTTCCACCAATACCGCGCCGTATTCGGTTTCCATTCCGGTCAATGCCGCGCGAATCGCCTGCGCCGTTTCGCCGTCGGTTGAAAACTCCCCGGTCCCCGGCAGAGGGAAGGCTTCGGGAATGGGAGCAGCAGCGGTATCTGCCGCTCCTGCTTCGGACAGCAATTGGGACATGAAAGCCCGGTCCACGTCGGCGTCGGGCGTGGCGGAGAAGGGTTTGTAGTAACCGGCGCTTCGCCCCGCCTGCGCATGGCGGCGGAGCATGGCGGCTATTAGGCAGGTCTTACCCGCGCCGGGTTCATTGGCAACGACTTGTACTATTCCCACCGGGTTCTCCTGTTTGGCATATCCGGGAGCGATTTTAGCACGAAAGGGAGCCGGGCTTTAGGCCAACACCCGCCGGCAACGCTGTTGGGACTCCTGAAATCCGGCATAATTCGGCCCATTTTCGGTCATTCCCTCCGCCGGTCGCCCCGCAGTCTCACCGCAGCAATCGGAGAACTTTCGGATAACTTGGGGATGGCCGGGTTGGGATTACCCGTGGGAATCATTGTAAGCAAGGGCGACGGCGGATGCCAAGAGGCGGGTTTCAGGCAGGGCAATCGCGTTGTAAACTGGGCGCATTATTGGTATCCCTATGGTTGGTACTACGCTCAAAGGTACTACGCTCAAATTTGCCGGAGGTTTGAGACTGGCCTTGGGGAAACCAGGAAATCGTTGGTCATTGACGCAGCCCAATTCTCAGTTGGGGGGGCGGAAACGCTGAGAATATCGGACAAAAGCGGACATTGTCGGACATTTGAGCGTGGAGCCGGGGGCGTTTTGTCCGGTTTTGTCCGCCCTGGAACGCCGGGGAACTGGACCGGAGGTTTTGGGTGCGGAAGTTTTTCCTGTCTCATGTTGTACCATTCGCGCCGGGAGTGCGGCTGCGCCGGGGAACTTCTGGGCAACCCACTACCAAACGATATAAATGCGATAGAAATATGGTAGCGGGGAGACATCGGGGTTGGAAAGGGGCAAGTGTCAGGTTGTGGCAAACAAATCGTAACGCGATTGCCCTAGTGTCAGAAGGCCCCAGGGACGATGGCAAAGTCATTTTAGAGTCAGCGCGCCGTGGTATGGGAGCACCGAAACCTGCCCTCGTGCAGATGGGAGACAACCGGATTGAAGGACTGAAGGACTTTCCCGAAGGACTTTCCCTGGTCCTAATCCGTAACTTCCTTGGGCCCCGTGTTGGTGGGGTCGAACTTGTCGGGGAACCGGGTGGTGCCGTCGTACTTGGCCATAGTCATGTCTGCCCGGTGCAGGCTGGCCTTGTCGAAGTTGGCGTGGCGCATATCGGTCATAATCCACATCGAGTCGCGAATCATCGCCTGGGTAAAATTCGCCCCTTCCAGCACGGCCCGGCTGATGTCGGCTCCGTTCATGTTGGCCGCGGAAAAGTTGGCGCCGGCAAGGTTGGCGTTGCGCAGGTCTACCTCGATCATGGTGGACTGGCTGGCATCCGCCCCGGACAGGTCGGCGTTGAAGAAGGAGGTGCGCATGGTGCGTGAGTGCCGCAGAACAGCTCCTTTCAGCTTGGCCCCCCGGAAGTCGGCCCAGTACAGGTTTACGTTGGTGAAATTGGCGCCCCGGCAATCAGAGTCCGCCAGGCTGGCCCGACCCAGGTCGGCCCCGGTCAAGTCGGCTCCCTGAAGGTCGGCCTTGGCCAGGCTGGCCCGGCTTAGCTTGGCCTCGGTCAGGTCGGCGTTTTTCAGGTTGGCGTTGCGGATTCTGGCCCCGGTGAGGTCAATCCCGGAAAGGTTGGCGCCCTCCAGGTCCAGCACAGCGTCGGGATTGTCCTTGCGCCACTGGGCAAAACCGGCCGGACCCTGCTTGAATAGCTCTACGTGCTCTGGATTAGCCAAGTTCCTAGCTCCAACTCAGGGCCGGCCCGGTTGGACTCGGCCCGGATATTTCCACTGGATATTTACGGTTGGATATTTACGGTTGGATATTTACGGTTGACGGGATGGCGGGGATTGGGACACGGGCCAAAAATATGCAGCCCAGACACGCGGGACCGGGCTGCTGACCTGGAAACTATCTGAAGCCGTTTCCTGAAGCCGTTTGATAGAAGTCCTTTCGGGGACCTCACAGCTTGCCCCGGCAATGCGGGGGGCCAACGGATTGAATCTTTGGAGATAGTTCCTTGATTCGGCGGACGTTGGCGCCGGACTTGCCCGTTAGTTGGCAGCGGTAGCTTCTTCGACCTCGAAAATCTTTTCGGCGATGGCCATTTTCAACTCGTTGGCCTTGGACAGGTTGGGGTGTACCCCGCCCTCTTCCTTAACGTCGAAAATCTTCTCTCCGTCCAGGTTCACTTCCAACCGGCCCCCGCCGGCGGGGGTCAGCTTGACGGCGATGTCGCCCGGGTCTTGGGACCGCCAGAATTCCGTCGCCAGCCACATGGCGACCGCGTGGTACCCTCAAGGTACGCAGTAGACGACTTCGACTTCGACTTTTCCGAACTCTGCTCCAGGCATGGCGCTCCTCGTCAAGAAAACTGGGGAAAGAATACTGCGGGCGGGAATGTCTGCGTTAGTATGCGGTTGTGGCGGGTCTCGTGCTGCTTGCGACGCAACGCAGAATAACTTGTCTTACCGCTGCGCCCGCGACGTGCGAGTTCGGGGCACCCGTCAATTCATCCCCTACACTTGGCAAGTGTACCGAACCAGGATAGCGAAATCAAGGCGGGAAGATGACAACCGGAGCAATCGCGTTGTAACCGGGGCAGTCCTTCGAGAGCTTCACGACGAAGGGGGCGAGAGTGGTCGTCAGGACAAACGAGATTTACAGCCTCTCACCATCCCCTTCAGCATCGGCTATAATGAGGCCATCTTCAAGCACTTGACGACCAACACTTAAAGGTGAGGGAGAGCGATGGAACTTGAAGGCGGAGTTTTTATCGTAACCGGCTCGGCCACCGGGCTGGGCGCTGCGGTGGCCCAACGTCTGGCCGCCAAGGGCGCCCGGGTGGTCATCAATTACACCAGAAGCCTGTCCGAGGCTGAAGCGACCGCCGCGGCGTGCCGAGAGTTGGGGGCCGAAGCCATCCTCTGCCAAGCCGATGTCTCGGTGGATGACGACTGCCGTCGGATGGCGGCTGAGGCGGTGGCCCAATGGGGCAGGATAGACGGCTTGGTCAACAACGCCGCTCAGTCTAAAATAGTCCCTCACGCTGACATGGAAGGGCTTTCGGCGGATGATTTTTCCCGGATTTTCTCGGTCAACGTGGTTGGGGCGTTTCAGATGGTCCGGGCGGTCGTACCGGCCATGAAGGAACAGGGCAAGGGGGCGATTGTCAACATATCCTCCGGGTCGGCTTTTACCGGGACCGGGAGCTCCATCGCCTACGCCGCGTCCAAGGCGGCCCTGAATGCGATGACTCTATCCTTTGCCCGGGCCCTGGCGCCGGAAATCCGGGTCAACGCCGTTTGTCCCGGGGTGATGCAGACCCGTTGGTGGCGGGAGGGCTTGGGTGAGGACAACTATGACGCATTCATCACCCGCTACGCTCAATCAGCCCCCCTCAAGACCGCCGGCACCACCGAGGCTGTAGCCGACCCGGTGGTGTGGCTCCTGGAAGGCGCGGAGCATGTAACCGGGGAAACCATTCTGGTGGACGCCGGCTCCCACCTGGGACCCGCCCCGTCCCGTTAGACGGCAAGCCGAAGCATCGGCCAGGGCGAGGAAGGAAGTCTTTCGAGGGCCTCAGACGAGCGGGTTGGATCAGAGGGCAGGGTAATCGCCCTGGGGTTGCGATTTGAGTCCGTCTCCGGGCCTGCTGGGCGGGGTCTGGGGTGCCCGAGGACTTCCTTAATCACGAGCCGGCGAGAAAGTAGAGCCGGTGCTTTCCGGCGTCACTTCGAAGGGCGGCGACGTGGCGGAGACGTAGATTAGCTTTTCATCTCCGACGTTGCGGATGGAGTGGTCGGCGCCGGGCGGCACCAGGATGGCGGTGCCCGGCCCGACTTCTTCTATTTCGTCGCCGACCCGCATGGCGCCCCGTCCCTGAACCACGATGTACACCTGCTCCCGGCCTTCGTGGGAGTGTACGTTCTGTTCGCTGCCCGGTTCGCCTTCAACCCACGTTACGGCCAGGTTCTTCGAGCCGAACTGCCCGGAAGCCACCAGCAGATGCGAAATCTGCCCGCCCCGGTGGTCCTGCGGGCATTGGTCTAAGGTCTGAATGTTCATCAGCTAAATCTCCTGAAATCTGACGGTGAGGTTGGGCGGGGTCAACCCGCCCAACCTATGCTCCCTTGACGTTTACAATCTGCCGGAAGGTGTGTACCACTTCAACCAAATCCCGGGACTGCTCCATAACCAGGTCTATGTCCTTGTACGCCCCCGGCAGTTCGTCCAGGAAGGACTCGGAGCGGTGGACCTCAATTCCTTCCATGAGCTGGTCAAAGTCGGTCATGGAAAAGGACTGGCGGGCTTTGGTCCGGCTCATCCGTCGGCCTGCGCCGTGGGGAGCCGTGTTCAGGGATGCTGCGTTGCCCTTGCCGCGCACCACGTAGCTCGCCGTTCCCATGGAGCCGGGAATCAGGCCAAACTGCCCTTCCTGCGCTTCAATGGCTCCCTTGCGCGAGACCAGGATGTTCTGCCCGAAGTGGTGTTCCCGCTGGGTGAAGTTGTGGTGGCACTGTATGCGTTCCACTTCGTCGAACTCGCCAAACCGGTGCTGGAGGATCCTGATTATCCGCTCCATCATTTCCTCGCGGTTCAGCCTGGCGAAGTCCTGGGCCCACATCAAGTCGGTAAGATATTCGTCGAACTCGGGGGTGTCTTCTACCAGGTAGGCGAGGTCGGAGTCGGGCAAGTTAATGTACCACTTTGCCATCAACGCCTTGGCAATCTTGATGTGGTAAGCCGCCAGCCGGTTCCCGACGCCCCGGGAGCCGGAGTGCAGGAACGCCCAGACGCCGTCGTCCTCGTCCAGCACGATTTCAATGAAGTGGTTGCCCGAACCCAGCGAACCTAACTCCTTCCGCCAGTTGCGGTCAATCTTGTCATAAAATTCCAGGCGCTCCAGCTCGGCGGCCTGGGCTTCCAATTGTTCAATACGCGGCTTGGCTGTCTTCTTGACGCTGCGGTTGTAATGGCCGGCACTGAGAGGAATCTGGTTCTCGATGGCCTTGCGCACGTCGGACCGGTCTTCGGGCAGGTCGCTCAGGGACAACGGGGTCTTCACGGCAATCATGCCGCAGCCGATGTCCACGCCCACCGCCGCGGGTATGATGGCCCGCAGGGTGGGAATGCACGAGCCGACCGTTGCGCCAAGACCGAAATGGCAGTCAGGCATGACGGCAACGTGCTTGAAGATGAAGGGCATCTCCGCCAGGTTCTTTACTTGTTGGAGGGCCGATTCCTCAATCTGCTCCTCCGGCAGCCAGGACAGGACTTTTGGGCCAATGTTTCGCGGTGGCACAATGGTCTCCTTCACGCGTTGGCCTTGGATTTGGTGTGGACGGATGGTAATTTCAGTGTAACACGCCGGGGCTGGGCGTTTCATGCCCGCCCTGGTCTCCGTTCGCCCTGATCTTGGTGGAGGGCCGTCCGCCGACGGTTCGGCAAAATCGCCACAAACGCAATCCGCTCTAAGCTTGAGAAATTGAAGAAAGCGCTGGCTTCGAATCAGGACAATTCCAAAGTCCCGATAAAAGTCCCGATAATCGTTCTTCCTGAGGCCCTCGCGGGACTTTCTCATTGACACCCTTACCCCTGCCGATTACGCTAACCCTGACGATAACCCGTGCAACCCAAACTCCCGCGCGAGCGGATACCGAGAGGTGGGCCCATGAAATACGACAAAATCATCATCGGGGCCGGTTCGGCCGGGGCCATTCTGGCAACGCGGCTCTCTGAAGACCCCAACCGGTCCGTCCTGTTGCTGGAGGCCGGCGCCGATTACCCCAACTTTGAGGACCTGCCTGAAGAAGTCAAGTTCGGCTATGCCACCGAAGCCGATGTTATGACCAGCGACCACAACTGGCAGTTCACCGGCAAAGCCACCGAAGACGCTCCACTGATGATGGTCCCTCGCGGCAAGGTCACCGGCGGCTCCAGCGCGATCAATGGCCAGGTGTTTCTGCGGGGCGTCCCCGAAGACTACGACACCTGGGCGTCCTTCGGCAACGATGAGTGGACTTTCCAGAAACTGCTGCCCTTCTTCCGCAAAATCGAGACCGACCCCGACTTCGGCGGCGACGACTTTCACGGCGGCGACGGCCCCATCGTCATGCACCGCTTCAAGCGTGAGACCTGGCTGCCCGCCCAGGAAGCCTTCTACGCGGCCTGCCGGGACGCTGGCTATCCTGACTGCGCCGACCACAACCACCCCGAGACCTGGGGCGTCGGCCCCACGCCGTTGAACAACCCCAACGGCATACGCATGAGCACCGCCCTGGGATACCTGGACCAGGCCCGGCATCGTCTTAACCTGACCATCCGCCCCAACTGTACTGTTTACCGCCTGATTTTCGACGGCAACCGGACCACCGGCGTCGAATTGGAAAGCGGCGGAGAGAGGTTCATCGTCGAGGGCGACGAGATTATTCTGTCCGCCGGCGCCATCGGCTCCCCACAAATTCTGATGCTGTCCGGCGTTGGCCCCGCCGACCACTTGCGCAGCCTGGGCATCCACGTGGTGGCCGACAAGCCCGGCGTCGGCCAGAATATGCGCGACCATCCCGGTGTCTGGGTAACCTGGCGGACCAAAGAAGGCTTCGAGTTGGACGGCATGAAACCCCGGATGCAGCTCACCCTGCGCTACACCGCCGACGACTCGGACTTGCGCAACGACATGAAGATTTCCATGCAGTCCTTCGCCACCGAGCGCGTCAACCGGGGCGGCAACCGCATGGCCCCCCTGGGCATCCGCATGACTGCCGGGATTTACCTGGCCGTGGGCGCCGGCGAGCTGCGCCTGGTCTCCACCGACCCGGCTGCCCAGCCCGTCCTTGAGTACCACTACCTTGAAGAGGAGTTTGACCGGAAGCGGCTGCGGGAGTCCGTCCGCATCTGTGTCGGCCTGGGCGAGCACGAAGCCTTCAAGGACATCATTCAGGAGCGGGTTGACCCCACCGACGCCGACCTGGAGTCCGACGAGGCTCTGGACCAGTGGATGAGGCGGGAGGTCACGACTTCCCAGCACATATCCTGCACCTGCAAAATGGGACCCGCCTCGGACCCGACGGCGGTGGTTGACCAGTACGGCCGGGTCCACGGCCTGGAAGGGTTGAGGGTGGTGGATGCGTCCATCATGCCCGACTGCATCCGCGCCAACACCAATGTGACCACCATGGCCATCGGCGAGCGCGTGTCCGACTTCATAATCCAGGGTTCCTGACCGGAACGCCCAACGATGACCGGTTGAGTTGAGCCGGTAAACGGGGAGGCCACTGGCCTCCCCGTTTCTGTTTCAGAATGGGTCCCAGCCGTTCTTGGACCGGGCTGGTCACCGTTGCCATCTTCCGGGGCAGTGTGGATAACACACACCATCGAAAGTCGAGAAATCATACGAAGACTGGGACGGGATGGTTGGTTCCTCCGCAACGTGAGTGGAAGCCACCATCACTTTACTCATCCCGACCGGCCCGGGGTTGTCACGGGTCCAGCATCCGCGCAAGGACGTCCCTATCGGCACCGTGCGAAGCATCTTCCGGCAGACTGGACGGGATTGGAGAACGGGATAGTGCGATACCCGATTGTGATTCACAAGGACGAAGGCAGCAGCTACGGGGTAACCGTCCCTGACCTACCCGGCTGCTTCTCCGGCGGCGCCACGCTGGAAGAAACCCTGGACCTGGCCCGCGAGGTAATTGAAGGCCACGTTGAAACTTTGCTCCTGGATGGCCAGCCCATCCCTGAATTACAGTCCATGCAGTTCCACCAGGCTAATCCGGACTACGCCGACGGCATCTGGGCTCTTGTCGTGGTCGATCTTTCCAAGCTCTCCGGCAAGACGGTGCGGGTCAACATCACCATGCCCGAACGTGTGCTGGCTATCGCCGATGAAGCTGCCAACCGGGAGGGGGAATCACGCTCGGGATTGCTGACCCGGGCGGTCCTCCAATACGTGGAGCGCCAGGCTCGGCGTAACATCGCCACCCCGATACTTTAACCGCCGGTACAACGACGGCTCAATTTACAGACCAATTTAGATAGGATAAGACCAGATGGACAGTGGAAACGATTAACGAGAGATGCCCTGATGCTCTTGGTCGGAGCAATCATCACCGCAGTATTCGCTATTTTTGTAGCTTATCCCAAATTGCTGGCAAATTCACAAGAAAATACGGCAAGAATAGAATCAAACAAACAACAAATTGACATACTATGGAGCGCGCACGAACTCCAACACCACCAACAATTTCAACAGGGAGCCCCTTAGTAATGGGACCCATGTTTATATCAATAGGTGGGACAATGTTCCTGATCCCAATGTTGTTAATGATAGGCATTGTTGCAGTGGGTTCCGATATTCCATCAGCAATCCTGAATATCGGCGGTTGGAGCATGGCGCTAGGTATAATAACCTCCGGCATAGGCGGCGCTCTAACCCTCTTAAATCAACGATAAACACCAAGGCTAAAGGCCCTGTGCCCGGTCTGTCTCAACCTTGACGCGATTTGCCGCTTAAACTACACTTCTTCTGAATTTTGCGGGCGGCGTAACGGCTGTCGGCGCTGACCGTTATTCGGGCATCACCGTTATTCGGGCATCGGGGAAGCAGCCGATCTATGGACCTCAAGCAATACATCCGAGACATACCGGACTTTCCCGTGCCGGGAATCCTCTTTCGGGACATAACTCCCCTGCTGCGCAACCATCAGGCGTTCGCGGAGGTGGTTGACCGTTTCATCGAACATTACCGCGACGTGCCTTTCAACACCGTGGTGGGGGTCGAGTCGCGGGGCTTCATCTTCGCCGCTCCCGTAGCCCATCGCATGGAGCGGCCCTTCGTGCCGGTGCGCAAGCAGGGCAAGCTGCCCGCCCGCACCCATTCCGCCGAGTATTCCCTGGAATATGGCTCCAACATCATGGAAATCCACGCCGGAGACATCGAGCCTGGCGAGCCGGTCCTGATTCTGGATGACCTGCTGGCCACCGGCGGCACCCTGGAAGCCGCCGTCAAGCTGGTGGAAATCTCCGGTGGAGTCGTCGCCGGCATCGGCCTGGTCATCGAACTGGTTGGCCTCGGCGGGCGGGAGCGACTGTCCGGCTATGACGTATTCTCGTTAGTCCAATACTAAACTGGCAGGGCGCCCGCCGGGCCAACACCAATTGAGTTAAAAGACATTAAGGAGCAGCTTATGGCAGACAAAGCAATGATTGGCAATATGGAACTGACCACGGTTATTGACATGGTTCCCCCCTCGCGGGCCCCGTCGGCCATGTTCCCCGAGGTTCCCGCCGCCGCTTGGGAGCCGTACAAGGACACTCTCGAAGACGGGCAGTTGCAACTCTACTACGGCGTCCTGGTTCTGGTGGGCGAGGGCAAGACCATCCTAGTGGACACCGGAATGGGACCCGGCCCCCACCCCGACCGGGGCAACGTCACCGGCAACCTGTACGAACTGGTTAGCGACGTGCTGTCGCCCCCGGACAACACCCGCAACACCAACGTTTCCCCGTCGGACCAGGTCAACTACGTCATTCACACTCACCTTCACGCAGACCATGTGGGCTGGAACCTGCGATACTCCGGCGGGATGCCCGCTCCCAATTTCCGGCGGGCGCGGTACATAATCTCCAAGGAGGAGTACGACTACTACACCGAGGAAAAGATGCTGGAGCAAAGCCCCCACGTTCAGCGGCAGGTCATGCCCCTACGCCGCCTGCGTCTCCAGCAAATCGTCGAGGGCGAGCACGAGGTCACCGAGGGTATCATGGTGGTGCCGGCTCCCGGCCACACCCCCGGACATCAGGTGGTGCTGGTCAACTCCGGCGGTCAGAAGGGCATGGTGGCCGGTGACCTGCTCCACAACATCGCCCAGGTGTCCGAGCCGACCTGGTGCGCTGGCGTGGACTGGAACAAGGAAATCAGCGCTGCCAGCCGCGAAAAGCTGCTGGACCTGGCCGAAAAAGAAGGCTGGATAGTCGCCGCCGGTCACTTCCCGCCGGGCAAGCAGATTGGCAAGGTGGTGCGGGAAGGCAACAAGCGCCACTGGGAACCGCTGTAGTCCCCAAGACCGCCGCAGGACAAGCGCAAATTTTGGGATTGTGCTGGCGTTTTACCCACAAGCTCGGTTCTGTGCAAAATTGCATTTTCGGGTCGGCTTAATTTTGCACAATTATTGTGGAGGCTAGCAGCCCGCCTCCGGGCCGGACCGTTAAGATCATGACTTACGAAGAAATGGCACAAGCTCTACTCGGTTCCCCGGCGGGTTCTGCGTTCGTCCTGGACGTATCCGCAAACTTGCACCTTCCCCTGGAACACTTCGCAGACCCAAAGGTGAGCTTCTGGCTGGCATCCACGGCCATGGACTTTTGCGACGTGCACCGCGACGCGGGATGGCAGGAAATCGCACTGAGGGAAGCCAAAGCTTACGAGGACTTGGCCTTGCGGATCGTCGGCAATCCGGCGTTTGCCTGGTGGTACGAGCCCTTCGATCCGGAAAACCAGACCTGGTCGTCGCCCCAGATGCCCAATCCCGCTGACCGTGGCCCGCTCAAACTCTTCGACCCAGGCAGTTGGCGCAAGCCGGGCCCTCTACGCGCAAACCAAGACAGGCCGATCCCCAACACCTTTTCCCAGATCACCTCCACGCTCCGCGGAGACTCCACATCCGAGTGGACGGCGTTTGTTCTCTATGCCTGCGATCATATCTGCGCGTTCCCGCTGGCCGCCTGGCAGGTCCGGTTCGGACAGAGCGTGCGGGTGCGGGAGATCAACCATCCGGCGGACTGGCACGACCTGTGCTTGGAGTTCCCCCACCGGGCGCCGGACGGCGGCCTGATACCCAACTGGCCGGAAGTGGCGGACGCCTGGGATGGCGTTCACGTCACGCTGGGCGGGATACTCTCCTGCGACCAGGCCAGGTACGAGCTGGACGGCGAGTGGTCGATGATGAAGTTCTGGCACGCTGAGCAGACCTGGTGGATGGACCACCTGGAGATTGCCGGTGAGCGGATGCCGGACATCCTGGAAAGCCACAACCAGCAAAAGTTCAAGCCATTTCCCTACGGGCCTGAACTGCGCGCGGGGGCGTCGTTTGTCCTGGGATGACGATTGACGGGGCCCAGGCCCATAGCAGGAAGGAATTTCCTCAGAACCATCTATCGCCAGGGCACCAGGGCCTTTGGATAGCCATATCCCGCCGGCCAAGCGATAATTTTCGAGTCCAGATAACAGTTCAGACTTGGTGAGATGAATTGGTTTCAGCCAACTGCCACTTGTTTCAGGGGGTTTGGGGGATTCATCCCCCAACGTAACCCAACCTCCATATTCCGCCATCAGCCACTCCGCTTCCCTCGACCCTGAACAGTTACGGGTCCAGCGCCTGGCTACAATATCCGACATGGGCCTTACGGTTATCGTAAACTCCATGTCATGGTTCCGTCAGACCTATGGGCAGCCCAGGGGGTTCGCAATTTTCTCCGAGTTTCGCCAGAGGAACAGAGGGTCTGCACGGAAGCCTGGTCCCTCTCTTGGGCGGCTCGTCTTCCCGTCGCGCGGCCCTTCCTGGCGGTGAGACTGCGCTCCACTGCTGGGGTTCGCTGGGGCGTCTTGGCAGGTCGTCGGGGTCCATTGAGGGTCGGGTTTGTTTTGTTTCCTGAAGTCTGAAGTTCGTGGATTCGGTTTGGCTGTGGCTTTGAATAAAATCCCCGCATGCCATTAGTTGTCCCCGAGGGCTACAACACCCGGTCGGGTAAAATCTTGGGACAATCCCTTTATCGTTGCGTGGTTCCACCAGCCCAACCCTAACCTGCTCGTCTTGAGGTCCCCGATTAGGTTTCCCCAAAACTCGCCTGACCCGCAACGTGGTATATTAGCGATGCCGATTCATTCGGGCATATTACTTTGCCAATATGGGAGGTCAACAATGGGCGCAACCGAGACCATCGCGCAATGGGTTGTAGACACTGGCTACGAGGACATTCCGCCCGACGCCATTCGAGTCGCCAACGAGTCCTGCTTCGACTTGCTGGGCGTTATCCTGGCCGGCTCGGTGCAGCCGGTGGGCGACATAATCCAGGGATACGTCAACGACCTGGGGGGCAGACCTGAAGCCACCGTGCTGTCCTCCGGCGATAAGACTTCCCTGCCCAACGCCGCCCTGGCTAACGGCACAATGGGCCATGCCCTTGACTACGACGACTTTGGCGGGTTTGGGCACCCCACCGTGGCCATCTTTCCGGCCCTGCTCGCCCTGGGCGAGAAGATTGGGGCCACCGGACGGGACCTGCTGGAGGCTTACGTTATCGGATGCGAGCTGGGCCTAGCCCTGCAACACACCACCAAGTACAACCAGATGGCCAAGGGTTTCCACGCCACCGCCGTCATCGGCCGCCTGGCCTGCACCGCCGCGTGCTGCAAGCTCCTTGACCTGGACCGGGATCAAACCGTTACCGCCCTGGGAATCGCCGGTTCCATGGCCAGCGGGCTGATTCACAACTTCGGCACCATGACCAAGCCGCTGCACGCCGGCCTGGTCTGCCGCGATGGCGTCACGGCGTCCCAGCTTGCCCAGCGGGGCCTGACCTCGGGCCAGCAGGTGTTGGAGCACCCCCTCGGCTACACCTCAACCATCCTGGGCGAGGGCATTTACGACCTTGACGAAATGGCCGCCAACATGGGCAAGCCCTTCCGCATTCAGGACGCCCTGATGATTAAGAAGTACCCCTGCTGCGGCGGCAACCACGCCATGCTAGACAGCCTGTTCAGCCTGATGCGAGAGCACGACTTCACTTACGACGATGTGGTGGAAGCCGAGGTTGACCAGTCCTTCCTGTCCATCGTAATGCTGTACGAAGAACCCGACGACGAGCTGAAGGGCAAGTTCAGCGCCAAGTACAATGTCGCCGCGGCCCTGGTGGACGGCGAGGTGGCCGTCAACACCTTCAGCCAGGAAAAGATTGACGACCCACAGATTCAGGAAGCAATGGGCAAGGTGCGCAACCGGGTAATGGCCAAGGCCGAGGAAGGTCTGACCGACCACTCCCAGGGCCTGCCGGTGCGTATCAAGCTGAAGGACGGTCGTGTTATCGAGCATCGCACCGCCCGGACCAACATCCTGGGCGCGCAGGGCAACCCTTGGGGTTTCGAGAACATCAAGAACAAATTCCAGGCAAACGCCAGCCTGGCCCTGCCGGAAGACCGGGTGGACAGCACCATCGACGCCTGGACCGACATCACCCAGGTAGCCGACCTGGCCGAGACCATCCAACGCACCCTCGTGCGTTAAATCCTATCCCGTACACCGAGAGCAATCCGTGTTGAAAGGGATCCCCATGCCGTGGGATCCCTTCTCTTTGTGTGTTGGGAGGTAAAGTCATGCCGGAAAACGAAACGGTTGTCTCGGGTCTGCGTGGCTATTCACCCTTGGCTAAGTCTGCCACCATTACTTTCGTTGTGGTCAAGTATTCATCGAGTTTTGCGATTTGGTGTCTTTGCGTCGACGTCAAGAACGCCCCAATTTGCATGGACGGGTTTGCCCCATACCTCTGACGAATTACTTGTCTAAACCCTTCTCGTGAATTCGTTCCTACATGAGCCACCCGATTTCTTACAGTTCTCATCTCATTGAGTAGGTTCCCGTGTACAGTGGCTTGGTGACAAAATGGGTCCGAAGTATCAATTACTTTCCTCACACTGTCCCGAATGTCACTAGACCTGCCCCACCTTAAAGTTTGCGGCTTGGACCTCTGGTAAGTACTCATCGCCCCCTTCGCGGCTTCTTGGCTTCTGGCAGTGTAGAGCAGATTGGGATGGTTCCCATTCGTATACGAAGCACCCGCTACAAGCTTGCAGGCCACTTCTTCAATGGCCTCTTCAAGGATTGAGAAGAGACGCAACATGACCAATTCTGCCACCAAATATTGGAACCGCGGCACCAGATCACTTGAATCACGATAATATCGGATAAGCCGGTCTACACCCCTGTCCAACATGTAGACTGTACGTTCCACCTTGGGCCGAGCCATTATCCGATAAATCCACGGATGTATTTGTCCCTTATTCTTCGTTGTCGGATTCGTTGTGTAGTAGAAGTCGACGCGTTTCCGAACTCTTGGTCCTCTTGGCTTTGATGATCTTTATCGTTGGCCCGGGCGTCCATTTCGAACAACGATTGTTCGACCTTTGCGTGTCCCAACGATACCACAGAGTCAAGCACCACAAACAAGGAAAAGAACAACGGTTGCCGCCGGAATATAGTGTCTTTGAGCGCGCTGGGGTTAATGTCAACGAGGAGGTCGAAAACCCTGTCTAGCCGACGAGAAAGGTCGTCTTTGTGTGGGAATTCGTCTTCATTTTTGCGGTAGAAATCGCTCAACGCCTTTGGCCTGAAATCTGACAACCCGTTTATCATATTCATGCTAAGGTCCGAAACGAATTGAACCTCCTGCATTCTAGCAATGTCGTTCGCGGAAAAAAGGTTGTAATTGCGCCAGAAGTTCACCCGAGAAGATGCTTGGGCCAAACAAAATTGCTTAAACTCTCCGCTGTATTTAGCGTTTCTGTTCTCTTGAGGGTTAAGGGTCTTGCTTACAGAATTGATTCTGCCAAATATGTCTATAACGTCTGGCTCAGTAGCACCGAGCAAGTACCCGACTGGCACCGCCGTTAGTAGGAACTTCTCTTTCTGGCTTCTGTTCAATTGGGAAAACGTCGCCTTTTTCCCTATTTCAGGATGCAATGCGGGGAAGGTGTTCTCATGGTATTCGAGGATTGCCCGGGTCCT
This sequence comes from Dehalococcoidia bacterium, assembly GCA_965262735.1. Taxonomy (GTDB): domain Bacteria; phylum Chloroflexota; class Dehalococcoidia; order Lucifugimonadales; family UBA3495; genus CATOSK01. Next base: position 3,045,933 of record CBDHFS010000002.1, on the reverse strand, counting down.
TTGCTGTCCGTCCACAACTTCCCTAATCGTCTTCCCGTTATCCAAATCTAAGGAATATCTCAAATAGAGTTCGGGAACTGGCTTCTGTTCAACAAGGGAATTGATCAAGTACGACTTCTGTGGCGTCGTCCAAGTCGATCGACGTTGGTACCAAGGAGAAAGGTTCAGTTCTCCCGATTGGTACCAGTCAAGAATATCCTTGACCAAGACCTGTTGATAATCTACCCTATCCATCTTCTATACGTCACCTCTGCGACCCCTTATGTGTCAAAAGTTTTGAACGACGTGAAGTGCTCCGAGAAAATTCTCGGAGCTTCGATATTTCACCGGATAAGGACATTAAGTGTTTAATGCGGCGGTATAGGAATCGTATCTTCAAACAGTGTTTTATTGTCGGATGGACTCCCTCAACCGCCCAAGTCGAACACCTACGGCTCCAGCCGCACCGTGTCGCCGACCTTGAACTCGCCGCCGTTGATGACCACCGCCAGCATTCCCCTCTGGCCCTGAATCTCGTCCAGTAGTCCGGGGCGGATGTCGTTCATCTTGCCGCAGGCCACGCACGGCCCGACGAACTCCAGCGTTACGTCGTCGCCGACGAAAAGCACCTGCCCGGGCTGCGCGTTGACCAGGTCCAGCCCCACGGTGGTAATGTTTTCCTTGACCTGGCCGGGCCGGACGTCCAGCCGCTCCAGAGTTTCCTGGTCCATGACCAAAACCTGTCGGGTGTTGTCCACGCTGCAACTGCGGTCGCCTTCCAGTCCCTGACCGGACAACGCCCGCGCCTGGTCAACCGGGTCCGACGGGGTGCCCTTGACCCGGGCAATGTGCAAAGCTGTAATTGTACCTTGCTGCATTTTCGGTGCCTCCTGTGTTGTGGTGAGAAGCCGCCGACAAGAGCCAACGGAGTGTCTGATGAGATTATAGAACCGCCGCCCGGAAGATGCTACTGCCTGCTTTCTCCCCAGGATGATTACCGGGTCGTAATTGTTCAGGCTTGAGGGGGGCGGAGTGGCTGATGGCGGAATATGGGGGTTGGGTTACGTTGGGGGATCATCCCCCAAACCCCCTGGAAAAAGTGGCAGTTGGCCGAAACCAATTTACCTCACCAAGTCTGGACAGTTACACCGGGTCCCCCGGCAATGACAGCGGGCGTCCCGGTTGGGTAGAATGCGGGGGAATCCTGCCCACGTCGAATTCGATGGGGGCAAAGCAGGGGTGGGACGATGGCTGAGGAGTTTATCAAGACCCGCGTTGATGGGGGCGTGTTGACCATTACGATGCACGACCCGCCAACGCGCAATGCCCTGGGGCCTGATATGGCCCGGGAAATCGTGGACCGGCTGGACCGTTTTGAGGCAGATCCCGAAGAGCGGGTGGTGCTCCTGACCGGGACCGAGCCGTCGTTTTGCTCCGGCGCAAACGTGCGGGGTTTCAACCAGCGCATTCAGGACCGGGAAGCCCAAACCCAAGAGCCGGACTCCCTGCCCTGGGGACGCATGGAGGCGCGGTTTGCCCAGCATACCCAGGTCTCCCGCTACGACGCGCCCCAGGTCGTATACCGCATCCACCAACTGCAAAAGCCCTCCATTGCCGCGGTAAACGGCCATGCCGTAGGGGTGGGCATGGGCTTGGCCCTGGCCTGCGATATACGCATTGCCGGGGAAAGCGCCCAGTTTTCCGAGGCTTTTGTGCTGCGGGGACTGATTCCCGCCGACGGGAGTTGCTGGCAGTTGCCCCGTCTTATCGGGTTGAGCAACACGCTGCTGCTCCAGTACACCGGCGACCGTATTGACGGCAGCGAGGCTTTCCGGCTGGGACTGGCCAGCAAGGTCTACCCGGATGACGACCTGCTGACCGAGGCCCGGAATTTGGCGGAACGGCTGGCCCAAGGACCCACCCAATCCTATTCGCTGATCAAGTACCTGGTACACCAGGCCATGGATGGCGGCTTGGCCGAACACCTGGACCTGGCCCGGGTTGCCCAAGACCACGCCCGCCAGACCGAGGACCACAAAGAAGCGGTGCAGGCGTTCCTGGAAAAGCGGCGGCCCAACTTCAAGGGACGGTAGAACCCTGACGCCTCACCGATGTGGTGGAAGAAAACGCAACCGCCCCGGTCCAAGACGCGGCCAGATACGGAACCTCCAGGCCAATTGGAAGCAACTTAACCAATCAACCCAAACCATAAGGAGGCACCATGCCTGAACTTCAAGACACCGCGGCGTCGGTAGGGGCCGCGCTCAAGGAAAAACAACAAACCGTGGCAGTGTCCGAATCTTCCTGCGGCGGCCTGCTGTCGGCGTGCCTGGTGTCCATTCCGGGAGCGTCGGCCTACTACGTCGGTGGGGCGGTGGTATACACCCGCACCGGGCAGAAGGGGCTGCTTCACGTCCCCGACGAGGCAATGGCCGACATTCGGGCCAGCACCGAGGAGTATGCCCTGCTCAATGCCCGCACCGTTCGGGAAGCTCTGGGCACCACCTGGGCGTTGAGCGAAACCGGCGCCAGCGGCCCCACCGGGAACCGCTACGGCGACTCTGCCGGGCATGCCTGCATCGCCGTGTCGGGGCCGGTGGAACGGTCCATAACCGTCGAGACCGGCACCGGAGACCGGGAAGGCAACATGTGGGTGTTCGCCCGCGAGGCTTTCAACCTGCTGGAGCAATGTCTCCAGGAGGCCGGCTAACCGGGGTTATCCTGGCCTGTCTGTGGCGTGGGCCGGTGGAGCTGGCCCGTTGTCCCGGCTCGGGGGCAAAGTCCGCCGCCGGATCAGTACATAAACTCGGCGCGGACCGGGCTGAAAACGTCCAAGGCCTTGGCCGGGGCGTCGCCGGTCTTGGCGTAGTGCTCCACCCCTCCGGGGATGATGTACATATCTCCCGGCTGGAGCGTTTTCACCTCGTCGCCGATGCCCATTTCCAGTTCCCCTTCGATGACCATGCCCGCCTGCTCGTGGGGGTGGGTGTGCCGGGGGACCGTGGAATTGGCGTCAATGGAAACCAGGGACAGCAGCATATTGTCGCCCCAAAAGGTTTGGGTGCGGGCCCCCGGCGCCAGGTCCAGGGCGGTCCGGTCTTTGGAGTCCTTGAAGTAAGACATGGGCGTTCCTCCCTCTGGTGGTGTGCGTTGGGTTGGGGAACCCGGAGCGGCGTTAGCTGAATCCCAGCCGGCGTTCGTTCATGCTTACGTGGCGCCCACCGCTGCCGATGACCACATGGTCCAGCAAGTCTATGCTCAGCAACTTGCCCGCCGACACCAACTCCCGGGTGATGTTGACGTCCTCCGGGCTGGGGGTGGGGTCTCCCGACGGATGGTTGTGGACGACGATGATGGACGGCGCGTTGTCCCGCACCGCCGGCCGGAAGACCTCCGCCGGCCGCACCACGGAGCTGTTGACGTTGCCCACGTAAATTTCCGGCACGTTCAACACCTGGTTCTTGGTGTTTAACAGCAGCACCTTCAGGTGTTCCTGCTCCAGTGGGGCCATCTCCCCCTGGAGCAGGTTGGCCACGTCCTGGGGAGAATGTATCACCGCCCGGTCTTCCGGGGCCATCGAAATAAACCGGCGTCCCAACTCCAGCGCCGCCATAAGTTGGCAAGCCTTGGCCTCGCTCAGGCCCCGCTCGGCGCAAAGCTCGGCGAACGTGCTGCGGCCCAACCCGTCCAGCCCACGGAAGCGGGTCAACAACCGGCTGGACATGGCCAGCACGTTCTCTCCCTTGATGCCCGTCCGCAGCAGGATTGCGATAAGCTCGGCGTTGCTCAAGTAGCGGGAGCCGTAATCCCGCAGCCGTTCCCGAGGACGTTCCCCCTGGGGCATATCCCGAATCATCGGCTGATACCTGCCGTCGGAATCGACCCCGGTGACGCCCGCGGTCCGGCTGGGATCCGGCTCGGCATCTTCACCCTGAACCGCTAGGGATGCCGGGTCAGACCAAGTCTCGGTCTCAGGCAAAACGGAAATAACCATCGTCGTCCTCTACGCTGCGGAATTGTGCTGGTCAAGCGGGTCTATTCTTGACCATCCAACACCGCCGGCGCAACCGGCAACTGTCAGCAAGGCAGAACGATTGCAATGCCTCTTCAAACGTTCGTCCCCAGGCTCTCGATGGACTCCCAGTCCACCCGTTCGTGCTGAGGACCTTCGATCCGTTCTGCTTACAATCCGTTCTGCTGAGGTTTTCGAAGGACTTCCCGGGCGCCTCACACTTTGAGGCGGTTAATTAGTATACTGCCCCAAGTGCCTCAATTGATTGGTGGTTGACTGGATGTCCCCCGGCGGCGGAGTGAGGAAGCCTAAGCATGACGTTACGGCCCAAGTCCCTTTACTATGGTTGGGTGGTCGCCTTGGCGGCAGGAAGCATGGAATTTGCCAACGCCGCTTCCGCAATTTCAATCCTTACCATTTTTGTCGGGCCGATGACCCAGGAGTTTGGTTGGACCCGTACCGAGATTGCCGGCGCCACCAGCGTGGGGGCGATCCTGGGCGCCGGGTTGGCCCCCTTTATCGGGCGACTGGTGGACCGGCATGGTTCCAGGGTAATTCTGGTGGTCAGCGGGTCGGTCATCGCAGCAGCCTGCATCTACTTATCCCAGGTCCAAACCCTGCTGGGGTTCTACCTGGCCTTTACCGCGTCCAGGATCGCCGACCAGGGGGGCGTGAAGATAGGGACTTCCGTCACTGCGGGAAAGTGGTTCCTGCGGTACCGGGGGCGGGTAATCGGGCTGGTGTTCTTCGCTGGGACGGCGGGAGTCATCCTTCTGGCGCCGCTGACCCAGTTGGTCGTATCCCAGTGGGGCTGGCGCACCGCCTGGATAGGGCTGGCGGGGGTGATGTTCCTGGTGGGAGTCGTTCCTTCTGCCTTGCTGGTGCGCCGCCAACCCGAGGATATAGGTCTGGCGGTGGACGGGGACCCGACGGGAGCCGCCTCCGGCGAGATGCGACCCGGACAGTCCGGCTCGTCCCGGGAAGAGCGGTCGTTGACGTTGAAAGAAGTTTCCAGGACGCCCGCCTTTTGGACGGTGCTGGTTTCTCTGTTCCTGGTCAGCAGCGCGACGGCCGGGGCCGGGCTTCACCTGGTGCCCCACCTGACCGAGCAGGGGGTGGATACAAAGATTGCGGTGGCCGCCATCAGCGTCATGGCCGCTTCGGGGGCGGTGGGGTCTCTGCTGGCGGGCGCGGCCGCCGACCGCGCTTCCCCTCGCTGGTTAATGTTCGGGCTTTACCTGGTTGGGGCCGTCGCGCTGAGCATCATGGTAGTCGCCGACAACTTGTTTGAGACCTACCTGTTCGCTGTTTTGCTGGGACTTTCCTCTTCAGGAATCAATGCCCTGACCCCGATAATGTGGGCCGGTTACTACGGACGGGGGGCCTTGGGAGCGATTTACGGGGTAAGCCGGGCTGCCCAGGTTTCCGGGTTTGCCACGGGGCCGCTGGCGTCCGGAATAGTCTACGACGCCACGGGCAGTTACCAGGCAGCTTTCGTCGGATTGGCCTGCGTGGCGGTGGGGGCGTCGCTGCTGGTGGCGTCGGTCAGAAGGCCGTCGGTCGCGGCCCAGGGCGCTTGATTAGGCCCGGCCCATCCCGAGTTCACCCAAGACATCCGCCCGTTGGCTCATTGAGCTAACGGGCGGATGTTCGAGAAGGTTCCTATTCGAGGAAGTCCCTAAACGAACTGGAACTTGGAGAAGTCGTTGTCTTCCCGGGTGATGAACTCTAGCAGGGCCGGGCGTCCGTCGCGGTTGGCTTCCTGCGCGCGGTGGACTGCCGCCTGAATCTCGTTGGGGTCGGTGATGCGCTCGCTGTATGCGCCCAGGGCGGCGGCGACTTCCGAGAAGTTTCCCGAAAGCTGCTTGGTGTTGTACCGCGCGACGGCGGTGGGCATCCGGCTGTCCGGGTAGATGCCCATGGTGAAGTTGTTCATCAAAATTGTGGTGATGGGTATGTTCTCCCGGACCGCAGTTTCCACGTCCATGCCGACCATGCCGAAAGCGGCGTCGCCCATGAAGTTGATTACCTGCTTGTCGGGGGCGGCCATCTTGGCGCCCATCGCCAGGCCCAGGCTGTATCCCAGTTGCGTGGACTTGCCCCAGCCGATGAAGCTGCGGGGCGCGCGGGACTCCCAGAAGGGCGATACCTGCTCGCGTGAGCTGCCCGACTCGTGGGTGACGATGGTGTTGTCCAGGTCCACGGCGTGCATCACATCCCACACCACCCGGTAGGGGCTGATGGGCGTCTCGTCGGACGTCAGCTTGGGCATCCACCGGGCCAGCCAAGCCTGATTGGCCGAAAGTATTTCGGCGGCCAGGGCCGGGTCGGCCGGGCGTCCTTCAGCCCCTGCCTGCACTTTCAATTCCTGCAAAAACTGGCTCAGCACCAGCTTGGCGTCACCCACCACCGGATGCTGGCTCTTGTAGTCCTTGTTGATGTCGCCGTCGGAGTTGGTGGCGTGGATGATGACTTTGCCCGGCGGGATGGGAACGGTGAAGTTGGTCTTGGTCAGGCTCGCGCCAATTGCGAACAGCAGGTCGGCGCTGGTCAGGAATTGATGCACCGCTCCGGTGGCGCTGGAGCCGCCGATGCCCAGAGATAGGGGATGGTTCTCGGGGAAGGCGCTCTTGCCTTCCAGCGTGGTCATCACCGGCGCCTGGAGAAACTCGGCCACCTGGATTAGCTCGTCGGTGGCCCCGGCGTACAAAACGCCCTGGCCTGCCATAATCACCGGACACCGGGCTGACAGCAGGGCGCGGGCGGCGCGGGCCACCGCCTCCGGGTCGCCGGCGGTTCGCAAGAAGCCCGGCGGCTCGTAGTCGAAGTCCTCTTCGCCGATTTCCTCGGTGCTCAGGTCGCCGGGAAGCTCCAGCAACACCGGGCCGGGCTTGCCGGACCGCAGGTTGGTGAAGGCGCGGCGCATCAACTCCGGCACCCGGTCGGCAAAGTTAACCTGCGCCGACCACTTGGTAATGCTCTCGAAGCTGCGGGTGGGGTTGAACACCGGGTCCGTGGCCGAGCGGCGCCGGGCCGCCCCGGACGGAAGCAGCATAATCGGCACCGAGTCGGCATAGGCCTGGGCCACTCCGCCGAAGGCGTTTTCCGCGCCCGGCCCGGCCTGCATCAAAAATATGCCGGTCTTGCGGCCGTTGTTGACCCGGGAAAACCCGTCGGCCATGTGGACGCCGGTCCGCTCTTGCCGCACCACAATGGGCCGGATTCCGGCGATTGCCGCCGCCTCAATCAGCGGACTCGACGGCATACAGCCAATCCAGTCCACCCCTTCCAGTTTCAGCACATTGGCTATCGCGGTAATTCCGTCCATTGCACAACCTCGCTAAAATTCATCGCCCGCGCCCGGGGGCAACCCAAACTGCTTGCCCCAACTTTGCCCGGCGGCTCCCCGGAACATTGCCCATTATACCCTGCCGGTTGCGGTTGGGAAGGAACGCGGCGATTTTCCTCACCCGCCGCCGCCCCATGACACCACCCCGGTGGGGGTAATCTTGATGACCGGGTTGCCGTCAATGTCCATGTCCCGGTATTGATCGTACTTCTCGCGGAGCAGCGCAATCGCCGCGGCTTGTTCGGGCCCCGCTTCCACCAATTCCGCCGTGGCGGTGATGAGGATGTACCAAAGCTGCTGCCAGTCCTCTTCGTAATGGTCTGACACCAGGGCGACGTTGGGGTTGGCCAGGATGTTGCGGACCCGTTTCAACCGGCGCAGGGCCGACCGCTTGGGCTTCTGGTCCAAGGGCGAGTAAAGAGCTTGCCCGTCCCAGGCGAAGCAGACGGGGATGACGTGGGGAACGCCATTAACGTCGGCGGTGGCCAGGTGGCCGGTCCGGGATGACGACAACATTTGGGCTTGGGCGTCGGTCAACAACTCGGTCAACAACTAAGAAACTATCTCACAAGACCGCTTGTCTAATTTGTGCGGCAATTCAATCCGTCCTTCCTGAGGCCTTCGAAGGACTTACCCTAAATCTCTGATGAGAACGCCACCGGGTCCTCCAGAAACTCCACGTCTTCCAGGGCGGACCGGGCGGCGTCTTCCAGCGCGGCGTCCCCTTCTTTGATGCACTGGAGCAACGCCCGGCGGGCCAGGGAACCGCCAATCTTGCCCAGCGCCGTCAGCCCGGCGATTTGGACTTGATAGTCGTCGTCCTGCAGCAGGGCTATCAGGTGGGGTACGATTTCCTCGTCTCCCAACTCCCCGCAGGCGGTGGCGCTCTCGTAGCGGACCGATGGTTCCCGGTCGTCCAACTCATCCAGCAGCAGCGGCAACCATGACGTTTCCCCGGTGCGCCCCATCGCGAAAATCGAGCTGCACTTCAACTTCAGGTCGACGCTTTCGTAAGCCCAGCGGATGAACCCCCCGATGTCTTCGGTGTTGAAGGGGGCCACCGACTCCAGGCTGCGCCGCCGCACCTCCAGGGGTTCGTCATCGTCCTCGAGCACCGCCATCAGGTTGTCCAGCACCAAATCGGCGTCCTTCTGCAGGAGCTTGCCTTCCTGCATTAGCAGCGAAAACTTGCCGAGGGAGGCCGCTGCCGCCGAGCGCACCCGCTCGCCGCGTTCGGAGCGCATGATGTTGAGCAGGCCAGGGATGACCGACCGGTCTTCGTACTCCCACAAGCCTTCGATGGATTTTTCCAGCACCGACTCATCCTGGTCTTTGAGGCACATTTGGAAAACGGCGCAGAAGTCCAGTTCGGGATTGTCCTCGGCTAATTCAACCATCGTCGTGATAATCCACTGCTGCCGTTCCACCGGAATGGCAAACCATGCCCTGGCAAATGCGCCCAACTCCGACGGTGAAAGGTCGGAAAGTTCGATAAAGCCGCTGGGCGGGACCTCCACCTGCGGGTCGGACAGCGACTCGACAAATGTTTCCAGGGACATCAGACCCCCCTTGAGCGTCCACGGCTGCGCCAGTTATTGCGGTCCATTCAACCTTCCGTCTCTTCCGAAACCCTCAAACCGCTCGATGCCATCCGGCGGTGGGATGTCAGTTGCTATGCGGCGGCAGGCCAGGAACCGGGAAAGTGGCTGGATATACCCGGAAATCATATAACATAACCCGTTGGGGCAACAATTAAGGAAAAGACGGTTTTTGGAGTAATTGAGAGGTTGACCGGGGGCAAAGCAAGGACTACGCGGCGGCGTTGCTTGCCTCTTTTAACCCACGCATTTTAACCGGCGCAGCGTCTCCGGGAAAACGTCGAGCAAATCGGACGCGATAGTCCCGGCGTCGCCCCTCCGTGCCGCCACGTCTGCCCCGGCCTGCCCGTGCAGAAACACCCCGCAGGCGGCGGCCAACCCCGGTTCCAACCCCTGCGCCATCAGGCCGGCGATGACTCCCGTAAGCACGTCGCCGGTGCCTCCTGATGCTAGCCCCGGGTTGGAGAAGGGGGACACCTGCGCCAACCCGCCAGGGTGTGCGATGACCGTTCCCGCTCCCTTGAGCGTCACGCTGACCCCCCATTCCGCGGCCCAGCGCCGGGCCGTGGCGATCCGGTCCCGTTGCACCTCCGGTATTGAAGACCTGGTAAGGGTGGCCATTTCGCCGGGATGCGGCGTTACCACCGCCGGGCCGGGCAGTCGGCGCCACCATTGGCCCAGATCCGACAGGTTGTTCAGTCCGTCGGCGTCCACCACCACTGGCAGCTGCTCGGGAAGGTCCAGGCGGCCCAACTCGGTCAGCAGCGCGTCCATGAACCGGGCGGTGCCTTCCGACCGCCCCATCCCGGAGCCAACGGCCAGGGAGTCGAATCTGCCCAGCAGCGGCGCAATGACACCGGCAGCATCGGGGTGCACCCGGCCGTCCCCGTCCTCGGGCAGGGGTTGATGGATAACCTCGGTCAGCTTCGACGCGGCTATGGGATAGACGCTTTCCGGCGTCGCCAGCGTTACCAGCCCGGCCCCCACCCGCAGGGCAGTTTGCGCGGCCAGGCAGGCCGCCCCCACGTAGTTGCGGGAGCCGGCGACAATCAACGCGTGGCCGAAGGTCCCCTTGTGGGCATCGGCGGGGCGGGCGGGCAAATTCCGGCTGACCCAACCGGCGGTCAGCAGCTCCAGGGATATGGCATCGGTCTCGGGCATTCCCGGCGGCAGACCGATGCCGGCAACTTCCAACCGGCCCACTCGCGCCGCCCCGGGGAAGGTCAGCAGGCCCACCTTCGGATGTCCCAGGGCCACCGTCACGTCGGCGGTCACCCCCGCCGGGTCGGCGGCTCCGGTGTCGGCGTCAACCCCGGTGGGCAGGTCCAAGGCCAACACCGCCGCCGCTGCCGGCGAATGGGCCGCATTCCGCCGCGAAATGACCCGTTCCAGGACCGCCGCGGCGACTCCTTCAATGGGACGGGACCGCCCGGTGCCCAGCACCGCGTCGATCACCAGCCGGCTGCGGTGCAGCAGACCTTCCAAGCGCATGAGGCCGTCTTCGTCGTCGGCGCAGAAGGCATTAACGCCGTACTGCCGCGCAACATCCATCTTGGGGTCAGGGTTGGGGCGCCGGGTTACGACGCAGGCGGTAACTTCGGCCCCCCAACGACGCAGATGCCGGGCCGCTACCAGCCCGTCGGCCCCGTTGTTGCCAGGCCCCACCAGCGCCAGGATGTTGGCCCCGGCCACCGTGCCGAGGAGCTTCCGCGCGCTTTGGGCCACGGCGAGGCCAGCGTTTTCCATGAGCGTGTCAACGCTGATGCCCCGGCTTTGGGCGGCCTGCTCCACCAGCGCCATTTCAGCAGCAGTAACGATTTTCACGGGGTAACCCTTTCGGCGGTCATTGGGGAAAGGCGGTCGTTGGGGGAACAAGGAAATCCCGCCGTTTGATCGGTTCGTCAATGGCTTCTTGGCCCCGGTCGTCCTCAGGGACTCGAAGCACTTTCCTGCTGGGCGACGACAAACGCCACGGCGTACTCCCTGGAATGGGACAGGCTCAGCGCGATTTCTTGTATGCCCAGCCTTTCCGCCCGGACTTTGGCCCGGCCGTGCAGCACAATCCCGGGCGCCCCGCTGCTGGCGCGAACGACCTCGATGTCCTTCCAGGCGACGCCCCGGACGCCGGTGCCCAGGGCTTTCATGGTGGCTTCTTTAGCGGCAAACCGGGCGGCCAGGTTGGGGGCGCGCCCCCGGCAGTACGCGATTTCTCCAGCGGTGAAGACGCGCTGTTGGAACCGGCTCCCGTACCGGGTCAGCACCTGTCCAACCCGGGCAATTTCGATGATGTCAACGCCGGTAGAAAGCATGTAACTGTCCAGAGTTGGTGAGGTAAATTGGTTTCAGCCAAGGTTTTCAGGCAACTGCCAATTTTTTCCAGGGGGTTTGGGGGATGAATCCCCCAACGTAACCCGACCCCCATATTCCGCCATCGGCCACTCCCCTCCCCTCAACCCTGGACAGTCACGAAAGCATGGGGTTCAGGAAGTCCCTCGTGAATATCAGGACAAAAAGTCGGGTACGGAAGTCCTTCAAGGACCGCGGATACTGCCCTCCGAGGATGCGGGAAAGGGCCAATGCAACCGGCGGCCCCTGCCCGGAGCGGGCTTTCGAGACGGTTGCTCAGTCTTCTCCTGTGTGGCCGGTGATGCCCAAATTGCTCAGAATTTTGGACACGGCATAGCTGCGGTTCAGCACGTAGAAATGAACGCCCGGAACCCCGCTGTCCCAAAGCTCCCGGACCTGCTCGGTGGCGTACTCGATGCCAAGCTCCCGGACGGCGTTGTCGTCGTCGTAGAACTGGTCAAGCTGCAAGTCCAGAGCCTCGGGAATCTTGGCGCCGCAGAGGGCGGTGAAGCGGCGAATTTGCGCCGCGCTGAGAATGGGCAGCACGCCGGCAACCACCGGCACGTCAATGCCGGCCTTGGCCGCCCGATCCATGAAATCGAAGAAGTAACGGTTATCGTAGAACAACTGCGTCACCAGGAATTCGGCGCCCTCGTCCACCTTCCGCTTTACGTAATCCAAGTCCGATTCCATGTCTGCGGACTCGACGTGGCCCTCCGGGTAGCAGGCCCCGGCCACGCCGAAGGGAAAGTGCTGCCGGATGTGCCGGATGAGGTCGGTGGCGTGATCGAAACCGCCTTCGACGGGGACAAAGCCGGACTCGCCCCGGGGCGGGTCGCCGCGCAGGGCGATGACGTTTTCAATCCCCGCTTGGTCCAGTCGTTCCAGGACGCCGTGAATCTCGTCGGAGGTCTGGCCGACGCAGGTCAAGTGGGCCATCACCTCCAGGTCGGCTTCCTCCTTGACCCGGAGCGTGATTTCCTCGGTGAACGCCCGCGTAGATCCGCCCGCTCCGTAGGTGACGGAAACGAAGTCCGGATTGTAGGTCTTGACCCGCTGAATGGCGCGCAGGACGTTGGGGATACCTTCTGCGTCCCTCGGCGGGAAAAACTCGCAGGAGATGGTGCGTTTGATTTTCAGCAGGTCTTTAATCTTCACAGTAAATACGCCTGTCCCGTTCCGGTAGTCCCGGGCCTTTTGGGTCTATCCGGGCCCGGGCTTATTCGGGTGCGGTGCCCGCCAACCCTGAGTCAACCATACTATTTGCCCTCGCTAGGGTCAAGGTTGGCCGCGCCGTCTGCCCGGCCGGGCCCGGACGAGCGGTGTCTAAAACTCCGGCTGGCGTTTTTCCTTGAATGCCGCGATTCCCTGTCGCGGATGGGGCGACGTGGTGAAATACTGGACAAACGCTGAGCCTTCCAGCGCCACCCCGTCCCGCAGGGGCAAGTCCCTTCCCCGCTGAGTTACAGACTTTATCCAGCCCAGCCCGGTTCGGCTCTTGGGCCGCAGCAGGGTCAGTATGCTCTCCAACTCCTCGTCCAACTTGTCGGCGGGCGCAGAACGCAGGGCCAGTCCCCACTCCGCCGCTTCCCGGCCCGACAGCCACCGTCCGGTGGTCAAAAGCTCCATCGCCCGCTGCATGCCCACTCGCCGGGGCAGGCGTTGGGTGGACCCGCCGCCGGGCATTAGCCCAAAGTTGGCGTGCTGGTCTCCCAACCGGGCGTCTTCGGCGGCGATGATCATGTCGCAGGCCATCGCCAACTCCAGCCCGCCGGCCAGGGCAAAACCCTGGACCACGGCCAAAACCGGGATCGGCAGGTCTTCCAGTTGCAAAAAGCAGCGGTTCAGCAGCTCGACGTAGGGATTAAAGCGGGCCGGGTCATCAAAGGCGGCGTCGAACTCCAGCAGGTCCGCCCCTGCGCAGAAAGCCCGCCCTGCGCCCCGGACTACCAGGGCTTTCACCGAATGATCTCCGGCGATACCCGTGACGGCGTTAGAGAAGTCCTCCAACAGCGCCAGGCTGAGCGCATTCAACGCGTCGGGACGGTTGAGCCTGAGCGTGGCGACCTGATTTTCTATCTCCAGCTGAATGTTGCTATACTCCAACGAAGACCTCCGATGCTTGACCCTTGGCAGGATTGCGGATGCCACCCGCCTTGACCGTTTCCAATATACCAGACCGGACCCGGTATAAATGCGTGGAGCTTGCAGGATGACCGAGCGCGCCAGGGCCGACGGCCCCGTCACGGCCAGGGCGATGATACGGGTCCGGGTCCAGCCCAATGCCCGGCGGGACGAGCTGACGGGGTTTGCCGGGGATACGCTGCGAATCCGGATTGCCGCGCCGCCACAGGAAGGCCGGGCCAACCGGGCCGTGGTTGCCCTGCTATCCCATTTTCTTGGAGTTCCGGCCAGCCGGGTGACCATCGTGCGGGGCCACGGCTCCCGGCAGAAATTGTTGGCGGTTGAAGCCATGCTGCCGGAAGAAGCCCGTCGTCGGCTGGAAGACCACATCGGCAAGCGTTGAGGCCCTCTGGTGACCACTGACGGGTGTCGTCCGGCCGGGTGAGCCAGTCAAGGGGCCGTTCGGGCTGGGATCTCGAAGGACTTCCTTGTTGACTCGTTCTCCCAGCGCTTGCTGAAAATCTCACCGCCAACGGAATCCACGGCAATTTCAGAGAATCAAAAGACACTTCCCGGCACCGGGTAACTGTTCAGAGTTGAGGGGAGCGGAGTGGCTGATGGCGGAATATGGGGGGTTGGGTTACGTTGGGGGATTCATCCCCCAAACCCCCTGAAAAAAGCGGCAGTTGGCTGAAACCAATTCATCTCACCAAGTCTGAACTGTTACGGCACCGGGCCCATGATAGCCACCGGGGGGATACCAACGTATAATGGGGATGCCCCCCGACCGTTCGCCGCGCTTTTCCGCCGTCGGCGGCCACGCGAAACGTCGGAGGCCGGTGTTCAACCACACGCATGGAGTTTGACACGTGGCCTATATGAACTTCAGTTGGATTCTGGAAGGGTCGTTGGCCGGAGCCCAGGGCCCCACCAACCACCGCGACATCACGTTCTTGAAATTGCAGGACATCCAGGCGGTCGTCCGCATGGAGGAGAACACCATCTCCACCGAGCCGTGGCAAATGGTGGAAATGTACGAGCCGGTGCGCGACTTCACCGCCCCGTCCATGGAGCAAATCCACCGCATCGTCACGTTTGTAGAAGAAGAAATGGAGACTTGGGAGCACCCGGTGGTGGTTACCTGCGCCGCCGGGTTGGGACGGACCGGAACGATTTTGGCCTGCTACTTCGTCAAGGTGGGGTACCAGCCCCAAGAGGCCATCAACTACGTGCGCCAACTCCGCCCGCGTTCTATTCAGACCCGGGAGCAGGAAGAAGCGGTGCGCCAGTATTTTGAGTATCTAAAAGGCTAACGCCAACCCGGAAAGCCGGCGGGGTTGCACTGGCGAAAAGCCGAGGACACGAATGGGATGCTAGGCGGCGGTTTGGCCGGTCAACCTTCCCTGCAAAAACGCCCACAACTCCGAACCTGACCCGACCTCAAAATTCCGGCTGCACTGCAAGCACTTGGCAAAGACGATGTGGTCCTCTAATTCCAGGTACAGGTCGCCCCGGCACCGGGCGCAGGACTTCAGGTTGAACCGCTGCCAAGCGTCCTCCCCCGTCATCAAGCTCTTTGCCGCGAGGGCAATTCCAAAATCCGCCGCCACTTCTGTCACCTCGTTACATCCGAGCCAAACATCCGAGCCAAACATCGAAACCAATTTCCCGCCGCCCGGAACCTCGCCCAATGTCGCGATCGGCTTATATCCGGGTTTACGAAACCTCCCGGACGGTTGGATTCATGACGGCAACACCCCGGCCCGGTCGTCCCAATCCTTTCCAAACAGGTCTGCCCCGGCGTCCCTCGCTTCGGCCCGTCCCGAGAATTTCGCAAGCCCCGTCGCCTGAAACTTGCCGCAGGAGCAGCTCAATGACCAACCAGCCTACTCCCTTGGAAATCCCGCCCCACATCCTTGGAGAAGTCTATCGGCAGGCCCGGGCCTCATTCCCCGCCGAATGCTGCGGGTGGTTATCCGGTCCCAGGAATGAGGGCGAGGTGTCGTCGGTGCGGCCCTGCGTCAACGACCAGACGTCGGGCGGACACCCGTCCAAGCCGGAGCGCACCGCTGAGACTGCTTACGTCTTCACTCCCGCCGACCTGCTGGAGTTGAACGGCAGTTTAGACGGGGAAGAACCGGCCCGCATTATCTACCACTCCCACCCCAATGGCATGGCCTACCTTTCGGAGACCGACCGCAGCGTCGCCGCCAGCCCGTGGGGCGATGGGCCGGCCTATCCGGTGCAGCAGTTGGTGGTGGGAATCGACGGGCAGCGCGTGGTCGAAGCGGCGTTGTTCGATTGGTCAGACGACGAGAATGGGTTTGTCGAGATTGCCCGCTTCGGTGGGGCGGAGGTGTAGAACCGAATTCAACCCGCCAGCACCGATGGTCTCGGAGGCCGGCGGGTTGGGACGAACGGGGAGACGGCGGATATTTACGACGGCAGCAGGGGCAGCAAACTCTTGAGCGACGCCATTGGGGCATCCGGGGCGCCCAGCAGTCCAACCCAGACAGCTCCGGCGATGTAGATGCCGGCCATTATCGCCAGCCCCAGGACAGTCAACGGTTGGGGGAAACGGTGGCGTCCCCAGAGCATCACCCCACCTAGCATGATTAATGCCACGGCGATGATGCCCGCTACGAAATGCTCTGGTTCGGGGTTGTTCAGGATAATGCCTTTGCGGTAGAACGGGTCGGCGAAGGACAGGATGGTCACGTTGAAGACGCAGCTCCCGTACAGCCCGGCAATTCCCAGGTCCGCCGCCCCCATGCGGGCCGCCGCGACAGTGGCCGACGCTTCGGGCATGGTGGTCACGATGGACACCGCCAGGATTCCCAGGACGCCCGAGGAAATGCCGGTCAGGTCGGCCACCCGGTCAACGCTCTGGGCCAGAAATACCCCGGCGATGATGACCCCCAAGGACACCAGGCCAAACATTGTCCAGGCCTTGGCCATTGTCGTTCCGGGGTCTTGTTCCTCCCCTTCCCCGGACTCCGCCGGACGCCGCTGGTACACAATCCACATCCCGATTACGTACACGATGAGCAGGATTATGGATGACAGACCAATCTGCCAGACATTGATGTCGTTCTTGATTCCGGCGAACAGTACGGCCAGCCCGGTCAGTACGGCGGCCAGCACGATGAGGTATCCTTGCTCCGGCGCGACCTGCTGCAAGAACCGCCGCCCGCCGAACACCAAGGCCACCATTGCCAGGGTGAACATATTTATCATGTTGGCGCCTACGACGTTGCCCAGCGCCAGTTGTGGGTTGTCTATGCGCACCGCCGTGATGTTGTTGGACAACTCCGGCAGGGATGTCGCCAAGGCAACCAGGATGCTTCCTACGAAGAGCCGCCCCCAACCTGTCAGGGTCGCCAGCGCGTCGCCATACTTGGCCAGTTGTACACCCAGGAAGATGACCGCGACCGCGCTGCCCAGGAAAACCAGGACCGCAGCGGTCAGCCCGGCTCCTCCCAACAAGTTGAACATAGCTGCTCCCTAAACCAAGATGTCCGCGACACGAATATCTGAGCGCGGACGATTAACCGACAGCCTCGGCTATCCGGCGGCCCATTTCCACGGTGGAAACCCGCTGCGCCCCCTGGGTGGCTATGTCCGGCGTGGCGCAGCCTTGGTTCAGGACCGTCTCAACCGCCCGCTCGATGGCGGCGGCTTCCTCAGTCAGGCCCAGCGAGTAGCGAAGCATGAGGGCGGCGCTCAAAATTGACCCCACCGGGTTGGCGATGCCCTGCCCGGCGATGTCGGGGGCCGTGCCGTGAATCGGCTCGTAAAAGCCCGCCGTCCTGCGCCCTGAGACGGGCACGTCGGACAGGCTGGCCGAGGGGAGCAGGCCCATAGACGCCGCCAGCACCGCGGCCTCGTCGGTGAGAATATCGCCAAAGGTGTTTTCGGCCACAATCACGTCGAACCGGCTGGGACGCTGTACCAACTGCATGGCGCAGGCGTCAACCAGAATGTGCTCCAACTCTACGTCCGGGTACTCCGGCGCCAAGCGGGTGGCCACTTGCCGCCACAGCCGGGAACACTCCAGGACGTTGGCCTTGTCAATGGATGCCAGCTTTTTGCGGCGCCCCTGGGCCAGGGCAAACCCCACCCGCAGGATGCGCTCGATTTCGCCCTCGGTGTAGAACATTGTGTCTACGCTGGTCCATCCCTCGGCAGTCTCGGTCCGCCCCTTGGGTTCCCCGTAATACAGACCGCCGGTCAACTCCCGGACGACCACCATGTCGACACCCTCCAGCACCTCCGGCTTGAGTACGCTGGATTCAACCAGGTTGGGGTAGATTCGGACGGGTCGGATGTTGGCGAAGACGCCGAGTTGCGCCCGCAACGCCAGCAGGGCGTCTTCTGGCCGCATTGCGGCAGTGGGGTCGTCCCACTTGGGGCCGCCCACCGCGCCGAAGAGGACCGTGTCGGCTTCTCCGGCTAGTTCGCGCACTTCGTCCAGGAGAGGAGTGCCGTGCCGGTCAATAGAAATGCCGCCAACGTCGCCGTACCGAAGGTCGAAGCCGTGGCCGAAAGCCTGCTCCACGGAACGCAGTACGTTGACCGCCTCGGCGGTGACTTCGGGGCCAATGCCGTCGCCGCCCAGCACGGCAATGTTAAATTCCATGTCGTGTCACTCCTGTAAACCGCGTCCCCGGCGCCCCGGGGCCAGACCACGAAACAGTATACAGGCCGGGTGTTTGAGCATCAAACTGCGAGCGGCGGGAGTAACTGTTCAGGGTTGAGGGGATCGGAGTGGCTGGTGGCGGAATATGGGGGTTGGGTTACGTTGGGGGATTCATCCCCCAAACCCCCTGAAAAAGTGGCAGTTGTATGAAAGCCTTGGCTGAAACCAATTCATCTCACCAAGTCTGAACTGTTACCGGCGGGAGGGGCGGTTTCGTAAGGAAGCGTTCCCGCAGGCAAGGATCAGGACGATTGCAAAGTCTTTTGAGTCCGTGGATATTGAGCCGGTCCGACGAGGGCAAGTCAACGAGGGCGTCCTTCGAGAGCCTCAGGACGAACGATTAAAGGGACTTTGCAATCGCCCTGCGGTCCACCCACTGTTCCTTGCTTGGGCTGGCTCTTTGGTCTATCATCCCTCAAACAACGACTCCCGAGGCGACCGCATTTGCCGATTCGGTTAGGCTAGGGTGGACGATTGAATGTGACCAACCAGAACTTCTTCTCAAAACTCCAGGCCATCGTCGGGGAGAATGACGTTATCTCGCACCCGGAAGACCTGCTGGTCTACGAGTACGACGGCTCCGTTGACCGCTCCATTCCCCGCGCCGTCGTTTTTCCCACCAGCGTTGAAGAGGTCAGCCGGGTGCTGGCGCTGGCTTACGCCGAGGGGGTGCCGGTGGTGGGGCGCGGGTCGGGGACGGGCCTGAGCGGCGGCGCCATTGCCCCGGAAGGGGGCATCCAGGTTGCCTTTACCAAGATGAACCACATCCTGGACGTGGACACCGAGAATCGCACCGCCACCATCGAGCCCGGCGTAATCAACCTGGACTTGGACACCTACGCCCGGAAGTTTGGCCTGCGCTACGCCCCCGACCCGTCCAGCCAACGCGCTTGCAGCCTGGGCGGAAACATCGCGGAAAACGCTGGCGGTCCCCACTGCCTGGCCTACGGCACCACCACCAACCACGTCCTCGCAATGGAGGTCGTCCTGGAAGACGGCACGATCGTTAATCTGGGCGGTTTGTCCCGGGAAACCCCGGGGTATGACCTGCGGGGCGTGTTCGTCGGGTCCGAAGGAACCTTTGGCATCGCCACCAGGATTGTCGTCCGGCTGCTGCCCGTGCCCGAGGCGGTCAAGACTTTCCTCGGCATCTTCCCGGACATTGACTCGGCCTGCACCGCCGTCTCCGCGGTCATCGGCCACGGCATCGTCCCCGCGGCTCTGGAGATGATCGATGCCCTCAGCATCAAGGCCGTCCAGAGCGTGACCGATGCCGGCTACCCGGACGACGCCGGCGCGGTGCTGCTGGTGGAACTGGAAGGCCTGACCGAGGAAGTGGAGGACGTGACCAGTGAGGTGGAGTCGGCGTTGTGGGACACCGGGGCCACTGAGGTCCGGGTGGCGCAGGACCCGCAGGACCGGGAAAAGCTTTGGGTGGGCCGCAAGACCGCTTTCGGAGCCTTTGGCGCCATTGCCCCGAACTATTACCTGGTAGACGGCGTGGTTCCCCGGACTCGCCTGGCCCGCGTGCTGCGCCGGGTGGCGGAAATCAGCGAGAAGTACCGCCTCACCATTGCCAACGTATTCCACGCTGGTGACGGCAACCTGCACCCCTGCATGTTGTTCGATGAGCGTGAGCCGGGGGTGAACGAGCGGGTGGCTCAGGCGGCGCAGGAGTTGATGGAGTATTGCGTTGCCGAAGGCGGAACGCTTAGCGGCGAACACGGCATCGGTTTGGAAAAGAAGGAGTTCATGCCCCTAGTGTACAGCGACGCCGACATGGAGCGGATGAAGGCTGCCCGCAATGCCTTCGCGCCCGGGAACCGGCTCAATCCCGGTAAAATCTTCCCCGACGGCATAGCCCATCCCACCGGCGCGCACCACGCCGCGCCGGGGATGTACATTTAGCTCCGCCGGACCGTTGATGGCCATTTCTCTGCCGCCCGCCCTGTTAGACATTTTGGGCCCGGACCGTTTGGTATCTTCGGAACAAGCGGCGGAGTACGCCGTTGACGGGCTGGTCCCCGTGGCGGTCGCCCAACCCGAAAGCCGGGAAGCCGTCTCCGCAGTGCTGAAGTGGGCCAATGAAAAGAGTTTGGCGGTTATGCCCCGCGGGGGCGGGACGCAGGCGCAGTTGGGCAATGCCGCGTCGGGCCTGGATATAACACTGGACCTGAGCCGGTTCAACCGTCTGATGGACTACCAACCCGCCGACCTGACCGCTACCGTGGAAGCGGGCATGACGCTGGACGAATTCCAGCGGCAGTTGGCCCAGGGAGGCAAGATGGCCGCGTTGGAGGCCCCGCTGTCCTCCCGCGCCACTATCGGCGGACTACTTTCCGTCAATGCCAGCGGACCGTTGCGCCGCAGCTACGGGCTGCCTCGGGACTCGCTGATTGGAATTAGTGTCGTTGGGCCCGACGGGGTGGAAACCAAGGCCGGCGGCCGGGTGGTCAAAAACGTAACCGGGTACGACCTGAACAAGCTCTACGCCGGCTCCCTGGGAACCCTGGGGGTCATCGTCGAGGCAACCTTCAAGCTGGCTACCATCCCTGCCGCCTCCGGGGCCGTCGTCGCCGGGTTCGACACGCTGGAAGCTGCGACCGCCGCGGCGGATGAACTGTTGCAGGTGGCATTTGCACCCCAGGGAGTCCACGTCGTCAACGCCCTGTCTGCCAGGCGTCTGGCTTCCCCTCATATTTCCGGCGCCGTTGCCCGTATGGCTTCGGACGGTGCGGTGGTCATCGGCTACGCTTCCGGGCGTCAGCGGGCGGTGCAGAGGATTCTGCAACAGTCGTCCCAACTGCTGCAAGAACGGGGAGTCGTTGGCCTGGAGCGGCTTGAACCGGCAGACGGAGCCGGCCTCCTGCGGCAACACACCGATTTCGGTTGGACTGAGGACTCCCGTCCCTGGTTGGGCGTTAAACTGGACCTTCCGCCGGCCAAAACGGCCACGGCGCTGGCCCAGCTAAAGGAGATGGGGCTGATCGCGCCCCCGGGCGTGGTGGCGGACCCGGGGTTTGGCACGGCGCGCCTGCTGTGGTGGGATGATACTATCGTTGACGAGCCCGCCGCGGTGAGAACCATCCAGCAACTTCGGGCAATGACGCGGTCGCTGGGCGGATCGGCGGTGGCCGAGCATTGCCCGCTGGCGGTGAAACGGCAAATAGACGTTTGGGGCGACTCGCCCAACGAAGTGGAGATTATGCGGCGCATCAAGCAGAACTTCGACCCCTTGGGCACCCTGAACCCGGGGCGGGCCATGGGGAAAATCTGATGTCCGAACCAACGCTTGTGCCCGGGTTGAGCGTCCCCAGATTAAACGATGAACCGGGGTTCCAGGGCAGAGATGCCCCGGCGGAGGCCGACCTTTATCGCTGCGTTCACTGCGGCCTGTGCCTCAGCGCCTGCCCCACCTACATCCAGTTGGGCGTCGAGACCGAGTCGCCCCGGGGCCGCATCGCCCTGATGAAAGCGGTCCACGAAGGCCGTTTGGGAATCAGCGAACGCGTGGTGTCTCACTGGGAAATGTGCCTGCAATGCCGGGCCTGCGAGGCGGTGTGTCCATCCGGCGTCCCCTACGGGCGCATTATGGAATACTCCCGCGGCCAGGTGTTGGCCCAGAACAAACAGGGGGTGGAACTGAAACGGGTCAGCCGGTGGTTCCTGCGGGCCGCGCTGCCCCATTCCCGACGCTTGCGTTGGGGCGGATACCTGCTTCGGGCTTACCAGCGTTGGGGGATTCAGGCGTTGGCCAGGAACACCGGGGCGTTGCGGCTGCTGCCGGTCTCGCTGCGGACGATGGAGCGGCAGTTGCCGGTCATGGGGACCCGTTTCTTCAAACCCACGCCCCTGATACAGCGCGCGGTGGGAGACCGCCGGATGACCGTTGGCCTACTGTCGGGGTGTGTGATGCCGCTGATGCAGGGCGGCACAATGGAGGCCGCGGTGCGGGTGTTGACCCGCAACGGCTGCGACGTGGCGGTCCCCGCGGCTCAAGGCTGTTGCGGTGCGTTGACCCTGCACGCCGGCGACCTGGAGTTGGGCCGCCGGCTGGCCCGCAGGAACATTGACGCGTTTCTGGCTGCCGGCGTTGACCGCATCATCACCGCGTCCGCCGGCTGCGGCTCCTCGATGAAGGAGTACCACGAACTCCTGAAAGATGACCCGGAGTATGCCGACAAAGCCCGCCGGTTCAGCGAATTGACCGAGGACATCACCGAGTTTCTGGCTGCGTTGCCCCTGGAGCCACCCCGGGCCAGCGTGGAACGCCGGGTGACCTACCAGGACCCTTGCCACCTGGCCCATGCCCAGCGGATAACCCAGGCCCCGCGCGCCATTCTGACGTGCATCCCCGGGGTGGAGTTGGTGGAAATGGAGCAGTCCGCCATGTGCTGCGGTTCGGCGGGGTTCTACTCCTTGGTGCAGCCGTCCCTGGCCGGGCAAATCCTGGAAACCAAGCTGCGCAACGTGACGGCCGCCGGCGCGCAGATGGTGGTTACCGCCAACCCCGGCTGCATGATGCAGATTGAGACCGGGCTGCGGGCGCGGGGAGACGGGACGCCGGTCGTCCACGTGGTTGACCTGTTGGACCAAGCCTACCGGGCCGAAGAGAGACACGAGTAGGCCGTCAACCGGGTCCACTACGCCGTCAGACCAGGGCTCGAGCCAGGTTATCACCACTTCAACTCGTTCATCATTCCCCTAATTTCGTAAAGAGTGAAGGTGTCGCCCACCGAAACTTGGATGCCCAGGGGCGATGTCACCGGCTCAATAACTCGCGCCGTGGGGGCCTTGTTGACCACGATTTCGGAAGGCACAGCCGGCAAACGCTCCAGCAGCTTGACCAACATTTCCTGACGGTCGGTAAATGTTGGGCTGGGCCCAAAGAATTGTTCCGGCAGCGAAAATCTGGAATCTTGGCCACAAATAAAAGCTGCCAGCGGAAAGAAGGGGCGTTGGCCTTTCTCCTCTTGCACCGGCGCGTAGATGTAGAGATAGCCGAACTCCCAGGTGTTGCCGGATTTAGGTTTGGAGTCGGCCAACCGCCGGAGGCGTTCCGGGTCGGGGAAGTCAGGGACGGGCGGAGCAGTAGGCATGACAAAGGTGTCCCATCGGTCCTGCCAAGCGCCGTTGTTGAGGGTTCGGGTCAGTATCCGGCTGTAATCTTCGTCGCCATAGAGGTCTAACCCCCCGCTCTCGATTCTGGCCGATACATCGGTAATGTTCCGCAGCGCCATCGTCAGGAACCCTGCCTCGTCCCCAGACAACCGCCAGGGAGCAAAGCCCGGTTTGGCTCTGCGGAACACGGGCCACCGGCCCCGGCCACGGTAGCGGAGACCCAGGCTGCGGATGACGTCCCGGTCCGCTTTGCTCAGGTGCTCACGGTCCCCGAGTTGGGCCGAAAGGGCGTTCATCGTGTCCAGTATTTCCGGGGTTTCGGAGTCCAAATCTCCGCTCACTGCGTCAAGGTAACCGGCCAGCCCCTCGTCGCCGATGTAAACGGCCAACCCAAACTCGATCCCTCCCATGCCGAGGACAACGCAGTAGCCGTTGTACTCTGCCGAAGGATGCTCGATGGCCACGAGGTCGGTGTCGTCCATCCGCACCCAAGGGGCGGCCTGGCAGTAGTCCCTGAAGGCTTGGTGCAGTTCCAGCCATTGTTCCGAGGTTGGTTCAGACATGGCGCCTCCGCAAATACATTTCTATGGCGCCGGCAGCCGCGCCCAAGGCAGCCTGTGTCAGCAGGATGCAAACCGCAGGTGACGGACCGATGTCTCCCAGGGGACCATGCCGGGCGTCTATCAGCCCGCGTCAGCCAAGCCCCCATTGTGGTTGGCGATACCGAAGGGAACGTGGGCCGACGGAACAATCCCCGAAACCTGCTGAACTGCGTCCAGCCGGTCATCAAAGAAGATATGGGGCTTGAAGATCCGGAGCACCCGGGACTTGTCAATGCCGCCCAGGAAGAAGGTCTCATCCACGGCCAAACCCCATTTCCGTAGACTGGTCACCACCCGCCGGTGCGCCGGCGCGCGGCGGGCCGTAACAATGGCAATTCTCAGCCTAGGGCGGAAGGTATTGTCCCCCAGGCTTCGATCCAGTTCACGGGCCTGGAGCTGGGCGATTCCGGTGAAGAAACGGTGCAACGGCCCTTCCCGGAGAGGTTCGAGGGCGTGGGCCAGTTCGGATGCCTCAAACTCTGCCAACCCCTGCTCCCGGTGTACTGAATCGGCGGAGTCATCGGCGATAACCCCGTCAAAATCGAAGGCGATACGTAGCTCATGTTCGGAATCGTCGTCAACAAAGGCGGTGGGAAACACCCGGCCAGCCGGTACTCCCCACCGGACTGCATCCAGGACATCATCGGGGTTGGCCGACAAGAACAGCGCCGCGTTGAAAGCGTCCAGGTACTTGAACGGGTCTCCGCCGCTGAGGAAGGCAGCGCGGGACACATCCAGCCCATAGTGGTCAACGGAGTTGAAGACCCTCATTCCGGTGCCAGGGTCATTGCGGGACAGGAGAATGACCTCGACGGGCCGCTCTCCTGCATCGGGGCCATTGAGCGACAACAGCCGCTTTACCAGGGCAAAGGCCGCTCCCGGCAGCAGAACTTCATCTTCCCGTTCCAGTTGGTGGTCCCGGTAGGCTTCCACCCCATCTTCACGGAACACCCGGTCCGACTCGGAAAGGTCGAACAGAGCGCTGGAGGCCACGGCGATGACCAGTTTGTCGTCAATGAAATATGTCATCACCCGCCGCTCGATTGGGAAATTCCCGGCTCCCCTTGTAGGGGTCAAACCGGCGCAGGGCACAGCAAGCCCCCAACGCCTTGTCCGAAGATGGGGGTGGATAACCTAGCCGGCTTCCACCAGCGCCCGCTGCGCCGCCGACAGGCTGGCCCCGAAAGCCACTTCGTAGTCCATGCGGGACAAACAATTCGAAGGTTCTCGACTCAACTCGCGGTTGATTCCCCACTGGTATCTACTTCCAGAAGCGTTTCACGAAAGAAATCGAGAACCAAGTGCCCTTCCTGGTAAAAATCATTTATGTCCATGAATGTAGCGTTTGAACCGCTTGAATGTGCGGTATCGTGGCGGTTCGTGATCAGATTGTTATAAAACGTCTCTCGTCTTTGGTTGAGATAGAGTTTATCCCTGAACTCGGACTTGTATGCGTCCCCAAATTTGGCCAAGAAGTCTGCCAGTTCCGACGATTTGATACCACGAGGCAGGACGCCACGAGAGTCTCTGCCCGAAAACGATTTAATAAATGTCCTCAAAGACTCATCTTGGATAGCCTCGTATTTTTCCTGGACGATTTTCTCGACAGTCTGCTCGAACTCTGCGTAGATAATGACCAACAAAGAGTCCGACATTAAACGCTCTATTATTGTCCCGGAAGAACCTGTGGAATTAAGATGGTTCTCGCACACTTCCAACGCTTCGTCAATACGAGCGAACTGCATGGGAAGTCCCGCTATCCGAATAATATGGATTCAGCGGCGGAAAACCGTTCCCGAATGGTGTTAACATCGGTTGTGCCGTACTTGGTGTTCCCGTCGAATGTTTCGTCCTCAAGGAGTCGTTGGTATCGTTCTTTGATGTCCGGCGGCACGGAGACGAGATGGTTTGAAAAGGCGACCATGATCGCGTCGGCGACAGCCTGATTTAAGCCGGAGCGAATATGGAAAGGCTTCTTGCCCAGAGCCGCGGTCAATTGCGTGCAAGTGTCCCGGAAAATCCTTCCCGTATTCCCTAGCGACTCCCCCGATGCGTTCTTATTCTTTCTCATAAACCTGGATAAAAAATCCTTCATCGGTTTTTGGTAACCGGAAAGGTCTCTCATGGCCAAGAAACGAATTAGCAACTCAACGTCTTTCTTCCGAGTGTCATGAGACGGCTTTCCCAAGATGTCCCGCCACGCGGGGAAGTCATTTAGCTCTTCCAAGTATTCTACTAGTATTACAACGACGGATTGCCAAATTTGATGTCTGACCCTTCATATTCGGCTACGAGCGAGCTATCGCGGTAGCTTCATAGCAGTACATTGCCAGGCTCAAATTGGTCACGAAAATCACCCTGCCAGATAAACCGTCGTTGTAATACTAGCGAGCCGTGATAAACACAGTTGCGGATCTCTTGATTAGCTAGGAGTGTTCCTCCCGTGTTCAGGCGCTCGAAGATGTGATAAATGCTGGTATCGTCGGCAGGGTCAAGCTGTTGCACGGTAAACGAACGGAGCACGGCGCCCTTAAATCGCCTCTGGTCAGGTTCCATCAGGTCCTCGTAGCTCTTTCCCAAAAAGCGGCTATCCGGGCTTAGTCCCACAAGACGAAAAACTGGGTTCCTTCCGTGGACTTCGTTTCCAAAATACCCGTCAAAAAAATAAAAGATGCTCTTGAGACGCTGCTGCCCGTCCACGACAAGAGAGATTTGAGACTCCCTTTCGGTATAGAGGTATACGGGTGGAACGGGTAATCCAACCAGAAACGACTCAATCAGCTTGCTCGCTTGCACTTGTTTCCACACGAAAGCGCGTTGAAACTCGGGTATCTTGATTTCGCCGGCATTCCATTTCTGATGCAACACTTCAAGAGTGAAGTCGGCTGGATAGGCGCCTATCGTATATTCGGCCGGAGCGCTTTGGTAGTCTTCTTCCTCAGAAGTAACTGGTTCCAATTCCAGGTCTTCGTCAGAATGGTTTGCTCGCTCAAATTCGATGCGAGCATCTGTAAGCTCTTCAATAGTCATCAACGCCTTCTGTCGAAACCAGTATGGGTGTCAGGAATCGCCCCCTCAAGAAGTTATGGGGCTTCCACCAGCGCCCGCTGCGCCGCCGACAGGCTGGCCCCGAAAGCCACTTCGTAGTCCATGCGGGACAAGATGGTTTCCAGGGCCGAAAGCAGGGAGAATACGTTGGATTCCCTGGCCCCGTCGCCCATGAGACCGATGCGCCACACCCTTCCCGCGAACTGTCCCAAGCCTCCGCCAATCTCGATGGCGTACTCGGCCAACAGCTGCCGGCGCACCACCGCATCTTCAATGCCGTCGGGTACGGAAACGCTGGTCAAGGGGTTGAGCCGGTGTTGGGGGTTGGCCGCCAACTCCAAGCCCAGGGCCTGGAGTCCGGCCCGCAAAGCTGCCGCCACCCGTGCGTGGCGGGCGATGCGGTTTTCGATGCCCTCTTCCATCATCATGCGCAGCGACTCACGCAGTGCGTAGGTCATCGAGATGGGCGTGGTGTGGTGGTAGGCCCGGGTCTGGGACCAGTAACTCTCCAGGTCTTTCAGGTTGAAGTAGAAGCTCTGCACCGGAGTTTTACGGGTGTTGACCACCTCCATAGCCCGCGGACCCATGCTGATGGGAGCCAGTCCCGGCGGCGACCCCAGGCACTTTTGACTGGCGCTGTAGCAAACGTCTATGTCCCAGGCGTCCATCTGCACGTCGTGGCTGCCCAGGGATGTAACGGCATCAACCACCACCAGGGCGTCGTGCTCGTGGGCCAGGTCAATTATGTTCCTCAGGTCGGTCAACACCCCGGTGGATGTCTCGGCATGGACGACGCCAACCATCTTGACCCGCGTGTGCCTGCGCAATTCATCCCGCAGTGCGTCAACGTCCACCGGCTGACCCCAGGGGCTGTCGAGAATGACGGTCTCGGCCCCGCACCGGGAGGCGATGTCGGCCAGGCGGTCGCCGAAATACCCGTTGCGGCATACGATGGCCGTGTCTCCGGGCTCCAGCACGTTGGCGCAGGCCGCTTCCATCGCGCCGGTGCCCGTGGATGACAGGGGAACCGTCATATAGTTGGAAGTACGGAATACCAGCCGCAGCATCTCGCAAACGTCGTCCATCACCTGGAAGAATAGGGGGTCCAGGTGTCCCAGCACCGGCAGGGACATGGCCTGGAGGACGCGGGGATGGACGCTGCTGGGACCGGGCCCCAGCAAAATCCGCGGCGGGGGCTGAAATTCCTGGAAGTACGACTGAGTCACGAAAGGTTCTCCTATGAAGGTTCTCCTGTGATTGTGGGTTCCGGCGGTTTTTGGCGGAGGCAGGCGGGTTATACCACCGCCGAAGTGCCGCCGTCTATGTTGATGGCGACCCCGGTAAGGTAGCTTGCCATGTTGGAGGCCAGGAAGGTAATGACGTCGCCCGCCTCGTGGGTCTCTGCCACCCGGCCTAGAGGAATGCCGCGGGCCTGGGCGGTCTGCTGGTAAAACTCGTCCATGGTCAGGCCGGGGTTGGATTCCTTCAGCCGGTCGTACCGCCGCTCGTGCTGGCCGCTCTTGATGGTGCCGATGCAAACCGTGTTGACCAGGATGTTGTCCTTGGCCAGGTCCTTGGACATACCCTTGGTGATTGCGATGCCGGCGGCGCGGGAAATGGAGGTAGGCATCGAGGAAGGCCCGGGGGTGCGCCCGCCCAGGTTGGTGACGTTGATGATGCGGCCGCCGCCTACCTTGCGCATTTCGGGGATGCAGGCCCGCATCAGACGTACCGCTCCCCAGACCTTCAGGTCGAAGTCCACTTCCCAGTCCTCGTCGGTGACTTCCTCGAATGGTTTGGCCATGGAGATTCCGGCGTTGTTGACCAGGATGTCAACCCGGCCGAACTGGTCCAGGGCGGTGCTGACGACGCGCCCCGGGGTCTCGGGGTCCATAACGTCGGCGGAAAGGGGTACAACCACCCCTTCGGTGGCGGTGCGGATGTCCTGGGCCGCCTGGTCCAGAACCTCCTGGCGGCGGGCCACGATGATGACCCTGGCGCCCTCTTCGGCCATGCGCATAGCGGCGAACTTGCCAATGCCTTCGCTGCCGCCGGTAACGACGGCTACCTTATCGGTCAGTCCCAAGTTCATGTTCAGCATCTCCTCGGGGATGTCTTATCTAAAATGTCTTGTCAAGCCTGGGCCATTATAACAACGGCATTGGCAGAGGCCAACCGGGTTGCGAGTGTATAATTGGTCTACGGTAAATCCCTATCAACTGCTGGGGGCTTGCATGGCTGCAAAGGTGGTCCCCTTCAGTAGTTGCAACCTATTTGGCTGGCTTGAGAAGGTCGTTCAAGAGTTCTCCCAGCCTATTGACCTATCTCTGTAACCGGCAAAAGGAGTTTATTTATATGGTTTTCATCAGAAAACTGTCCAATAAAGATAAAGAAGCGTTGGCCCAAAAAGTGGTAGAAGTTCATCAAACTGCCCCGGAGCGTCTGAGAACGACATTACCCGAAGTGTCTGATTTGCTGGACAAGTTGTTATCCCCGGCGCCAAACCTGCGGGGGAACAGCAGCCCCTTCGTGCTGACGCAGCGGGAGCGCGATTTCCATAAGGAAGCCTTGGAAAATATCTTGCGGCGGTTCAAGTCCATCACCGTAGCGGAAGCGGTTCAGGGACTGGAACACGGCGCAAATCTGCTGGTCGATGATTTCACTCCGGAGTATCTGCCCCGGCAGGGACTCTTGCGATTGGTGCGTAAAGCCACTGGGATTCAGCCGAGGAAAACGGGGAAGCCCGTGGAGGCAGTCATAAAAGAAGGGGAGTCTAGCCGCACCGTACCGGTGGTCAGGGGAGTGGACTTGCACCTCACCTGGGAATTCGAACTGTTGAAGGTCACTATGGACCCCAACCAATGGCGCCTGCGTCAGAGGGCTTTATCTATCGTCGGAATCGGGAAAGACACCGCTTCCGACGTGGCTGAGAACCACGATTATTATCTGATGGACGCCTTCCAGAATGGTTAGGAACGTTCCGGTGGACACCTCGGCCATCTATGCTTTCGTTTCACCCGACGATCGGTTTCACGACCAATCCAAAGAGGTCTACACCGAACTTCTGGAGCGCGGCGACCAACTTTATACCACTTCTTACGTCCTCGTAGAATCCTCGGCGTTAATCCAACGACGATTGGGATTCGAATCCCTCAAAGCGTTTATTGACTCGATCCAGGGCGTTTGGGAGATACTTTGGATTTACCAGAGCGCCCATGAGCAAATCTGGAAACGTATGATGGCCAGGGGCGGCAGCCGGTTAAGTTTGGTGGATTGGTCGGTGGTAGTAAGCGCCGAAAAAACTCGGTCAACTATATTTACTTCCGACTCGGACTTTGCCCAAGAAGGGCTGACGGTAATATCAGCCAGGGCAACCTAACCTCTCCCCGTTAACCCAGCCCCCTAAACCTCGATCCCCGCGGCCTCGGCTACTGTTGGCACGTCTTTGTCGCCGCGCCCGCTGAGGCAAACCAGTATGGTCTGCTCCTGGGGCAGGCTCTTGGCCAACTCGCAGGCGTGGTAGATGGCGTGGGCCGACTCCAGGGCAGGGATAATGCCTTCAGCGCGGGACAGCAGGTGGAATCCTTCCAACGCCTGCTCGTCGGTGACCGCCAGGTAGTCCGCGCGCCCGATGTCCTTCAGGTAGCTGTGCTCTGGCCCAACTCCCGGGTAGTCCAGCCCGGCGGAGATGCTGTGTGTCCCCACCACCTGACCGTTGGAGTCTTGCAGCAGGTAGGACATGGAGCCGTGCAGTACTCCGGGTCGTCCCGCCGAAAGGGTGGCGGAGTGTTCCCCTCCGGCGACGCCATGACCGCCGGCCTCCACGCCCACCAACCGCACACCGTCATCCTCGATAAACTCGTGGAAGATGCCGATGGCGTTGCTGCCGCCGCCGACGCAGGCGACCACATAGTCCGGCAGGACGGACTCGGCTTCAAGGTGCTGCTGCCGTGCCTCCCGCCCGATGACCGACTGAAAATCCCGGACCAACATGGGGTAGGGATGCGGGCCGACCACGCTGCCGATGAGGTAGTGGGTGTTCTCAACGTTGGTAACCCAGTCCCGCAGCGCCTCGTTGATGGCGTCCTTGAGGGTGCGCGTACCCGACTCAACGGCGATGACTTCAGTCCCCAACAACCTCATCCGAAAGACGTTCAGGGACTGGCGCCGGATGTCTTCCGATCCCATGTAAACGATGCACTGCATTCCCAGCATGGCGCAGACCGTGGCGGTGGCCACGCCGTGCTGCCCGGCCCCGGTCTCGGCGATGACCCGTTGCTTGCCCATCTGCCGGGCCAACAGCGCTTGTCCCAGGGCGTTGTTGATTTTGTGCGCCCCGGTGTGGGCCAGGTCCTCGCGCTTCAGGTAAATTTTCGCGCCGCCGCTATGTCGGGTCAGGTTGGCGGCGTGGTACAAGGGTGTGGGCCGACCGGCGTAATGTCGCAGCAGACCGTCCAACTCTTCCTGAAACCCAGGCTGGTCTCGGAAAACCCGGTACGCTTCTTCCAATTCGCCCAACGCGGCCATCAGGGTTTCCGGGACAAATTTGCCTCCGTAGTCCCCAAATCGACCTCGCAGGTCTGGAAGTGTGCCGGTATTACTGGTTGACATTGGCTGCGACCCCCCTTGCGGTTAAAACCCGCATCTTAGGGCCCTGTTCGTTGGACCCTAAGATGCGGGACTGGCATTCCTGGCATTTCTTACAAAGGCCCGGATTTTCTCCGGGTCCTTGACCCCGTCGGTTTCCACGCCGCTGGAAACGTCTACTCCCCACGGGCGGACGGTGGAGACGGCCCGGGCCACATTGGCGGGGGTCAGGCCGCCGGCCAAAATGAAATCTTGGCCCTGCCGGGCGAGGCGTTCCGCTACGCTCCAATCAAACGTCTGGCCCGTTCCACCCTGGAGGCCGTCCACCATCCGGTCCAGGGTAATCAGGTGCCCCGCCGCCCGGAACGTCTCGACTTCGCCGGCCCAATCTGGCGTTTCCGTTTCCGGCGAATCTTCCGCCGCGTCTCCAGGTACGTGGAAGACCTTGATAATCCCGACCCCGGCTCCGTCCTGCAGCCGGTTGCAGTAATCCATGGACTCTTGGCCGCACAGCTGCGCCAAGTCCAAACCGGCAGCGGTGACGGTGGCGGCCACTTCCTCCAAAGGCTGGTCGGCGAACAGCCCCACCAGCCGGGGAGCGCCCGCGCCTCGGGCTGCCGTGGCGGCGCCGATAGCTTGCGCCGTCTCCAGGGACACCCGGCGTCGTTGTCTGGGAACGAACACCAAGCCCACGTAGTCGGCGCCGGCTTCTGCGGCGATGGCCGCGTGTTCCGCCTGCCGGATGCCGCAAATCTTGACCATCGTCACAGCAACACGCGGGCCGACGCATCATTAGTTAGGGTTGACCGCCTTGACGTGAAACTGGCCAATGTACGTTAGCCTGTCCGTTGGGGAAATGGTGCGGTCGAACCGGTCAACTCGCGGACCTTCCGGCCAATATCCGGGGCGGTGACCAGGGCTTCACCAACCAGGACTGCGGCGACACCCAACCCTTCCAGCCGACTCAACTGTTCAGGGGAGTTGATTCCGCTTTCGCTGACGATTACCCGGTCGGTGGGAATTGACGGGGCCAGGCCTTCGGTCACGGCCAGGTCGGTGGTGAAGGTGCGGAGGTCCCGGTTGTTTATCCCAACCACCCGCGCGCCGGATTCCAGGGCAATCTCGACTTCCGTCCGGTCGTGTACCTCCACCAAGCATTCCAACCCCAGTTGGCCGGCCAGCGACATCAACTCCCCAAGTTGGTGCGGGTCGAGAATCGCCACAATCAGCAGCAGGGCATCGGCTCCTGCCGCCCGCGCTTCGTATACTTGATAAGGGTCGAAGATGAAATCCTTGCGCAGCACCGGAACGCTGCCTGATGCCCCCGACTGCTTGATGTGGACAATGTGCTCCAATTCGCCCTGAAACCTGGGGTCGGTGAGCACGGACAAGGCCGCCGCGCCGTTGGCAACGTAGGTCTGGGCAATCTCTACCGGGTCAAAATCGGGACACAGCAACCCGCGCGACGGCGATGCCTTCTTCACCTCGGCGATGAGCCTCACGCCTCCTTGGGAGAGCGCCCCCGCAAAATCCAGGGTTTCGGGCTGGGCGGCGGTCATCCCCTCCAAATCGGCTGCGGACACTGCTTCTTTCTGAACGGCCAGTTCCCGCCGCTTCTCCGCGACAATCTTGTCAAGAATGCTGGGCATTTTGAGTCGTTCACTCCTTTTGTGGGGTTGTTGGATCAGGGAAGGTCTGCTTTATCCATGCCATTTGGTCCGTCAGGTCGTCAATTCGGGCGTGTTGTGTTTTCGCCAAGGTCCGCTCGGCGATGACGCAACTGATTCCCACCCCTAGCCCGAGCAAGCAGATACCCACATAAACGCTCAATACCCAGGACGGCAGGTTGGCGAAACCAATGGGTAGAATGGATAACCCCGACGTGACGCCCACGGCGAAAGCAATGGACCAGAGCTGCAATGACACCTTGCACAATTCAACATGGCATACCAGTGCGTTCCAATCATCCAAGTATATTGGTATCGCCGTGCGTTCCTGGGGAAATAGTACTCGGAGGGTGGTGTTTAATGCATTTCCCCAAGTTCAATGGGCAGGTTTCCCAAACCTCAGTCTACTATTTCGACTCAGTCCACCATTTCCACTAGGCCGGCTCTGATGGCGCTAAAAAGCATGGTGTAGCTGCACGTCTCGCAAAATACCACTATTAAGGGATACGCCGTTTCTTCATCCCCGATATAACGGTGCGCGTCCCGAAAGTTCCTTACCTCCACCAGTTCCGCGCCGGTCCCCCAATGGGTACCGCCGCAGATGGGGCAGACCCGATTGCCCTTCCAATGTTCGTCAAGCCACGCGGTAACTTTCGCGGCGTCAACCCTATGGAGTTTTTCGCCCTGCGTCGTCATAGTTATGGCCCTCCTGTCTCGGCCGGGGCCAATGCTTGGCTCAGTTCGACCAACGCGTCCACCTTCTCAAGGGCCACGCCGCTGTCTATGACCTCCGCCGCTAGGGCAATGCCCTCGGCGATGCCGTCGGCCCGGTCGGCGGCCATCAGCGCCGCGCCGCTGTTCAGCAGCACCACGTCCCGCACCGGGCCGGTCTTTCCCTGGAAGACTTCCCGCATGGTGGCGGCATTGGCTTCCTTGTCGCCGCCCCGTATGTCGTTGAGGGTGGCCGGAGGCAGGCCGGTTTCGCTAACGGACAGGGTCCATGTCCGAATCTCCCCGTCCACGACCTCCCAACCGGAGGTATCTGCGGAAAGGGTGAGTTCGTCCAAACCGTCCGCGCCGTGAACGATGATGGCGTGTCGGACGCCCAGCAGCCGCAACACCTGAGCCATTTTATCCCCCAGGGCGGCCTGGGCCACCCCCAAGAGCTGCATTTGAGCGCGGGCCGGGTTGGTCAGCGGCCCCAGGATGTTGAAGACGGTGCGGATACCGATTTCCCGGCGGACCGGCGCGGCGTAGCGCATGGCGGGATGGAACGCCTGGGCAAACATAAAACCCAGCCCGACCTGTTCGATGCACTCGGCAACGCCATCGGGGTGAAGGTCGATTTTTACGCCGAGCGCTTCCAGTACGTCGGCGCTGCCGCAGGAACCCGACGCCGCCCGGTTGCCGTGCTTGGCTACCTTGACTCCGGCGCCCGCCGCCACGAAGGCCGCGGCGGTGGAAATGTTGAAGGTGTTCTTGCCGTCGCCGCCAGTGCCGCAGGTGTCCAGCAGCGGGCCGGGCACATCAACGGGAAGGGCTTTGTCCCGCATCACCAGGGCCATGCCGGCGATTTCCTCCGGCGTTTCCCCTTTGATGCTCAGGGCGGTCAGGAATGCCCCCAACTGAGCGGGAGTGGCCTCGCCCCCCATAATTTCGCGCATGACGGCGGAGGCGTCGTCCATACCCAAGGATTCCCCGGAAAATACCGAGGTAATGGCTTCCCTGATCATTGGCTTGGCCCCCTGCTACTGTTACCCAATCCATTATGTAGGTTTACCCGAACGGTGTAAACCGCGTGCCGGTTCGTGGCTCAACCGGGATTTCTGCCGGCCCTCGACAAGAAGGAGCGCCGGGAATTTCCCGGCGCCCCTTCAACCACGGGTAAACTATGATTGACACAGCGGTGGAACGAAAATTCCACCGGCCGGGCCGGAATTAGGCCGGGTCCAGGAACCAGCGATGCAGCGGGGGGCTCACGACAGGGCTGTCATCGCACACGACCCAAACTTCGCTGCCGGAAACAAACTTGACGGTAGCGGTGGCCCCGACGCGGTACCTGCTCCGGTCATTGATTGTCACTCGGTCGCCAACCTTTAGTGCTTGTTGCTGAGTCATTCCGCTCCTCCTTTTGATTGATAATGATGAGGTCCGGGAACGTTGGCTCTCATCGTTTTCAAGACAACTTTAGATTATCACGTATCGCGTCAGTAGTTAAGAGCCGGACGGGACCCGGAGGCATAGTTTACCTGAGGTCCGGAAGGATATGCCAGCCAGTTCCCCATCCTGCCTTTACCGTCGCCTTTAACCCTCGAAGGGGCTGGGCATCATGCCTACCGGCACTTCGATCAACGTCGGGCGGTTCCCGGCCACGGCGTCCTCGATGGCCGAGGCCAGTCCTTCCGGTCCCTCGGCCCTCATTCCCCGGGCGCCGTAGGCATCCGCCAGCTTCATAAAATCGGGGTTGTGCAGGTCAACTCCAAGAGTGCGAGAGTCGAAACGGTTCACCTGGTCCCGCAGCACGTTGCCGTAGGCGTTGTCGTTGAACACCACAACCACCGCGTTGATGCCGTACTTCACCGCAGTGGAAAGCTCCTGCGAGTTGAACATGAACCCGCCGTCGCCGGACAGGGCCACCACCGCCTTTTCCGGTTGGGCTACCTTGGCCCCCAAAGCCACCGGGAAGGCGTACCCCAAGTTACCCGAGTAGGAAGAGGTGATGAAGGTCTGCGGCTCGTAAGCCGGGTAAAACCCCCGGGCGTAGTAGCCCATCTGGGTCATGCCGGAGATCAGAATTCCGTCGTCGGGCATGGCCGAGCGCACTGCTGCCAGCAGGGACTCCTGCGGCTCCGGGCGCAGCGCGGTCCGCGCCCGGCGTTGACGGAGTTCGGCCGTCTCTGCCGATGCGTCCGGACGTGGAGGAGCCAGTGACGCCAGTTCCCGATGCAGGCCTTCCAGGGTAGCCCTAGCGTCGCCGACCAGCTTGAAAGTGTCGGCGTAGTTGCGGCCGGCCTCATCTCCATCAATGTCAATCTGCACCACCCGTTGGCCGTCCAGCCAGGCGGGGAAGGCCAGGCGGGTCCCGACGGCCAGAATCACGTCGAAGTTGGGTGGTTCCTTGGCCACCGGGTCGTTGCGGAGGCGCAGGGATCCCAGGGCCAGGGGATGCCGGTCGGAAATGGCTCCCTTGCCCTCGGCGGTGGTGACGACCGGCGCCTGCAAGTGCTCCGCCACTTTTCGCAGCGCCTCGGATGCCCCGGAAGCGATGACACCGCCGCCAGCCCAGATAAGGGGACGGGCGGCTTCGGACATGATTCGCGCACCCTCCCGCACTGCCGGACCGGGCGCTGCCGGGCGCTGGTGCGCCTCCGGCTCCACCAAGTCAACGTCGGCTTCCTGGGCCAGGGTTTCCGGCGGAATCTCAATCTCGACCGGGCGGGGACGTCCGGTCTTCAGGTAGTAGAAGCTCTCGTGGACCGCCTCCGGGATTTCTGCCGGGTCGAGGATGCGCCGGGCGTGCTTGGTGATGGGGCCGAGCAGGTCCAACTGGTCGTTGACCTCATGCAGCATCCCCCGGTCGGCGCCAATGAGGTCGCGTTCGATTTGCCCGGAGACCACCAGGATGGGCGATGACGCCGAGTAGGCGGTGGAGATTCCCGACGTTGCGTTAAGCAGACCCGGCCCCGGCACCATCATGGCGACGCCGATGCCGCCCCCGGCGCGGGAAAACCCGTCAGCCATGTACGTGGTCGCCTGCTCGTGGCGGGTGGTGATAAAGCGGATTTCCGGCTGGTCGTACAGGGCATCTATGGCATGGTAAAGCTGAACGCCGGGCAACCCGAATATCACCCGGACCCCCTCCAGGTAAAGCGACCTGGCCAGTGCTTGTCCCCCGGTCATTAACGGCATAGAAACGTCCTCATCTGCGGGATATTGGGTCTAGCCGGGGCATGTCCGGCCCGATCCACGGTCCGGTTCAACCCGAACCCGGACACCATGTTGTCGGGCGGCGCGGTGTCCGGCGGGCGCGGTGTCCGGCGGGTGGATTGTACATGACGGTGTTGAAGGGGGCAATTGGCAGGGTTGGGGACGGTCAAGGTCACCAGACGTTAAGGACGCGGGGAATTTCCGGTTTAACTCACCAAACTTGGTACGATGTCGGAAATCGCCCATGTCTCGATTGGCCCAACGCCGGGAGGGAGATGGCCGTTGACGATGTTCAGCACTTCTTCATATCGCCGTTTGACTTCGGGGGTGCGCCGGTCAGGACCAAAACCGACGGCGGCCCTGATTCCTCCGGTCAGCGAGGGAACATCGGAAGGAGTCAACCCGACCGCTCCCCTGGTGTTAATAACCGCTTGCAGGTCGTCACGCACAGCTTCCAGCGCGGAGTACCACTCCCAGACATATTGCAGCAATTGGAAGGGGGAGTAATACACTTCGGCGGTGGTCTTAGACGCATCCTTGAGTTCCAGCAGAACGAGTTTACTCTCAGCGTCTATTGCAAGTTGGTCGATGAAAGTGCCCGTAGCATTGGGAGACGGCCAACCGTTGCGCTGGGAAAGGTCGGTCAACTGGTTCAAAGCCGCTTGGACCTGGGGGAAGTCCCTCCCCATTGCATGAGGGCCTACCAGCGCCCCTTCGCGGTCGAAGGGCATCCAGGGCAGATTGACCCGAGCCCATTGTTCCTGCACTTTTCCTTCGCCGAGGACGAAAGATGGCGAGACGCTGACGCCGCTCAAGTAACGGTCAAGTTCTTCGCCGAAACCCAGCTCATCAAAGTGCCAGCGGCGGAGGAAACTCTGAGCGCATGGTTGGGCTAGGTAGGTAGAATGGGCCGTCAAGCGCACTTCATCGTTGTAGGGTTTATTCACGGTGACCAACCGGGTAAGTCCCCGGTAAACGTGGACCTCATCGTTAGTCCGGAAATGGACGTCATGATAGTGGCCGCCGATGTTCCTGTCGGCGAGTTCAACCAACGGAGCAAGAAATCCGCCCGACGACAGAAACTCCTGTAAATCCAGGGATGGGGCGCGGTTGTAAACGGGGGGAGGCGTTGTCATATTGAAACCTCTAAAGTTGGTATCGGGCCCGCATGTATTTCGCCCAGTCTGCTAGACCGTCTTTTTCTTCGGCGGCAATAACTTCGGATGCTGGAAGGAACGGGGCCGGGGCTGTGTCGCCCAAAAGGTGTTGCCATTCCTGCCAATGACCAGCTATCTCCGCGTTATGGTCGTGGGCGCACAGAACGTACCATGCTTTTTGCACCACGTCTTCCTGTACCAAGCCTTGGGCGATGGCAAGGTTGCGCATGGGCTGCTGCATATTGTAGGCGAAGGGGCATTCCCCAACGAGGTTGGCATTGGGGAAGGCGTCCCGTAAGCTGCCGTGGTCGCGGCCGAATATCTCCCAATACCGCCGGTCCCGCTCTTTCCTGACAGGCCTGCGGAGGTAGCAGTCCCGGGGATTGTTAAAGAATAGCTTGGCGGACCGGCATACGTCTTTTCGCCGGTTTCCCCGACTGTTGCGCCCACCGCAATGAGTGAACTTGTCCTCGGTCAGCTTTACCTCTACTAAACCAAAGCCAAGGTGGGATGTGCATTTAGGGGGTCTTGAAGACGAACTAAAGGACTCCACGGCACCTCATATCACTTTTATGCCCAACTGGGGGTGACCGACAGTGCGGTCTAGCGATATGTACATTTCACCTTGGCTTTAGTTTAGGATCGCTGCGCGTCGGCCATTCGGCCGCCAGCCCCATAGGACCACGTCTACGGCCGTCGCCGGTTCCTCGGGACCGGGCCATTCGCCGTCAATTTCGCAAAGCAGGTGACCTGGGGGCACCCATTCGAAAACCACTCTGTCGATGGTCAACTCATCGTCAACCAACTCGCTGACACGCTCGGAAAGCCTCTCCCGTTTTCCTGACCGAAAGGGCAGGAAAAGGTTGAAAGCAAACACTTGGGAACTGAGGATATGCCCAGCGTATTCATGCAATGTCACCGAATCGGCCCTTGCTGTTTCTATGGCCGAATCCCGATAGTCTTCGTATGTCCCATCGGTCCAATCGGCCCAATAAAGGGAACGTTTCCCGGTAAACCCGGGCCAGGTTTGCATATGTTCGAGCAGGCCTTGGGCAAAAGCGCTCCGGTGGTAGCCGGATTGGCCAGTGGTCATAATATTCCCAACTGTTCACTGACTAGTACCGCGTCCGGCTATTTTTGATAAATAACCGAACGAAATAAGTCTGTGGCAACTAACGACTGGAGATTCTCTACCGCCCATGCACTGAACAAGCTTCGGCATATCTATACATCGGTTTTAGCCGGACGCGGTACTAGGGTTGCCGTGGGCCAGCCCCCTCTAGGATGAGGTGGCCAAATCGGCAAACACCTCGTGCCAGATTTCCGGGCTGCCCTTGCCCATCCCGGCCCGGTGGGTGATGAGTCCGTCCCGGTTGATGGCGATTTTGGTGGATTGGATCGTGACGTACAGGCTTTCGAGAAGCTCGCCTTCAGGGATGGCCACGGGCCAGGGGTAGCCCCTATTCTTGGCGAATTCTACGAAAGGGGCGATGTCATCGCCGGGGAAAACACCGACTGCGTAGAAGTCGACGTCCTCGGCGTATTGGGGGTAGATGGTCTTGAGCCGCTGCAACTCAGCGGTGCAGACCCCTCAAGTCGTGGCCCAGAAGAACAGGAAAGTGGGCCTGCCGGACTCGATTATTTCGGTAGACGTTAGGGTGGAATCGTTGGCCAGGCGCAGGGTGAAGGCCGGAGCCCGTTGGCCAACATCGTAACCTTCTGCCGGCCCGTCCAAAGGCAGGCCATGAACCATCCCCGCGTCGTTGGGACCCGTAGCGTTGGAAGGCTCCGATGAACACGCCGCAACCAACACGACAAAAGTTGCGGTGGTAAGGATGAACACCGCTAATCTAGCCCAGGAAATGCGGTTGGTTCGGAAAAATAGCGGCCCATGATTTGTCTCCGCGCTGAGATGTGGGTCTCCAGTTCAGGGCAATCGCGTTATAAAATTTGGGGATTATTGGTATCCCCATTGTTGATACTACACTCAAATTTGCTGGAGTTTTGAGACGGATCTCGGGATACCGGGGAATCGTGGGTCATTGATGCAGTCCAATTCCCATTTCAGGAACGTTTGTCAAGGATTTTTGGAGCATCAAAACGCCAGAAAGCCTGGCAAACCCGCCGTTACGAATTAAAACGCGATTGCCCTGGTCTCCAGTTGCGGCGCGGTGAACCTGTCACCAAGTTATCGACCTTGGGCATACCCGGCGATGTGCCCAAGGTATAAGGTATCAACACCCCGATGTGCACGAATCCCACGTGGCCGAGCTTCCCAGCTCCAGATAGATGTAGCCGATGTTCGAGAAATAGAACTGGCTGCCCGACCGCGCGAAGACCGTGCCCACCAGGTCCACTTCGTCTCCGCTATCGGGAGCCAGGACCGGCCCGCCGGAGTCCCCGCTGGCCGGGTTGGGGCCATCGTCGTCTATGCTGGCCCAACCCACGCAGATGATCCGGACCCGGTACTTGACATCGTAGTAGGTGCAACCGTCGAGAACTTCGCCGGTCCGCCACCCGGTCGTTGCGCCGATGTAGTAGACCTCGTCGTCGTCGCTGACGCCGGACGACTCATAGGTGATCTCAAAGGTGGTGCCAGCCGGGGATACGTCGGTCTCGCCGATGTCTTCGGGTTGGGCCACGTGCCCCAGATCGAGGCTGAACCCGGACTCCATATCGGCAAACGCTGCATCCGAATACCGGCACTCGTAGTTCGCCGGACACATCCAGTGGTTGATGGACCGCAGGTTCGGGTCGATGTCTTCCACCGCGACCTTGTTGTTCTGGAAGACGTGCCGGCTGGGTTGGTAGATGTTCGCGTCGTCGATGCCCCCAATGTCATGGTCGGTGTTCGTGCAATGGGAGGCCACCACCAACCCGTCGACGTTGTTCCGCTCCGTAACGAAGCCGATGGTGCAGTAGGCGCTATCGAACCTGATTTTGTGCTGGCTGCCGCCGGCGAGGGGCCGCCACTTCGCGTTCACGCTGTCCCCGTTGGCCAGCAATTCACCCTGGACTTCCTCGAAGATCACGGCCTCTTTGGGGATGCCCAAGTCCTCCATTATCCGGTGGGCGTCCTCGACCTGCCCTATATCCTTCAGTCCAAAGAAGATGCGGTTGGAGCGTTCCATCACCGCCCCGGTGGTGGGGTGAATGTCGTCCCGCACCATCGCGGTGTCGAGGGCGTGAAACCAGTTCAACAGAACTTCGAACGGGTAGTCGCCCTGCACCGGGATTATCCGGTTGGGCTCGCGCCCGCCCCGGTAGAACGAACGGAACGCGCCCTCCGCGGCTTCGGTTTCGGAGGGGTCCACCATGTAGACGTAGACCGTGCTCTTGTCGGTGTCGTCGAAATAGTAGCCTCCGAACCCGCCCTCGTACTCTTGTGCGATCCGAGCCGCACGCTGGTCCGTGTTTTCCATCCGGCCATCCTTGTCGAACAGGTCCCGGACCACGTCCTCCTGGACGTCGTCTACGTTGACGGTCTCGTCGTCGCCCCTATCCTGGCCCATAACCGTGGCTGCGGCTAGCAGCGCCAGCAACACGAGAATGGTCGTGACAATGAAGGTCCTTTTGATGACTATAGCGATGCATCCTTCAGTTGGTATTCTCCTGTGGTGAGCGCCTCGGTGGGTCCTACGCCGGGGTTTTCTCGTGTTTGTGATGCGGCTATTATACCGAACTGGTCGCCCGAAGCTAGACCCCCGCAGCGGCCGAAATCCGCCATTTCCCGGGCTCCTGTATCACCCGACGCAATCCGGTAAATCCGCCGACGGGTTGACGCTTCCCGTATCGGGGTTGGGGACTTTTGCAATTTTCTCACTTCATTCCCGCAGCCGGGGTTCGCCACTCTCCGCCGTCACGACCTGGGCTTCCCTAGTGGTTTGCCGCCGCTGCCGGAGCGCCACGGGGATTTGTCGACAAACCGAAGGCTATGTCGTCAATCCGTCGACAATTCGAGGGTAATTCCGGTTTCTCAAGCACTACAAACACCCGACCACCAGAGTATGATAACACGGTGAACGGATGGGTGCAGGGGTAAACGGATAGAAGCAGCGATGCCCCGGAGCTACGCCGGGACATCGCTACTGAACTGGGAAACTCTGTTTCCGGTTACCGGAAATGGGCCGGGCCGTTATCCCCGGAACAGGCTGGTCACGGGCTGGTGGCCGGCGTTCTCCGTGTAGGGTTCCTCCCGATAGAGGGCCATGTCTTTCATTATGGGTATGTCCTGAATGGAGAACAGGATGGCCTCGCCGCCGGTGGGGTTGGCGTGTTCGTGCCAGGCCCAGGGCGGGACTACGAAGAAGTCTCCCTCGCTCCACTCGAACTTCTGACCGTCAATGACGCTGTACCCTTCGCCCCGGTAGACCTGGTACACGGCGCAACTGGTCTGGCGGTGGGCGCGGGTGTTGACGCCGGGACGGATCAATTGTGCCCAGCAGGTCATCGTCCGCAGCACCGGGCCGCCGGTCGCCGGGTCGCTGAACTCCATGGCCACGTCGTCAAAGGGGCTGGCGTCAATTTCGGCCAGGCGGTGGAGGGCTTCCTCGGTCTTGTTCCACTTGTAATGCCACAGGGGCGAGTAGGGAGCATCGTGGTGTTCCCAGGCGGGCCGCAGCGCGCCGGCGGCGAACCGCTTCTCGGACTCGCCGACGCCGACGATGGGCTGCTGGTCTTCGGGATACGCTTCGTAGAAGTTGGCCCGCAGGTAACGCACCAGCGGGACATCCAGACCGTCCAGCCAAATCATCGGCTCATCGCCCTCGTTGTTGTGGTCGTGCCAAGTCCAGGACGGGGTGAGAACCAGATCGCCGGGATCCATCCAGCACTTATCCCCCTCGACGGTCGTGTAGGCGCCCTGTCCCTTGAGGACCCAGCGGATGGCAGTGGGCGTGTGCCGGTGAGCGGGGGCGCACTCGCCGGGCAGCAGCAATTGCAGGGCTGCGGTGATGGTGTGGGTGGTGCCCCGGTCCAGGCCCGGCGTAGCCAGCCGCAGAGTCCGCCTTTCGACGTCCCGGTCCGGCGTCACCAACTCGCCGCTCTTCAGCACCAGAGGCTCAACCTCCTTCCACCGCCAGAGGAAGGGTTCGATGGTGGGCAAGGGTTGTCCCTGTCCCTGCATCCACCCCGGCTTGAGTCGGATGCGGTCAGTGGTGTCGTAATACTGTTGCTCTTCCTCGGTCTTAATGGGTCCGGTCGTTGTCATGGGGCCGCCTCCTCAATTCAAAGAATCTTGCGCCAAGCCTCGTAGTTCTCGCGCATGTATTGTACATGTTCCGGGATGTGCCGTTCGTATATGTCCAGCCAGTCGTCCAGGGTCATGTTGCCGTTCTCGGGGTGGTATCCCGAATTATCCCAGGCTCGTTCGGGCAGCGACTTGATGAGCGTGTAAGTCCCATGCCGCAACCATCTGAAGAGTTCCAAAGCCTCCTCGTTACTTTGGCTGCGATAGTCCAAAGCCTGGGCCCACTGGTTCTCGTCGTAAGCCATCAACGATTTCCCCGGCTCGGCAATTAATCTCCGGCAACGGATGTAACTGTTGGCCTCGCTGTCGGCGATGTGGACCAAGTGTTCGTGGATGCTCCAGCATCCATGCTCGTCCTGGAAATTCCACATCTCTTTGGGGAATAGGCTCAGGTTATCAACCAGAACGTGGT
Organism: Dehalococcoidia bacterium; assembly: GCA_965262735.1. Taxonomy (GTDB): domain Bacteria; phylum Chloroflexota; class Dehalococcoidia; order Lucifugimonadales; family UBA3495; genus CATOSK01. The sequence goes on along the minus strand of CBDHFS010000002.1, from coordinate 3,002,057 downwards.
AGGCATTGCCGAAGGACTCTATTTTCTGGTCTCTTTGTTCCGGGGCCAAGTTGCACTCCCTTTCGTTGCCGGGACAATTGCGCCGGGACAATTTTGATTGTTCCGGTTGGAGTTTTCGACGGTTTTGCGGCATTACGGTCAAGCTGGCAGACGATTGGGTATTGCTCGAAAATAATTAAACCCCCGGATCATTCCGGGGGTCTAGTTTACCGTGAATCGTTTCTTGGTAGCGGGGGTTGGATTCGAACCAACGACCTTCGGGTTATGAGCCCGACGAGCTGCCACTGCTCCACCCCGCGATGGTGGCGCCGGCCGTTGGGCCGACGGTGAAGAGAACAAGAAGTCTGGATTCCGGTTTAGTCCAAGTGGTGATTCTGGCAAGAAGTTTGAAGTTCTTAGCGTGGGTCAAATCGCTCGACTGGTTAGTATCGGTATGCTGAAACTGTTACCAGCCTTACACATCCGACCTATCAAGCAGATAGTCTCTCTGCTGTCTTACCCCCGAATCTAATCGGGGAGGGAGGCCTAATCTTGGGGGATGCTTCGAGCTTAGATGCCTTCAGCTCTTATCGCTGCCCGACATGGCTACCCAGCGATGCTCCTGGCGGAACAACTGGAACACCATAGGTCGGTCCTTCCCGGTCCTCTCGTACTAGGGAAAGGTTCCCTCAAGCCTCCTGCGCCCACGGCGGATAGAGACCGAACTGTCTCACGACGTTCTGAACCCAACTCACGTACCCCTTTAACCGGCGAACAGCCGGACCCTTGGGACCTCCTTCAGCCCCAGGATGGGACGAGGCGACATCGAGGTGCCAAACCTCGCCGTCGATGTGAACTCTTGGGCGAGATAAGCCTGTTATCCCCGGGGTAGCTTTTATCCGATAAGCCACGGCCCTTCCACACGGTGCCGTAGGATCACTTTGCCCGACTTTCGTCCCTGCTCGACTTGTAGGTCTCGCAGTCAAGCCCTCTTATGCCAATACGTTCTATGGACGATTTCCATCCGTCCTGAGAGGACCTTTGGGCGCCTCCGTTACATTTTAGGAGGCAACCGCCCCAGTTAAACTGCCCACCAGACACTGTTCCCTAGTTTTGCTAAGGTTAGAACCAAAAACAGCCAAGGGTGGTATTTCAACGATGACTCCACCTCAACTGGCGTTGAGGCTTCACAGTCTCCCACCTATCCTACACATGACAGTTCCCAGCCCAATGTCAGGCTACAGTAAAGCTCCACGGGGTCTTTTTGTCCTGCCGCGGGTCGCCCGCGTCTTCACGGGCACCGCAATTTCACCGAGCCCTCCGCCGAGACAATGGCCAAGTCGTTCAACCATTCATGCGGGTCGGAACTTACCCGACAAGGGACTTCGCTACCTTAGGCATTTTGTTACTCCCCGCTTTTCTTAATTAAGAAGAGCGGGTGGGCCGGTCATTTCTGCCGACCTCTGCATGTCGCCATGCAGATCGGACCATATCTTCCCGCACGTTCCGTCAGCGGGTCCGGCGTATGGTCTCTGAGGATTCCAGAGGGCATAGCGAACCTTTCGGTCCACCCGGTTCCCCTGGTCTTTCCTGCTGATTATCCGCACCGGACGCATTGTCACCCGCCCCTTATGATGTCAGGGCTGGTAGCGCCGGATACTCGGACTTTCCAGCATATAGCCAGATTTTACAACGGCCTTAGGCAATGGAGGTGATTTCTGGGGGTTATCCCCGTCTTCCGCGCTCACACTGCTCCGGTTGACCGTTAGAGTTACGGCCGCCGTTCACCGGGGCTTCAGTTTAGGGCTCTCACCCCGCCCCTTAACCTTCCGGCACTGGGCAGGCGTCAGCCTGTATACGTTGGGTTTCCCCTTAGCACAGACCTGTGTTTTTGTTAAACAGTCGCCCGGCCTTCTTCTCTGCGCCCCCAGAAAGCTCCATCAGCAAGTGACTTCACCCTCCAGGGGGCCCTTTCTCCCGAAGTTACAGGGCCCTTTTGTCTAGTTCCTTAGCGGAGGTTAGCTCGAACACCTAGGGACTTTTATCCCAGCCCACCAGTGGCGGTTTGCGGTACGGTCGCCTGTATCTCTCCACACGAAGCTTTTCTAGTCGGCATGGGATCAACGGAATTTCGCAGACCCGAAGGCTGCGATTCTCTCGCCCCTCAGCTTAGCGTCGGAGTGGATTTGCCTGCCCCGACTCGCCTACAGGAAAGAACGCACCATGTCCAATGGGCACGCTCCGCCTACCCTTCCGCACCCCTCCTTGTATCAACAAAACACAGGCGGTGCAGGAATATTAACCTGCTGTCCATCGCCTTCGGCGCTTGCCTACGGCTTAGGACCGACTAACCCTACGCCGATAAACGTTGCGTAGGAAACCTTGGGCTTTCGGTGTCAGGGATTCTCACCCTGATTAACGCTACTCATTCCGGGATTCTCACTTCCCCGCGCTCCAGCAAGCCTCACGACTCACCTTCTCTGCCCGAGGAACGCTCCCCTACCATGCCCAGGCATTGACCAAGAGTTCCAGCGCCACGCCATTGACTTTCCCCGCCGGTTTTCCCTGCGAACAGGTCCCGCCTTTGGTTCCGGTCTCCGGAATGGAACTTTCCCTCTTGTACCTGCACATCCACGGCTTCGGCGGCAAACTTGAGCCCCGTTACATTTTCGGCGCAGGATCCCTCGACCAGTGGGCTATTACGCACTCTTTAAAGGATGGCTGCTTCTAAGCCAACCTCCTGGCTGTTTTGGGAACCCCACCTCCTTTCCCACTTAGCTTGCGCTTAGGGGCCTTAGCCGGTGGTCTGGGCTGTTTCCCTTTCGACAATCGCACTTATCTGTGACTGTCTCACTCCCGGGTATCGGCAGAGCGGCATTGGTGGTTTGATTGGGTTTGGTAAGCTCACGCCCCCTAGCCCATTCAGTGCCCTACCTCCGCTCTCCTAGTTCCCGAGGCTGTACCTAAATACATTTCGGGGAGAACCAGCTATATCCGAGTTCGATTGGCATTTCACCTCTACCCACAGCTCATCCCAAGCTTTTGTACTAGCCACGAGTTCGATCCTTCAGTTCGCGTTAACGAACCTTCAATCTGGCCATGGGTAGCTCACCCGGTTTCGGGTCTACTACATGAAACTGAACGCCCTGTTCAGACTCGCTTTCGCTACGGCTCCGGAACTCCAGTTCCTTAACCTTGCTTCATACAGTAAGTCCCCGGATCATTCTTCAATAGGCACGCCGTCATCCTGAACTTAATCAAGACTGCGACCTTCTGTAGGCTTACGGTTTCAGGTCTATTTCACTCCCCGCTAGGGGTTCTTTTCACCTTTCCCTCACGGTACTGGTACGCTATCGGTGACCAAGGGTATTTAGCCTTGGAGGGTGGTCCCCCCAACTTCCCACAAGGTTTCCCGTGCCCCGTGGTACTTAGGATTAACACCAAGAGTCTTATCCATTTCGTCTACGGGGCTGTCACCCCCTATGGCGGCCCTTCCCAGGGTCCTTCGACTAGAGATAAGATTTGTAACTCCTGCGGACCTGATGAGGCGGTCCCAGATGTTTCCTGTAACCCCGGCACGACATAGGCCCTCATGCCACTAAGTCGTATCGGTTTAGGCTCTTCCCCGTTCGTTCGCCACTACTTAGGGAATCTCGGTTGATTTATTTTCCTCGGGGTACTTAGATGTTTCAGTTCCCCCGCTTACCCCCCTGATTATCAGGGTGAACCGGCTCAACACCGGAACAGGTTACCCCATTCGGAAATCCCCGACTATGCCTGTTAGACGGCTCGTCGAGGCTTATCGCAGCCTTACCGCGTCCTTCATCGGCCCTTGGTCCCAAGGCATCCACCGTAAGCCCTTAATAATTTGACCCACGCTAGGAACTCCAAACTTTCTCGGCTTGGACTATTCCAGGATCATTAAGACTTCTTATTCTCTTTTTAAGGTGCCGCGCAAAGGAAACGGCGGTTGGGTTGCCCCAAGCCGCCGCTTAGGTTGCCCTCGGTAATTATGTTTCAGGTGGTCCGCATTCTGTTGGTTGGAACCCCTTCTACTTTCGGTCTGCCGTTGGGCGCTCTTTCCTGCGCTCGGCCAATTATAGGGATGCCTGGCGGCGCCGTCAAGGGGTGTTGCCACCAATTTCCATTTTCGATTCTCCCACTTGCCCGATCCACCTGACTCCAGCCTAACTCCGCCGCAGTTTCGGCGCCACCAGCGCCAGAATTCCCAACATCGCCACCCCCGCCGCCGCGTTCAGTTGCGCCGCCGCCGGCGCTCCCAGCAGCCCGGCAATCGCGCCGGAGTTGATGCTCCCGAAGGTGTGGGCCGAAATGGCCAGCACCCGCAGGCCCATTATCCGTCCCCGGACGTCGGGCCGGGCGATCCGCAGCATGACCGTGACAATCAACACCAGCGACGCCGAGTACGCCGCCCCGGTAAACACCAGGATTGCCAGAGCGGGGATGGTGGATCCGACGAAGGAGAAGGCGGCGATGCTGCCGTGCCAGGCCGCCACCGCTCCAATCAACAGCCAGCCGGCCCGCCGCAGGTTGGGCGTTACCGCCAGGGCCAGCGACCCCAGGAACGCCCCAACGCCAAAAGCCGACATCAGCAGACCAAGCCCGACCGACCCCAGGTCCAGCACGTCGCGGGCGAACACGGGCAGGAGGGTGGTGTGGAAGGGAAACCCGGTGAGGTTGATGATGGTTGCCACAACCAACGCCGCCCAGATGGGTTGATTGCCCTTGACGTAGCGCAACCCTTCCAGCACCGTTCGCAGCACCGAAATCCCGGCAACCGGGGGCGTTGACCGGCTCACCCGCACCAGCAGCGCGCCGCAGGCCCCCAACAGGTGCAGCGCGACCATGGCGGCGTAGGCCCCCTGCGGCCCCGTCAGCTCGAACAATGCCCCGCCCACGAGCGGCCCCACAATCAAGGTGAAGTTCATCCCGGTGGTGGTCAGGGCCACCCCGTTGCCGATGCGGTCCTCCGAGACTGCGTCAGCGGCCAGTGATTGCACCGCCGGCATCTGGAAGATGCGGGCCAGCCCCCCGGCCAGGGTAATCGCGAACACCTGCCAAATCTGAAGCCAGTTCCCGGCAATCAAGACTAACATCAACAGTCCCAGTAACGCGGCGGTCATCTCGACCCCCACCAGCACCAGGTTGCGAGGCAGCCGGTCTACCACGGCGCCGGCGAACAAGGCCATCGGGTTGAGACCCAGCCGGGCCGCCGTGACCAGCCCGACGTAGAGGGGAGAGTCGGTCATGGTCAGAACCAACCAGCCCAGCACCAGGGCTTCCATCTGGTTGCCCATCGCGCCCAGCATATTGGACGACCAGACCAGGGCAAAGTTCCTCTGCCCCAGGATGGCCACGGGGTAGAGTGCCCGGGCCAGAGCGCCGGTCGGTTTCGCTTGGGATGTCAAAAGTGGAACGTCAAGAGGAGATTACCAGGGAATCCGGGGCAATCGAATTTGGACACTGTACCGCGGAACCTCGAAGGCCCCCTTATCGAATTGGTTTGGATGGGCGGACTTACCATGCACGGATCCATCAGACTTTGCGACCGTCCTGCTGCCCCGGCGGATCAAGGGGCCAACCGGATAGCATCAGCAGACTGTTCCCAACCGTGCGCAACCGTGGGTTTGGAGACGGTTTCCCGGCAACGGCCTACCAACCGACAGCGCACCCGTCCTTCCGGGGTTCAGACCCTCCCATCAGCACTCCGCTGTCCGGGTTGCGCTGGATGACTTGGCCGCCGCCCATACCGACGCGGCTGTATCCTGCGGCCAGTTGTATCCGGTGGCCTCGCCGCTGCAAGTCCGAAAGCACGTCGCGGGAAAGTCCCTCCTCCAGGACCACCCCGTCGCCCGCCACCATGAACCGCAGAGCGTTCAACGCCGGTTGAGGCGTCATATCGAAATCAACCAGGTTGCTAATGACCTGAAGGTGCCCCTGGGGTTGCATGAACCCACCCATAACCCCGTAGCAAAGGTACATCTCGCCGTCTTTGGTCGCCATGGCTGGGATAATGGTGTGGAAAGGACGCTTGCCCGGCTCCAGAGCGTTGGGGTGGTCCGGGTCCAGAGAAAACAGCGAGGCCCGGTTCTGCAAAACGATGCCGGTCCCCGGCGCCACCAATCCGCTGCCGAAGTTGGAGAACACGCTGTTAATGAACGAGCAGGCGTTGCCATCGCCGTCCACGGCGCTGATGTACACCGTATCCCCGCCGCGGGGCTGCCCGAAGGGGGCGCTTGCCATCGCCTCCGACGGGTCAACTAACCCCCGCCGTTGACTGGCGTAGCTCTTGGAAATCAACTCGGCGATGGGCACGTCGGCCTTGCGGGGGTCGGCCACGTAGCGGTAAGCGTCGGCGAAGGCCAGCCGCATTGACTCGATAAGATGGTGGTAGGCATCAGCCGACTGGGTGCCCATGGCGGCGATGTCGAAGCCCTCTGCGATGTTCATGGCTTCCAGGGCGGCGATGCCCTGCCCGTTGGGTGGGCATTCCCAGCAGGTCACGCCCCGGTAGTCGGTGGATATGGCCTCGTCCCAGTCCGAATGGTGATTGGCCAAGTCTTCCACTGCCAGCCAGCCTCCATGCTCCTGGACGAAGGCCGCCATCTTCTCGGCGATCTTGCCGGTGTAAAAGGCGTGGGAGCCGCCCTCGGCGATAGCCCGCAGAGTGTTGCCCAAGGTCGGCAGCTGCATCAAGTCGCCTTCCCGGGGCGCGCGTCCGTTGAGCAGCATCTCATGGCCTGACGGGTATTGGGCCAGCCGGGCTGCCTGCCCCGACCACTGGTGGGAGATGATGTCGGAAACCGGGAACCCTTCTTCAGCGTAGCGGATGGCCGGTTTGAGAACTTCGCTGAAGGGCATATTTCCGTGGCCGTCAATGATGGTCTCCCAACCGTGGACGGTACCGGGCACCGACACCGAGAAAACGCCGGAGTCGGGCATTCGGTGATGCCCCTTGCCGCGCAGCTCCTCTATGGATGCGGCCGCGGGCGCGCGTCCACTGCCGTTCAGGGCGTGGACCTTCTTTTCGTTTGCGTTCCATATCAGGGCAAACATATCGCCGCCGATGCCGGTGGACTCGGGTTCCACCACGTTAAGGACTGCGGCAGCGGCAACCGCCGCGGCGACGGCATTGCCGCCCTGCATCATTACCTGCAACCCGGCCTGGGCTGCCAGGGGTTGGCTCGTGGCCACCATGCCATTTTTGGCCAACACCGTCGAACGCCTTGAATCGAAGAACATAGCCGATTCCCCCGTCCCGGCGGCGCCTCTATTGCGGCGCCAGAGAGTTGAGCGCAATTTTAACATAGCCGGCAGGCAACCGCAGGGTTCATTCCAACCCGCCCGCAGTCGCAGGGTAACTTCTCTTAACGCTGCCGGCGGGGTTCGGGCGGCGGCAGGGAAATGCGGGAAGGGAGTACGGCGGGAAGGGAGTATGGATGGTTGGGTTGACCGGAAATCCTTCGAGGGCTTCAGGACGAATGGGAGTAACCGCCAGGGCAATCGCGTATAAATGCGGTATGTCAAAACAATCGTGATGCGATTGCCCTGCTGACAGGCGCGCGGCGTTGCGGGCCAAAGTCAGCGGTCTTATAATCCCAGGGAAGTCCACCGGTGCGATTAGGATTGACCGATGTTGTAACCACGGCGGGTATGCCCGGACTCCCCCTCCGAGAGATTGCCAGGCCGTATTCACTTTCTATTAGCTGCACTGCCGAAACAAAGGAGGAGCTAAATGGACAGGTTCGTGAGGGCAACGCCGTTGGTTCTGACCCTGGTCTTGCTGGTGATTATCTCCACCGGCGTATCCCCGCCCCCCGTGCCGACCGCCCACGCCGACGGCGACGACCGCGCCGCCCTCATCGCCCTCTACCATGCCACCGATGGCGCGAATTGGAGGGACAATACCAACTGGCTGAGCGATAAGCCCCTCAACGAATGGGCCGGCGTCCGCAGCATCTCTTCCGATAATGGCCGCGTCTCCGGCCTGTACCTGGAAAGGTACGACTTGACCGGGCAGATACCGCCGGAGTTGGGCAACCTCGCCAAGCTCAAATTACTGGACCTCGGCGACAACCAGTTGACCGGGCCGATACCGCCGGAGTTGGGCGACCTCGCCAACCTGGGAATCCTGTCCCTCTACGGCAACCAGTTGACCGGGCCGATACCGCCGGAGTTGGGCAACCTCGCCAACCTGACATATCTGTACCTCAGCGCCAACCAGTTGAGCGGCCCGATACCGGCGGAGTTGGGCAACCTCGCCAACCTGGTAGACCTGTCCCTCGGCGGCAACCAGTTGACCGGGGAGATACCGGCGGAGTTGGGCAACCTCGCCAACCTGAAAGGCCTGCGGCTTGAGCATAACCCGTTGACCGGGGAGATACCGCCGGAGTTGGGCAACCTCGCCAACCTGGAATCACTGTGGCTCGACGACAACCAGTTAACCGGTTCGATACCGCCGGAGTTGGGCAACCTCGCCAACCTGGTAGACCTGTCCCTCGGCGGCAACCAGTTGACCGGGGAGATACCGTCCTGGTTAGGAGACCTATCCAGCCTGAAACGCCTGTCCCTCAGCGGCAACCAGTTAACCGGTTCGATACCGCCGGAGTTGGGCAACCTCGCCAACCTGGTAGACCTGTCCCTCGGCGGCAACCAGTTGACCGGGGAGATACCGTCCTGGTTAGGAGACCTATCCAGCCTGAAACGCCTGTCCCTCAGCGGCAACCAGTTAACCGGTTCGATACCGCCGGAGTTGGGCTACCTCGCCAACCTGCAATTCCTGTACCTCGACGACAACCAGTTGACCGGGTGCATCCCGGCGGGACTGCGGGATGTTCGGAGCAATGACCTGGATGACCTTGGTCTGCCCGACTGCGCTGGGGTGACCGGGCCGCCCGCCGACGGCGCCGCCCGCGCCGCCCTCGTGGCCCTCTACAATGCCACGACGGCGCGAATTGGAGGTACAATACCAACTGGCTGAGCGATAAGCCCCTCGACGAATGGGCCGGCGTCTGGACCCACCAGGAGAATGACCGCGTCTCCGCCCTGACCCTGAATGGGTACGACTTGAACGGGCCGATACCGCCGGAGTTGGGCTACCTGACCAACCTGGTAACTATGGATCTCGGCGACAACCAGTTGACCGGGCCGATACCCGAAGAGTTGGGCAACCTCGCCAACCTGGAACACCTGTCCCTCGGCTTCAACCAGTTGACCGGGCCGATACCGCCGGAGTTGGGCAACCTCGCCAACCTGGAAATCCTGCACCTCAGCGAAAACCAGTTGACCGGGCCGATACCGCCGGAGTTGGGCAACCTCGCCAAGCTGACAGGCCTGTACCTCTCCGTCAACCAGTTGACCGGGTGCGTCCCGGCGGGACTGCGGGATGTGCCAAACAATGACTTTACCTTACTCGGGCTGGATTTCTGCGAGGAGGAAGAACCCACCTTGCTTGAAAGGTTCGACACCGACCAAAATGGCGAGATTGACAAGGACGAAGTGTTGGGGGCCATCAGGGACTATCTCTTTGGTGTTGAAGGCGACGTGACCAAGGACGACGTACTAGCAGTCATCCGCCTTTACCTCTTCGGCGGATAATCCAGGGAACGCGGCAGGAATTACAGGAGAGAAGGCTGCTTCAACTCCCGCATCGACGAGACCCTCCAGCCTGGGACGTACACCATCGAGGCTACGACCTACTTCGCAGCGCAGACCGGGACCTTCCACCTGAGCATCGGTTACTTTGGAAGCTCGCAATAGGGGACTCAGCAGATGGAAGCAACCCAGCCCCGGGAATTGACCGGACCTGGACGAGGGTCCCGACGTTATGGGATCCTCGTTTTGTTCTGGCATCATTTGATTGTCCGAAATTTGGAGTCGGGCGGATTTGTCGAATAAAACGGGCAAGTGTCGGGGTATGCCAAAACAATCATAATGCGATTGCCCCGGCGGAAGCGCGCTTTCGTTTTGATAGCCTTAGCCCCTGTGTTAAGCCTGTGTTAAGATAGCCCCGTCGGCAGTCAAGCAGCGCGGCGGCGTTCCCCGCCGGGAATTTCCAGGCCATGACACACCGCCCCGCGCCGGAACCAACGCGCGTCGTAACCCTCAGCGCGATACTCAGGAGGAATTGATATGGCAGTAGAAGTAGGACAAACCGCGCCCGACTTTACCCTGTATGATACCGACCGCAACCAGCGAAGCCTTTCCGAGTTCCGGGGCAAGAACGTCGTGTTAGCCTTCTTCCCCGGCGCATTCACCGGGGTCTGCACCACCGAGATGTGCGCCTTGCGCGACCAACTCGACCAGTTCAACTCCATGAACGCCCAGGTCATCGGCATCACCGTGGACCCGCCCTTCGCCCAGAAGGCGTGGTGCGACGCCAACAACGTCAACTATCCCTTCCTGAGCGACTTCGCCCGGGAGGTGATCACCGAGTACGACCTGGCTTTCCCCAACCTGGCGGGGATGCAAGGGTATGTTGCGGCCAACCGGGCGGTATTGATTCTCGACGGTGACGGCGTGGTGCGCTACAAGTGGGTCGCTCCCAACCCGGGCGTCGAACCCGACTACGATGAGGTCAGAAACGCCGCAGCTCAGTTGTCTTAACCCGGCCCTGAACCGGACGGCTGTGAACCAACCTGCCGTCGGTCAAAGGGAATAGCCGGCAACCCGCGCTGTGAATGCCGCGGTCAGCGCCGCAGCGTCCACTTCCAGGCAAACCAGGGCGTTGGGCGGGTTGCCGCCGATGTCCCGGACGTCGGCCACCGTTTGTCCCCGGGTGACGGGGCTTTGGTGGTCAACTGAAACGTACAATTCCCTGGTCTCGAACCATTCCGGGTTGATGGCATAGGCCACTGCCGGAACATCGTTGTACCGGACTCCGCCGGGGTTGGACAGCAGCCCGCGCCCCCGGTAGTAGTCCTGCAGGAAGGGTGTGGCGGCGGTCAACAGCCGGGTGGATGGCGTGCCCGCCTCGGTTATCCTGGACAACTGTGCTTCGCTGAACTCCACCCGGTCGCAAACGTCCAGACCTACCTGAACCAGCGGCGTTCCCGAACGATACAGAAGGGCCGCCGCCTCCGGGTCCTCGTATAGGTTGGCGGTCGCCACCGGAGATACGTTTCCCGGAACGAAAACCGCCCCGCCCATGACGATGACCTGTGACAAACGCCTGGCCAAATCGGGTTCCAGGGATAATGCCAGCGCCACGTTGGTCATTCTCCCCAGGGCTAGCACGGTTATCTCGTCTGGCGATTCCATGACCCGGCGGGCAATCTCGACGGCGGCGTGCCGGCGCTGGATTGTCCCGGACGTGGGCGCGCCGGTAATCTCAGCCGCGCCCCCCAGAGCGTCGGCGCCGTGAACTTGGGATGCCCAGCCGGGGTTGGGGTCCCTGAGCAGAGGTCGGCCAGCCCCGCGATACACCGGAATGTCTAGCCGCCCCGCCGCGGCCAATATGCGGAGGGCGTTGGCGGTGCAGGATTCCAACGGCCCGTTGCCATAGACGGTCGTCACCGCCTCAACCCGTAGCTCGGGGCTGGCCAGCGCGAACAGCAGGGCCGCCGCGTCGTCGACGCCGGGGTCGCAATCTATGATTACCCGCTTCATCTTGTCTGTCCTGTCTTGCCAAGCTAGAATCGGACGTGATCACGATTATAATGCCGGATGCCGGGCTGGGGCGAGGGTCGCCGACAAGCTGAACGTTAATGGAGGATTTTGAGCAAATCCCTCCGTGACCTGAGGATGAACGGGCTTAGGGAGCCTCGGGGCGAACGGATGAACAAACATTTTAAGGAGTGTTTCATGGACACAACTAACGTAAAGGCATTTATCTTCGACGTTTTCGGCACCGTGGTGGACTGGAGAGGGAGCATTATCAAGCAGTGCCAGAACTTTGGCCGGGTCAAGGGGATCGAGGCCGACTGGCCGGCCTTCGCCGACGCATGGCGGGGACAGTACCGGCCCTACATGAACAAGGTCCGCACCGGGGAGCTGCCCTGGACCAACCTGGATGCCCTGCACCGCATGGGTCTGGAAGAAGTGCTCAACGAGTTCGAGATTTCCGGCCTCAGCGACGACGAAAAGGCCGAAATGAATTTCTTCTGGCACCGTCTCCGCCCCTGGGCCGACTCGGTACCGGGCCTGTACCGCCTGAAGAACAAGTACATCATCGCGCCCATGTCCAACGGCAATATCCGGCTGATGACCGACATGGCCAAGAACGGGGGCATCCCCTGGGACTGCATTCTCGGCGCTGAAGTCGCTCGCCACTACAAGCCCGACCCGGAGAGCTACCTGACCGCCGTGGAATTGCTGGGCCTGCGCCCGGAACAGGTGGTGATGACCGCTGCTCACCAACCCGACCTGTTGTCGGCACAGAAAACCGGCGTCAAGACGGTCTTTGTTCCCCGTCCCATGGAACACGGCCCCGACCGCACTCCCGACCCCACCCCGGACCCGTCCTTCAACGTGGTTGCCAGCAGCTTCGTGGACTTGGCTGCCAAGGTCGGGGCGTAAACCGTTCCGCCGCTTCAAGGATGGCCTGCGCCTCCGCTGTGCGGGAAGTCCTTCGGCGGTTACAGGAAGAACGGATTGAAGACGGACGGATTGAAATTGACAAGGAGTTGATATGGCCCGCATCGGAGTTCGCCTCGAAAACGACCCCAATCTTGCACCGGCCGACCACCAGTCTTTGGCTTGCCTGGCCGAGGAACGGGGCTATGAGACGGTGTGGGTGCCGGAAGGAGCGGGCCGCGATTCTCCCACCCTGTTGACCAGCATGGCGATGGTAACCGAGCGGGTGAAACTGGCGACGGGAATCCTGCCCATCTTCACCCGCACGCCCATGTCCATCGCCATGGCCGCCGCCGGCCTGAGTGTCATCTCCGGCGGGCGGTTCTTGCTGGGGTTGGGCGTCGGCCACCGTCCTTCGGTGGAAAGCAGCCAGGGCGTCCCCTTCCGCCGCCCGCTGGCCCGTCTGCGCGACACCATCACCATCGCCCGGGCTCTGCTGCGGGGTGAAAGCGTCACCCATCAGGGACAGGTATTCCAGGTCGCGGGCGCCACTTTAGGCGCGGGCAAGCCCGACCAGCCGCCGCCCATCTACATCGCCGCCCTGGGCCCGCAGATGCTGGAGTTGGCCGGGGAGATGGCCGACGGTGTGTTGCTGAACTGGACCGCCTCAGGCTACCTGGAACGAGCGGTCGAACACGTCCACGCCGGGGCCAGGCGCGCGGGACGCGACCCGGCGGAAATAGACATCGCCGGATACGTGCGGGTAGCCGTTACCGACGACCCGGCTCCGGCCCGCCGCAACCTGCAAACGCAGATCGTCCGCTATGCCAGCAACCCCTTCTATGGCAACTTCTTCCGGGAGACCGGTTTCCGGCGGGAAATGGATTTCATTAACGAAGCGGTCGCGAAGCGAGACCCGGCGGCGGCAGCCGAGGCCGTCAGCGAGGGTATGCAGGACGAGGTAGCCGCGGTGGGAACGCCCGAGCGGTGCGCCGCCAGCATCGCCGCCCGCCGCAGCCGGGGCTTGCAGCTTCCCGTGGTTGCCCCCTTCACCGTGGGCAACCCAATAGACGACTACCGCGCGGCGATTCAGGGCTGTCAGTAAGGAACCTTTCGAGGCCCTGAGGACGAACGACTGTATAGGCGTGCCTACGGCCTGATGCCGCAGGCTTCCGCCACTAACTCGTAGGACCGTACCCGGTCTTCAAAGCGGTGGCAGATTGTGACAATGCTCAGGTCCCGGGTCTGGTACGCCTCGGCGATGTCGTCGAGCCCTTCCTTGACCTGCTGCGGGTCGCCGTCAACGCAGTTTCGGGCGTATTGCTGGACAAATGCCCACTCGTCGGCCCGGTACTTGTAGTTGACGGATTCCTCGGTTGAAGGGATTCCCCGGGCCCGTCCCGTGACCGACCGTAGCCGCCCCAGATTCCGGCTTGACGCCAGCCGTAGCGCCTCCTCCTCGGTCTCGGCGCAAAGAACGTGGACGCCCACGTTGACCAAAGGTTCCGCAAGCTGCTCGTTGGGTTGGAAATACTGCCGGTACCCCTCAACAATGGCCGGCCCGTCCTGCGCGCCGTGGCCGAAAAAGTGGGCGTAGGCGAAGGGCAGCCCCAACTGGGCGGCCATGTAGGCGCTTTCGTAGCGCGAACCCAGCAGCCACACCTGGGGCATCGTTGCCCCGGGCTCCGGGGTCGCCCTGACCTCGGCAAAGGGGTGGTTGTCCTCCAACTCTCCTGCCAGATACCCCAGGACGTCGTGGACTTGTTGGGGAAACCGCTCAATCCCTCGGGCCGGCCCCGGGAAAGCCAGCGCCGCTGCCGTCAGTTGGTCGCTGCCGGGAGCCCGGCCGATGCCCAGGTCGATGCGTCCGGGATAGAGCGCGTCCAGAATGCGGAAGTTCTCGGCCACCTTCAAGGGGCTGTAGTGCGACAACATCACCCCGCCGCTGCCCACCCGGATGGATTTGGTCCTCGCCAATATCTGACCGACCATCATCTCCGGGCTGGTGCCGGCGAAATTGGGCAGGTTGTGGTGCTCCGCCACCCAGTAGCGCCGATAGCCCAATTCCTCGGCCGCCACCGCCAACTCAATGGTCTCGGTCAACGCCTCGCCGGTGGTGCCGCCCTCCCGCATGGGAGACTGGTCCACCACGCTAAGGGTCAGTTTTTCCTTTGCCTGGTGTGGAACGCTAGGTTCTGAAGGCAAATTACAACCTCAGTTCAACTCGTGCCGTCGGTTAGCTGCCCGCCGGCTTATTCCCAGTATACAATCTTGGCGGCTTGGGGGCACCGGGTACACTTTCAACGGGATACCCCGGCGGGTAAAATGGGACGTAAGTCCGGCGGAGGGCCGCCCGCCAGTAGTCCTGGGAATCGGGAATCTGGGCCGGAGGTGACGATATGGGCAGGGCCGATTTTGACCGGAACTTGCAAATGCTTCAGCACGACCTGTTTTCCCTAAGCAGCCGGGTGGAGGCCGCCATTGCCAAGTCCATGACCGCGCTGCGCAACCGGGACCTGGAACTGTCCCGCCAGGTTGTCGAGGAAGATGAGGTCATTGACGAGAAGCGCCTCCAGCTCGAAGAACACTGCGTGGACCTCATCGCCATGCAGCAGCCCAACGCCGTTGACCTGCGCCTGCTCATGTCGGTGCTGTACATCGCCAACGAGCTGGAGCGCATGGGCGACTACGCCGAGGGCATCGCCAAAATAAGCATTATGATGGGTGACGAACCGCCCCTGAAACCCCTCATCGACATTCCTCGCATGGCTGACCGGGCCACGCTCATGCTGGAACACAGCCTGGAGGCCCTGGTCAGACGGGACGCCGCCGCCGCCGCGCAGGTCTGCGACGATGACGACGAAGTGGACGCCCTTTACGAGCAAATCTACCGTGAGCTGCTTACCTACATGATGGAAGACCCCCAGACCATTCAGCGGGCCACCTATCTGCTGTGGGTCGCCCATAATTTGGAACGCATTGCTGACCGGGCCACCAACATCGCGGAGCGGGTCATCTTCCTGGTCACCGGCAAAGTAACCGGCAAACTTACTGACAGTAGCGCCTCGAAATACTGACCCCCTATCTGTTACCATTCGCCTGGTTCGCGGAATTGGCCGCCCCGGTTGAAAAGGCCGGGGCGTCCGTCCCTGTGGGCCACGACAAATTGTATTGTCTGAAAAGGAGCTTTCACCCTATGCCTGAGGTTACCAAGCACACTCCCGGAACCTTCTGTTGGATCGATCTGATGACCCCGGACGCCGCGGCTGCCAAGGACTTTTACTCTCGTTTGATGGGCTGGACCTTTTTCGATAACGAGGTGGCGGAAGGAATCATCTATACCCTGCTGAGAAAGGACGAAAAGAACGTGGCCGGTCTCGTCCAATTGGACGCCGCCGAGCTGGAGCAGGGGGTCCCGCCCCATTGGAACAGCTACGTGGCGGTGGAAAACGTGGAAGAAACCGCGGCCAAGGTAGTCCCCGCCGGCGGCGTTTTGCATTCGGAACCCATGGACGTGCTTGACGTGGGACGCAGCGCCTGGGTGCAGGACAGCAGCGGCGCCGTATTCGCGCTGTGGGAGCCCAAGTCTCACATCGGCGCCGACCTTATCTGCGAACCCGGCTCCCTGGGTTGGAATGAACTTGGCACTAATAACGTGGCCGCCGCCGGCCCATTCTACGAGCAGGTGTTCGGCTGGGGCCGCCACGAGCACGACATTGGCGGGGGGATTGTGTATACCGAGTTCTCCTTGGGCGAACAAATGGTGGGCGGGATGATGGCCATTCAACCCGAGTGGGGAGAGGTGCCGCCCCATTGGGGCGTCTACCTGCGCGTCGACAACTGCGATGACTCCCAGGCCAAGGCCGAATCCCTGGGCGCCAACGTCGTGGAGCCTGCCAAGTCAGTGGACAACATTCGATTTGCCGTCCTGCAAGACCCGCAGGGCGCGTATTTCGGCATCGTCCACGTCAACAATCCTGCTTAATGTCCGGCCTGGCTTGCCTTGAGCCGGGCCGCCAGTATTCGGTTACGCAATGTCACGGGGGAAATAGAATTATTTATGGTTGACAATTCCCGACATTGGCGATAGACTTTCACCGCAATGAAAAAGACACCCAAGACCTTTGTGGCCTGCGCTTGCTTCTGTACCTGTCCCCCTACATAGGGGGCAGGATGACTTCCGCCTGAGCCATGCCTTGCGCCCGCTAGTGAATTTTATTTCGGCGGGCGTTTTATTTTGCCCGTCGCCAAGAAGGGGGAGACGTTGACTAGCCAAGTTGAACCGACCCGGCAACCCACCCAGGAGGACATTCACCGGCGCAGCCTGTCCCTGACCCCGGACGCCCCCGGCATCATCCCGTTCCTGGAAGACGAAATCCAGCGTTTCGAGGCCGAGTCGGCCCTCTACCAGTCCGGCGAGCGGGACAACCTTCAGTTCACCCCCTTCCGTCTCCGGCAGGGGGTTTACGGTCAGCGCCAGGCCGACGTGCAAATGATTCGCGTCAAGCTCCCCGGCGGAATCCTTACCTCGGAGGCCCTGGATGCCCTGGGCGAAATTGCCGAGCGTTACGCCCCCCTGCAGAAGGGGCACATCACCACCCGGGAGAACTTCCAGTTCCACCACATCCCCCTGCCCGAGTGCCCTGATGTGTTGCGGCTGTTGGGCAGCGTCGGTCTCAGTACCCGGGAAGCCTGCGGCAACACCGTTCGCAACGTGGTCGGCCCTTCAACGGCGGGGGTCTGCTCTGACGAAATTTTCGACCCGACCCCCTACCTCACGGCCTACGTCCGCTTCGGCGTCCGCCATCCCATCACCCAGGGCTTCCCCCGCAAGTTCAAGACCGCCTTCACCGGCTGCGACAGTCACGACGCGGTGGCGGCGGCGATTCAGGACCTGACCTATGTATCCCAAATCAGGGAAGTGGACGGGCAGCAGCAGCGGGGCTTCAAGGTCTACGTCGGCGGCGGCACGTCCATCATGCCCCGGTTGGCCAAGCCCCTCTACGAGTTTCTCCCCGAGGCCGATTACCTGCGTCTGGCCCTGGCCATCTGGACCGTCTTCAACAACGCCGATATGCTCCGCAAGAACCGCATGATGGCCCGGTTGAAGGTGCTGATCGACCGTATCGGGTTGGACGCCTTCCGCGAAATGGTCGAGGCCGAGCTGGAGAAAATTGGCCCCATAGACCCCAAGCCGCTGATGACCGCCGAGGAAGTGCAGCGGGAGACGCCTCCACAATGGTCCGTGTCAACCAACGGCGCGGCCTCCAACGGGCACAACGGCGGCGGCGCGTTCGAGCACTGGAAGGCCACTAACACCGCAGCCCAAAAGCAGGACGGATACCGCGTCGTCCACGTCAAGCCGGTTATGGGCGACCTTACCCCGGACCAGTTCCACGGGTTGGCCGGCATCGTCCGCCGCTACACCGGCGGCCGCGCCCGCACCACTCAGGAGCAGAACCTGACCCTGCGCTGGGTGCCCGAAGGCAACTTGCACGAGGTTTGGGAAGGTCTGGAGGCCTTGGGCTTGGCCGAGGCCGGGGCGCACCACATCAGCAACGTCGTCTCCTGCCCGGGGACTGACAGCTGCAAGCTGGGCATAACCTCCTCCATGGGGTTGGCCAAGGCCATCCGCGGCGGTTTTGAGTCCTGGGACGACGACCTGTTGCAGGACGAGGAAGTCGGGAACATCCGCATCAAGATGAGCGGCTGCCCCAACGGCTGCGGCCTCCACCACATCGCCAACATCGGGTTCCACGGCGCCGCGGTCAAGGGACCCGGCGGAGACCAAATCCCCGCTTACGAGCTTTTCCTGGGCGGCAACTATGGCGACAATCGCGTCGAGGACTCTCGCATCGGCACCCGCATCCCCAGGGTCAAGGTACCGGCCAAGCTAGTGCCGGGCGTCGTCAAAGAAGTGGTAACCTACTACCGGGAGCACCGGCAGGACGACCAGGAACGGTTCAACCAATTCTTGGACCGGGTCGGTGTGGAGGAATTGACCGCCGTCGCCGCCAAAGCGCAGGAAGCCGCCGAGTCGGCCGCCACGGGATCTGATATGTACGTGGACTGGGAGCGCACCAACGTCTACAAGTTGGAACGGGGCGAAGGCGAGTGTGCGGTCTAATGTCCGGCGTTTAAGGAAAGGGGTTTTACAGGACTAAACATGGCTGCTTCCTTAAATGGCCGGGTGTTGGCCTTCGTCGAAGCCCGGATGCCCGACGAAATGGCGTCGCTGGTGCGGCGCCACGGCGGGGTGCCCTACTCGGCCCCGGTGATGCAGGAGATTTACCTGCGGGACGACCCCGAAGTCCGGCAACTGGTCTCAGACATCTGCGGCGGCAGGATTGACATCGTGGTGCTGCTGACCGGCGTTGGCACCCGGGCCCTGGTGGAAACCGCCGCATCTATGGAGCGGCAGGAAGAATTCATCCGGGCGTTGGACGGCTTGACCGTAGTTGCCCGCTCCCCCAAGCCCGGCCGTGTGCTCCGGCAAAACAAGGTCCACATAGACATCATGCCCCCGGAACCCTACACCTCCGAAGCCTTGGTGGAATCCATCGCGGGCCTTGATCTGAAGGGCGCCAGGGTTGCGGTGCAGCGCTACGGCGGTCCCAGCAGCTTCCTGCTGCAAAGCCTGAAGGCGAGGGATGCCGAGGTGCGGGAAGTAACCCTGTATACTTGGGGGCTTCCCGAAGACCGGGCTCCGGTGGAGAGGTTAATAGACGACCTCAACCGGGGAGAAGTTTCCGCGCTGGCCTTTACCAGCCAACCCCAGGTGCTGAACCTGTTGACCATCGCCCGGGACGCCGGTAAAGAGCGGGAGTTGATGGACACGCTGAACGGGCCGGTATTGGTAGCCTCGGTGGGGCCCGTTTGCAGCCGCCGCCTGCGGGAATCCGGAATCAAGATTGACGTGGAGCCGGACCACCCCCACATGGGGAACCTGGTAATGGCCGTCGCCGAATACTGGGAGCGGCAAGCGGACATGGACTAGGAACCTCCAAGAAGGGCTTCATCAAACCAGTTTACCTCAAGGCCCTTTCACCTGAAGGCCCTTTCAATCGTTCATCCTGAGGCTCTCGAAGGACTACCTCAGCTCTTCATCCACCGCTTGAATTTGTCCCAGGCTGTTGCCCTGGACTCCACCGGCTGCCCCCTCCACCGCTTGTCGATTCTGATGGGCCGGGGCCGGACGAAAAAGAGCAGGTATGCCACTACCAGGATGCTCAACCCCACCCAAATCAGGGGTTTGAACAAAAGCCCGCTCACCAGCAGCGCTAAGCCAATCAACGCCAGCTTGCCCGGCTGCCAAAGCATCTGCCACAACCCGCGTTTTGCCGAGGGCGGCTCGTAGGATGGGGCAGTGGGATGGGCGGCCACCGGCGTGTCGTCCAGCGGCTTTTCCGCGCCGGTTCCCGCCGGGGTCTTGTCCCCCAGCCCCCGCAGGATTTCTTCTATCTCTTCCTGGTATTTATCGGGCATACACCCTCCGGGCTGCTGCTCCACCTTATGCAGAGACGAATATGGGACCATGAGCGACGGACACGCTGCCGGAAGGCCCCGGGCGGAACTCCGGGCAATGCAAGGTAATTATACAAGACGGCGGTTTATTGGCAAACCCGGCCCAGCGGCAGTTTCCAAACGCCGGAACACCCCGGCCAACGCTAGTCTACTCCCCACATAAACCAGGTGGGCCGGGCAGGTTCGGCAGTCCGACGACCCAAACTTTCGAGCCGGCGCTTGAACCCCGGGACATTCCAGGGCCAACCGGGTCCACCGGCATTCCAGCCGTTCGGACCCCTCGGCCCACCATACCTCGGCGGCCGCAGTGGCCGTGGTCAGGTAATCAATATGCCAATGTAGTTTTTTTGTCCGGGGCCAAGTGCCTCCGCAGCCGCCCTTCCAGGCTGTTCAGTGCGCTGCCGAAATACACCCAATACCCCGCCGGCAGGTCCAGCGGCCCAAGTCGTCCTACTCGAATCTCTCGGCGTTGGTCTAGTCTCAACACCAGGGCATAGCTGCCTTTCATATCATGGTAGTCCTTCAAGAGACCCCAAGCCTGCCCTCTGGAGCCGAGGAACGACCGTTCCGCAGGGCCAGGCAATCGTATTGCAGGCAATCGTATTGCAATAGTAACGGCGGTAGGCTTTGTTGCATGAATATTGGCAGCACATGAAATGCCCCAACACCCTTTGAATCGAGCTATGCTACTCGATAGCTATCGGGCATTCCCAAGTGGGTCATCCGGTTCAAAGCGGCACACTTTACCTTGGCTTCCACCTTCTGCTGCGGTAGCTTCCTGGCCTGAAGATAGGGACCAAAGATGGTCTTGAACCGAAACATGGCAGTCTCGGCCAGGGAACGCCGATGATAGCCCGACTCTTGTTTCCACCGCTTGCGTCCTGCCTTCCGAATCCTCCTCAGGTTCTCGTCCCGCACCAGGGGCGGGGCAGCACAGTTCCCATGCTGCCAGATACGGGCATCCTTTCGAGGTGGAATTGCTACCCGCCTGATACCTCTGGCAGCGCAGCCCTCATATACCTTCCTTTTGTCGTAGGCCCCATCACCACTCATCTGCTCCACTGACTCGGTGCTCTGGTCCAGAAGCTCGGGCACCGCTCCTGCATCGTCCAGGCTGGCCTCACTCAGCACCACGGCCTGGATCTCCTGGGTTTCACTGTCCACGCTCAGATGGAGCTTCCTCCAGGTGCGCCGTTTGGTATAGCCATGCTGACGCACCTTCCATTCTCCCTCCCCAAAGACTTTCAACCCGGTGCTGTCCAGGACCAGATGCAAGGGCCCAGCAGCTTTCCTGCCCCAGGAAACCCCCAGGCGCCTGGCGCGCTTGCAGAGGGTGGTATAGTCCGGCACCGGCAACTCCCACTCCAGCAAGTGAAACAAGGACCGGAGAAACCCTTCGGTAGCCCTCAGGGTCAAATGAAAGACGCTGCGCACCATCAACAGGCACTGGATTGCTCCGTCGGAATACTGAACCTGTCCACCCCGCTTTCGGGGGCCGTCGGGCTTCCAGGCCCGAATATCCTCTTCGCTGGTCCATAGGGTTATTGAACCCCGCTGGACCAGACTTTCGTTGTAGTCATGCCAGTTACGTATCCGATACTGGGATTTCCTGGTGCTGGCGCTTTTCTTGGGACGAGCTTTGGAGGCTTGCTGTCTTCGCTTCATGCCTCCAGCTTAACACTACCTCCCATTCATTCAACAAAGCCACGGCGGTATGTACTTGGGGCAACCCGGTGGCATATACTAAATCGGTGACGGTGCCCCACCTTTTTCCCGCCGCCGTCGCCGTGGCCCACCAAAAAACGGGGAAATCCCCATGACGTTACGAGACAAGCTGGAAGACGACATTCGGAACTCTATGCGCAGCCGCAACCGGGAGCGGTTGGAAGCGTTGCGCTTCCTCAAGAGCCAGATTCAGTTGACCGAAAAGAACCAATTGCGGGACCTGGACGAGGCCGGCGTGTTGGAAGTTATTGCCAAGCAGGCCAAGGACCGTCGGGAAAGCATCCAAATGTTCCGGGAGGGCAACCGGCCCGACTTGGTGGACAAAGAATCGCTGGAACTTTCCGTGTATGAAGAATACCTGCCGCCGGAAATGCCCCGCGAAGAATTGACCAGCATTATCGCCGCCGCCATCGCCGAGGTGGGCGCAGCGTCAACGCAGGACCGGGGCCGGGTAATGGGCAAGGTAATGCCCCAGCTCCGGGGCAAAGCCGACGGCGCGGTGGTCAACGCCATCGTCACCGAACTGTTGGAGAACCCGGGGCAGTAGCCGGTGCTTCTTTCTGCCGACAGACGCCAACTTTCATGCGCTTCGGCATAGTCGTATTTCCCGGCACCTGGAGCGACACTGACTGCCACCATGCGGTCAGTGGTGTCTTGGGTCACGAAGCCGATTACGTCTGGCACCGTGACGACGACCTGTCCCCCTACGATTGCATCATCGTTCCCGGGGGCTTTTCCTACGGCGACTACCTGAGAGCCGGCGCCATCGCCCGGTTTTCCCCCGCCGTAGCCGCGTTGCATAGGTTCGCCGATTCAGGACGTCCGGTCATCGGAATCTGCAACGGGTTCCAAATTCTGTGCGAGGCCGGTCTGCTGCCGGGAGTGCTTCGCCGCAACGAGCACATGGAATACCGCTGCCAGTGGGCCAACCTCCGCACCGAGCGCACCGACACACCCTTCAGCGGCAACTGCCAACCGGGTCAACTGTTGCGGGTGCCGGTGTCCCACGGCGAAGGTAACTACTACGCCGACGACGCGACCATAGCCCGTCTCGAACAAGACGGAAGAGTGCTGTTCCGCTACTGCGACGAATCCAGCTCAGCCACCGCCGAGGCCAACCCCAACGGCTCGCTCAACAACATTGCGGGCATCCTGAACGAGGCGGGCAACGTGCTGGGGATGATGCCCCACCCCGAGCGGAGTTGTGAGCAACTGTTGGGCAGCGCCGACGGCAACCTGATTTTCGAGTCAATCGCGGCAAGTTGTTTGGCCCGCGGCCGGTGAAGATTCCGCCGGAATGATTGCCGTTGCGTTGGCCTTGCTGTCGGCTCTGGGGTTCGGCAGCGGAGCGGTTGCCGCCCGCGTCGGAATGCGGGGGATTCCTCCCTTGCCCAGCGTATTCGTTTCCGGCGTGGCGAGTTTCATTCCCACAGCTCTTCTGGCCCTGGTCTTCGCGTCCTCCGACCTGTTCTCCCTCCCCTTGATTGCGTTGGGGTTCTTCCTCGCGCATGGGCTTTTGACCTTCTTGGGCGGCCGGGTGCAGAACTACCTGGCCATCGACCTGATTGGCGCGGCCCGGTCCGCCCCCTTCGTCGGGACATCGGCCCTTTTCTCCGCCATTTTCGCCATCGTGTTTCTCGGTGAAGAAATTCACCCGCTGGTGGCCCTGGGTACCCTGTCGGTTGTTGTCGGGCTAATCATCACCGGCGGCGAGGACCTGGTGCGGCAGCACTGGCGCATAGACCGCCGGTCTTTGCTCGGCTACCTCACCGGCCTGGGGGCGGCAGCCTCCTACGGCGGTTCCAACCTGGTGGCCAAGGCCCTCACCGAGGAATTTGGCTCTCCCTTGGTTGTGGCATCTTTCGGGATGTTTTTCGGCACTCTCGTACTGGCCCCCTTCACCGCCCGCAGCGCAGTTTACGGCCTGAAAAACTCCACCGGCAACCTGGGCTTCGTGGCGTTGTCGGGCCTGACCTCCGCTGTCGGGGTCGTCGCCCTCTACTTCGCCTTGGAACGCGCCGACGCCGTGGAAGTGGTGCCCATTGCCGCGGCCAACCCGTTGGGCACGCTGTTGTTAGTGCACTTTTTCCTGGAGCGGCTGGAGCGGGTCACCCGCTGGGTCATGCTGGGAACGGTAGCCGCGGTGGCCGGTATCGTGCTGGTGATAGCCGGGGCCTCCTTCTGAATTTTCACCCTAAGCCTGTGGAATGGCCGGTCCTGCCCAGCTATATTGCCGGGCCCCGGTTCCGTAAGCGCCCCGGCAAGATGGTTTCCAAGTCCCTTAAACCGTTCGTCCTGAGGCTCTCGAAGGACTTCCTTTAATCGTTCGTCTAATCGTTCGTCCCACCGACCCGGCGGGTATAATGTACGGCGGTAAACTTGAGATGTCAGGAACTCTGCCAATGCCGATCAGCCAGGAAATTCTGGACGAAATCGCTCTTAGCCGGGCCGAATATCAGATGATTGTTGACCGGCTGGACCGGGAACCTAACCCGGTGGAACTGGGGATGTTCGGCGCGCTGTGGAGCGAGCACTGCGGCTACAAGCACTCCAAGCCGCTGTTGGGCCTCTTTCCCAGCGAATCGCCCCGGGTCTTGTCTCGAACCGGGGCCGAGAACGCCGGCGCCATTGACATCGGCGACGGGTTGGCGGTGGTGTTCAAGGTCGAGTCGCACAACCACCCCTCGGCGGTGGAGCCGTTGCAGGGGGCCGCCACCGGCGTCGGCGGCATCGTCCGGGACATCCTGGCGATGGGCGCCCGGCCAATTGCGTTGCTCAACTCGCTGCGGTTCGGGCCGTTGGACGACGCCCGCAACCGTCACCTGCTGCGGGGCGTCGTCGAGGGCATTTCCTGGTACGGCAACTGCATCGGCGTCCCCGACGTGGGCGGCGAAATTTACTTCGATGACTCCTATTCCCAGAACCCGCTGGTCAACGCCATGTGTGTCGGTCTGGTGGCCGCCGACCACATCGCCACCGCCGCCGCCGGCACCCCCGGCCACGCCCTGCTGCTGGCGGGCGCCGAGACCGGCCGGGACGGTATCCACGGCGCCTCCGGCCTGGCCTCCCGCACCTTCGAGGCGGAAACCGAGCTGCGGCCAACGGTGCAGGTGGGCAATCCCTTCCTGGAGAAAATTCTCATCGAGTCGTGCCTGGAGGCGTTGGCAACCGGGTGGGTGGCCGGTCTCCAGGACCTGGGCGCTGCGGGCCTCACCAGCGCTGCCATCGAGTCGGTCGCTCGGGGCGGGCGCGGCCTGGAGTTGGACCTGTCCAGCGTCCACCGCCGGGAGCCGGGAATGTCCAGCTACGAGGTCATGCTCTCCGAGTCCCAGGAAAGGATGCTTTTAGTTGTTTCGCCGGAACGGGTTGCCGACGTCGCCGGGGTGTTCGACCGTTGGGACATACGTTGTCAGGAAGTGGGCCGGGTGTCCCGGGAACCCTACGCCCGGATAGCCGAAGGCGCTGCTCCGGTGGCCGACCTGCCCATCGCCGCCCTGTCCGAAGCTCCCCGCTACCGGCTGGAAGGCCAACCGTCCACCGACCAGCAGGAACGCCAACGGCTGTCCCTGCGGGACGTCCCCCTTCCCGGGCAACCCGCCGGCCAGGTGTTGTTGCGCCTGCTTGCGTCGCCCAACGTTGCCAGCAAACGCGCCGTTTATCGTCAGTACGACCATCAGGTGCAGACCAACACCGTTGTCGGGCCGGGCAGCGATGCCGCGGTGCTGCGGGTCAAGGGGACTGCCAAGGCCATCGCCCTGGCCATTGACGGCAACGGACGCCTCTGCCAGTTGGACCCATTCCGGGGCGGGCAGATGGTGGTCGCCGAGGTTTGCCGCAACCTTTCCTGCGCCGGGGCCGAGCCCCTGGCCCTGACCGACTGCCTCAACTTTGGCAACCCGGAACGTCCCGATGTCTACTATCAACTGGAGCAGTGCATCCGCGGCATGGCCCGGGCCTGCCGGGTCCTGGAAGTCCCGGTGGTCAGCGGCAACGTCAGCCTTTACAACGAGAGCCAGGGACAGGCCATTTTCCCCACGCCGGTTGTCGGCGGGCTGGGCCTGCTGGAAGATGCGTCCCGGCACGGCGTAGCCGGCTTTCCCGATGAGGGACTGGCGGTAGTCCTGTTGGGCGACGACGGTTCGCGGCCCCGCGCCTCGGACCTGGCCGGGAGCGAGTACCTTCAGGTGTTGCATGGCCGTGTGGCCGGTCGTCCTGCCATCAACCTGCGGCGGGAAAAGGCGGTGCAGCAGCTTTGCCGGCGGCTGATCAAAGAAGGCGTCGCCGTATCGGCCCATGACTGCTCCGACGGCGGTCTGGCCGTGGCTCTGGCCGAGTGCTGCATCCTTGGCGGAGTGGGATTCCGCGGCGGCGATATCTGGTCCCGGCTGCCCCGGCGCTGGGACGCCGTCCTGTTTGGCGAACGGCCGTCCCGCATCGTGGTGTCATTGGCCTCGTCCCAACTGCCCCGGCTGCGCCAATGGGCCGGCGAAATGGATGTGCCGGTCCTGGACTTGGGTGTGACCGGCGGCCCCGGCATCCAACTGGGCAGCCACGCCGACCTCCGCATTGAAGAAATCGCCGACGCCTGGGAAAACGGCCTGCATCGTGCGTTGGGCGGGTGACTTCCTAAAATCGTTCGTTCTGGGGCCTTAGATCGTTCGTCCTGACGTTCTAGAAAGACTTCCTTTCATTGTCGGCTTGGCCCAACCTGACTCTTGCCCCTTTCCAACCCCGGTAACTCCCCGTTACCATATTTCTATTGTTTGGGATTGGTTTGTTTGGGATTGGCTTGATTGAGATGTTGCCTTGGGAGTTTTCCCGTAACAGTTCAGACTTGGTGAGATGAATTGGTTTCAGCCAAGGTTTTCAGCCAACGGCCACTTTTTTCAGGGGGTTTGGGGCAGGGGGTTTGGGAGATTCATCCCCCAACGTAACCCAACCTCCATATTCCGCCATCAGCCACTCCGCTCCCCTCAACCCTGAACAGTTACGTTTTCCCTGCGCAATCACGCTCCCGCCGCAAATGGGACAAAATGGGACAGAAAAAACATCCGTACTCAAAACCGCCCGGCCTGTTCCCCTAAGCCCGAATCCACCGATGGACAGGGATGGACGGCGTGAGGACAGCGGAAGGGGGTGAGGGAGTTACAGGCGCGATAATCCGGGCTGGAATTCGGGTAGATGGGAGGTTGGCGGCGGTCTGCAGGCGCTTTGGGGGGCGCCGATGTCGGCCTGCAGTGGCTGTGGCGAGCGAGATGGCGGGATAGGACACGGCAAGAGGCGCTCGCGGACTGGGCTGGCGCGAGTTTGCGGGGACGTTGGGTTGGCTGGCGGGTCAGTGGCGGACGGGCGCCGTCAGGCTGGGAGTGGAATGGCTCGCAGTCGGGCCAGGGCGCGGCTGAACTGCTCCTCCCAGGGCCAGCGCTTGGGAAGATGCAGGGTGATCCGGCGTGCCGAGCGGGTGAGCCGTCCGGCCAGGGCGAAGAACCGCCGCCGGAGGGTCTTGGTGGTCACGGTCCGCTCACCGAGGCCGATGCGGGCGGTCCAGCGGGCCAGGTTGTGGGCCATCACCTGTACCGCCAGCCAGGCGCCGTTGGCAGCGAAGCGGCCCGAGGGGAGATGGTTCAGCCCGACGCCGTACTTGAGGTCGCGTATCGCATTCTCGATCTCGGCGTGGCGGCGGTGGTCGGCCTCCAGTTCCAGGGTCTCTCCGTCCCGGTCGGTGATGAAGCCGTGATAGCTGTAGGTGGCGAAGAGAGCCAGTTGAGAACCGGGCGCCGGCTTCACCCGCCGGACGATGAGCCGCACCGGCGCGGCATCCGGCTCGCTCTGGAAGGGGGTGTAGGTGGTTTCGGCCACATCGGCGGCGCCGTCCATCCAGTAAGGAATCGGCGTCCAGGCATCTTCGGGTATCGCCTCGATGAGATTGTGCAGGCTTTTGTGCTGGCGGATGGTGATGGAGAAGCGGACGTCCATCCGGCGGCAGACGGCGGCCACGGCGTGGGTATAGAAGCCGCTGTCGGCCCGCATGGTGAGCTGCCCGCTGGCCCCGCCGCAGCGAACCCGTCCCACCGTCTCACGCAGGAAGTGGGCGGCGCCGCGGACGGTGTTGGACCGGCCCTCGCGCAGCCGGGCCATCAGCACGTCGCCGGTTCCGGCGGCGACGGCCAGCAGTGGGTGATAGCCCCGTGCACCGGTATAGCCGTGGTGGCGGGCGCCCTCCTTGGCCAGTCCGTAAGTCTCGCAGATCGTCGAATCAAGGTCGATGGTGAATGGCGCGTCGCCGGGTCCGGCCCCCGCCTGCCAGGCCCGGGCCAGCAGCTCGCGGCTCACCCGGTCCAACTGACGGACGTGGCCCCACCTGAAGCTGCGCAGGAAAGTGCCCAGGGTGGAGGGCGCCTTGACTACGCAGCCGAGAGCGCAGGCCGTCCTGCCAGTGCGCAACACATCGGCGTCGTCGATGCAGTCGCCGCCCGCCAGAGCGGAGGACACCAGCGTCATGATCTTGTCTCCGGTGTTGGCCCGGCCCGGCGCTTCGCCCAAGTCCAGGTGCTCCTGTACCAGTTCGGGCAGGCCCAGGCGCCGGGCCAGGGTGGCCGGAAGGAGCAGCCCAGCGTTGGTCACCAGGCGGTGGTCGTCGAAGGCGATACGGATGCGGTCGGGGTGGCGGCGTGGTAGCATCTATTGGGTGCTCCTTTTCTGGGACCGGTTTGCTGTTACAAAACCATTATCCCAGATTCAGAGGAGCACCCTTTGGCCACTTCAGGACGCTGACCCGACGCCCTCCTTCGGTGGATTCGGGCTAAGTTCAAGTGCGGCAAAACACGACGAAAGAGTGACATTACAACTTGCCGGTTTCCGTTTTGGCCGTGCGGGGCGTTGGCGCCGGGGTTTGGGTTATAATCTCTGAGGATTTGATCGCATTGCCCCCAGGGGTGGCTTCTTCCATGACCGAAATTCACGGCAGCGAATTGAAAGAGGCCCTGTTGGCCGCTACCCGCTGCATGGAGCAGTACCGCGACATCATTAACGGTTTGAACGTATTTCCGGTTCCCGACGGGGACACCGGGACCAATATGCTGTTGACCATGCGGTCGGGTTTGGAGCAGCTTGAAAACGTGCCGGACCCCTCTGTATCCGACGTTGCAGGCCAATGGGCCAAGGGCGTGTTCTGGGGCGCGCGGGGCAACAGCGGCGTTATTCTATCCCAGTTCTTCAAGGGGTTTGCCGTGGGGTTGGACGGTGTGGCCCAATGCGACGGAGCCGCGTTGAGCCGCGCATTTCTCCAGTCTGCCGAGGCCGCTTACCTGGCGGTAAGTGAACCCAAAGAAGGCACCATGCTGACGGTTATCCGTCGAGCCGGCGAAGAAGTGCAACGCGAGTTGGGCGAGGGCATTTCCGCTCCGTTGACTCTATGGGAAACCGCTTTCCGTGAGGCCAAAACGGCCCTTTCCCTGACGCCCACCCAACTCCCGGCGCTGCAGGAGGCCGGAGTTGTGGACTCCGGCGGGCTGGGCATTGTCGCCATTCTGGGCGGCGCGCTGGACTACATGAACACTGGCAACACCGGCCCGGTGGATCTGGAATTGGACGCCATCTCCGGCATAAACGTGGCGCTCACCGGGGTCGAGGCAACCGTCAGCGGCGAATTTCTCCATTCCAGCGAAGCGGTTCAATGGGGCTACTGCACCCAATTCCTGCTGGAGGGGGATGGGTTGGTCCTGGAGCGGATTCGCGAGGAGATTACGGGTTTCGCCGATTCGGTAGTGGTGGTTGGCGACGGGGAAACCGTGCGGGTCCACGCACACCTGGAGGACCCAGGCTCCGCCCTCACCTACGGCGTCACCATCGGTCAGCTTTCCCAGATAAGCATCGAGAACA
The DNA here is from genome assembly GCA_965262735.1 of Dehalococcoidia bacterium. GTDB lineage: Bacteria > Chloroflexota > Dehalococcoidia > Lucifugimonadales > UBA3495 > CATOSK01. The sequence goes on along the minus strand of CBDHFS010000002.1, from coordinate 2,972,414 downwards.
TGAACATCCAGAACCGGGGTTGGGTCGCTGGTCACCGCTCCCAAGCTGCGCCGGACGACGGGGTTTCCGTGGTGGCTGTCGCGCCGGGCGAGGGGTTTGCCGAGCTTTTTCGGGATGCCGGCTGCGCTGCGGTGGTCAGCGGCGGCCAGACCATGAACCCTAGCATTCAGCAGCTCACCGACGCCGTGGCGGAAACCGGCGTTACCGACGTAATCATCCTGCCCAACAACCGGAACATCATCCTCACGGCCCAGCAGGCGGCCCAGGGCGACTTGGGCGAACAGTCGGTCCATGTTATTCCGGCTACCACCGTGCCTCAAGGAGTTGCGGCGATGCTGGCCTTTAACCCTGTCCTCTCCCTGGAGCAAAACGTTGCGGCGATGACCGAGGCGGTCGAATCGGTCCTCACCGTAGAGGTCACCCGCGCGGTCAGGAACGCCACTGTTGACGGCGTGGCTGTCGCCGAAGGCGACTTCATGTCCTTGTTCGACGGGCGATTGGCGTCCGTTAAACCCACGCCGCAGGAGGCCTTGCACTCCGCCCTGGAACAAGCGGAGTTGGTCAGCGACAACATTGTTACAGTCTACTGGGGAGAGGGCGCTACGGAAGAATGCGCGGCCGTAGTGGGCGTCCGGCTGGAGCAATTGGCCCCGGGGCTGCAAGTGGATGTGATCGAAGGTGGCCAACCCCACTATCCCTATCTGGCGTCGGTGGAATAGCTCATCCCGAGGGAAACCCGGGCCGCCGCAAGACCGGATTGGCGGCTATTGGCTTCAAGGCGATCAACTTCAACCGGGACAACCGGCAAACGGCGGAGGTGTGCAATTGACGATACGTGTGGTAACGGACAGCACGTCGGACCTGCCCCCGGAGTTGGCGGAATTGTTGGGCATCACGGTGGTGCCCTGCAACGTGACGTTTGACGACGTGACCTACAAGGACGGCGTGGACCTGATGCCCGACGAATTCTTCCGTCGGCTGGGTTCCAGCACCCGGTTGCCCACTACCTCCCAGCCGTCGGTGGCCGAGTTTGAGCAGGTATACCGGCAACTGTTGGAAAAGGGACACGAGATAGTCTCGTTGCATGTGTCCCAGAAGCTCAGTGGGACCTACAACTCGGCGATCCAGGCCAAGGCGGCCCTTGGTGACTCGGCGCCCATCGAGGTTATAGACTCCCAGATGGCCTCCATGGGCCTGGGCCTGATGGCGGTGCGGGCGTGCCGCTTGGCGGCCCAGGCCGTTTCTTGCAAGGAAGCGGCAGGACAGGTGCGGGACACCCTGCCGTTGACCGAATGCGTGGTTGCTCTGGATACGCTGGAGTACCTGCAAAAGGGGGGACGTATCGGCAAAGCCCAGGCTTTCGCTGGTTCCCTACTCAAGGTCAAGCCGATTCTGAGGCTGGAGGACGGGGAGGTGCACCCGCTGGAGCGGCCCCGAAGCCTGGACCGCGCCGTCCGGCGTCTGGCCGAGCTGGCCCGGGAACAGGCGCCGCTCCGTCAGTTGGCCGTTATTTACAGCACCGAACCGCAGCGGGCCGCCGAGTTGAAGAGCAGCCTGAGCGACCTGGTTCCGGAAGCGGAGATTGTAGATGCCCAGTTCGGCACTTCCTTGGGCACTTACGTCGGCCCGCGGGCTTTCGGCGTGGCGTTTATCCGCCAGGGGTAAGACCTGAGTTCCGATACCCCCTATGTAGTGGGAGATTTGAACCCAAAGGCCCTCCGGCAAGTTCGGGTCTGGGCCTGCCGGAGGGCCTTATTTTGGGAATTATATACTTGACTGCGCAAGGCAGGAAGTTACCGCGTTAGCCAACCGTTGACCGGCTGCCGCGCAAACAGTATTATGACGCAAGAAAGCCTCCCCGACGAACCGGGGAGGCTTCCCGCACCCCCAAGAAAGGAGGTGAATGTCTTGAGGCAGTTTACGCATAAGGCGGGAGACCCCATTCGCCCTGCAAACTCTGCTTCCCAGTGAACGCGGGGCAAGCCGCACCAAGACGCCCGGAGCGTAACGGCTGCCCCGCGTGAAGGCAAGCGGCGGGAGGGAACCCGCACCAGCCGGTGGCCTATCCCCTCCCGCCCGCCCCCCATTCCGGTATTGTATCAGTTTGAATAATAGGTATCGGGGAATTGATGCAAAAGTCCCGCTCCGGGATGTTCCCCGGTGCCTCCCGCCTTGGGGGGTAGATCTAACGGTTTGGGGTCCGGGAAACTAATGCCAGCATGAAGAACACAAGCACCATTCCCGCCACCAATCCCCATACCAATCCGAGGGAGGCCAGGAACTACGCATCGGAAGGGTGGGTCCCCGCCTCCTCGACCAGCCAAAGGTACGCGCTGATTACCAGCCCCGCCTCAACACCGGCCACAGCCAGCCTGCGGCGCAACGAATCCGACGCCCTCAACGTCTCCAGGCCGGCGACGCTGACCACGCATAGCGCGATAAGCGCGCCGTAGAAGCCTGCTCCGGCGGTGGGGTCGTCCGTCGTCGGCTGGGTGACAAACGCCACGAGGCCGGCGAAAAACGCCACTCCGCCCGCGACCGCATAGTAAAAATACAAAATCCATTCTCGCATTTTGCCCCCTTCGGGTAGCCCGCCCCCATTCCCCGCCGGGGCGCGGCGGGATTTCCCCCGCGCCCCGGCCGCTTGCAGTAAATGCGGGGCAGCCGCTACGCTGGTGGCGTCTTGGAGCGGCTGCCCCGCATTTACTGCGAAGCAGGTTTGGGGAGAGTAACGTCTTCGCGTACTCGATATTGCTTCAAGATAATCACCTCCTTTGCCGTATCGGATGCGGCGAGAGAGTTACGGGGGCCGCTCTAACACAGCGGCCCCCGTTTTGGGTATCCCCATTGTACTCGATAACCGCCCCGCGCGGTTCACTTGGGTAGAATTGCATATAACTCCCTTCGCAATTTTCTCCTACGCCGTATCCCCTGTTGCTTAAAGTTACCATACACGGCATACTTCTGCTCGCCACAGCAGACCCAATTTATCGCGGATACTCTAATAGCTCTTGGAATTGGGGCACATTCGTGCCCCCTTGCGTGTATCCGCGATGGGCTGCTGTGGCGGTAGTCCCAATCCAGACTCGTAAGGGGGTTCCTACAATGCACCCGATTCGCGTAATTTTCTCATTCCAGGGCCGCATTGGCCGCCGCGCTTACTGGCTCATCGGGTTCCCGGCGTGGATAGCCTCCCTGTCTCTGTTTGGGGTCGCGGCCAGCACAACCGGCGATGACGCCATTGGCGCGGCGAGCGTTATTGGCACATTCGGCCTCGCCATTTGGGTGGTATCCGCCATTGTTTCCAAGCGTTTCCGTGATTCGGGAACGTCCGGCTGGTGGGCGCTCTCCATGCTGGCACCGTTGGTTGGCCCGTTCGTTCCCATCATCGTGGGAGTGGCGGCAACCGACACCGGGGAGCCGAAGCCCGGAGCCCAGGATGATATTGCTTAATGGTGCTGCTTGCGGCATAATTACGGCATAGGGCCGCGCCTTATCATGGAGTGCCACCGATGGGGCACGACACGACCCCACAACCTCCGATTCGTCAAAACGGTGCTCTATCCATTGAGCTATGGGGGCAGCAACTAGGCCCGGGGATCGCCTCCCCGGGCCCTCATCATACAAGGAGTTACCAATGGTTCAATCGGATTCGCCCCGCATCACGCAGTTGGAAAACCGGGTATATGCGCTGGAAACCGGGGTGGACAAACTAGAGGAAAGCATCGCCCAGCTTCGGGCGGATGTGGGCCATCGGTTTGATGCCGTGGACCGGCGGTTTGATGCGATCCATACGGAAATGAACCAGAGGTTTGATGCCGTGGACCGGCGGTTTGACCGGATGGAAGACCGGATAGACGCCCGTTTCGCGGAAATGAACGAGCGCTGGGATGGGCTAAGGACCGACATGGCCGAAGTACTAGATTGGGTCAGAACCCGGCCCTAACCCCGGCGGCGGAGTGAGGAGAAATCCGATTGCAAAAAAGACGGGGAAATTCGACCAGAAGGCGATGGACCGGATAACCGACCGAGTGTTGGCCTACCGGCCCAAGGGGAAGGGGAAATACGAGGAGAAACCGGAGAAAGCTACGCCGTCGCAGGGTCGGGCGCAGACATGACCGCCGAGGAGCGGTTTATAGAGCTGGAATCCAAGGCCAGAAGCCATGATGTTGCCATCGACTTGCTTATCAGCATTGGCGAAAGGCAACATACTTTGCTCGAAGAGATACGGCAAGATTGCGCCATGACCCGGCGATTGTGGGTTCACTTGGCCCGCAAGAACGGATGGCTGGAAGATGCGGATTGGCCGCCGCCCCCGTAGGCTAATCATCAGTCAAACGGGAGTAAGTGAGCCGCTTCCCCACGGCACCATCAACCAGGCTGTCTATCCGCCGCATGGTGTGAATCCGCACGTTGCCCTCGTTGAGCCGAAACACGAACTCGTTGATGTACCGGGCCATGTGCTTAGTGGTCCAGTGATGATAGACCCCGTTGTAGCCCCGCTGCACCACGGCCCAAACGCTTTCAATCCCGTTGGTGGAGGCCATGCCGTTGACGAACTCCTTGGCGCTGTGGGCAACGGTTTGGTGCTCGTACCATTCCCCCAAGTTGCGGTAGCCGGAATGTTCGTCGGTGTAGACCGTTGCGCCCTTCTGCACGTTCTGGGTGACTTGCTTCTCAAAGGTGGCGGTGCGGGTGTCGGCGATGGGGAATGCCCGGACGTTGCCGGTTTCCCGCTCCCGCATCCCCATGACGGCGGTTTTGCCGACGGCGCCGCGCCCCGCCCGGAGCTTCTTGGATTCGTGTTTGTTCTTTTCCAAGCCGCCGATGTAAACCTCGTCAATCTCGACTTGGCCGATCATCGGCTCGGCCTCAATGTCGCAGGCTTCCCGGAGCCGGTGGAGCATGAACCAAGTGGCCTTTTGAGTGATCCCCAGCTCCTTCGATAGTTGCAGGCTGGATATGCCCTTGCGGGCGGTTTCGAGCAGGTACATGGCATAGAGCGGCTTTGTACCAAAATTCCCGAAACTAGCTGAATTTTGCATCATCCCGCGAGTTTGATGCAAAATTCGATTCCGCTCTATGATACCGAAGGGGCCACGTTCGCGCGGCCCCTTCGGTATTGACAGCCTGTGTTGGCCGCCAAGTATCATATACGAGGAAAGCCTCCCCGTTGCAACCGGGGAGGCTCCCGTACCCCCGCGAAAGGAGGTGAATGCCTTGAGGCAACATGAAGCACGGCACCCATATACCGTCCGACCCTTCGTTGCCCTACAGTGAACGCGAGGCAGCCGCTCCAAGACGCCACGAGCGTAGCGGCTGCCCCGCGTGACGGCAAGGCCACGGCTCACTCATCGCCGGGGCCTTCTGCTGCAAAATTCGGTTCCAATCCCAGGGCGAACATCGCCTGAATCAAGACGCAGACGTTGTGGCATAGGATTTTCACCAGCACTTCATTGACCTGCGCCGCCGGGTTCTTGGAGCGCACCGCACCGCCGAATTTGGCCTTGACCATAGAGAAGACCGTTTCGACGTTGGAACGCTTGTGATAGTGGGCCATAAACTCCTCCCGATGCAGGCTGAAATAGTGATAGGTCTTGGCCCAAAGGGAATCCTTGTGGGTGTGTTCCGGCCGGGAATTGACCTTGAAGGGGATGTACGGGGTTGCGCCCGCGTCCACGATGGCCTTTAGGTTATTGCGGCTCAGGTATGCCTTGTCCGCCGAAACCTCGCTCATGTCGAAGTTGGCCACCGTCCGCGTCACCAGACCGGGGAACGGCGGGGAATCGTGGACGTTGGACTCGGTAACTTCCACCGCCGTCACGATCTTGGTGTTGACCCCGCACATGATGTGGGCCTTGAGGAACCGTGCCTGCTTCTTCTCCTTCCCCCATTTGTGGTCGTACCAGCGGTCATAAACGCTGGTGGAAAAGCCGCTGGCATCGGCGGCGAAGTCGGATTCGACAGCCTTCAACGGCACGGCGCTCTGCTCAATTAGGGATTTCAGGATTGGTGTCAGCGTGGGGTCTTCCATGTAGCGGAAGGCCGTGCTGAAGGACGGGCATGAGGAAAGCAGCCCGTCCGTCTGGGCGTTGCGGAAGTCCGTCATAGCGCGCCTCCCCGACATGGTGCCGTATACCTTCAGCCCAACGGCGAACAGCATATCGGCAATGGGAAGGCGGGGCCGCCCCCGTCCCTGCTGTGGCGGCTGGGCGACGGTCGCGCATAGCTCCTGGAGCAGCCTCCCGAATAGCTGCTGCTCGTTGGTCTGCGCGAGGTTGTATGCCCGCCATGTGCGGCCGAGTGCTGGCCGGGCGGGTTGTGTCTCGGTCGCGCCGCCGTTGGATGGGAAGCCGGATTCCCGCTGCACGGTAAATTCTACCGCGTAAACGTGCTTGCACCGCTCCTGCCGTTCCTCGAAGTCGGGGCAGGTGCAGAACGGGTCACCGTCGCCCACGTCCACCATGTAGGAGCCGTTACCCGATTGGGAAGGCACCTGGTATCCCAGGCGGTTCTTGCGGATGGGAACGGCGGCGGCGATAGCCATACCGCGCTGCTGGCGGCCCGCGAGGCCGTCGTCGGGGTCGTTGGGGCCGAGGGCGGTACAAAGAGTCGGGGACTGCCCAATTGGGGTATAATCAGCTAGTACCATTGGGGAACGAACCTCCCTGATGGTTTCAGAAGCCGCCGGGGTGTTCGAGACCCCGGCGGCTTCATGTATATCTGGTATATGACCATTATAGCATACTGCTGCCGGAATTGCTACCTTCCTGCGGCGATTGCGGCGGGAAAAAGCTATCCATGCTGCTATCATCGCCGATAAACCGGAACCGGCTCGGCCCTTCTTTTACGAAACTCGGATGGTCTTTGAGCAGGTTGATTATCCGGCTTCTCACGTTGTCGGGGCTGCCTTGGGATTGCCCACGTGCAATCAAGCATTTCGCCATGTCCATGCTGTGCAGCGTCCCGCCTACGGCCCTCGCCATTGCAATCACTCTATCGCCCAAATTGCTGACGCCAGTAAAGTCAATCGGGATGCCGTCATACAGGATGCCGGAATCGGTGGGCGGCTCCGGCACGTAACTCCCGGTTGCCAGTGATTCTTGTGCAGCGGATAACTGGGTCGCCGCCCGTTCCAACGGGGACAGGAGGGCTAGAATTTCCTTGCGCTCTGCATCCAACTCCTCTAGCCGGTGGACTAGCTTTTCGGTTGCGCTGAGATAATCCAAAATTGGCCTCCGAAACTTGTTTGATTTTGCCCCGGCGGCTCTGGTAGGGTGTACATGAAGGGTACGGGCCGCCGGAAGGGTCGCCGGGTTCACAGCCGGGAGGGTCGCCGGGTTCGTATCTGGAGCCTCGGGACGGAATTGCACCGTCGTTTCCGCCATAGCAAGGGCGGCGGTCTGCTTACTGACCTACCGAGGCGGTTGTTGGCCCTGCTGGTGTGGTTGGTAGCCGTTTAACCAGCAGGGCAAATTCATTTTGTCATATTTGTGCGTCTAGCACAACCCGCGCGGGGATTCCTGTTGCCCGCCGCTATCCGGGATTAACAACCCGGAGTTGGTAAGTATACCCCTTCCCCTCCCAGGGCACCCAAACAAACTCAACCAGTCCTTCGGCACAGGTCTCGAATCGCACAAAAACCGGGTTGTCGCCGGCCGGCTGGTGGAACCCGGTGGTCGCTGAGGGGTGGCCGCATAACACGGAATCCGGTGCGTCTGGCGGGCGCCTGGGATACGTTACTTCCAACCGACCGGCCTGCCCTTCCGCCAGGATTTTCACCCGGAATTGCTGGCCGACGCTCGTTCCGCCAAGTCCGCAGGGGAGGTCTCCAAAGTCCTCCCAGCCCATGCAGGCGGTTAGCGGCGTGGGCGGGATAGTCGTAGCGGTAGGCCAGGGGGTTGGTTCGGGGTTCGTGCGGTGCCAATCGCAATATCCGTCCCATTGGGCACCACTTTTGACATACAGCCAGACGGCAACCCTCGCCTCTATTTTGTGGCCTTGAGAGTGGAGTTTACTCAGCCCGGATTCGGGTTTGTTGAAATCAACTTCATCATCAAGGAGGTCGCACGAGCCGCGAGCAACAGAGGAGAAATCCCGATATGGGATGGACTCATTCAACGTCGCCGATAGGGAGGCCATAAGCTCCCGGTCTAGCTCCGCATGTTCAGCAACCATCGTGTCGTTCCAACTGGATTGCAGGCTTCCCCCGCTATTGTACTTCCTTCCGGCACCCCCGCTGGATTCAACTATACTGCCATCCGCAGGCAGACCACGTTCTTCTTGGGATTGTGGCGGAGCGGCGGTTACGCAAGCAACGGCGAATATCGCGGGCAAAAACAGGGCGGCAATTCGTGGGGGCATGGAGGAGACCCTCCTGCGCAGGCAAGGAATCGGACAACCTGCCAAAGCGTCCATCCCCGATATATCCGAGCAGAGGGGCCACAAAGGGCCGATCCCCTTTTGTGGCGGATAATCAGGGACTACGAAGCACACCCTGCTGTGCCGCAGGATGAGCTTTGGACGCTTTGGCAGGGTGGATTATGTCCCAGTGCCTGTCTCCCTGTCAACGAAGGCGGGGGAAAGGCGGCAAACGGCGAAACGGCGGCCAAAACGACCGCCGTTTTTGCGCTTGCCGGTGTGGGGCGTGGTCCCTTACAGTAACGTTGCCCTTAATGGCAGCGTTAAGGATTTTTGCATCAGCGAAGGGACTTTTGCATCAACTGGCATTTTTGCAACAAAGCCGCATAGAGCCACTTGTCGAGGGAGATATGGGAGCGCTCGAAGATGGTGCCTACCCGGACGGTAAACTTCTTCCGGCAGTCCTTGCACTGGTGATAGCGGTAATCCTTCTGGCGGGAAGTCCGGGGGGATTCGCAGTAGGCGCAGGTAACGCCGTTGGCCCAGCGGCGGGATTCCAGGTATTCAACGGCGGCGCGCTCGTCGGGGAATTGCTGGAAGAACTCGTAGGTGCTGATGGTGCCTTCGGTCTTCATGGCTTCGCGCTCCCTGCCCTGCTTGCTTGGCACCATTATACCATAAATGCGCAGTTAAGTATATAATTCCCCTTATTTTCGGGGTCAAGCTCCGACCACGGTTGGTGTTGCGCCGGGTGACAGAGAAAGCTATCGAGCCAAACCCCCGCTTGGGGCTGGGCCGGCTCCGATCCCCTTGGTGACGGCGTAGATGACTCCCAGCGCTGGGATGACTAGGAACGCCAAAGCCAACCCAGAGTCCCCCTTGAGTGCTCCCTTGCTCATGGCGACGTAGGCGGCCACGTCGCCGGCGATGCTCAACAGCAATAGAGCAACGGCTACCCAGGTTGCCCAATTGTAGGTGCCCCGCGGGGTAAACACCAACACCAGCAGCGCGATGGCGCCGATGGGGTGAATGCCGGAAATCAGAGCGCGTTCCCAAATGGTGCCCCCGTCGGCGAACATACCGACCACTGCGGTAAACCCGGCAAACACCATGTAAAGAACGGCCAGACCCATCATGATAATCTGGATGACTTTCATACCTACACTCCTCTCGCGGTCCCTTGCCGGGCTGACGGCGCAAAATCCGTCGGGGTTGTTATTCCGGGTATCCCCCTACATAAAATGTAACGACCCGGTCGGCCAATTGGATTGCGTGAAAATGCCTAAACACAGCGGGAATTTGCGATTGCCGCCAACCGCCGAAGTTGGTGCGGGGATGGGCCGGAAACTTGCGCTCTCAGCTCTTGCCGAATCGGTCTGCGTATCTCGGCGAGACGCAATCGGTTAAAATGGGCGACGGTCATGGGCAACCTGTCTGGGCATGGTCTAGCCACAACAGCCAGGAGGCGCAGGGCGTTGGAACTGTCGCAGGACGGCGTGGATATGAGCGAAAACGGGATGGACTTTCCCCGGAAGGATACCCGGTGACGGAGCGGGATTCGATCCGGTTCGGCGACGCGACTATCGAATACGAGGTCCGGCGCAGCGCCCGGCGCAAAAAGACGGTGCAGATTACGGTGGAACGCGGCGGCGTTCTAGTGGCTGCCCCGGCCGCGACTCCGAAGAAGGAACTGCGGAGCATCGTCCTGAAACGGGCCGGTTGGATTCTCCGGCAGGCATCCACCGAGCGGGCTGAAGCGCCAGCCAAGCGGTTTGTCAGCGGCCAGACCTTCCCCTACCTGGGCGGCGATGTCCGATTGGTCCTGGAAATGGCCGACAGTTCGGGATCGAGCGTCAGCTTTGAGGGTGCGACACTGCGCGTTTTCGTGCCCGCAGGTCTGCCCGACGCCGACCGTGCCGGGTTGATTCGCAACGCCTTGGTTGACTGGTACTGCGCCCGTGCCGCCGAGCATATCCCGGACCATGTGGACCGTTGGTGGTCCCGGCTCGGCCGCGGCGACAAACCCCGGATATTGATTCGCAACCAACGCCGGCGCTGGGGAAGCTGCGCCTGGGACGGGACCCTACGCTTCAACTGGCGCGTGATGATGCTGGAGCCGGCTCTGGTGGACTACATCGTGGCTCACGAGCTGGCCCATCTGACCGTCAGGAACCACTCGTCCGATTTCTGGTCCCTGGTGGCCCGTCACGTCCCCGACGTCAAGCAGCGGCGGCAGCGCCTGCGGGCGGTCGAAGGCACACTCCCGTTTTGACTCCGGCGTAACGCGGTTGCCGGCGCCACCGTGAGGGACAGCCATCAACGGCCCGTCAGGATACTCCCTGGCGGGCCGTGGTTTCTCGGCTTGTGGGTGGGCCGGCAAGAATGCCGGGGGACTAGACCCGCCTAAGCAGTTCATCCTCCAGCCGTTCCAGATCAAAGGTTTCGTTGGCTGCTGCCACCCGGGCGTCGCCTTCGCGGACCATCAACTCGGCCTCGGTCTCTTCCAACTGCTCCGGCAATTCCTCCTCCCGTTCCCGGCGGCGTTGAACATCGCGGGCGTGTTCCACGAAGAGGCGGCGCATGGCGACCACCACCGAGTCGGTGGAGGACAGGTACTCCGGGAAGGAGTACTGCACGTACTTCTCGGCGTCATAGTCCTGGTTGCGGAAGTTGAAGTTCAGCTCCCAGTTTCGGTAGGGCCAGGTGACGGTGCTCCACAGGCGGCGGACCGGGCTGGGACGGTGGGCGTAACGTTCCACGTTCAGGTACACCATACGGGTGAGGTTGTCCTCCACCGGCACCGCCCAACGGGTGCTGCGGAAGAACCGGGCGTTGCCGCCGGTGCGGGACATACCGGGCAGCCGGGTCCCGTTCCACTCGTTGACGTCGGGAGCTTCGGCCTGTTGCGGCTGTAGCCGCCCCGGGCTTTGTCCGCGCCGGCGGGCCTTCCAGTCGTAGAACCAGGTCCACATCAGCCGCCAACGGTGCAGCGGCCATACCCCTCCCACGCCGGGGTAGTACATCTGGTAGGGAACCTTGCCGTCCTCGTCCTCGTAGTATTTCTCCACCGACGACTTGCCCTGCCCTGGCCGGTAGTGGACGTTCTTGTTGTTGACGATGTTGACCCGGTATCCCAAGGGGGTGCGGGGGCGTCCTCCCAGCCGGCTCTTGAGGATGCGCAGGGCGTTGCGGTGGACCATGAATGCGTTGTGGGCGTCCATGGTGTTTTCCAGGACCAGCACCCAGTTGCAGTCGAACATGGTGTAGGCCGGACGGAAGATATTGTGGGGTTCGAACATCTCCGGGGGAATGTCTTCCTGAGGATCCACCGGCTCGCCGTCGCCCATCCACACGAAGACCATTCCCTTGATGGTGACCGTGGGGAACTTGCGGGCCTTCATCCCCGGCGCGCCGACCATCTTGGACTCAGGGCCTTCAGTCAGGAAAGCGACGCAGTTGCCATCGCCGTCAAAAGTTGCCCCGTGGTAGGGGCAGGTGACGAACCCCTCGAAGTAGCAGCGGCCCATGGACAGATAGACCGAGCGGTGGGGGCACCAGTCCAGCAGGCCCTGTACCTCGCCGGCCTTGTCGCGGAAGAACACGACGTCGGTGCCCAGCATACGGAGCACCTCGGGCTTGTTCTTCTTCACATCCTTGGCGGGCAGGGCCGGATACCAGTATTCCCGGTACCCGGTCGGCGGAATGCGGCTGCGGCGGTCCAGGGGGTTGTCCGGGAGCTTAAACGGGGGCGTCTGGTCAACACCCTGGGTTCCCCGCCTCATGTGCTTGTAGCCACCGGGGTACCCGGGCAACGGTTTGGCTAACAACTTTCCAAGACCCATGATGGTGATACATCCCAGTGGCGTCCGGTTCGCGGTCCGTAATCGCCGGGGTCACGGGGGAAGCCATTGGATTTCCCAAAAATGCTACCAGAAATGTCAAGGGGGTTAAACCGGCCGTAACAGTTCAGAATTGGTGAGATGAATTGGTTTCAGCCAAGGCTTTCATCCAACTGCCACTTTTTTCAGGGGGTTTGGGGGATTCATCCCCCAACGTAACCCAACCCCCATATTCCGCCATCATCCACTCTGCCCTCCTCAACCCTGAACAGTTACAACCGGCGTTGGCACAAACCCGCCCTGGGCCTGTCCGGAGGTTCCTAAAACGGGTACGGTTGCCCACCGCCAACCGGTATGACTTGGCCGGTGATGTAGGAAGCGTCGTCGGAGGCAAGGAAGGCGATGGCCGCGGCCTGTTCTGTGGCGTCTCCCCGCCGGCCCATTGGAATTTCCACCAGGCGGGTTTCCTGCCGGTATCTTTCTTGGTAGTCCAGCTCTTCTTGGGGAAGCTGGGGAACGGCCACGTTTATGCCGTGGTCGCGGGGCGTCACCCGGTCTTCGGCCAGGCTGCCGCTGGGCGCCACGCAGTTGACCCGAACGCCCAGATGGGCCACTTCCCGCGCCAGCGATGTCGTCAACCCGATTTGGCCCGCCTTGGCTGCCGCGTAGGGCACCCGGAACGCGCCGGTGACGGCGTGGGTGGCGATATTCACTATGGAACCGGACCCTTGCTCCAGCATATAGGGCAGCGCCGCTCGGCAGCACCACATGGCGGTCCAAAAGCTCTTGTTTATCTCCGCCTCAATCTGCTCCGGCGTGTAATACTGGAAGGATCGGAACCAGATGGTTCCCCCGGCCACGTTGGCCAAAACGTCAATGCGGCCGAACTCTTCGTGGGCGCGGGCCATCAGAGCCTGGGCGTTCCCCCACTGGGAAAGTTCCCCCAAAACGTAGATGCAGGGAGCGCCGAAAGACCGAAGTTCGTCCCGCACCCGTTGGGATGTTGCCTCCACCATATCGCCAATAACAATGGATGCGCCTTCCTGGGCCATGCGGCGCACCGTAGCGGCCCCGATTCCCTGGGCGCCGCCGGTCACGACCGCGACCTTTCCCTCAAAGCGCCGGCCCCCGGCGGCCCGTGGGTCTAAAACATCGGCCATGTCGCTACTCCTTGTCCGGGCTAGCGCCCATTCTCGATGTGGGAATCCTTCTTTTCCAACGACCTTTCCGGCCCGCCGCCAGCCACGGGGGCGCGGTCACCATTCCAGGCCCGGCGTCCGCTCCTGAAGGACCTCGCCGAACAGCGTCAACACCTGGTCAACCCGCAGAATCACCGCACAGCCCTCGCCTTGCGGGTCCTGAATCAGGCCGGCGTCGGCCAACCTGTCCATAACTTGGCGGCAGACCGGGCCGTCCCGGTGCAACTCCGCCGTACACCGCAGCTTCCACCCGCCGCCGCTGGCCGAGTCCCGGAATAGGATGACTGCCTTCGGGCTGTCTTCCAACGCCCGCAGCGCTGCCGCCTGACCTCTTTCCCGGTAGGCCAAGCATTCGTCATCGTAGACCAGGATGCTGCCGCGGTAACCGGCGTTGGGCACCCCGTCGGGCGAGGCAGTGGCCATGATACAGGGGTTGCCGTTATCCCTGGCGTGGTTGATGAACTCGCGCATTTCGTCGGTCAGGTTAATCATTTCATTGCCCCTATTCCCGGCCCCGTGGCGCGCGGGTTGCCGCGGGTTGCGATATGGTTGGGCAGTCTCATGGCGAACGGAAAGTGTGCCAGCTCCTTGAGCGCCATCCCAATTTGGCGTATTGTAACATTGGATTGTGGGTTTGGATTACGGGTTTGGATTGCGGTTTTGAACCCCGGACTTTATGCTCTGGGCGGGCTTCCCGCGGGTTGCGGCGCCCAATCCTGAACCCATTAGGCGACGGCCCAAGGCGGTAGTATTGATTCCTAATCCCGAATGGTGGCGCGACTTCTTCACCGGGCCGACGCTTGACTTCGTGCGGTCGTCCCGCGACCGGGAGACCACCATCGCTGAGGCCCGTTTTGTGGAACAGGCCTTGGGGTTGACCCCCGGGGCGAAAGTCCTGGACGTGCCTTGCGGCGGGGGGCGTTTGTCGCTGGAGTTGGCGGCCCGGGGCTTTGACGTGACCGGCGTGGACTTCAACGAAGAGCTGCTGCGCACGGCCCGGCGGGATGCCGAGGCCCGGGGGGTGACTATCGCCTGGGAGCAGCGGGATATGCGCTGTCTGCCCTGGGAAGCTGAGTTTGACGCCGCGCTGTGCTTCTGGAACAGCTTCGGGTACTTCGACGACGACGGCAACGCCGATTTCCTCAGAGCGATGTCCCGGGCGTTGAAGCCGGGGGGACGCCTGTTCTTGGACACCCCGCTCATCGAGACCCGCATCCCGGAAATAGAGTCCGGGGAACGAATCTGGTGGCCGGTGGGGGACCTGCTGGCGCTGGAAGACCGGGACTACGACCACGAGACCAGCCGGGTCGAGTCGGAATGGACGATGGTCAGCAACGGCAAGGTCCACACGAGCCGGCTTTCCCTGCGGCTGTATACTTACCGGGAACTGGCGGCCCTGCTGGAAGACGCGGGATTCGGCGGCCACCAAGCTTTCGGCTCAATGGATTGGGAACCGTTCCGGTTAGGCGCGCCCTGGCTCTACCTTGTAACCACCAAGCAGTAACCGCCCCTCCAACCATTCGTCCTGAAGCCCTCGACGGACTTCCTATCGTTTTTCTGTCGTTTTTCTGGCTATCCTCGACGGACTTCCCGTCTACCGTCCGTCTACCGTGACGGGGGTGGGTAATCTGCCAGGTCCAGGGGCTGCCCGTTCAGGGTTATGGTGTCGTCGAACAACTCCGGGCGGCCGATGGTCTGGCGGACATAACAGCCGTTGCGGGCGTTGCGCATCAGCCCGGCCACCCGCTCCGGTAGTTCATCGGACTCAATCTCGTAATGGATCGCAATCTTGTCAGCCCGGGCCTGAATGGTTTGCGCCAACACCGACCCTTCTGCGCCGACGCTCAGGGCAATGTGGGCCTGCACCTTTCCCACCGAGACCTTCATCATCTGGGCGTACCGCTCCAGTTGAGTCATCTCTCAAAAAAGGATGGACGACGCGAAGTAGGCCAGTGGGGGCGGAGCGGAGTTGTCCCCGTTCGGTTCTCGCTCGTCGCAGTGGATGGTGAACCCCCGGACGCTGGCTTCCTTCTTCATGCGCTCCAGCATTCGGGCATCGGCTTCCACCGTTATGGACCGGGAAACCCGGTCGGCAGGGTCGGAGCTGGCTGACGGCGCCGATGTGGTCATGGCGTCTCCTTTAATGTTACCAATATTACCGGATGGGCATTGGGAATTGGCCGGGAGTATAGCATGGCGCTGACTAGCGGAGCGGGAAGCCCCGGAGGTGATGGCGCCGAACGGTTCGGGGGTGCGTATGAGTGCAGTAACTGTTCAGGCTTGAGGGGAGGGGAGTGGCTGATGGCGGAATATGGGGGCTGGGTTACGTTGGGGGATTCATCCCCCAAACCCCCTGAAAAAGTGGCAGTTGGCTGAAACCAATTCATCTCACCAAGTCTGAACTGTTACGAGTGACAGGCCGCCGTTGTAATGCCCTTGGCCGAGTGTTAATATCGGCCCATGTACCCGCCCGGCGGCGCGGTTTGGACGCCCCGGAGCGGCAATCTGCGGGAAGGAGGGCGTCATGGTTACCAACCTCGGTCATGTTGGCCTGATATGCGATGACTTTCTCAAGATGAGGGACTTTTATACCCGGGTAATCGGATTGACCGTCACCGACGAGGACCCGGACCGGGGCAGCTGCTTCCTGAGCGCCGACCCTGCCAATGAGCATCACGAGTTGGCGTTGGGAGAGGCCCGGTCCCCCGACCACCCGATGGGCTCCCGTCCCAAGACCACCGGCGTCGGCCAGGTTTCCTTTATTGTCGAAAGCATGGACGCGCTCAAGGAGCTTTATGGGCGATTGCTGGCAGAAAACGTCAGAATAGACCAGACCGTCACCCACGGCATTTCCTGCAGCGTGTACTTCTTTGACCCCGAGGACAACCGGGTGGAGTTGTACTACAAGACCGGGTACGTGGTAAAGCAAGGGTTCAGCCGCTCAATAGACCTGTCCAACCAGTCCAGCGAAGAGATACTCGCCTTCTCCCAGTCCTTTGAGGCTACGGAAGGGCCGTTTCAGGGCGCCAAGCTGCCGGTGGGATAGATTTCCGGCCAGTTGGTTTTCTGCTCAGGTTGTCTCGGGGCCTATCGCGCGTTGAAAGGAGTTTCCCAGTGCCTTACGCCAACATTGACGGAGTAAATCTGTATTACGAGGACCATGGGACCGGCCCCGCCGTCCTGCTGACGCCGGGCGGACGCGTGGACCACAACGGGTTGCGCCCCATGGCCCCCCTGCTGTCGCCCCACTGCCGGGTCATCATCCACGACCGGTGCAACTGCGGCAAGTCGGACGTGGTAATCGGGGGCGAATTGTCCGAGCAGCACATCTGGGCCGAGGAAATGGCCGCCCTGCTGAAACATCTGGATGCCGCTCCGGCCTACGTCGCCGGGGGCTCCGCCGGCTCCCGCACCTCGTTGACCGTGGCGGTACGGCATCCCGAGGTCGTAAAAGGGGCGTTCATCTGGGAGGTCAGCGGCGGCCCCCGCAGCGCCGAGTTGATGTCGCCTGGGTACTATGGGCAGTATATTGAGGCGGCGGAACGGGGCGGAATGCCCGCCGTGGCTGACACCGAGTTCTTCGAGCAGCGCATCCGCGACAACGCAGATAACCTGGAACGGATACTGTCCATGGACCCTGACGAGTTCTGCTCGGTAATGCGCCGCTGGCAGGCCGAGTTTTCCCGCCCCAACCCGGTGGGGGACCTGACCGAAGATCAATTGAGGTCCATCACCTGCCCGGTGGTGGCCTTTGAGGGCAACACGCCGGACGACGTGCATCACAAGTCGGCGGCGGAGAACGTCAAGCGGCTGGTGCCCAACGCCGAACTGCGCCCGTCCGCCTGGACTCACGAGGAGTGGGATGTGATTGGGCAGCACGACCATACCTTCCCCGGCATTGCCGCCACCAACCGCTATCACATGAAGGCGACGTTCTACGCCGCCCAGCTTTTGGAGTTCATCACCCGGGTGGAGGCGCAGCAGCCGTCAGCGGTGGCCTAACCTTTACCCCGCCCAACTACACCAAAACGGAGGAACACGATGGGAACCTTTCGACTGTATTCTGGCGACGACGGCCAGTCGCACATTGAAACCATTGACCTGAACGAGACCCCGGACTGGAAGAGCGCCCAGGACGCGACGACCATCAGCTTCAGCGAAGCGGCGGCGGGCCGGTTTTCCGATTGGCACGCGGCGCCCCGGCGGCAATTCGTAATCATCCTCTCGGGGCAGTTGGAAATCGGCCTCGGCGACGGTTCCAAGCAGGTTTTCGGCCCCGGGGATGCCCGCTTGGTGGAAGACACCACCGGCCATGGCCACACCACCGCGACCCACGGCGACCAGCCCTGTGTGACCTGCACCATTCCTCTGGCCAACCAGTAGAGAACCCGGCATGACCTGTTTTGTACCTGCGGTGGGATTAGCCCCGGTTTTTACACCGCGGGGCAATCTGTCTATAATGCGAACATACATAACGCGGCTGGCGAAACGGAGGTAACTGAGCATGAATCTGTTGGTAATTTCTGGTGGACGCCACCCCTACGAAGAGTCCACCCCGATATTGGAGTCGTTTCTCAAGGGTGCCGGGCATCAAGTGACCGTAACCGAGGATGCCCAGGTGCTGGGCGACGCGGGAGCTTTGGGTGCGTACGACGCAGTGGTGTTCAACACCAGGCGGGAGAACGTTCCCGATTTCGGGGACTGGCGCCTGGCCCAGGCGGAGCAGGAAGGGTTGAGCGGTTTTATAAGTTCTGGGAAGGGCTTCGTCTGCATCCATATCTCGAACTGCCTGGCTGACAACTGGCCCGAGTATCACGACATCACCGGGGGCGGCTGGATTTCCGGGACCAGCTTCCACCCGCCTTATGGGGAGTTCACCGTCAACGTCAAGAACGCCGACCATCCCGGGGCCAGCGGGGTCGCCGACTTCTCCACCAACGACGAGCTTTACATGAACCTCGCCACCAGAGAAGGCAACGACGTCTTCATCACCGGAACCGCCCCCGACGGAACTTACCCCTGGGGCCCGCAGCGTACTCCGACGTTCATGTCCGGCGGCGCTTATCCGCTGGGTTGGACCCGCAAGCACGGGGAAGGCAACGTTTTCGTCCTGCTTCTGGGGCACGACGGGCGGAGCTTCCAGACCCCGGAGTTCCAGAAAATCGTGCTGAACGGCGTGGACTGGGCCACCCAAACCGCGTAATCCCAGGCGGGCCGTCAGCCAACAACAGCGAAAAGGAGGCCAACTATGGCTACTCAGACCGATACGGCCGTCGCCCGGCAGGCCCACCCGCTGGTTAAAATCACCGAGATGGACCACATCGTGCTGCGGGTACGGGATGTGGAAACGTCCCTGAAGTTCTACTCGGAGACGCTGGGATTGCAGGCTGAGCGCGTTGACCAGTGGCGGGCCGGCGAAGTCCGGTTCCCCTCGGCCCGGCTGAACGACGATACGATTATCGACTTCTTCGGGACGGACCAGGGTACCATTGCCAGAGACGGTGTTCGCAACTTGGACCACTTCTGTATGGTCATCGAACCCACCGACATGGAAGAACTTAAGACCAGCTTTGAGGCGATCGGGGTGGGGATTCAGGCCGGCCCCGGCAAGCGCTGGGGTTCCCATGGCGATGGCATATCGCTGTACATCTACGACCCCGACGACAACGTGGTGGAGCTTCGCCACTACTGACCAGGGGAGATCTCATCGTCAAACAAAGCCCCGGCCCCGTTAATCATGGGGCCGGGGTTTCTCGTCTGTTTTGGTTCGCGGCGTTAGTCCGGCCAGTAAACTGTGCCTACTCCTCCCAGCTCCAGTTGAACAGGTTGTCATAAGCCAGTGCCCAGGGTGGGCGCAGGTAGCCAAGGGCCCGCACGTCCTGAAACCAGGCTCCCAGCGGAGAGTACCAGGTGTAGGCGTTGCCGCCGGCGATCCGGCAGAGCCGGTCGAGCACCGATTCGGCCAGCCTGGCCACGTTCTCCTTGGCCATCAACACGATTTTCCGGTCCAGCTTGCCGGACTCCAGCACCCGTAGCGCCCCGTCCCAAGCCTGCTCAATCAACCAGGCTTCCTGCTCGGCCATGGTCCAGTCCACCTGCTGCAACGACCGCAGCCTGGCGCCCTGGGCGATGCTCCCCTTGAGGCGGTTGCGGGAGTACTCCATGGCGGCGTCAATCACGCCCATAATCACCGAGGTAAAGGACAGCCCGCCCAAGCCGTTGTTCGCCGCCATCAACTCCGGCTGGTGGCCGGGCCAGGCGATGCGCGTCGCGGGAAAGTCGGTGAACTCGAAGGCGTGGCTGTTGGTGGACTTCATCCCGTGGCCGCGCCATTCCGCGGCCAACCTCAAGCCGGTGCTGCCGTCCCAGGGATGATCGCGCACTTCCATGAAGAACAGGTCGGGCGCGGTCTCCCCGGCCGGGACGGCCCGGGTTGTCATAAAGGAAGTCAGGCCGGAGCCGCTGCCGAAGTGTTTCTGGCCGGAAAGCCGGTACCTTAGCGACCCTTCGCTTTCGGGAATGCAGGCGGCGCGGGTGAGTCCGGTGTCGCCGCCGCTGCCTGGTTCGGAGACAATGGTCCCCCACCAGGCGCCGTCGGTTACCGTGGAGAACACCTGCTTGCGTTGTTCCTGCCAACCCTCGTTGAACGGGTCCGGCACCGAGGGCACGCGCCATGATGCTAGCACTCCCTGATGCATCGCGCTGGACAGGGTGATGGACGGGTCTCCCTTGGCCAGCCCCCGCAGCATGGCGCAGATAGGCCGCGCCGACTGCGCCAGGTTTTCCCAGGTCCCGCCAAACTCCACCGGCACCGCCATCAAGTTGATGCCCAACGCCCGCAGACGTTCGTAATCGGCGGGGTCGGCCTTGGTCCGGCTCTGGCGGTCTTCCCGCTCAGCGTCCCACTCCTCGGCCAGTTGAGGCACGGCCTCCAATATTGACGCGATACTCATTCAAACTCCTCAAACTACTTGGGCAACCCTTTTGGTTGATAAAACTCCCCGGCGCGGTCGAGCCGATGATCGCCCGGGGCAACGCCGGAAATCACCCACGCCGGGGACCCGGCCGATGGCAGCGGCGGGACCGGCACGGGTGGTTTTTACTGGGCAGTCGTCATACCGGAAGCGGTTAGCCGGGACTTAACCGACGCGCCCGGAGTAGGCTGCCTTGGCCCGGTCAATGGCCCGCATTCGCCCGGAGACCAGGTCTTCCTGCCGCTCCCGGGCCCAACGGTTGGACGCTTCGGTGCTCAGGACCGAACCCTGGAAGTGAGGCATCACGTAGCGGGCGAACAGTTCGTAGCTCTTCAGAATCTTCTCCCGGGGCGCCCAGTCAATGGTCTGGATCAGGAAGGCGCCGAACCCTCCGCTCTGCTCGTCCAGGCGCTTGATGCTCTCGATGCAGTCGTCGGGAGTGCCGATAATCCAACTGCCGTTATCGGCCATGTGGTCAATAACCTTGTCCAGCGGGCCGTCGAAAGCGGCTTTGCGGCCGTTGGTCTCCTCCGAATACTCCCGGAGGTACTGCCCCGCGCCCATCCTGGCATCGTTCAGGGCTTCTTCGCGGGACTCGGCTAAGTGCATCGGCAACACCAGCCGCCAGTCGTCGCGGTTCATGGTCTGCCCGTGTTCGGCGGCCGATTCCTCGGCGATGCTCCACAATGCGCCCAGGTCGGACGGCCCGGCAGAGGGGTCTCGCGGGACGGTGATGGTCAGCACCGAGCAGCCATACTTGCCGGCCAGAGTGACGCCCGCCGGGGACTGGACCGAGGCGACGGCGGTGTGCATATAGGGACGCTGGTAGGGACGCAGTTGCAGCAGGCCCTCTCTTAATTCGAACCAGTCGCTCTTGTAGGTTATGGGTTCAGTCTCGGTGAACAACCGCAGAATGATTCCCAGCGACTCGTCCATGCGCTCTCGTTGCAGCTCGTGGGGAATGCCCATCATGTAGGCATCGCCGGGCAGCGCGCCGGGGCCGACGCCGAACAGTACCCGCCCGTAGGTCATGTGGTCCAGCTGAACCATGCGGTTGGCGACCATCAGCGGATGGTGATAGGGCAGGCTGACCACGCCGGTGCCCAGCTTGATGCGCTTGGTGCGTTGGGCGGCGGCGCCGATGAACACCTCCGGCGAGGAGATGATTTCCCAACCGGCGCTGTGGTGCTCGCCGATCCACGCCTCATCGAATCCCAGGTGGTCCAGCCACTCGACCAACTCCAGGTCGCGTTCAATCGCCAGCGTCGGGTTCTCGCCCACTCGATGGAATGGGCCAAGGAAGATGCCAAATCTCATTCGTTCGGGTAATGCCATCGTGAATATACCTCCTGTCGTGGATTCTGAGCGGGGCCTGCGGAGCGGAGAACCTCCGCGCCCGGGCACCCCGGCCCGGAAACGTTAGGGCAATTCTGACGTTGCGTTATGTTCCTGTCAACAAATCGTCCGGGAGGCAACAGTTCAAACTTGGTGAGGTAAATTGGTTTCAGCCAAGGCTTTCAGGCAACTGCCAATTTTTCCCAGGGGGTTTGGGGGATGAATCCCCCAACGTAACCCACCACGATATTCCGCCATCGGCCACTCCCCTCCCCCCAACATTGAACTGTTGCTCCGGGAGCAGGAACCCTTGCCAAGACCCTCAGCCCGTTCGTCCTGAGGCCGCTCGAAGGACCTCCTTCACGCCCTGCCCCGCTATCCCAGCACGTCCCTGACAGCAGCCAGGATGTCGGCGGAGTCGGGTATACAGTGCCGCTCCATTGCTGGGCTGTATGGGATGGGAACGTCCGGCGCGCACACCCGCCGAGGCGCCGCCCTCAGCGCGGCGAAGGTGTCGGGGGATTCGGCGACCATCGCCGCAATCTCGGCGGCGGCGCTGCCCGTGACGCAGGCTTCATCCACTATCACCAACCGGCCCGTCTTTTGCACCGAGGCCCGGATGGTCTCCCGGTCTAGCGGGACCAGCGTCCGCGGGTCAACGACCTCGGCATCCACCCCATCCTGCGCCAAGCTCTCAGCTGCCGCCAGCGACTCCTGCACCATGCGGCCAATGGCGACGATGGTGACGTCGCCGCCGGGCCGTTTAACCTCGGCAACCCCGATGGGCAGCGTATACTCATCGTCTGGCACCGGCCCCGTAAGGCTGGCGAGACTGTAGGACTGGTGCTCGAAGAACACCACCGGGTTGTTGTCCCGAATTGCGGACTTCATCAGTCCCTTGGCGTCGTATGGCGTGGTGGGCATTAACACCTTGAGGCCGGCCAGGTTCATAAAGAAAGGATGGGAACTCTGGCAGTGCTGGGCTGCTGCCGACCGGCCCCCTCCGGTTGAAGCCCGCAACACCAGCGGGAACTGGGCCTGGCCGCCAAACATATAGTGGACCTTGGCCATCTGGTTGGCGATTTGGTCCATGGCGGTGAAGGCGAAGGTCATTAGGCCGGGGCTGATGACGGGCCGGAAGCCGCACCCGGCAGCGCCGATACCGGCCCCGACGTAAGCATCCTCGGAGATGGGGCAAACCCGCACCCGCTCCGTCCCGAACTCGGGAACCAGACCTTCCAAAGGTCCCAGGCCGCCGCAGAGGTGGAACACCTTGTCATCCCGGCGCATTTCTTCCTGGAACGCTTCTACCAAGGCTGCGACGTAGGTAATTTCTCGCATCAAACCGCTCGCATAATGGTGTTGGAGACTGTCATGGGTTGGTGGGGTGGCCGCCGTCCGTTCCCCTTGGGCTAGTCAAAGGCCGCGGCGCTGGCTAGACCGCAAAGACGCCGCCAAGAGCCTCTTCCAGGCCGGGCAGCGGGCCGGACGCGGCAAACTGCACCGCTTCTTCAATGGCTTCTGCCACTTCCTGGTGAATCCGCTCCACTGCCGCGGCGTCCATTATCCCTTGCGTCGCCAATTGCGATACGAAGGCCGGGATGGGGTCGGTCAAGCTTATTGAAGCGTCGGCCAATCCCGGCGGAGCCGGCGGTTCCGGTCGGTCCGCCAGGTCGGAACGGCGGGTCTTGCATTCGATGAGACTGGGGCCGTTCCCTT
Source organism: Dehalococcoidia bacterium (assembly GCA_965262735.1). Classification (GTDB taxonomy): domain Bacteria; phylum Chloroflexota; class Dehalococcoidia; order Lucifugimonadales; family UBA3495; genus CATOSK01. Next base: position 2,948,987 of record CBDHFS010000002.1, on the reverse strand, counting down.
CCCGGGCGCGGGCCACGGCCTGCGCGGCGGCCTCGTACACCGCCAGCACATCCGTGCCGTCCACGGTAAGGCCGGGCATGTCGTAGGACACGGCTCGGATGGAAACGTCCTCTACCGACAGGGCGTAAGATGCGGGTACGGCGACGGCCCAGCCGTTGTTTTCGCAGACGAACACAATCGGCAGCTTCCAGATTGATGCCAGGTTCAGGGAGCTGTGGAACGTGCCTTCGTTGGATGCCCCATCGCCGAAGAAAGCCACGGCAACCGACCCGTCTCCCTCCATCTGCGACGCCAGGGCTGCCCCCACCGCAATGGGAAGCCCGCCACCGACAATGCCGTTGGCCCCCAGCATCCCCTGGTTGAAGTCAGCGATGTGCATAGCGCCGCCCTTCCCGCCGCAGCACCCGTTGGCGCGCCCGAACAACTCGGCCATAATCGCGCCGGGGTCAACGCCCTTGGCGATGGCGTGGCCCAGGCTGCGGTGCGTCCCGGTTATCCGGTCTCCCGGACGCAGCGCGGCGCACACCCCCACCGCCGAGGCTTCCTCGCCGCCGGTGGGCTGGACCGGGCTGGGAATGTTGCCCGCCCGGGACTCCGCCGCCGCCCTCTGGATGAAGGCGCGGATAGTCACCATGCGGCGGTACATTTCGGTCAACTGTGCTGGCTCCAGGGACATAAGCGTCTCCCGTCGCGTCGGCTGGGTGGCCGACCGGCGCAACCAGTGAATCAGGCCAATTGTACCCGGATGGCCAGAGGCGCGCCAGCATAACCGGTCGGCTTTCAAGGTCTTTCAATTGTTCCCCGGAAATCCCCCGGCAAGCTCAGTGCTGCATTGTCGGACCACCTCAATTCAGGGGGTTTGGGGGATGAATCCCCCAACGTAGCTCCCGTCCCAAGGAAATTAAAATACCCTGGGCCGACGTTGGGTTAAGCTGGCCGATAAACTCGGCGGCTTGCCTTTCCGGACCGCAGCCTGTTTAATGGTGCCAAGCCTGACCCGAGGAGAATTTCGTTGAGAGACCCCCACATTTTCGCTGGCAACCCCCTGGACCGGGGGGAAAAAGAGCGCCGGGACGAGGAATGGATTCAGCACCAGGCCGCCGCTCCCACCAGCAGGTTCCTGCCCATGCGCGGCCCCAACGTCCTGATTACCGACGACAGTCAACCACGGCTGGGATGGCTGGACCGGCAACAATTGGATTCCAGCGGCGCTGACGCCATGCCCATGCTGCTGGGTATGAAGGATGGAACAACCTATTTCGCGGTGGACGTTGCTAAGGACGAAGCGGCGGCAGAAAAAGTCCAAAGTCTGCCCAACCTGTTCTTCGAGGATGCCCGCACCGCCGCCGAGCAGATGGACGGTCCCGACGCCGGTATCCTGGCCCAGGGCAGATGCCAGATCAATTGGCACAACCGCCACGGGTATTGCTCGGTCTGCGGCAGCGCCACCGAAGTCCGGCGCGGCGGGCAGAAGCGCCAGTGCCCGGCCTGCGGCGCCGAGCATTTTCCCCGGGTAGACCCGGTTATTATTGCCGTGGTTGCCGACGGTGACCGGTGTTTATTGGGCCAGTCTAGGGGTAGGTTGGCCCGTCTTAACCGCTACTCAGCCCTTGCCGGGTTCGTGGACCAAGGCGAGAGCATCGAGGAAGCGGTGGCCCGGGAAATCATGGAAGAGGCCGGCATTGAGGTGCGGAACGTCCGCTACCACTCGTCCCAACCCTGGCCCTTCCCATCGTCGCTGATGATGGGCTGCCACGCTGAGGCGGCCACTACCGAAATCAACATGGACCCGGAGGAAATGACCGACGTCCGCTGGTTCGACCGGGAGACCGTGCTGCTGGCCCTCAAGGAAGAAAGCGAAGACCTGTTGCTGCCGGGCCCCATCGCCATCGCCCACCACATCATCAAAGCTTGGGCCACCGGGGAAGTTTCGTAAGCCTGTCAGTTGATTAAAACCGTTGGCCCCTGGACCCACAGGCAGGGCCGACTCTGGGGCTCATCCCACCCGTTCGTCCTGAGGTCCTCGAAGGACTTCCGAGTTTATCGCGCGGTCAGGTGCGCAGTCCCGCCTGCCGCAGTTGGGTCAGCAGCGACCGGGCGCTGTTGACCACCAGCGCCGGCAGCAGGACGTCGCGGTTGCGGCATTGGGTGGCAATGTACCGGCGGTCGGGTTGGGCGACGTCGTTGTCAATTAGTAGCGCGGCATAGGTTGAGGAACCGGCCAAGTCAATCGCCACGCCGTCGTCGGTGGTGGCGGTGACGATGAACCCCGCCATCTCCAGGATTCCCGTCAGTTGCTCGATCCGGCCATGCTGCCGGCCCACCAGCAGGATGCGGTTATCGTCAGGCATGAGGTTAGCCCTGCCCCCCGAACACAAACTCGTGGATAGACCCAAAATAATCGGGCATTCCGCGGAACAACAAATCGTTATGCCCGGCCTCGGGAATCGTAAGCATCCACTTTTGCGTCGTTGCCAGACTCTCGAACATGGCCGCCGCCTGTCCCACCGGGGCCAGCGTGTCCATTTCCCCGTGTATCACCAGGGCCGGAATGTTGATGGATGCGACCTTGCGATGGTAGCCGGCTTCCAACTCCCCGGCCCGCGGTTCAGCCACACCGTACAAGAACTGCCCCAGCGTCGGACGGCCGCTCTCGATAATCACCCCGCCCAGACGGTCTGGGAATTTCGTCGCCAACTCGAAGGCGGCGTGACGGCCCATCGAGCGGCCCATCACGAACACCGGGCCGGTGTATCCGTTTCCGGCCAGCAGCGATTCCAGGGCGCTCAGGACCCGGTGGCTGTCGCTGAGCATGGATGTGAAGGTAGGAAAGCCACCGCTGCGTCCGTAGCCCCGGTAATCGGCCACGAAGAAATTGACGCCGATTTGGACGTACCGAGGCGCGATTCCGTCGTAGTCCGGGGCGGTCTCGCCATTGCCGTAGAAGAAAAGTATCGTGGGTTGCCCGGCCCCGGCCGGGAAGAAGCGGCAGGACAACTCGATGCCTTCGTCCACCGCCACCATGTGGTCTTCGGCGCCGGAAGGTGTGGGTGTCCACCCTGCCCGGGGGTAGAACGAGTTCATCGAAATTTCGGGCCGGTCCAGTGCTGAGTAGTCGCTTGGAAGCATCGTCTCTCCCCTCATGTCGGTCAGAGGGCTGGGCCCCGGTTGTACGGTGGCCCACGCCCTCGATATAATCGGGAGGTCAGCACAATCGGGGGGTCAGCCGACGCCGATCGGCCCGCCAACATCACCCAACAGGACAGGAGGCCCTATGGACTTCGGAGTCTATATGTTTCCCACCGACTACGCAATCCGGCCCGACGACCTTGCCCGCGAGGTGGAGGCGCGGGGGTTCGAGTCCATCTGGTTTCCCGAGCACACCCACATTCCGGCCTCCCGCCGCAGCCCCTGGCCCGGTGGCGGTGACCTGCCGCCCGAATACTGGCATACCTACGACCCCTTCGTGGCGCTGACCGCCGCCGCCTCGGTCACCACCGACTTGAAGCTGGGCACCGGCATCTGCCTGGTCATCGAGCGCGACCCCATCGTGACGGCCAAGGAAGTTGCCAGCGTTGACCGCATATCCAACGGGCGCTTTCTGTTCGGCATTGGCGGCGGCTGGAACGCTGAGGAGATGGCCAACCACGGCACCAACTACCGACGCCGGTGGAGGGTCTTGCGGGAGAACATCCTGGCGATGAAGGCGATCTGGACGCAGGAAGAGCCTGAGTTCCACGGCGAGTTTGTGGACTTCGATCCCATTTGGGCGTATCCCAAGCCGGTTCAAACCCCCCACCCACCGATTTTCATGGGCGGCGACGGCCCCAGGACCTTTGACCGGGTGGTGGAATTCGCCGACGGTTGGATGCCAATAGGCGGACGCGGCAGTTCCGGGCCATCTCTGGCGGAGAAAATCGCCATTCTGCGGACCCGTTTGGACGAAGCGGGAAGAGACCCGGACTCGGTGCCCATCACGATTTTCGGCGTCAACCCCGACGCGGACACCATATCCCGGATAGAACAGGCCGGCGTATCCCGCGCCCTGTTCACCCTGCCGCCGGAACAATCCGAAACCGTCCTGCCGATGCTGGACAACCTGGCTACGCTGGCGAGGTGACAAGCGAAGGCCGCTGGATTTCCAGCGGCCTTTCCGATCAGTCTTTTTGGCCTCTCTACCCCAGCCCTTGCAGCATTTCCCGCTGGCGGGTAATCCGCTCGTCGTGGTCCCGGGCAAACCTTTGGATGCCGTTGAAAATTGATTCGGCGTCCAGGTGGGCCTCGGCGATTACGTCGGACTCCGTTCCGCCGGTCAGCCACTCGTTATGCCAGTCCGACACCATGGAATACTCGTCGGTCAGCGGGCCGGGGTTGCGGACGGGCCACATCCGGCGGGTGCCGGTGGTCACCACCATCAAGTCGTAAATCGCCCCGTCGGGTAGCACCGAGCGGCGGTACTCCTCCGGTTGAAGCTGGAACAGCTCGTCGCTGATGACGGCCACCACCTTGACGTTGACTCCCGCCTCTTCCAGCCGGGGCAACACCGACACCAGGTTGACGGTGGAAGACGATCCCTGGGTGAGAACGTAGCCCTGCCGGGGCCGGGAATCGTCAAAGTCGCGTATGACGTAAAAGCCCTTGGCCGCTGCCGTAAGGTCCGAGTCGGCGAAGGTGTTGCGGTCGGCCACCGGGAAGTCGGGCCGGGCCACCTCCAGGACAATGACCCCGACCCGCGGGTCGCGGGCTGCCACCTCGGCGGCGGCGAAGTACCCGGCGGCAACGTCGTTGTAGTCCCAAAAGCTCAGGGTGATGGCCTGGCCCCGGGGGAACAACTTCCACACCTGGGGCGAAAAAATGCCGAAGTGAGTCCGCGCGTCGGCGGCGGTCTCCGGGCCGGAGTGACCGGCCAGCACGTTGAGCACCCCCACCCGGAAGGGGCTGTCCTGGTTCTGCTGGCTCCAGACCCGGGCCGGCAGATACATCAACGGAGTGAAGGCCCCGTAGGTGCCGCTGATGGCCCAGACGCCGGAGTGCTGCTTGGGGTCGAGGGATGCGGTCTGGCCTACGAAACCCACCGCTGTGGAAACGTTGCCCGCTTCCTGAATGCCCGCCTTTAGCCGGACGCCCAGCGGGTTGGTAACCGGGTCGTAATGGCCCCAGAGGGAGCCGGACTCCACGTTGATGGAATCGGCCAAGTCAGCGGCGACGATGACGAAGCGGTTGTCGGTCACGTAGTTCATGTACTTGACGATTTCGGAGATGGCGCGGCGCGTTCCCCGGACGTTGCCCGGTTCCTCGAACAGCTTGATGCCTACTTCCTTTTCTTCCCCGGACATGGAGTTTCGCACCGTGACCCGTTGGGCGCCGGTGGGCAGGTTGGCCACAGCCAGCCTCGGATCCAGGAAGGGGTCCACCGTCGGGTCTATCCGCAGCGGCAGGTTGTCGTTCACGCTGTCGCCGATTTCCACCAGCCGGTTGGCCAGCCAGTCCCCCAATCCGTTTTTCTCCAAAACCGACAGGGCGATGTCAATGTTCTGCTTGAACTGGATCAGCCGGTCGCGGGTGTTGGGCACCGGCCCGTCGTCAATCCCCTCGAACTTCACGCCGAACCTGTCCTCGAAGGTGCGAGCCAGCGCCCGGAAGTAGTCGCTGTTCATGGCGAACCCGTAGGGGTGGCTGGCGTAGCTGACGATTTGCTCGCCGTACCCGGGAATCTCGCCGTTGACCGCGGCCGGCCACCAGCCCTTGACCGTGCGCCCTATCATAATCATCGGGCGGTCGTCCGACGGGTCCCAGTCTTCCATGGTCTTCAGCGCCGACACCACCTGATGGTAGTCGTTGCCGTTTTCGACGGACAGCACGTTCCAGCCGTAAGAGGCCCATTGATCCTCAATCCGGTAGCCCTGGTACTGGGGCTTGATTACCCCGCCGACCAACTCGTCGTCAATGCCGGCATTGTTGTAGGACAGCAGTATCCGCAGCCGCTTGCCCACCTGCTGCGCCATGGCCTGGGTCTTCATTTCTTGCGAATGCCCGGAGGTCATGGCGAACTCGCCCTCGATGGCCATGACCTTAAGGCTGTCCGGCGCGCCCATCATGTCCCAAAAGGCCGCCTTGCCGGCAGAGGTGGCAATCCCGATGCCCGACGGCCCGCCGTTGACGTCGTTGGTCACATCGGTGGACTCGGAGTGGCCGGCCAGGGCGCGGATGCCCCGAATCTTGGCTTGGGCCATCAACGGATGGTCTTCCAGTCCGTTGTCCTGCAGCAGCGTCTCCAGTGCGGCCTTGCCCCGGCGGAATCCCAGACAATCAATGGACAACATGGCCGTCTTGGGGTCAACGTAATAACGGTCATCGCCGGTGCTGGCGTGCTGACGGGCCATCGCCTCGCCCATAATGAGCCACAGCGCGTAAGTGACCGGCGCATTGTGCCCGCCGGCCAGCATGAACTTGTCGGCGTAGGGGTGTTTGGGACGCCGGTAATCGTACCGGAGCCCGCCCATTTCCGGCCCGACCAGGTGGCTGGAGACAGTGTACGGGGTGTAGGCCAGCGGGCCGCCGAAGTGCCCGGTTTGGGCGTAGTTCCCCAGCAGCACCAGGGTCATGGCCGTGAGAAACCCCACGTCTTCCAGACGCTCCCGGTCGTATTGTGGGATGGACACTCCATTGGCTTTGGTGGCGCTGGTCAGCACCACGCTGTTGACTGACGCGCCGGTGGAGGTAGTCATTTTGGACGCTCCATGCTTGAGATGGGGTTGATGTCGGGATTTGGATGGTCTGCCAAGCCAATTATACCCGGCGTCGGGCGCCAATGGTAATGGTACGCCTGCATACCGGCATGAAAAAGGCAAAGTCTGCCAAATTGTAGGTCCTGAAACCCTGGAAGGACTTCCTGTGGGCCCTGGGGCATAAGGCCTTAGCCATTGGTGCGGCCCTAGCCATTGGTGCGTTCAAACTCTTTCATAAACGATACCAGGGCTCGAACGCCTTCCAACGGGAAAGCGTTGTAGATGGACGCCCGAATGCCTCCGACGGAGCGGTGTCCCTTCAACTCGGCGAGGCCCTCCCCTGCGGCCAGTTCCACGAACCGCTGCTCAATGGTCTCGTCAGGCAGGCGGAAGGTTACGTTCATGTTGGAACGGTGCTCCGGCAGGGCATGGCCGCGGAAAAATTCGGACGAATCTATGGCCTCGTACAGCGATGCGGCCTTCTCGTCGTTCCTCCGTTCCGCCGCTTCCAATCCGCCTTGCTCAATGAGCCACTTGACCACCAACCCCAGGATGTACACCGCAAACACCGGCGGGGTGTTGTAAGCCGATTTGCCCTTGGCGTGGGTGTTGTAGTTCAGCATAGCCGGAAGGTTCGCAGGGCTTCGCTCCAGCAAGTCGTCCCGCATCATAACCAGGGTGACTCCCGCCGCGCCCAGGTTCTTCTGCGCCCCGGCGTAGACCAGCCCGTAACGGCTGAGGTCTATGGGTTTGCTGAAGATGTTGGACGAGGCGTCGGCAACCAGCGGCGCCGTACCCGGCTCCGGCTCGTACTTCCACTCGGTGCCGAAGATGGTGTTGTTGGTGGTGAAGTGAAGATAGGCTGCCGCGGGGTCCAGCTCCAGTTCGTCCTGCCCGGGAACCCGGGTGAACCCTTCAGCCTCGGTGGAACCGGCCAGGTTGATCTTCCCGACCGTGCGGGCTTCCTGTAGCGCAACCTTGGCGAAGTGTCCGGTCACGACGTGGTCGGCAACCCCGTCCGGTCCCAGCAGATTCATGGGAACCATCGAAAATTGCAGCGACGCTCCGCCCTGCAGGAACAGGATCCGGTAATTGTCCGGGATGCTGGCCAACGCCCGGATGTCGGCTTCGGCAGACTCCAGAATGCCCTCTATGGGCGGCGAGCGGTGGCTCATCTCCAGCACGGATATGCCCACGCCCGGCAATGAGAGCAGGTCCTGTTGGGCTTCTTCCAGAACCGGCAGCGGAAGGACCGCGGGCCCGGCGGCGAAGTTGAAAACTCGGTCCGTCATCAGCAACCCCAAGGTTAGAATCGCCCCGGCAACGAGATCGTAACCGCGGCGTCGGCAGCCGCTAGTCTATGAGCGCCCGCCGCCGCCGTCAAGCGGGTGGCAGTCAGCGCATAAGGCGATCCATCCGGGGGTGGGAGCGTAAGTTATCGGCAGATAGCGGGGGAGGAGCGGCCCGGCGCCGTGGTGGGCTGCCTGTCGTAACGCGGGACCTCACTTGACCCGCGCCGGCTTGGGCAAGCCAAAGCATGGATTCTAGGAGTCGTGTCTTTCAACTAGCGCGTTGCGACGCTGGCAGGGACCTCCGCCTTGCATCCCTTTTTCGGGGCAAGGGAACCGGTTTCTTCGGATGTGCGCAGTAGGCTACGGACGGTTTCGCCCTGGTCTGCGACGCGGGTGGGTGTTTAGCTGGCGGCGCCGATGCGGAACACCTTGGTGCTGCAAACCGGGCAGGTTCCCGAGGTAGCCGGGCGGCCGTTCTTCATGGTTATGGCCTGGGGGTTCTGGATTTCCTGCTTGCTCTTGCACTTGACACAGTAAGCTTCCATAATCGGTCTGCTCCTTCTCATGGTCGTGGCCCGTATATAGCTATAACAAATCCCTTGTGGGATAGTCAATCGGTTTGAGAGCGATTTAAGGGACGATTGGGCCAATTCGCGTTCCGATGCCAGTCGCTCCCCGCGCTTGCGGGGGAATTTGCCACCCGATTGACCCGTTGATTTTCGTTGGTTTTCATGGAGGTTGACCCGTGCGAATAGATGTCCACACCCACGTTTGGCCCGACCGCATCGCCGACGTCGTTCTGGCGCGGTTGGTCGAACAACTGGGAATCGAAACCATTGGCCTGAACACCGTGGACAGCCTCAAAGCCCACATGAAGCAGTCCGGGGTCGATAAGTCGGTGGTCCTGGGGGTGGTGGACCGGGCCGACCAAGTCCGGCGCGCCAACGATTGGCTGATTTCCATTCAGGACGATATGCTGGTGCCCTTCGGCGCCATGCACCCGGACCTGGAAGACAATGCGGCGGAAATTCGGCGCCTGCGGGAGAATGGCATCAAGGGCATCAAGCTGCACCCGATGATGAACAGCTTTTTCCCTGACGACCCCCGGATGTTTCCAGTTTATGAGGAGATGGGCGACGACATGGTGCTGGAAATCCACTCGGGCCGCCTGCCCCACACCGGCGAGGGGGAAACCGTTTTCTCGCCGCCCGAGCGGGTGATGAGCGTGGTGCGTCAATTCCCCCGGTTGAAGGTCATCGCTTTGCACCTGGGCGGGTTCTATATGCTGGACGAGGCGGAGCGCGAGCTTATCGGGCGCGAGAACGTGCTCATAGACACCACTTGGCCGCCGTCGCTGCGGGAAGTGGCCGCCCCGACCCTGAGCGCCATCATCAACAAGCATGGGCCGGACAAGGTCTGCTTCGGCACCGACTATCCCCTGGCCGGCCAGGGCGACGGAGCGGAGTACCTGACCGAGCTTCCCCTGTCCGACTACCACAAGGAGCGGATTCTGGGCGAGACCGCCCGCGAGTTCATCGGGATTTAGCAGTGGCCCTCCCAATCCGTCCGTCCTGAGCGGCGACTACAATCGTTCCTCCTGAGGCTCTTGAAGGACTTCTCTGCTGACCGGCCCAGCCGGGACTTTCAGGCAGTGTTTTGGCATTTTCATTCTTCTATTTCGAAGCACCGCAGGATAAACGCGTATTCCAGGGCCACCTCTTTAAGGCGGTCGAACCTGCCGGAAGCCCCGGCGTGGCCCGAGTCCATGTGAATCTTGAGCAGCAGCAGGTTGTCATCGGTCTTGGTGTCGCGAAGCCTTGCGGCCCACTTGGCCGGTTCCCAATAGGTGACCCGCGGGTCGTTGATTCCGCCGGTAATCAGCATATTGGGGTAGTCCTGAGCGGTGATGTTGTCGTAAGGGGAATAGGACTTGATGTACTCGTAAAACCGCTCTTCATTGGGGTTGCCCCATTCGTTGTACTCCATCGTCGTCAGAGGCAGGGAGTCGTCGAGCATCGTGTTCAGCACGTCAACGAAGGGTACGTGGGCCGCCACCGCCCGGAACAAGTCCGGCCGCAGGTTGGTCACCGCCCCCATCAGCATCCCGCCTGCGCTGCCGCCGGCCGCGGCAATCTGCCCGGCGGCGGTGTACCCCTGGGCAATGAGGTAGTCGGCGCAGTCTATAAAGTCGGTGAACGTATTCATCTTGTTGAGCAGCTTCCCGTTCTCGTACCAGTCCCAACCCATCTCCATGCCGCCCCGCACATGGGCGATGGCGAAGATAAACCCCCGGTCAACCAGGCTCAGCCGGGCCGAGCCGAAGTCGGCGTCCATGATGATGCCGTAGGAACCGTAACCGTAAAGGTAAAGCGGCGCTGAGCCATCCTGCGGCGTGCCTTCCCGATACAGCAGCGAAACCGGCACCTGCGTCCCGTCCCGGGCGGGCGCCATCAACCGGCGGGTGACGTAGTTTTCCGTGGCGAACCCGCCCAGCACCTCGATTTGCTTCCTGAACTCCCGCTCCCGCGTACTCATGTCGTAGTCGTATACCGTGGGTGGGGTGGTCATGGATGCGTAGGAAAACCGCAGCGAGGCGGTGTCCCACTCCCGGCCGCTTCTAACCCCTACCGCGTACACTGCGTCGTCAAAAGCGATTTGGTGCGTCTCGCCGGTGGACAACCGCATGATGGACACCTGCGGCAAGCCGTCCTGTCGGTGCTCGATTACCAGGTAGTCCTGGAAGCTATCTATGCCCAGGATGGGCCGTCCCGGCTGGTGTTCAATGAAGCCGGTCCAGGACTCCCGGCCCGGCGTTGCGATGGGGGTTTGGGAGACCATGAAGTCCCTGGCCCCGTCCCCGTTGTGCCGGATGAGGAAGCGGTCTCCGTGGTCAACCACGTCATACTCGAAATCCTGGCTGCGGGGTTCGATTAACGTCAGGGGCGCGTCCGGGTTGTCGGCGCCCAGAAAGCGCCACTCGGACATATTGTTGCCCCCGGTGACGACATAAATAAACCGGCGGCTCAACGACTTGCCGACGCCCACGAAGAAACGTTCGTCCGTTTCCTGGTACACCAGCGGGTCCCCAGCCGGGTCGTCACCCACCCGGTGCCGGAAGACTTGAACCGGGCGGTGATGTTCGTCCAGAACGCTGTAAAAGAAGGTGGCGCTGTCGTTGGCCCACTCCAGCGAATAGTAGGCGTTGGGGATGGGCTGGCCCAGATGCTGTCGGGTCGCCAGGTCCATAATGTAAATGGTGTACTGCTCCGAGCCTTCGGTATCCAGCGAGTAGGCCAGCAGCTTGTGGTCCGGGCTGGTCTCGAAAACCCCCACCCGCAGATAGTCATGCTCCCGGGCCAACTCGTTGGCGTTAAGCAAGACCTCCTCAGGGCCGTCTACCGACCCGGTCTTCCGGCAGTAGACGGGGTACTGCTCCCCCTCCTCAAACCGGATGTAGTAGAAGTAATCGCCGTCTTTTTCCGGTACGGTCGAGTCGTCCTCTCTGATTCGGCCCCGCATTTCCTGGTACAGCGCATCCTGAAGCGCCTCGGTGGGGGCCATCACTGCGTCGGTGTAGGCGTTTTCCGCTTCCAGATAGCTGACCGTCTCAGCGTCTTCGATGAAGCGCAGCCAGAACCAGGGATCGGTCCGAGTGTCGTTAAACAGGTTAAACTCGCTGAAGCGCTGCGGGGCTTGCGGGGGCCGTAATTCTTCCCGTGATTCGTCCAAGGTCACACTTCCTTAACTGGCGGCCGGTTCGCCCCGGCGCGCCGCTGCCATTTCCCGGTAAAGGGCTTCAATTTGCTCCAGGACCGCGGGCATCTCGTGGTGTTGAATACCGGCCAGACTGTGCCTGCCCAGGTCGGGCCAACGCTCCCGGCAGGTCAGCATCTGCCGCATCTTGCCGGCCAGGTCTTCCACGGTCGGCTCAAAAAGGAAACCGTTGCCGTCCTCTTCAATTAACTCAGGCAGGGCAATGGAGTTGGCCGCCAAAACGGGCAGGCCGGAGGCCATCGCCTCCATGACCGCGATTCCCTGGAGTTCCGCCGCGCCGGCTCCTACGTAAACGTCCGCCGAGTTGTAAATGCCGGGCAGGTCTTCGTCGGGGACGAACCCGGTAAAGACAATCTCCCCGGACGGGGCCAATCGCCCGGCCATTTCGCGGAACTCGGCCTCGTCCTTGCCCTTGCCGACGACGACGGTCTGGAAGGGATGCGACTTATTTGCTGAGGCGGCGGCCCGCATCACCAGGTCAACCCGCTTGTCTTTCTCCAACCGTCCCACCGTCAGGAAAACCGGCGCGTCCCGGCGGATGCCGTATTTCTCACAAATGGCCGCAGGCGCCGGGGCCGGGGAAAATCTGGCCAGGTCAACCCCGTTGGAGATTACCCGGGCCGGGGCGGTCAGGCCCACCTGCCGCAGCACGCCGAGGCAGGTGTTGGACGGAGCGACCACGCAGTCCAGCCGGTTGTACACCCGCATCCAATGGTTCCACATCACCCCAGAAAAGGCCGGACGCAGGGGCTTGGGGAAGTACTCGAACAGGTTATCCGGCAAAAAATGGTTGGTGCCGATGACCGGTATCCCCCGTTTTCGCGCCTGCTTCAGGCATCCCCGGCCCAGGATAAAGTGATTCTGAAGATGCACCAGGTCCGGCTCAACCCGGTCAAATATGCGGGACAGCTTGGCGTTTATCCGCACCCACGAGGGCACCCGGAACTGGGGATGTACCGGCTTGGCCGGGAAGGACTTGATGCGGTGAATGGTCATACTGGGACTGGCCGGTTCAACCTGTTCCTCATCGCGAAAGGCCATGTTCGGCGCGACGACGGCCACCCGGTTCCCCCGGTCGGCCAGGCCCTGCGCTAACCGCTGCGCCGCCACCGCCGCCCCATTCAGTTGAGGCGGGTAAGTATCGCAAGCAACCAGCACCTTGAACACGGTATCCCTCCTGACCCAGGGTTTTTCCATCGCCCCGGTAATTGTCCTTGGGAGGCACGAAAACCGCCGACTTAATTCGTCTCTTTCCTGACCCATTGGAAGGGCAGGCATAGTCTGTTTGCCCTGAGGCCATCGAAGGACTTTCTTAATTTTATCGAAGGACTTCCCTATTTTACTGCTGCGCCGGAAACTCGTCACCGGGAATCTGCTGTACTTTGCGGGTGTAACGCCTGGCGATACGTCCGTACAGGTAGGCCACGGCCAGAAACAGGACGAATATCCCCGCCAGCAGCAGCGGCCCGCAACCGATGGCCCGCTGCAGGAATTGGTAGCCCTTGCCGGAAAAATATCCCAGCAGCACGAACAACAGCGAGGTCATGGCCACCAAAACCACGTCCCACCAGATGAACCGTCGTATGGGAACGCCCAGCGCCCCCATGACCGCCAGCCCCGGCGGGCTGATGAAAGGCACGGTCTTGATGAACAGCAGCCACGGTCCCAGGCGCCGGCTAACCAGTTCCCCGGCCTGCTCCCGTCGGTGGTCCTGAATCCCGAAACGCCCGCTGAATCGGTCCAGCACCCACTTGCCTCCCCATTTCCCCAGCAGATAGTAGAAAACGTCGGGCAGAAAGTTCGCCAGAAATGACAGGACGAATACGACAACCACGTTGAAGTGCCCGGTGGCTGCGCCCAAAGCCCCGGCTGCGGTGACCGCCGGGCCCTCGACCAGCATCACCGCGAACATCAGCGCGTACCCGTACTTGATAAGCCAGTCCAGGACCTGCGAATCAAAAAAGAACATCAGTCACGGACCAGGGCGTTGCAGGCCGGGCGACCGCCCCGTCCACCCGGACGTCCGGGGCCGTTACCGCCAACCGTAGCCGGCGGTCAGGCCCCGCAGGTAGTTGACCTGCCCGGTGTGCTCCGCGGTGTCTTCGACCACGCTGACCAGGGCTCTCCATGCCGGGCGGGAGTTGCCGGGAGAATACTCTATCTCCCCCTCCAATTGCTCCCGGGTGGCCCGGGCCACCCGGTCGACCAGGGCTTCATGGGCTGCCGCCGCGTACCCGGCCAATTGGCTGCGCTCGGGGTGGAAGGCGGAGACTTGTTCCAGGGTGTCCCCCAACCCGGTGCGCTCCGGGGCGATGCCGAAGGCTCGGTCCCAGCCGCCGCTGATCCAGACCTGTTCCTCGCCCATCATCGCCGCGCTGATGCGGTCCCGCCACCGGGACAGGTGCCAGATGAGCCAGGCGATGTGGTTGGAGTCCTCCGACGGCCTGAAGTAAAGCTTTTCCTCTTCAATCTCATTCACGGCCTGTTGAATCCAGCGGTAAGGGGCCTCGCACAACGCGATGATGAACCCATTGAGGTCAACGTTTTCGCCGGGCATAGGTGTTCCTCCAGATGGCTGAGACTTGGGGTCCGAAACACGGGGCCTTGAACTGCCGCCCGTTGCCGGGCACGGGGACATTATAGCGGCCCCGGCGCCAACTCCGGGCAGGACGCTGTCCACCCTGTCCCGGCGTTCTGGCAATCCCCTAGCGACAAAGCCCCCGGAGGACGGTCTTGCCCGCCCCAAGTTGACAGAAGATGGCCAAAGACGGGCAAACTTGAGAAAAATCCTCTAGTAACTGCGCAGGGGTAGTTATGTACAATCCCCATCGAGTAGTCCGCAGTATTCCATTAGGTAGGTCCATATTAAACAGCGTTGTCGGCAAGTGGGTTGGGGAAAAACAACAAACATCACGGGTCGTGCAGCCAAAGGAGTGAGGCATGAAGTTTGTAGTCGTGGGAGCTGGCCAAGGCGGGTCGAACATCGCCGATGAGTTTGCTGCCATGGGAGAGTGGGTCTGGAAGAACCGGCACGTTCGCATATTTACCGGTTCGGAAAGCGACCCGGTAAACACAGGCGTTTTCGCGATGAATCTGGGGGCCGGGGACCTTTACGGCCTGAATCACATCCCCCAAACCGATGACCATACGATTTTGATGGGGACTACCGACGAGTTTCGGGGACGTGGAGCGGGCAAGGTCAACGCCGACGGGGCCGAGCAGGCCCGTCGCAACGCCAGGAAGATAACATCCACCATTCGCGACCACGGGGACGTCTTCCGGGCCGACGCAATCATGGTCATCGCCACCACCGCGGGGGGCACCGGCTCCGGTTCGGTGGGCGTGGTTGCTGACCTGCTCAAGGAAGAATTCAAGAAGCCGGTTTACTGCATGCTGGTCCTGCCCTTTGAGAGCCAGTACGACGAGCCGGACAGTGTGGTCAACACCGCCACCTGCATCAAGAAGGTTCTGGAAAACTCCAACGCCGACGCAGTGTTCCTGGTTGACAACCAGAAGTTCGTCCGCAAGAACGAACCCCTGGGGGTGAACTACTCCCAAATCAACCGGCGCATCGCCGATTCCTTCATGGACATCATGTGCGTCGGAGAAGAGACCGATCGCCGCTACATCGGCGAGGTCCTGGACGCCAACGACGTTATACGGATCCTTAAAGGCCCGTCCGCCATCGGCGTGGCCAACTCCTCGGTGCCCGCCCAGAAGAGTCCCGGCTCCGTGCTGGACCGCCTCCGCAACACCACCCCCCGGAGCAGGCACTTTTCGGTCTCCAAAGCCCAGATCGAGCGGGCGCAGAACGTGGTCCACTCTGCCTTGGCCGAACTGTCCGTTGAGTGTGGACACTCGGAATCGGGCCGGATAACCTACGACGCCCAGAACGTGCTGGGCTTGTTCAGCGGCCCCAGCCATGAGACCACCGAAGAAATCGTGGAGATGATGGACACCATCTTCGCCGACCGTATCCCTGGGGCCGGCCGCCGCAAGGGCACTTATCCCGGACGCACTTCCGATACCATCAGCGTGACGGTTATGGTCTGCAATCTGGGACATGGCGCGGCCATGGAGAAGGTCGAGTGGTTCTACCGGCAGGCCACTACCATGATGGGCGAGACCAAGGACAAGAGGGCCAATCGGGAGCAATTGTGGGATGAGGTCACCCGCGCCGGGGACTTGCTCCCCAACCTGTAACTGAACGGCTCGACGTTTTCATACCCCGGACGACTTAAATTCCGGGCGTTAATCCAACGACATAATTTCAGGCTGCAACCTAGAAGGAGGAATCAATGAGAATCTCTCGTGCTCCGGAAAAACGGGGAGGCGCCGGCAAGATGATTCTTGTGGCGGTGGTGGTGATTGCGATTTTGGTGGTCGGCGGGTTAGTGGTGACCTTCTTCCCGACCAGCTCCGACCCCGCCGAGGCCAAGGATGCCAACCCCGCGATAGCGCCTGTTGGCTCCGATACCCAGGAAGCTGACCACCCCGATCAACAGGTCGGGCCGGGCGGAGTTCCCATTCCCACCGTCAGCTTCGGCGACATTCTGTCCGAAGGGTTTCTCGAAGTTGCTCTGCCCGGCGACTTCAACCCCGAAGTTTGGTACACCTACCAGGTCAACAGGGAAGACCGCCAAATCACGATGTACCTGGCCCTGTACAATAATGAACAGGACGCCATCGTGAGGACGATCCAGTTGGATGGCTACACCGAGGGAGAAGCCCTGGGGGACGCCCAGATAACGGTGCACTATCCCGAAGGACCCAAGCGTCTGGTCCGGTACAACCGTCCCAACGGCTCCATCCAGATGGCCCAGTTCTACGACCAGCCGTATTCCCACAGCATCTTCACTTCCCAGCTGCGGGTGGCCCTGGTCAACCAGGACATGGTGCTCACCGAAGCTGAAGGCAGCGCGACCGTCCAGCTTCAGTTGGACCCGACCGGCCTGTCGGACAGCGAACAGATTGTCTTCGAGCGGAAGGCTCCCTTGCTGGTGGATGAAGTCCTGGAGGAGGTCCAGCTGCTGGTCGACCGCATCGAGGAAAACCGCCCCAGATAATCGGGCGTCGGCATACTCTCAACCGGGAAAGTACACAAGGGCAGCCAATAACGGTCAGCCCGCAAAACGGAAGCGCTGCTTGTCAAAGCAGCGCTTTTTTATCTCCCCAACGGTCCCCCTGAGACCCCTCTTTATCTTTCTTCCCGAGGCCTTAAAAGGACTGCCTTATTGCAGCGCCGCCAGCCCGTCGAGAATTTCCTGGTCCATAGTGAAGCTGTGCTTGGCCGTGGGAAACTCCCCGCTGCGGACCTCCCGCGCGTAGTCCGCGAAAGCCTGCTTTATGGTCTCGCCCAGGTTGGCGTACTGCTTGGCATGCTTGGGCACGAAGTCGGTGAAGAGGCCCAACATATCGTGCAGCACCTGCACCTGCCCGTCACACCCTGGGCCGGCCCCGATTCCGATGGTCGGGATCGTCAAACTGTCCGAGATGACCCGGGCCAGCGGAGTTGGCACCAACTCCAGCACTACGGAAAAAGCCCCCGCGTCTTCCAGCGCCTTTGCATCCTTCAGCAGCTGCACCGCCTCGTCCCGGTGTCTCCCCCGGACCCGATAGCCGCCGAAGGCATTGACCGACTGCGGGGTGAGGCCGATGTGGCCCATGACCGGGATGCCGGCTTCGACAATCCGGTGAACCGTTTCGGCAACGCTTTCGCCGCCTTCCAACTTCACCGTCTGCGCCCCGCCTTCCTGCAGCAGCCGGGCCGCGTTGGTCAAGGCCTGGGCATGGTCTATCTGGTAGGTCATAAAAGGCAGGTCGGCCACAATCAAGGCCCGCTGCGAGCCGCGGGCCACCATTTTGACGTGATGCACCATGTCGTCCATCGTCACCGGAATTGTCGAGTCGTAACCAAGCACCACCATCCCCAGGCTGTCGCCGACCAGCACTATGGGAATCTCCGCGGCGTCGGCCAGCTTGGCCGTGGTGTAGTCGTAGGCGGTGACCATGGGGATGCGCTCTCCCCTAGCCTTCATTCCGGCAATGTCCCGAACCGTCACTCTGGACATGGACTGCACCTCCGCAGATATTGTTGGGCCAACTCCCGCATCTCCGCCGTCACCTCGGGCGGAACTCCCCGCTGCGCGGCCACGTCCAGCGAGGCCCCGGTTAACGCGCCGTAAACGTCGGTCCCGCCCGGCACCTGCCCGGTCAATGCCTCCAGGTGCAGGGCCATGGTCCCTACGTCGCCCCGCACCGCCGGCCCGGTAACGCTGGCGGCAATCCCGCGCTGCCGTATGTTTTCCAGCGTGGTCGCTGCCAGTGGGGCCAGGGCCGCCAGCGCTTCTTCTTCGCTGAACCCGATGGCCCGCCAGCAGTCCACCGCCACCTGGAGGAGGGCGGCCAGGTAGCCGCATCCCAGAATGGCCGAGGCGTGGTACAGGGGCCGGTCCGCATCGGGAATGTTCACCGGACGCCCGCCCAGTCCGTGGGCCAGGTCTTCGAGAAATGGCCCCAACCAACCATCCCCGGAGACCGCGAAGGCGATGTCCCGCAGCCTGCTCCGGGCGTCCTCGGCGTTGGACATTCCAGCGAAAGTCTGCAACGGGTGGAAGCAGCCTGTGGCCGCTCCTTGGATGGCGGCTTCCCGCAAAATGCCGGCGCCGGAAGCCCCGCTGCAATGGGCTACTCCCTGGCCGTGCCGCCATCTGATCTGGCCCGCGACTTCCGCGATAACGGAGTCGGGAGTGGTGATGAACACCAAGTCGGAATTGTCGGTTAGTTCTTGGGGTGTGGCGTATGCGCGGCATTGAGGCAGGCGGTCGGCCAGCCATTGGGCCGAGGCGGCCGAGCGACTGTGGGCGCCGGTAACCGGGCGGCCGGTGGCGGCCAAGGCCAGGGCCAGTCCTTTCCCCAGCAGCCCAATTCCGATAAACCCGATGCGCCCAGGCCGGTCAGGCATAGATGACCGACCCTTCGGAAAGTGGACGGATAAACCGGGTACTGGGCGAGTAGCGTCGGGAAGAGGGGCGTGCCGTGAGAAAGGGCCCGCGGGGTTGCGGGTTAAGCGTGGATTGCGCTGTGCTGGCGCCGGCCGTCTCGGTCATCTTCGGATCCCAGCGGCCCACTGAAGTACCGTAGTGGGTTGACATTGGCGCTCACCCCCGTTCCGGTGGATGGCTTGCCAATTCTAGGCATACCCGCAACCAGTGTCAAGAGAATCGCTGCTGCGTAACAGTTCAGCCTCGGTGAGGTGAATTGTTTTCAGCCAAGGCTTTCAGGCAACTGCCAATTTTTTCCAGGGGGTTTGGGGGATTCATCCCCCAACGTAACCCAACCCCCATATTCCGCCATCGGCCACTCCGCTACCCTCAACCCTGAACAGTTACGCTGCTGCCGCCAGGGTCTTTCGATTGTCACCGGTACGGGCAAATGCCGCCCATTTCAATCCGTTCGTCCGGAGGCTCTCGAAGGATCACCTTGTTGACCCGCTTATCGTTAAGGCTTCAAAGGTTGCTTGGCGGTGACAGGGGTGACAATTGAAATGCCCTGCTGCTGCCTGGCAATGGAGTTATGATTGTTTTGGCATACCCTGACACTTTCACCCTTTCCAACCCCGGCATCTCCCCGCTACCATATATCTATTACGTGGGAGTGGGTTGCCGGGAGTCTTCCCGGGGCAATCTCACTCCCCGCGCAAATGGGACAGAATGGGACAGAAAAAAGTCTGTCCTTAAAGTTGCCGGGCCTATTCCCGGGCGCCCCAGGGACGCCAAATAATCCGCCGAGTTCATAACGCAATTGCCCTGCGCCGGCTTCCGTAACAGTTCAGACTTGGTGAGGTAAATTGGTTTCATCCAAGGCTTTCAGGCAACTGCCAATTGTTTTCAGGGGGTTTGGGGGATGGATCCCCCAACGTAACTCAACCCCCATATTCCGCCACCAGCCACTCTGCCCCCCTCAACCCTGAACAGTTACCGGCTTCCCTGCGGCGTGTTTCCCTGACCGCCGCTGTGTTAAAATTGGTGACAAATCCAACGTCTGCAATACTGCCCTATCGGGCTTTTGGATTCTTCATGTGCTTAACGCCGGAGCGGTGGAATTTGGGCGCAGACGCACTTTTCTTTTGACAGGAGTTGACCATATGGGTATTAACAATGGAGGCAATGGACTGTTGGCCGGCTTGGTGGTCGGTGTTGCGGCAGGCGTCGTCGTCGGCTTGCTGTTGGCCCCCAAGGCCGGTGAAGAAGCCCGGGAAATGGTCCGGCAGGGCATCGCCGAAGGAGTTGATCGTGTGCGCCGGATCCGCGAACAACGCGAGGGAGACGAAGGCCCGTAAGTTGCCCTCCCGGGCATCGGCTGACCGGCAGGCAGGCGGGGGCGTTGGGTTATGGGACCCCCCACGCAATCGGTAACGGGAAGAATAGGAGAGGTCATTTCGGCCAACTCCACAGCCTTCGTCGTCCAGTGCTACGAATTGTACGGGGCGCCGGGAATTGGCAGCTTCGTCCGGGCCGGTTCTCCCGGCATATATGGCGTGGTGTACGACGTTCGCACCGAACCGCTGGACCCCAGCCGTCCCGTGCTGGCCCGGGGTCAGGACGCCGAAACCGAAGATGAAATCTACCTGGACAACCCCCAAATAGCCCGCCTGCTCACCTCCCGGTTCGACGCCGCAGTCATCGGCCTCGGGTCAGAAGGCGGGTTTGAGCCGGTCTTGCCGTCCCTGCCGCCCCGCGTCCATTCGTTCGTGTACGCTTGTCTTACCGATGAGACTTCGGCGCTGGCCGGGAATCTGGCGTTTCTGCGGCGGCTGGTCCGCAGCGAGTCCCCAGCCTCCGACGACGTGGTACGCGCCTGTATCCTGGCAGCCGCTTCAACCCAGCCAGATCCCCAGGCGTTGACCTTGCGGGCGGGCCGGCTGCTGGCGGCGGAGCTTTCTTCGGACCTGCCCCGCATCAATGCGATCCTCGGCGGGATTGCCTTCGGCGGGATTGCCTTATGATGGACGGCATGGCGGACGGGATGATAGTCGGCAACGGTCTCAACGGTCCCCATCTCCCCGCTTTCAACTTGGCAGGTCTCCGGTTGGGACAGGTGGTTGGCGGTTCCCTGAGCCAGGGAGTGCAGGTGCGGCTGGACGCGGGTGGTCCCGTTTCCGTGGAGGACGTGAAAGCCGGGTCATTTGTCACCATCCGGGGGGAACGGCAGCGGTTCTTCGGGGTCGTCACTGACATCGCCCTGGGCAGCAGTGATTCCCGGTTGGCCCACAACCCGCCGGATGTTGACGACCCGCTGGTGGCCCAGGTAATTTCCGGCACCATCGCCTACGGCAGCGTGACCATCCTCCCTCATTTGACCATGCCCGTGACGGCGGGAGACCCGCAGGACGCGCCGGTGGCGGCCAAGACCATACCGGGCCACTTCTCCCCGGCCCACGCCGCATCGGAGCAAGACGTGGCCCTGGTCTTCGGCCAGGAAGACGACCGGCATTTCTGGATCGGCAATCCCCTGGACATGGACACCAAGGTCTGCTTGGACTTGGAAGAGCTGGTCAAGCGGTCCATCGGCGTGTTCGGCAAGAGCGGCACCGGCAAGACCTTCCTGACCCGGTTGCTGTTGTTGGGGATTCTCCAGGGCGGTCAAGCCTCTACGCTGATTTTCGATATGCACAGCGAATACGGATGGAGCGGCCAGGATTCGGACCGCAACATCTCCGTTAAGGGCCTCAAGCAACTGTTCCCGGCCCAGGTTTCCACCTTTACCCTGGACGAAGAGCGTTCCCGGTTGCGCGGGAGTTCCCCGGACGAGGTGGTCCGCATCGGCTACGGCGAGATTGAGCCCGAGGACGTGGAGCTGCTGAGAGAGACTCTTAATCTGTCCGAAGTGGCAGCATCCGCCGCTTACAACTTGCAGCACAAATTCGGGCAGCGGCATTGGATGGAACGCTTTCTGTCGGTCAGTGGTCAACTGGAAATAGCCGATTTGGCCAACGAGCTTGGGGTGAATCAACAGGCTTTGGCCACGTTGCAAAACCGCCTGCGCCGCATTCAACGGTTCGCTTTTTTGGATGCCGAGACCCGCTACGACGCTGCGGCGCGCATAATTGAGCACGTGGAAAAAGGCAAGCATGTCGTCCTGGAATTCGGACGCTACGGCAACGACCTGACCGCTTACATCCTGCTGAGCAACCTGCTGTCCCGACGCATCCACGACCGCTACGTCGAGCTCAAGGAAATGGCCGAAGGCGGCCAAGGCCGGGAACCCCGGCCCGTGGTAATCGTCATCGAGGAAGCCCACAAGTTCTTGAATCCCGGTGTGGCGTCACAGACCATCTTTGGCGTCATTGCTCGGGAATTGCGCAAGTACAACGTGACGCTGATGGTCATAGACCAGCGCCCCAGCGCCATTGACTCGGAGGTGATGAGCCAGTTGGGGACTCGGCTGACCTGCCTGCTGGACAACGACCGGGACACTGACGCCGTGCTGGCCGGGACGCCCGGCAGCCGTCAACTCCGCGGGGTGCTGTCCCGCCTGGAGGCCAAGCAGCAGGCGCTTATCTTCGGCCACGCCGTGCCAATGCCGGTGGTGATCCACACCCGGGAATACGGCTCCCTGGACTCCTACGCCCAGTTCAGCCGGGGTCCCATTCGTGAGCTGAGCGCCGGGGTTGAGACCGTTCAAGAACGGCTGGAACGCGAGATTGACGAACTGTTTTGACCTGCGACCGGCCCCGCCGATTTTCTCCCTGGCTGGGTATGACCGCTCCCCGGAGAGGCCAGTTGTCGTGATATGCGGGTCATAAGCAGCATTGAGGCTATGGCGCGGGCGTGCCGGCAGGCCGACCGTCCGTTGGGCTTGGTTCCGACGATGGGCGCCTTGCACGATGGACACCTGGCGCTGGTAAGGCGGGCCCGGGACGAAACCAAGACAGTGGCGGCGACCATCTTCGTCAATCCGGCCCAGTTTGGCCCCGGTGAGGATTTGGAGCTTTACCCCCGGGACTTGCCTCGGGATCTGGACTTGCTGCGGGAGGAGAGGGTTGACCTGGTGTTCACGCCGGGCCCGGATGACCTTTATCCCCCAGGGTTCTCTACCTGGATTGACGTCGGAGAAATTGGTGACCGGCTGGAAGGCGCGGTGCGGCCCGGCCATTTCCGGGGCGTCGCTACCGTCGTCGCCAAGCTGTTTGGCATCGTCCGGCCAGACCGGGCCTATTTCGGCCAGAAGGATGGGCAGCAGACGGTAGTTGTGCGGCAACTGGTCCAGGACCTTAACCTGGGGCCGGAAATCGTCGTGGTCCCAACGGTGCGCGAACCCGACGGCTTGGCCCTCAGCAGCCGCAACGCCTACCTGACGCCGGAGCAGCGTCTGGCGGCCCCCGCAGTCTACCGGGCGCTTGCGGCGTTGGAAGCCCGCTGGCGGTCTGGGGAACGGGACGTTTCGCAGTTGCAGGCCGCAGCCCTGACCGTGCTGCGCTCCGAACCGCTGGTGGAGTCAGTGGACTATGTGGCCGTCGTGGACCCCAACAGTTTCAACGAATTGGGGACGGCGGTTCCGGGAGCAATGGCATTGACGGCCGTCCGTCTCGGTGGAGTGCGCCTGATAGACTACGTGGCGCTGGGGTAAAGACTTGACACTTGTCCAATACAGGGTCGTGGGCGCGGTCGGCATAAAAAGTCCTTTCTTTATGCGTGGGTCGCATTGTGTAATCCCCGCCACGGTTTATCCATCCCAAGGCGTTATGAGCAAGGAGGTAGACTCACATGAAAACCGACATTCTCAGCCCCAAACAACTTTTCCAAAAGGACGTCCGCTATACCATCCCTACATTTCAGCGCCCTTATGTCTGGACTCAGGATGACCAGTGGGAGCCGCTATGGGAGAACGTGTGCAACGTCGCGGAGGACTATCTGGAGCAACGGGGGATAGGAAACGATAGCGTTGAAGCTGAGAAGAAGACTAAACCGCACTTCCTCGGTGCTATCGTTCTCCAGCAAGTACCAACTGCCGCCAGAGACATCGAACAACGGGAGGTCATAGATGGGCAACAACGAGTGACGACACTCCAACTGTTACTGGATGCGGTTCAACAGATTTGCGAGGAGAGGATAGAGGATAAGGGTTTCAGAGGACCGGCCCTGCGTTTGTCGAAGCTAGTTACTAACGATAAAGACTTGGTTGGCGAGGAAAGGGACCATATTTTCAAACTTTGGCCCACGAGGGGTGACAGAGAAGCTTTCAGGCACGCCATGGACAATGGCCTGGCTGTCAACGACTTTGAAGAATCCCGGATTGTCCAGGGGCATGATTTCTTTCAAGAGCAGGTAAGGAACTGGCTCGGAGACGATCCGGAATCTTTAAGCGACAGAATTGAAGCGCTGGAAACAGCTGTCACAGCTATGTTCCAGATGGTTGTTATTGACCTAGGTCAACTGGACGATCCTAACGTCATATTCGAAACGCTAAATGCACGGGGTACGCCCCTGGAGCAGTCCGACCTCATCAAAAACTTTGTACTCGACCCGTCAACGCCCGGGAGTGACGACGGTATCGCCATTTGGGGAGACCTGGACGTCCCCTGGTGGCGGCAAGAGGTTCGTCAAGGGCGTCTTATGAGGCCGCGTTTAGATATGTTGCTAAACTATTGGGTTGCGATGCGCACGGGCAGGGAGGTTTCTCCTTCGAATGTTTTCAACGTTTTCCAAGCCTACACCCGTGAGCGACAAGCAGATACGGTTATGTCAGAAGTGCGGCATGACTTAAACAAGTACCAACGGTACTTGACCACCCGGGAGTCTCCAGAAGAAGAGCATTTCTTCTACCGGACGAACGTAATGCAAATGGGGGCGATTACTCCGGTTCTATTAGTTCTACTGTCTTCGGAACAGCACGAGCGAATCCGGGCATTTCGTGCGTTAGAGAGCTATTTGGTTCGCAGAATGATTTGTCGGTTAACTACGAAAGACTACAACCATTTGACGTTGGAACTAGCCACTAGTATTACAACGACGGTTGGCATGATAGGATGACGGGGTAGTTGGGGAAGGCTTGGGCAAGTGAGGCAGGGGAGTGGATGCTGCGGTTTTCGAGCAGGTGTACGGGGCCTTTCAGGGTTTTCACGCTTACTTCGCTCCGCTGTTTGGCCGCCGGGAGACGCGGGACCACAGCCGCCATTATCTCCAGGCCCTGCTGGTGCAATCCGGGGAGCGGCGCAACGCCGAGAATCTGTCGGAGGCGGTTCCGGCGTCAGCCAGGGTGATGCAGCGGTTTCTCGCTGAATCCCCCTGGGATGACGACACAGTCATAGGACGCCTTCAAGAGTACTTGGGACCCCGGCTTGGACATCCGGATGCGGTGTGGGTGCTGGACGGCAGCGACTTCCCGAAGCAGGGCAGGAAGTCCGTGGGAGTGGCCCGTCAGTACTGCGGGAGACTGGGCAAGGTGGCCAACTGCCAGGCCGGAATGTTCCTGGCTTATGTCAGCCCGCTGGGACGGGCCTTGGTGGACAAAGGGCTTTATCTGCCGGAAAGCTGGACCTCGGACAAAGACCGGTGTGAGGCGGCGGGGGTTCCGGAGGAGAGGCAGGGCTACCGGTCGAAGACCCAATTGGCGCTGAAGATGGTGGAGCGGGCCTTGGAGCGGGGACATCTGAGGGCCGGATGGGTTGCCGGGGACGACGCCTTCGGGATGTCTCCGTCCTTCCGGGAGGGACTGGCGGCTCTGGGGATGCGCTACGTGCTGGACGTTCCCGGCGGCACCACGGTCTGGCCGCTGGAGCCAGTCTGGACCAGTCCGGAGCATCAGGGGATCGGGCGTCCCCGCAAGCCTAGGCTGGTGGGCGGGCAGCGGCGCACCATGGAGGAGCGCAGTGATGAATTGCCGGAGGAGGCCTGGCGTGAGATTACGGTGGCCGAGGGAAGCCAGGGTCCCCGCAGCTACCGGTTCAGCGCTCAGAGGGTGCGTCCAACCAGCAGGCGGAAGCCTGGCGAAATCCACTGGGCCATTTACCGCCGGAACCTGGACGGCAGCGAGCCCCGCTACTACCTGTCCAACGCTCCCGGGGATACTCCCCTGGAGACCCTGGCATACGTGGGTGGCTCCCGGTGGCGCATAGAAACGGAGTTCGAGACGGAGAAGAGCGACGTGGGGCTGGACGAGTACGAGACCCGCACCTGGGCGGGATGGCATCATCACGTGGCCCTGTGCCTGCTGGGCGGAGCGTTTCTTCTGAGCCTGCAACAGGCTTGGGGGGAAAAAGATGCCCCGGATCACGAAACCGCAGGTCTACCGGGTGGTGCGGGAGATGCTGCCCCGGGAACGGTTCGGGCCGGCTGAACTGCTGCGGTGGCTGGAGGAGACGCAAGAATGCAACGAGCGGGCCAGACGCTCCCATGCCAAGCGCCGAGCCGCCCTTCGTGCCTCCCCACACGTCCCTCCTTGAACCGTCGTTGTAATACTAGGCTTCGACAAAGGGGGTCGGAGAAAGCTGACAAAGTAGTAGCCGCGTTTTTGAAGGAACAAGACTCCAACGCCCGGGAGTGACCCAACGACTCTACCTTGAGTCACACGATGGAGTCCTCACCCCTCTATCGTCTGCTAACACGGGGCAGGTTGAGACTTGTACTCGAAGGAATCGAGTCAAGGTTGCGGTCAAACATGGCTGAGGACCGTGAGGTCCCTAGGGACTTGACGATCGAACACCTGATGCCCCAAAGTTGGGGACTTCATTGGAACCTACCCAAGGGAATGGGTGTTGAAGCAGCAACGCATAGACGAACCCAATTAGTGCACACCATCGGAAACTTAACCCTGGTTACTGGTCGCCTAAATGCCACGATGTCCAATAGCCCGTGGGGTTCCAAACGGGATGGCCTTTTGGAACACAGTATGCTTACGCTCAACAGCGAATTAGTGAACTTTACTCAATGGGATGAAGAAGCCATCCAAAACCGCAGCAGGAGTATGGCAAAACTAGTCGCTCAAGTCTGGCCCGGCCCAAATTCTGCCTCGTGGCCCTCATGAACCCGAATGATCATCTGGAGATCCGAATAAACCGGCCACTCGGACTTATTGCGAATCTGCGTTTACCCCGCGGTCAATTCCCGCACCGTTGCCGTCAACGCCGGCAGGATTTTTTGCCAGTCGCCGACGACGCCGTAGCGGGCGTCTTTGAAGATGTTGGCCTCGGCGTCCTTGTTAATGGCGACGATTACCTTGGACCCGGAGCAGCCCGCCATGTGCTGGCTGGCCCCGGATATGGCGACGGTGATGTACAGGTCGGGGGTGATGGTCTTGCCGGTGAGTCCTACCTGGTAGCTGGCCGGCACCCATCCCGAGTCCACGGCGGCGCGGGAGGCTCCCACTCCGGCGCCCAGCAGACCTGCCAGCTCTTCCAGGTCCCGGAAGGGTTCCGGGCCGCCCAGGCCGCGGCCGCCGGACACCACGATGCGGGCTTCTTCCAGCTTGACGCCTTCCGACTGCTCCATGACGGTGTTCACCAGGGTCGCCCGGACCAATCCGGCGTCCAAGTCTACCGGGAAGGAGATTACCTGTCCCTGCCGCCCGGCGTCCGGCTCCAGCGGTTCGTACACCTTGGGGCGTACCGCCGCCACCTGCGGGCTGTAGTTGCAGCTAACCACCGCCACCGCGTTGCCGCCGTAAACCGGACGGTTGGCCAGCAGCTTCTTGTTCGACGGGTCCACCGAAATTTCCAGGCAGTCCTGCGCCAGTCCCACGCCCAGCCGGAACGCAAGCCGCGGGGCAAGCTCCCGGCCCTCGTTGGTGCGGCCGATGAGGACAACATTCGGGTCGGCTTCCCGGCACAGCGATTCCATCGCGGCCAGGCAAAGGTCCACTTGGTAAGCCCCCAACGCCGGATTGGTCACCAGGTAGACCTTGTCGGCCCCGTGGGTGATGGCTTCCTGTGCGGCGGCTTCCGGGGAATTTCCCAACAGCCCGATGCTCAGCTCTTCGCCCAACGCGTCCGCGACGCTGCGTCCCGCCGCCAGAATTTCCTTCGCGGTCAGGCTTAACTCGTCTCTTGTCAGACCTTCCAGTACCAGGACTCCCTCAGCCATTGGTTCCTCCGTCAATTGCGAATGTCTACCGGACAGGCGTCCAACAACGACCGGCCCGCTTGGGGGTTTCCCGCCGCCGGCGTTGGCATCTCCGGGACGTTTTCAGGGGTTTAGATTAGCTTGTCTTCCCGAAGCCGCAGCGCCAGTTGCCGGGCGGCGTCTGCTTCGTCGTCGCCCTCAATAATCTCGCAGACTTGCGTGCGTGGTGGAACGAACAGGTCGTGCAGCGTGATGCGGGGTTCCAACTGCCCGGCGTCCACTTCCAGGTCGCCCGCGCTCCAGATGGTGGGACGCTTGCGGGTGGCGGCCATGATTCCCCGCAACGTTGGGTAGCGGGGCTGTCCCAACTCGTTGCTGACCGTCACCAAGGCGGGTAGGGGCGCTTCGACCACCTCGTAGCCGTCGGGAATGAGACGCTCCACCGTCACCTTGTCGCCGTCCACCGTAACCTTCCGGCCCAGCGCCACGCAGGACATACCCAGAATCTCGGCCACGCCCAGGGGCACTTGGGCGTTGTCCCAGTCGGAAGCCTGCCTGCCGCAGATAATCAGGTCGAACCCGCCCAGCTTGCGTACTGCCGCCGCCAGCAATTGGGCGGTAAAGAAGCTGTCAATGGTGTTCGCGAAGGCGTCGTCCTGGAGCAGCACCAATTCGTCGGCCCCCATGGAGAGGGGCTTCTTCATCACGTCCAGCGCGAAGGCTGAACCGGCGGAAATCACCGTGATCTTGGCTTCTTGTGAATCTTTAATCCGTAGGGCGGCTTCCACCGCATTTTCGTCGAAACCGTTTACTACCGGCGGGATGTTGGCCGGAGTCACTACCCGTTTGGCTGCGGCGTCAATCTGAAACGCCGCCATGGGCATTTCCGGGTCAATGACTTGCTTGGCCAAAACGCCGATGTTGACCGGCATGGTTTTCCTCCAAAATGCTGCGTAAATGGGCGGTTGGAAACATGGGGAATGTATCATCGCCCGCCGGGTGTGTCAACGAAATTCCGCATCGTCGAGCACGGCGGACGCGGGCCATTGGCCGGCGATGCCGGGGAGATGGCGCCTGCATTCAAGCAACCCGGTCCCGCGTTGGCCCCCGGTCTGTCGGCGCACCCGGGTTTGACGACGGGCGGGTTTGACCTGACAAAGGAAATTCATGGTGAATGTTATAATCGAGGTAAGAAAAATAGCGAGGCAGGTCTGGCGGCAAGCTTAATGGCAGATTGGACGGGCCCGGCAGTCTGTTATGGACCCTCACGCGGGAGCGAAAACGCATGAACACGGTGAAGACTTTCTTTCTGCTCATGGTTCTTACCGGGTTGCTGATGATGATAGGCGGCATATTTGGGGGCGAGTTGGGAATTATCCTGGCCCTGGGATTCGCCCTGCTGCTCAACGTCGGCTCCTACTGGTACAGCGACAAAATCGCCCTGTCCATGACTCATGCGCGGCCGGTGACCCAGGATGACGACCCTGAGCTTTACGGCCTGGTGGCCGAACAGGCGTCGCTGGCGGGCCTGCCGATGCCCAAAGTCTATGAGATCCCCAGCGACTCTCCCAACGCCTTCGCGACCGGGCGCAACCCACAGCACGCCACCGTGGCCGCTACCACGGGCATCCGCCGGCTGTTGACCCGGGAGGAATTGGGCGCGGTCATGGCCCACGAAATGGCCCATGTCGGCAACCGGGACACCCTCATTATGGCAGTGGTAGCAACTATCGCCGGCGCCATCTCCATGCTGGCTATGATCGCCCAGTTCTCCGCCATCTTCGGCGGTATGGGCGGGGGCGATCGGGACCGGGGCGGTGGCGGGATTATTGGCCTGCTGGTGGTGGCCATCGTCATGCCGATTGCGGCGACGGTTATCCGGGTGGCTATCTCCCGGGCCAGGGAGTTTCAGGCCGACGCCACCGGGGCCAGGACCTCGGGCAACCCGGAGGCGCTGGCCCGCGCGTTGGAAAAGCTGGAGATGGGTTCCGACGTCCGGCCTATGAAAGTGGCCGAGGCTGCTTCTCACCTGTTTATCGTCAACCCGCTGCGGGGCAAGGCGATGAACAACCTCTTCTCGACCCACCCGCCGATTGAAGAACGAGCCCGCCGCCTGCGCAATATGCGTCCCAATTTCTGATGACCCTTGGCTTGGCCGGTCAACTCTCAATCCGTTCGTCCCGGGGCCCTCGAAGGACTACCGCTGACCCCGTTCGTACTGAGATCCTCGAAAGACTCCCTTAAAACACGGCAATGGGGTTCACTGGGCAGCCGGTGACGTTGCGCAGCTTGAGCGGTCCCAGGGCCAGCATAAACTCATAGCGATTCCGCCGCTGGCAGGCTTCGGCCAACTGTTCCAGGTTGGCATTGTCAATGAGCCACAGCCCCAGCGTGACCAGCGAAACGGTGTGCAGCGGCGCGGTAATGGTGGCGTAGTGGCTGGGCCGGATATCGTTGGAAGTGTCCGTCCCCAGCATGGCAATGCCCCGCTCCTTGAACCAGGGCGTACAGGCGACCTGGCAGGCGGTGAACGGTTGGGTGTTCGGGCGCGGGCCTTCTTCCAGGCGCATCCGGTAATTGCCGGTCCGCACCAGCAGGATGTCGCCTTCCTGTACCCGTACACCTTCCAGTTCCTCGGCAGCTTCCAGGTCTTCCGGCATCACCGGGTCGTCCACCGCCATCCAATTGGTTCCCCGGACGCGGGTGATGTCCAGCAGCACTCCGCGGGAGACGATGCCATCGGCGGCGACTTCAATGGAATGACTTTGCGCCCCTTCCCTGGACGTAATCAGGCTGGCCGGTTTGCCGTTGTACAGCTTGGCCTGCCACGAGTAATGGGAAAGGGAGTCTATGTGGGTGATGCTCTGGCCGTGAAAGACCATGCCGATGAACTCGGACGCCCCCCGGCGGACCAGCTTCCGCTCGGGCGGGTCAGTGTCGCGGCCCTCGCCGCTGTCCACCATGTACCGCTGCACCTGATAGGTAACGTCGGGGGTCATTTCGGTGGTGATAGGGCGCGCGCAACTGACCGTTTCCCCGTCCTGGACCAACGCCGCCGCTTGCAGGCGCTTCCCCGGGGTAATCAGGTTCAGGCATCCCTTCTGGTCGTCATCGCCCCAGCGGCCCCAGTTGCTCAACGATGTCATCCATTCAAGGACTTGGGCTTCCGACGGAATAGCTGCGGTCATTGCGGGCCTCCTGTTAAAGTTGGTTAGCGTAAAGTTGGTTGGCGGCGTTCGACTTCGGACGCCGTGCGCTGCGGCCAGGCTTCGAGTTGGCCCATTTTAACCCCGCCGTAGGGATAAACCAATGGTGGCCGTCCGGGTGCAGGGCAATCGCGTTTTAATTCGTAACTGGACAATTACGCAGTCTCATGGCGTCCTCATGGCGTGTTGCTACTCGAAAAACCCTCGAAACGCTTGCTACCATTGGAAATTGGGCTGGTTAGCCGGTATATCCTCTCGATGCTGAACAGTTATGGTGGGCGGGGTGCGGCTGAAACCAGTTGGGACTCCTGGAAATCGTGTCATTTTATGCCATTCAATGTCATTTGCCCCTGGACCGCGGGCGGGTCGGGAGGGGTCATGCAGGTCTGGGATTATGGTAAGGAAGGGTTGCCGTGGTTAGCAAGAGACGGGGCGTCAGTTGGGGGAATCGCGGGTCAACTGCGAAGCATAACCGGTATCAAAGGAATTGATAATCCTTTCAAATCACCGGCATTTTTGGGCAACACTTGCATATCGTGGGGTCTCCTGGTCGATCCAGCCAGCCCTATTTCCAGTGATGGAGCGCGTTTCCAGGGGTTTGTTGAGAGACAGACGCCAGAACACTGAGTAGTCGTGCAGTTACAATTTAAAACGCGATTGCCCTGCGTCCGGGTGCAACTGTCCAGACTTGGTGAGGTAAATTGGTTTCAGCCAACTGCCACTTTTTCAGGGGGTTTGGGGCAGGGGGTTTGGATGATCCATCCCCTAACGTAACCCAACCCCCATATTCCGCCATCAGCCACTCCGCTCCCCTCAACCCTGAACAGTTACGTCCGGGGGGGTTCCGGGCGTAAGGACGTTTCCCAAGCGTTGAGGATAGCTGCCGTGGTTAGCCCGGGCTGCTCAATCGAGCTCCAACGAACCCAGGGTAGCCTTGCTTGAAGGCAGCCGCCGTCACGCCCCGGCGCCCTTCTAGCTGGACGGTTTTGAGGCCGAGGATGCCCGCGCCCGTGACGACTCCCAGTGGTATGTCGGCATTTCCCACGGGCACCACCGTGCCGGGCGGCGCCGGCGGTGCAAGTTCCTGTTCCACCGCCGCTACGTCCAGCAGTTTCAGCCCCTGGCCGTCCCAGTGAGTGAACAGTCCGGGCCAGGGCATGTAGGCCCGGTGGAGACGCTCCAACTCAACGGCAGACAGTCCCCAGTCGGCTTGACCGTCGGCCCGCTCCAACTTGTTGGTCACCGTCGCCGCGCCGTCGTCTTGGGGACAGGGCGAAATATCCCCATTTACCCAGGCCCGTATGTTGTCCATCAACAGGTCTGCTCCGGCCTGGAACAAGGCGGCCGTCAGCGAACCGGCGGTGTCGGTGGGTGAAATGGGAAATTCGCGCTGGGCGACAATTGGGCCGGTGTCCATGCCCTCATCCAGCAGCATCAGGGTTACGCCGGTGGTGGCAAGGCCGTCCCGGATGGCGGTGGCTACCGGGGATGGCCCGCGGTACTTCGGCAGCAGCGACGGATGCAGGTTCAGGCAGCCGCCGGGCGCGGTGTCCAGCACAGGTTTGGGCAGCAGCCTGCCGTAGGCGGCCACGACGATTACGTCGGGCCGGAACGCGGACAACTGCTCCCGGGCCTCCGCTCCCCGGAAGCCGGCGGGCTGGCAGACCGTCAGCCCCTGTTCCAGGGCGTACCGCTTGACCGGCGGCATGTCCACCGAGCGCCCCCGGCCCCGGGGCCGGTCCGGCGGGGTGTAGACCGCCACCACGTCAATGTCCGGGGCCTCGACCAACGGCGACAGGACCGGAATTACGAAATCCGGGGTTCCCATGAATATCACGCGCATCTACGTCAACCTCCCCCGGGCCACGGCAACCTCAACCATTAACCCCCCGATTCCCTGGAATTCCTTGCCAGACCACCCCAATTCAGGGGGTTTGGGGGATGAATCCCCCAACGTAGCCCCGGTCCCCAGAAAATTAAAAACCCCTGGTTTTGTTGTCAAATAATCTTGACACACGGCAAAACCTGTAGTAATAATAACGTAACCGCTGGGCGGGAAATTTGGAAGAAGGAGGTGATAGCGCATGAAACATAGTTTAATACGCAGGGGCGATGGTAGGCATCTGTCTGGACACGACGGGGTGACCAGCTCCTAACAGGTTAAACTGCAAATAGCGGAACCCGTCAGTCGGGCCCAGGCCAATGTCTACCATCGCCCCTGAGACCCAGTGTTTCTTTCGAGGGTGGTGTCCAAAAGGCCGGGCCCGATCCTTTTTCCAGGACGTTCCCAACTCCGTTTCTTGCTGTTGTGCCGGGGCATTGAAAACCCGGCAGCTCCACGCCCGGCCATGCCGGGCCGACGCCCAAGTTGGGCCAACGGCAATTGACACGGGAACAGCGTCCCCGTACAATTCCCCGGCTACCCGTGTAACCCAACAACTCCCCGGAGAGTAAATGTTAAGGATTCGCCTGAGAAGGGTCGGAAAGAAAAAGCACCCGTCATACCGCATCGTAGTGGCGGATGCCAGAGCGCCGCGCGACGGGGCCTACGTAGAGTGGATTGGCAACTACGACCCTATGGTTGACCCGCCAGCGATTACGCTCAAGGCGGACCGGGCCTTGGCTTGGCTCAAGAACGGCGCCCAGCCGTCGGACCCGGTGCGGCGCATCCTGGAACGTGATGGCGTGTTTGACCGGCTTAACGCCGGAGACGCGGCCGAGTCCGTGGAGCCCGAATCCGCGGATGAGGCCGGCGAAGAAGCCGCCCCCGTTGAAGCAGACGACGAAGCAGGCGACCCCGTTGAGGCGGTCGGTTCGTAATGAAAGAGCTGATCGAGTACATCGCAAAATCCCTGGTCAGCAACCCGGATGTGGTGAAAGTCACCGAATCCGTCGAGGGAGGCCAGGTGATTTTGAGGCTTGAGGTGGACCCCGAGGACAAGGGTAAAGTCATCGGACGGCAGGGAAGGGTGGCCCAGGCGATGCGAGTCCTGCTCCGGGTTTCCGCGGTCAAGCAAGACACGCGGGCCATGCTTGAAATAGTCTAACCCATCAATTCTGCCTCCTTGTCCCATTCAGGACCGGATCCCAACGACGCCGTGACCGTAGGGTGGGTGTTGGGCGTCCACGGCACCGCCGGACAGGTCCGGATCCGGGCCTACAGCGATGACCCCCAACGCTTCAGCCCAGGCCAAACCCTCTACTGCAACGACACAGCCCTCTGCATAACTGCCGCCTCTGTCCGTGTCCAAAACCGGATCGTCTTGAAGTTCGAGGGCATTGATTTCCCCGACGACGCCCGTCTTCTGGTCGAACAGTGGTTGACCGTTCCCCGGGATGCGGTTGCCGACCTGCCCGAAGGCGAGTATTTCCACTTCCAGCTCCTTGGGCTGCGGGTGGTCACCGTCGAGGGTGAGGCGTTGGGCAACATTGCCGAGATAATCGAGACGGGCAGCAACGACGTCTATGTGGTGGACGGCCCCGCCGGTCAATTGCTGATTCCGGCCATATCCGCCGTGGTGCAAGAGGTGCGGTTGGACCAGGGGATGATAGTCGTCCGGCTGATGGACGGGATGCGCTGAGGCCCTTCATCTGAGGCCCTTCAATCGTTCGTCCTGAAGCTCTCGAAGGACTTCCCTCACCGGCAAACCCGGCTTTGACCGGGGAAACCTGCCAATGCTAAAATTCCTTCAACCCGAGTCAATTCAGTCCCGGATGCTTACCGGCACGGGCCGGTGTGGGCGTCAGCGACGAATGAGGAGGTTTCCGCGATGTCAGGCCACTCTAAATGGTCCACCATCAAACGCCAAAAAGGAGCCAACGACGCCAAGCGCGGCGCCCTGTTTACCAAGCTCACCCGGGACATCACCCTCGCCGTGCGCGACGGCGGCGGCGGTGACCCCGACACGAACTTCCGGCTTCGGCTGGCCATGGACAAGGCCAAGTCCAACAATATGCCACTGGACAGCGTCACCCGCGCCATCCGCCGCGCCTCTGGGCAAGGCGAAGGCGTTGAGGAGTTTGCCGAGATCACCTACGAGGGTTACGGCCCCGGCGGCGGCGCCATCCTGCTGCAAGCCCTGACCACCAACCGCAATCGCACCGCTTCCGAAATCCGGTCGGCCTTCAACCGGGGAGGGGGTAATCTTGGCGAGGCCGGTTGCGTTTCCTGGAATTTCGAGACCAAGGGCGTCATCACCATCGAAACAGATGACCCGGACCGCGCCGACGAGCTTAGCCTGGTCGCCATCGACGCCGAATCCGAGGACGTGAAGTACGAGGACGGCATCCTCGAAATCTACACCACTCCGGAAAACTTGCAAGGGGTCCAGCAGGCGCTGGAGAGCGAGGACGCCCCTATCGCTTCCTGCGACATTTCCCTGGTCCCCAAGGCCACCATTTCCCTCGACCAAAAAACGTCGGAGCAGACTCTCCGGCTGTTGGACAACCTGGAAGAGCTGGCCGACGTCCAGAAAGCGTACACCAACGCCGACTTCCCGCCGGAAGTGTTGGAACAGTACCAGGCGGTGGGCTAGATGCGCGTGTTGGGCATTGACCCCGGCACGGTGGCGATGGGGTACGGCGTCTTGGACTCCGGCCCCCAGCCGGACGCCGACGATTACGGCGTCGTGAAGCTGCCCAGGTCAATGCCCCTGGAAGTGCGGCTGTACCAGCTCCACACCCACATCCTGAACATGATAAACATCTTCCACCCCGACGCCATCGCGGTGGAAGAGCCTTTCGTGGGCCGTGGGGAGCGCCAGTTCATCGGCCCGGCCATCGCCGTGGGCCAAGCGCAGGCCTTGGTGTTCATCGGCGCGGCCAGCCAGAACGTTCCGGTGTTCCGCTACAGCCCGGCGCAAATCAAGCGCGCCATAACCGACTATGGGGCAGCTACCAAGGAACAGATGCAGCGGACCGTCGCCGCCACTCTGGGCTTGCCCGACGTGCCTTCCTCGGATGCCGCCGACGCCCTTTCCGTGGGGTTGTGCCACCTCATCAGCCAGCAGGCTACCGCGGCCCTGGACCGCGTAATTCCCCCCGGCCAGGAGCGGTGACCCGTTGATAACCGGGGTTCGGGGCGTGCTCCAGGGCGCCGGACCGGATTGGGTCAACGTGCTGGTGGGCGGCGTCACCCTTCAGGTGTTCGTCCCGTCATCCCTGCCGGGCGCGCTGGGCGCCGAGGGCAGCCAGGTCCAGCTTTATACCAACCTCCGCATACGGGAAGACCAGCCGGTGCTTTATGG
Source organism: Dehalococcoidia bacterium (assembly GCA_965262735.1). GTDB lineage: Bacteria > Chloroflexota > Dehalococcoidia > Lucifugimonadales > UBA3495 > CATOSK01. Next base: position 2,912,680 of record CBDHFS010000002.1, on the reverse strand, counting down.
GTTCGCCACGGAGGCCGACCGGGAGGCTTTCCTGTTGCTGATGACCGTTACCGGCGTTGGCCCGAGGAGTTCTCTCGGGCTGTTGGCGACGTTGGGCGTGACCGGAGTCCAGCGGGCCATTGAGACCGGCGACGTGGCTGCGCTGAGCACTGCCCCCGGCATTGGCCGCCGCACCGCGGGCCGCCTGGTGCTGGAGCTAAAGGGGATGATCGTGGTGGACGAGACGGCGGCGTCTTCGGTTCTCGCCGACTCCAACAGCGAGGTAGTCGAAGCCCTGACTGCCCTTGGCTACTCCTCCACTGAGGCCCGCAGAACCGTCAGCGCCCTGGACCCTCCCCCGGACGCAACGGTGGAAGACCGCATCCGGCTGGCCTTGCAGCAGCTTGCGGCAGGGTAGCGAGGGGATGTTCACTTTCAACGGGAAGGGCGGTTTCCAATGCGGTTTGCAATAGTGTAACCACCGCGAGGTGTGGAATGACAACAACAGACATCAAACAAGAAGCCCATCGCTTGGTAGACGCCTTGCCCGAAGATGCTACTTGGGAAGACTTGATGTACGAGATTTACGTTTTGCAAGCGATTGAGGCGGGGACCGCAGACAGTGAAGCGGGGCGAAGGGTGGACGTTAAGGAAGTGCGCGCCAAGTTTGGTCTGCCCGAGTGAGGGTATATTGGACGGATGCGAGCGCCATTGATGCTACCTTTGGCTGCGGGGGTTTAGGCCATGCCTGAGTTCCAACTGGTCTCGGATTTTCAGATGACCGGCGACCAGCCCGTCGCCGTGCAGAAGCTGGTGGCCGGTGTCCGCGAGGGCATGGAACACCAGACGTTGCTGGGCGTCACCGGCAGCGGCAAGACCTTCACAATGGCCAACATCGTTCAGGAAGTCCAGCGGCCCACGCTGGTGTTGGCCCACAACAAGACCCTGGCCGCCCAACTTGCCTCGGAATTCAAGGAGTTCTTCCCCAACAACGCCGTCGAGTATTTCGTCTCCTACTACGACTACTACCAGCCGGAAGCCTACGTCCCCCAATCGGACACCTACGTCGAGAAGGACGCCAGCGTCAACGAGGAGCTGGACAAGCTCCGGCTGTCCGCCACCACCTCCCTGCTGACCCGCCGCGACGTGCTTATCGTGGCGTCGGTGTCCTGCATTTACGGCCTGGGAGACCCGTCGGACTACTTCAACCTGGTAGCCAAGGTCGAGGTCGGCGAAATCAGGGACCGCAGCCGCCTGCTCCGTCAGCTAGTAGATATGCAGTACGAGCGCAATGACTATGACCTGGCCCGGGGCAAGTTCCGGGTCCGGGGCGATACGCTGGAAATCGTGCCGGCCTACGAGGAACTGGCCGTCCGGATCCAGTTCTTCGGCGACGAGGTGGAGCGGATCGTCGAGATTGACCCGTTGACCGGGGAGCTGTTGGCGCAAAAACATGAGACGTCAATATATCCGGCTAAACATTTCGTCACCACCCAGGAACGGCTCGGCCTGGCGGTCAAGGACATCGAGGTGGAGCTGGAGGAGCGGCTAAAAGACCTGCGCGCGCAGGACAAAATTCTGGAAGCCGCCCGGCTGGAGTCCCGGACCAACTATGACTTGGAAATGCTGCGGGAAGCCGGCTTTTGCCACGGCGTCGAGAACTACTCCTGCCACCTGGCCCGGCGACACGTGGAACTAGACGGCAAGTTCGCTGTTACCTGCGGCTCGACGCCCTGGACGCTGCTGGACTACTTCCCTGAAGACTTCCTGATGTTCATTGACGAGTCCCACATGACCCTGCCCCAGGTCCGGGGTATGTATCGCGGCGACATTGCCCGCAAGAACACCCTGGTTGACTACGGGTTCCGCTTGCCCTCGGCGGTGGACAACCGGCCGCTGAACTTCGGCGAGTTTGAGCAGCGGACCAATCAGTTGGTGTTCGTCTCGGCCACTCCGGGCCCTTATGAAATGGAGCACAGCGCGGCGGTGGTGGAGCAGGTCATCCGGCCCACCGGCCTGCTGGACCCCACGGTGGAGGTCAAGCCCACCGCCGGGCAGATTGACGACCTGCTCCAGAACATCAGGGAGCGGGTGGAGGTGGGCCAGCGCTGCCTGGTGACCACCCTGACCAAGCGCATGGCCGAGGAATTGGCCGATTACCTGTCGGAAATGGGCGTCCGCAACCACTACCTGCACTCGGACATCGAGACCCTGAATCGCATCGAAATCCTGCGGGACCTGCGCCTCGGCGTCTACGACGTCATCGTCGGCATCAACCTGCTGCGGGAGGGTCTGGACCTGCCCGAGGTCAGCCTGGTGGCCATTCTCGACGCCGACAAAGAGGGGTACCTGCGCTCCACCACCTCCCTGATACAGACCATCGGGCGGGCCGCCCGCCACTCCGAGGGCCACGTCATAATGTACGCGGACCGGATAACCGACTCCATGGAGCGTGCCTTGGGCGAGACGTCCCGCCGCCGGGAGCTTCAGGACGCCTTCAACCGGCGCAACGGCATCGAGCCGAGGAGCATCCAGAAGGCGGTGCATGACATAACCGACAGCATCAAGATGGTGGCCGAAAACAAGGCCGGCTACCAGGTGGCCCGGCAGGAAATGTCCCGTGACGATATGTTCCGGGTGGTCAAGGACCTGGACTTCCAGATGAAAGAAGCCGCCCGCAGCCTGGAGTTCGAGAAGGCCGCGGCTCTCCGGGATGAGATGTTCGAGCTGCGCCGCCTGCTGGCCGCGGAAGAAAAGACCCTCAGCGTGTGAACCGTTTCAACCCGTTCACCGTGTTGAGGTAGGGGGCGCCGTTAAAACCGTTTGTCCCTCGTGGCCGGCTCTGCGGTCCCCGTGGCATGATCCTGTTGGCCGTTGCTTGCAAAGTGCTGTCAGTAATGGCATATTGCTGTAGTTGAAGACACGGCGGCGGCCCCGGAATAGTTCCCCGCTGGGGCCAGCAACGTTTTGCGCCGCATTGCGCGGAAGTGTGGCGGGGCTTTCAGTCGCTTTTAATTTACCGAATTGGGTGGTGTAACCAATGGCCAAGCGAACCACCATTGACTTAAAATTCGCGGAATTTTGGTTCGAGTTGAGCGCACTGGAAGAACACTGAGGGTCGTCGAAGACCAAAGAGAACATGCCCAAGAATCAGAAAGGCTGAAATTCGAAGAAAATGCCAGGAAGCATGACCTGACTCCCGAAGAAGATGATTGGAACTTAATGCGGGACGAGTATCGGCGGAATGTCGAGTTTGTGTTTCCTTTCGTCTTGCGGGGAAATCTCCTAATTTCACGGGGGAGACAGGGCCGGGCTATTCCCCCGTCCACTCAAAGCCCAGGTTGGCGTAGCGCACGTGGACCGCTCCGCCCGGCGCACCCAGGGGGCCGTTGATTGCCAGTATCGCGATGGTGTGTTTGGCCCCCGGTTGAGCATCGCCGGTTACCATAACCCGCTGAGGGGTGTTGAACCCTTGGATGACTCCCCGGTCCCGGTTGCATTCGCCGTCAACCCAGATTTCGGCATAGTCGTCAACGCAGGTTTCAAACTGCACCCGCATCCCCTGAGTTGAACGCCCGCCGACAGTTTCCGGTACGGTAACTGTGGCCCGATACCAGACAAAACTGAATCCGCTGGAAATCCTTTGGGGAAGATTCGGGCATATCTCCCATTGAGAATCATCATAGTCCGGCCATCGGGCCGGACTGCCCTCTCCCTGGGCCACCAGTCCCTCGTTTTCCTCCCCGGGAACGTAGCCCCTGGCGTAACGCCAAGCGACTCCGGTTGCTGCCTGGCCCTCCGCTTCTCCAATGTTAACCGTCATTCTTCCCATTTTCTTCCTCTTTATAACCGCATAACCGCGTTGCTCCGGAGTCGCCAAGCGGGGGTTAGAAGGCCGGGTGCAAGTCCCGCCAACCCGCGTGCTGCTGGTAGGTGTAGGCGGCCTGGATTACGCCAGGCTCGTCAAAGGGCTTGCCCGCTATCTGCATACCGATGGGCAGGCCGCTTTCGGTGAAACCGCAGGGCACCGATATCGCCGGCAGCCCAGTGACGTTGAACGGCGCCGTGAAGCTCTTGCCCCGCGCCGTTGAGGCCGGGTCGTAGCCCTCGAAGGCCGCCGCCGGTTGGGTCATGGTGGGCGTTACCAGGAAGTCCACCGTCTTCATCACCTCGGCAAACTCCCGCCGCGCCCACGTCCGCACCCGCTGGGCTTGCAGGTAGTCCGATGCCCTCAACAACCCGCCGACGCGGAACCGTCCCCGCACAATCTCGCCGAAGTCCTGGGGCCGGGTCTTGAGGTTCGGCTCGTGGTAGGCAAAAGCCTCGCTGACCATAATGACCGAGTTGGCCGCCCGCACGTACTCCAGGCTGGGCAAAGTGACTTCCTCAACCTGCGCCCCCAGATACTCCAGCGCGGCAACCGCCTGCTCGACTTTGGCGACCACCTCCTGGTTGACGCCGGGATCGTCGTCGAAGAAGTAATGGCGGGGCAGGCCAATCTTGACCCCGCGAACGTCCTCCCGCAGCGACAAACTGTAGTCCGGCACCGGCGCCCGGCTGGAAGTGGGGTCCCTGGGGTCGTGGCCGGCAATGGCCTGGAGCATATAAGCGGTGTCTTCCACCGTCCGGGTCATCGGGCCGGCGTGGTCCTGCGACCAACTGAGGGTCACCACGCCGAAGCGGCTGACCCGCCCGTAGGTCGCCTTAAGGCCGACTATGCCGCACAGGGACGCCGGCCCGCGAATGGAGCCGCCGGTACAGGAACCCAGCGCGCCCATAGCCTGCCCCGAAGCCACCGCCGATCCGGAGCCGCTGCTGGAGCCGCCGGTGATGTGGTCGAAGTTCCACGGGTTGCAGGCTGGTTCGAAAGGCGTGGTCCAGTCCGGCCCGCCCAGCGCAAACTCGTGCATCGCCAGCTTCCCCAACAGGATGCCGCCGGCGTTTTTCAGCCGGGCCGTGGTGGTGGCGTCCTCGGTGGGCACCCGGTCAATGTCCACCCGCGAACCGGAGGTCGTCCGAACCCCGGCGGTGTCATACAGGTCTTTCAGGGCGAAGGGAATGCCGTGCATCGACCCCTTGTAGCCGCCCCGCAGGATCTCAGCCTCAGCAACCCGCGCCTGCTCCAACGCCTGGTCGGCCAGCAGCAGGATGAACGAATGCAGCCGCTCGTCGGTACCCTGAATCCGGTCCAGGCAGGCCCGGGTCAGCTCCACAGGGGAAAGCTGGCCCTGCTGCATCAGCTCCCCGGCTTGCCGCATGGTCAGATAGTGAAGTTCCGTGTCGGAAGCTGCCATGTATTCACCCTCTCCATATCCAGGATGGACTCATAATTACCGTGGGAAGAAAAAAGACCCGGGACGGCGCCAAGTCGCTTGAACCGTTCGTCCTGTGCCCCTCGAAGGACTTCCTTAGCCGAAGCGTCAACCCTCCGGCCAGTCCGGGTGGAACTCCACCACCATTTCTTCCGCCCCGAAGCTCACGGTGTGGAGCTGCTCGGCGTAGGCCGCGTAAAGGTCATAGATGGGTTTGAGGTCCTCCAGCTCCTGCTGGCTCATGCCCAACCCGGCGCGGTCGGCCATCAGCTTGAACTCTTCGATGGAAACTTCATTAGGCCCAGGCATCGCCAAACCTCCGGTTCATTCAACAGTCACGGTTTCGGGTGATGAGACGCAGACGGGGAACAACTCGATTATACATCCTCGGGTTAGGCCCGTTCGCCTCTAGGCCCATCCATTCTGTTCGTTCCAAGGTTCTCGAAGGACTTCCTTACCGGCCGTCCCTCCAATGGGGCGGCAAGCTGGGTTCGGACATACCAAACTGCCGCGCCAGCCATTCCTCAACGAACACGCCGTCCTTGAAGCCGGAGTTTTCCGACTTGTACACTTCGACTTCACCCCCGATTGCTCGCGCCAACGGGTCCAGGGCCGCGGCCTCCAGGGCCGACCCGTCCGCCGCGGAAACCACCAGCGTCCGGGCGTCTACCTTGGGAGCGAACCATCTCAAGTCGAAGTAGGAAAGCGTGTTGTTCACCTGTTCTTGTCGTGACGGGTGCAATCTCAGGTAGTCGTTGATTTCCTCCAGGGAGTAGGCGGTAGTGTGTTGGGCGAGGTTGGCCGTCCGATACAGCAGCGTTGGGGTACAGACCAGATGCGTAACTTGCGGGCAGAAGGCCGCCGCAACCAACGCCAGGTCCATTCCGACAGCCGCCACCCGGCTCCCGTCCACTTCCGGACGGCTGGCCAGGTACTCCAGGCCCCGGCAGCAATCGGCGACGATGCCCCGGTAGATGTAGGTTTCCGGGTCAGTGATGCCGTCGGTCAGCATCCCTGGGAACGCCGCCGCGTAGGGCTGGTCGGCCTGTCTTTGCCCCCGGGCGCAAACCGAAAAAGTCACATAGTCCCGGCGTTGACCGTTGGACGAACCCTGGGGAACGAAATCAACCACGCTTCCGTATCGGGGCAGAAAGCACTTGGCAGGGAAGCGTCCGTCCAGGGGGCCGTCGCCCTTGGGAACGCTCAGGTAGGCGTATATGCGGTAGGGGCCGGTGGATGTCAGCCGCACGCCGTAAGCGGTGGCGAAGTCCGTCGAGCGCAGGGGAATCTCTTCGACCTCCGGGGCGGCGGGAACCCTCGCCAACTCATCCTGGGCCGACCGCCAAAAGCTGTCGAAATCGGCTGGTCTGGCATCGTTGCGTGTCATCATTTTCAAGTCCGTCAGGGCTTCAAGTGTTCGGCCAGAAAGGCGTCGATAACCGCCTGGTGCTGGTGGTTGTTGGCATCGTGGCCGTGGCCGTCGTAGGCGTACATCCGCTTGTCGGCGCTCCCGATGGCGTTGAACGTCGCATAGCCGGTTTCCGGCGGGCAGGTGCTGTCCTGCAAACCCACGCTGATGATGATGGGACACCGGATCCTCGGGGCCAGGTTGATCCCGTCGAAGTAGGCCAGGGTGTCCTCAACTTGCCGGCGGCTGCCCGGGTTCAAGCGCAGGTAGTCGGCAATCTCCTGGTAGGGGTAGCCGTCGGTCAACTCTATCGCGTCCATGAAGCCGCAAAGATAAGGCGCCGCGGCCGCCGCGGCCTTCACCGCCTCGGGTCGCAGTGCCGCAGTGGTCACGGTCAAACCGCCGCCCTGACTGTGCCCGGTTACACCGATTTTATCCCCGTCCACTTCCTCCAGGCTGAGCAGAAAGTCCAGGCCCCGGCAGGCGTCCATGTAGAAACCCCGATAGGAGTAGGTGTTCCGGTCCACGATGCCGTAGGTCAGCAGTCCGGGATAGCCGGGATTAAACTGACGGTTGCTCCGCAGCTTTCCCCGGGGCGCTACGCTGAACGCAGCGTATCCCTTTTCTGCCCAAACCTTGGGAATCGGCGGCTCCATGGTGTACCCCGGCACTTGGAGCAGTCCCGGCAGAAGGCCGTTCGCCTCCTTGGGCCGGGCGTACCATCCGGCGATGCGCACCGAGTCCAAGCTGTTGTAGAAAACCTCGTAAACGGCGATGGTCTCGGTGGAACGCAGGGGGTCATACACCACCTCCGCCCCCAGGGGAACCTTCGCCGTCTCCGCCACGACACTTTCCCAGAACTGGTCAATGTCGTCCGGTCTTTGGACTTTAGAAACGTACTTGTCGGCAGGTAACCTGGGCATACGCCACCTTCAAAGAGTCAATGTCGATACACCATATTGTTGTCAGGTAGTTTACGTGCGGGGTGGTTTCCATTCAAGCCCCCGGTATGGCAATCGCGTTACGGCTGTTTTGGCATACCCTGACACTTGCCCCTTTCCAACTCCGGTGTCTTCCCGCTACCATATCTCTATCGTATTTATATCGTTCGGGGGATGGGCTGCCCGGAAGTTTCCCTGCGCAACCGCACTCCCGGCAAAAATGGCACAAAATGAGACAGGAAAACTTCCGTACCCAAAACCGCCACGCCTGTTCCCCTCCCTTTCAGGGGTGATAAAAGCAGACAAAACGGTGACAAAACCAGATATTGCCCGGACATTAGCGGACAAAAACCGGACAAAAGTCCTCAGCCCCCACGCTCAAATGTCCGCTTTTGTCCGATATTCTCAATTTTTCCGCCTCCCCAACCGAGAATTGGGCTGCATCAATCACCAACGATTCCCCGGTTTCCCCAAGGCCAGTCTCAAAATCTCCGGCAAATTTGCGGCCCCTCGTGCCCCCTGATGTGAAGCCACCACCCAACCTTGCAGCAGGGAGCACGATTTAGATAAAAGCGCCAACGCGAGGGATACCGAAGAATTTGACGAATTTATAACGCGTTTGCCCTGAATCCCCCTGCTGTAGGCGGGCAAAAGCGGGCAAAAGGAAGTCCCCGCGGCTTACGCTATCCTCCGCCGATGCGTTATCCTCCGCCGAGTTGCGCCTGCATTGACCCGGTTCCCTAACGGTGCTAGGATTGGGTCAACTGGGAAACTATCTCGAACATCCGCTCCTCGCTTCGGTTTGTTGTTTTGATTTAACGGCTTTGCTTCATTCGTGGCGGGCCCCGGATGGCCCCGGTGTTGACCGGCCCAGGCCGAGTTTGTCGAATCCCGTTTTGAGATAGTCTCTGAAAGGTCGTACCCCCAAGCAACATAGCAACATAAGGAGGGGCAGACATGGACTTTGGATTGTTCAGCACTTGGAACGCCGTTTATGAGGGTGACAAGGTTCCCTGGGACCCAGACTATCAGGGTGGGAAGCTCCTTGAAGCCAATGCCTACAAACAGAACTTCAAGGAAATCGATTACATCGAGAGCTCAGGCTGGGACTACGTCTGGTTCGGGGGCGGCCACTTTTCCACCCAGGGCAGCATGGATCCTCAATCCCTGATGCTGTCCGCTGTCATTGCCGACCGCACCGAGAACATCAGGATCGGCACCTCCATCCACCGCCCGACCCTGCGTTTGCCCGGTGAGACCGTATCCGAGCGGGCGCTGCCCCACGAAAGGTACTCCTTTGACAACCTGCGTCTGGAGGACCCCCTTCAGGTGGCGGAACAATGCGCCATCGTCGACCAGGTCAGCGAGGGACGCTTCATCTACGGCGCGGGGGCGCGCACTCGCGGCTCCGACGAACGCCGCGATTATTTCTTCGAGTACCTCGAGCTCCTCAAGCAGCTCTGGAACGAAGACAGCTTCTCCGGGTTCGAAGGCAAGTACTATAACTACCCCGCCTTCTACGAGTCCTACATGGGCATCCCCAAGCCCGTGCAGAGGCCCCTGCCCATGCTGCTCCCTGTTGACAGCCAGCAAAGCTTTGTTCCCATGGGTGAACACGGATACCGCATCGCCATCGGCGCTGGCAGCTCACCCCACAACCTGCGGGGTTCCGCCATCCTCCGCCAAGACGTGGAGGCCTACCGGAAGGCGTGGATGGACGCCGGCCACGAGGGCGACCCCACCACCGTGGTACGGGTACCCACCTTGGTGGCCGACACCCAGGAAAAGGCCGACCGCCGCGTCGAGGAATTGATGAATCTCGCCCGCATCTACTACGCCGGCCGCGTGGGCATCGGCAGCACCGACGCTGGCAGCGCCGGCCCAGAAGCGACCGAGGAAGTAAACCTCTTCGGCACCCCTGAAGAAGTCGTCGAGAAGATCCACATGTTCAAAGAGGCCTTCAACACCGACGAGATCATGTTCGAGGTCAACTGGACATCCTCCGTCCCCCGCGAGGTGGTGATGGACACCCTGAAGTGCCTCACCGAAAAGGTCATCCCCCACTTCAAGTAACCCGGGGCCGAGACTTCTCCGACGGTATGCGCCAACGGGGGCAGGTTTGAAACCTGCCCCTTTAGTTTTATGCTGGGCCAACTTGCAGCGCGAATGAAAAGCCGTAACAGTTCAGACTTGGTGAGGCGAATTGTTTTCAGCCAGGGCTTTCAGGCAACCGGCAATTCTTTCCAGGGGGTTTGGGGGATGAATCCCCCAACGTAACCCAACCACTATATTCCGCCATCGGCCACTCCCCCTTCCAACACTGAACAGTTACGAAAAGCCTGGGGGGTCAGGGCCGTCGCATTGTGATTGTTTTGGCCTGACCTGACACTTGCCCCTTTCCAACTCCGGTGTCTCCCCGCTACCATAATCCCTATCGTAGGTTACCCCGGCAGCGCCTACAACGTGAAGCTCATCGAGGTAACGGTTCAGACTTGGTGAGATGAATTGGTTTTAGCCAACTTCCACTTTTTTCAGGGGGTTTGGGGGATGAATCCCCCAACGTAACCCAACCACTATATTCCTCCATCAGCCACTCCGTTCCCCTCAACCCTGAACAGTTACTCATCGAGGCGGGGAAATAAAACACTCGGCCTGGTGCCCTACACCTGGTGCCCTACAATCGTTCCTGTTCCGCAGGCGCCGGGAGCTCGAAGCTCACCGTAGTCCCGCGTTGACCCGGGTTGTCGGCCCACACCGTCCCGCCGTGAGCCTCAATCAGGCGCTTGGCGATGGTCAACCCCAGTCCAACCCCTCCAGTGGACCGGGAGCGTGACGGGTCCACCCGGTAGAAACGCTCGAACACCCGGGGGATGTCCTCGGGCGGGATGCCCTCGCCGTCGTCGGCCACCGATACCCGGCCCCGGTCGTCTGCCGACCTGGCCACTTCCACCGTCACGCTGCCTCCAGAGGGAGTGTGCTGGACCGCATTGTCCAGCAGGTTCGAGACCACCTGGGCGATGCGGGTCCGGTCCATCACCACCAAAACCCGTTGCCCGGGGGCCGCGTAGTCCAGTGACACGCCGTTGGCTTCGGCTCTGGGACGGGCGGCTTCGACCGACCGGGCTACCACGTCGTCCAGCGAGTCCAACTCCATGTCCAGGTTGAGACCGCCGCTCTCGGCCTGGGCCAGCAGCCGCAGGTCCTCGACCAGCCGGCCCAGATGTACCACTTGGCCATGAATCGTTTCAATCGTCTCGTTGCTCGGTTCCAGTAGACCGTCTTTAACCGCCTCCAGGTATCCCTGGATGTTGAACAGGGGAGTCCGCAGTTCGTGGGCCACGTCGGCCACCAGGTTTCTGCGCTGCTCCTCGGCGGCTTGCAGGCTGCCGGCCATCCGGTTGAAAGACTGGGCCAGTTCCCTGATTTCGGTGGGGCCTGAGCTGTCGGCGCGGTGGGATAGGTCGCCCCGGCCCAACCGGGATGCCACGGCGCCGAGGGACTGGACCGGCGCAAGGATTTGTCGGGAAACCAGGGAGACCAGCAGCAATCCGCCCAACCCGGCTACCAGGCCGGTCCATATCAGGTAATTGTTGATGGACGACACCAGGTTGGAGACGCGGGGTTCCTCCGGAGTTGCGTCGGGCGCGGCGGGGCCGAGTTCAACGAAGCCGACGGGCCGGTCGTCCACCACTATCGGGTGACGCCGTTCGTCCCGTGGGTGGCGGCTCCAAGGAGGCCCATGCCTTCGGTGGGAGTCTCCCAGGACGTGGCCTTCCTCGTCCCGGACGACTATCCGGCGTCCAACGAGAGGGCCCATCCTTTCCAGCGTCGGTTGCAGGCCCCGAAACTCCCGGTCGCCGCGCGTCACCTCTCCAGCGTAGCTCCGGGCAATGAGGCGCGAAACCCGGCCTTGGCGGACCGATTCCTGGCGGCGCTCGAAGTTCTCGCCTTCCCGCTCCGCTGCGTTGGCGATGTACAGGCTGACGCTGCCCAGGGCCGCGGCCAGGATTAAGGCAAAGCCCAGCACCAGGCGGAACCAGAGACTTAGCAGCAGCCTACGCATCGCTGAGCCTGTAACCCACCCCGTAGACGGTGTGGATGTAGCGCCGGCCCCCGGCCGCCGCGTCCAGCTTGCGCCTTAAACTGGAAACGTGGGAATCAACGGTGCGGTCAAACCCGTCAAAGTCGTACCCGAACACCCGGTCAATAATCTGGTCCCGGGTAAACACCTTGCCCGGCTCGCGGAGCAACAGGGTCAGCAGGCGGAACTCTGTGGGAGTCAGCCGCAAGGCCGCCGTTCCCACCGCCGCGGTCCTGTTTTGGGCGTCCAGGGTTATTTCCCCGTGGGTCAAGGTGGCCGGGCTGCGCTCCGCGGCATCCTGGGAAGTGCGGCGCAGGACGGCCCGGATGCGGGCGGACAGTTCCCGCAGGCTGAAGGGCTTGGTAACGTAGTCGTCTGCGCCCAACTCCAGCCCGGCGACCCGGTCTTCCTCTTCAACCCGGGCCGTCAGCATGACAATGGGCACGTTGGACTCTGCCCGCAGCGTACGGCAGACCTCCAGGCCGTCAACACCGGGCAGCATCAAGTCCAGCAGCACCAGGTCTGGTTGGGACTCCCGGAACAGTTGGATGCCCGCCAGACCGTCCCGGGCGGACAAAACCACGTGCCCGTCGCGGCGGAGATAAAGACTTACCACCTCCACCGTGTGCGGGTCATCTTCCACTAGCAAGACAGTGTTGGTCACGTCAAACGCTCCGTCCAACATCCGAATGGCTGGGTCGGCCCCGCAACCCGGGGTCGGCCCAGCCGCAATAATCCCTGTCCCTGGACTGCCAAGGCTAACCCTGGTCCGGGTCATCGTCCCCGGAACCGGATTCCATGTGCTCCCGCCCGCGCCGTTCGTGCCTGAAGCCGTCCGGTCCCGACCTGCCGCCGTGGTGCCGCCGGGACTCGCCGCCACGGAAGGAATGACCGTTTTTCCCGTACTCCGACACTGTGCTGTCGGGCCTTCCCTGGAACCAGGTGAAGCGCGCGTCGGCCTCGTCCTGGGTCAACCGTCCCGCTTCCACCATGCGGTCCAGCCGGGCCTGGTAAGCCTCGTCCTCGGCTTGGCGGCTGGCCTCGGTGAACGCAGACTGGACGGCTGCTTCTTCCAAACCCAGAATCTGGGCGATTCGGGCGGCGAAGGTTTGCCTTTCGGAGCCGCTGGTTTCGTGTCCGCTGTCCTGGGCCATAACCACGCCCACGGTCAGTCCCAAGGCCAAAACCCCAATGGCCACCAGTATGGAAATCTTGTGCTTCATCATTTTGTACTTCATCAAGGTCGCTCCCTTCCCTTTGTTATAATTTCGTCCCTCCGGTGTCCGAGGGACAATTAGCATGATAGCTAAAGATGTTGGAGAAACTTTGAAGAATCCCACGGAGTTTGGGCCTACTGCGACGCTTCCAGCCTTGGTACAAGAGGATCGGGCAGCCTTGGAAAGTTCTGGTCCACGCCCGTGGTTGATCTCCTGCAAGAGGATTAACACGGCGATAAACCGTAACCGTTTCTGCTAAGAATTTCAATCTTGGGCATGGCATATTCGGGCGGCGTTACATAACACGGCCATAAAATTGGCCCACTTCCCACCAAGGTACGTGACTTGTCGATTGCGGTTCGTTCCTCCTGAGTCCCTCGAAAGACTTGTGGACGTTACCGTCTAAGGGTGGGCAGGCGACGCCGGTAATGTTATAAATACGCAGTGCAACCCGCCGCCGGATTGAAGGCGGGGACGGAGACCCACGTGTATCCGGCACGTCGTTTACCCCGGCACGTCGTTTACCGATGCGGTTTACCATTCACGGTGCCGGCTCTGCGCCGACGGAGGAGTTCATGTCCGAAGTTATGACCGGGAAACAGGCCCTGCTGGAGATGTTGAAAGCCGAGGGGGTGCGCAGCATTTTCGGCAACCCCGGCACCAGCGAAGGGCCGATAATTGACCTGCTGGCCGACTACCCAGAGTTCCGATATTACCTGGCCCTGCAGGAAAGCGTTGCAGTGGGCATGGGCGAGTCCTACGCCCGGGCCACTGGCACGGCGTCATTCGTCAGCCTGCACGTTGACAGCGGCCTGGCCAACGGCATCGCCCTGATGCTGGACGCCTACAACACCGGGACACCGATGGTCGTGACCTCGGCTAACTATGACGTGCGCAAGATTTCCGAGAACAAGACGGACCTGGCCGACCTGGTCCGTCCGGTGACCAAGTGGTCGGTGGAGCTGACCTACCCAGACCAGATTCCGGGGGCGATCCGGCGGGCGTTCAACGAGGCCAACAGCCATCCGCGGGGACCAGTGTACGTTGGGTTCACATCCAACGCGCTGGAAGGGTCGGCGCCGGTGGACATCGTGCCGTCCCGCCCGATGTACGACGCGACGCGGCCCAGCGTCGAAGGAATTGAGAAGGCGGCGTCCCTGCTGCTGAGCGCCAGCCGTCCGATGATGATGGTGGGGGACCGGTGCTCCGACGATGGGGCGAATGACCTGGCGGTGGAGTTGGCCGAGCTGCTGGGGCTGCCGGTGTACCAGCAGCGCGGGGCGGAAGCGGCGTTTCCCACCCAGCACCCGCAGTTCATGGGCAATCACTCCCTGCGGGTGCCCCGGGATCGGGCCGTCCTGCAGGACGTGGACCTGGTTCTGGCCGTGGGGATGGACGCCTTCGACGAGTTGTTCTACTGGGGAGACCCCATCCTCAAGGCGGATACAAAGCTGGTCCACATTGACCCCAACCCGGCGCGGGTGGGCCGCAACGAGCCGACGGACGTGGGAATCGTCGCTCACTGCGCCCTTGCCCTGTCCGAGCTTATCGACGCGGCGACGAAGCGGTTGTCCCCCGGGGACCGGGACGAGGTGGACCGCCGCCGTCGGGCCGTCACCGAGGAACGCAATGCCAACCGGGAGGCTTTCGAGGCCGCCGCCGCCGAGAAGTGGGACCACACGCCCATGACTCCGGCCCGGATGATGTACGAGTTGGCGGAGGCCGTTCCGGACAATGCCATCATCGTTGACGACGCCATCAGCAATCGAGGGTCACTGCGGCATTACTTCCACGCCGAGGGCCGGGGAGACCTGCGCGGCGTCCGGGGGCAGTCCATCGGCGGCGGGATGGGAGCCACTATGGGAACACAGGTCGCCAATCCCGCCCGCCCGGTGTTCGGCATCATCGGCGACGGCAGCGCGATGATGACCGTCCAGGCATTGTGGACCGCGGCCAACGACAACATCCCCTGCATCTTCTGCATCTGCAACAATGGGATGTACCGGGTGCTCAAGGTCAACTTCAACGTCTACCAGAAGGACGTGCTGGAACTGCCCGAGACGTCCGGCGGTAAGCTGTTATATTCCGACTTCGGCACCCCCTTCGACATGGCCTCCATTGCCAACAGCATGGGCGTCCACGGCGAGCGCATCGCTCACCCGGAGGAAATCAGGCCGGCGGTGGATCGGGCCGTGGCGTCGGGCAAGCCGGCCCTGCTGGACATCGTAATTGACGGGTCGCTGTGACGGTTATGGCTGTTAGGGTTATAGCTGTGAGGGTTATAACTGAAGCGACGGCCCCGGTCCCCTGGAACCGGCCCGGCGGACTGTCCCGATGACGGCCGGCCCGGTCCGCAAGTTCGTAACCGCCAACGGGGTGCGCCTTAGCTATCTGGAATGGGGCCGGTCGGACTCGCCCACGGTGCTGATGCAGCACGGCATCGGCCTGTGCGCCGAGATATGGAACTGGACGGCCCGTCGGCTGGCCGGCGAGTTCAACGTGCTGTCTTTTGACCTGCGCGGCCACGGCGATTCCGAAAAACCGGACGGCGGGTACACTTTCGAGGAGATAGGCCGGGACCTGTCGGCAGCAGCGTCAACGCTGGGGCTGGAGCATCCCGCCGTCGTGGGACACTCGGCGGGCGGGTCGGCTGCGGTCATCGCCCACGCCTTGACGCCGGGAGTGCTGGGGCCGACGGTGATTATTGACTCCCGCGTTGGCGGCAACCGCGCGCTGTCCTCCCGCCCGGACTTGCTGGAACGCCCGGCGCGCACCCGCCGCAAGCGGACGATTTGGGACAGCCGCGATGCCATTTATGAAGCGTACCGAGGACGGTCCGTGTTCCGCAGTTGGGAGGAAGCCATTTTCGCCGACTACGTAGACGGCGGCACCCGGCAGCTTGCTGACGGCCGGCTGGAGTTGAAGTGTTCCCCGGAGGTCGAGGCCGTTTTCTACGAACAGCGAGCCGCGCTCAACAGCTCGCCCTACGTCCTGGGCCTGCGGGGCGACTTCCTCATACTGCTGGGCAACTATCCCGGAGCGCAAACCCTGGATGACCCCGGCATTCTGGAGTTCGTGCGGGAGACCGGCAGTGCGCAGGTGATAATTGCACCCCAAGGCTCCCATTTCCTGCCGATGGAGCAGCCGCAATGGGTACTGGACGAAATCATCGGGTTTTTGCGTCAGCGGCAATCAGGGTTGACTGATTCAATTGCCGGGATGGACGCGAAGGCAAGGGATTCGAGGCAGCGTCCGGGTGGGGCATGAGTCAGGTCAATACCGCCCCGGCCAACCCGACAATCACTGAGACGGGGGCAACCAACCGGTCGCTGGGCGAAATCCTGCCGCCGTATTCGGTCATCCTGCACAACGACGCCCACAACGGGATGGACTACGTGGTGGGAGCCATCGTCAAGAGCGTACCATCCCTGGATGTGCCCGACGCTGTCCGCATCATGCTGGAGGCGCATAACGCCGGGCAGGCAGTGGTGATAACCTGTCCGCTGGAACCCGCCGAGTTGTACCGGGACCGGCTGCGGGGCTTTGGCCTGGGTGTCACTATCGAAAAGGCTTGACCCGGCGAAAAGGTTTAATCCGGAACCCCAACAATCGCAACCCGGGAGGGTTTATGAAGACCAATAATACGAAGGCAAAGTTGGCCGACGGACAGGTGGTGTTCGGGGCGATTATCACCCGGTACGCGCCGGACATGGTGGAAATTTTCGGCGCCCTTGGCTACGACTTTGTGATGATTGACTGCGAACACGGCCCGTCCGACCTGGACCAAGTGGAGCACATGGTCCGCGCCGCCGAATCCTTCGGTATAACGCCCATCGCCCGCATCCCCAACCATCACGAGTCAACCATCCTGCGTTACCTGGACCGGGGGTTGCAGGGCATCATCGTGCCCCACGTCAACACCGGCGAGGAGGCCGCCGCCGTGGCCCGCGCCGCCCGCTACCACCCCGAAGGCTACCGCGGCATGGGAGGCGGACGCGCCCAGGACTACGGCATCGGCGTTTCCCGCGACGAGGCCACTGCCTGGGTCAACTCGCAAGTCCTGGTGATTCCCATGGTGGAAGACGTTGAGGCGGTGGGCAACCTGGACGACATTCTGGCCGTCCCTGGCGCGGACGTGCTGCACGTCGCCGCCAGCGACTTGGGCCAAAGCCTGGGCAACCCCGGCGTCCCCGAGGTGCGGCGGGTGATGGGCGAGGTCATTCCACGAGTTCGGGCCGGGGGCAAGAATTGCGGGGTTGGCGGCAACAACCCGGCGGACACTGCCGGCGTTGCCGAGTTCGTCAAGCTGGGCGCCAACTTCGTCACCGTATCCGCTTGGGGTCTGCTGCGCATCGGCGCCGAGGACTTCTTGCGCAACGTCAAAGGCGCGCTCTGATTCCCACGGGTCGGGTGACCATGATCTGCGCCGGTGGTAAAGTAAACCGGCGCCCCGGCCGTGTCCGGGATTCCAGCAGGGCAAAGCGACAGGAGGATATTCAATGACTATTGACGTGGCTACCGGCATAGCGCGGATTCTGAAACAGGAAGGCATCGAGTGGGTTTCGACGTTCCCGGTCTGCCGGGTCAACAACGCTCTGGGCAAAGAAGGCATCCCTATCGTGATGATGCGCGACGACCGGTACGCCGTGGCCGTGGCCGACGCCTACTCCCGCATCACTGCTGGCAACCGCATCGGGGTCTGCACCTTCCAGGGCGGGGTCAACGCCGCCGGGATGCAGTACGCCTACGCGGGCATGGCCCAGGCTTTTGAGGACGGCTCTCCGGTGCTTTGCATCACTGACGGAGTGCCCGCCGGTAGCACGGACAACAGCCAGTTCGACGTTTTCTCCAGCATGAAGACCGTTTCCAAGTGGTTCGGCTACATTGACCGGCCGGAGCGCGTGCCGGAGTTCATGCGCCGGGCGTTCACCATGCTTCGCAGCGGGAGCCCGGGGCCGGTAATCCTGGCTGTGCCCAACCCCACCGGCACCTACGACGAAGAGGCCGACCCCTACGTTCCGGTCAAGGGCTGGAAGGCCGCGCCGGACCCCACTGACATCAGCCTGGCCGTGGACCTGCTCATGCAGGCCGCGAAGCCGCTGGTCTACGCCGGGGAAGGCGTGATTTACGCCGGCGCCGCCGATGAATTGAAAGCTCTGGCTGAGCGGGCCAACACTCCGGTGGTGACTACGCTGAAGGCCAAGGGCGCGTTTCCCGAAGACCACCCGCTGTTCGTCGGCGTCCGGGGCGATCAGGTCACCAACTACCTGACTAACAGCGACCTTATCCTGGCGGTGGGGACCAGTCTTTCGCCGGGCCGGTTCAGCCACGCCATCCCCAACGCCGCGTCCAAGACCATCATCCACTGCACGGTCAACGAACTGCACGTGAACAAGGTCTACCCCACGGCGCAGGCGGTCATCGGCGACGCTCGGCACACCCTGCAGGCGCTGGCAGACGAGGTTGCCAGCCGTTCTGGCGGGCCGAGCCGCTCCACCGAGGACGTGGCGCTGGAAGTGAAGGACGAGCGGGACGCCGCCATGGTCCAGTACCGGGAGGCGATGGCGTCGTCCGAACAGCCCATCAACCCCTACCGGGTTTATGCCGGGCTGATGGATGCGCTGGACCCGATGAACTCCTTTGTCACCCACGAATCGGGCAACACCCGCGACCAGCTCAGTACCGTCTACGACACGCTGACTCCCCGCGGGTTCCTGGGCTGGGGCAACGTCTCCACCCTGGGCTTTGGCTGGGCCGCCGCTGTGGCCGCTCGTCTCGACGGCCCGAAACGGCCCGCGGTGGTGGTAACCGGCGAGGCGGGGCTGGGGTATATGCTGGGCAACCTGGAAGTGGCCCTGCGGCAAAAGCTGGGCGTCACCGTGGTTCATATCAGCAACGGCGGGTTCGCCGGCTATGGCCCCGGGTTCTGGGGACCCGGCCACGACCCCTTCACCCACTCGGTGTTGGGCTACGACGACGTTGATATGTCCCGGGTCATCGGTGAGCTGGGCTTCCACACCGAGCGGGTCCGGGAACCGGCTGAAGTGGTCCCGGCCTTGCAGCGCGCCCTGGCCGCCAACGAGAACGATCAGCCGGCCTACATCGAGTTCATTTGCAGCCAGTTCCCAATCTATGGCCAATGGGTCGGCCCCCACGCTTAGGCGGCGTTGGCGGTATTTGGTCGACAACTCAAATATCCAAACCAAAGGAGTTTAATATGCCCACCGTTGGCTCGGGAACCTACACCTACGAGTATATCCAGGACTGGCCCAAACTGCCTTCGGGCGAGGCCTTGGGCGTGGTCAGCACCGTGGCCACCGATTCCCAGGACCGGGTCTACGCCTTCCAGCGGCAGGACCCGCCGGTCATGGTGTTCGACCGGGATGGGAACTACCTCAACCGCTGGGGCATCGGTGCGATTACCGACCCTCACGGCATGACCATCGTTGACGACATCGTTTACGTGACTGACCGCTCGGACCACGTTGCGGTGAAGTTCACGCTGGACGGCAAGCCGTTACAGGTCATCGGCGACCGCGGCGTCCACTCGGACACCGGCTGCGAAAACCCGGGCGACCTCTGCCCTCGGGCCGCCGGGCCGTTCAACTACTGCACCGAAATGGCCCCCCACCCTTCGGGAGACATCTACGTTTCCGACGGCTACCGCAACGCCCGCGTTCACCGCTTCACCGCCGACGGGGAGCTGGTGCAGTCCTGGGGCGAACCCGGTAAGTCCGAGCCGGGCCAGTTCCACCTGCCCCACAGCCTGTTGATCGACCCGGAGGGCAAGGTCTACGTCTGTGACCGGGCCAACCGCCGGGTACAGATTTTCTCCCCCGAAGGGGAGTTCATAACGATGTGGACCGGTATGGGCGGCCCCGACAACCTGGTTCGGGACAGCGACGGCATCTTCTATATCGCCGAGCAGACCGACGAGTCCGGCCATTCCCATTGCAGCGTCTGGGACGGGGACGGCAACGTGCTGGAACGCTGGCCCATCCGCCACGCCCACGGCCTGTGGGTAGACTCCCACGGCGACATTTACCTGGGCCTGACCATCGAGCAGAGCGTGGACAAGTACGTGCGGCAACGGTAGCCCCGGGTCCCCGTTCCCGCCATATCGTTCCCGCCGTATACCGACACCAGACACTGCGGGTTGGCCCCAACCACGCCAACCTGCCGGAAGGAATGAACCAAATGGTTGCCACCGACCTCACCGGACAGCTTGCCCGGTACATGGCAGAAGCCCGGCAGCGGAGCCTGCCCCCGGAAGCAGTTCTCGCCGCCAAGCACCGCATCCTGGATTCTCTGGGCGCCGTCGTATCCGGTGGGCGGCTCAAGGCCGGGGAAATGGGCATCAAGTACGTCCGGCTTCAGGGCGGCGTCCCGGAGTCGTCCGTCCTGACCACCGACATTCGGACTTCGGCGGTCAATGCGGCTTTGGTCAACGGAATGTTCGGCCACGCCGACGAGACCGACGACTTCGAGCCGGTCACCAAGTCCCATCCGGGCTGCTCGGTGGTGCCGGCGGCGTTGGCAATGGCCGAGCGGGAAAACAACTCCGGGACGGACTTCCTGCGGGCGGTGGTCTTGGGATACGACCTTTGCTGCCGCTTCCTGCTGGCCCTGGGCCCGGACCTGGTGCGGGGCGGACACCGCAGCGCCGAGGGGACCAGTTCCACTATGGGCAGCGCGGCGGCGGCCGCCGCTTTGGCCGGACTGGACGAGACCGGGATGCGTTACGCCCTGTCCTACGCCGCCCAGCAGGTTTCAGGGATTTGGAGCTGGCCCCGGGACGCGGAGCACGTCGAAAAGTCTTTCGACTTCTCCGGCATGGGCGCCCGCAACGGCGTCACCGCGGCGAGCATGGTGCAGGCCGGGTTCTCTGGCGTGTCCGACGTCTTTGAAGGCGAGCACAACGTCCTGAACGCCCTTTCTCCCGCGCCCAACCCTGGCGAAATGGTGGCCAATCTCGGCAGCCGCTTCTACGTCACCGAGACCGCCATCAAGCCCTATCCTGTCGGATATCCCATTCAGGCCGCGCTGGATGCCTTCTTTGCGCTGCGGCAGGCCCACGGGTTGACCGTGGACAACGTGGAGCGCATGGTCGTGCGGCTTCCCACCGACGGCGCAGGCATCGTCAACGACCGGGCCATGCCCGACGTCAACTGCCAGCACATGGTGGCGATGGCCCTTGTTGACGGCGCGGTGACCTTTGAGGGGACGCACTCCTACCAGCGCATGGCCGACCCGGCGGTGCTGGCGGTGAAGGAGCGGGTAGAGTTGGTCCCCGACGCGGCGCTGATGGACCCCGAAGCTCCGCGCGGCGCCCGGGTGCAGGTTACTCTGCGGGACGGGCGCACGGTGGAACACCACACCCCCCACGCCTACGGCACCAAGCAGAACCCGATGGATACCCCGACGGTGAACGCCAAGGTGCGGGCGCTGCTGGAGCCGGTCTTGGGTGAGCGGAGGTCTGACGCCGTGATTAACGCCGTCAATGATCTGGAAAGCCTGGGCAGCGTCCGGGACCTGATACCGTCATTGACCCTGGAACCGTCAGAAATGGGCAACCTGACCTTCACCCATTGACCTGGCGCCGCAAGTCCGGCGTTCAAACCCGTTCCACCTGAGACTCCACGAAAAACGGATTGAGGGTCTCAGATGGACTTCCTTTTCAGGGACCGCCTGCGCTTAGGGCAGGACGGTGTTGACGAACCAGCGCTCGGTCTTGGCGATGTACTGGGCCGGGTCCGGGTCCAGCGCGGCCCGCTCCGGGGAGCCGTAGTAGGCGTCCTGCTTGGCGCCCCAGTCCTCGTCGCCGTCGTAGGAAACTTCCCAAACGAACTCGTTGCGTTCGGGTATGACGCCGGCCCGCTCAATCTTATAGCCGTGCTCCAGGTGCAGGGGATAAACGCCCTCCAGCCAGCCCTTGACGAAATCGTCCATCTTGCCTTTGTTGATTGTGTAGATGCGCAGTTGCCTAATCATGCAATGTCCTTCCTCAACGTTTTGGTGATGGTGTTTTGGGTCGTCTCCGCTCCGGCGTCCGGCGTCCTTATGGACCGGGTGGTGGACCAGCCGGTCAATTCGTCCCGGAGTTTGTCAGCAAGTCCCGCAGGTCCTGGGCGCTGATGTCACCGAAGGTCACTTCGCCGGATTCCACCTGGTAGGTGGGAGTTCCCCGGACGCCCAACTCCTTAGCGGCCTCATGTTCGGCCAACACTTGCTGTCGGTAGTCGCCGGCGTCCAGCGCCGCGGCCAGTCCGGTTTCATCCAGGCCGCACTGGCGGGCGATGCCCAGCAGCACCACCCGGTCGCCCAGGTTGGCGCCGTCTTCCCAGTAGGCCCGGGCCGCCCGGTGGTGGAAATCGCCGTCCACCCCCTGGCTCTTGG
This sequence comes from Dehalococcoidia bacterium, assembly GCA_965262735.1. Classification (GTDB taxonomy): domain Bacteria; phylum Chloroflexota; class Dehalococcoidia; order Lucifugimonadales; family UBA3495; genus CATOSK01. Next base: position 2,890,346 of record CBDHFS010000002.1, on the reverse strand, counting down.
CGTAGAGCGTGGCCTCCTGCACCAGCGTTGTGTTGGGAGACCATTGCGGCCGCCGCATTACTAGACCCAGGTCGCCGGCCCGGGTCTGCCATGCCTGGGAAAGTTCGGTGTCGGTTTCGCCGTCCCGCATCGGGCGCGGCTCGCCTTCCGCCGGACGGTCCGGGGCGAGCAGGTACGGCCGCCGGTCAATGACGATAGAAGTTTCCGACGCCACGTTTTCCAGCCTGACCAGGCCGACGTAGCAGAACGGTCAAGTGTAGTCGAACCACACCCGCAGATTCACTGGATTTTCCTGGACCATGATCATACCTCCCGCGCCGAATATCGCCGGTTGAGTATACCCCAACCGGAACGCCCAGTTCCGCCCGCCGGGACGCAACGCAAGGCAAACGCGTTATAAATCCGGCACATTCTTTGGTATCCCTCGCGTTGGCGCTTTTATCTAATCGTGCTCCCTGCTGCAAGGTTGGGTGGTGGCTTCACATCAGGGGGCACGAGGGGCCGCAAATTTGCCGGAGGTTTTGAGACTTGCCTTGGGGAAACCGGGGAATCATTGGTCATTGATGCAGCCCAATTCTCCGTTGAGGAGGCGGAAAATTTGGAAATACCGGACAAAGCGGACATTTTAGGACATTTGAGCGTGGGGCCGGGGGCGTTTTGTCCGCTTGTGTCCGGTCTATATCCGGTTTTGTCCCAGGAATATCCTGGTTTTGTCCGGTTTTGTCACCCCTGGAAGGCAGGGAAACAGGCCCGGCGGTTTTGGGTGCTGTAGTTTTCTCTGTGTCATTTTGTGTCATTTTTGCCGGAAGTGCGGCTGCGCCGGGAAACTTCCGAGGCTTCCACTCCCAAGCAATAGAAATATGGTAGCGGGGCGATGCCGGAGTTGGAAAGGGGCAAGTGTCAGGGCAGGCTAAGAAAACCATGACACGATTGGCCCGGTCGCAACGGACTACGGCGGCGGTCAGAGCAAGGTCAGGGTGTCCGGTCCCACCGGCTCAATCAGGTGGCTTCCCCGGCTCTTGACCGAGTCGACCTCCGGCGAAACCGGGTACGCCCGCATGAGGTCGGCGGCATAGGGCCGGAGCATTGCCAGCAGGTCTTCGGCGCTCTGCTGCTGTGGGTCCAGCCAGCCGGCGTACCGGTCCGGGGGCAGAATTACCGGCATCCGGTCATGGACTCGCTGGACCAATTCATTGGGCGCGGTGGTGATTATCGAGCAGGACAGAACTTCCTCGCCGCCGGGCCGGGCGCGCTCCCAGATTCCGGCAAAGGCGAAGGGTTGGCCGGACCGGGTAGTAAACCGCACCGGTAGGCGGGTCTTGGCCGGGCCTGTCATCCACTCGTAGAAACCGCTGGCGGGAATGAGGCAGCGCTGGTTTTGGAACGGGCCAGCGTAGGCGCGGCGCTGCAAAATCTGATCATCGCGGGCGTTAATCATGGCGTACTTGCCGCTTATTTCCCCGGCCCAGCGGGGCACCAGCCCCCAGCGCATAAACCGGGGAAAATTGCGCTTGCCGTCGGAAATAACCGTCAGCACCCGGTCGGTCGGCGCAATGTTATAGGCGGGAATGGCGTTCTCGTACTCGACCACGCCGCTCAGGTCGATTCCGAAATTGATTTCTATTTGATACTGGTTCAGGTCGAATCTGCCGCACATTGGCTCCGCTCCGGTTGGAGTTGGCTGGACGAATCCCAACTGTCGACAAGATTGTACCAGCACCCAGCCGATCCCCGGGATATTCTGGGCAATTCCTACCCGCGGGGAGTGAGGGCCAGGACGAATAGCCACGGCCGTCAGGGGGTTAAAAGGCGGCAGACCAAGAGACCAAAAGCGCCGGCAACATTGACAGCCGCTCTTAACCCGGTCTATTCTGCGAAAGGCTCTTGGGTGGCCCGGGTTTGGCATTCCAAACCCTCGGATTCGACCCAAGGGCGAACCCAGGACAGGGGGCAGGAATATGCCAAAGGTCATCCCGGTTGCAGACGAACTCAGCAAGCCGTTTTGGGACGCCGTCAATGAGCGTCGGCTGGTCTTGCAGAACTGCATCGGCTGCAACAAACTCCAGTATCCACCGCAGGCGGCTTGCCGGGTTTGCGGCTCAGCGGACAACCTGGAATGGAAAGAGGTTGAGGGCCGGGGCCACGTTGCCACCTACATCGTTATCGAGGACGGACGGCTGAACCGCCGGATGCCCGACCAGCCCTACAACCTGGCGCTGGTGACCCTGGACGAAGACACCTCGGTCAACTTCTACTCCAACCTGCCCGGCGTGCCTCCCTACGAGGTCCCGGTGGGCGCAGCGGTGGAGGTCATGTTCGAGGAAGTGGCCCCCGGCCAGCTAATCCAAGAGTGGCGGGTGGTGGGATAACCACGTTGTGCCGGAACACCTTGGCGGTTGCCCGCGGCCTCGGATAACCGTCTTTGCGTAACATTCAGCTTGTATTCCAGATTTTGATGAAAGGGTAAACCATGACGAATCAAGACCAGTACCGGTGGCGCAGGGACCGCGACGGCCTGGGAGTTTGGGAGCACCGCGGCAAGGTGGCGGTGGTGGGCGTTGGTCACTCGCCGGTGGACCGCCGTTGGGACGAGGTCACCATGGACCAGACGCTGGGGGCCTACACCATCCTGGCCTGCCAGCGGGCGATGGACGAAGCGGGGGTCACCGTAGACGACGTGGACGGAATCCTGGTTTGCCAGAGCCACATCGCCGGTGCCAGCGGCGGGTCGGCGTCCCAATGGGCGCCGCGGCCCTACTTTAACCCGCCCTATGACTCGGAGTGGGGTCTCACGCTGATCAACGCCCAGTGGCTCATTCAGCAAATGGGCTTCCCCAACATCAGGTACGCCCCCGACAACGTGCCGACCATCGGCGAAATGGTTGGGTGGGCGTCCCAGGCGGTGGGCGACGGGTTGTGCAACACCTGCCTGGTCATCTATCCCACCGGCAACCTGGAGGGGCGCTACCGCAGGGGCGGCGAGAACGCCGACGATTACGCCCGGGGCGCGCGCCAGTGGACGGTGCCCTGGGGCAACCACGGCGGCAACGACTTCATCAACATCTTTCCCCACAACCAATACTGCCTCAGGTACGGCGGGCGGCACGAGGACCTGGCTCCCTTCGTGATTAACCAGCACCGCAACGGCTTGATGACCCCCTGGGGTTACAACGCCAACCACGGGATCGATATGATCACGGTCGAGGAGTACGAGTCCTCCCGGTACATTCTCAACCCACTGCGAATCTGGGACTGCGACCGTCCGGTTAACGCTTCCGCGGCGTACCTGTTCACCACGGCGGAGCGGGCCCTGGATATGAAGCAGGATCCGGTGTACGTCCTGAACCACTCTCAGCACAACTTCCGGCAGCGCACCACGCAGCCCGACTTGGACGAAATTGAGGAGTGGACCGACCGGGCCGCGGCGCGGATGTATGAAGGGGCGGGCCTGGGACCGGCGGATGTAGACATCTTCAATCCCTATGACGGCTACGCCACCATGACCCAATTCTTCCTGGAAGGTTTCCAGTGGCACGGGGTAAAGCGGGGCGACGCCTTGGCCTTCTACGCCGGGGACATCCGGGTTGAGGGTCCGCATCCCTTCAGCTCCAGCGGCGGCAACCTGGGCAACGGGCGGACCCGCACGTCCATGTACACCGACAGCATCCAGCAACTGCGGGGCACCGCCGGGGCCCGGCAGGTTCAGGTTCGGGCCGAGACGGCCCTGGCCGCGTTTACCACCCCGTCCAGCGGCGGCTGGATAATGTTTGGCAAGCACCCCAGCTAAGGCGAGCCGGCAACTCGGAAACCACCCTAATAGCAACGGAGGACTTTTCTTGGCCAAGTTGATTAGCTTCGATATAGACGGCACACTGGAAGTGGGCGACCCGCCCGGTTGCGTGACTCTGGATATGGTCAGAGCCGCCCGGGGCCAGGGTTACATCATCGGCAGTTGCTCCGACCGCATTGTCCGTAACCAACAGCGCATCTGGAACGACAACGAAATTCCGGTGCAGTTCACCGTGTTGAAACATCAACTGGGCCAGGTCAAGTCCGAATTCGACGCTGACACTTACTACCACATCGGCGACACGGAGTTGGATCGGCAGTATGCCGAGCGCAACGGTTTTGAGTTCCTTTGGCCCGACGCCGCGGTCGAAACCTTCTGGGCGGAATCCTAACCGCAGCCCATTGAAACGGAGACGTGAAACGGAGGCGCAACCGCCATGCCTGAAGAGGACCGGGTTCGATGGGACCAGCGTTACGGTTTTAGCGATTGTAGCGACGCCCCCCTTTCGACGCCGGACTGGGGTCCCGAATGGCTGGAAGAAATTGACGGTTGGCTGCCGACCCAAGGTTCGGCCTTGGACATCGCTGCCGGGTCAGGCCGAGTTTCCCGCTGGCTGGCGCGTCGGGGGCTTAACGTTACGGCGGTGGATATATCGCCGGTGGGGCTGGCGCAGGCGCGGGAAGCCCTGGCTGCCGACGGCCGCGAGTTGACGACGGCAGTGGTTGACCTGGAAACTGAGCCCCTGCCCGCGAAACGGTTTCAACTCATAACCTGCTTTCACTACTGGCAGCGCAGCCTGTTTCCGGACATCCGGAACTGCCTGGCGCCCGGCGGGGTGCTGGTCGCCGAAGTTTTCACCGTCGCTAACCTGGAACGCCACAAGAGTCCTTCCCGACGGTTCCTGGCTGAACCCGGCGAATTGAAGCAAGACTGTCAGCCCCTGGAAATCCTGTATTGCCGGGAAGAATGGTTCGACGATAGGGCGCTGGCCCGGGTCGTTGCCCGGAAGCCGGCCAACGGAGAAGGCCACCGGGTCTGACGGCAAAATCCGTGCGCAAAATTCGGTTGATGAAGGAGTGAGCGATGAAGTGGTGCCGCTTTGAACACAACGGGACAACCAGTTTCGGCATTGTCGAGGACAACGACCAACAGGTGGCCCAGGTTGCCGGGCATCCGCTGGAAGAGCACCAGGTAACCGGGACCCGATTCGCCATCGGGGACGTGCGGCTGCTTCCGCCCATTATCCCGCCCATGCTGTACGCCGCCGGACCGAACCACCGGGGCCACGTGGAAGGCATGGCTGCCCGCCGGGGCGCGCCGCCGTCCTACCCGGCCATCCCGGAACCCAACTTCCGGTCGGTACACGCACTGATTGGTCCCGAAGAAAACATCGTTATTCCCAAGGACTCCTCCGGGGCGGTGCAGCCCGAGGGACAATTAGCCGTGGTTATGGGCCGGCGGGCGCGCAACGTCTCGAACGACGAGGCGCTGGACTGCGTGTTCGGCTACACCATCGCCAATGACATCAGCCAGCGCGTTTGGCAGTCCAACGACCGCACTATGTTCCGGGGCAAGAACTGCGACACCTTCAAGCCGCTGGGTCCCTTCATCGTAACGGACATGGATCCCACCGGGTTCCACATCGTCGTCAGGCACAACGGGGAGGTATGGGAGGACTTTCGGTCCCGCGAACAGATCTGGGATACGGCCACCTGGATTCAGGAGATGAGCCGGTACACCACGCTACATCCCGGGGACGTGTTGATGCTGGGGACGCAGGGGGCGGACGGGGATATGTTCCCCGGAGACACCATTTCGGTGGCCATCGACGGAATTGGCCTGCTTAGGAACTACATCGTAGCCGAGGAGTAGCCGCGGCCTAAATCACCCGGGCGGCCCGCAGCAGCCCCAACTCCCGCATTGACAGACCCAGCTCGCCGCCCAGGATTTCGGCGTTGTGCTCGCCCAGCCTCGGCGCGGCGCGGGTGGTCTGCATCGCGTTCTCGCCGTCCATGAAGAACCCGGACCCGGCGTATCGAAGCGGCCCAACCTCCGGGTGGTCCAGCTCGACGAAGAAGCCGCGCTCTGCCAGGTGGGGAGACTCCACCACCTGCTGCGGGCTTTGCACCAGCCCGACCACCAGGCCGCGGGTCATGGTCTCCCGCATCAAGTCCAGGTTGTTCCACTGAGCCAGCTTGGGAGCCACCAGGTCGTTAAGCTCCTCCCAGTGTTCCATGCGTCCCTGTCGGCTGGCGAACTTGGGGTCCAGCAAGCCGGGTTCTTCCAAAAACTCGGACCAAGCCTCCATTGGGCGGCCCCCGGTGCCGGCGGTGGTCAGCGTGACCTCCCCGTCCAGCGTGGGCAGGTGCATCCCGTCCATGACGTTGCCGTCGCTGCCGCCTCGGTGGGGGCTGCGTCCGGTGTAGGTGTAGGGGTGAATCAGCCCGGAGGGTGTGCTGACGGCAGCTTCCATCACCGAAACGTCAACGCGGGTTCCCGCGCCGGACTGCTCCCGCTTCATCAACGCCGCCATAACGGCCACGGCCCCGTTGCGGGCGGCGGTGATTTCCATTTGCTGCAACGCCGTGCCCATTGGTGGACGGCTGGCCGAGCCGGTCACGGCGTACAGGTAACCGCCCATCGCCTGGGCTATCAGGTCGTCCCCCCGGTTGCCGGCGTAAGGCCCATCCTGCCCGAAATAGGAGATGGACACCAGGACGAGGCGGGGGTTGGCGGCGGCCAGCGCGTCAAAGCCCAACCCCAGACCATCCAGAGCGCCGGGTGGGTGGCTCTCGATTACCACGTCGGCGGAGGCGGCCAGCCGCAGAAACAGGTCTCGGCCCGCGGCCTGGGCCACGTCCAGCGTGACGCCCCGCTTGTTGGTGTTGAAGGCCAGGAAGGACGTGCCCCGGTCGGGGTGGGGTTCGTCGCCGATAAAGGGCGGCTCATGCCGGGCCTGGTCGCCCCAGCCCGGCGGTTCCACCTTGATGGTGTCCGCGCCCTGGTCGGCCAGGAGCTTGGCGCAAAACGAACCCGACGGTTGGCTGGTCAACTCCAGTACCCGCACGTCTGACAGTATTCCGGACATGGATTCCTCCGCTGTTGGGTATGCCCGGCGCCCTGGCCGGGGTCTCGCCGGCTCAATCGCCGGCGTTGCCGTTGCCGGCTCCAACGAGGGTTACGGCGCGCGTTCCCCGGACTTGGGAGCGCCGAAAACCACGTTCTCCTGGGCCAGTTCCTCGATTTCGGCGTCGGACAAGCCGCCAATCTCCTGCAGCACCGCGTGGTTGTCTTCCCCTAGGCCCGCCACCCGGCGCAGGGTCATGGGGACCTGAGGGTCCCGGAAAGGACGCCCGGCGAACACCCGCGGCCCGACGGACGGGGCCTGGGGGTTTTCGTACTCCCAGAGAAAACCCCGCTGCTGCAAGTGAGGGTCGTTGACCAAATCCTGCGCGGTCATGGCCGAGCCGGCGGTGATGCCCTGCTGCTGCAAGTCGCGGGCCAGCTCCAGGTCATCGTGAGCGGCGGTCCATTCCGCAACCAGTTCGTCCAGCTCGTGCCGGTTTTCCCAACGGGAAAGGACCGTGGCAAACTTTTCGTCCCCGGCCCAGGCGGGCGAGCCCATCGCGGACTTCAACCGTTCCCATTCGGCGTCGGAGGACACGACAATCGCAATCCAGCGGTCGCTGCCGCGGGCTGGGTAGACGTTGTGCGGGGCTTTCCACCAGTGTCCGCAGCCCAGCCGCTCGCGGGTGATGCCCCGCTGGGCTTCCAGGATGGCCGGGCCGATGGCGGAAACGCCGGTTTCCTGCATGGTGAGGTCAATGCGCATCCCGCTGCCGGTCTTGTTGCGCTGGTACAGGGCCAGCAGCAGGGCATAGGCCACGTTGTTGCCGACGGAATGGTCCATGTAGTTGTTGCTGGCCCGCATCGACGGGCCGCCCTCGTAGCCGGTGAGGAAGGACAGGCCGCAGGCGGCGTCCACGGTGCGGGCGCGGGACCCGGCCTGCCGCCAGGGGCCGGTGTACCCGTAGGCGGTGCTGCTCAGGGTGATAATGCGGGGGTTTATCTCGGACAGGCTCTCGTGGTCAAACCCGAACCGATGCATGGTGCCGGGCCGGAAGTTATCGGTGACAATATCCGTCTTGGCGACCAGCTTCAGGAAAGCGTCCTTGCCCTTCGGGGTGGTCACGTCGAGGCACAGGCTACGCTTGTTGCGGGTGCCAAAGTAGACCAGGTTGCCGCCCTCGTTCCACCATTCCTCGCCGGCCTTGCCGTCGGGGAAGGGGCCGGCCTTGCGGTCCTGCAAATGATCGGCGCTTTCCACCCGGATGACGTCGGCGCCCAAATCGGCCAGGAAGCCGGTGCCCCAGGGCAGAGCGTGGACCTGCTCCAGAGTCAGGACTCGGACGCCATCGAGAATCCCCTTGTCAGCCATCATACCCTCCTATGTCGGGCTGTTCTGCGCTTCCGGCCCATCAAAGTTGGACAAGAACGCCTGATAGTCCGCATCGTAGTCCACCGTCCAGCCCAATTCCACCTGCCGGTCCAGGGTGACCTCTGCGGGTTCCCGGGCGCCCAGCAGCGTTTGGCCCACCGCGTCGGCGGCTTCCAGTTCGGCGATTTCTTCATCGGTCAGCCCCAGGACTCCCGACAGGACGTAACGGTTATCCCCACCCAGCATCGGGCCCGGCTTTCTGATGCCGACCATGCCGCCGGAAAGCCGCCAGCCCCGGCTTACGTACTCCCGGCGTCCCAAGCCGGTGGCCGGAGAGTGGTCGGCAGGCTCGAAGTAGTTGCGGGCGCGCAGGTGAGGGTTGGCCAAAAGGCCCTTCCCGTCCAGCACGGGCCCGGCGGGAACGCCCGCCTGCTGCAACAGTTCCATTGCCTGAAACTGGGTCCGGCCCGAAGTCCAGCCGGAGATTATCCAGTCCAACTCGTCCTGATTGCGGTGGCGGTCTATGGGGTCGGCGAAGCGCGGGTCCGATGCCAGGGCGGGTTGGCCGATGACCGAGCAAAACCCCTCCCATTCGGCATCATCCCGCACTGCCAGGACGACCCACTCGTCCCGTCCCCCGCAAGGGTAGCAGCCGTGGGGTGAGAAGCTCCGGTGACGGTTGCCAATGCGGCGGGTACGGCGTCCGTTGAAGGCAAAGTCCAGCAGCCCCTCGCCCATGAAGGAAACGCCGTTCTGGTACATGGCCAAGTCAATCCATGTGCCCTGCCCGGTGCGCGCCCGGTGGAACAGGCAGGCCAGCACCGCCAACTGCGCGCTCCAACTGGCCAGGAAGTCGGTGTAGGAGTTAGCGATTTTATTGGGCACCGTTCCGGGCGAGGAATTCCCCCGGTCGTCGACGTCCCGGTAGCCCATGAAAGCCGCCGTGCCGTGGGTAGGTTCCAGGGCAGTCGCCATGGCCCCGAAGTCGCTCCAGGGGCCGCTATGCCCGTAGCCGGTGTTGGACACCATAATCAGGTCGGGCTTTTCGGCTTTCAGGTGCGGATAGTCCAGCCCGAACCGGCGCATTACCCGGGGCGTGAAGTTTTCCAGCACCACGTCGGACACGGAGACCAACCGGCGGAGAACCGCGAGAGCGGCATCGGAGCGCAGGTCCAGGGTAAGGCTGCGCTTGCCCCGGTTGAGGGTCTGGAAGGTGCCGCCCCGCTCCCAGTAGTGCGTGCCGGCCCCGTTGTCCGGGTAGGGGCCGTTGAGGGTCCGGGTAGTGTCAACGAACTGGCTGTGGTGGGTCTCCACCTTGATAACCTCGGCGCCCATGTCGGCCAGGTATGCCCCGCAATAGGGCATGGCAAACACACGGCTCAGGTCAACCACCCGTATGCCTTCCAGGGGAGGCCGGGTTGGCGGCGGCCCGCTCATCTTTGGCAACCTTCCGGCTGGAGTTGGTTGACGGCGGGTTGTCCCAACGCGTTGCGGCCCAAGTTGCGGTTCATATTGTTCCTGATGCCTTCAATTGGACCAATTCCCCTGGGGTAAAGCCCAACTCGTCAACGTAGAGCTCGGTGTTGTGCTGTCCCAACAGCGGCGCGGGACGCCGGACTTGGTACGGCATCCCGGACAGCTTGGGCCCCATGCCCGGGTAGTCGGCGGGGCCGGCGGCCGGGTGTTCCACCGGGACATAGAACCCGCGCTCTTGGAGGTGGGGGCATTCGCAAAGGTCGCCGGCGTCCTGGGCCATGCCAAATACGAGCCGCCTTTCCCCGGAGGCCTGGAACAGAGGCTTGCGGTCCCATTGGGCCAGTCCTTCCAGTAGCAGCTCTTTCAACTCCTCGCCAAACTCGATGCGGCCAGCGCCGGTGGCGAACTTCTGGTCTTGCAATTCCGGCACGCCAATCAAGTCGGCCACCGTGGACCAAGGCTGGGAACCCTGCACCGAAGGGATGACGTAACCGTCCCGGGCGGGCATCAGCTCCTCGATTCCCGACCCTCGCATCGGGCGGCGCCCCTTGATGGCGCCCATGTAGCTGTAATATGGGACGGCCTGCACCAGGTGGGAAGCCAGGCATTCCATTGCCGAAACGTCCACCCGGCTGCCGAGGCCGGTGGTCAAGCGTTGGAACAATGCCGCCACGGTGGCCACGGCCCCGTTGACGCCGGCGACGTAAAATGCCTGGTCCAGCGCGTTGCGCAGAGGTTCCCGGTCCGAGTCGCCGGAGTGGTACATCAACCCGCTCAAGGCCAGGGCTACGATGTCCGTCGCTTCCAGGTCCCGGTAGGGGCCGGTCTGTCCGAAGGGAGTTATGGAGGTCACAACCAAGTCCGGGCGGGCGCGGGCCAGTTCCGCAGGGCAGGGGGAAGCCGAACTGTGGTAGCGGGGCGGGTTGTTCTCAACCAGGACATCCGCCGTTGCCAGAAGCTTGTCCAGCAGCATCCGGCCGGTGGCGGTATCCGTCCGCAAAGTTATGCTCCGCTTGTTGGTGTTCAGGTAAAGGAAGGGGATGCTTTTTTCCGGGTGGGGGTCGTCTCCGGCAAACGGCCCGGCGCGGCGGGCTGGGTCGCCGGAACCGGGAGGTTCAATCTTGATAACGTCGGCGCCGTAATCCGCCAAAAGGCGGGCGCAAAAAGGGGCCGAAACGTCGCCCCCTATTTCCAGGACGCGGACCCCGTCCAACATTCCGGGCATTGCCCCGGAGGTTACCAAGGGTCCTCTTCCCAGGTCAGGGGCAGCGATTGACCCCGCTTGGGCAGCACGACGACGCCAGTCCCGGTGGCGGTCTGGTGACCCCGGTCGTTGCGAAGGCCGACCTGGCAGTCCACACAGCCGAACCCGTTGACCTCCCGCTTGCCGGTGATGATACCGAAGGCGGTGAGGGTATCGCCGGGGAAGTCCATACCCCGGTGCTCGACGTAAAACCGCTTGAACCAGCCTTCTTCACCGGCGAAGTCCAGTAGCAGTTGACCGAAATACTGGTTTTTCAGCGAGCCGTTGACCACCACGTTGGGCAGCCCCTGGTGCAGTTGAGCGAAGGGCAGGTCCCAGTGAATGCGGGCATAGTTGCCGTTGGCCGCGGCCCACCGGATAAGATGGGTGGTGGTCATGGGGCCCTTGACCACCGGCGGCAACTCCATGCCCACCGCAACGTCTTCATAATGCCGTTGGGTGTTCGCCACCGGCGCCGGCTTAGGGAGAATGACCTCCGGGTCGGGGGGCGCCACGGCGACCGTGGTCAGGCTGTCGGCAACCGCCGCCGCCTGGTTGGGCTGTTCGCCGGCGGGCAGAGCGCGGTGGATGCTGACGCGGCGGGCCCGGCTCAGGGTGATGCCGTGCTGGTCGGTCTGGGTTTCCTCCCGGACTATGAAAACCAGCGCACCGGAGCGGCCCTGCTTTTCGTATATGTCCAGGATGCGGAACCGGCGGGTAATCCACGACCCGACATAGGCCGGCGCGAGGAACTGCCAGTCGCTGCCGCCGTTCAGGCCGTAGCTGTTGAAGGGCAGCGGCACCTCGAAGTGCCACTCCTGCCCGGCGCCAAAGTAGCCGATGGGCGGGGCAATGTCCTTCCAGGCCGCCAGCGGCGGGCAGAGCAGACCGCCAAACCGGCTGTTTTGGGCATAATCCGGGTCAACGTAGAGGGGGTTGTAGTCCTCGATGCTGTCGGCGACGTCGTAGGCCATCTCCGCGCTGATGGGAAAGCGGTTTTGCTCCGGCTCGGTCTCCCGTCCGACCAGCGACGCGATTTCTTCGGTTATGAGGCTGCCGGGCATTAGCATGGCTCCGGTTAAACCCACGGCCTGCGCCGTCGGTCAAGTTTCATCTGCGTTGGCCGGGGACGGCCCCGGCGCCGCCTTGATTTTAGCCCAACCCCCGCGATTCTACAAACAGGGCGGGCCGCGCCGAAAAGTCCCTTTGATCGTTCGTTCTGAGGGTCCCGAGGGCTTCATTGTAAACCCGCCCTTCCTGCCTAGTACCGCGTCCGGCTATTTTTGACAAATATAAGAAAGTATATAATTGAGGCATTCTTTGATTGTGGGGAGGCGTGGGGAATGCCGGCCAAGCTATACCGAGTGAACTTGACCCAAGATGAGCGGGAACATTTGCTGGGTATCACCCGGCGCGGCCAATCCTCGGGGCGTAAAGTGAAGCGGTGCCTCATTTTGTGCAAGGCCGATGAAGGCCTTACCGACCAGCAGGTGGCCGAAGCTCTGCTGGTCGGCCCCTCCACGGTCGGCCGGGTGCGCCAGCGCTTCGTGGAAGGCGGGTTGCAGCGGGCCCTCAATGACCTGCCGCGGCCGGGACAACGGCGTAAACTCGATGGAAAGCAGGAAGCCCACCTGGTGGCCGTGGCCTGCAGCGCAGCCCCGGAAGGGCACACCCGCTGGACCTTGCGATTGCTGGCCGACCAGGCGGTGAAGCTGGAGTTGACCGACTCCATCTCCCGGGAGACGGTCAGGCAGGTGCTGAAAAAAACGAACTCAAGCCGTGGCGGAAGAAGGAGTGGTGCATCCCCAAGGTGAGCGCCGAGTTCGTGGCCCGCATGGAGGACGTGCTGGACCTCTATGCGGAACCCTATGACCCCCAGCGGCCCGTAGTCTGTTTCGACGAGACCTCCAAGCAGTTGGTGGCCGAGAAGCGGGCGCCCATCCCGGCCAAGGCGGGCCGGCGGGAGCGGTTTGATTACGAGTACCAGCGCAACGGGACCCGGAACTTGTTCATGACCTGTGAGCCGCTGGCGGGCTGGAGGCATGTGGCAGTGACCGAGCGTCGCACCATGACCGACTTCGCCCATCAGATGCGCTGGCTGGGGGATGCTGCTTACCCCGAGGCGGAGAGGATCCGAGTGGTGCTGGACAACCTGAACACCCATAGACCCGCCTCCCTGTACGAGGCCTTCGAGCCAAAGGAAGCCAGACGGGTGATCCAACGGCTGGAGTTTCACTATACTCCCAAACATGGGAGCTGGCTCAACATGGCGGAGATCGAGTTCAGCGTCTTCAGCAACCAATGTTTGAATCGCCGCATTGAAGATGAAGTGTCGCTTAAGCGCGAAATCGCGGCATTGGAGATCGAGCGTAATCAGGCTGAGGCAACCATCGACTGGAGCTTCTCCACCACCGATGCCCGGCATAAGCTTCGGCGTATCTATCCATCGGTTTCACCCTGACGCGGTACTAGTGGTCGGGTACTCCCAAAAGGCCGGTCAATTCGGTGATGGATTCCAACTCTTCCAACCGCTGCACCGTAGTGATGATGCTCTCCAACCGGTCCGCGGACCAAACGCCGTCGGCCAGCAGGCGGAACTTGGCCAACAGGTCTTCCCGCGGGGCCGGGTTGGAGAAGTCGCCCCGCTGGGCGGTGACTGCGGCTTGCAGCGTCCGCCCGTCTTTCAGCCGCACCGTGACGGCGGCGGCCGGGTAGTCGTACCGGCGCAGGTTCATCCCCTCGTCGGCGATGACCTCGACCCGGCGGGCCAGGGCGCGGGTATCATCACCGGCCACCCGGTCCGGGTAGAACGCAGCGATCCCGGTGTCTCCGGTCTGAATCAGGGAGGCCACGGCGTAGGGAATGGAAAACTTGGCCGCCAGCATATTGCCCGGCTCCGGGTTGGCCATCGTCTGCACGATGGGCGGGGTGGCGGCTTGAATGGCCTCGACTTCCCCGGCGGTGAAGGCGTGTTCAGTCATCAAGTCCTGCACGGCGTCCAGCACCGGATGGTTGTACAGGCAACAGGCATGAAACTTGAAATAGTTTTGCTGAATGCGGTACTCGCCGGGAACGCCCAGGTTGGACACCACGGCGGCGGGGTCGAATTCATCGCCCAGGATGGTGCGGTACAGGTCGGCGGGACCGTCGTTGACCGCGGTGAACCCGCACCGGGCCAGGTGCGCGGCGAGAATCCCCTGGAACCCGGAGCGTCCCGGGTACAGGTTGCGGACGGTGGCTCCCTCCAGGCAGGGCGTCCAGGTGTTGGCCGGGCTCATGGACATGGCCAGGTTTATGGCCAGCCGGGTCTCCGCAGCGTCGTAGCCCAGCAGCCTCGCAGTGGCCGCCGCTGCGCCGATGGTGCCCCAGGTGCCGTGAGAATGTACCTCGGCCCGAACTCGGGTGGCCGTACCAATGCGCGAGGTCACTTCGTAACCAGCGATGACGGCGGAGAGGACATCCGCGCCGCTGCATCCCAGGTCTTCGGCCACGGCCAGGGCCGGCGGCGTGACGTGGATGGACGGATGCCCGCCCCCCAACCGGCTGCCCTCGTCCATTTCCAGGGCGACGCCGGCGGTGGCGTTGACCAGCGCGGCCCAAACTGGCGGGACCCGGTGGGGATGCCCAAGGAGGGTCGAGTTGCCGCGACCGCCCATGCTGCCGGCCAGTCCGGCCAGGTTGGCATTTTCCGGCAGGCGGCTGCCGGCGGCGATGGCGCCGATGGTGTCCAGCGCCACGTCCCTGGCCGCGGCTAGGGTTGAGGCCGGCAATTCCTCAACTTTGACTGAGGTTACGAACTCCGCCAGTTGGTCCAGGTAATCGCTCGCCATAATTTCGTTACCACCGACTATATTTGGGGCCAGCAGGTTGCCGCCGTCTGACGGGACTCAGGAAGACAGAAACTCCCGCAGGAGGGCATAGGCCCGGTCGGGCAGTTCCTCGGCGATGTAGTGGCCGCAGGGGAGGGACTCGCCGTGGACGTTGGTGGAGTAGTCCCGCCAGACTTGCAGCACGTCCTGGGTGCGGCCCACGTAGCCGGTTTCACTCCACAACGCCAGGTGGGGACAAGTGACCTTGTTGTCGAAGTCTGCCTCGTCGTGTTCCAGGTCAATGCTGGCGCCGGCCCGGTAGTCTTCGCAAGCCCCGTGGATGGCTGCCGGGTCGTTGAAGCAACGGACGTATTCCTCGACGGCCTCGTTGGGGAAGACGGTCTCCGCGTTGGCGACCCGCAGGAAACGGGACCGGATGAAGTAGTCGGCATCCGCCCCAATGACCCGCTCCGGGAAGTCGTAGGGCTGAATCAGGAAGAACCAGTGGTAGGTGTTGGTGGCCATATCCTTGTCCACAATCTGGAACATCCGCCGGGTCGGAATGATGTCCAGCGTGGCCAGCTTTTGCACCCGCTGCGGGTGGTCCTTGGTCAGCCGGTGGGCGACGCGGGCGCCCCGGTCATGGCTGGTCAGCAAAAACGAGTCGAACCCCAGCTTTTCCATGACATCCACCTGGTCCTGGGCCATGGCGCGCTTGGAGTAGTTGGCGTGTTGGGCGTCGCCCTGCAGCTTGCCGCTGTCGCCGTAGCCCCGCAAGTCCGCGGCAACCACGGTGTAGTCCTCGGCCAGCCGGGGCGCGATCTTGTGCCACATCACATGAGTCTGGGGGTAGCCGTGCAGCAGCAGCAGCGGGGGGCCGCTGCCCCCTTTGACCAGGTTAATGGTGGCGCCGCCGGTTTCCACCCGAAGTTGCTCGAATCCCTCAAACATATCGTCTCCCATAGCAGTACCCCGGAGCGTGGGTGAAGTTGGCCCCGGCGGGACAGGGGTTGTTGCGTTACATCATGGACGGGAAGGGGCGGTCTGTAAATGGTTTTGATTATTCTATAAAGGGGCCCCCGAAAGGCGTTCTTTTTGACACTGGCGCCGCTAACCATGTAAGTTAAGCGGCGTAGCCCGGACTGGCAGCGCGGCCTCGGGTCTTTGAAATGTGCCGGGAAATATACCGGGAAATATGCCGGAGGAGGACCTCGAGAACTTTTCTCATGCAAAAACAAGCGGAAAAACACGACATTGACCACTATCTAAGGCTTGCTGGCCCGCTGGCCGAGCAGGTGGCAAGCCTGGCCGACCACATTGACCGCGACCGGCAGATGCCGGCGGAGCTGGCTAACAATCTGGCCGACACCGGGTTCTTCCGGCTGTTGCTGCCTCAATCGCTGGGCGGCGCCGAGCTGGCGCACCCGGACTTCCTGCGCATCCTGGAAGTGTTCGCCGGGGCGGACGCCAGCGTCGCCTGGTGTCTCAACCAGAATAACGTCTTCTCCACCAGTTCGGTCAGGATGAACCAAGGCACGGCCCGGGAAATCTGGGCCGAACCGCGGGCGGTGGTCACCAACGGGCCCCCCACCTCGGCGTCCATTGCGGTGCCGGTTGACGGCGGCTACCGGCTCAGCGGCCACTGGAACTTCAGCAGCGGCAGTGACCATGCCACCTGGATCGCGGCGTTGGCTCCCATCGGGCAGCCCGGACAGGTGTTGGACGGGGCGCGGAACCGGGAAGGCGCCCGGATGTTGTTGATGCCCAGGGACGAGGTACAGTTCGTTGATCTGTGGCACGTCCACGGCCTGCGGGGCACCGGCAGTTTCAGCTTCCAAATTGATGATATGTTCATTCCGAACGAGCGCACCTATGAGGCGGAAGGCCAACCGGGCGAGGACGGCCCGCTGTACGTCATACCGAGGACATTGCTGTTCGGCTCCGGGTTCGCCACCGTCGCGCTGGGCGTGGCCCGCAAGAGCCTGGAAATCGCCATCGAAACGGCCTCCAGCCGGACGCCGGGCCGGTCCCGGACGCTCCTCCGGGACCAGCAGACCACTCACCGGCTCATCGGCGAAGCCCACGCCATTCACCGCTCGGCGCAATTCTTCCTGCGGGACAGCGCGGCGGCGGTTTGGGAATCGGTCTGCCGGAACCGGGCGGCGCCCATTGACGAAAGGTTGCAACTGCGGGTCGCCGCCACCCACGCCCTGCGCATGGCCGCCCAGGTGGTGGACACCAGCTATAACCTGTGCGGTTCCGCAGCGATATTCGAGGCCAACCCGATTCAGCGGCGCTTCCAGGATATGCACGTTATAACCCAGCACACCCAGGCCAGCTTTTCCCATTACGAGACTGCGGGACAGGCCTTGCTTGGGCTGCAACCCCAGGGTAATTTCTAGGCCACCGCCCGCCGAGACCAGTCTTGGGAGGTTTTCCATTGACCATCTCCGCGACCAACCCCGCCAAGTTAACCGCCGAGGACTTGCGGGCGGCCTGCCCCGATGTCTCCGGCACGGTGCGGCTGTCCGAGTTGAACGGCCCGGTGGACGTTTACCGGGACGAATACGGAATCCCCCACGTTAGGGCAGGCAACGAAACCGATGCGTTCTACGCCCAGGGTTTCGTTGCCGCCCAGGACCGGTTGTGGCAAATGGAGTACGACCGGCGGCGCGGGTTGGGCCGCTGGGCCGAGGCCGTCGGCCCGTCGGGAGTGGAGCAGGACCGGCTGATGCGCCGTTGTATGCTGGAGCCGAGCGCGCGGGCCGACTACGAGGCCGTCGGCTCCGAAACCAGGGCGATGTTTGACGCCTACGCCGCCGGGGTCAATGCCTTCATCGCCACGGCGGAAAGCCTGCCGGTGGAGTTTCAGATTACCGGGCTGACCCCCGAACCCTGGCAGCCCTGGGACGGGTTGGTGGCCTACAAGGTGCGGCACCTGTTCATGGGGGCGTTTGAGGCCAAGGCGTTGCGGGCGCAACTGGTGCAGCAATTGGGCCCGGAAAAGACTGCCTCAGTCTTTCCCGGATTCGAGCCGGGACAACTGCTCATCCTGCCTCCCGGCGAGCGTTACCGGGGCGTATTGCAAGGCGGTCTGGAAGAGTTGGCCCGCGGCGCGGCGGCTCTGAACCACTTGAACGAGACGGCCCTGGGCAGCAACAGTTGGGTCCTGTCCGGCAGCCGCACCGCCTCGGGTCTGCCCATCCTGGCCGGGGACTCCCACCGGGGGCTGGACACCCCCAACGTCTATTACCAGAACCATCTGGCCTGCCCGGATTTCGACGTCGTCGGCTTGTCCTTCCCCGGTCTGCCCGGCTTCCCCCACTTCGGCCATAACCCCTGGGTCGCTTGGTGCGTCACCCACACCTGGGCTGACTACCAGGACCTGTTCATCGAGCGCTTCCACCCGGACGATTCCAACTACTACCTGTGGCAAGACCAATGGCGCCGCGCGGAAGTCCAGCAGCAGACCATCAAAGTCCGGGGCGGCGAGGACGTGCCGGTGACGGTCTGGCGTACTCACCACGGCCCCGTCATCGCCGGAGACCCGGCAACCGGGACTGGGCTGGCTCTTAGCTATGTCGCAACTGACGGTCCCTCGGTTTGGCCCGATACCCTGCTGCAAATGCTGACGGCCGGGGATAGCGGCGAGTTGATCGAGTCAATGCGGGAGTGGGTGGACCCGTGCAACAATTTCCTGCTCGCCGACGTCGAGGGCAGCATTGGCTACCTCTGCCGGGGCGAAATTCCGGTGCGTCCCGCGGCCAACGCCTGGCTGCCGGTGCCCGGCTGGACCGGGGAGCATGAATGGACCGGCCGCATTCCCTTCGACGAAATGCCCCGGTCGGTGGACCCGGAGGCCGGTTATTACGCCACGGCCAACAATAAGCCGGTAGACGACGAATACCCCTATCACATCGGCACGGACTTTTCGCCCGGCTACCGGGCGGAGTCGGTGACCCAAGCCCTGCTCTCCCTGGACCACCCCGCCGCGGAAGACATGGCAAAAGTCCACGCCCAGCGGCGGTCCATCCCGGCCCAGACCTTCATCAAGTTGCTACGGGAGGTGAAGCCGTTGGATGAAGCATCGGCGTGGGCCAAAGACCTGCTGCTGGGTTGGGACCTGAATATGGACGCCGGAGCGGTGGCCCCCACGGTATACAGCGCGGCGCGGGACGCCCTGCTGGAAGGGCTGTTGCGGCACAATCTGGGGGATGACCTGGCAGGGCAGGCGCTGGACCCGGCGGGCCGGGGCGCCGGCGTGTTGCTGACCCGGTTCAAGAGCCTGCTGGTTGCCGCGATGAATGCAAACGACACTGCTCTGCTGCCTGCCGGCGCAGGCTGGGAGAGGTTGGCCGCCGAGTCTCTGTCGCAGGGTTTGACGATGCTGCGGGAGCAATTCGGCGCAGACGCCCAAGGCTGGGAGTGGGGCAAGGTGCATCAGGCCCGTCCGTCCCATACCCTGTCGTCCGCGTTCCCCGACCTGGCTCCGCTGCTGGACCCGCCCGCCATCCCCATGTCCGGTGATAACGACACGCCGCTGGCCGGGGCCTATGCTCCGGCGCAGTTTGCCAGGGTAGGCGGTCTGTCGGTGGCCCGGTACTCCTTCGACCTGTCCGACTGGAACAACTGCCTCTGGGCGGTGCCGCTGGGCAGCTCGGGCCACCCGGGCAGCCCCCATTATGCCGACCAAAGCGAGGTCTGGCGTCAGGTCCAAATGGTGCCGATGCAGTACGATTGGGGGCAAATTGCCGCTGGTTGTGAGACCTCTCAACGGCTGGAACCGGGCGGTTAGGGAAGTGCTGGTAACCGTTCAGGGTTGAGGGGAGGGGAGTGGCCGACGGCGGAATATTGGGGGTTGGGTTACGTTGGGGGATGAATCATCCAAATCCCCTGCCCCAAACCCCCTGGAAAAATTGGCAGTTCCCTGAAAGCCTTGGCTGAAACCAATTTACCTCACCAAATCTGAACTGTTACAAGCGCTGCAATGGGTTGGGGTATCAACGGAATTGGGATTAACGTACTGAGTTAGGAAGAGCGGTCTATGACTTACGCGGGGTTGAGCCTGGAAGGCAAGGTTGCCCTGGTCACCGGGTCGGCGCGGGGCATCGGCGCGGCGTTGGCCGTCGGTCTGGCCGAGGCCGGCGCCGACGTTGCGGTCTCGGACTTGCCGGGCAATCAGGCAGGGATGGACGAGGTGCGGCGACAGGTAGAAGCGCTGGGCCGCCGCTCCGGGACCTACGGGCTGGATGTCCTGGACTTGGGCCAAATCGAGTCCACCATCCGGCAGGTTGCCAACGACATGGGCGGGCTGGACATCCTGGTCAACAACGCTGGCATCCGGCGGCGCAGCCCGGCCCTCGAAGTAACCGAGGGGGATTGGGACGCCGTAATCGGCACCAACCTCAAGGGTACGTTCTTCTGCGCGCAGGCGGCGGCGCGGTTGATGATTCCCCGGGGCGGCGGACGCATCATCAACATCGCATCCCAACTGGCGGTCGTGGCCTCCGAAAACCGGGCGGCCTACTGCTCCAGCAAGGGCGGTGTCGCCAGCCTGACCCAGGTGTTGGCCCTGGAGTGGGTCCAGTACGGCATCACGGTGAACGCCATCGGCCCTGGCCCTACCGAAACGCCGGGGTTGTTGGAAGCCGACACCCGGGACGACGATGAATTGCAGGCAGACCTGGCGGCGAATATGCCGCTGGGCCGACGGATGCGCCCCGAAGAGTTGGTGGGCGCCGCGGTTTATCTGGCCAGCCCATCGGCAGGGGCCACCAACGGCCACCTGCTCATTGTTGATGGCGGCTGGACCGCGCGTTAGGAGGATTCGGGTTGGATATTCTGGTCATCGGCGGCACCGGGTACATGGGCAAAATTATGGTGGAGCGGTTGCTGGACCGGGGCGACCGGGTGACGGTGTTCTCCCGGGGCTCGACCCGTCCCGACTGGTGGAGCCGGGTCTCCCACATACCCGGAGACCGCAACGACTCCGCCGATTTTAACGCCAAGCTCAAGGGCCGGTCCTTCGACGCCGTGGTGGACACGCAGGCGTACCGCTGGGAAGACGTGGCGTCGGCGGTGGAGACTTTTCGCGGCAGCGTGGGGCGGTACCTGCTGGTCAGCACCAGCTCGGTCTACCTGGAAGGCAAGGTTGACTTCTTCCACCGCTGTCCTTACGACGAGTCCGCGGTGGAGTGGAGCGCACTGGAATACACATACCCGGAGGGCGAGGACCCCTACGCCGTGGGCAAGCGGCACTGCGAAAAGTGGCTGCTGGAGAACGGCGGTGGCATCCCCTACACTATCATTCGGATTCCGGCGGTGATGGGGCCGGAAGACCCTACCGGGCGGATGTGGTGGTGGGTGCAGCGAGCGTTGGACGGCGGGCCGGTGGTGGTGGCCGACGGGATGCGGGGCGCGTTCCGAACCCTGTTCAGCGCCGACGCGGCGGCCAACTTCATCCGAACCCTCGACGCTCCGGGTACCATCGGCGGGACCTACTTCATCGGAATGCCGGAGATTCTGACTCCTGAGCGTTGGGCCGAGCTAATCTGGACGGCCGCCGGCGATCAACCCCACGTCGTATTCGTTCCGCAGGCGGTCATCGGCAAGAGCCTGGGACTGGCCGATTACGCGGCCCCGCTGACCCGGCCCGCGTCGAATATCCATGACCGCAGCCGGGCCGAGCGGGACATCGGCATCGTCACCACGCCGGTCGAGGAATGGGTGGCAACCACGGTGGCCTGGTACCGGGACCACTACCGCGGCCCGGACTCCGACGGTTACGAGCGCCGGGACCGGGAGGTGGAAGCAGCCCAAAGCTGGGAGCACCGTCTGGGGCGGCTGGTTGCCGAGTTTTAGCGTAAGCAGCAGGTCCTTCAATGGCGGCAAAGCCCGACCCGGTGGCACGGGGGCGAATGGGCTCAATGTCTTCCAGAATACGCCGAGCGTCCGGCAAAACCTTGTCACGCAACTTACCGGCGGGTATCATTCCCCAAATCCCGGGCCCGCTTGAGGGCCGGCAGCTAAACCAAAGCCAAGGTGAAATGCGCAGACGGATAGGGTAAATTGGGGGGAATCTGGGTTAGCTGGTCTCAGGAGTTGCGAGGGGTTGATGATGGGCGTGAGAGAGATAGACTGGTCTCTGGAACAATGGCAGATGGGAGTGAAGGACTTGCGGAGGCGGATGGTTCTGGCGCCCACGCCCCGGGAGCGGGAGCGATGGTACGCCATGCTGCTGCTGGCCCAGGGCTTGACAGCAGCAGCCACGGCGGAGGCGCTGGAGCGGGACCCGCACACTATCGGACGGTGGGCCGCCGCCTTCGGCGAGGGCGGTCCCGCAGCTTTGATTTTCGAGCAGACTGGGGGTTCCCCCCCGCCCTTGACCAATCGCAGCAGGAGGAGTTGAAAGGGGTGGTGCAGCAACCGCCAGCCACGTCGGGTATCGAATTGGCCAACTGGTATTGGAAGGTGGTTCGGCAGTATGTCTCGGAGCGCTGCGGCGTCAGCTTGAGCCGCAGCAGCTGCCTGAATTACCTGCACCGCTTGGGATTCGCCTTCAAGCGCCCCAAGAAGCGCCTGCTCAAGGCAGATGCGGAGAAGCGGGAGGCCTTCGTGGTGGAGTATGCCGCCCTGAGGGAGGAGGCTGGGCGGACCAGAGCCAGGATATTGTTCGCTGACGAGGCCCACTTCCGGGCGGACGCCGAACTGCGGGGCAAGTGGGTGTTGAGGGGAGAGCCGGCCCTGGTGGACTCGACCAGCCCCAGGTACGGGGAGAAGGCCAGCTACTATTCGGCGGTGTGCCTGGAGACGGGCGAGGTCGATTGGATGGAACTGGATGGCAACAGCAACTCTGGAACCTCGGTTGCCTTCCTGAGGCAACTGAGGGAGAGGCATTCCGGGCCTTTGAACGTGATCTGGGACAACGCGCCGGCCCATCGTGGAGAGGCGATGCGGGAGTACCTGCGTACGCCTGGCCTGGGTATTAGGCTGGTGAACCTGCCGGGCTACAGCCCGGACTTCAACGCCGATGAGGCAATCTGGGGCTGGGCGAGAGAGGAGGCCACTGGCAATCTGTGCCTGGGAAGCAAGGAGGTGGTGGAGGAGAGGGTCGGCAAATTCCTGTCCGGTCTGACTACCCGGAAAGACGAAGTGAAACGGCGCTGCCGGACTGTCCTGCAGTCAAGGGCCGAAACATTCCTGCGAGACTCCCGGCCCGACTCCCAACACTCAGCAAATGCACATCCCACCTTGGCTTTGGTTTAGGAGCGCTCATGGCTGAATCGCGGGTAGACACGGTTATCGTCGGGGGTCAAATCGTCACCTCGTCCCAGGTATACCAGGGGTCCATTGCAATCGCCGGAGAGAAGATCGCCGCCATTGGGCCGGAGTCGCTGCTGCCTCCCGCCGACAACTACATTGACGCATCGGGCAAGTTTGTGCTTCCTGGGCTTATTGACAGCCACGTCCACCTGGACGGCCACGACAACTACGCCCTGGGTTCCCTGGCGGCGGCTCACGCCGGCTTGACCACCCTGGTGCCTTTCGGCACTTATGACCTGGAAGGCGACGAAACCCTGCCGCAGGCGATTCACCGGACCCGGGAACAGGTTGAGCAGAACGCTCTGACCGACTTCGGCTTCCACTTCATCCTGCAAAACCGGCCGTCGATCCTGGCCGGTCTGCCCGGCGCCATTGACCTGGGCGTCAAGTCCTACAAGATGTTTATGACCTACAAGAAGCGCCCCTTCCGTATGTGCGACGACGATTACATCTGCCAGGCGATGGAGTTGGTGTCCCGCGGCGGGGGGGTGCTGCAACTGCACTGCGAAAGCGGCAACATCATTGAGTACCTGGAGAACAAGCTCATCGCCGACGGGCATACACATCCCACCGACTTCCCCGCGGCCTGCCCCGATTGGGCCGAGGAAGAGGCGATCAACCGGGCGGTGAAGATGAGCGCGGCGACGCGCTGCCCCGCCTACGTGGTCCACCTGAGCACCCAGTTGGGCCTCCGGCGCATCCAGGAAGCGCAGAGCCAGGGGCAGGCGATTTGGACGGAAACCTGCCCCCAATACCTGCTGTTGTCGGATGCGCAGATGGCCGAGTACGGCCCGCTGGCCAAAATCGGCCCACCGCTGCGCCCCGAGGACGGCCCGGACCGGGACGCGCTCTGGCAAGGGCTGAGGCAGGGTTCGGTTTCGATTGTGGCCAGCGACCACGCGCCTTACCCCCAGGAACTCAAGCAAGTAGGGTGGGACAACATTTTCGTGGATACCGAAGGGCGGTCGGTGCCCTTCGGCTCGCCGGGCGTTGAGACCATCGTGCCGCTGATGTACAGCGAGGGCGTGGTGAAGCGCGGGCTGCCTATCTGGTGGTTGGCGCGGGTCATGTCCGAGAACCCGGCCCGCATCTTTGGCCTGTTCCCCCGCAAAGGAATCATTCAGGTGGGGTCCGATGCCGATTTCCTGATTCTGGACCCCAATGGCGACCGGGTCATCACTTCCCGGGACCACCACAGCAATGCCGGGTACACCCTGTTCGAGGGCTGGCAGGTTAACGGGCGCCCTTGGATGACGCTGTTGCGGGGAAAGGTGCTGCTGAATCAAGGTTCGCTGGAGCAAAAGCCCGGCTATGGTGCATTCCTGGAAAGCGGCTCCCCGCGGTCGCCGTTGGGCGGGGCGGTAAATTAGGCGTGTCCTTTGACCGGCTTGGGGCGACCATCGGAGAATCCCGCAGCGAAGGGGCGCCGGACCGAAGGGGTAAGCGGGCAGGCGGATGAAGATAACCGACGTTAAAGCAGTTTTCCCCAACTACCGGCACGTCGTCCCGTCATGGCGCACCCACTTTTGGCAGATAGTGGTCCGGGTGGAAACCGACGCGGGGGTGGCCGGCTTGGGCTACGGCGGCGGCGGAACGGCTAGCGTGGAAGTGGTCAACCGGCACTTCCGGGAACTGCTGCTGGGCCGGCAGGTCAGCGACGTGGAGGACATCGCCCGAATCTGGGACTGTCTGTACGCCGAGTCGCTGCCCTACGGGCGCAAGGGATTGGCCATCATGGCGCTCAGTGGCGTTGACCTGGCCCTGTACGACCTCCTGGGCAAGGCGGAAGACGTACCGGTCTACCAACTGCTGGGCGGGCCGCGCAAGGAGCGCGCGCTGGCCTATGCCACCGGCCCGGATTCGGAGTTTTATCGCCAACAGGGCTTCCGGGCCCACAAATTCCCCCACCGTTGGACTGGGCAGGAATCCGACTATGATACGGCCGTTGCCGCGGCAGCCCGGGCTCGGGAGCTGTTCGGACCGGATGCCCGGCTGATGATTGACACTTATATGTCTTGGGACCGGGATGTTACGCTTGAAATGCACCGGAGGTTGGCGGAGTTCAACCTGTACTGGTACGAGGACGTGCTGACTCCCGACGACCTGCCGGGACAGGCGGAGTTGCGGCCCGAGGTTGCGCCGACGCTAATCGCCGGCGGAGAGCACGAATCCACCCATTACGGGTTCGCCGACATCGCCCGGGCCGGTGCGTTGGGGTTGTGGCAGCCGGACATAACCTGGTGCGGCGGGATCACCGCTGGCCGGCGCATTATTGAATTGGCACGGGAGGCGGGCGTTCTGGTGTCGCCCCACCGGGGCGGTGAGGTGTGGGGACTGCACCTAATTTTCGCCAGCGATTGGGCCGACCTGGCCGAGTTCCATTCGGACCACATCCGGGAACCGCGGGATGTCCTGTGGCGGAACGAACCGGAACCGGAAGACGGCTACATCGTCCCGCCAGACATTCCGGGCTTCGGCGTCACGCTGAATGAGAAGTTGCTGTAAGCGGACGTCGGGACTTCTTTGGGGTTGGCCGTCCCTGCTGTATTATCGTAGTGGTTAAACCGGGGCAGATGCGCTCTGCCGCCGCGGGTAATGCCTGGGAAACCATTGTGCCGGCAGACGGCCGGCGAGGTGACAATGGCAGACGTTGCGAAGGAACCGGTTGAGGTACAACCGCATGAGGAAAGGCCCGGAATTGGGTTCTTCCGGCGGATAGAACGTCATATCCAGGGCAGGACCATTGCCGGGTTGATGGAGTTGGTGCCCCTCCTGGTGACCGCGTTGATCTTGGCGTTCATCATCACCAAGGCCGACAGCTTTGTGCGCCCACTGGGTTTCGTTGCGGGACGCCCCTGGGACTTCCCCGGCGTTGGCATACTCTCGATGGTGATCATCTTCTACGTGGTCGGGCTCATCATGGCAACCAGCCTGGGACGCAACGCCATGAACCTGAAAAGCACGTTGCTCAATGGAATTCCAGTGGTTGGCACCATCTACGGGGTGACGCAGCAGGCGGCTTCTTCCATGGCCTCCCAATACCGGTTTAGCCGGGTGGTTTTTATTGAGTGGCCACGGGAGGGCATGGTGGCGTTGGGGTTCGTCACCGGGCGGGCCGTTTCTACCGTGACCGGCGAGTCCATGGTGGTGGTCTACGTGCCGACCGTTCCCAACCCAACCTCTGGCAACATGGCCTTCGTCATGGAGGACGATGTGTTCGAGACCGATATGTCCATCGAGGATGCCATGAAGATGGTTTTCTCGGGCGGTATAGTCCTGCCGAAGTCGTTGGCCTTCGCGCGGGTGCCGCGAGAACCGGCGCCCCAAGAGTTCCTGGGACGGTTCGAATCCGGCTCCGAATAGTCGCCTAGCCCTGCCGTTTGGCGATTTGTAACCTCGGTCGGAAGGGTTGAGCCTGGGGAAGAGGACGCTGTGGGGATGTTCAGGTTTGGTTTTCGGGCCGCCGCTGGGTTGTTGCTGGCCCTGTCGTTAGCGTGCGGAGCAGAATTACCGAAACCGGGCGCTCTCCCGTCCATCATTGCTCCGGGTCCGGCGCCAACGGCGACTGCGCTTCCCACGGTTGCCCGGACCATTCCGGTTGCGGAAGCCCCGCCGGAGCCGACGGCGATCGAACTCAGCGGCGAATTCAGCCGCGAACCCGGTGGTCCGGTGTTTTCGTTGACCGTGGCAGAAATCCCACTCGACATTCCCAAGTATGACCGGAGCGACTGGCGGCATTGGAGCGACCAAGACAAGGATTGCCAGGACGCCCGGCAGGAGGCGCTGGTTGCCGAGTCCGAACAGCCGGTGGCTTTCGAGTCGGAGAAGGGATGCCGGGTGCAATCCGGCCGGTGGACCGATCCCTACACCGGAACGGTGGTGACCGACCCTGGCGGTCTGGACGTTGACCATGTGGTGCCGCTGGGCAACTCCCATCGCTCCGGCGGTTGGCAGTGGGACCGGGAGCGAAAACGGGCGTATGCCAACGACCTGGACTTTGCCGACCATCTGCTGGCCGTAACTGCGTCCGCCAATCGGGCCAAGGGCAGCGACGGGCCGGAGGACTGGCGCCCGCCCAATGAGGGCTATTGGTGCTCTTACGCCGTGAACTGGACCTCTATTAAGAGTCGGTGGGGCCTTCGGGTCACTCCCGAGGAATTGGCTGCGCTCAGGGAAATGCTGGACACCTGCGCCGGCTCGGTGCAAATTACGGCTACCATGGCGGGCGAGCCGGCTGATGTGGGTGGCGAAGCCGCTGAACCCTTGTCCACTCCGTCAACGCCACCGGGGCCTCTGAGCGTTGAGCCTGATGGGCCAGACCGCGATTGCGGCGATTTCGAGACGTGGGCACAGGCGCAAGAGGTTTTCGCCGCCGCCGGGGGGCCGGACCGGGACCCGCACCGCCTGGACCGGGACGGCAACGGTGTGCCCTGCGAGTCTTTGCCGGGCGCGCCTTAACGAGTTGCCGAAGTGGGACTTGATGATTTATGGGGCGGGAACGAAAGCCATCGAGAGCCTGAGAACAAACACATTGTTGGGCAAGGTTTGAAATGTTGAATCCCAGTTTGTTGGAGCCGGTTCTGGAAAAGTTGGGCCTGCGGGAACAGCCGGACCCGGACTTGGCCGGGTTGTCGGAAGTGTACGGGCGCTGGTCCCGGACGCTCCCGTTCGACAACATTCAGAAGCGGCTGTTTTACTCAGGAACCGCCGACGGGCCGGTACCGGGCCACAACTCCGAGCATTTTTTCTGGCAGTGGCTGGCCCACGGGACGGGCGGCACCTGTTGGTCCAACAGCCACGCCATGCACGACCTCCTGGAAGCGCTGGGGTTTCCGGTGGAGCGCGCCGCTGGCACGATGCTGTCGGCCCCGGACGTGACCGGCCCCACCCACGGCTCGGTGGTGGCAACGGTGGACGGCGGCAGATACCTGGTTGACGGCTCGATGCTCACCCGTCGGCCCGTGCCGGTGCAGGATGGCGCCCTCCCTTCCCCGGAACACCCGGCGGAGCGGGTCCGCGTGGAGCAGAAGGACGGGCTATGGAACGTGCTGTGGCATCCGGCCCACCGTCCCGAGGGGCTATGGTGCCGGTTCGAGGCCGTTGGCGTCCCGTTGGAGCAGTTCAACGAGTACCACGAGCGCACCCGTACGCGCAGCGGGTTCAACAATGCGCTGTACATCCGTCAAAACCGTCCCGACGGCGTGGCTACGATAGCGTTCGGCGAACGGATGACTACTTCCGCCGACGGACAGGTTGACCGTTGCCCGATTCCTCATTCGCAGGCTATCGAGGCATTGGTAGAGGAATTCGGAATTTCCGAAGAATTGGCCTTACGGTTGCCGCCCGACATTCCGCCCACGGCCTGAACCATCGGGCAACATATCCCTCAAGGAAGTCCTTCCAGGGCCTCAAGACGAACGATTGAAAACGATTTTAGGGAACCTGGCCGGGTCTTTTAGCCGGGTCTTTTGATTGTTCCCCGTCATTCCTCCGGCAAGTTCAGCGCTGCATTGCCAGACCCACCCCAATTCAGGGGGGTTGGGGGATGAATCCCCCAAACGTAGCCCCGTACCCAGAAAATTAAAAGACCCTGGGGAGCCTGGGCAAAGGTCCTGGACCAACGGGTTTTGGCCGCTTACCGGCTGAGCACCACGTCGATCAATGCCATTCTGCCTTCCTGCACCGCGTTGAGGCCATTGCGAAGGGCCTGCCGCAAATCAGCCGGGTCTTCCACGCGCTCGCCGTAGCCGCCGAAGGGTTCCACCAACTGCGCGTAATTGGGGCCAGGGATGAACACACCGTGGTAGATTCCCGACTTGGCCGCGGCGCCGTCCGGGTAGTAGTGCAGGTGGTTGCGGCGCATGGCCTCGTAGTTCCCGTTGTTGAAAATGACCGTCAGGAAGGGCAGGGATGCCTCACGGGCCACGCCGAAACTCTGGGTTACGGGGTTGTAGAGAAACCCGCCGTCTCCCATCAGGGCGACCACCGGCTGTTCGGGTTTGGCCAGCTTGACGCCCAGGGCCAGCCCCAAGCCTTGGCCCAGGCCTCCGTTGGGGTGGAAGTAGCGGTGGGGCGCATCCCAACGGACATGGTTGGAAATCGCGCCCCGGTGGGACGTGACTTCCTCGACGTAAACTGTATCTTCCGGCATGACGTCGCTGATGGCGGCGCACAGCTCGATAGGGTCAATGGGATGCTCGGACCGGGCCGAGTCCCGCGCCGCCTGGTTCCGGTCGGAAAGCCGGTCATGCTCGGTCCGGCACTCGGCCAGCCTGGCCCGGATGTTATCTGACCGACGCCGGGCTGCCGGGCGCAGAGCGTCGGTCAACAAGTTCAGCGTCAAGGTCAGATCGCCCTCGACGTATCGGTCTGCCAGCAAGTTCTGGTATGCCATCTGGCCTTTGATGGGACTTTCTCCCATTGCAACGACGGTTGCGTTCTTGGGTCCGGCGTTGGGTGGGTACCAGGGCGACCGGCTGCCGGCCAGCAGGACCAGGTCGGCCCGCTCCAGGTAGGGGCCTGGCTCAAACCCCAGGTGCAGGGGGTGGCTCTTCGGGAAGTTGGAGTAGGTGGCTGCGCTTTCGACGACCGGAATCGCGAACAACTCGGCTAATTCGACGAGGTTGTGGAAGCCCTGGACTTCCCGCCCGGCGCAGTCGGTTATTATCAAGGGGAAGCTGCTGCCCTCGATTAGCCCGGCCAACTCCTCAACGGCATCGGCGGTGGGCCGCGTCTTGGGGGCCGACGCGACCTGCCGCAACTTTTCCGGCGGCGCCCAGGGGTGGATCATCGTCTCGATGGGAATGTCCAGGAAGGAAGGCCCCATCGGGACCCGCTGGGCCAGTTCTCCGGCCCGCACTAACTGCTCGTACAGGGTGTACGGGCTGGTGGCCTGGCCGCTCCACTTGGCGAATTCGTCGGCGAAACGGTTAGGACCGCCCACAACGCTGAGGTTGCGGTACCATTGACCCTGGGGGTCCAACTCCGGGTTCTCGCCGTAGCTGTTGGCCTCCCCGGAGCAGACCAGTATGGGAACCTCGCCCAGGCCGGCGCTGTGAATGCCCATGCTGCCCTGAAGCAGACCGACGCCGGCGTGGAGCAGGACGGCCTGGAGCCTGCCGGTGACGCGGGTGTAGCCGATGGCCATGTCCACCGCCAGGGTCTCGTGCCAGCAGTTGATGTAGCGCGGGCCGGGGGTCTCGTTGATCTGTTGGCGGGCCAAGGCTTCCCACACCGGGGCCCATTCAGAGCCGGGCGAGGAGATGATATAGTCCACGCTCAGATTGCGAAACGCCTCCATGATGGCTTCCCCGCCGTCTTGCTTGGTGGTTGTCATACTTTCCCCCTTTGTATGATTGGTTGGCCCGCTACCGGAAATGGGACGGCTATTGTCTGTCTAGTTGTCGGCGGCTTGGGGCTGCTTGACCCGGGCCGTTAGCTCGTCGTAATGCGCCGAAGCCTGTTGGGATATGCGGTTCAGGTCCTCGGTCAGAATGTAACGCTGGTTGACCATGTCCTGGGCGACGGAGTGGATGCGGGCCAGGTAGTCGTCCCGGGATGCGTACCGCTCTTCGATGGAACGGCGTGGGTCTCCGGCGGCCTCGCGCTCGGCCCGCGTGGCGGCAAAGGGTATGGACGAACCTACCAGCGTTCCGCCGGTGGCTCCGCCGGAAGATAAAATCTGTCCCTCGCCGCCGACGTTGGCGTGGCGGAGGTTCCAGCCCGTATAGGTGGCGAGCGGGGCCTGAATCATGGGCATACGAATGCCGGTGACCTCGTTACCGTCATGGTCCACCGCGCTGACTAGGTTGGGGTAGGGCGTACCAAACACCGCCGGGACGTTGGTGGCCGCGCCGTGGTCGAACCCGAAGTCCATCCGCCGGAACCGCCGCAGCGGGTTGGGGAGCTTGACCCCCGGAATGGCCGCAAAAGTCGAGGCAACCTCGCCTGGCGCCACCGCCGTTCCGTTGTTTATGCGGGGGTATCGGCTGGGCGGAGGAGCGTCACCCCTGGTAACCCAGCGGTCCAGGTTGTTCAAGGCCGCCCGCAGCAGCGGACGGTAGTCCACGCAGTTGAAGGGCTGCTGGCCTTGGTTGCCGTTGGCCGGGTCGAAGTCTCGCAGGTTGGGCGTCCCCAGGGGGTGCTGGGAGCTGCCGAAGACGTAGACCCGAATATTCTCGGGGATTTCCAAGTCGGCTTTGCCGTTGACGTCGACATGGACCATTGAGCCGCCGCCGCCCCAATACTCGGACGAAGTGTAGGTGTACATAACCTTGGGGACTTGTCCGGTTTCCAGAAGACGGGCCAGAACGCCGTCGGTTACGCCCGTTTCCGGGTCGGTCTGGGGAACGTCGCTGAACGGGAACAAGTTGTTGGGGCTGCGGCTGGCCTGGCTGGAAGGCTGGGCAAACCGCTGGTTGAACTCGCCGTGTTTTGCGCCGGCGACGTGGGGAATCAGTCCGTCGAACACCGTCCGCCCGTCCTCGTCGTGGTTCATGCCCAGGTGAAGCAGGTCCCGCAGGAAGCGTCCGCTCTGGGAGGAACCGAAGGTGTACACCCACTCAATGTCGCCGGCGCAGGGGTTTCCGGCGGTGTCGCCATAGCGCAGAAATGAGGCGAGGTCGCGGGTGGCGGCGAGGCCAAGGCCGACGATGGGGGCGCCGGTGGTGCGGTAAATGACCTGGTAAACCCGGCCTGGGTCGAACCCGTCGGCCATGTAGACGTAGGACGAGTCCGGGACTGTCTGCCCGTCTCTCGTGCGGGCGAAGGACCACCGGTCCCGGGGGATTACGGTTTCGGGCGCGTCTTCATGCTCCTGAACGG
This sequence comes from Dehalococcoidia bacterium, assembly GCA_965262735.1. Taxonomy (GTDB): domain Bacteria; phylum Chloroflexota; class Dehalococcoidia; order Lucifugimonadales; family UBA3495; genus CATOSK01. The sequence goes on along the minus strand of CBDHFS010000002.1, from coordinate 2,858,445 downwards.
TCAGAACCGCCTCCGGGTCGTTGACGTCGGCGGCGGGGTAGGGGCGGTGCATCCGGTCAGACAGAAATTGCTCGGTGATGGGCGTGTTGGGCTGGAAGGTCACCACCAGCCGCCCGGAAATCGGGTTGCCGTCGGAGTCCAGCGCGCCGGGGGGGTTGAGCCGCATGACGCCGGGCGCGTCCGGGGCATCGTGCTGCCAGCCACACCAGACGACGGTATAGCCTTGGCGCATCAGGCACCCATTGCCCGGGTGCGGCGGTTGGTCCGCCGGGAGGTCGGGAGCGTCGTTGAAGTTCCGTAAGGCGGTGCCCCGGCCCCGGTTGAGTATGTCGAAGAAGATGCGGTGGTTGGTCGTTAGGGGGTCTTCCGGCTTGAGGATTCGGAAGTCTGCGGAGAATGCCACCCTTCCGGCAGAGTCCCGGGGCGCCAGCTTCAAGTCGGTGATGAGGTCATTGGCCGGATGGAGCGGGTCTACGGAAAAATGGGCCGTGCCGTCAATTTGGATGTAGGGGCCGACGCCGCCAAAACTTTCGCCGTAGGCGAAGGGCTGTTGGTTGGTAATGTCCAGCGATACTACCGGCATAATCGCCTCCATCAACGCTTTTTCAACGCTTGTTGGGTTTTCGGAAATTTGGGACCGACGAGGGTTGTGTCGCAAAGGTCAATTCGGTTTTGCCATGGTAAGCCCTAATGTTGGCACGAACCGGAGCGGTTGTCCAATGGGCGGCGACGCGCTGCAATCCGTTGGTTCCCGGTCTCCACATGGGCGGGTTCCGAGGGCCTGAAAGGACCTGCTGTTTGGCTCCCCCTGGTCAAGCGGCGGGCGCCGGCTCCGGTTCGATGGCTTTCCGCAGGCGCAGCGCCGAGATGAACATGGCGGCCAGCAGGACGAAGACCATCGTCAGGAAAGCGTATTTCAACCCGGTGGTGAATGCCTGCCCGACGCCGGGGCCGGTTTCGGTGCGGATGGCGTCCAGGCTGGGTTCGTAGCCCAACGATCCCATGGTGGAAGCCACGATGGCGGTGGCGACGGCGACGCTGACCACGTTGCCCGCATTGCGGATGAGGTTCAGGAACCCCGAAACCACGCCGTGGTCGTCCCGGTCCACCGCGCTGAGGATGGAGCTGGAGTTGGGGGAGTAGAAAATCCCCATGCCGCTGCTCTGGAGCATCAGGGCGGGCACTACGAGGAACAGGCTGGAGTCTTCCGACAGGCGGGACAAAATGGAAATTCCGGTGGTGGAAAGGACCAACCCGCCCACCGTGAAGGTCCTCCACCCGAACCGGTCCGATAAGTGCCCGCTCAACGGTCCCAGAATCGCCATGCAGCAGGCGCCAGGTACTACCATCAGCCCGGCCACGGAGGGGCGGTATCCCAGCACGTTTTGCAGGTAGAACGGCATCATGAAGAGCACGGCGGAACTGCCGAGGAACATGAGGAACGCTGCCGCAACTCCCTGGGAGAAGTTCCGACGCCGGAACAGCCTGAGTTGGAGCATGGGGTAGGGATACCGCAACTCCCACCACACGAAGGTGATGGACATTGCGACGAAGGCGGCGGCAGCCCCCAGTATCGGCGGTGAAGTCCAGCCGGATTGGTGGGCGCTGGTAATGCCCATCAGCAGGGCCATCAACGCCCCGGACGAAAGAACGGCGCCCAGCCAGTCGAAACGGGGTTGGCGGCTCCGGCCCGGACTGAGGCTCGAGGGTTGGCCGGGGAGGACCGCCAGACTCATGATGACGCTGAGGAGCACCAGTGGGATGCTGCCGAAAAACACGGCCCGCCAGCCCAGGGCGTCCACCAGGAAACCGCCGGTGGCCGGGCCGGCGATGGCCCCCGTCCCGACCATCGTCATTATCAGCCCGATGGCTTTGCCCCGCTCGTTGGGGGGAAACCCGCCGATCACGATGGCCATGCTGGTGCCTTGGGTCATGGCAGCGCCGGCGCCCTGCACGATTCGTGACAAAATCAGCACCATGAGGTCGGTGGACGTGCCTGCCGCCGCCGACCCGGCGATGAACACCAGGGAGCCGATGACGTACACCTTTTTCAGGCCCACCAGGTCCGCCAGCCGTCCCATGGGCAGCAGCAGGGCGATGATGGTCATGGCGAAGCCGATGATGAGCCATTGGACCGTGGGGATGTCGGTGTGGAAGTGGGCGGCGATGGACGGCAACGCGACGCTGACGCTGCCGTGGTCCACCACCGACGCGAAGGTGCCCAACGCCATGGCGGCGAAGGCGTACCACTTGTAGCGGGAGCTGCGGCTCAGTTGGGCAATCACCTTGGTGTCCCGGGGCTTTCCGGGCGATGGGGCAACCCTGCCCGGACGCCGGAACCAAAGGGTTCATGCAGGCTCGAGGGTCGGGTCATTGGCCCTCAAAGAACCGGCGCGGGTTCTCGACCGTTATCTGCCGGATTTCTTCGTCCGAGGCGCCCAACTCCTTGAGGCGGGGCAGGACGTACCTGGGAATGAAGTTATAGGCGTCCGGGTTGGCCCGCCGGCGCGCTTCCTGCACCTCGGCGCCGTGCCTGGCCTTGGGCACCGAGTAGTCGTGGGACAGCATGATGCGGTGGGTAAAGCCGGCGTCCATCAACGCTTTGGCGATTTCGGTGCGCTGCTCCCAGTTGGGTGTGCCGGCGGTCTGGCCGCCGGGGTAGCGGTCCAGCCCCAGCCAGACGCCCCGGTTCAGCAGGCCCAGCAGGTATTCCAGGTCGGTGTCGTCGTTGCTGTGGCCGATGTATACCCGGTCCAGGTCAACGCCTTCCTCTTCCAGTATGCGGACCTGAGCCTCGCCCACGCGGTCCGGCGACCAGGTATGGGTCGAGATGGGGACGCCGGTGGCTTTCTGAGTACGGGCCGCCGCGCGCAACACGACTTCCTGCGGGGGCGTGATACCGCCGCGATCGCTGGCGACCTTGATGATGCCGGCCTTAATGCCGGTGCCCTCAATGCCCTCTTCAATTTCCTGGATGTACAGCGGGGCGATGGCGTCGGGGGAAACGTCGCCGAAGGGACGCGGCACTGCCAGGTGGTTGCCGGTGGCCACCACGACCTGCATTCCGCTTTCCTCGGCCACCTCGCGGATTAGTTGCACGTCCCGCCCCAGGTCGAAGGTGCTAACGTCGATAATCGTGCGTACGCCGTCCTCGTAGACCGCTTTCATGGCCGCGATGGACTGCTCGCGGATGCCGTCGCGGTCGATGAACTGGGGGTAGGTGTGGCGCAGGCCGGCGGCGTTGGTGCCGACGTGCTCGTGGCTGAGGGTGAACCCGAAATCGGCGGTGTCTACCGGCCCGGTAACGGTGTTGACGGTTGACATGGTTGAATCTCCTTATTGTGCTCCGCTGGTTGGTCCCGGCTGGTGGTCTCGGGTCTCAGTCCGGGATGTTACGCCACGGGTGGCCGCCACGGTATTCTAATATGGATTGGGGCATATTGGTACTGGCGGTCCGGCGCAGGGTCTTTTAATTATTCCCCGTAAATCCCCCGGCAAGCTCAGTGCTGCATTGCCGGCCCACGTCAATGATTCAGGGGGTTTGGGGGATGAATCCCCCAACGTAGCCCCCGTCCCGGAAAATTAAAAGACCCTGCGGCCCGGCTTGTCAACGATTGGGCGGGCAGTCTATGATGCTGGGCAACGGGAAGGGGACACGGCCGGCTCAATGGCGGCCTTTCCCATCGCCCTTCCGCTCCCCGATGCGGCCAATCTCAACAATTTCAGGAGGTGCCCCATGCCCCGAACGCCCACCGTCACCCGCGACCAGGTCCCTGAAAATCTGCGCGATTCCTTCGACTCCGAAACTGCCGCCACCGGCGGCGCCGTGGCGAGCGGCCCCGGGTCGGTGATGATTCACAGCCCGGAGATGCGCCGCCGGGCCAACTCGTTGGTCAACTACCTGCGGGACGAGTCGTCGCTGCCCAAGAAACTCCAGGAACTGACCATGATTCTGACTGCCCGCGCCATGGACTGCCAGTACATCTGGCACGCCCACGCCGCCCGCTCCCGGCAGCAGGGCATCAGCGACGAGTTCATTGACAACCTGCGGGACGGCAAGCCGCTGCCGCAACTGCCGGCGGACGAGCAGACCGTGGTGAACTACGTCACCGAGATCTTCCAGAACCACCGGGTCGAGGATGCGACGTGGCAGGCGGCGATTGACCAGTTGGGGCCGCTGGGGGTCACCGAGCTGTCCACCCTGATGGGTTACTACACCACCCTGGCCTTCAACGCCAACGCCTTCCAGATTGACACTCCGGACGGAGGCGAGCCGAAGCTGCCTATTTAGCAACCCGGCCCCCTGGCAAATTGGCCCCGAAACCGTCTGGGTAGGACGGTTTCGGGGACAATCAATTTCACTTGAGGTTATCGCCATGAAAGACGCCTACGTTGGTGACATAGGGGACTTTGCTAATAATGGGTTGCTGCGGCACCTGTGCGGCATGACCGGGCCACCAATGGCCGATGAGAAACCTTTGCGTTTGGGGGTCGCCTGGTATCTCACCCCAGAGAACGTCCGTTTTCAAAATGGTGGAACCGTTGGTTTTCTCGTCCGTACAGTTGCTAACCTAAACCAAAGCCAAGGTGAAATGCGCAGACGGATAGGGTAAATTGGGGGGAATCTGGGTTAGCTGGTCTCAGGAGTTGCGAGGGGTTGATGATGGGCGTGAGAGAGATAGACTGGTCTCTGGAACAATGGCAGATGGGAGTGAAGGACTTGCGGAGGCGGATGGTTCTGGCGCCCACGCCCCGGGAGCGGGAGCGATGGTACGCCATGCTGCTGCTGGCCCAGGGCTTGACAGCAGCAGCCACGGCGGAGGCGCTGGAGCGGGACCCGCACACTATCGGACGGTGGGCCGCCGCCTTCGGCGAGGGCGGTCCCGCAGCTTTGATTTTCGAGCAGACTGGGGGTTCCCCCCCGCCCTTGACCAATCGCAGCAGGAGGAGTTGAAAGGGGTGGTGCAGCAACCGCCAGCCACGTCGGGTATCGAATTGGCCAACTGGTATTGGAAGGTGGTTCGGCAGTATGTCTCGGAGCGCTGCGGCGTCAGCTTGAGCCGCAGCAGCTGCCTGAATTACCTGCACCGCTTGGGATTCGCCTTCAAGCGCCCCAAGAAGCGCCTGCTCAAGGCAGATGCGGAGAAGCGGGAGGCCTTCGTGGTGGAGTATGCCGCCCTGAGGGAGGAGGCTGGGCGGACCAGAGCCAGGATATTGTTCGCTGACGAGGCCCACTTCCGGGCGGACGCCGAACTGCGGGGCAAGTGGGTGTTGAGGGGAGAGCCGGCCCTGGTGGACTCGACCAGCCCCAGGTACGGGGAGAAGGCCAGCTACTATTCGGCGGTGTGCCTGGAGACGGGCGAGGTCGATTGGATGGAACTGGATGGCAACAGCAACTCTGGAACCTCGGTTGCCTTCCTGAGGCAACTGAGGGAGAGGCATTCCGGGCCTTTGAACGTGATCTGGGACAACGCGCCGGCCCATCGTGGAGAGGCGATGCGGGAGTACCTGCGTACGCCTGGCCTGGGTATTAGGCTGGTGAACCTGCCGGGCTACAGCCCGGACTTCAACGCCGATGAGGCAATCTGGGGCTGGGCGAGAGAGGAGGCCACTGGCAATCTGTGCCTGGGAAGCAAGGAGGTGGTGGAGGAGAGGGTCGGCAAATTCCTGTCCGGTCTGACTACCCGGAAAGACGAAGTGAAACGGCGCTGCCGGACTGTCCTGCAGTCAAGGGCCGAAACATTCCTGCGAGACTCCCGGCCCGACTCCCAACACTCAGCAAATGCACATCCCACCTTGGCTTTGGTTTAGAAAGGTTTCGACAGTGCGACTTCCCCTTGTATGACAAGTTAGAACACTTGGTAATTTCGCATCGACGGAATGTCAAGGCAACCAGGAGGGCAAGAATCCTGCCCTGCAATACCCTTTATCATGAGACTCCCCTAATTAATGTTCCCCGCGCCGACTGGTTCGAAGGCGCACTTGAATCGACCCGTGAGGCCGATTTGGTGTTCGTCAACCCCGACAATGGCATTGATCCTCAAGACGGCGCCGGTGATTCCAAATATGTATACATGGACGAACTTCGACAGTTCTGGGATCGGGGCCAAAGCCTAGTCATCTACCAACACAGACCTCAAAGGTTAAGAGTTGATCAGGAATACGGGCAATTCGCCAATTGGGTTGGTCGTTTGCGGGGTGCACTGGCGGGACCTCTATTCGTGCGAGTCCTCCGGTGGAACCGTATCCAAGTCCGTTTCTACTTAATTGTTCCCCGACCCTGTCATAGGGCTTTCCTTGACCAACGAATCGAAGCCCTTATAGGAAGTAACTGGTGCAACAGAGGCCACTTCACGGTGGAGCGATAGCCGCCAGATAGATTGTTAACGAGAACCGTTGGGTTGATGGGTTCCGTTGGGGGATGCATCCCCCAAACCCCCTGAATTTTTGGGTTGTATGGGCCGTGCAAGGCTTGTCTTACGCCCGCCCCGGCGACTTCTGTCCCAGAATATCCATCAAACTTGAAATATCATCCACGTTTTCCAGGTCTTCCAGCAGGTCTATGGTCTGCTGGGCGGCGGGTTGGGGGAGGGCGCGGCCGATGCAGTCCCAGACCTTGGCCAGGCGCTCGTCGCGGGTCATGGGGTTGCCCGCCGAGCCTTTGAAGGTGCGGCACTCGGCGGTGGCGGTGCGGCCGTCCTTCAGGTAAGCCGTAACCCGGACGCCGGCGCTGTCGTCGGCTTCCGCGTCCACCTGCACCTTGGGAAGGGTCTCCTCCATGTCGGGGGCGAAGCGGCGGGCGTCGGTGAAGCTGTCAATTACCACCCGACCGTCCAGCAAGGCGGCGGCGGCGCAGTATTCGACGCTGAACTTGCCGTCAAGCCCGCTTTGAGGGACAGGCCCGGAGTGGCCGCGGCCCCGGCGATGTACCACCAGGCGGTCAACCATGCCGGCTTCCAATTGGTGCTCCTGGCGCAGGTTCAGGACGGCTTCGATGGGATTCTGCATATAGACCTGGGCCGGGAAGCGCTTGATGTCGTAGCCCGGGTCTGCCAGGCGGTAGGAGTCACCTAACCCGCCGGTCAGGACGTCCCAGTCCACGTTGCCCTGGAACAGAGCGGCGACGTAACCCACCGGCGACTCAAAGACCTCCTCGCTGGAGGTGTAGCCCATTCCCGCCAAAATCGCAGCTTCGGCGCCCATGCGGGCCGCGTTGCCGGGGTGGGTGGACTTGACCATCGTGCCGGTGTTGGCGGTGACTCCGCCGGTGCGGGAGGCGGCGATGCCCAGGGCCATCTGGGTCTGCCTGGTGTCCAGCCCCAGCACCTTGGCGCTGGCGGCGGCGCTTCCCAGCGGGCCGACCATACCGGGCGGGTGGAACGCCGGGTTGGAGGCCGGGGCTGACGCGGCCCGCATCCGTCCCTGAATTTCCCATCCCAGGACGTAGGCTTCGATGATGGTCCGGCCCGAAACGCGGTGCAACTCTCCGAGGGCCAGCGCCGACGGCAGGCAGGACGACGTGCCGTGGGTGGGCGGGAATCCCTGTATCTCGTAGTCCAGGCAGTGGCCGAACACGCCATTGGCAAAGGCGGCGGCCGGGGCGTTGGTCTTGAACCCCCAACCCACCACACTGCACGAGTCGGCCCCGCCCATCTCCCGGGTGTATTGACCGACGATGTCCGCGAGTTCCTGGGTAGAACCGGCCACTACGTTGGCCACGCCGTCCAGAATGGCGATTTTGGCGGCCTCAACCACCGCCGCCGGCAGCCGGTCGAACCTGGTATCTACGATAAATTGGGCGAGGGTTTCGGATGCGCTCATGTCTTTTCTCCGCGGTTGCTGTTGGGGATGGGTGTCGCTGTTGATGCCCGGTGGGGTGCTTCCGGCTACACGCCGGCCTTAATCCAGTCGCTGAGTTTCTCGCCGATCATTATGGCGGTGGCGTTGGTATTGGCGCGAGTGACGTAGGGGATGACGGAGTTGTCGGCCACCCGCAGGCCCTCTACTCCCTTGACCCGCAGGTACTGGTCCACCACCGCCGTGGGGTCGGAGTCCGGCCCCATCCTGCAGGTGCCGGAGACGTGGCGGGACGTTCCCATGGTACGGACCATCCATTCGTCCATTGCTTCGTCCGATGCCAGGGTCTCGGCGGTGGGTTCGACAACCTCGGCCACGATGTCCCGGTAAGCGTCGGTCTGGAGCAGGTCAAGGCACATCCGCACCGCGGCCCGCAGGCGGGCCCGGTCATCGGGGTGTTCCAGGTAGCGGTAGTTGAATTGGGGCTGCTGCAACGGGTCGGAGGATGCTAGTACCGTGTCAGCCTGAACCTGACGGATAGATATGTTGAAGCTTGTTGCGGGCATCGGTGGTGGAGAATCGCCAGTCGATGGTTGCCGCAGCCTGATTTCGTTCGGCTATTTTTGACAAATATAAGAAAGTATATAATTGAGGCATTCTTTGATTGTGGGGAGGCGTGGGGAATGCCGGCCAAGCTATACCGAGTGAACTTGACCCAAGATGAGCGGGAACATTTGCTGGGTATCACCCGGCGCGGCCAATCCTCGGGGCGTAAAGTGAAGCGGTGCCTCATTTTGTGCAAGGCCGATGAAGGCCTTACCGACCAGCAGGTGGCCGAAGCTCTGCTGGTCGGCCCCTCCACGGTCGGCCGGGTGCGCCAGCGCTTCGTGGAAGGCGGGTTGCAGCGGGCCCTCAATGACCTGCCGCGGCCGGGACAACGGCGTAAACTCGATGGAAAGCAGGAAGCCCACCTGGTGGCCGTGGCCTGCAGCGCAGCCCCGGAAGGGCACACCCGCTGGACCTTGCGATTGCTGGCCGACGAGGCGGTGAAGCTGGAGTTGACCGACTCCATCTCCCGGGAGACGGTCAGGCAGGTGCTGAAAAAAACGAACTCAAGCCGTGGCGGAAGAAGGAGTGGTGCATCCCCAAGGTGAGCGCCGAGTTCGTGGCCCGCATGGAGGACGTGCTGGACCTCTATGCGGAACCCTATGACCCCCAGCGGCCCGTAGTCTGTTTCGACGAGACCTCCAAGCAGTTGGTGGCCGAGAAGCGGGCGCCCATCCCGGCCAAGGCGGGCCGGCGGGAGCGGTTTGATTACGAGTACCAGCGCAACGGGACCCGGAACTTGTTCATGACCTGTGAGCCGCTGGCGGGCTGGAGGCATGTGGCAGTGACCGAGCGTCGCACCATGACCGACTTCGCCCATCAGATGCGCTGGCTGGGGGATGCTGCTTACCCCGAGGCGGAGAGGATCCGAGTGGTGCTGGACAACCTGAACACCCATAGACCCGCCTCCCTGTACGAGGCCTTCGAGCCAAAGGAAGCCAGACGGGTGATCCAACGGCTGGAGTTTCACTATACTCCCAAACATGGGAGCTGGCTCAACATGGCGGAGATCGAGTTCAGCGTCTTCAGCAACCAATGTTTGAATCGCCGCATTGAAGATGAAGTGTCGCTTAAGCGCGAAATCGCGGCATTGGAGATCGAGCGTAATCAGGCTGAGGCAACCATCGACTGGAGCTTCTCCACCCCCGATGCCCGGCATAAGCTTCGGCGTATCTATCCATCGGTTTCACCCTGACGCGGTACTAGTTGGACCTCGCCGGAGCCGTAGGGCAGTTCCAGGGCGCAGGTTATGCGGACCTGGCGCGCCGGCATGGGCTCACCGCTGAGGGTGACGAACAGGCTGTTGGTCTGAATCATAATGTCGTTGGGGTGGTCGCTGCCCTCGGAAGTGATGCGCAGGGCGACGCGCGCCCCCACCTCGGCCGGGAGTTCCACGCCGTCCTTGACGCGGAAGCTGACGCCGACCGAGGGGTGGTTGCGCAGGTTCTGGCCTACGGCGGGGGAGTCAACTACCACCGGGACCCCGTGGGCTTGCAGTTGGTCGGCGGGGCCGACGCCTGACAGCATCAACAGGTGCGGGGACTTGAGGCCGCCGGACGACAGGACGATTTCATTGCCTTCCACGACGAAGACCTCGCCGTCGCTCTCCACTTCAACGCCGGTGGCGCGGGTCCCCTCGAACAACACCCGGCGTACGTGGACGTTGGGCCGGACGGTAAGGTTGAGCCGGTGGCGGGCCTCGCCCAGGTGGGTCAGGGCGGTGCTCATGCGGATGCCTTCCGGGTTGTTCATGGGCAGGACGCCGATGCCGCCGGTGTCCGGGCCGTTCATGTCCGGGTCTTCCCGGTGGCCGGCAGCCAGGCAAGCCTGGTAGAAGGCTTGCTGAACGGGCGCCCACGTCTCATCCGTCCTTCGCATGACCGGGACCGGTCCGCCGGTGCCGTGAAAGTCGTCGTGGATGTCGGCGTCGGTCTCCATCTTGCGGAAGTAGGGGAGGACGTTCAGGTAGGACCACTGGTCGTTGCCCCATTCCGCCCAACGGTCATAGTCTTCCGGGATTCCCCGCAGCAGAATCTGGCCGTTAATCGCGCCGGAGCCGCCGACCACACGGCCCTGGGCCACGTGAATTTCGCCGCGGGCGTCGTTCATGGTCCCAGCCAGCGACCAGTTGTGGGGAGCGCCCTTGAGTTCGCCATCCCGGGTATGTCCGTACTTAAGGTCGTCGGGCAGGGCGTTGAAGTCGGGGTAGTCCGGGCCGGCTTCCAAGAGCAGCACCGAAAGGTTGGGGTCTTCGGAGATGCGGGAGGCCAGGGGGCACCCTGCGGAACCGGCGCCGACTACAATAACATCATACTTCATATTATGAGCACCTCGTAAAATTGTCGGAACAATGGCTGTTTGGATATGCCAGTCGGAGCGCAACGCGCAGGGTTGGGCCGTGGCTCTCCGCTGCTCCCTCTCCGGCGACGGGCGGTCGGGTTGGTAGTTGAAACTAAAATATCACACCCCGCCGATTACGCAAGCCGGAAACGTCATATACGGCATTTCCCGTCTAAACCCCGTCTAAAATGATGAAGCAACTGCGGGGCCTTGAAACGAATAGGTTGGACGACTTGCCAGTTGCCCTTTTCCAGCCCCGAAATTTTGCGTGTTGCCTTTTGACGGCGGGTTCTGCCACAATACGGCCAAACTCCGGCGAGGCCGTCCACCTTCCGGCGCCGGTAGTTATGGAGGGGTAAACATTATGGCGGACAACATCAGCATCCTGGTAGGAACCGTCGGTCAAGGAATAATCCGAAGCGGGGACAACGGCGAAAACTGGGGACGGGTCGGCATCAATGCCGGGCTGCACTCGGATGCTCTGGTGCGGTGCATCGTGAACCATCCCAGCCGTCCCGAAGTTGTGTTCACCGGCACGGACAAGGGGCTTTACCGCAGCGAGGATGCCGGGCAGAACTGGGAGTTCGTCGACTCGGCGATGAATGGACTTTGCGTATGGCAGATGGCCATCAATCCGTCGGACCCCAACGTCATGTATGCCGGCACCGGGACGCCGATTCCGGCGGCGATTTTCCGCTCCACCGACGGTGGGAAGACCTGGGAAAAGCGTCCGGCGGAAGTGGCGGAGGAGTGTCCGGCGGTGGGCACGCCCCGGGTGACGGGGATAGCCATCGATCCGGAAGACCACAACGAGATTTGGGTTGGACTGGAAGTTGATGGGGTACGGCACAGCACCGACGGCGGCGAGACCTGGGAAAAGCTAAACGATGCCATTCCCAACCTGGACGTGCATAACGTAGCGGTGGCCCCGGGACCGCCCAAGACGGTGGTGGTCGTGGTCAATAACGACGTATGGACGAGCACCGACGGCGGGGAGACATGGGGTGCGGCGGGAGCGCGGGAAAACTTTCCCTTGACGTACCCGCGGGGAATCCAGGTGCAACCGGGGAACCCTCAGACCGTTTTCCTGACCCTGGGGGACACGACCCCGGGCCGGACGGGCGTGGTGATGCGCTCTAAGGACACGGGCAAGACATGGGAGAGCCTGCCGCTGCCGGTGGAACCCAACACGGCCATGTGGGTGGTCAACGCGCAACCCTTCAACCCTGATCTTTTGTTTGCCGGCAGCCGGTACGGATACCTGTACCGCAGCGAAGACGGTGGGGATTCGTGGAGCAAGCTCTGGCGGGAGTTCAGCGAAATTTCATCGGTGCTCTCCATTCCTAACTAACTCCACTAACTCCGGTTGAACGGCTCGGGAGGATTCGTCTATGTCGCAAGCGCGAGAGAATTTCCGGCAGGTTATTGGCCGGAACAGTTGTAACTTGGCCGCCAACATTTTCGACCCGCTCTCGGCGCGCATCGCTCACTTGCTGGGATACGAGGTCTGCGTGTTGTCCGGCTCGGTGGGCAAGGTGGCCAACCTGGGGGTCCCGGACATCGTCCTGTCCAATATGTCCGACGTGGTGGACCACTGCCGCCGCATCACACGCATCGCCGACGTCAGCCTGATGGTGGACGCCGAGGACGGTTTCGGCAACGCGGTGAACGTCCACCGGACGGTGCGGGAACTGGAAGCCGCGGGAGTCTCCGCCATTGAGGTGGAAGACAACGTGGTCCCCAAGCGGTTTAACCTGTCCGACCCCGGCTTGGTGTCAACCGAGGAGCAGGTTGGGAAGCTGCGGGCGGCGGTGGCGGCCCGCACCGACCCGACTACGGTCATCGTGGCCCGCTCAGCCGCCTTCGGGCAGGGGTCTGTCGAGGAGGCGCAGGAGCGTCTGCGGGCTTATTCGACCACCGGGGCCGAGGCGGTGATGCTAACCGGCGTTCGCAGCCGGGAACAGCTTGAAGCGGCCCACGAGGCCACCGCATTGCCGCTGTGTATCCTGGCGCCCCCGGCGGATGCGCGGAACGACCCGGGATTTCTGGCGGAGAACGGGGTCAGGATTCTGATGCTGGGCAACCCCACCTTCGCCGTGGCGGTCAAAGCGATGTACGACAGCCTGAAGCACCTGCGGGACGGCGGCGCGCTGGAAGACTTGGCGGATGCCCAAGCCACGGCTGAGTTGCTGAGGAGCGTCAACCGCACCGACGAATTCATGGGGCTGCAGGAAGAGTTCATACCGTCTTAATTCCTAAAGCCCGGGGTTGGCCTGTGAGTTAGGAAGTCCATCCGCGGCCCTCGGGAAGAATGGGTGTTAGCGATGCCCCGTCTGGAAATTCATCTTGGAGGAATCTCGTGAAGTACGACGTTGTGATTTGCGGCGCCGGGTCCGCCGGTTGTGTCCTGGCGTCCCGGTTGTCTGAGGACCCCAATCGTTCGGTGCTGTTGCTGGAAGCCGGGCCCGACTACCCGGACTTCGAGAGCTATCCCAATGACCTTAAGTACGGGTACAACCAAGTGGCGTCGGCGGTGGATGCCCCGCATAACTGGTCGTTCAACGGCTATGCCACGCCGGAGCAGGGCAACACCATGCCTGTGCCGCGCGGCCGGGTGGTGGGCGGTTCCAGCGCAATTAACGGGCAGGTGCTGTTGCGGGGTGTTCCCGAGGACTACGATAACTGGGCGTCCTGGGGCAATGACGAATGGGAGTTCATCAAGACGCTGCCTTACTTCCGCAAGCTGGAAACCGACACCGACATCCACGACGATTTTCACGGGTTCGACGGGCCGATTCCTGTCCGCCGCCATAAGCGGGAGACCTGGCTGCCGGCGCAGGTGGCGTTCTTCGAAGCCTGCCTGTCTGAGGGATATCCGGAAGACCCGGACATGAACCACCCGGAGTCCTGGGGTGTGGGGCCGATACCCATGAACAACCCCGACGGCATTCGTATGTCCACGTCGTTGACCTACTTGAACCCGGTGCGGCACCGGCTGAATTTGACGGTGCGTTCCAGCGTCATAGTGAGGCGCGTCCTGTTCGAGGGCAACCGGGCGACCGGCGTCGAGGCGCAGAGCGGCGAGGAAGTGTTCGTGGTGGAGGGAGAGCAGATATTCTCCTGCGGCGGGGCGGTGGGTTCTCCCCAGCTTCTGCTTCTTTCCGGTGTGGGCCCGGCTGGGCACCTGAATGAGATGGGGATTCCGGTGCAGCATGAATTACCCGGCGTTGGGCAGAACCTCCGGGACCACCCCAATGTCCGGCTCCCGATTCGGGTAAAAGAGGGGTTTCCTCTGGACCCGGAGGCTCCGCGGACACAGCTGGCCCTGCGGTACACCGCCGAGGGTTCGACGGACCGCAACGATATGCAGATTCTCCAGTCGTCGTTTTCTTCACCCATGGGTGGCGACCCGTTGGAAGGCGAGGGCATTCGCTTCACCGCCATCATCGAGTTGGCGGTGGGGGCCGGCGAGTTGAAATTGACATCGACAGACCCCAACGACCAGCCGTTCCTAGACTACCGCTACTTGGAGGAGGAGTGGGACCGGGCCCGTCTGCGGGAAGGGGTTAAAATCTGCCTTGGCTTGCTGGAGCATGAGTCCTATCAAGAGTTTGTTGAGGAGTGCATCAGTCCCACCGCCGAAGATCTGGAATCAGATGAAGCGCTGGACCGTTGGCTGCGGCAAAACGTCACCACCACCCAGCACATCTCCGGCACGTGCAAGATGGGGCCGGCGTCCGACTCTACGGCGGTGGTTGACCAGTATTGCCGGGTACATGGCCTGGAAGGGCTGCGGGTGGTGGACGTTTCAGTCCTGCCCGACTGCGTTCGGGCCAACACCAACGCCACGACCATTATGATTGCCGAGCGGGTGGCTGAGTGGTTTGCCCAAGGTTAGCCGGCTGCCCCGCCGCCGGGCCCAAATCGCCCCAAGCCCGTCTGGCCGTCGACGACAAACGGGCGACGCTGAAACAGGGAGGTTGCAGATGAAACTGCTTACCTATGACACCGGGAACGGTCCCCGTTGCGGGGTATTGCAAGAGGACCGGGTCGTTGACGTAACTGCGCTTATCGGCGCCGACCGTACACTGAGGGATGTGCAGGCCCTTTTGGAGTCGGACTCGCAGGCGGTGCAGCGGGTTGGGGAAGCTCTTGCTGGCAGTGCCGGAGCGCCGGGTGTGCCGGTGGCCAATGTGCGGCTGCGGTCTCCGCTGCTGCGCCCGCCAACCATCCGGGACTTCATGATTTTCGAGGAACACGCCACTCAGCAGGGAACCAGGGAGCGGGAAGAAGCCTGGTACCGTATGCCGATCTTCTATTTTTCCAACCCGCTGTGCGTGTACGGCCCTGACGACACCATACCCTTCCCGTCAGCGTCGGAAATGCTGGACTACGAGCTGGAATTGGCCTGCATCGTCGGCAAGGAAGGCAGCAACGTGGCCGAAGCCGACGCTCTGGATTACATCGCCGGGTTCTGCATCTTCAACGACTGGAGCTGCCGGGACTTGCAGCGGGACGAAAGCGCCGTGGGGCTGGGGCCGGCCAAAGGCAAGGACTCGGCTTCGTCGCTGGGTCCCTGGATTGTCACGACCGATGAATTGGCGCCCCTGATCAAGGGAGGCCGTCTTAACGTCAAGTGCTCGTGCCGGGTAAACGGCGACTATTGGGTGAAAGACAGCGACGCCAGCGTGTCCTACCATACCTGGGGGTCGCTAATAGAACGCGCTTCCCACGACAGCCGTATCGCCCCCGGGGACGTGCTGGGATGCGGCACGGTGGGCGGCGGTTCCATTGGCGAAGCCATCCGCAAGGGAATTCCGCAAGCGCGTTTCTTGCAGCCGGGCGATCTGGTGGAGATGGACGTGGAAGCGTTGGGAGTGTTGCGGGCAACTATCGGGGCCAAGCCGCAAGCCGACCCGAACTATCGCTACCCTCCAAAAGAGCAGCCCGCGTTGCCCGAGCGGGGGGCCGTCCAGGGTTACCGGTACGAACTCAAGTTGCGGTAGAACAAGCGAACCACGGCTTTCGTAACTATCCCGCGGCCAGCGGCAGGGGACCCAGGGAATTGGGTCCCCCTTCTATTGCCCGGTGTAACGCAATGACCGCGGCGGTTAAAGAATGCAGGTCGGCGACGGTCTTCGGGTCGGTCAAACGTCCCGATTCAAAATCACGGGATTGGAGATAGACCGAGGTGGGGGTCAGGTGCGCCCCGAACCAGCCGAGGACCGGGCGCAACTGAGCGTCAACGGCCAGGTAATGGTGGTCGGTCGCGCCCATTCCGATTAGCCCGCAGGGTTTGCCCATGAGGGCCTCGACGGGCAGCAAGTCCAGAAGGTTCTTCAACGCTCCGGTGTAGGAAGCGCGAAAAATGGGAGTTGCAATGAGGAGCATATCCGCCGCTTGAACTTGCTCCACCACCCCTCCTGTGTCATCGGGAAAGTCGGCGGGATTCCGTCCGTCGGCGAAGGACATGGCGTAGTCGCCCAAGTGCAGCAGAGCAGTGTCCACGTCCGCCGTCGCCGGGCCGTCCAAGGCCAACTGCAACGCATTGTGGAGTCGGCCCGGTGGGGTGACCGCGCCATGAATACCCAGCAGCGTCGGCATAATTTCTCTCTTATCTCTTTCTCCCTTATATGGAACTGTGAAGGGTTTATTAGCCGAGGACCGCTGTGATTTCCAGTTGTACCTCGACGCCGGGGGGAAAGCCATCGTACTCGATCGCATGTCGGGCCGGCCGGGCTGCTTCGTCGGGAAACATTTCCAACCAGGGGCGGTTGACCGCGTCCCGGCGGCTCCGGTCCCGCATATATACCTTGACGGAACCAATGTCGTCCAACGAACCCCCGGCATTCTCCACCAAGGTCTTCATGTTGGCGAAGGCCAGACGGCACTGCTCTTCCAGTCCCGGAGGCGTTTGGCCGGTGGCCGGGTCTATCCCGCCGATGGCGCTGGAGAACAGAAAGTTGCCTACGACTGCCCCCATGGGAATCGGCGCGC
Source organism: Dehalococcoidia bacterium (assembly GCA_965262735.1). Lineage (GTDB taxonomy): Bacteria > Chloroflexota > Dehalococcoidia > Lucifugimonadales > UBA3495 > CATOSK01. The sequence goes on along the minus strand of CBDHFS010000002.1, from coordinate 2,841,705 downwards.
CGTGTTGGACGCCTTCTACGTGGATTGATTTTCTCTTGTTGGGCATTGTTCCTCCTGAAGGGGCGCGTCGCACCCCTGAGTACGGTTGAGTACGGTTGAGTACGTTGAATCGTCAAGGGACACCGGGTACAATCATCCCAGCCACACATCCCAGTTACAAAGACCAAGTTTATGGGGAGGAGTTGCAATGGCATTCTTCAGATTGTACACGGGTGACGACGGTCTTTCCCACATGGAAGAGTTGGAGTTGGGGTCGACGCCAGACCTGACCACACTGCACGACTCGAAGCGCATCGTCTTCCGGGCTGCCGAGCCGGGACACTTCAGCGACTGGCACAACGCTCCGCGCCGGCAATACATCATAACCCTCTCCGGAGGCGCGGAAATCGGCCTGCGGGACGGGACCATCCAACAGCTAGGCCCCGGCGACGTCAATCTGGCCGAGGACATTGGCGGCAGCGGCCACACCACCCGGATTGTCGGAGATGCTCCCAGGGTAACCGCCACTGTGCACCTGGAAGACTAACCGAAAGCGCCTTCGGGCGGTATGACCGGCCCTTGGTGGCAACCTAATTGGCCAAGGTCTCCCGGTAAAACTGATGGGCAACGAAACGCCTCGGAAGTTCCCGAGGCGTTTCCTGTTGAACGGCAACCCGCGGTGGAGACGGAACCGCTGCACCGCGGGGTTCATCCACTGTGGGGTCCACCTGTGAACGGTCAGTGCATCGGCGAGAACGCCGCGGGAACGAGAATCTTGTTTTCCTGACGGACCATGGATTCCCGGTAGGCTCCGCCCGGGGGCCAAACGCCGGCAGCCCGGCTCTCGGTGCGCACCCGGTCCCGGTCCGCCATACTTTCGTAGGGCCAGATGTGGACCCACTTGTTCAATGCGCCCAGTTCGGTGAACATCCCAGCGGCTAGGGGAGAGTACTCTTCCCTTTGAGGGATGGCATTGCCCCAGCTTTCCACCAAGGCCGGGATTGCGCCCGGTAGGAAGGTGTAGCTGCGCATTTCGTAAACGTTGCCCAGGGCTTGGTCGCCGCCCATCGGACGCATGAACGGGGCCGGGATGTAAATCTCCGTTTCCTGGTTAACGATGAGGTCGGTGCCCCGCATCCGCGACAGGTCTTCGTCCTGGGCCATGGCGTCGCGCACGGTCTGGCGATGCTGCAAATCATCGAAGGGCCAGACATGGACGACCTGGTTCAGCGTGCCGAATTCGGTGTGCCAAAACGCGCCCAATTTGGAATGCTTCTCGCGGAAGGGCAGCCGCTTGGCGAACCGCTCTTCAAACTCCGGGACCGCTCCCGGCTTCAACGTATAGGTCCTCAGTTCATAGATCATGCTTCCTCCCTGTGTGCGCCGAGATTTTGTTGGCCGCCGTTGCGGAAAGTCCAGGGTCTTGACCGGGCCAGTTTACCAACGATTCGGTCTGCTAACAATTGGCAACCGTCCGCGGGGGGGCGCTGCCGTGCCCTCGGGCGACCTATCTCATGGACTTTACGGTTGGACTTTACGGTCGTTCGGTTGGTGACAGCGTTGGTTGACACTGCAAGGGGGGCGGCTTATAGTCGGGCCAATCCAGGCTGGCCCAAGGATGGGTTTGCCGGACAGCATATAATCGCGAAGTGAGGGGGAGTCCACGTGCCAGGAGCGTTAGAAGGGGTTCGGGTCATTGACTTTGGGCATTACATCGCCGGCCCGCTGTTGGGGATGCTTTTGGCAGACCAGGGCGCGGACGTGGTGAAGGTTGACCCTCCGGGCGGGCCGCGATGGGACACCCCGGCCAATGCGACCTGGAATCGGGGGAAACGCAGCATTTTGCTCGACCTTGCCTCAGCCGGTGATCTGGCCACCGCTCAAAAGCTGGTAGAGAACGCCGACGTCGTTATAGAAAACTTTCGGCCCGGCGTAATGACCCGGTTGGGATTAGGAGCGGACGCAATGACCGAGGCCAATGCCCGGTTGGTCTACTGCTCGATTCCCGGGTTTGCATCGGACGACCCCCGGGCCGCCATGCCGGCCTACGAAGGCATCGTCGGCGCCGCCGCAGCCACCTTCCGCACTGCGGGCCAGAAAGACGAACGTCCGGTTTACACTGCCATTCCCATTGCTTCTGTTTATGCAGCGTTTCAATCGGCGGTTGCAGTGGTGGTGGCCCTTTACGCCCGGGAACGCAACGGGGTTGGACAGCGGATCGAAGTACCTTTGTTTGACAGTATGTTCCAGTCCATTGGGCGCTTCGGGGTGCGGGTCCACAACGCGCCGAAGCAAGGCCCCACACTGGGCGAGCTTTGGGGCGGCATTTTTCACTGCAAAGACGGGGAGTGGGTGCGCTTCGGCGGGCCGGGCAACCAGAACTTCCGGTATTTTGTTGAAGCCGCGGGAATCACTTCCTGGGATGACGATGGCCTGACCGAATTCGACCGCCCGTTGGAAACACCGGAGTTCACCGCCGAAGCCCGCCAACGTATTGAGGAGTTGTTCCTCACCCGCACCGCGCAGGAATGGGAAGACCTTATCGGCGAGGCCGGGAGTGAAGGCGCAGTTTGTCGGACCAGCGCCGAGTGGTTCGACCATCCCCATGCCAGGGAGTCGCAGATGGTGGCCGAGGTGGAAGACCCGGTGCTCGGCAAGATGCTGCAACCTGGCATTAACGTTCGGATGTCGGAAACGCCGGGAGCCATCTGGCGGCCCGCGCCATTGCCCGGTCAGCACCGGGAAGAGATTGTGGCGGAGTTGAGCCGACCTGCGACGGTTTCTCATACGCCTGCGGTCGAAGAAACCCTGAAAGCGGCTTTGGATGGAGTGAAGGTCCTGGACTTGTGTATCATCCTGGCAGGCCCGACGATGGGCCGCACGCTCGCCGAATATGGCGCCAACGTCATCAAGATTGATAACCCCAAGCGGGGTTCCACCGTGGCCCGGCACAATGACATCAACCGGGGCAAACGCAGCATCCTTCTGGACCTCAAATCGGATGCTGGGCGGGACGTTTTCTGGCGGCTGCTGGAGGATGCCGATGTGGTGGCCCAGAATTACCGGGCTGGCTCGCTCGAAAAGTTGGGTCTGGGTTACGAAGAAGTCCGGAAGCGTAGGCCGGACATCGTATATGCGTCCCTGAACGCCTACGGTCATTTGGGCCCTTGGGCCGGCCGGCCGGGCCATGAAGGGTTCGCCCAGGCTACCGCCGGAATGACCCGCCGCTTTGGCGGCGACGGCAAACCTGAATCGCAGCCAAACCCGGTCAATGACTACGGCACCGGGTTCATGGGAGCTTACGGGGTCGCCTTGGCGTTGCTGCATCGGAAGTTGACCGGACAGGGACAGCATATTGATTCGGCGTTGGCCTACACCGCCATGACCCTGCAATCGCCGTTCATGCAGATGTACGAGGACAAACGGTGGGAAGAAACCAAGGGGCAGGACGCGTTGGGCAGCGGTCCTTTGCATCGGGCGTACCAGGCCAGCGACGGTTGGTTCTTCCTGGGAGCGCAAGAGGTTGACCTGCCGCGGCTGACTGGTGTTGTCGGGCTGTCCGGAGTCGAAGCCCTTTCCGGTCCAGGGCTGGCGTCTTCCTTGGAGGAAAAGTTCCTGGGCAACAGCGTAGCGGCCTGGGTGGCGCGTTTGACCGAAGCCGGGGTCGGCGCGCAACGGGTAATCACCAACGTCGGCGAGTTGATGGCCAACCCCTGGGTCATTGACCACGGGCTGAGCATAACCCGGGAGCATGACGACATCGGCGTGGTCACTACCTGCGGGCCGGCGCCCCGGTTGTCCCGAACTCCGGTCCGCCCCGGGCGTCCGGCGGCCAAGCCCGGCTCCGACATTCAGTCAGTGCTGGCCGAACACAGGTTGGGAGAACAATACGATGCGCTGCTGCAAAGTGGCGTCATCCTCACCGAAGGCGTGGGCGCCGGTTAGGACGGCCTCACCGGCCAAAGACCAGAGGCAATGATGCTGACAACACCAAGCGGTTTTGCGTTCTTAGGTCCGGTGGCATGAAAAACCAAGGGTTGATGCTCAGTATCCTGGACCAAAGCCCGGTCCAGGACGGGTGCGCCGGCCCCGAGGCGTTGCAGCGCACCATTGAGTTAGCCCAGGCCGCGGAGCAATGGGGCTACCACCGTTTTTGGGTTGCCGAGCACCACAACTCGGACAGCTATATGGGATCGTCTCCCGAGGTGCTGATTTCTCACCTGTTGGCGAAGACGAACCGCATAAGGGTCGGGTCCGGTGGGGTGATGTTGCAGCACTACAGCCCCTACAAGGTAGCCGAAAACTTTAACGTGCTGGCCTCTTTGGGTCCCGGAAGGGTCGACCTTGGCATTGGACGGGGACCCGGTGGCCTCCCCCGGTCAACCAGGGCGCTCCAGGAAGAGTTGGCCGCTGAAAAGAAGCCTTTCCGCAATAAACTGGTGGAATTGGAACAATGGCTTGGCCGGTCAAAGGAGCTTGATGATGCTCCGCCTAGAGTTTCTGCCAAGCCGCTCCCTCCGGAATCGGCCGATGTGTTCCTGCTGGGGACTACGACCGCTAGCGCGGAAATGGCGGCTGAGTTGGGGATGCCCTACGTTTACGCCCTATTCCTCAACAACGACGAAAAGGTTATGGGGGAAGCGGTGCAGGTTTACCGGGACAATTGCGATGCCCTCCGGAGCAGCCCGGACCAAGTTATGCTGGCATTGCCGGTGATCGTCGCCGAGACTGACGGGGAAGCCGAGGAATTGGCCGCGGACGTAAAGATGGTAAGGATAACGCTGGAAAGCGGCAGGACGTTCACCGTAGGGTCGGTGGAGTCGGCGTATGAATTCGGGCGTCAGGTTGGGGAAGAGGTAACAATTGAGGAGTCGCAGGGCGACGTAATTCACGGGTCTTTATCCACCGTGGCGTCCAGGCTCGCCTGCCTGCAAGAAGGGTACGGGGTCGCCGAGTTTATCGTCGTGACTGCGCTTAAGCGCTTTGACCAGCGGTTGCGTTCCTACGAGTTGTTGAGCCGGTTGATTTCAGGCTAAATCAACCGGGTTGTTGCGGAGGGCGGGGCGGAAGCAAGCGGGTGGAACGATTGCAGCCCGGACAGAGGACAGGTACTGATGAATAGTGACCGAAAGATGAGGTTGGGGGTGTTTCTCGCCGGCACCGGCAGCAACATGGCGTCCTGGAGGCACCCCGATGCGATTGCCGACGGCGCGATTAACCTGGAATATTACCGAGAGTTGACCCGAAAGGCCGAGGACGCCAAGCTGGACTTCGTGTTTTTCGGCGACGGTCTTTACATCAGCGAAAAGGCCCACCCCAACTTCCTTAATCGCTTTGAACCGTTGACCCTGCTGGCGACCCTGGCAGCGAACACCACCCGCATCGGGTTAGCGGCAACGTTGTCCACTACGTACAGCGACCCGTACACCGTTGCCCGGCAGTTCGCTTCCATTGATCATATCAGCGGTGGGCGAGCCGGCTGGAATATCGTCACCTCCCCGCTTGAAGGCTCGGCGCTAAACTACAGCCGCCCGGAACACCCTCAACACGACCTTCGCTACCGCATCGCCGACGAGTTTGTGGAAGTTGCCAAGGGATTGTGGGATTCCTGGGAAGAGGGAGCATTCGTCAGGAACAAGGACACCGGGCAATTCATTGACCCGTCCAAGATGCACCGGCTGGGCTATGAGGGAGAGTTTTTCTCCGTCCAGGGCCCTTTGAACATCTCCCGGTCCAGGCAGGGGCGGCCAGTGCTGATTCAAGCCGGTTCATCCGAGGCAGGCAGGAACTTTGCATCCAGGCACGCCGACGTCATCTTTACCGGCCAGCCGAGCCTGGAAGCTGCACGGCAGTTTTACGACGACGTTAAGGGCCGGGCGGAGCGGCACGGCAGAAATCCTGATGAAGTGCTAATTCTCCCCGGCTGCGCTCCGGTGGTGGGATCCACGGAAGCGGAGGCGGAACGAAAATACCTTGAAATAGCAAGCCTTGTTGATATTCAAGATGCTTTGAACTACCTGGGCCGCTACTTCAACGACATGGACTTTTCCAAGTACGAATTGGACGAGCCTTTCCCCGAATTGGGTGACTTCGCCCGCAATGGATGGGAAAGCGCCACTGACCAGTTAAAACAGGTGGCCCGCGAAGAATGTCTGACGCTGCGCCAGATGGCCTTGCGGACGACGACGCACCGGGGCGTTTTCGCCGGAACCCCCTCGCAGGTGGCGGACACGATGCAGGAGTGGTTCGAGGCCGGAGCGGTGGACGGGTTTATGATGAATGCCGCTGTGCTGCCGTTAGGGTTGAACGATTTCGTTGACACGGTTTTGCCGGTTCTCAAGGACCGGGGCCTTTTCCGAACTGAGTACGAATACGAGACGTTGCATGAAAACCTCGGTTTGCCCATCCCGGAAAACCGGTACGCGCCGGTGGAGCAAGAGGCTATTGCCGGGTTCAAGACCGAGTGACTTCCGACGTGGCATTGCTCTGGCCAGCGCAGGACGAGTCCTTGGCAGGGAGACCGCTCTCCTCGAGAGTAATTGGAACGGTGCGACCTAATCGGAATACCTAATTTACTGACGCGGCCAGTTGACGCCGATTGAGGGCGTTGCTACACTCCAACCTAGTCGAGCGGGTATGGGCTGTTGCCGGTTGGGGCGGGTGGGTAAAAGTCCCCGCAGGATTCAGCGCCATGAGGAGACACTGGGATGGATTTTGGCATTTTCCTGGATTTTTCTGCCAGGCAGGCAGGCAACCAGGCGGAGGCGTTCCGCGAGGCGTTTGAGTTGGTGGATTTGGCCGAGGACACCGGCTTGGATACGGTTTGGCTTGGGGAGACCCACTTTAACGCCAACCGGCCAATTTCAGCCCCCATTGTGGTCGCAGGCTCCATTGCATCCCGCACCAAACGCCTTCGAGTGGGCATGGCCGTCCAGGTTCTGCCCCTCATCAACCCCTTGCGCATCGCGGAAGAAGCGGCCACGGTGGACCACATAAGCCAGGGCCGGTTCGAGTTCGGCGTAGGCCGCAGCGGGAATGAACGGGCCTACTACGCCATGGGAATCCCCTACGAAGAGAGCCGTGAGCGGTTTCAAGAGGCGCTTGACATCATCCTGGAAGCCTGGAAGGGCGAACCCTTCTCCTACGAAGGTAAATACAACCATATTACCGAGGCGACCGTATCCCCCATGCCGTACCAGCAACCCCATCCCAAAGTCAGGTTGGCTTCCACGACGGAAGACAGCTTTGCACGGGTTGGCCGGTTGGGTTTTCCGATTTTCCTGTCCATGCGGGGAATGGATGTCAACGACCTTGAAACCAACCTGAAAGACTATCGGAAATCGTGGAACGAAGCCGGCCATCCCGGTGCTGCGGGCGACATATCGGTCCGAGTACCCATGTATTTGGCGCCAACCGAGGACGATGCGGTGGAAGAACCGCGTGAGTCGTTGGAGGCGTTCTTCGCCAGGATGCGCGCCCGTTACGAGCAGGGCCGGGATGACGAGGGAACGGGGGCGATTGGACCGGAAAGGGCGGCCGCGCTCAGGGCCCGAGCGGAGCGGTTGGCCAGTTTGAGCTACGAGGAAATACTGGACACCAAGGTGATTTGCGGAACACCCGAAGGGGTGGTGGACCGCCTGAGCCAATATCAGGAAACTCTGGGCATTACCGGCTTTACCGCGGAACTGAATCCGGGCGGGTTGCTGCCGCCCGAAGCGGTGAAGCGCAGCCTGCGTCTGTTGACCCAAGAGGTGATGCCCGCTTTCAGGTAAGCATTGGCAATAAGAGTACGTCGCCAGCTTTGGGACGAGCCTGCCCCTGGAAGCTGCTGGAAACCGGTCGGGTTCCCCCCGCGACAACATTGAGGAGGAAAGACGATGGTACAAGAACAAGCCGCTGTACTCAGTCCCCAAGCGTTGCTTGACGAGTTCAAGAAAAACGGCGTAACCCATGTCGTGACAATCCCGGACAGCGAGACCAACTATCTCTACGAGTTGATGGAGGAGCAGCCTTGGTTGGAGCTGATTCCTTCCGCCCGGGAAGGCGAGACCTTTGCGATTGCGCTGGGGTTGATTATCGGTGGCAAGAAACCGGTATGCCTCATTCAGAACACCGGGATGCTGGAATCTGGGGACTCGATTCGCGGTATGGCCATTGACTCAGGGTTTCCGATGGTCTTTGTGGTGGGATACCGGGGCTGGACTCGGCATGGACCCATTAGCGACTCCGTTGCGCGGTACACGGAACCTTTCTTGAACGCAATGCGGATTAACTACTACCTCGTTGAACAGGATCTTGACAGTTCGAGGATTTCGATGGCGTTCGAGGAGGCCCAAAGTACCCAGCGGCCGGTGGCGGTGTTGGTCGGCGATGAATACCACGGATTTAACCGTTAGGTGGAACTGACGTCGCAGATGAGACCGTGACGCCGGCCATCATACCTTCCCATACCCGCTGCGCAGATAACGCCGGCGGTAACCTTAGTGAAACGGAGCAGACTAATGATTGAACCCACCGAAGTGTTCCGGCTGTTTCAGGAACACCGCGACAACGCCATCGTTATCCCGACCGGCACTTCCGGCCGGTTTTGGGCCGACTTCACCACCAACGAGAAGCGGGACCTGAATATAGGCGGGGCAATGGGTCAAACGACCTCGGCGGCCTTGGGCTTGGCCCTGTCGTTGCCGGAAGAAAAGGTCGTCCTTTTTGACTCCGAGGGCGCGCTGACCATGAACATGGGCATCCTGGCGACCATCGCCGGCAAGAAGCCCGAGAACTTCGTGCATATTCTGATGGACAACGAGTGCTACGCCACCACCGGCGGACAACCGGTCCCCAACGCTCAGGAAATCAACTACGCCGGTATGGCTAAGGAAGCCGGTTATCTTTCAGCCTACAACTACGACAATCTGGAAGACTTGGCTACCAACATTGGAGCAATCATGAACGAGGCCGGACCGGTTTTCGTTGCTATTAAGGTGGTTCCCAAGGTGGAGAACGAGCCGATCGGCATGAGGGAGCGGCGGGCAACGCGCAGCCGGGCCCAATCGATTCGTGACTTGCAAGCCGATTTGGGCATCACCGCAGCGGCCTAACCGTCCAGGCAGGAGGGGATATGAAGCTGGCACGTTTCCAAGTTGATGGGTGGGAAAGCTACGGGTTGGTTGAGGATGACCGGATCAGGGTAATTCAGGGCAACATCTTCAGCGAACACCGGGTTACCGGCGCTTCATACCCATTGGACCGAGTAAAGCTGTTGCCGCCCAGTCAGCCGACTTGTTACTGGGCCATCGGCCTGAACTATGCGGCCCACGTCGCCCACTAGGAAGTGGCGTTGGACGCGGAGCGGATCCGGCGGGATTCCCAGGGGTTTCGTCCGTGGAACAAGGGAGCCAACTGCATTATTGGCCCCAACGATGAAATCGTCCTGCCGGCAGATTCGGACTATGTTCACTACGAAGGGGAGTTGCTTATCGTTATCGGTAAGCCGGCCCGGCGGGTTAGCGTGGAAGACGCGCCCAACTTCATTCTTGGCTATTCCTGCGCCAATGACGTCAGCAGCGAAGGCTCTTGGCACGACGATTCCTCCAACTGGCGGAAGAAATGCTCGGATACCTTCGGGCCGGTGGGACCCTGGATCGAGACCGACGTGGGGGATCCCCACCAACTTGATATCATTACCCGCTTGAACGGGGAAGAGCAGGACCGGGGAAGCACGTCGGGCATGACCTTCAACTGTTATGAAATTGTCAGCGGCATCAGCGAGTACATTACACTGCGGCCCGGCGACATTATCCTCACTGGCGCGCCCGGAGCCGTGGATCAACTCAACCCCGGCGATGTCGTGGAAATCGAGATTCCGGGCATCGGCGCTCTCAGCAATCCGGTGGTGGCCGAGCAATAAACAGTCGGACCGTGGCCGTGGCTTGGGAAGTATCGCTCGGGGTGAGCCCGTTTGAGGAGCGCCGAGCAACCCGGCCACCTGGTTTATGCCCCCGTGTTATTCGTTTCGGTAAATGCACCCAAGGTAACCCAATGGAACTGCACTAAAAGGAGGAAGCTCATGGCACGTGTACCGGAGGTGACCCGAGAGGGCTTGCCGGAGGAACTGCGGGAAGCATTTGACCAGGTTTTGGAAGCCAACGGCGGCCGCGTCAGTGGCCCCACCTCCATAACCGTGAACAGCCCGGAAATGGCGCGTCGGCGTGGTCACTTGACTAACTACCTGCGATATGAGACAAGCATCACTCAGAATATCCTGGAGTTGGCCATCATTACCGCGGCCCGGGCGATGGACTGCGCCTATGTGTGGAACGCCCATGCCCCTGCGGCCCGCCGGGCAGGAGTGAGCGACTCGGTTATCGACGCCCTCCGGGAAAAGCAGCCCCTTCCTGACATGAACGAGCAGGAATCCGCCATCGTCCGGTACGGGCAGGAGTTTTACTCCAATCACAAAGTCAGCCCTCAAACCTTCCAGACCGCTTTGGACCAATTTGGCACCCAGCACCTGGTTGAGTTGACCGCGCTGATGGGCCATTACGCCCAGACTTCCTTTGTCCTCAACGCTTTCGAAGTCGCATTGCCGGAAGGTACGACCGAGCCGGTTCTGCCGGTCTAGTTCAGGTTCGCACCGGGACCCGCTTCACTGCTTACCCACGGTTCGCCCCGGTGGCAGGGGATTGCTGCCGGGGTGTCGTTTATTCCCTCAGGAGTTACCGATTGCGTACGATTGATATTCATGCCCACTTGATGCCTCAATGCTTCTGGAACGCGGTGAAAGGCGGGGGCGATTGGTACGGCATGACCTATGAACCTGAGCCTGGAAACGGCGTGACAGTCAGCAATGGGAAGCGCGACGGCGTAACCAACCCGATGTTGCGGTCCGAACCTGCGGAGAGGATTCAGGACATGGACCGGCAGGGGGTTGACGTTCAACTGGTTTCGGTAGCGACGCCTATGTTCGGGTATCACCTGCCGTCCGAACAAGGTCTCCGGCTGGCGCAAGAAGTTAACTCGGAAATCGCTTCAATGACCCGGCAGTGGCCGGAACGCTTCGTCGGCTTGGCCACGCTTCCGATGCAGGATGTGGGCGCCGCGGTGACCGAGTTGGAACGGGCGGTTACCACCCTGGGGTTCAGGGGCGCTGAACTGGACACCGTGGTTAATGGGAAGACTTGGGATGAGCCGGAATTCCTGCCCTTGTTCAAGGCCGCCGAGGAAATGGGGGCCGTTCTTTTTTACCACCCTCAACCAAACAATAACCTGGTAATGGAGCGTTACCCCAAGTTTGCTATGGGGAACAGCTTCGGGGTTCCCTTGGAAGACACGCTCGTGGTGGCGGCCCTGATTTTTGGGGGCATCCTGGAAAAATGCCCAAACCTGAAAGTCTGCATAGCCCACGGGGGAGGCCCGGCCTGCTTTGGAATGGGCCGTCTGGACCGGGGCTGGCAGGTGAGGACCGAAGCCCGCACCAACATTCAGCGCCCGCCCAGCCATTATCAAAACCGCATTTACTACGATTGCATTACCATGAGCGAGCGGGCTTTACGGTTTTTGATTGATTCCGTTGGCATTGAACGGGTAGTCCTGGGCAGCGATTGGCCATACGTAACTTGGGACCCTTCCCCGGTTGCCTGGATCGAAAGTCTGGAAAGCCTTACCAAGGCGGAGAAAGAGCGCATCTTGAGCAGGAACCTCGAGGAATTGCTCGGCATTTGATAGCGAAGCTCAAGGGTGTTTCTGGGTTACGGTTTTTCTTTTAAGGCCCTCAACACCTTCTCCGCAGTTATCGGGAGGTCGGTTATACGAACTCCCACTGCATCGTAGACCGCGTTGGCAACGGCCCCGGCCACCGGGGTGTTGCTGCTTTCGCCAATGCCTTTGCTCTGGAAGGGGGCCGGCCCGGTGCCGGGTTCCAACAATACCGTTTCCAACTGCGGAATGTCCTGCATCGTCGGCAGTTTGTAATCGCCAAGGCTTAAAGTGGAGACTTGGCCATCCTCGTGGGCCATTTCTTCCATTAGCGCGTAGCCCAATCCCTGAACCACCCCGCCCTCGATTTGTCCCTGGTGAGCCATTGGATTGATTACGGTGCCCACGTCATGGACGGTGACAAACCTTGTCACCCAGACTTGGCCGGTTTCCGGGTCCACCTCGACTTCGGCAGCCTGGGCGCAGTAAGCGGTCTCTTCCGCCGGCGGAGAAGTATAGTCCTTGCTTCCGGCTACCGGCTGACCCGTAGCGGCTATGGCCCGGGCGGCTACTTCCTCTATGGACATTGCCCTAGATGGGTCCTCCGGGGTCGTGAAGAAGCCTTGCTGAAGCGCCAACCCGTCCGCGGAGCATCCCATATACTCGGCGGCCAGCACGGTGAGCCTGTCCCGCAGGTCAACCGCCGCTCCCAGTGACGCTTGTCCCGCGGTATACGTTACCCGGGTGCCGCCCGGGCCGGACTCAAACTCCACTGCGTCAGTATCGCCTACGTTCAGAGTTACCTGGGCGACGGGAATGGCCAGGGTTTCGGCTACGATTTGGCGCATCACCGTGTGGGCGCCGGTGCCGGTGTCCCAAAGCGACATGGTCAACTCGACCTGCCCGTGTTCGTCCATTGCCACGGTGGCCGAAGATTGGCCCGACCCTTGGGGTTGGTCGCCCATTGCCAAGCCGCGCCCTACGTGGCGGCTGGGTTTTTGCCGGTCCCACCCAACGGCAGCGGCGGCCCGTTCCAGGGTTTCCCCGGCGCGGATGTTGTGCCAGCGTTCTCCGACCGGGTCTACATCTCCTGACCGTAGAACGTTGAGGCGCCGGAACTCATAGGGGGCGATTCCCATTTCCCGCGCCACCATATCCATGTGGGACTCCACTGCAAATGCGACCTGGGGTTTGGCCGGAGCGCGCATGTGGCCACAGGGAATGTTGTTGGTGTAAACCATGTAGCTGTTGATTTGCACGTGGGGGATGCGGTAAGGGCCGCCGCTGTGGTCGGCACCGCGCAGGTGAACCCGGGGTTTGAAAGCCCCGAACGCGCCGCTGTCGAACACGACGCGGGCTTCCCTGGCCCACAGGCGGCCGTCGTTCTTCACGCCGGTGCGCAGAGTTATTAGGCCGGGGTGCCGGGGGTTGCCGGCCATTAACTCCTGAATATAGTCCATCACCATTTTGACCGGACGGCCTGAATGCAACGCCAAGTAGTAGCAAAGCGGGACATCCATGAAAGAGCCCTTGCCGCCAAAGTCGCCGCCAATGCTGCACGGGTTGATGCGAATCTGCTCGCGGGACAATCCCCAAACGGCAGCCAATTGGTCGCGCAGCATGAACGGTCCCTTGTTGTTGGACCAAATTTGCACCCGGCCGGATTGGTCGATTTCGACCACGCAGGCGTGGGGTTCAATGTAACCCTGGTGGGCCAATTGCGTGGTAAAGGTATGTTCAAACACCCGGTCCGATTCCTCGAACCCTTGCTGGGAATCTCCCTTGGACCAGGAATTGTGGGCAAAGACGTTGTTGATTCCCGAAAGCGGCAGGGGGAGGCCGGCGTAGGAGGCCATGCCGTCATGCAGGACGGGCGCTGACCCCTGCATGGCATCCTCAGCGTCAAAAACCGCGGGAAGTTGTCGGTATTCGACGTTTATGCGCAACAGCGCCTCTTCGGCCAAGTCCGGGCTCTCTGCCGCCACCGCGGCCACCTTGTCGCCTACGAACAGCGCTTTGTCCCGGGCCAACACCGGATGGTCCCGCAGGAGCCGGCCCACCCGCCGGTCAGGGAGGTCGGCGCCGGTTACGACAGCGTGGACCCCGGGCATCGCCCGGGCTTCCGTGGCGTCAATGCTGACGATTTGGGCGTGAGGATAGGGACTGCGCAGCACCTTCCCCCACAACATCCCCGGCAGTTGAACGTCGGCAGCGTAAACTGCGCTCCCGCAGACCTTGGCCGGCCCCTCCTGCTGAGGGATCGGCATTCCGATTACCGAGTAGGCTGTCATCATTCCCCTCCATTGCCAAGGCCAACGCAACAGGCTCTGCGCGGGCCAAGCCGGGCCAAGCAATAGTATAACCGGCGTCCATTTCCGGGGATAGTCGGGAATGTCGCCAGCCGAAATGTTGTGACAGTTCCGACTTGCCAAGCCCAGTCTATGCGGGCATACTTTGCGTTGCAGGGGTAACAGTGGGCGGTTGGGAGACAAACCAAGGGGGACAGCCAATGGACACAGGCTTGGCAGGCAAAGTAGTGCTGATTACCGGGGCCACTCGCAACCACGGCCGAGCCAGCGCCGTGGCTTTTGCGCAAGAGGGTGCGGACCTGCTCCTGTGTACCCGGCAGAGCATGGACCGCTTGGAAGAGACAGCGCAATTGGCCGAGGCTGCCGGTGTGCGGACGATAACCAAACTCTGCGACGTTACCGACGAAGCGCAGGTCGAAGATCTGGTCAAGGTCGGGTTGGCCGAGTTCGGACACATAGATGTCGTGGTAAACAACGCCGGCTGGAGAGCTCGGGGACGTTTGCTGGACATAACCACCGAGCAATGGGAAGCGGCCATCGCGGTGAACGTCCATGCGCCCTTCCTGATGTGCAAGGCCGTAATTCCCGGGATGAAACAGCGTCGTTGGGGGCGGATTATCAACTATTCGGGGATTGCGCCTTTCCGGGGCGCATCCGGACAGGGGACCTTGAAGCGGGCCAACGAGGGCTTGACCCGGGCCGTGGCAACTGAATACGGCAAGTACAACATTACCGCCAATTGCATCGGGCCCGGCAGCATCGCCGTAGAGCGCACCGCCGGGCAGGAATCCGGCGGGGAAACTGAGCGCGCCATGACCGGCGTCCCAGTGCCGCGCCAGGGTACCGTCCAGGAATGTTCAGCTATGGTAGTGTTTTTGGCCAGCGAGCAGGCTTCGTACATTACCGGGCAGACTTACCTGGTAAACGGCGGGGCCTACTATCTTTAACCCCTTGAGGCTTTAACCCCTTGAGGGAGTTTGCCCCCGTCGGTTCCATGCTGGCGAAAGCGACACTAAGGTAAGGAAGGGAACTGTAGGTGGAAAGCCAACTGAACGGGAAGACGGTGTTGATTACCGAGGCCGGAGGGAATTTCGGTGGGCCAACCGCGTTGGCATTTGCGCAAGAGGGGGCCAACTTAACGCTGGCCACCGGCGGACCGGCGGAATCCCTGGAGTCTATTGCCGGGGTCGCCCGCGAGATGGGGGCGAAGGTTATCACCGGCGCTTGGGACGTGGGGGACCCGGAGCAGGTCGCCGCCCTGACTCGGCGCTGCCACGAAGAGTTGGGCGGGGTGGACGTGCTGGTCAACAACCCGTGGGTCTCGCTGAATTCCGACTCCCTGGAGTTGATCGGTTTCTCCGAATGGTCCCGCAAGCTGCGGGTGGAGATTACGGGAACCACCTTCGTTTGCAAAGCGGTGCTGCCCGGCATGATTGACCGGGGTTGGGGCCGCGTCATCAACTACGTCGGCCTGTCGGCGTTTCTGGGGACGTCCCCTTCGGACAGCGCTGTGGAGCTGGGACTCGTGGGTTTGGCCCGGGGCATCGCCCGCGACTACGGGAGGCACAATATCACCGCCAACTGCATCGGTCCGGGTGGCATCGAGGCGTCGGAAGAACTGGGGATTCTGCAATTTCCGCCGTCGGAAGATGACCCGTTGCCTCGCTGGGGCAAGCCCGAGGAGTTGGCGTTTCTTGCGGTGTGCCTGGCCAGCGAAAATGCCGGTTACGTGACGGGACAATGCTTGCTGGCCAACGGCGGAAAATATTTTCTTTAGGTAGATGGGCAAAGCGGGAGACAAAAACGTGAAAAACCATTGGTCTGACAGCGATACCCGGGGCATGGACGAGCTGGACAAGCTGGTCTATATGAGCCGGCTAATCGGAGCTGACACCTCATTGGTGGTTTGGGGAGGCGGGAACACGTCCATCAAGGTTGTCGAGCGCGATTTCAAGGGTATGGAAGTCCCGGCCATGTGGATTAAAGGCTCAGGTTCGGATATGAAGTCCATCGTCCGCCGGCAGTTTCCCCGGCTGAATTTGGACGACATCCTGCCCATCTTTGACCGCCACGGGATGACCGACGAGGATATGGTCGCCTATTTGGAGCATTGTCTGATGGACCCGGGCTCCCCGCGCTCGTCCATCGAGACCCTTCTCCACGCCTTCCTACCGTTTATGAGCGTGGCCCACTCCCATGCCGACGCGGTCGTGGCGTTGACCAACAACCAGAATATGGACTCGGTGCTGCGCCGGGTGTACGGCGACGAAATCGCCATCGTCGACTATTTCCGGCCCGGCTTCCACCTGTCCAAGCTGGTGGGGCTGGCCGTCAAGGACTCCGCCGACCTGAAGGGCGTGGTGCTGGTAAACCACGGGTTGTTTACCTGGGGAGACGATACCCGCTCCGCCTACGACCAGCACATTGACCTGGTGAACCGAGCCGAGGCATTCATCGCCGCCGGCAGCAAGTCCGTGTTTGGCGGTTGGGCGAGAAATCCTTTAGACACGGTAGAACGAAGGAGGGTCGCGGCCCGCTTGGCGCCGGCCCTGCGGGGATTGGTCAGCCGGCAGCAGCAAATGGTGCTGCGGTTCGACGACTCCGACGACGTTCTGGAGTTTATTGGTAGCCGCGATGGGAAGCGGCTTAGCGCTATCGGCCCGGCCACTCCGGACCACCTGATTCACACCAAGCGGCGGCCGTTGTGGCTGGACGTGCCCGATTCTTCCGATGCCGCTGCCGTCGCAGCGCAGTTGGAGCATGCGCTGGAAGGCTACGCCGAGGACTACACCGCTTGGTACCAGTCCCACACCTCCGGGGAACACCCGATGCTGGACCCCAGCCCTCGAGTGATATTGCTGCCGGGCGTTGGAATGTGGACTACCGGGAAGGATGCGCAAGCGGCCCTTATTACCGGGGACATCTACCACCACACCATCAGTGTAATCGGTTCGGCCCAGGCCAACAGCGAGTTCACTTCTCTTACCGCCCAGGACGCATACGATGCGGAGTACTGGCCATTGGAGTTGTACAAGCTGACTCTGGCTCCACCGGAGAAAGAATTGGCCAGGAAAGTCGCTCTGGTCACCGGGGCCGCCAGCGGCATCGGCAAGGCCATCGCTCTCCGGCTGGCTTCGGAAGGCGCCCACGTGCTGGTTAGCGACGTCAATGGGGAAGGAGCCAGCGAGGTCTCTGACACCATCAACGCCGCCAACGGAGTGGGGCGGAGCGTGTCGCTGGTTATGGACGTGGCTTCCGAATCAGAAGTCGCCCGCGCTTTCCAGGAAGTACGGTTGGCCTATGGCGGGTTGGATATTCTGGTGTCCAACGCCGGCATCGCTCCGGTTGGGGCTATTGACAGCCTTTCACTGGCCCAATGGCAACGGGCGCTGGACGTCAACACCACCGGCCACTTCCTGGTGGCGGCTCAGGCGGTCAGGTTGATGAAGGAACAGGGCGGAGGGGGCAGCCTTGTTTTCATCGGGACCAAGAACGTGCCCGCGCCGGGGGCCGATTTCGGCGCTTACAGCGTTTCCAAGGCGGCGGAGGTCCAGTTGGCTCGGGTCTTGGCGCTGGAAAACGGCCAGTTCGGGATAAGGGTCAACGTGGTCAACCCGGACGCTATTTTCCAGGGTTCCCGCTTGTGGTCGGATGAAGTCCGTCAGGAGCGGGCGTCGGCCCACGGGGTAGCGGTGGACGACCTGGAAAATTTCTACCACCAACGCACCTTGTTGAAAACCCAGGTGCGGGCCGAAGATGTGGCTGAAACAGTGATGTTCCTGGCATCGGAGCGGTCATCCCGCACTACCGGGGCCATGATTCCAGTGGATGGCGGCGTACGGGAAGCGTTCCCCCGGTAACGGGCTCCGCCCTGTGGCTACCCCACAAACAGGGTGTAAGTTGCGCCGGAGTTGTGGGTTAGGGTCTTGGGGTTGAGGATATTTTGCTCATGGGAGAGGGCGCGTTCTGCGATTTCCAGGTTAATGGCCGGTACCTGTTCCAATGACTTGATTTCTTCCAGCGTGAAGAACCCGGCCCGGTCCACCTCGTGGTTGTCCGGCTTGGGGTCAACGTCCAGCGGACTCAGCAACATGACGATGTATAAGCTGTTGTCCACGTCCGGGTCATAACGATTGCGTACCCCGAGCACCCCGCGGACTTCCGTGTTGACGCCGGCTTCCTCCATAACCTCCCGGATTACAGCCTGCTCGATTGTCTCGTCCGGCTCGATGAATCCGCCGGGAACCTGCCAGTTTCCCCGGCCCCGCCGGGAGGAACGCCTGACCAGCAACAGCCGGTTGTCATGTACCACGGCCCCGCCGACTCCTACGTTGTACCCGGTATTGTATCGTTGTGGTACGGGCATTGTGTTGCCTCCCGCCAGAAATGCGCTGCCGGTCGGAATCATCCTCTGGGTCGAAACCGAACACCGGCTGTCCCTGCTCCGATTGCCCAATTGTACCCCACCTTACCGGGTCTGAGAACCGTGGGGCCGGACACGATATGCTTGCAATTAACACCGGCTTGGCCCGGCTTGGCAATGTGGCCGCCGAACCTGCCCGCGGTCTTTGCTCGCATCGGCGCAATCAAGGAATGGCAGGGTCATTTAATTATTCCCGGTAAATCCCCCGGCAAGCTCAGTGCTGCATTGCCGGCCCACCTGAACTCAGGGGGTTTGGGGGATGAATCCCCCAACGTAACCCCGTCCCAAGAAAATTAAAAGACCCTGCAAGGAATGGTGGTAAGCTGTTATGAAGATCAATGATTGGTATATCTTTGTGAATCAAACGTGAGGGAAAACCTGCGCCGGGTCAACCCAATCAGGAACGCCCGCAAGCCGTTTTACGGCTGGTGGCTTTGTGTACTTGCCGCTGTCGTAATGGTTATTGGCACCGTTCCGCTTTTTCAGGGGATGACCGCCTGGTTCGTGGTGCTGGAACAAACCTTTGGGTGGAGCCGGTCCCAATTGTCTCTGGCCTTCTCGCTGACCCGCGTCGAAGGCTCCATCACCGGCCCTGGCAGCGGCTTCCTGATTGACAAGCTGGGCGCCCGGCGGATGGTGCTTATCGGCATGGTTATCCTGGGGATAGGATTCATCCTGCTGGGCCGGGTCCATAATCTCTGGCAGTTTTACCTGGCGTTCGTGGTAATGAGCTTGGGCGCTGGGCTGGGCACCTGGATGCCCATGATGACCGTGTTGAACAGTTGGTTCCTGAGACGGCGGTCAACCGCCATGGCGGTAGCGATGGAGGGGTTTTCCCTGGGTAGCGTGGTGCTGGTGCCGGCTCTGGCTTGGGCGATTGACCCCGACGGACTCGGACGGCCGGGATGGCGTATGACCGCCACCGGGTTGGGGGTCATCATCATGGTCCTGGCTTTACCCTTGTCGCGGTTTGTACGGAACCGTCCCGAAGACTACGGCGAGACCCCCGACGGAATCTCTGGCAGCGAAACCCGCACCCCGTCCGCCAACCGGGAGCCCGGAACTGCCGTAGACCCTGGATACACCTGGCAGGAAGCAGTCCGGACCAAAAACTTCTGGCTAATTACCTGGGGACACGCCTGTTCATCTACGGTTATTGTGTCAATCATGGTCCACTTGGGGCCAATGCTCACCGACCGCGGGTTACCCCTGCAAACCGTTGGTTGGGTTGTTGCGGTCATCACGGCCGTCGGCGCGGTGTTCACGCCGGTAGGGGGCTACCTGGGAGACCGGATTCCGATTCGCATGGGAATTTTCGGCTTTTCTGCCCTGCAATCCGTTGCGGTCGCGGTTCTGCTGGGGGCCCATTCTCTGGGCGGCGCGTTGGTGTTTGCGACCTTGATGGGAATTGGGTTCGGCGGCCGCAATCCCATGACCACGGCCATCAGGGGCGTTTACTTTGGACGTCGCGCCTTTGCCAGCATCACCGGGGTTTCCATGGTGCCGATGAACGTGCTGCTGCTGGCCGCGCCGTTGTTTGCCGGGTATATGTTCGACCGCAATGGCAGCTACGTCCTGCCCTTCCTGGTGATAGCGTCCGTTAGTTTCGCGGGTTCGCTCCTATTCCTGTTCCTGGGGCCTCCCACCACCGCAGCTGTGCCCCGGCGAACCGGCCGGTAGGCTGCAAATTCGCCGTGTACAATCGGGATAATCTGCGCCGGATTAAGGATGAGGTACGGCAGTGGCGTCGAGAAGAATAATGCAGAATTTGGGGTTATGCCGTATCATGGGGCGGAGCATCAACGCTTCCCGGCCAACGGGCCGGGGCTGGTACTGACGAATCAAACGTTACCTTGGAGGATGCTATGGAAGTTCACGTTTACACCAACCCTGGTTGATTCAGTTGCCGGACGTTGGAGGAGTTCCTCACGTCGAACGGTGTTCAGTTTGAGCACCACGATCTGGCCACCGATGAACCCGCCCGCATTGACCTGGAGAGTCGGGGCATCAAGGCCGCCCCGGTCACCATAATTGACGGGTCGGAGGTCATTATCGGCTACTACCCCAAGAAGCTGATCCCCGCCCTGGACCTGAAGACAACCCCGGACCACGGCAGCCGGACCGCCTGGATGGCGGAAAAGTACGACAAAATTCTGGCCGCCACCATGCGGGCCGCGAGGCAGTTGTCGTCGGAGCAGCTTTTGATTGAAGTTCCGTGGCGCCCCGAGCGGATCCGGGACACGATCGTACACATCATTTCCTTCCCGGAACTGGCTTGGCGCAGCCACGAACACGGCAGCATGAGCACCGACGATATGCGCGCCTGCCGGGAACGCGTGGCGGACGTGATGACCGCCGACCAGATAACCGCTTATGGGGAAGGAGTGCGGGCCGACGTGGCTCGGTTCCTCAACAGCGGAAACACCGAAGGTTTCGAGCGGGTTGTCCCGGCCCACTACGGCGGGGAGGTGACGGTACTGGAGTTGCTCAACATTATCCTGAGCCACAGCACCCATCACCTGAAGCAGGTCTACTGGTTCATGGAGACGGAGTTGGGCGTGGAGCCCCAGGACCGGGCCACCGAGGCGGATATGGAAGGCATTTTCACGCCTGCACAGCTGATCTAATCCGGAGTAACCCCGAACCGGCTACTTTCCTGGCCCAACACCGGCCCCAACAGGACAGTGCGTCATCGTTGGGGCCGACTCTTATGGGCCCTGGTTTTGGTCGAGGGGCAGGTTCTACCCGACCAACTCGTGGATGAACTGCCGGTAGTTTTCGCTTCCGGTGCCGCGGATATCGGGGTTGTCGGAAACTTCCAGGTCTCCAGCGTCCTCCAGAAGTTCAACGTGGGCGACAGTCTCGGCCATGGCGGCGCGGAGGTTGGTCCCTTCCAGAGTGCGGTGGGAGAAGATCCTGCGGGTCAGGTCTTCCAGGCCGACGGGCTGAGAACCGATGGCTTCCAGGACGCTTTCCAGACGCTCGCCGTGGTGTTCAATGATGTCGCGGGCGCGGAGGGCGTTGATGAAGTTGAACTTGTCCCGGTTGAAGTAGCGGTGGGCAGGCAAGACCTGAGTGCCGCCGCCCATGTCGGAGACGATCTTGAGGGACTTGAGGTAAGTAGCCAGACCGTACCAATCGGACTCGTCCTGGTATTCCTGGGGGAGCCGGCCCCTGACTGCGGGCGGGAAGACCGCTTTCATGGTGGGGTGAGGCGAGATTTCCGGCAGGACGTGGTCGCCAGTGAACACAACGTCGCCAAGCTTCATGCACAGCTCATCCGGGGAGTGTCCGGGGGCGTGGAGCAGGGTCATTTGGCCCAGCTGTTCCCCGGGACGGATTGGATGGTCGATGGTCAGGCTCTGGCGGGCGTGGATGTAGTTGTCCCGCTGCTCCGACTGCTGGGGGAAGGCATCGTAGGAGTCGGAGAGGCGGCCAAACTCCTCCTGCAGAGGGGAAGCGGCCCACCGGAAGATGGTCCTGGGGTCATATTCCTGGAGGTGGTAGTAGATTTCGTGGGCCCAGACCTCGGCCCCGGTGGCGTCCACCAATTCGGCGACTGATCCGTCGTGGTCCTCGTGTCCGTGGGTGATGATGACGCGCTGGATATCGGCGGCGCGGAACCCGGCTTGGCTGAGTCCTTCGTCCAATTCGTGAAAGGAACCGAACTCTCCGGAGTCGATGAGGGTCAGGCCCTCGTTTTCAAAAACATAAGCCCAAGTGGGGCCGGTGTAGGAGAATCCGGCGCGGGGGACGGATATGGCGTGGATGACCGGCGCGTGGTGGGGAACGATCCGAAGGATGGTCCGGTCGCCGTTGGAGGCGCCGGCGCGGATGACGTCAAGTTCCTTGAAATTGTGGTCCATTCAATAGCTCCTCTGCATGTTCACTTGGAAGCCTATGCGCTGGCGGCGGCAAAGTCAAATTGTGATAAAAAGGCAAGTCCTTCGAAGCCCCCAGGACGTACGGGGGGATAACGCCCCAGAGCCTTCCCCAGTGGATGCGGGAAGGAAAAGTATTGGACGGACCGGTGAACTTCACGCCTGCCCCCGTCCTTGGAAATGGGCGATGACCGGGGCGACAATTTCAGCGTAAATCCGGCGTTTCGACTGCAAACGGAAGGTTATCTGTTGGATAATTGCCGACAGGCCCCGGGCTTTCAACTCCCAGGTTATGGTCCAAACCGTGCCGCCGGGCCCAAGTCCAAAATGGTCGTAACGGTTGGACCAGGTTGAATCGGTGGCCCGCATAGCGCGCCACTCGGGAGGATCGAAAGTGCATTCCCAGCGGGTGCCGCCGCCGACGTTTTCCAGGAAGGTGAACACATTGTTGCTGCGTTCCAACAACCGCCCATACTTGCCCTCCAAGGCGGCTGCGTCGGGGCTGCCCTCAATGGGGTAGCCCGTGACGTGCTCAAAAACCCGGGCGGGGTCCCCGGGGACAAAATTGCTCACGGAAACGCTGGGCATTGCTACACCACCGCCCGGCGCCCTCAGCCGCGGAAGGCGGGCA
Organism: Dehalococcoidia bacterium; assembly: GCA_965262735.1. GTDB lineage: Bacteria > Chloroflexota > Dehalococcoidia > Lucifugimonadales > UBA3495 > CATOSK01. Next base: position 2,818,791 of record CBDHFS010000002.1, on the reverse strand, counting down.
TAACTTTCGTGGCGAAAAGCTCCATCTGTTGGAAGCAAGCCTGGGGGTCGCCGGACAAGAAGCCGAAGTTGAAGTCCCGGACACCGGCATCAATCCGGTCTTGCACCGCCCGGACGCACTGCACCGGCGTACCGGTGACGCAAAGGGCTTGGGCAATGTCTTCGGCGCTGCGCTCTGGCGTGACGTAACGCTGTCCGACGTGAGCTACCGCCGAGGCCATTGCTTCGCTGCCGTCCTCGGCGATGGCCGTGGGCTGGTTCAGGCCCCAGTGGAACCCGGACAGGTCCCGTCCGGCGTCGTCGGCGAGGCGTTGAATCGCCTCGTTGGTAGCCTTGAGCCGGCGCACGGTGAACAGGTAAGGATACCAGCCGTCGGCCCGCAGCGCGGCCCGTTCCATGGCGGCGTCGCTACGGCCGGCAATCCATATTGGCGGATGGGGCTCCTGCGCCGGGCGGGGCAGCAGGGTAACATCGTCAAAGTTGAAGAACCGGCCATGGTGCGAAACGTGCTCTTCGGTCCACAACCGCTTCATCACGGCCAGCATTTCGTCGGTGCGGCGGCCCCGGGTGGTAGCCGGAATTTCCAGGGCGTCGAACTCGATCCCGGTGCCCCGTTGGCCGCTGATTCCGATGCCGAAGTCAAGGCGGCCGTTGGAAACCCGGTCCACGGTGGTCACGAGCTTGGCCAGCATCACCGGATGGTACAACGGGGCGATGACGATGCCGGTCATTACCCGCAGGTTACGGGTGGCGCCGGCTGCGGCCGCCATGGCGGGAAGGGTCAGCAGCGTCGGCCGTGGCGGGTTGCCGTCCATAACGTGCTCGCCGGTGGTGATGCGGTCGAACCCCAGCTCCTCGGCTTTGCGGGCAAATTCGGCCACGTCCCAATAGTCTTCCACTCCCAGGTTGCATCCGAAGGTAATAGCTGGTGCGGTCATCCGGTCTCCTTATCGCAACGTTGCATCGGAATGTTGTATCGGGTCGTTGCCAGTCGGTGGTTTCTTCAGGGCATTTTAGGCGGGCCAACCCGATGTGGCAACGCCGGGACTTCTTCAAGCTGGGCCATCGCGTTATGATTGTTTTCCCATAACCTGACACTTGCCCCTTTCCAACTCCGGCATCTCCCCGATACCATATATCGCGTGGGGTTGGCTGTCTCAGGAGTTTTCCCTGGGCAATCGCACTTCTGGCGCAAATGGGACAGATTGGGATAAAATGGGACAGAAAAACTATCCTGCTCAAAATCCCCAGGCCGGTTCCCCGGCGTTTCAGGGGTGACAAAACAGTGATAAAACGCGACATTTCCGCGACATCAGCGGACATTTACACGACAATCTGCGACAAAAAACTCCGGCTCCACGCTCAAATGTCATCAAATGTCGCCTTTTGTCGTATATTCTCAGCCTTTTCGCCTACCTTCCCCATTGTCCTCAGGGTCCGTCCCAAAACCCCGGCGAATTTGAGCGCAGTGCCAACGAGAGGGATACCAAACGATGCGCCGATTTTATGACCCGATTTCTCCGCTCCTTCAAGAACGTCCAAGAACGTCAGCACAACCGGCTGGAAGCGCCGGGACTATTGGGCCAGCATTTCATTGGTGATTTCGGTAAGGGTCGTCTGGTCTAACACGCCGGACCACTTGCGGAAGACCTCGCCTTGGGGAGTAATGAACACAGTGGTTGGCATGGTGACGACAGAGTATTTCTTCATAATTTCCCGGTCTCCGGTGAAGCCGGTCGGGTAGGTGATGTTCAGGCTGTCGAGAAGGGCGCGGGCTTCGGGCTCGCCACCCAGCATGGTGAACTGGCCCACATCCACCCCAACCAGCAGGGCGCGCCCCTCAAACTCCTCGTGAAATTCCTGCAAGTCCGGCATTTCCGCCCGGCAGGGTGGGCACAGCCCGGCCCAAAAGTTCAACACCACCGGTTGCCCCTCCAGGTCGGAAAGCGCCAACTCGTCGCCCCCCACTATGCCGGCTCCGGTGTACATCGTCAGGGCCAGGTCGCCGTAGGGGTTGCCACCCTCCTCTGACCTGCCGGAACCCGACCCGGAGCAGGCTGCCGCGGCTACCGAGAAGGCCAGGCACAGCGCCAGCCAGGGCAAAAACCTTGGGGCCGCGTACCGGCAGCGCCGGCCAACGGGAGAGGAGTTGACGGGGAATTTCCGAAGGGCGCGGTAGTCCATGTTTGCTCCTGGTCCGGTCCCATCGCATCGGCAGTAAAATGTCGGGCTAGTATAATACCCTACGCAGGGGAACGCCCAACGGACTTTCGGGGGCAATGCGTGTATACTCGAACCGTCCCGGCGCTCCAAATACAAACTCCCCTCACCGAGGTTGCGATGTCTCAACAAATGCTTTCGACGCCCGCTAAGGAAGACTTGTCGTTGATGGCCCACCTGTTGCGGCGGGCCGGGTTCGGCGCAACGCGGGAAGAACTGGACCAATACTGCGCCAATGGGTACGAGGCGACGGTGGACGAACTGCTGCGCCCGGAGCAGGCCGCGCTTATTGACGAGGACGTAATCCGGCGGTACCACGTTGACCAGAACAGCCTGATGCTTATTGAAAGCTCTCAATCGTACTGGCTGTACCGCATCATCAACACCAACGCCCCGTTGCAAGAGAAAATCGCCTTGTTCTGGCACGGGTTGTTCGCCACGGCCTACGGGAAGCTCAACCACGCCAAGGCGGTCGTCAACCAGACCAACACCTTCCGCCGCCACGGACTGGGCAGCTTTCGGACGCTTCTGCTGGAACTGTCCCGGGACCCGGCGATGATTTTCTGGCTGGACAATAAGGACAACCACAACGGGGCGCCCAACGAAAACTACGGTCGGGAGTTGTTGGAGCTGTTCTCAATGGGCATTGGCAACTACTCCGAGGACGACGTGAAAAACTGCGCGCGGGCGTTTACCGGGTGGACCATCAACAACGCCGACTACATGAGCATCCGCGCATCGCGGGACTCCATCTGGCCCCACGGACGGCTGGATTGGCAGTTCCGCTACCTGCCCGCCGACCACGACGACACGGACAAGACTTTCCTGGGTGAGACGGGGCGGTTCAACGGCGAGGACATCATTGAGATCGTTTGTCGCCAGCCCGCAACCGCCTGGTTCGTGGCCAGCCGGCTGCATCAATTCTTCGTAGCCGACCAGCCCGACGAAGCGCACATTCAGGCGCTGGCCGACGAATTTCTACGGACTGGCGGGGATATTGGCGCGGTGCTGCGGAGCCTGTTCCTTTCCGGCTTCTTCCGGTCGCCGGAGGCGCGTCTGGCCCGGGTGAAAAGCCCGGCGGAACTGGTGGCCGGTACGGCCAGGCTGGCCGGCAGTCACCGTTTCCCGGAGTGGAGCATCGTCAACCTGGCGATGGACGTCAACTTCATGGGTCAGGAAATCCTGAACCCGCCGACGGTTGAGGGATGGCACACGGGCCGGGAGTGGATTGACACGGGCAACTTGGTGGAGCGGGTCAACGCCGCCGGGCTGGAAATCGGCGACGTCAGCCAACCCGGCGTCAGAAGCATCCTTGAACGCCTGCGGGACTCCGGGCCCGTCCTGACCCCGGATAGGTTCGTGGACGTTTGCCTGAATGGCATGGGGCAGTTTGATATATCCAAACAGTCCCGGGACAGCTTGGTAAAGTACGCCGCCCGTCTGGGAGAGTTGCGCTTCGACCGGCCCGACTCGCTGAGCTGCGCCGAGCAGCGCGTGGGGGAGATGTTGCAGCTCATCACCGCAACCCGCGAGTACCAGTTGGCCTGACCCAGCAGGCCTGACGGAGAAATGCCATGCCGGTTGACGCCATATCCACGGAGTTCACCTTCGCATACAGCCACACCATTGGGTTCATGGCCAACCAGGGCCGGGGGTTCAACAACCCCATAGACCTGGCAATTGCTCCATCCGGGGAGCTTTACGTCCTGAATCGGGCCGGGCCGGAGGTGGGAATCCGCTTGCCCTACAAGCGGGTGACCATCTGCACCGCCGGCCAGGAATACCTGGGCGAGTTCAGCGCCGGCGGAACTGCCGACGGCCAGCTCTGGTGGCCCAGCTCGCTGGCTTTCGATTCCCAGGGGTTGCTTTACGTCGCTGACGAGGCGCTGAACCATGTGTCGGTTTTCAACGCCGAGGGCGAGTTCCTGCACAAATGGGGGGTCGCCGGGGACCAAAATGGCGAGTTGAACCGGCCGTCATACCTGGCCTTTGACGGCAGTGACGACCTATACATAGCTGACAGCCTGAACCACCGGGTCCAGAAGTTCACCAGGGACGGCAAGTTCCTGGCGGCGTGGGGCAGTTTCGGTAACGGGCCGGGCCAGTTCAATATGCCCTGGGGACTGGCATTGGACCGGGAGGGCAGCGTGTACGTGGCGGACTGGCGTAACGACCGGGTGCAGAAATTTGACCCGGAGGGAGGGTTTCTGGCGCAATGGGGCGCTCCCGGTGCGGGACCGTTTCTCCGGCCCGCCGCTCTGGCCGTGGACGACGACGGCCTGCTGTACGTCGCCGACTGGGGCAATGAGCGAGTCTTGGCGCTGACCCCGGAGGGGGAAATCGCGGCGGTGATCCGGGGAGACTCGGAAGACTCCAGTTGGGCCGCCGACTACTTCGCGGCCAACCCGGAAGAGGGAGCGGCGCGTCGGGCGGCCAACTTGGAGCCGGCCATAGCGCCCGCGACGGAGCAAGACCGGGAAGAGTCGGCCAATGTGGAAAAGCTGCTGTGGGGGCCGACCGCGGTCAAGCTGGACGGTGAGGGCTGCATCTACATCGTGGACAGTTGCCGCCATCGCCTGCAAGTTTACCGGAAGACGGCGGCATTGTAGTTTCGGCGGGTTGCTGACAGGATCGAGTACGTAAAACTCCGGCCGCTGGCAAGGGCCGGAGTTTTCGGTCAAGGTGGCTTTCTTGCCGGTCGGGGCAAGGCGCAAGGTAACTCGCCTTAACGCTGCTCCCCTATCCGGCGGGGCGCTGGGTCGGTGCGGCTAGACCGAGAGCAGCGGCTCGTCGCGTTCGGGGAGCAAGTCGGTGTCGAAGCCGTTGATGGCCAGGGCAATCATGCTGTAGTTGCCGATGAGCATGGTCAGCTCGATAAGCCCCTGCTTGCCGAACTGTTCCAGGGCGGCCTGATAGGCTCCGCGGCTGGCGTAGTGGTCGCGAATCATGGCCCGGGCGTAGTTGACCGCCGCCTCTTCATCCTCGCCCAAGTTCTCCAACTCGTTGCCGTCGCGCAGGTCGTCAACGATGTCGTCGCTCATTCCCGCTTCCCTGGCGGAAGCGGCGTGGGCGTTCCAAATGTGCTGGCAGTCCATTTCCCGGGCAGTTACCAGCATGGTGAATTCCTGGATTTTCAGGGTCAGGCTGGAGTCGTTGCGCAGGTACTGGTTAAGGGCCGTCGCCCGCTTGGACAGCTCGGGAACGTGGGCCAATACGGAACCGGGGCCGTACTGGGGAGCCGCGCCGCCGCCGAACAACTCGTCGAAGGTGTCCTGCTGGTTGGCGGGTACCGTGTCTCTGGTCGCTACTGGAATTCGAGCCACTTTGTCCTCCTTGATGGTGCGGATTTGGGGGTGATTGTCGGCAGCCGGCTGGGGGCCGGAAGCGCCGGCGCCCGACGTAACTGGTCCAGCGTGAGTGTAGCCCAGCGGCAGGGGAGCGTCAAACGGAGAGCGCCGGACAGTGCATACTCTCAAGAACCTCAGGACGAACGGCCTGTCTCGCGGGGTTAGCGGACAGGCTTTCTGCCGGTCTTGCGCTCAAACAGTTCCCAGGTCAGGTCGTTGAAGGGGTAATACTTTCCGGGGGAGCATTGCTCCTCGGCCAGTTGGGCCTTGATTACTTCTTCGACTTCTTCCCGCTGGTGGGCGATTTCGATTACTTCGTCCACCACGGCGCGGGGGACTACGACCACCCCGTCGTCGTCGCCGACGATGGCGTCGCCGGGGCGGACCAACACGCCGCCGCACTGAATGGCGTCGTTGACCTGCCAGGGCCAGAACTCGGCAGGCCCCTGCTTGGCCGTCCGGGACGCCGAGTAGACCGGGAACCCGTACTCCTTCAGCGAGTTGCTGTCCCGTACCGCTCCGTCGGTGACCAGCCCGCCGACCTGCCGCTGGTAGAGCCGGAAAAACTTGATGTCGCCGCCGATGGAACTGTACTGCCAGCCCATCGCGTCTATGACCAGCACCTCGCCGGGGCCGCACAGCTCAAAGGCCACATACTCCGCCGATTGGTCTCCCTTGGGCTTGTCCTGGGCCAGGTCTGGCCGGTGGGGGACGAACCGCAGCGTTACCGCCCGTCCCGCCATGCTCTGGCCCGGCTGAAGGGGCAGCGCGCCTTCAATCATGCTCATGGGCCAGTTCTTGACCCACAGGGCGTCGATCAAGGTTTGGGTGGGAATCTGCCGGAGGGTTTCCAGCGTGGCGTCGGAAATGGGCGCGGGCATGGTCATGGCGAACCTCATGGTGGAGAAATGAAGGTGGGAACTAATGCCTCGGAGATAACTGCGGAAGCGCGCCGGTATTATATTCTGCCGGGCCGAGAAATTGAAGCAGACCGGGACAATGGTAACAGTTCAGACTTGGTGAGATGAATTGGTTTCAGCCAACTGCACTTTTTTCAGGGGGTTTGGGGGATGAATCCCCCAACGTAACCCAATCCACATATTCCGCCATCAGCCACTCCGCTCCCCTCAACCCTGAACAGTTACGGACAATGAACGAGGGCGGCCCCGTCAGGGGCCGCCCTCTAAAGGCACTCTGAAGCCGGTTGGCGGAAGATTATTCCTCGGGCCAACCGTCGGGGATTTCGCTGTTGCCCAGCGCGGCGTTGATCGCGGCGGCCGCTTCAGGGGTCACCCAACCGCCCCAAACGTCGGCGTTGCTGTTGAGCCACCAAAGAGCGGTGTCGTTGTCGGTGGCGTCCTGGTTGCCGTCCCGCCAGCGGACGACAGCCTTGTAGATGTCAATGTTGAAGTCCCACTTCCGCAGCATTTCAATGACATCGGGAGCGGCGGCGGGCAGGTCCGGGTTCACCGCAATGAGGATGGTCGCGTCTTCGTAGGCGCAAGCCTTGGTGGTGAACCAGCAAAGGTCGCTGTAAGGCGGCTCTTCCAAGCGGACCAGGTCGAGCTTCAGGGCCGGGTCGTTAGTGCCCCACTGGTAACCCAGCCAAGGTTCCTGCCGCTCGTAGGCGCCGTACAGGTCGGCGTTGAGGGCAGAGCCGTCGCCGGGGTTGATGATTTCAACGTGGTCGCTCAAGCCGTAACCCTCGACTTGCTTGGCGTTGACTTCCTCGCAAGCCCAACCGATGACGCAGGAAACCAGGCGGGCCTTGTCGCCGGTCTCGGTGGTCTTGAACAGGTCCTTGTATTGTTGGTCCTTCAGGTCTTCCACGCTGTCCAGCTCTGGGTACTGCTCCTGGAGGTAGGCGGGGATGACGAAAGACGACTGCCAATCCTGCCCCAGGCTCTTGCCGACGGACAGCACGGCGCCTTCGGACCGGGCAGCCTCCCAAGCCTCGTCCTGATTGGGCAGCCAGATTTCCATGGTTACGTGAGTGTCGCCGCGTTTGAGGCCCTGAAACAAGGGCAGAGTGGCACCCAGCTTGACTTCAGTGGGGTAGCCGTAACCCTTCTCAACCAGGTATTGGGCGATGCGGTTCTGGACCAACGCGCTGGACCAGTTCAGGTCGCCGAAGATGATGGTCTGTTTGGGGCCTTCGGGCGCCATCACTTCTACAATCTTGGTGACCTCGACCGGGCGGTCCACCACCTTTTCGACTTCGACCATTTTGGTCACTTCGACTTGCTGTTCAACGATCTTAGTGACTTCAACTGGCCGGTCGACAACCTGTTCAACGATCTTGGTAACTTCAACCTCCCGGTCAACCTGAACTTCAACAACCTTGGTCACTTCGACGATTTGCGGCTCAGCAGTTGAGCAGGCAACCAAGGCGAAAACCGCCACCAGCGCCATAGCAACGATGGGTAATCTCCACTTTGTTAACAAAATCAGTCCCTCCCTCTTGGTGCTGTATAGCCGGGCGCCCCCGGCCATTGGAAAACGGGCGCACTATTTATATCAGTGATAATTGCCACTGTCAAACTGCGAAATACGTTATTTACATAACTAGGGATAACGATTTCTATTTCTGAGACCTTGCCGTGGCCAAGAACCCGTTGTGGCGAAATGCCGTTTGCCGCTCATGCCGGGGAACCCCCGTCGCCTTGGGCGCATACAAGACAATTCCCGGATGTTTCCAGGGCGACCGGGTTTGACACGGATGGGTTTTCAATGGCAAGGCGCGACGGCGGCCAATGCTAGGCGTTCAGGGATTCCTGGCGGCTGCGGGCGACGGCTTGGGTCAGGCGGTCAATGACGATGGCCAACAGTACAATGGCCACGCCGGCGATGGCGCCGTTGCCGGGCTGGTTCTTCTGCAACGCCCGCAGCACGTTGTCGCCCAACCCTCCTGCGGCAACCATGCTGGCAATGGTCACCATGGCCAGCGCCATCATGGTGGTCTGGTTGATGCCGGCCATGATGGTGGGCAGAGCCATGGGGACCTGGACCTTGGTCAGGATTTGGAAGGGCGAAGCGCCAAAGGACCGGGCGGCTTCTACGGTGTCCGGCGACACCTGCCGGATGCCCAGGCTGGTGAGGCGGATGACCGGAGGCACGGCGTAGATAATTGTGGCGAAGATTCCCGCGGGCTTGCCCAGACCGAAAAACAAGATTCCCGGCAGTAGGTAAACGAAGCTGGGCATGGTCTGCATGGCGTCGAGGATGGGGCGCATCAGGTTGTCCATAGTGCTGTTCCGCGCACCGATTACGCCCAAGGGCAGGCCAATGGCGACCGACAACGCCACCGCGACGACCATCAAGGCAATGGTGTCAATGGTGTTGGCCCATAAGCCCATAGCGCCGATGTATATTAGGGCAACCGTGGTAAACGACATCAACAGCCAGCGTCCGACGGCGAAAGATACCAGCGCCATGCCGACAATCATCACCGGCCAGGGGACCCACTTCAACCCTTTTTCGATGTAGAGCAGGGCGTAGGTCACGGTGGTGCTCAACCCGTTGAACAGCCAACTCGCTTCGCTGGTAATCCAATCGACTCCGATGTCGATGGCGTTGCCCGTAACCTGTCGGACCGTCTTTTCCAGCGTTATGGAGTTACCGCCTTCGGTGGGGACCTGCGTTCTGGATACGGTGGTGGGGAAGTCCATTTCCGGTCCCCAAGCCATGAGGCTGACCCCCAGCACTATCCCGATGACGGCGGCCCCGGCGAGCCAGCGGTAGCGGTAAAGGAGCGCGCCCGGGCTGACCTGGCTCTCTGGCCTGGCCTCGGGTTGGATGGGTTGGGACGCTTGATTCTCGCTGTCGGCGCCGGTTATCGCAGCCATTTCAAGACTCCTTTGGGCGATGGTGTTTGTCGTTGATGTTGCGTTAATCAAGCGCCCGCTACGGGGCGGAAGTATGGCCCGGCCTTGGGCGTCGTGACCAATCTTGAGTTATCCAGCGGTATTGCCTGGCTTATCCTTCACTTTGGGCCGCGTCGGAGGAATTGGGGTCGGCGGTGGAGGTTTCGGCGATGGCCTCGGCCAGCGCGCTGCGGTGGACCTCTCCGACCAGAACGTTGTCGGCGTTGACCACCGGGATGGGGTAGTCGCTGCCCATAGCCTGGGGAATCAATTGGTCGAAAGTGGTGTCCGGAGAGACCGCCTGGTAGTCCCGGTTGACGTGTTCCCAAGCCTGGTCCAGCCGCTTGACGCCGCCGCGGAGGGCCTGCTGGGCGTTGGTAATGGACAGCAGGCCGATGTAGCGTTCCTTCATGTCCACGACCCAGGCAGCGTCGCCGTCGCTCTGGCCGATGGTGTGCAGGGCGGCGCGGGGACCCTGATGCCCCATTATGGTGGCTTTGGGTGCGACCATGACCCGGCTGGCGGTGAGGATGCTCTCCAGCCGCACGTCCTGGGTGAAGTCGCCCACGTATTCGTCCTCTGGACGGAGCACAATGTCCTCGGGAGAACCGATTTGGGCGACCTGGCCGTCGTGCATGATGGCGATGCGGTCGCCCAGCTTGAGGGCCTCGTTGAGGTCGTGGGTAATGAAAATGATGGTCTTGCGCAGTTCGGTCTGGAGCCGCAGCAGCTCGTCCTGCATTTGGCGGCGAATCAGCGGATCCAGGCCGCTGAAAGGCTCGTCCATCAACAAGATGTCGGTATCCACGACCAGGGCGCGAGCGAGGCCGACCCGTTGCTGCATACCGCCCGAAAGCTGCCGGGGGTAGGAATGTTCCCAGCCGGACAGTCCCACCAGGTCCAGTACTTCCTGGACCCGCCGGTAACGGGTTTCCCGGTCGACGCCCTGGGTTTCCAGGCCCCAGGCCGCGTTGTCCATGACCGTGCGGTGGGGCATCAGCCCGTAGTGCTGGAACACCATCGCAATTTTGCGGCGGCGGAAGTCGATCAGTTCCTTGTCGGACATACCGGTGATGTCGTCACCTTCAATGACAATCTCGCCCGACGTGGGTTCCACCAGCCGGATGAGACAGCGCACCAACGTTGACTTGCCGCTTCCTGACAGCCCCATAACCACAAAGGTCTCGCCTCGGGCGACTTCAAAGTTCACGTCCTGCAACGCGACCACGCAGCCCAAGTCGGCCAGAATCCGGGACTTGTCCTTGCCTTCGTTTTCCGGGGCGTTCACCTGTGCGGCGTTCTTGCCGAACACCTTCCACAGGGAGTTGACGGTGATGTAGGAGCGGTTGTCTTCGGGCAAGTCCGTCTGCACGTTGGAGGCCGGAGTTGCCGGAAGAGGTTGGGTGGGAGCAGTTGGAGCGTCGTTGGAGGTTTCCATTAGCGGCCTCGGCGGCAGTTCTTGACTTGGGATGGCATTGAATCCCGTCACAAACCCCACCGCAACCACAGGGGGTAACGTAAGCCCTGGGCGGTCGGTTTGTCAAATTAAGGGAGTCCTTCGAAAACCTCAGGACGAACGGGTTGAATAGGACTTGCGATTGTCCGGGCCTTGTCGCGTAACAGTTCAGACTTGGTGAGATGAACTGGTTTCAGCCAACTGCCACTTTTTTCAGGGGGTTTGGGGGATGAATCCCCCAACGTAACCTAACCCCCATATTCCGCCATCAGCCACTCCGCTCCCCTCAACCCTGAACAGTTACCTTGTCCCGCAGGCGGTTTCCCGTGGAATGGCTTTGGTGTAAGATTGACGTATGCGGCCGGGCTGGGAATGACGGACTGCGGGAAATCGGCTTCGGGAGGATGCAATGCCAAAAATAACTATCATTGGTACGGGCCTCATCGGAACGTCGCTGGGGTTGGCATTGCGGCAGTCGGCCCTGAAAGACCTGGAAGTGGTGGGCACCGACGCGGAGCACCAGGCCCGCACCACCGCTCTCAAAATGGGGGCGTTCGACAAGGTGGAACACCGCCTGTTCACCGCCGTTGAAAACGCGGACATCGTGATTATGGCAACTCCGGTAATGGCCATGAAAGACTTGTTCGAGGTCATTGGCGAGGGGCTGCAAGAGGGCTGTGTTTTGACCGATGTTGGCAGTTCCAAGGGTGTGGTGTTGCAGTGGGCCGACGAATACCTGCCGGAACACGTTGACTTCGTGGGCGGTCATCCCATGGCCGGCAAAGAGACCCCGGGGCCGGAGGCGGCGGAGGCCGACCTGTTCTCCGGGCGGGTCTATTGTATCGTGCCCAGCCCCCGCGCCGGCGAGGGATCGGTGGGCGACGTGACCACCCTGGTCGAAGCCATCGGCGCCAAGCCCTACTTCATCGGCACCGAGGAGCACGACAGCTTCGTCGCGGCGGCCAGCCACCTGCCCTTCTTGCTGTCCACTGCGCTAATCGGCTGCACGTCCAAGAGCACCAACTGGGCGGACATCGCCCAACTGGCTGCGTCGGGATATCGGGACACGACCCGCCTGGCTGCCGGCGACGCAATAATGCACCGGGACATCTGCGTCACCAACGCCAAGCCCATCGTCGCGTGGATTGACTCCTTTATCCGGGAACTCCATGCTGTGCGGCAAGTCCTCGACGTCGAGGAAGGCCCTGATGCGGATGCGGTGAAGGCCGTTTTCGAGGAGGCCAACGAGGCCAGGGCAAAATGGATGGCCGGGGCGGTGACCCTGGAGTCACGAGGGTACAGCCCCCACCGAGAGTTGCCCACTTTTGCCGAGAGCATGGGCGAGATGTTCCTAGGACGCAGGGCGCTGGACGCCAAGAAGTTATTGACCCGGGGGTTCCGGGGCGGCGACAAGAAGCGGTAACGAGCGCCGCAGTCTCGAATCTTTTAACAATCCTTTCCAGGCAATCTCAAAGGCGGTCAGTTGCAGGATATTCCAGAAGCCAGCCCGGCCCCGCCCATCCTGGTGGTTCTTTCCGGTCCGTCGGGCGTGGGCAAGGACGCCGCGCTGTCCGGCCTGCGGCAGTTGGACCGTCCTTGGCACTTCGTAATCACGGCCACCACGCGACCGCCCCGGCCCGGGGAGCGCGATGGGGTGGACCACGTTTTCCTGGATACCGATACCTTCCTGAAAATGCGGGAGCGGGACGAGTTCCTGGAGACCGCCGAGGTGTACGGGCGTTGGTACGGGACCCCCCGCGCCCAGGTGCGCAAGGCGCTGAAGGACGGGAAGGACGTTATACTGAGAATTGACGTCCAGGGCGTGGCGTCGGTCAAGGCGGTGGCCCCGGAGGCGGTGGGAATTTTCATCGTGCCGGAGTCGCTGGATGACTTGCGCCGGCGTCTAACAGACCGCGGCAGCAACCCTTCCGATGACCTGGAGCTTCGGCTGGCGGCTGCCCGGGAAGAACTGGCGCAGGTCAGTCTTTTCGATTATCGGGTGGTGAACCGGCACGGGCAATTGGAGCAGGCCGTCGCCGAGATAGACTCAATCATAACCTCGGAAAAATGCCGCGTGATGCCGCGAGTAGTCCAACTGCTCTGATCTCCAGCGGTGGCATCCCCCAAGGAGTTTCGTGTCAGACCGTCCGACCAACGACCAGATCCCCGATGCCCAGAATCGCCGCTTGGCCCCAACCCCGACCTCAGCCGCCGGGACGGAAGGCGCCGCCCTGCGCCCCCGGCTGCCCGAATGGTTGAAGGTGAAGATGCCGGGCGGCCCTCGCTACATGGAGCTGAAGCAACTGATGCGGGGACACCGGCTGCACACGGTTTGTGAGGAAGCCCGCTGTCCCAACATCGGGGAGTGCTGGGAACGGAGCGCTGCCACATTTATGATTCTGGGGGACATTTGCACCCGGGCCTGCCGTTACTGCGCGGTGACCACCGGCCGCCCAGAGGGGTTGGACCTGCTGGAGCCGGTCCGGCTGGCCGAAACGGTCAAGATGATGGGGCTGCAATACTGCGTGATTACGTCGGTCAACCGGGACGACTTGGCCGACGGCGGCGCTTCCATTTTCGCCGCCTGCATTAACCGGATTCGCCAGCAGTCGCCCGGCTGCAAGGTGGAAGTGTTGATACCGGACTTTGCCGGGTCATGGGCTGCTCTTCGCGTGGTGGTCGAGGCCAGGCCGGATGTGCTGAACCACAACATTGAGTCCACGCGCCGGGTGTTCAAGCTGGTGCGGCCCCGGGGGGACTACGACCTGTCGCTGCAATTGCTGGCGCAGGCCAAGGTGATGGACCCGGGTATCGTCACCAAGTCAGGGATAATCGTCGGGATGGGCGAGTCCACCGGCGAGTTAATCGAGACCATGCGGGACCTGCGGGCCGTGGACTGCGACCTGCTCACCATCGGGCAATACCTGCGCCCGTCCATCAAACACCTGCCTATCGGCCGGTTCTACACCCCGGCGGAATTTGACGAGTTGCGACGCGCCGGGGAAAGCTTGGGGTTCAAGCACGTGGCATCGGGCCCACTGGTGCGCAGCTCCTACCATGCCGACGAGCAGCACTCCGCCGCCTCCGAGTCGGCCTAACCCCTCGGCAACCACGGGCAAGGCTACCCGGAACCGAGGGCTAAGCCCGAATCCACCGAAGGAGGGCGTCGGGTCAGCGTCCTGAAGTGGCCAAAGGGTGCTCCTCTGAATCTGGGATAATGGTTTTGTAACAGCAAACCGGTCCCAGAAAAGGAGCACCCAATAGATGCTACCACGCCGCCACCCCGACCGCATCCGTATCGCCTTCGACGACCACCGCCTGGTGACCAACGCTGGGCTGCTCCTTCCGGCCACCCTGGCCCGGCGCCTGGGCCTGCCCGAACTGGTACAGGAGCACCTGGACTTGGGCGAAGCGCCGGGCCGGGCCAACACCGGAGACAAGATCATGACGCTGGTGTCCTCCGCTCTGGCGGGCGGCGACTGCATCGACGACGCCGATGTGTTGCGCACTGGCAGGACGGCCTGCGCTCTCGGCTGCGTAGTCAAGGCGCCCTCCACCCTGGGCACTTTCCTGCGCAGCTTCAGGTGGGGCCACGTCCGTCAGTTGGACCGGGTGAGCCGCGAGCTGCTGGCCCGGGCCTGGCAGGCGGGGGCCGGACCCGGCGACGCGCCATTCACCATCGACCTTGATTCGACGATCTGCGAGACTTACGGACTGGCCAAGGAGGGCGCCCGCCACCACGGCTATACCGGTGCACGGGGCTATCACCCACTGCTGGCCGTCGCCGCCGGAACCGGCGACGTGCTGATGGCCCGGCTGCGCGAGGGCCGGTCCAACACCGTCCGCGGCGCCGCCCACTTCCTGCGTGAGACGGTGAGCCGGGTTCGCTGCGGCGGGGCCAGCGGGCAGCTCACCATGCGTGCCGACAGCGGCTTCTATACCCACGCCGTGGCCGCCGTCTGCCGCCGGATGGACGTCCGCTTCTCCATCACCATCCGCCAGCACAAAAGCCTGCACAATCTCATCGAGGCGATACCCGAAGATGCCTGGACGCCGATTCCTTACTGGATGGACGGCGCCGCCGATGTGGCCGAAACCACCTACACCCCCTTCCAGAGCGAGCCGGATGCCGCGCCGGTGCGGCTCATCGTCCGGCGGGTGAAGCCGGCGCCCGGTTCTCAACTGGCTCTCTTCGCCACCTACAGCTATCACGGCTTCATCACCGACCGGGACGGAGAGACCCTGGAACTGGAGGCCGACCACCGCCGCCACGCCGAGATCGAGAATGCGATACGCGACCTCAAGTACGGCGTCGGGCTGAACCATCTCCCCTCGGGCCGCTTCGCTGCCAACGGCGCCTGGCTGGCGGTACAGGTGATGGCCCACAACCTGGCCCGCTGGACCGCCCGCATCGGCCTCGGTGAGCGGACCGTGACCACCAAGACCCTCCGGCGGCGGTTCTTCGCCCTGGCCGGACGGCTCACCCGCTCGGCACGCCGGATCACCCTGCATCTTCCCAAGCGCTGGCCCTGGGAGGAGCAGTTCAGCCGCGCCCTGGCCCGACTGCGAGCCATTCCACTCCCAGCCTGACGGCGCCCGTCCGCCACTGACCCGCCAGCCAACCCAACGTCCCCGCAAACTCGCGCCAGCCCAGTCCGCGAGCGCCTCTTGCCGTGTCCTATCCCGCCATCTCGCTCGCCACAGCCACTGCAGGCCGACATCGGCGCCCCCCAAAGCGCCTGCAGACCGCCGCCAACCTCCCATCTACCCGAATTCGAGCCCGGATTATCGCGCCTGTAACTCCCTCACCCCCTTCCGCTGTCCTCACGCCGTCCATCCCTGTCCATCGGTGGATTCGGGCTAAGACATCCGAATGCGGCAACATGGATGCAAAAAGAGATGTCCCCCTGATGGGGGACATCGGGCCAGCGATGCTCTCGCTGGGGTGGTGAGTAAATTATACACACGTTGCAACAGTGTGACAATGAAACAACATATCAGCATTGCCGACAGTTCCATAATGGTACGTCACCAACAGCAACCAGAGTCGTAGACGCATGGAACGAGTAGCGGTTTATGTTGATGGGTTCAACCTTTACTATGGGATCAAGTCCAAAGGTTGGCAGCGTTATTATTGGCTTGACCTTTGCCGATTAGCCGAGAATTTGTTGCGCCCCTGTCAGGCCCTGGTGTCAGTCCGTTACTTCACCGCTCGAGTTTCGTCCGAGCCTAACGATCCGGATAAGCCAAAGCGCCAGAACACTTATCTGGAGGCATTGTCGACAATATCCGGCATACAAATACACTTCGGCTACTTTCTGCCCAAGGTCATGGGTTGCCATCAATGTGGAGCGACTTGGCAAGGTTACGAGGAGAAAATGACCGATGTTAACATCGCGGTCGAGTTGCTTGGCGATGCCCACGCTGACAGGTTCGACACCGCTATCATCGTATCAGCAGATAGTGATTTGTTCGGACCCATTGGCAATGTTCGCAGTCAGTACCCCGTAACCCCGAATCCACCGAAGGAGGGCGTCGGGTCAGCGTCCTGAAGTGGCCAAAGGGTGCTCCTCTGAATCTGGGATAATGGTTTTGTAACAGCAAACCGGTCCCAGAAAAGGAGCACCCAATAGATGCTACCACGCCGCCACCCCGACCGCATCCGTATCGCCTTCGACGACCACCGCCTGGTGACCAACGCTGGGCTGCTCCTTCCGGCCACCCTGGCCCGGCGCCTGGGCCTGCCCGAACTGGTACAGGAGCACCTGGACTTGGGCGAAGCGCCGGGCCGGGCCAACACCGGAGACAAGATCATGACGCTGGTGTCCTCCGCTCTGGCGGGC
This sequence comes from Dehalococcoidia bacterium, assembly GCA_965262735.1. GTDB lineage: Bacteria > Chloroflexota > Dehalococcoidia > Lucifugimonadales > UBA3495 > CATOSK01. The sequence continues at coordinate 2,802,063 of CBDHFS010000002.1, read as the reverse complement.
GGCGACTGCATCGACGACGCCGATGTGTTGCGCACTGGCAGGACGGCCTGCGCTCTCGGCTGCGTAGTCAAGGCGCCCTCCACCCTGGGCACTTTCCTGCGCAGCTTCAGGTGGGGCCACGTCCGTCAGTTGGACCGGGTGAGCCGCGAGCTGCTGGCCCGGGCCTGGCAGGCGGGGGCCGGACCCGGCGACGCGCCATTCACCATCGACCTTGATTCGACGATCTGCGAGACTTACGGACTGGCCAAGGAGGGCGCCCGCCACCACGGCTATACCGGTGCACGGGGCTATCACCCACTGCTGGCCGTCGCCGCCGGAACCGGCGACGTGCTGATGGCCCGGCTGCGCGAGGGCCGGTCCAACACCGTCCGCGGCGCCGCCCACTTCCTGCGTGAGACGGTGAGCCGGGTTCGCTGCGGCGGGGCCAGCGGGCAGCTCACCATGCGTGCCGACAGCGGCTTCTATACCCACGCCGTGGCCGCCGTCTGCCGCCGGATGGACGTCCGCTTCTCCATCACCATCCGCCAGCACAAAAGCCTGCACAATCTCATCGAGGCGATACCCGAAGATGCCTGGACGCCGATTCCTTACTGGATGGACGGCGCCGCCGATGTGGCCGAAACCACCTACACCCCCTTCCAGAGCGAGCCGGATGCCGCGCCGGTGCGGCTCATCGTCCGGCGGGTGAAGCCGGCGCCCGGTTCTCAACTGGCTCTCTTCGCCACCTACAGCTATCACGGCTTCATCACCGACCGGGACGGAGAGACCCTGGAACTGGAGGCCGACCACCGCCGCCACGCCGAGATCGAGAATGCGATACGCGACCTCAAGTACGGCGTCGGGCTGAACCATCTCCCCTCGGGCCGCTTCGCTGCCAACGGCGCCTGGCTGGCGGTACAGGTGATGGCCCACAACCTGGCCCGCTGGACCGCCCGCATCGGCCTCGGTGAGCGGACCGTGACCACCAAGACCCTCCGGCGGCGGTTCTTCGCCCTGGCCGGACGGCTCACCCGCTCGGCACGCCGGATCACCCTGCATCTTCCCAAGCGCTGGCCCTGGGAGGAGCAGTTCAGCCGCGCCCTGGCCCGACTGCGAGCCATTCCACTCCCAGCCTGACGGCGCCCGTCCGCCACTGACCCGCCAGCCAACCCAACGTCCCCGCAAACTCGCGCCAGCCCAGTCCGCGAGCGCCTCTTGCCGTGTCCTATCCCGCCATCTCGCTCGCCACAGCCACTGCAGGCCGACATCGGCGCCCCCCAAAGCGCCTGCAGACCGCCGCCAACCTCCCATCTACCCGAATTCGAGCCCGGATTATCGCGCCTGTAACTCCCTCACCCCCTTCCGCTGTCCTCACGCCGTCCATCCCTGTCCATCGGTGGATTCGGGTTTAATCATTCCCCGCAATTCCTCCGGCAAGCTCAGTGCTGCATTGTCGGACTACCCCAATCCAGGGGGTTTGGGGGATGAATCCCCCAACGTAGCCCCCGTCCCAAGACAATGAAAAGGCCCTGGGGGGCAGCGCATTTACAAAATAACCGCTTAGCCGTTCGTCTTGACGCCCCCGAAGGACTTCTTGAGGCCCCCGAAGGACTTCCTTAAACCCGTTCCGAAAACCCGTTCCCATGCGACATTTCAGGATCGAGGGGGTCCGGAGTGTCTGACGGCCCGGAATTAGGGGTTAATCCCGGCGGCTAATGCCCAGGACCACCGTTATTGACCTTCTTTCTTTAAGCCAATTCACATCCTCAAGTCTGAACAGTTGCGTTTCCATTTACTATCCAACAAATTATTGTGCTATATTGGGCCAATCGAACATCGGCCCGAATAAAATTGAATAACATACCGGGGCGCCGGACATAGTTTCCGTAAGGAGGAGACGCCAATGCGGATTCTGCTAGTGGCCACCAACCGCCACAACCGCTGGATGAGTAAGGAAGAGGTGCGCCCCCTGCCCATCGGACTGGCCTACGTTGCGGCGTATATCGACCCCGACCGGCACTCTCTCCGGGTGCTGGACCTCATGTTCTCCGACGACTACCTCGACGAGACTGAGCGGGTTGTCCGCGAGTTTCAACCCGACCTGGTCGGCATCTCCATACGCAACCTGGACAACGGGAGCTACGTCAACCCCCAATCGGCGCTGCCCATCACCAGGGATGTCATACGGCGCATCCGCAGTTGCAGCCAGGCGGTCATCACCTGCGGCGGCCCCGCCTTCAGCACTCTGCCCCAGGAATGTTTCAACTTCCTGGAACCGGATGTCGGGCTGGCCGGCGACGCTGCCGAGACCTTCGCCGACCTGGCCGGCCTGCTGGAAGAGTCCGGCAATTACGAACACCTTTCCGGGGTAATCTTCCGGCGTAACGGCGAGATAATCTCCTCGCCCCAACGGGCTTCGTCCAGTCTGGCCCGCCCGCCCCGGCTGGACGACTTGGACCTGGACCAGTACCGTCAAGCCGGCTTCGGCGTTGGCGTTATTACCAAGCTGGGCTGGTATTCTTCCACCGTGCCCAGCCCCAACCCGGAAGAGGAATGGCGCATCGTCCGCCCGGTGCGCGAGGTGGTGGACGAGGTCAAGCGGCTCCAGCAGTCCCACAACCTCAACGAGTTCTTCTTCATTGACCAGCAGTTCAACCGGCCAATGGAGTACGCCAAAGACCTTTGCCAAACCATTCTCGACGAGGGACTTTCCATCCGGTGGAACACCAACATCAAGCCTCAGGGCATGGACCGGGAGCTGCTTTCCCTGATGGTCCAGGCAGGCTGCCAGATGGTCCTGCTAGGCGGCGTAGCCATGCCCGACCACTCTGGTATGGCCGACGGCAACGAGGAGCGGGTGCAGGTGGCCACCGAATTATCCGAGTTGCAAAGGTTGTGCGACCAGTGCCACGAGGAGGGTCTCGCTTACGCCATAACCCAGGGCTTCGGCGAACCGGGCGAGACCAGCGACACGGTGCGGGCCAAGCTGGCCTTCCTGTCCGGCGCGGCGCGCCCGGAGCGAAACGCCCTGGCAACGCTCCGCATCGGCAACCGGCTGCTGCCCGGCAGTCCCCTGACCCGCCGGGCGGTGGATGAAGGGGTCATCTCCGGGGATGACAACCTGCTGATGCCGGTGTTTTACGTCGCCCCCCGGGTCCGGGCCGAATTGCAGGAAACCCTGGAGTCGGCGGTGCGGGATCAACCCTCCTGGAACATTATGTAGCCCCGTCCGGATGTAGCCCCGTCCGGCTTGGCCGCCTCTCAATCGTTGGGCCTGGGGCCGCCACCCCGTTCGCCGGGGGAGACCGCGCGCCCCCAACGTCCGTCCTGACGCCCTCGAAGGACTCCCTTGGTCCCGGCCCATGCCCGGCAATTCCCGCCGCCCGGCGACGTCCAAAACGCAGAATACCGGCGCAGGGTCGTTTAATTGTTCCCCGTAATTCTTCGGCAAGCGCTGCGCAGCGCTTGCCGGGACTAGCCCAATTCAGGGGGTTTGGGGGATGAATCCCCCAACGGAGCCCCGTCCCCCGAAAATTAAAAAGCCCTGAATACCGGTCCAGGGCCAACGGAACCAACGATAGCAAGGCGAAAATGAAAAGGCCCCGCAAAGGGGTTTACCACTGGGGCATAAAATGGGTTATACTAGGCCAAGGTACAGATGAAGGCCTCCCGGTTCGCCTCCTTTCTCTTGGAATTCAGCGCTGGATGACCTCAACTGAGCCGAATAAAACTATTGGAGGTCGTCAGTTGGCGCTTCAAGATAAGCCTCTCATTTGCGCAGAATGTGGAAACCAGTTCTTGTTCACAGTGGGTGAGCAGGAATTTTTCGCCTCCCGGGGCTATACCAATGAGCCCCGGCGGTGCCAGGACTGCCGCAACTCCCGCCGGGATCAGCAGCGTGGCGGGTTCGGCGGCGGGCCGCGGGAAATGCACCCGGCGGTTTGCGCCCAGTGCGGCGTGGACACCACGGTGCCTTTCCGCCCCCGCGGAGACCGCCCGGTCTATTGCAGCGACTGCTTCAACTCCATGAGGCGTTAAGCATCGGTCTGCTGGCCGGGACATCCCGTTAATCTGCTTCGTTCCTCCCCCGCCTCAATGGGGGAGGGCTTCGGGGTTCTCGACGGATTCCCCGGCTGACCGGCCCAACCCTGGCCATGCGGCATAGCCCGTAGCGGACAGGTAAATTGGCGGTATCGTCGTCAATGGGACGAACAAACGACCCCCGGGCTGGTTCCCGGGGGTTTTCTCTTCCCTGCCCAAACCTGCCCAAATTCGTGTGCGGTTGGCCCGCCATCGCCTTCAACGCTGAACGGCGACGAGCGGTCAACCCCGGCCTAACCGGCTTGCGTCGCGCCGCCAGGATTACCCAGACCATTCAACCACCACTCCATACAGTTGCTGAGGCATTAGAGGCATTACATGAGACAAACCGCCGATGCCGTCGTTGTTGGCGGCGGAGTCATGGGGTGCAGCATCCTGTACCACCTCACCCAACAGGGTGTGACCAACGCCCTGCTCCTGGAGCAGGACGTGCTGGGTTCCGGCTCCACCGGACGCTCCCAAACCATCTGTCGGATGCACTACTCCAACCCCGTCACGGCCTCGATGGCCTGGCAAAGCCTGGAGGTCTTCACCAACTTCGGCGAAATCATCGGGGGACGGTCCGGTTTCGTGCGCACCGGCTACCTGGTGGCAGTCTCTCCCCAAGACGTGGGAGGGCTGCACAAGAACATCGCCATGCAGCAGGAGTTGGGCATAGACACCGGCCTGGTCACCCCGGATGAGGTGCATGACCTGGCCCCCATGCTGCGGACCACCCCGGGCGAGGGTTTGGCCTGGGAACCCCGGTCGGGGTACGCCGACTCACACCAAGTCACCACGTCCTACGCCGCCCGGGCCCGGGAGTTGGGAGCCGAGATTGCGCTGCGCACCACCGCCACCGGGGTCGAAGTCGCCGGCGGGCGCGTCCGGGCCGTCGTCACCGACCAGGGCCGGGTTGAAACGCCGGTGGCCGTGGTCGCCGCCGGACCCTGGTCCAAGTCCCTCATGGCCGCCATCGGCGTCGACGCCCCGCTGTCCACCGTTCGGCACCAGGTGGCGTCCATCATCCGCCCGGTGGCCCAGGTTCCCGACCACCCCATCGTCGGCGACATCGCCCATTCCTGCTCCTTCCGGCCCGATGGCGCATCCATGACCCTCGTGGGGTTCGGCGAAGACCCGGCCGAGGTCGATTCTTATAATCAGGGTGTTGACCTGGCCCAGGCCGTCGAGGTAATGGATGGTGTCGTAGAAAGAATGCCGGCCATGGTCGATTCCTATTTCCGGGGAGGGTGGTCCGGTCTTTTCACCATCACCCCCGACTGGCACCCCATCATGGACCGGGTGCCCGGCATTGAAGGCCTGTACTGCGCCATCGGTTTCAGCGGCCACGGATTCAAACTTGCCCCGGCCATCGGGCAAGTCATGGCCGAGCTAATCGTTCAGGGTCAGGGCCGCGCCGTAGACCTGACTCCCCTGCGCTTCACCCGCTTCGACGAGGGCGACCTGCTGACTTCCAGCTACCGCTACAACGTCCTGGCCTGACCCAGGGTCTTTTAATTGTTCCCCGCAATTCCTCCGGCAAGCTCAGTGCTGCATTGTCGGACTACCCCAATCCAGGGGGTTTGGGGGATTCATCCCCCAAAGTAGCCCCCGTCCCAGAAAACTAAAAGACCCTGTGGCCTGACCGGCCCCACTGGTGGCGAGCTGTCGGACCACCCGGCCCGACGCCGGCAGCGCCATTCCCGTCGTTAGCCGCAACGTTCCTGCGTTGACCTTGAGAACGCTACTCGTTACGATTGCAACCCTGAGCAATGCCAAACCTGCGAAAGACTTAAATGGCGGAGGTATTCAAGATGTATATTAGAATGGTGTGGGGCAAGCTGCGCCCCGGTTCTTGGGAAGAGTACGAGCGGCACTACCACGAACGGCTGGCCAGCCATACCGACATCGAGGGCTTGAACGAACGGCAGTTGCTCCGCAGCACCGAAGACCCGGACGAGGGCATCAGCGTTAGCATCTGGGACACCCTGGAAAATCTGCGCAGCTACGAGACCGGCGAGTTCCGGCAGAACGTCGCCCGCGAAGTCGAACACCTCTACCGGGGCGAGTACTGGGTCAAGCACTTTGAGGTCAGTTCCACCGACAGCTAGACCGCGGGCCGGCGTTTCAACCCAAGTCCTTCACCCGGAAACTCCCCGGAAACTCCGAAGAGGCAGCCCGCAATGGGGGGCTGCCTCTTCCCCTGCCAACCCCCGGTCAACCAGCAAGTCATTTGGTAACAGTTCAGACTTGGTGAGGTGAATTGTTTTCAGCCAGGGCTTTGAGCCAACTGCCAATTCTTTCCAGGGGGTTTGGGGGATGAATCCCCCAACGTAACCTAACCACTATATGCCGCCATCGGCCACCCCCTCCCCTCAACACTGAACAGTTACGTCATTTGCTGTGCATCAAAGCCGGCCCCGCAGAGACGGGGCCGGACAACTTTAAGGGCGTCTGCCCGGTCGGGCAGGTTTTGAGACGGCCCTTTACAGAGCCTCAATGCCGGCGCGCGACGCGTCTTCATCCTCCTGGGCCGTCCCGCCGCTGCCGCCGCAGGCGCCGATCAACTCGCCGTCCTTGAAGATGGGCAGCGCGCCCTGGCCTGGGACAAACTCGCCCTTCTCCACTTCCATCACGGCCCGCATCACCGGCGTCAAGGCCCGGTCGGTCAGGTCGTTGCTGGGAAGGCCAAAACAGGCCGCCGCCCTGGCCTTGCCCCGGGAGACGTAGGGGGTGCGCCACGGCGCGCCGTCCATGCGTACCATGCAAATCAGATCGCCTCGGGCATCCACCACCGAAATGCTTAAGTTTACCCCCATCTCCACCGCCTTCGCCTTGGCGGCCTGGAGCACCCGTTCCGCTTCTTCCAGCGTAATGTTGGGCATGGTCAACCTCCTGTTCCGTTCTGACGGGGCTGGAGACCGCTTCGGACGCTGCCGAATCAACACCGCCAGTCTCCCCCGGTCGTTCTGCATTATAGTCAACCGGGGCCGGGTTGACCAAGGATTTAGGTTGTCGGTAACTGTTCAGACTTGGTGAGGTAAATTGGTTTCAGCCAGGGCTTTCATCCAACCGCCACTTTTTAGGGGGTTTGGGGCAGGGGATTTGGATGATTCATCCCCCAACGTAACCCAACCTCCATATTCCGCCATCTGCCACTCTGCCCCCCTCAAACCCAAACAGTTACGGTTGCCGGACCGACGATGGCAAAGCAGTTCGACCCGACTGTCCCCCGTCTGCACGAGCGCAGCCCATCGCTTTCCAGCAACAATTAAATGACCCGGACTGCGCCTGAATGACCCCGGACTGCGCCGCAGCCGTGTTTGCAACCGGCTTTTGGGTTGTGGTAAACTTCCCCTGAATACGTAGAGGGAAAGAATAAAAGGTTACGCTTAACTAATGCTAGACCAGGACATCAAGCAGCGGCTCACCGAAGAGTACAAAATCCACGAGACCGACACCGGCTCCACCGAAATCCAGGTAGCCGTCCTCACCGAGAGGATCAAACAGGTTACCGACCACCTCCGCATCCACAAGAAGGACGTCCACTCCCGCCACGGGCTGGTTGGCCTTGTCTCCAAGCGCCGGCGGCTGCTGAACTACCTGAGCAACGAGGACGTCAACCGCTACCAGACTCTTATCACCCGGCTGGGTCTGCGGCGGTAGCTTCGGCGTTTCCCTTCCCGGCGTCCGGCGCCACCCCCGGCGCTCCGCCGTTGGTCTGGCTTTACCCGGTTTGACCATCCTCTAACTTAACGCGAGGTCAAATACCACTATTATGTCTACTACCACCATGCCTACCGTCGTTGAACGTGTGCTGGGCCATGAGAACTTGTCCCTCGAAACAGGCAAGCTCGCTTTTCAGGCCCACGGCTCCGTTACCCTCCGCTACGGCGAGACCACCATTCTGGCCACCGCCGTCATGTCCGACCGGCCCCGGGCCGACATAGACTTCCTGCCCCTAACCGTGGAGTACGAGGAACGCCTCTACTCCGCCGGCAAGATTCCCGGCAGCTTCTTCCGGCGGGAAGGACGGCCGGGTCAAGAAGCCATCCTGTCCGCCCGCCTCACCGACCGCTCCATCCGGCCCCTCTTCTCCAAGAGCATCCACAACGAAATCCAGGTCATCCTCACCATCCTCTCCGCCGACCAGCAACACCCACCGGAAGTCCTGGCCATGATTGGTGCTTCCGCGGCATTGTCCATCTCCAAGATACCCTTCGACGGCCCCATCGGCGCCTGCCGCGTCGCCTACCGGGCCCATGACAACCAGTACATCATCCATCCGACCTACCAGGAAATCGCCGAGAGCCAGCTTAACCTGGTGGTCAGCAGCCGCCGCGACGCCATCATCATGGTGGAAGCCGGGTCCCAGGAGGTCTCCGAAGAGGTAATCCTCGAAGGCATCCGGCAGGCCCACGAAGCCAACCAGGTCGCCATTGACATGATTGAAGACTTGGTGAGCCGGGCCGGCAACCCCAAGCTGGAAATTTCGGCGGACCAGACCGAGGCCAAACAGTTGGAAGAGCGCATCCACCAGAACCTCAACGGACGGCTTACCGCGGTGCTGGAACAGAACGCCATGAAGGCCGAGCGGGTCGAGGCCCTGGACAACCTGGAGTCGGCCATCACCGAAGAACTGTCCGACCAATACTCCTCCGACGCCGTCGCCAGCGGGTTCAACGCGGTGGTCAAGTCCGAGGTCCGCCGCCGCATCCTGGACCAGAACATCCGGCCCGACGGCCGGGGGCTGGCGGAGATTCGCCCCATAACCTCGGAGGCCGGCGTGCTGCCCCGCACCCACGGCTCCGGCCTGTTCACCCGCGGGCAGACCCAGGTGCTGTCCATCGCCACCCTGGCATCCCTGAGCATGAAGCAGACCCTGGACACCGTGGGTCCCGAAGGCACCAAACGGTATATGCACCACTACAATTTCGCCCCCTACTCCACCGGAGAGGCCCGGCGGGTTGGCTCCCCAGGCCGGCGGGAGATTGGCCACGGCGCCCTGGCCGAGCGCGCCCTGATGTCGGTGCTGCCCCCTGAAGACGAATTCCCTTATGCCATCCGCGTCGTCTCCGAGGTGCTCAGCTCCAACGGCAGCACCTCTATGGGCAGCGTCTGCGGCAGCACCCTGGCCCTGATGGACGCCGGCGTGCCCATCACCGCCCCGGTGGCCGGCATCGCCATGGGGCTGATTACCGAGCCCGGTGGTTCCTATGCCGTCCTCAGCGATATTCAGGGCATGGAAGACTTCCTTGGCGACATGGACTTCAAGGTCGCCGGCACCGCCAAGGGTGTCAACGCCCTCCAGATGGACTGCAAGATTAAGGGACTCACCGAATCCGTCCTCCGCGAAGCCCTGGAACAGGCCCGCCAGGGACGGCTGCACATCCTGGACAAGATGAACGAGGCCCTGTCTCAGCCCAGGACGCAGATGAGCCGCTACGCCCCCAAGATGATTCGCATTCAGATTCCGGTGGAAAAGATTGGCGCCGTAATTGGGCCGGGCGGCCGGGTCATCCGGGCCATCATCGAGGAAACCGGCTGCTCCATTGACGTTTCTGACGAGGGCGGCGTGACCATCGGCTCCACCGACCAGGCTATGCTCGACTTGGCCCGCGGCCGCATCGAGGGCCTGACCCGCGAGTTGGTGGTGGGCGACATCATCACCGGCAAGGTCAGCCGTCTCACCAACTTCGGCGCCTTCGTCGAGCTCATCCCCGGCAAGGACGGACTGCTCCGCAGTGAAGAAATGGGCGAGGTCGAGACCGACATTGACATCGGCCAGGAAATCACCGTGATGATTCAGGAGATTGACAACCTGGGACGGCTGAACCTGTCCCGCCGGGCGTTGTTCGGTGACGAAGGCCAGCCCGTGCAGCCACGTCCGGCCCCGCGCCCGGCGCCCTACGGCGGTGACCGGCGCGGCGGACCCGGCGGCCCCAGGCCGGGCGGACCTGGCGGTCCCCGGCCGGGCGGCGGCGGCGGTTTCGGCAATCGGAGCGGTGGACCCGGAGGCCCCAGGCCGGGCGGCGGTCCCGGCGGTCCCCGGCAGGGTCAAGGCGGCAACCGGCAAGGCCCCGGCGGCCCCGGCGGTCCCCGGCAGGGTCAAGGCGGCAACCGGCAAGGCCCCGGCGGCCCTCGGCAGGGTCAGGGCGGCGGCCTCCAGGAACGGCGGTTCCTCGGCGGCAGCGGAGCCGACCGGCAGCGCAACGACCGCTAGGGTTTCCGGAGCGCCCACCGGCCTTCCTGAGTAACCGGAGGCGGGGCCAAAACCCCGCCTCTTTTCACTGCCTCGCCGCCCCCACACTTCCGGAGTTGGACGTGGGGTTGCGGCGTACGTTGGGGGATGAATCCCCCAAACCCCCTGAATTTAAGTGGTTCGACAGACATGTTCCGGGACTGGCTTGGGGCAAGCATGGGAGTACCCCCGCAAGGCTGCCCGTGTTAATATCAAACCTGTCTAAATGGGCTAAAACCAACGCCGCCGCCGGATTCGGCAAGGGGGAAGTAATGCCGTCCATCAAAGTTGTGGTCAACGGCGCCACCGGCAAAATGGGAGTGGAGACCGTCAACGCCATCGGCCGCGAGGACGACCTGGAATTGGTCGGCGCAACCTGCCGTCAAGACCGGGGCGACCGTCTCGCCCTTGCCGGCGGCGGCTCCGTCCCACTGTCAACCAACCTCGAGCAGCTTCTGGCGGACACCCGCCCCGACGTCGTCGTAGACTTCACCAACGCCGCCGTCTGCATGGAAGCGGCGCCAGTGGCGGCGGGTTTCTCCACCAACCTCGTCCTTGGTTCCAGCGGGTTGACCCAGGAAAACCTCAAGCAGTTGGACGCGCTGGCCAACGACCAGGGCGTCGGCATTATCGTTGCCCCCAACTTCGCCCTCGGCGCGGTGGTCCTGAAGAAGCTGGCCGAGCAGGCCGCTCCCTATTTCGATTACGTGGACATCGTGGAGTCCCACCACGAGGCCAAAATTGACGCCCCCTCCGGCTTCGCCATCGCGCTGGCCCAGAGCCTGGGAGACAGCAAGCAGTTCACCCGCAACGTCACCGAAAAGGAAAACCTGCCCGGCACCCGCGGCGGCGAACTTGGCGGCGTAACCATCCACAGCGTCAGGATGCCCGGACGGAGCGCCCACCACGAGGTGATATTCGGCGCCGCCGGACAGACCATCACCCTGCGCCACGACACCCTGGGCCGGGACTGCTATATGCCCGGAGTAGTCCGCTGCATCCGGCAGGCGGTGCAGCAGCCGGGGCTGGTGGTGGGCCTGGAAAACGTTCTCGGCCTCTAGGAAACTCACATAAATCCAGGGGGTTTGGGGGATGCATCCCCCAACGTAACCCCAGTCCCCCATCGGAAAACATCACTCTGTCTGGAGCACACACCTTGTCCACCCAAACGTTGCAAGACCTGACTATCGCCGTCGTCGGCGCTACTGGGGCCGTGGGCGCCGAGTTCTTCCGCATCATAGCGGAGCGTTACCCCAACGCCCACCGTTTCAAGCTGCTCGCATCCCAACGCTCCGCTGGCAGGACAATCACCGTCAACGGACGCGGCCATGTTATTGAGGAAACCACCGAGGCGTCCTTCGACGGCGTGGACATCGCCTTCATTTCGGTGAGCGCCACGGTCAGCCGGCAGTTCGCTCCGGCGGCAGTGGCGGCAGGAGCGGTGGTCATTGACGACGGCTCAGCCTTCCGCATGGAACCCAATGTCCCATTGGTGGTTCCTGAGGTCAACGGGGCGGACGTGGAATGGCACCAGGGAATCATCTCAATCCCCAACTGCTCCACCACTCCCCTGGTAATGGCGGCCCACCCGCTGCGGCAGCTAAGCCCCATCGTCCGCATCGTCGCCGACACCTACCAGTCCGTTTCCGGCGCGGGCGGCGCGGCAATTGACGAGCTCCGTGGCCAGTCCCGCACGTTGTTGGACGGCGGAAATCCCGAACCCGAAGCCCTGCCCCAGCGCATCGGGTTCAACGTCTTTCCCCACATAGACAGCTTCCTGGACAGCGGCTACACCCGGGAAGAGCAGAAAATGATTGACGAGAGCCGCAAGATCCTCCACCAACCGGAAATCGCCATCTCCGCCACCTGCGTCCGCGTCCCCGTCTACGTCTCCCACAGCGCGGCGGTCCACCTGGAATTTGAGAGGCCGGTAAGCCCTGGAGAGGCACGGGAAGCGCTGTCCGGGATGCCCGGAGTTACGGTGTTGGACGACCCGTCCGAAGGCATCTATCCCATGCCCGCCGACGCCGCCGGACAGGACGACGTTTTCGTCGGACGCATCCGCCGCGACGCCTCCAACCCCAACGGCCTGGTCCTCTGGATAGTCTCCGACAACCTCCGCAAAGGCGCCGCCCTGAACTCTATCCAGATCGCCGAAGAGTTGGTGGAACGGGGATGTTTGACGGCCAAAACCCCCGCCCAAAGCTGAACCAAGAGGCTCTAAACCCGTGACGATAACCAGAGAAGTACACGACATTTTCAACGACGCCCGTCAGCTCCACCGTTCGGCCCTTGAACGGTTAGAGGCCGGCGACATCCGGGACGCTGCCGAAAAAGCGTGGTGCGCCACCAAGCGCGCCACCGACGCGCTGGTCATGGCCCGAACGGGAGAGGAGCCTGGAACCACAGCGCGGACATCGGACGAGCTGGACGCCTTGGCCCGTGTTGCTCACGAAGTCCGAAGCATGAAGCCCCACTACTACCAGTCAATCTACCGGCTTCACGGCCAATGCTTCCACAACGCCCGCTGCGATTCCGAAGAAGTCGTAACCCTCATCCACGGCACCCAGGAATACATCGCCAACGCCGAAAACCTGGCGCAGTAACCGCCAGTTAGGGGAGCCTCTGCGCCCGATCGTTCCTGTGCAAATAGTCTTGTTTACCGAGACCAGGGGCCTTTAATTATTCCCCGTAAATCCTCCGGCAAGCTCAGTGCTGCATTGCCGGCCCACCTCAATTAAGGGGGTTTGGGGGATGAATCCCCCAACGTAGCCCCCGTACCAAGAAAATTAAAAGACCCTGTTATCGAGCCACCGTATACCGTATATTGACAAACTGGTCGAACACCTATAAATTGGTTTTGTACCACCCCTCTCGCTTCGGCGGTAGGGTCGAGACCCGCGTCAAGCGGGTCTCTGTCTTTTGATGGGTCTTTTGATGGATTGTACGGTTGCACACAAACCTTTACGTCGATGGTTTCAACCTCTATTACCGCGCCCTTAAGGGATCTCAGTTCAAATGGTTGGACCTGAGAAAACTCGCTGAGGTCCTGTTTCCGCAAGATTCTATTCTGCGAGTCAGCTACTTCACCGCCCGGATCAATCCACGGCCCAACGACCTCGGTCAGCCCCAGCGGCAACAAGCGTATCTCCGCGCATTGGACACTCTTCAGGGATTGGACGTTTACTACGGGGACTTTCGCCCCAGGGTTAAAACGCGTCCTTTGGTCAACCCCGTGCCGGGGTTGCCGAGATACGTCACTGTCAGAGATTCGGAAGAGAAGGGGTCAGACGTAAACTTGGCCATGCGCTTGCTGGTAGACGGGTTCAACCGGGCTTTCGAACAAGCTGTAGTAATCACCAACGATTCCGACTTGGCCGGGCCGATCAAGTACGTGCGGGACGACCTTGGTTTGCAGGTTACAGTGGTCAATCCCGACAGCGCAAACTATACTCAACAGAGTCTGAGCAATGCTGCCACTCGGGTTAAACGGCTCCGCAAAAGCCACTTGCGGCGTAGCCAACTCCCTCTGACGCTGGAAGACGCCCAAGGAACCATAACTAAACCCCCTGAGTGGTAACAAATATCGTCCCCTCCCCCCAAACTCCTGACACGCCGCCGTTGACACCTCCGATGCCACTTATCTACCGTTAATTTCAGACGGCTGACACCCATCGCCCCACCGCCGTCTAGTTCACAATTAACGTGGAGGACAATGACCAATTCCAACACTCTCACCGTTCCCTCCGTCCAACCCGAGGACGCCAACCCCATCGCCTCCGAGGCGTACAAACCCGGACAAACCCCGGACATTTCCGTGACAAAACCGGACGAAGACCGGACAGATCAGGACAAAAATCACTACCCATCCACGCTCAATTGTCCGGAAATGTCCGCTTTCCTCGAGGATCCGCAGACTTCCCAGCTCTCCAGGCGTCAAATCCAGGCCCTGCCCTATCTCGTCTCCTGCCCCACCCTTGCCGAAGCTGCCCGCCACGCCCAGGTCACCGACCGCACCCTCCGGCGCTGGCTCAACAACCCCAGCTTCCGCGAAGAATGCGAGCGTCTCCGCCGAGCGGCCAACGAAATCACCCACGCCGAACTCAATGGGCTCTCCCTCAAGGCCGCCGTTGTTCTCGGCGAAGCCCTCGACGACCCAAATCCCAACATCCGCCTTCGCGCTGCCTTGGGATCGCTCTCAATAGCCCAGAAATCCAGGAACTCAACCAGCAGATCGACCGGATAAGCGCCGCCCTGCCCCTCTGGGCTGCCCATCAAGCCGCCCGACAGCCTGGCTCCTAACCCCCGTCAGTCTGACCTCACCACAACCTACTGCAAGGACACCAGCCCATGCGTTCCCAAATTCGCAGTCTCCACCAAAAGATGGCCCTGGAATGCGCCGAAATCTCCCTCCGTGATCTGTGCAACGACCTCTACGACGAATGGCAAAGCACCCTCTCCAAGGGCCGGGAGTTGCCCGAACCCCACGGGTTCGTCCAAAACGTCCTCCGGCATGGGTTCTACCTTCCCACCATCGCCGGCGCCGTCAACCACCTGGACCGATGCCGCCAGAACAACAAACCGCCCCACCCGGATGCCCTCCTCGGCATCCTCCTCCCTTGGACCCTGAGATTGTAGTCCCACCTCAAACCTCAGGTATAATGCGGTAGCATATTTCGGAGCAGGAGAGAAAGAGTGATTCGTCCGACTGCGGTAGAGGCTAGGGAGAATTACCGGATATGGCTCCGATATTCAGACGGTTCCGAGGGGGAAGTTGACCTGTCCCATCTGAGTGGACGCGGTGTATTCGCTGCTTGGAATGACCCGGACCGGTTCAACCAGGTGTTTGTAACCCCGGCAGGCGGCATCGCCTGGGGTGAAGACATTGAGCTTTGTCCCGATGACCTTTACCTGCGGCTAACCGGCAAATCCATTGAAGATGTGATGCTAGGTACGCGATTCCTGGTAGAAAATGCCTGAACTTTGCCGTTTTTACGGAATTGTCATACGAACGTATTTCGCCGATCACGGGCCGCCCCACTTCCACGCATTCTACAGCGGTGATGAAGCATTGGTAGGAATCGACAGCCTGGCAGTTCTCCATGGCAGTTTGCCCCCCACGGCTCAAAGCTTGGTCGTCGAGTGGGCATCTCAGCATCGGACAGACCTGTCGGCAGCGTGGTTCCGTGCCCAACGTCTGGAAACCATCGGCAAGATAGCCCCACTAACGTAGCGTCCTTCTGGCTAATATGACGCAAGAACGGCCTGGAATTTCTTTCCCCGCACCCTGCTTCGCAATCCCTGAAGCATCGTTCCCCTTCTATTCCGGTTGTCCCTCGGCCCCCAACCTTGTGTATAATACGGCAACGCATTTTTGGGAGGGTTCAGCATGACTGAGATAGGCAGGCTTATCACCGCGATGATTACCCCCTTCGACGACGAGGGCAAGGTGGATTACGCCCAAGCCAAGCGTCTGGCCAACGCATTGCTGGACTCCGGCAGCGACGGCCTGGTCGTTTCCGGCACCACCGGGGAGTCGCCTTCCCTGACCAACGACGAGAAAATCCGCCTCTTCGCCGAAATCAAGGAAGCCATCGGCGACCGGGGCGCCGTCGTCGCCGGCACTGGCAACTACAACAACGCCGAGAGCATCGAGATGAGCCGCGAAGCCGAGAACGTCGGTGCCGACGGCCTGCTCCTCACCGTCCCCTATTACAACAAGCCTCCCCAGGAGGGAATGTACCAGCACTTCAAGTCCATCGCCGAAAGCGTTCACATCCCCTGTATGCTCTACAACGTGCCCAGCCGCACCAGCATCAACATGACCCACCAGACCACCCTGCGCCTCAGCCAGGTGGACAACATCGTCGGCGTCAAAGAGGCCAGCAGCGACTTGGACCAGATTGCCCGCATCATTGACGGGGCGCCCGACGGGTTCAAGGTCTGGAGCGGCAACGACAACGAGACGTTTTACATCATGGCGATGGGCGGGTATGGCATCGTCAGCGTCGCATCCCATTTGGTGGGACGGCAAATCAAGCAGATGATGGGCTTGCTGCTGGAAGGCGATATCGAGCGGGCGGCGGCGGAACACCACCGGCTCATGCCCATCTTCAAGGGCCTTTTCGTGGTGTCCAACCCCATTCCGGTGAAGCACTCGGTCAACCAGGCCGGCCTGAAGGTCGGGAATCCCCGACTGCCCCTGGTCCCGCCGGACGCGGCCACCGCAGCGGAGATCGACGAGATAGTCTCCCGTTACGAAATTGACCTGCCGGTGGGTACAGCGTCCGCTTAGAAACTATCTAAGCAGGACATTCGTCGGGGTAGAATAAGGATTTAAGTGGAGTACGGATTTAATCCGTTCGTCCAGAGGCTCTCGAAGGACTTCCTTCCGGGGAAGTCCTTCTGAGATTAGGAGCGTAGACCCCCTGGTACTCCCGGGGTAGCAGTTCGGCGACTCGTCCCATAATCAACCCCAGCACACTGTTTACCGCGTCCCTGGAAATCCGGCCCTCCAGCACCGGCGGCGTGAAAGGCTGGCCGATATTGACGTGGAACCGGCAAAGAGGGAAGGGCATTCGCCAGTGAGAAAACTTTTCCGCCCCGTAGATGCCCACCGGCAAAATCGGCGCCTGGGTCTTAATGGCCACCAGGGCGACGCCGCCTTGGGCTGGACGCATCGCGTGGTCCGGGCTGACGTGGGCCTCAGGAAACAAGACCACCGTTTCGTCCCTGCTCAGCAGGTCCATTACCATCCGCATGGCATCCACGCCGCCGGAGGCCCGGTCCACGGGGTAAACCCGGCATTTCGGCATGAGAAACCGTCCCAATGGGTTCCCGAACAACTCCTTCTTGCCGAAAAAGTTCAGAGGACGGGAAACGCTGGACACCAGCGCGGGCGGGTCGTTGTAAGAAACATGGTTGGCCACCACAATCAGGGGGCCGTAGGGCGGCACGCACTCACGGCCGGTTACTTCCAACCGGCCCAGGTTGCCGAAGCAGAATCGGGCCAGCATCCGCCCGGGCCTGTACAGGTAGGTCACGGAGTCTCCCGGGCGGCAACGAGGTCGAGGATGGCCTGCACCGACTGTTCAATGGTCAGCCCGCCGGTGTCCACGGTCACCGCGTCGGCGGCCGCCGCCAGCGGGGAATCGGCCCGGGTGCTGTCGCGGTGGTCCCGGGCGACCGTTTCCTCAAGCACCTGCTCGAAGTCCACTTCCTGCCCCCGGTCCCGCATTTCCCGCCAGCGGCGGCGGGCGCGCGCCCCGACTGAGGCGGTGAGGAAGACCTTCAAGTCCGCGCCGGTCAGCACCACCGTCCCGATGTCGCGGCCCACCACAACGATGTCGCCCTCGGCGGCGATGGCCCGCTGCTGAGCTACCATCTCCCGACGCACCGCCGGAACGACCGCCGCCAGGGAGGCGTTGCGTCCGATGTCGGGATGTTCAAGCTCAGCGCTGCCCAACTGGCGTCCGTCCACCGTCACGAAGTCACCGCCGCCGTTTTCCAGGCGTATCACGGTATCCTGGGCCAGTTGACCCAACGCGGCCTCGTTGTCCAGCAGGATGCCCCTATCCCTGGCCTGCCAGCCCATTGCCCGGTACATGACGCCGGTATCCAGGTATCGGAAATCCAACCGTCGGGCCAACTCCCGGCCGATTACGGTTTTGCCGGCGGCCACCGGCCCGTCAATAGCGATTACGCTGACTCTTTGCGGCACAAGCTCTCCTGTCGTTGTCACCAGGGAATTATACCATTTACCCTCATTGTGCTTTTGGAGTGCCTTTGGACCCCCAACCCGCTCAAATCAGGATACCCTTCAATGTCCTCAGGATGCACGGTGCAGAATGTACCGGGATTGCTTGCGATTGCTCCGGCAACCCGTGCGCCAAGCCCATGTTGCCGCGGGCATGCCGCCCGCTATACGCTATAATCGAAGCCCATGATTGGTCTCAAGGCCGCCAGGCGGCAGATCGGATTTCGCTGGGCCTTCTGGTTCAGGGTTGCCGCGCCGGCGGCGGTAGCGGCGGTGTTCGTCCTGGCAGCCAGCTTCCCCACCTTTCCCGGCGACCGGTGGGCGATGGAGCAGGCGCTGATGCTGCGCCACCCCTGGCTCACCGGTGCAGCCATTGGCCTGGCCTACGCCGGTTGGCTGCCGGCCGCCGCCGGACTGTCGCTGGCGGCCCTGTCCGGACTGTGGTTCTACGGCGGCCGCTCTCGCTTCCTGGTGGCGTTGTCCGGGGCTGGGCTGGTGGCCCTCGGCATCGGCCTGAAGGTCGTGGTGGGACGGCCCAGACCCGAATACGCGCTGGGGGCGGCAAGCAGCGGGCTGCCCGGCTTCCCCAGCGGACACGCTGTATTCGCGACGATTTTCTTCGGTCTCGCCATGATTTTCATCGAGGACTGGGTAAACCCCGGAAGATGGCGAATCGCCGTCCGGCTGGCGCTGCTGCTGCCGATTCTGGTCATGGGCCTGTCCCGGGTCTACCTGGGGACGCACTGGCCCAGCGACGTGCTCGGCGGCTGGTTGTACGGCGGCGCGGCCCTGGTGGAACTGGCCTGGCTCAAGCAGCGCCTGAACCTGAGGCCGCCCGCCCCTGAGAAAACGGTTTCGTAAACCGTTATCCAAAAAGTTGAGGCCGTATGAATTGGGTTGACCTGGCGATTTTGGCAATTTTGGCTACGGGAACCGTTTGGGGTTACCGAGTTGGGTTGTTGAATATGGTCTTGTTGCTGGTGGGGCTGATCGTGGCCGCCCGCCTGGCCGGTCCGGTGGGCAGCCTGTTCGCCTCCATCTCCGTCGACGAGACGGTGCAGGCGATTGCCGGTTTTGTTGTGGTCTCCGCCGTGCAGTTCATCGCCATCAAGGGGGTCGCCCACGTCTGGGGGCCGGTGATGAGTTGGATTCCCCTGGCGAATCTGACCAATCGCCTTGCCGGCAGCGCAATGGGGTTCCTGTTCGGGTTAATGCTGCTGTTGGTGTTAATGGCCGGCATTGAAAAAATCCCCGCCGAAGTACTCCCCGACACGATCATGGACGCCACCGCCGAGTCGACGTTGATCGGGCTGCTGGCCAACGACTATAACTTGCTGGCCCGGCTGCTGAAGCTGCCCCGGTAACCGTCGTACCGTCACCAAGGCGGCAGACGTGGGCACAATTAACGGGAACGCCGGTGTAGGGCAGAGGGCCATCATTAGCTCAGCAGGCAGCCTGCGGGTTGGCGACAGGGGGCTTTAACCCCCGCCGCAGGGCAGGGTCTTTTACAGGGCAGGGTCTTTTAATTGTTCCCCATGATTCTTCGGCGAGCCCGGTGCTGAGCTTGCCGGACTACCCCAATTTAGGGGGTTTGGGGGATTCATCCCCCAACGGAGTCCCGTACCCCGAAAATTAAAAGACCCTGCGCCGCAGAGGGAGTCGGGCTGAAATTATGCAGCTGAAATTATGCAGTTGAACACCCAACGGCTCTGCCTGCGCGAATTTGTACCCGGCGACTGGCCCGCCGTGCTGGCCTACCAGAGAAACCCCCGTTACCTGCGCTATTACCCGTGGGACGACCGCTCCGAGGCCGACGCCCGGGACTTTGTCGGAATGTTCCTCCGCCAGCAGAGGGAGCAGCCCCGGCGCCGGTTTCAGCTTGCCGTCATCCGGCGCTCGGACGCGAGACTCATCGGCAACTGCGGCATAAGACGCAAGCCGGACAATGACTGGGAGGCCGACATCGGCTACGAACTGGCCCCGGACTGCTGGGGACAGGGTTTTGCCACCGAGGCGGCCCAGGCTATCGTAGACTTCGGCTTCCGCGAACTGGGCCTGCACCGCATTTCCTCTTGGTGCATCGCCGACAACACCGCCTCAGCCCGCGTGCTGGAACGGCTGGGTTTCCGGCAGGAAGGCCGCCTGCGGCACAAGGAATACTTCAAGGGCCAATGGTGGGATACGCTGCTCTACGCCTCGCTGGTTGATGAGTGGAAAAGTATGGCCGAGTACCCTGCTTTGTGAACCATTGCCCGGGCATGGGCAATGATATGGGTCGCTATTTCAAGGCGGGCGATCAAGTCAAGAAGTTCTTTTGGAAGTCGTCAATCGTTGCCTTGGGGCCCTCGCAGGAACATCGTATAAGGACTTGGTCATTGCCCGGGATAACATCGCTGAAACGGGCGGCCTGCGCTTTTTTGATATATAATCGACGTGGAGCGCACGGCATAACCTGATCGAGGTACAGGATAGGTGGCAAAAGCACCATCAAACGGGCCTCTTGTGTCGGAAGAGTCAGATACAACCACGTCCGAGGCCGGGGCCGATAGTCCGGCGCGGAACGTCTTGGGCCAGCTGGTGCTGGTGCTCAACCTCAACTACGTCCCCATCAACGTCTGCACCGCCCGCCGGGCCATTGTGCTAGTGGGCAGGGGCAAAGCCGAGCTGCTGGAAAACCACAGCGGCGAGGTCCACACGGTCAAGGCCGTTTTCGATGTCCCGTCCATTATCCGGCTGGTCTACCTGGTCAGGCGTCCCTACGCCCCCCGCAAGCTGTCCAAGAAAGAGATTTTCCTGCGGGACCAGTACACCTGCCAGTATTGCCAGAAGAAGAGCCAGGAATTGACCCTAGACCACGTAGTGCCCCGAAGACAGCACGGCCCCCACACTTGGGAAAACGTGGTGGCCGCCTGCTCCCGCTGCAATTTGCACAAGGCCGGGCGCACTCCTGCGGAAGCCAATATGCGGCTGATGCGCCCACCCAAGGCGCCCCAGCCCAACCCCTACCGAATGCTGCAAAACTACACCATTCTGGACGAATGGCGGCCCTACGTGCCGTGGAGCTTTGCCGGATAGACTGTGGAAGTCCCTTGGGAACCTCAGGACGAACGTTGCTAAGGGCCGGCGCGGGCGGTCGCGGCGGGCAGGTCCAGCATCATCATTTCCAGGGCCAGGCGGGGGTTGGCGTTGCTGTCCAGGGCTTCCAGGGTTTGGTGCAGCGACTTGAGAAAGTCCACTACCTGCCGGGTGGACACCCCGCTGGCTTGAGCGCGTAATTGAGGCAGCAGGTCCGGGTTGCCGACGAACTGCTCGCAGCCTTCCTTGATTAGCGCCACGTCCCGCCACCACTGGAGCCACAGGAACAGCAGGTCTTTGACCCCGGTCCGATCCCGGGAAAACCGGCCGGCCAACTCGTTAGCGTAGTTGAACCGCTGCAACAGCCCGGCCCGGCAGACTTCGGAGATTTGCTCCATGTCCGCCTCCCGTTGTTCCAGGACATCCGGGTTGTGCAGCGCATTGACGGCCCACCCCAGGCAGCCCCGGGACAACAGCGCCAATCGTTGCGCCAACTCAGGGCCGGCCCCCAAATCCGCCGCCAGCTTGTCGGCAATCCAGTCTTTGGACACCGGTTTCAGTTCCAGCAGGCGGCAGCGGGAGCGGATGGTTGACAGCAGGGCGTCGCCATCGGTGGTCAGCAGCAGGATGAGCACCTGGGGAGGCGGTTCTTCCAGGGCCTTGAGCAGAGCGTTGGCAGCCTCTTCGCTCATCAACTCGGCCCCGTCGAAGATAATGACGATGCTAGAGCCCTCGTAAGGCTTGAGGTTGGTCTGTCGCAGCGCCTCCCGCACATCGCCGATGCCGATGACGGTGCGGGTTGGCCCCGATTCGTCCCGCTGGGTCACCCGTATCACCCGCACGTCGGCATGGAATTCCTGGGTGATGCGCCGGCACTGGGAACACTCCTGGCAGGGAACACCCGGCCCCTCGAGACAGTTGACCGCTCGCGCCAAGTCCATCGCCAGGGTCATCTTGCCGACGCGGGGCGGCCCCGTCAGCAAGTAGGCGTGGGCCAGGCGCCCCTGCCCCAGGGACGGCTCCAACTGAGCGAGGATGTGTTCCTGGCCGTCAACGCTCCACATTGGACCGAACCATTAGGCCGGACCGTGAGACCCGGCAATGCCGTGGATGTAATTGGACATCATGCAACTTCCGGTCCGGGCGGCGGTCAGGCCAAGTCGCAGAGCATCAAGTCCTGGTAACTCTCCCGCCGTCGGATGAGTCGGCTTTGGCCCTCCCGGACCAGAACCATCGGTGGCCGGGGATTCAGGTTGTAGTTACTGGCCATGGACGGGCAGTAGGCCCCGGAGGCGGGAATGGCGATGACATCGCCCGGCTCAGCGGTGGGCAGCAGCACGTCCGACGCCAAAACGTCTCCGGACTCGCAGTATTTGCCGGCGATGGTTACCGTCTCGGTGACGCCGGAGTTAGCCTTGTTGGCTGAGATAACTTCGTAGGATGCCTGGTACAGGGCCGGGCGTATATTGTCGCCCATGCCGCCGTCCACGCTGACGTACTTGCGGACGCCGGGAATGTCCTTGATCGCGCCGACGCGGTAGAGGGCCACTCCCGCCGGGCCGATGATGCTGCGCCCCGGCTCCACCAGCAACGCGGGGCGCGCCAACCCCAGTTCATTGCAAGTCGCCTCCAGCGTCTCGACGATGGCTTTGGCGTACTCGGCGATGGCCGGAGGCTGCTGGTCCCGGGTGTAGGCGATGGCGAAACCACCGCCGGGGCTGAATTCTTGCAGTTCCAGTCCCTCTTCCCGGAACCCGGCGGCGAACCGCAGCACTAGGTCGGTCGCTGCCTGGTAAGGTTCAAGCTCGAATATGGGCGACCCCAGATGGAAGTGCAAACCCCGCAGGTCCAGGTTGGGCGCGGCCAGAGCTTGGCGGATGGCTTTGGCGGCATCGCCGGTCTGGATGGAGAACCCGAACTTGGAATCTATGATGCCGGTGGTGGTGTAGGCGTGGGTATGGGGGTCTATGCCGGGCGACACGCGAATGAGGATGTTCTGGGACTTGCCGGCGTCCGCGGCGATGCGGTTGAGCAGGTCAAGCTCGTGGAAGCTGTCCACCACGACGCGGCCGATGCCCAGCTTGACGGCCTCTTCGAGTTCATCCGGGGTCTTGTTGTTGCCGTGGAAATAGACGTTTTCCAGGGGAAAACCGGCTGCCTGCGCCACCGCCAACTCGCCGCCGGAAACCACGTCCAGCCCCAACCCTTCCTCGTGGAAAATTCGCGCCAATGCCGGGTTGATGTACGCCTTGGACGCGTACAACACCCGGGTGCCGGGATATAGCCGGTTGAATTCCTCGACAAAGCTGCGGCAGCGGTTGCGCAGCGTAGCCTCGTCCAGGACGTAAACCGGGGTGCCGTATTCCTGGGCCAACTCAACCGCTCGGCATCCGCCGATGACCAACTGACCATCGGCAGCGATTCGGGCAGTATCGGGCAAAACGTTTTCGAGGGACATCGCATGGACCTTCCTGGCGGCGCCGGGTAGACGCCGGGATATGAAGCGGGGGACCTGTCGAAGTAGGCTGGACAACCTGCCATGTCATCATAGGGTAACGTTGTTGTTTGGACAAGCAGCAATGATGGCCGGGGCAGGGCAATGGCAACGTGCCATCAATCGTTCGTATCTTCGTATCGATGGACTCTAATCGTTCGTCCTACGGCGGATTCAGGCGCCGACAATTATTCCCCAGCCACCTGCTATAATCGGCAGGCCCCGGACACCCTTCCCAGGAGTTGATACGCTGAAGATACTGCTGACCAACGATGACGGAATCCACGCCCCCGGCCTGTGGGCGGCGGCCCTGGCATTGAGCAAAGTCGGTGAGGTTTGCGTGGTGGCACCCGACCGGGAACAGAGCGGCACCGGCGCGTCGCTGACCCTGCACCGCCCGGTGAAAACGCGCCAGGTCCCGGCAGGGGCCTACTGCCCGGAATTGGCCCGCGCCGAGGCCAAGGGTTCGGACGGGAGGCCGGCCCACCCAGTGACCGCCCATGCCGTTGAAGGAACCCCGGCGGACAGTTGCGTGCTGGCCCTGGAACAACTGGCGGGCAAGGTAGACCTGGTGGTTTCGGGCATCAACACCGGCTCCAACCTGGGTTGGGACATCATGGTTTCCGGCACGGTAGGCGCGGCGGTGCAGGGATACGTCCGCGGTTACCCGACCATCGCTATTTCGGTGGGATCGGTGGTCAACCCGCAGTTCGACGCCGCCGCCCGGTTCCTGCAACTAGCGGCCAGCCAAGCGGGGGTTTCCCGCCTGGACCAGCCGTTCTTCCTCAATGTCAACGTTCCCAGCGTGTCATTGGCGCAAATCGCCGGGGTGCAGGTGACCCGGCTGTCGGGCCGGTCTTATGGAGAGTCGGTGCGGGCCGAGGGGACGGGCAATCAGCAACGCTACTGGATTTCGCGCAATCGTCCCATGCATAACGACAACGGCGAAGGCACCGACGCCGGGGCGTTGAAGAACAACCGCATCTCCATTACCCCGCTGCACCTGGACCTGTCCCACCGGGAAGCGATACCGGAGATCGAGTCGCTGCTGGAGGGCGTGCCGGAGCAGTTGCTGGGTCCGAGGGATTGAAACACGAGCAGCGCTGGCCGGCTCTTTGTACACCCGTTGTACAATAAGAGACCGGCAATCGTAACTGTTCAGAGTTGGTGGGGTAAATTGGTTTCAGCCAAGGCTTTCAGGCAACTGCCAATTGTTTCAAGGGGGTTTGGGGGATGAATCCCCCAACGTAACCCAACCCCCATATTCCGCCATCGGCCCCTCCCCTCAACCCTGAAAGTTACCGGCAATCCCTTACCAGCCAGCCGTCAGAAGGGTGACGAAATGCAAACCTACGTTTTCCGGGTAGTTGTCGAACCGGACGAAGACCGCTGGATGGCCTACTGCCCTGCACTGGACCAATATGCCGCAGAAACTTGGGGGTACACCAGGGAAGAAGCTCGGAAGAACATCGAAGAAGTAATTCGGATGGTCTTGGAAGAAATGGCAGAGGAAGGTGAGCCAATTCCCGGAGAAACTGGCGAAGCAATGATTTCCTCGCCCGAACAACGGGTAGCCATATCTATCTAAATTGAACATCCCAATCTCCCTCAGAACGATTGCCAAGTTCCTTAAACCGTTGGGCCTGAGGCTCTCGAAGGACTTTCTCCAACCGTTTTCCTGCTCCTTCATGCTATTGAGCGAACGCCAGGGCCTTGTTACAATTGGCCGGCGGCCCTGATGGTTGCCCGGCCACTGCACCAGGCCGTTCAATTTCGTATCATTTCGTATCAAGGACTTCCGATGACGACACCCGGCAGGTCACCCCTTCATCAGGTTAACCCTACCGACGCCGTTGACGAATGTTACCGGCGGGGCTGGACCGACGGCCTGCCCGTCGTTCCGCCGACGGTGGAGCGGGTGCGGGAGATGCTGGACTACATGGGCCTGGCGCCGGACCAGGTGTTGGGCGAAGTGCCGGTGCGCCGCCGGGTCCTTACAGCAGAACAGGCCGCCGCCAACACGGTGATGGCGGGCTGCCTGCCCGAGTATTTCCCGGTGGTGCTGGCCACCATGCAGGCGCTTTTCGACCACGACCCCAACTGCATCCATGAACTGTCGGCGGTGACCAACTCCGTCGGGGTGCTGATGCTGATTAACGGCCCCATCCGGCACAAGCTGGGCCTCAACTGCACCGACAACCTCTTCAGCCCCGGCAACCGGGCCAACGCCACCATCGGGCGGGCCATCCGGTTGATTCTGATAAACGTCTTTGAGCAGCGCCCAGGTGTGCTGGACCGGGGCTGCATGGGGTCGCTGGGCAAGCACGGAGTCTGCATCGGCGAGGACGAGGAAAACAGCCCGTGGGAGCCTTTCCACGTTTCCCAGGGTTTTAACAAGGAAGACTCCACCGTTACCGTGGCGTCCATACAGGACCCGGAGATGCTGGGCAACCGGTACGGAGCCACCGGCGAGAGCCTGATGGACTCCATTGCCGAAGGCATGGCTTCTCACGGGCTGGCCGTCTACTTCGGACGGGACATCAAGTGGTTCTGGGTTGTCGGACACTGGCATGCCGAACTGCTGGGACGCCTGGGTTGGGACCGTCCCGCCATGCAGAAGTACTTGCAGGAACACGCCTTCCGCAGCCGGGCGCAGTTGAAGCAGTTGGGCTACGTTCGCGGCGAAATCGAGCCGGAAGACTACGATGCGAAGGTGCACGCCGCCGACCGCCCCGAGGACATCATGATTGTCAAAGCCGGCGGCAACAGCGGCATTTACAGCGAGCTGATGATGAACTACTACGGGCTGCTGGCCACCACGACCAAAATCAACGACCCCCACCCGTAACCAATCCCCAGAACACATCCCGGCAACCGTTACAAAGGGAGGCCACCATGACCACTTCTCCGGTCCAACTGGTAGACCCCACCGGGGCGGACCCCGGCCTTGCCAACTTGGACTTGTCGCCGCGCCCCACCGACCTGCGGGGCAAGCGCCTGGGCCTGCTGGACAACTCCAAGGCCAACTCGGACGTCATCCTCTACGCCATTGCCCGCATCCTCAACGAGCAGTACGAGTTTTCGGACATCTTTTACGCCAAGAAGCATTCGGCCTCGCTGCCGCCGGTGCCGGAAATCGTGGCCGACCTGCACCGCCACGCCGACATCGTAATCGCCGGCGTCGGCGATTGAGGGGGTTGCTCGTCGGGCAGTTTGCACGACGGAATCACCCTGGAGCAACAGGGAATGCCCACGGCGACGATTATCACGTCGGTGTTCACCAACACAGCGCGGGCGTACACCCGCCTGATGGGCGTCCCCGACTTCCCCTATCTCGTCTGCCCTCATCCCATAACCAATGTCAATGGGCCGCAACTGGAAGAACGGGCGCAGCAACTGGCCCCGCAGGTGGTTAAGCTGCTGCTGGAGGGACGGGTCTAACGCAGTTGAGCCGTTCCCGGAACTGCAACGTGAAAGGGAAGCCCGGCGAGCCAAACTCGCCGGGCTTCTTTGGGCAGTGAGCAAGTCCATTGAGGGTCTCGGATGTTTCCCCGGTGGATACGGGGGGCGAACCGGTCACGCCTATACCGACCCCGTCGCTCCCGGGCGCCAGGCAACTCACGTCTTATTGCCCTTGCTGTTACTGTTCAGAGTTGAAGGGGGCAAAGTGGCTGATGGCGGAATATGGGGTTGGGTTACGTTGGGGGATTCATCCCCCAAACCCCCTAAAAAAGTGGCAGTTGGATGAAAGCCTTGGCTGAAACCAATTTACCTCACCAAGTCTGGACAGTTACCCCTTGCTGCCGGGGGTGCCGCCGTCAATTAACCTGTGATACACTCAACTGTGCATAAATGTAGCCCGGTTGCCGGACTTCGAAAGCGGTATCCGGCCAGGAGGACCCGCCTTGACCGCCACATCGTCGCCCACCGCGGTGGCCCACCGCATCATTGACAACGTGGGCAAGGTTATTGTGGGGAAGACCGGTGTGGTGGAGCAAGCCGTGACCGCCCTTGCCGCCCAAGGACACCTGTTGGTGGAGGACGTCCCCGGCGTTGGCAAGACCATGCTGGCCAAGAGCATCGCTCAGTCGGTAGGGTGCTCCTTCAAGCGCATTCAATTCACGCCTGACCTGTTGCCCAGCGACGTGACCGGCATTTCGGTGTATAACCAGCAGAAAGAGGAGTTCGAGTTCCGGGAAGGGCCGATTATGGCCCAGGTTGTCCTGGCCGACGAAATTAACCGGGCCACTCCCAAGACTCAATCGGCGCTGCTGGAAGCCATGGAGGAGTACCAGGTTACGGTGGATGGCGTTACCCACCACCTGGAGACCCCCTTCCTCGTCATGGCGACACAGAACCCCATCGAGTATGAAGGCACCTTCCCACTCCCGGAGGCCCAACTGGACCGGTTCCTGATGCGGGTCAGCCTGGGCTACCCGGAATTTGCCGAGGAAATCTCCATCATCGAATATCAGGAGCAGGTGCACCCCATTGACAGCCTTGGGGCAGTGGCCACTCCCGCAGAAGTATCCGAGCTTCAGCAGGCGGCCAAATCCGTCTACGTGGACCTACTGGTACGTCAGTACATCGTCTCCCTCACCGAGGCTACCCGGCGGCATGGCGAGGTGTCCTTGGGAGCCTCTCCACGTGCTTCCCTGGGGCTGTTCCGCACCGCCCGGGCGATGGCCTTAATCCGGGATCGGGACTACGTGATTCCCGACGACGTCCGGATGCTGGCCCCCGCCGTCATCGGTCACCGGCTGGTACTGTCCCCGTCGGCAAGGATGCGGGGCGTGCAGAGCTCCGCCGTGGTGGAAGAACTGCTTCGGACCATTCCAGTGCCAGGGGCCAGCCGGCAGCCGACCCCCTAAAGCCGGTCGCCGGGCCGGTAAACCAGCGGCCCGCGAGTACCCTTTCATGCAGTACACTCAACTTGGCGCCCAAGCTGCCGCCCAACCCGTCCCCTTAGTTCAGATCGGGGCGTTCCCGCACGTTACCCGACCACCGTCATGGCCGGGGCCCTCGGGGCAGCCGGCAGGGACACCATAATGGACCTCCGTCTTACCAAGCGGAAAATCGGGTTCCTGGTGCTGTTGGGCGTAGTTATTTTCTACACCCTGGGCACTGGCTTCACTTTCTTCTTCCGGCTGCTTTATGCCGTGGGACTGCTGTACGCCCTGGGCCTGGGCTGGGCCTGGCTCAATCTGAGGGGCATTGAAGTGCATCTCACCCGGTTGGCTAACCGGGGGCAGGTGGGTGGGTTTCTGGAGGGACGGGTGCAGGTGGTCAACCTGAATCGGCTGCCCAAGTCTTGGCTGGAGGTCAGGGAAGTGTCCGACCTGCCCGGGTACTCGGCCGGCCGCGGCATCGGACTCGTGCGGGACCAGAGCCGCGCCTGGCGGGTGGAAACCCACCTGCCCCGCCGGGGCCTGTTCCAGGTGGGCCAGGTGGAAGTGACCAGCCAGGACCCCTTCGGCCTGTTCCGGTTGACCCGCCGTTTCCTGGAACCCCAGGACTACATAGTTTTGCCGGCCACCGAGCCGCTGCCGGACCTGGACCCCCGGCTGGCAAACCTGCCCAGCGACAGCCGGGCCACCCGCCACGCCGACCATATAACCACCGACTCCTCCACGGTTCGGGAGTACAACCACGGCGACAGCTACCGGCGCATCCATTGGCCATCCACAGTTCGCCACAATACACTGATGGTCAAAGAGTTCGACGAAGGCATTTCCTCCGAGTCCTGGGTACTGGTGGATATGTTCCAGAACTCCCACTTCGGCGACGACGAGGTGGACAACACCGAGGAGTTGGCGGTGACCACGGCAGCGTCGCTGATTAACCGGCTCACCGAGCTTTCAATGCCGGTGGGGTTGGCCACCAATGCCCAGCAAACCAACCTGATTCGCCCGGACAGCAGCCCGGGCCAGATTAGCAAGCTGATGGAATCGCTGGCCGTAGCCCGGGCCCACGGCCGGGTCAGCTTGGAGCGATTCCTTTACGACCTGCGGCCTAGCCTGAGCCGGTTCAACACTTTAACGGTTATCACCCCATCCCGGCGAACGGAGTGGGTGACTGCGCTGGCTCAAATGCGTCGGCAGGGGGTAAGCGTGGTAGCGATTTACGTTGACCCGGTGGACTTCGGCGCCCCGGCGGAAGTCGCGCCGCCCCTGGAAGCATTGTTCAACAACGAAGTTCCTGCCTATACCGTACGCCGGGGCCGGCCGGTCAACGAGGGTCTGCGGGCGCCGCTGCAATGGGAAGCAATGCCCTTCGACGTACCGGCGGAGGCTTCCGCCGTTGGGGAGGAGAACATTGACTCCCGGTAGTATCGCGCGGCGGGCGCCAGTCCCCGAGGGCTTCAACCTGGAATGGGTATGGGACAAGACCCTGGCGGTTCTCGCGTCCTTCCGCCCTTCCGACGGGTGGCTTTCTATCGTCTTTCTGGCGCTGAACCTTTCGACCATCGTATGGACGGTGGAGCGGGCCGACTGGGCGCCGACCCCCAACCTCGTCTACGTCATTTTGCTCGGAATGTTCACCGGGTTGGCGCTGTCGCGAATCCGTATCTGGGCGGTGTTCTTGCTGCCGGTGGGCCTAGCCGTGGGTCTGTTGGTGGTGGTGTGGCAAATGACCTCGGCGCAGACCGAGGGTCTGGATGTGGCCAACGCCGCCGAGCTTTGGGAGCGGCTCTACCTTTGGTACGAGGCTGCCCGCATTGGCTCCATCAACATTGACACCGTGCCCTTTGCGTTCGGGTTGGTGTCCGCATCCTGGTTGTCGGGGTACTTGGCGGCGTGGGTGTTCTTCCGGCACCGGAACTTCTGGGGCGTGTTCATCCTAGGCGGGGCCGGGGTCATGTCCAACCTGACCTACCTGCCCGATACCGCCAGCATCGACCTGGCGGTTTACCTGCTGACCGCGCTGCTCCTGGTGGGGCGGGTGCAGTCGGTGCGGCGGCGCCAGGAATGGGAGCGGCGCAACTTCCAGTACGATTCCCACCTGGGGCTGCTGGCAATCTCCGACACTGTGCTCATCAGCGTGGTGGTCCTGGTGGCTGCCTACCTGATACCCGCCGGCTCCTCCTGGAGCCCGGCGCACCAGGTTTACGAACGGTTGCGTTCTCCGATGGTCGCCTGGGAAGACGACTTCAACCGGCTGTTCGCCGGGCTCCCGGCCCGCCGGGCGCTGCCCTACCGCATTTGGGGCGATTCGGTAGCCTTCCAGGGGACCATCAACCCCACCACCACCCCGGTGCTGCAAGTGAACTCGCCGGTGCCCATGTACTGGAAGGCCCGCAGCTACGGCACCTACACCCCCAAGGGTTGGGTGTCCTCGGGCACAGTCTTCAAGACCACCGACTGGTCGCCGGAATACTCGGTCCCGGCGCCCTACCGGCAGCGGTTCGGAGTCACCTACGCCGTGACGCCGCGCTATGACTCCAAGAACCTGTTCGCCGGCGGGCAGATTCTGGGCGTGGACCGGGACGTGAGAGTGGAGACCTACGACTCGCCGCTCTACCGCCTGGACCTGACCGAGGCCCCAGTGCGCAGTCTGAGCCATCCCACCCTGGCCGAGGCCAGGGCCAACCTGCAGGGCGCCGTCAGCCAGAGGGGGGGCGCCATAACCGACGCGGCTTTGGCGCAGGAACTTCCCCGGGGGTTGGAGTTGGACGAAGTCGAGCGCGAAGGGGCAATCATCAGGTCGATCACCGTCGCCGAGATTCTCCCGGAGCAGCCCGACACCCTCTCTGTGCGGGCCGCCACCGGCAGCGTCGAGCCAGGGGAGACCTATCAGGTTACGGCGTCGGTATCGCTGGCCACCCCGGAGCGTCTCCGTCTGGCCAGCCGTGAATATCCCATCTGGGCCGTGGACAAGTACACCCAACTACCCAACGACCTGCCGCCCCGGATAGCGAGTCTGGCGGCGGAGATTACTGCCGGACAGGAGACTCCCTACGACAAGGCGAAGGCCATAGAGACTTATCTCAAGAACAACATCACCTACAACCTGAAGATCGACCCGCCACCCTTCAACGCCGACGGGGTTGACCACTTCCTGTTTGAGCAGCAGGAGGGTTACAGCGAATACTTCGGCTCAGCCATGACCGTGCTGCTGCGCACCCAGGAAATACCGGCCCGGCTGGTTACCGGCTACACCGTGGGCAACAAGGTACCGGAACACGACATTTTCGTCGTGTCCGACAGCCACAGCCATGCTTGGTCTGAAGTTTATTTCCCGTCCTACGGCTGGATTTCCTTCGAGCCTACCCCCGGCGCAACTTTCCCCGTGGCGGCCATTCCCAAGCCCAGAGAAGAGACTACCGACCTGGTGGGGGAGCTCCAGATGTTCGACGAGCTGTGCGAAGACGACGAGGACGAGTGCGACCCGTCGGCGTCGTCCCCCCAGAGTCAAGGCGGGGACACCGGCGAGGGCGCGTTGACTTACGGCCAACTGCTGGTCCGGTTTTTCCCCTGGATTGCCGGGGCCGCGGTTTTCCTGGTGCTGCTGGCAGCTCTTGGGAGATTCTTCTGGCGCCGTTACATGGCGACCACGGAGCAGCCCGAAGACGCCTTCCGCCGGTTGGGGTTCCTGGGCCGGCTGAACTCGGTGGGGGTCATCGAACATCAAACCCCGTTCCAGTACGGCGCGCGCCTGCAAGAAGCCTTCCCTGACCAACGGGGCGACCTGGCAACAATTATCCAATCCTACGTCCGCAGCCTCTATGGGAAGAAGGAACTCACCGGGGACGAGCAGGAGGGGCTGGTCCGGGCCTGGCAAGGGGTCCGTTTCCCCCTGCTGCTGCACGTCCTTCGCCGGAGGACTAATGAGTCAAGCTAAGTATCACCTGGTTGAATCCCCTATGGGTTGGGTCGGGATGGTCAAAGGCCCGCAGGGACTCACCCGGATGAGTCTCAAACCCACGGTCGAGGAAGTGCTGGAAGACCTCGGGAACGATTTGGCGGGCGCCGAAGCGGGCGCCGGGGGGTTTGAGGCCGCGCTCGATTGCCTGGACCGATATTTTGCTGGCGACGTAAAAGCGCTGGAGGGCATCGAGTTGGACCTGGGGAATGCCCCGCCCTTTTTTGCCGCGGCCTGGGAAGCCTGCCGCCGGATTCCTCCCGGCGAGACCCGCAGCTATCAATGGCTGGCGGCTGAGGCCGGACGTCCCCGGGCTGCCCGCGCGGCCGGTCAGGCCATGGCCAAGAACCGTTGGGCATTGGTTATCCCGTGCCACCGGGTAATCGGCAGCGACGGCGGCTTGCATGGATACGGCGCCGGCGGGATTCGGGTTAAGGCGCGGTTGCTGCAAATGGAAAAGGCCGTGCCTTAAAGTCATTCTTCCTGAGGGATCCGAAAGACTTCCCAGTCAACCGCCCGTGGATTCGTGGTCAGGCAGGATGCCCAGCCCATCGTCCGTGGACTTGATTGCCGGGTACACAGGATGTACTCGCCGTTCCCCTTTAATTTTCCGAAAAATTGGGGCCTTTGCCCGGCGTATTTCCGTTCGACTTTCGTATAGGATATCTCCAGTGGAGGGTGTGGGATGAGGAAGTTGTTGTTGTGGGCCGCCTTGATTCCGCTGGCGCTGCTGCTGGCTTGCGGCGAAGCATCCCCTGAGGATGACAGCGCGTTTCCGGATTCGGCCCGTATGGCACGGGGCCAGTCGGCCGACTTCACGGAAGATGGGGCCGCCTTCCCCACGCCGGGCCCCGAATTTTCCAGCGCCGCAGAAATGGCCGGCGCCGGTCCAGTCCTGGAATCTCCGATGACCTCCGCAGCTCAAATTGGCGGACAACGGCAGATTGTCTCTAATGCTTCGGTTTCGATGGAAGTGGATGAGGTGGAGTCGGCGGTGACCGATGTGCGCGGCATCGCCGAAGGCCACGGGGGGTTCGTCGAGCGGCTGTCCATCTCCGGCGGCGCCAGCGCCCGGCGCGCCGACCTGACCATCCGGGTCCCCCAGGAACAGTTTCTCGACGCGGTGGAGAACATCGCCGAATTAGGGGGAGTCCGGGAGATGAACCTGGGCCGGGACGATGTAACCGACCAGTTCATTGACCTGGAAGCCCGATTGAAGGGCGCCCAGAGCGAGGAAGCCAGCCTTCTGGCCCTTCTGGCCCAAGCTCCCGACATCGAACATGTCCTGACGATTGAACGGGAGCTTTCCCGGGTCCGTTCCGAAATCGAGCGGCTGCAAGGACAGCTCAACCACCTGCAGCAGCTTACCAACTTGGCCACGATCCGGGTTTCGCTGTTCCCACCGGAAGAACGCCTGCGTCTCCCACCGTCGGCCCACCTCAGCATTGAGGCGGAACGAGTGAACGGCTTGGTCAACCAAATCAGGAAGATGATCGAGCCGTCGGACGGCGAACTGGAACGGGTCTTGATCACCACCCATGAAGAAGGAGAAAGCGCCGACGTTTGGCTGTCGGTGGACCCGCAAGACTTTTCCAAGGTAATGGCATTCCTGGAAGGCAGCGGCAAGGTGGTCTACAAAGAAGTTGAGGAAGGCATCGGGCCGACGGTCGAACCGGTCAGCGCAGTACAGGGTGCGCCCGGGCCGTCCCGTTCCCAAATCTACGTGACCTTGCGGCAGCCCCAACCCTTTGATGCGGCGAACCTCGTCATTTTGGTGCCGGTGGGCGTGGGAATCCTGGCGGTCCTGGCCGTCGGCTTCTTTCTGACTTACCAATGGGGACGGGGCCGACGGGGCCGACGGGACCGCTACGCCCAGATTTAACCTGTTGCGCTTCCCCGAAGACCATTGGCAAGTCCGTCAAACCGTTCGTCCGTGGGAACCGAGGGACTTCCCTTGCCCGGGTCGCCTGGGGACGAGACGCTTCCTTGACCAACGGTCTGCTTCAGGGCAATCGCATTACGATTGTTTTGGCATTCCCTGACACTTGCCCCTTTCCGTCTTCGGGCACTTCCGGTTACCATATCTCTTGACCCGAATTGTTTGACCCTCTCACCCGGTAAAGTGATCCGGAACGGCAGCCAAACACAACAATTCACGGCCAAAACAGCTTAAACGGGACAATATGGTACAAAATGGTACAGAAACAACATCCCAACCCACGCTGGCAGGGGCAAATGACACGAAATGGCATGAAATGACACATTTTTCAGGAGTCCCAACCGCTTTCCGTCCCACCCTCCCATCCGCGCCAGGGCAATCGCGTTGCAATTGCATTGGCATACCCTGACACTTGCCCCTTTCCAATGCCGGTGTCTCCCCGCTACCATATCTCTATCGTATTTATATCGTTCGGGAATGGGCTGCCCGGAAGTTTCCCGGTGCAGTCGCACTCCCGGAAAAACTTCCGCACCCAAAACCGCCGGGCCTTTTCCCCGGCGTTCCAGGGGTGACAAAACCGGACATAGACCGGACAAAAGCGGACAAAACGGCCCCCGGCTCCACGCTCAAATGTCCGAAAATGTCCGCTTTTATCCGATATTCTCAGCGTTTCCGGATCCCCAACCGCGAAGTGGGCCGCGTCGCGGGCCGGCGGCAGCCAGACAATGATGGCTGGGAGCGGCAACAACTCCCCGGTATCCCCAAGGCCAGTCTCAAAAACACCGGCAAATTTGCGGCCTCTCGTGCCCCCTGCTGTGAAGCCACCACCCAACCTTGCAGCAGGGAGCACGATTAGATAAAAGCGTCAACGCGGGGGATACCGATAATGCCCCCAATTTATAACGCGATTGCCCTGCGGTCTGCTTCCCGGTAGAACCAACTGTTTGACGCCGGTAGTACAATACCAACCGAAATCACCCTGCCGACAGTGAGGGCCGCTTGACGGCCGGACCGGCAGCCTGTTAGCCAGGAAACAATGAATGGGAGGGACCAATGGCAGGATACGTTTTTGCCGACGTCGAGGTTACCGACCCGGAGAAATTCGAGGTGTACCGGGGTCAGGTGGGCGCCACCATCGAGCAGTACGGCGGCCGCTATCTCGTCCGCGGCGGCGGGACCGAGACCGCCGAAGGAGAATGGAACCCCCGCCGCCTGGTGGTCATTGAGTTTGACAGCTTGGCCCGGGCCAAGGAGTGGTACTACTCCCCGGAGTACAGCGGACCCATGAAGCTGCGCCACGAGTCGGCCAACACCAATGTAGTATTCGCCGAAGGGTTGTAGCAGGACTTACGCAGGGACCTACGGAGGAAGCATGAGCTTGGCAGGCAAAACGGCCCTGGTCACCGGGTCGGGACGCAACATTGGACGTTCCATCGCGCTGGCCCTGGCCAGAGAAGGGGCCAACGTGGTGGTCAACGCTCGCTCCAACCGGGGCGAGGCTGAGGCGGTGGCCGCCGAAGTGGAGGAATTGGGGCAGAAGGCGCTGCCGCTGCTGGCCGACATTGGCGACCGCGCCCAACTGGAAGCATTGCTGGACGAGGCGCTGGACAAGTTCGGCGGCCTGGACATCGTGGTCAACAACGCCGCCACCCGCCCGCACAAGTCCTTTGCGGAAATGACCTACGACGACTGGCGGGGAGTGCTGGCAATCGACCTGGACTCGGCCTTCCTAACCACCAAGGCGGCCTTGCCCGGCATGATGGAACGCGGTTGGGGAAGGGTGGTCAACCTCAGCGGCTTGCAGGCGTTCCAGGGACGCCACGGCGGGGCGCACATCTCCGCGGCCAAGGTCGGTCTCATCGGGCTGACCCGCGCCCTAGCCACCGAGCTGGGGCCCAGCGGCATCCTGGTGAACTGCATCGTTCCCGGAATGATCGACACCAGCCGGGTAGGGCAGTCTGGCGCCCGTCCGCCAGCCCGCCTTGCCGAGATTCCGGTAGGACGCCTGGGATACACCGACGACATCGCCTCGTTGTGCGCCTTCCTTTGCTCCGACGCGGCCGGGTTCATCAACGGCCAGACCATTCACGTCAACGGCGGCGAGCGCGACTTTTAGGCAGGACTGCCTTGGCAGTCCCTTGATGCGCTTCAGAACGAACGGATTGGAACGAACGGATTGGATAGACTAACTCAAGATAACGCGATTGAATGACCGGTCTGTAAAACACACCTTCCAGGTGTTCCTAGTGGCCCTGCGGCTGGGGCTGATTTCCTTTGGCGGTCCCATCGCCCACATCGGCTACTTCCGTGAGGAGTACGTCGCGCGGCGGAAGTGGCTGGACGAACGAAGCTACCTCGACGTGGTTGCCCTGTGCCAGTTCCTGCCCGGCCCGGCCAGCAGCCAGGTGGGAATCATCGTCGGGATGATGCGGGCTGGTCTGCCCGGCGGTCTCGCCGCGTGGCTGGGATTCACCCTGCCGTCTGCGGTGGCCCTCACCCTGTTCGCCCTGGGAGTGGCGGCATGGGACGTCGGGGATGCCGGTTGGTTGCGGGGCCTGAAAATTGCGGCAGTCGTGGTGGTCGCCCAAGCGGTGTGGTCCATGAGCCGCAGCTTTGCCCCCGACAAGTGGCGGGCCACCATCGCCATCGCGGCGGCGGTGGTGGCGCTGGTCTACCCAACGGCCTGGACCCAATTGCTGATAATCGCCGCGGCGGGAATCATCGGTTGGCGTTGGCTGAAACACGACGGTTCCCCAGGGCAGCCGGCCGGCCTGTCGACGGGAATCCCCCGGTGGCTGGCCGTTGCTTCCCTGGCTGCCTTTGCCCTGCTGCTGGCAGCACTGCCCCTGTTGCGGCAGGTCCACCCCGCCCATTGGCTGGCAATGTTCGACAGCTTCTTCCGGTCGGGTGCGCTGGTGTTCGGCGGTGGTCACGTGGTGCTGCCGCTGCTGCAAGCCGAGGTGGTGCCGCCCGGCTGGATTGACCAACCCGGTTTCCTGGCGGGTTACGGCGCGGCCCAGGCGGTGCCCGGCCCCCTTTTCACCTTCAGCGCGTACCTGGGAGCGGCGTCCGGTCCGTCTCCCAACGGGGTGGGCGGGGCCGCGCTGGCGCTGGCGGCCATCTTCCTGCCCGCGTTCCTTCTGGTGGTGGGCGTCCTGCCCTTCTGGGACGCGCTGCGGACGCGGCCCGGCTTCCAATCTGCCCTGCTGGGCATTAACGCCGGGGTGGTGGGGATATTGCTGGCTGCGCTGTACAACCCGGTGTGGACCGGCGCGGTCAAGACCCCGGCGGACTTCGCCCTGGCCGCGGCGGCCCTGGCCCTGCTGACGCTGTGGCGGGCGCCGCCCTGGGTAGTTGTGCTGTTTTGCGCCGGGGGAGGCATGGGCATCGCCTTACTGAGCCAGTCCGGGGCGCCGGGGCTTTGGATTGGCGGCGGCCCGTAACTGTCCAGCGTTGAGGAAAACGAGCAGTTGACGGAAGGCAGCCGAGGGGTTCAAACCCGGCGGGCCGGGCCCCTGGTCTTGCGGTCAATTACCAAGGGACACCGGCTCCGTTCCAGGGTCTTTTAATTGTTCCCCGCAATTCCTCCGGCAAGCTCAGTGCTGCATTGTCGGACTACCCCAATCCAGGGGGTTTGGGGGATGAATCCCCCAACGTAGCCCCCGTCCCAGAAAAATAAAAGACCTTGGGCTCCGTTCTGCGGCGTTGGTGTGCCGGGACACGCCGGGGGCTCGGCCACAAAGGAAGAACCGGGTTATTTCGCCCTGAAACGCTTCCTGACGCAGGCGGTCAGGGTTCAGTAATCCAGGGGTCGCTGCTCCGGTCATAGCTGAGAATCTCGCCAGGCTGGAAGAACAGGCCGATCTCCCGGGGCGCGGACTCCGGCCCGTCGGAACCGTGGACGATGTTCCGACCGATGTTGATGCCTAGGTCTCCCCGGATGGTG
This sequence comes from Dehalococcoidia bacterium, assembly GCA_965262735.1. GTDB lineage: Bacteria > Chloroflexota > Dehalococcoidia > Lucifugimonadales > UBA3495 > CATOSK01. Next base: position 2,763,691 of record CBDHFS010000002.1, on the reverse strand, counting down.
CCCGGCTCGGCGTCCACCGGGTTAGTGCTTCCCATCGTCTTGCGTACCAAGCTAATGGCGTTCTCACCTTCCCAGACCATTGCCACGATTGGCCCCGAGGTTATGAAGCTGACGAGGCCGGGGAAGAAGGACCGTTGGACGTGCTCGCCGTAGTGCTCCCTGGCCAGCGCGTCATCCACCTGCATCAGCTTCATCGCCGCCAATTTCAAGCCTCGACGCTCCAGCCGGGACACGACCTCTCCCGCCAGCCCCCGCTGGACTCCATCGGGTTTGACCAACACCAATGTTTGTTCCATAACGTAATTGCCTAACTCCTTGCCTATTCCCCGTTGAACCGGAGGCATTGAGCGTAAAAATCGCCCAGTTCTCCGCCAAACCCCGGACTCTTTGACCGAATATGCTCGATGATGTCGTCCGAACTCCGACATAAAACCTGACGGCGGGAAAAACCCGCCGCAGTTTGCTGAAGACGCGAGCATGGCGGCTGCCCGCTCGTCAAGCCCCTGGGCTTCCCTAAGACTGTTGGGATGTTCGGTCGCGGCGCTTGGGACCGCCGATGCTGGGCATACGCAGGTAGTGGGGTTGCAGCAACGCCAAATTGTCCGCGTCCCCGCCGTCCAGCCGGCGGCGGCCCAACTCGGCCAGAGCCCACAAGCGGGCCGCCGGGGTTGGTTGGACCACGATGGCTTGAGAGTCCAAACTCTCCTTAATCAGCGTTCCCCAACTGCGGACGCCCTCGCCGCAAAAGATGGTTGGCCCGGCCACCCGGGTCAACAACTCCTCCGGGCGGCCCATCACGTCTTCCCCCACCCGCGCGCCGTCCGCGCCGAAAAAGGCGGCAGCAACCTCGGTCCTGCCCGAATCCAGAAGGGCGCAGATGGGCATCCCCGAACCAAGGTAAGGCATGGCTTCCATGTCCAGCGTAGGTACACCAGATATGGGTTTGCCAGCCGAAAGGGCCAGAGCCTTGGCGGCGCTGACTCCCACCCGCAACGCACTGAAGGCCCCCGGCCCCAGCGCCACGGCGATGCCCTGCAAGTCCCGGGGGAGAAGCCCCAACCCTTGCAGCAGCCCGGCGACGGCGGGCATCAGCTCGGCAGTATGGCTGCTGCCGGAATACCAGGAGCGGGCGGCCAGGAGCCGCTCTCCGTCGGCGACGGCCACTCCGGCGTACCTGGTAGAGGTGTCGATGGCCAGCAGCATTCAGCAGATCTCCCTCGTCGTCGGGAAGGTTTCCGACAGCTCTTGCAGCAAGGCATCGAATCGGGGCGGCGGGCTGCGGAAGGTTATGACCCGGTGACCGGCCTGGGCCGGCTCTGCATCCTGCCCCGGTTCCCCCGAGTAGTCGGATACTTCGTCCGTCAGATAGTCCAAGTTAATCCACAAAGCATCATCGGGGAAGACTTCCTCAGCTTGGTCCGCCCACTCGATGACGCAAACGCCGTCGCCGCCCAGGTATTCATCCAAGCCCAGGTCCCACGCTTCCAGCGGATCGCTGACCCGGTACAGGTCCATGTGGTGCAGCGTCAACCGGCCCTGGTAGCGGGTCATCAACACGAAGGTGGGGCTGCGGGGATGCTGAGTTACGCCCAACCCCCAGGCCAACCCCTGGGTCAGACAGGTCTTGCCTGCGCCCAGCGGGCCAGTCAGCAGATAGACGTCTCCCGGACGGGCTTGCCCGCCGATGATTCGTCCCACCCGCTGCGTTTCCCCGGCGGAGGCGGTGACAATGGTTAAAAACGCTGTCGTCACGAGGCGAAGTGGTCCCATCCCTGCCGGGAGGCGGGAGCTTCAGTTCCTGACGAATCAACAACGGTCACCAGTCCCGGCTGTCCGGCGGTAATTCGGCCCACCACCGTCGCCGCCTGGGGAAGGACGGCGTTCACCGCGTCCATCTGCGCAGGGGACGCCACGAACAGTAGCTTGTAGTCTTCGCCGCCATTGAGGGCCATTGCCACGCATTCATCGGGAAAGGTCTCCCGGAGCAGAGGGTGGATGGGAACACAGGCCGTTTCGACCTGGGCCGCAACCCGGCTGGCCAGGCACAGCTTGCCCAAATCGTCGCATAGCCCGTCACTGATGTCCATGGCCGTGTCTACGCCGGCGCGGGCCAGGACCTGCCCAGCGTCCACGTCGGGAATTGGCCGACGGTGGGCGTCCTTGAGATGCGCGGCGGCTTCCGGCGTCGCCGGCAGGTTCTCCAGCATCAGCTTGAGGCCGCCGGCAGAGTCGCCCAAATGCCCGGTGACGGCTACGAGTCCCCCATACCGGGCGGTGGAACGCAGCATGGGCGCCCCATGAGTCACTCCCGCCAAGGCGACGGTGATAAAGACTACCGGAGACCGCACCATGTCGCCCCCGACGATGGATGCTCCGAAACGGTTGCCGATTTCCAGCATCCCCCGGTAAAGCTCTTGCAAGTCCTCAACCGCAGTCTCCGGCGGCAGGCCCAAGGTGACCAGGGCGTGAGTGGGAAGTCCGCCCATCGCGGCGATGTCGCTGATGTTGGATGCCAGCGACTTCCACCCCAAATCCCGCCAGGGGGTCGTTTCCCGGGTAAAGTGGATGCCCTCAACCACGGTGTCGGTGGTGAAAAGCTCGATGGCGCCGCCGGCGCGCCAAGCGGCGGTGTCATCGCCGGTATCCACCAGCAACTCTACGCGGGAAGCGATGCCGTTGCCGGGCTTGCCGCGGCCCTCAACCACCATCCGATTGAGCAAGTCAATAACGCCGAATTCGCCAAGGTCTTTGATTAGCATAACGTGGGGAATTATAGCACCTGGGGTTACTTCCGTTTTGGGTTTAGACCCGGTCAAGGTTGGTCTGTTGTGAGAATGGCGACCAGTCTGGGTGCGTCCCAGACAACAACCTGCCACACGGCTTCCAGGTCAACTTTGTCATAATTATGAATCACGATATTTCGCATCCCCACGATGTTGCTCCAGGGGATATCGGGGTGGCGGTTCAAAACGTCCCTTGAGGTCCGGTTGGTGGCCTCACCCATGATTTCCACCGCCCGGATGACCGCGTAGACCGTCTTATCGTCGGCGGTGAAAGCCGCAAAATCCATCCCATCCGTGAACTCTTGGACTTTTCCGACCGCATACATAACATCCGCAAGGTAATTTGGGAGATCAAGGGGACGGGTCAAACGATCACCAACTCGCCCATGATTTCCTGGGCACGGTTGGGCCATAACCATTTCTTCGTGGCTAGGTCAACCCGAACTCCCAAAGTTTCGCCCAATTCCCGTTGCAGTCCGAAGAACGCCAGGCCGGGAGTTTTGTAGAACTCCACCAACACTCCCACGCTGTCGTAGGGCCGGGCTTTGCCGGTGGCGTATGGCCCGAAGATGCCCAGACTTTTGACGCTGTAATTTTCTTTCAAGGCCGGCATCCGGGCTTTCAGGGTTTGCCGGATTTCGCCCAGGGTTGGCAGCGGGTCCTTGGGCGGCGGAGGCAAGTCCTCAAGCATCACCGCCACCCGCTGGATGCGGTCGGTCAGATGGGCGACTTCCTGAAAATCTTCCAGAATCGCCGCTTCATCCACGGCCCCCTGCCGGATAAGCTGCTCCATGTCCGACAGGTTGTTGACGCCGAATTTGGCGCAGCGAGCCTGCCGGTCAGCCTCCAACAAACGCAAATGCTCCTGCAAAAACATCCGCAGGCTTTCGATGGCCAGAGCTTCTTCG
>CBDHFS010000002.1:0-2757500 GCA_965262735.1 Dehalococcoidia bacterium | reverse complement strand
GCGCCGCCAGCGTTCACCCTGAGCCAGGATCAAACTCTCTAAACGAGTTTTCCTTACTTCCTTCCACTATTCAACTGTTAAGGTGCCTTTGCGCCACCCCCTCTCGGGGACAGCTAGGTCAGTATATAAGCCGCTCCTGCGGGTGTCAAGGGGCATTTCGCCCTTTACCTCGGTCAATTCCCCCCAATTTTGACGCAGCGCCATTTATCCCCGTCCACCGACCTCGCGGCCGAGTCAACTGCCGCCGATACCGCTCAACCATACCGGGGAGAACGGGAGCCTTCAAGTCCCGTGGCGTTTCCCCCGTGGGGACGTCGGACGAACAGGGGGGACGAACAGTAGGAGTACATGGCCTGACCGATCGCGGGTGCCGCTGTAGTTGGACCCCACATTTCAACGCCCCACGTTCCTCCCTGCGTCAATTGGAAGACCACGTCAAAAGACCCTGCGCCCCTGACAGTAACAGTTCAGTCTCGAGGGGATCTACCGGCTAACCAGCCTGATTTAGGCAAAGGGCCAAATACGAGACGGGGACCTTAGGCCAAGTTCAACACCCTAAGTCTGAACTATTACCCCTGACATAGCGGGGTTGCCCCGACCTCAAGAGCCTGCCATAATAGAAACAACGACACATGGGGACGCGCGGGTTCGACAGGAGCGTCCTGTGGCGGATTGCAAGCCGAGGTGCCATCAACCTCGTTAAACCGGTGGCAAAACACAACTGGCGAACGTGAATTCGCACTAGTCGCCTAAAGCGGCTACGTCCACTCTCGGCTATTCCCGGAGGCTGGGATGTGGGCGCCATAAGTCCGGGATGCAGCCGCGGCGATGCCGATAATCCGCAGCTAAAGACCTAATCGGCTGGCTCCCGGAAGATTATGCCGGCGTAAGCCTCAGGGAGTGAACATTAAATCGCCGGACAAGCTTGTAGTATATCTAGCTAGAGGGCCTTTTGGACGGGGAGTTCGACTCTCCCCCGTCTCCACCATCCTTTCTAAAAGTTCCGGTTGAAGCGTCCAACACCTCAACGTCGCTTCTGTCGGCCATCGCCAAAATCGGACCCAAGAAGGTCTTCCTCGGCAGCAACCCGATGATCTCCTTCTTATCCATATCCACATAGATGGCCTTCAACATGGACTTTAGCAACCGGTTCCTACGTCCAACCGAAGCAGACTCCCAAAGGGTCCCAAAATCGCTCAGGAGTTTGCCCGCCTCGACTGCATCATCGAATTCCGGAACGTATATGCTGAGCATGGTGGCTTCTGCTTCATCCTCGAGTATTCGGCTTTGGTTATGTCACCGTCAATGTAAAGGTACCTTGCCCGTTCCATCTTCTCTTCGATCGACCGGCGGGTTTGTAGCGCTGCCCCGGGGTCGGCATCCTGGAGGTGGTGGTCCAATATCCAGTCGATCCAGTCTTCCCTCAGGATGACGCCGCGGAACAACTGAGCGGCCTGGTTTTCAACCCCCCTGGCCCAAGAACGAACGACCTTGGCGCTGGTATGCCACGTTTAACCCTTTATCCGGTGACTTGTAATAGGTGCCTGCCTGGGTCCCCTGTTTTTGTGCCAGCGGCTTTACTACGTCGCTATGACCCGCGCCCGGAAAACTCTGACCCTGGTCTGCTTCCCCGGGCCGCACCCGTTCCTGGATTCCCCCCAAGACACCCCCTCGGTGCTCCAACGCGAGCACGCCCTCTAACTCCCGCCGGAGCTCGCCCGCGGTTACCGCCGGCTCAGTTTGCGGGACGTGTTGCTGAGCTTCCCTGGGTACCACCCGGAAGGCCATCCCGTGCATAAGGCAATTGTAGTTCTATCGCCCGGGGACCCGCTACAGGTAAGGCCTGGACCAAACCGTTGGGAATTCTTGGATAAGGAAGGAACGGTGGTGGGACAGATGTCCGGGAGTTTTGAGCTTCCTGCCGGTATGAGTTTCACCTTCGCGACGGTCCTGGCCATCGCCACTTGGGGCAGGGAAAGTTCCGAACCTGAATACCGGGACCGGCTTCGCTGCGATTCCTGGGAGATAATCGTGCCGGAATTGGTTTTCGAGCCGCTGACCTAACATCACTGTTCGAAACCCAGCCCCGGGTCTCACCTGCCCAGAACGGCGGACACTGCTACCCCGGTCCCCGCCATGCTCCGCACCCACCCCGCGATACTCCCCACCTCGGACAGGATCATCTCCGGCGTTCCCTCTAGGTCGAGGGACGCCACCTCGATGGTCTTGCCCGCGTTCCGGACGCGGTGAACGCCGGACTCCGCCTCTCCCGCGGCATATACCAGCAGTCCCGAAGCCAATCCGGAAGCCGTGCAGTAGGCCAGCATCTGGTAAATGTCGGCGTGGCGGAACCCGGCGACATCAAGCCCCTTGTACTTGGCGTAGCCCACGAACCGGCAGCGCCCTCCGGCCCGCAAGAGGCTGCTCCCAACAGCGTTATGGAAGATAGGAGCGACAATGAAGTGGGGGCAGACTCGTGCGGGTATGACCTTGCTCGTTCAGGGAACGGGCGACCCTGATGGTCTCCTCATCGGTCAGGTACCCGGCCATGTTGAAAATCACTCCCCAGTCCGTGTCAGACCAGACTAGTAGTCAAACATCTTTGAAATGATGATTGGCTGGTATATCCTACCGGGGACAGGACCAAAGCAGATTGGGTAGTGGGAGGATGCGGATGTCAGCTAAGAAGTACCGGGTGCAGTTAAGCACGGAGGAACGGCAGGAACTGAAGGCCCTGGTATCCCGGGGACGGGCGGCGGCATACCGGCAGACTCATGCCCGCATCCTGCTGCTGAGCGATGAGGTCCAGGGGGACGGGGCCATGAAGGATGAAGACATTGCCCGGTCCCTTCAGATCGGCAGCGCGACGGTGGAGCGGGTGCGCCACCGCTGCGTGGAGGAGGGGGTTGAGGCAGCGTTGGGACGCCGGGAGCAACTGCGCCGCCGTCCGAAGAAACTGGACGGTTCGGGGGAGGCCCACCTGATTGCCCTGGCCTGCGGAGAACCACCGGAGGGCCGGGCGAGTTGGACGCTGAAACTGTTGGCCGGCCGGTTGGTGGAACGGGAGATCGTGGAGAGCATCAGCCCGGAGACAGTGCGCCAGACGCTCAAAAAAACGAACTCAAGCCTTGGCTGAAGGAGTGCTGGTGCATCCCGCCCCAGGGGAGCGCGGAGTTCGTATGCGCCATGGAAGACGTGCTGGAAGTCTACCATCGCCAGTATGGGGACCGGGAAGTCCTGGTATGCCTGGACGAGGCCAGCAAACAGCAGGTGCAGGAAACCCGCAGGCCGAGACCGCCCCGGCCCGGGGCGGCCCGGGCCTGCGATTACGAATACCGGCGCAACGGCGTGAGCAGCCTGTTCATGCTGTTTGCGCCGTTGGAAGGGTGGCGCCGGGTGGAAGTCACGGACCGGCGCACCCGGGTCGATTGGGCGCGGGTGGTCCGGCAGATGGTGGACGTGGACTACGCCGACAAAGACCGGATAGTGCTGGTGATGGACAACCTGAACACCCATCATCCGGCCTCGCTGTACGAGGCGTTTGAACCCGCGGAAGCGCGGCGCATCGCCGAGCGGCTGGAAATCCACTACACCCCCAAGCATGGGAGTTGGCTGAACATGGCGGAGATAGAAATCGGGGTGCTGGCCCGGCAATGTCTGGACCGCCGCATCCCCGACCAACCGGTCCTGCGGCGGGAGGTGGAGGCGTGGCAAGGTCAGCGCAACCGGGAGGCGGTGCGGGTGAACTGGCGCTTCACCACCGAGGACGCCCCCATCAAGCTGAAGTCGCTTTACCCATCAATACAACGCTGACGCACCACTAGTATTACAACGACGGTTGGCATGATAGGATGACGGGGTAGTTGGGGAAGGCTTGGGCAAGTGAGGCAGGGAAGTGGATGCTGCGGTTTTCGAGCAGGTGTACGGGGCCTTTCAGGGTTTTCACGCTTACTTCGCTCCGCTGTTTGGCCGCCGGGAGACGCGGGACCACAGCCGCCATTATCTCCAGGCCCTGCTGGTGCAATCCGGGGAGCGGCGCAACGCCGAGAATCTGTCGGAGGCGGTTCCGGCGTCAGCCAGGGTGATGCAGCGGTTTCTCGCTGAATCCCCCTGGGATGACGACACAGTCATAGGACGCCTTCAAGAGTACTTGGGACCCCGGCTTGGACATCCGGATGCGGTGTGGGTGCTGGACGGCAGCGACTTCCCGAAGCAGGGCAGGAAGTCCGTGGGAGTGGCCCGTCAGTACTGCGGGAGACTGGGCAAGGTGGCCAACTGCCAGGCCGGAATGTTCCTGGCTTATGTCAGCCCGCTGGGACGGGCCTTGGTGGACAAAGGGCTTTATCTGCCGGAAAGCTGGACCTCGGACAAAGACCGGTGTGAGGCGGCGGGGGTTCCGGAGGAGAGGCAGGGCTACCGGTCGAAGACCCAATTGGCGCTGAAGATGGTGGAGCGGGCCTTGGAGCGGGGACATCTGAGGGCCGGATGGGTTGCCGGGGACGACGCCTTCGGGATGTCTCCGTCCTTCCGGGAGGGACTGGCGGCTCTGGGGATGCGCTACGTGCTGGACGTTCCCGGCGGCACCACGGTCTGGCCGCTGGAGCCAGTCTGGACCAGTCCGGAGCATCAGGGGATCGGGCGTCCCCGCAAGCCTAGGCTGGTGGGCGGGCAGCGGCGCACCATGGAGGAGCGCAGTGATGAATTGCCGGAGGAGGCCTGGCGTGAGATTACGGTGGCCGAGGGAAGCCAGGGTCCCCGCAGCTACCGGTTCAGCGCTCAGAGGGTGCGTCCAACCAGCAGGCGGAAGCCTGGCGAAATCCACTGGGCCATTTACCGCCGGAACCTGGACGGCAGCGAGCCCCGCTACTACCTGTCCAACGCTCCCGGGGATACTCCCCTGGAGACCCTGGCATACGTGGGTGGCTCCCGGTGGCGCATAGAAACGGAGTTCGAGACGGAGAAGAGCGACGTGGGGCTGGACGAGTACGAGACCCGCACCTGGGCGGGATGGCATCATCACGTGGCCCTGTGCCTGCTGGGCGGAGCGTTTCTTCTGAGCCTGCAACAGGCTTGGGGGGAAAAAGATGCCCCGGATCACGAAACCGCAGGTCTACCGGGTGGTGCGGGAGATGCTGCCCCGGGAACGGTTCGGGCCGGCTGAACTGCTGCGGTGGCTGGAGGAGACGCAAGAATGCAACGAGCGGGCCAGACGCTCCCATGCCAAGCGCCGAGCCGCCCTTCGTGCCTCCCCACACGTCCCTCCTTGAACCGTCGTTGTAATACTAGGGCGTGTTTGCAAACTCAAGGAGTGAGGTCAATTGACCGATTGAAGCACTCGTGTCTTATCGCAACGAAGGACGAAAGGAAGGCCGGGAATCGTGTGGACATACCATAATCCTGGTCGGTTCTACTCCAAGTTATAGTTTGCAAACACGCCCTAGCGCATCTCGACGACGTGGGAGTTCTTACAGCAACAAACTAATCCTGTTCTGATTTTATGGGTGGGACCCTCGGCATCGTAGACCCATGCTTTAGCGAGTCACTCATCAACGGGGGAATGAGCGACCCCCGCCTTAAAAACTGAACCTGAAGGGTTTGACACCACCTCCGTCAACCTCACAACGTCAGCCACATCTCAAAAACGGTACTGCCTACCGTCAAGTCCGGCCCGCCTAACTGGACAAAATCAAGAACTTTCGTGATTAGGTTTACCCTGGCTCTGTAGTCACTCCCTAGTCCCACTCCGTGGGCGAAAGCCCGCCCCGAGCGATGGTACAGACTTCCGGCAACGGAAAGTACGACCATCGGGCCCTTGGTGATCCAGCAGGGGCCTTTGTTGTTGCCTGACCGCCGTTACCGCCGATTGTCTTAGAGGGTGTGGACTATACCGACCGGCACCCAACCCTTCATCCCTGCGCATGTGGGAATCCACTGTCTCGGCTTTGGAGCGCCGTCAACGCCATAGAAATCTCGAAAGACTTGGACAGCTTGGGCTACTGTGCCAGGATTCCCACCCACCTCCCAAGCTGCCTGGGCAATGCCGGGCAGAATGGTTAATTAGTCGTTCAGCAGGATGTAGACCGCGGCCGATGGGCTCAGGTCGTTGTGCGAATGGCCCTTGCCGGTGACGTCCTCCATCAGCCGGATATCCCCAGCCCGGAGCACCCGCTTCGCGCCGTCGCTGGCCCCGATCTCCACCTCGCCAGACAGGTGAATAATCAGCCTGCGTTCGGGCAGGGGATGAAAGTCCCTGTGGCGCGACCCGTCAAACTCCTGCACCCGCGCCTCGGACACATTGATCAGCGCCCCCAGCTCCGGGTGCTCCTCCAGCTTCAGGTCCTCAATGTGGCTCTCGCCGTTGGCGTCCGAAAATACCCGGTATATTGCCATTCCGCCCCCTGTGCATTTCTATAATGGATACCCTGGTAAACCCTGTGGAAGTCACAAATCAGAGCAATAGCATCTTGATGACACAGGCCACCCGTCCTTCCCGCCCGGATGTACCCCACGCGTCATTCCCACCCGTTTCTACCTCACTCCTCATTCCCGCAAAAGCGGGAGTGCAGCAATCTTACCAGGGGACAATCAGCATACCCAAGGGATTCTGGATACCGGCTTTCCCCGGTATGACGGGTAACCGGCGACCTTGTCATCTCAATCCGATAACCCTCCGATAACCCTGGTTCACCAGCTCCTTGGCTCTGCCGGGGCATTCCCCTAGCCGCAGGCCGGTATGACCTCTTCCCCGAACAGCCGTATCGCCTCCATTATCTTCTCGTGGGGTGTGGGCCTCCCGAGTGGGCGTGACCCAGCCGCAGCAGGAAGTATTCCGCGCCCACGGCCTCGCTCCAGCGCCGGAACTCCGCCACGCATTCATCCGGATCCCCCAGTATCAACCGGTCCGCCCCCAGGTTGTCCAGGGTTATCTCGTCCTCCGACCGGATGCTGCGGAACTCCGACAGGCCGTTGCGCCAGTAATACTTGTAGGCCGTCATCACCTCCGGGCCGTACACCTTCGCGGCCTCAGCGCGAGTCTCGGCCACCCAGGCGTCCCGCATTAGGGCCACCAGCGGCTCCCGTCCCGTCCGTACCGCCGCCTCCCGGTAGGTCTCCACCAGCTCGATGGTGTCGGCTAGGTCGGTGCTGGGTCCAGCCACGAACCCGTCGGCCATGCGCCCGGCCCGGCGCGCTCCCGGCGGGGTGCTGGCCCCGATCCACAGGGGAGGAGCGGGCTGCTGGAAGGGGCTAGGCCGGATGTGCAGGTTTTCCAGTTGGTGGTACTCGCCGTGGAAGGAGAAGGGTTCCCCCGCACACGCGGGGATAGACCGTCTAAACTAGTAGACCGCAATCTTTGAAATGAGGAGTAGACGAGATTAGCGTGACTGTCCGGCAATACTTGGGCGGTTGTGTTCAGGCATTAAACTCCAACCTCTTTAGCCATCAATTCAAAGCCGTTGGTCTACTAATTTCGAACCAATCGGCGACCCTGCCGAGGATCCCTTGGTCAGGGTCGCCGCCATAGGTATAGCAGGCAGCGAGCCACATTTGCCTGTAGACCTACTGCTGAGTCTAAGCCATCGGCGTCCCAGGTATGCTGTCATACTTGTCCCAATCGCCAATGACCATTTCCTGACGCATCCCAGCGATTTCTTCGGGAGAGTATCCAAGTAAACCGGTGAGAATATCCTCGTTGTGCTCACCTACTCTGGGAGTGGAACCTACCACCGCCGGGGTCCGGCTGAAGTGCCAAAAATCTCCAGAAACCGCTATGGTTCCCGCCAAAAAGTCGGGGACCTCTTGCAAAGCTCCACGCTCCCAAGGATGTGGGTCTTCAGCTGCTTGCGCGATGGTATTTGCTGGTGATGCTACGACGTCGAATTTGGTGAAATGTGCTGCCACCTCCAGGGGAGTCATATCGGCGATGAACTCCGTGATGGCTTGGGCGAGGAGCTCCTTGTTAGCCGCGCGGGAATGTCGAGAGGTGAACCGGTCATCTTCTTTCCATTCAGGTTTGTTGATGGCATCGCAGACCCTGGGCCAAGGCGAACTGGCGGGCAGGGTAACCAAAACCCAGCCATCCTTGCAGGGAAATATCCCGCCTCCTCCCCCAACGCCCGCATCTACGCCCCGTTCTTCAGTTACTTTGGTGCCGTGGTAGGCGGTGACCGGTATTTCAGTATAACTGTAGCCAGTATCGGCCAAGCACACGTCAATGGACTGCCCTTCCCCAGAAACCTCGCGTTCCATTAGCGCGGCCAAAGTGCCGATGGCCGCATGCAACGCGGTAGTGCGATCAATGATGGGCACACCCGTGCGGATTGGTGGCATGGTGCGGGAACCGGTGGTCATGGTGATACCCGAGATGGTCTGTCCGATGGGATCTACCCCAATCCGCTCCGAGTAAGGTCCGAACTGGCCGTAGGCCGAAACATTGACCATTATCACCTTGGGGTTAAGTTCCTTAAGTGTGTCGTAGCCAAATCCCATTTTTTCAATTGTCCCGGGCCGGAAGTTCTGCAGCACAACATCGGAGATTTTTACCAGTTCCCGTAGAACCTCTTTACCCTTTTTGGTACGCAGGTCAATGCTCAGGCTCTTTTTTCCACTGTTGTACTGGACCCAATAAGCACTTTGTTTTCCCACCCAAGGCTGGCTATACCGGGTTTCCTCTCCCCCCAACCGCTCGACCTTGATAACCTCAGCGCCCAAACGGGCCAACACCTGAGCGCACCTGGGACCTGCTTGCTGCCGGCCCAAGTCTATTACCCGATAACCTTCCAGCGGGGCTTTACCATTATTCATAGCAGTAACCTCAAATGATTGTTATGCAGGACTATACTACCGAGCCGTGCTACGAGCAACCATGTCCGGTTACCCGGCCAAGGCCATTTAGTTCTCAAGTTGGGGAATATACCCGTAATCAGAAATAGTTTTGTTGATGGCGTCACGCATAGCTTCGCTGCAAGTGGACACAAGGGCGTAAGACGAGAATGATCAAGCGGCCATCACTCATCACCCGGCCTCGCTGTACGAGGTTCTTGAACTGGCTGAGGCGCGGCGCACTGCCGAACGTCTGGAGGTCATTCTACTAGTACCGCGTCCGGCTATTTTTGACAAATATAAGAAAGTATATAATTGAGGCATTCTTTGATTGTGGGGAGGCGTGGGGAATGCCGGCCAAGCTATACCGAGTGAACTTGACCCAAGATGAGCGGGAACATTTGCTGGGTATCACCCGGCGCGGCCAATCCTCGGGGCGTAAAGTGAAGCGGTGCCTCATTTTGTGCAAGGCCGATGAAGGCCTTACCGACCAGCAGGTGGCCGAAGCTCTGCTGGTCGGCCCCTCCACGGTCGGCCGGGTGCGCCAGCGCTTCGTGGAAGGCGGGTTGCAGCGGGCCCTCAATGACCTGCCGCGGCCGGGACAACGGCGTAAACTCGATGGAAAGCAGGAAGCCCACCTGGTGGCCGTGGCCTGCAGCGCAGCCCCGGAAGGGCACACCCGCTGGACCTTGCGATTGCTGGCCGACCAGGCGGTGAAGCTGGAGTTGACCGACTCCATCTCCCGGGAGACGGTCAGGCAGGTGCTGAAAAAAACGAACTCAAGCCGTGGCGGAAGAAGGAGTGGTGCATCCCCAAGGTGAGCGCCGAGTTCGTGGCCCGCATGGAGGACGTGCTGGACCTCTATGCGGAACCCTATGACCCCCAGCGGCCCGTAGTCTGTTTCGACGAGACCTCCAAGCAGTTGGTGGCCGAGAAGCGGGCGCCCATCCCGGCCAAGGCGGGCCGGCGGGAGCGGTTTGATTACGAGTACCAGCGCAACGGGACCCGGAACTTGTTCATGACCTGTGAGCCGCTGGCGGGCTGGAGGCATGTGGCAGTGACCGAGCGTCGCACCATGACCGACTTCGCCCATCAGATGCGCTGGCTGGGGGATGCTGCTTACCCCGAGGCGGAGAGGATCCGAGTGGTGCTGGACAACCTGAACACCCATAGACCCGCCTCCCTGTACGAGGCCTTCGAGCCAAAGGAAGCCAGACGGGTGATCCAACGGCTGGAGTTTCACTATACTCCCAAACATGGGAGCTGGCTCAACATGGCGGAGATCGAGTTCAGCGTCTTCAGCAACCAATGTTTGAATCGCCGCATTGAAGATGAAGTGTCGCTTAAGCGCGAAATCGCGGCATTGGAGATCGAGCGTAATCAGGCTGAGGCAACCATCGACTGGAGCTTCTCCACCACCGATGCCCGGCATAAGCTTCGCCGTATCTATCCATCGGTTTCACCCTGACGCGGTACTAGCGGCGTTGGCGCTAGGAGCCGAGGTGACAGTATATCCCTGGAAAGAGCAAAAGGTTCTGCCCGACGTAACTGTTCGGACTTGGTGAGATGAATTGGTTTCAGTCAACTGCCACTTTTTCAGGGGGTTTGGGGGATTCATCCCCCAACGTAACCCAACCCCCATATTCCGTCATCAGCCACTCCACTCCCCTCAACCCTGAACTGTTACTGCTCGCCAAGACAATAAACCAGGTGCGCGACTTCCTCTTGGCGCATCAACGCGCGACAACCGCCCGCTGAGTCGGGGCGAGTGGTGTGTCCCCGGAACAGGGCGGCAGAGACAATCTCTGCCGAATCTCCTCCTTCTTCTGACTCCCAAAAAATGGTTTCTGATCCCGCCAACTTATAGAGCGGGACCGATACGGAAGGGTTCGAGGAGGCCGTCCGGTATGGGGTGTGGTATGAATGAGGTTGACGCACATCTTCAGTGGGCTTCATACTCAGTCCCGCCAGCTAGCTTGGGCTGCGAACTGGGTAATCCCGAGCCAAGTATGTCCTGCAAACTTGCTGGAAAGACAGTTGTGTACCGCCAGTTGTGTACCGAACGTATAGGCCAGATGCGTGGCCAAACGGGAGCCCATACAACTGAAGGGGGAGGTGAACCGTGGCAGGACCATGTACGGGCCTAACCGTCCTGGATTTCTCATTGGGGATGCCAGGGGCCATCTGCACCTTGGTAATGGCCGACTACGGGGCCGAGGTGATCAAGGTTGAACCTTCCGGCGGAGATCCTTTCCGCTTTCAGCCCGCCTGGATTTCATGGAACCGCGGGAAAAAAGGCATTGTGCTGGATCTCGGAACTACAGAAGGCCGCGAACAAGCCATCCAGCTAGCCGGCGAGGCTGATGTGCTGGTAGAGTCCTTCCGTCCCGGAGACATGGCCGACTGGGGGTTGGCGTATGACACTCTGTCGCAGCTTTACCCGCGGCTGGTCTACTGCTCCATTACGGGCTTTGGGCAAAATGGCCCGCTCCGCCGGGTAAAAGGGTACGAGGGTGTCGTTGCGGCCAAGGCAGGCCGGATGCTCAACTTGCAGGGACAGCCTAACCGGGAAGGCCCAGTGTATTCGGCGGTGTCCACCGGTAGCTGGCACGCCAGCCAGGCTGCCGTGCGCGGAATCATTAGCGCCCTCCGCGTGCGGGACCTATGCGGGCGTGGGCAATGGGTCCAGACAAGCATCGTCCAGTCCCTGGCTTCTCCCCACGACAACAATGCCGGTGAGGGTGGACTGGTGAATATGCAGCTCCGGCGCCGGGACCCGGAGCGGTTTCCCGGGAGACCCGGCGGCAACCGAGGACTCTCCTCCATGGGATACGTTCCCGTGCGGACCAAGGACGGCACATGGCTCCAACACGCCAATCAGAGGGTGCCGCACATCCAGGGGCATCTCAAGGCCATTGGCCTTGGGCACCTGCTTGAGGATGAGCGGTTCGAGAAAGTTCCCGCCATCAACTTGGAGAACCGAGAGCTCCTGCGCCGGGAGATACTGAGGAAGCAGTTGGATAAGACCGCCGGCGAATGGATGGAGATTTATCTCCAGGACGGCGACATCGCCGCTGAGCCCTATCGTAGCAGCGTCCAGGCCATGGATCATCCTGCGGTGGTCTCGAACGGTACAGTGGTAACGATCAATGATCCTCGCGTGGGCCCCATGCGCACCCTGGCACCCCTCGTGGATTTCAAGGACACCCCGGGAGAACCAAGCGGACCAGCCCCGGATGTGGGACAACACAACGCCGAAGTGCTGGGACGCCTGCGGCAGCAGTCCGGGGCCGTAAGCGGCGGCTTGCCCGAGGCGAATGGCGCCGATGTGACGGCCCACCCCCTGTCAGGGGTCACCATCCTGGACCTGGCGACAATCCAGGCTGGGCCCTACGGCGCCTCCCTTTTGGCAGACCTGGGGGCGCGGGTCATCAAGATCGACGCCACCGATAGGCGATTGGATGAGGGGCGGCGTTCCACTGCACAGGCGGTTGCCGAACCACGGACCTACGCTGGCAAGGAAGGCATTCAGGTTGACCTTCAGACCCCTGAGGGCAAAGAGATCGTCCATAAGCTCATCGCCCAGGCCGATGTTCTCTCGCACAACTTTCGCCTCGGCGTTCCGGAGCGTCTCCAGGTAGATTGGGAGACCTGCCTGAAGATCAATCCCCGCCTGGTCCATATCTGGATGGGGACCTATGGCGAACACGGGGTACACGCGCGCCGGCCGGGCGCCCATCCCATTCCCGGCGCGATCATGGGCGGAGCCATGCGGCAGATGGGCCGGGGTATGCCCCCGCCCCCGGAACAGGTCATGGATGTTGAGGAAACCGTTGAGGCGACCCGCTGGCTGATGAAATCCAACTGGGGACCGGACCAAAACACCTCCCCGGCGGTGGCTACGGCCATCATCCTGGGCCTTCGAGCGAGGGACCTCACCGGCAAAGGCCAGCCGGTCCACGTCACCATGCTCAACGCCAATGCTTGGACCAATGCCGATGAGTATTACGACCACGAAAACCGCCCTCCCATTGCCATGCCCGACGAAGAGATTCATGGCCTTCATGCCCTGTACCGTCTCTACCGCTGCCGGGAAGGGTGGGTGTTCCTGGGTTGTCTGTTCCAGGACGAGTGGGAAACATTCTGCCGCACCGTGGAGCGGGGAGACCTCCTGGCCGATGGCCGCTTCTCTACTCGAGAGGCGCGGCAGGCCAATGACGAAGCCTTGATTGCCGAAATCTCGGCAATTCTCGCCGGGCGTACCGCTGCCGAATGGGAAGAGTTGCTAATCAAGGCGGACATCGGCTGTGTCCAGGCCGACGAAGCTCTGGAAGGAGAGTTTTATGCGGACCATCCCCACGCCAAGGCGAATGCTCTGAGCGTTGAGGTGGAGCACCCGTATGTCGGAAAGTACCTCCGTTACGGCGGGTTGGTCGAATTGTCCCTGACTCCGGGACTCTACCGGACCTCCATCCAAATTGGCCAGCACACCAAGCCCCTGCTTCGGGAAATCGGGTACAACGACCAGGAGATCGAGGACTTCGGAACGCGGGGAATCGTCCAGTGGGCGGACCCCTCGGTGGGTGGGGAGCCGTAGGCGAGGACGCCCAAGTTGCGTCAAGACGCTCCATGCCTGGGTAATCTCATCTGGACCCAATTTGCAAAGGGAAGGCATACTTGGCAATATTAGTCAGTTTCGACATAGATGGAACGCTGGAAGCAGGAGACCCACCTGGGCCTATTACCATGAGCATGGTCAGGAAGGCCCGGGATCATGGGTGTATTATCGGCAGCTCTTCTGACCGTCCGCTTCCAGTACAGCAAGCCATTTGGGACAGATACAGCATCGAGGTGAGTTTTGTCTCAACGAAGCAGGGGCTTTTGGACGTGAAGTCCCGCTTTCCGGCTGAGGAGTACTACCATATTGGCGATACGGAGTTGGATCGCCAATTTGCCCTGACCGCGGGGTTCCATTTCGTCTCGATGGATGCCGGAAATACCGAGCCGTGGATTAACGGGAGGACGGACCAGGATTAGACGCACTTTCCCCATGCTTTTTCTTTCCCACGGGCTTATCCGGACCTGGACCTGAAGAACGTCACCCAATACATTGCCTCGGGACTTTGGTGGGGACAAGGGGAACTTGACCATGGGCGGCAAACAACTTTGACCAGCAAAAGCGCTCCACCTATAATCCGCGCTAGATTGTGTCGGTAACGGCGATGCGCGGTGTGCCATATTCCACAGGAGGGGAGAACCATGTCAACGATTCCAGGCTTGGAGAGACCTGCCCCGGTTTCCAATGATCTGACCAAGCCCTTCTGGGACGCCTGTAACGAGCGGCGGTTGGTCTTGCAGAACTGCACCGCCTGCGAAAGGCTGCACTATCCGCCCACCCAGCGGTGCAACAAATGTGGCTCGGCCGACAATCTGGAGTGGAAAGAGGTGCAAGGCAAGGGACACATTGACGTGTACATGGTGATACGCGACTCCCGCATCAGGGGGTTCCGGTCGGCGCAGCCCATCAACTTTGCGGTGATAACCCTGGACGAGGACCCGGGGATCAACTTCTTGTCCAACCTTCCGGGTACCCCGCCGGGCGAGGTCCCCGTTGGAGCCCCGGTGGAACTGATATTTGAAGAAACGAGCGCCGGCCAGATGGTCCACGAGTGGCGGGTGCTCACCTAGCCCACTTGGGTCCTACGGACACGGTCAAAAGCGCAG
The DNA here is from genome assembly GCA_965262735.1 of Dehalococcoidia bacterium. GTDB lineage: Bacteria > Chloroflexota > Dehalococcoidia > Lucifugimonadales > UBA3495 > CATOSK01. The sequence continues at coordinate 2,742,956 of CBDHFS010000002.1, read as the reverse complement.
AGGGCATAAGGGAGCTGAGATGGTTAGTGACACGAGTTGGATGAGAAATCGGGAAGGTATGGGAATCTGGGAGCACCGAGGCAAGGTAGCCGTTGTAGGTTGGGGTCAGTCCCATATGGACCGGCGCTGGGACGGTGTGGCCCTGGACCGGAGCTGCGGCGGATTGAGCAAGGAGGCATGCCTGAAGGCAATCGCAGACGCGGGCCTGTCGCTGGACGACATTGATGGGCTTATCACCAGCCCGGAGACCCGCGCGGAGCAGACCTGGGCGCCTCGCCCTTATTTTGACCCGCCCTACGACACCGAAGACGGCCTGACCAAGACTTCAGCGGAGTGGATACAGAGGGAGTTGGGGTTGAAGAACGTAAAGTATCTTAAATCCGATGCCCCCTACATCGGCCCGATGATGGGCCTAGCCGCTCAAGCGGTCGGTGACGGGTTATGCGAGACCGCCTTGGTGTGGTACCCGATGGTTAACCTCGAAGGCCGGTACGGGCACAACAATCCTCAGAATGTCAATCAGGAGGCCCCCGGGAACAGCGCCTTTTCTCTTCCGTGGGGTTATCAGAGCGGCGCCATGTTCAACAATCTGGTCATCTTCTTGCAGTACTGCAAGAAATACGGCAAGTCCCACGACGGGCTGGCCCCTCTCTGTTTGAACTTGCGCAGAAACGGCCTGATGACTCCCTGGGGGTACTACGCTCTGCACGAGCCGTATCAGCTCACCTTGGAGGACTACTTGACCGGGCGCGTGATCGAGGAACCGCTGGTGATATATGATTGTGACCGGCCAGTCAATACCTGCGCGGCCTTCATCTTCACCACCGCTGAGCGTGCCAAGGACCTGAGGCAAAAGCCGGTCTACGTCCTTAACCATGCCCAGAACAATGGCCGGGGCAGGAGCACCATGGCAACCCTGGAGGAGCATCAGGAGGCGGTCGCCAGCCTGGCGCGGAAGATGTGGGAGGGTTCCGGGCTGGGCCCTGATGATATTGATATATTCAACCCGTACGACGGCTACCTAACGTTCACGCAGCAATTCCTGGAGGGCTTCCAGTGGCACGGTGTCAAGCTGGGAGAGGCCCACGACTTCTATGCCGATGACATCAGGGTCGAAGGTCCGCATCCCTTCCTTTCAAGTGGCGGAAATAACGGAACGGGGCGCAACCGCGCCGTCCTCTACGCTGATAGCATTCAGCAGCTGCGGGGGACAGCGGGTCCACGGCAGGTGACGGGGCGGGCCGAAACTGCCCTTGCGGGCTGCAATACACCCGACAGTAACGGCTTCATCTTGTTCAGCAAGGATCCGAGCTAGTATTCAGCCTGGCGGAGCAGATTCATGGCCCTTGGCTCTGCCGCTGTCAAATGAAGGGGCACCCACCAGGATTTGTGCCCCTTTCCTATTGCTTCCATGCGGCTTTCTCCAAGGGGCGAACGACGCCGTATGTGTAGGTGAGCTGAATGATATGCCTGTTACCTTTCCTGGCCCTCAAACCCCAGGAGCTCAATGCCCAACCCGTTCCCTTTAGCTTGGGCAAGCACTTTGAAGTCGCCATACTCGTCCGAGTCCACCAGGGTCATCATGGCCATACGGCTCAGCGCCGTTCGGGCGGCGGATAGGCCTTGCGTCTGGAGGGCATCGAGGAACGAGGAGAAGCCAAGGTTCGTCAGGAACTGGCTCTGTAGGGCGTAGCCCACGGTGGCTAGACCGTGCCGATCACCCATCCGCATGAGGGACGTGAAGTCCACCTGGCAGGTAATGTCCTGTTGCCCGATGTGCTGGTACGGGTCGCTGCTGATGACGTGTCGATTGAAACAGACCAGCGTACCCTGGGCATTCTGGGGCGAGTAGAGGTCAGCGGCCAGTTGACCGTAGTCGATAGTGAGAACAAACCCGCGGTCCAGGACCCTGGAAAGCTGTCCGGTCCAGTCCTCCATGGCCAGGTTTACCTCACCTCGATACCCTTCAGGCAAGGACAAGCCCAAGCTGGTCAGCCTCTTTTCGATGCGGGGTGAGGATGGCTCGTCCAGGACTTCGATGAGATTCCCCCCCGCCGATGTGACGAAGACTTCCTTGACTCTTCCGTCTTGGATGGCGAACCGGTGGACCGGGAAGTTATCGATCAACTCGTTACACAGGATACAACCAACAACATTTCGGAACGCCCCAAGTCCTTCGGTTTTAACTCGTTGGATTCCCGGGATCGCGTCTTGTCTGCTTGAGGATATGCCATCTCCAGTCCCGTTGGCCCAGCCAAAGGTGTGGTCAGGTGATTGGAGCCATCCGGGCTCGTAGTCTGCGGCGACATAGTTAAGCGCCTGAGCCAACCGAGGGGCCCTCCGCCAGCAGGCATCCACGATGGATTGAGCCAGGACGCCGTCGCCGGAACCCACCTCGATCACATGGAAAACGGGAGGGTCTCCGAGGATGCGCCACATCTGCTCCAGTTGCCGTGCGATCAGGGCGCCGAAAACCGGGTGACTATTGGGAGAGGTCCCGAAGTGGGCGCTGATCCTGTTGCCCCGGGCAGAATAAAAGCCTCCATTGGGCGAGTACAGGCAGGCCTGCATGAACCGAGCGAATGTAATCCGCCCATCCTTTTGAATTAGATCTCTGATCTCCTGGACAACCGCTGAGCGCAACGTCATCCCCCAGAACGGCTAAGATTCCCTAGCCCCTTAAGCAAGCCTATCAATGACAACTGCGTGTGGGCAGTCCCTCTGGTTATGATATCCGCTGAAGTCTACCAAGGCCGGCGCTCCTTTAAGGCCTACTTGCCCCGCAACTCAGCGTCTGCCCGGAAATGCGCCTCGTCAGCAAAGAATATCTTTGCCCCAGACCGTCGCGCGCCGTCCCACAGGGCGGCGTACTCCGCCACGAACGACTCCCGCTTGGCCTTATCAGCTTTGACCAGACGTTTCTTGGGACGTTTCAACACGAATCCCAACCGGTGGAGGTAGTTCAGGCAACTCCTGCGGCTCAGGCCGATGCCGAAACGCTCCGAGACGAACTCATGAACCGCCCTCCAGTTCCAGTTGGCCAGGCCGATGCCCGCTACGGCGGGCAACTCCTGCACCGCTGCACTCAACGCCGCCTGCTGCGCCTCGCCGAGGGCCGGGGAACCCCCGGCCCGCTCGAAAATCAAGGACCGGGAACCACCATCCCCGAAGGCGGCGGCCCACCGACCGATGGTATGGGACCGATGGTATGGGAATTTCGTTCCAAGGTCTCGGCAGTGGCAGTGGCGGTCCAACCCTGGGAGAGGATCCCCATGGCGTGCCACCGCTCCCAGGGCGTGGGCGCCAGAATCATTCGCCTGTGCAAATCCCTGGCATCCATCCGCCATTGTTCGAGAAACCGCCCTGTCTCCCTCGCACCCATCACCATCCCCTCTCTGACTCTAGGGCCTGTCGTCAAAGTAACCTAAACCAAAGCCAAGGTGGGATGTGCATTTGCTGAGTGTTGGGAGTCGGGCCGGGAGTCTCGCAGGAATGTTTCGGCCCTTGACTGCAGGACAGTCCGGCAGCGCCGTTTCACTTCGTCTTTCCGGGTAGTCAGACCGGACAGGAATTTGCCGACCCTCTCCTCCACCGCCTCCTTGCTTCCCAGGCACAGATTGCCAGTGGCCTCCTCTCTCGCCCAGCCCCAGATTGCCTCATCGGCGTTGAAGTCCGGGCTGTAGCCCGGCAGGTTCACCAGCCTAATACCCAGGCCAGGCGTACGCAGGTACTCCCGCATCGCCTCTCCACGATGGGCCGGCGCGTTGTCCCAGATCACGTTCAAAGGCCCGGAATGCCTCTCCCTCAGTTGCCTCAGGAAGGCAACCGAGGTTCCAGAGTTGCTGTTGCCATCCAGTTCCATCCAATCGACCTCGCCCGTCTCCAGGCACACCGCCGAATAGTAGCTGGCCTTCTCCCCGTACCTGGGGCTGGTCGAGTCCACCAGGGCCGGCTCTCCCCTCAACACCCACTTGCCCCGCAGTTCGGCGTCCGCCCGGAAGTGGGCCTCGTCAGCGAACAATATCCTGGCTCTGGTCCGCCCAGCCTCCTCCCTCAGGACGGCATACTCCACCACGAAGGCCTCCCGCTTCTCCGCATCTGCCTTGAGCAGGCGCTTCTTGGGGCGCTTGAAGGCGAATCCCAAGCGGTGCAGGTAATTCAGGCAGCTGCTGCGGCTCAAGCTGACGCCGCAGCGCTCCGAGACATACTGCCGAACCACCTTCCAATACCAGTTGGCCAATTCGATACCCGACGTGGCTGGCGGTTGCTGCACCACCCCTTTCAACTCCTCCTGCTGCGATTGGTCAAGGGCGGGGGGGAACCCCCAGTCTGCTCGAAAATCAAAGCTGCGGGACCGCCCTCGCCGAAGGCGGCGGCCCACCGTCCGATAGTGTGCGGGTCCCGCTCCAGCGCCTCCGCCGTGGCTGCTGCTGTCAAGCCCTGGGCCAGCAGCAGCATGGCGTACCATCGCTCCCGCTCCCGGGGCGTGGGCGCCAGAACCATCCGCCTCCGCAAGTCCTTCACTCCCATCTGCCATTGTTCCAGAGACCAGTCTATCTCTCTCACGCCCATCATCAACCCCTCGCAACTCCTGAGACCAGCTAACCCAGATTCCCCCCAATTTACCCTATCCGTCTGCGCATTTCACCTTGGCTTTGGTTTAGCCCGAATCCACCGAAGGAGGGCGTCGGGTCAGCGTCCTGAAGTGGCCAAAGGGTGCTCCTCTGAATCTGGGATAATGGTTTTGTAACAGCAAACCGGTCCCAGAAAAGGAGCACCCAATAGATGCTACCACGCCGCCACCCCGACCGCATCCGTATCGCCTTCGACGACCACCGCCTGGTGACCAACGCTGGGCTGCTCCTTCCGGCCACCCTGGCCCGGCGCCTGGGCCTGCCCGAACTGGTACAGGAGCACCTGGACTTGGGCGAAGCGCCGGGCCGGGCCAACACCGGAGACAAGATCATGACGCTGGTGTCCTCCGCTCTGGCGGGCGGCGACTGCATCGACGACGCCGATGTGTTGCGCACTGGCAGGACGGCCTGCGCTCTCGGCTGCGTAGTCAAGGCGCCCTCCACCCTGGGCACTTTCCTGCGCAGCTTCAGGTGGGGCCACGTCCGTCAGTTGGACCGGGTGAGCCGCGAGCTGCTGGCCCGGGCCTGGCAGGCGGGGGCCGGACCCGGCGACGCGCCATTCACCATCGACCTTGATTCGACGATCTGCGAGACTTACGGACTGGCCAAGGAGGGCGCCCGCCACCACGGCTATACCGGTGCACGGGGCTATCACCCACTGCTGGCCGTCGCCGCCGGAACCGGCGACGTGCTGATGGCCCGGCTGCGCGAGGGCCGGTCCAACACCGTCCGCGGCGCCGCCCACTTCCTGCGTGAGACGGTGGGACGGGTTCGCTGCGGCGGGGCCAGCGGGCAGCTCACCATGCGGGCCGACAGCGGCTTCTATACCCACGCCGTGGCCGCCGTCTGCCGCCGGATGGATGTCCGCTTCTCCATCACCATCCGCCAGCACAAAAGCCTGCACAATCTCATCGAGGCGATACCCGAAGATGCCTGGACGCCGATTCCTTACTGGATGGACGGCGCCGCCGATGTGGCCGAAACCACCTACACCCCCTTCCAGAGCGAGCCGGATGCCGCGCCGGTGCGGCTCATCGTCCGGCGGGTGAAGCCGGCGCCCGGTTCTCAACTGGCTCTCTTCGCCACCTACAGCTATCACGGCTTCATCACCGACCGGGACGGAGAGACCCTGGAACTGGAGGCCGACCACCGCCGCCACGCCGAGATCGAGAATGCGATACGCGACCTCAAGTACGGCGTCGGGCTGAACCATCTCCCCTCGGGCCGCTTCGCTGCCAACGGCGCCTGGCTGGCGGTACAGGTGATGGCCCACAACCTGGCCCGCTGGACCGCCCGCATCGGCCTCGGTGAGCGGACCGTGACCACCAAGACCCTCCGGCGGCGGTTCTTCGCCCTGGCCGGACGGCTCACCCGCTCGGCACGCCGGATCACCCTGCATCTTCCCAAGCGCTGGCCCTGGGAGGAGCAGTTCAGCCGCGCCCTGGCCCGACTGCGAGCCATTCCACTCCCAGCCTGACGGCGCCCGTCCGCCACTGACCCGCCAGCCAACCCAACGTCCCCGCAAACTCGCGCCAGCCCAGTCCGCGAGCGCCTCTTGCCGTGTCCTATCCCGCCATCTCGCTCGCCACAGCCACTGCAGGCCGACATCGGCGCCCCCCAAAGCGCCTGCAGACCGCCGCCAACCTCCCATCTACCCGAATTCGAGCCCGGATTATCGCGCCTGTAACTCCCTCACCCCCTTCCGCTGTCCTCACGCCGTCCATCCCTGTCCATCGGTGGATTCGGGTTTAGGAAACGCGACAAATCTTCACCCTCCGGAGTCAGCACCACGCAGGTCGCGGTCTCGAAACCGGCGGGGCGTCCCTCGCGGTGGTGGCGGTGGAGACGCCCGACGCGCTGGAGCAGCACGTCCACCGGGCAAAGGTCGGTGATGAGCAGGTCGGCGTCTATGTCCAACGACTGCTCCAAGGTCTGGGTGCCGACCACCACGCGGCCGCCCCCGGCCCGTTGCCGGCCCACCTGCTCCTCCACGGCGGCGTCCAGCAGCTTCCGGTCCTCGGCGGCGAACCGGCCGTGGTGCAGCGTGGGGAACCCGTGGCAGGCGAACAGCAGGGCCCGGTTTCCGTCGGTGGCGGCCTCTTCCAGCAGCGCCCGCTGGGTCTCGATGGCGAAGCCGACGGTGTTGCGAATCACCAGCACCTTGGCGCCATTCCGCGCCGCCGCCAGCGCCCGGCGGGCAACGTCCGCGAAGTCGCGCATGGCGGGGCTGGCGTTTACGGTGACGCTCTTGCCGCCGGCGCTGCCCGCCACCCCGGTCACCACCTCGCCCGATGGGCTGCCGGTCACAATGGCCGGGTAGGGGACGGCCTCGGCTTCGCCGGGGGTGGGTGGGTCCCCGGACATCCTTCGGCGGCCGCGGGACAGCAGGCTGCGCCGCGCCGCCGACCCCAGGGTGGCTGACATCAGAAGGGCGTACCCGCCAGCGCCAAGGTGGGCGTCGAGCAAGTCCTGGATGATGGCGCGCATATAGGTGTCCGAAGCGTGTACCTCGTCCACCACCAGCAGGTTGCGGGCGAGACAGGACGCCCTCATGTGGCCGTGCCGGACTTTCAGTGCGCCCATCATGGCCTGGTCCACGGTGCCGACAGCTATCTGGGCGGCCAGGAACCGCTTGGCCGATTCGGCCGCCCAGAACTTGCGGTGGGCATCGTGGCCCGGGTGGCCTTGACAACTGCTGTTATATAATATATATGTTTATCAATGGTAATAGGTAAACGTATCAGACTCACCGACTGGGGCCGCCAATATGGCCTGGACCCCCAGTCCACCTGGCGGATGCTCAAAGAGGACCGGTTGCCACCGGCTCTGAAGGTCGAGAAGGTCGGCCGCATCTGGTATGTGATGCTGCCCGATGAGGAGCCGATCCTGCTCACCGTGGGATATGCCCGGGTTTCCAGCCATGAGCAGAAATCTCAGCTGGAACTGCAGGCCAACCGTCTCTGGGCCTATGCTGGGCAGAACAGCATCACCCTGGACCGGGTGGTGTCTGAAGTGGCAAGCGGCCTGAATGACCGGCGGCCCAAGCTCCGCCGGCTGCTTGCAGATAACCATGTGGGAACAGTCCTGGTCGAACACCGGGACCGGTTGGCCAGGTTTGGTGTGGGGATGGTGGAAGCTATGCTGCAGGCCCGCGGCGGCAGCTTGGTGGTAATTGACAATGAGGAGGTCGACGATGACCTGGTGCGGGATATGACCGAGATACTGACGTGCTTCTGCGCCCGTCTATATGGCAGGCGGAGCGCCGCCAGCCGTGCGAGGAGAGCCGTCAGCGTGGTGCAGGAATAAGCCACATGGTCAGGAAGCGCAAAGGCCAGCGGAGCACATGTCCCGAGGGATGGATCAAGTCCGGGATCCAGGTGCCGGTCCATCTCACGTCGCGGCAGCAGAAACAGGCCACCCGTTGCATGGGGATTGCCCGTTCCGTATACAACCAAATGGTAGCCACTCACCAGTGGGTCCGAGAAAACAGGACAGGACAGTGGCCCAGCCCCATGGAGTTGGAAAAAGCATTCAACAATGTCAAGCACCAAGAAGAGTTTGGCATGGTCTACGTCACTGAGGTCAGTAAGTTTGTGGCCCAGGGGGCCTGCCTGGACTTCCGGAGAGCATACGAGAATTGGCGAAATCCGGAACTCCGGGCCAGCAGGCCCAGCTTCAAGAAGAAAAATCGGTTTGGCACTGGATCATTCCTGGCCGCTTCTGGCGTCAGCCGTATGAGGTACGACGGCCACCGGCGGATGGTACTCCCGTACCTGGGTTCGGTGAAACTCGGGCGCGAACTGCCGGAGGGTATCCCCTACGAGGTGAGGGTCAGAAGGCAAAATGGGCAATGGTACACCAGCATCAACTACTGGAAGCCGCCTGCCGGCGTCGAAGACAAGACCCACGGCTTCGGTGCTGTGGACGTAGGCATGAATCCACTGGCGGTGGACAGCGAACTGGTGCACTACGAAAATCCCAAGGCACTGTTCAGGAATCTCCGGAAGCTCCGGCGCTGGCAGAGAGCGTTGGAACGCCGCACGCCCGGGAAACCTCACTGGTATGAGGCACAGAGACGAATCGAATCCATATACCGGCGTATCACCGGTCTTCGGCGGAACTCCCATCACCAGTTGAGCCGTCTTCTGGTCCGCAAATATGCAGTACTCGGTATCGAGAGCCTCAATGTGTCGGGCATGGACAAAAACCGTCACCAGGCCCGTCCGATACGGGACGCCGCCATTGGCGGGCTGCTCCAAAAGATCCGTTACAAGGCGGACTGGTACGGCACCGTGATAGTGGAGGCCGACCGTTTCTTCCCTTCCAGCAAGCTCTGCTCCGGTTGTGGCCATCACAACAGCGAGCTTGGGCGGGAAGCCCACTGGACCTGTCCAAAGTGCGGCGTGCAGCACGACCGGAACGAAAATGCCGCGCTCAACCTGTTGAGCATGGTTCACAAAGCAGCAGATGAACTGCCTAAATTCATTCTAGGGCCGGTTGGGCCCGATGTAACGCTCGTGGACGGGATGGCTCTGGCTGACGGCAATCGCGCTGTCGGTGAAACCAACCCGGTTGAAGCGAGAACTGCTTCGTCGACGCGGGTATCACCTGCGGTAGATGGTGGAGTTGCCGGCTATGCCGGCAACCGAACGGAGACGGTTGTCCCGGTCCAGTTAGAGCTGGCCATTTGATAATCGTCTACAACCCAGACAACCCTTCCCACCAGACTTCGTACCGGCTCAGGTGGTTTCCGGTGAAGTCGCCGGCCCGCAGGTAGCCCGGCACAGCCAACACCGGCTCGGGCTTGTGGCCTGCCGGGAACAGGTTCGAAATGAACTTGTTGACCCGTTGGTGCAGTTGGCTGGCGGCGGACCGGGTGGGCAGGGCGAAGTACAGCCCATCCACCAGCCTTGCCTTGTACATCCGGGCGAACCTCCAGAGGGCGGCCTCGGTCTTGCCGGAGCCGGTTTCGGACTCGATGATGACCACGGGTTCATTTAGAGGCGTCTCCCGAGCGGCCTGTTTCTGGACGTCATGGGGCGTCGGGCTGCCAGGGATGTCAAACAGGCAGCCGAAGCCGGGGACGTCGCCGAAAGCGGCCCGCTGCTCGGTCAGGTCCAGCCCAACCTCCTTGACCGCCTCACCGGCTTGCCTCCGGGCGCGCTCCATGTAACGGTCGTCGTGGACAGACACGAAGTTGAACCAGTCCTCGTTGGAACCAATCCAGTCGGCCAGGGTACACAAGCCCAGAAACATGTGCTGGAAGGCGGGCGCGGAAGGCAGCGGCGGCGCGGCGGGGTCAAAGGCTTGGGGGAACCACCGGCGCGCTAGGTTCCCAATGTTGCGGACGCTCTGCTGAGGGTCGAGGCCGGCGAATGGACGCCAGACGTCCGGGTTGGGTTGTTTCGGGTCGTGCAGGTTCAGAGGTTCCCCGTGGTGCGAAAACGCCGCGGCGAACAGGGCCGACACCGTGTTGCCGTCATCCGAGTCCCAACTGAGCAACTCGTGCCAGCCCAGGGCGTCGAGGAACCATTCGCCGGTGCTGCGGTCCGTGCCGCAAATGACCGGCACCAGGTCCGACGTATGCCCAGCCCATTGCGGCCTGCGTAGTCCTTGCAGGTCTGCGGGGGTCCAGATCTGGGTCTGGAAGCCCATGTTGACCTTACCGATGTCGTGGAGCGCGGCGAACACGCCCAGCCGCGCCGCGGTTGCATCGTCCAGGTCGTCGCGCCCGGCGGCGCCCGCCAGCCGCTTACGGATGGTTGGCTGGGCCAGCAAGGCTTCGAAACAGGCTCCGACGTCGGCCAGGTGATGCTCCAGCAGGTGTATCCTCCCCGGGTTTTCCCGGTCCGACTTGGCCCAAGGATGGCGGGTGTAGGCCGGGGAAGTCTCTCGCGCTGCAATGTCTGTCATGTCTGGTTTTCACTCGCCTTTCCGCAGATTTTCCTCTCCGGTACGGAAGGGAGTTGCGGTTGACGTCATTGTAAGCAACATACGCAACACTGAATACGCAACACTGACATTCATCGGTCAACGGGATGCCGTCAGCAGTTGATGGGTTTCGTTCCCAGTCGGCAATGTGCGGGGGTTGCAACGAGTTGGAGTTGGCAACTTTGGGAAAGTCCTGCCGGTCCGGGGTAACTATTCAGAGTTGAGGGGAGCGGAGTGGCTGATGGCGGAATATGGGGGTTGGGTTACGTTGGGGGATTATCCCCCAAACCCCCTGAAAAAAGTGGCAGTTGGCTAAAACCAATTCATCTCACCAAGTCTGAACTGTTACGGTCCGGGTGGAACGGTTGCGCCCGCCGGGATGCCGCCGTACACTGTCGGCGTTTGGAATCCGGGCACACACACTGAGGAGGCACGTTATGAGTGAACTGGACGACCGCTACGAACGCGGACAGGAAACGCGGAGGATGTTTGGCGGCGGGCAAATCACCGGCGGGTCGTCGCCGGGGGCGTGGGACATTGCGCCGGACCTGGAAAGGATACTTGGCGAGGCACTGTTCGGCACCATTTGGAGGCGGCCGGCGCTGACGCCGGTGCAGCGGGAGATGATCACGCTGTCGTGCCTCATAGTCATGAACCGCGAAGTACAGCTGAAGCGGCACCTGGGCAACGCTCTGAACATAGGATTGACGCCGGACCAGGTCGTGGAGTTGATCATTCACGACACCTGGTACAGTGGAGCGCCGGCGGGCATCCAGGCGCTGACGCTGTGCAAACAAGTTTTTGAGGAACGCGGGATAGACTTCACACCGGCCCGCATCCACGATGCCAACGAAGATCCCGACAGCCTGTTCCAGCGGGGCGACGAATTCCGGCGCAGCTACATGGGAACCACTTCCGGGGCGCGGCCGGCCCCGCCGACGGAAGGTGAGAGGGAGCTGGGGCGCACTACCGGAGAATACTACTGGGGAGCGACTTGGACCCGGCCGGGGCTGGACCTGCCCAGCCGTTGCCTGTGCACCATGACGTGCCTGGCGGCGTTGGGCCGCGAGGGGCCCCTGCGGAGCCATATCCGGGGGGCGCTGAACATCGGGTTTACGCAGGACCAGATCATTGAGGTGTTCGGCCACATGACGCTGTACGCCGGGATACCGTTCGCCCGAGGCGCAATGGACATTGCCAACGAGATTTTCACCAGCGCGTGAAGATGCTGCCGAGGGCATGAAGGGGATGTTTTATCTGTGTCATTTTGTCCCATTCTGTCCTATTTGCCAGGGGGTGCGATTGCCCAGGGGAGACTGCCCAGGCAGTCCACTCCCCAACAATAGAAATCCAACAACAGAAATCCAGCGATATAAATATGGTAGCGGTGGGATGCCGGAGTTGGAAAGGGGCAAGTGTCAGGTTAGGCCCAAACACTCATAAAGCGATTGCCCTGGCGACGGTTAGGCTTCAGACCTGACTCCCCGGCGGCTCTTCCAGAGTCCTGAGATGCTTGCCTATGGAATACCGGAAGATGCCAAAATAAAACGAGGAACCCGCATCGCCGGGTTCCTCGTCGGGTTCCGGTTAATTCCCGGGTCTATGCTGCCTACATCTACCGACTACCCTATGGCGAACTCCCGAAGTAACCGATGCTCAGGTGGAAGGTCCCGGTTTGCCCTGGGAAGTAGGTCGTGGCCTCGATGGTGTACATCCCAGCCGCAAGGGTCTCGTCGATGCGGGAGTTGAGGTTCCGGGTCGTCACGTTGTCGCTTTCGTGGACCACTGCTCTGTCACGCAACACGTACAGGTAGGGGTCCTTGGGAGACGTCAGGTTAATGACCACGTGCGTTGCCGCCGTCAGGGTGAAGGTGTAGGACCGCGCGTAGCCTCGTCCCTGTTGAGTGGATTGGTAATCACTGGTCCACATGCTGTTGCTGCGGTCAACCGACCCGGCCAGGGTTCCCAGGTTCTCGGTCTCTTGCAGCGGCCGCACCGACAGGGTGAAGCCTCCGGTTTGCCCGGCGAAGTAGGTTGTAGCCTGGACGGTGTAGGCGCCAGCATCCAACATCCGGTTGATGGACGAGTTGTAGTTCCGGCTGCCCACGTTGTCGTTCTCCACCACGACCACCCCGTCTCTGCCCTCCCCCTGCCGCAAGAGCAGGTAGGAGTCCACGCTGGAGGTCAGGTTAATCTCCACCTGCTTGGACTCGGCCAGGGTGAAGCTGTAGTAGCGGGCAAAACCTCCGGCCCGGCCTTCGGAATCGCAGTCATTGGCCCAGACGCCGGTCTTGGTGACCGGGATGGTCAGCAGCCCCAGCGGATCGCGGCACGCATCCGGCGTAGCGATGGCGGCGTTGGAAGGCGGGCCCGTCCCCACGGAGTTAATCGCAGAAACCCGGTAATGCCGCATCACCCCTACGCCAAACGTGGGGCCGTTGCCGTCCGCTCCCTCGTCGGTGTAGCTGGTGGCTGCGCCGGTCGTGGTGTACACCTCTACCCACGGGTCGCCGCCGTCGTCCGAGGACTCGATCTTGTAGCCCGTAATCAGAGCGCCCCCGCTGCTGATGGGCGCGGTCCATGACAGGTCTACCCGCGCTTCGTCCACTGCCACCCCAGCCGTCAGATACTGCGGCGCCCCGGGCGCGACCGTCGGGGCCGTGGTCCCGATGGCGGTGGCCGACCAGGGGCCTGGGCCCCATATATTGACCCCCCGCACCTGCACTCCGTAGGGCGCGCTCCCGGTCAGGCCGGTGAGAACGTGCTGCTGGAGAGCGGACCCGGGAGTGCCCACATCTGCCACGACGGTCCAGTTGGACTCCACCGTCTCGCCCGAGACGGAGCGGATGTAGCGCAGGTCGTAGGAGGTGATGGCCTCCCGGCCACCGTCGGTGGGCGCCGCCCAGGCTATCGTCATCCAATCGGCTCCTGTCGTGATTGGGGTGGTGATGGTTGGGGCAGCCGGCGGCAGCGGGGACGGCAGTTGGGCGAACCCGTGCCCCCAGGTGTTGTTGGGGTCTGGACTCTCCCGCTGTGCCGCGTTGTCTTTCAGGTAATTGGCAACCTGTACCGGGGAATAATCGGGGAACGCTTGGCGCACCAAGGCCGCAATGCCCGCCACGTGGGGGGCTGCCTGGCTGGTTCCGCAAAAACCCCGACTATTCTCATTCAGAGGTCGGAGCGCTGTTTCTCCGCAAGTCGCGCCAACGATGTCGGGCTTGACCCGGCCGTCGGGCGCGGGCCCTTGGCTGCTGTAATACTCGATGGTGCGCGTGTCATACCAGGGAGTAGCGCCCACCGCCACCATACCGGGATTGGCGCTTTCCGCAGGATTAACAATGCTGCCGCTTTCGGTGTGGCGTTCAATAGACCCAACGTCGCCACGAACCACTAACTGAATCCAGCCGGGCACACTGCCGCCGTAGTGGGCCACTGCTACACCTAATTCTCTACCCGTGAAAAGCCCAGAGTATCCTATACTCAGATATTCAAATGGAACATGACCAGCTTCTCCTGATTGAGTATCTTCGCTAGTCAAGAAGATTTCTCCAGTGGCAGCATTCACCAAAAAAAGGTCGAAGTCCCGGGTTGAACTGCCCCAGTTATCGTCCCACCGTAACTGGATGTCAACATAGCCGATTTCCTCCCTCAGGCTAAGTACGTTCCCGAGGCTCATAACATTGATCTCATAGCCGCCAAATTCGATATACCCATTACGGTTCGCGTCAGAGTACGAGCCAAACCAGTTGCTAACGGCGTAGTTCCCCGATGAATTAACCCAAACGATGCCGCCGTTCACCGCCCGGTCCACGGTTTTCAGGGGACTGTCGCTGAACGGAGAATTACCATCGCCGGGGCCGTCAAAGGTCCAGCTCACTGAGTAGTTGATAACCGACACACCCTGGGAAACCATCCAGTCGACGGTAGCTTGCAGGTCTCCTCTTGACCTTGGGCGGGCGATGTACAGGCTCACCTCCGGGGCGGTGTCGATGAGCGACTCTGCGACTATTGTGCCGTGGTCACTATCGACTTCACAGTCTGCCAGGTCTTGGGTAAACACGCCAACATCGGTGTAACACCTAGCCATAGCCGTGGTCGGCAAGTCGATCCCCATTAGGCCGCGGAAGCCTTCAAAGCCTACGTCAATTATTCCCACCTTGACGCCCTGGCCGCGGTACCCGGCTTGGTTCCAGGGCAGCGAACCGAGCGCCTGGGGACCATTGCCGGCGATCGCCGTCAGCGGGGGCGGCAGTTGGGCGAACCCGTGCCCCCAGGTGTTGTTGGGGTCTGGACTCTCCCGCTGCGCCGCGTTGTTTTTCAGGTAGGCGGCAACCTGGGGCGGGGTAAAGTGGGGGAACCTCTGGCGCACCAGGGCCGCCATGCCCGCCACGTGGGAGGTTGCCTGTGCGGTCCCGCAGAAACCCCGGTTGTTCTCATTCAGAGGTCGGAGCGCCGTTTCCCCGCAAGTCGCTCCGACTATGTCGGGCTTCACCCGACCGGCAGGAGTAGGCCCCCGGCTGCTGTACCACTCGATCGTATGTGGATCGTACCAGGGGGCCGCGCCCACCGCCAACATACCTGGGTTGGCGGTTTCCGCAGGATTGCTAATGCTGCCGTTTTCAGTGTAATGCTCGATAGAGGCAACGCCCCAAACCGTCAACTGAATCCAATGAGGGACCAAGCCAGAATAGTGATGTATGGCAAGGTAATAATCTCCGTCGCTGGGGACCTCGTACCGCATGAAATCCCATGGGATCGGGAAATCGCCTGCTAAAGGACCCGTTTGGTAATCACCGCTATACCAGACGGGGTTTATATCAGAGTCATACAGAATCACGCCCAGGTCGGTGCCTTCGAACCCCCAGAAACCTTCCCAGCGTAACTGGCTGCGAATCACATCGCCCTCACTAAGGACGACTTTGTTGAGTTCTACACCGTCACGGTTGAATTCAATGAATCCGTCAGAGTCCCTGTCAGAATACGAGCCAAACCAACTGCTCCGAGCATAATTCCCCGCCAAATTCACCCAAATGACATCGCCGGCCACCACCCGGTCCACGGTTCTCAGGGGACTGTCGCTGAATGGGGAGGTGCCATCGCCGGGGCCGTCAAAGGTCCAGCTTGTTGAGTAGCTGATGACCGAAACACCCTGAGATACCATCCAGTCGACGGCATCTTGCAGGTCTCCCCGCGACACCGGGTTGGCGATATACAGAGAAACGACCGGGGCGATATCTATGACCGCCTCGGCAATCCGTGTGCCATAGTCGCCGTCCACTTCACAGTCTGCCAAGGCTTGGGTATACACGCCAATATCGGTGTAACACCTGGCCATAACCGTTGGCGGCAGCTCGGTCCCCATGAGGCCGCTGAAGTCTTCAAAGCCCCCGGCGAATATTCCCACCTTGACGCCCTGGCCGCGGTATCCGGCCCGGTTCCAGGACTCCGAAAGGTGCGCCTGGGGACCATGTCCGGCAATCTGCGGGGTGCTCTGGGCCGGTTGGGGCGGGATGATTTCCCGCACCCGGATGACGCCGGGTTGCTCCGAGGTCTGCCCCAGCAGCGTCACCGGCACGTAGGCTTCGATGTAGTCTTCGCCCACGTTGCGGGGCGAACCGCCGTTGTCTTCCAGGAACCTCACTACCTCGTCCACGTTCCCGGACAGGTAAATAGTCACCGCCACCGATTCTTCCTTGCCCACCGGGGCGTCCTCGGCGGCGGCCCTGGCCGAGAGTTCCCCCTCCTCAACCATGGCGGCCATCTGGTCGAGGGTGGACCCCAGGTTGGGGTACTTCAATTCGGCCTTTTCGGGGATGGAAAGCTGGTTATCGCCGTCGTTTCCATAGGCGGGGGACGTGTCCACGGCTAGGGGGAGGGTCAGCGTGATTAAACCTATGAGCGCCAGTAATCGGACCCACTTCTTGCAAAGATACATCCTACCTCCCCGTGTACCGGTGTTGGAGAATGCCATTCGGACGGTCTTGCCGGGGAGCAATGGGCGCCCCCGCCATAAAAAAGCCCCCGAAGGGGCGGTATTCCAAGTCTAAAGGCCCTTACCGGAGCGGCTGGCCGGTGGCCGGCCGGGTTAACCGGCCGGCTGCGGCGGGATGATTTCCCGCACGCGGATGACACCGGGTTGCTCCGAGGTCTGCCCCAGCAGCGTCACCGGCACGTAGGCTTCGATGTAGTCTTCGCCCACGTTGCGGGGCGAGCCGCCGTTGTCTTCCAGGAAACTCACTACCTCGTCCACGTTCCCGGACAGGTAGATGGTCACCGCCACCGATTCTTCCTGGCTAACCGGGGCGTCCTTGGCGGCGGCCTTGGCCGAAACTTCCCCTTCCTCAACCGTGGCGGCCATCTGGTCGAGCGTGGACCCCAGGTTGGGGTACTTCAATTCGGCCTTTTCGGGGATGGAGAACTGGCCGTCCACATCGCCGGATACGGCGGGCTTCGCCGGCAACCCGCGACCCTGGTCCGAATCGGGTGTTTCAACTCCGCTTTGCTGGACAGCCACACTCGACTGCATGGGGCGGACCGTTTCTGCTGACGGCGCGGCCTGCGGGGGTTCGGCCAACGGGATCGCCGCCTGCGGGGCCGGCTCACTCGGAGACTGCTCGCTGGCGACGATCAGTCCCGCCGTTACACCACCCCCCACCAGCAGGATTAGGGCAATAATGGTTATTACCGTAAAAGCCTTCATTACTCTACCCCCCAAATAAGTTAGGAAAATAAAACCCAGGAAAACCTTGATCCCTTGTTGGATGTCCCGGGGATGTCCGGGCAGCGGCCCGACACATCGTCCACGAACCACCCAACCCACATTATACACTAATGGGACAAAGGGTCGTGGAAGCGTGGGGATTGCTATGCCCATTTTACTCAACTAATCTGCCCGACCACCAAATTTCGGACAATCGAACGATGCCAAAAACGAGGGGTCCGCACTGCGGACCCCTCGTTTAGTTCCGGTTGACTACCGGGGTTGGGTTGCTGGCATTTCTGCCAGCTTCCCTTCCTGCCCCCTTCCCTTCCTGGTTAGGGAAGGACACCGATGCTCAGGTGGAAGGTGCCCATCCGCCCTGAGTGGTAGGTCGTAGCCTCGATGGTGTACATCCCAGCCGCAAGGGTCTCGTCGATGCGGGAGTTGAGGTTCCGGGTCGTCACGTTGTCGCTTTCGTGGACCACTGCTCCGTTGGAATCCAGCACGTACAGGTAGGAGTCCTCGGGAGCGGTCAGGTTAATGGCCACGTGCGTTGCCGTGTTCACGGTGAAGGTGTAGGACCGCGCGTAGCTTCCTGCCTGTTGAGTTGACATGTAGTCACTGACCCACATGCTGTTGCTGCGGTCAACCGACCCGGCCAGGGTTCCTAGGTCCTCGGTCTCTTGCAGCGGCCGCACCGACAGAGTGAAGTCTCCGGTTTGCCCGGCGGAGTAGGTGGTTGCCTCGACGGTGTAGGTTCCGGCAGCCAGCATCATGTTGATGGCTGAGTTGAAGTTCCGGCTCCCCACGTTGTCGTTGGAGGCCACCATCGTCCCGGTCCTGCCTGCCCCTTGCCGCAGCGCCAGGTAGGCATCCACGGGCGCGGTCAGGTTCATCTCCACCTGCCCAGCCTGGTCCAAGGTGAAGCTGTAGTAACGGGCGTAGCTGCCGGTCCTGGCTGCGGATTCGCAGTCGCTGGCCCAAGCGCCCATGACGGTTTGCGAAGCAGTCAGCGCCCCCAGGTCTGCGATGCACGTGTCTACCGGGATGACGCTCACCGCGTTGGCGGTTACCATCATCGCCCTCTTGCCTGCGCCGTGGCCGTCGTCGTAGCTGGCGGTGGCCCGCAGGTACATCTCCACGTCGTCATCCACCGGGGTGTAGCTGGCGTCCGTGGCATCAGCGATGCCGGTAAAGGCGCCGTCCATGGTATCGGAGCTGGCCCACTGCCACATGATGTTGGTCATGTCCCCGTCAGGGTCGGCCACGGTGGCAGTTATCTCACCGTCGACCAAGGGCATGCCGGTGGACAGGGTTACCGTCCCGGGCTCTTCCCGGTTGCTGATGGTGACCTCAACTTCTTTGCGGATATCCTGGACATCGTCACCTGAGGGCTGAGCTGCGATCCTCACTCGGTACACGTCGTCGTAGGCGCTCTGGTGCAAGGGCATCTCGAAGTCGGGGGCCGCCTTGAAGGTGAGGACACCGTCGTGGAAGTCGAAAACATCCGCGTCCTCGCCGGCCAGAGCCATCCAGGTCGCCAGGTCAGCGTCCGCGCCCACGATCCGGTAGGTGGCCACGTCGAGAGAGTCACCCTCTTCGCGGTGTACGGTGTCCCACCCCACTATCACCAGGCTGGTTCCCAGCTTTTCCGGCGCCGTCGGGGCCTCGTTCACGTCCTCGACCACGATCTCGACCATGATTATGTCCTTCCTGCCAGAGTCGCGAGTGGCGGTGAGATCGAACTTGTAGGAATTCTGGCCCGACTCGTAGTCCAGTTGGGCCACCTCCGGGCTCAACGCGACCGCGAGCTGACCGGGTTTGTCCTGCTGGTTATCGGCTGCGTAAACGTTTCTAGTTGTTTCACCATCTTGGTTTCTTTCGACCAGGGTGTCCGCCAGCACAAAGTGCACTGCATCGGGCCCGTCCAGCTCGTAGGTCAGGCCGTCAATCAGCGAGGCCGTCGCCCTCACGTACCCGCTGCCCGGCGTGTTCTCCGCTACCGTGGTCCGGAAGGACTGCGTGGTAGGCGCGGGAGGCGCGGGAGGCCCGGGAGGCCCGGTTGGACCAGGCTCGGGGTCCGGGTCCGGGTCCGGGTCCGTCGGGGTGGTGGGGTCCGTCTGCACCGCGTTCCCGGTTCGGGCTGTCAGTATTTCGTCAGAGTCGTGGTCCGTTTCTTCCGTATTAGGGGTTTTTGGGTCGTCGTTCCTTTCGTCTTCCGGTGTGATCGGGTTGTCTACCGAGCTCCGTGCGTCCCGGTATTCCACCCGCACGTGCAGGTACCGGCCAATATCCCCTTGGTCGGCTGTGTAGGTTCCCGTGGTGGCCCCGGGTATCTTGCCTTGAGTGATCACTGTGTCGTCCAGTTCAACACCTGCTGTGAGTGGGCCATCGAAAACGAGGTCAGTGTCCGTAGAGGTCCAGTACCAATGCCAGTAGGTGTAGCTAATTACGCCGTCATAGTCGGTCACCTGGGCGGTCACCGTGGACTGGTCACCCGGAACGTATGGCTGCTCGGGGATCAGCTTCAGCTTCCCCTCTTCCCAGACGTTCATGACCTCCACCCGGACATCCTGCTTGCCCGGAACGCCGCTGCTGTCGCGGACTACCACGGTTACCTCGTAAACGTTGTCCCAGTTGTCGTCACCGGGCTTCTCGAAGTCGGGCTCGAAGCCTGGTTCGAAAACCAGCCGGCGTCCGATGCCGTCATCGGGAGTTGCCAGCGCGAACCGGCCCTTATCCGGCCCCTCCACGGTCCAACTGGGGTTATCGGGTGCATCGGCGTCGTCATCCTTGTACAGGTTGAGGTTGGCTGGGTTGAATTCGAGAGCCGAGTCTTGGCCGTTTGACAACTGATAGCCCAGGTTTATGAAGTAATTGGGCTTCTCGTCATGCTTCTCGCGGCTGTTTGACTCGTTGATGGTGAGGTCCGACAGTCCATCCGTAACCTTCGGGGCCTCGTTGGCCCGGGTGGCCTTGACGGTCACCGTGATTTCGTCGCTGTCCCGGTATACGTTTGGCGTAACATCTCTGTCCGCCCCCTCGCCGGAAGGGTCGGTGGCCCGGACGATGAATTTGTACTCCCCGGCGGTGACCGCGTTATCCCCCATGTAGGAACGGCCATCGTCGGCTTCGTAGCTCAACATCTTCTTGACCGTGACCGCTCCGGTCGCCGGGTCTATCTCGAAGAAGTCAACATCGGCGTTGTTAGGATCGTTTGGTTTCTTGTTTTCGTTTAGAGCCTGAGTTAATTCATCACCACCCAGAGCCACCAACTCGTAGGTTAAGATGTCGTTGTCCGGCTCCTCATCCACTATCACGGTCCCCACCACGGCCTCAACCACGGGGGTGGTCTCCGGCACCTCAATGGTGCGCTCGTTGTCCCTGAAGTCGGGGGAGCCGTTGTCTGCGGGCAACACGTCCTGCCGCACCGGATAGCGCGATATCGCAACTGCATCCTTGCCGTTGTAGCGCGCCCACGCCAGCAGGTACCGGCCTTCGTCTTTGTCTATCACGGTGTCATCGTTTTCGGGGTCCCCAACCGGGGTATAGCTCGAATCGGACACTTTCAGGTCTTCCCATTCGGCGAAGAACCTGCTTAGAATGTCAAAGTCAGGGGTAGGGTCAGGATTGTCTACCTTGGCCCGGTACCAGTCGAAGATGGTGCCGTCGGTAGAGTCGTCCGGGTCGGTCACGGACGCCATTATCGGCGTCCCAACCTCCGGCTGCAGCCACTGCAGAGTCACCGTTCCGGGTTCGTCCCGGTTGGTGACCCTCACGGCAACGTCCAGGTCGGCGGAAATGGAAGGGCCGCCGCCAATGGCGGCCCTTTCGGTGGCCCGCACCGTTATGTTGTAGAGGTTGTCCCGCGCCACGTCGCGCGCATGGCTATTAAAATCGCCATCGTTGTTGGCATCAAACCCGTCCATCGGTTTCTCGTGGTCAGGCACATTGACGAACCTGAGCACACCGTTGGCGATGCTGAAGTGGCCGGCGTCAGTCCCGGTCACGTACCAGTCAATAGGCCCACCATCCGGGTCCGTGGCTACGTAGGTGGCCACCTGGTTGGTCCGGCCCTCTAGGTAATCTGGTTCACCCTTGGCCAGAGATGCCTGGTTGAAGAACGGGTATTCGTTCAGATTCTTGAGGTTGATGGTCACCGAGAAGGAGCCGGTCTGCGGTGGCGAGGCTTCGTCCGTAGCTCTGATGACAATGTTGTACTGGGGTTTGGTCTCGTAGTCCAAGCCCGGGTCAGCATTAACAATGTCGCCGGTCCGGTTTACGCTGCCCACAGTAATCTGGGGGAAGCCGGGCGACTCAGGCGACCCCACGCCGGCCATCACCGAGAAAGCCCGATTGTCCGGGGTGTCGGGTAGGTCATAACTCAGCGTACCATCGCCCATGTAGCAATCTTCAATCGGGGGTCCCACGAAGGAACCGGTTTCAGCGTTCTCGGCCACCTCCAGCGAGATGACTCCCTGGTCGCAGACAATCGGCTCCGGCCGAATGGGCGCGGGATCCGTCGGCCCCCCCGGGCCGCCGCCGCCCCCGTCGTCGGGCGGCGCTTCTGCCCGCACCGCATTCTCCGTTGTCGCTTGCGCCTCGTAGAGTTGGTCATCGCCGTCGTGGGCATCTACCGGGTCTTTGGGCGTAGTGGCATCATTCTGGACATGCTGGACCCGTTCGTCGGCGTCAGGCGTGTCCACCGTGTCGTCTGCTTCGGTCAGTGTGTCGATGTAGGTCGCCCTGGCACGCAGGTAGACGGCATCATCGGCATCCGCAGCCGTTGGAGTGTAGGTGGCCGTCGTTTCGCCGATTATCGGTTCATCAAGATACGGGCCCGCCTGAGTGGGGGACTTGAACCACTGCCAAGTGACGACGGCCACGCCGCCGTCCGGGTCTTCCACCTTGGCGGTTAACTGCTGACCGAGGACGGGTGACGCTTCTCCCAAGGGCATATCCGCATCCGGGCCGGTGTACAACGTCACCTTACCGGCCTCCTGTTGGTTGTCGACGAAAACGGTCACCGGCCTCTTGACCACCGCGCCGCTGTCGTCCGTGACCACCAGCGTTACCTTGTAGACGCTGTCGCCGTTGGCATCGGTCGGGGCTTCGTAGTCCGGCGGCGCGTTGCCGGGGTTGAAAATGAGTTCGCGCGGCTCGTCGGGTCCGTCTTTTTTGTTCAACACGAAGACGGCCGCGTCGGCGCCCTCCAGGGTCCAGGTGGCCTGGTCAACGGCATCATCGTCGCGGGCCACGTAGACGTTGCCGTCGACGGCGCCGTAGTCAGCATCTGCAGAATTGTTGTTGATGGTGCCGTCCATAGGCACATACGGGTCATCCGGCTCGCCGTTGCCGTCGGCATCGTCGCTGTCCAATTCATCGACGCGAAGCTCCGACGACTCCCCCCTTATGACCGGGAGATCGTTGGCCTGGGCGGCGGTGATGGTTAGGGTAGCATCGTTGTCTTCGCCGCTGGGGTCGGTGGCCCGGACGATGACGGTGTACTTCCCATCGGGGCTTGCCTCGGTGGGATTGGAGTCGAAGTCCAGCTTTTTGGCCACCGTAATCTGGCCCGTCTCCGGGTCGATATCGAAGAAGTCAACATCGGAGGCAAAATCGGCTGCGCCGTTAGGATCATCGAGGTTGTTGCCCATGAAGGGCATCAAGTCGTAAGTCAGGTGGTCCTGGGGATTCACCGTGTTGGGGTCCTTGGCCAACACCGGGGTACCCACGTTGGAACCCAGGGCAGCGTCCTCAAAAACCGTTATGGCGACTTTCTCGGGGTCGAAGTCGGGGGACCCGTTCTCGGAATCGGTCTCACCCGAAGTCCTCTCTGCCCGGATCGGATACATGGACATCCCGTAGGCCATCTTCGGATCATCAGCAGGAGCAGAAGCAGTATCAGAATACGTCGCAACCACCCGCAGGTACTTGCCCTCGTCTATTGCCACATTGTCCGGATCGTCCGGGGACACACCGGGCACATCGGAGGCCCGCTTCCCCCGGGGAGTATACATGGTAGTGGGGAGCTCTGTACCTGTAACCAGTTGAGACGCACTGTTGGGGATTTGTTCCCAATGGCCGTCAAACTTGGCGTCGAGCGGACCGCTAACCTTGTCGACCCACCATGTAAAAGTGACGCTGGTGGGTGGTACCCCGTCGGGGTCGTCGGGGTCGTCCAATTCGGCCTGGATGTCGGTTCCGACCTCGGGCTCGAGCCATTGCAGGGTTATTTTGCCCTTCTCTTCGACATTCTGGACACTAACGGTGACCTCCGTCTCGGTCGAGAGGGCCCGGCGGGTCGCGCCGGCGGGCCGCATCTCGGTGGCCCGTATCATTATGCTGTATTCGTTGTCTCCCGACAGGTCGCCCTCGGTGATGTCATCGAAATCGCCATCGTTGTTGGCATCAAACCCGTTGATCGGATTCTCGAAGTCGGGCTGGTTCTTGAACCGGAGCACGCCGTCGGTGCTAATCTCGAAGTAGTCGGCGTCAAGCCCGGTCACGTCCCAATGAACCCCGGCGCCCTCCGGGTCCTCGGAATTGAAGGTCTGCACCGGAGGAAAGTCATCGCCCTGGGCGTCAGGAATGATTATTTCGGGGTAAGCAATGACGCTCGGGTCATCTTGCGCAAAGACCACGTCCTGGGGCTGGGTGGATAGCAGTAGCACCGCCGAAATTGCCAACAAGGCACCGACGAGCACAACTACCCGTGTAACTAATCCAATGGACGGCCGGTTCAACATGAAATTCCTCACTTCGCCGATATCGGGTGGCACAATTCTCCGTTTTCTGTATCGCGTGGGTACACAACCACAAGAATTTAGCATTTAGGGAAAGCCTGTGTCAATCCTCTTGGCTGCGGTTATGAGGGGGTTTGCCGCTATTCAGAATCTGTCCCAATTTAACCGCGCCAAGCCTGCCTGCCCGAAGGGGCAAGATGGTGGCCTGCCGGTTAGGGCCGCCAGGGGAGGGCTGCTACGGGAAGGGGGCTGCCCCGGAATGGGGCAGCCCCCTGGGTGGTCCACCATAGGCGGATGGTGGGGCTAGCTGCTGGAGCGGCTCAGGTACCAGATGCCGCCCGCGCCAGCCAGGGCCACGATGGATATGACCAGCGCGATGATGCTCAGCGTGCTGCTTCCTGCGGGGCCGGCGGGACCCATTCCGCCAGCCGCGCCGGCGGGTCCCTCGGGGCCGGGTTCGCCGGGGTTTCCGGCAGGGCCAGCCATGCCGCCGGCTGCGCCAGCCGCGGGGCCGGCGGGGCCGGCGGGACCAGCGGGACCGGCGGGGCCAGCCACGCCGGCTGCGCCGTCAGAGCCGTCACCGCCCCGGGGGCCGGCGGGACCGCGAGCGCCCGGAGGCCCCGGTTCGCCGGCCATGCCCTGGCCTCCGGGCCCGGTCATGGCTGAGCCGGCCATGAGGTCCATCATGGTGGCTCCGCCCTGCATCCAATTGCCCTTCTCCATGACCGACATGTCGCCGACCATGAAGCTGATTTCGGTGCCTGCGCCGGCGTTGACCGGCAGCGTGTACATACCGTCCATTACGGTGGTGGTCCCCTTCATTTCCTCACCGATCATGGCCGTTACCACGGTGCCATTCCTGGCGTCATTTCCGTCCACCATGGCGTGCCCGACAAAGATGTGGGGGGGCAGCGACTGCGCGTAGGCCACGGCGGGAAGAGTGAGCAGCAGGGCCAGCGCCGTAAGCATGGCCAAGACTCTTACTTTGCCCATAAGTTCTCCTGTTGTTGCAGTCCTCTGAGGCGCTGGGGTCAGGGGTCAAGATGGTCAAGATGGTCTCCCGGCGCCGGCCCCCGGACGCCCCCGGACTGGCGGTTTGGTTTTGTGGTTCCCGGTTCCCCCGGGGCGCAAGGCCCCGGGGGATTTTGCCTGGGTTGTTCAGCCGACCGCGGCTAGGGTATGGCTACCAGGTTCCAGCAGTCCTCGGTGTCGGTGCCTGCGTTGGTGCCTGCGTTGGTGCAGGTGAGGGTTATCGAGGTGCCCAGAACATCGGCGGTCACGTCCTTGGTGACCTTGATGTAGACCAAGTCGCCGGAGGACAGGCCGGACAGGTTGTTGGTGCTGGCGAAGGCCGGGTCGCCGATGTACCACTCCCACATCTTGGTGGTGTTGTCGAAGCGGAAGATCCGGTCCAGCGCGTCCTCGGACATAATGTTGCCCAGGACGGTCTCGACTGCGGCGTCTTCAGCTCCGCCACCCTCGACGACGGTGAAGGTGTGGGTTGCGACCACGTCGTCAATCTCCACCCGGACGATGAGGATACCGGGGTCCGAACCGGGGATGCGGATGTCGAAAGAGCCGTTGCCGTTGGTGTCGGTGCTGGGCTTGGGGACGGGAGTGATGTCCCGGCCGTCAAACTCAATGATGTCCACCGAGGTGTAGCGGGCGAAGCCCCTGGCCTCAATGGTCAGGGTGCTGTTCTCCGGCCCGGTGTCGGTGCTGAAGGAGACGGTGCCCTGGGGGATCCGGTGGGTGAAAGTCTCCAACACCGGAGAATCGTTGTCGTCCTCAAACTGAATCTTGACTGTGTTGTTGGAGGGGATGACGGCGTCCTCGGGGACCTCCAGGATGACGGTGAAGGAACCGATAGCGTCGGGGTCCATGTCATCGTCATCGGATTCTTGGTCGGCGTCGTAGGTCACCGTGACTTCATATGCCTTTCGGATAGAATGGTCGTTCTCCACCGGGAAGTTGTTGCCGGTGATGATGACCTCGCTGCCGACGCCTCCCTCCTCAGGGGATATGGAAACCTCGCGCTCGGGGAAGGTGAGGTTGACACTGGCCTGTCCGCCGCGGCAGTCGATAATCTTGAGCTGGCGAGTGGCTGCCACGGTGGTGGACGAGTTGACCGGAAGGTCGATGGGCGCGGACCAAGTGCCGCCGCTAGTCACCTCGATGCCTTCGTTGTCGTTAATCCGCCGCCAATCTATTTGGTCGCCACCCAGTGTGACCGAGCCAAGGACGCCAACTGGGCAACCGTGCCCCCTAAACTCGGATGGATGCACCCCAATGAAAGCAGCCCCGTCGTTTGCCCGGTTGGAACTCTTGGTGAAGCCGGAACCGCTGATGGAGATGCGCTGGTTGGGCAGCACCGTGGTGCTGGACAACTGGAGGTCTCCCGATCTGACGCCCAGATTCACGTTGACGTTATTATCATCGTCCCGGGGGTCATTTGGGTCTGCCTCGGGGCCCCTGGGGTCGACGAAGATGCGCAGGTCCTGGACGCCGGCAACGATGGTCCCGTCAGTGATGGACCGGTTGGGGATCTCGAAGCTGAAGCTCAGGGTCCCGTTTTCACCGGCGCTGGCGGCGGCGCCCTTTATGAAGTCGCCACAGAGGTAGGTAACGGTTCCGCCCGTGGCGTCATCAGTGGTCGTGTATATGTCGTCGCAAAGCGCGTCCCGGCGGGACAGCTCAATCCTGCTAACGCTGTCACCAAGCGCCAGGTCGACCAACTGGACGTTAATGGAGTCGCCCGGTCCGCCGGCCTCGGGGGTGATGGACATGGAAGGCTCCAGTTCAATCCTAGGTCGAAACTCGGCGTAGTCTTTCTCCAGGACAGATTTGTTGCGGCCGTCGACGGCGTTGATGTAGTTCATATCGCCAAGAGCGCCGAATACACCCTTGAAGGGCGGGTTGGCGAGCGTGA
Organism: Dehalococcoidia bacterium; assembly: GCA_965262735.1. Classification (GTDB taxonomy): domain Bacteria; phylum Chloroflexota; class Dehalococcoidia; order Lucifugimonadales; family UBA3495; genus CATOSK01. The sequence continues at coordinate 2,716,016 of CBDHFS010000002.1, read as the reverse complement.
AGGTACACTCGGCGATGTCGCCGCTGTTGGCGGTGGCTTCGCACAAGGTGGGTTCGTCGCGGCCCATTACGCCGTCGTCGTTGCCATCCCGCCAGAAGTGGGTGGTGGTGCCGTTCTTGAAACCCTTGCCGACGGCGATGATTACATCGCCCCGGGATCCCTTGTAGTCGCTGAGCTCGATGACCCAGGGCACATCGTAGACGCTGCCAATCCTTGCCAAGCCAGGTTCGTTGGTGGTCGAGACGTACCACTTGTCCCCACCGCCTTCGGTGCGGTTGGTGATGCCCGCTCCCTGACGGAAGGTAACCACTACTTCCCCGTCTTGCAAGCCCAAGTCCTCGTCGGCATCAGCAGAGTCATCCATGTTGCCGATGAACAGGGTAATCTTGTGCCGTTCCGCGGGCCGGTTGGCCTCAACTACGATAGAGCGGGGCGAAGCGGTCTTGCGAGACCCAGAATCCCCGGCATTTTCGTTGGTTTCTCCTGTAATGGAAACATCGTCCGCATCAATGGAGCCTGGTACGCCGAGGTCATCATCCACCTCAAACGTGATGGAATCGTCGGTCGCCAGATCCTCACTTATCATGAAAGTGACCTTGATTTGGGTGTCGGCCCCGGGTTCCTCCGGCCGGGCCGTGACCGACGCGTTGGACACGTCCACCATGCCCGTCGTGGGCGTGCCGCCATTGCCGCCATTGCCGCCGTCCCCGATGGTAACCATAGCAGAAACCGGGGCGGCGTCTCCAAGGGCACTGTCGACCATCCAGGTGTAAGTCCCGGCGGTGGCCGGGTTCATTAGGCCCGGTATGCCGATCATTACCATCGCGCCGCTGTTGACCGCATTGGGCAGGGCGACGTTATACGCACCACCCGCCCTGGCGGACACTGTCGCCGAGGTCCCATCGACGCTGCCCTGCATCGTGCCCTCGGCTACGGTGTAACCCATTGGAGGGTCCAGGTTGATGAATGTGTTTTCTGCAATCGCGGCATTAGTCGTGACAGAGAAGGTGTAATCGGTCATGGCTCCGGTCATGGAGTCTCCAACCGAAACTGTTGCCGAACCGATGCCGTCGGCCTGGGCCGGCTGGGCGGCGTTGAAGGCGAAGATGCCGAGCATCCCCACCAGGGCCAGGGCGGCCAGCATAGCCACGCCCACCGGTATGCTGAGTTTTCTGTACATTTAATCGCATCTCCTTGGTTTTCTTTCGGACCGGAACTTTCCCCGGGTTGGTTGTTGCCGCGGACTGGCCGGGCAAAGGGTACCGTTTTATTTCATGCGCTCCTCTCTCGATCAGGATGTTGAAATAAGGTCGTGGCCGCCAACGAAACTACCTAAGGGACTGGCCTTAGACACTATCCTTCGACTCATTTAGTCTTTCCTTAATCTGGCGAATCTGGCGCTTTCGCGGGTTGGGCCGGAGGGTAGCTGGTTAAGGTTAAACCCCCAACCGTTACCGGAGTATTACGGGCCGGTGGCAAGCCCGGTAAGGCAAGCCAGATAAGGAAATCCTTGGTGGGCCGGAAGGCAAGCGGGACGGGATGCGCTGCAACCCTTTTCCACGCTCACCAGCACGGGGCATTGTACCCAGCAGGCAAAACCGCCTACAAGCGAAACCTGCAACCAGTTTCAAGGGAACTTATGTAAGGGGAAGTCCTTCGAGAGCCTCAGGACGAACGGGTTGAAATGCCCCAGGGCCCAGCCAAGTCTGAGAATCTCGGACAAAAGCGGACATTTTCGGACATTTGAGCGTGGGGCCGGCGGCGCTTTGTCCGGGAATGTCCGGTTGTTGTCCGCTTTTGTCCGTGAAATGTCCTGGTTTTGTCCGCCCCTGGAAAGGATGGGAAGGGGCCCGGCGGTTCGGAGCAGGGAAGTTTTTCTGTCCCATTTTGTCCCAATCTGTCCCATTTGCGCTTGGAGCGCGATTGCCGGGGGAAAATCCCGGTCAACCCACTCCCAAACGATACAAATACGATGTAAATAAATATGGTAGCGGGATGATGCCGGGGTTGGGAAGGGGCAAGTGTCAGGTGCAACTGTTCAGGGTTGAGGGGAGCGGAGTGGCTGATGGCGGAATGTGGGGGTTGGGTTACGTTGGGGGATTCATCCCCCAAACCCCCTGAAAAAGGGGTTATCGAATCTGGAATTAGGGGGATTGGCGACCCGGACGGGATTTGAACCCGTGATCTCTGCCTTGACAGGGCAGTATGTTAGCCGCTACACCACCGGGCCGCGGGGAAGCATGTATCGAGTTTAGGGTCATTGCCCGGCGCTGTCAAGACAGACAGCGCCAGGTAACTGTTCAGGGTTGAGGGGGCAGCGGGGCTGATGGCGGAATATGGGGTTGGGTTACGTTGGGGGATGAATCTCCCAAACCCCCTGCCCCAAACCTCCTAAAAAAGTGGCAGTTTCTGGAACGCGCTGCCCGGCCGTGGGATTCCTACAGGGCCAGGGCGTAGCAGGCGCGCCGCGGGTCGGCGCCGGCGCTGAGGCAACCGGTCGCGTCGTCCCGGACCGAGACGGTGGCTCCGAGTCCACAGTTGGCAATTCGTTCTATCTTGTGCCCCAGAGCCCGCAGCGCATCGGCGGTGGACTCCGGGATTCCCAGCTCCAGGTCGAGCTGGCCCGGATAATAAACGTGGGGATAAAAGGAATTGACGTTGCTGGCGGTGGAGAACCGGGGCGCCTCCACGGCCTGCTGGGGGTCCATTCCAAAAAGGAGGGAGTTGAGCATCAGCTGGACGTTGGCCTGTACCTGATTGTCGCCGCCGGGACATCCGACGGTCATCACAGGCTGTCCCTGTTTAGCGATGATGTAGTTCACCAGGGTAGTCCTGGGACGCTTGCCGGGCTCGACGACGTTGGGATGGCCGGGATCGCAGTTGAACATTTCGATGCGGGTGCTCAGGGCGCAACCCAGTTCGGGGAAGAACACGGATTTGGCGAAGGAACCCCCGCTGATGGTGCCGCAGACGAGGTTGCCGCGCTGGTCCAGGACTGAAACGTGGGTGGTGCCCTCGGCGGCGGAGGGGTCAGCGACGGCTGCCGCCGGCTCGGACATGACGGGGGACGGTGTGGAGCCCTGGTGTTTGGAGAAGCGCCAGGGCTCGCCGGCCGGAGGTTGGGCCGGGTACGCGCCTTCGGGGTCAATCAACTGGGCGCGCTCGGCGGCGTATTCTTTCGACAGCAGGCCGTCCATTGGGACGGTGGCGTAGCCGGGGTCCGCGTAGAAAGCCTCCCGGTCGCCGAAACAGAGTTTCAGAGCCTCGGCCACGGTATGGATGTAGGCCGGGCTATTGTGGCCCATTGCCTTGAGGTCGAAGTTTTCCAGGATGTTGAGGGTTTGCATGAGCATGGGACCCTGAGTCCACGAGTCCTGGCCGTTGATTTCGTAACCGTGGAAGCTGCCGCCGACGGGAGTTTCAAACCGGCTGTGGTAGGAGGCGAGGTCGTCCGTAGAAATGATTCCGCCTACCTTTTCCGAACACCCGGCAATCAGCTTGGCGATGGGGCCGCGATAAAAGGCGTCGCGGGCGGCTTGCATCCGCTGGGAGCGGTCGCCTGGGGCTTCTGCCGCAGCGTCGCGCAGGGTCTGCAGGGTGTTAGCCAGTCCGGGCTGCACCAACAGAGAGCCGGCGGTCGGAACTTCCCGGTCATGGTAAAACACATCCCATCCGCCGGGCGGGAAGTTATCGAATTGTTGTTGACCAGGAATGGAATGGAGGCGGTCCAGCATGTACTCGTAGTTGGGGATTCCCGCTGCGGCATAGCTGATGGCCGGGGCGATGACATCAGACAGTTCCATAGTTCCATAGCGGTCCAACATGGAGATGAATGCGTCAACGACGCCGGGCAGGGTAAAGGAGAGGGGGGCATCCTTGCCGGGGCCGGTGGGGATGCGTTGGTGGCCCCGGGAAAGGTAGAAGTCGGCGGTGGCTTTCCCGGGCGCGGTGCCCTGTCCCGAGAGGGACATCAGGTCCCCGCTGGCTGAGTCGTAGAGCATGAAGACGCCCTCGGCGGCCAGGGAATAGGAGGCGATGGGTTCGACCACAGCGGCGGCGAATCCGGCGGCCACCAAGGCATCGAAGGCGTTGCCGCCGGCCAGCAACATTCGCATACCGGCCATCGAGGTCAGGTAGTGGCCGGAGGAGATGACGCCTTCGGTGGAGCGCACCACCGGCCGGCCGGTGGTGGGCAGAGATATGTCGCCCTGTTCGAGGTTGTGATGAGGTTGTGCGCTTACCATCTTAGCTCCTTCTTAGCTCCTTAGTATGCCGAGTCCCAGACTGGGCAAGGTCTTTTTTCATTTTCTGGGACGGGGGCTACCTGGGACGGGGGCTACGTTGGGGGATTCATCCCCCAAACCCCCTGGATTGGGGTAGTCCGACAATGCAGCGCTGAGCTTGCTGGAGGAATTGCAGGGAACAATTCAAAGAACACGCCAGTAAAAGACCCTGCCAGACTGGGCCCGAATCCTTCTCCTGCCGAATGACAAGGACAGTCTGACAAGTACAGTCTGGCCTGACCGTTGTAAAAAAGGTTGACCCTGGTAACAACCACCATCATCCTTCTCTGAAGACATGACCGAGGCCATGCCGCCACCCCAACAGTACAGGGCGGCTCCGCCCGGGAATCTCACCCGGGAGCACCGAACGGGTCCAGAACCAGACTGCCTCCATGGGCCTCAGCCTGAGCATCAACCCCCGGAAGCGTCCGGGACGGATGGGATTTTCCCCGCCAGTGCTGCGCTGCAAGCGCCGGTCTCAACTGCCGGGAGACCGCACCCCAGTACGTCCACACGTGCTTCACGCGTTTCCTCACGGGTACCGTGAAGGCGATACGAACGCCATTGTCCAGCGGACAGACCCGCTGGCGCGGGATGCGCTCCGAACAGCCAAGCAAACGACGGGCCAGCACCAGGGCCGCTGCCTGATGGACACTGAGCCCGTAACGTTCCATGAACTTCACCCGGCCGATCACCGAACTGTAGGCCGGGTTTACCTGGTGGACCTCCACTCCTTGCCGATGACCCCGGGAGATGAAATACGCCTTGATTTTGCCGTAGCTGAAAGAAGACAGCATCCGGCTGTACTTCCGGGACTCCCCCTCCAGGACAGCCTTCTTCCCCCGGAAGTCCAGCTTCTCGATCACGATGGGTTTGCCGACGGCACGGGCATGCTCCACCACCCCCGCCACCGCATCACCAATCAGGGCCTCCGCCTGACGCTGAGACTTCCCGTAGGTTACCAATGGCACCCGCCAGGACCGGAGCCAGTTGCCCGAAGAGTCCGTTTCCGTCACCGCCAGATGGTCCGCGTTCAGGTCCACGCCGACAGCCCCCCGGCGCCAGTCCGTCACCACCGGCGCCGGCACTGCATCCACCGTGACGAAGACCCGCCAGCCAATGCTGTCCCGCATGAACCGGTAGCTGACGGCCTCACCCAGGTCAGTCTCGCGGGCTGCCTTCTCACCATGCTGCCGCCGATGCGCCGCAAACTCGGCATTCGCCTGCAGCGCCGTCAGCACCGCCTCATGCCCATAGGCGAACCGCACACCCTCGACGACCAGATACCTGCCGTGCTCCCCCGCCAGGCAATCGGGCATCCGAAGCCGAAGGCTCAGCGTGCCGTCATCTGCCACGTTGGCCACGCAGAGCTGACACCCTGCCGTCTCATCCCGGCTCCCCAGCACGAAGAACTGGCTGTCCCGGGATTCCCACCAGTCCAACAGCCATTCCCGGTGGCTGCCGTAGCCGTTGGCCTCCAGGTTGAACTGCTTCCTCCACAGCTTCCTGGAACCGAAGCACAGCCGGACTGCCCCCGAGGCCAGGTCCGCCTCCACCCCGGCCAGCCTAACCTCCAGGCTGGCCAGCCGCCGGCGCTTGTGATGGACCCGGGACCGGTCCCCACGGCGTTCCAGGACTGCCAACTGCTTCTTCGCCCGGGCAATCCGGCGCCGCAGCGTGTCCGCATGCTGCTCATGGGACTTCTCGACACCCTTGATCTTGCCCTGCAGGGATGCCCACATCGCGTTGAACATCCGGGCCGGAATCCCAAAGTCCCGGATGAACCCGCGCTTCAGGTCCTTCCTGGACTCCCCGGCGCGGACCCGGGCAAACAGCCTCCGTTCCAAACGGCTGTACAGGCCGGCATAAGCCGACAGGGCATCTCCATGACCGCTCAGACGGGTCTGATAGGTGAACTGCATCAGGAATCCACCCCGCCGTTGGCCGCGGCGGCCAGGGCCCGTTCCGCCCGCCGCCGGGCCGACCGCCGGCCGTAGAGCCGGGCGCAAAGTGAGGTCATCACCTCGGTCACATCCCGCACGAGATCGTCCTCCAACTCCTGGTCATCGACCACCAGGACCTGGCCGCCCCGGGCCCGCAGGGCTGCCTCGACATACTCAAATCCGAAGCGGCAGAGCCGTTCCCAGTGCTCGACCACGACCACGCCCACCTTCGGGTCAGCCAGGACCCGCAGCAGCTTGGGACGGCTGCCGTTCAGGCCGGAGCCGACCTCCTTGACGACCGCGCTGGGCAGCAGGCCCTGCTGGGTGGCCCATTCGGCCAACCGGCCCGCCTGGCGGTCGAGGTCATCCCGCTGGTCCGCGGAGGAGACCCGGGCATAGAGGACGCAGCCCGGGGGGCGCTCCGGGGGCACGATGACGTAGAAACGCCCGTTGGGAAGCTCCTCTATATTGAGCTCAGGGGGGAGCCTGCCGGCCCGGCGCAGCCGGGAGGTCGTGGCTTTGTCGAAGCCGTAGAGTCGACCCCAGGCCGTCAGGCTGATGCGCTTACTAACAACATCCATACCCAGTCATTGTACACCATCCGGCCCAACCGTTGCCAACCCCGTCAGGTCGCGGTTGCCTTACCGCCGGCGCTTACACCGACGTCTGCGTAACCACCCCCGGGGCTACTTTGCGGGACAGCCAGCGGCCGTCTCCTGGGCTGCCGTGGAGCTGGCCGTCGCGGACTATCACCTTCCCGCGCAGCAGCGTCATTACTGGGTAGCCTTCGCACTGGAAACCGTCCCAGATGGAATAGTCGGAATCGGCGTGCAGCTCATCCACCGTTATCGTCTTCTTGAGATTCGGGTCGAAGATTACGATGTCGGCGTCGCTGCCCACGGCAATAACGCCCTTCTGCGGGTACATTCCAAGAATTTTGGCGGCGTTGGTGGAGGTGATGGCGGCGAACCGCTGCAGGTCTATGCGCCCGGTGGACGCCAGCTTGGTGTATGTGACCGGCATACGAGTCTCAATCCCATTGTGCCCGCCGCAGAGGGTGCGGATCGTGTCGCCGGCCAGCTTGACGTTTTTGTAGGTGGTCCATTCGTCCGTGGCGGTAGTGCAGATGGGGCCGTCTACCAGCCCCTGCTGCAGCGCGTCGCGATCACTGGAGAACTTGATTGCCGGGTAGGTGTGGATGGCGAGGCCATCGGGCTTCAGGTAATCGTCGGACGTGAACTCCAGGTAGTTGTGCAGGGCCTCTCCGTAGACTGGCAGTTGCGCGGCGCGGGCCTCGGCGATGGCGGCCACACCCTCTTTGGCCGTAGTGTGGACGAAGTAGATGCCGGTCTCGGTGCTTTGGGCCAGCCGCACGATCTTGCGGAAGGAAATGTCCTCGGAAATGTTGTTGTGGGCCAGGTGCAGGTTGGAGGCATGGCCGCGGCCCTCCCGTTCTAGCTTGTCCTCCATATAGGTTACGATGTCGTCCTCTTCGGCGTGCACTGCCATGATGCCGCCGTGCTTGCCGACTTCCTGGAAAATTTCCCACAGATGCCCCATTGGGACCCGGGCGTGGAAGGTGGTGAAAATCTTGAAGCTGGCGACGCCCGACTGAATCGCTTCGCCGATCTCGCCGATGGTGCCGGGCGGGATGGCCCCGGCGAGAATGTAGTGGAAGGTGTAGTCGGTGTAGGAATGTCCCCGGAAAGTATCCCTCCGCGTTTCAATCTGGGACATTATATGGTCGGCGGGCGGAACCGCGCCGGGCGTCAGGGGCAGCGCCCCGGCGAAGTCCACGTAGGTGGTGACGCCACCGAAGGCGGCAGCGCGGCTGGCGGCTTCGGGCGGTTGAGTGAAGACGTCGGGATCGCCGCCGGCCCAGTAATCGGGTACCGGCACATTGATGTGAGCGTGGGGTTCGATGCCGCCGGGCAGGACAATCATCCCGGTGGCATCAATAGTTTCCCCAGCGCCGATGTCGTCCAGGGTGCCCGGAGAGACCACCGCCGCGATTTGCTCTCCTTGAATGCCCACGTCCTTCAGGCCAACGCCTTCCGGCGCAACCACGGTCCCACCCTTGATGATCAAGTCCAGCATGATTGCCTCCCGAATTAACGTTTTGGACGCATTGGCCAACAAAAGGCTGCCCAAGAAGTGCGTAATACGGCCCATTATAACGCAACGAACGAGGATAGACTCAAAGCGACTTTGGTATGAGGAAATTGTGAAACACGTGCAACTACGGTTTGTTTGACGGATTGGGAACCCGGGTTCCCAATCTAGCAGCCAGTCAAACTTGTTTTAGATGGTGATTTGAAGGGTGGACTGAAGGCGCTAATCTAAGCGGCAAATGGTAACTGTTCAGGGTTGAGGGGGGCAGAGTGGCTGATGGCGGAATATGGGAGTTGGGTTACGTTGGGGGATGAATCCCCCAAATCCCCTGCCCCAAACCCCCTAAAAAAGTGGCAGTTGGATGAAACCAATTCATCGTACGAGATCTTTCCAGCATCCGAAGCCCGGCGGATTGCCCAACGGCTGGAGTTCCACTACACCCCCAGGCACGGAAGTTGGTTGAACATGGCGGAAATCGAGTTCAGCGTCTTGTCCCGATGCTGCCTCAGGCAGCGGCTCCCCGACGAGTATGTTCTCCGGCGGGAAGTTCAAGCCCTGGTCACCGAGCGCAACGCCGCCCAAGCTATCATCAACTAGCGGTTCAACACCCCGGATGCCCGAAGGATGCCCGAACCAAACTCCACCGCCTCTATCCCTTCGATTCCAAACATGACTGACTACTAGGCCTCCAATTACCTAAGGATACTCTGAACAAGTTCGTGGAGTGGCTCATAATATGGGTTGGGTAAGCACGAAACAGCCGATATATTCCGGCTCATGCCGACTTGTTCAGAGGTTCCCTAACATTAGTGACCCTGAGAGGTTTGTTGAACAAGCCCAACAGCCGGACAAGGTGAAGCACGGGAGATGCTGAAGCCAATGAAGCGCTGTCGGAGAGTTCAACCCTGTTGCAGTTCACCACCCGGCACCGGCGAGGGTTCATCGATCCTTACCCCCAGGCCTTACCCCCAGGGTGGCGGATACGGCATGTAAGCCGACAAGCGGATGGCGCCCCCCGGTGGCGGAGGTGGGCTTCCGAAGGCGAGAGGGACGGCGGGTTGCTTCGCGCTTACATACGTAAAACGTAACTACAACAGGAATCAAACCATGTTATCGTGGCTATTGACGAAGATTAATTACGTATTTATACTGATATACGTGTATAGACGTACATAGAACGGACAATCAGGCTTTTCCGGTTGTTCCCGAACTATGAACAGGTGCTGTGGGCCATTCGCGCCTTTGCGTCGTAGATTCCCAGGATTGTGCGAGCAGGATCGAAAATCATAACAGGAGGATTAGGTATGGCAGACCAGGACATAGCCTTAATGGCACACCTACTGCGCCGTGCCGGGTTCGGTGCGACGCGGAGAGACCTGGAAGCGTATGTAGCCAAGGGCTACGAAGCCACGGTAGAAGAGCTCCTGTATCCCGAAAACTCTCCAGACCTGGAGTACGACTTGCTGGAAAGGTACATGGAAGAGTGGCATGACCGGTCGGCCTCCGACGCCTGTCGGCAGTTGTGGTTCTACCGCATGATTGCCGGATGCCGCCCGCTTGAAGAGAAGATGGCGTTGTTCTGGCACGGCATCCTGTGCACCGGCGACACCAAGGTGCAGCACGGTCGCATGACCGCCGCGCAAGTGGAGATGTTCCGCAACAAAGGCTTGGGCAACCTGGAAACCCTGTTGCTGGAACTGGCCCGCGACCCGGCCATGGGGTTCTTCTTGGACAACTGGATGAGCCACAAGGGTTCCATCAACGAGAACTTCGGCCGCGAGCTGCTGGAGTTGTTCTCCATGGGTGTGGGTATGGACGGCCAGCCCAACTACACCGAGGACGACGTGAAAGAGTGCTCCCGGGCCTTTACCGGCTGGACCTATACCGGGCACATTCCCCGCTACCCCTACGGCCGGTACAGCTGGCACTTCCAGTACGACCCCCTGGACCATGATGACGGCGAGAAGACTTTCCTGGGTCAGACCGGCAACTGGAACGGCGAGGACATCGTCAAAATCATTGTGGGCCAGCCGTCTGCCGCGCGGTTCATCTGCCGTCACCTGTACAACTTCTTCGTCGCCGACGAACCCCAGGTCCCCCAGTGGACCATGACTCCTCCCCAGGACCCGGAAGCCATCAAGATGATGGAGGAGGCGTACTTCGAGAACAACCACGAAATTCGTCCGGTGCTGCGGGTCCTGTTCAACTCCGACTTCTTCAAGAACTCCCGCTTTACCAGGGTGAAGAGCCCCGCCGAGTTGGTGGCCAGCATCGTCCGGCAGTCGGGCTACTTCGACGATGGTTTCAAGATGGGCATCGGGCCCATCGCCTACGAGGCCGCCTACATGGGCCAAGACCTATACGAGCCACCCACGGTGGAGGGCTGGCACTACGGCCGGGAGTGGATAGACAGCGGCACTCTGGTGGAACGGATCAACTGGGCCGCCGAATGGGTGGGCCAGACTGATCTGCCTGGCTTCAAAGACATCGTTGACCGGCTGTCCGGCCAGGGCACCATGTCGCCCAGGGAATTCGTCGAGGGCTGCCTCGATCTCATAGGTCCCATCGAGGTCATCGACGAAACCATGAAGGGCCTGGTCGCCTTCGCCGAGGAAGGCGGGGAAATCCGCAACAGCACCGAGGAAGAGCGCATCGAGTTCGCCCGCCGAGTAGGCCAGATGTTGCAGATCATCGTATCCACCCAGGACTTCCAGTTCGTTTAGCGGGAAAGGAGAGGAAACCATGACGTCTACCAAGAAAGACCCCATACTGGTAGTAGTCCAGTTGTCGGGGGGCAACGACGGTATCAATACGGTCGTCCCCTACGGCGACCCTCACTACTACGATGAGCGCCCCAGCCTGGGGATTCCGGCGGAACAGGTCCTGGACCTAGACGGTCATGCCGGGTTCCACCCCAGCATGGGACCCCTGAAGGACCTTTACGACCAGGGGAACGTGGCAGTGGTTCAGGGCATCGGGTTCCCCAATTGCAACCGCTCCCACTTCCGGTCCATGGACGTCTGGCACACCTGCGAGCCCGACATCATGGCCACCGAAGGCTGGTTGGGACGCACCATCCGGGATTTCGACCCAGACAAGGAAAACGTGCTGACCGGGGTTAACTTCGGGCGCGGACTTCCCCACGCCCTAGCCCTGCCGGGCGTCCCCGTTGCCTCGGTGGGCAACCTAGCCACCTATGGCCTGCTCACCGGCATTGAGGACGAGGAGCGCATGACAGCCCTGGACACCTTCAGCCGCATCTACTCCCCGACCCTGGGCGGTAGCTTCACCTACGATTACCTGTCCCAGACCGGCATGGACGCTCTCAAGGGCGCCGACATCCTGAAGACGGTGCCGGACAAATATGAGTCCAGCGTGGAGTATGGCAACAACACGGTGGCCCGCTACGTCCGCATGATGGCCCAGACCATCGTCGGCGACGTGGGCACCCGCATCCTCTACACCACATCGCCCTACAACAGCTTCGACCTGCACGGCTCCGCGCTAACTCTCCAGGCCGCGTTGTGGTCCGACGTATCCAACTACGTCCAAGACTTCTTTGACGACATGCGCGAGCATGACCTGGCCGACAACGTCACCATGCTCATCTTCACCGAGTTCGGCCGGCGGGTGCGGGACAACGGCTCCGGCACCGACCACGGCACCGGCGGCTGCGCGTTGGTGGTGGGCGACCGTGTCAAGGGTGGCATGTACAGCGAGTACCCGTCCCTGGCCCCAGAGAGACAAGCCGACGGCGACCTTAAGTTCAATTACGACTTCCGTGGGCTCTACTCCACCCTGCTGGAAGACTGGTTGGGTCTCGACGCCAAGCCCATCGTCAACGGCTCTTTCGAGAAGCTCGACCTGTTCTAAAAGCCGGTTCCGGTCGACCGGGGGCTAACCCCCCGGTCGACCCCGTATTTCCTGCGAAAGCACGAGTCCATTCCAAGCGAGTCCATTCCAAGGAGGTAAGGATGGTTACTCAGCAACAGGTGTTCAACGACAATTACTGGGGACCGGCCAGGGGTCATGCGCCGGAGTTCGTCCTGCCCGTCGATGACCAAACCGCCCCGCCGCCGTTGACCTACAGCCACTCCATTGGCCGCGGCGAGCAGACCGGTCAGGGATTCCGCTATCCGGTGGACATGGCGGTTAACCCCCGGACCGGCTATATGTACGTGCCCAACAGGTCCTACGAGTACCGCATCGAGCTCAAGCGCATCACCATGTTGACGGTGGAAGAGGAATTCCTAGGTCAGTTCTCCACCGGCGGCGAAGGCGACGGGGACATCTTCGGTCCCCGCAGCATTGCCATTGACAAGGAGGACAACGTCTATGTGACCGACGAGCTGCTCCAGCGGGTGTCCATCTGGGACCATGACGGCGAGTTCCTCGGGAAGTGGGGGACCGCCGGCTCGGGCGACGGCGAGTTCAACAAACCGGCGGGCATCGCCTTCAACAGCGAGGATAATCTGTTCTTGGTGGACGCGGACAACCACCGGATCCAGAAGTTCACCAAGGACGGCAAGTTCCTGTCCAAGTGGGGCAGCTTCGGCGCCGGCGAAGGCCAATTCAACTATCCTTGGGGAATCGCCATTGACAAGGACGACAACGTCTACATTGCCGACTGGCGCAACGACCGCATCCAGAAGTTCGACCCGCAGGGTAACTTCCTGACGCAAATCGGCAGCTCCGGGAGTGAGCACGGCCAGTTCAACCGGCCCACTGGTGTGGCGGTGGACCAAGACGGGGACATTTACGTCTCCGACTGGGGCAACGACCGTCTCCAGATGTTCAACTCCGCCGGTAACCACGTCTATTCCTTCCTGGGCGAAGGCACGCTCTCCAAGTGGGGCGTCTCGAAGCTGGACGCCAATGACTACATGTGGAAAGAGCGGGAGGTGGCTTGGGGCCGGGAACGGGAAAAGTACTTCTGGCACCCGATCGCGGTGGAAGTTGATCCCCAGGGGCGCATTCTGGTGCTGGAGCCTTTCCGCACCCGCATCCAGGTGTACACCAAGAACAAGTAACTCCTCAGGGGGAAAGCCAACCAGCACATCGGGCCGGAGGCCGGGTGGTTAATCCCACCCCACCCTCCGGCCTTTTCATTGGGGGATCGTACACCATCTTGCGGTCTACGCCATTACGGACTGCCCTTACATCCTGATAGTTATGTGCTGTGTAGTCATGTGCTGCTATTGGCTTGAGGCGGCACTTCATCCCCGAACTAAAAGGCATACGAAGGGGGATCGTTTGGAACAGGTGAAGCTCGGGACCCGACGCCGTGGGCAACCGAGCCGGCCTGTTTGCCGATGCGTGTGAGACGGTAGCATGGACCCGGCCCAGTATCCTGGCCTGCGTAGCCCACATCATCCGCAGCCAGTAGCGACGACCGGACCGGCGAGCTTTTTTGTGGCGTAACGGCTGGCCTACTGGCGTGGCTGAATCCACTCGAAACCGTTGATGTTGCGTATATCCCCGTAGAACAGGTTCTCGGACCATGACTTGTCGTCGATATTCGGACCTACCGGCCACACTGCATCCCACCAATACAACGAAGCGTAGATGGCGTTATCGGCCATGAACTGCCCTACCTCCGCTTCCAGCCTAGTCCGCTCCAACGGGTCTACCGCCTGTTGCGCCCGGGGAACAATGTCTTCCAGGTAGGGATGGGTGAATCTGACGAAACTTCCGGCGTCTTTCAGGGCGTTGTACAGACGGGCCGGGGTGTTGGAAGGAGAAGTCGCGTGGTTACTGGCCCCGATGTACGTCCTTCCAACTACCTGGGGGCGATAGGTCCCATAGGGAATCTTCTGCAACTTGACATCTACCGTTGTAAAAGAGGTTGACCCTGGTAACAACCACCATCATCCTTCTCTGAAGACATGACCGAGGCCATGCCGCCACCCCAACAGTACAGGGCGGCTCCGCCCGGGAATCTCACCCGGGAGCACCGAACGGGTCCAGAACCAGACTGCCTCCATGGGCCTCAGCCTGAGCATCAACCCCCGGAAGCGTCCGGGACGGATGGGATTTTCCCCGCCAGTGCTGCGCTGCAAGCGCCGGTCTCAACTGCCGGGAGACCGCACCCCAGTACGTCCACACGTGCTTCACGCGTTTCCTCACGGGTACCGTGAAGGCGATACGAACGCCATTGTCCAGCGGACAGACCCGCTGGCGCGGGATGCGCTCCGAACAGCCAAGCAAACGACGGGCCAGCACCAGGGCCGCTGCCTGATGGACACTGAGCCCGTAACGTTCCATGAACTTCACCCGGCCGATCACCGAACTGTAGGCCGGGTTTACCTGGTGGACCTCCACTCCTTGCCGATGACCCCGGGAGATGAAATACGCCTTGATTTTGCCGTAGCTGAAAGAAGACAGCATCCGGCTGTACTTCCGGGACTCCCCCTCCAGGACAGCCTTCTTCCCCCGGAAGTCCAGCTTCTCGATCACGATGGGTTTGCCGACGGCACGGGCATGCTCCACCACCCCCGCCACCGCATCACCAATCAGGGCCTCCGCCTGACGCTGAGACTTCCCGTAGGTTACCAATGGCACCCGCCAGGACCGGAGCCAGTTGCCCGAAGAGTCCGTTTCCGTCACCGCCAGATGGTCCGCGTTCAGGTCCACGCCGACAGCCCCCCGGCGCCAGTCCGTCACCACCGGCGCCGGCACTGCATCCACCGTGACGAAGACCCGCCAGCCAATGCTGTCCCGCATGAACCGGTAGCTGACGGCCTCACCCAGGTCAGTCTCGCGGGCTGCCTTCTCACCATGCTGCCGCCGATGCGCCGCAAACTCGGCATTCGCCTGCAGCGCCGTCAGCACCGCCTCATGCCCATAGGCGAACCGCACACCCTCGACGACCAGATACCTGCCGTGCTCCCCCGCCAGGCAATCGGGCATCCGAAGCCGAAGGCTCAGCGTGCCGTCATCTGCCACGTTGGCCACGCAGAGCTGACACCCTGCCGTCTCATCCCGGCTCCCCAGCACGAAGAACTGGCTGTCCCGGGATTCCCACCAGTCCAACAGCCATTCCCGGTGGCTGCCGTAGCCGTTGGCCTCCAGGTTGAACTGCTTCCTCCACAGCTTCCTGGAACCGAAGCACAGCCGGACTGCCCCCGAGGCCAGGTCCGCCTCCACCCCGGCCAGCCTAACCTCCAGGCTGGCCAGCCGCCGGCGCTTGTGATGGACCCGGGACCGGTCCCCACGGCGTTCCAGGACTGCCAACTGCTTCTTCGCCCGGGCAATCCGGCGCCGCAGCGTGTCCGCATGCTGCTCATGGGACTTCTCGACACCCTTGATCTTGCCCTGCAGGGATGCCCACATCGCGTTGAACATCCGGGCCGGAATCCCAAAGTCCCGGATGAACCCGCGCTTCAGGTCCTTCCTGGACTCCCCGGCGCGGACCCGGGCAAACAGCCTCCGTTCCAAACGGCTGTACAGGCCGGCATAAGCCGACAGGGCATCTCCATGACCGCTCAGACGGGTCTGATAGGTGAACTGCATCAGGAATCCACCCCGCCGTTGGCCGCGGCGGCCAGGGCCCGTTCCGCCCGCCGCCGGGCCGACCGCCGGCCGTAGAGCCGGGCGCAAAGTGAGGTCATCACCTCGGTCACATCCCGCACGAGATCGTCCTCCAACTCCTGGTCATCGACCACCAGGACCTGGCCGCCCCGGGCCCGCAGGGCTGCCTCGACATACTCAAATCCGAAGCGGCAGAGCCGTTCCCAGTGCTCGACCACGACCACGCCCACCTTCGGGTCAGCCAGGACCCGCAGCAGCTTGGGACGGCTGCCGTTCAGGCCGGAGCCGACCTCCTTGACGACCGCGCTGGGCAGCAGGCCCTGCTGGGTGGCCCATTCGGCCAACCGGCCCGCCTGGCGGTCGAGGTCATCCCGCTGGTCCGCGGAGGAGACCCGGGCATAGAGGACGCAGCCCGGGGGGCGCTCCGGGGGCACGATGACGTAGAAACGCCCGTTGGGAAGCTCCTCTATATTGAGCTCAGGGGGGAGCCTGCCGGCCCGGCGCAGCCGGGAGGTCGTGGCTTTGTCGAAGCCGTAGAGTCGACCCCAGGCCGTCAGGCTGATGCGCTTACTAACAACATCCATACCCAGTCATTGTACACCATCCGGCCCAACCGTTGCCAACCCCGATGTCCTCCCACATGGTGGCGATGACCTCGGCAACTTCCACCTCGGCGGGCGCCCCCCGGATGGCCGGGGTCAGGATGATGCTGAAGCCGCCACCGGGATATCCGGCCTCGGCCAGCAGTCGTTTCGCCTCTTCCACGTCGTATTCCAACGGGCCCAACTCCGGGAACCGGTCCGCCGAGTAACTGTACCCCCCTACGCCAATCGGCGTTGGCTGGGCCAAGCCCTGCAATAGCGTTTCAACCAGAATCTGCACGTCGATGGCTTTGATTAGCGCCTGGCGTACCTTTTTGGCCTGGTCCCACTCGGGAGAATCCAGGTCCGAGCTGGCCGAGGTCCAGGGCAGATCACCGTCGTAGGCGGTTTCCTGTTTATCGGTGCCGTTGTATATGTAGAACTGGCCCATGAAGTGCATCATCATTTCCCCGGCTGGCTGGTCCGGCACCTGCATGAGCCTGCCCCCCTCCATTTTCTCCACCAGGGGAGCGGAGTCGAAGGCCATCACGAAAGTGTCCAACAGTCCCGTCTGGAAACCGGCAATTCGGGTAGACTCTTCAGGGATTTCTTGAAACTCCAGTTCGGCGAAGTAGGGGGTCTGGCGCCAGTGGTCTTCCACCGCCCGCATCCTCCAGAACTGGGCGGGCCGGTGCTCCACAATCTCCCAGGGACCGGTGCCGGCGATGTCCCGGTCCGCTGCCTCTTCTCCCAGTTCCTCGGCCTGCTTCTTACTGGTGACCCAGGTGGCGATGCCCGAGGGAATCCGGTGAAACTCGGACATTATGACCAAGGGCATGGGTTTGCCGGTATTCACCACCAGGGTGTGGCTGTCCGCGATAGTCACGCTGCCCTCGGGATTGTTCCAGAAGTCATTTATCAGGCTGGCCCTGGCATGTTTGGAGTTTTGTATCCACTCGGAGTAGGACCAAGCCACGTCCTCTGCGGTCATCTCGCCGTAGCCCTTGTGGAGCTGCACTCCTTGCCGAATGTTGAATGTCCAGGTCAGGAAGTCATCCGAAATGCTCCAGGACTCGGTCAGCAGGGGAACGGCTTCCAGTTCACTGTTCCAAGCGAAGAGGCCCTCTACCACCGGAGCGGTGGAGATGACGAATAGCTGGGGGTTAACCGACCGCTTGGGGTGGCCGCTGAAAACGTTCAACTCCTTCTGGCCCATGGTAAGCTTGCCAGCCGGTTCGGGAGCCATCGCCGCTGCCGGGGCCATAGTCGGCTCGGGCATTGCCGTGGGCGCGCCCTGAGAGGCTTTGGCCGCAGAATTGGACTCCTTTGGGGCTTACTTCTGAAGGATCGCTTCTGAGGCAGTCCCTTGCCCAGCTTCGGGCGCGGGAGGGGACGAGGTTCCGCAAGCTACGAGAATGGCCAGGGTCAGCAGTACCAGAACAATTACCCCTCTGTTTACTTCGATAGACCCCTGGAGAAACATAAACCACCTCCCGACAAATGTTGCGAAGTTGGTTATTCATTGCCGAAGCAGGCCATTCTCTGCGCAAATTACCACGAACTAAGCACTTGTATACCGGATATACCGCGTCTAAACGTAAAGATAACCTTAGCCATACTTTTATGTCAAGATACTTATTTGCATAACAGGGCAATCGCGTTATAAATGGTAGGTTTAGCAAGCTAGTACCGTGTCAGCCTGAACCTGACGGATAGATATGTTGAAGCTTGTTGCGGGCATCGGTGGTGGAGAATCGCCAGTCGATGGTTGCCGCAGCCTGATTTCGTTCGGCTATTTTTGACAAATATAAGAAAGTATATAATTGAGGCATTCTTTGATTGTGGGGAGGCGTGGGGAATGCCGGCCAAGCTATACCGAGTGAACTTGACCCAAGATGAGCGGGAACATTTGCTGGGTATCACCCGGCGCGGCCAATCCTCGGGGCGTAAAGTGAAGCGGTGCCTCATTTTGTGCAAGGCCGATGAAGGCCTTACCGACCAGCAGGTGGCCGAAGCTCTGCTGGTCGGCCCCTCCACGGTCGGCCGGGTGCGCCAGCGCTTCGTGGAAGGCGGGTTGCAGCGGGCCCTCAATGACCTGCCGCGGCCGGGACAACGGCGTAAACTCGATGGAAAGCAGGAAGCCCACCTGGTGGCCGTGGCCTGCAGCGCAGCCCCGGAAGGGCACACCCGCTGGACCTTGCGATTGCTGGCCGACCAGGCGGTGAAGCTGGAGTTGACCGACTCCATCTCCCGGGAGACGGTCAGGCAGGTGCTGAAAAAAACGAACTCAAGCCGTGGCGGAAGAAGGAGTGGTGCATCCCCAAGGTGAGCGCCGAGTTCGTGGCCCGCATGGAGGACGTGCTGGACCTCTATGCGGAACCCTATGACCCCCAGCGGCCCGTAGTCTGTTTCGACGAGACCTCCAAGCAGTTGGTGGCCGAGAAGCGGGCGCCCATCCCGGCCAAGGCGGGCCGGCGGGAGCGGTTTGATTACGAGTACCAGCGCAACGGGACCCGGAACTTGTTCATGACCTGTGAGCCGCTGGCGGGCTGGAGGCATGTGGCAGTGACCGAGCGTCGCACCATGACCGACTTCGCCCATCAGATGCGCTGGCTGGGGGATGCTGCTTACCCCGAGGCGGAGAGGATCCGAGTGGTGCTGGACAACCTGAACACCCATAGACCCGCCTCCCTGTACGAGGCCTTCGAGCCAAAGGAAGCCAGACGGGTGATCCAACGGCTGGAGTTTCACTATACTCCCAAACATGGGAGCTGGCTCAACATGGCGGAGATCGAGTTCAGCGTCTTCAGCAACCAATGTTTGAATCGCCGCATTGAAGATGAAGTGTCGCTTAAGCGCGAAATCGCGGCATTGGAGATCGAGCGTAATCAGGCTGAGGCAACCATCGACTGGAGCTTCTCCACCACCGATGCCCGGCATAAGCTTCGCCGTATCTATCCCTCGGTTTCACCCTGACGCGGTACTAGTGCATCGGACGACGCCCGAATTCTGGGCCCATTTTGCCAGGGTTCCCGAGACCGTTAAGAGTTGGAGGGAAATTGGCGTGTGGTAAAATTGGATAGGGATTTTGGCTAACCAAACTTAAGAGCTTGATATGGATAACAAGCCTGAATCCGGCAAACAACATCCCAACCAACAAAAGCCGCAACGCCCTGGCGATCGGCGAAAATCAGGCGCGCTGCCCGATATGGAGTGGCTTGAAAAAAGCCGGGACGATGTGCCGGCGGTTAATAGGTCAGGTCCAAGAAAAACCCCATTGCTCGACCTGCTTAAACCTGGCAAACCCTCAGAAAAACCCTTGCCCAAGACGCCAGATAACAAAGGGGACAATGGACACGACAAAAGTTAGCTGGTTTATGCCAATAACCGCCATTAACGTCGCGTATTTCCTGAAAGCGCAAGCCCAGGAAGCCAAAAAGAAGGGAGAACTGGGATGCCTGACGCAGAAATAGTCTTCCAGGTACGGGAATCCCCGGAGGGCGGCTACTAAGCCCGGGCCGTCGGTTACAGCATCTTCACCGAAGCCGATGACTGGGAGCAGCTAAAGTACATGATGCGGGATGCGGTGCTGTGCCATTTTGAGGATGGGGAGGCGCCCGGCGTGATTCAGATAGCCCAGATACGAGGTTAGGGAACTCGGAACCGTGGTCATCTTCCGGCCCAAACTCGCCCATGCCTAAAGTGCGGGATGCAATTCGGTTGGTTGAAGCGGATGGTTGGAACTGGGTTAGGACGCGGGGCAGCCACCGCCAGTATCATCACCCGACTAAACCCGGAACCGTTACCATTGCCGGGAGACCAAGCACCGACCTTCCGGTCGGGACATGGAACGGGATATTGAAACAAGCGGGGATCGAGAGAGGCAGTAACCGATGAAGTACACCGTTATTATCGAAAAGGGTCCCACTAGCTACGGCGCATATATCCCCGACCTGCCGGGCTGTGTAGCGGCGGGGGACACTAGGGAAGAGGTCATATCCCTCGTTACGGCGGCGGTCGCTGACCACGTTGAGCTGATGGCCGAACACGGCGAAACCATCCCCGAACCCACCAGTTCCGCCATCGAGGTGGACGTGCCGGTGCCCGGCGTGGTTGAGGAAGCAAAACGAAATGGCACGCTGCAAGATATCTAGGGAGCAGCTAAAGTACATGATGCGGGACGCGGTGCTGTGTCATTTCGACGATGGGAAAGCGCCCCAAGCGATTAGGGTAGCAGAGTCCCAGGATTAGGTCATGTTGAGCAAAATTGTCCTATGCCCACAGTGCGGGAAGCAATCCGTGTAGTAGAACGAGATGGCTGGCGCAGGGTAAGGACCCGCGGAAGCCACCGCCAATACAAACATCCCGAAAAACCGGGGCGAGTCACAATCGCGGGAAATCCCGGCAAGGATCTCGATATCAAGACTTGGTACAGTATCCTGGAACAGGCAGGACTGGATAGAGAGGAATACAGATGAAGTACGCGGCAATTATCGTAAAAGCCGGCAACGGCTATTCGGCGTACCTGCCGGACCTGCCGGGTTGCATCGCCGCGGGAGACACTTTTGAAGAAACCAAACGCTTGATCCAGGAGGCCGTCATCTTCCATCTGGAAGGGATGGCTGAGGACGGCGAAACCATCCCCGAACCAATCAGCGCGGCCATAGATGTGGAAGTCCCCGCCCCCGGCGCGTCCCAGCAGATCGCCGTCGAGTCCGGCGGGTGATTAACCCTGCGCCTCACCCCGGCAGTATTCCGCTGGCAACGAACCAACCCATTCCCCCGGTTGGGCCATTACTACCTTGGGCGATGTCCGCGATGTCCGTCGGGATAACTCTAAAAGCATTAACCCAAGCAAGCAGCCAAGCCAGAAATCCGAGTTATACAGCGTTCCGAGTTTCTCGGGTGGAAAGCCCGACATCGCTTATGGGAACGATATTGGTTCAAGCAAGCGAACCGTCGAAAAAGATACCGTTCTTCGTTGCAAGATCAACCCTCGAATCGAAGGAGGCATACCATGACCAACCAATATGCCGGAGCAAGAGACGACTTGGCAGACCGGTCCAACTCCGCTATCGAGGCCTCAAGGCAGGCATTGTTCGACCTCTCGATGGATGTCCATTCCCATCCGGAGTTGAACTATCAGGAATACTACTCATCCAACGCCCTCGCCGGTTTCCTCGAAAAGCATGAACTTCACCTGGAACGGGGTATCGGCGGTGTGGAAACGGCTTTTCAGGCCACCATTCCGGGCGGCGGCGGCCAGGGCCCGACAATTGCCGTCCTGGCGGAATACGACGCGTTACCCGAGATTGGCCACGGTTGCGGACACAACCTCATCGCGATGGCTGCGATGGGAGCCGCCCTCGGCATCCAGGCGAACGCCCAGGATTTGCCCGGACGAGTGGTGGTCATCGGCACGCCGGCAGAAGAGGGCGGCGGCGGCAAGATACGGCTGTTGGATGCTGGCGTATTCGACGGCGTGGATGCCACCCTTTCGTCCCACCCGTTTTCCAACCGGACCATAATCCCCGCGGCAGCGCCCAAGGGAGAGAGCTGGAGCCTGGCCATGGTCGGCTACCGGTACAAGTACCACGGCAAGGCCGCTCACGCCGCGGCCGCGCCTGAGGCTGGCATCAACGCGCTGAACGCGGTTATTCACCTGTTCACCGGCATCGATGCGCTGCGCCAGCACCTGAGAGACGACGTCCGCATTCACGGTGTGATCACCGACGGAGGCCTGGCGCCCAACGTGGTGCCGGAGTTCGCCGCCGCCAATTTCATGTTGCGTTGCCGGGACCGGCGATACCTGAGCGATGTGGTGGTGGGCAAAGTGAGACAGATTGCGGAAGGCGCGGCCTCGATGACCGGCGCACGCCTGGAGGTAGAGGAATTCTACCCCTTTTACGAGAACGTTCAGCCCAACGTGGTCCTGGCGCAGGCGGTGGGAGCCAACGCTCAGTCACTGGGAATCAAACTGGACGCGCCCGTGGCGGGCCGTCCGGGCAGCGGGGCTTCAACCGATTTCGGTAACGTCAGTCAGGTCATGCCGGCCTTCGAGCTGAGATATGCCGTCAGCGAGGAACCCGTGGCTTCACATACGAGAGAGATGTGCGAGACGGCCGCTACTGATCTGGCTCTCTCCAACGCCCTGTCGGTGGCTAAAACCCTGAGCCTGACTGCATGCGACCTGCTCCGCGACACCTCCTTGGTGGAGGCCGCTAAGGCCGAGTTCGCTGATCGCAGCAGCTGACGACTTCACTGTACGGGGCACTGTGAACTGTTACGAATGGGAGAGAAGTGCATAATTCGCTTGCGCCCTTTGGGAGATTACAGCTCGTTTGCAATCGCTGTAGTGACTGAGGGTGAAGGGGGTAGGTTTCACAGCCTACCCCCTGCTTAACTTCCCCATTCCACAGAACAGAGAAACCGGTCCCGTTTGCTTATAGGCGATGGGCTATCTGGGGATAGTTCCTACTCTTGGCAGGGCAGAATCCAACCGTCAGCGCCTTCAGCCAATCCCGCCAGTTCCCACGTCATTAAAAAGTCCTCGCAACCGATTACCAAGCTCTGGATGCCGGACACGGCGTTGCGCACGGTCAACCCGCTGGTGTTCCTTATCTCGCCGATCTCCTGGTAGGTCAGCCCCTGGGTGTAAGCGGCGGAGTTAAAGTGGACCACGCGGGCGGATCGACTGACTGATTTGGGGCGGTTGAAAAATGTACCGTCTGCCGCCATCCATAGGTTGGAAGTAGAACTTATGGATGGTGGGATGGATGTTCCAGGTGGACGTGCACCTGCGGGTCCGACGAGGGGTGATGGTGGAGGGGATGAGCATTCGGGAAGCCTCCCGGGTGTTCGGTTTGCACCGGGACACGGTGCGCAAGATGCTGGCCTACTCGGCGCCGCCGGGCTACCGGCGGCAGACTTCTCCCCGGCGCCCCAAGCTGGAGCCCTACACCGGCGTCATCGACCGCATCCTGGATGATGATCACCGGGTCCCCAGAAAGCAGCGCCACACGGCCCAGCGCATCTTTGAGCGGCTCAGGGACGAGTACGGGTTCGGTGGGGGATACACCACGGTCAAGGACTACGTGAGGGAGCATCGGCGGCGGACGCAGGAAATGTTCGTGCCGCTCTCCCACGCGCCGGGCCACGCCCAGTGCGACTTCGGCGAGGCTCTGGTCGTAATCGGCGGAGTACAACAGAAGGCCCACTACTTTGTCCTGGACCTGCCCCACAGCGACGGATGCTTCATCAAGGCCTACCCGGCGGAGACCACCGAGGCCTTCCTGGACGGCCACGTCTCGGCCTTTGCCTTCCTGGGCGGGGCGCCCCAGAGCATCCTCTACGACAACACCAAGCTGGCGGTGGCCCGGATCCTGGGGGACGGCCGGAGGAAGCGCACCCGGGCCTTTACCGAGCTCCAGTCCCACTACCTGTTCGAGGACCGGTTCGGCCGCCCTGGGAAGGGCAACGACAAGGGGAAAGTCGAAGGCATGGTGGGCTACGTGCGGCGGAACTTTCTGGCGCCCATACCGTCCTTCGAGAGCTTCACCGCGCTGAACGCCCACCTGGAGGGGCGCTGCCTGGAACGGATGGACGCCAGGCTCCGGGGCCACACCGAGACCATCGGCCAGCGGATGGAGCGGGACCTGGAGGCCCTGCTGCCCCTGACTGCCGTGCCCTACGACGCGTGCGACAAGCAGGCGGGCCGGGTGAGTTCCCTGTCGTTGGTGCGGCACCGGACCAACGACTACTCGGCGCCGGTGGCCTACGGGCGCCGGGACGTGCTGGTGCGAGGCTATGTGGATGAGGTAGTCATCAGCTGCGGCTCGGAGATCATCGCCCGGCACCCCCGCTCCTATGAGAGAGACGACTTCGTCTACGATCCCATCCACTACCTGCCTCTCCTGGAGCAGAAGACCGGCGCCCTGGACCAGGCGGCTCCGCTGCAGGGGTGGGACCTGCCCGAGGAGTTCGGCACACTGCGCCGGTTGCTGGAGTCCCGGATGGGACGCAGGGGCAAGCGGGAATTCGTGCAGGTGCTGAGACTGCTGGAGACCTTCTCCGGGCAGGAGGTGCATGCCGCGGTGAAAGATGCCCTCCGCCTGGGAGCTCTCAGCTTCGATGCGGTAAAGCACCTGGTGATGTGCCGGCTGGAGGGACGGCCTCCCCGCCTCGACCTGGAGCTCTACCCCTACCTGCCCAGGGTGCGGGTCAGCACCACCTGCGCGGGAGACTACATGACCCTGCTGTCGGGAAAGGCCGCATGAACGACCGTCCCACGCTGCTGCTGGAACACCACCTGAAGGAGTTGAAGCTGCCCAGCTTTCTCCGTGAGTACGGAAAGCTGGCCGCCCTGTGCGCCGCCGAGGGAGTGGACCATCCCAGCTACCTGCTCCGGCTGGCCGAACTGGAACTCATCGAGCGCCACCAGCGCATGGTGCAGCGCCGGATCAGAGCGGCGCGATTCCCCGCCGTCAAGAGTCTGGACACCTTCGACCTCCTGGCCATCCCCTCGGTGAACAAGGTCCTGGTGGCAGAACTGGCCCGCTGCGAATACATCCAGCGCCGGGAGAATGTCATCGCTGTCGGCAACAGCGGCGCCGGCAAGACCCATGTCGCCCTGGGGTTGGGCCTGCCCGCCTGTCAGCGGGGGATGTCGGTGGGCTTCACCACCGCCGCCGCCCTGGTCCACGAACTGATGGAGGCCCGGGACGAGCGACGCCTGCTCAACCTCCAGCGGCAGATGTCCCGCCTCGGCCTGCTGATCATCGACGAACTGGGCTTCGTGCCCCTGTCCCCCACCGGCGCGGAACTGCTCTTCGAAGTCTTCAGCCAGCGCTACGAGCGGGGCTCCATCCTGGTCACCACCAACCTCCCCTTCGACGAGTGGACCCAGGTCTTCGGGTCTGAGCGCCTCACCGGAGCGCTGCTGGACCGGCTCACCCACCACGTCCACATCCTGGAGATGAACGGCGACAGCTACCGCCTCAAGCACAGCCGGCAGAATGCCCCATCCCAGGCCTCGGAAGAACCGGAAGACTCCTAGCTATCTCCTCCTGTCCCTGAAGGATCCCCCTGCTTGCTACTCCCCCTGGACTCCCTTGTCATCGCACCAGTGGGACAATTTCTCTCCGCCGCAGTGGTACACCTTGTCGACGCCCTTGACAGATTACCAAGCTCTCTTTGCCGGATAGGATTTTGTCGGCTACTGATGGGCCGATGTCTTCTCCGGGAATCAACCAATCCTGTAATTCAAGTCCAGTATACAAAGTGACTGCCGTTGGTGTGGCCCCGTCAATTGAATACCAAGCGGAGACTGCTGTCATCTCGGTTACTCCCCATCCGCTTATCCGGGCAATTCCCCAATCCAGCAACTTTTCGTCAGTACATTCCACCGACAATACTACCGGTTGGGTCAATTCCCCCCTGAAAGTCGATTCATCGCTTAAGCGGTTTATCAACTTCCAACCTAAGTCGGATTCGTACTTCTTCCAGTTTTCGCCCAACGGGACAGGCGTGGGCGTGGGAAAGGGCGTGTAGGTCGGATATGGAGTGAAGGTAGGGGAGAGAGTGCTTGCCGGATAGGGTGTTTGAGTGGGTAAAGTGAGGTGGACCCCATCGGTTGGACAGGATTAGGCCACAATTAAGTGGGACTCCTGCACTGCTCCGTATGATACCAAGTCCGGTTGGTCCGAGCACCTCCTTTCCTTCAGGTCCTCATCCTCTTCTACAGGTTCGCCGTAGAACACCTCCGCTGGCGTCCGGTAGCCCAGGGCCTGATGCGGCCTCCGCTCGTTGTAGAACCGGAGGTATTCCCGCAGCTCGTTGCGGGCCTCAAGCCCGTTGGCGTAGGCCTTCAGGTAGACCTCCTCGTACTTCACCGTCCTCCATAGCCGCTCGACAAATATGTTGTCCTGGTACCTGCCCCTGCCGTCCATGCTGATCTTCACCCCGCGGTCCTGGAGTATCTGCGTGAACTCGCGGCTGGCGAACTGGCTTCCCTGGTCGGTGTTGAACACCTCCGGCGTTCCTTGGTCGAGGGCCTCATTCAGGGCCTCGGCACAAAAGCCGGTCTCCAGAGTGTTGGACAACCGCCAGGCCACCACGTACCGGCTGTGCCAGTCCATGATTGCGACCAGGTACAGAAATCCCCGGGCCATGGGCAGGTAGGTGATGTCAGCCGCCCATACCTGGTTCGCCCGGGTGATCGTCAGGTTCCTCAGCAGATAGGGATAGACCCGGCGTTCCGGCGCCGGTTGGCTGGTGCGAGGCTGCCGGTAGATAGCACGCAGTCCCATCAGTCTCATGAGCCGCTGCACCCGCTTCCGGCTTACCGGCATGCCCTGCCGGTCCAGCGATGCCTTCATCCGCCTGGAACCGTAGAATGGGGTTTCCAGGTACTGGCGGTCCATCTCCCTCATCAGGGACAGGGCCTGTTGCGAGGTCTCCTTGGGACGATGGTAGAGGCTGGAGCGGCTGACGCCCAGCAACGCACACTGCCGCACTATGGACAGGGACCCATGTCGCCGGTCGACCAGCTCACGCCGCTGTGCCGGGGTCATGGACCGGACCTTTCCTCCAAGAAATCCCGCTCCACCTTGAGCTGGCCGATCTGCTGGTACAGGCGAGCCACCAGGGCGTCGTTGTTCTTCTGCTCCTTGCCCTTGTTGGTTCCGTTGCCGTGGTCGAAGATGGCGGCCGCGCCATCGGCCAGAGCCTTCTTCCAAGCCTGAATCTGATTGGGGTGGACCTCGAACCGGGCGGCCAACTCGGCCACCGTCTGATCGCCCTTCATTGCCTCCAGTGCAACTTTGGCCTTGAAGGCCGGGCTGTGCTTTCTTCGCTCTCTGGACATTTCCCGCTCCTCCTCGACAGCTGTCGCTGCCCTCAGTTTAGGAGCAGGATTCCCACTTAGCTACCTGTCCAGTTTTCCGGGTCCACCTCAAAGGCGTGGCCGCAGGCACCGCCGCAACCGTGGGAATCGCAACGATGGTCGCTTTGACCTGGGCCTCCACATCCCTCGCTTGGGCTACCGCGGTTGCACTGATGTCCGGCGCACCTGTCGCTGGCGTCTGCGCTTCGGCGTTGCAAGCAATCACCGTTATTCCGGCCAACAGCATGGGCAAGAACCTCTGCAATAAGAATCGCATCATATCACCTCCTCTAGCTCGGAATTACCGGCATGTCCCGATAACCCTGGAAATTGCTGAATCTAGCTGGTCCAAATTGAACCAGCCTTGGTTCTGGGATGGGCGCCGGCATCGGCGTGACCGTGGGCGCCGGGGTAGGCGTTGGTTCAGGAGTAGCCGTAGGTGTTGGGGTAGGAATGGGCGTTGCGGTGGGAACCGGGGTAGGAGTAGCGGTCGGTTCCGGGGTAGGGGTCGGGGCGGCAGTTGGCAAGGCCAATTTGGTGGCGGCGACGGCGGCCTCTACCGTGGCGTTCAGGTCGGGTGTTGGTTCAGGCGGTGGCGGGGAAGACGGAGAATTGCAGGCTAGAAGAGGGGCTGAGGCCAGTACCAGGACGGTAGCGAACAACTTTGGCAAAGTGGAACCCCCTCACAGTATCGGGATGTTGGCACTCGTCACAGCTACCCGCATACCCTAAACGTAAACCTGCAAGGGGGCGCAATGCGCCCACATCTGAAGATACAACGGCTGGTTTAGAGCAAGCGTAAAGGTTAGCTGTGACGGGGTAAATAATACCACAAACACCACGATACTTATGCGCTACTGGCTTGGGCTTGGAGGAAAATCCCCAGACCCACTACGCCACTTTCCGCACTTGCCATGTAATGAAGAGTTTGTTTTTCGGGAGGGCATATCCCCGCGAGCGGGGGACAGACTGGGGCTTGTCTGGTGGTGTGCCTGCGGCTGGCGCATATCCCCGCGAGCGGGGGACAGGCTGGGGCTTGTCTGATGGTGTGCCTACGGCTGGCGCGTATCCCCGCGAGCGGGGGACAGGCTTCGTCATCTTGGCGGCGGGAATCCTTGAGGTGGTACATCCTTGTGTGGGGGGGAGGCCGCCGCCGCTCTTGTGAATCAGCGCCGTCTCCGGTGCATCCCCGTGTGCGGGAAAATTGGTAAGCCGCAGCTGCGGGGCGGCTCTAGGTCCCTCGATGGACTTTTACTGCCCCGACTCTAGCGACCGGATTTCCCTTTCCAGGTCGTGGGCTGAGCCGGAGTCTCCGGCAGACAATCGGAAGCAGCGGTCCAGGTAAAGCTGCGCCAGCCTGGACCCTCTCTGGGAAGCGTCCTGGGCCGCCGCCAGCAAACTGGACAACCGGAACTCCGGGGGCAAATACCGGCCCAGCGAGTTTATCTCTGCCCTTGCCTCGCTGAGCATCCCCGAATCGCTGCCTTCCTGGGCAAACCGCAGCTTGCCCAGGAGCCGGGCCAACTCGGTCAGCTTGTCGCCTTCGCTCATCAAGCTGAACAGTACCTCATTGACCTGGTACGACGTATCCTCGTCCGGCACATCCGGCAATTCCGCCGGCCGGGTCTCCTCTACCGGCGCGTCTGCCGGAGCATCCTGGGCCGTGGCCGTTTCCAGGAATTTGCCGCAGATGCTGGAATACTCCTGCACCGCCTCAGTAACCGCCTCCATCATGCGGGGCAGGTCGAAGGAGAACATACTGTCCGCGTAGATTAAATCGTCGTTCCGCAGACGGCTCAGGTTCTCCAGCGTCTGATAGCTGTCCACCGGCTCCGGCACCGGCGGCATGGCGAAGGCCGAAAACTCGCTCAGCGGCGCAGATCCCAGATGGGCCGCCAAGAAGGGCGGCACGTACTTGCTCAAGTCGGCCTGAATCGGCAGGGTCACCACGTAGGTGGCATAAACCTTGTCCGGTTCGGTCGAAACGCGGAAATAGACCAGCGCGTGCCCCTTGGGACGCTGCGGGTTGCCTTGGTCGAATGCCAGGTTCATATCCGGGCTCACTGCTGCAAAAGTCTTGTGTTTGGGGTCTGCCCCGGCCCATTATATAGGGTAATTCACCAGAACATAACCTGCCGCGGACGGGAATCAGGGCAATCGCATTATAAACCCCGCGCACAATTGGTATTGAAGGGATTATCAAATTCTTTGATACCGGTTATGCCTCGCAGTTAACACGCGATTCCCCCAACTGACGCAGCGCCTCTTGCCAACCACGGCAACCCTTCCTTACCATAACCTCAGACCTGCATGACGCCTCCCAACCCGCCGCGGTCCAGAGGCAAATGACATTAAATGGCATAAAATGACACGAATTCCAGGAGTCCCAACTGGTTTCAGCCGGACCCCGCCCACCGTAACTGTTCAGTCTCGAGAGGACCTACCGGCTAACCAGCCTGATTTCCAATGCCTGATTTCCAATGGTAGAAAGCGTTTCGAGGGTTTTTCGAGTAGCAACACGCCATGAGGACGCCATGAGACTGCGTAATTGTCCAGTTACGAATTAAAACGCGATTGCCCTGGGACGGGATTTTCCGGCGGGAACTTTCCGGGATGCGGCAAAGTCCATTGAACTGCTCGTCCTGAGGTTCTCCCATCCGTTTGTACCGAGGCCCTCGGAGGCTTCCCAAGCATCCGGGGCGCTTTGGGGGATGAATCCCCCAAAGCGCCCCGGCCCCATCCGTTGGTCCCTCGTGAGACGGGGGCTTCCTTTACCGTGGGGAACCCATTACCGGAGGTAACCCATGTCCCTTGACCTTGGCAAGACCGTGTTGCAGCTGGATCAGGGCGCCCACGGCCTGCAACGCTCCGCCGCCGACCGGCAACACCGGCTAACCGACCTAATCGAGCAGGCCCGCCGGGTTGACCCCCAAACCGCCCGCAGCCGGACTGCCTCCGCCGCATCCCGGCCCTACCTGGCCGCCCAGGTGGAGGAGGGGCTGATTGGCAGCGTCCCGCCGCCGCCTTCCCCGGACGACTGGCGGGCCGTCTCAGTGGATGGCTCCCACATAGATGTGGACCGCCACCTGCCCATTCCCTGCTACCTGGTCAACCTGGGCGGCTGCGTCCTCACCTACGGCTCCCGGCCCGGCGCCGAGTTTTTCAACGACCCGCATCTGTCCACCGGACGAGACGAGCTTTATCTGTTCGACGAAGCCAATCCCTTGGACGAAGAACCCATCACCGGCCCACTGCTGGGCATCATCCGCAGCATTCAGGAGCTGGAACGACTGGTGGAGATGCTTGAGGACGCCCCGGCGGACGTTCCCACGCTGGCCCTGCTGGACGGCACTCTGACTTTGTGGGGGCTGGCCGGCCGGGTCTACCGGCCCTTTGTCCGCAAAGCCCTGCTCCACCAACGATTCCTGCCTGCGCTGGAAAAGCTGCGGCAGACGGCCCAACGCCGGACCGTCGCCCTGGCCGCCTACGTGTCGCTGCCCCGCACCACCGAGGTCTCCAACGCCATCCGCTGCTGCCTCTGCCCCTACGACTCCGGGCGGTGCAGCCGGTCCTGCAATAACCGGCGTTCCACCCTGCCGCCCTGCGACGCCTCGAACAACTTCCTGGACCGGGAAATCTTCCAACAGGCTCTCGGCCCCGGCTGCCGGTCTCCCGTCTACCGCACCAATCCCGAAGCCAACCGGGAGTACCCCGAGGCGCAGCGCATTTGCTTCTACTACCTCAACACCGGCCTGGAGATTGCCCGCGTGGAAGTTCCTCAATGGGTGGCGCAGGACCCGCGGCTGCTATCCCTGGGCCACGGCATGATAGTGCAGCAATGCGAAAAGGGGCAGGGCTACCCGGTAGTAATCTCCGAGGCCCACGAACAGGCGGTAATCAGCGGCCTCGACCGGCGGCTGTTCCAGCAAATGGTAATCGAGACCCTGGACCGCAGCGGCCTACCCACCTACACTTCGGAAAAAGAACGCTCCAAAGCCCGCCCCTGGCTGTGAGGGCGCAAATTGCAGGTCGCCGGGCTATGTTTCAAAAGAACCCCCGAGCCAGGACATCTTCCTCTGATCGTCCGAAACGAGATTGCGAATATGTTCTACGTAACGAGAAAAAGATTCCGGATTAAACGGATGGGCGGCCAAGTATTGCAAGTACGATTGCCTGTTCTGGGCGCGACCCGTTGCCATCGGTTTCCGGCCAACCGCCAGGGTCTTTTAATTGTTCCCCGCAATTCCTCTGGCAAGCTCAGTGCTGCATTGTCGGACTACCCCAATCCAGGGGGTTTGGGGGATGAATCCCCCAACGTAGCCCCCGTCCCAGAAAATTAAAAGACCCTGGGCCAACCGCAACCTCTCCGGCCAACCCTGGACGTCAGGCTGTATAATTCCCGCATGACCAAAACTCAGGGGACAGCGGGAGACCATGTGCCACCAACTTGCTCGCCACCCGTCCCGTCGGAACCCACCTTCCTAGCGGAACCACACCACCCTCGCTATCCCGACGAGGTGCGATATGACCACCCCCAGAACCGCAGCCGACACGCCCACACCCCAAACCCGGTTCCGGCTGCCGGATCCGCCGCCGCGCGATCCCGACGAAATGACCAGCTACGATAAACTGACTATAACCGGCAACGTACACCATCTGGTCCAACACTTTGGCAACCCGGACACCACTCTGGTAGCCGCTGAGCGCTGGATCGCTCAGGAGCCGCATCCAGCCGTACGAGGCTTGAGGAGACCCGACCTGCTCATCGCGTTCAACGTCGATCCAGCCGCCTACATGGAAAGCAACGGCTACATCATCTCCGAACAGGGCAAGCCGCCGGATTTCGTGCTGGAAATCGCGTCTCCAAGCACCGCACACATTGACACCGGGCCAAAGCGGCGCGAATACGCGGCTCTGGGCATCCCCGAATACTGGCGCTTCGACGAGACGGGCGAATATCACGGAGCACGGCTGGCCGGCGACCGGCTGGTCAAAGGCGAGTACCAACCCATCCCGGTCGAGCAGGTGGCGGATGATGTCTGGGAGGGTTACAGCGCCGCGCTGAACCTGAACATCCGGTGGGAGCGCGGCCAACTGGGGTGGTACGACCCGGCAACAGGGCTTCACATCGTTACCTATGATGACCTTATGACTCGCGCCGAGGGGGAGCGAGAGGCTCGCATTCAGGCTGAAGCCCGGGTCCGGGAACTGGAAGCAGAAATCGGACGACTCCAAAACGGTTGACCACCGGCGCCCCGCCGTCTCCAACTGGGCGCTCTTTCCCGCAGGCGCGGGTGGGAGACGTCAGCCGTTGCGCAGGGTGGTCATGTACTGCGCGCCGCCCAAATCCCGGGTGACCAGGTGGCGGAACCCGGCCTCGGTGGTCAACCGGCGCAGTTCGCCCGGGTCTATGCGGCGTTCCAGGGGCGGCCCGTGCTCCGACTCCTGTCGGTCCCACTCCAGCACGGTACACCAACCCCGGGGTCTCATCAGACGGCGCGCCGCCTCCAGGAACCGCACTCGGTCTTCAACGTGGTGGACGACGTAGCCCAGAAACAGCCCATTTAGCGAACCGTCCTCCAGCGGGAACTCGTACTCCTGGCACTTGAGCACCTCGACGTTGCCCAACCTGGCCTCGGCCAGCCGTCGCCGGCAAGCATCCAGCATCTCGTCGTCCACGTCCAGGGCGTAGACCTTGCCGTTGCTGACCGCCTTGGCCAGCGGGATGGTATAAAAGCCGGGGCCGCAGCCGATGTCGGCCACGGTGTCCCGGTCGTTAATGTCGGAAAAGGCCAGGATGGTAATTGTGTCCTCGCGGCGGTCCCGTTCCGGGGACACCAACTGCCGGATGAAGTCTTGATTGTCGTCGTGGGCGTGAGATGCCGGGTCGGTTGTCATGAGCGGGCACTTCCTTTAGCTGGGTTCCTTTAGCGATGAGGGGTTAAGACCGCCGGGACATCCGGGGAAGCACGACCGTGGAAAGACGACCGTGGAAAGACGACCGGCGGCGGTCAGCATCCATTATAAAACGCCCGCGGCTGCGGGGCCTAGCCGGGGGCCGTGAATTCCATTGGAAAAATAGGTGGGGAAATGCGTGGTGAAGTAGGTGGCCCGGCCAGAGCAATCGCATTATAAATTGTAACTGCACGACTACTCAGTGTTCTGGCGTCTTGTCTCTCAACAAACCCTGGAAACGCGCTCCATCACTGGAAATAAGGCCGGCTGGATAGACCAGGAGACCCCACGATATGCAAGTGTTGCACAAAAATGCCGGTGATTGGAAAGGATTATCAATTCCTTTGATACCGGTTATGCCTCGCAGTCAAAACGCGATTCCCCCAACTGACGCCCCGCCTCTTGCCAACCACGGCAACCCTTCCTTACCATAACCCCAGACCTGCATGACCCCTCCCGACCCGCCGCGGTCCAGGGGCAAATGACATTAAATGGCATAAAATGACACGATTTCCAGGAGTCCCAACCGGTTTCAGCCGCACCCTTGAATACAGGGCAATTGCACGTGAACATTTTAGGAGTGGATTTCCAAATATTTTGGTCGATTTTGTTCCGACAATATGGATTTCCGGCTACAAACCCGAGGTATTTACCCAACAAAGGCGGCATCCGGGTCGAAATCACAGCCGTATATTGCTCCAAAAATCCACGTGCGATAGCCTTGGTGGCCCGGCTGAAATACGTTGCACGGCGTCCGGCAAGAAAGTACACTGTCACGATGCAAATTCCCGCGCAACCCCCCGCTTGTTCCACCAACGGGACACAGGCCGCCCTGACACCGCAGGGTCCCGCCCTGCCCGGCACGTCCAGCAAGGTGATTCCCGGCATGATTCTTGGTAAGGGGCGACAATCCGGTTGAGTTCCCCCGCCGACGCTAGCGCCCGTCCCCGCATTTACTACGGCTGGTGGATGGTTGCCATCACCTCGGCGATGGCTTTTTTCGCCAGCGGGGTGTTCTTCCGCGGGTTTACCGTGTTTGTGCCGGCCATTCGGGACTCGCTGAACATTAGCCAGGCCCAGACCAACCTGATATTCTCCCTGGCCCGGGCCGAGGGAGGCTTGGAAGGACCCTTCGCCGGCTGGCTCATAGACAAGTTCGGCAACCGAAAACTGCTGGTGCCCGCGCTGCTGCTGGCCATCGCCGGGTATTTCGTGCTGGGCCGGTTCGTCCACAACCTGCTGGGGTTTGCACTGGTCTACCTGCTGATGGTTTCCCTGGGGAACAGCATCGCCTTCCAGCACGCCCTTTTTGCGGGGATCAACCAGTGGTTCCACCGTCGCCGCTCCCTGGCAATTTCCATATTGGCGGCGGTATCGTCCCTGGGGGGCCTTACCCTGGTGCCCACGCTGTCGTACATCATCATCCGGTTCGGCTGGCAAATGGCCTCTTACGCTTCGGGGCTGATATTTCTGGTATTCCTCATGCCCCTGTGCATCTGGTTCCGCAACCGTCCCGAAGATATGGGGCTGCGTCCCGACGGCGACACACGTGCCCAAACCGCCGCGGTCCCGTCCGGCAGCGCCGGCGGCGCGGTGCGGCGGGCGGAAGTGCGCGACTACACGGTGCGGGAAGCGCTGCATACCCGGGCCTACTGGCTGTTGATGGCGGGCGCCGGGCTGCGGCAGGTGGCGACCCTGGGAATCCTGGTCAGCATCATACCGATCCTGGAACTGAAGGGAATGGGCCGGCAGGAAGCGGCCAACCTTACCGGGTTGATGTTCGGCATCAACTTTTTCTCCCGGCTGGCCCTGGGGTACATGGGAGACCGATGGCCCAAGTCGCTGATTCTGGCGGCCACCCTGTCCATAGAGGCCCTGGGGTTCTTCGCCCTGTACTACGGGGACTGGACCAGCGGCTTGGGAATTGGGCTGGTGTATCTGTTCATCGTCCTGCAGGGGATGGGAGACGGAGCGGGAATCATAGTCTGGGCGGCGGTGGGCGAGTACTACGGGCGGGACCGGTTTGCCACCCTACGGGGGTACATCACCTTTTCCCACAGTTGGGCGTTGGTGGGCTCCCCGGTCTACGCTGGTTGGGTATTCGACCATTTCGGGGACTACGACCTGGCGATAATCCCCGGGGGAATCTGCGCGGGAGTGGCGGCCCTCTGTTTCCTTATTATAAGGAAGCCGCCGCAGCTGACCCGCGCGGAGACCGAAACGACAACCGCAGAAAGCCCCGGTTGACCATGCTCCGGGGTGTTTCATGGGGGACAGGGCAAAGGTACCGTGCCATCGTCTGCAAATGTGTTGTGGCAACTAACAGTCCAACAAGTTTGAAATGATGGCATGACCACCTTGCTCCTTGGCAGGAAACAACTCGGTGGTGTCTGAGAGAAAAAGCCGTCGATTTGTGCTTGGAGGAGCTACCTGGTGGGCCTGGATGGACTCGAACCAACGACCTCAGTCTTATCAGGACTGCGCTCTAACCGCCTGAGCTACAGGCCCCTGTAGCAGGTAACAGTCCAATTATATCAACCGCCGCCTTTGCTGGCAAGAAGCGACAAATTCCGTAACAGTTCAGACTTGGTGAGATGAATTGGTTTCAGCCAACTGCCACTTTTTTCAGGGGGTTTGGGGGATTCATCCCCCAACGTAACCCAACCCCCATATTCCGCCATCAGCCACTCCGCTCCCCTCAACCCTGAACTGTTACCAAGTTCCCTCCGCAGGGCAATCGCGTTATAAATCCGGCGCGTTATTGGCATCTCTCTCGTTGGTGCTGGGCTAAAATTTGCAGGATGTTTTGGGACGTACCTTGGGAACCACGGGGATGGGAGGCGAAAAAGGCGACATTTTATGACATTTGAGCCTGGGGGCCCGAGGTTGTTTTGTCACAGATTGTCGTGTAAATGTCCGCTGATGTCGCGGCGATGTCGTGGTTTGTAGATTCTCTTATCCCGCCAATCCTTCACCCTGCCGCAGCAAAATCCGGGCCAGTCTTATCTCGGTGTAGGTGAATTCCCGGCCCAAAAACTCCCAGACGGGCCTTAGGAAATCGCCGCCGCAAATCTCCAATGCCTCACTAACCTGGGCCAGCCGGTAATCATCCGGTCGCAGGTGTTCCAGGTCCAGGTCTACGCCTTGGGTGGTCATACGCTCCAAGTGACTGACAATAGTCTCCTCGGATAAATTCCGCTCCTTGGCTATCTCGCTGATGGACAGCTTTTGGGCCAGGCAAGCCCGCGTTGCGTCGTAGGTCGTACCCCGCCGGCGCTCCGGGCGTTCCCGCTCGACGGCGTTTTCACCGTTGCGCACCGAGGCCCGTCCCAACAGGGCATCGGTTTGGTCCGCCTTGCCGTGGGATTCGGCGTAGCTGCGGATGGTCTGAAGGAAACGGGGGCCGTACTGTTCCAACTTAACCCGGCCCACGCCCGATATGCAGGAAAAGCTGTCCTGGGACTGGGGAAAGCAGGCCGCCATTTGCCGCAGGGATACGTCGCCGAAAATCACGAAGGGTGGCATATTTTGAGCGTCGGCCATTGCTTTGCGCAGGGCGCGCAATTCCTCAAACAGGGTTGCATCGTATTCCAGGGGCGCTGCGTCGGATCCGGAAGGTCGGGACTTGGAACTTGGCCGGTCCCCGGCGTCGTTGGATCGTGGGCGTGGCAGAGAAAGGGTCTGCCGCTGCTGTAGGAACCGCATCCCGTCTTCGGTGACGGACAGGGTGGGAAATTCGCCTTCGTTGCGGACCAGCAACCCCTTGGCCCGTAGTTGTCCGATTATCTCCCGCAGTCCTTGACGCCCGAAGTCTTTGGCTATGCCGTGGACGCTGAGTTGGTCGTGTCCCAATTCAACGATGCGCTTTTCCCGGCTGCCAGTCAGCACCTGAATGACGTGGTTGGCGCCGAACCGCTGGCCCGTGCGGATGACCGCTGACAGGATTTTCTGGGCGATTTCCGTAGCGTCAACCTCATCGGCTTTCCCCAGGCAAACGTCGCACCCGCCGCAGTTTTCAGCGTCCCACTGCTCCCCGAAGTATTGCAGGATGTACCGGCGGCGGCAGGTGGGAAGCTCGGCGAACTGCACCATCTGGTCGAGCTTCTGCCGGGCGTTGCGCTGCTCCGCATCATCTTCCATCTGGTTGATGAAGTAGTCCTGCTTCGCCTTGTCGGCATAGGAGTAGAACAGGATGCACTCGCTGGGCAGCCCGTCGCGCCCGGCCCGGCCCGTTTCCTGGTAATAGCCTTCCAGGGACTTGGGCAAGCTGTAATGGACGACCAGCCGGATGTCGGGCTTGTCGATGCCCATGCCGAATGCGATGGTGGCAACGATAATCGGCACCCGGTCGCGGATGAAATCATCCTGGGTCCGGCGGCGCACCTCCGGGTCAAGGCCGGCGTGATAGGGGCGAGCCGACAGGCCGCGGGAGTTCAGGTCTTCTGCCAACTCTTCGGTTTCCCGGCGGGAGAAGCAGTAGATTATGGTGGACTGGTCGCGGAGTTCTTGCAGCAGGGACATCAGCAGGGGCCAGGAATCGCCCTTGGGGTGTACCGAGTAACCGAGGTTGTCCCGGTTGAAGCTGGACAGGAACACCTTTCCGCCGGACAGGTCGAGTTGCTCAATAATGTCCTGCCGGACCCGCTGAGTGGCGGTGGCGGTAAGCGCGATGACCGGAACGTCGGGGAAGTCAGCGCGCAGGGGCCGGAGGTTGCGGTAGTCGGGGCGGAACTCGTGGCCCCATTCGGAAATGCAGTGGGCCTCGTCAATGGCGATCAGGCTGATACGCAGCGTTTGCAAGAACCGCTGGAAGGAGGGTACGGCCAACCGCTCCGGGGCGATGTAGAGAATTTTAACCCGGCCTTGCCGGACCTCTGCCTGCACCCGCTCAATCTCCGGCCCCTGGAGCGAACTGTTAATGAACCGGGCGGCGATGCCATTGGCGTTCAGCGCGTCAACCTGGTCCTTCATCAGCGCAATCAGGGGCGAGATCACCAGGGTAACACCGTCGAAGATGAGGGCGGGAAGCTGGTAACAAAGGGACTTGCCGCCGCCGGTGGGCATCAGGACCAAGCTGTCCCAGCGGGCCAGAACATTGCCGATTATGTCTTCCTGGAGGGGCCGGAAATTGTCGTAACCGAAGTGGGACTTGAGGATGTCGAGCGGAGCCAAGGTGTTTCGCATGGGACGGTAAACCCTTCCCTTGGTTTAGTAGCTTACGGACGGGGGTGCGGTGCAATCTTACGCTTTCCCCAAGTCCTGGGAAAGGGGATGGGATGGATAGCGGCTAGGCTTCTTCCCACTTCCTGCCCGTGAGCTTCTCCCACCGCCGCTTCTGCCGGTTGCTCTCCGGGATGAACTGTTCAGCGGTCGGAGAAACCGTCCGCAGTCCGGCCACTTCTTGCAACAGGAACCTGGCCAAGTCAACGCCCCGGGCCACCTCTTGCTCCGTCAACCTATTCTCGTAAAAGTTGCGATGCACTTGTTCAACCAACGCGAAGGCGTCTTTCAACTCCGGTTTGGCGGACTCATCGGCCAGCCACAGCAGCGCTTCGCCGGTCAGGTCATGGTGCTTATGATGCCAACCTCTCTGTTCGGCCACAGCTTTGATCGCAGTTGCCACCGCCCCCCAAGCCTTTTCTCCGGCTTGCAGGTAGTCCTCGCGGCTCAACTCCTCCTCCGCCTGCCCGATATAGCGTTGGCTCAGGGCCGCGTACTCGTCGGATTCGCGCGAAGTTGTCATTACAGCTATTCAATGTCCTGCATAACCTTGGAAATGAGGATGGGATGGATAGAGGCTAGGCTTCTTCCCACTTCCTGCCCGTGAGCTTCTCCCACCGCCGCTTCTGCCGGTTGCTTTCCGGGATGAATCGGCCAACATCAGGCGGCGGCGCAATTCGCAGAGCGTTCAACGCCCCCAGCAACACCTTTGCCCGGTCAAGGCCCCGCGCCACCTCTTGTTCGGTCAACTTATCTTCGTAGAAGTTTCGGTGGAGGCTTTCGACCCAAGTGTACGAGTCCTTCAGGTCCGGACGGGCAGACTCATCGGCCAGCCATAACAAGGCTTCACTGGTAAGGTCGTGGTGTTTGTGGTGCCAGCCTCGTTGCACAGACACGGCTTTCACGGCAGTGGCCACCGCCCCCCAAGCCTTTTCTCCGGCTTGCAGGTAGTCCTCGCGGCTCAACTCCTCCTCCGCCTGCCGGATATAGCGTTGGCTCAGGGCCGCGTACTCGTCGGATTCGCGCGAAGTTGTCATTACAGCTATTCAATGTCCTGCATAACCTTGGAAATAATTACCTCAGATTAACACACCCCGGCGGGTCCTTGTCAGACTACCGGGGCGTTTATCACAACCACCAGAAATGCCCCACCGCTAATGCGGCCCAATCAGCACAACGTCCCGTTGGACGGGTGAGGTGACGTGGGGACCGTCTTCGGCCATAAAGGCGTCGATCTCGGAGCGGACTCCAAAGTCGGGCAGGTAGATTCCCGGCTCGATGGAAAAGGCCACCCCGGGGATGATGCGGCGGGTGTCGTGGGTCTCGAACCCGTCCAGGTTCACCGCTTCGCCGTGTACCTCGTAGCTGATGCTGTGGCCCAGGCGGTGGGTGAAGTATTCGCCATAGCCCCGCTCCTCAATGTAGCGGCGGGCCACCCCGTCGGCCTGCCAACCCCGCGCCGTGATTCCCAGCCGGTAACAGTCTTCCAGGAATTGCAGTGCGGCGTCCCGGGCGCCGATTACAATATCGAAGATCTCCCGGTAGCGGGACGGCGCTTCCTGCCCCACGTAAGCGGTCCACGTGATGTCGGCGTAGACCGCATCGGGGTTGGCCTCCCGCGCCCACAGGTCAATAAGCACCCAGTCCCCCGGACGGATTGCGCTGCTTCCCTGCGCCGCCGGCTCGTAATGAGGGTCCGAGCAGTGGGCGTTGACGGAGACAATAGGCCCGTCGGCGGCTTCCAGGCCCGACTCGCTGAATCTTTGGCGGATAAATTCGGCAATCTCGAACTCGGTGACGCCATCATCCAGGCGTTGGCCGATGCGCCCGAACGCCTCGTTGACTATCTCGCCCAGCTTGCCGGCGGCCCGCCGGTGCCCGGTCAACTGCTCCGGCGTCCAGCGTTGGGTGGCGTACTGCATCAAGTCCGCCGACGAGACGACCTCGACGCCCAGGCTGCGGACCAGCTCCACGGTTCCGGCGTCCACCCGGGAGACCCGGGGCAGCTCATTCAGGGGCGAATACTCCATGGCGACCCGGCTCGCTCCGCCCAACGCTTGCCGCAGAGACTCGATCATGGACGCGCGGCCTCTGTACACCCGGGTCTCCACCCCGGCCTGTTCGAACTTACCGGCGTCGACGTGGTGGGCGACCACCGTCGGCGGTCCTTCGGCGGGGACGTAGAAGAAGCAGGGGCGGGTGACGTGCCCCGACGGTGTTATGGTCTGACGGAAGATGGGGTTGGAGTTGCGGTAGTCGTGAATCAGCCAGCCGGGGATGCTTTCCCCGTGCAGAAACCTCTGTGCGTCTTCAATTACCCGGTTTCGCGACATGACGCCAATCCTTGGAATCGGCCCCCGCCCCGGCGGCGGTCGGCCGGATGTTGGGGTTAAGGAATTCCCGGAAGAATTCCACCATCGGCGATGAGGGTGGTCCCGGTGACGAAACTCGACCGTTCGGAAGCCAGGAATGCCAGGACGTCGCCGATTTCTTCAGGACGGCCCAGGCGGCCCAGGGGAATGTGTTTAACCGCCTTTTGCATCAGCGCGCTGGCCGGTTGTCCCTCGGCCTCGGCCCGCTCTTCAATTCTGGACCTGAACAACTCGGTTTCCACCGGCCCCGACACCACGTTGTTTACCGTTATGTTGAAGGGGGCTAATTCGGAGGCCAACGCTCGGAAAAATCCCATAATGGCCAACTGGCTCAAGGAGGACAACGCCGTACCGTCAACAAATTCCTGGGAAGAGGACGAGAGCAGGTTGATGATTCGGCCCCAGTGCTGCTGTTTCATGTGGGGGATGACTTCCCGGCTCAGCCGGATGGCGCTGTATAGATTGCGTTCCAGCGCGGCCGTGACAGCCTCATCCGTGAACTCCGTCGCCGGGCCGGTTTCGGGGCGGCCCATGTGCGTGACCAGAATCCCCACCCGGTCGAAACGGTTATAGGTATCCCTAACCACCCGTCGGATATCCCGGTCCTGGGACAGGTCAGCAGGGATGGCCAAAACCCGGTGCTGGGTGCTGATGCGGGCCAACTCGATTTCGGCGCGGCGCAATGCGGCTTCGTCACGTCCGCAGATGGCAACGCTTGCGCCCTCTCTGGCGAGGGCAGTGGCTACCGCCAGCCCGATTCCCCGAGTGGACCCACCCACGATGGCGACCCGGTCCCGCAGCCCCAAGTCCATGGTTGCCGTTGCCTCCTAAAAGCCTGTTGCAGTTGGCCCCAATAATATACGGGGCACGGAACATAAGCAAGAAGTCTTGAGCGTCGTAACAGTTCAGACTTGGTGAGATGAATTGGTTTCAGCCAACTGCCACTTTTTTCAGGGGGTTTGGGGCAGGGGGTTTGGATGATTTGTCCCCCAACGTAACCCAACCCCCATATTCCGCCATCAGCCACTCCGCTCCCCTCAACTCTGAACAGTTACTGAGCGTCCTTTCCCTATGCGGTTCTCTGGCTGAAGGAGGCAGGGCGATACCGGGCTTGGAAACTATTTCAAAACGCCGCTTGTCCAGGGTGTGCGGCAATTCAATTCGTTCGTCCTGATACCTTGGAAGGACTTCCTCAAAGGGCGTTTGCGAAAGGGGGTTTGCGGGTTTCGCCGTTAATTTTGCTAGACTTGGCGATACCGGAAACATCCGGTGAGGTGGTCGTTTACCAGCCCCGCGCCTTGCATGAAGGCGTAGCAGATGGTGGGGCCCACAAACTTGAACCCGCGCCGGCCCAGGTCTTTGCTTAACTCCGCCGACTCCGGGGTTTTGGCCGGAATTTCCTCTTCGCTCTGCCAGGCGTTCTTCACCGTGCCGCCGCCGGTGAACCCCCAGAGGTAGTTGTTGAAGCTGCCGAACTCGTCCTGCACCCGCAGAAAAGCCTGGGCGTTGGTCACCACCGACGCCACCTTCTGCCGGTTGCGGACAATTGCCGGGTCCTGAAGCAACTCGGCGACCCGCTCCCCCGAGTATGCGGCGATGCGGGGCACATCGTAGTCGTCGAAGGCCCGCCGGTATCCCTCGCGTTTCCGCAAAATCGTCAGCCAACTCAGACCGGCCTGCGCGCCGTCCAGCGTCAGATACTCGAAAAGCGTCCGGTCATCGTGTCGCGGGACACCCCACTCGGTATCGTGATACGCCACCATCAGCGGATCCCGGCCCGCCCAGGCGCAGCGCCGCGTCACAGGCTAGATGACCGCCCCGGCCGCCATTTCTGCAATGTCGGCATCGGAGTAACCCAACCCGGCGAGGATTTCCCGGTTGTGCTCGCCCAACAGTGGGGGATGCCGGTCCAACCCGCCGGGGGTGACGGAGAACTTGAGGGGCAGGCCGGTCTGCTTGATGCTGCCCAGCGTCGGATGGGGCATTTCCAGCAACATCTCCCGGTGAATCACCTGGGGATCGGCGAACACATCGGCCAGGTCGTTGATGGGACCCGCCGGAACGCTGACTGCCTGCAAGTCGGTGACCCATTCGGTGGAGGTGCGGGTCAGGAAGAACTCCTGCAGCATCGGGACGATTTTGGCTCGGTTGCGTACCCGGTCGCCGTTGGTGGCGTACTCCGGGTCGTCCTTCAGGTCCTGGCGGCCAATGCCCTGGCAGAACCGGTCCCAGAGGCGCTCCGAACCGACGGCTACGTTGAAATACTTGCCGTCCTGCGCCATAAACCCCTGGTAGGGCACCAGGGTGGGATGCGCCTTTCCCAACCGCTGGGGCGGCGTGTTGTTGGCGAAGTAGAAGGCGGCCTGGTAGGTCAGCCAGGCGATTTGGGCGTCGAGCATGGCGATGTCGATGTACTGCCCCTCGCCGGTCTCGTAGCGGTGGCGCAGGGCGGCCAGTATGGAGAATGCGGCCCACATACCGGCGCCGATGTCAGTGACGGCGATGCCGATTTTCTCCGGCTCGCCGGCCGGGTCGCCGGTAATGCTCATCAGACCGCTGATGCCCTGCATTATCTGGTCGTAGGCCGGGCGGGCTTTGTAGGGGCCGGTCTGCCCGAACCCGGAGATGGAGCAGAAGACAATCCTGGGGTTGACCGCCTTGACGGCCTCGTAGTCTATGCCCAGGCGGGCCATCACGCCGGGGGTGAAGTTCTCCACCACCACGTCCGATTCACCAACCAGCTTCAGGAAAACCTCGACGGCCTTCGGCTCCCGGAAGTTCAGCGTCAGGCTGCGCTTGTTGCGGTTGATGGACAGGAAATAGGCGCTCTCTTCCCCGATGAACGGGGGGCCCCAGGTGCGGGTGTCGTCGCCGGAGCCGGGCAACTCGATTTTGATGACGTCGGCGCCGTAGTCGCCCAGCATCAACGTGCAAAACGGGCCGGCCAGGGCCCGGGTCAGGTCCAAAACGCGAACGCCGTCCAGCGCCTTCATGGGTTACGCCTCCGTTGCATTAAGGTGAGCGGCCGTCAAACGCTGGGTGGGTCTGCAAGGGCAAGACCGCGCCCCAAGCCACGCAGCAACCGGCAACATCTTATCATAGGCCCCCAAAATCCGCTCACTCGTCAAGGCAGCCAGGCAGGGCAATCGCGTTTTAATTCGTAACTGGACAATTACTCGGTCTCATGGCGTGTTGCTACTCGAAAAACCCTCGAAATGCTTTCTACCATTGGAAATCCGGCATTGGAAATTGGCCTGGTTAGCCGGTATATCCTCTCGAGACTGAACGGTTATGGTGGGCGGGGTCCGGCTGAAACCAGTTGGGACTCCTGGAAATCGTGTCATTTTATGCCATTTAATGTCATTTGCCCCTGGACCGCGGCGGGTGGGGAGGCGTCATGCAGGGCTGGGGTTATGGTAAGGAAGGGTTGCCGTGGTTGGCAAGAGGCGGGGCGTCAGTTGGGGGAATCGCGGGTTAACTGCGAGGCATAACCGGTATCAAAGGATTTGATAATCCTTTCCAATGACCGGCATTTTTGTGCACCACTTGCATATCGTTGGGTCTCCTGGTCTATCCAGTGGTCTAACCAGCCAGCCCTATTTCCAGTGATGGAGCGCATTTCCAGGGTTTTGTTGAGAGACAGACGCCAGAACATTGAGTAGCCGTGCAGGTACAATTTAAAACGCGATTGCCCTGGGCAGCCAGGCAGGGTAACAGTTCAGACTTGGTGGGTAAATTGGTTTCAGCCAAGGGTTTCAGGCAACTGCCAATTCTTTCCAGGGGGTTTGGATGATTCATCCCCCAACGTAACCCAACCCCCATATTCCGCCATCGGCCCCTCCCCTCAACCTTGAACAGTTACGGGCAGGGGCAATTTCCAGGTGCCCTGCCCTGCGACGGCGGATTTTGACACCGCTGCCGGGGCGACTCTATCATGTTATCCAACCATCGCCGCGGGCAACGCATGAAAATGCCCGGCACGAAAATACCGGCATGGACATACCCGGACATAACTCAAGGAGGCGTTCGTTGACCACCATCGCCGAACTTCAAGAGCAATACCGGAACCTCGACGTTCAACTGTCCTGGAAGGGGGAAGAGGCC
This sequence comes from Dehalococcoidia bacterium, assembly GCA_965262735.1. Lineage (GTDB taxonomy): Bacteria > Chloroflexota > Dehalococcoidia > Lucifugimonadales > UBA3495 > CATOSK01. Next base: position 2,671,034 of record CBDHFS010000002.1, on the reverse strand, counting down.
GTTGATGCCCAATGCCTGCTGGCCTTCCGGTACGAGTATCCCGGGCAGGATACTGAGGTGAACATTGACACCGACGAGTTCACCGCCGTCTGTCCCTGGACCGGCTTGCCCGACTACGGGACGCTGAGCCTGAACTACGTTCCGGGCCATAGCTGTATCGAGCTCAAGTCGTTGAAGTATTACCTGCTCTCCTACCGGGACGTGGGCATCGTTCAGGAACACGCGGCCAACCGCATCCTGCTCGACCTGGTGGGCCTGTGCCGTCCCCGGCGGATGACAGTGACGCTGGACTACAAGGTCAGGGGCGGCTTACACACCTCGGTCACCGCCGAATACCGGGACGACGTTTCCGGCCAAAGCCCCCTCAACCAAAGCCCCCTCAAATAGAACGCTGGCTCCGGTCTGCTTAACACCCGGCAAAGGAAAGTCACCCATGCGATTTACCGGCAGCTTTGTAATCGTGACCATCCTGTTCGTCACCGTATTGATTACCTCCAACATCATTGCGGTAAAGCCCATTCAACTGCTCACCCTGCCCTTCCAGTTCCTGGGCAGCGCGGCGGTAATTCTGCCCGCTTCGATAATCATTTTCCCCATCAGCTACATCGTCGGCGACGTGCTAACCGAGGTCTACGGCTTCCGGGTAGCCCGCGGGGTAATCTGGCTGGGGTTTGCGGCCAACCTGCTGGTGATTATCGGCCTGTGGTTGACCGGGATAATCCCCGGCGCGCCCTTCTGGTCGCCGGAAGACCAGGGGGCTTACGGACGCATCCTGGGGCAACTGCCCTGGATCTTGGTGGCGTCCTTCGTTGCGTACCTGATTGGCGAATTGTCCAACTCGACGGTGCTGTCCCTGCTGAAATACAAGACCCAGGGCAGATACCTGTGGGTCCGCACCATCGGCTCCACCATCGTAGGACAGGGGCTGGACTCGTTCATATTCATCTTCATCGCCTTTGGCATAGGTCCTAGATTGGACGCAATCCCGGACAACGAATGGACTGTTGCGGCCCTATTCGGCACGGCTCTGGCCCAATGGATTGTCAAGATACTGTACGAAACTGCGGCGACTCCCCTAACCTACCTGGTTGTGGGATTTATGAAGCGCAACGAGCAAATGGACGTTACCGACGCCCCAAGTTCGCTGAACCCGCTGGGCGTGTTCGGGTAAGACTAGACGGGTAAGAGAGCAGACCCGGCAACCACCGCAAAGGGCGCAGAGAAAAAAGTCTCTGCGCCCTTTGTCCTGTCATCCTTACCAACGGGAGCCATAGTCCCGGCACCAGCGGGTTGAATCAACGTGGTGAAGGCAGGGCCATGTAAAGTAACAGTTCAGACTTGGTAAGGTGAATTGTTTTCAGCCAACTGCCAATTCCGTCCAGGGGGGTTTGGGGGATGAATCCCCCAACGTAACCCAACCACTATATTCCGCCATCGGCCCCTCCCCTCCCTTCAACACTGAACAGTTACCATGTAAAGTCCCCCTAATCGTTCGTCCTGAGGCCCTCGAAGGACTTCCTGCCTGACTTGCCCTCGCTGGACCGGCCCACTATGCAAGGACTCAAAAGACTTCGCAATCGTCTGTGGGTCCACGAGAACGGGGTCCACGAGAACGTCAACGCTGGGCGCTAACCCTGGACTTGCTCTCCCATCGAGGCGATGTTGTTCTGGAGTTGCACCCCCAGGGAGCGGGTGGCGGTGATTCGGGACACCAGCGCCCGCGCCGATTCATCGGTGCGGTAGTCGTTCCGCAGCTGAATGTGCAGGTCCCGGTAATACTCCAGGTCAATGACGGACAGCCCCCCCATAATCGGCCCTGCGAAGGGGGAGTTGTCGGCCCCGTACAGCGTCCCGTCTTCCGCGCCAGACCCGGGCTGCACCAGGTATTCCCGCGGAGAAGGTTGGGCCAGGAGAGTCCCCCGGAACCAAGCGGTGTTCGCCTGGGCGATGGAGAGGATATACCGCCACCGCAGGTCCGGCGATACTTCCGGGGGAGCGGCGTTATCCAGATCGTCGTCAATCCGGCGCAGCAGCGCCATCATACCGAAGGCGCAATCGTTCACCGCCGCCACGTATTCCTCCAATCCGGCCATGAAGGGGGCCGCGGCAGGCAGGTCCTGCATATCGAAAAAGGTGGGGTGCTGCATCCACAGGGGCGTATATTCAACCTCCAGTACGCCATTTAGCAGTTGGGCGTAGGCCGATGCCGGGTCTCCGCCCAGATTTTCGACCAATTCTTCCATCCACAGGAGGTCTGGGGACATCTCGATAAGCGGAATTGACTGGACAAAGTCCGTCACCAACTGCATCTGCGCCCGCTGTTCGGGAGTCACGCTGGCTTGCCCGCCGCCCCGGCGGAAAGGGCTGGGCAGCGCGCGCCGGGCAGGGGGAGGTACCTGGGCCGGGCCCCCGGGAGCGGGTTGACCGGGAGCGGCCAGTTCGGGGCGGGAGATTCGCACAAACTCAGGGAAGGCCGGACTCACAGGAACCGCCGCCCGCCGCTGCTGCGCTCGCAGGTACCAGAAAACCGCTGCTCCAGCCGCCGCCGCGACGAGAAGGCCCAACAGCAGCCAGAATAACCAGGCGGCAATTCGCCCGGAATTGACCTCAAATACCTGGGAGTAGGGACCAATGTTGGAAGCGTTGTCCACAGCCTGCACCCGCCAGTAATAATTGCCCCGGGGCAGGGCCAACTCTTCCGAAATGGCATATGTTGGGTCGGTCAACCCGGTCGCTTCCAGGTAGATGCTGGAAAATTCGGGGTCGGTGGACATCTCAATGTTGTAGGAAACCCCGCTGGGGTCCTCGACCGGGGCCCAACGCGAGGTGGGCCGAAAGCCTCCGAAGAAGCCGCCCCGCGTCCCGTCGCTGGGCGACTCCAGCACAGGCGCGAGCGGTGGTACGGCCTCCACCTCGAACTTCTGGGCCAGGGTGTTGCCCAACCCGTCGAATACCCGTATTGTGTGCTGTCCGCCGACCGACTGCGGGATCTCCACGGTCAGGGCAAAGCTGCCCAATCTGTCGGTGACGGACGGCATCAATTGCTCTCCATCGTAGTCGACGGTGAGGCTGCTGCCCGCGCCAAACCCGTCTCCGGAGATTGTCAGGCTCGAACCCACGTGGCCTCCGGTTCCGCTGAGCGCAATTCTCGGCAGGACGGTATATGGCTGCTGAAATTGGCCGCCCGAACCGCCGTCAACCCCGGAAACGGTTATGAAGTGCTCTCCGCCCGGAGCAGGAGGCACCTGGAACGAAGCGCCGATCACGCCGTTGGCATCTGCCGTTACGTCGTTCAGGATAACGTTGCCGCTGAACCCGACCGTGATTCCCGATTCCAGGGCGCCGAACCCGACCCCGGTTACCGTTACCTCGGTGCCCGGGACGCCGCCCCCGTTGGAAAGGGCGAGTGCGGGCGAGATTCGGAAGTTGGCGACCGGGTTCTCACCGGCGTTTGGAATGACGCTGGTGGTGGTTACCGTGTGCCGCCCTCTGGGGGAGGTCGGCACGACAAAAGATTTGACGAAGTTGCCCGAGGAATCGGACTCGACGCCGCTGGCGACCACCTGACCGGAATAGATTATCGTGATGTCGAATTCCGAGGCGGTGAACCCGTGGCCGGAAACGACAATGGTGGACCCGGGCGCGCCATCCTCGGGTTCCAGCGCAATGTACCGGGTCAGCTCCAGCGAAGGCTCGGCCACCGCTCCGGGAGAGGTGCGGAAGCCGGAAACCCCGATGGAATAGGACTGGCCGGGCAGCCGGGGAACGACAAAAGTGGCGGTCCACGAACCATTGTCGTGGGCGGTAATCCCCTGGGCCACGGTGGTCTGCCCCATTTTGATCGTAATGCCCGGCTCGTTGGCCCGGAACCCGCTGCCGGTTACGGTCACCGATTCCCCGGGCCGAGCGTTGCTCCGGTCCACGGAAACAATGGGGACCACTGTGAAAGGCAGACGCAGGTCGCTGTCGACTCCGGGCACCCGGATGTATACAGTGCCGGAGGGATAGGCTGGCATGGTTATCTGGTGGGTCCACGAACCGGTAGGGTCAGCGTTGGCCGAATCAACGGATTCGTCCCCGACGTCTATCGTAATGCCCGACTGGCTGGCCCCAAACCCTATGCCGGAGAGGGTAACGGTGGAGCCGGGAGTGCCCTTCGACGTCGAGCTTGAGATTGCCGGGACCACGTTGAAGGTCTGGGACGTCGAGCGGGTGCCCGACCCCCCGCTTATCTCAATGTCCATCTCGCCCCGGGGTGCCGGGGGAATGATAATTTCGGCGTTCCATACCCCGTTTTGGCCGGCCTGAACGGCGGTGCGGAATAACCCGTTGCCAACGTCGATGGAAATTCGTTCGTCGGCCACCGCTCCCGAACCGCTGACGGTCACCGACGCCCCTGGAGACCCCACAGCGCGGCTGAGTTTAACCGAGGTCCCCACGGTAACCCGTACACTCGGCAGGTTGGTTGTAGTCAGGGAACCATAGGACGAGACGATGTGATTCCCGGCGGTGGTCGACGGCACTTCGAAGGTAGTTTCCCACAATCCCCTGGGGTCGGCCACGATGCCCCCACTCACGGTGGCGGAGTTAAATCTGACGGCAATCTCCCGTTCGTTGGCCCGAAAGGCGGTCCCGCTGACTCGGACGACATCGCCGGGGGAAACCGAGGTCGGCGATACGCTTAGGGTGGGTGTAACTTGAAAAGTGGCATGGCCTCCGGCCTCGCCCGAGGCGGAGGCAGAGATAACTTTGGGTCCTCCGGAAATGGGTGGAATCTGGATTTGGGAGGACAATTTACCGTCCCGGTCGATGAATGCAGCCGGCAGAGGATTGGTGTCTATGGCCACCTGCACACGACCGCTGGGAGTGAAGCCGGTGCCCCGCAAATTGACCACGGTGCCGGGAGGGCCGCTGGTGGGTGTTATTGCAAAGGTGGAGGCGATCGTGAAAGTGCCGATGACTAACTCGTTGACCTCGACTGTGTAGTCACCGGCGACCAGAGGAGGTACCCGGCAGGTTGCGTGGAAATTCCCGTTGCTGGAAACCCTGCCTTCACATTTCAAGTCCTCGGTGCCGAACCGGACTTCCAGGTCCTCCCGGCTGCCAAACCCTTGCCCGCTGATCGAAAAGGTGGCTCCTACCTGCCCCTCCTTAACGCCCAAGTTGGCTGCGGATTCGACCTGGAAAGCGTCCGTGGCGGTTTCTGTCCTCTGCTCCGTTTCTGCGGCGGCTGTTTCAGTCGCTGCACTTATCTCATGGGGGTAGGTGGAAGTTGCCTTAATCTGGACCGACCCCCGGGGTGCGTTCGGTATGGTGAAATCCTCCCGAAAGCTCCCGTCGGCGTTCACCTCGGCGTCGCCTACTCGGGCCTGGTCAAATTCAATAATGACGGAGCCGCCTTCCTCAAAGCCGCTACCCCGCACGGTTACCCGGGTGCTTCCGGGCGGCCCGCTGTCGGGAGTGACAGTGATTGACGGACTCCCCTGCGCTTGAGCCACGGAACCGGGGACAAATCCCCCGCTGAGAGCCGCGGCGAGAACCAGCCCCATCACCACCATACCGTTCAAAGCGTGCGGCAACCGTAGCCGCCGCTGCCACTGAGCGGGTTTTCTGAACACCAAGCGGTTCCCCATTTACTGCTGCGAAAATTACCGCAACCAATGTACAAGCTAATGTCATAATCTGCAAGGGTTACGCTGGATCGGTAACAGTTCAGACTTGGTGAGATGAATTGGTTTCAGCCAAGGCTTTCATCCAACCGCCACTTTTTTAGGGGGTTTGGGGCAGGGGGGTTGGATGATTCATCCCCCAACGTAACCCAACCCCCATATTCCGCCATCAGCCACTCCGCTCCCCTCAACCCTGAACAGTTACCTGGATAGGTAACAGTTCAGACTTGGTGAGATGAATTGGTTTTAGCCAACTGCCACTTTTTTCAGGGGGTTTGGGGGATGAATCCCCCAACGTAACCCAACCCCGCATATTCCGCCATCGGCCATTCCCCTCCCCTCAACACTGAACAGTTACACAGATTGGATGGGCTGGCCGGGATGGGGTGGGGCGTGGGATAATAGAGGTCAAATGTGTCAACCCGAAGAACGTCCCAACTTTCGCGCCTCGGTGAACAACATCTTGCAGCCCATGCCCTTGCCAACCAAGCTGAAGCTGCTGTTGTTGAACAACCTGCTCAAGGTCAGGACACTAAGCAGTTGCTGCGGCCATAACGGCCAGCCCGGTTGTTGACGCTAGTAACTCCCGCCCGGGTGGCGGGATTCAGGCCTGCGGGGCGGCGGTTTTCCCCAGTCCAACGCCCATCCACCAGTGCTTTCCCCGTCCCCGGCGGCGGCGTTCCAGACCGGCGGCGGTGAGGTGCATTCCAAAACGGCGCTGTCCCACCGCCTCATCCCCCCGCGCCGCGCACCATTCCAGGTATGCGTCGAACAGGGCCGCGGCCAGGATTAGCTCCCCATCTCCGAGGGCGCAGCATTCCCGCAGGAAGTCCGAAACCGACTCCACGTCCGCCTCCGCCGCGTTGGGGGAAACGGAAGCTGCCTCCCTGGCCGGCGGTTCGACAGGCTCGACGACGATTGCCGGGGCCAACACCCCGGGTTGGCCTTTTGACGGGGATTGGGGCGATGATGCCAGCCATGACTTTGGCGATGATGTTGGTTGGGATGGCGCCCGCAGGGTATCCGCGAATGGGTCGAATTGGTTGTCCGGATTCGGGGTGTCCGGGTTCTCAACATCTTCGCTTGGAGAAACGTCGTCGGGCGCGGCTTCCATCCCTCTGACCGCTTCCATGCAGTAGGCCAGCAGGTCCAGGTACTTGGGCAGTCCGCCGAAGTCGGACCATTGGACCGCCCGACCATGCAGGCCGTCCGTGTCCAGCCGGAAACCCACCTTTTCCACTGCCAAGCTGCCCTGGTACTCCGGCGGGCAGACCCAGGCAGGGGTCATGGGGTTTGCATCAAAAGTCCGGTCCAGCAGGTGAAAGATGCAGCGGGCCGATCGTATGTCGGAAGAGGGGTTAACCGGGGGAGATTTGCCGAAGGCGGCCGACAACGCCCGGTTGGTCTGACAGGCGGAAAAGGCGAAGGCCGCGCGAATCTGGTTGTTGGCGCACCGTATCAACTCCCGGGTGTCCCTGGCCTGAAGCGGGGCGGTCGCGGCGACGGACAAGGGCTCTCGGGTCTCATGGGCGCCGAAGTGGGCGATGAAGCTGACGTTAATCAGGCCCCTCTCGGCCGACCGCCACAGGGCAATAGCCAAGGCCAGGTTTTCCCGCACCAGGCTTATTTGACCAGCAGGATCCAGACTGCCACCCCCAAAAGTCGCCTGCAGGGTAGTTTATCCCGGTCATGGGGTGGCGCACCAAGGCATAGCGGGGTCAGTTTCGGCGATTCCGGGGAGAGTCACGTCCCCCGTTTTGCATGAGGAAGCTCTTTCGGGACGAACTGATTGGGACCAGCCCGTCAGGTCAAAAAATAATCCCCATGATCCTGGGGTGGCCGAGGTCATGGGGATTATTAAGGCCGGGGTTGGCTGTTGCTTATGCCCGCAACCCTAACGGGAGAAACCCTCTGAGCCGGGTTGACGGGAGTCTTCTGAGAGTTTGGTTGTGCGGGTCCACCTCGATTCCCACTGATTCCAGGGCAGTCACGCCCAGCAGCGGTTCTGCGCCCGCCTCTCCGAACACAATTGTGCCCCCGACGATTTCTCCCATGAACTCTACCCTGGCGACGGTAACATCCATCCTATGTTCGCTGCCGTCGGCCAAGCCGTAAATCCGTTGCCCCAAGGGTGTCAGTCCAATTCCCTCCAGGTGAGGCCGGGGCACCAGACTATCCACAGCACCGGTGTCTACCAGAAAGAGTCCTTCCCAGACCCGATCGGGTTCAGCCGGGTTGCGTATGGCGACGGTTACGTGAGTTGTTCCCATACAAAACCTTTCCTTTACAAAACCGTTCCTTGCGGCATTCTCAAGGTTTACCCTTAACGCGGCGAAAACGGAGACCCTGAACCTCCCCCGGGCCGGGGAAACCCTACTGGTTCAGGTCCATTACCACCTTGATTACGTTGTCCTGCCGCTGCTCGTACATATCGTAGGCGTTCTGGACCGACGAGAACCCCAGCCGGTGGGTAATCAGCTTGCCGGGGTCGGCCCAACCCCGCTCCTTCAGCGCGACCATGTCCTGGATTTGCGAGATGGGGTCACCGCTGCGGGCGCCGGTGGTGGGGATGATGTGGGGCTGACGCTCCATCAGGTAGTTGTGCTCTATCGGGACGTATTGCTCGCTCTGGATGCCGAACAGGATTACCGTGCCGAACTGCCGTACCTGGCTGAAGACGATGTTGAAGGTGTCGGGATAACCGGCGGCCTCGACGGCAATGTCGACGCCGACGCCCCCGGTAATCTCCGCCACGGCCTCACTCAGGTCCTGATTATCCGGGTTGATCCGGTGCGTGGAGCCGAATTCCCTGGACTTCTCCAGCCGGTAGTCGAACAGATCGGCGACGATGACGCTGCGGGCGCCCATCCGTGAAATCAGCATGGTAAAGCTCAGCCCGATGCTGCCCTGCCCCATGATGAGCACGTTCTTACCCAGCACGCTGCCCATCTGCTTGCAGGAGTACAGCACCGTGCCGGAGGGCTGGCACATCACCCACTCGTCCAGTGGGCCGTCGTCGGGCAGAAGCGCCATGCGGGAGGGCTCAGAAAGCAGGTACTCGCTGAGGCCGCCGGTGCCCCGGTAGGGAATGGCAATGACCCGTTGCCCTTCGTGGAAGGTGTCGCTGCGGCTCTCGACCACCACGCCGGCGACCTCGTGGCAAGGGACTCCCGCGGCCATGGGGTAATCCTCCTCGGGCTTGACCGGGCCGTAGTGCCCCCGGATGTCGCTACCGCACACCGACACCCGCTCCAGCTTGATCAGGCACTGCCCGTCGATGGGGGCGGGAGTCTCCACGTCCATAAACTCGAACTGCTTGGGTCCCACCAGTCTGGCTGCTTTCATGCTGCTCTCCGCTCTCCAAGTTGATTCTGAACGGCCCGGGATCGAAGCACCCCGGATCCGGCAAGTTGCTTTATCTTAATATGGCCGCCGGCCGGGGGCAAGCTGTGCCGGGACCGCTGCCAGAGCCATCCCAAAACCCACTCCCCCGTCATTCCCGCGGAGGCAGGAACCCAGGCCCTGGTAACCCGTTCCCATTAAAACGGCACGGGCCTATCCCCACCACTAAACCCGCCGGGATCTCCGGCCAAATACTTGATTCGTCAAACCAATTACTTTAATCTGAATCCAGCGAAAGCGAGGTCTGTTTCATGGGAACCTTTACAACCCGGGCCGGCATTGGCAACCCCAAAGGCGGCGAGTTTCACTGGGTGGACGCCCTGGTAGACACCGGCGCTTCCCACTCCATGATTCCCGCATCCCTTCTCAAGCAGACCCTCGGCCTGTCCCCCAAAGAGGAACTGATCTTCGTCTTGGGAGACGGGCGTGAGCAACGCTACGGCTTCGGAGAGGCACTAATTAGGATTGAAGAACGCCAAATGTCCTGCCCGGTAATCTTCGGTCCCGAAGACCAGTACCTCCTGGGCGCGACTTCCCTGCAAATCTTCAACCTCATCCCCGACACCACCAACCATCGCCTCATACCCATGCCCAAACTCACTATCTGACCCAACCCCCTCCCCCGCACCCTCCGTCCTCCCTGCGGAGGCCGGAACCCAGACCCCCCGGCCGTCCATCCCCTTCCACGAACCAGGGGCGCACCCTCCGGATGCGCCCCTTCATTCCCAGACTGGCCCCAAACCCTGTCCCCAAACCGCAAAGCTACGGCCACATTATCCAGCCCGTGTGGTCGGTGCGCGCGCGGAACAGGTGTCCGCCGCCGGTAGTGACGTACAGAGTCTTCATGTCAGCATCTCCGAAGCAGCAGTTGGTGGCGCGCTCGGCCCGTATGGGGTGAGTCTCCAAAACCCGGCCCGCGGGAGAGAAGACATAAATCATCGGGCCGGGGCCGCCGGACTCCCAGCCGGCGCAGGCAATGATGTTGCCGTCGGTGTCCAGGGTCATGCCGTCTACGCCCCGTTGAGCGCCCCGGTGGTCGACGCCGAAGGTATGCAGCGTCTCGTACTCGCCCAGGGAACCGTCGTCGTTGATGGGGTATGCCCGCAGTTCCCGGCGGCGGTCCAGACCGTAGTCGCTCTGGGCCACGTACAACGTCTTCTGGTCGCGGGATATAATAACACCGTTGGGGCGGCTGATGTCGGTGGTGGCGCGTTTCAGCTCATACTGGTCGCTGCCGGTGGGGTCCAGACGCAGCACCGACATATGGTCCAGCTCCTGCGGCCCGCTATCGCCGATGCCGCTATACGGATCGGTAAACCAGATGCGGCCCGACCGGTCCACCACCAGGTCGTTGGGGTTGTTGTGCCTCATGCCGTCCAGCCGGTGGGGTAGAGAGGTGATGGTCTGCCCGTCCTTCTCAAACCTGACGATGCGGCGTCCCCCCTGCTGGCAGCCGAAGAGGTTGCCGGAGGCGTCGAAGCAGAGGCCGTTGACGTAGTTGACGTCGGTAAAATACTCGCTGGCTTCCCCGGTCTTGGGGTCGTACCGCATGAGGCGGCAGCCCGGAATGTGGGTAAACACGACGGCCTCACCGTCCCAGACCGGGCCTTCCGTGGTGCCGCCGTAGGGGCCGGCTACTAACTCGAAATCCCAACTCATCGCAATGACCCTCCTCTTTTCCGGTTTTGCGGCTCTTCCGTGGGTGTCCTGGTTGGCGACAGTATATTCCGGGCGGGCAGGCGTGTCATCCGTGCATCAAGCAAGGTAACAGTTCAGACTTGGTGAGATGAATTGGTTTCATCCAACCGCCACTTTTTTAGGGGGTTTGGGGGATGAATCCCCCAACGTAACCCAACCCCCATATTCCCCCATCAGCCACTCCGCTCCCCTCAACCCTGAACAGTTACCAAGCAAGTCCTTGTGCTGACGTTCGTCCTGCGCTGGTCGAAGGGTCGTCCGCCTGTGGTTCGACAAGCTCACCGCAGGGAAGGGCCAACGTTGTTGCGCCGGCGACGGCAGGGGGGTATGCTCTTTGCCGTCTGAATCGTTGACCTTATTGGCGCGTGATATTTCACGAACTGGAGGTGGTTGTGGCATCCGAAAGCGACCGCGTGGCTCTGTTTATCGACGTGGACAACCTGTTTATTTCCGCTCAGGGCGCGGGATTGCCGTTTAACCTAGGCCTCGTAATAGACCGGGTTCGGGAGGAAGGAACGATAATGTCCGCCAAGGCTTATGCGGACTGGGCGAACCAGCGTTTGCGGCCCGTATTGCCCGATTTCCGGCAGTACGCCATCGAGCAGGTCCACCTGCCTACGTCGGGTTCCCGCATGACCAACGAGTTCAAGAACACTGCGGACATTCAGTTGGCCGTTGACGCCATGGAAATGGTCTTTTCCCAGGTGCGCCCGAACACGGTGGTCATTGCCGGCGGCGACCGGGACTTTGTGCCGCTGGTCCAGAAATTGAAGCGGTACGGAGCCAGAGTCCTGGGTATGGGGGTTGAGACATCCGTTAGTTCCGTGCTCGCGCAGGCTTGCGACGCCTTCGTGTACTACGATGGCTTGGTGCCGCCGGCCCCGGAGGAACACGAACCCATTTCGTCGGCGGTGGATATGCAGCCCACTTACGTGCTGATGCGGCGGGCCGCCGAAGCCCTGATGCGGGAAGGGAGGCAGACTTTGGGCGCTGCGGTCCTGCCCATGATGAAGCAGCTAGACCCAACCTTCGACCTCTCCCGTTTTCGCACCACTTTCTCCACTTTCAAGGACCTAGCGGCGGCAGCCAAGAAAGAGGGTTATGTCGAAATCGTCGAGCGGCCGGGCAGCGACCTGGTAATCGCCGCCACCGACAGCGCTCCGGTGATCCAGGGGCCGGTCGCTCCCAGCCGGGACTATGACTACTCCAGCGAAACGTCGGCCCTGGCCAGCTATCGCACAATTTTGCAGGAGCAGCGCATCCCGCTGCTGCCCTGGCAGAGGCGCATCGAGTTCCTAACGTACATGTGGGCCTTGAAAGAACAGGGTCCGATGTCCATGGACCAGATGCGGTATGATTTGGTGAAATACACCGAATCCCAGTCAATAGAAGTCTCGCAACAAGCCATCCTCAAGTTTTTCTATTCCCTTAATTTTTCGAAATGCTTTTCCAAAGACGGCAGGTATCCCGCGGTCATCGAGGTGCCCGGCGACGTTCAAGAGCCGATTTTCCTGCTCGGTACCCAATATGAAGCCGCTGCCGCCATCAACAGGAGATACCTGGAGATATTGAGGAGGGCCGGCGCTTTGCTGATTCCCCAACCCGTGGGTGAGTTGTTGTTTGAGAACCCCACCGTCAGGGCCGAACATCAAGACCAAATAGACCGAATGTGCAATGACCTTCAGCGTCCCACTGCCTTTGGCCAAGCCCTTCAGGCGGCTCAGACTCGAAGACCGATGCCAAGGTACTGACCATTCTCTCAGGGCAATCGCGTTATGATTGTTTTGGCATACCATGACACTTGCCCCTTCCCAACGCCGGTGTCACCCCGCTACCATATCTCTAGTGCTTGGGAGCGGGCTGCCCGGAAATTCCGGGGGCAATCGCACTCCCGCGGCGCGAATGGGACGGAATGGTGCAAGACAGAATCGTACAAAATGAGACTGGAAAAACCTCCCTACTCAAAACCGCCGGGGCTTATTTCACTGCGTTCCAGGGGTGACAAAAGGGTTGACTAAACAGGACAAACCCAGGACATTCCGGTGACAAAACAGGAAATAGACCGGACAAAAAGTGACAAAATGCCCACGGCTCCACGCTCAAATGTCCGCTTTTGTCCGGTATTCTCAGATTTTTCGCCTCCCCAACTGAGAAGTGGGCTGCGTCGCGGGCCGGCGGCAGCCAGACAATGATGGCTGGGAGCGGCAACGATTCTCCGGTTTCCCCAAGACCAGTCTCGAAAACTCCGGCAAATTTCAGCGCAGCGCCAATGAGAGGTATACCAACAATACGTAAGGCGCCGGATTTACACGCAATGGCCCTGCCATTGTAACTGTTCAGGGTTGAGGGGAGCGGAGTGGCTGATGTCGGAATATGGGGGTTGGGTTGCGTTGGGGGATGAATCCCCCAAACCCCCTGAAAAAGTCGCAGTTGGCTGAAACCAATTCATCTCACCAAGGCTGAACTGTTACCTGCCATTCCCTCTGGTTGACACGCCAATACCCGCGGCGTAGGCTAACCCGAAACTCCCCCCGCCGGGAAGCCCGTCCTCCCGTGCTGAAAGCAAGGTATGTCTGACTACATCCTGGTAGACCGTCAGCCCCCACTGGCGACCGTGACCATCAACCGCCCCCGGCAGCGCAACGCCGTCAACTTTCAGATGTGGAGCGAGTTGGCGGAAATCGTGGCTGACCTGGACGGGGACCGCTCCACCCGGGCGGTGGTCATCACCGGCGCCGGCGGCGAGGCGTTTTCCGCCGGGGCCGACATCGCCGACTTTGAGGAATACCGCTCCGACTCGGCCCGGGGACGCCGGTACAACGCGGCGGTGGACGGCCTGTTGGAGGCTTTGACCACGGCGGAAACGCCGGTAATTTCCATGATTCAAGGCTTTGCGGCGGGAGGCGGATGCGAAATCGCCGTGGCGACCGATTTGCGTGTCGCCTCCGAAGGCAGCCGGTTGGGAATTCCGGTGGCCCGCCTGGGCATAACCATCGGCCACCGGGAAATGCGTGGCCTGGTGGACCTGGTCGGCAAGGGCAACGCCCTGTATATCCTTCTGTCGGGCCGGTTGCTGGATGCTTCCGAGGCGCTGCGAATGGGGCTGGTCAACCAGGTGGTGCCCGACGCCGAACTGCACTCTTACACCTACCGTCTGGCCGAAGAAATCGCGGACCTTGCCCCCCTGTCCCACGCCGTCAACAAGCGGACGCTGAACCAGTTGATGAACAAGGCTTCGCTGGCCGACCTGACGCCGGAAGAGGCGGACTTGCCCCTGACCCAGTTCGACACCCGCGATTACCAGGAAGGTTACCGGGCTTTCCTGGAAAAGCGCCGCCCCCGGTTCATTGGCGAGTAGCTCTCAGGCCCGCCGGGAACGAGGGCCGGCGGGATTTTAACTCCCGGGATTTTAGTCGCCGGGATCTTAGTCCCAAGGAAGCCATGCCGCCCAAAGTCGCCCGAAAACGCGCCGACCTGCTGCTGACCGAGCGGGGCTTGGCCGAAAGCCGGGAACAGGCCCAGACCTTGATTATGGAAGGTCTGGTATTCTCACCGGCGGGCCGGGTGCTCAAGGCCAGCAGTCCGCTTAACGATGCCACCCCGCTGGAAGTGCGGGGCCGTCTGCCTTATGTGGGACGCGGCGGCGTCAAGCTGGCCCACGCGTTGGACTCCTTTGGGGTTGACCCCGGCGGTTTCGTGGCTCTCGACGTGGGTGCATCCACCGGAGGGTTCACCGATTGCATGTTGCAGCAGGGAGCGCAACGGGTCTACGCGGTGGACGTGGGGCATGGTCAACTGCACCAACGTCTGCGGGAAGACCCGCGGGTTGCGGTAATCGAGAAGCTCAACGGCCGCTACCCCTACGAACTCCCTGAGCCGGTGGACTTGGTGACCATTGACGTTTCGTTTATCTCGCTGCGGCTGGTCATCCTGCCGGCGGCGGCCCATCTGAAAGCGGGACAGTCGTTGGTTGTCCTGGTGAAGCCCCAATTCGAGGTGGGACGGGGCAAAGTGGGACGGCGCGGCGTCATCAAGGACCCCAAAATTCATGACCGGGTGCAGGAAGATGTCATGGAGTGGGCCACCGAGCAGGGATTCAGCATCGCCGGGCAATGCGCCTCGCCCATCCTGGGAGATGCGGGCAATCGGGAGTTCTTCCTGATGCTGAGAAAGCCCTGAAACCTGCCCGTTATGGTCGTTACATACCGGATTGTCCCGCCCAAACCGTTGATTACCAAACCGTTGAGTACAAGGAGTTGTTAGATGGAGATACAGGAAGTTGCCGATATTCTGCTGCGGGAGCAAAAAACGGTCTCGGTGGCCGAAGCCTGCACCTGCGGACTGGTGGGCTATCTTTTGGGAACCATCCCCGGCGCATCCCAGTTCTTTCCCGGCGGGGTCATCGCCTACACCGGCGGTCTCAAGCAGAGCATCTTGGGGGTCACCGATGAGCTGTACGCCGAGAAGGGGTCGGTGAGCCGGGAGATGGCCATTGCCATGGCCCAGGGGGTGCGGGAGCTGGTCGGCGCCGACTTCGGCATTTCCACCACCGGCGTCACCGGCCCCGCGGGGGGCCACTCGGGCCTGCCCATCGGCACTTTCTGGATTGGCCTGTCATGCAAGGAAGGCGAGGACGCCGCCATCGAGATTCGGGTCAATGGAGACCGGGACGAGAACAAGCACGGCGCCGCCCGCGCGGCCATCAACCTGCTGGGAAGCCGCCTGAAGGGGGGATAAATGTCCGAAGGTCAAACGATTGTGTTAGTGGGTCAGAACCTGTACTTTCTGGGCCACCTGGAAACGCTGGCCGAACCCCAGGGACACGAAACCCTGCGCGCCACCAACGAGGCGGCGTTCTGGCGGCATTACAACCGGCAGCCGCCGGCGCTGGTATTGGTGGACCTGGAGGGCGATGAGTCCGTGTGGACGGCGGTGGTGGCCGGAGTCCGCGCCAAGGATGCCGGGGTGCGCATGATTGCCTTCGGCCCCCACGAGAACACCGAAACCCTGGAACAGGCCCGGACCCTGGGCTGCAACGCCGCCATGAGCAAGGGAGAGTTCAACCGGGATTTGCCGAAGATTATCGAAGGTCTGGGCGGCGTCTAAAAGCCCTGCTCGGGACACACTCAAGTATGCTCAGGCGACGCAGGGGTGTTTCGGCCAACGCCAACAGAGCGGCGGCAATCTGGAACATCCTCTGGTCCGACGTCCTCCTGCCGGCGCCGGGGGAATCGAGGGAAGCCTATCGAGCAGGACGGTAAAATTCGAGGCGGACACCAAACTGTCCTACGAACCGGGTCAACCAACGGGTAAGCCGTCAGCCATGCCGGGGGACTACCGCAAATGCGGCATCACCCGGTTGGCAAACAGCTCCATGTTGCGCAGCCCTTCCCGCAGTTCCATCCCAGGCCACATCATGCGGAAGCTGCCGCAGGCCATGCCCAGTTCACGGTACTTTTCCAGCTCGGTGATGCAGTCCTCCGGGTCGCCGAGGATCACGTAACTGTTCTGGGTTGAGGGGAACGGAGTGGCTTATGGCGGAATATGGGGGTTGGGTTACGTTGGGGGATTCATCCCCCAAACCCCCTGAAAAAAGTCGCAGTTGGCTGAAACCAATTCATCTCACCAAGTCTGAACTGTTACAGGATTCGGGACGGGATTGACGGCCGGCAAGGCCCCGGTCTAACATCGCTTCACCCAGCCCACTAACGGCAGACGCTCAGCTTGCGAGGTCGAGCAGTGCAGATTACCGAGCACGTTTACAGCACCCACATCGAGGAGAACCAGAACACCTTTGGCGCCATGCACCCCGGGGGCACGCAAATCTACTTCGTCGGCGACCCCAACGACCGCATGGTGATGATTGACTCCGGGGAGCCGTACCGGTCCTGGACCCGGCAAATTCTGGCCTACTACGAAGAGCTGGGCCGACCGAATATGTCGGCCATCCTCATCTCCCACGGGCACGGCGACCACATTGGGGGGCTTGACCGTTTGCAGGAAGTGATGGACTGCCCGGTCCGCTGCCACCCCAAGCTGGCGCCCCGGCTGCAACACATACTGGGCGACGACTCGGTGGAACCGTTAAAGGCCAGCGAGGTGTTGACCACCGGCGGCGGAGCGACTTTGCGTCCCCTGTTTACGCCGGGCCACGAAGAAGACCACGTTTGCTACTTTCTGCGGCCCGACCGGGTGCTGTTCAGCGGCGACAACCTGCTGGGCAACTCCTCTTCCAGCGTCCGGGACTTGAAGCCGTACCTGGCTTCATTGGGGCGGATGGCCCAGACCCGGCCCCAGGTAGTATGTCCGGGCCACGGCGATACCATCCTTCGGGGGGAGCACCGCATCCAGCAGCAAATCGCCCACCGGCAGGGCAGGGAAGACCAGGTGCTGGCTGCCATGACCGGGGGGGCCAACACCGTCGGCGAAATCGTCTCTGCCGTCTACCCCAGGAACCTGCGCAAGAACCTGCGGGAAGCCGCCGCCCGCAACGTCCGCACGCACTTGGCCAAGCTGCGGCAAGAACAGCGGGTCGTCGAGCAAGAAGCCATCTACACCCTGTCGCCTGGAGAGGGTTCCGGGTAAGTCTTCCACGTTGCGGTATACCTACGACACCAGCGGCCCCAAGGGGGCCGTCGGTTGCGGCATACTGCTGCTGACTCTGGGCGTGATTCTGCTGTCGCCGGTCATCGCGGCGCTGATTGACGTCCTGGGTTGGGTGCTGGTGGTGCTGGGGTTAGTAGGCATTGTCTCAGGGGCGCTCGGCTGGCTTTTCAGTTCCCGCCGGGCCGGATGATGCGGGGGCGGGGGTTAGGCGCTGGGGCGATGTCCGGCGCACTACCGGTATATGTCATAGAAGAAACATCTTGGGTTGGTTGGTATATGTGAGGGGTTTCTCACCGGCCTTGGAAGACCCCGGAGTAACCTTCTCTTACTGCTCGGCTTAACTGCTCCACCATGAGAGTGCATATAGGCATTCCACCCCTTAGCGCGATGGTCCACGGACCCAAGTTATGAATTTCCAGGGTTATCTTGTTGCGGAAGCCTGGGTCTATCTTGGGGGCAGTGATGTGTACGCCTATGCCCAGACGGGCCAGACTGCTCCGCCCCTCTACCCTCCCGGCCAAATGGAGAGGCAGGCCAACGGTTTCCAAGGTCGTCCCGATTACAAATCGGAATGGTTCTAGGCGCCAGGATCGATTGCCCGATATATCCACCTGGTCAGTGAAACGGTCCAGCAGGTCTTGGATGTCCAGGGACTCCGGTTCAAGAGTAATGCCACCAACGGGGGTGGCGCTTTGTATCTTTAGAGTGGAATCCAGCCGTAGGTCTATGGAAGAAGGTTGTATGTTGCCGTCATCAAGGTCGAAGGGGTCAACCAGCAATTGACCCAACTCAATTGCCGCTTGGATATCTTCCCGTGACAACAGCATGAACTATTCTCCCCAATTTCAGAAGTGTTGGCCAAATCGCCAGGTTACGTTAATTGCCAGGTTACGTTATCAGAAGGGGTTCAAGGTCTGCTTCCGGGATTTGCCAGCAAGGGCGTCCGTCATTGCTGACCGGAAAGAACAAAACCACCTTGTCACCTCTTCGGCCCACTTTGGCAGCGGGAACGTAGCTGTTGCCTTCTCCCAGAGTGTGCGTAGGCACCAGAGCTTCGTACCGGGCTCCTCCAATGTCCATGATGATTGCCATATCGTGGGCCACGATGGTTTTCTTGACCTGCTCCGGCTTGAGCTTAATCTTGATTTGCGTTGGTTGGTCGTCCCATTCAATTCTTGATTGAGCCATAAAGCTCTCTCCTTGCGTTTTTTCCTCCCGAATTTATCCAAGCCTGGGGCAGGTTGTCAACGGCAAATTGTCAGTTGTTAGTTTTACGGGGGAATCGAACGGTCTAAGCATACCAGCACCCCGCCCATCCGACCTTAGCCGAAAACTGCCCGCTCATGGTTCGTGAAACGGGCAATGAGCGGGCAGTTTAGGTTAAACCGTCACCGGTTTAACTCCATTGGCGGTCTAATGCTCCATCAACCCGGAACCGTCGCGTTGCAGCAGCTCGATGCGCACGTCATCTGGGCCGCGGACGAAGGCGATGCGGACGCCGGGGCGAATGGTGCGCGGTTCAACGCAGATGTCGGCGCCCTTGCTCTTCAGGTCGTCCACGGCGCCGTCCAGGTCGTCGACGCGGAACCCGAAGTGGTCCAAGCCCAGGTGGGGGTCGCGGGGGTTCGAGTCCATGTGCTCTTCCGGCGGGACGGTGGCGATGAAGATGGCCAACCCATTGATGTCCAGGTCCACCCGGGGCGCGCCGTCGCTCTGGATCAGGTGCAGCACCTTGGCGCCGAACATGGTTTCGAAGAAACCGGCCATCCCTTCCGGGTCCTTGGTGCGGACGTGGATGTGGTCGTAGGTGTAAGTGTAAGTAGGCATAACTTTCTCCTAGCGTTGGTGCCATTCGGCCTTGGTGCGGCCAGCCGGATGCCAGCATCACCGCTGTCGCCGGCGGGGCCATACCCGGGCCTTCCAAAAGACGGCCCAAGCACTTACGGTATCCCGCGGCAAATTGGGTGTCAAGAAAGCTGTTGACGGCTTGGCCCGAGGGCTGTAACATAGAGGCAGTCCATCGGAAGTGAGTTGAAGTGCTAAGCGCCTCGCTTCAGTGGTCGTTTTAACAACCGAGAACTGCCTGTAGGTGGCCCCATTCGGGGGCTGAAAAGGGAAGCCGGTGAAAATCCGGCGCGGTCCCGCCACTGTAACTGGCGAGATTACCCTCATCCGGTGTTGCACCGGGTCACTGGCCCTTTGGGGCTGGGAAGACTGGAGGGTGATTGACAGCAGCCAGAAGTCAGGAGACCTGCCTCTAGGCGTTGACTTGATACCCTTCGCGGAATGGGGGTGCTGGCAATCGGCCTCGCCACCGGCATCACCCGGCCCGATCGAAGGATCGGGTTTTTTGTTGTCCGCCCTTGTTCGAACTTCCAACCATCTTTTGGGTGTTCCTTTGGCGGAGATGGTCGGTGGAAACGGTGGGCCGATGCCGTTCCTCCTCCTCGGTATCGGCCATGGCCCGGAAATTCCGGGCCGTGGCTGGAATCACCGGTCATTTCCCGCCAATCCTTATCTCGTAAGGTTTCATCCCAAAGTATCGTCCCAAAGTTTCTGTCCCAAAATATCGAGTGCCTTTGCCGATGCCCCAGTACGAGTTGCATATCGTAGTTTGCACCGACCCTCGCCATTGCGCCCATCAGCAGGATGACTCCGGGAGGGACGGCGGTGAATTGTTGACCGCGCTGATGGAGACCGTCCAGGACAACGAATGGACCGACCGGGTACAGGTGTCCCATTGCCGGTGCATCTTCGGCTGTACCTACGGCCCCCGAATAGACGTATCCCCCAGGAACGGCGGCGGCAAGGTTTTGTATGGCTCGGTGGAAGGAATGGCGGTAATTTCCCGCCGGGGAGCTGTGGACTTCCACCGGATTCCGGTAGAACTCGACCATTTAATCCTGGATAACCTTCCGATGGAGTAGCATTCCTGACCCGATTAGCGTCGGACTCCGCGCTGCCCCGCTGCGGAGAACCACCACCCAACCTTGCGCAGCGGGGCAATTAGCATCGAACTCCGCGCCGCCCCGCTGCGGAGAACCACCACCCAACCTTGCGCAGCGGGCGGTTAGCAAAGATAATAGGCGCACAAAAGACGGCAGGGAGGTCCACTGATGCTTCGGCAAATGCTGGAAGAATGCCAAACTGGGACGAACGACGTGGGGTTCAACGAGGTGGTGTTGATGGTGTCCAACACCGCCAGCACGGCCGAAGTCTACATGATGCTGGACGACCTGCGTTTCACCGAAACGGGGGAGATTGTTACCTTCATGGCCCCAGACGGAACCCATCTGCATCTGAACCTGGGCCAGGTGAGGGAGGTCCAGTTCATCCATCAGATGAACGAGCGCGACCTTCCCAGCTACTCAGTTTGGTTCAAGGATGAAAACCTGGAGCCGGTGCTGCGCATCTACCTGCGCAAGTCGGACGACGACGATACCAACCAACCCCGCCACGACCTGTTCCTGCACCTGTTGGAGAAGTACGGCGATACCGTGCAGGTCAACGGGTAACCCGTGGCTATTGTGTTGAGCCCAAGCGTTCGAGCCCCGCTCCAATTACCGCCGCTTCCAGCCTCGGCAAGGGGACGGTTGGCCCATTGCTGTTGCGCTGCCACGCCACGGGTGGTCCAATCGTGACCGACGCTGTGGTAATCGCAGGGGTTCGCAGCGGGGTGGGAAAGACCACCATCGCCACCGGCATCATGGGAGCGTTGACCCGGCGTGGGTATCGGGTCCAGCCTTTCAAGGCCGGCCCGGACTACATTGACCCTTCCTACCACCAACTGGCCTGCGACAAGCCGTCGCGCAACCTGGATACCTGGATGCTCCCCCATGCTACGGTGTCCGAGCTTTTCCACCGGGCCAGTTCCCTGGGCCAGATTTCCGTCGTGGAAGGTGTGATGGGGGTGTTCGACGGGCACTCCAGCCTGAACGAAGAAGGCTCCACCGCTCAATTGGCCAAGCTGCTGGGCGCCCCCGTTATCCTGGTGGCCGACGCTTCCAAGGTGGCCCGCAGCGTTGCCGCCGAGGTGCTGGGCTATCAGCGTTTCGACCCGGACCTGCGCATCGCGGGCGTCATCCTCAACGGCGTCGGCGGTCCTCGGCATTTGGAGTTCTGCCAACCCCAGATCGAGGCCACCACCGGCCTGCCGGTCTTGGGATACCTGCCCCGCCGGGAAGAGTTGGTGCAGCCGGAGCGTCACCTGGGCTTAATTCCCACCGTGGAAGGTACGGTCGTGCGGGAATGGTACGACGCAATAATCGGCCAGGTGGAAGAGACCATTGATCTGGAGCGGATACTGGAAATGGCGGCCACCGCTCAGCAGCCTGACGCCTCTGCGCCCGAGTCCGGCTCGGAAGTTCCCAAGGTTTTCCCCGCCGAACCCCGGCCCAAGGTGGCCAGAATCGCCGTTGCTCGGGACCAGGCATTCAGCTTTTATTATCAAGATTCGCTGGATTTGCTGGAAGCCTGGGGCGCGGAGTTGGCTCCTTTTAGCCCCCTGACCGACACAGCCTTGCCCGAAGGAGTCGGCGGCATATATATTGGGGGCGGTTTCCCCGAGATGTTCGCCCGGGAGCTCTCGGAAAACTCCGCCATGATTGGCGCGATGAAGGAAGCGGTCAGCCGCAACCTGCCGGTCTATGCCGAGTGCGGGGGCCTGATGTACTTGGGCCAAAGCCTTTCCGACTTGGAAGGCGCTCAATTTCCCATGGTGGGCGCCATCCCCGTGGTCTCGACGATGGACGGGCGCCGGCTCCATCTGGGTTACCGGGAGGTCGAGTCCCGCGGCGACAGCCCGTTGCTGCGGCAGGGAGAGCGGGTGCGCGGCCATGAGTTCCATTGGTCGGTACTGGAACAGCCCCCCGATTCCAGCCAGTCGGTCTACAGCGTTTTGGACCAGGAAGGGCGGCTGGAAGGGTTCCGGGCAGGCAGCGTGTGGGCTTCATATATCCACATCCACCTGGGCAGCAAGCCGTCGCTGGCCCGTCGGTTCGTGGAAGTCTGCGCCCGCCGGCCCTAACCCCGCCCACTGGGGCAAGTCGTCAGCGGCGCCCGCCCGAATCGCTGCGTTTAACACCGCGTTTACCAATGCGGCCCCACCCCAACTAAGGAGTTCAACATGAGCAGCCAATATCCCACCCAATCCTCCGAACCCGGCCCCCAGTCGGTCAAGGGGCCGCGCATCAACAAAGGACTGGTAATAGTCAACACCGGGAACGGCAAGGGCAAGACCACCGCTGCTATGGGCGTACTTTTCCGGGCCTGGGGACGGGACATGAAGGTGGTGATGCTTCAGTTCATTAAGCACACCACCGCCAACTTTGGGGAGCAGCGCGCCGCCCAAAAGATTGGCGTGACCATCCGGGCAATGGGCGACGGGTTCACCTGGCGGTCTCAAGACCTGGACCAGAGCGCCGACTTGGCCCGCGCTCTTTGGGAAGACGCCAAGGAGGTAATCGCCACCGGCGGTTACGACGTGGTAATCCTGGACGAGTTCACCTATCCCATGCACTACGGCTGGATTCCCGTTGAAGACGTGGTCCAGGTCTTGCAAGACCGCCCCGAGATGCAGCACGTCATCATCACGGGCAGACACGCCCCGGAAGGACTGGTGGAGTTCGCCGACCTGGTTACCGAGATGAACGTGGTCAAGCACCCCTATCACAACGGCATCAAGGCCCAACCCGGCATCGAGTTTTAACCATCGCCGAGTAAGGATGCTGGACGTCAACGAATCGGCAATAGATTCTCCGGCGTATGACTCGCCGGCAATGGCTTTTGAAGAGGTTTGGAAGCTGCTTCCCCGCCTGGAAAACGAGGCGGTGACCACTGCCGCCCACCGCAAGCGCTACAAGTACCAAATCGTAAAGGTCTCCGACAAGGGTGTTCTGAGACGCTCATTGGACCCTGCGGCGGAGGAACCCGAGGCAGGCGCCACCGGGCGGTTGGTCGGCAAGACGCACTTCCGCAGGGTTTGGGAGCGTCTAGCCAGCGTCGGCGTCGGCGGGATGGATGGTCCTCACAACCGATTTGTGGCCGCTTGTCTCATCAAGCTGCCTGAGTTGGGCCTCTGGTACGCCAATTCGGGCAAGGGATGGGGCCATCGCACCTTTGTGGTCCTGGGGAACCCGGCGTCCGAAAACGGCCAGAGTCTCCCCCACCACCAAAAACCCTCTGATTGGGTGTCCGACCGCATAGTATCCGACCCGCGAATTTGTAGCGGAACACCCACGATTCGCGGCACCCGAATCATGGTGGGAGGGCTTCTGGGAATGTATTGGGGCGGGGACACTACCGACAAAATCTTGCACGGGTTCCACTGGATAAGCAGGGAGGATGTGGAAGCCGCTCTGGAGTTTTCCCGTGTCTATGCCCAGGATGAGCGGGTGATTGGCGGCAATTAGACCTCAACCTGGAATCCGGGCGTTAATTGACGAAAATATGCCCGAGGCAGTCTTGGATTGGCTCCGGGAAAGAAGGT
This sequence comes from Dehalococcoidia bacterium, assembly GCA_965262735.1. Taxonomy (GTDB): domain Bacteria; phylum Chloroflexota; class Dehalococcoidia; order Lucifugimonadales; family UBA3495; genus CATOSK01. The sequence goes on along the minus strand of CBDHFS010000002.1, from coordinate 2,647,172 downwards.
CGGGTTGGGACGTCGTGCACGTTTTCGATGTTGGGCTGAGGGGTAGCCCAGACTCGGATATTTTTGCTTGGGCACAAGAGAACAAGTTCCTGATAATCACATTCGACGTCAGATTCGCCGATGGTCAAGAGTTTCCTGTGACCCGGCATCACGGTTTGATACGTCTGAGAGTGAGGCAAACCCCGGCTACCCCCTCGATAGAGGTCGCAACAGCCGCGTTGGAACGGTTGTTCAATGAGATTGATGATGCTGACCTGCCCGGGTCTTTGGTCATCGTTGGGCCGAGCAGAATCCGAGTCATCCCCGGGCCGTTGCCGCTAATTGACCCCTAGCCTTGAAACATGTAACTGTTCAGGGTCGAGGGGAGGGGAATGGCCCATGGCGGAATATGGGGGTTGGGTTACGTTGGGGGATTCATCCCCCAAACCCCTTGGAAAAATTGGCAGTTGCCTGAAAGCATTGGCTGAAACCAATTTACCCCACCAACTCTGAACAGTTACTGAAACATTCCGACCGGGGCCGGCGCCGCCCCCCGCTTGAAGGAGTTGCCATGCCGATTTCGCCGCTGTTGGACGCGACCCTGGAGGCCATTGGGCCGCTGAACGAGGATGCAATGGCCACCGCCCGGGCCCGGCAGGACACCTTGACCAAGCCCCCGGGCAGCCTGGGCCGGCTGGAGGAAATATCCATTGCCCTGGCCGGTATGTTCGGGGAGACCATCCCTGAAATCCGGCGCAAGGCGGTCATACTTGCCGCTGGAGACCACGGCGTGGTGGCCGAGGGCGTCAGCGCCTACCCCCAGGAAGTCACACCCCAGATGGTGCTGAACTTCCTCGGCGGCGGCGCAGCTATCAACGTCCTGGCCCGTCACGCCGGCGCCGAGATTGTGATTCTGGACGCCGGAGTCGCCGCCGATATTCCCCCCCACCCCCTGCTCCGCTCGGTCAAGGTGGCCCGGGGCACCGCCAACATGGCCGTCGGGCCGGCCATGACCCGGGAGCAGGCTATTCAATGCCTGGAAATTGGCATTGACGCCGCCCGGGAGCAAATTGCCGGGGGCGCAGACCTCATCGCTTGCGGCGACATGGGCATCGGCAACACCACCCCTTCCAGCGCGATAACCGCGGTGGTGACCGGGACGGACCCGGAAATTACCACCGGCCGCGGCACCGGTGTGGATGACCCGGGGCTGGCCCAAAAAATCGAGGTCATCCGCCGGTCCATCGCGGTGAACTCGCCCGACTCCAAAGACGGCCTCGACGTTCTGACCAAGGTGGGCGGGTTTGAAATCGGAGTGCTGGCCGGTGCGATGCTGGGTACCGCCGCGGGACGCCGCCCGGTGCTGGTGGACGGCTTTATTTCCGGGGCGGCGGCGTTAATCGCCTGGCTCCTGTCCCCAACTGCTGCCCGGTACTTCATCGCCTCGCATCAATCGGTCGAGCCCGGTCACCGCGTGGGGCTGGATGCCATGGGGTTGACGCCCCTGCTGTCCATGAATATGCGCCTCGGCGAAGGCACCGGTGCGGCGCTGGCCATGCACCTCGTCGAGGCTGCCGCCAAGTGCCTGGCAGAGATGGCCACCTTCGCCGAGGCCGGGGTTTCCGAGCGCGAAGACGACGAAGGAGACTGACCCTGTCGGCTTTCTGGGCGGCCCTGGGTTTCCTGACCCTGTTTCCCACGCTGGGGAGCCGCAACCCGACGCAGCAGCAGATAAGCAGCGCCCGCGCCTGGTATCCTCTGGTCGGCCTGCTGCTGGGCCTGCTGCTGGTAGGAGTTGCCAAGGCAGCGGGGCAAGTCTTCCCCCCTGCGTTGACCGCGGCCCTGTTGGTGGCGGTGTTGGCCGTCGCCACCCGCGGCCTGCATCTGGACGGCCTGATGGACGTGTGCGACGGCCTCTTCGGAGGGTACACGCCAGAGCGCCGCCTGGAGATTATGCGGGACTCTCACGTGGGAGCCTTTGCGGTGCTGGGAGCGGTCAGCTTGCTGCTGCTCAAGTACGGGGCATTGGTGTCCCTGCTTTCGCTGGATGTTCCGGGAAAAGAATGGGCGCTGGTCCTGTTTCCGCCGCTGGGCCGGTGGGCTATGGTGTTGCAACTGGGCGCATTTTCCTATGTGCGGAGGCAAGGATTGGGGAGTCCGCTGCATCAGGGCGGCGGCAAGGTTTCCACCGGCGTGGCTGCGGTGACGGTGGTTGCGGTTGCGGTGGTGGCCGGCGGCATCGGCGGGGCAGTTCTGCTGGTGGGAGCGTCGCTGCTGGCGTGGTTGCTGGGAGCCGGCATGGCCCGGATGCTGGGCGGACTCACTGGCGACACCTACGGCGCCACCAACGAGATTGTCGAGGTGGTCACGCTCATTGCTGCCGTGGCATTGCTGCCTCTGGGCATCCTGGAACCGCTGCCGTCATTGCTGGGCGGGTTTGACGCTTGGTTTTGACTAATGGCACTTGGATGAATGACCGGGCATTTTCATTCTCTGAAGTTGCGGGGGATATGTTCGTGGTGGGCTTGTAAAACCGCAGGCCGACGACCCTTTGGCAGGCTCAGGCCGAACGGGAGAGTGGGCTACGTTGGGGGATTCATCCCCCAAACCCCCTGGATAAGGGGGCGCTTCGACAGGCATTCGGGACGGATAATTTTTCGTTTCCCGGCTACAAGGCGGTGGATGGCTTGATTGCGGCGGCAAAGCGATGAACGGCATACCCGCCGATCTGGCGGTCTTGGGGTTGGCCCTCGTCCTGGACCTGGTCTGCGGGGAGTTGCCCAACCGTTTTCATCCCACGGTTTGGATGGGCAAGACCATCGGCTGGGCGGAGAAGGCTGCTCCCAAGTCGCACGGCGGACAATTGGTTTACGGCGGGGCCGTCGCGCTGTTTATTCCCGCGCTGTGGGGACTGGCCGCTTATGGAGCCGTGCAGGGCTTGAACGCCGTCCACCCGATAGCCTACATCGCCGGGGGAGCGCTGCTGCTGAAGACCACCTTCGCGGTGCGGATGCTGCACCGGGCGGCGGCGGGGATACGCTCTTCTCTGCTGAAAAACGACATTGCCGCCGTGCGGGCCGGTATGCCGGCGCTGGTCAGCCGGGACCCGTCCTCTCTTACCGCGGAAGAGGCCACGGCGGCCGCGGTGGAGTCGGTCTCGGAAAACCTGACCGACAGTCTGGTCGGGCCTCTGCTGGCTTTTGCCCTGTTTGGCTTGCCGGGGGCGGCGGCGTACCGGGCTGTCAATACCCTGGACAGCATGATAGGCTATCACGGGCGTTATGAATACTTGGGCAAGGCGTCTGCCCGCCTGGACGACCTGGTGAACCTGGTCCCGGCCCGTCTCACCGCCCTGTTCCTGGTTGTTGCCAGCCTGATGGTTCCGGGGCAAACTGCGGCTTCGGCCTGGCGGATTATGTGGCGGGACCATGCCAGGACGGAAAGCCCCAACGCGGGTTGGACCATGAGCGGGATGGCCGGAGCTTTGGGTGTGGCGCTGGAAAAGACCGGGCATTACCGGCTGGGCGACGCGACCCGTCCGGTTGAGCCGCAGGACATTTCCCGCGCGGTGCAGACCATGTACTGGGTCACAGCACAGGCGGGGATGGTTGCGGCGGGAATCATCGTCCTGATGACTTGGCTAAACCTGTGAAGAATTCCTTCGAGGACCTCAGGACGAACGGATTGGCCGTAGTTGTGTTGGTCCCTCGGAACTAACGGTTTGATGAGTGTAAACAGTTGATGGAACAGTCCGCCCTCGATTCCAACCCTCTAGTCAACTCCGGTTTCAGCCGGCCAGTGCATGGCAGCATCCGCCCGGCGGAACTGCGGGCCCTGGGGCTGGACCCGTCGCAGGTCCTGGATTTCAGCGCCAGCATCAGTCCGCTGGGCACGCCGGCGGGACTTTGGGATGCCCTGCGGCAGGTGGACCTGACCACCTACCCGGACCCGGAAAACCTGGCGTTGCGGGAGGCCCTGGCCGCCCAACTCAACGTATCACCCCAACGCATCCTCGTGGGCAACGGCAGCACCGAAATCATTCACCTGCTGACCCGGGCCTACCTGACTCCCCGGGCCGGGTCCGCCTCCGAAACTGCTTTGCTCCTGACCCCGACTTATGGCGAATACTTGGGCGCCTGCCGGTTGGCCGGGGCCAACATCTTCAACTGCAACGCCCGCTTTACCCCGGAATTACCCCAGGTGTTTTCCTGGGGTATTGACGAAATCCGGCGGCACATCGTCCTGCAGCGGGCCGGGTTGACCTTCGTGTGCAACCCCAACAATCCCACCGGAGTCTACTTTCCGGAAGATGACATCCGCGTACTGGCCGACGCCGCCGGGGAAGCCGGGGGGCTGCTGGTGTTGGACGAAGCCTACGTCAACTTCGTCACCGAGCCTTGGAATTCGCTCCCGCTGACGGATGCCGGGCCGGTGGTGGCGCTGCGCTCCATGACCAAGGACTACGCGCTGACCGGCCTTCGGCTCGGGTATGCCGTGGCCCACGAGGAAACCATCGCTCGGTTGGCGTCCTTCCAACCCGACTGGAGCGTCAACAGCCTGGCCCAGGCCGCCGGTCTGTGTGCCCTGGCCGATGATGGCTACCTGGAACGGGCCCGGGATGCGGTCAACCGGAGCAAGCAGTTGTTGGTTGACCGGCTTACCGCTTCCGGCTACACCGTTCTCCCCTCCGCCGCTAATTTTTTGCTGGTTGAAGTCGGTAATGGTACGATGATGCGGGAGCAACTGCTCCGGCATGGTCTGGTCGTCCGGGACTGCGGGTCCTTCGGGCTGCCGCAGTGCATCCGTATCGGTATCCGCGCCGAATCAGACTGCCAACGGCTGGCCGAGGCAATGGCCGGGTTGCGGGCCAACGGATGATAGCGGTTGCTGACCGCCGAATTGTCAGGGGTGAAGTGATTCATGGGAAAGTTGTACATTGTCCGCCACGGCGAGACCGAATGGAACGCTCAGGGCCGGATCCAGGGCCATTCGGACATCGCTCTCTCTGACCAGGGCCGGCAGCAGGCCCGCGCCGTAGCCCGGCGGCTCCAGGGTTACGCCTTTGATGCCGCTTATTCCAGCGACCTGAGCCGCACCAGGGAAACCGCCGAAATAATCCTGGGCGAAGCCAAGACGCCCTTGCAGGCCACGCCCCTGCTGAGGGAGTACCAGAAAGGGGTCTTTGAAGGACTGACGGTGCATCAGTACGCCCGCCAGTTCCCCGAACAATATCAGGCGTCGCTGGTCAACGACCTGGACTTCGCCCCCGACGGCGGCGAGACCATCCGCGAGACCAGCGCGCGCTTGGCCGGATTTGCCGAACAACTGCTGGAGCGCCACATGGACGACACGGTGCTGGTCGTCGGGCATGGCGGCTCTCTGAGGTCCCTGCTCGTGGCGTTGATGGACCTGCCCCTGGAGGCCAACTGGAAGTTTGTCATGCACAACTGTGCCCTTTCCGTGATTTACACCTATCCCGATAACACCGTCATGCACCTGTACAACGACACCGGGCACCTGAACGCTGCGGTTGTGGAGGCCGCGTCTTGACCGGGCGAGTGCTAATGGTGCAGGGCACCGCCTCCCACGTCGGCAAGAGCGTCCTCGTCTCAGCCCTGTGCCGCATCTTCCGGCAGGACGGGTTCCGGGTAGCGCCGTTCAAGGCCCAGAATATGTCCAACAACTCCTACGTGACCGCCGACGGGGGAGAAATTGGCCGGGCGCAGGCGGTACAGGCCGAGGCGGCCGGCGTCGAGGCCCGGGTTGAGATGAACCCGGTGCTGCTGAAGCCCGAGGCTGACCACACCTCTCAGGTGGTGCTCATGGGCCGCCCGCTCCACTCAGCGCAGGCGCGGGACTACTTCGCCCTGAAGCCCCAGCTTTGGGAGTCGGTGCATACTTCCCTGGACACTCTGCGCAATGAGTATGACATAGTGGTCATCGAGGGGGCCGGCAGCCCGGCGGAAATCAACCTCAAGGCTAACGAAATCGTCAATATGCGCGTCGCCCGCCACGCCAACGCTCCGGTGCTGCTCTGCGGCGACATAGACCGGGGCGGAGTGTTTGCTGCCCTGGTCGGCACAATGGAACTGCTGGAACCCGAGGAACGGGAAACGGTCAAGGGGTTCCTGATTAACAAGTTCCGGGGCGATGAAAGCCTGCTGACCGACGGCCTGACCTGGCTGGAGCGGCGCACCGGCATCCCGGTCGTCGGCGTGGTGCATCATTTCCGGGACATTCACATTCCCGAAGAGGACTCGGTGGCACTGGACCTGCCGGCGCGGTCTCAATCCAACGCCGTGCTGGACCTGGCCGTGATTCAGATTCCCCACATCTCCAACTTCGACGACTTTGATCCCCTGCGGCGGCAGGCCGGGGTTGGGTTGCGGTACGTGCAGTCGCCTGAGGAACTGGGAGACCCGGACCTGGTGATTCTGCCGGGAAGCAAGACCACCATTCCAGACTTCATGTGGATGGAACGCCAGGGGTTGAACTCGGCGATCAAGAGCCTGCACCAACGCGGCAAGGCCATCATCGGCATTTGCGGCGGTTACCAAATGCTGGGCGCCAAGATTTACGACCCGGAAGGCATCGAGTCGTCCCAACGGGAAACCGACGGCCTCGGGCTGCTGCCCCTCACCACTGTGTTCGCCGGCTCCAAGGAGACCCACCGCATTACCGCCACCGTCGCCGCCAACACAGGACTGGTAGGGGGAGCGCAGGGCACGTCCATCACCGGCTACGAAATCCACATGGGCCGCACCACCGGGGAAGGCGTTGACCATCCCTTCCGGGTGGTTGACCGGTCCGACGTCCCGGTAGGCGACGCAGACCAGTATGACGGCGCCGCCGATTCCCAGGGCCGGGTTCTGGGCACCTACATCCACGGACTGTTCCACAATGTCCCGGTGCGGATGGCCGTCCTGCAAGAACTGGCCCGCCGCAAGGGTGTCACCCTGCCGGACGCATCCCAAGAGCTGGTGCTGGACCAGGAATATGACAAGCTGGCCGAGTGGGTGCGCGGCAGCCTGGACATGGGTCTGGTTTACGACATGACCGGCTTGTCCCACGACTTCGACCAAACGCCGGGTCAGCCGTAGCATGACTGCTGCCAACCCCGCCGGGCCAACCCTGGTCCTGGGCGGTGTCCGGTCAGGCAAGAGCGCCTTCGCCGAGGGACTGATTGGCGCGGTTGGCCTGCCCGTCTTTTACCTGGCCACCGGACTGCCGGTTGACGAAGAGTTCACCCAACGCATCCGCCGCCATCAGCAGTCCCGCCCCGGCGATTGGGTGACGGTGGAGGGTCCGCTGAACCCGGCCGCCGCACTGGAAACGGCGCTGCCGGACGACGGCGGGAAGTGCGCCGTGTTGGTGGACTCAATAGACACTTGGCTAAGCAACCTGCTGCTGGAACACGAGGCAATGCCCTCGCCGGAGTTGGAGACCCTGGCCCTGTCCAGGCTGGACACTCTGCTGGAAATGGGCCGCTGCTCCTCGATGGAAATGGTCCTAGTCAGCAGCGAGGTTGGGCTGAGCCTCGTTGCCCCCACCCAATTGGGGAGGCGTTTCCAGGACCTTCTGGGCCTGGTCAACCAGCGAGCCGCCGCGGCCGCCAATGACGTTTGCCTGGTAGTTGCCGGCATACCGTTGCAGATTAAGGCAGGCAGGGGGCCACATGAGCAGGCACCCACAACCGTGTATAATGGCCCACACATGGCCTAAATGACAGAGGAGGACGGGGGGTTTCCTATGGCGGGCCGATTCATCCTTACCGACTATGTGGAACAGGCATTGGCTTTGGCAGTTTGTGAGGAGTTGGAGGATGGGACTTTCGCCGGTCACATAGCCCCGTGCAAAGGAGTTCTGGCCTTTGGAGCGACCCTGCCCGAATGCAGCGACGAGTTGCGTTCTACCCTGGAAGACTGGATTCTGCTGGGTTTGAAACTGGGCCATTCCCTCCCCATCCTGGCCGGCATAGATTTGAACCAAGGGCCCACTCTTGAACCGGTGGAATCCTTGTAGGCGCCGGGACTTTGTCCGACGGTTAAGAGCATTGGGGTTCGATGGCCCGTTCTCGGGCGCTCTCCACCAATTCATGGCTTTCCAAGGACACCGTTTGGCGATACCCTCAAATCGCGATTATTCAGTCCCCTAGTTGCGTTTTATGCCGATGGAAGTGGAAGCAATCATAGAGAAGGACATTCCTGCGGAGGAATGGAACAGATTGGCTTAATACTGGCGCGCTGACATAATTCGATTACTGGAATCAGCCAAGGTATTGGGCCGATTTGAGCTGGCTTGAACGAACAATCTTTTTCCCCATCCGACAATTCCCGATTGGCGCACGAGCCGGAAGGCCCCGCTGGCGTGTCCTCGGTGCGGGCACCCGGCGTCTGCGGTGAGTTGGTGCAGGGAATGTTGGACGGCCATCATTTCCTTGTTACCTGTCCCGTAGATTTCTACTCCCGGGTAACCGTTGAGATTCGCCATGACGGCGGCGTTTCCGGACCCGAGGACTGTCCCAAATCCCGGGCTGCGGTCCAAGCGGCGCTGGACTACCTGGGCCGGACGGGCGTGGGCGCGGCGCTAAAGGTCAGTAACCCCATTCCCCGCAGCAAGGGTATGGGCAGCAGCAGCGCCGACGTTGCCGCCGCCATCGCCGCCACGGGGCTGGCCCTGGGGGAAGAGTTGGCCCCCGACGTGGTGGCCCGGCTGGCCCTGTCGGTAGAGCCCAGCGACGGCGTGATGTTTCCCGGCATTGTCCTGTTCGACCACCGGGAAGGGCGGGTATTTGAAGCAATGGGGCCGCCGCCGCCCATGGAGATTGTCGCCCTGGACTTCGGCGGGGCGGTGGACACCCTGGAGTTCAACCGGACGGACCGCCGCTCCCAGTGGGAGGCCCTCAACAGTGAGACAAACCGGGCCTTGGACTTGGTGCGCCGGGGCGTCAGGGAAGGAAACCCGGCCTTGGTCGGTCAAGGGGCAACCATCAGTTCCATCGCCAGCCAGCGAATTTTGGAGAAACCGCAGCTTCCCCTGGTAACGGCCTTCGCTGAAACCGTGGGGGCGGTGGGGGTCTGTGTTGCCCATAGCGGCACCGTCATCGGGGTGCTGCTGGACGCCCGGCAGCGGCGGGGCAAGTCCACCTACCGCCGGGCCCGGGAAGCCTTCGCCGACGCCGAGGCGGTCCACCATTTCAGGATGATGAGCGGCGGTGTTCAGGTGGTTGCGTAACTCCCCGGTCATAACCCCGTCAACCAACCGCTAGAGAGAGGACAAAGAGAGATGCCTGAGTACAGCTTGGCCGTCATCGCCGGTGACGGCGTGGGTCCCGAAGTCGTCGCCGAAGGCCGCAAGGTGCTGGACGCCCTTGCCGCCGCACCGGGAGGCCCCGTCTTCCGCTACACCGAATATCCCTGGGGGTCGGCCTACTACCGCGAGACCGGCCGAATGATGCCCGAGGACGGATTGGAGCTGCTGCAAGCCCACGACGCCATCCTGTTCGGCGCCGTCGGCGACCCCAACATCCCCGACCACATCACCCTCCAGGGCCTGCTGCTGCCCATGCGCCGCGCCTTCGACCAGGCAATATCCATCCGCCCCTGCTACCTGCATCCCGGGGTGGTGTCTCCCATCACCGGCAAGGAAGCGGGACAGGTGGATATGGTAATTTTCCGCGAGAATACCGAGGGCGAGTACGCGCCGGTGGGCGGACGGCTGTACGAGGGCACACCCAGCGAAACCGTAATCCAGACGGGCGTGTTCACCCGGCGGGGCACCGAGCGCATCATCCGGGCGGCCTTCGAGTACTGTGTGCAGCGCAACGGGAAGAAGAAGGTCACTTCGGTCACCAAGTCCAACGCCCTGGCCTTTAGCATGGTGTTCTGGGACGAGGTGTTCGAGGATGTGGCGCGGGAGTACCCCCAGATTGCCACCGAGTCGCTGCTGGTGGACCGGGCTTCTATGGACTTGGTGCGCTGGCCCGAGGACTTTGACGTGATTGTCGCGTCCAACCTGTTTGGTGACATCCTATCGGACATCGCCGCCGTGGTGACCGGCAGCATGGGACTGGCAGCCAGCGCCAACATCAACCCGGAGCGGGATCACCCGTCTATGTTCGAGTCAGTCCACGGGGCGGCTTTCGACATCGCGGGCAAGAACCTGGCCAACCCCCTGGCCACTATTTCAGCCACGGCCCTGATGCTGGACCACTTTGGGGAGCACGAATCAGCCCGCCGCATAGACGCCGCGGTAGCCCGCAGCCTTCAGGAACGAAAGGTGGTAACCGGCGATCTGGGCGGCACGGCGTCAACCACCCAGGTAGGCGACGAGGTGGTGCGGTTGCTGGGGGCGTGACCGGCGGCATAGGTCCGCTCAGCCAAGAAAGAGGAGAGAGCGTTGAGACAGTCATTTAACGCCAGCATCTAACAAGAAGGCGAATGGCTGGTAGCGTAGTGCCTGGAAGTCGACGTAGCCAGCTAGGGCAAAACAGAGGATGAAGCCCTCACTAACCTCCGGGAGGCGTTAGAGTTGTATTTTGAACCGCCTTATGCCGGGGTAAAACCTCAAGTGTGTACCATTGAGGTAGACATCGGTGCCGCTTAGGCCGCTACCTTATTGTGGTAGTGTGAATCAACAAACTGAGTTGAGCAAGAGATATGTACGACTTGGAACCTGGAGTAATTTGGGAATCTCAGGATAGTCAGTCACGCGTTTATCACGGGGATGGCCTCAAAGTCATGGCTTCTCTGCCTGATAACAGCGTAGATTGTATTTGGACTGACCCACCTTACTTACTGTCCAATGACGGCTTTACCTGTGTAGCAGGAAAAAGGGTAAAGGTAAATAAGGGAGATTGGGACCGCAGCCGCGGAGTGGAGTTAGATCACGAGGTCAACATTAATTGGCTTGCCGAGTGTTACAGAATCCTCAAGCCTGCGGGAACTATTTGGGTAACGGGGACTTTGCACGTATATCTGAGCACAGGTATGGCGATGCTCCAACTCGGCTTTCGGATACTTAACGACATCACTTGGGAGAAACCAAACCCGCCACCTAACCTAGGCTGCCGCTGTTTTACTCATTCTACCGAGACCGTTCTTTGGGCGACGAAGGCAAAAAAAGGTGGCAAAGACCGCTATACCTTCCATTATCAAACAATGCGCGAAGAAAACGGCGGGAAGCAAATGAAAACCGTCTGGAATATTCCTCCTGCTGGACGGGAAGAAAAGACCTATGGTAAGCATCCGACGCAGAAACCGGTGGCGTTAGTGGAAAGATGCCTTCGTGCCAGTACAAATCCCGGCGACCTGGTGTTTGACCCCTTTGTAGGTTCTGGAACAACCGGAATAGCTGCGTTGAAATTAGGGCGACGATTTATTTGCTCTGAACGTGAGATGGACTTCTTAGAGATAGCGCACAAGCGTTTAGTTGCTGCCGTGGCTGATCCGTCTCCGGCTAATCTTAATCCTACCGTTCAAAGTAACCAAAGAAGGCTATTTGAACGAAAGCTGAAGTTGGGAGAGCAAGACTATGGAGAGATCAGAAGCTCGGAGGCGTATAAGTACCCTAGAAGGTCGAAATCTACGCGAAGTAGCAGAAAACCTTGAAGGTGTAACAGTTTGGAAAAACGGCAAACTCAACAAGGGCTGGGTAGGCCATACGATAGAGCGGTTCTTGGGCCTCCCGATAAACTCGTCTAGGGCACCGAATTTTGGTTCTTGGGAGTTGAAAGTCGTCTCGTTACGGCAACTTAAGAGCGGAGAACTGCGCCCCAAAGAGACAATGTGGCTAACCATGATTGACTCGGTAGAGGTCGCCGAGAAAGAGTTTGAAGAAAGCCACCTCTACAACAAAATGAAGAAGCTTCTGGTGGTAGCGCGAGTCTTCGAGAGCAAAGAAGAAAACCACACTACACTGCATTCCGTTGCAGAGTTTGACTTAGCCCGAATCCACCGAAGGAGGGCGTCGGGTCAGCGTCCTGAAGTGGCCAAAGGGTGCTCCTCTGAATCTGGGATAATGGTTTTGTAACAGCAAACCGGTCCCAGAAAAGGAGCACCCAATAGATGCTACCACGCCGCCACCCCGACCGCATCCGTATCGCCTTCGACGACCACCGCCTGGTGACCAACGCTGGGCTGCTCCTTCCGGCCACCCTGGCCCGGCGCCTGGGCCTGCCCGAACTGGTACAGGAGCACCTGGACTTGGGCGAAGCGCCGGGCCGGGCCAACACCGGAGACAAGATCATGACGCTGGTGTCCTCCGCTCTGGCGGGCGGCGACTGCATCGACGACGCCGATGTGTTGCGCACTGGCAGGACGGCCTGCGCTCTCGGCTGCGTAGTCAAGGCGCCCTCCACCCTGGGCACTTTCCTGCGCAGCTTCAGGTGGGGCCACGTCCGTCAGTTGGACCGGGTGAGCCGCGAGCTGCTGGCCCGGGCCTGGCAGGCGGGGGCCGGACCCGGCGACGCGCCATTCACCATCGACCTTGATTCGACGATCTGCGAGACTTACGGACTGGCCAAGGAGGGCGCCCGCCACCACGGCTATACCGGTGCACGGGGCTATCACCCACTGCTGGCCGTCGCCGCCGGAACCGGCGACGTGCTGATGGCCCGGCTGCGCGAGGGCCGGTCCAACACCGTCCGCGGCGCCGCCCACTTCCTGCGTGAGACGGTGGGACGGGTTCGCTGCGGCGGGGCCAGCGGGCAGCTCACCATGCGGGCCGACAGCGGCTTCTATACCCACGCCGTGGCCGCCGTCTGCCGCCGGATGGACGTCCGCTTCTCCATCACCATCCGCCAGCACAAAAGCCTGCACAATCTCATCGAGGCGATACCCGAAGATGCCTGGACGCCGATTCCTTACTGGATGGACGGCGCCGCCGATGTGGCCGAAACCACCTACACCCCCTTCCAGAGCGAGCCGGATGCCGCGCCGGTGCGGCTCATCGTCCGGCGGGTGAAGCCGGCGCCCGGTTCTCAACTGGCTCTCTTCGCCACCTACAGCTATCACGGCTTCATCACCGACCGGGACGGAGAGACCCTGGAACTGGAGGCCGACCACCGCCGCCACGCCGAGATCGAGAATGCGATACGCGACCTCAAGTACGGCGTCGGGCTGAACCATCTCCCCTCGGGCCGCTTCGCTGCCAACGGCGCCTGGCTGGCGGTACAGGTGATGGCCCACAACCTGGCCCGCTGGACCGCCCGCATCGGCCTCGGTGAGCGGACCGTGACCACCAAGACCCTCCGGCGGCGGTTCTTCGCCCTGGCCGGACGGCTCACCCGCTCGGCACGCCGGATCACCCTGCATCTTCCCAAGCGCTGGCCCTGGGAGGAGCAGTTCAGCCGCGCCCTGGCCCGACTGCGAGCCATTCCACTCCCAGCCTGACGGCGCCCGTCCGCCACTGACCCGCCAGCCAACCCAACGTCCCCGCAAACTCGCGCCAGCCCAGTCCGCGAGCGCCTCTTGCCGTGTCCTATCCCGCCATCTCGCTCGCCACAGCCACTGCAGGCCGACATCGGCGCCCCCCAAAGCGCCTGCAGACCGCCGCCAACCTCCCATCTACCCGAATTCCAGCCCGGATTATCGCGCCTGTAACTCCCTCACCCCCTTCCGCTGTCCTCACGCCGTCCATCCCTGTCCATCGGTGGATTCGGGCTTAGATAATCCCTGTACTTATACCAAGGTTAAAGCGGACTATGACCTAGTGCGAGAAACCATAAAAACGAACGGGTTTGAGGCCCTTACTGGAAAAATGGGCGAACTCATTCAACCCCGAACCAAAGGGACCGGGCACGGCAGCACTTCCCGGGCCTTCTATGCTAGAACTGGATTCGTGGCTCAAATACTTGGGATCTAAAGGATGTGTATGCAAGAATCCTTGATTTTCCCGGAAGAGGATGAAAATGTCCTATTAATTCCGGATTACGATGAGCATGCGACTAGCTATCCAGGAGATATTAAGCCGGGTTACTACACCCACCAAGAAGTGGTCGGCCTTCTACGCACTCACAGCAATAATCCTGAAGCCATCTGGTTTCTTGCCGATATGCTAGAGCTGTAGCAGCGAGTGGTCCAACCTGTCGGGCCCCCGTCCGCTATGTTGGAGTAATTGCCGGGGTGGAGGTTAATACGCCCCGGGGGTACGGTTAGCGTGACGACACAACGTTGGGATGAGCATTGGCGTCAGTACATAGAGGAATACTCCCGGCGGACTGTGCCGGTCATTCGGGATAAGGGATTTCCCGTCTGGTCAATAGTTGGTTACTATCGGGTCTGCGCGGAAGACAGGCAAAGCGATAACAGGGTGGGTCACTTCTACCCTGTAATTGACAATGCCAGCGCCTTCACCGCCTCGGCTAGTTGGTCGACTTCGTCTTCAGTGTTGAAGAAGTGGAGCGACGCTCTAACCGCCGCCGGGTACTGCACTTGCCGCACGACGATGCGGTGGTTGCTCCACAGGCGCTCCACGACCGCCCGGGGCTCCCAGCCCGCCACGCTGAAGGATACCAGCCCCGCCGATAATCCAGGGTCCTCCGGTGACAGCACCGTCACGCCCGGCAGTCTCCTAAGCTGCGCCTTCAACCCTTCCGCCAACTCCAGATCGCGAACTTCGATGTTCTCCACGCCGATGGACTCAATGAACCGGGCTGCCTCCAGGAAGGCGGCCTGCAAGGGTACGCTGGACGAGCCTCCGACGAACTTGTCCATGACGGCGGGGTTGGGCTCCACATGGTCGAGGGTAACCGGCGGTACCAGGGCCCGCCCTCCGGTGTGGGCCGGGTGGACTTGGGGAATGAGGTCATGCCGGATGTACAGGGCTCCCACGCCTTCGTAGCCCAGCACCCACTTCTGTCCGGGGATGGAGTAGAAGTCGAGGCTTTGTGCGGCCGAGTCCAGCTTGATGTGCCCACCGGTTTGCGCCCCGTCAAGCATAATCAGGGCCCCGTGATCATGGGCCATACGGCAGAGTTCCTCCGCCGGCATACGCATGCCAGTGGAGTACTCAACATGGCTGACGAAAACCATGCGGGTGTTGGGGGTGAAGGCGTCCTCGAACTTCTGCAGGACTGTTTCTTTCGAGTCGTGGGGATCCAGCATCGCTACCTGGGTCTTCACTCCCCAGCGCTCCCCCAGCATCAGCGTGGGAACCATGACGGAGCCGTGTTCCAGGTTGCAGGTTATGATTTCGTCCCCGGGCTTCCAATCCAGCCCGCTGAGGACGATGTTCAGGCCCTCGGTGGTGTTGCGGGTTACCAGCACTTCCTCGACGGACGCCCCCAGCAGCCTAGCGGCAGCGTGGCGGGCCTGTCCCTGGATTTCTCTTCCGCTTTCCTGGACTGATGGGCTGGTAGGTCCTTCCTCCATCTCTAGGTCAACCCGGTCCTTCAGGGCCTGGGCAACCTGACGGGGAGGAGGGCCGGACCATCCGGTGTTCATGTAGGTCATGTTGCCGAGTACCGGAATCTCCGCTCGCAGCTTCGCAACGTCCATATCAATTTCCTCCTTGCGGCGATTTATGGGCTACTCAGGTAGATTTTGTTCAGCATCTTGTTCAGCATCATTGTAACCGCCGGTTGACGGCGGTTGAAAAGTCTACCGACCAAGCGGTCTAGGGGGTCCGGCGATACTGGCGCTTCCACCCCTACGGGGGAGTACCGCCGGCATAGTATCGCCGGAGACATCCTGACCGATGAGACATCCCAGCCCATCGCCATCGTCGAAACTCCCGAGGGCCACTTCTGGGGCCGAGGGCGGCGCTGGGCCGAGCATCTGTTGGGAGGATGGGAAGCTGGGCGGGGACCCTGGCGGAAACAGCCGAGGCCGGACCTGAAGCCGAGTAGGAGGCATCGGTTGCTGCCGAAGCCCGGGTCCGGGAACTGCTGACGTTCCAGTTCCGCCACCAGCAGGTCTTGTACCAAGCAAGCGATGACCTTGCGCCCCGGAAGAACCTAAACACCCAACCTCTTGGTTGCAGCACCTTGAAATGGTGTGGCTCATTCTTGTTCGCCTTCTTCCCGTTCTCTCCATAGCTCCAAGCGTCATCGTATTGTATCATCCGGTTTCTCGACCAGCCGGCAATGCGGACTGAGGTGGACCCCATCGGTTGGACAGGATTAGGCCACAATTAAGTGGGACTCCTGCACTGCTCCGTATGATACCAAGTCCGGTTGGTCCGAGCACCTCCTTTCCTTCAGGTCCTCATCCTCTTCTACAGGTTCGCCGTAGAACACCTCCGCTGGCGTCCGGTAGCCCAGGGCCTGATGCGGCCTCCGCTCGTTGTAGAACCGGAGGTATTCCCGCAGCTCGTTGCGGGCCTCAAGCCCGTTGGCGTAGGCCTTCAGGTAGACCTCCTCGTACTTCACCGTCCTCCATAGCCGCTCGACAAATATGTTGTCCTGGTACCTGCCCCTGCCGTCCATGCTGATCTTCACCCCGCGGTCCTGGAGTATCTGCGTGAACTCGCGGCTGGCGAACTGGCTTCCCTGGTCGGTGTTGAACACCTCCGGCGTTCCTTGGTCGAGGGCCTCATTCAGGGCCTCGGCACAAAAGCCGGTCTCCAGAGTGTTGGACAACCGCCAGGCCACCACGTACCGGCTGTGCCAGTCCATGATTGCGACCAGGTACAGAAATCCCCGGGCCATGGGCAGGTAGGTGATGTCAGCCGCCCATACCTGGTTCGCCCGGGTGATCGTCAGGTTCCTCAGCAGATAGGGATAGACCCGGCGTTCCGGCGCCGGTTGGCTGGTGCGAGGCTGCCGGTAGATAGCACGCAGTCCCATCAGTCTCATGAGCCGCTGCACCCGCTTCCGGCTTACCGGCATGCCCTGCCGGTCCAGCGATGCCTTCATCCGCCTGGAACCGTAGAATGGGGTTTCCAGGTACTGGCGGTCCATCTCCCTCATCAGGGACAGGGCCTGTTGCGAGGTCTCCTTGGGACGATGGTAGAGGCTGGAGCGGCTGACGCCCAGCAACGCACACTGCCGCACTATGGACCGGGACCCATGTCGCCGGTCGACCAGCTCACGCCGCTGTGCCGGGGTCATGGACCGGACCTTTCCTCCAAGAAATCCCGCTCCACCTTGAGCTGGCCGATCTGCTGGTACAGGCGAGCCACCAGGGCGTCGTTGTTCTTCTGCTCCTTGCCCTTGTTGGTTCCGTTGCCGTGGTCGAAGATGGCGGCCGCGCCATCGGCCAGAGCCTTCTTCCAAGCCTGAATCTGATTGGGGTGGACCTCGAACCGGGCGGCCAACTCGGCCACCGTCTGATCGCCCTTCATTGCCTCCAGTGCAACTTTGGCCTTGAAGGCCGGGCTGTGCTTTCTTCGCTCTCTGGACATTTCCCGCTCCTCCTCGACAGCTGTCGCTGCCCTCAGTTTAGGAGCAGGATTCCCACTTAGCTACCTGTCCAGTTTTCCGGGTCCACCTCAGACAACCCTGGGGGGTAACTGTTCAGGGTTGAGGGGAGCGGAGTGGCTGATGGCGGAATATGGGGGTTGGGTTGTAAGCGGCGGAGTTAAAGTGGACCACGCGGGCGGATCGACTGACTGATTTGGGGCGGTTGAAAAATGTACCGTCTGCCGCCATCCATAGGTTGGAAGTAGAACTTATGGATGGTGGGATGGATGTTCCAGGTGGACGTGCACCTGCGGGTCCGACGAGGGGTGATGGTGGAGGGGATGAGCATTCGGGAAGCCTCCCGGGTGTTCGGTTTGCACCGGGACACGGTGCGCAAGATGCTGGCCTACTCGGCGCCGCCGGGCTACCGGCGGCAGACTTCTCCCCGGCGCCCCAAGCTGGAGCCCTACACCGGCGTCATCGACCGCATCCTGGATGATGATCACCGGGTCCCCAGAAAGCAGCGCCACACGGCCCAGCGCATCTTTGAGCGGCTCAGGGACGAGTACGGGTTCGGTGGGGGATACACCACGGTCAAGGACTACGTGAGGGAGCATCGGCGGCGGACGCAGGAAATGTTCGTGCCGCTCTCCCACGCGCCGGGCCACGCCCAGTGCGACTTCGGCGAGGCTCTGGTCGTAATCGGCGGAGTACAACAGAAGGCCCACTACTTTGTCCTGGACCTGCCCCACAGCGACGGATGCTTCATCAAGGCCTACCCGGCGGAGACCACCGAGGCCTTCCTGGACGGCCACGTCTCGGCCTTTGCCTTCCTGGGCGGGGCGCCCCCCAGAGCATCCTCTACGACAACACCAAGCTGGCGGTGGCCCGGATCCTGGGGGACGGCCGGAGGAAGCGCACCCGGGCCTTTACCGAGCTCCAGTCCCACTACCTGTTCGAGGACCGGTTCGGCCGCCCTGGGAAGGGCAACGACAAGGGGAAAGTCGAAGGCATGGTGGGCTACGTGCGGCGGAACTTTCTGGCGCCCATACCGTCCTTCGAGAGCTTCACCGCGCTGAACGCCCACCTGGAGGGGCGCTGCCTGGAACGGATGGACGCCAGGCTCCGGGGCCACACCGAGACCATCGGCCAGCGGATGGAGCGGGACCTGGAGGCCCTGCTGCCCCTGACTGCCGTGCCCTACGACGCGTGCGACAAGCAGGCGGGCCGGGTGAGTTCCCTGTCGTTGGTGCGGCACCGGACCAACGACTACTCGGCGCCGGTGGCCTACGGGCGCCGGGACGTGCTGGTGCGAGGCTATGTGGATGAGGTAGTCATCAGCTGCGGCTCGGAGATCATCGCCCGGCACCCCCGCTCCTATGAGAGAGACGACTTCGTCTACGATCCCATCCACTACCTGCCTCTCCTGGAGCAGAAGACCGGCGCCCTGGACCAGGCGGCTCCGCTGCAGGGGTGGGACCTGCCCGAGGAGTTCGGCACACTGCGCCGGTTGCTGGAGTCCCGGATGGGACGCAGGGGCAAGCGGGAATTCGTGCAGGTGCTGAGACTGCTGGAGACCTTCTCCGGGCAGGAGGTGCATGCCGCGGTGAAAGATGCCCTCCGCCTGGGAGCTCTCAGCTTCGATGCGGTAAAGCACCTGGTGATGTGCCGGCTGGAGGGACGGCCTCCCCGCCTCGACCTGGAGCTCTACCCCTACCTGCCCAGGGTGCGGGTCAGCACCACCTGCGCGGGAGACTACATGACCCTGCTGTCGGGAAAGGCCGCATGAACGACCGTCCCACGCTGCTGCTGGAACACCACCTGAAGGAGTTGAAGCTGCCCAGCTTTCTCCGTGAGTACGGAAAGCTGGCCGCCCTGTGCGCCGCCGAGGGAGTGGACCATCCCAGCTACCTGCTCCGGCTGGCCGAACTGGAACTCATCGAGCGCCACCAGCGCATGGTGCAGCGCCGGATCAGAGCGGCGCGATTCCCCGCCGTCAAGAGTCTGGACACCTTCGACCTCCTGGCCATCCCCTCGGTGAACAAGGTCCTGGTGGCAGAACTGGCCCGCTGCGAATACATCCAGCGCCGGGAGAATGTCATCGCTGTCGGCAACAGCGGCGCCGGCAAGACCCATGTCGCCCTGGGGTTGGGCCTGCCCGCCTGTCAGCGGGGGATGTCGGTGGGCTTCACCACCGCCGCCGCCCTGGTCCACGAACTGATGGAGGCCCGGGACGAGCGACGCCTGCTCAACCTCCAGCGGCAGATGTCCCGCCTCGGCCTGCTGATCATCGACGAACTGGGCTTCGTGCCCCTGTCCCCCACCGGCGCGGAACTGCTCTTCGAAGTCTTCAGCCAGCGCTACGAGCGGGGCTCCATCCTGGTCACCACCAACCTCCCCTTCGACGAGTGGACCCAGGTCTTCGGGTCTGAGCGCCTCACCGGAGCGCTGCTGGACCGGCTCACCCACCACGTCCACATCCTGGAGATGAACGGCGACAGCTACCGCCTCAAGCACAGCCGGCAGAATGCCCCATCCCAGGCCTCGGAAGAACCGGAAGACTCCTAGCTATCTCCTCCTGTCCCTGAAGGATCCCCCTGCTTGCTACTCCCCCTGGACTCCCTTGTCATCGCACCAGTGGGACAATTTCTCTCCGCCGCAGTGGTACACCTTGTCGACGCCCTTGACAGGTTGGGTTACGTTGGGGGATAAATCATCCAAACCCCCTGCCCCAAACCCCCTGAAAAAAGAGGCAGTTAGCTAAAACCAATTCATCTCACCAATTCTGAACTGTTACCCTTGGGGTCGTCACGGTGTAACTCCTGTCTCCGGGGTGCTAGATTAACCAGTACGTTAATCTGGTGGCCCGCCACGTCCAGGATGAGTTGCACCGGGTTTCCTCGAAAGTCGCTGGCGGCCTAAAGGACGGCATCCCTCGGTTCCCTCTTGAGGTTCCTAAACTGAAACCAAGGTGAAACCCGCATGCGAACATAGGCGAGTGCGGAGCTGTTCAGTATAGGGATGTAATCTCCATAAGGATGTAATCTCCCGTCCTGGCTGGGCAACGAGGAAGCCAGGCGGGGATCTCAGGACGAACGCAGGGGAATGGAGGGTCTCAGCACGGATTAAAGGGATGTTGCACAAGGGCTTTGCGACGGTCGTGAAAGGCCCGGCCCTTGAATTGACTGGTTTTGGCCAGGGGGGTATTATTGGGCAATTCTGATGCGAACCTTTTCCATCCCGCAATAAGTCTTGGGTTCGCGCTGCTTCCGTGGCAGAAATGGCTGAGTAATGGCTCAAAAAAGGGAATACCGGGTTATCCGGGAACGCAACGTCATGGTGCCAATGCGCGACGGCACCCGTCTGGCTGCCGACATCTTCCGGCCCGATGCCCCAGGCCGGTTTCCGGTGCTGGTCAGCCGAGGTCCCTACGGCAAGGAAGGATACCTGGACCAGCCCAACCACTCGATGTGGTTCTTCCCCAAGAACGGCTATGTCTTCGTCAATCAGGATTGCCGTGCCCGCTTCGACTCTGAGGGCGATTATTACGACCCGGTGTTTCAAGAAGCCCAGGATGGTTGGGACACCGTGGAATGGGCGGCGCGCCAGTCCTGGTCCACCGGCAGGGTGGGCACCACCGGCCAGTCATACCTGGGAGCGACCCAGTACACGCTGGCGGGCATGAACCCGCTGCCGCCCCACCTTCAGGCCATGGCCCCGGTGTCCGCCTCGTCCGACTTCCATCAGAGCTGGGTCTACCACACCGGCGGCGCAATGGAGTGGGGTTGGATGGTCCCCTACACTATTTTCAAGGGGAGAAACACTCTGGAGCGCGCCGGACGCAGCGACCTGCTGACCCAGATGGACGAGTATGTGCTTCCGCCGGGCAACTTCGCCCAACCCCTGACCGACCGGTGGTACCTGCACCTTCCCCTGCGGGACTGGATTGACCGGCTCAAAGAGGCCGCCCCCTACTTCCACGAATACTTTGACCAGGAGTTGGACGGCCCCTACTGGTGGCGGGCCAACCTGCTGAAGAATCTGGGCGGCGTCAAAATTCCCATGTTCCACGTCAGCTCGTGGTACGACATTTTCCTGGAGGGCGCGTTGAATTCCTTCCAGGCCATCCGCGAACGCGGAGCGTCTGAGTTGGCCAGGAATAACCAGCGGCTGCTCATCGGCCCCTGGGCCCACATCCGGCCCTTCACCGAACCCAACTCGGGTGGCGCCGGCGACATTGACTTTGGCGACAACGCCCGCATTGAGCTGCATGACTATTTGCTGCGCTGGTTCGACCACTGGCTCCAGGACATCGACAGCGGAATCACCGGCGAGCCGCCGGTGTACCTGTTCGTCATGGGCGAAAACCGTTGGCGGCAAGAAAACGAATGGCCTCTGGCCCGCACCCATTACACCCCCTATTACCTCCACTCCCAGGGTTCGGCCAACACCCGCCACGGCGACGGTTCCCTGTCCACCGTCCCGTGCGGCGAGGAGTCGCATGACCAGTTCGTCTACGACCCCCAAGACCCGGCGCCCACCGCCGGTGGAAACACCCTGATTATTGACTACGGCGTCGCCGATCAGGGCGCGGTCGAAGACCGGGCCGACGTGCTGGCGTACACCTCGGAACCGCTGGAACGGGACCTGGAAATCACCGGGCCCATCCGGGTCCACCTGTACGCATCTACCAGCGCCGTGGATACCGACTTCACCGCCAAATTGGTCGACCTGCGGCCCGACGGGTATGCCCAGAACTTGCAGGATGGCATCATCCGGGCCCGTTACCGGACTTCGGTGGCCCAACCCTCTTTCGTCCAGCCGGGCCAGGTCTACCGCTACACCATTGACTTGGGGTCCACCAGCCACGTCGTAAAAGCGGGCCACAGGATTCGCCTCGACGTTTCCAGCAGTAATTTTCCTCGCTTCGACCGAAACCCCAACACCGGCGCTGCCCTGGGGGTGGATGACCAGCTGGAAGCTGCCCAGCAGACGGTGCATCACTCAGGGCTTTATCCTTCCCACGTGGAACTGCCGGTAATTCCCAGGTAAAAACCGGCCGGTGCAACCGCCCCCCGGCGGACCTGACGACGCCCGAAACCGACCCATTTCCGGAGAGGATCGAACCAGCATGACCAGTGACATTGTTCCCGACAATCGGCCCATCAACCATCCGTTTCTCACGGGCGCCCAGCAGGAGTTGCTGGCGCTGGCGCTGGACCGGATTATTCCGCCGCAGGGGGACCTGCCCGGGGCCGGCGCACTGGGGTTGGCCGCCTTTATAGAGAACGCGGTCGGGGCAAATCCCGGGACGCGGCGGTTGTTTATCGACGGGCTGGCCCGAATAGAAATTGCCGCCGCCCAGCGGTCTAGCGCCAGGTTCGGGCAGCTGATCGGAGACGACCGGGACGCCGCGCTAAGGGACGTTGAAGAACGCTATCCCGTCTTCTTCGATGCGCTGGTGCGGCAGTGCTATAACGGCTACTACACCAACCCGCAGGTGCAAGACTTGGTGGGGCACCAGAGGCCGTCGGTGGCAGAGTACGTTTACCAACCCCTGGATGAGTCCTTGCTGGAGCCGCAGCGGGCCCGAGCGCCCTTCTGGACCCGGGCGTAACCGGCGCATTTTACCGTCAACAAGGAGGCCCTTCGAGGGCGTCAGGACGAACGATTGAAAGAGACTTGGAAAGAACGGGTAGAACGGGTTGGATGACCGGTGGGTTTCATCCAAGCGCCGAATAGCGCCGATGGGATGTTGAAAAATGTTGAGAGTGGACCTGGACCGGCAGCTTAACCAGATTCAACAGGAAATCGTTTCCCTGGGGAGCATTGTGGACAAAGCCACCCGCTTGGCCGTCGAGTCCCTGGGGTCCCGGGATCTGGGCCAGTCTCAGCAGGTGGTGGACGGCGACGACTACATTGACGCCAAGCGTTACGAGATTGAGGAGCAGTGCATCAATCTAATCGCCACCCAGCAGCCAATGGCCCGGGACCTGCGCCACATCATCGCCTTGCAGCATATCGCCTCTGAGCTGGAGCGCGTGGGCGATTACGCCGAGGGCATCGCCAAGATTTCCCTGCTAATCGGGGATGCCCCGCTGCTCAAGCCGTTGGTTGACATACCCATGATGTCGGACAAGGCAACGCTGATGCTGCGCACCAGCATCGACGCCCTGGCCAGCCGGGACGTGGTTAAGGCCCACCAGGTTTTCCGTGACGACGACGCGGTGGACAACCTGTACGACAGAGTCTACGGCGACCTGCTGACGTACATGGCGAACGACCCGCGGGCCATTCAACGGGCAACCTATCTGCTGTGGGTGTCCCACGACCTGGAGCGCATCGCCGACCGGTCCACCAACATCGCCAAGCGGGTCATCTACCTGGTAACCGGCAAAATGGGCAAAAAATCCGACGTACCTTTCTGACGGATGGGACGACGCCCGACGGACGGGCGCTTGGATGGGCCAACGTTCGCGGCAGGCTTGCTCGACGTTGGGTTCGGTGATGGTGGTTATGGCGCCGGTGAGCTTACTACGCCAGCATTATATGTTTGCATGAATGCCCAACCATTTGATGTCAACCACGCGGTTTCGATAGTCAATCCAGACCATTAGCCGAAATCGTTTATCTCCAAAGTCGAACACGACGCTATTGCATTTCACGATGCTGGCGGTGGGAAACTGGTCTCTGACTCGAACAGGGTTGGTACAGTCCGCTTGTTGAGCCTCATGGACCCAAGCACGTAGGGATTGTTCGGAGTTCGGATGTTGAGTCCAGGATTCTCGGGGTGCTTTTTCAGAGATACCCCGCACAACAGGATATTAACCTCCCAACTAACCATACGGCAGCGTGTTCCCTAATATCCATCAAGTAATTCCCTGAACCCCGTCGCCGGTTGCGTTTCCCATCGTACCAACCAGTCTCAGGCACCGCGCCGATAGCTCTGCTGCGGTCTTCCTCCCAATTCTCCCAACTTACTGACAGTTGGCCCTTGACGGCGGTTATGTTGTGCCGTACATTGCGAACACCAGTTCTTAGCCGTGTCCCTAACTGCGGGATGGAGGTCGTATGGCAGAAGCCCAGGTGCAGGAAATCCATTGCAAGACTTTGTTGAACCGGATTAACGTGCCGGACTTTCCCTTTCGCTGGACGTTGAATCCGTACCGGGGATGCCGCCACGCTTGCCGCTACTGCTACGCCCGCCCGACCCACGAGTTCTGGGGCATGAATGCCGGGGCCGATTTCGACCAAAGGGTGTTCGCCAAGGTGAACGCGCCCGAGGTGCTGCGGCAGGAGTTGGGGCGCCCAAAGTGGCAAGGCGAAGCCATCGCCATCGGCACAGCGTCAGACCCCTACGAGCCGGCAGAAGCCCAGTATGAGTTGACCCGGCGCATTCTTCAGGTGGCCGTCGAGTTCCGCAACCCGCTGTCCATTACCACCAAGGGGGTGTTGGTGCGGCGGGATGTGGACGTCCTGCGGGAGCTTTGCCAAACCGCCGACGTGCAGGTCAACTTCAGTGTGGGCAGCATTGACGCCAAGGTGTGGAAGCAGATGGAACCCGGGACACCCAACCCGTTGGCCCGGCTGGAGGCGATGCAGTTCCTGGTTGAAGAGGGTATACCCGCCGGCGTGATGATGGCTCCCCTGCTGCCGGGAATTTCCGACGGATGGGAGAGCATCAACGCCGTGGCCGAGGCTGCGTATGCCCACCAAGCCCAATACCTGGGCGGCAATCTGCTTTTCCTGAGACCGGGCAGCAAGGAGTGGTTCATGCCCTTTCTCAGGGAGGCTTACCCTCATCTGGCCCCGGCGTATCAACGGCTCTACCAAGGGTCGGACTACGCCCCCAGGGAGTACACACGGAGTGTGGCGGCAATGGTGGATGACGCCCGGTCTTTCTGGGGAATCCCCAAGAGAGTTCCGGCGCGGCAGTTGCAGGGGCCCCAGGTCCAACTGGCACTGGCCTTGACGGGGTGATGAACCCGGCTTAGGGGAGGTGACGACGCCCTCTACCAGTCATCGGAGGATTCGGTGAAACCCGTTACTCCTTCCAGAAGCGCTCTTCGATGAAGTTCCAACCTGCCGGGGTGACTTGTTCCTTGATGGAGGCAATCATGCCGGGGTGTCCGCAGGCGTAAATCATCGTGTCATCCTGCGGAAGGTCGAACTCGGCCAGGTATTCCTGGAAGATGGCGTTTACCCGCCCTTTCGCGCCGGTCCAGCCGGCGTTTCGGGCATCGTCGGGGCGGCTGATGGTGGGGACGAACTTGACGCAGCCGGGATGGGCCTCGGCCAATGCCACCAACTCCCCGTCGTAAGTCAGTTCTTCCTGGTAGCTGGCCCCGTAAAGGACGTAGAAGACGTGGCCACTTCCCCCATCATAGAGGTATTGCCGGATCATGCTGATGGTCGGGGTTACGCCGGTAACGGTGGAGACCATCAGGTGATGATGGAAGCGGTCTTTCAGCACGAACAGGCCCTTGGCGGTGGGACGCATGGACATGGTGTCGCCGACCTGGAGGCGCCACATTTTCGGCGTCAATCCTCCTTCGGGCACCAGTTCCACGAAAATCTCCAGCAGCCCTTCGCAGGGCGCCGAAGCGATGGAGTAAGCGCGCTCCACGCCATCCTTACCCAAGGTGCAGTACTGACCCGGCTTGAAGGTAAAGCCGGGGTTTTCAGGTTTCAGCTTAATGACCATCAGGTCTTCGGTAATATCCCGGCGTTCAACCAAAGTTGCCCGGGGCAAAGCGGCCAACATGGCTTCCCGGGGATTTGCTGCTGAACTGGTCATTCCACTCCTGAAGCGCCGTTTTGTTTGACGCTTTTAGACTACTCGGTCAGTGGACTTTATTGTTATTGTAACGTAGCGACCGCCGGATGACGCCAGCATTGCCCAGCCCGATTGTAACGTTTTCGGCCAGCCGGACCGGCTTTAAGCCCCGTTAGCCGGAGACTTGGACAGGCGGGCAGGCACGATTTCCAGCCCCGGGACCCGGGCCATGGGGTCGTTTTCCCCGCTGGACTGAAGCTCCACCGCCAACTGCCCAAAGAGCCGGGTGACGCTGAGGGTGCCCGGCGGAATGCGTTCGTCCAGCTTGGCCACGCCGGACAGCCGGCCTTTTTCGGTTATTACTTCAACGGTCTCACCCTCGGAGACGAAGCATCCGGCAGCGTCGGCCGGGTTGACCGCGACCCACTCTTCCCTAGCCAGTTGATTGCTCTTGCCCCGGGTAACCTCCGCCGGATGGTCCTGCTGCAACAGGACTCGTCCCGGCACCAGCCAGGACGGATAATTCGGGTTGGCCTGTCCCTCCGGCGCGTGAAACTCCGGGGTGATGGGGTTGGCCAGCCCGCCGGGAAACCCGTTGCGATACAGGATGGGTTGGGACGACGGGTCTTCGGCGGTACAGGGCCACTGGATGCCGCGTTGTTCTTTGCCCGAGTAGAGCAATTGAGTCGGCTGCGGGGCGTCCATTCCGCTGCGGAACACGGTGACCGCCTGGGCGTCGATTAGCCGGTAGGACACGCCGGAGTATATGGGGCTGACTGAGGCAATTTCGTCCATGACCTCGTCGGGGGAGGCGTGGTCAAAGCCGGTTGCGCCCATGCGCCGGGCGATTTCGGCGAGGACCCACAGTTCCGGTTTGGGCCCGGCGGCCGCCGATTTGCGGGCCGGCAACAACCTCTGAATGCGCCGCTCCAGGCTGGTGTAGGTGCCGTCCTTGTCGGCAAAAGCGGCTCGGGGCAGCACCACGTCGGCCCGCGCCGCCAGAGGTCCATCGAACTCATCGTGGGCCACCAGAAAGTCCAAACCGTCCAGGGACGACAACCCGCCTTCCAGCCTGCCGTTGGTAAAGTTGGGGCTGTCACCGGCAATGAACATGGCCTTGACCAAGCCCGCGGCAGCAGCCGACCACGCTGAGCGGACCCCCAACCCCCGAGAGTTGGGCAGAGGGGATTGCCAGGAGCTTTCGACCATTGTCCGGGCTTCCTCGTTACGCCAGGAACGGTTGCCCGGCAGACGTTCTGGGGCGCAGCCTACGTCCCAGGCGCCCTGCTCGTTGGCGCCGGGGCGCAGGGGGAAGATGCCTGCGCCGGGCCGGCCCAGATTGCCGGTCAGCAGGGCCAGGTTGGTCAACGCCAGCACGCAGCCCCGCTGAGCTTCCCCTGGAATGTTGTCCAGGGCATAGACGATGGAAGCGGCGGAGGCGGCGCTGAGGGTCCGGGCGCATTCGGCAATGGCTTCCGCCGGAACATTGGTTAACCGGACCACCTCGTCCATGTCCACGGAGTTCAGGGAGTAATCCAGGGTGTCGGGGGACTCACAGTTCTGTTCAATCCAGTCGAACTTCTCAAGGTCCTGTTCGTGAATGGACTTCAGGATACCGCCCAGCAGCAACAACTCCGCGCCGGGCGTCGGGCGGAGCCAGTGAGTGGCGTAGCGGGTCAACTCGACCTCCCGCGGGTCGATTACGATGAGTTTGGCCCCGGCCCGGGCGGTTTTCTTGATGGGCACGCCCACCACGTTGTGTTCCTCGGTGAGGTTGGAGTTAAACACCAGGAAGCAATCGGAGCTTTCGAGGTCCCAGGTTGAATTGGTGGCCGCCGCGTAACCCAGGGAGCGTTCCAACCCGAGGGTCAACTCCGGCGTCAGGTTCGAGGTCTGGTCCACGTTGTTGGTATTCATCACCAGCCGGGCGAACTTTTGGGACAGGTAAAGCTCCTCGTTGGTGGCGTTGGGAGAGGCCAAAATCGCGAAGGAGTCGCCCTTGAAGTCCTGGAGCCGGCCGGCAATCAGGTCCAGCGCCTCGTCCCACTCCGCGGGCTGGAGTTCCCCGTCCCGCCGTATCAGCGGTCGGGTCAGCCGGCCCGATTTACGCCCCGATTTGTTGAGGAACTCCAAGCCGAATTTTCCTTTGTAGCAGGCCTGCCCCCGGTTGGCAGGGGAGTTAAGCTCGGGAACGACCCGAATCATCTTCCCTGCGGCGTTGAACTCCAGGTTAAGCTGGCAGCCCACCGGACAGTGAGGGCAAATGGTCCGCTCGACCCGCCGGGCCTTTTCCCATTTGTGGTCCCGTTCGACCAGGGCGCCCACCGGACATACGTCAATGCAGGCCCCACAGAACTCGCAGCCCGATTCCAGCAGCGAGGTACCGAAGGATGTGCCGACCAGCGCCTTGCCGGAGCGTTCGGTGAAGCAAATGGCGGCGTCACCCCGGAGTTCTTCGCAGACCCGGACGCAGCGGCCGCAGGTGATGCAAAGATTGTAGTCCCGGTCGTAGAATGGGTCGCCCACCTCCAGGGGAATCTGCCGGTACTCATAGTTCAGAGGAGACTCCAAGTTCATCCCCAGATAGCGCACCGTGTCCTTGAACTCGCACCGCTCGTTCTTGGGGCAGGTCACACAGCGGTCGTTGACGGAAACGTGGCGCAGGCAGATGTCGGTGGGGCCGCAGATGTCCACCCGGTGGCAGGTAAGGCATCCGTTGGGATGCTCGGCGATGAGCATTTGCATTACCGACCGGCGCAGCTCGTTGACGTCCGGGGCTTCGCTGCGCACCTTCATTCCGTCCTGCACCGGCAGAGTGCAGGAGGCGGGGTAACCCCGGCCGCCTTCCACCGACACGACGCACATACGGCAGGCGGCGAAGGGTTTCATGCCCGAGTGGTAGCATAGATAAGGCACGTACACGCCGGCCTCGATTGCTGCTTCCAGCACCATCTTGCCGGGCTGAGTTTTGATGTCTACGCCGTCAATGGTGATGGTTATATCGTCTGGCATATTCCTGCGCTTTTGTGCCAACCCTTCGAGAACCTCGGACCGAACCGGTTTTCGTTGCAGGGTTTCGGTTGCGGGTTGGCCGGCTATTCCTGGTGAAAAAGGCTATCTACAGGGACTATCTCCGGGTCAACCGGGGCGAAAAAGTGGCTTGAGAACAGCCCCCGGTGGGACAGCGATGCTCCATGATGTGGGCCTCGAACTCCGGCCCGAAATACTTGATGGCCGACGATACCGGGTTGAACCCCAACTGACCGTGACCGCACAGTGAACCGGCCTGCATATTGAGGCCGATGCTGCTCATCAACTCCAGGTCGCCGGGTTCGCCTTCCAGCCGGCACATCCGCTCCAGAACTTCCAGCAGGTGGCTCATCCCCATGCGGCAGGGGAAGCACTTGCCGCAGGACTCATACTGGCAAAACGCGATTAGGGCCCGGGTCAGGTCCACGATGCAGGTGTCCTCGTCGGCGGCAATAATCCCGCCGGAGCCAAGAATCGCCCCCGCGTCGCGGAACACCTCAAAGTCCAGAGCGAGGTCAATGTTGTCTGCGCCCAGCACCCCGCCCAGGGGCCCCCCAGTCTGGACCAGCTTCAGCTTCTTGCCGCCGGGTACGCCACCAGCCACATCGTAGAGGACTTCCCGCAGGGTCAACCCCATAGGGACTTCCACCATACCGGTATACTTCAGCGCTCCGGTCAGGCACAAAATGGCGGTGCCGGTGCTGCGTTCGTGGCCGATACCGGCGAACCATTCGCCGCCCCGGGCCACTATCTCCGGCACATAGGCCAGGGTCTTGACGTTGTTGATATTGGAGGGCTGCCCGAACACGCCCACCTGCGCCGGGAAGGGAGGCCGGTAGCGGGGCATGGAACGCTTGCCTTCGATGGCTTCCATCAGGGCCGTCTCTTCGCCGGAAACGTAGGAGTCTCCGGTGAGGGCGACTTCCAGGTCGAAGGAAAACCCGCTGCCCAGGATGTCCTCGCCCAGCAAACCCAACTCGTAAGCCTGCCGCACCGCATCCCGAGCCCGGTCTACCGGCCCATCGTGGCCGTGACGAATGAAGATGTAGCCCCGGCGCGCGCCGGTGGCATACCCGGCGAGGACGACGCCTTCGACCACGGTGTTGGGGTCGCTCTCCAAAATGCCCTTGTCGTTGAACGCGCCGGGGTCGCCTTCTTCGCAATTGCAAAGGATGTACTTCACGGGCGCACGGGATCCGGCCAGGAAGTTCCACTTGGTGCCGGCGGGGAAGGCGGCGCCGCCCCGCCCCCGCAGGCCCGAAGCGTTGACCTGTTCGAGCATTTCGGCGGCGGTCATTTCGGTCAACGCCCGGTTCAGGGCGTGATAGCCGCCGTTGGCGACGTACTGGTAGATGTCGCCGGGGTCAATGGTGCCCGCGTTGCGCAACGCGATGCGGGTCTCCTTGGCTTTCATGGGATGCTCGGTCAACTCCGGTATGCCGGGCACGGAGCCGGGACCCTGGATGCCGATGGCCAAGCCCGGGATGGGAGTCCCCTGGACAAGGTGAGTGGCGACGATTTGGCGGGCGGTTTCCGGCGTGACGTTGCCGTAGAATACCCGCGGGCCGCCGGGAAACTGCACGTCAACCAGAGGTTCGGCGAAACACAGGCCAAAGCAACCCACCCGGCTGACCCTGGCGGTAACCCCGCTCTCGGTCAGGGTAGACTCAATGGCGGACAGCACGGCGTCGGCGCCGGCAGCCTTGCCGCACAGGGCAGTTCCAACCCGCACCCACGGCGTGGCACCGGCGGTCAGGTCGTCCCAACGCCGGGTGGCCTCGGCGGACAGGTCGGCGAAGCTCACGGCGAGCTTTCCCAAACAATCATCGAGCAAATCACGGTAGCGGCTCCGGTTGAGGCCGTTCTCTTAGCTGGAGGTATTGCAACCCCAAGCATTCTAGTGGCTGCCGGGGCCGGCCAGCAGTTCAACGATGGCGCTCCGCACCGTCTCCGGGGTTTGCCGGCCCATGAGGTGGTGGTCGGCGGCAATCACCGGAGCCTGAGCGCAGGCCCCCAAGCAGGTGTTGTAACGCAGGGACAGGCGTCCATCGGTGGTGTCTCCCTCGCCATCCATGCCCAGAGCTTCGTGGGCCGCTGCGATTACGGGCATGGCCCCCGTCAGGTGACAGGACGGCCCCCAGCAAATTTCCAAGCGGTGTTCGCAGGGAGGCACGAACCGGAAGTTGGGATAGAACGACGCCACCGCCCAGACGTCGTTGATGGTCGCGCCAGTGAAGTTGGACACCTCAGCGATGGCTTCCTGGGGTATATAGCCGATTTCGTCCTCGACGGCCAACAGCGAGGAGAGGACGGTGACGGTGGGTTGAGGCTGGTTGTGGATGGCGGTGGTTATGCGTTGATTTAGGGTATCCATTTCGCGCCGTCCAACTGCTCAAAAGCCGGGTTTGGACTCAGTGAATTTTGTAACAATTCACCCGGCCATATTAGCACACGTTCCAGCGGCCATACAACCAAAAATTTGAGCGGCGCCCCCAACAGGGCCGGAGAGAGCAGGGTCAGCAACGCCACAGCGGCATGGCAGGGGGCGACAAGAACTTCGCAGGTTGCCCGTTGACCGTCCCGGTTACTTGTCCAGTGTTCGGGTAATTGATTCCAACTCGTCAAGAACCTCGGCAAACAACGGAAACTGGTAACGTAATAACGCCTCATAACCAACTTCCTCGCCGGAATAGGGATCAAAAACCCGGTGATGGTATTGGTTGTCGTTTTGGTGGACGTTGTGGTACCGGAGTACCGGGTGCCCCCCTTGTATCCACGCAACGTAGCGATAGGAGTAACAGCGTACCTTGCGCAGGCCGCCGAACTAGCGGCTTTCGAAGTATTTTTCAACCTCCAAGACCACACCCCTTAAACAAAAAACCTGACCCTGCAAAGAAATGATACCATCCCCTCCTGTTTCCCGGAACTCGAGGGTGTTGGGAGTGGAGTGGTCTATGAAGAAGTGCTCTTCCAACCGCCGCTCGTGGATATTCCGGTAGTGGTCCCAGGTGTTCCAGTCGTGGGGGTCGGTTCGTTCAGGGATTGAAGCACGTGATAGACCTGCATCCACTCAAGCAGTACCTCCGTTTCCTGGACCGCCCCATCCGAAAGTCTCCGGCTCATTTCCGCCGATGACATTCGGTGACTCTTCTCGTAAGCGTGGACGCGACTGTCCAGGGCCGTTATCATTTCGTCAATGGTGACGTTTCGCACCGGGATTTCCATGTCGTTTCCTGCCTTAATCGCGTACGCCGGTACACGTCAAATACTTGTACGCAAGGGTAGTGCATGGGGAACACGGCCTTCCTATGCCGCCAGCACCTTTTGCATGGCCGACTGGAATATCTCGTAGGGATGAGCGCCGGTGAACATGAGGTTTCCCACAACAAAGGTCGGGATGCCCCGGATGCCGTACTGCAACGCCTGCTGGTACTGGCCCATGACGTTCTCGGTGTGCTTGCCGGTTTCCAGGTGCCGGAGCAGTTCGGCCGAGTTCAGAGACACGGAGTCGGCGACTTCTTCGAGGACGGCCAAGTCGCCCAGGTCTTTGCGGTCTTCCCAGTAAGCCTTGTAGGCGGCGTGGTGGAACTCAAGGAACTTGCCCTGCTGTTGGGCATACTCCGTCGCTTCCAGCACGTACATGGTGTTGGGGGTAACCGGCGGCGGGCGCATTATCAGGTTGGAGTCGCTGGCCTGGCTGCGCAGCGGCTCGCTCAGTTGGTATTCGGTCTCCCCCGGCCGGGGTTGACGGACGATGCCTTCTTTGGGCGTGTCAGGACGAAGCAGGTAAGCTTGCCCGACCACCGAGACGTTGTAGTCCTGGGCCAATCGGTCGACCCGCTCCAGGCCGACATAGCACCAGGGTCAAATATAGTCGTACCAGACAATAACCTTGACGGGTTCGTCGGGTTCCTGGTTGAGACGGATAGGCTGGGTCATGTCGGCTCCTCCGTTATGAAACCAAATTGTTTTGAGACCAGGACGGTGGGGGGTGCAGGCCCGGTTTCCCTTGCTCCAGTGCCGTCTGCCAGCTTTTCGTTCCGTGGCCTTCGACGGGCTTCCTTTGAACGTTCAACGCCCTGGGGATGAACGGCCCGGTTCCGGTCGCAGTACCCGAGGGTCTCGGCTACCCGTGGGAATTCAGGGACTGGGGGGCTCGGGCCAAAACCGGTGGCAGTTCGTTAAGGGAGGCGATCCTGGTGCAATCGTTGACGTCGGAATGCCACCCGCCCCGGTCCAGTAGCACGGCGTACATCCCCACGGCGCGGGCCCCCAGGACGTCGGACCGGTGCTGGTCGCCCACGTGGACTGCTTCTTCCGGGGCGACCGTGGCGCGCTGCAAGGCTTCAAGGAATATGGGCGCGCGGGGCTTCTCGGCTCCAGCTTCGGCGGAGTTAAGCACGAAATCCAGATATTGGCTCAGCCCCAACCGCTGGCAAAGCTCGTCCATATCCCGCCGCAGGTTGGAGATTATGCCCAGCAGGTAACCGTTGTCCCGCAGTTCTGCCAGGGCGCCGGCAGTGTCCTCAAAGGGTATGAACTCCTTGGGGACCGCGGCGGCCATTTCCCAGATTCGCCGGGCCAAGTCCGTCGTCACGTCCAGACCGGCTTCCCGGAGAATCATTTGCTCGTAGTTGGTGAAGAACTCCAGCCGGTCGGGGTCGGTGCGGAGGGCTAGGGGGACCATCTCGTTTTCCCGGTTAAAGTAAACGTCGGCCACGGCGTAGCCCCGGGTTATCCCTTCTTCTGAAACTTTCAACCCGAACTCTTCACACGCGGCCTGCTGTATTTGCTCCAACGGGGGCCAGAACTTGACCAGCGTGTTATAGAAGTCGAAGAAAACCACTTTTATCATCGAAAAACTTGCATCTTCAACAATCTCGGTTCAGGCTACTGCGCCACCGGCGCGGCGGCCCCGGGGGAGGCTTTCCGGTCGGCGGGCAGAACACGCCGGGATAGCCCCAACGCCAACGTCAAAAGTTGACGCATTCTAGCACACCGGCCCACGGTTGGGAAACCTGAACTCTGGCTCACGGCCGGGCCAATCGCCCGTTGCCCACCAGGTCCCCAGGACACGACTTTACGATGAACATCATCCATTCACATGGCAAAGGCGGGTTTGCGGGTTATAAGCGCCCCGACGTCGCGAGCGCCATTGCCCCGTGATTCAACTCCCCTTATCCGGATCAGCCCCAAACAACGGGAGGGCCAACTGCCTTATTATTGGGGCCGAATCCTCGTCAAGCGATTTGCTTTGGGACGGTCCGGCGCCATCCGGATCCCGCAGCGACGACATGCCCACGCCTATCAGACGAAAAGCCCGTCCGGGCGAAAGTTCCCTGGTCACCAACTGCCATCCCACCTCCAGCATCTCCTCTTCGGAGGCGGTGGGTTCCGGCAGCGTGACCTGCCGGGTGAAAGTGGTAAAGTCCGACAGGCGCAGCTTCACGTTCACGGTCTTGCCCCGTAGCCCCCTGCCGGACAAAGACCGGGCCACCCGGCCGCACAAGCGGGCCAGCTCCGGGTAAAGGTCTTCCGGCGCGCGCAAGTCGTTGGGGAAGGTGGTCTCCGCGCTGACCGACTTGGTCTCCCGCCGGGGCTGGACCGGGTCCCGGTCTTGACCCATTGCCTTGGCCTGCACGGAATCCGCCCGCTTGCCGAAATGCAGGACGAACCATTCGGTTGATTGTTCGGCCAACTGACCAATGGTTTCCACGCGGTCCCGGTGCAGTGCTTCCACCCCCTTGGGGCCGATGCCGGACAGCTTGCCCACCGGCAGCGGCGCCAGAAACGCCGCTTCTTCCCCCGGCGGTATGACGACCAGCCCATCGGGCTTGCGCAGGTCCGAGGCAATCTTGGCCGCCGACTTGCTGGTGGACGCGCCGACGGATATGTTCAGCCCCGCGTCCTGCTTGACGCGCCGTTTCAGGTCTTGAGCGATGTCCAAGGGTTGCCGTCCCCCAGCCACCACCTCGGTAACGTCCAGGTAGGCCTCATCCAGGGAAAGGGGTTCCACCAGCGCGGTCAGCTCCCGGAAAATTGCCATTATCCGTCCCGACATCTCCCGGTAGCGGTCGAACCGGGGCCGGACGATGATGGCATGGGGACAGCGCCGCACCGCCGTGGACATCGGCATGGCCGAATGAACGCCGAATCTGCGGGCCTCATAAGAAGCCGCGGCCACCACTCCCCGGGATTGCGGGCTGCCCCCCACCAGAACGGGCTGCCCACGATAATTGGGGTTGTCCAACTGCTCCACCGAGGCGTAGAACGCATCCAGGTCGGCGTGGAGGATATGACGAACGGGGGTCCGGTTGTCCATCTGTTCACCCCGTATCGGTCCCGCGCTTTGACGCGGCTGGAACGACTCGCTGCTGCGGGGATTGGGCCGCTTCTATTTTACTTCCCCGGTCCGGCGCCGGCACGATGCAAGTGTCACTGTTTACCCGCGTCAACGTCCTGGGCGCAACCTGATTATTCAATCATAACTGTTCAGGGTTGAGGTGGGCAGAGTGGCTGATGGCGGAATATGGGGGTTGGGTTACGTTGGGGGATTCATCCCCCAAACCCCCTAAAAAAGTGGCGGTTGGATGAAAGCCTTGGCTGAAACCAATTTACCTCACCAACTCTGAACTATTACATTCAATCGTCTCTTCCCTGTCCAGAATGTTGACGTCATGCGGCTCCCAACCAAGCCAACCCCAACCAACGGCGCGCGCCGTACGTCAACGACTCTCCAGCCATTCGTCAATGTCTATTCCGGTGTGGCGGCAGGCGTGGAGCACTATCTCGGCGGCAGCCCGAGCATCTTCCGCCGCATCGTGATGCCGGAAAGTTATGCCCAAGTCCCCGGTAATTTTAGCCAGGTTCCAGCGCCTCCGGTATCTCTCCGGCCAGGCGCGGCGAGCAATTCGCGCGCTGTCCAACCAGGCGGTGCGGATGGGTTGCAGGCCGTACCTCTTCATTGCCCCGTCGAGAGCCGCCCGGTCAAACCCGGTGTGGCTGACCAGGGGCAAGCTTTCCAGCAGCCGGCGCAACTCCGGCTCCAACCCGGGAATAGTTGTGCTGTTTCTGGTCATATCCCCATTGATTCCGTGGATGCTCGTATTCCGGGCAGTGAACGGCTGTTCGGGGTTGACCAGGAGTGACAGTTGCTCCTTGATTTCCCCGTTCCTAACCCGGACAATTCCAATCTGGCAGATGCTGGCAGAATTGCTGTTCGCGGTTTCGACATCCAGAGAGTTAAACGTAAAGTTCCCCATGCTCTCTCCCAGCATCCACCATCGGCGGGATGTTGATTGACGGCTTACAGTCTTGCGTACTATCGGGTCGTACGCAAGGGCCGCTCGTGGTGGAGCGAAACGCGCCGAAGGAAGCAAAGGGAGGACGTGAACATGACGGCGGCTTGAGACAATGCCGGCCTGCACCCATTCGAGGCCCTGCTGGCCCCGCCAACCATCCGCAAGTGGCTGGCCGGCGCCACCGGGTTGGGAGACCTGACCCAGGATCGCACGGGGAAATTCGGACAGTCCAGTGCATCCTAAGCCACAAAGGGTCTATCGGTGGTAGCATTGCCCGTAGTGGCAGTTCCAACACTGAAGCCAACGGCGGGCCTGCGGCAAGCGCTGCGGCAGCCCAGGCCGCTAGTATTACAACGACGGTTCAAGGATGGACGTGTGGGGAGGCACGAAGGGCGGCTCGGCGCTTGGCATGGGAGCGTCTGGCCCGCTCGTTGCATTCTTGCGTCTCCTCCAGCCACCGCAGCAGTTCAGCCGGCCCGAACCGTTCCCGGGGCAGCATCTCCCGCACCACCCGGTAGACCTGCGGTTTCGTGATCCGGGGCATCTTTTTCCCCCCAAGCCTGTTGCAGGCTCAGAAGAAACGCTCCGCCCAGCAGGCACAGGGCCACGTGATGATGCCATCCCGCCCAGGTGCGGGTCTCGTACTCGTCCAGCCCCACCGTCGCTCTTCTCCGTCTCGAACTCCGTTTCTATGCGCCACCGGGAGCCACCCACGTATGCCAGGGTCTCCAGGGGAGTATCCCCGGGAGCGTTGGACAGGTAGTAGCGGGGCTCGCTGCCGTCCAGGTTCCGGCGGTAAATGGCCCAGTGGATTTCGCCAGGCTTCCGCCTGCTGGTTGGACGCACCCTCTGAGCGCTGAACCGGTAGCTGCGGGGACCCTGGCTTCCCTCGGCCACCGTAATCTCACGCCAGGCCTCCTCCGGCAATTCATCACTGCGCTCCTCCATGGTGCGCCGCTGCCCGCCCACCAGCCTAGGCTTGCGGGGACGCCCGATCCCCTGATGCTCCGGACTGGTCCAGACTGGCTCCAGCGGCCAGACCGTGGTGCCGCCGGGAACGTCCAGCACGTAGCGCATCCCCAGAGCCGCCAGTCCCTCCCGGAAGGACGGAGACATCCCGAAGGCGTCGTCCCCGGCAACCCATCCGGCCCTCAGATGTCCCCGCTCCAAGGCCCGCTCCACCATCTTCAGCGCCAATTGGGTCTTCGACCGGTAGCCCTGCCTCTCCTCCGGAACCCCCGCCGCCTCACACCGGTCTTTGTCCGAGGTCCAGCTTTCCGGCAGATAAAGCCCTTTGTCCACCAAGGCCCGTCCCAGCGGGCTGACATAAGCCAGGAACATTCCGGCCTGGCAGTTGGCCACCTTGCCCAGTCTCCCGCAGTACTGACGGGCCACTCCCACGGACTTCCTGCCCTGCTTCGGGAAGTCGCTGCCGTCCAGCACCCACACCGCATCCGGATGTCCAAGCCGGGGTCCCAAGTACTCTTGAAGGCGTCCTATGACTGTGTCGTCATCCCAGGGGGATTCAGCGAGAAACCGCTGCATCACCCTGGCTGACGCCGGAACCGCCTCCGACAGATTCTCGGCGTTGCGCCGCTCCCCGGATTGCACCAGCAGGGCCTGGAGATAATGGCGGCTGTGGTCCCGCGTCTCCCGGCGGCCAAACAGCGGAGCGAAGTAAGCGTGAAAACCCTGAAAGGCCCCGTACACCTGCTCGAAAACCGCAGCATCCACTTCCCTGCCTCACTTGCCCAAGCCTTCCCCAACTACCCCGTCATCCTATCATGCCAACCGTCGTTGTAATACTAGAAGGGCCAGCAGCAACAGTCGCGGACGTGGCGGTGGGAGGGGACGATGACGGACTCGACCATCGGTCAGCCCGACCTTCGCATGGCGCCAGATCATAAGCGAGCATAACGTGGATACCCCCAATTCGGGAGACAGGCAATCGTAGGAGGGACGCTCATGACCCAGCAGAGTACCTGCGTAGTCCTTGATGCGCTGCTCAACGAATGGCACGACCAGGCGTGGTGGCAGCGATTGTTCCTGCCCGGCGATTTTCTGGACAACGTCAGCCTCGCCTCTGGAGAAAACCTGGTGTGTCACAAGACAATCATGGAATATCTGAACATGAGCGACCGGGTGGGGACCCACACCACCAAGGTCCATCAGTCCCGCAATTACTCCACCGACCCGAACTACCGGCCCCAGGAATTCAAGAACGAAACCCTGAAAATCATGACCGGGTCCATGCAAGTCACCTGCGGCGGGTGTTCCGGGGCAGGATCGGTCAGCTGTTCAACCACCATGAATTGCCGGGAGTGCGGCGGTTCGGGCCAACGGGAAGAGAAGTGCAGAAACTGCGGCGGCTCGGGCAGTGTTCCCAAGATGTCGCAGGGCCGTTACGGTACGTACCAGAACGGGGACACCAGTTGTCCCTCTTGCTGGGGCCGGCGCAGCTTCGAAGTGCATTGCGGCCGCTGCTCCGGAGGTAAAGTGACCTGCAACAAGTGCCACGGGAGCGGCAGAGTCGAATGCGGAAGATGCGACGGCGCGGGCCAACTCGTGTTGACCGATTTCATCACCAGAAAATTCTAATGCTCGACGGAGCGAAAGTACCAGTTGAGCGGCCTGAGGGAGAACGAGTTCAAGAACGGTCTCGCCGGCAAGCACTTCAACTCCATGACCGGAGATCTGATATACCAACAAATGCAGCAGCCCGCCGACGCGAACACGGTGCTGCAACGGCAGAGCGTCCATTCCTATGAGGTGCTATCCCAGCTCTACTCTTACGAGGACAAGGCGTTCTGCGTGAATCGAATAACCGGCGGTGGGGGCCTGAAGTACGTGACCTCGGGCCTGCCCCTTGCCAAAGCTAAAATGGCCGTGGGCGGCGGCATACTTGGCGTTGCCGCGGCGGGCATTCTAGCGTTGATGGTCTTGTTATAACAAGGACGAATCTTGCCAATCAACGAAAGCCCTGGCTAACCGCTGCCAGAAATTGAAGGAGGTAATCCGCTATGCCCTACACGGCGGATATTAGCCGTAACAATCCGGGGTGCTTCCTGTTCCTGCTGGACCAGTCGGGTTCCATGTCGGGAGCGCTAGGCGGACAGCCCGGCCTGCTCAAGATGGATGGGGCCGCCGACGCCATCAACCGCGTCCTCGACGCCGTGTCCCAACGCTGCTCCCAGGGAATGGACATCCGCGACTACTTTGACATCGGGATCATCACCTACACCACCGACGGAAGCGGATATCCCACTGTCGGGACGGCCCTGCCCGGGACCTCCCCGGAGCAGCCGTTCCTGTCGGTGAGCCAGGTGGTCGAAGCGGCCGAGGTGGAGGAACGACAGGTCAAGGAGTCTGACGGCGCCGGTGGGCTGGTCGAAGTCACCCGAAGGATTCCGGTGTGGCTCCGCCCCACCGCCCAGTACGGGACGCCCATGTGCCAGGCATTATCTGTCGCCGCCCAGGCCCTCCAGGGCTGGACAGCCCAACATTCGTCCTCCTATCCGCCCATGGTCATCAACGTCACCGACGGCGACGCCAACGACGGTAACCCGGAACCTCTGGCTCAGGAGATAATGGGCCTGGGAACCAACGATGGGAATGTGCTGCTCTACAACGCCCACCTATCGGAGATGAACGCCATGCCGGTGCAATACCCGGCCGACGAGAGCGGCCTGCCCCCCGACGAGTATGCAACACGAATGTTCCGGATGTCATCGGTGTTCCCCGACCCGGTCTTGGGGATCGCCGGCAGCATGGGCTTG
Source organism: Dehalococcoidia bacterium (assembly GCA_965262735.1). Lineage (GTDB taxonomy): Bacteria > Chloroflexota > Dehalococcoidia > Lucifugimonadales > UBA3495 > CATOSK01. The sequence goes on along the minus strand of CBDHFS010000002.1, from coordinate 2,606,969 downwards.
CCGGTTACCGAGGGGTCCCGGGGTTACGTCTACAACGCCGACCTGGTGGCGCTGGTGCAATTCCTGGACATCGGGACCCGCGCCGCCACCGACCTGCGCTAGGAGGAGGGATCCGATGCCCCTGAAACCTCCCAAGACTTGGCGGCTGTCCAAGGACGGCAACCGTCCCGAGGAGTGCGAGGATGCCTTCCGTGTAGTCTATCCCTCAAGGGCCGGCGCCGGGATCGTCCGGGCTGCGGTCTGCGACGGGGCCAGCGAATCCGCCTTTGCCCGGGAGTGGGCGGAAATCCTGGCCGACGCCTTCGTCAACCAGCCCTTGGACCTCTCTGGGCTGACCGAAGACTCCCTGGAAACCTGGTTGAAGCGCGGCCAGGAAGATTGGCACGGGGGCATCCCCTGGGACCGGATTCCCTGGCACGGCGAGGCCAAAGCCAGGGCCGGAGCCTTCGCCACGCTGCTGGGGCTGACCGTTGGGGCAGATTTGGAAAACCCTCGTCAATTTCGGTGGCAGGCCGTGGCCGTAGGGGACAGTTGCCTCTTTGTCGTCCGCAACGACCGGTTGTTGCTGTCCTTCCCCTTGGAAGACGCCGGTCAATTTGACAACAACCCCGCCCTGGTTTGCAGCAACCCGGCCAACTCCCATGGGTTATGGGAAGGGGTGCGCCTCCAAAGCGGGGAGTGCGCGCTGGGCGACCGGTTCATCCTGGCTTCCGATGCCCTGGCCGCCTGGTTCCTTGCTAGCTGCTCCGCAGGGGAAAAGCCGTGGGAGACGTTGCTGAAGTTGGACGCATCTGAACGGGATGGCTGGGTTGGGGAGCAGCGGAGAGAGAGGTTGATGCGGAACGACGACACCACGCTGGTAATTATCGACATTGACCAGGTTCCCAAGGTGAAGTGACCCATGCCCTGGCCAGGAATGACCGATTTCAGCGAGGCAGTCCAGAACCCCGCCGTTTGCTTCAAAGGCACCGAACTGCAATCTGGCCAGGTGGCGCTCAACCGTCGGGGGCTGCCCCTGATGTTCTCCGGCAGCTTCGCCTGCGTTTATTCGTTATCCGTCGGGAACCAGAAGTTCGCTGTCCGCTGCTTCACCCGGGAAATAAAGGACCAGCAAAGCCGTTACGAGCAACTGACCAATTACCTGTATGGCGTGCTCCCGCCGGCTTTCGTCGATTTCGAGTACCTGGAACATGGGATCAACTTCCGGGGTGACTGGTATCCCATCGTCAAGATGGAGTGGGTGGAAGGCGACTCGCTGAGCAAATTCGTCGACTCCAACATCAATGAACCCGCTATTCTCCGGCGTATCGCCGCCCAGTGGCGGGGCGGAACCACGGCCAACCTCCGCGGGCTGCGCATCGCCCACAACGACCTGCAGCACGGCAACGTCATGGTCCAGAGGGACGGCAGCATCCGGCTGGTGGACTACGACGGTATGTTCCTGCCCCATTTTCGGGGGCAACGCAGCCCGGAACTGGGACACAAGAATTACCAGCACCCGCTGAGGACGTCCGAAGACTACGATGACTACGTGGACAACTTTCCGACTCTGGTCATCTACACCAGCCTTTTGGCCATCGCCGCTGAACCGGACGTGTGGTCCTTCTTCAATGACGACAACCTTATCTTCACCAGGGACGATTACGCCGACCCGAAAAGTTCCCAAATCTTCAACCGGTTGAACAACTCTCCCGACCCCGCGGTGGTCAATCTGACCAAGCGTCTGGATGAGTGCTGCTCTCTTCCGGTCAAAGAGGTTCCGGACCTGGAAACCATCCTGCTTGACCTTCCGCCCAGCCCGGCGCCCGCTAGGGCGCCGGCACCATCTGCCCCGGGAGCATCTGTTCCGGCAGCATCTGTTCCGGCGGCATCTGCTCCGGGAACAACGGCCCCAGCCCCTGGTCCCACACCGGCAACAACGGCTGCGCCAGAGTCAGCGGGGGGATACCGGCAAATTCTGCAAGCCCAACAGGGTGGGGCAGCCGCGTCTACCCCAGCCGGACCGTCTCCACTTGGGGCTGCCTCCGCCACAGGCCAGAGTTACCGCGCCCGCAGGGCCCGGAACGGGCATCCTGTGTTCCCGGTGCAACCGTCCCGTGGAACCGTCGGACCGTTTCTGCATCGGTTGCGGTGCGCCGGTTCGCGTCCCAGCCGCCCCGCCGGAGCCCCTTCCTCCAGCCGTTCCGCCACCAACTCCTGTTGCTGTGCCCGCGTCTGTTCCGGCCCCGCCAGCGGCGCCCTTAGCAGCCCCGCCGGAGCCGCGGCGTCAATTCAACAAGCTGCTCCTGTCCCTGGCGGCCATCATAATTGTTGGGATTATCGTGGTTGTCGTTGGGAGAATAGACATTCCGGGCATTTTTGGGGTGGGCGCCCCGGCCGCCCCTAGTGGAGCCACACCCCCGTTGCCCCCCAATTCTGTTCCCCCTTCAGCCGGCGCTGCAACCTCGGGGGCAGGGGCGGCGGCCTTGCCTTTGGTGATCCCAACGGAGACGCCCGCACCGGCCCCAACCAACACGCCGGTTCCCACGCCCACACTCATGCCTACCCTCACGCCCATGCCTACATCAGCGCCCACTCCCACGCCGGTTCCAATACCCGAAAATGCTTCTCAGGTAATGGCGCTTTTTGACCAGGGGGTCATAACCGCCGACCAGGCCGCTGCCATGCTGCGGGAGTTGGGAGCGAAACAAACTCTCGAACCTACGAATACTCCGGAGCCTACGCCTACGCCTACGCCCGCGCCCACCCCCACCCTCGCTCCAACCGTTACTCCGCCGCCGTCCGCCGGACAAATATCTTCCGGGTGCCGGGTAAAATTTGACGGCCTGGACGTTGCATCGTCCGTGTCCTCTGGATTCACCCAGCCAGGGTATAAATGGGTCGCCCAATGGCGATATCGTGGGTACGAGCCAGCTAAGGGGTTGATCTATCACTTCGAGATCACACAGGAGGGAGTGCGCCATGTGGATGTCCATCCAGTCCTGTACAGTTGGGTGGATGAGGAGTGTCACAAGCAGTTGATGAATAGCGCCACTGCTCACGCCTGGGCGGGGCATCCCTCCGGGGAGGACGACCCGGCGGTCCTGACCTTCGATATCGCCGCGCCTTATGAAAGATGGGCGCATTCATGGCTGTGTCTTTGGAAAGACTACGGCAGGCCGGGGAACGTCCTCTTGTCTTGCACAACTGCGGAGCAAAGCCCTGGCAGTTGAGCGCTTTGGAATGATAGTCAACCCGATACAGCCTGGACTGGCAGCAGGGCCGGTCGGAGCAGTTGGAATCGTGCCATCAAACTTTGCCGCCTACGCCAGACCCGATTACCGGCCCTTGGCGCGGTCGTTTGGCTTCGGGATCCACGAGCAAATCCTGGCGCGCGGGCGGCGGCTCCGGAGATCGGCCTTTGGCCTGCTCCGGCCTCACCGCCACGGTCATGGGCAGGCCCGAAGTCCTCACGCGTATGGAAGCTCGCGAAGACGTGAAGGACTGCTGCCGGTTCGTTCCCGGGGATTTGTTCGAGAAGTGACCGGTTGGGTCCGAGTTAGGATTGGCGATGGCGACCAAGAAGTTCTCAGAGTGGAAATCGCCGAAAAGGACTTCTTCACTGTCCCAAGACAATTGCAAAGTCCCTTTTAATGGTACTTGTTAATGGCGCTGGCCGGACCCCTCCGGTCAACCCGCGTTTTCGCCCTCTTCCCGCCGGCGCCGGTTTTCGCGGTTGGTTATGGCGTGTACCACTTCCTCGGCGGCCATGCGGCCCACCGGGCCCGAGGCGTACATGGCCCCAAGCACCACGCCGCCGCGCCCCAACAGGAACTCGGACGGTTGGACGAACCCGCCCCGGTCGTCGGACCACCAGGAGCCGATGGCGCCGGCGTCAGCTTTGGACGCGCCATACGCCACCGGGAAGGAGAGGCCTTGACCCTTCACTTCCCCAGCCTGCTCGGCGGTATCGACGCTGACGGCGATGGTAGTCACGCCGAGGGCTTCCAGCTCTGCCTTCGCTGCCTCATAAGCGGCCAACTGCCGCACGCAGTAGGGTCACCAGTGCCCCCGGTAGAACAGCAGCGCGGTGTAGCGACTGGGCGCATCACCGGGCAGGGTCAGCGTCCCGCCGCCCACCAGGTTCAACTCCAACTGGGGAAACCGGTCCCCCTGCTGCAACATATCACCCATAACTCCGTCCTTTCACAGCGGCCGACCGCCGGGCGTTGGTACTATCGGAGATTATACCAGCACATCTGCCAGGGAACTTGGGCTTCCTTTTCCGGGCGCACGTAGAGACTGCAAAGTCCCTTTAATCATCGGCCATGAGGCCCCCAAAGGACTTCCCTATACCGGGGGTTTGGGGGATGAATCCCCCACCGTGCCCCACTCCGTTCGTCCTGATGTCCTCAAAGGACGACGGGTCAAAAAGGCCCGGGCCCGTCCGTGAAGTTGGACGCGGCCGGGGCCCAGCATTCATCTAGCATTCATGGGGGACGGCGCCGGGGTTAGCCGGACCGTCCTCTCGCAATTCGGACCCGTGCTAGTACTACAACGACGGGTTACCAGAACGGACACAGATTTTGATCCTTGACGAACGCGAGTGACGCTCACATCAAGATGGCTTTGCCTCCATCCGATGCGAAGCCGCAAGCGTCGCCGGTTAAACGCGTCGTTGTAGTACTAGTAGGCGCCGTATCCGGGAACGCGCAGGCAGGATGCCCAGTGGCCCGGCTCCACTTCCCGCAGTTCGGGTATCGTTGCGCTGCAATCGTCGATGGCGATGGGGCAGCGGGGATGGAACACGCAGCCGGAGGGCGGGTTCAGCGGGCTGGGCACTTCGCCGGAAAGGATAATCCGCTCCCGCTGGGCGTCAATAACCGGGTCGGGAATTGGGACCGCGGACAGCAGCGCCTTGGTGTAGGGATGGAACGGGTTGCGGTAAATCTCGTTCCGGTCGGCGATTTCCACCAGCCGTCCCAGGTACATCACGGCCACCCGGTTGCTGATGTGGCGCACCACCGACAGGTCATGGGCGATGAACAGGTAGGTCAGCGAGAACCGCTCTTGCAGGTCTTCCAGCAGGTTGATGACCTGGGCCTGAATCGAAACGTCCAGCGCGGACACCGGCTCGTCGCAGACGATCAGCTTAGGGTCCACCGACAACGCCCGGGCCACGCCGATGCGCTGGCGCTGGCCGCCGCTGAACTCGTGGGGGAACCGGTCGGCCATGTAGGGGTTGAGGCCGACGTTCATCAACAGCTCGGACACCCTTTCCCGGTATTCTTCCTTGCTCTTGACCAGACCGTGGACTATGAGCGGCTCGCCGATAATGTTGCCGGCGGTCATGCGGGGGTTGAGGGAGCTGAAGGGGTCCTGGAAAATGACCTGCATTTGGCGGCGCATCTGGCGCATTTGCCGGGTGGACAGGCCGACCAGTTCCTGGCCTTCAAACATAATGTTTCCGGCGGTCGGCTTGTAGAGCTGCAGGATGCAACGTCCGGTGGTTGTCTTGCCGCATCCGCTCTCGCCCACCAGCCCCAGCGTCTCGCCGCGGCGCACGAAGAACGAAATGTCGTCCACCGCTTTAATCTGGGCGACGGCGCGTTGGAAAATCAGGCCGGCGGTTACCGGGAAGTACATCTTGAGGTTGTTGACCTCAAGCAGGAAGTCTTCCCGGCCGCTCTGGGCGCTGCCCTGGGGTGCTTCGGAAGGCATAGTTGTCATGGCTAATTACTCTCCGTCCCCTGAATTACTGATTGAGACTTGCCCCGCGGTAACTTGCACGTCGCTCTCTTCGGCCAAAAGCTGGGCGTCCCGCAAAAAGTCCAGGGCATCCGGCCCCAGGGCGTCGGACCGCCAGCACGCGGTAAGGTGACCGTCGGCCCACGGCACCAGAGGCGGCTCATCGGTGGCGCACTTGTCAATGGCCCACCGGCAACGTTCGCGGAACGAGCAGCCCGGGGGAACGTTGACCAGGTCGGGGGGTTGGCCCTCAATGGGGTCCAGCTTGGCGCGGCGGGGCAGGTCTAGGCGGGGCACCGAGTTCAGCAGACCCACCGTGTAGGGATGCCGGGGATTGCTGTAAATCTCGCGGGCCGAACCCCGCTCGACAATTTTCCCCGCGTACATAATGTTCATCCGGTCGGCGTAGCGGGCCACCACTCCCAGGTTGTGAGTAATGACGATGAGGGCCACGCCGAACTCGGTGGTCAGGCTCTTCATCAACTCCAGAATCTGGGCCTGAATGGTCACATCAAGGGCGGTGGTGGGCTCGTCAGCGATAATCAGCCGGGGATTGCAGCTCAGGGCCATGGCAATCATAACGCGCTGGCGCATTCCGCCGCTGAACTGGTGGGGGTACTGCCGGACCCGGCGCTCCGGGTCGGGGATGCCCACCCGGCCCATCAGGTTTACCGATTCCTGCCTGGCTTCTTCCCGGCTCATCCCCTTGTGCAGTTGCAGGGTCTCGCTGAGCTGCTTTTCCAGGGTGAGCACCGGGTTAAGGGAGGTCATCGGCTCTTGGAAAACCATGGACATCTTGGCGCCCCGTATGCGGCGCATATCGTCCATGTCAATCTTCAGAATGTCCTCCCCTTCAAAAAGGACTTCGCCGTCCGTAATCTTGCCGGGAGGGTCTGGAATGAGGCGCATCAGGGACAGGGCGCTGACGCTCTTCCCGCATCCGCTTTCACCTACCAAGCCCAGGGTTTCACCCTCCTCAACCTCGTAGCTGACGCCGTCCACCGCCTTGACCACGCCTTCAAAGGTGAAGAAGGATGTCTTAAGGTTCTTAACTTCAAGTAGTGATGCCACCTGACCTCCTAAAAGGGACCACCGCCGTTGCGTGCTGCCGCGTTTTTGGGCCGCTGCGCTCCCCGTGGGCGCTGCGCCGCCCCCCTGTGGTGGGGAAGGGGAGACTCGAACTCCCACGCCTTTCGGCACATGATCCTAAGTCATGCTCGTCTACCAATTCCGACACTTCCCCGTGACGCCGGGGGTAACCTTGGCTGCGCCGTTTGGTGACCCGCCTCGGGATCGAACCGAGAACCTACTGATTAAGAGTCAGTTGCTCTGCCAATTGAGCTAGCGGGCCATAAACGCATGTCAATGAAATACGGTGATTCAGACTATCAACATGGATAATGGTTGTCAACACGGGCGCTTCTCCAGTAACAGTTCAGAGTTGGTGAGGTAAATTGGTTTCAGCCAAGGCTTTCAGACAACCGCCAATTTTTTCCAGGGGGTTCGGGGGATGAATCCCCCGACGTAACCCAACCCCCATATTCCGCCATCGGCCACTCCCCTCCCTCAACTCCGAACAGTTACCTTCTCCAGGGCAATCGCGTTATAAATCCGCCGTGTAATTGGTGTTCCTTTGGTTGGTACTGCGGGCAAATTTGCCGGGGTTTGGGGACGGACCCTGGGAAAATGGGGCGGGGAGGCGGAAAGGCTGAGAATATACGACAAAAGGCGACATTTGATGACATTTGAGCGTGGAGCCGGAGGTTTTTTGTCGCAGATTGTCGTCTAAATGTCCGCTGATGTCGCGGAAATGTCGCCTTTTGTCGCTGTTTTGTCGCCCCTGGAAAGCGTTGGAACCGGCCCGGAGGTTTTACGTAAGGAAGTTTTTTCTGTCCCATTCTGTCCCAAAGTGTCCCATTTGCGCGGGGGGTGCGATTGCCCCGGGCAACATTTCCGGGCGGCCCCACTCCCCAACGATATAAAACTATAGGATTATGGTAGCGGGGAGACGCCGGAGTTGGAAAGGGGCAAGTGTCAGGTTAGGCCAAATCAATCATAACGCGATTGCCCGGGGCGCTTCTCAGGAGTGTGCCTGAAAGTGGTTGGGAGATGATACCCCGAACAAGCCCGTGCTATGGCTCAGAACAACAGGTTGGGTTAGCACGAAACAGCCGGTACTTTCCGGCTCATGCCGGCTTGTTCAGAGGTTCCCGGCTCTGCAATCGTCCTGAGCCCCTAGCGGTCCACCAGGTGCTGGATGACTTGGGGAGCGGCGATGCGGGCCCGTTCCAGCAGTTCATCCCGGGTAAGGGTGACGATGGGGTGGTCAATAATGACCAGACCGTAGGCCGCGTCGCCCCGCATCCGGGACATGGTGCGGGCCTGGCTGACGAAGGGAGTGGTGGTCAGCACGGTGGAGGGGATTCCCAGCAGTTCGGTTTCCATTGCGTCGTGCACACTGCACGCGGTGCAGGACCCTCATTCCGCCGTGGCGTGGATGGCCACGTCACACTCCCGGGACAGGGTCTGCAAGTCGGCAGGCTGGGCCGGCCACTGGTGCCCACCCTTGTTGTGCTCGACGATACCCTTGATCTGGTAATGCTCGGCGATGACGTCGGAAATCATGCGGAGCAGTTCTTCGGAATGAGGCTTGTTATTGGAGAACAATCCCAGCACCTTGCCGTCCAGGCTGGCCGGACGGGGAGCCAGCACCGCCGGGCCTTGGCTGCCTTCGTCCCGGGGGTCAAGGGTCACGATTACCTGGGGAATGGTCATCACATACCTCCTGGCTTACTTCGGGGTCTGGATAGGCTTGGTCACCGACCGGCTGCTGCCCCACGAGGATATGATGTCAATGAAGGCGCCGGCCATGCCCCCGCCGGGGACAACAATGATTCGGTCGGGGTCGGCGAAACAACCCCGGACCAGCGCCAGGTCTGCGTCGGGGCCCGGATGCTCCATGCGGCGCCAGGCGACCCACTCCCGGGTTGGACGGTGGGTCTTCTGGAAGAGGAATTCCTGCACCTGCCCCCGGGTCCAACCGGCCTCACCCACGTAGGCCATCAACTCCGGGCTGATGACCACCACCACCTCTGAGACCGAGGGCCCCAGGGCCAGCATGGCGTGGGCAGTCTGGGTCAGGAAGGTTTCCGGTTTCTTGTCGCCATAGATGCTGATCTGGAGGGGAGAGTTGGCGGCCACGGCGGTAACCGCGGTGGAGCCTGGGCCGAAACCCATGTGCTCCGCCAGGGAGGGCCAGGGGCTGGCAGCGGTTTTTTCGGCGAAGCAGAAGCTGAATTTCCCGGGATGACCGAAGGTGCTGTTGTCCATCTCCTGGGCCACGGAGCCGTAGAAGTTGGTCTTGACCAGGTTGACCGCCCGGCCGATGGTGGCGTTGGCCCGGTTGCCGTTGCCCATCAGCTCGACGCCGGCGTTCATGCCAATTTCCTCGGCGTAGGGGCCGCTCACCAGGGCCATGATGGTGACGCCGTTGGTGGAGGTGCTGCTGGCGTGGAGGTTGTAGGAACGCTCGCAGGCGGCGGCGATGGTGGCCACCACCACCGGGAAGTATTCGGGCCGGCAGCCGGCCATGACCGCGTTGACGGCCAGTTTCTCGGCGGTGAATTGCTTCCCGCGGATGGTCTCTGTTCCTACGATGGCGCCGGGGGCCAGGCCGGCGTAGTCCAGCATGGCCTGAACCTTTTCCAAGGTGGGCGGGACTACCGGCAGGCCGTCGCTGAGGCCGTTTTCCAGGTAAAAGTCCTGGGCGGCTTCCCAGGTCTCGAAGGAATGGCGTCCGGCGATAAGGTCACTGCTGGTCATTTATCAGGCTCCGGCGGGGCGGAAAATTTCCAACATGGCGTCGTCCAATGGCAATTTGCGCCAATCCGCGCCGTTCTTCGGGCGGTTGCCCGTGGCTGCCTGGACGAAGAGGCGGGGTCCCGGCGCCAATGTCGCGGGTGACCTGCCCGTGCTGGCGGCATGCCATCCGCGGGCCTTGGGCAGGTTGTCTTGTCTTCAGTTATCTTTTGGGGACGGCTTTACCCGTAACGGCATCGAGTTTTTCGAAGGATGGCTATGTCCTGGGATGGCTATGTCCTGGCTGGCGCTTGCAGCATCGGCCAGAGCTTGTGGGCAGTCTCGCCCATCATCCAGTTGCGGTCCTCGTCGGAAAGCCAGGGCAGGGCCGTCTGGCCGAGTTGCACCTGGCCGGTGTAGCCGCCTTCGCGGGAGGAGGGGAAGTTGGATCCCCACATGACGCGCTGTGCCGTAAAGGCCTCGATTACTCGCCTGAAGAGGTCCTTTTCCGGCGGAGTCAGGTCTGCGTAGGGGCCCAGGCTGGTGCTGGAAATTCGCAGGAAGGCATTGGGCAGTTGGGCCAGGGATTCCAGGGCGATGGTCATGGCGGCTTTGTCCTCGGCGCCGCTCCAACCGGCGAAGTGGTCCGGGGCGAAGATGACGTTGGGGTGCCGCGCGCCCACGTTTCGCATCCGGTCTACCTTCTCTGGCTGACCACCGCCGCCGATGGAGATGGGGATGCCCAGGCTTTCGGCGCGCTGCCATAGGAGGTCGCAGCGGGAATCGTCGGGCTCGGCAGCGCTCTGGAGGCGGATACCCTTCATCCCATGCTCGTTCACCCAATAAGAGAGCTTGTCCGCAGCATCGGGGGCAGCCGGGTCCAGGATCCCCACGGATACGGTGCGCGGGGCGAACTGCTGGGCGCTGTCGCACTGGTAGGAGTTATCCAGACCGTAGGTGCCGTTGGGCTGCACCAAGGTGGCACACTCCACGCCTGCCTGGTCCATTTCTGAGATCAAGTCCTCGACGTCGTTGCTGACCTCTAAAGACCATCCCCGTGCGCCGGGGTCGAGCGGGTGCATGACTTTGTCGCTGCTGACCACATGGGTATGAGTGTCGATGATCACGGTCGTAACTCCCGGGGAACTGCTTCAATTTGGCGATGGCAGTCTAACATACGGGCTTGGTTTTGGCACTCGGAGGGCGCGTGAATGGGAAGGAGCAGCTTCCTTGAGAGTGTTTCCCGACGGCAGCCGTCACTGGTGGCGGCGTCCCTCGTAGGGGTGTTCCGCGTCAAGCGGGTCGCCCTCGTCGAACCGGCTGGCACGAAAATCGCGGATGGGGTGGTCCTTGCTCTCGCCGTACAGCACCAACTCGGCCACCATACGCCCCACCACCGGGGACAGCTTGAACCCGTGGCCGCTGAATCCGGCAGCCCAGTACAATCCCTCGACGACCGACGATTTGTCCAGGACGGGGTTGCCGTCGGGGGTCATGTCGTACAGGGAACCGTAGCCGCCCATTTGGGTCGCGGCGGCGAACTCCGGAAAGCGCAGCCTCGCTCGGTCCCAGTACCGGGTGATGGTGTCATGGTCGGCGTTAAGGCCGAAAGCGTCCGGGTTGACGATCTCTTCCAGGTCTTCCAGCGCTTCGCCGCCCACCAGCGTCTTGAATCCGGCGTTGGCCCGGAAGTACGCGCCGGTAATGTTGTCGATTACGGCGGTGTTCAGCGACTCGAGGGACGGGGGACGCCGGAGATGCACCATTTGCACCCGGATGGGGGTAACCGGAAGGGTCTCGCCGAGGGGAGCGGCCAACCGGTTGACCCAGGGTCCGACCGCGGCCACAACGGCGTCGGCCTCGATCAGCCCGTTATCGGTCTCGACCCCCACAACCCGGCCGCCGGCGGTCTTAATTCTGGAAACGGCGCACCCGGTGAGGATTTCGGCGCCGTGGTTCCGGGCCTGCTCAGCATAGGCGTAGGTCGTGGCCATGGGGTCGGCGTAGCCTGAGTTAGGTTCATAAGCGCCGACCGCCACGCCGTCGGCGCTTATTTGCGGGACGATCTCGGAGACTTCGGAGGGCGTGAGCAGGTCGATTTCCACCCCAAGGGAGCGGTTCATTGCGACGTTAGCCCGGGCTGCCAGCGCGTCGCGCTCCCCGAACAGCAGGATCCGGCCGGTCTGGATGAACCGGGCGTCGCCTCCAATCGCGTCCCCCCAATTGTGAAATATGCCGCTGGCTTCGGTGGCCATTCTGACCAGGGTCGGGTGAAGGTAGTGCTCGCGGACCATGGCGCCGGACCTACCGCTGGCGCCACTCGCCAAGTGTCCCTTCTCCACCAAGAGGACCTTTCCCGCGCCCATGCGGGCCAGGTGCATGGCGGTGCTGGCGCCGTTGACACCACCCCCGACGACAACCACGTTGGCTGCTCTGTTGGTCATTGCTCGATCCTTTGCCTTTGTGCTGAACCGGATTATATGGGCTGTGGACCGGGCACGCCAGATGGTGTTGCCGGAATGGTTAGAGCGGCTGGGAAAATCCGTGTGGGACAACCGACTGAAGGGTCAAACTGAAGGATCAAAAGTTGGCAACAGGGGCCCGGCCTTGCAGGGCCAAGCGGCCTGGACTGCCCGGTCCTGGACCAACCCCCGTACATAATCCAGTCCGGTCCCACGGACTGACCCCAAAGGAAGTCGGGGCAGGTCTGACCGCCGGGTTACACCCGCAGGCGGCGCAGGGTGGGCCGACAGACCCCCAGCACAAACGCGACTATAAGGAAGATGGCTGACCCGCCCGAGAAGGCCGCGGTCCAGCTTATGTACTCCGCAACCAGGGTCATGGGGTAAGAGCCGATGAACATGAATCCGGCGGAAACGTACCAGACGCTCATCACCCGGCCCTGAAACTCCGTTGGCACGGAGAGCTGCAACACGGTTGTCCCCATAGGCACCATGCTGCCCATGCCGACGAAATACAGTATCACCCACGACAGCCAGAACCAATGTGACCAGCCCAGGAAGAACAGGGATATGCCGAAAAGGAAGATGCAAGCCAGCAGCAGCCGGTTCTTATGGGCCGAGTTGCCCAACGACGCCATAATAAAGGTGCCGGACAGGGACCCAATGCCCGCCCCGGTCATCAGCAGCCCTGCCATGCCCGCGTCGGCGTCCAACACCTGTTTGGCGAAGGCGGGCAGCACCTGGGCATAAGGCATTGCGAAGAAGCCGAAGGCGAACCCAATGCCGATGACGGTGAAAGTGACCGGGTTGGACCAACAGTACCGCAGGCCACCCCACAGGTCGGACAGGATAGCCGGGCGCCGGTCCCGAACCGGCTGCGGCACCCGCCGGACCATGAGCAACGTTACGGTGCCAACGCAGAAGCAGCCGGCGGAGAGGTACAGCGCCGGGGCGATTCCGGCCAGTTCGATGACGCCGCCGGCCAGGGCCGGGCCGAGGATGCGCCCCGAGTTCATTACCGCCGAGTTCAGGACCACGGCGTTCATCAGGTCCTCTCGGTCCACCAGGTCGCGGACTATGGCCAGCCGGGCCGGGGTGTTGATGGCCTGGAGGGCGCCGAGGACCAATGCCGCCGCGTAGATGTGCCACAGGTCAACCAGCCCGGACATCTCCAGCACGGCGAGTCCAAGGACCAGGACGGCCACCAGCGTCTGGGTCAACATCAGCAGTCCGCGGCGGTCGAACCGGTCGGCGAAGATGCCTCCGAACAGCACCAACCCCAGCGTTGGCATCCCGTAGAGGAAAATCATTAAACCCATGCGGGAAGCGGAGCCGGTCAGCTCCAGGACCATCCAGCCCAGGATAAGGAACTGCATCCCCCGGGCCAGGGCTTGGGCGTTCGCGCCGATCCAGAACCAGCGGAAGTCGCGGTGCCGCAGCGCCCGGAAGGTCTGGAGCTTGCGTCCGATGGACAGGACGTGGGCCAACTATTTCACCAGTCTTGGCGTTTTGGGGTTCCCGTGGCGCAGTTCGTGACTGCGGGAGTGATGGGCGGAGTGATGGGCCTGGAATAGCCGCCCAACGCCGTATTGTACATTCCCGGGGTGAATGCCTGTAAAGCGGCGATGCGGCAGGTAAGGAAAGAGGAACTAGATAGAGGAACTACAGGGAGTACTCAGGTAACTGTTCAGGGTTGAGGGGAGCGGAGCGGCTGATGGCGGAATATGGGGGTTGGGTTACGTTGGGGGATGAATCCCCCAAACTCCCTGCCCCAAACCCCCTGAAAAAAGTGGCAGTTGACTGAAACCAATTCATCTCACCAAGTCTGAACTGTTACGTACTCAGAAGGGGGCTACTCAGAAAATTGGCTGGCGTGTATAATTCGTTTTTCCAACTCAAACGGATTGTGATATATTTAACAATCATTCATTGGGCCTGCTGCCAAGGGCCCGGCACCGCATAGCACAGTCGCCTTCCCTAGACCGGCTAGGCTGACGAACCAGCAGCCCACCGTTCCTTATCCGCGGCGCCAATCATAGACAATAGGCTGGGAGTCACGCCTATGAACCCACAATATGCCCTGCAAGAACTGGCTCAGCGCGGTCTGTATCGCCCTGAGACTGAACATGATAGTTGCGGCGTGGGGATGGTGGCCAACATCAAGGGCGTCAAGTCCCACCAAATCATTGACGAGTCCCTGGAGGTGCTGCTCAACCTGGGCCACCGCGGTGCCTGCGGCTGCGACCCGGAAACCGGGGACGGCGCCGGAATTCTGATTCAGATGCCTCACGAGTTCTTCCGCAAGGTCTGCCCGCCGCTGGGCATCCACCTGCCGGCGGATGGTTCCTACGGCGCTGGCACGGTGTTTTTGCCCCCCCAGGCTGAGGCGCGGCAGAAGTGCGAGGCGCTGATCGAACAGACGGTCGCCGACGAGGGCTTGGAGTTTCTGGGCTGGCGCGATGTGCCGGTCGACCCGGCCCGGCTGGGCCGGGACTCCCGCTCCGTGATGCCGGCGATCAAGCAGATGTTCGTTGGCGCATCGTCTGGTCCCGTTCAATCCGATGGTCCCGCCGATGGTCCCGCCGATGGTCCCGTTCAATCCGGCACCTTGGCCGACACCCTGGGGCTGGAACGCAAGCTCTACGTGGTCCGCAAGGCAATCGAGCACCGGCTGCCTGAACTCGGCCTTTCCGGTGAAGACGCCGACTTCTTTTACGTTTGCAGCCTGTCCAGCAATACCATTGTGCTCAAGGGCTTGTTGATGTCGGAGCAGATTTCCGGGTTCTACCTGGACCTGAACGACCCAGCCCTGATCAGCGCCTTCGCGCTGGTCCACTCCAGGTTCAGCACCAACACTTTGGGACACTGGAAGCTGGCCCACCCTTACCGCTACCTGGCCCACAACGGGGAAATCAACACGGTGCGGGGCAACGTCAACTGGATGGCCGCCCGGGAAGCCCAGTTCGAGTCCCCCGATTTCGGCGGCGACATTCGCAAGATTCCGCCGATTATGACCGACGGCGCCAGCGACACCGCCTGCTTCGACAACGCGCTGGAGTTGCTGTTGATGACCGGTCGGGACCTGAGTCACTCGATGCTGATGATGATTCCCGAGGCGTGGGAACAGCACGAGTCCATGTCCCAACTGAAGAAGGACTTTTACGAGTACCATTCCTGCCTGATGGAACCCTGGGACGGTCCGGCCATGATGGTGGCCGCCAACGGGCAGGAGATTTGCGCGGTGCTGGACCGCAACGGCCTGCGCCCCTTCCGTTATACCGTCACCCACGACGACCGGCTGATTATGGCGTCGGAAACCGGGGTCCTGGACCTGCCGCCCGCCGTCATCAAGGAAAAGGGACGCCTCCAGCCAGGGCGTATGTTCCTGGTTAGCCTGGAAGAAGGCCGCATCATCGGCGACGAGGAGCTGAAGAACACCCTGGCTTCCCGCCGGCCCTACGGGGAATGGCTAAAGGAGAATAAGGTCGCCCTGGAAGACTTGCCCGATCCTCCGCCGGTTCACGGCGGCAGGCCGGACTTGCCCCCGCTGCACCAGGCCTTTGGCTACAACATCGAAGAATTGCGCATGATTACCACTCCCATGGCGGCCACCGGCTACGAGCCGGTGGGGTCTATGGGCAACGATGCAGCGCTGGCGGTGCTGTCCGACCAGAACCACTTGCTGTTCAACTACTTCAAGCAGCTTTTCGCCCAGGTGACGAACCCCCCGCTGGACGCCATACGGGAGGAACTGGTCACCTCCACCGAGGGATTCATCGGTTGCGAGCAGAACCTTTTCGACGAAACGCCGCTCCACTGCCGTCAGTTGAAGCTGCATTCACCGGTCTTGACCAACGCCGAGCTGGATAAAATTCGCCAGAACCGTTTGGAAGGACTACGGACCGTCACCCTGTCCACGTTGTTTGACGTGGGGGATGAAACCTCGCTAGATGAAACCCCGTTAGATGAAACCCTGTCACTAGCCGCGGCCCTGGACCGCCTTCGCGCCGAGGCGTCGCAGGCCACCCAAAACGGCTGCTCGATTATCATTCTTTCCGACCGGGGTGTGGACGCCGGCCATGCCGCCATTCCCAGCCTGCTGGCCACCGGGGCTGTGCATCACCACCTTATCCGGGAAGGCACCCGCACCAAGGCGGGCCTGATTGTCGAGTCCGGCGAGCCGCGGGAAGTCCAGCACTTCGCGCTGCTGGTCGGCTACGGCGCAGGGGCCGTCAACCCCTACTTGGCCTTGGACACGGTCAGGCAGTTGGCCGAGCAGGGCGAGTTGAACGGCACCAGCCCGGACTATGCCGAGAGCAACTTCATCAAGGCCAACGTCAAGGGCCTGGTCAAGGTAATGTCCAAGATGGGCATTTCCACGGTGCAGAGCTACCGGGGCGCCCAGATTTTCGAGGCCATCGGCCTGAACAACACGGTAATTGACCAGTATTTCACCGGGACGGCCTCCCGCGTTGAGGGCGTTGGGCTGGACGTCATCGAGGCCGAAGCCCTCAAGCGGCACGAGGACGCCTTCGGCAGCGGACCGGTGGCCGGCTCCCGTGAGCTGGAAATGGGCGGGTTCTACCAATGGCGTCGGCACGGCGAGCACCACCAATGGCACCCGGACGCCATTGCTCAATTGCAGTTCGCCGCCAAGACCAACAGCCGCAAGATTTACGACGAATTCGCCAGCATTTCCAACGACCAGAGCCGCAAAATGTCAACCCTGCGGGGACTGTTGGAATTCAAGACCAGCCGCGAGTCTATTCCCGTTGAAGAGGTTGAGACGGCGTCGGAGGTAGTCAAGCGCTTTGCCACCGGGGCGGTGTCCCTGGGTTCCATCAGCCGGGAAGCTCACGAGACTATGGCCATTGCCATGAACCGCATCGGCGCCCGCAGCAACACCGGCGAGGGCGGCGAGGACTACCACCGTTACACGCCCGACGCAAACGGCGACTCCCGCAGCAGCGCCATCAAGCAGGTAGCATCTGGCCGGTTTGGCGTGACTCCCCAATACCTGGTCAACGCCACCGATTTGCAAATCAAGATGGCCCAGGGGTCCAAGCCGGGAGAGGGCGGACAACTGCCCGGCCATAAGGTGGACGAGTACATCGGTTGGGTCCGCCACACCATGCCAGGGGTGGAGCTAATTTCGCCGCCGCCCCACCACGACATCTACTCCATTGAAGACCTGGCGCAGCTGATTCACGACCTGAAGAACATTAACCCGGAGGCCCGCATCCACGTCAAGCTGGTCTCGGAAGTCGGAGTAGGCACCATCGCCGCCGGCGTGTCCAAGGGTCATGGCGACGTGGTGCTCATCAGCGGCCACGACGGGGGCACGGGAGCATCGCCGGAGTCGTCTATCAAGTACGCCGGTCTGCCCTGGGAATTGGGCGTGGCCGAGACCCAGCAAGTGCTGGTGGCCAACGACCTGCGCGGGCGCATCGTGGTACAAACCGATGGACAGCTCAAGACGGGCCGGGACGTGGCAATCGCCGCCATGCTGGGCGCCGAAGAGTTCGGAATCGCCACTGCGGCGCTGGTGGTCAGCGGCTGCATCATGCTCCGCAAGTGTCATCTCAACACCTGCTCCGTGGGCATCGCCACTCAGGACCCGGAACTCCGCAAGAACTTTGCCGGAGAGCCGGAGCACTTGATCAACTACTTCATGTTCGTCGCCGAGGAACTCCGGGAGATTATGGCCGAGCTGGGGTTCCGCACCGTCGCCGAGATGATAGGACGGGTCGATCTGCTGGACACCCGCGACGCCGTTGACCACTGGAAGGCCAAGGGAATAGACCTTTCCCGCCTGTTGTGCGTTCCGCCCCGGGCCGGCGAAGTCCCGGTCTACAACATTGAGGAGCAGGACCACGGGCTGGAACACGCCCTGGATCACCAGCTCATCGCGCTGGCCCAGCCGGCCATTGACGGGAAGCATCCGGTGAACATTGACCTGCCGATACGCAACTCCAACCGGACCGTCGGCGCCATGCTCAGCGGCAAAATCGCGAAAGAGCACGGAGAAGAAGGTCTGCCTTCCGGCTCCATCAACATTCACTTGACCGGCTCGGCGGGGCAGAGCTTCGGCGCTTTCCTCTCCAACGGTATCAGCATCAACCTCAACGGCGACACCAACGACTACATGGGCAAGGGCATGGGTGGCGGCCAAATCGCCATTGTGCCCCACCCCGAATCGGGCTTCGTCCCCGAGGACAACATCATCATCGGCAACGTCGCTCTATATGGCGCCACCGGCGGACGGGTATTCATCCGCGGGCGGGCCGGCGAGCGGTTCTGCGTCCGCAACAGCGGCGCCGAAACCGTGGTCGAGGGCGTTGGGGATCATTGCTGCGAGTACATGACCAGCGGCGTGACCGTGGTACTAGGTTCCACCGGGCGCAACTTTGCCGCCGGAATGAGCGGCGGCATTGCCTTCATCTACGACCCGCAGGACGACTTTGAGGACCGGTTTAACTCCGGCTTGGCTGACCTGGAGTTGGTTACCGATGCCGAGGACGCCGCCACTCTGCGGAGCCTGATTCAAGACCATTTTGACAACACCGGCAGCGCCCCGGCCCGCCGGATTCTCGATGCCTGGGACCAATCCCTGCCCTGTTTCAAGAAGGTGATGCCTCGGGACTACCGTAGGGTGTTGGAAGAACGCCGGCTGACCATGGAACAGGGGGCCGAAGTGGTCAGTCATGGGTAAAGTTACCGGATTCATGGAATTTGGACGGTTCCCGCCTGAACGCCGGCCGACCCGGGAAAGGGTACATGATTTCCGGGAGTATTATCAGTCTTGGACCGAGGCCAAAGCCAAAGAGCAGGGCGCCCGGTGTATGGACTGCGCCGTCCCCTTCTGTCACATGGGCTGTCCTCTGGGAAACGTCATTCCCGAATTCAACCATCAAGTTTATCTGGGCAACTGGGAGCAGGCCACCCGGGTGCTGCTGAGCACCAACAACTTCCCCGAGTTCACCGGGCGCATCTGCCCTGCCCCGTGCGAGGGGTCGTGTGTCCTTAGCATCAACTCGGACCCGGTGACCATCGAGTACATCGAAAAGGAAATTGCCGACCGTGGGTTCGCCAACGGTTGGATCAAGCCCGAACCGCCGGAGCAGCGCACCGGCAAGAAGGTGGCGGTGGTTGGTTCCGGCCCCGCCGGTCTGGCCGCGGCGCAACAACTGAACCGGGCCGGCCACTCAGTCACTGTGCTGGAGCGGGCCGACTTCATCGGCGGTCTCCTGATGCTGGGCATCCCCGACTTCAAGCTGGACAAGGACGTGGTGCGCCGGCGGGTCCAACTGATGTCCGACGAGGGAATCGAGTTTCGCACCGGCATCAACGTGGGGGTCAACTACCCGGTTGAGGAACTGCTCGCCGACTATGACGCCGTTTGTCTAACCGGCGGATCGACTCAGGCTCGGGACTTGCCGGTGCCGGGACGGGAACTTTCCGGGGTACACTTGGCAATGGAGTACTTGCCCCAGCAGAACCGCCTGCTGGCCGGCGTCGAAACTCCGCCCGCCCAACGCATCACCGCCGAGGGCAAGCGGGTGGTTATTCTAGGCGGCGGCGACACCGGGGCCGACTGCCTGGGCACAGCCCACCGGCAGGGGGCCGAGGTGGTTTACCAGTACGAACTGCTGCCCGAACCGCCTCTGGAGCGCCGCGACGACAACCCCTGGCCGCAGTGGCCGATGATTCTCCGGACCTCCGGCGCTCACGAGGAAGGCGGGGTCAGGGACTACAACATCCTGACCAAGGCGTTTTCCGGCAAGAACGGTCAAGTTGAAAAGTTGCACGGCGTCCGCGTGGACTGGGTTCCCGGGGACGGTGGGCGCCCCCAAATGCAAGAGTTGGCCGGCAGCGAGTTTGAAATCGACACTGACTTGGTGCTGCTCGCGATGGGCTTCCTGCACCCGGAACACGACGGTATGCTGACGCAGTTGGGGGTTGACCTGGACGGGCGGGGCAACGTGGTGGTGGACGGGAACAAGATGACCAGCGTACCCGGGGTCTTCGCCGGGGGCGACATGGTGCGGGGTCAGTCACTGGTGGTCTGGGCCATCTCCGAAGGTAGGGAAGCAGCCCGCGGCGTAGATCAGTACCTAATGGGCACCACCGCTCTACCCCGAACCGATTCTTCCTAGCACGAGACCTCCCCGACTACTGAAGCCATTCCCCAAGGCTTTCTATATGCCCCCTGCACCCGTACTGAGTCCTTTTGCGAGGGCTTCACTAAAGGGGGTTAACTAAAGGGGGTTAACTACAACGGCGTGCCGGGTTGGATGCTGGCCCGCTCCAGGTAGCTTCTGATGTCCAGAACTTGTATGGAGTTGGTGGTTCCGGATACCCCGGTCATAAACCCGTGGACGATGGTCACCAGGTCGCTGTCGGATACCAGGCCAGTCGCCAGAGATTCGCGAATCAGCATTTGCACCAGCTTGGCGATGTCCGGCTCCGGCGGTATGACCCCCACCGGGCAGACGCCCCAAACCAAGGCCAGCTTGCGCAGCACGGTTGCATCATGGGAAAAGGCGATAATGTCGCTCTCGGGACGGAACCGGGAAACCTCCACGGCGGCCCGTCCGGTGCTGGTAACGACGATGGGCTTGGAGTGCAATTCCTGGGTCAGCCGGGCGGCCCCCGACGCGATGGCCTGGGTGCGGTCTCCGGCGGGCAGGTCCTTGTAGTAGGGAAAAATCTTCTCCGCCTCGCGGATCGTGGTGTCGGCCACCCGCACCGCTTCAACCGGGTATTCGCCGACGGCAATCTCGTCGGACAGCAGGATGGAGTCGCAGCCTTCAAGGACGGCGTTGGCAATGTCCGACACCTCGGCCCGGGTGGGTGTGGGTGAAGACACCATCGAGCGCAGCATCTGCGTCGCGATGCAGGACACCTTGGCCTGCTCCGAGGCTTTTCTGACAATCTCCCGCTGCACGATGGGCACCCGCTCCATTGCGATTTCCACGCCCAAGTCGCCGCGGGCAACCATCACGCCGTCCAGTTCTTGCAGAATGCTGTCCAGATTCTCGATTCCCTCGGCTCGCTCCAGCTTGGCCATGACCAGGGCGTTGCTGCCAATGCTCCTGAGGTAGGCCTTGGCGTAGCGCATATCCTCCACGGTACGGACGAAGGACACGCCCACCCAGTCCACTTTGTGCTCGATGCCGAACTGAAGGGCTATCTTGTCGGCCTCGGTAAGCACCGGATGGTCAATCTGCACACCGGGGAGGTTCATTCCCTTGTGCGACGAAATGGTGCCTCCATTGCGCACTCGGGCCCTGACCTCCAAGTCTTGGGCCTCCTGAATTTCCAGGCAAACGGTCCCGTCAAATATGAACACCAGGTTGCCCGGCCTGAGGTTCCGTATGATGCTTGGTTCAGGGAAGGGCAACACGTCGGGGCGGTCGGAGTATTCGTCGGCAACGATGAACACCTCGTCGCCGTGGTTAAGGCGGACGGCTTCCTTCATGGTTCCCAGCCTCAGTTTGATGCCGCCCAGGTCTTGCAGAATGGCAACCTGACGCTGGTGCTTCTCCGAAAGTTCCCTGACCGTGCGAATAACCTCGCCGTGTTCCTCCAGGGTGCCGTGGGAGAAGTTCAGGCGGGCGCAGTCCATACCCGCGGCAATCAATTGGTCCAGGGTTTCCGCATCCCGGGAAGCGGGCCCGATGGTGGCGATTATCTTCGTCTTTCGCATTTCCAGGTTACCTCGCTTGACTTTCCCAGTTACCCAACCACCCAGCCGGACCGTATCCGGCGCCATGACAGTCAATCCTGGGGCCCGATCCTGGGGCCCGATCCTGGGGCCTCGATGCCGTGTCCCGCCGAACCGGGAGCTTTTGGGAACGCGCTAATGATACCAGAAGGGAGCGGATTTTACGCCGGCCGAGCAGTGCAGGTTCCGCCGGCTGCCGAAAAATAGTCAGACCCAGACCTGAATGTTTCAGGTCTGGGTCTTGAGTCTTTCAGTGCGCCCGTTGAGTGCCCCCGTTGGATGAAAGTCAGGAGCGGCGGGACAGGTACGATTGGGTCGCCGCATCCAGCCCGGCCCGGCGGTTGACCTGGAGCTCGTCCTTAATCTGGGCCGCCCAGTTGTTGGAACTCTCAATGCCCACCAGGCTGCCCTGGAACCTGGGCATCACATAGCGGGCCAGCAACTCGTAACTGCGGAGAATCTTGTCCCGGGGCGCCCAGTCTTCCACCCGGATGAGCAGGCCGCCGAAACCGCCGCTGGCCTCCAGCAGCCGCTCGATGCCGGCGATACAGTCGTCGGGGGTCCCGACAATCCACTGGTTGTTCTCCGCCATGAAGTCCACAATCTGGTCCTTGGGCACGTCGGGCACCTCGTGGCCCAGCGTGTTGCCGAAATACTCGGTCACCACCCGTCCCGAACCGACCCGGATGTCCTCAAAGGCTTCTTTTCGCGTTTCGGCCAAGTGGCAGCCTACCGACAGGCGCCAGTCGTTGCGGTTAACCGTCTTACCGTGCTCGGCGGCCGATTCTTCGGCAATGGCCCACTGGTCTTTCAGTGTAGTCCGGCGAATCAGGTCCCGGGGCACGCTGAGGGATATAACCGCCGTGCCGTGTTTGCCGGCCAGCAGCACGCCGGCGGGGGACTGAACCGAGGCCACCGCCACGGTCAGGTGAGGGTCCTGGTATGGCCGCAGTTGAAGGGTGGCATCGTGCAGCTCAAACCAATCGCTCTGGTGGCTAATGGGGTCAGTTTCGGTGAACAGGCGCATGATGACGCCCAGCGACTCGTCCATCATCTCCCGCTGCCGCTCCGGGTTAATGCCGAACATATAGGCATCCGACGCCAGGGCGCCGGGCCCCACGCCCAGCATCACCCGCCCGCGGGTCAGGTGGTCCAGCAGCACCATGCGGTTGGCTACCATGTAGGGGTGGTGGTAAGGCAGGCTGACGACGCCGGTGCCCAGCCGGATGTTGCGGGTGCGCTCGGCGGCGGTGGCGATGAAGACCTCCGGGGAGCAGATGGTCTCCCAACCGGCGCTGTGGTGCTCGCCAACCCAAGCTTCGTCAAAACCCAGGGTGTCCAGCCATTGAAGCAATTCCAGGTCCCGCTCCAGGGCCAGGGTCGGATTTTCACCTACCCGGTGGAAGGGAGCCATGAATACTCCGAACTTCATTCTTTTCGGCGCTGCCATGCAGTACTCCTCAATATATATCGTTAGGTGCGGTTGGTGGATGCGGTGTTGGATGGGGTTGGACAATTCTAACATGAGCCGGCCATATCATCCAATTTTCGTCCGTTCGTTCTCCTATCCACGGAGCCAGGTTCCGAGTTCTCCACGGACTTCCTTGTAGTCAGTTCGTCTTCAGGGAGTTGAAGGACTTGGCAAGTAACAGTTCAGGGTTGAGGGGAGGGAGTGGCCGATGGCGGAATATGGGGGTTGGGTTACGGGGGTTGGGTTACGTTGGGGGATTCATCCCCCAAACCCCCTGAAAAAAGTGGCAGTTGGCTGAAACCAATTTACCTCACCAAGTCTGAACTGTTACCCCGCCGCAGAACGGGTAGCGGCCCCAACCAAAACGTGATATTGTGATTCTGGCCGGTGGCCCGGCCACGACCCGCGGAAAACACCGTAACAAACCTTGGGAGGAGCAGATATGCCACTAATCAAGCACATCGCCATCGCCACCAACGACGCCGAAAAGACGGCCAAGTTCTACTCCGAGGTCTTCGGAATGCGGCAGGTGGCCCAACTGGACGGCGAGAACGCCAAGGGGTTCATGCTCAGCGACGGCAACGTCAACATGGCCATCCTGGACTTCCAGAACGACGCCGTCGCCGGAGAGCGGGGCAAGGATTGGGAAGGCATCCACCACATCGGGTTCGAGGTCGAAAGCCTGGAAGAAATTGAGCAGCGGCTGGCCGACGCCAACTCCCAGCCCATGGACTCCGTCAACCACGCCCTTCACGCTGGCATGGGCGGCCCCCGCACCCAGAACGTGGAGACCAAGTACGAAGGCCCCAACGGCGAGATGATCGACGTCTCCGCCACCGGCTGGGTCGGCACCCGCGGCCTAGACTAGGCAAGTATCGTTAAACCCACCCGGCGCACTCAGGGCGGGGCGAGGATTAAAACATGGATGGACCGGATATACAGGATGATTCGTAGCTCGTAACTATCCTGTGTATCTGGTACATCCATATATAATTTAGGGCGTGACTGATCCGGCCTAAAATAGCGGCGACTCGTCACTGGGAGCGCATTTGACCGAAGGGCGGCAAGACGATAATCGCCAAGTTATTGAAGGTTGGTTAGAGGGACATACCCCGGCGTCCGTACCCTATATCATTGCGTTCTCAGTTTTTATTCCGGTGATTCTTGGGATAAATATAGCGTTGGAGTTTGGGCTGGGTAGTGATGGCTTTTGGGTTGCCATTGTCCGGCAGGGTTTGCTAAACGCGGGAACAATGTCAACGTGGTGCATACCCCTAACCATCATCTCAACGGAGGGAATTACGAGAATGCTGGCGAGACATTACATTGCCAAACGGGAGAAGGAAGCAAAAACGCGATTTCTCCGGCAACAGGAAGATCTGGCAGTCTGGTACAAGGAGCAAGTAGCCAAGTGGGAAGAACGCAGACGTCAGGCCGAAGCCGACGGTAGGGATTTTAGCGAACCACCACCGGAACCGCCGCCGGGTATCAATACCAACGGCTACAGCCCCTAACCCTCTGGAGAAGCCGAGGGCCGACAGAGTTATCAGTTCTGCCGGCCCTTTGCTTGTCTTCAGTTACTGCTTCTCTACCGCACCGGACTCTGCTGACCCAACTTCAAATACCCTCCAACTCTGGCCTGTTGAATAATTTCCTTCGCCGACGGGATGACGGACAGTTGGGTCTGGCCATTCCACCATCTGAAATCGCTCAGTTCTTCCCGCTGCAACCTTACCTTGCCTTCCGTAGCCAGCAAACAAACGTGGTGGTGCTGGGTCTGCCCTTCATAGTTGAAGAGGAAAGACGCTTTGACTACCTTTAAGGCGGTCTCTTCGTCAAACTCCCGGCAGGCTGAAGTCAATTGGCATCGATTTTACCCTCCTACAGGTCTGGTCAATCTACTCTGCCACCGCTGCCGCTACGCCGGCCCAAAAGCCAAGGCCGGCTTGTCCTCGTCCAAACCCTCCAAGTTCAGGGCCAGGACCATGCCGGTGGCTATGTTTTGCGGGTTGGCGGCGTCGACTCCCAGTATGAGGGCGCTGATTCGCGGGCCTTCGTCCAGGATTACGATGCCCGAGCAGTAGGGATTGTCGCGCCCGTAACCCTGGGCGGCCATTGCCTGGGGCACCACCGATATGCAGGTGAAGGTTCCCAATGTTCCCGCGCCCTTGAACTCGTACCAGGCCACGTCGCCGCGATGGCATTCGGGGCACATGGGGCGCGGCGCGGCGGACAGCTTGCCACAGGCGCCACACTGCACGCCCATCAGCTTGCCTTCCTTCAAGAACTCGTAAAAGGATGCGCCGTTGAACTCCCTGGTTTCGGCACTGCTCGCGTCGGTAGTCATATCGCTTCCTCCAGGCCAAACTGCAAACCGGACTGCCTATCCCCGCCGCAGGATGTTGACGACGCAGGTCCCGCCGGTGCCGCCGACGTTGTGGGTCAGGCCGACTTCCAGGTTGGGGTTGGGCAACTGCCGGGGTCCGGCCTCACCCCGCAGTTGGTGGAAGACCTCGATGACCTGAGCGACGCCCGAGGCCCCGACCGGGTGACCCTTGGACTTGAGGCCGCCGGAGGTGTTGATGGGCCGGTCGCCGGAGCGGGTGGTGCGGCCCTCGTCCACGGCATGAGGGGCCTCGCCGGGGGCGAAGAACCCCAGGTCTTCGGTGGCTATAATCTCGGCGATGGTGAAGCAGTCGTGGACCTCGGCCACCTGCACGTCCTCGGGCCCCACGCCGGCCATGGCATAGGCCTGGGCCGACGCATACTTCGCCGCCGACAGGGAGGTTAGCTCCTCGGCGTCGTGCAGCGGCCGCCCGGTGGCCTGGCCGGTGCCGGCAATGCTGATGGGCTTGTCGGTGAAGTTGCCGGCAATCTCCGACGCCACCAGCAGCAGGCAGGCGGCCCCGTCGGTGATCGGGGCGCAGTCAAAGAGGCGCAGGGGCCAGGCAATCCAGGGGTTGGAGCGGGGGTCGTTGAGGAAGTCCATCTCGGTCTGCCAGTCGGGGACCGGCTGGCCCTGCTGCTCGGCGCGGGCGATGCGCCGGTCCATCAGGCTGCGGATGGTGGTGTTGAACTGGGCCTTGGGATTCAGCGCTCCGTTGTTGTGGTTCTTGATTCCCACCTTGAGCAGGTGGTCCAGGTTGGTCTCGTACCGGTCCATGTGGGCCTTGGCCAGCGCGCCGTAAATCCCGGGGAAGGTGAGACCGGCGGGGACTTCGTACAGATTATCGGCAGCGGAGGCCAGGACGTCGGTGACGCCCTCGGTGGGCAGGCTGGTCATCTTCTCGACGCCGCCGACCAGCACCACATCGTACATACCGGAGGCTATGGCCATGACGCCCTCGCGCAGGGCGCTGCCGCTACTGGCGCAGGCGTTTTCGATGCGGGTCAGCGGCGCCGGGGTCATGCCCAGCCAGTCGGCGATGATAGGGGCGGTGTGGCCCTGCCCTTCAAAAAGGTCGGAAGAGTAGTTGCCGATGTAGCCGCTTTCGATGTCCTCGACGTCCACCCCCTGGTCCAGGTGGTCCATCATGTCCTGGAAGGCTGAGACGAACAGGTCGCGGCTGGTTTGGTTGGGGAAGGCGCCGAATCGGGACATACCGGCCCCAACTATTGAGACCTGCCGTCCAAGTTGTCGCCGCTTGGTTGACGTTGCCATAAGTTTTCGTCTTCCTAATGAAATTGCTGGATGGGGCTTGCCTTCCCGGTCTGCCAGCGTTGCGATTATGGGCGACGTTGGCGCGGGCCGTCAACCGGGTGAGAGACCGGGTTACGTTGGGGGATTCATCCCCCAAACCAACTGAATTATGGCGGGCTTGGTCTACTGCGGGCTTGGTCTATTAAAGGAGTCCGGCCCTGCATTTACAGCGGGGGTGTTAGATGCACGTCCAAGACCCGCTCGCACCAAGCGGCGGCGGCGAACAACTGCCCCTCGCCCAAGTAGGGGCCGGCCAACTGTACGCCCAGGGGCAGACCGGAGGCGGCCAAGCCGGAGGGCAGGGTGATGGTGGGCAGGCCGCAGGAAGTCCAAGGGCCCTGGAACATGGTGTTGCCGGTGTTGGTGCGGTCGGGTTGGGACGGCTGGGGCGTCGTCGGGGTCATCAGCACGTCGGCCCGTTCAGCCAGCCGCCGCATATCGGTGACGAATTGGCGCCGGCGTTCCATGGCCCTCGAGTAGTCCACCGCGTTGGTATCCAGCCCGCGGCGGATCAGGTCCCGCAACCGGGGCTGGTAATCGTCGGCCTGCCGGTCGTACATAGGCTGGTGGAAGGATGCCGCCTCCACTGCCATGATAATCTGCTGGTCTGCAATGGCGGTGTCCATGCTGGCTGGCAGGGGCAGCTCTTCCACCGTCGCCCCGGCTTCGGTGAACTGCCGGATGGCGTCGTCAACGTTGGCGGTGGTCTCGGCGTCGGCGTGGTCGTAGAAGAACTGCCTCAGCACACCGATGTGGGGCGGGGTCGTCGAGTTGAGGAAACCCAGGTAGTTGGGCGCCGGCTCCGGGCGGCATACCATGTCGGCCGGGTCGTAGCCGGTCATCACCTGGAGCAGCAGCGCGGCGTCTTCCGCCGAGCGGGTCATCCAGCCAACGGTGTCCAGCGTCCAACTGACGGGTATGACCCCGTAACGACTGACCCGCCCGTAGCTGGGCTTGAAACCCACCACGCCATTGTAGGACGCGGGACGCAGTACCGACCCCACGGTCTGAGACCCCAGGGCCGCCGGGCACATTCCCGCCGCCACCGATACCGCCGACCCGCTGCTGGAGCCGCCCGGGGTGTGGGCCGCGTTCCAGGGGTTGAAGGTAGGCGACGGGTCCATGCAGGCGAACTCGGTGGTTACCGTCTTGCCCAGGATTATCGCCCCGGCCTCCTTGAGCCGCCGGACGGTGGTGGCGTCGTATTCCGGCACGAAGTCGGCATAGACTTTGGAGCAGGCGGTCGTGGGGATGCCCGCGGTGTAGTAGATGTCCTTGAGGCCGATGGGCACGCCGTGGAGCGGGCCCAGGTCTCCCCCGGCCTGAGCCTCGGCAGTCCTGGCTTCCGCGTCGGACAGCGCCGCCTCCCGGTCCAGGTAGACCCAGGCCAGCAGCGACGGTTCCAGCGCATCGGTGCGAGCCAGCAGGGACTCCACCAGCTCCAGCGGGGTCAACTCCTTTTGTCGAATCGCGCGGGCGGCCTGTGCGACGGTAAGGGCATGGGGTTCAGGCATAACTGCTGCTCCTGTCGGGATTACTTGAAGTTAAGGTATGTTATCATACGTTGACCAAACAACCACGGGGTAGGAATGACGACTACCGGCGATGCGGACATAGGGCGCACCTTGGGCTACTTGGAAGGCCGAATGGACGAGCAGTCGGCCTTGTTGCAGCAAATAATCTCCCAGATGGAACAAATAAATGCCCGATTCGACCAGGTAAATGCCCGATTCGACCAGGTAAATGCCCGATTCGACCGGGTAAACGACCGATTCGACCAGGTAAACGCCCGGATTGACCAGGTTAACGCCCGGATTGACGAAAAAATCGACCAAGTAAACGGCCGGATTGACCGCCTGTACATGGCGGCGTTTGGCATAGGAGGCGGTATCATCGCCGGATTTATCGGTGTGGTCGTGACGATGATAATTCAAGGCTAGACAGCGAAGGGCCCGGATAAATTGTGAAGGGGGGTGGGTTAAACCCACCCCCCTTCTTTTGCATCTCCTTCACGGGTTGGGGCGTCACTGTTGCTCCCGTGTATTCCTGTGTGGGCAACAACGCACGAATCTTTTCTCCAATGGCGTATCGCTGCCAAAGGGCATCAGAAGTTATTACATACCCTCGATATTTACCCTACACCATTTACCCTAAACTGGCGGCCGCCGCGTGTGCCAGTCCGTGGCCTGCTCGTAGGCGTGGGCTGCCTGGAACAGCTTGGTCTCGTCAAAGGGGCGGCCGGCTATCTGGAGGCCTACCGGCAGGCCCTCGGAGGTGAATCCGCAGTTGACGGACAGCGCCGGGGTGTTGGCCAGATTGAAGGGCGAGGTGTAGCTGCGCCGTCCCTTGTACCCGTCCAGGACTTCCTGCTTGCTGCCAATGCCGGCCCGGTCAGGAATCAGCGGGGCGGGGATGGACGACGTGGGCATGACCAGTACGTCCACTTCGTCGAGAGCGTCGAGAATCTGCTGCCGGAGCATCTGCCGCAGCTTCAGCGCGGTCTGGTGGGCCTGGGCCGGCAGGATGGCGCCCATGAGCAGTCGCACCTGGTTGTTGTGGTCAAACTGCTCCAAGTGTTCCTCCAGGTCACGGCGGTTCAGCGAGGCGGCGTCGGCGCTGATGATGCAGGACGAAATGGCCGACGAGTGGGGCATTAGCGGAATCTCCACGTCCTGCACCGTTGCGCCCAACTCCCCGAGAACGGCGATGGCGTTGACCACGGCGTCACGCACGTCGGGTTCCACCACGTCGGCATGGACCCGCTCGTGGACCACCCCCACTCTTAACCCGCTGATGTCGCCGGTCAGCGCCGCCACGTAGTCGGGTACCGGCGCGTCCCAGGTGTAGGGGTCCCTGGGGTCGTGGCCGGCGATGGCGGCCAGCGTCATGGCGCAGTCGGCGGTGGTGCGGGATATGGGCCCCACCGTGTCCATAGACCACGATGCGCCGAACACTCCATAGCGACTGACCCGTCCCCAGCTGGGACGGATGCCCACCAGCCCGCAGAAGGAAGCCGGCCCCCGGATGGACCCGCCGGTGTCCTCGCCTAACGACGTGGAGCACAGGAAGGCGGCGGTGGCGGCCCCGGAGCCGCTGCTGGAAGTGCCCGGGTTGCGGGACAGGTCCCAAGGGTTGCGCGGACGCCCGTAGGGGTGATGGAACGCGTCGCCGCTGGCGTACTCGCTCATGTTCAGCTTGCCCAGCAGCACCGCCCCCGCCCGCTTCAGGTTGGCGATGACCGTTGCGTCCTCGTCGGGGATGAAGTCCCGGTGGATGGTCGAGCCGTTGGTGGTGCGGATGCCCTGGGTGTTGAACTGGTCCTTGACCGCTACGGGTATGCCGTGCATCGGCCCCCGGTACTGGCCGGAGGCAATGTCCTGCTCGGCCTGCCGGGCCTGGGCCAGAGCCTCGTCACGGGTTACGGTGATGTACGAATTGAGCTGGCCGTCCACCTGCTCGATTCGGTCCAGGTAGGCTTGGGTCGCCTCGACCGGAGAAACTTCACCGGAGCGGATAAGCCCGGAAAGCTCGGTGGCCGACAGGAAGGGAATCTGCGCTTGGTCCATTGCTATCCTCCGGTGTTTGCCGAGTTGGGCGGAATTACGATGGGCAGGGGTTCCACGGCGTTCAAGCCTTCGGCCAGACCGGAGGCTGCCGCCTGCCCCAGGGCATCCAGCAAGCCGTTGAGGCTGTAGCCAATCTCGGCCACCAACTCCGGGGGCAGGTCAATCCGGGCGGCCCTGGCCAGGGCGAGGATGTCGGAGTCTGACAAGTCGGGCATGGCTGCTGCCTCCTGCTCGGGAATATAAAACGTCGGGGAGAATTAGTGGCCAATGGTCAAGCGAATTGTGCCGGGCAGCCGGGGGGTTGTCAACGGCAAATGTTTCCAGGGCACTACAACCCAGGTTGCCAGACTAACCATCGGACAATCACGGCAGCCGGCGGGGGGCAATTGCCGGTCCAACGCCCGGTTCGTCCCGAGGGTCTTGAAGTGATTCCTCTCCCGGTCCCGCAGGGTCTTTTAATTTTCGGGGACGGGGGCTACGTTGGGGGATTCATCCCCCAAACCCCCTGAATTGGGGTGGTCTGGCAATGCAGCGCTGAACTTGCCGGAGGAATGATGGGGAACAATTAAAAGACCCTGCCCGGTCCCGGCGCAAGTGTTGCTACGAAATGGCGGGGGTGATACCGTACCAGTGACTTGCCAAGCCGGGTATATCGCGGGACTTTTGCGTTAGACTCTTCCTATACCACCCCGAATTAGCCCGGTATTGGCCCAGGACTTGCATTGGCCCGAAACTTGCCGGAGCCGGAGGACAGGGTAATGACCGTTGCCGACACCAGGACCTACCAGAATTATATTGGCGGTGAGTGGACCGACTCCGTATCGGGGGAGACTTACGCCATTACCAGCCCGGCCAGCAAGGCCGAGGTGGTTGGCGAATTCCAGCGGTCCAACGTTGAGGACGCCCAAAGGGCCGCCGCTGCCGCCGATGCCGCCCGGACGGGTTGGGCCGATACCCCGGCCCCGGCCCGGGGCCAGGTGCTTTACCGGGCCTTGGACATAATCGAGCGGCGGGCGGAGGAAATCGCCCGGACCATCACCATTGAGGAAGGCAAGCCCATCGCCGACGCCCGCGGTGAGGTGCGGCGGGCCATGAACATAATCGAGTATGCCGCCGGCGAAGGACGGCGGATGTTCGGTTACACCACCCCGTCGGAACTGGCCAGCACCGTGGCCTACACCGTGCGCCGCCCGCTGGGCGCAGTGGCCCTGATTACGCCCTGGAATTTCCCCATCGCCATCCCGGCGTGGAAGCTGGCCCCCGCGCTAATCTGCGGCAACACCGTGGTCTTCAAGCCGGCATCGGGTACTCCTCTGAGCGCGGTTAAGTTGGTGGAAGTGTTCGAGGAGGCCGGACTGCCGCCCGGAGTGCTGAACCTCATCACCGGGCCGGGGGCGTCGGTGGGCAACGCCCTGGTCGAAAGCCCGCAGATTCAGGCCATTTCCTTCACCGGCTCCACCGAAATCGGCACCGACATCTATGCCCGGGGCGCGCGGCTGCTGAAGAAGATCCAATGCGAGATGGGCGGCAAGAACGCGGTGATTCTGCTGGCCGACGCCGACTTGGACAAGGCCGTCGGCGGGATAGTACAGGGCGCCTTTGGCTCCACCGGACAACGCTGCACGGCCACCAGCCGGGCCATTGTTGAGAAGGATATCCACGACCGGTTCGTTGACCAACTGCTGGACCGCACCGGCAAGCTGAAGATTGGCGACGGGCTGGACCCGGAGGTGGACGTCAGCCCCCTATCCAGCCAGTACCAGCAGGACAAGGTGCTGGAGTACATTGGCATCGGGACCGAGGAAGGCGCGAATCTGGCCCACGGCGGTCACGCGCTGAGCGGCGGCATCTACGACCAAGGATACTATGTGGAGCCGACGGTATTCACTGGCGTCACCCGCGATATGCGCATCGCCCAGGAGGAAATCTTCGGCCCGGTGCTGACGGTGTTCGAGGCCCGGGACCTGGACGACGCCGTGGAAATCTCCAACAGCGTCCAGTTCGGGTTGTCCTCGTCGGTGTACACCCGGGACCTGCACCTCGCTCACCAGTACATCAACACCGTGGAGACGGGAATGGTCCACGTCAACGCCCCCACTCTGGGCGGCGAGGTGCATTTGCCCTTCGGCGGCATGAAGTCGTCGGGGGTGGGACAGCGGGAGCAGGGCACCGAGGCGGTGGACTTCTTTACCGAGGTCATTACGGTCTACATTGACTACGGCGACGACGCCCGTGCGCAGGCCCGTTTCATTTAGCAGGCCCGTCGGAGGATGTCGCTAAGGAGATTGTTGCTCAACCCGGTCGTGGGCGCCGTCGGCATAGGGCTGGCGTCACTGGCGCTGTTTATGCCGGCCTGCGGGCCCTCGGAGGAAGAGCTCAACCGGCTTATAGACCAGCGGGCGCGGGCCATTGTGGACGCCGTACCTACGCCGGCACCCGTAGTGTTCCCCACGCCGCTACCGACGGCGACCCCGGCGGCGGCGCCTACACCGATGCCGACGGTCACCCCGGTCCCAATGCCCACTCCGGCGCCGACGCCGACCCGGCTTGTTCTGTCGGGTATGCCCACCCCGCAGCCGACGGCAACTCCGCAACCCACGGCTACTCCGCAGCCGATTAACGACTTCCGGCAGGTGCGGACGGATGCGTGGCCCTCGGTGTTCATGGTGGACACGCCGCGCGGACATGGCACCGGGTGGCTCATTGAGGATGGCTTGATTGTCACCAACGAGCACGTGGTCCGGGGCAGCATTGCGGTTATCATCCGGCAGTCGCTCCACCCGCCGTTCGCCGCCGTGGTCGTGGCGGCAAATCGGGACAAGGACATCGCCCTGCTGCGGTTCGACCACTCCGCCGCCCAGATTCACCCCAACGCCGTCCCCCTGGCCTTGGGCCAAATCGGCAGCACCAACGCCGCGGAGACGCTGCTGGCGCTGGGCTATTCGGGTTCCGGGGTTTGGCCCGACGGCACCGTGGGGTCAGCGTCGGCCAACGTCGGGGTGCTGTCCCAGGTGTCCAACTTCGGCAGCAACTCCTTCGGCGCGAACCTCAAAATGGATGCGCCGGTGGACCCAGGGGACAGCGGCGGCCCGGTGCTGAACGCCAGGGGCGAGGTGGTCGGCATGGTGCGTTCCGCCGAAGAGCGGACCTTCAACGGCCGCCGGGTGGTGGGCACCTTCTACGCGGTCCACGTAGACGAAATCCGCAAGGCCCTGCCCGAGCTGAAGCTGGGGAAGTCGCAGTAGCGCGGCGGTGCGAAGGAAGTCCTCCAAAGGCCCCAGGACGAACGATTACGGGAACTTGCAATCGTCCTGGAAGAATTGTAACTGTTCAGGGTTGGTGGGGTAAATTGGTTTCAGCCAAGGCTTTCAGGAAACTGCCAATTTTTTCCAGGGGGTTTGGGGCAGGGGGTTTGGATGATTTATCCCCCAACGTAACCCAACCCCCATATTCCGCCATCGGTCCCTCCCCTCAACCCTGAACAGTTACGAGGAATTGAGGAATTGCCGCTGGTTTCCAAACTGGCGGGAAAGCGTTAAAATCGGTGTTGCCTCATTTATGGGTCGGCATAGGCCGGCGTCAGCTTTACGGAAATTGGAGTTCGCAGTGTCTACATCATCCACGGGGAAGGGCAAGTCCCGGCGCAATTTTCTGGTCACTCTCGGGTTGGGCATAACCGCGGTGGCAGCCGTTTCCAGCGGTCTGGTCAAGCTGGGGCGCAACCCGGCCACGGTTGCGGAAGTCCAGGAGTTCCCGGATGAGGATTCCATTTTCCATCCGGCCCAGGACCCGCGCACCGACCCCCGGCGCGTTTAGGACCCCGTTGGGTAAGGGAGTCCTTTGGGGCCTTCAGGACAAACGATAAAGGCAGCCCGGTTTCGGGCCTTGTAGAGACGGCGGGACGAACGGCTCTTCGCTCTTCAAGGAAATCGGGGCAGGCCTAGCGGCGTCCGAACTCCCGCTCCATCTGGTATTCGCTGAAATGGATTAGCGTGGGACGTCCGTGGGGGCAAGTGTGGGGGTTGTCGGCGTTCTCCAACTGCTCCAGCAAGGCGACCATCTCCGGCTCGGTCAACGCATCGCCGGCGCGAATGGCGCTGTGGCAGGCGACCGACGCGGCCAGCGTATCGTCGCTCTGCCGGACCACTCCCTCAAAAACCACCATGTCCAGGATGTCGGTCAATGACTGTCCGGGGTCGCCGGAGGTCATTACGCCGGGCACCGCCCGCAGCAAGTATCCGCTGCCGCCGAAATGCTCCACCGCAAACCCGTAGGCAGCCAGCAGTTCCCCCTGGTCGGCCAGCGTCTCCTCTTGGGACGGCGTCAACTCCACCGTCTGGGGCACCAACAGGGGTTGCGACTCCGGGACCTGCTGCCCTGCCTGCCGGATGATGTGGTCGAACAGTACCCTCTCATGGGCCGCGTGCTGGTCTACCAGAAACATGCCGTCGGGCCCCTCGGCCACGATGTAGGTTGACCGGACCTGTCCGACGACGCGCAGGGCGGGCAGCGCCTGCCGGGGAGTGAATCCCTGGTTGAACAACTCGGTGTATTCCAGGCCGGACCCCTCCGGCGCATTGGACGCCCCAGGCGGCGCGCCCAGGGGGTTGGGGCCAAGAGAATTGGCGGGGCTGGATCCCCCGGCGCCGCGATAGCCGGGGTTGGTACTGCCGGCGCCGTCGAAGGGGCTGCGGAAGAACCCTGGCGCGGCATGGTCTCCGCGCGACGGTTGGACGCCGGGCTGAGCGCGGCCCGCCGGCGGCACCGGGGAATGAGCGATGAGCGCGGCCCGCACCGCCCGCTGCAAAGTCGCATAGACCCGCGACTCCTGGAGGAACCGGACCTCGCGCTTCGCCGGATGGGAGTTGACGTCGACGTGGGCATAGGGGATGGTCAGATTCAGGCAGGCCAGCGGGTAACGCTTCTCCGGCAGCAGCCCGCGGTAGGCTTCTTCCAGCGCGAACGACAGCATACGGCTCTGCACCCACCGCCGGTTGACGAAGAAGATGAAGTTGGAGCGGTTGGAACGGTTGATCCGCGGGGCGCTGGTGAATCCGTCAACGCCATAGCCCGTATCCGGGTCTGAATCAGTCACCCGCAGCATGCCGGAGGCGGTGTCGGGACCGTAGACGGCGAGCAGGGCCTCTTCGGGTGGGCCGCTGCCGGGCGTGGTCAGCGCCGTCCGCCCGTCCGACGTAAACTGAAAGCCCACCTCCGGGTAGGCCAGGGCATAGCGCTCCACCAGCTCCCGGATGCGGGAGGTCTCGGCGGAAGTGGAGCGCAGGAACTTGCGTCGGGCCGGCAGGTTCCCGAACAGGTCTTCCACCGTGACGGTGGTTCCAGGCGGGCAGCCCTGCGCGCCCTGGCCCGCCGGTTGCCCCCACTGGTACTGTACCCGGTGGCCGGTGGAGGTCTGACGGGGCCGGGTGGCGAGGGTAATGCGGGACACGGCGGCGATGCTGGGCAGGGCCTCGCCGCGAAAGCCCAGGGTGGCGATGGCATCCAGTTGTTCGGGCCGCTCCAGCTTGCTCGTGGCGTGGTGGCGGAAAGCCAGCTCAACCTCGTCGGCGGGAATGCCGGAGGCGTCGTCGGTGACCCGGACCTGCTCGACCCCGCCAGCCTTGATTTCCACGGCGATGCGGGAAGCGCCGGCGTCGAGGGCGTTTTCCACCAGCTCCTTGACCACCGAAACCGGGCGTTCCACCACCTCGCCGGCGGCGATTTGGGACGCAAGTTCGGGTTCGAGCACCTTGATGGTCATGGCGGCCCCGCCGATTCAGGATTAGGTTCCCTGAGTTGGGTTCCGGGGGTTGGGTCCGGCGTGCCGGGCGGGTGGGAATACGGGTCAGAACAAGGGAATGGTGGTGCCCTTGGCCCGGTACTGCTTGTCTTCGGAGGTGCCGCTCTGGATGAAGTCGTTGATAATGCTGTAGATGCGATCCATCTGCTGGTCAACGCTTCGGGCGAAGAAGTAGGGGGGAACCCATACCCCGCCGAAGGCAGCGACGACTTCGGGGTAATCGTCAATGACGAAATCGGGCTCAAAGGGTACGTCCAGCTCTTCCAACCGCTCGTGGAAGTGGTGAGTCGGCTTTTCGTAAACGCCGCTGATGAAGGGATTCAGGTCGAACTTTTCGATGACTTCCCACCGCTCGCCCATGCCGGACCAGATGTAAATCTCGTGCCCGTCGTCCTTCAGCTTTTGGAAAGTGTCGGTGGTGCCTGGCCGCAGGGAATCGTCCAATCCGAGGATGGTGTAATCAACATCGAAGAAAATTTTCATTGACGGGCTTCGGTCCTTAGTGTGTAGGTCGGTGGAGAACATTTAGCAGGGCACATAACATGCCGGACGCCATGTTACCACGGGGCTGCCTGTTCTCCAATAGCGCGCCGCAACGACTTATGTCATGTTTGCCAACGCGGCTTGACCGGCTTTCGATAGTAAGGAGACTTCATGAGGAATCCTTCCGAGGTTACCAGGACGAACGGATTGCAGGGCCTTGCTTCCGAATAGGCAGCCCCGCTTCCGACTGACCGAGCAACCCCGGCCCAACGGAATTTGCCGCTGACGGGACTGACGGACCTGGCGGCCATCATCTCCGTCTCTACGGAAAATGCCGGCTATTCCCGGCTATTCAACGCTGAGCGCTTCCTCGATAGCCTTCAGGCTGCCGCCGACGAGCAGACGGTCGTCCATTTTGATGAGCGGGCGCCGTACCAGCCGGGGCTCCTCCAGCATCAGTTCCAGCATCCGGTCATCGCTGAGTTCCTCGTCGGCCAGACCCATTTGCTTCAGGCTGGGGCTGCGCCGGGCGAACATTGCCGAGACGCCAACCATGCCGGTCAGGGCGCGCAGTTCATCTGCGGTGAACCGGTCCTGGAAATAGTCCCGGTCTTCGACCTCGATTCCCTTTTGCAAGAGCAACTCTCTTGCCTTGCGGCAGGTCGATCAACGGGGCCACCAGTAAAACTCTACCTTCTCGACCACAATAACCACCTTGTGTTAGCAGATTCCGGGTCCCCAGCCCCATTTTACCCATTCCGGTGGCTATCCACCACCGGGCAGAAAAACTTGTAACAGTTCAGACTTGGTGAGATGAATTGGTTTCAGCCAACTGCCACTTTTGTTCAGGGGGTTTGGGGGATGAATCCCCCAACGTAACCCAACCCCCATATTCCGTCATCGGCCCCTCCCCTGAACCCTGAACAGTTACCGAAAACTTTCCGGCAAAGAAGCCCATCAAGTCCCCCGCAGCCTGCCCTGGGGAGACGCGGGGCGAGCGTATTGAACGGGCGCTGCCGGACGGCTAAGGGCGTTGGACCAATTCGATCAGAACGTCGTCGGGGCCTTCGATGTAGGCCAGCTTGGTGCCGCCCGTTACCTCGGTCAGCGGCAGCACGACCCGGATGTCGGCCTGCTGCAACCGCTCCAGGTCGGCGGCCAGGTCATCGGTGTGGAAGCCAAAGTGTTCCAGACCCAGGCGGTTAAGCTCTGCCGAGGCCCGGTCGTCGGGGGTGCCGGCCGGCTTGGATGAGATGTTCAACCGCACCGGCCCGCCGACCTCCATGCTGAGGGTTACGGTTCCGGGCATTACCTCGCGCTCCGAAACCAGCTTCGCGCCGAAATGCTTCTCGTACCAGGCCACCGACCGGTGGGGGTCGGACGAGCGAATATGGACGTGGTTGATGCTGTAAGCCATGATTGTCTCTCCTCAGCCTGCAAGTCTCCGCAATCCGCGGCCTTCAAGCTGTCACGTCATGTACGCAATCAGCCAAGCCAAGAATTAGTGTACACCCGCCGGTTGCAATTGCAACCGGCGGGTCAACCAGGGTAACAGTTCAGACTTGGTGAGATGAATTGGTGCCAGCCAACTGCCACCTTTTTCAGGGGGTTTGGGGCAGGGAGTTTGGGAGATTCATCCCCCAACGTAACCCAACCCCCATATTCCGCCATCAGCCACTCCGCTCCCCTCAACCCTGAACCGTTACCAACCAGGAAGTAGGGGCTTTCAATTCTCAGGCGGTGGCGGCCCAGTTCGTTCGTTGTGAGCTTGGCAACCATAAGTCGAACCGCGAACTGAAGACCGTTCGACCAGCTCAGGACAAACGGGTCAAAGGGACTTTGCGTATGCCCTTGGTTAGATGGGCCAGTGATTGACATTGGGGTTATCATGGGTTGGTATTCGACACTTGCCGGAGGTTGTGGCATGGCTTCTCATTCCCTGGGGTTGACGCTGCACGAGGCCGCTCGTCAAAAAGGGGTGCCTTTTACCTTGGAAAACGAGCCCACCGACCATCAGGTAACGGTCAATGGCATGAGCTTCCATTACCTGGAATGGGGCAGCGCGGGCAACCCACTGGTGGTGATGCTGCACGGCGGGTCGCAGCAAGCCCACAGCTGGGACTTTGTGAGCCTTCCCCTGTCCGAGCATTACCACATTCTGGCGCTGGACCAGCGGGGCCACGGCGACAGCGATTGGGCGCCCGACGGTGACTATTCGGTAGAAGCGCACCAGGGGGACATTGACGGGTTCGTCGCCGCGCTGGGGTTGGACGGCTTTCATCTCATCGGTCACTCGATGGGGGGCCGCAACAGCTACGTATGGGCGTCGCGCAATCCTGGCAAGCTCAAGTCGCTGGTCATCGTGGATACCGGGCCGGAAGCACAGACCCGGGGCCGCAACCGCATTCAGAACTTCCGGGAGCTTCCCGACGAGTTGAATTCCTTTGAGGAGTTTGCCCAGCGGGTGCAGGAGTACACGGGCCGCACCCGGGAACAGACCCTGGGGGCGCTGAAGTACAGCATCCGCCAGCGGGACGACGGCATTTGGACCTGGAAGTACGACAAACGGTTGCGCACGCCCGGCGACAACCCCCGTCAGTGGACGCCGGATGAGCTTTGGGCCGCGGTGGCCAAGATTGACTGCCCGACGCTGGTGACGCGGGGCGGCAATAGCGACATCTTCGCCGACGCCACCATGCAGAAGATGCAGCAAGTCATTCCCGACTGTTCCACAGTCACCGTCCCCGACGCGGGCCATCTGGTAGCAGGGGACAACCCGGCCGACTTCCTAACCGCGGTCCGGGAGCATTACGCAAGGGTGGGATAACTTTCCGACTGAAGAAGTCCTTTAGGGGCCTCGGGACGAACGGTTTTAGGGGCAGTCCTTCAAGATAGCTTCTAGCGGTTTCGTTTGCTTTTGTCAGATGCCTAAACCACCAAGTTCAATTCAAGCAACACTATGCTTCTGGTATACTATTTCCACACATCTTGTACAACAAAAGCAGGCGAGTCGTAGTAGACAAGATGGTACTCAACAGACTGGTTTGTACGTCACGCCATAGCCGCACCCTATGGGGTTGCTGTATCTACTTTTCTTCATAGCCCGGGGCCATTTCCACTTTTGGCAGGACTTGGACCTCGCGACTTCTCTCGTTGACTTGGGAGCGACCATATACGCAGTGGTCGCCGTCACGCTAGATGGAGGGGGGAAACTCTTGTTTTACACGCTGCATAAATTCCAGGAATATCGCCGTGAGCAACGGGAATATCGCCGCCAGCAACAGGAATATCGCCGCCAGGAACGGGTTGCTGCACGGCAAGAGCTAGTGAACGAATTGCGTCAAGTTATCAAGGAAGGCGGTAACATAGAGGACTGGTTGAACCGTGAAAGCGCGGCCAATTCTTCTAAATCCGATATAGTCTAAATAGCCTTGAAGGTGATATTGACCTTGGCGGGACTCGCCGCTTCACTGGTTCGCCGACTGTTTCTTGGCATGAGTGTCCCAACTTCTCGCTGATGCCCGCTTAACACGCTAAGTTTTTCCGCACCCTTTTGATTCCGTAATTCCACCTGTACGAGTGGATATCCCCGATTAGCCTTTCCGCCGCAAGCAAGCGGAACCCCTTTAGCCAACCAGCCGAGGGATTCCTTCGCCCAGCAAGAAGCCAATTCCCGCCGCGGCGATCCCAATACCAAGGATTTCCAGTCCCTGAAGCAGCGGTGAACGCTGCACCAGCCGCCCTTTGGCTATGCCCAACGCAAACAGGGCGGTCAACCCCGCGGCTACCGAAATGGCGATGGCGGTGTAGCCGCCCCAGAACAGATACGGGATGATGGGAATGGCGGCGGCAATGATGAACGACATTCCCATGACCAGGGCGTCTTTAATTGGGTTGGACGTATCCTCGGGGCTGATGCCCAGTTCCTTCTCAATGAGCGTGTTCAGCCACAGTTCCTTACCCCGAATCCACCGATGGACAGGGATGGACGGCGTGAGGACAGCGGAAGGGGGTGAGGGAGTTACAGGCGCGATAATCCGGGCTCGAATTCGGGTAGATGGGAGGTTGGCGGCGGTCTGCAGGCGCTTTGGGGGGCGCCGATGGCGGCCTGCAGTGGCTGTGGCGAGCGAGATGGCGGGATAGGACACGGCAAGAGGCGCTCGCGGACTGGGCTGGCGCGAGTTTGCGGGGACGTTGGGTTGGCTGGCGGGTCAGTGGCGGACGGGCGCCGTCAGGCTGGGAGTGGAATGGCTCGCAGTCGGGCCAGGGCGCGGCTGAACTGCTCCTCCCAGGGCCAGCGCTTGGGAAGATGCAGGGTGATCCGGCGTGCCGAGCGGGTGAGCCGTCCGGCCAGGGCGAAGAACCGCCGCCGGAGGGTCTTGGTGGTCACGATCCGCTCACCGAGGCCGATGCGGGCGGTCCAGCGGGCCAGGTTGTG
The DNA here is from genome assembly GCA_965262735.1 of Dehalococcoidia bacterium. GTDB lineage: Bacteria > Chloroflexota > Dehalococcoidia > Lucifugimonadales > UBA3495 > CATOSK01. The sequence goes on along the minus strand of CBDHFS010000002.1, from coordinate 2,565,797 downwards.
GGCCATCACCTGTACCGCCAGCCAGGCGCCGTTGGCAGCGAAGCGGCCCGAGGGGAGATGGTTCAGCCCGACGCCGTACTTGAGGTCGCGTATCGCATTCTCGATCTCGGCGTGGCGGCGGTGGTCGGCCTCCAGTTCCAGGGTCTCTCCGTCCCGGTCGGTGATGAAGCCGTGATAGCTGTAGGTGGCGAAGAGAGCCAGTTGAGAACCGGGCGCCGGCTTCACCCGCCGGACGATGAGCCGTACCGGCGCGGCATCCGGCTCACTCTGGAAGGGGGTGCAGGTGGTTTCGGCCACATCGGCGGCGCCGTCCATCCAGTAAGGAATCGGCGTCCAGGCATCTTCGGGTATCGCCTCGATGAGATTGTGCAGGCTTTTGTGCTGGCGGATGGTGATGGAGAAGCGGACGTCCATCCGGCGGCAGACGGCGACCACGGCGTGGGTATAGAAGCCGCTGTCGGCCCGCATGGTGAGCTGCCCGCTGGCCCCGCCGCAGCGAACCCGGCTCACCGTCTCACGCAGGAAGTGGGCGGCGCCCCGGGCGGTGTTGGACCGGCCCTCGCGCAGGCGGGCCATCAGCACGTCGCCGGTTCCGGCGGCGACGGCCAGCAGTGGGTGATAGCCCCGTGCACCGGTATAGCCGTGGTGGCGGGCGCCCTCCTTGGCCAGTCCGTAAGTCTCGCAGATCGTCGAATCAAGGTCGATGGTGAATGGCGCGTCGCCGGGTCCGGCCCCCGCCTGCCAGGCCCGGGCCAGCAGCTCGCGGCTCACCCGGTCCAACTGACGGACGTGGCCCCACCTGAAGCTGCGCAGGAAAGTGCCCAGGGTGGAGGGCGCCTTGACTACGCAGCCGAGAGCGCAGGCCGTCCTGCCAGTGCGCAACACATCGGCGTCGTCGATGCAGTCGCCGCCCGCCAGAGCGGAGGACACCAGCGTCATGATCTTGTCTCCGGTGTTGGCCCGGCCCGGCGCTTCGCCCAAGTCCAGGTGCTCCTGTACCAGTTCGGGCAGGCCCAGGCGCCGGGCCAGGGTGGCCGGAAGGAGCAGCCCAGCGTTGGTCACCAGGCGGTGGTCGTCGAAGGCGATACGGATGCGGTCGGGGTGGCGGCGTGGTAGCATCTATTGGGTGCTCCTTTTCTGGGACCGGTTTGCTGTTACAAAACCATTATCCCAGATTCAGAGGAGCACCCTTTGGCCACTTCAGGACGCTGACCCGACGCCCTCCTTCGGTGGATTCGGGCTTACCCTGGGAAATCTGGTCCGCCAACTCCCGCGCTTCCTCAAAGGTCCTCCCTTCCCGCTGGAAAATCACCATCAACTCGGCGAATTCCTCGGCGGGGTTCTCCTCCAACTCCCTGGCCTCCCGTTCGATTTCCGCCCGCCGCACGTCCTGTTCGGCGCGCGACCCCAGGTAAGCGCCGGTGGCCATGGAGACCATGCCGGCCAGCGCCGCCGCCAAGCCCGCAACCAGGACGGTGGACGTGCTGCCGACAGCGACGGCCACCGACGTAACCAGGGCTACGGTGCTGAGGATGCCGTCCTGGGCGCCGAAGACCACCTCGCGGAGACGACCCAGATTGGCCACGCGAAACCGCTCCCGGTCCACCTCGGCGGTGGCGTCAACGTAGGTCTGCAAGTCCATGCCTTCGGCGCCGGGGCCGGCGGGGATCCTTACCAACAGGGGGGACTCAGTGGCAGGGGCCGGCGCAGCAGGTGGAGCCGCAGCGATCCCTTCTCCGCCCGGAGCCGCGACCGCGGGCGGTTCGGCGGCCAATAGGGCCGTGTGGGCGGTTTTGTCTTCCAGCAGTTGCAGGGCGCGGGAGAAAACCTCCTGATGGTGGCGTTCGCGTTCCAACACCAGGGCAAATGAATCGGCAGCGTCCTGCCGGCCCTCGTCGAGGGCGTCGCGAATCATCCGGGGGTAGACGGTGCTGAACTCCTTGACCTCGCCGATCGTGACTTCCCGCAGGTTCTTGGCGGTGCTGCCAATCTGCCCGGCGACGCGCAGATGGTTCATCCCGTGGATGGTCTCGGCGCCCGAAACTTCCTGGAACACCTGGGCTACCTCCGGGTGCCCCTCTTCCAGGGCGCGGTGGGCGAAGGCGTTGTACTTGAGGTTGGCCACGGCCTCGGCGGCGATGGCGCTCCACAAGTTCTTTTCGGTTCTGGTCAGCTCGACGGCCTCGGTAGTCATGGGGATACCCCTTTTCGGTGGTCTTGAGGCGGTGGGTCCGTTGTTTTGGGCGTACGTTGTTTTGGGCGAAGGGAGTTATTGCGTTTCCTTATATCAATTATACTCCATATCAATTATACCCTTTTTATGCCAGTCGGCCCGCAGTGCAGGGTAACGTAACAGTTCAGACTTGGTGAGATGAATTGGTTTCAGCCAACTGCCACTTTTTTTCAGGGGGTTTGGGGGATGAATCCCCCAACGTAACCCAACCCCCATATTCCGCCATCAGCCACTCCGTTCCCCTCAACCCTGAACTTTTACAGGGTAACTTGTCTTAACACGGCGGGCGCTTCCGGCGGGGACCGGGGCGGCAGCTCAATCGTGGGTAAGTGGACAAGCAAGTCCTTCGAAGGCCGCAAGACGAACGGGCCGATAAGAAGGTCGTTCGAGAGCCGCAGGACGAGAGCCGCAAGACGAACGGGATCGGAGGGGGTTGGGAAACGCTGGGTGATGGCCGGGGTTACATTTGGGGGGAGCCGTGGTGAGCGGCCATGCGCCACCCGTCGGGGGTGCGGATGAAGATGTTGGTGGCGAGGATGCCGAAGTTGTTAGCCCTGCCCTGGAGTACGCTGGATATGTTTTCGACGCAGGTGACCCAGCCACAGTTGCCCTCGACGACCACGTTGACGTGTTGAACGTTGAAGTGCATCAGGGTGGCGTGGTCAAAGATGCTCTGCCAGCTTTCCCGAATGCGGTCCCAGCCGACCAGGGGCTGCCAGCCGGGATGGACGCACAGCGACCGGTCTGAGTTGACCCATGCCGCGTCCATGCCAGCGATGTCCAGCGCGCCGAAGGCTTCGTAAAACCGCTGGTTCGCCTGCCTTACGGCCTCGGCGTCGGTCAATTCAGATGCCATACGCTCCTTGTATCCGTTCTTCTCATCCGTCTACCTGTTCGTTCTGAGATTCTCGAAGGACTTGCTGATAGGGAAACGCCTGCGGTGGGGCCGGGGAACCGGAGGACAGGTTGAACCTGCCCTCCGGTGGACGTTCGCCAGTCAAGTCTGCGGGAACCCGATGCAGGAACCCGGCCTAGTGCATGGGGGAGAAGGCAGCGGGCATCATTATCTTGTTTTCCTGCCGGACCAGGAACTCCCGGGTCGGGGGAGGCCAATGCTCGTTCTTGCTCGCTTCTTCGCGGATGCGGTTGCGCTCTTCCAGGTCCTTGTAGGGCCAGATATGGACCCACTTGTTAAGGCCGCCCAGCTCGGTGTACATACCGGCGGCCAGCGGGGAATACTCTTCGCGGTGGGGGACGGCGGCGGCCCAGCGCTTGAGGACTTCGCCCATCGTGCCGGGCTGGTAGGTGTAGCTGCGCATCTCGTAGATGTTGCCCAGCGCCTGATTGCTCATGGGACGCATGAAATCGGCGGCGATGTAAATCTCAGACTCCATGTTAAGGATGAGGCCGTCGCTGCGGGGCGGCCAGTTGGGGTCCTGGCCGGCCTCTTCCCGGATGCGGGTGCGCTCTTCCAGGTCCTTGTAGGGCCAGACGTGGATGACCTGGTTCAGGGGGCCGATGTCGGTGTGCCAAAAGGCGCCGAGGGGGGAATACTTTTCGCGGTGGGGCAGCGCCTCGCCGAAGTTGGCCTCGAACTGGGCCGTGCCGCCGGGCTTCAGGGTATAGGTCCTCACTTCATAAATCATGGTGACTCCTTCGGTTGGCTTGGGGGTGTTGACCGTTTCCGGTTGGAATGGGGCTAGTCTAGCAAAAACGGAAGGTACGGGCAAACGGGGGGCGGGGTTCGGACAATCGCAAAATCCTTCGCAAAATCCTTTGAGTCCGCTCATGGTTAGCCCGTCCGATCAGGGCAAGTTAATCGGGAAACCCTTCGAAGGCCCCGGGACGAACGGATTGAAAGACTTTGCGATTGTCCTTTGGTACCGGGTTTAGCGACCGGGCTTACCTGCCCTGGCCGCGGTCCAGGTAGTCTTGGGCAGAGCCCAGGCCCTCCAGGGCGAGGCCGTATCCGAGAAGGTCGTGCAGTTCCTGCTTGAGCTTGTGGGTCAGCAGGGCGCGGGAGTAGCGCAGCACCAGGCGGGGTTGTTGCGCCAACTGCCGGGCCAGTTCCCAAGCCCGGGGCAGCAGGTCTTCCGGGGGCAGCACCTCGGCGACCAGTCCCAGTTCCTGCGCCCGCACCGCATCCAGCCTCTGCCCGGTCAGCAGGAAGTACCTGCCCCGGTTGATGCCCAGCAGCAGCGGGTAAATGATGTGCATACCGTCGCCGGGGGTAAGGCCGCTCATAAAGTGTCCGGAGTCCTGAAAAGTAGTGTGGGGAGCGGACAGCACGATGTCGCTCAGCAGGGGCAGCTCGGAGTGGCGCAGCGCCGGCCCGTTGACCGCGGCGATGACGGGCACTTCGATGTTGAGCAGGTTGCCCAGCAGATGCTTGCCCTCCCAGTAGGTGCCGTCCCATTGCTCCGGGGTGCGCCGGGGGACGGTGGCGCTGCTGCCGGCGGGGCCGGTGAACCCGTCTCCGGCCCCGGTCATAATGACGACCTTGGTTTCGGGGTCGGTCCCGACGGTGTGGAAGACCTCGGGCAGTTCCGAGTGCGGGCCCGCTCCCCATTGGAGCGTACCGCCATCGCTGTGCAGCGTCATTTGCAGGATGCCGTCGTGCCGCTCCAGCTTAACGAATTGAAAACGGTTGGCGTATTCCTCAAGTCGTGCCATCTGGTCATCTCCTTTGGTCATCTCCTTAATGAGGGTGAGGATGCGGGGGGGCCGGCGAACCCCGGGTTAGGAAGAAGCGCCGGGCTGGTCTAATCTAACCGCTGCGCCCCCGGGTATTCAAGGGCGAAGGTGGCAGCGTTGTCAAAAGTTGCCTTGCGCTGCCGCCTGATGTCCCGGGTATTCAAGGGCGAAGGTAGCAGCGTTATCACAAGTTGCCTTGCGCTGCCGCCTGATGCCAAGGATGCCACCGGGCAGGCGCTTTCGGGACATAAGGAGTCCTTCGAGAGCCTCAGGACGAACGATTGAGAGGGCCTTAGGGCGGATGGGTGTAACAGTTCAGACTTGGTGAGATGGATTGGTTTCATCCGACTGCCACTTTTTTCAGGGGGTTTGGGGCAGGGGGTTTGGATGATTTATCCCCCAACGTAACCCAACCCTCATATTCCGCCATCACCACTCCGCTCCTCTCAACCCTGAACAGTTACGGCAGCGGCGCAGGACGATTGCCAAGTCCCTTGGGTCGTTCGTCAGACTTGGCAATCTCCCTGCGCCGCCTCTCTTACCCTATGGCGAGCTCCCGAAGTAACCGATGCTCAGGTGGAACGTGCCCATACGCGCTGGGAAGTTGCGGTCGATTCGGGAGTTACGGTAGTTTGCTCTCCTGTAATTCTGGCCGCGTTCCTCGGATTATCCGCCGAACAAGTAAAGGCGGATGACTGCTAGCACGTCGTCCTTGGTCACGTCGCCATCAACACCAAAGAGATAGTCGCTGATGGCCTGCAACACTTCGTCCTTTTCAATCTCGCCACTGTTGTTGGTGTCGAACCTGCCAAGACCGGCGACCACCGTGAAGGTGCTCGTGGCTACTGCCTGGTCAATCTCCACCCGGATGATGTAGATGCCGGGGTCGGAGACGGGAATCTGCACGGTGAACTCGGCATTTCCGTTGGTGTCGGTGCTGGGTTTGGGAATCGGGGTGATGTCCCGGTCGCCAAACTCAACGATGTCCACCAAGGTGGAACCGGCGAAGCCCTTGGCCTCGATGGTCAGGACGCTGTTCTCCGGTCCCATGCTGGCGCTAATGGAGACGGTGCCCTGGGGCACCCGGTGGGTGAAGGTGTGCAACACTGAGGCGTACTCATCGTCGTAGAACCGGACGCTGACGATGTTTTCGGACAGGATGTAGGCGCCCTCCGGGACCTGCAGGATCACGGTGAAGTTACCAAAGGCGTCGGGATCGACATCGCCGCTGTCGACACCGGCCTCGTACTCCACGAATACTTCGATGTCGCTCCCGTTATTGTTCCTCACTGGGAAGTTCTTCCCGCTGATGACGACCTCGGTGCCGACGCCGCCCTCGGCAGGCGTCATGGTGACGATACGCTCGGCGAAGGTCAGGTCAGCGGTCGCGACGCCGCCGAAGCAGTCGATAATCTTGAGTTCCCGGGTGCCGGCGGCAGTAGTGGAAGTGTTGACGGGCAGGTCGAGCGGCGCAGACCAGGTCCCGCCGCTGGTTACCTCAGTGCCGTCGCCGTCGTTAATGCGGTCCCAGCCTATTGCTTGACCGCCCAGGGTCACGGAGCCAACGTAGTAGCCGTTGTTTGGGCAACTGTTGTCCCCGTCCGGGTCCCCAATGTAGGCGGGGGCCCAGCTGGGACTCTTGGTGAAGCCCGCGCCGCTGATGTAAATCCGCTGGTTGGGCAACACGTCGGTGGTCGACAGTTGCAGTTCGCCCTGGCGGACGCTAAAGATGGTGTTGGCGTTGCCGTTGGTGGTGTGAACCCGCAGGTCCTGGGCGCCTGGGGACACGCTGCTGGGAATCTCAAAGCTGAAGCTCAGGCTCCCATTGTGGCCCACCGCGCGGCTTGCTCCAAGCTCGGAACAGGTCGGTATGTCGGTCTCAGCGTCGTCGTCGCAAATATCGACCGTGCGGGCGAACTCAATGCGTGTCACCACGTCACCGGTCTGGAAATCATACAGCTGAACGTTGATGGGGTCGCCCGGGAGGCCCTGCTTGGGGCTCACGAACATGGAGGACTCCAGTTCAACCTGCTTGAATTCCGCCATGCGGCCGCTATCGCCGGCGGTGTTGCCCCGACCGTCGACGGCGTTGACGTAGTTGCCCGCCGTGCCCGGGGCGAAGGGTGGGTTGGACAGGGTGAAGGTGCACTCGGCGATGTCGGCGCGGCTGGCAATCGCATCGCACAACACGGATTCACCGGCGCCTATATAGCCGTCCCGGTCCGCGTCCCGCCAGAAATAGGTGGTGGTGCCGTTCTTGAACCCCTTGCCGATGGCGGTGATTTCCTCACCGCGGGAGTCGGCGTAGGAGCTCAGGCTGATGGTCCAGGGGACGGAGTAGACGTCGCCGATTTCGGCCAGGTCACTCTCGGCGGAGGTCTTGACAAACCAGTCGTCGCTGCCGCCTTCGGTGCGGTTGGTGAGGCCCGCTCCCTGACGGAAGGTCACGGACACCTCGCCCGGGGCCAGCCCCTGCTCCGGACCGTCGTCGTTCATGTCCCCAATGAACATGGTAATCACGAACCGTTCGGCGACCGAATCCTCTTCAACGATAATCGACCGGGGAGACGCGACTTCGTGCGATGTCGCACCGCCGGCGCCGGCTGACGCCATCCCGCTGATGGAAACGTCAGCAGCGTCGATCGAACTGGGTACGCCCAGATCGTCGCTGACCTCAACGGTAATGGACTCATCAATGGCCAGGTACATATTGGTCTCAAACATGACCGTGATCTGAGTAGCGTCACCCGGGTCGTCCGGCCGGGCGGTAACCGACGCGTTGGACACGTCCACCATGCCCGTCATGGGGTCGGTGGGCGTCATCCCGTCCCCGATGGTAACCATAGCAGAAACCGCTGCGGCGTTTCCAAGCCTGCTGTCGACCATCCGGGTGTAAGTCCCGGCGGTGGCCGGGTCCATGAGGCCCGGGATGACGATCGTTACCATCGCGCCGCTGTTGACCCCAACAGACAGGGCGACGTCATACGCACCACCCGCCCTGGCGGACACTGTCGCCGAGGTCCCATCGACGCTGCCCTGCATCGTGCCCTCGGCTACGGTGTAACCCATTGGAGGGTCCAGGTTGATGAATGTGTTTTCTACCAATGCGGCATTAGTCGTGACAGAGAAGGTGTAATCGGTCATGGCTCCGGTCATGGAGTCTCCAACCGAAACTGTCGCCGAACCGATGCCGTCGGCCTGGGCCGGCTGGGCGCCGTTGAAGGCGAAGATGCCGAACATCCCGACCAAGGCCAGAAGTATTGCCATAACGAATCTGGTCATTTAATGCCCCCTTTTCCAGCAGTGCATCTGGTGGGAAGGGAATACAGCCTGGCAACCGGTGGACTTCACCGGGATTATAATGGCGCTGACTATGGCCCGCAACGCCGGGCCAGGACGATTGCCAAGCCCCTTGGATCGTTGGTCCTGAGGCTCTCGAGGGACTTTGAGCAGGGTAGTTTTTCTGTCCCATTTTGTCCCAAACTGTCCCATTTGCGCCGGAAATGCGATGGCCCAGGGAAAACTCCTGGGACGGCCAATCCCACGTAATATCAACCCCACGTCGTATCACGTAGCATAGGGTAGCGGGGAGATGCGGGAGTTGGAAAGGGGCAAGTGTCAGGGGTAACTGTTCAGGGTTGAGGGGGGCAGAGTGGCTGATGGCGGGATATGGGGGTTGGGTTACGTTGGGGGATGAGTCCTCCAAATCTCCTGCCCCAAACCCCCTGAAAAAAGTCGCAGTTGGCTGAAAGCCTTGGTTGAAACCAATTCATCTCACCAATTCTGAACTGTTACGGACGGGTTGCGTCAATGGCAGCCCACGAGCTTGATGGGATATGATAGGCGCAACTGCCGTTTTGCCGTTCTGTCGATGCCAACCGCTTTACGTTGCCAAGACGAACCCCGCCGGAGAGAGTGCAGCGTTGTCACAAGTTGCCTCGCGCTGCGTCCCGACTGGCAACGAACCCCGCCGGAGAGAGTGCAGCGTTGTCACAAGTTGCCTTGCGCTGTGCCCCGACTGGCAACGAACCCCGCCGGAGAGAGTGCAGCGTTGTCACAAGTTGCCTTGCGCTGCGCCCCGACTGGCAACGAACCCCGCCGGAGAGAGTGCAGCGTTGTCACAAGTTGCCTTGCGCTGTGCCCCGACTGGCATTAAAGGAGGAGTCATGCCCACCATTCTGGAAGAGTACATTGCCAAACACGCCGGGTCGGCCCAGCGTTACGCCGAGGCAGTCGGCATCTTCCCCAGCGGCGTCACTCACGACAACCGCTACGCCGAGCCGTTCCCCCTGTACATCACCCACGGGTTGGGCCCGCGCAAGTGGGACGTGGACGGGAACGAGTACATAGACTACGTTTCCGGCCACGGCGCCCTCATTCTGGGCCACTCCCACCCGGCCATCGCCGCCGCCGTCACCGAGCAGATTAACCGGGGCACCCACCTCGGCGCCTGCACCGACGAAGAGGTACGCTGGGCCAAGGCCGTACAGGCCCTGATGCCGTCGGTGGAAAGAATCCGCTTCCACAGCTCCGGCACCGAGGCCACCCTCATGGCCATGCGTCTGGCCCGGGCCTACACCGGCAAGAACAAGGTCATCAAGCTGCAGGACCACTTCCACGGCTGGCACGACTACGCCATGGCCGGCTCCGACCGTTCCGCCCCCGGCATTCCGCCGGAGACTTTCGGCAGCATGGTCATCGTCCCATCCGGCGACCTGGCCGCGGTGGAGGCGGCGCTGGACCGGGACTCCGACATCGCCGCGTTGATTCTCGAACCCACCGGCGCCCACTACGGGCAGCTGCCCTTCGACGTACCCAACTACCTGCGCGGCCTGCGGGAGTTGACTGCCCAACATTCGGTGGCGCTGATTTTCGACGAGGTGGTCACCGGCTTCCGCGCTTCCTCCGGCGGCGCGCAGGTCCGCTACGGAGTGTCCCCCGACCTGACCACCATGGCCAAGATTGTTGCCGGCGCCCTGCCCGGCGGAGCGGTGGGCGGTAAGGCGGAGATAGTGGACATGATTGCCCACCGGGGCGACCCGGACTGGGACAACCACCATCGTGTCTACCACCCCGGCACCTTCAACGGCAACCCGCTGACCGCCGTGGCCGGGGCGACCTGCCTGGAAATCATCGCCTCTCAGCCCATCAACCAACAGGCCGATGCCATGGCCGACCGGCTCAAGACCGGTCTCAACGACATCTTCGGACGCATGGAAGTGCCTGGCCACGCCCACGGCATCGCTTCCATGATTCACGTCGTGCTGGACGACTGTGGTTGTGACCGGGAAATCTGCACCATGCCCCACAGCCGCATCAAGCAGGCCACCGCGTCGCCCGCGGTCACCGCCTTCAAGCGGGGCCTGCTCAACCAGGGCGTGGACATCATGGGCCGCGATGCCTTCCTGGTGTCCGCCACCCACACCGAGCGGGACATAGACGAAACCCTGGGCGCCGTTGAGGCATCCCTGGCCGCAGCCCGGGCGGAGGGGTTGGTGTAACCCCGAGGATAGGCCTGACTCTTTTCTGGAAAGGAGATTCGAAATCGATGACGTTCAGGCCCTTATTGTCTTACGGAATTGATGGTCTGGAACAATTTGTGCGATCGAATCCATACTCTTTGGAACGGATGGATGTAGTCCTGCAAGAACTCCTGCTAAGGAAGACAGACACCTATCCTAAACTAAAGCCAAGGTGGAATGTACATTTAAGTGGCGATGATGATCAGCTGGGTTGCGCCGGTGAATTCCTCTCATCCGTACTTGGAGAATGACCCGGCTCCGTCGTTTGACCCCCCACCATCTGCGCATTTCACCTTGGCTTTAGTTTAGGTCTCGGCGACTCAAAAGACAGGTGGATGAACGGATAGCCCAACTCACCAAAGTCAGGCAGATGTTGGCGGTCCAATTGCAACAAGAACCGTTCCTAAGTTGGTTCTTCGAGAATGGCAGCATAGACTCGATGTTCGGTGAAGCCGTTGTCCACGGTTGCCTACCCCTGGGCGAGGCGGAGTTCATCGAATTAATGGGTCAACACAGAGTCCAATACTCTGGTATGTTTAGAGCCGATGTGGAAGTAATCATTTCCGGGCGGGAAGGTTGGGATGCAGAGGACATGATGCGGCAGCTGGATCTACGTACCGGGCGGAATGTCAGAGTTTACTCGCAGGAAATGGCCTTAGCCTTTCTGGGGTGCGGGAAAGACCCTCTTAAGGGTGGAGATGGCTTGCTGCGTTATTTCGCAAACGACCATCCTGCGTTAAAGTTCCTGCAGACACTTGGTTTCCCGTGGCCTTTAACTGAGGCGTTCCCAGGAATAAACCGATTTCCCGAACCAGATTGGACCGAAGTCGGATTGTTGAGTTGCATGGGGTACCACGTGGGCCGGACCGGCAAAATGCGCATGGAACGCATGAAAATCCTTCGGCAAGTCCTCGAGTTGCGGCGGTTACCTCAGGAATACGTACACGAATGGGGTACGGCCGAATCCGCCGAAAGATTGCACAAGATGGCGGATTCCATAGCGAGTTTTGCAAGGTTGAAAAAACGAGACAACCGGTTGCAATTCGAGAAGGCAATAAAGGATTGGGAAGATGACCTTGAGTGGCTTAAGTCAACCTACTATACCGGCAGATTTAGATTCCAATGGCCGACCACCTTTTAGCTGTCCACGCGTTAGCCCCCAATCCCCTTTTCTGCTAGAATCGGGCTGGTCCACATTCCCATCCACCACCGAACCAACTTGACGTAATAGACGAAGGAGCGTTATGGCCAGTTTCTGGGAAAACCTCCAGGTAGACGGGCAGGATATGCAGCTTTACGCCAGCGTACCCTCCAGTAGCGGCGGGTTCAGCCCGCCGCATCCCGCGGTGGTTATCGCCCACCCGGCCAGCGGCGTGGCCGAGTTCACCCAGAGCATCGCCGACCGGCTGGCCGAGGCCGGTTACGCCGCAGTCGCCCCCGACCTCTTCCACCGGGTCACCGATGATATGACCGCCGACGGCACGGCCCGCAACGCCTTCCTGAATGACGCCGAAATTGTCGCCGACGTCAACGCCACGGTGGACTGGTTGCGGGCGCACCCCGCCATTGCCGCCGACCGGATCGGCGTCATGGGCTTCTGCATGGGCGGGCGCGTCGCCTGGCTGGCGGCGGCGTCCAACCCCCACTTCAAGGCGGTCGTGCCCTACTATCCCGGCAACCTCTGGGCCGCCCGGGGAGATGGGGCTCAGGCGCCCTTCGAGCTAACCAACAACATCAACTGCCCCATGCTGACCCACTTCGGAGAGGTTGACGCCAACCCGTCCCAGGATGACCTGCGCAAGCTCGACGCCGAGCTGGACCGGCTGGGCAAGGCCCACCGCTTTTACACCTACCCGGGCGCCGGCCACGCCTTTATGGACTTCGGCCAACCCCACCGTTATCAGAAAGAGGCTGCCGACGCTTCCTGGCCCCGGACCCTGGAATTTTTCGCCGAGCATCTTCAACGGGCCGCAGCGACGGCCTGAGACCCTTGGGCTGCCACCCACCGACGAGGAACAGTCTGTTTAATCCCGTAGTGTCAGGAGGTCAACGCCATGCCATCATTTTGGGAGAAGCTATCGGTAGAAGACAGCGAAATGGACCTTTACGCCAGCGTTCCCAGCGGCTCCGGCCCCTTCCCTGCCGTCATCGTCAGCCAGCACGGCGGCGGGGTGGACACCTTCATCCAGACCATCTGCGCCCGCCTGGCCGAGGCCGGTTACGCCGGAGTCGCACCCAACCTGTACCACCGCATCCCGGACGACCGGCTCAACGCCACCCCCCGTCCCAGTCCGTGGGACGTCTTGAGCGACCCGGACACCGCCGCCGACATCGGCGCAACGGTGGATTTCCTGAGAAACCACTCGGCCATAGACGGCGAACGCATCGGCATTACCGGCTTCTGCATGGGCGGACGGGAAGCCTGGCTGGGCGCCGCCACCAACCCCCACATTAAGGCGGCGGCACCCTACTACGGAGGCAACATCCTCGTTACCTGGGGAGCTGGCGCCCAGTCGCCCTTCGAGCTGGCCGCCGGAATCAAGTGCCCGGTGCTGTTCCACTTCGGCGAGGTGGACATCAACCCCTCCCCGGAAGATATGCACACCTTTGACACCGAGCTTACCCGGTTGGGCATCGCGCACGAGTTCCACGTCTACCCGGGGGCCGACCACGCCTTCATGGACTTCACCGCCGGCCGGTTCCAGCAAGCCGCATCGGATGCCTCTTGGCCCCGCACTCTGGATTTCTTCGACCGGCACCTGAAGGGGTAAGGCCCTCGAAGACATAAGCCCCGGAGATATAAGCCCCCAAACCCGTCGCAACCCTAATTTCTGGAAAAGGACGCATTGTTATGGCCAGGATTTCATTGAATCTCGAAAGCAAAGAAGACCTTAAGACACTGGGCTCCGCCGGATGGAGCCGGGCAATGGGCCTGGTACCCGGTGAACCCAACCAGGGTTTGGTCGCCGAGTTGTCCGGATCGCCGGCCCGCAACGCCGATTATGACGATTCGGGGTGGGACCAGAACGTGGACATCCAGGACCGCCTGTCCTCCGGCTTCACCTTCGCCTGGTACCGGCTGAAGGTCACCATCCCCGCCGAGGTCAACGGCGAAAGCGCCGCCGGACGCCGGGTATGGTTTGAGACCAACGTCGACAACTACGGCGAAGTCTACGTAGACGGCGAAATCGACCGGAACATGGGCGTCGTCACCGGCAACAACGTCGGCAAGCGCATTTTGGTCGCCGATGCGGCCACCCCCGGGGCCAGCCACACCATCGCGGTGCTGGTCGGCAACGCTCCCCTGGGTGTGCCGGTGGGCACCATCTTCATACGCTACGCCACCCTGGCCTTGGAATAACCAGCACTCTGGGAAGACGACGGAACCAATCCGCCGCCGTCTTCCAACACCGCCCATGCTCAGACCCGTTTGTCCTGAGGTTCTCCCGGGACAACACAAGGACTACCCTAATAACGCGCCGCCCGGGGCCGTTCCCGGGACGGTGGAGGCGAGACGATGACTAGCAGGTCCTACGCCGGCAAGGTAAACGCCCCCGACTTTCCGCCGGGTTTGGAGTGGGTCAACACCGACCGCCCCCTGAGCCTGACTGACCTGCGGGGCAAGATTGTGATTCTCGACTTCTGGACCTACTGTTGAATCAACTGCGTCCATATATTTCCGCAGTTGCGGAAGATAGAAGCGCAGTACGCCACCGAAGTCGCGGTCGTCGGGGTCCACTCGGCCAAGTTCCCCAACGAGAAGGACAAGCAGAACCTCTACAACGCGGTGCAGCGCAACGAGTTGCAGCACCCGGTCATCAATGACACCGACTTTCACGTTTGGCGGGCCTACGCCTGCCGCGCCTGGCCCACCATCATGTTCATCGACCCCGAGGGCAAGGTCATCGGCAAGCACGAGGGGGAAATTCCCTATGAATCCCTGGACCGGCTGCTGGGCGAGATGGTGTCCGAGTTCGACTCCCAGGGGCTGATGCGCCGCACCGCCCTGGACTTTGGCCCGGCGCCGGAAGCGGCCGCACCGCCCGACACCCCGCTGTCCTTCCCCGGAAAGGTGCTGGCCGACGGCGCTGGCGAACGGCTGTTCATCGCCGACACCAACCACAACCGCATCGTAGTCACCTCCCTTGACGGCGCCGTCAAGCAGGTTATCGGTTCCGGACGCGTGGGCCTCGACGACGGCTCCTTCGCCGCGGCGACGTTCAACCATCCCCAGGGCATAGCGTTGGAAGGCGACAACCTCTACGTGGCCGACGCCGAGAACCACGCCCTGCGCCGGGTGGACCTAGCCGCCGAGCGCGTCGAGACCATCGCCGGCAACGGAAACCAGGGCCGTCAGCGAGACGGCCGCGGCCCCGGTCTGGCCATGGAACTCAACTCGCCCTGGGACTTGGTGTACCACGACCATGTCCTGTACATCGCGATGGCCGGCACCCACCAGCTTTGGTCCATGACCCTGGGCGACGGGCAGGTCGGCGTCTACGCTGGCACCGGCGGCGAGTCCATCACCAACGGCCCCCTGGCGTCTGCAACCCTGGCTCAACCCAGCGGCATCACCACTGACGGAGACAAGCTCTACTTCGTGGACAGCGAGACCAGCTCCGTCCGGTCGGCGGACCTGAATCCCGGCGGGCGGGTCTCAACCATTGTCGGCCTGGACCTTTTCGAGTTTGGCGACATTGACGGCTCCGATCACTACGTCCGATTGCAGCACCCCATCGGCATCACCTGGGAAGACGGCGCTCTATACATCGCCGACACCTACAACCACAAGGTCAAGCGCATTCTGCCCAAGACCCGCAGTTCCTTCACCCTGTTGGGATCGGGCGAGGCCGGCAGTCAGGACGGGCCGGGCAAACAAGCCGCTTTTTCCGAACCCTGCGGACTCAGCTTTGCCCACGGCCTGCTGTACATCGCCGATACCAACAACCATGTCATCCGGGTGGCTGACCTCGCCCGGGACGAAGTGCGGACGCTGGAAATAGCCGGAATTTAACGCTCTTGGCCCAAACGGAGCCGGTTCCTCATGAGCCGGTTCCTCAATAGAGTACAATAGGCGGGCCGATTGTCACGTTGAAGGCCCGGAGATGCCCTGCCCTTGCGCGCCCGCCTGTCATCCAACGCCCCTGCGATTACCGTATTTCAGGACCGGGACTTCCGGGCCCTCTGGTACGTGGGCGGGCTGCACGAAATAAGCCGCCGGATGGAACTGCTCATCCTGAGCTGGCTCATCCTGCAAACCACCGATTCGCCCTTCCAACTGGGGTTGGTGCTGGTCTTCAACAACCTGCCCCGTCCTTTCTTCTCCCTCTTTTCCGGGCTGGTGGCCGACCGGTTCAGCCGGCAGCGCATCCTGTTCCTGGGCCAAAGTTTCAACACGCTGACGGCCGCCGCAATTCTGGGGCTGATTGTGTACGGCAACATTGCGCCATGGCACGTTTTCCTCGCCGTGTTCGTGCAGGGGTTGACCAAGGCCCTGGAAGACCCATCCCGCCGGACGGCCATCCTGGACATTGTGGGCGAGCGCCGGCTGATCAACGCCCTGTCGCTGGACCAAATCAGCAACACAATGGGGAAGATGTCCGGCCCGCTGCTGGCCGGGGTACTGATCGACTTCATGGGGTTTGGCTGGGCCTACGCGCTGGTGGTAGCGGCCCACGCGATTACGCTGGGCCTGCTGACCCGGGTCCGAATCCCCACCTATCAACGGGTGGCCTCCCAAATGGAACCGGTGTGGCGCAGCCTGTCCGTCAGCCTGGCCCACGCCTTCCGCAACCCGGCCCTGCTGGGAATGCTTTACGTAACCATCGTGATGAACGCCCTGGCCTTTCCGGTGCAACAGTTCATCCCCGCCGTGGGCCGCGACCACCTGGGCGTCGGAGCATCCCTCGTCGGTCTGCTGGCGGCGGCAGAGGGCGTGGGACAACTGCTGGGAGCGGCAATTATGGCCTCCACCCGCAACCTGCGGCGGCACGGGCTGGTGTTCATCATCGGCTCAACCGTGGTGCTGATTATGGCGATACTGTTTGTCTGGTCGCCGTGGTACGCCGTATCCTTCATGCTGCTGACCGTGGCTGGCGTGGGGCAATCCGGATTCGGCACCATGCAGAGCAGCATCACCATGCTGTCGGCCCCCCGTGAGCTGCGGGGGCGCATGATGGGGTTGATGAGCTTCTGCATCGGGTTGGGTACGCCGTTGGGCACCCTGGAAATCGGGTGGGTGGCGGCAGTCTTCAGCACCCAATGGGCAATTTCGGTCAACGCCGCCGCCGGGTTGTTCCTGCTGCTGCCGGCAGTGATATTCACGCCGCTGGTCCGGCGCCCCTCGACGCAGCCTGCTCCCGCCGCCGCATCCGATTAGCCTCCGTCAGGCGATTAGCCTCCGGCAGGCGTGGCTCCTTTTGACTGGGACAATCGACGGGAAAACCACAAAGAAAAAGCCTTGACTAGGACGCTCCCGGTAACTGTTCAGGGTTGAGGGGAGCGGAGTGGCTGATGGGGGAATATGGGGGTTGGGTTACGTTGGGGGATGAATCCCCCAAACCCCCTGAAAAAAGTGGCAGTTGGATGAAAGCCTTGGCTGAAACCAATTTACCTCGCCCACTCTGAACAGTTACCTACGCCGCGCCTGCCTTGCATCGCCGGGCCAACTGCTCTACACTGGCCGAAAATTCAACCGCTTGGGACATGACTTGGCGCATGATCCGGCGCATGGAATGAATGATGACCACTGCCGATTCCAACCCCTCCGTTTCCCAACCCGCCGTCCAGGAAATTGAACTGGGCGCTGAATCCACCTTCGCCGAACTGCCCTACCCGCTGGCCATCGGGCAGGACGACTTTTTTCTGGTGAAAGACAAGGGTGAGGCCTACCACCTGCTGTCGGCAATCTGCCCCCACTCCTGGGGCCGCATCGTCCGCTGGGACACCTGCTTCATGTGCCCCGACCACGGTTGGCGGTTCGAGATGTCCGAGGGCATCTGCGTCAACGGCCCCAACGCCCGGATGTACCGCTTTCCGGTAACCGTCCGGGACGGCCACCTTTACGCGGCGGTGCCCGAGGACATGACCGCCTGGGATTAGGGCAGAGGACTTCCCCGGATTTCTCTGGCCCCCCTCTGAGGTGGCCGGGGTTACATCCGGCGCAGCCCTTCCACCGCTTCCTCTATCGGGATGACCGGGTAGATGTCGGCGGTGTTCCAGACGGCGAAACCTAGGTCTACCACTGCGTCATCCACCGCATGAGCATCGGGGCCGTCAATCAGCAGAAAGGTCAGGTGGGACGACTTGCCGACCCAACCGGCCTTGAAGGTGCAGCCCCGCATCTGCATCACCTGTTCCAGGGTGTCCGACATCCGCAGCACCCGGTCCCGAATTTCCAGCGCCACACCGGGGCACTGCTGTGGGTTATGTTTCAGTTCAACGACGTAAAGCATTGGCTATCTCCCTTCCCAGTGGTTAGTGGTCAGTAGTCAGCCCCGGGCTTTCTGGCCGCTAGTCATTGGCCCCTGGCCACTCCCGGGCGGGGTATGAATCCCCCAACGTAACCCAACCCCCATATTCTGCCATCGGCCCCTCCCCTCAATCCTGAACTGTTACCTTCGGGACGAGTGGGGCAGGCGGGCGTTCTGGTCCGCCAGTTTACCTGTCCGGGTCAAGGGTTATCCCAGGTCTGCCGGGATGAACACGCCGGGCGCGCTCAGGCCGGCGAACAGGTGGGGGTGCATCGCCTCGGCCAGACCCTCCATCACGTCCACCACCCTCGGCCCGTGTCGACTGGGAATCTGGCCGTCGAACAGGTACACCTGTCCTTGCCGGACGCTGTTCAGCCTGGGCCAGGCCGGCTGCCGGGTCAGATGCTCCCGGGCTTCCTGCACGGTCCGCTCCATGTTGAACGCACAGGGCATCACCATAATGTAGTCGGGTTGGTAGGCTTCTACTTCGTCCCAGCCGACCTCCCGGGATATTCCCCACTTCTCGGCCAGGCCTTCGTCGCCGCCGGCCAACTCCACCAGCTCCGGCGTCCACTGTCCGGTGTTGCGCAGAGGCTCCAGCCAGTCTATGCAGAAGACCCTGGGCACGGGTTGGCCCGCCGTCGTCAGGCTTTGCAGCCGGTCCTTGACATGGTTGACCCGACGCCGCAGGGACGCCACCAGGTCTTTGGCCTGTTCCCCGGCTTCGGCGGCCTGTCCGATGCGGAGGATGTTGGTGAAAATGTCCTCCAGCCCGGCGGGGCGGATGCTGAGGATTTCCGGCTGGTAGTCCAGCACCTGCGCGGCGGTCTCAAAGACGGAGCCGCTGCCGATGGCGCAGACCTCGCAAAGCTCCTGGGTAATAATCAGGTCGGGCCGCAGTTGGCGGAGCATATCGCCGTCAATCCAGTGTACCGGGTTGTTGTTGGCCCGGGCCTGCTGGATGATGGCGTCAATGGCCTCACTGTCCAGGTGGGAAAGCTGCCGGACGGTGTGGCTCACCACCGACGTCCCCTTAACCTGGGGCGGGTAGTCGCAGGCGTGAGACACGCCGACCACCTGGTCCCCCAACCCCAGGGCGTAAACGATTTCGGTGGCGCTGGGCAGCAGCGAGCAAATACGCATTTGGTTACCGCCTGACGAATCCTTTTAGCACTGTCTCCTATCTTAAATGAAAGCGGGTTGAGTGGGAAACTCCGTCCCGTGCTAAAATTGGGCTGGTCCGTAGGTTCCCGTAGGTTAATGAAGTTCCGGGCCGGTTGCCACTACCGGCAATTTCGCCAGAATTTGACTGGACTCCATTGAGAATGCCCGGTGGAGAGCTTGGATGATACCCTGGCGATGGGCGCTCCTGACTGCCCACGGTTTGGCTTGGGCCGGGTTTTTCGGGGTGATTTCGTTGCCCTTCGGGTACGGCTCGCAAACCATAACGGTGTTCCCGGACGGTGGTGTGAGAATGTCGATCGGCCACGGCCCGGGACCGTTCATCCAATACCTGGGACTTGGGGAAGTGATGCTGCTGCTGGCGCCGGTGGCGCTGACTGGTTTGGGAATCTGGCTGGTCTGGCGCCGTAGCACTGGGTCCGTGGGGGCAAAACTGGGGTTGTGGGGCTTGGGCATTGCTACCCTGGCGTATTGCTGGATTGCAATCTCGTTCATGGACATTGCTGACGCCCTGGCGCATCGCTCGATGGGAATGTCGGTCGAAGCAGTGGAAATCGGGTTCATTGGGGCGCTCTTTATGCCGGCGGCGGTGGCGTTGATTGTTTCGGCGATCATCGTCAGTTTCAGCAAACCAACCCCGGATGTCGCGCAAGAACGATAATGCCCATGCCAAAAACTCCTATGCTAAAATTCGGGCAGAAACTCCTCTGGGACCCCCACGCGACGTCGAGTGGGATGCAGGATTTGGGGCGGGATTCCGGGTAATGGCCAGGATTTTAGACGGGGTCTCACTGGCGCGCGAGGTCAGGGGCGAAGTGTCCGCGGCAGTCGCCCAATTTGGGGAGCAGCGGCGGGTCACCCCGGGGTTGGCCGTGGTGCTGGTTGGAGACGACCCGGCGTCGGCCGTCTACGTCCGCAACAAGGGCCGGGCCTGCGCCGAAGTTGGAATGTTCAGCGAGGCATTCATCCTGCCGGCGGCGACCACCCAGCCAGACCTGTTGGGCCTAATCGAGGAACTTAACCGGGACTCGCGGTTCCACGGCATCCTGGTCCAGCTCCCCCTGCCGGACCATATAGACGAGGAGACGGTCATCCAGGCCGTATCGCCCGCCAAGGACGTGGACGGGATTCACCCGTTCAACCTGGGCAAGCTGCTGCAAGGGTCGCCGGTCTTCGTCCCCGGTACTCCCGCGGGAATCCAGCAGATACTCCTGCGCCACGGCTGCGACCCGGCGGGTAAGCACGTCGTCATTTGCGGGCGCAGCAACATCGTCGGCAAGCCCTTGGCCGCCCTGCTGATGCAGCGCGCCGACGGCGGCAACGCCACGGTGACGGTGTGCCATACCCGCACCCGGGACCTGGCTGCGATTACCCGTCAGGCGGACATCCTGGTGGCCGCTATAGGCCAGCCCCGGGCCGTCACGGCGGACATGGTGCGGGAGGGCGCGGTGGTGATTGACGTGGGTATCAACCGGGTGGAAGATGCCACCCGGCGGCGGGGCTACCGGCTGGTGGGCGACGTAGACTTTGAGCCGGTGTCGGCCAGGGCCGAGGCGATTACCCCGGTCCCTGGGGGGGTTGGCCCCATGACCATCGCCATGCTGCTGGTCAACACCTTGACCGCCGCCCGGCTCAGCTTGTCAGCGTCTTGACGGTATAAGAATCTTGATTACGCCCCACGCCGGCCCACCATCTCCGCCGGGCAACACAGTCTAGCCCCCATGCCCGCCGAGTCCATGCGCACCAGCGATTTCGACTACCCGCTGCCCCCGGAGCTCATCGCCCAGACCCCGCTGGAGCCCCGGGACGCCTCCCGTCTGCTGACTCTGGACCGGAAGACGGGCGGCATGGAGCACCGTCGTTTCTCCCATATCCCAGAGTTCCTGCGCCCCGGCGACCTGATGGTGTTCAACCGGAGCCGGGTGATTCCGGCGCGGCTCCACGCCCACCGTCCCGAAACCGGCGGCAGGGTTGAGCTTCTGCTGCTGCGCCGGCAGTCTCCGGGGGTGTGGGAAGCCCTGGGCCGTCCGGGGCGGCGTATGCGGCCCGGCTCCCGATTCCTGCTGGACACCCCCAATTCCGAGACGGGTTACGTCCCTACTGTCCTCGGGGGTGACGATTCCGAAATTGGGGAAGCGCCCGAAGTGGAAGTGCTGGAATCGGGCAAGGAAGGGGTCAAGCTGGTGCGATTCTCGTCGGAAGCAGACATTGAGCGGTGGGGGGAGACACCCCTGCCGCCTTACATCCACCAACCAGCAGCGGACCCGGAGCGTTACCAGACGGTTTACTCCACCGACCCCGGCAGCGTGGCGGCGCCCACCGCCGGGCTGCACTTCACCCCGCCGCTGTTGGAGCAAATCCGTCAAATGGGGGTGGAGCAGACTTTCGTGACGCTGCACGTCGGGCTGGACACCTTCCGCCCGGTGCAGGGCGAAGACCCGACCCAACACCACATCCACACCGAATACTACGAGGTATCCGCCGAAGCTGCCGCACAAATAACCCGGGCGCGGCGGGAGAACCGGCGCATCATCGCCGTCGGGACGACCTCGGTGCGAACCCTGGAGCAGTTGGGGCGGGTTTGGCAAAGTTCAACCCCAGCGGAAGCCCAACCCGCCGCCGGACAGGCGGACATCTTCATTCTGCCCGGCCACCGCTTCCGGCTGGTGGACGCCATGATTACCAACTTCCACCTGCCCCGCTCCACCCTGCTAATGCTGGTGTCGGCCTTCGCCGGACGCGAACTCGTGCTGTCCGCTTACCGGGAAGCCATCGCGCGGGAGTACCGTTTCTTCAGCTTCGGCGACGCCATGTTCATCCACTAGCCGATTCCTGACCGGCGGTTTCCATGCCAACCCGCCCGCGCGTCACTCCCCCGCAGCCGGGAACTGGAGCAGTTGGACGATGTTCCCGTCCGGGTCCTTGAAGGTGGCAACCCAGCCGCCCCAACCTTCCTGCTCTGGCGGCCTGATGAACTCGACGCCCTGATCCGACAGGCTCCGGTGCAGGGCGTGAATGTCGGCGACGCCCAGGTGAGGCATGATGCGGAAAGGGTCCCGCGCCCGGCCCTGCACACCGTCGTGCAGGCCGATGTTGAACCGCACGTCGCCTAGCTCCAGGGCGATGTAGTCCCCGTGGTTGGAATGCAGGGGCAAACCCAGGGTCTCATGATAAAAGCGAAACAGCCGGTCCAGGTCGTCGGTCCAAAGAGTGATGCCAACTACGCCGGTAATCATGCGCTACTCCGGTTGATTCAACTCGTCCGCCCCGTCGTACCGGAAGGGCTTTTATGATTAACCTGTTGGGGACGAATGGATAAAACGGTGTCCCTGACCGCCCTGGGCAATCAGAGAATGGTCGGGAACCTTCGGGATGGGCGAGGACGGTCAGATTAGTCCGCCCAGGGAGGAGACGTGACCGGGTTCAGGCGGACTCCGCGTCCCTGGCCGCGGTGCACCGGCGGCACCACCCGTGGAAGTCGACCCGCTGCCAGGCAACCTTGAAGTTGGACTGGCCGGCCACCTCGTCGCGTATTCGGACGACGGCGCTTGCCCCCGCAGTGGCGTCCGTGACGTTGCCGCACTGGATACAGACCAGGTTGACGTGGGGTTCTAAGTTGGACTCATAACGGGAAAACTGGGCAAAGGGCAATTCCTGAATAAGGTGGCTCTTCTCCAGCACGTCCAACGTGGAGTAGATAGTTGCCAGGGTCATGGAAGGGAAGTGGTCCCGCACCCGCTCATAAATCTGCTGCACCGAGGGATGGTCCACCGAGTTGAGCACCGCTTCGGCAATAGCCAACCGCTGCGGCGTAACCCGCACGTCCGACTCCCGTAATTTCTCTGCGATTTCCTGAGGGGTCATCAACCCTCCCACCCATCGGGCAAACTTGTCTGCCCTGTCCGGCTCTGCTGAATTCAGTCTCGCGTCCAACCGATGCCGGGCATCAAAACTCATCGGCGGGGGCATTCAACACGGGGTTTCACTATAACTGTCGGCGCAAGGGCGGGCAACCCCATTTGAAGACCTGTAACTGTCCAGACTTGGTGAGATGAATTGGTTTCAGCCAACTGCCACTTTTTTCAGGGGGTTTGGGGGATTCATCCCCCAAAGTAACCCAACCCCCATATTCCGCCATCAGCCACTCCGCTCCCCTCAACCCTGAACAGTCACGAAGACCTTCGTCCTCCGCGTCCACGGAGGGCAAGCTCTGAAGCCCTCACCCGTTCGGCGCCGGCCTTCCACCCGTTCCCCCGGCTTTAGGGTGGCTCCATTATCGCCCTGCGGGTCTGGAAAACGCAGCATGGGCGCGCCTTGCAATGGTGGGGCAACCGGGATATGCTGGTTATCAGGTACGGAGAGGTGGCAGAGCGGACGAATGCGCCGGCCTCGAAATCCGGTATACCTTACGGTATCGCGGGTTCGAATCCCGCCCTCTCCGCCAGGTTATTCCATTATTGAGCGTGATATAGGGCTTATTGAGACTGGTATCGCGAATTATGTACCAATTTGTGTACCGATGGATTTCCGGTAATTTAGCCCTGCGTTGCCCGGTGTTTTCCTAGCCACATTACAGATTGCAACGGCTTTGTTGCATGAATAATGGCAACACATGAAATGCCCCAACACCCTTTGAATCGAGCTATGCTACTCGATAGCTATCCGGCATTCCCAAGTGGGTCATCCGGTTCAAAGCGGCACACTTTACCTTGGCTTCCACCTTCTGCTGCGGTAGCTTCCTGGCCTGAAGATAGGGACCAAAGATGGTCTTGAACCGAAACATGCCAGTCTCGGCCAGGGAACGCCGATGATAGCCCGACTCTTGTTTCCACCGCTTGCGTCCTGCCTTCCGAATCCTCCTCAGGTTCTCGTCCCGCACTAGGGGCGGGGCAGCACAGTTCCCATGCTGCCAGATACGGGCATCCTTTCGAGGTGGAATTGCTACCCGCCTGATACCTCTGGCAGCGCAGCCCTCATATACCTTCCTTTTGTCGTAGGCCCCATCACCACTCATCTGCTCCACTGACTCGGTGCTCTGGTCCAGAAGCTCGGGCACCGCTCCTGCATCGTCCAGGCTGGCCTCACTCAGCACCACGGCCTGGATCTCCTGGGTTTCACTGTCCACGCTCAGATGGAGCTTCCTCCAAGTGCGCCGTTTGGTATAGCCATGCTGACGCACCTTCCATTCTCCCTCCCCAAAGACTTTCAACCCGGTGCTGTCCAGGACCAGATGCAAGGGCCCAGCAGCTTTCCTGCCCAAGGAAACCCCCAGGCGCTTGGCGCGCTTGCAGAGGGTGGTATAGTCCGGCACCGGCAACTCCCACTCCAGCAAGTGAAACAAGGACCGGAGAAACCCTTCGGTAGCCCTCAGGGTCAAATGAAAGACGCTGCGCACCATCAACAGGCACTGGATTGCTCCGTCGGAATACTGAACCTGTCCACCCCGCTTTCGGGGGCCGTCGGGCTTCCAGGCCCGAATATCCTCTTCGCTGGTCCATAGGGTTATTGAACCCCGCTGGACCAGACTTTCGTTGTAGTCATGCCAGTTACGTATCCGATACTGGGATTTCCTGGTGGTGGCGCTTTTCTTGGGACGAGCTTTGGATGCTTGCAGTTTTCGCTTCATGCCTCCAGCTTAACACTACCTCCCATTCATTCAACAAAGCCCTTCCAACCTATGGATGGCGGCCGGCGGTACATTTTTCAACCGCCCCAAATCAGGTAGTCGATCCGCCCGCGTGGTCCAATTTAACTCCGCCACTTACACAGCTCCTTCGCTGCCTCTTCATCGCGGGTTTCCGTATAGGTCCTCAGGTCGAGAATGGCCTCTACGATCCCGTCAGGATCGTTTATGAACAGCCTTGCCTGCTCCGTTGCGTCGTTGATTTCCTGGATAGCCTCTTGGAGTTTCCGCTCCTTTTCTTCGAGTTCCGCCAGGTCTTTCAGCAGGGTTGCCAGCCTCTGGTATCGAGCTCCCTGGGTCTGGATAACTTCTGATATGTTCCGGATGCGCTTCCTGACCTCAGTTAGCTGTTCGGACAACTCCTTTTTACGCGCCTGTCCCTCTTCGAGGTATGGGCCGCTGTCCCGGGCGACGTCTTCAATCACCTGCCTGACGGTCGGCTCCGTCAGTGTGGTGCCCAGCAGCCGTTCCAGGACCTGCTTGACTAGCTCGTCCATGAGGATAGGCTTGCTGGGGCACTTACCTTTCCCTTGGTTCTTTTTCCGGGAACACCGCAGCCGGGTGATTCCTCCCGGGGTATCCCTGTGGATGACGAGGTTGCTGTCGAGGCCAGCCAGCTTGCAAAACCCGCACTTGACTTTGCCGCTGAGGATGTTTATGGAGGAATTGCACCGCGTGGGACCTGACGTGTGCGTCCTGGCCACGATCATCTGCTCGATCTTCTCGAATTCTTCATTGCTCATTGCGGCCTCATGCGAGTCAACGCCGAAGGTGACCGGCATGGGATCCTGTCGTCCCGGGAGCTTTGATATGGAATTCCTCCCTCTGTAGGGTCTCCCCAGATAGTGGGGGTTCCGCAGGATGTAGCGGACGTTCCTGTCCGTCCACCCCTGCTCGGCAGGCCCGGGAATCCCCAGCAGGTTCAGTTCTTCGGCGATGGTCAGGGGCGAGTGCCCGTTGAGGGCCATGCTGAGGATCTTGAGGAGGTGCGGCCATTCTTCCGGGTTCCGCACCAAGCGTCTTTCTCTTATGACCTTCCGTACCCCGAGAGGTCTCGAATTCTTCCCACATGTATCCATACGGGGCTTTGACGGTCATGATCTTTCCCCGTTCGGTTGCTGCCCGCTGGTTGTTTTTGGTTTTGATGCTGGTCAACCGGGAATTTCTCTCGTTGGTGAGGCAGATCATTCCCCAGGTGAATTCTGAGTCCGGCCCGACCTTCGCTCCCTCCAGGGCTGAGTGTATGGTGACGTTTGCCTTTTCAATGCGGTCCATGTAGGGGTAGTAGTCTCTTGCCGACCGGGTGAACCGGGACAGGTCGTCGACGATTGCATCCGTGATGCCGTTCGCTGGGTCGCACACGTAATCCACGAACGCCTCGAATTGGGGGCGTTCCTTGGTCGAGAGCCCGGAGCCTACGTCCGCGAATCTTCGTTTGACCGTCATGCCTTCCCGCAGGGCATAGTTGTCCATGCGGTTGACCTGGACCTCTTTGGAAGCCGTCATTTCCTGCGGCCTGGTCGATACCCGGGCGTACTCGGCTGCCATTCTCGGTCTGGGTTGCATCATGTTTTCACTCCTCAGTCCTAGTATTACAACGACTGTTCGCAAGAAATGGACCTTGAGCACCTCTTCATGGCGACCTGTCCACGCGTTTGACAGCTTTGTTGCCTTGCCTTTCGCGAAGCGATTTCCGGCCAAAAACTGACCAAGTTGAGGAAGCGTCGTTGTAATACTAGTGGTCCAACAGCTTTGAAATGATGGCAATATTGCCTTACGCCTTGACGGGGAACAACATCACCGCAACACAGTAGGGCGGCCAAGACAAACTCAGATACCCATCATTTCAAAGAATTCGGACCACTAAACCAAAGCCAAGGTGGGATGTGCATTTGCTGAGTGTTGGGAGTCGGGCCGGGAGTCTCGCAGGAATGTTTCGGCCCTTGACTGCAGGACAGTCCGGCAGCGCCGTTTCACTTCGTCTTTCCGGGTAGTCAGACCGGACAGGAATTTGCCGACCCTCTCCTCCACCGCCTCCTTGCTTCCCAGGCATAGATTGCCAGTGGCCTCCTCTCTCGCCCAGCCCCAGATTGCCTCATCGGCGTTGAAGTCCGGGCTGTAGCCCGGCAGGTTCACCAGCCTAATACCCAGGCCAGGCGTACGCAGGTACTCCCGCATCGCCTCTCCACGATGGGCCGGCGCGTTGTCCCAGATCACGTTCAAAGGCCCGGAATGCCTCTCCCTCAGTTGCCTCAGGAAGGCAACCGAGGTTCCAGAGTTGCTGTTGCCATCCAGTTCCATCCAATCGACCTCGCCCGTCTCCAGGCACACCGCCGAATAGTAGCTGGCCTTCTCCCCGTACCTGGGGCTGGTCGAGTCCACCAGGGCCGGCTCTCCCCTCAACACCCACTTGCCCCGCAGTTCGGCGTCCGCCCGGAAGTGGGCCTCGTCAGCGAACAATATCCTGGCTCTGGTCCGCCCAGCCTCCTCCCTCAGGGCGGCATACTCCACCACGAAGGCCTCCCGCTTCTCCGCATCTGCCTTGAGCAGGCGCTTCTTGGGGCGCTTGAAGGCGAATCCCAAGCGGTGCAGGTAATTCAGGCAGCTGCTGCGGCTCAAGCTGACGCCGCAGCGCTCCGAGACATACTGCCGAACCACCTTCCAATACCAGTTGGCCAATTCGATACCCGACGTGGCTGGCGGTTGCTGCACCACCCCTTTCAACTCCTCCTGCTGCGATTGGTCAAGGGCGGGGGGGAACCCCCAGTCTGCTCGAAAATCAAAGCTGCGGGACCGCCCTCGCCGAAGGCGGCGGCCCACCGTCCGATAGTGTGCGGGTCCCGCTCCAGCGCCTCCGCCGTGGCTGCTGCTGTCAAGCCCTGGGCCAGCAGCAGCATGGCGTACCATCGCTCCCGCTCCCGGGGCGTGGGCGCCAGAACCATCCGCCTCCGCAAGTCCTTCACTCCCATCTGCCATTGTTCCAGAGACCAGTCTATCTCTCTCACGCCCATCATCAACCCCTCGCAACTCCTGAGACCAGCTAACCCAGATTCCCCCCAATTTACCCTATCCGTCTGCGCATTTCACCTTGGCTTTGGTTTAGTAGTCCGAAATCTTTGAAATGATGGGTATCTGGCTTCGTATTGGTTCTCTAGCGAAGTCGGTCTCAAGCAAGGTGTGAGGACGGGTTCCCATCATTTCAAAGCTGTTGGTCTACTAGTACCGTTTCAATTTAATCCTGATGGATAGATATGTTGGAGTTTACTGCGGGCGTCCTGAGTGGAGAACCGCCAGTCTATGACGGCGCCAGCATCGTTGCGCTCGCGTTCGAGCGCGGCGACCTCCCGTCTCAGCAACGCTTCATCGCCGACCCGGCGGTTCAGACACTGTCTGCTGAAGACGCTCAACTCGATCTCGGCCATGTTCAGCCAGCTTCCATGTGTGGGAGTGTGGTGAAACTCCAGGCGCTTGGCTATACGGCGCGCTTCGGACGCTCCAAATGCTTCGTAGAGCGAGCCCAGCTTGTGGGTATTGAGATTGTCCAACACCAGCCGGACGACCCTGGCGTGGGGGTACGCCTCCTCAACCAGCCACTTCATCTGGTGAGCGAAGTCCACAGCAGTGCGGTGCCCGGTCACTTCGACGTGTCTCCATCCTCCCTTCGGCTCACAGAACATGAACAGGTTTCGGGTCCCGTTTCGCTGGTACTCGGTGTCATAGCGTTCCACCCGTCCGGGCTTGGCCTTGATGGGCGGCCTCACGTCCTCGATCAACTGCTTGGAGGTCTCGTCGAAACACACCACGGGACGCTCCGGGTCGTAGTCTTCGTGGTACAGGTCCAGCACATCCTCCATCCGGGCCACGAACTCCCCGCTCAGCTTGGGGATGCACCACTCTTTCTTCTTCCATGGTTTGAGTTCGTTTTTTTGAGTATCTGGCGCACCGTCTCCAGGGAGATGCTCCCGGCAAACTCCATCGCCACCACCTTGTCAGCAAGTAGCTGGAGCGTCCAGTGCGCGTGTCCTTCGGGCGCATTGCTGCACGCGACGGCGACGAGGTGCGCTTCCTGCTTGCCGTTCAGCTTGCGCCCCCGGCCTGACCGTGGCCGGTCGTTGATTGCGGTTTCCACCCCCTCCTCGACGAACCGTCTGCGCACTCTGGCAACAGTGGCGGCGCTGAGCGAAACCGCCTCAGCCGCCTCACGGTCTGAGAGTCCTTCGTCAGCTTTCAACAGTACAAGGGCCCGCTTTACCGTGCGGGCCAACGGCTTGCCACGGCCGGATGTTTCAATCAGAGCGGAGCGTTCGGATTGGGTCAGTTCGACTTTGTATTTGGAGACAGGCATGTCAGGTACGGCCTCACTAAGGGATTTTACTCAAGCCTACCTGATCTCCCTTATGATAGTAAGACTTTCTGGAAACGGTACTAGTACCGCGTCCGGCTAAAACCGATGTATAGATATGCCGAAGCTTGTTCAGTGCATGGGCGGTAGAGAATCTCCAGTCGTTAGTTGCCGCAGCCTGATTTCGTTCGGCTATTTTTGACAAATATAAGAAAGTATATAATTGAGGCATTCTTTGATTGTGGGGAGGCGTGGGGAATGCCGGCCAAGCTATACCGAGTGAACTTGACCCAAGATGAGCGGGAACATTTGCTGGGTATCACCCGGCGCGGCCAATCCTCGGGGCGTAAAGTGAAGCGGTGCCTCATTTTGTGCAAGGCCGATGAAGGCCTTACCGACCAGCAGGTGGCCGAAGCTCTGCTGGTCGGCCCCTCCACGGTCGGCCGGGTGCGCCAGCGCTTCGTGGAAGGCGGGTTGCAGCGGGCCCTCAATGACCTGCCGCGGCCGGGACAACGGCGTAAACTCGATGGAAAGCAGGAAGCCCACCTGGTGGCCGTGGCCTGCAGCGCAGCCCCGGAAGGGCACACCCGCTGGACCTTGCGATTGCTGGCCGACCAGGCGGTGAAGCTGGAGTTGACCGACTCCATCTCCCGGGAGACGGTCAGGCAGGTGCTGAAAAAAACGAACTCAAGCCGTGGCGGAAGAAGGAGTGGTGCATCCCCAAGGTGAGCGCCGAGTTCGTGGCCCGCATGGAGGACGTGCTGGACCTCTATGCGGAACCCTATGACCCCCAGCGGCCCGTAGTCTGTTTCGACGAGACCTCCAAGCAGTTGGTGGCCGAGAAGCGGGCGCCCATCCCGGCCAAGGCGGGCCGGCGGGAGCGGTTTGATTACGAGTACCAGCGCAACGGGACCCGGAACTTGTTCATGACCTGTGAGCCGCTGGCGGGCTGGAGGCATGTGGCAGTGACCGAGCGTCGCACCATGACCGACTTCGCCCATCAGATGCGCTGGCTGGGGGATGCTGCTTACCCCGAGGCGGAGAGGATCCGAGTGGTGCTGGACAACCTGAACACCCATAGACCCGCCTCCCTGTACGAGGCCTTCGAGCCAAAGGAAGCCAGACGGGTGATCCAACGGCTGGAGTTTCACTATACTCCCAAACATGGGAGCTGGCTCAACATGGCGGAGATCGAGTTCAGCGTCTTCAGCAACCAATGTTTGAATCGCCGCATTGAAGATGAAGTGTCGCTTAAGCGCGAAATCGCGGCATTGGAGATCGAGCGTAATCAGGCTGAGGCAACCATCGACTGGAGCTTCTCCACCACCGATGCCCGGCATAAGCTTCGGCGTATCTATCCATCGGTTTCACCCTGACGCGGTACTAGCTGCTTCAGTCAGTCTTTCACATTACCATCTAAATCCAGTTTGACTGACTACTAGTGGAGGAATCGATCCTGTTCTGTTTACTGATACCGATGCGTGTACTCCGATGCCCTTCAGATAGTCATCTCCAGGATATATCGACCGCCTTTGATCCGGTAGGTCAAGTAAATAATGCCGTTTCCATACAGGTAATGGAACCTGGGTGTCAGAATTTTCCTATGTAGTTTTATCTTGTAGCTGGACCAACGACCGGTCGCCAAGAGTTTTTAGTAGTAGTTAAGGTGCCACGCGACCGCGAGGCAAGGGGTGTTCCACCGATTCCCAGAAATGCCCCAATATTGTGAGATCCGGCCGCTGAAGGGTCATTACCGTCTGGCCGTCCAGAGTAGCCTTTATCACCTGACCCGACACCGGGCCGGTACCGGAATGGGACTTGTAAATACTCAGCCCGCCACCCATTAGGATCCTGTCGGAGCAATTCCCTGTCCGCCAATGTCCCGCGTCAACTATATTTGCCGGTTGGCGTCAATTAGTTTTGCCGGTTCACCTCCTTGGCCTGGCCCCGTTGCTGGGCGGCGTTGGTGCGGTAGCTGGGGACGTCAAACTCCAGGATGACGGAGTGATGGACCACCCGGTCAATGGCCGCGGCGGTGGCCATGGGGTTGGCGAAGATGCGCTCCCACTCCGAGAAGACCAGGTTTGACGTGATGCCCAACGACCGGCGCTCGTAGCGTTCGGCGATCAGGGTGAAGAGGACCTCGGACTCCTCAGCGCCCTGGGGCAGGTAGCCTAGGTCGTCGAGGAGCAGGAAGTCGAAGTTGTCCAGCTTGCGCAGCCGTCGGGGCAGGTCCAGGTCGCGCTTGGCAGCCAGCAGTTCCTGCACCAGGCGGTAGGCCGGAGCGAAGAGGACGGAGTGGCCGGCTTCCACCAGACGGTGGCCCAGGGCGCACAGGGCGTGGGTCTTGCCGGTGCCGGGCAGTCCGAAGGCCAGCACGTTGACGCCACGATCCACGAAGCTGCCCTGGGCCAGGTGGTCCAGTTGCTGCCGCAGCGCCAGGGGGATCCGGTCATGCTCGAAGGTTTCCCAAGTCTTGCCCGAGGGCAGCCTGGACTCCCGGCGCAGCCGGTTGATGCGTCGGTGGCGGCGATCCTCAGCTTCCTGCTCCAGCACCTCCAGGAAAGTGGGCAGGGCGCCGCCGTGGCCGGCGGCGGTGAAACGGGTTACCGACTGGGCGCCCACCGTGGGCAGCTTGAATTGGCCGCACAGCTGGCCGATGCGGTCCTGTATCACGCTGGTGTCCGTCATGCGCACACCCCCGCCGCCGCCAGGCTGACCGTGAGCAGGCGGTCGTAGATTTTCAGGTCCGGCTTCCCAGACAGAGTCAGCGACGGGGCTTCGGGCGCCTTGGGCTGGGCCAGGTCCCGCACCTCCGCGTAGTCGAAGGCCTCGCCGGCCTCCAGCAGCAACGACAGGGCGCTGTCCACCGTGGCTTCCATGGTGGTCGCCGCCAGGTGCAGGATGCGCACGTACTCCACGTCGGCACGCTCACCGCGCCACTCCCGGAGCGCGTCGTAGGCGAGGCGGAAGTGCATGGTGGGAAACAGCTGCTCCCGGAAGCGGTAGCGGGCAAAGGCTCCCGGTTTGCGCACCAGGGAGCCGATGACGTGGCGGTAATTGACGTTGGCTTCACCCTCGCTACGCACCCGCTCCATCCGTTCCACCGGGTGGCCCTTGTAGTACACTTCCACCCAGTCGGCGTACAGCCGGATCTGCACCTCCTTCCCGATGAGACGAGAGGGCACGCTGTAGCCATGTCCCGCTACCTGGATGGTGCTCCACTTGCGCACCTTGGACTGGTAGTTGACGTATTCCGGCACCGGAGCTGGCGGCAGGGAGCGTAGGCAAGGCATCTCCTGCTCCAGCTTTCCCTGTACCAGACGATTGCGTCTCTCCACCATCTGCCGGACGAAGTCGGCGTAGTCGTCGGTAGTGTCGAAAGCGCGGCTGCCCCGCAGGATGAGGGCCTGATCAATGGCGTCCTTGAGCCGGTAGTGGGCCTGTTCGGCGACGCCGTTTTCATGACTCTGGCCGCGATTGATGCGGGTGGACCGGAGGCCGTAGTGCTCCAGCAGGGCGGCGTAATTGTCGTTAAGCGCCCGGCCGCGGCTGCGTTTCACCTCGTGGGTGGCCGCCGAGGTATTGTCGCTGCGCAGTATCTGGGGGACGCCGCCCAGGGTCCAGAGGGCGGCCTGCAATCCCTGCTGCAACGCCAGGAAGGTCTCACCGGCGGCGACCTCGGCGTAGCGCCATCCCGAGTGGCTGAGTATCAGCTGAAACAGCAGGTGGGGGTAGGACTGTCCGGCGATGGTCACCCTGAGTTCCCCGCAGTGGGTGAAGTCGAACTGGGCCTCCCGTCCCGGCGGATGCTCCTGGGGGAAGTACACCTCCCGCTCCGGACCGTGCAGCGCCCTCCAATCCTGTAATCGTCGTTGCAGCGTGCGCAGCTGGGATGCGCTGAACCGCCCGGGATGCTGCTCGGCCAGCCAGTCGATAATTGTCGTTGCCTTCAGCTTGCCAGTCGGATCATTCCCTAGCAGCGGCTCGATCTCATCCTCCCACACCCCGTCGAAGGGGTCGGGCCGGGTGCGCCACCGATGCTCCGGTTTCGCCTGCGACGGCAATGGGCCATTCTGCCACTTGCGCGCTGAACGCACGCTCATCCCAGCCTTGGCCGCTGCCGTTTCCTGTGTCTTGCCTTCCATACGTTTCTGCCTCAATAGTCTGACTTGTCGGTCCGTAATCAATCGGCGCCTCCGTACCGAATGATTACCCTTTATCGACCGGCAAAAATAGTCGTCGCTACCAGCAGGACTAATTGTCGTCTATCAGCCAAGTCGCAAACCGCTGCTGCTACCAGTCCATCGGTAAGTACGAGAGATCGGACAGCCGCAATAAAGTCTGCGCACAATATCCAATACCTAATCTTGCGGTCACTCATCACGTCTAGGAAGTGATTGCCGTCTGCTTGAAAACCGAACGAGAAATAACGGTGGTGGATTATGACCCCAAGTAGTCGTTCGACTGGGATGCTCTTGTTATCCGCGTATATGAACTTACCGAAGCCAGGGCGTTCGGGGTCATCAATGCCTTCAGCAATACGGAGGTTGGCTGGAATGATGTGTCCATATTTTTGGAAGTCTAAGGTGGACCCCATCATTAAGACAGCCCGAGGGCTAAATTAAGAGAGTCTCCCACCCCTACGCTAGTTTTCACCAAGCCCGATGGCAGCCCTACTTCTTGTGCTGCTACCTTCTTCTCTTCCTGGCCATTTTGGTACACCTCTGCTGGGGTCCGGTAGTCCAAAGCCTGGTGAGTCCTCTGCCGATTGTAGAATTCCAAGTAAGCATTGATCCCAGTTCGGGCCTCGGCGACAGTCTGGTAGGCTTTTAGATACACCTCCTCGTACTTGATGCTTCGCCACAATCGCTCCACAAAGATGTTGTCCAGGTACCTACCCTTACCATCCATGCTAACCCGTATGCCCGGCTCCCGTAACGTCTGGGTAAAAGCCTCACTGGTGAACTGTGCTCCTTGGTCGGTGTTGAATATCTCCGGTCGGCCCTTAGCCAGGGCTTCTTCCAACGCCGCCACACAGAAGTCGGTGTCCATGGTGTTGGAGAGTTTCCAAGCCACTACCTGACGGCTGTGCCAGTCCATGATGGCCACCAGGTACAGGAAGCCCTGCGCCATGGGAATGTAGGTGATGTCCGCGGCCCAGACCTGGTCCACCCGATTGACCTCTACTCCCTTCAGCAGGTAGGGATAGACCCGGTGTCCCGGTGCCGACTTGCTGGTGTTAGGACGCCGATAGATGGCCTCCAGGCCCATCAAACGCATCAGCCTTCGAACCCTTTTTCGGCTCACCAGGTAGCCCTCTCCCAGCAGCCAGGCCTTCATCCTCCTGGAACCGTAGAAGGGTGTCTTTAGATACTGGCGGTCCATCAGGGCCATCAACTCCAGGTCTTCCTCTCTGGTGGGTGCTGGACGGTAGTACACCGAAGCCCTGCTGACACCCAGCAAGGTGCATTGACGCACCAGGGATAGATGCTGGTGGTTTCGGTCTATCATGGCCTGCCGCTGTTCTCGCATCATGGACCGGACCTTTCCCACAAGAAATCCCGCTCCACCTTCAGCTGGCCGATGTGCCGGTAAAGTTGGTCAATTTGAGCCTCCTTGGCCTTATCCTGAGCCTGGTGGTTGTCGGCAAATAGCTCTGGGGCTCCTTCCACCAGGGCCTTTTTCCAGACGTGAATCTGGCTGGGGTGAACCTCGAATCGCCGGGCTAGTTGGGCGATGGTCTCCTCCCCCTGAAGGGCGGCTAAACCCGAATCCACCGAAAAGATGAGTGTCGCAGCGGGTTGAATGGGCAAGAAAGTGCTCCTGCGCATCTGGGATAATGGTTTTCGAGACAGAAAGCCGGTCCCAGAAAAGGAGCACCCAATAGCAACTGTCTTGAAAGTCAACAGGAATGAGCGACGACTGGCTGAGTCATATCGCACCAAGGGGAACCATGTTTGAGCATGGCGTTGAGCACAACCAGCAGTTTGCGCATGGATGCGACCAGCGCCACCTTTTTCGGCTTACCAGCTGCCAGCAGCTTCTGGTAGAAGTCCCGGATAGCAGGGTTGTGGCGGCTGGCTACCAACGCTCCCATGTAGAGGACGGCCCGCACCCGGGAGCGTCCGCCCCAGACGGCGCGTTTGCCCCGCAGGGTGCCGCTGTCGCGGTTGTAGGGAGCCACGCCCACAAGGGCGGCGATCTGCCGGCGATTCAGCGTGCCCAATTCTGGCAGATTGGCTAGCAGAGTGAGGGAGATCTGCTCCCCTATACCGGGAACCGTGCGGAGCAGGTCGTCCTTCTCACGCCACACTGGACTCCGGCGCAAAGTCTGACGTAGCCCCTTGTCCAAGTCGCTCAACTCTTGTTCCAACCACGCGATGGGGGCTTCAATGCGGGGACTAACGGCGCCGACGGCGGTGCCCAGCCGGTTCTTCTCGGAGACCAGCATGGTCATCACCTGATGCCTGCGGGCAGTCAGTGAGTTGAGGACTTGAGTCTCGGCGTCCTTGAGGGGGCGCACGTCAGGACGGATGACGTCGGCGAAATGGGCCAGGACCCCCGCGTCCAGAGCGTCGGTCTTGGCCAGCGTTCCGGTGGCCCTGGCGAAGTCCCTGACCTGGCGTGGGTTGACCACCACCACGGGCAGCGCCGCAGCGGCCAGGGCGGCCACCAAGGGCAGCTCCAAGCCGCCCGTAGCCTCCAACAACACCAAGGCGGGCCCCAGATCCACTATCTGGGGGATCAGTCCCTCAATTCCGGTCTCGTCGTAGGGCAGCACCCATCTCTTCCCCGTAGGCCGGACAGCAACGTCCAACTGCGCCTTTGGACATCAATGCCTACGAACCTCGGTTCTCCTCCCATCTGTACCTCCTGTTTCAGTGTTGACCCTTCCTTGCACGATTCGGGCTCGATTGGCCCAGGCAACTGTCCGGGTTCTACCGTTGAGGAACGCGGCGACCCCTGCTATTGGACGGTCTACCATGACCCAGATGCTACCGGTCTGCCGCGCTCCGGACCGCCACATATGAGCTATTGTCGCGGGCCAAAGTCAGGATACAAGGGCGGAGACAAAGTGGACCACTGGGGCGCTGTAATGGTTTACTACTTGGTGTTATCAGTCTCGGGGATGTTCACTCCAACGGGACCTGACGGCTGCTGAGCCTCGAATTTCTGTGTCGCTTCAGGGTGCATGGGCCACGGCTTTGTCCTGAACTTCAGAGATTCCACACTGACCAGACTGCCCCCAGCGGCGTGGGGCGGATCCAGGTTCACGCAGATAGGCCCTTTACCAGATGCGCACGGGTTCCCCGTACATGCTCCAGCACTCGAAGTTGTCCAGCGGCCCATACAAGTTCAACCGCTCAACGGTGGTCGTCAGCATCGGCAGATCCATCGCCTCGCCCACGGCGTGAAAATTGGCCTCCGCTCGTTCGTTGTAACAGACCACGAGGACGGGCCTGCCTCTCATTCCCGGGGCGCCGTGCCCCCGCAATTTCTGTGCCACCCTGCCCATACCGCGGGCGCTGCGTTCGTACTCAATCAGGTGCCAGACCGCACCATAGGGGCTGCTATTCGGGAGTACTGCCCCGTCGGGTTCGATGGACCGGTTGCCCATGTAGACCTCGCAGCGCCAGCCGGGAGCCACCGGCAGGCGGGAACCCATGAAATCTGCGATCAAACCCAGCTCACCTTCCTCATGGGTGCGCCGGTCCGGCCGGGTTACCCAGGAATCTGACAAGGCCCGGTTCCGGTAGTCGCCGTGGCTGGCCTTGTCCAGCCGGACCATGGTTTCGATTCCCCCTTTGTCCAGGTGGTAACGAACGTTCCTGGCGGCCTTTTCGCTCCCGA
Source organism: Dehalococcoidia bacterium (assembly GCA_965262735.1). Taxonomy (GTDB): domain Bacteria; phylum Chloroflexota; class Dehalococcoidia; order Lucifugimonadales; family UBA3495; genus CATOSK01. The sequence goes on along the minus strand of CBDHFS010000002.1, from coordinate 2,528,815 downwards.
GTAAATCCATGCGGGCCAAGTCCCGAAGCGTCCTTTCAGCGGCTTTGCCGGTTGGCTTTTCCCTCAAATCCAGACGCCCCATCTCCGGCGTCATCCCAGCGAAGTTGTGCGCGAGGCGCAGCATCCGGTAGTTGGCATATCCGTTGGTCTGGCTCCAAATCGAGCTGGCAACCCTCTTGTCCCATGACCAATCGCCGTCACCCTTCTGCCGGATCGTCTGCCGGAGCCAGCCCCGGCCCCACCTGGGGTTGGGCTCCATGACTCCGGACCTGCTCCCGTCATCAACGCACCAGACCGAGACCGAATCAGACCCCTCTTTCGACGCGGCCCGGTTGAAGAGTTCCCTTTGCCACTGATCAGCGACGACCCAGACCGAGCAGCACGGCCACGCGGGTGCGGGCCGGCCGCTCCTACCGCCCACATCATCGAGGATGGCGCTCATCCTGCCGGCGATTTCGTTTTCCGTCTCCTGGGGACCGCTCCAGTACAGCGCGATCCACCCGCGTTCAAACGTGGCGGCCGCATCCATGGCCAGTCCGTCCGTCCAAAGGAAGTCGACCAGATTCCCCAAATTTTTGATCTGCCCGAGTACATGATAGAAAAAACTCAGCATGGGCAGGAGAAAAAGTAGGTAGCAGACATTGCCTTCATCGTGCGAGGTTTCCCCCAGCAGTTCCTCCGCCTCCAGGGCCCGCTCCGTGAGGCGCCATCTGCCGGCCCGTTTCCCACGAGGCGTGAAGCTGCCGAAGCGGTCTTGCCGGACCAACTTCAGGTCTTCCAGGTTCGTCAACGCACCCTGGGCCTGCTGGTGCGACTTCCCCACCACCCCCGCCAGATCCTTGGCGGTGGCCAGGGGCAGAATTTTCAAAACCCGGTAAACCTCTCTCGCCGTGCCTGAATTCGGAAGCACAAGTTCTGACATCTACTCCTCCTTCATCTGTAATGGACGGGTACCCCGGTTCCGGCGGCCCACGCTATGCTGGTGTATGGACCGCCGTGTGCCCTATCCTTGAGCATCCCGGGGCAACTTCTATGGAACCACAAACCGGCTGTCTGTCTTTTGTGCGGTTGCGGACGCCTTGGCTGGGACTTCCGGGTGGAGCGGTGCATCCGTCGAAAACCCAGCCAGGGGAGAGCGGGACGGGGACGGCAAGCGGGCCCGCGCCGGCATCCCAAGGGCGGCGGAACGAGGAACTCGTTCCGGCTTGCCGGGAGGTTTCGGCAGCAGACTGGGAAAGCCGCCAGGGGACCCGCCACGTACCGGAGTTGCCTGCGTGTACGCCCAGGGTCAAAGCAGGCCCGCCGGACCGGCTGAGGCGTGACAACCCCGCCTCAGCGAAAGGCGCTGCCCGCCCCCGGAAAGAAACCGAGCGCTCACCTCCGGCTATAGTAGGCCTCGGACGAAACCAGGGGCTTCCCCATACCGGCCGGAAACCAAGGAAGGATTCCGGACCACATCGCAGCCGCAAGCCGCTGCCGCTGGAGCGATATGTTTGAACAACCCTGAGCCGGTTCCGCGGTGGACGTCGACCTGTTTTTTCCAGGTTGCCAGTCTCTATAACCAGGCGGGAGCCATCGTCCGGATTGGTCAAAAATGGGTATCGGAGCATGATAGCACAATCTACCTCCGCAGCATACTGGAGATTAGGAGTACTGTTATTAAAGGATGGTAGTGCAAGCATGATATTACACTATATTAGCACAATAAAGTGTTATATTATTAACTCCGGGTTAGGTCGTCATTTATCGTCCCAAGAGGTGTTGTTCAGCCTGCAAAAGGGCATTGTTGTTCATTATCCCAGGGTCCGAGGGTACCCTGGGGGTGTTATATAAGGAACCAGGGTTAATCAGCCATGTTATGGGGGTTTGTTTTTAATGCCGTGAACGGTGACTGGGAAGTCTCAATATCGGTCAGCCAGCGTCGTTCCGGGCCATGCTACCGGGGTGCATCCCCAGCTATGTCCCATACGCGGATTCGCTTCTCGACCTGCTTTTGGGGATGCGTTCCGGCCAGCCGTAAAGGGTGGCCCCCGTCATTGGTCCAAGAAGCTGGAACCAATGCTGAATGCTCTTGGGCTCCGCGTTGCTGACGGGGAGCTCATCGCCTTTATGCCTGACCCGGCGGCCGTCCCGTGGTCCGGTGACGCCTCCGGTTGGCTGTCGGGAATCCCGGCGGTGACGGGAACCATTGAACCGATTCGGCAACCATCTCGGAGTCGGGTCACTGCCGGGCAGAGCGTTCGCCGGGTTCAGGTCCCGGTTGACCGGGCGACCTGCCGGTAAACTGCCCGCGATCGCATTGCGTCCACGACCAAGCCCGACCGGCGCAGCACGCTGCCGGTCGGGTTCAGCCAGGACGTCCGTCCGGTCAAGAGGTCTGGGGTCCAGGGTCTCGGCCACCTCCAAGAGCCTCTGCGGAGCTATTCTCCCGGACTTAAAGCCTCGGCGAATCCTCTTCGCTCGTTCTCCCCATATCACGGGGTTCGTGATATCGACCGAGCCGGTTGTCCAGAGTCCTCGCTTGCCGGCCTACCTCGGATCTGATGCTTTTACCGGATTCCCGTGGACGACCCGCCCGGCCGGCCCTCGTCCTCCCCTGGGACGGGCTGACAGGGGTAGGTATTTTCGTGCCATGTTTATGACCCTCATTTCAGATGATGGCTCACTCAGTGATTTTCAAACCTGAAAACTCGGCTTTGGTTCGGTCTCAAGGCCCGGAGGATTCCATGCCCGACTCCGGTAAATTCAAGGATTTATACCTAAATTCAGCCTATACATACCCCTGTCAGCCTGGGACGGGGGAGTCGCGCCCCGTGTCCGGGTCCGCGTCCGGGTATTCCAACAGGTCGGCGGTCTCCCAGGGGTTGGGAAACACCCTGTTAGAACGGTCCAGCGCGACCAGATAATAGAGCTGGTGGGTCCCCCTGGTGAGTGCTATATAGCGCACCCGGTGCTCCTCTTCCGGCGAACGCCCTTCTTGGGGAACGTCGGCGTCCAGGACAAACACCGTTGGCCATTCCCAGCCCCTCGCTTCCTCGGGCGTTGTCACGGTCACCCCTGCGCCTTGGGAGAGTTCCCCCGGATACAGATCCGCATTCACCAGGTCGAGAAATTGCACCGCCCGGTCTCGTTGGGTATTCCACCTCCGGTGTGGTAAGGACCGGCTCAGGCCCAACAGCCGGGATAGGCCGGGAGAAGGAGAGTCCGGAGACACCTCCAACAGGGCCATGGCTGTCCGGCAAAGCCCTTCAGTGGGAACCGCAGAGCTGGTGAAGTACAGGGTTTCCCCTGCCTTGATCATCCGGTTCAAGCCAGTGTGAACGACGCCATTGGGCCGGAAATTCACCAGTTGCTGCCGGGCTGCCTGGAAAAGGTCGACATGCCGGTCGCGGACGATGGCGTTGAGCTGCTCCATCACTTGACGCACGACAATTCCCCGGCGGGCATCCTCATTGAAGGCAGCTCCGGCGAAGGCGTTTGCATCGAGGGGATTCAGCACGCTGGCGATGAGATGAACCACCCGGCGCGCATCCTGGTCCGGTGGCTCCCGCACGCCCCAGGCTTCGCACGGGATGTTCCTGCTGTCCAGCAATAACCGCACCCGCGGTACGTCGGCGGGGTCCCGGCAGATGACTGCTGCCCCGCTCCAACCTGTTTCGGCGTCATGGACACTGGTTAACTCGCGCAGCAGAAAGGCGTCTGCACCGGTGCTGGTGGAAAATCTCCGGATTACGGGCGGTGAGCCTCCTAGAACCCGCAACTCCCCCTGACGGTAATCGGACAGGCCGGTCATCGCGGGGGAGGCGGCCAGCCTCCTCGCCGCTTCGGCCAACGGCTGGGTAGCCCCGTGAATGAGCCGGAGCACATGCCGCGATTCCAGTTTCCAGGCGTCAGGTGTCGGCCACGGACTCTGGATATCGCCCCGGAAGGGCTGGGTTATGCCCTGGTTCGGGTCCCAGGTCACGAGCAGGGAGCCGTCTTCCCTGACCATCCGGTCCAGGAGCGCCCGGTCGACCGGAGTCAGGTCCTGCATCCCATCCACCAGCAGGTGAAGGGTGCGCTCTCCGGCGAAGACCCGCTGTACGTCCGGGCGCTGGTCCATCGCCCTGATGGTCCATGGCTTCACGTCGGCAATGTCCAGGGCATGCTGTGCCCGTTTTGCCCTGGCGTAACGGGTCAGGACGCGCCGCCAGAGTTGGTCCTGAAGGGGGACTTGGCGGCGCCGGGCCATGGCCTGGTCCAGGGCATACCAGTCGAGAATCTCGTTGATGACGGCGGGGTCGAGACGTTCCTCGCCCGCACCCCAGCCCCACGTCGCGGATATGACCTCCATGGCTTGTGCCCGATCCCACAGGGAGAACTCCCGTGGGATCTGGTGGGTCTCCGCACCGGTCGCCCGCAGATAAAACACGGCATATTGTTCCGGGGTTCCCACAAACATGTTTTCGACGGTTCCCGTGTATTCCTCGGGCAACCGGTCGAGCATCCCCCGGAATTTAGCGGCCATCCTGGCGTTGGCGCTCAGATAAGCGATATGGCGGGGGTCCACCCCGCTCTCAAGCAGGTGGAAGACCCGGCCCAGGCACGTTTCGGTTTTTCCGGTGCCGGTGCCCCCAATCACGGTTATCGGCTCCGGGGAGACCACCGGCGTTTGCGCGGCAGTGCGTTGCATGATGTTCATCGAGGACGAAGTAACCCGGTACTGACTCATCAGCAAGCCTCCTGGCCTTGCCCCACCGCCTGCCCGGCGCCCACGAACCGGGAACGACCCCCCGGGAACCCGGCCAGCGTGATACAGACTTTTCATCAATTATAACCGGGGACTTGAGCGGCCGGTTTTTCAAATGGAGTCCCCGTTGCTCGGCTGCCTTGGATGCAAGGATTCCCTCAGCCGGGGTTTATCAGAAACCCGAAACCCACCGGCGGCGGGTTAGCTTCTCTTCTCTATCCTCGACAATTCCGTTCTGTTTCCTCCGGTTTCTTTTCACGGCCACTTCCCGCGAGCACGCTCTTGACGGTTCCGGGGCGTTGCCGGACCCTGGGGAACCATTAACGGTCCGGGGATTCCGGTTCTGAGGTCTCCCCCGTCTCCTTCGAGCAGTTCCCACCCGCATGCCTGGAAGACAACCTATGACCGTGGGGTGGGCGAGCCCAAGCCGTCGCGCCTGGCTTTCTGTACCGCCGGGCCCGGTCCGCCTGCTAACCCCCGGGGGAGTGGTCCTTCTTTCTGCCCGGGGAACCGACGAACCTCGCGGGTGCGCTACCGGTCCCCGTTGTTCCAGGGTTGCCAGGGCCTTATCGCGTCTTATGCCAGGGGAGAGGGGCGATGCCTATCGTCCAAATGGCTGCCGCCAACCGGCAAAACGGACCGTGCCGGGATGCCGGCCGGCGGCAGCGTGGGTTTCGGAACGCTGGTTCCTATGCTGCGCTAACCGCCGCCCTTATCCGGTTCACCAGCGGAGTCGACGGTGTAGACGTTGACCACCTCGACCCGTTGGATGATCACCTGGCGGGCCGTCATGTCCATAGGGCCAAGCTCGGCACTGGAAACCTGCTCTGCGTCCGGCCGGTAGCGCTCCGCGTTGTTGGTTCCGCGACCCGGCTCGGCGGCGGCGTTCAAATCCCCCGCAGGCCGCACCGCGGCGACTTCGGCCAAGATCTGTCCCGCATCGGGGGGGTTGTAGACCTGTTCGACCTCAGGCAGTGCCATCAGCCGGTTGACCAGGTCTTGCTCCCCCCACAACAGGGACACCCGGCCATCGGAGTCCACCACCCGCTGGATTTCGGGATCGGGTAGCATGTCGGGGAAGATCAATACCGGCAGGACGTACATCCGACGGCCCAACCGCCGCTTGACCGCGGCCTTGATGCTCAGGGCGGCATCCCAGGTCCGCTGGATGGGACATGGGACCGGTTCCGTTCCCTCGACGGTGTGCAGCAGCCACCTGGCTCCAGCCACGGAATTCTGGCCTCCCTTGACCTGAATGCCGAAGCAGCCCACGCCCTTGATCCAAACGGCAAAGTCGAGCTCAGGAGCGGTGTTTATGGGCTTGACCTCGTAAAGGGCATGCCCGGATTGGGGGCTGTTAACGAGTTGGTCGTAGACCCGGAGTTCGGCCTGGCGCAGCGGGTCATGGCGCCGGTGCTCTGGAAATTCTGGGGTTACTTTCAAGGTTGTTTCTCCTCTGATGTTTGGGATTTTGGCTTCTGTCGGTACGACCGGACACGAAAAATGGGGCGTCACAGGTCGTCTCTCCTGTGGGCCCGTTTGCGATCCACCGACGGGTCCGGCTATGGTTCCGGATTTTCCCGCGGGTGAATCTCCCTTCAACTCCGGCTGGACCGCGCCATGGGCGGCGCCTATCTGGCCGAAGCCTGGGGCTGGGTCATGGCATCTTCTCACCTCCTTCATCTCGGCATACGCGTCCCCGGCTTCCCTTTGCCTGCAGGCCGGAGCAGCCGCCGTCCCTCTCTCAGGAATTTCCTGAGCAACTGTGCCGGGGCCGCCGTGTAGACCCACTGGCTCAGGAACGGGCTTGAGTAGACCTGTGGCGCTTGGCACCTTTCGTGGGCGGGAACCGGGCAAGGACGAGCGTTTGGCCGGCGTAGCGGGTTGCCGACAGTCCGGCCATCAGCGTCGAGCGCTCCTCCTGGGATTAACTGACGGTGTCAGCGGAGCAATGCCGGGAGCCGGCCGAGACATTTTTGGAACGGAAGGCCGGCGCCATTCTGGGTTTCACCAAACGTGGCGGCTGCCAACTGCATTCCGTCGATAACCCCGGATAGTCGTACGCGTCACTCCCCGGTTCTGGCCCGGGACGGGGAGCCGTCCCCACAACCTTTGGCCAATGCCAGTTCCTGTCCCAGGGTCTTTTAATTGTTCCCCGCAAACCTCCCGGCAAGCTCAGTGCTGTATTGCCAGCCCACCCCAATTCAGGGGGTTTGGGGGATGAATCCCCCAATGTACCCCCGTCCCAAGAGAATTAAAAGACCCTGGTTCCTGTCCGGCTTTCCTTCTGCGGCCCGTCGTTGTAAAATGATGGTGTCATGGCATCTCTTGCAGGAGGAGCTGAACCCGGAGCAAAGCCGATCATTTAGCCGTTTCTACCGAGGGACGGCCGACGTGAGGCCCGCAAGGGCGCTTACGAGAATAGCCGTAGCCTCTTTAAGGGGCCGGCATATGACCCCCGAAAGGGTGTGTCGATTAATTAGCCGTTTCTACCGAGGGACGGCCGACGTGAGGCCCGCAAGGGCGCTTACGAGAATAGCCGTAGCCTCTTTAAGGGGCCGGCATATGACCCCCGAAAGGGTGTGTCGATTAATTAGCCGTTTCTACCGAGGGACGGCCGACGTGAGGCCCGCAAGGGCGCTTACGAGAATAGCCGTAGCCTCTTTAAGGGGCCGGCATATGACCCCCGAAAGGGTGTGTCGATTAATTAGCCGTTTCTACCGAAGGACGGCCGACGTGAGGCCCGCAAGGGCGCTTACGAGAATAGCCGTAGCCTCTTTAAGGGGCCGGCATATGACCCCCGAAAGGGTGTGTCGATTAATTAGCCGTTTCTACCGAGGGACGGCCGACGTGAGGCCCGCAAGGGCGCTTCCGAGAACAGCCGTAGCCCCTTATAGGGGTTGGAATGACCCCCGAAAGGGTGTGTCGATTAATTAGCCGTTTCTACCGAAGGACGGCCGACGTGAGGCCCGCAAGGGCGCTTACGAGAACAGCCGTAGCCCCTTATAGGGGTTGGAATGACCCCCGAAAGGGTGTGTCGATTAATTAGCCGTTTCTACCGAAGGACGGCCGACGTGAGGCCCGCAAGGGCGCTTACGAGAATTGAGCTCTGCAAGCCTCATGGCTAAGCTGGGCTCACACCAGGGCGATTGTCCACCTGCCCGAAGGCGGGCGAACCCACAAACCACCCTTCGGGGACTTTTAACAGGTTGTCGGGGCGAACCTCGCCGCCGACGGCCTTTTGCATCGCCCAAACCTGCTGAAATAACTCCGAACAACATTGCTCTGGGCACCCGACTCCCGAGATTGCCAAATCCTGTTCTTGGGAGTATCAAATGTCCATCGAAAATGAGCGGCTGTTGCGCCGCGACGAGGTTCTCCGTCTCACCGGACTTTCCAAAAGCACCCTGAACAAGATGGTCAAAGAGGGCACGTTTCCCGCTCCGGTCCGGATCGGAGAACGTGCGGTGGCCTGGAGGGAGAGCGAGGTCCTGGAGTGGATCCGTACCCGGCAGAAGACCTGCTAGGGCGCTGGGCCTCTCCCATCACCACGGATACCTGAGCAGGCCCCGGCAGAAGTTCTGCCGGGGCCTTCCTTGTAGCCGGTTTGCATGTTCAACCCCGATCTAGAGCGTCCGTGCAAACCCCCGGGTTGGTGACGTTGCCGGGGAACCCCGGCCTGAGGGGATACAACGGCGATAGCGGTCGTTGACGTTCCAGTGAAAGTAGCCGGATATCTTGCGCGGGTGATTGGCCGCGCTTTTCCAAATCACCTCTTAACTCCGGCAACGATAAGGGGGATGACGACGGCCAGGGTGACCAGATTAATCAAGGCCAACACAAAATGCACCTCATCGATGATTCCTCGGAGTGGTCGATTCCCCCGCGGGTGTTGTCGAGCCTCGTTGCGATGTCCGCCTGGTGCATCTTCACGTTGACATGGCGGCGTCTGGCATCCATTGGAGTCCCACCAGCGCCACTCCGGCAGTCCAGCCGCTTGCGTTGCTCAATTAGCCCTTCCCTGGCCTTCGGTTCTCCACCGCGTTCGAATCGAATGGGGCCTTCCGCCATTTGGATGACGGCAACGCGGCCCATCCCCCAGGGACAGGGGCCGCGGGAAGTGAGGCAATGGTGATCATCACGGGATAACGTGGTTGACGACAACTCCGAGTCAACAACCAAGACGGGAGCGGGCTCCTTCCCAATCCGCCCGTCCCTTGGTGCTGCGCAAGCGAACATCGTGGTCAATTGACGCTAGACAGGCGCCGCGTCCGCCAAGGCGACAGGGATAGCCACTGCCCCGTTGGTCAACGCCAAGAGCGGGCCTGCGGTGTGGGACTCCCGACCCCAGGCCGATGGTTGCCCCGAGGTTCAAAACGGGGTTGACACCCCAATCCCCCAGCATTATCTTGGCATTGCGACAGTCCCCTGGATTAGCTTGGTTCCTCCATGCGCGGTGCAAGTCTTTTGGCACGGGTTTTGGCCTCGTGCCCCCTTGCAGGCTTGCACCATGGATCCGGGCGACTGTCGCAGGTAGCCAGATCCCAGCCGCAAGGGGGTTCCCTCTGTGCGCCACCTCTCCCGTTTCCCCTCTTCCCGATTCCCCTGGGAGCTTCGTGCCGCCTGCATCCAGGCAGTTGTCGGTTCCGTGTGGGCGCCGACTTCGGCGACACAGGCAAAGTTCGAAGAATTCTTCACCGAACCGGTAGGTCCCCGAGTCCGCACTTTCCGAGACCGGTCCGGCAAACCCACACGCCATCGCCCATTCCCTGACGTCAGTTCGCTGCTGGGGCCGTGCAGTTGTTCAGCAAGGCGGTCCGGAAGAGGACAGCGCAGCGCCGGGAGCGGTATTTCCCAGTGTCCGGGCAAGTTGCCAGGAGAAGCAGTACCGGCGCAAGAGTTCCTCCTTCAGTCAAAGAAAGGATGGATCAGTGATGAACCTGAAGTTTGTTCCCCAGCCCACCCCGGTTGGTACGCTCAACGGCGTTTTTGGCCGCATTATTGTTGGTCGCGGCGGCGGCATGCGGAGGATCGGCAGCCCCCGAGGACTCCGGGCCTTCCGTCAGCGGGGAGCAAAGCTCCCCAGCTGTAACCGCAGGTTCGACCAACACTCCTGAGGCCAGGTCCTCCGGCCAGCGTCAAAGTGCCCGCCCGGAATCCTCCACGGCGAACGGTACGTCCCGACAGCCGTCGGTACCGACGGCTTCAAGACCCGGAGCCGAAGGCGCTGCCCAGGACTCTTCGTCTTCGGCAAGCGAATCGCGTCCTGCTACTGGCGCCCCGGCCGCACCCGACGCCGACCCCGGGGCCGCCGCCCGGGGAAAGGGACCGGGCGGCCCTGGTGGCGTTTTACCAGGCCACCGGCGGCGAAAACTGGAAACTAAACCGGCGCTGGCTCAGCGACTCCCCCTTGGACCAGTGGCAGGGAGTCGCGACGAACCAGGAAGGAGCGGTGACACGCCTCATTCTTCCCGACAACCGGTTGACCGGAGAGATTCCCCCGGCGTTCGAGAATCTCCGCGCCCTCGCCGAGTTGGACCTTGCTGGGAACCAGTTGACCGGAGAGATCCCCCCAGGATTCGGGAATCTCCTCGCCCTCACCGGGTTGGACCTCAGCGGGAATCAACTGAATGGGTGCCTACCCGTGGCGCTCTACTATGACGGCAGGCTGGCTCTGCCTGGCTCCAAGGTCGACATCGAGCCCATCACGGCCTGCCCCGATGCGGACCGGGAGAATCTGGCCGCAGTCTTCGAAGCCATGGGCTTGCAGGAACATTCTGGGCCCATCGGAACCTGGCCTGGCGTCTGGGTCGATCAATCCGGCTACGTGAAAGCCCTTGACCTGTTGTATCCAAGCGTACCTTTTGCTCCATCGCTATATCCTGAGGTCCCCGTAGTAGTGGAATTGACCAGATTGTCCAGGCTCCAGGCTCTGCGCCTCCAAGCCACGGGCGAGTTGCCGCCGGAGTTGGGTAAACTCTCCAACTTGCAGCACCTCAGGGTTCGGGAAGGCGTGAGCGGCGGCGTTACCGGGGAGATACCTCCCGAACTGGGCAACCTTTCCAACCTGACTCACCTTGACCTCTTCGGCAACCTGTCTGGAGAGATTCCCGCAGAATTGGGAAGGCTCTCGAACCTGACGCGCCTGAACCTAAACCAAAGCCAAGGTGAAATGCGCAGAGGGATGGGGTAAAGTTGTGGAGGTATCAGGTTAGTCTATCCTGGAGGGATAGACTGACAGGGGTAGGTAAAGGCTGAAATTGGTCTGAGGACTTGGAAAGCGCACGGGAATCCGGCATCTTGGTTGCAACAACGAAACCGGACGCCGGAGGTGTCCCATGCGCCTTCCCAGGGAATGCCACCAGTTGAAGCAGGTTATTGAAACGCATTTACCTCACCTCTCTCCGACGCAATTGACCGGCCTGACCTGGTGGGTGTGCGGGGCTATTCTCGCCGGCAGCGCCTGCCAGAACGCCGTGGCGTCGGCCCTCTCGTCCCGGGGCAGCTGGAACAACCTGCGCCAGTATCTCAGGGAGTGGTTGTACGACGGCGGCGACCGGGCCAGTCCCTGCAAGACCGAACTGGACGTAAGTCTCTGCTTCGCGCCGCTGCTCCGGTGGGTCCCGGCCTGGTGGCGTTCCGGCCGGCTGGCCCTGGCGGTGGACCCGACGCTGAAAGGGGACGAGACCACCGCCATCGTCATCAGCGTGGTCTACCGGGGTTGCGCCATTCCCGTAGCCTGGCGCATCGGATGCGCCACCCAGCGCGGGGCCTGGATGGACCCGATAGTGGAACTGCTGCGGGAACTGGCCCCGGCGGTTCCCCAGGAAATGACCGTGATCGTGCTGTGCGACCGGGGTCTGACCAGTCCGAAATTGTGGCAACAGATACGCGCTCAGGGTTGGCATCCCTACATGAGGTATCCGAAAAACGTCACCTTCTGCGCCGAGGGCGGTCGGCGACTGCCCGCCCGAGCCTTCGTTTCCCGTCCCGATACTGCGTGGATTGGCCGGGGAACCGCCTTCAGCGCCGCCGCCGCAAAGCGCCGCTGCACCCTGCTTGCGGTCTGGTACGTGGAACAGGAGGAGCCGTGGATCATCCTGACCGACCTTCCACCGGAGGAGGCCGGACCCAGTTGGTATGCGCTGCGCTTCTGGATCGAGTTGGGCTTCAAGGCGCTCAAGAGCCTGGGTTGGCAATGGGATAAGACCAGGAGGACCGACCCGGCGCGCATTTCGCGGCATTGGCTGGTGTTGTCGGTGGCGACGCTCCTGACCCTGGCCTATGGCACCAGGGTGGAAGACGCCAATGACCGGAGAATTGCTCCGGGCAGCCTCCGGACACCACCCAAGGAACTGGCTCCCACCCATCGCGGCCCTTGCCGTCGGCCGGGCCGGATCGTCAGCGTCATCCGCTAAGGCATCGACTGGCTGAGGCGGTTGCTGCTCCGGGGCCGGCTCTGGAACCGCGTCTGGCTGCTGCCCGAACCCTGGCCTGAACCCAAGTCCAACCTGGAGGTCACCCGCCATGCCCCTGCATGAAAACCCCATACCTACCCCTGTCAGTCCCTGGGGGCGGGGTGCTGGTGGTCGGTGACGTAGAGCAGGTCCACGGCCCGGCGGGTCAGGGACCAGCGGTGCTGGCGTCTTTCGGTCATGCCCCGCACCACCGAGGTGACCCAGCCGCCCCGGCGCAGAACGCCCAGCATCCTCCTTACTCTCTCCTCGTCTAATTCCAGCACCGGGGCCAGGTTGGCCACGCTGGCCAAGGGCATCCTGGCGGCTATTTTCAGCAGTCGTCTCTGTTCGTTGGTGAGTGGTTCCCGCCGTGCCATCGCGTTCCTCCGTATTGTTGGTGCCATAAACCCTCCCGTTTTCGCGGCGGCCCGCCGAGTTGCTTCACGGTCGCCCGGCGGAAGCCTCACGATTTGGTCCTTGCTTATAGGCAGCGACTGGAAGGATGTTATTCGCCCATCTGATACTTAATATACGTTTCAGCTTGGCCCGCGGATTACCTATATCGTCGTGCGATGTTCGGAAACGGTTGGGGGTGAGCCGGACAACGGTGTGTTCGTTTCTAAAGAGATGGAGGCAGGGAGGTGGACACCGGGCGAGGTATAATGGGTGTTGGCAGTTCCTCGGCGTCAAGCTGATGCAGGCGATAACCGCCACAAGCCCCGTCGAGCATCAGTTGCACTGGGACAGGACGTAGTTGTGCATATAACCCCACCCTGACCGGGCAGTCGTAACCGGCGTCGCCGACGTGCTGGTGATTTTCCTCTCCGCCTACGGGCGTGAGCATTTGGTGTTACGGGGCTTCGAGTCTGGAGCCATCGACCACATCGTCTAACCCCTCTCGCCCACGGACCTGGTGGTCAGAGTCAGGGTTGCTCTGCGGAGACGGGAGGAACCGTACTGGTCCAACTTGCCAAAATCCTACTTGCTGGGCGATTTGGTCATCGATTACGCCGAGCACTTGGTTACCCTTGCCGGACGCCAAGTCGGACGGACGGCCACAGGGTACCAACTGCTCTTTGAGCTCTCGGAGAATGCCGGGCGGGTGTTGACCCACGCCCAGCTGCAGTGAAGGGTCTGTGTTCTGGGAGGCAGGGTGACCTGCGTGCGCTGCAACCGCACCTGAGGAGGCTCCGGGCGAGGACGCTAGTGTAGCCCCACCTGCTTCTTCGCCGAGCCCTGCGTCGGCTAACGAATGGCGAAGGGTGAGGGCAGAGGGACGTGGAGCAGTGATGGTGCGTATTTGGGTTCTCATCCTTGAAGAGGATTCACAACTGTGCAGAAACACAACGATCTGGCTCATGCGATAGATGCCGCTTCGGATTCCGGCGACAAGGCAGCCTTGCGCATATTGGGCAAGGAATGTGAAAACCGTCTGGATGGAGCCACAGGGGATGAACGTGTCCTCCTTCTCTATTTCCAGTCCAACACCCACAGCGCCATCGTTTCATCGCAGGCGGGTGACCCCACCATGGTCTGGGACTGGGAGCAGCCAGACGCTGTTCAGAATGTCCTGTTGCTCCGGCGGGCAATTGCCGAACCTGCCTTTAGCACCATCGGCCGAATCCTGGCTTGCCAAATCCGAACAAATCTCGCCAATCGTCTGAACTCTTTGGGTCGCCCTGTCGCGGCCAATGAGCAATGGCTAAAGGTGCTAGAGACTGAGCCACGGTTTGCAAAGGCCCTTACCAACCGGGCCAAGGCAATGGCCTTCTTTGCAAGTGCCGTGTACGACAGGGGGCACGGGGTTTGGCTACTATCGGCGGCGCGTTCTCTGCTTGATTCCACTTTGCATGAAAATGCCTTCTGGGAAAGCGGGGACCGCGAGTCATTCGCGCCCGCTTTGTCTGAAAGGCGAGACAGAATCCAAGCCTATCTGGCCGAAGTGGGTTTGGATGAAAACTTCGATTTAAATCAGTGGGAGTTGGGAGCCACACAGGAGGAGCGGGAATATCGCCGGTGGTGCCTGCGGGAGCGCCTGTTTCTGAATCCTCTCAACGAGGCTTATACCGACACTGTGGCGGCAACTGACATTCTCCATCTTCCTGATCACACCTACAAGATAGAGGAACCAGCACGGTTCCCAGGGTACTACAACCTGCTGAAACAGGAATACGTAAGTGCCCGGTATCGACTTTATCGCGCGATTCATCAACATGACCCGGACTTTCTCATGAGCGAAGTGCTCATGCTCGACAGCGGAGAGGGTCAGGCCTTGGGACACTATTCCGAGGACCTCAAGTCTGCATTTCGATCGGCCTACTCGATATTCGACAAGACCGGGCTGTTCCTGAACGACTACTTCCAAGTAGGACTTTCCCCGGGCGAAGTGAACTTTCGCCGGGTGTGGTCGGAGAGGTCGGGCCGCAGCGCTTCTCAGGTTCGGCAAAGGTTCGCAGGCAACCGTAACTGGCTTCTGCGCGGTCTGTACTTCCTGTCAAAGGACCTGTTTGACAAGGACTTTTTTGAGGAGGTATCGGAACCAGACGCCGCCGACCTTGCGGGTCTGCGCAATCAGTCTGAACACCGCTTCCTCAGCCTACAACGCTCTGAAAAAGGAGTGAGTACCGATACTCACGGGCTGATTCTGATAACGGACTTTCAAGGTAAAACTCTCCGTCTATTGAAAATGGCGCGTGAAGCACTGATTTATTTGTCGCTTGCCATGCATCGAGAAGAGGTCATGCGGGCAGAGGGGTCTAAAGGCGCTCTCGGCACAACCGGCTCGCTGATGCCGCGCCGAATCAAAGAATTTCAGCGGCTTGAGACATCAAGCTGAGCCCAGTATTACTTGCGAACCGGAAGCATGGCTCTTGGAACTACCTGAGGGCAAGGGTCGAGGAATCATTCCCAAATGGGCCCACCGCCAGTGAAGGTCGCGTCGCATTGATATGATGGGCAAGGGGTTATCTGGCGGGGAATATAATTGAAGCGGTACCACGGCGGAAGGTTGAGGCCGCCGACAACTGTGACAGGACGCATTCTGTCCTGTCGCACCGCACGGAAAGGAGTTCTACCCCATGCCTCCCGACCAGGCCGCGGTCACGGGCGCATTCAGCTTTACGGGGCGGTACGTTGCCAAGCGTCTGCTGGACCAAAGCATGAGGGTAAGGACTCTGACCCGAAACCCTCGCCGGTCTGACCCCTTCGGCGGGCGGGTGCCGGCCGCTCCCCTGGACTTCTTCGACCCGGAGGGGCTGAGGCGGTCAATACAGAGGGCGGGCGTCCTCTACAACACCTACTGGGTGCGGTTCGGGCGCGGGCGGACCACCTTTGAGCAGGCGGTGGAGAACTCCAAGGTGCTGTTTGAAGCGGCGGCCTAGGCCGGCGTAGGCAGGATCGTCCACTTCTCAGTGGCCAACGCCTCGTCGGAGTCCCGGCTGCCCTACTTCCGAGGCAAGGGGCAGGTGGAGGAGATGCTGATGGGTATAGGTATCCCCTATGCCATCATCATGCCAACCCTGGTCGTCGCCCGAGGCGACCTGCTGCTGAACAACGTGTCTGGCCGCTGCGACAGTTTGCGACCTTCTCCGTCTTTGGCAGAGGCGCTTACCCGGTGCAGCCGGTGTACGCCGGGAACCTAAAAGCCCGTACTGCTTCTGTGCGGAAACTGCTTGTCATACTCAGCTGTGCGGTAAAGAAGGTCAAGCATTGGCAACCGGACTTGGCCAACTCTTGACGTTCAGGACAACTACTTCATGCCAAGCACTTGCTCAGACATCTATCCTGAACAGCGACACCGTAATGGCCCAACATCCCGCGGACCTGGACATGGGCACGGGAGAGATTGGGGCAATCCACACTTTGATTGATACTCTTAGTCTGTAGACTAATTGTCATCAAAATGGACATCATTGGTTATGGACAAGACCCATCTCCTCAGGTTCGGGGAGAACCTGAGGAAGTTGAGAATCGCTCAAGGCCTATCGCAAGAGTCCTTAGCCCACCTGTCAGGCTTGCACCGGACTTATATCGGCAGTGTGGAGCGTGGAGAACGGAATATCAGCCTGGTAAATATTGTCTGTTTGGCAAAAGCGCTGAGAGTGGACGTCGGTAGATTGTTGGATGGAATCGATTGATTTGGAACTATCTCCTTATAGCGGGTTGAATGAAGAGCAGTGGAAAGAAACGACGAAGGAGCTTTTTGACCAACATCCGCTAAGTCGGAACGAGATAGTTAAGGTGGTACTCGATTCGTGGGAAGGAATCCTCAGTACCCGACTGGGTACTGGAGGACATCGCATAGGAGAGGATGTTTTTCCGAGTCCTCAAATAATGGCCTTCTTATTGCACGAATTAATTCCGCTCGAACTTGAACACTTTTATCCCGGTATTTGGCGAAGAGATAGTGCAGCCAATGAAAAAGATGTGGTTTATCTTAAAGATGATAATTATTCCTTCGAAATCAAAGCCTCATCAAGTAGCACCGGGATATTTGCCAACAGAAGCTACGCTCAACCTAGCCCAGTCGCAAAAAAGCACAAAGCGGGCTATTATCTCGCAGTCAACTTCGAGAAATTTGTTGATAGAACAACCAAACCAAGAGTCCTGTGGATACGATTTGGGTGGTTAGACCACACAGATTGGATCGCTCAAAAGGCCGCAACCGGTCAACAAGCGCGGCTTGATGTTAAGGCCCGCAACAACAAGCTTCTAGAATTGTACAAGGTTTAGATCAGCCGTTCCTGTCGCCAATCTTGTTCCAACGTTCTGATTACCCGCTCTAGCCGTTCAATCCCCATTTCAAGATATTCCTCTCGTATCTCGAAGCCGACAACGTTGCGCTGGAGTCGAATCGCTACTTCGGCGGTAGTGCAAGAACCCATGAACGGGTCAAGAAGAATGTCTCCCTGGTTTGAGCACGCCTTGACGATCCGCTCGATGACAGAGACAGGGAATTGGGCCGGATGATTGGTTCGTTCGGGGGAGGCACGCTGCCCCGTTCTGCCCTGCCCAGTAGTGACCTTCGGAAACTGCCAAACGTCTGTAGGGTTCTTTCCTATCTGATTGACCCGCAATCGTCCATTTTTGCGCTGATTCGGAAACTTGACGTTTGGGTCCCGTACCTCGTCGAGGTTGAACGTATAGTGGTCTGCTGATTTTACTAGCCAGAGGAACTTCTCGTTCCTTGGGGAGAATATCGATTTTGTAGCTACGCCAGCACCATAGTTCCAAACAACCTCTTGAAGCATATAGAATGGTATCCTGTCCCACAACAAATAAGTAATAGGAACCGCTTTACCCTCCCCGGGCACTTCGGTGTACCCGAGATTGAGCCAAAACGCGCCCTCCGGTTTCGAAAGACGATAGACCTCTCTTATCCACCGCTCGCTCCAATCGAGGTACTCCGCTAACGGCAAAGGCGCCTCGTATTCTTTCCCAATGTTGTATGGTGGGCTCGTGACGGTTAGGTCAACGAGTGCGTTCGGTAATTGTCGCATGGCATCTAGAGCGTCCCCATGATAAAGACAGACCCCATGCGAACTAAACGCAGGCCTTCCGAGAATCGCTTCGATAGATCGAAACAGTGGGCTAGGAGAAGGATCCGTCAAGTTAACCTCTTCGTTAAAGATATGCTACTTATAGTAATCATGGAACCGATATCCTGTCAACTTCTTAATGATGCCCACAGGGATGTTGGAGCCTACTTCCGGTTCTACAACAACGAGAGGCCCCATCAGGCCCTGGGCTACCGGACCCCGGCCGAGGTGTTCCACGGAGAACAAGATGTCCGGTCGGAAGATTCGAAGGATAGGAGGTGTGCACCGGGAGAAGGGTCAGAATCACTGGCAGGACCCTCACTTAACTCTGCTTTAATTCTGTCCAACTGACCGGGCCCACCTTAGCCCGAATCCACCGAAGGAGGGCGTCGGGTCAGCGACCTGAAGCGGTAAGAAGGTGCTCCCGTGCTTCTGGGATAATGGTTTTGAAACAGAAAACCGACCCCAGAGAAGGAGCACCCAACAGATGCTGCCACGCCACCACCCCGATCGCATCCGCATCGCCTTCGACGATCACCGCCTGGTGGCCAATGCCGGGCTGATCCTTCCTGCCACCCTGGCCCGGCGCCTGGGCCTGCCCGAACTGGTCCACAACCATCTCGACCTTGGCCGCGCCCCGGGCCGGGCGACAAGATGATGACCCTGGTTGCGTCTGCGCCGGCTGGTGGCGACTGCATCGACGACGCCGACGTGTTGCGCACCGGTGGGACCGCCCGCGCCCTGGGCGGCACAGTCAAGGCGCCCTCCACCTTGGGCACCTTCCTGCGCAGCTTCCGGTGGGGCCATGTCCGCCAACTGGACCGGGTGAGCCGCGAGTTGCTGGCCCGGGCCTGGGCGGCTGGGGCCGGACCCAGCGACGCACCATTCACCATCGACCTCGATTCGACCATCTGCGAGACCTACGGCCTAGCCAAGGAGGGCGCCCGCCACCACGGCTACACCGGCGCCCGGGGCTATCACCCGCTGCTGGCCGTCGCCGCCGGCACCGGCGACGTGCTGATGGCCCGGCTCAGGGAGGGCCGCGCCAATACCGCCCGCGCCGCCGCCCACTTCCTGCGGGAGACGGTGGGGCGGGTGCGCTACGCCGGGGCCAGGGGGCAACTCACGGTGCGGGCCGACAGCGGCTTCTACACCCACGCCGTGGCCGCCGTCTGCCGACGGATGGATGTCCGCTGCTCCATCACCATCCGCCAGCACCAAAGCCTGCGGAACCTCATCGAGGCGATTCCCGAGGAGGACTGGTCGCCGGTCCCCTACTGGATGGACGGCGCCGCCGATGTGGCGGAGACCACCTACACCCCCTTCCAGAATGAGCCCGACGCCGCACCGGTGCGGCTCATCGTCCGGCGGGTGAAGCCCACGCCCGGTTCCCAACTGGCCCTCTTCGCCACCTACAGCTATCACGGCTTCATCACCGACCGGTGCGGGGAAACCCTGGAACTGGAGGCCAACCACCGCCGCCACGCCGAGATCGAGAATGCGATACGCGACCTCAAGTACGGCGTAGGGCTGAACCATCTCCCCTCGGGGCGCTTCGCCGCCAACGCCGCCTGGCTGGCGGTACAGGTGATGGCGCATAACCTCGCCCGCTGGACGGCGCGGCTCGGCCTGGGCGAGCAGATAGTGACCACCAAGACCCTCCGGCGGCGGTTCTTCGCCCTGGCCGGGCGGCTCACCCGCTCGGCACGCCGGCTCACCCTGCCTCTTCCCAAGCGCTGGCCCTGGGAGGAGCAGTTCAGTCGCGCCCTGGCACGGCTGCGAGCCATTCCACTCCGAGCCTGAGAGTGCCCGTCTGCCACTGACCCGCCATCCGGCCAATTGAACTTCCCCGCCAACTCGCGCCACCCGGTGCGAGCGTCTCTTGCTGCGTCCTCTCCCCGCCATCTTGCCCGGCCCAACGTCCGCAGACGGCCATAGGGGCCCTGTGCGACGACTGAAGACCCTTCGCCGACCTCCCATCTACCCCAATGGAGCCCAGGCCATCTCCCCTGTAGCTCCCTCACCCCCCTTCCGCTGTTCTCACGCCGTCCATCGTTGTCCATCGGTGGATTCGGGCTTAAGCTCCCAGCGAAAAGTTAGCAGAACAAAACGCCCAAGCTCACCCGAGGAGGATCGAAGTCCCCGCCGAGACCGCGGTACCGAGGATCACAGAGCCCCCAGCCACATCTCGAAGATGGTTCCACCTACCGTGCACTCTGGCCCACCAAGCTGGAATCGTCATATCTGAACCTCCCAGCGAAAAGTTCGCAATTCGGTACGCCCAGGCCCACCCTCAACATCGCGAATCCCACGAGCCGGGGTCGCGAGTCCCTTGCGGGGCACCGGCTAAACCAAAGTCGTCGCTGCCGGAGTTCTGTAGCGGGCCTTCGCCCACGGGATTCAGCTTGGCGACAGCCCAGATCATCGGCCTTGTATCAAGAATTGCGTTTACCCCAAAACTCCTCCTTTTGTTGCAAAAGTAGGCCATTTCGAGGACTGTTGATACAAGGCCAGTCAGACCAGTGACGGCAAGGAAACCAGTTATAATGGACAAATGATAGTAAGCCGTTGAGGGCAGGGAACCGAATACATCCCCTTCATCCGGAGCAGTCAAATGTATGACTTGCACAAGCTTGGCTGGAAGAGTTTTCAGGACTTATGCCTTACGATTGCAAGGGAGATTCTGGGACAAACTGTGGAGTCGTTTCTCGAATCCAAAGACGGCGGGCGAGATGGTGCATTCACCGGCACCTGGGGGGCGATGGGGCAGGAAGACCTTAGCGGCTCTTATGTGGTCCAGTGCAAGTTCACCGGCAAGGCCGATGGCCGACTCCGCACCTCCGACCTTTCTGATGAAGCCGAAAAAGCAAGAAGGCTAGTCGCCCAAGGTCATTGCGATTCATATATGCTCATGACCAACGCGGGGGTATCCGGTGTACAAAACACTAATATCCAGGGGCTCTTCAAGGCCGTAGGAGTCAAACACTTCAAAATACTTGATTCGACCTGGATCAATCAACAGATTCGTGAGAACCAGCATCTCCGAATGATGGTACCCAGAGTGTATGGCTTGGGAGATTTGAGCCAAATTCTCGACGAACGAGCTTACGACCAGTCTCAGTCGATTCTAGCGTCGATGCGAGATGACATTGCCAAAGTTGTAATCACGGATTCTTACAGACGTGCCGTCGATGCACTCAACAAGCACGGTTTCGTTCTGTTAATTGGCGAGCCTGCATCGGGCAAGTCAACCATAGCTTCTCTCATGGCCATGGCTGCACTTGACACATGGAATGCGTCGGTGCTGAAGCTCGACTTTCCCAATGAGGTCACTAAACATTGGAACCCGAACGAACCATCTCAGTTTTTCTGGCTAGATGACGCCTTCGGTGTGACGCAATATGAGGCCGAATTAGTCCGTGAGTGGAATCGTGTCTTGCAGAAAATCCAAACAATGGTCCGCGGAGGTGCAAAAGTAGTTATCGCCTCACGTGACTACATCTACAACCGTGCAAGGCAAGAACTCAAGGTGGGTGCATTTCCACTTCTACATGAGAGCCAAGTCGTTGTTGATGTTCGTGCCTTGTCCGTTGACGAAAAACAGCAGATTCTCTACAACCATATCAAACTCGGCAACCAGTCCCAGCCTTTCCGAACCGAAATCAAGCCCCACTTAGACCGCATCGCACGGCACCCGCGGTTCATACCTGAGATAGCTCGACGCCTGGGCGACCCGATATTTACGAAGAAACTGTACGTGGAGGAGTACGATTTCAACCCTGATGTTGAGAAACACATGGGCAACCCGCATCTCTCTGGGATTTCGCGTATCGATTGGGGTCACATTGACGAATTTATTGAGAGCCGTGAGGAACTGTTACAGGAAATAATCCAAAGCCTCGACCCTGATAGCAGAGCAGCATTGGCACTCGTCTACATGCGGAATGGGCGTCTTGAAAGTCCTGTTGACGTTCAACCCATGGAAACACGTGCCCTTGAGCTTCTTGGCAGCAGTCTCGGTGGATGTGTCAACGCGCTTCACTATCTAGATGGCAGTCTAAACCAATACCAAGGTGGGATGTGCATTTCGGGGTCTTGAAGACGACCGCGAGGACTCCACGGAACCTCACATCAACTTTGGATCCCAGCTGGGTAGCCACCGGCAGTGCGGTCTAAACTAAAGCCAAGGTGAAATGCGCAGATGGCGGGGGTCAAACGACAGAGCCGGGTCATTCTCCAAGTACGGATGAGAGGGATTCACCGGCGCAACCCAGCTGATCATCATCGCCAATTAAATGTAGATCCCACCTTGGCTTTAGTTTAGTAGTCAGTCAAACTGGATTTAGATGGTAATGTGAAAGACTGACTGAAGCAGCTAGCCTGACTGTGGATAGTGTTGCTGGGAGGTGGCGGTATGGTCAGGGAAAAGTATGGAGTCCGGCTGACTGCGGAGCAGCGGGACCAATTGGAGCATCTGGTTCGGGCTGGCAAGAGCACTGCCCGGGTGGTTACGCGGGCCCGCATCCTGCTCAAGACCGACCAGGGTTGGCCTGCACCCCAGGTGGCCCAAGCCCTGGACGTGGTTGACGGCACGGTGTACCGGATCAAGCGGCGTTTCGCCGAGGATGGCGTGGACGGGGCGCTCAAGGACCGGTCCCAGGCCCACCGGCACCGGAAGCTGGACGACCGGGGGGAGGCCCACCTGATCGCTCTGGCCTGCAGCCCGGCGCCGGAAGGCCACGACCACTGGACCCTGCGGCTACTGGCTGGCAAGGTGGTGGAATTGGGGCTGGCGCCATCGCTGTCCCATGAGACAGTGCGGCTGCACTTGAAAAAAACATCCTCAAGCCCTGGCAGAAGCGGGAGTGGTGCATTCCCAAGGTGAGCGCCGAGTTCGTGGCCCACATGGAGGACGTGCTGGACCTGTACGCCGAACCCTATGACTCCCAGAGGCCGGTGGTCTGCTTCGACGAGACCTCCTCCCAATTGTTGGCGGAGACGCGGCCGGCGCTCCCGGCTCGGCCTGGCACCCCGGCTCGGCCTGGGATCCCCCTGCGGCAGGACTACGAGTACCGGCGGGAGGGCACGCGCAACCTGTTTATGGCCTGTGAGCCGTTGGCGGGTTGGCGGCAGGTGGCGGTGACCCAGCGGCGCACGATGCAGGACTTCGCCCATCAGATGCGCTGGCTGGTGGATGAAGCCTATCCGGAGGTCCCGGTGGTACGGGTGGTCCTGGACAATCTCAACACCCATCGCACGGCGTCCCTGTACGAGACGTTCCCGGCGGCCGAAGCCCGGCGGATTGCGAAACGGTTGGAGTTCCACTACACCCCCAAGCATGGCAGTTGGCTGAACATGGCGGAGATCGAGTTCAGCGTGCTGTCCCGTTGCTGCCTCAAGAGGCGCCTGGCCGATGAGGAGACGCTGCAGCGGGAAGTCCAGGCCCTGGTGACGGAGCGCAACGCCGCCCAGGCCACCATTAACTGGCAGTTCAACACCCAAGACGCCCGTTCCAAACTTCACCGTCTCTATCCCTTTGATTCCAAGATTGACTGACTACTAGTATTACAACGACGGTTCATCAAAAAGGGTGGCTCGTGAGCGGAAATTGTATCGGGGAACGGTCGGGCTCGAACCTGTCGTGCAAGCTGGCCTGTACCCAGAAGGGGGCCGTAAGGGCCTTTCCCTGCCAACCGTCGTTGTAATACTAGTGATATGTACATCCCACCTTGGCTTTAGTTTAGGAACCGGTCGATCTCGCCCATGCCCAGCACCATCCCTCTCCCTGCTTCCCTCGTCGCATCCGCGACTCCCCCGATTCTACCCGACACCCATGCACGTTTCACCTTGGCTTTAGTTTAGATCCGGGGACGGATGTTCTGGTTGTGGCTGAACAGGTTCGTCGGGTCGTACTTCTGCTTCAGTGCCGTCAGCCTCTGAAAGTTGTCCCCGAAGGCCGCCTGTATCGCTTCCTCTCCTTCCTCCGCCTCGGTGCCGACCTGGTTGATATAGGCCCCCGAGGAAAAGGGCAACAATTCCGAAGCGAAATCCCTGACCCATCGGATGTGGACCTCCGACTCGCCTGGGTCCAGGAAGACCGCGTTGGTGGCCCACTCGCACAGGGCGCCCCGGTGGCCGAAGGCAGTCTCGCTGACGGGCACGCGCTGGGCGGCGTTGCCGAGATACTGGAACAGTACGCTCGTGAGCGGAGAGGTCACCCGGTCGAAATAGTCGAGCGCGATGTCCACAATGCCGTCGCTGACCTGGCTCACGAAGTGGGACTTCAGGTAGTTCTGCCGTCCAGAAGGGGCCACCGCCAACTTCTGGGCCTCGGTGTAGGGCATGGGCCGCACGTCGTCGATCATTGGCGGGCCGAACTTCCGGAGCGGCCGGATGACCCGCTCCCCCTCTTCGATGGGGCCGTGGTAGCAGAGCAGAATGCTGCACGCCCTTCCGCTGCCATCGGGCAGGTTCATCAGGAAAGTGATGAGGTTCAACTCGTCCGGCATGTTGTCGGTCAACTCGTTGACCAGGGCGAAGAACTCCCTCACCTTGTCGAACGGATAGATCAGCCAGCCAGCCAGCACCTCAGGGCCGATGGGATGCAGCTGGTACCCGAGAGAGGTGACGACGCCGAAGTTCCCGCCCCCGCCCCGGAGGCCCCAGAACAGGTCGGGGTTCTCGTCGGCGCTGGCGGTGAGCGACCGGCCCTCTGCGGTGACCACGTCGGCGGAAATCAGGTTGTCGCTACTGAGGCCGTAACTGCCGGACAGCCATCCGATGCCGCCACCCAGCGTGAGACCGGCGATGCCGGTGTCCACGTCGGTCCCGCCCGGCGCCGCGAGTCCGAAGGCCTGGGTCTCGTGATCGAACGCTCCCCACTTCGTCCCGCCCTGGGCCCGGACCGTTCTGGCCGCCGGATCGACGCGGACGCCCGTCATCCGGGAAAGGTCGATCATCAGCCCGTCGTTGCAAACGCTGTTGCCCGGGAAATTATGGCCGCCGCCGCGCACCGAAATCAGCAGGCCGTTCTCCCTGGCGAAGTTGACCGAGTTGATCACGTCGGCCGTCCCGCTGCAGCGGGCGATCAGGGCGGGCCGTTTGTCGACCATGGCGTTCCAGATCCGCCGGGCGCCGTCGTACCCAGCATCGCCGGGGAGCAGCGACTCCCCGTGCAGGCTACCCCTGAAGTCCTCGACTGCCGCCTCGCTGATGACGGCGTAGTCGCCGGAAAGGGTCGCGATATTCAGGTCTGCCATTCGTCTGCCCTCCTGCCTGCTTTTCGACGCCCCTGGCGCCTCTCTGCCAATGACCATCGCGCGCTCCACGCATCGGGAAGCCGGTCTTGTCCGCTTTGACTGCTGCCGATTATATGGCCGCCGCGGGACTGCCGCCACTTGAAGCGTCTCTGATGACCGCCCACCGGCGCAAAGTGCAGCCAGCCGCTGCCCAGGGTATTTTAAGAGTTCCTTCTTCCTCCGGGGGAGGGTTAGGGTGGGGGCGTCCCCTCGCAGGACAACAAGATGCTTACACTTGGCACTTCACCCCCACCCCAGCCCTCCCCTTCAAGGGAGAGGGAGAATTAAAAGTCCCTGGGCCGCTGCCGGCTCAGGCGACGCCCGGCAGACCGCGTGATATATTGCCGTATGCCGCTGCACCCGCCAGCGCAGATTCAAGGAGGCAGAAATATGGTCGACAAGGAACAGGACTGGGAGTACGGCCTGCGTTCCGAGGGACACGGGGCCGAGGGTGGAGAGGCCAGGCCGGTTGTGATCGGCGAGAACGGCTTCCACTACCGGGTCTCGGGCGAGAACTGGGGCCAGCTTCCCGAAGGGTGCGTCTACCGGGAGGGAACAGCCGTCGCGGTCGACTCGAAGGACCAGGTCTACATCTTCAACCGCGGGACGATACCGATGCTCGTGTTCGACACCGACGGCAACCTGCTGCGCACGTGGGGCGATGGGGTGTTCGCCAACCCCCACGGCGTGACCATCGCGCCGGACGACACCGTCTTCTGCGTGGACAACGGCGACAGCACCGTCCGGCAGTTCACGCCCGACGGCAAGCTGCTGATGACCCTGGGTACCCCCACAAGCCCAGCCCGAAGATGAGCGGCGAACCCTTCAGCGTTCCCGCCCACGTGGCCTTTGACAAGCGCACCGGAGAATTCTACGTGGCCGACGGCTATTCCAACGCCAGGGTGCACAAGTATTCGCCCGACGGCCAACTCCTCTTCTCGTGGGGCGAATCGGGCACCGGGGACGGCCAGTTCAACATCGTCCACAACGTCGAGGTCGACAACGATGGCTGGGTCTACATCGCCGACCGCGAGAATCACCGCATCCAGGTCTTCAGCTCCGAGGGGAAATACGAGACCCAGTGGGGCAATCTCTCCCGCGCCGCAGCCATCTGCATCGACGACCGGTCGGGCGAGGAACTGATATACATCGGCGAGTACTTCTGCGGGATCGCCACCAACGACATCGGCACAGATCTCGGCCCCCGCGTGACAGTGATGAACACCAGGGGCAAGGTCCTAGCGAGGGTCGGGCGCGAGAGCTACGGCGACCAGTCGGGCCGGTTCTATTCCCCCCACGGAATAGCCGTGGACTCAAGGGGAGACCTGTACGTGGCGGAGGTGTCCTGGACCGACTACGGCCGGCACATGGACCCGGCCCGCGAGCTTCGCTCAATGCAGAAGCTGGTCAGGGTTCTGGACTAGCAGCGCCCCTTACAAGCATCCCCCTGTAGAGATGACGCGGAAGCTACTCGGGTATCCCCAGAGCCTTTCGCACCGCTCCACCAATGGGTGTCAGCGGGCTTTCTTCGGGAGGGCCGTGGGGGACCATGCGGTTATGGTGGATGGCAACCGCCAGCCGATGCTTGGGATCGGCCCAGCCCAGACAGCCGCCGGCCCCGTTATGGCCGAAAGCCAGAGGGTTGCTGCCCATGGCGCCCATGCCGGGACTGCCCGCGAAGTGGAAGCCTCCGATGGTCCCATGATGAGGTCTGCCATGCACCGGATCGTAATCGCTGGGGGGACGGGGTATGTGGAAGGTCCGTACCCGGTCCTCGGAGAGAAGGCGCACGCCGTCGAGCTCACCGCCATTGGCCAGCATAGCGTAGAACCGGGCCTGGCTCCGCGCATTCATGATTCCTTGGGCTCCGGGGATGCAGGCCTGGCGCACATCGGATCGGCCAAACACCTCCTGGTTGGTACCCACCACTGGCGGAGAGGCCCGGAACCGCAGCGAGTCCGGGGGTATTCCCGGAGCGCCGGGAGGAAGCTCCGGCAGGTTGGTGAGTTTGGCCACCCCGGGCTCGACCTCGGGCGGAATCCCGGCCCACAGGCCGGTGATGCCCAAGGGTTGGCAGATTTCCTCCTGGATGAACTGGCCGAAGGGCCGGTGCATTGGGTCGGTGCGGCGCACGACCTCACCCACGACCCAACCGAACGTGTAGGCCATGTAGCCGCTCCGGGTCCCCGGCTCGAAGAGAGGATGCATCTCCGCGATCTGCCCCACCATCCAGTCCCAGTCGCACATCAACTCGGGAGTAACCCCCACGGGCATCAGGGGAACCCCGATGCGGTGGGTCAACGCATCGAACACCGTGCCTTTGTCCTTGCCGTACTTGCCGAATTCGGGCCAGTATTTAGCCACCGGTTGGTAGTAGTCCACCAGCCCCCGCTCCGCCTGAATGTGGAGCGCTGTCGCCGTCATTGCTTTTATATTGGAAAACACTGGGAAGGGGGTGCCTCCATCGACCTCCCGGCCGGTGGTCTCGTCAGCCAGGCCGCCCCACTGGTCGATCACCAATTCGCTGTCCAGGTAAGCCGCGACCTGAACTCCGATTTCCCCGCGTTCTCCGATGGCGACGTCGATAGCTTCCTGTACGATGCTCTTTGGGATTTCCGCCATAGCTGCACCTCTCCGTCGATGATTCCCGTATAGGCTCGTCTGGTCTGGTGGTCCCGGCCGGTGGATGATTCCAAAGCCGGCATATTAGCTGTCGGGCAAGATTCCCTGATCGAAAATGTCCAGCGGCAGATACAGGGTAACGCAGGCATTGGGCACGTCGGTGATTCCGCTGATGCGGAGCTCTATCGGGGCGACGCTCAATAGAGTGTAAGCCTGCTCTCCGCTGTAGCCGAAGTGGGTCAGGTGGTCAATGGCTTGCAGCATCGCCTCTCGAGCGGCCATGGTGCAATCGTTGAAAGCCTGCTGGCTGCCTCGGAAGTTGAAGCCGGTAAAGGTCAGATACCGGTTGCCAAACCTGGGTTCCAACGGGCCCGGTTGAAACATCGGAGTGCGGACATTGTACTTCGTGGCGCCTCCCTTGATGAGGCCCGCCCGCAGCCAGGTGACGCCATCCATCTCGATGGCATTCCAGGTCGCTTCGCCATCGCCTTCGGCAAAATGCAGGTCCCCCACGGAGAGCAGGCCACCCGGCACGAATACCGGGAAATATATCCTGGAGCCGCTGGAGAGATTCTTGATGTCAACGTTGCCGCCGTTTTCCCTTGGCGGCACCGTTCTGGCCGCCTCCGCCGCCATCGACGCGTGTTCCGCCGGACCGACGCCGCGAAACAGCGCGGTCTCGGCGTGGGGCGGGTAGGCCCGCTCGTCTGCGGCCAACGGAGCTTCCCGCTCGTTCCACCGGGCCAGCATCTCATGGGATGGCGCCACGCCGATCACTCCCGGATGGGGCAACGCGGGAATGCGAACCCCGGGGATGTGCCGGGACTCGGCGTAGACGTTGCCTCTCATGTACCAGACCGACTTGTAGGCCGCGGGGTAAACGTCCCGTAATATGCCTCCGATCTCGGGGATGACACAGGAGTAGCCCACTCCGCTCAGGGGCGACAGCTCCAGGAGGTCCACCACCAGCAGGTCGCCGGGCTCCGCTCCTCGCACCGCCACTGGCCCCGCCAACGGATGGACCCGGGTCAAGTCCATGTCGGCCACGTCGGCGGTGCTGTTGTCGTCCCGAAGTTGATAGTCGTCGTAACCCGGCGTCTCCAGGATCACCTCACCGCCGGGTTCAATCTCGATCAGGGGCGGAATGTCCGGGTGCCACCGGTTATGACCGATGTTCCGCTGCCCGGATAAGGGCGTACCCACTTCACACCGTACTCGGGGCGCTCCCAGGTCCCGGTCCTCAAATCGAGAGACCCCCGAGCTGGAGAAACCTGTGGACATCTTTCGTTCCTCGTCATCGGATTTGCAGCATACAGTACTATACAGCCCTGTACATCGAATAACCAACTTCAGCGGCGGGGCCTATTCCCTCGGAATAAACTGCCCTCACGCCGGCATTCCGGCGCAGGCCGGAACCCAGAAAGGTTTGAGGAAGGCATGGCCGACTCCTGTCGAGGCTCCCTGGCTCCCGCCATTCGCCGGGAAGACCAGTTGACTGCGAAGGACTATGGTAGCGAGAATGAAAAGGCCCTGGGAATAGAAGAGAGCGAGATCCTGGCCGCGGCACAGCGTGTCCAGTACTAGAAGTCTGGCCGGAAACTGTCCATTTTGAGGCCAGGGGTTATACTCCGGGGTGACAAAGGAAGCGGAGCAAGGGAATGTTGGGAGAACGGTCGGATCAGCGAGGCCTCTGGGAGGCGGACCGGTTGTACTTGGACCACGTGGGTAAGGACACTTTCTACGGCCTGTTGGCATCCCTGCGGGGGCAACTGTTCCGGGACAGCGATTTCGCCGAGTTCTACTGCGCCGACAATGGCCGGGACAGCGTGCCGCCCAGCCTGCTGGCCACGGCGCTGCTGCTGCAGACCCACGACAAGGTGAGCGACGCCGAGGCCAAGGCCAGAGCCGGCTTCGACATTCGCTGGAAAGTGTCCCTGGGAATCGAGATTGAAGACCGGCCCTTCGCCAAGAGCACGCTCCAGGTGTTCCGGGCCCAGTTGATTCTCCACGACAAGGTGCGGGCGGTGTTCGAGTCCAGCCTGCGCTTGGCCCGGGAGTCGGGCTACCTGAAAAAGCGCGGCATGCGGGTGGCGTTGGACACGACCTTCATCCTGGGCCGCGGCGCCGTGAAGGACACCTATAATCTGCTGGCCGACGGGATCGTCAAACTCGTGAGAGCCCTGGCGTCCATGGAGCAGACCGGCGTGAAGGAATGGGCCGAGGCCCAGGGGTACGAGCGGTACTTGGGCTCCAGCGTGAAGGGAGAGTCGGCCATCGACTGGTCAGACCAGCGGGCACGGGCAGCGCTGCTGGCCACGATTGTGGCTGACGCCGACCGGCTGTTGGAAATAGCGCGGCAGGCGCAAGAGGCTCTGCCCGAGGGCAGCCCGGAACGACGGGGCATCGTGGCGGCGGCAGAATTGCTGGGTCAACTGCTGCTCCAGGACGTGGAGCGCGCCGGCGAGGGTATTGGCCTGAAGGACGGGGTGAGCAGGGACCGGATGGTGTCGGTGCATGACCCGGAGATGCGCCACGGCCACAAGAGCAGCAGCCGGCGCTTCGACGGACACAAGGCGGCGATCGTGGTGGACACCGATACCCAGTTGATCACCGCCGTGGAGGTACTGCCCGGCAACGCTCCGGACAACCTGGGAGCCCTGGGACTGGTGGAGCTGAGCGAAGCCAACACCGGTGTGCCGGCGGCGGAGACCTTGGGGGATGCCGCCTATGGGGACGGCGATACCAGGCAGGCATTTGCCGACGCGGGACGCCCATTGGTTGCCAGAGTGCCGGGGCGTCCCAACAAAGCCCACTTTCCCAAGGAAGACTTCCGGCTTGACCTGAAGGAGGGAACCTGCACCTGTCCGGCGGGTCAGGTTACCCGGAAGCTGTTGCCGGCTGGGAAGCGGACCGGCGCCACAGGCCGGACTCACCGGCTGCAAGCCTTCCGGTTCGACGCGGCAGTGTGTGGGGCCTGCCCGCTGCGCCCTGAATGCGTGGCGGGGTTCTCGGGTGCTGGGCGAACGGTGCAACTGCACCCACAGGAGGCTTTATTGCAGCAGGCCCGCGCCCTGCAGCAGAGCGCAGCCTTTGCCGGGTACCGTCAACTCCGAGTGGTGGTGGAGCACCGGCTGGCCCGGCTGGTGCAACTGGGGATTCGCCAGGCTCGCTACTTCGGGCGGACCAAAACCCGGTTTCAGCTGTATCTGGCGGCCACGGTCGCCAACCTGACCCTGGTGGCGGGCAAAGAGGGTTTGACGGGCGATATTGGCAGCGCCGCCATCGGCGACCGTGCCGCGTGCGCCGACACCGGCAGTGCGGCAGCCAATTTTGGCGCAATGCGGCTCGCTCAGATTTGGCCGCTGGCCTTGCTAACGCCGGCCTTTCTGCCTAAAGCCCTCTTCGCAACCAAGGCTTTTCATCCGCATTTCTAGAGCCTCACTACTTGATGCGCGTAGTGATAGCTGTCGTGGGTACTGGCATCTTTTGGCTCTGACTTGGTTCAGCCGTCTCCACAGGAACCAAGCCAGCACAAATAAAAGGTATGAGGTGACCGGCCATTCATTTTCTGGAGTTGGCACCGCGCCCTCTCGGCGATACCGGCTGATCCGAAACTGTTTCGGGCGCTGGTGGCCGACGGCTTAAAAGAGGAGGCCGCCCGGCTCGGTTTACCCTTCAAGTATGTCCGTTCTCACGTTTGGACTAGAATCCCGGTCGAAGAAAACGCCCTCCATCTCGACTCATGAAGAGACGGTGCTGGAACCAGGGATGGTGGGTGGCGAAAACCCGTTCGATGGAGTCAGCGTAGGGCCATTTGCGTCTAGGACACGATGCCGGTCACGAAGGACAGGTACGAGTTATTCGACACCCTGCCCTACTAGTCTGATGAGCTATAGGGCAATAGACTGATCATTACTCAGGCACACCCCGATCTTGTATGACAAGACCGTATAAGAGGCGCCATTCGGCGTCAGAGAGAGCGTATCTCGTGTTCGTAGATCCTTTCCCCAAGACTGGGCGTCGGCGCCAGGACGCAGTTGGTCTCAGTTTTACCCATTGATAGTGAGCCCACTTCGGAAGATTCCGTGACCGTAACATTATTCACACCTTTACCATCGCGTTCTCCTTGGCACTGTAATCAGCTACTATCTCTACGCCACTTGGCAGAGCACCTTTCCCAGAGTGGGCACGGAAGGGCTGCGCCGGAGCTTCAACCCCCTGCAGCGCCTCCGGGTGCAATTCTCCAAACCGCCGGATTCCGCTCAAGGACCGGCGATTGTCCATCAGACACAACACGCTCAGACTCAACACTCCTTCCAGAGAATGTACCCGTCCCCACCGCTGACGAGGGTCTGGAATAGCGCTTAAACAGGTGCGAAGCAAGGCGAATTCCTCTTCAACCAATAACTGTTCCTCTCCCATGACTCACCTCACTTCATCTACTTTCTACTTGGCCACGACTTTGAAAAGGCCCTGCTTCCATCGACTCCCCAATTGACGCACCCCTCCACCTTCGCTAGACTGACTCGGCACCCACCAAGAATGTAGTCATCGGATACCGCAACGGCGTCCGCAAGATTAACTTCATAGAAAGAAATGCGCTGCCGCAATGAAGATCCATCACCTGCTCGCATATCTGCAGGTCAATTATGCCGCCAGAGCGATCGAGTTCTATACGTCGGTTTTCGGGGCGACTGAGAAGTTTCGACTGACGGATCCTAACGGGCGCATTGGGCACGCTGTGCTTGATTTCGGCGGTACGACGCTCATGCTGGCTGAAGAGTTCCCTGAATACGGCATCCCGGGACCGCTGACGTTGGGCGGCACCTCGGTCACGATGCACCTGCAAGTCGACGATGCCGACGCGGTGATTCGTCGCGCGGCCGAGGCGGGTGCCGAGATCGAGAGCGAACCGGAGGACCAGTTCTACGGCGAGCGGTCAGGCTGGTTGCGTGACCCTTCTGGCCATCGCTGGAATGTCGGCCATTTTCTCGACGAGGTTACGCCGGAGGAAATGCAACGGCGTTTCACAGCGATGATGACAGGCGCGAACAGCTAACTCGACCAACTCGTCTCCAAGTCCCCGGTCCCGTCCCTACTGCCCGTAGTCGTGGAATCGAACTTAGTTCCGAACGGTCCACCAAGTTTGCAACCCTCGCCACGTTTGTTCGACAAGAAGCTTCCCGAGGCTTACCCGAACTGCTCAGTCAGGACCTGCACTTCCAGAAGCGTATAGAATGCGCCATCCGGCACGTCATTCTTCACCTCGCTCTTGAAATCCCCATGACCGGCAGCGGAATCCTGAAATAGTAAGAGTCGGCGACGAAGTCCTATTGCCGGAACCTGGGCATCACTTCCTTGGCGAACAGCTCCATCGAGCGCATTACCTTTGAGTGCTCCATGCTGCCGAAGGACATGCTGGCGCCGAAGTACCCGATGCCGTGGTCGTCCCGTAACCTGGTGATCCGCTGCACGCATTGCTCCGGCGTGCCGAAGTAGGCGGTAGTCTCCAGTTCCGACTCATAACTGGCCGGTTCGACGGTGCGGGTCCGGCGCCAGTGGTCCAGGTCCACGTTGATTTCGTCGCCGTAGGTCAGGGTGCGACGGTAGCCTCCCAGGTCCCGAACCCAGGTCAGGGACTGCCGGGGGTATTCCCTGGCGGTCTGCTCGTCTTCCTCCAGGTACACGAACCGGAAATAGGGCATTTCCTCCACGGGCAGTTCCTTTCCGGCGGCGCAGCGTTCCGCATAGAGGGAAAACAGGCCCAGGTTATCCGCCTCCAGGGTAGAGAAACTGGTCAGTATGGGCAGGTCTCGCGAGACGGCAACGTCCACGCTGGCGGGGGTGCGGGATACGGCCAGATACACCGGAGGATGGGGCTGCTGCACTGGCCAGGGAGCAATGGTCAAGTCTTTCACCTGGTAAAACTCGCCGTCATAGGAGAAATCGGACTGGGTCCACAGCCCCAGGATAACGTCCAGGGCCTCCTGCGTACGCACGTCCCGGGTGTCAAAGTCGATATTGAAGTTGCCGTACTCGTAGTCCGCCGAGCCGCGTCCAACACCAAAGTCCAGCCTGCCATTGCTCAGCACGTCCAGCATGGCGCTCTCTTCGGCCAGGAAAATGGGATTGTGGAAAGGCAGGACGCTGACGCCGGCCCCGATGCGGATCTTCTTGGTGCGCGCGGCGATGTGGCTGAGCAACGGCATCAGGGATGGACAGATGCCATACCGGCTGGAGTGATGCTCCGCAATCCAGATCGAATCGAAGCCCAATTCCTCGGCGTACTCAGCCTGTTCCAGCATTTCACCGAAGATCCGGCTCTGGGCGCTGGTTTCAGGCTCTGTCCAAGAACCCAGCAAAAACAAGGCAAACTTCATGATGGAAATGGGCCTCCTTCCGGCTTGCGTGTGAGGAATTGTAAAGGTCTTGGGAAGGTCCGCTCGCTGATACCGTTCAGAGAGCAGACTTCCACCACAGGGATTCTCTTCAACGATTCAGGATTTAGGCGCAACGGCACCTACTTTGCGGCCAGAATGTCGTAGGCCAGCGCGAGCATGATTCTCGTGCCGCTCATCAGGCTCTGGATGCCCACCGACTCGTCGGTACCGTGAATGTTCGCGAGCATTGGGTCGTCGTCAGGGTGGGAGCCGACCATGCCGTAGGTGGTAGTCCCCAGGTTGCGGGTGAAGCGGGAGTCGGTGAACCCGGTGCTCAGCGAGGGCACCCACTGGATGTCGTCCCGTCCGAAGGCCCTGGCGGTGCTGATCCGGATTCGGTCGGCGAACTCCGTCTCGAAGGGCGAGGCGTTGGGAATCGACATATAGTCGATGTCAATCTCCACCCCCGGAATCCCGTCGAGTATCTTGCCCAACTCCTGTCGGACGTAGGCTTCGTCCTGATGGGGCAGCGTCCGAACATCGCAGGTCAGCCGTACCGACTCGGGAACGCTGTTGGACTTGATGCCGCCCTGAATCATGGTGGGCGTGATTGTCATCCGCGACAGCGCCCGCATAATTGACGCGAACCGGGGGTTTCCATCCTCGGAGTCAGCGATAATCTGGTCGATGTTTGCCGCCGACGGCCTGTCTTCGATGGCGAATACGGACAGGTGCTGGAACAGGCTGGTGGAGGTGTCCCGCTCCGGCTCGTAGGCCTCGATCCGCTTCACGACCTCCGACAAACCAAACAGGGCGTTTGATCCCTGCCACGGAGTTGACGCATGGGCGCTTGATCCCCGGACGTCAATCTCCAATTGCAGGCGGCCCTTCTCTCCCACTCCCAGCAGGTAGGTAAGGTTGCCCGCCGCCTCGATGGGGACTCCGCCGCCCTCGTTTACGGCCAGGGGAGCGGCCAGCTTCTCCGGGTGGTTGTCGGCCATCCAGCCAAACCCGTAGCGGCCGCCATGCTCCTCATCGGCGCAGGAGGCCAGGATCAGGCTGTCCCTCAGTTGGACGCCATTCCGCTTGAGAATCCGCATTGCGATCAACTGGCAGGTGAGTAGGGCCTTGCAGTCCGACGCGCCGCGACCGAAGACCCGGCCATCGGCCACCGTGGCGCTGAATGGGGGAAACCGCCACTTCTCCTCTTCTTCCACAGGCACCACGTCCAGGTGGGACATAAACATGAGCCCGGCCTTTCCCGAACTGCCTTCCAGCCGCGCAATGATGTTGCCCCGGCCCGGAGCGGACTCGATAATCTCGCAGTCCATGCCGTCTCCGGCCAGCCATCCCTCGATGTAGTGGCACAGCTCCGTTTCGTTGCCCGTGGGCATGAAGCCGGTGTTGACCGTGGGAATGCGGACCATGTCCTGCTCCAGCGCCACGATCTCGTCGCGCATTTCATCAACTTGGTCCAGCAGGTCGTTCAGATCAGGCATCTGTTGTCCTCCGAAAGGTTGTCAGTGTTTGCCCTGGGACTAGAAACCGACGGCGTAGGCCTCGCAGCGCGGGTCGGCGCCGCCTTGTAGCACTCCGGTCTCCGGGTTGCGGGTGATGACACAGTATAAGGCCGAACCCTCCCACCAGTCGGGGTACTGCTCTATCGTGTGGCCCTTCCGTCGTAACTCCCCGGCTACCTCGTCGGAAATTCGGCCTTCCAGCCGCAGCATCCCCGGCTCATACCTTGACATCCAGTTGGAACTGGGGAAGTTGTAGCTGTAGAAGCGGGGTTCCTCCACGGCTTCCTGCGGGTCGCGGCCAAATTCTACGACGTTCAGCAGCAGTTGGAGAGTGCCCTGCGGGATATGGTCGCCGCCGTGAGCGCCGAGGGCCATCACGGCCTCGCCGTCGCGCAGCACCAGGGCGGGCGCGGGAGTGAGCCGGGGCCGCTTGCCCCCAGAGATCGCCGCTGGATGGCCCTCGGTCAGCTTGGACTGGGTGCCGCGCAATGAGAACGCCAGGCCGGTGCCCGGAATTATCGGCCCGCCGTTCTTGGTGCCCTCGCTGGGAGTACTGGAGAAGATGTTGCCGTCCCGGTCGATTACGGCGAAATAAGAAGTCCCGCCGCCGCTGACTCCGGCTGTGGCAACGGAGACCCCCGCCTCCCTGGGGGACTGCGGGGCGCCATCGAAAGTGGCCCTGCCGTTCCGCGGGTCTCCCGCCGGGGGCGTGCCCGGCCACGCCATGTCCGGGTCGATCAGGGAGCGGCGCCTGGCGAGGTATTCCTCGGCCAGCATCTCATTGATTGGCACGTCCACGAAGTCCGGGTCTCCCACATACTGCTCCCGGTCGGCAAAGGCCAGGTTCAGGGCCTGGTTCACCGTGTGGATGTACTCAGCTGAATTGTGGCCCATGGACGCCAGGTCGTACCCCTCCAGAATCTTGAGGGCTTGGGGGAACGTCGGGCCTTGGCCCCATGGCCCCGTGCTGTATACGTCGTAACCCTTGTAATTCACAGTTACGGGCGGCGCGACCTGGACGTGATACCGGGCCAGGTCTTCCTCGGTGAGCAGACCACCCATCTCCTGGTTGAATGCAACAATCCTGCGGCCCAGTTCGCCGGTGTAGATGTAGTCTCTTGCCGCCTTCAGCGCAGCCTCCCGGCCTGACCCGGCGTTGGAAGCCTCCACATCCGCGATTTTGGACAGGGTGGCGGCCAAGTCCTTCTGATAGAACATTTCCCCCTGCTTGGGAGCGCGGCCGCCGGGCAGGTATATTTCGGCGGTTGACGGGTGGGCGTTGTACTGGTCGAAGGCGGTCTTGAACCGGCCGGCCAGGTAGCGGTACATGGGAAAGCCGTTTCCGGCCAGGTCGATGGCGGCGCTCGCCACCTGTCCGAAGTTCATGGTGCCGAACCTGGTCAGGGACGTCAGCCACGAATCGGCGGCGGCCGGCGTCAGCGACGAGAGAACGCCGGGCGGCATCCTTCCGCCGTGATTCTTCTGAAAGTATTCGACCGACGCGGCCTTGGGCCAGACACCCAGCCCGTCAATGGTGGCAACTTCCTTGCGGTCGGCCAGGTATATGATGGTGGGCGCCACGCCCAGGAAGCTGCAATCGTCGACATGCACCACGTTCAACGCCAAGCCAACGGCCACTCCGGCATCAATCGCGTTGCCACCGTTTTTCAAGACTTCCAGACCGGCCATGGCGGCGCTGGGGTGGCTGGCTACAACCATTCCGTTGACGCCCTGCATCAATGGACGAAGACTGGTCAGCGTGGTCCCTTTGACTGGCATTTTGGGGCCTCCGGATTATGGATTTTTCAGTTCTTCGGGCTGGCACTGGTCCAGATCAGACTTCTCAGGCCGTTTGGTATATGTAGCTTCCGGCGAAGGCAGGGAATCGCTACAGATCGGCTGATTTGATGGCAGGTTGCCCGACGCACTATGAGTTCTTTCGCCATTGTAATGTCTTCGCCAAGATTGCGCCTCTCCTCATCGACATGCACAGGGTCTTTAAATTCTCCCTCTCCCTTGAGGGAGAGGGCTGGGGTGAAGGTGCAATGCCGGGGCTAGACGATAGCCGCTCACGACACCAACCCTCTCCCGGCGGGAGAGGGGATTCTTCGAGGCAAACCGAAGGCTTCGTCTCCGTTCGACAGCCGGGCTGACACGGGGGTATACAGCGGTCTAACCCCCCGCAGGCTCCCACGCCACGATGCAGGGCCGCAGCGGTTGCGTGCCCCTGACCTGCCAGGTCCCGTCCACCTCGTGCAGCGAGTCCCCCAGCACTCGCTCCAGCCGGGCCATCGCCTCGGTGCCGGGAGAGACGTAGAGCCGCCGAGTGAGCATCTGCCGCGCCTCTTCGAGACTGTCGAACCCCCGGGGCGGCTGCTCCTCCAGTTCTGTTACCTCTGGACGAATTCCTATCTCCGCCAGCACAGGCAGGAACTCCGGCAGGCAGGGCAGCCGGTGGCGCGGCTCGCCGTGGACCTGCTCCCACAGCCCGGAGATTTGCGACTGCGGCGGGAACTGGAACAGGACGCACAGCACCAGTCTCCGGGCGTGGCTGTCCAGCTTGCGGACGAATGTCTCGATGTCCTCTATGACATAGACCACGTGGCTGCACAGCGCGACGTCGGCAGGCTCAACGGAGGCTTCCAGCCAACCCGTTTCCGTCACCGACACGTTTTCGATGCCGTATTCGTTGGCGGTCTCCCGCAGCACGGCGCTCATACTGGGCGACGGCTCGACCGCCGTCACCGACCGGCAGGACAGGGCCAGCGGCAGGGCCAGCCTTCCCCCGCCCGCTCCTACGTCCAGCAGCCTATCATCGGGACGCAGGCGGGCCCGCAACGTCTCCACCACCGCGTCTCCCCGCCGGTGGGGGTTATCCTTGAACTGACGCGCATAGTCGGTCCAGTGGTCGCTGGGACGCACACCCCGCATCCGGTCCGACTGCTCATGCTCCACCCGTACCATTTCGCCCCAGTGTTCGACTGCGCTCATGCAAGCCTCTGGTGTCAAAAATGCGGAATCGTCGTTGGCTAGTCGTTAGCTAACGGTAGCGGTTGTCGCTGGTCGTCTAGCGCAGGCGCGCGCCGACATTAACAAAGCCCGCCCGCTCATAGAACTCGATCTGACGCTGGCCGTTGCGGGGAGTGCCCAGCTCCACCACCTGGCAGCCGGAGGCCACAGCGTGTTCCAGCGCGAATTCAATCACAGCCCTTCCCACGCCCGAGCTGCGCGATTCGGGTTCAACGTACATTTCCTGCAAGATGGCATACCGGCCTGCGGTGCGGATGGCTTTCAGGAAAGGACGCCGTGCAGGCTGCTTTGGCGGAGCCTCCCTCTTCTGCGATAACAACGAATCCGGCGTCTCCCCCGGCCACTAAACTGATACCAGGGTGAAATACGCATATCGATGAGGCCAAGCGGCGGTGTTGAACCGTCCTCCAGGTACAGTCGGAGGAGCTTCCCAGTGGCACCTCAACCAATCTTCACCGCCCCGCAAATGCACATCCCACCTTGGCTCTAGTTTAGTTCGCCGAACACCCCTTGGAGTTCATCCGCCGGGGCCGGGTTGCCCCCGAGTTCGATCAGCAGGCCGCGCACCAGCCGCAGCACCTCGTCACGGTCTCCCGGCGTGGCGAGTCTGACCTTCAACACAATAACAATTCCTTCTAGCCGGCCTTGTTGTCGGTTCAACTGGAACCGGAACAGTCCGCTTTAACCCGAATCCACCGAAGGAGGGCGTCGGGTCAGCGACCTGAAGCGGTAAGAAGGTGCTCCCGTGCTTCTGGGATAATGGTTTTGAAACAGAAAACCGACCCCAGAGAAGGAGCACCCAACAGATGCTGCCACGCCACCACCCCGATCGCATCCGCATCGCCTTCGACGATCACCGCCTGGTGGCCAATGCCGGGCTGATCCTTCCTGCCACCCTGGCCCGGCGCCTGGGCCTGCCCGAACTGGTCCACAACCATCTCGACCTTGGCCGCGCCCCGGGCCGGGCGACAAGATGATGACCCTGGTTGCGTCTGCGCCGGCTGGTGGCGACTGCATCGACGACGCCGACGTGTTGCGCACCGGTGGGACCGCCCGCGCCCTGGGCGGCACAGTCAAGGCACCCTCCACCTTGGGCACCTTCCTGCGCAGCTTCCGGTGGGGCCATGTCCGCCAACTGGACCGGGTGAGCCGCGAGTTGCTGGCCCGGGCCTGGGCGGCTGGGGCCGGACCCAGCGACGCACCATTCACCATCGACCTCGATTCGACCATCTGCGAGACCTACGGCCTAGCCAAGGAGGGCGCCCGCCACCACGGCTACACCGGCGCCCGGGGCTATCACCCGCTGCTGGCCGTCGCCGCCGGCACCGGCGACGTGCTGATGGCCCGGCTCAGGGAGGGCCGCGCCAATACCGCCCGCGCCGCCGCCCACTTCCTGCGGGAGACGGTGGGACGGGTGCGCTACGCCGGGGCCAGGGGGCAACTCACGGTGCGGGCCGACAGCGGCTTCTACACCCACGCCGTGGCCGCCGTCTGCCGACGGATGGATGTCCGCTGCTCCATCACCATCCGCCAGCACCAAAGCCTGCGGAACCTCATCGAGGCGATTCCCGAGGAGGACTGGTCGCCGGTCCCCTACTGGATGGACGGCGCCGCCGATGTGGCGGAGACCACCTACACCCCCTTCCAGAATGAGCCCGACGCCGCACCGGTGCGGCTCATCGTCCGGCGGGTGAAGCCCACGCCCGGTTCCCAACTGGCCCTCTTCGCCACCTACAGCTATCACGGCTTCATCACCGACCGGTGCGGGGAAACCCTGGAACTGGAGGCCAACCACCGCCGCCACGCCGAGATCGAGAATGCGATACGCGACCTCAAGTACGGCGTAGGGCTGAACCATCTCCCCTCGGGGCGCTTCGCCGCCAACGCCGCCTGGCTGGCGGTACAGGTGATGGCGCATAACCTCGCCCGCTGGACGGCGCGGCTCGGCCTGGGCGAGCAGATAGTGACCACCAAGACCCTCCGGCGGCGGTTCTTCGCCCTGGCCGGGCGGCTCACCCGCTCGGCACGCCGGCTCACCCTGCCTCTTCCCAAGCGCTGGCCCTGGGAGGAGCAGTTCAGCCGCGCCCTGGCCCGACTGCGAGCCATTCCACTCCCAGCCTGACGGCGCCCGTCCGCCACTGACCCGCCAGCCAACCCAACGTCCCCGCAAACTCGCGCCAGCCCAGTCCGCGAGCGCCTCTTGCCGTGTTCTATCCCGCCATCTCGCTCGCCACAGCCACTGTAGGCCGCCATCGGTGCCCCCAAAAGCGCCTGCAGACCTCCCTCCAACTTCCCGTCTACCCGAATTCGAGCCTGGACCATCGCTTCTGTAACTCCCTCATCCCCCTTCCGCTGTCCTCACGCCGTCTATCGGTGTCCACCGGTGGATTCGGGTTTAAACAGACCGGAATTCCCGTTCGTGGATGTCTGAACGTCATTGGAATTCTAGCTGCATTATAACCACACTGGGGAAAGTTTCTGCGGAGCGAGCGCACAGTGTGTAGAATTTGGGCAATGCTCGGAATAGCGACAATTTTGATGGCCCTGTTGGCCGCCCTGATTGCAGGATGCGGCAGCCCTTCGGCAACGCCAACACCCACGCCTGCGCCCCCACCCGCGCTCACGTCCGCTGCGCCGAGACTTGAAACCCTGCGGCTGGTCCCTGTGTTGGAGGATGAGGAGAGCCTGGAGTTCATGGACCTCACGTCACCTACGAATCTCGTCCAGACGGACTACGGGGATGTGCTCGTGAGCGACCAGTCGGGTCTGGTTCTGTCTTTTAATGAGACGGTGCTGCGAAGAGAAAGTGAGCACATCTTTTACACGGAATTCCTGGACATCCGAGACCAGGTCAGCGACCGCGGTTCTGAGGAGGGACTGCTCGGCTTGGCCCTCGACCCCAACAACGACCGCCACCTGTACGTCTACTACTCGGCGTCCAATCCCCGCCGTTCGATTATCTCCCGCTTCGTCTACTACCCGCTCAACGGGGAAGCCGACCCCGATACAGAACTGGTGATACTGGAAATCGAACAGCCCTACGCCAACCACAACGGCGGCCAGATAACCTTCGACCCCGACGGCTACCTGTACATCGGCCTCGGCGACGGTGGGGCGGCGGGCGACCCCCAGGGCAACGGTCAGGACACCTCCACGCTGCTCGGCTCCATCCTCCGCATAGACGTATCCGAATCAACCGGGGAGCAGCCCTATGCCATCCCGCCCGGCAACCCCTTCGCTGACGGCGGAGGCCGCCCCGAAATCTGGGCCTACGGCCTGCGCAATCCCTGGCGCTTCTCCTTCGACCGAGACACCGGCGACCTCTGGGCCGGCGACGTAGGCCAGAACGAGTGGGAAGAAATCGACATAATCGAGGAGGGCGGAGACTACGGCTGGAACATCCTCGAGGGCAACCACTGCTTCAACCCCCACGACAACTGCGACCGCAAAGGCACTATCCCGCCTGTCCTGGAATACTCCCTCGACGGCACCCCCTGCTCCGTCATCGGCGGCTACGTCTATCGAGGCGAGTCCATACCCTGGCTCCAGGGAGCCTACATCTACGGCGACTTCTGCTCCGGCAAAGTCCACGGCCTCCGCTACTATAACGGCCAAGTCACCGAGCACAAAGAGCTAGCCGACACCGGCCTCCGCATCATGTCCTTCGCCGAGGACAACGACGGTGAGCTATACCTGCTCTCCCAAGGGGAGGGCATCTACCGCCTCGCTGCAAACCAGTAGGGGCGTACAGCCGTGCGCCCCTCGTTCCGACCGGACAGTCCGTTCATGGTGAGCCTGTCGAACCATCAACGGAATCGTGCGGCGCACCCTTCGACAAGCTCAGGACGAACGGTCTGAATCCTCCCCTACCCCGACAGATGCTTCCCGTAGAATTGCAGCACCCGGTGCCACATATCCTGCGCTGGCGCAGCCCGGTAGCTGGGACGGTAGTCCGCGAAGAACGCATGACCCGCGTTGTCGTACATCACCCACTCGTAGGTCTTGCCGTGCTTGTCCAGTTCCGCTTTCAGCCGTTCCGCCTGCTCCGGCGTGGGGTTCTGGTCCTCGATGCCGAACAGCGCCAACAGGGGGCAGGACAGGTTGGCTATCATGTCGATGGGGTTGACCGGGCGCAGATCGGTAATCTCCTGGTCCGCGATATGCCCACCCGCCGAGTCCACCGCCGCGTCGATGTTGCTGCTATGGCAGGCCATCATCAGGGTGTACCGCCCGCCGGAGCAGAACCCGATGATCCCCACCTTGCCGTTGCTGTGCGCCTGCGACTTGAGGAACTGCGCCGCTCCGTCCAGGTCGTCCATCGCCCGCGAGTCGGGGCTGCCGAACAGCGTGGCCAGCACGTTCTCCGGCTCCGGCGTCCCCTCGCGGGTATACAGGTCGGGCGCGATGGCCAGGAACCCTCGGCCCGCGAACCGGACGGCGATGTCCTTGTGGTGGTCCATCAGCCCCATGCCTTCCATCGTCACGATAACCGCGGGGTAGTTGCCCGGTTCCGCCGGACGGCTGTACAGCGCATCAATCATCGTCCCGTCGCTGCTGGCATACTGAATCATGCCGGTTTCAAGCTGCTGACCTGCTAGTACCATCGTTCCACCTCCGACGATTGGATGGTTCATTCTAACCCAATCGGCGCCTCCCCGCTGTTGGGTCTCTAACGGCCGCTCTCCACTCTCACCGTAACGATGTCCACGCCGTGATACTTCTGGTGGCTCACAGACGAGGCGTAGTGCAGCAACAGCCGGAACGACACCTCCCGCTCGTCCGGCACCGGAGGCAGCTTGCTCAGGTACGCCAGGTGGTCCTCCACGTTCTCCCCCTCCAGCGACGTCACGAACTCCAGTTCGGCGGCGTTGTCCTCGGCCCGGGCCCCGACCGACAGGCTGAGGTGGACCCGTTATTTGGACAGGATCAGGGCAGATTTAAGTGAGAGTCCCGGCTCTCCTGCCAGTGATTCGATCCCCTCTCCCGGTGAACACCTCCTTCCGTTAGACTCCCCTACTACAGTCCCCTGCTCTTCGTGGAAGACCTCGGCCGGGGTCCGGTAGCCCAGGCCTGATGGGGCCTGAGCCCGTTGTAGAACCGGAAGTAGTCTTCCAGCCCCTTCTGGGCCTCCGGGACGCTGGCGTAGGCTTTCAGGTACACCTCTTCATACTTCACCGTCCGCCATAGCCGCTCCACGAAGATGTTGTCTTGGTACCGCCCCTTCCCGTCCATGCTGATCCTCACACCGCGGTCCTGCAGGACCTGGGTGAACTCCAGGCTGGTGAACTGGCTGCCCTGGTCGGTGTTGAACACCTCCGGCTGGCCCTTTCCCAAGGCCTCCTCCAGCGCCTCAGCGCAAAAGCCGGCCTCCAGGGTGTTGGACAACCGCCAAGCCACCACGTACCGGCTGTGCCAGTCCATGATTGCGACCAGGTACAGAAATCCCCGGGCCATGGGCAGGTAGGTGATGTCAGCCGCCCATACCTGGTTCGCCCGGGTGATCGTCAGGTTCCTCAGCAGATAGGGATAGACCCGGCGTTCCGGCGCCGGTTGGCTGGTGCGAGGCTGCCGGTAGATAGCACGCAGTCCCATCAGTCTCATGAGCCGCTGCACCCGCTTCCGGCTTACCGGCATGCCCTGCCGGTCCAGCGATGCCTTCATCCGCCTGGAACCGTAGAATGGGGTTTCCAGGTACTGGCGGTCCATCTCCCTCATCAGGGACAGGGCCTGTTGCGAGGTCTCCTTGGGACGATGGTAGAGGCTGGAGCGGCTGACGCCCAGCAACGCACACTGCC
Source organism: Dehalococcoidia bacterium (assembly GCA_965262735.1). Classification (GTDB taxonomy): domain Bacteria; phylum Chloroflexota; class Dehalococcoidia; order Lucifugimonadales; family UBA3495; genus CATOSK01. The sequence continues at coordinate 2,484,447 of CBDHFS010000002.1, read as the reverse complement.
GCACTATGGACCGGGACCCATGTCGCCGGTCGACCAGCTCACGCCGCTGTGCCGGGGTCATGGACCGGACCTTTCCTCCAAGAAATCCCGCTCCACCTTGAGCTGGCCGATCTGCTGGTACAGGCGAGCCACCAGGGCGTCGTTGTTCTTCTGCTCCTTGCCCTTGTTGGTTCCGTTGCCGTGGTCGAAGATGGCGGCCGCGCCATCGGCCAGAGCCTTCTTCCAAGCCTGAATCTGATTGGGGTGGACCTCGAACCGGGCGGCCAACTCGGCCACCGTCTGATCGCCCTTCATTGCCTCCAGTGCAACTTTGGCCTTGAAGGCCGGGCTGTGCTTTCTTCGCTCTCTGGACATTTCCCGCTCCTCCTCGACAGCTGTCGCTGCCCTCAGTTTAGGAGCAGGATTCCCACTTAGCTACCTGTCCAGTTTTCCGGGTCCACCTCAGCAATCCCCACTCTGAAGATGCTCGCGTTTGCAGAAAGCGGAGGCGGATTGGCGAATGACTTGGCCGAAACCTCACGGTCGCTCTACGCCAACCTTTGGGGGAAGCACACTCCGCGGGATGAAATCCACGCGCAACAGGAGATTGACGCCTTCCTGGGATGTACTAAGAATGCACCGTACACAAGCTCTTGACCGACGGCGCGGATTGGACGCAGAAAGCGATCTCCTACCCCAGGGACTGCCGCCTACAATGCCAGAGGACACGGAGAAGTGGTTCCCCCAAACCGGACCGACCACCTGGTAGTCGCAGCGATGCCGGGAAGGAGCGTCACAGGTGGACGACAGCCCGATCCGGAAGGTAAAACTAAGGAGCAATCGAGTTCGTCACCTGGAACGATGGGCTACGACAACTTGCCCGCATTGAAGTCCGCCCGGACGCCACGATCACAGAGTGATGCCACTGGGCCGAGCCCGACCTCATGGGGTAACGGCAAACGCCCAAAAGAACCCAGGCACACAGGAATTGACGCTGCATGACGCCTTGCGTCGAAAGTCGCGCCCCCGTTTACTGTGAAATGCTGATCCTGTCGGGTTCCAGCAAGTTTACCATCAGCGTCGAGCGGTAGGTGGGGCTCAGGGGAGACACGTTGATGCGGGCGTCTGGCTGTGTTGGACGCCCGCACGTGATTGGGATAAGCTTGGCTGCGTGATCGTACGGTTCCTTACAGTGGAACCTCCCACCGAAAAATTCGCAATTCGGTACGTGTAGGCCCACTTTTTTCCAGCCTTGCATCCACTGGAGGCATCACCAGCCCGGTTAGGGAGATTTCCTTAAATCTCTCCTAGAATAGCACCGTTCTAGGCAGTCAGATTACCGTTCAGCGTGCACATAGTTGATTGAAACAGCGAAATGGATGTTTAGCGTGGGGTGAACGCATTTGTCCACAGACCATTCATGGCCGTCAATAGGTCTCGAATTCTCTTCCTGGCGCAGGGAAGGAGAAGTCACACTGATGACATCAACAATTCAAGAGGAAGCGAGCAACGCTCAACTGTCCCCGGTCTGGCTAGTACGGGCCGGCGGTCAAGGTGAGGACGAAGCACTCGTCATTGAGAGGAGTGTAGCGATTGTCGGGTTCACCCATATTCCCGATTTGAGCGGGGCGTCGAACGGGGTCGACGTGCGGGAACTAGTTAGTCAGGCAAGTCCTGAGGCTGGGCCCAATAGGATCTCGAACTGGGCAGGGCAACTAACTAGTCTCGTAATAGGCATGCAGATCGGTGATATCGTAACGCTGCCATTTAAGACGCGGCCAGGGCTAATCGCTCTGGGCCGTGTCAAGGGTTCTTACAACTACCAGGAAATTGATGGCGTTATGAGGCACACGCGTCAAGTTGAATGGATCCGCAAAGACATACCCAGGATTGAGTTTGACCAAGACTTGCTCTATTCGTTGGGCGCTTTCCTGACGGTTTGTCGCATTAGGCGTAACGATGCTGAGAGACGCATAGCGGCGATTTTGGCCGGAGGCCGTGATCCTGGTAGCGACACTTCAGCGGAGTTGATGGGAGCGAAGGCGACCGATGTTGAAGCCATGCAGGACGATCAAGCGGCTTTAGACATCTCCGACATCGCCCGCCAGCAGATCTTCGAGCACATTCGGTCACGTTTCCCTGGGCATCAGTTCGCTGGTCTAGTGGAAGCCGTGCTGAAAGCCGAGGGGTATTCCACTTGGCTTTCGCCAGCAGGTCCGGACGGAGGTGTGGATATTTTGGCCGGGAGCGGCTCACTCGGTTTTGAGAGTCCTAAGCTTTGTGTTCAGGTTAAGGCAACCGCGAGCACAGTCGATGTAACCGTGCTTCGCACCCTGATCGGTACTATGCGGACATTCAATGCAGACCAAGGTCTCCTCGTAAGCTGGGGTGGATTTACAGGTAGTCTAGAACGTGAAGCTAGGCAGAGTTTCTTCACAGTGCGGCTCTGGCGTGCCGGTGATCTTGTCGATGCACTCTGCCGCAACTACGAGCGGCTCACGGAATCGATTCAGAAAGAGATCCCTCTCGAAAGGATATGGACCCTAGTCCGAGATGAGGGGGAGCCGTGATTCATCCCATATTAGGAGCGAGGGCTCCCAAGTCTAGCTTGGTGTATGAACGGCAATCATCCACAACTGAACAGAATACTCAAAAGTTCGTAACACAGTGCCACACGGCCCACCATGGTGGACTCGAACTCTTTCGCAACCTGGGTGTTTCGAGAAAACCGATTCGGTGACACTTCGAATTGGGTTGCCCACAGCTAGACGGCTCGGGAATCAACTCGAGCGCTCCCTGGGAGCAGCAATTCGGCCACCTCGTGAGGTGCTATCCCATTCGTGAGCAGCCTTGCTTTTTGGTGCCCAGCTCCCAAGAAACTCAGCCCAATCCTCCATCAACGCCCGCCGTTGTTCAACCAGATCACTGCGAGCATAGGCCTACTCCACGGTCGACCCGACCCGGTGGGCCAGGGACAATTCCATGACGGCGTGTGGCGCTGCCGTGTTTTCGGCAGCCCAATCCCGGAACCCACTCCGGAAACCGTGAACCGTCGCGCGTTAGGCAAGGCCGGCAGTCCTCAGTATCTTGGCCGACGTCATATCGGACAGCGCACGGCCGTGCCGTGCCGGGGACGGGAATGCCAAATCCGACCCATCGTACAGTTCGCGGGCTTCATCCAGCACTTTCAATGCCGGACCGGACAAGGGGACCCGATGCTCGATTCCACCCTTCATGCACCCCACGGGCACCGTCCACAACGCACGGTCCACGTCGATTTCGGCCCACACCGCAGCCCGGGTCTCTCCACTCCTGGCGGCTGTCAGCACCGTGGACCGCAGGCACAACTTCGCGGCGACCGATGCCTGAGACGAATCCACCACATGTAGAGTAGCCGGGACTTCCCGGTAGGGCAGTGCCCGCAGGTGAGCCTTGAGCTTGGGCATTGTCGACAGCGCCCCGCCGATAGCTTCTCCCGCCGGATTGTTCTCGGCGAACCCGTGGGCCATCGCCCACCGCATCACGGTTCGGATTCGCTGGCGGACCCGCCGCGCGGTCTCCGGCCTGCTGCCCCAGATCGGGGTCAAGACGGCCAGAACGTCCGCCATGGTGATGAGGTCAACGGACATGTTGCCAGGGATGTGGAGGGCGAACCGCTCCAGGGTATAGTATGGGGGAGCTGGGCAACTATGAACTCTACCGCCACCTGGTGCCGAGAGATCGCACTCCTCTTGATGGCGACGAGTACCAATTCGTACCGGGCGACCAGCGCTATGCCGTCTTTCAAGACCCGGACGTCGTTCCAGGCTCCACCTGGGGGCCGGTTACGGGCAGCGTGGGGTAGGACTGCGACGAGGGGAAGGGCCTGTCCGGGTCAACCCGGCGAAGCTGGTAGGCGTCCGACGCCATTATCTCGTCAACTCTTCCAGGGAACTCTTCGAACCGGTCGGCAAAAGCCCGGATCAGGCGTCCCGACAAGGCTCCGCAGTCGTCGCTGCCCAGGAAGACCGCCAGTTCCGCCGCCCGCTCGATGGATGCCCCCTGACCCGAGGTAACCTGTACGCCCCGTTCGTAGGTGGCGGTATCGCCGATGGCCAACGCCAGGTCCCGCGTTTCCTCCCACATCCGGGTATGGATCGAGCCGGGGCTGATGGCGTTGACCGTTATCCGAGTTTCCGCCAGTTCCAGCGCCAGATTCTCGGTCAGGTTGACGATGGCGGTCTTGGCCGCATCGTATGCGGAGGAATTGGGCCCGCCGACACCTGACATATTGACTATGCGGCCCTGTCCCCGCTCCAGCATCGAGGGAAGAACCGCGTGGCAGCCATAGAACACGCCCATCAGATGCACCGCTATGGTTCGGGCCCAGTCTTCCGGGTCGTTGTCCCAGACCCGGCCCACCGGCCCGATGTTGCCGGCGTTGTTGACCAGAACGTCAATTGCCCCGTAGTGTCCCAAGGTCTAGGCGGCGGCCTGATCCACCTCCTCACGGCTGGACACGTCCGCGACGACGGTGATTGCTTCGCTGCCGAACCGCCCGGCAACCAGTTCCGCCGTCTCCTCCAGCTCCGACGCGGTGCGGGCCGTCAGCGCCAGCCGGGACCCCTCGGCGGCGTAGGCCAGGGCGATGGCTCGTCCAATGCCGCGTCCTCCTCCGGTGATCAGGGCGATGTGTCCCTCCAGCCTCTTGCGGTCAGCCATTAGCCAGCCTCCTGCCAGTCCCCGATAAGCGCCGGGATGGTAAGATCGATTAACATTCTACACTACAGGTGCTGTCCCCCGATGCGGGGCACGGAGTTGCACGATGGGTGACGTTAACGAAGTTGTGGCCTTCACCAGCATGGCCGAAGGCACCCGGGAGGACTACGAACTGCTGGAGCGGCTGGAGGCAAAATTCGCCGCTGGAACCCCAGACCGCGTTCTGGAGATGCTCCGGGGTCTGGCCGGGGCGCTGGCCGGCTACCAGGTTGACCGGCCGGAGCATTCGCTGCAATGCGCCACCCGCGCCCACCGCGATGGGGCCGATGAGGAGATGGTGGTGGTGGCGCTGCTGCACGACATCGGGGACCTGCTTTCGCCATTCAACCACAGCGAACTGGCCGCCGCCGTGCTGCGCCCCTATGTCTCGGAGTGCACTTACTGGATTGTGCGCCACCACGGGCTGTTTCAGAGCTACTACTACGCCCACCATACGGGCGGCGACCGCCATGCCCGCGACGCCTACCGGACCATCCCTGGTACCAGGATACGGTGGAGTTCTGCCATCGCTGGGACCAGTCGTCCTTCGACCCCAGCTATGAATCACTACCGCTTGAGTTCTTCGAGTCGATGGTGCGGCGCATCTTCGAGCGGGCGCCGTTCAGCGAGAGCCATCGCCGCGGCTGCTAGTATTACAACGACGGGTTACCAGAACGGACCCAGATTTTGGTCTTTGACGAACGCGAGCGACGCTCACATCAAGATGGCTTTGCCCCCTCCGATGCGAAGCCGCAAGCATCGCCGGTTAAAGCCGTCGTTGTAATACTAAACCAAAGCCAAGGTGGGATGTACATTTAAGTGGCGATGATGATCAGCTGGGTTGCGCCGGTGAATCCCTGTCAGCCGTACTTGGAGAATGCCCCGGCTCCGTCGTTTGACCCCCACCATCTGCGCATTTCACCTTGGCTTTGGTTTAGTACCGTTTCAATCTGGTCTTGTCGGATATATATGGTGGAGCTTACTACGAGCGTCTTGGGTGGAGAACCGCCAGTCTATGATGGCGTCGGCCTCGTTGCGCTCGCGTTCGAGGGCCGCGACCTCCCGTCTCAGCAACGCTTCATCGCCGACCCGGCGGTTCAGACACTGTCTGCTGAAGACGCTCAACTCGATCTCAGCCATGTTCAGCCAGCTTCCATGAGTGGGAGTGTAATGAAACTCCAGCCGTTTGGCGATGCGCCGGGCTTCGGACGGCTCAAACGCTTCGCAGAGCGAGCCGGGCTTGTGGGTGTTCAGGTTGTCCAGGACCAGCCCGATCACTTCGGCGTCAGGGTATGCGCCGTCCACCAGCCACTTCACATGATGAGCGAAGTCCACGGCAGTGCGGCGCCCGGTCACCTCGACATGCCGCCATCCACCCTTCGGCTCACAGATCATGAACAGGTTCCGGGTCCCGTTTCGCTGGTACTCAGTGTCATAGCGTTCCACCCGTCCTGTCCAGAGTGAGCCGGACGCCACGCCGGTGCGGCTCATCGTCCGGCGGGTGAAGCCAACGCCCGGGTCCCAACTGGCCCTCTTCGCCACCTACAGCTATCACGGCTTCATCACCGACCGGGATGGGGAGACCCTGGAACTGGAGGCCGATCATCGCCGCCACGCCGAGATCGAGAACGCCATCCGAGACCTGAAGTACGGCGTAGGGCTGAACCATCTCCCCTCGGGGCGCTTCGCCGCCAACGCCGCCTGGCTGGCGGTACAGGTGATGGCGCATAACCTCGCCCGCTGGACGGCGCGGCTCGGCCTGGGCGAGCAGGTGGTAACCACCAAGACCCTCCGGCGGCGGTTCTTCTCCCTGGCCGGACGGCTCACCCGCTCGGCCCGCCGCCTTACCCTGCATCTGCCCCGGCGCTGGCCTTGGGAGGAGCAGTTCAGTCGCGCCCTGGCACGGCTGCAAGCGATTCCACTCCCAGCCTGACGCCGCCCGCCGTCACTGACCCATCAACAGGCTAACCCCACGTCCCCGCCAACTCGCGCCACCCCGGTCCGCGAGTGTCTCTTGCTGCGTCCTCTCCCCTCCATCTCGCCCAACCCAACATCCCCAGACGGCCATAGGGGCCCTGGACGGCGACCGAAGACCCTCCGCCGACCTCCCATCTACCCCAATGGAGCCCAGGCCATCTCCCCTGTAGCTCCCTCACCTCCCTTCCGCTGTTCTCACGCCATCCATCCGTGTCCATCGGTGGATTCGGGCTTATGCCTTACTCATTACTTGACGGGCTCAAGGTTTTGGAGCTGGGGGGAAGTTTCTCCGCACCTTACTGCGGCAAGCTGCTGGCCGACATGGGAGCCCAGGTCATTAAAATAAAGACTCCCGGCATCGGCGGCTCCAGCCGGCAGTACGGCCCCCTCCTCAACGACGAACCCCATAGGGAACGGAGCGGACTATATCTATATCTGAATTCCAACAAGAAGGGCATCACTCTGAACCTGGAAACACCCACGGGACGGTCCATCCTGCGGGACCTGGTATCCCAAGCCGATGCCCTGGTCCACAACCTGCCAGTGGCCGCTATGGAACAGCTGGGCGTGGAATATTCCCAGTTATCTCAAACCAATCCCTCGCTGATCATGGCTACTATCACCTTTTTTGGTCTGGACGGGCCTTACCGCGACTACAAAGCCTACGACATCAACCTGGCAGCGGGGGGAGGAATCTGCGAAGGCCTGGGCGAGGAAGGAAGAGAGCCTTTGACCTTCGGCACGCCGGAAGTAGGGTATTTCTCGGGCTTGGCCGCCGCATCCTCTTTGGTGCTGGCCCTGCTGGCCCGAGAAGATATCGGTGGACAGCACATAGACATCGCCGAAGTGGAATCTTTGGCCGGGATTTACGATGGCCCCGAAGCGTTGATGGCAGTATACCAGTGGAGGGTTACTCGCCGGACCGGCCACCACGCGCTGGACTTTCCCTACCTCAACTGCGTTTTGCGCTGCAAGGACGGCTACGTATTGGTCGGGGCTCCAGAGGGACGGCAGTGGCGTCAGCTGCTGGAGCTTATGGGAAACCCGGAGTGGTCCCAGGACCCCAGGTTTGCCAACCGTACCGAAATGAACACCTCTACGCCGACGAACTGGATGGATACCTGGGGGAGTGGTTGGGCAACTTCTCCAAAGCGGAGCTGCTGGCGAGGAGATAGATCCCTAGCCTGCCCCGGGCTTGACCGGGGGCTGACGCTTTGGGTTCCGGCCTTCGCCGGAACGACGGGGGTAATGCCGAGGGCGTTCCTCCCTCGCAAAATCTGGTATGACTCATGCTGTGGGGGATTTCCCAAAAAATGCCCCTCCGACCGTGGTTAGCCGCAAATTCAAGCATCTGTACTCTCGAATCATGCCCAAGGCATCAGCAGTTCGTGCCGGCGAGTCAGTGAACGGCGGGCTGGGCCAAGAGCTTCAACAGTATCAAAAAGGTTAATAAAATCCAGCTGATTCGAACTATCGGAGAGAGAAGCTAAGCCCTGGTGGCCTCCTCTATGCGCAAGGCATCTCCAGGAGTCAGGCGCAGGTCAGCGGCGGCGGCGTTGGCTTCCAATTGGGCCACGCTGCGAGCGCCTGGAATTACTATCACCTGGGGATCGAGCAAGAGCCAGGCCAGCGCCACCTGCGCCGGTGTGACCCCGTAGTGTTCCCCCACCTGCCTCAGGGTCGCGACTACCGCCGGAGCCCGCCGCAAGTTATCGTCGTTGAAGATCCCAAAGTTTGCCCTCAGGTCCTGGGGTACGTTGCCGGGACCGTACTTACCACCCAGCAGCCCCTGCGCCAGAGGACTGAAAGCGATGACGATGCGACCCTCTTCGTGGGCGTGGGGAAGGAGATTCCGAGGCCGGCGGTCCAACAAATGGTACTGCACCTGGTTGGAGATTACCGGGCTACCCAGGGCAGCCTCGGCCTCTTGCCACTGGTTCAGGTCGAAGTTGCTCACTCCCACTTGCTGAACCTGGCCATCATCAATGAGGCGCCGGATGGCCCTCATGGTTCTGGCTAGGGGGACACCCCCGTCCGGTGCATGAAGTTGGTACAGGTCTATGCTTTCTATGTCCAGACGCCGAAGACTCTCCCTGGCAGCCTGCATAACCCGGTCTGGCCTGAGGGGTGGCGCTACTTTGGTGGCGATAATCGCTTCGTGGCGCCGTCCTCGTAAGGCCTCACCCAGAATCTCCTCCGAGCGCCCGTTACCGTAAACTTCGGCGGTATCGAAGAAGTTGATTCCCAACTCTAGCGCCCGATGGACGATACGTATAGCCTCGTCGTGATCCAGCTCTGTGCCCCAGCCCCAGCCGGCCTCGCCGAATTGCCAGGTCCCCAGTCCTATGGCCGAGACCTGCTGGGTGCCCATCATAACGTATTTCATAGCTCACAACTCGCTCGAAAGCGTAGACCGGACCAAGCCTAAACTAAAGCCAAGGTGAAATGTACATATCACTAGACCGCACTGTCGGTGGACACCTATTCGGGGCCTAAAGGTCATTATGAGGTACCGTGGAGTCCTCGGGGTCGTCTTCAAGACCCCCGAAATGCACATCCCACCTTGGTATTGGTTTAGTGTCTGGTTATTCAGCCAAAGGCACAGATGCGGACAGGCGATCACCACCGACAGTCCGGGCCGTATGTCCCTGCCCGGTCAGGTCTTCGAACAGGACAGCGTCGCCGGGGCCAAAGCTCCTTACCGTCCCGTCGCCGATACCAACCTCCATCTGACCCCCTGACATGAATATAGCGTACTGACGGCGCGGAGCATTGTGGTAATCGTGGAAATAACCGTTAGGGGAACGCCCAAAGGTAAGAGTGGTGGTTACCTGAGCAACCGACCTCTCGACGTCAGCTGGCAGCAGGTCCAGGTCTTCAAAGTGGGACTGCCCATCGGCACCGGTGTAAACCCGTGTAAATCCCATCGTGATTCCTCCCTTACTCGACCTCTTTGCTTGGGAGAGGCTATCATACCATTTAGAGGCAACTGCTGGCTTTCCCTGTTTCGGGGCGAGCCCTGAAGTTTGAGCTAGCCATTACCCCTGACGTTTCTTTGACACGCTAGTAGTCAGTCAACCTTGGAATCGAAAGGGTAAAGGCGGTGAAGTTTGGATCGGGCATCCTGGGTGTTGAACCGCCAGTTGATGACGGCCTGGGCGGCGTTGCGCTCCCGCACCAAGGCTCGGACTTCCCTTCCAAGAGCCTCCTCGTTGGGGAGCCGCTGCCTCAGGCAGGAGCGGGACAGCACGCTGAACTCGATTTCCGCCATGTTCAACCAACTGCCGTGCTTGGGCGTGTAGTGGAACTCCAGCCGCTTTGCAATCCGCCGGGCCGCCGCCGGGAAGGTCTCGTACAGCGACGCCGTGCGGTGGGTGTTCAGAGCCTGCCCCTGCGAAGGCAGAGGTTGTCCAGGACCACCCGCACCACCGGGACCTCCGGGTAGGCTTCATCCACCAACCAGCGCATCTGATGGGCGAAGTCCTGCATCGTGCGCCGCTGGGTCACCGCCACCTGGCGCCAGCCAGCCGGCGGCTCACAGGCCAGGAACAGATTGCGCGTGCCCTCCCGGCGGCACTTGGAGTCCTGCCGCTGGGGGCGTCCCGGCCGGGGTGGCATCGGCGCCCGGGTCTCGGCCAGCAATTGGGTGGAGGTCTCGTCAAAGCAGACCACCGGCCGCTTTGGGTCATAGGGTTCGGCGTACAGGTCCAGTACGTCCTCCATGCGGGCCACGAACTCGGCGCTCACCTTGGGGATGCACCACTCTTTCTTTTGCCAGGGCTTGAGCGCGTTTTTTCAGCCGCCGGCGAACTCCCTCGTGGGACATGGAGGACGCCAACCCCAACTCCACCACCTTCCCAGCCAAAAGGCGCAGGGTCCAGTGGTCATGGCCTTCCGGTGCCGGACTGCAGGCCAGCGCGACCAGGTGGGCCTCGCCCCGGTCATCCAGCTTCCGATGCCGGTCGGCCTGGCGCCGGTCCCACAGGGACCCTTCCAACCCCTCCTCGGTAAAACGCTGCTTGATCCGGTACACGGCGCCCAGCGCCAGGTCCAGGGCTTCCGCCACTTGGGGAGCCGCCCAACCGTCGCCGCTCTTGAGCAGAATCCGCGCCCGGGCGGTCACCCGGGCCGAGCTTTTCCCAACCCGAATCAGATTCTGGAGTTCCTCCCGTTGTTCCGGCGCCAGCCGCACCGCGTACTTATCCCGGACCATCACTGCTACTCCCACCATCAGCGCTTCATCCCGAGCAGTATACGGTTACCGGCCAGATTCCTGAATGACTTTCAACATCAAGGTTGACTGACTACTAAACTAATACCAAGGTGGGATGTGCATTTCGGGGGTCTTGAAGACGACCTCAAGGACTCCACAGCACGTCATATCACCTTTACACCCCAACTGGGGACGACCAACAGGACGGTAGCGATGTGTACATTTCACCTTGGCTTTAGTTTAGTCATCGCTGCCGGCACCGAATTCGGGCGAGGATGTTTGACACCCTTTAGTAGTGAGGGTACCTTTAGGGTGCGATGAGGGATGTGCCGGGCTGTAGGGCTACGGCCTGAGGTGGGGGAACGCCGACGGTGGCGATTCTTGGAGCAAGTTCCGCAGATACTTCGGCGAGGTTCATGCTTTGGCATGGGTACCTAATTAATCCGTGGTCGGGATGCATCAATCTTACAATAGCAGCGCAAGTAAAGGGCGAACCACCATTTGCTGCCGACCCTTCCACAAGGCATGGGAATACCTACCAAAGTAACAACGGCCAAAGGAACAGGGTGCGTTGCTCCCTGACCGGGCGCGTACCTAATAGAAGCTTTATTACAAATTGGAGGTACTGATGGCAGAGGCAAAAATTCGGGTGGGAGTAATCGGAGCCAACGCTCGCTACGGCTGGGGCATGCGAGCCCACCTACCCGCCCTGTTATCTCTTCCGGAGTATGAGTTAACGGCCGTCTGCACTGCACACCCGGAAACGGCAGAGGAGTCGGCCAAAAAATACGGAGCCAGGCTGGCATTCCACGATTATCAACAGATGGTGACCCACCCGGAGATAGATTTGGTCTCGGTGGCTGTCAAGGTGCCCATGCACTACGCTATGGTGATGGCGGCCTTGGAAGCGGGGAAGCATGTCTATTGCGAATGGCCTCTTGGGGTTAACTTAGACGAGGCAGAGGAGATGGCTGCGCTGGCCAATACCAAGGGAGTCCAGCACTTGGTAGGGCTGCAGGCCCGGTGTGATCCAGCTCTGCTGCGGCTCCAGGAACTGCTGAGCGAAAACTATCTGGGGGATGTCCTGGCCTGCAACATGACTATGTTTTTGCCGGGACTGCTCCAGCGAGGCCTAGACCGGGCCTGGATGGCCGACCGGGACCAAGGAGCTAATACCCTAACCATCGCGACTGGGCACGCCATAGATGCGCTCTGCTTTTGCGTCGGAGAGTTTCAGGAGGTTTTATCCCAGGTTGCAACCCAAGTCCCCGAATGGGATACTTCGGAGCCTGGCAAGAAGGTGAAAGTTACCGCTGCCGACAATGTAATGGTCAGTGGTGTCTTGACTAACGGAGCTGTCGCCTCGGTGCACGTGTCCACCGTTCCCTGGCATGGTTCCGGCTGGCGGATGGAAGTGTACGGGAGGGAGGGCTCTATAGTAGCCTCGTCTCATGAGATGGTGCAGTATGCCCAAATTCGGCTCCAAGGTGGTCTGGGCCCGGATAGCAGCCTGGCGGATCTGCCGATACCTGACCGCTTGACCTGGATTCCCGGTGAGGTACCCCAGGGTGCCCCCTTCAATGTGGCTCAGATGTTTCGGAAGCTGGGACAAGGGATTTTGGAAGGTAACGCGGTAGAACCCGATTTTGACCTGGCAGTCAAGCGGCATCAACTGCTGGATATAATCCAGAGTTCCTCGGACCAGGGGATGAAGCAAAGGGTGACCTAAATGCGGTCAAACCCATGCCCTAATTAGCACAGTGTTCGACCATCGGCTGTCTGGAGTCACTACTTTTCAGGGAGGATAGGAGGGTAAGACGATGCCAGCTGCAGAAATCAAGAAATTCTGGGAGCAAACTCGGGCCAGTTTGGCCGAAGTGGACGTGAACGCCACTGTAGAGCCGGTGGAGCAGAGTGATGTGTTTACTATGGAAGGACGCATCAAGACCCGGACCATCTATCGGGTGATAATGTCCAGCTTCGAGGGTCGGCGAATCCGGGCCTGGTACACGGTACCCTCAGGGCAACCTCCGGCAAGAGGATGGCCCGCCATCATGGAAGTGCCGGGGTATGGTGGCACCATGCCTCTGCCAATCCATCTGGTCCAGTATGGCTATGCTACTTTGTCGCTATTCCCCAGAAGTCAGGGAGAGAGCTTGAAGGAATGGGAGATAGAGCACGGTACCAGATTAGTTTATAAGATTACCGATCGGGATCGTTACTACTATCGCGGGGCCTACATGGACTGCGTGCGCGGTCTGGACTTCTTGTGCGACAGGCCGGATGTAGATACGAATCGCATCGGAGTCTGGGGCTTCAGTCAAGGAGGAGGGTTGACCTTGGCCACCGCTGCTTTGGACCATAGGGTGTCCGCCGCTGTGGCTGGAGTCCCCTGGCTTTGCAATTTCCCAGTGGCTGCCGAGATCACTACATCGCCCTACGTTGAGCTGCACGACTACCTGGAGGAACACCCTCAGGAGCGGGAAATTGTGCTGGCAAACCTGACTTATTTTGACCAACTCAACCTGGCTGACGCTATCACCTGTCCCACGTTGATAGCCAGCTCCTTGACTGACGATGTGCACCCTTTAAACACGGTAATGCCGGTATTTGAGAAGATTAAGGCCATGAAATCTATTGTGGTGTATCCTGATTTGGATCATGAATACCGGACCGATTCCACTCAACATGGCAAGGCCTGGATGGACCGCTACCTGCGATAGTCTCGATACCTCATTCCTGAAGCCCCTGAAGCCGATGAATGCTTGAGCTATTTTCCATGCCAACATTATCCCGACGCTTTCTAGGAGGAGGCTGAAATGGCCGACTTGACCAAAGAGGAAGTGGTGGCCCTGGGCCATGCGGTGGGGTTGGAAATCCAAGACCCTGATCTGACCGAGGTCACCTACAGCCTTAATGCGCTCCTGGAAGCCCTAGACGCGATTAATCCTCCGGGGCTGGAGAACATCGAAGCTCTGCCCATTATCTTACCTCCGAAATGAGAGTATAGCGACCGATCCCCTTGGTCGATACTTGGGAGAAAGGAGTTGAAGTGGAAAAGCGGGATATACCCTTCCTCTCCACAGCGGAGCTTTCTGAGCTGATACGCCAGAAAGAACTCTCTCCGGTGGAGGTGACCGAATCGTACTTGGAACGTATCGACGCTCTCAACTTCAAGTTTAACTCGTACCTTACCGTCTGCCGCGAGGAGGCGCTTCAAGCCGCCCAGGAGGCGGAGCAGGCTATAGCTCAGGGAAACTACCTCGGGCCGATGCACGGTATCCCCGTGGCGGTAAAAGACCAATTGTGGAGCAAGGGCATACGGACCACCGTCGGCTCGCGCTTAATGGCTGACTTCTTCCCCGAGGAGGACGCCACGGCAGTCGCGAACTTGAAGAAAGCCGGAGCCATAATCCTCGGCAAAACCAACCTCACCGAGTTCGCCATTGGCGGATCGCAACGCTACAGCCCCAATCGCAATCCGTGGGACCTGGACCGGTTCACCGGCGGATCCAGCGCTGGTTCCGGGTCCGCCACCGCCGCCTTCCTGTGTGCCACGTCGTTGGGAGAGGACACCGGTGGCTCGATACGCCGGCCAGCCGCTTGGTGCGGCCTGGCGGGCCTGCGGCCCAGTTGGGGTCGGGTCAGCCGCTATGGGGTCATGCCCGGTTCTTGGTCCATGGACCAGGTCGGCCCGATTTCCCGCACGGTGGAAGACGCCGCGATTACTTTGGAAGCCATAGCCGGTTACGATCCTAAAGACCCCTACAGTTGGGATGTCCCGGTTCCCAGCTACCGGCGTGCCTTGGATGGAGATATCAATGGTATTCGGGTAGGGGCTATCAGAGAGTTGATTCACAGTGACATCGTGGATCCCGAGGTCCGTGACGCCATCATCAAAGCCGGAGCGGTGTTGGGGGAGTTGGGAGCCACGGTGGAGGAGGTGTCGCTTCCCCTGACGGTCCACAGCGGTACCATTACCGCGACACTGATCAACGTTGAGTCGGCGATGACCTATCGTAACTGGATCAGAGACCGGCTCCACGACTTCGGACACGGCAATCAGACCGGGCTGCTTACCGGCAGCGTCATGCCGGCCCAGGCTTACTACAAAGCCCAGAAGCTCAGAGAGCTGGTGCGCCGGCAGGTCCATGAGGCCTTAGAGACGTACGACGTCTTGATTCTACCCACCTCCAAGAGCTGTGCCCCCAGGTTGGAGGACGAACCGGTGATCACCTCCCAGGAAATGGCTGCCTCCATGATCCCAGTGATGACCAGACCTTTCAATCTGGCCAGCGTCCCGGCGCTGTCCATCAACTGTGGATTCAACTCCCAGGGACTGCCTATAGGGCTCCAGATTGGGGGACGCCCCTTCGCTGAAGAGACGGTGTTGAAGGTGGGCCATGCTTATGAGCAAAATACACCCTGGCATGCCATGAGGCCGCCCAACGTGTAGGTTGGCTTGCCTGCCCGCGCTGATCTTCTAAACCAAAGCCAAAGTGGAATCTACATCGACACCGGATTGGGCAGCACTGCCAACACCGTCATTCCGGCGAACGCCAGTGTGACGAAGGATTTTGCTCCTTCAGGTTGCGTAAACTAACACACTGCCGATTGCCCAAGCAGACTTTAAGATTTAGCATTATGTAGTTTTCACCTTGGTATTAGCGTACATGAATCCGTGGTTCACCACCACCGATGAAAATCCCTAGACTTTCATAGCAGTTTAGCCCGAATCCACCGATGGACACGGATGGACGGCGTGAGGACAGCGGAAGGGGGGTGAGGGAGTTACAGGCGCGATGATCCGGGCTCGAATTCGGGTAGACGGGAGGTTGGAGGGTGATCTGCAGGTGCTTTAGGGGGCGCCGATGGCAGCCTGCAGTGGCTGTGGCGAGCGAGATGGCGGGATAGGACACGGCAAGAGGCGCTGGCGGACCGGGATGGCGCGAGTTGGCGGGGCGTTCGGTTGGCCGGAGGCGGGTCAGTGGCGGACGGGCGCCGTCAGGCTGGGAGTGGAATGGCTCGCAGTCGGGCCAGGGCGTGACTGAACTTCTCCTCCCACGGCCAGCGCTTGGGAAGATGCAGGGTGATCCGGCGTGCCGAGCGGGTGAGCCGTCCGGCCAGGGCGAAGAACCGCCGCCGGAGGGTCTTGGTGGTCACGATCTGCTCGCCCAGGCCGATGCGGGCTGTCAGTGGGCCAGGTTGTGCGCCATCACCTGTACCGCCAGCCAGGCGCCGTTGGCGGCGAAGCGCCCCGAGGGGAGATGGTTCAGCCCCACGCCGTACTTGAGGTCTCGAATGGCGTTCTCGATCTCGGCGTGGCGGCGGTGGTCGGCCTCCAGTTCGAGCATCTCCCCGTCCCGGTCGGTGATGAAGCCGTGATAGCTGTAGGTGGCGAAGAGAGCCAGTTGGGAACCGGGCGTGGGCTTCACCCGCCGGACGATGAGCCGCACCGGCGCGGCGTCGGGCTCACTCTGGAAGGGGGTGTAGGTGGTCTCGGCCACATCGGCGGCGCCGTCCATCCAGTAAGGAATCGGCGTCCAAGCATCTTCGGGTATCGCCTCGATGAGATTGTGCAGGCTTTGGCGCTGGCGCACGGTGATGGAGAAGCGGACACCCATACGGGGCGGCAGACGGCGGCCACGGCGTGGGTATAGAAGCCGCTGTCGGCCCGCACAGTGAGTTGCCCCTTGGCCCCGGCATGGCGCACTCGCCCCGCCGTCTCCCGCAGGAAGTGGGCGGCGCCCCGGGCGGTGTTGGCCCGGCCTTCGCGCAGCCGGGCCATCAGCACGTCGCCGGTGCCGGCGGCAATGGCCAGCAGCGGGTGATAGCCCCGGGCGCCGGTGTAGCCGTGGTGGCGGGCGCCCTCCTTGGCCAGTCCGTAGCAAGATTGTGACCATGTCTGACCTGTGCAGAGGCGACTAAGTGCCTATCCTAAAAACTGGTAGAAACTCGCCGGCCCGTTAAGGGGAGCCAAGCCAGGGTTGCGCCTAGACTATACTGAAGCCAAGGTGAAATGCGCATATCGCTAGACGCACTGTCGGTGCCCACCCAGTTGGGGCCTAAGGGTGATATGAGTTGCCGTGGAGTCCTTTCGGTCGTCGTCAAGACCCCGAAATGCACATCCCACCTTGGTATTGGTTTAGGTGTACCTGATCAATGCCCTCCGCCCACCGGGCCACTTCCGCCACTTCATCCTCTTGCCCTGCCACAGCCTCACCTCAGCAACACTCGACTGCCGCAATTCTACCTTCTATTAATCTGCGGCTGTAGTACTAAGGGACCGAATCCCACGCGTATGCTGCCCCGTTCCTTTTCCATCTCGGTCAACCACTGGCTGAGGGACTTTTCCTCAGCCGGCCCGAGCTTGTGGACACGGAAATTGTCGTGGTCGACCTCGTCGTCCGCCTGAATGTGGTAACGGGAGTCTACGAACAGATGGCTCCCATCCGGGCAGACCAGGACGTCGCCGGCGGAGCCCCGGAACCCGGTGATGGCCGTCCGGCGGCGCGTATATTCGGGCACATACTCGTTCAGGTGGGCATCGGAGGAGAGCACAAGATAGGCGTCCACCTGGGCCTCTTCCATCCGTCGGTGGAGTTTGGTAAGCCGGTTGGAGAGCGTCTGCTTGGCATCTGCCATGATCATCGATGCTCCTCTGAGACGAATCTGGACCCCGACGCTTGCCGGGGAGGGTTGAGCGGGGCCTGTCACTATGCTGACGGTCAGCCAAGGCCCGAAAGAAACTCGTCCATAACCTGGGCCAATTCCTCGGGCTTATGGTAGCCGATGTCGTGAACGGTCTCAGGTATCCAGCACACCCGGCATCGCGGGATGGCCTTTCCGGCGGCGTCGACGCCAGCCTGCTTCTGCCTGGCCCGCTCGCTATCCGCGCGTTCAGGTGGCGGGCCCGCCGGGATAATAACCGTCGGGCAGGTAATCCTGGAATAGAGCTCGGAGGCCGGCTCCTCCCACATAGCGTGCATTACCTGTAGGTGATTTTCGGGGCGCAAGATGTCCTGAATTTGTCCTTCCTGGTCCTCATACACCATGGTCTGGACGATGCGTTCGATCTGGTCGTTCCAGCAAAAAGACAGCTGGTGGCGCAGGCGGTCCAAGAATTGCTCCCTGTTCCCCGTCACGTCCCTGGGCCGGACGGATTGCCAGTCAGCTAGAGATTCCCAAAAATGTGTTCCCCGTCACGTCCCTGGGCCGGACCCTGGCCTTGACGACCTCCCACGGTTCCCGGGGACCGCCTCGTCTACCCGCGCCGCCGTCGATCAGTCCCAGGGCGGCTATGCGGTCCGGGAAACGGGCCACCACGTTGAGGGCTACGGTTGCTCCCCAAGAGTGTCCGAAGACGGCAGCGCGCGACACGCCGAGATGGTCCATAAGTCCCACGCCGTCGGCTGACAGAGTCTGCCAATCATACCCGCCTATGGCCTGGGTGGTCTGGCCGTGGCCTCTGGCATCGGCGGCGAAGAGCCGGTATTTGTGGCGCAAATGGCTGGCGAAGAGCTCATACCAGTGGGCCGAGGACGCGAGTCCGTGCATGAGCATGACCGGTTCGCCGTCGCCGCCCCAGTCCAGGTACCGGACCCGGAGTTCGCCGATGGTAGTCCAGTGTTCCGTTGGGTGCTGGCGGTCCGTGGGATTTCGCAACGCCGACTCCTGTCCCCTGTATTGTATTGTCACGTTCGATTAACCTATATCCTATTCACTGAAGCGGGATCGGGCAACCCCGGCGGCTCGGCGCTTCTAGATTGACACCTGGAGCATCGAAGGATACCCTTCCGGCACGCCGGCACGCCTTCATGGGCTGCCTCATCACCGCCGATTGCAAGGTGCAACGGATGGCTTACGAAATCGAACAGTACCTGAACGTCCGTTCAGCCTCCGCGCCGTCTTACAGCCCCGACGGGCAACGGATCGCTTTCGTGAGCAACCTAACCGGGATACCCTTACCCTGGGTGGTACCGGCGTCGGGTGGTTGGCCCCATCCACTCAGCCTGGCCACGGAAAGGACCGGCCAGGTGGTTTTCTCGCCTTCCGGCCAACACGTGGCCTTCGACCGGGACCACGGGGGCGACGAGCATTGGCAGCTCCTTGTGTGCAACCCCGAAGGAGGCGGCGTCCGGCCATTTACCTTTGACCCAGACGTTTCCCACAGGTTCGGGCAATGGTCGCCTGATAGCGACTCCTTCTCCTTTGCGTCAAACGCGATCGAGCGGAGACGGTTCGACGTATATATTCAGGCACTGGACGGGGACGCTCCCAGACTGGTCTATTCAGGGGAAGAGTCCGCCGAGCCTGTTTCCTGGACGCCCGATGGCACGCGGCTGATCGTCCAGCAAGGAGCGCGTTCCGAGAGCACGGACCTTTACACGGTAGACGCGGCGAGCGGTGACGCCGTGCATCTCACGCCGCACGACGGCGAGGCGGCATATCACCCGGCGGGCTTTTCGGCCAATGGCCGGACTCTCTACCTGCGTACTGACCAGTCCCAGGAATTCCTGGGACTGGCAAGGTTGGACTTGCGGGACGGCAACCTAGAGTTCGACTTGGTTTCGGACTGGGACGTGGAAAGCGCGGCCCTGTCTCCCAACAAGCGTCGGATGGTCTATTCCAAGAACGTTGACGGCGCCTCTGAAATCACTTTGCGGGACCTCCGTTCGGCGGAAGAGTACCCGATACCGGGTCTCCCCCTCGGCGCGGTTTCGGGCCTCACCTGGGCACCCCACGGGCGCAGGTTCGCATTCGCCCTGAACAGTTCCCAGGCCACGTCCGACATCTGGAGCTACGATCTGAGGCAGCGGCGTTTGCAGCAGGTTACCCAGTCGCCGCGAGTGGGCCTGGGCGAGGACGCCATGGTCGAATCACAGGTCGTGAGGTTCCCAGCGCTGGACGGTCTGGAGATATCGGGTATCCTGTACGCTCCCCGGAACGCGAAACCCGACAGCAGCCACGCCGCCATCGTACAGGTCCACGGGGGTCCGTCGGGGCAGACACGGCAGGTGTTCGAGCCGGTGCTCCAGTACTTCGCCAACCGGGGTTACGTGGTGCTGGCGACCAACGTCCGGGGCAGCACGGGCTACGGCCGGACCTATAACCATTTGGACGACGTGCGCAAGCGGATGGACAGCGTCGCCGACCTGGAAGCGGCCAACTCCTGGCTCCGGTCCTCTGGTTGGGCGCACCCTGAGCGCATCGCAGTTATGGGGCCGTCCTACGGCGGGTTCATGGTCCTGTCCGCGGTGACCACCTACCCGGACTCGTGGGCCGCGGCGGTGAACGAGAGAGGTGTTGCGGACTTCATCATGCACCTGGAGCGCACCGAACCCCAGGGACGCAAGCTCAGGGAGATCGAGTACGGCACCATCGAGGAAGACGGAGACTTTTTGCGCTCCATTTCGCCCATCAATCACGTGGAGAAGATCCGGGTCCCAATGGTCGTTGTCCATGGGGCCAACGACCCCAGAGTAAACATAAGCGTGGCGGAGGCGCTGGTGGCCGAGCTTCGGGAGTACAATGTTCCGGTTGAATACCTGCGTTTCGAAGATGAGGGACACGGCATGGTCCGGTTGGCCAATAAGCTGCGCGCCTACCCGGCTGTCGCCGACTTTCTGGACCAACATCTTCAAGGAGCGAATGGATGAACGGAGAGGTTATCTCGGTAAACTGTAGTCCGACTCATAGCCTGATCAAGCCGAACCAGGAACAGGTACGGCTGCTTGCCGGTCTAGGGGTAGAGGGTGACGCCCACGCCGGAACAACGGTCAAACACCGCTCACGGGTCGCCCGAAACCCGGACCAGCCCGACCTGCGACAGGTGCATCTGATCCATTCCGAGCTGTACGCCGAACTGAGAGAGGCCGGGTTTGACGTCTCCCACGGCCAAATGGGCGAGAACATTACCACGGGCGATGTGGACCTGTTGGGTCTTCCGACCGGCGCGTTGCTTCGTATCCGGGACGCCGTGGTGGAAATCACCGGCCTACGGAATCCCTGTGCACAACTAAACAAGATTCAGCCAGGGTTGCTCGATTCAGTATTGGGCCATGACGAAGACGGAAACCTCATCCGGAAAGCCGGGATCATGGGTATCGTCGTCACCGGAGGTGAAGTCGCTCCCGGTGACGAGATACTGGTCGAGCTACCCCCGGGACCGCACGAGCCGCTTCTTCCAGTTTAGCTGGTTTGGTCCCCTAGAGGAGGTTCCACCTGGGGTTGGCGTCAACTTCGGCTTGGAGCCGTTCTACGATCCAGTCCCGGACCGAGCCGTCCAGGTAGAAAGTCGGCTTGATCAGGTCGCTTTCGTCGGTAATCATACCTTCCACGAGGGCGGCCTGCGCTGCCCGTGCACCGGGGCGGACGCGGACTCCCACGCGCAGATTGGCCAGGGCGGGCCGGATTCCCTTGAGGAATTCCAACTTGGTCTCCACCGTCTCGGCCGTCTCACCGGGCTCGCCGAAGTTCTGGGATATGACGTAGTTCAAGCCTGTGGCGTCGCATCGTTGGCAGATGTCATTGAGCGGCTCAAGCCGCGCATCCAGCGGCCAGTCGTCCAGGCTCTCCCCGGCGATGCCTTTCATAATCACGAGCCCTGAGCCCGCCTGTTTCATCAGGCTCAGGACCTCTTCATCGCAGGCGTCGGGCACGGGGGCCAGGTAGCTGTTCCAGCGGACCTTGAGGTCTTCCTCGATCAGCGTCCGGCAGAGCGCCTTGGCGTGAGGCATGGGAACGTTGAAGCCTGAGTCTATGAAGAAGACCTTGCGCACGCCGAACCGGTCCTTCATCTGCTGGACTTCCTGGACCACGTCCTCGATGGGCTTGAGGACTCGCCAGATTGTGGGATCGTTGCCAATCTCTATGGAGTGGGAAAAGCTGTCGTCCAGCTTGGTGACAATGCCGATCCCGAAGCCGGCCTGCTCGACCCGCTGCGGTTTGTAGTTTGCGACTTCAGCCAGGTGTCATCGGTGGTTAGCACTCAGGCGTCCCAGTGGTACGAGGTCGATACCGGCCAGATGGTGGACGTCACCTCTCCAGACAACATTCTGGTTAGCGGCAAGCTCGCCTCGGGAGGCGTGGCGTCGGTGCATATCGCCAGTAACCCCTTTGCCGGCAGCGGCTACCGAATGGAGATATACGGGCGGGAGGGGACACTGATCGCATCGTCCGGCGAGTCCCCCAACCACGACCGAGTCCGGCTGCAGGGGGGCGCAGGGCAGCGACCAACTGGAAGACCTGCCGATTCCGCCCCAATACACCTTCGTGCTCGAAGGAATGCCCCACGGCGCGGCGTACAACGTGGGCCAGATGTACTACCAGTTCGGCCGCGGCATCCGCGAGGGCGAAGGGTGTCAGCCGGACTTCGACGAGGCCGTCCGGCTGCACCGGTTCATCGACTCTATCCAGGAGGCCTCGGACCAGAGCCGCGAGGTCGCCGTTAGGTAACCGAGAGCCCCCGGTCTCAGGACCCGGTCCACTCGAAGCCAAGGTTGGCAAAGCGGACGAACACGGTCCCAAACGGCGCGGCCAGCGGGCCGTTGGCCGCCAATATGGCGATCGTGTGTTGAGCGCCGGGGGTGGCGTCGCTGGAAACCTGGACCCGTTGAGCAACGTTGAATCCCTGAACGGTACCCCTGTCGCGGTTGCATTCGCCGTCGATCCAGATTTCGCCGTAGTCGTCGACGCAGGTCTCAAACTGGACGCGCATCCCGTTGGTGGGGCGGCCGTTGACCGTCTCCGGGATGGTGATGGTGGTCCGGTACCAGGCGAAGGTAAAGCCGCTGGAGATCCCCACAGACAGGTCCTGGCACGTTTCCCAACCGGAGTCGTCGTAGCCGGGTAACCGGCATGGGCTGCCCTCTCCGTTGGCTACCAGCCCCTCGTTTTCCTGACCGGGCACAAAACCAATGGCGTATTTCCAGGTAGCATTAGTGGCTGCCTGTCCCGCCGCGTCTCCAATGTTGATGGTTGCTCTTGGCATATCTTCTCACCTGTTCACTAGGTTGCATTGCTGGTCGAGCAGATTAGTAACACTTCGCCCGGAGTTTGGCAAATCCGGGATGGTCTGGCAGCAGTGATCTGTGCTTTACTGACGAGTGAATGAATAAGTAAACATTTGGTGACCTGCTGGGGACCGGTTCTTGAGCTTGCCCGATGTACAGTACCCCCATGCCAGAGTGACCGCCTATGTTTACCTATTCATTCACGTATCAGTAATGGGCCTGCGCCGAGCTATTCCTTGGGGGAGGTACGCATCATGGTCGAGAAGAAGGGTACCGCTATCATGGTGGTCTACACCGATGTGGCCGTCGAGCATGACGCCGACTTCAACGCCTGGTACAACCAGGAGCACTTGCCCGAGCGGCTGAGCAACCCTGGATTCCTGGATGGGGCCCGTTATGAAGCCCTGCGGGGCGGGCCCAGATACCTGGCCGTTTACGAACTCGAATCGGCGGAAGCTCTGCAGTCGGATGAATATCTGCGCCAGCGGGCCAACCCAACCGACTGGTCGAAGCGGGTGTTGCCCCTCATGGCCGCGGGAGGGATGGTCCGTAACGTATACACTCAGATCTATCCCGCCGAAAGCGACCCGCATACGTTGGGCCGTGGAATGGCGCCCGCGCTCCAGATCGGACGCATGGACGTGCCGCCGGAGATCGAGGACAAGTACGACTACTACTACGATAACGTGCGGACGCCGGGCAACCTGAAGATCCCGGGATGTATGCAGGTCCGCCGGTATCAGTCCGTCGAAGGTTGGCCCAAGTACCTGACCATGTATGAGTTCGAACACGAGAAGGTACCCGAGACCCTGGCATGGGAAAACCAGCGCGGCCAGGACGCGATGCACGAACACATCGGAGGTACCTACGTCACGCTTCGGGTTCACCCGGCGTGTACCGCCGTGTGTTTCCACCCCGCGCGTTCTGACATCCGACCTGTTAGCTCTACCCCGCTAATTGAACGAGCGGTTTACCGCGAGAGGTGGCGGCGATGCCTCGAAATTTGACCATTCAGGAGTCCCACGAATTTCTGGACAGCAAGCCTGGCTGGATTGCGTTGACCACCATTGGGCCAGACGGGTATCCCCACACCGTGCCGCTGGGCTACTTTCGGCTGGGTGAGGACATCGTAATGGGAGTCCGGGGCAATACCAGAAAGCTCAAGAACATCCAGGACAACCCGAAGGTGAGCCTGCTACTGGAGAGCGGCAAATCGAGGGGGGACATCAAGGGCTTGATGGTCCAGGGCACCGCAACGGTGCATTCCGAGCCCTCCGATGCCCTGTACTTTGCCCGGGAAGCCGCGAAACTACGCGGTGTCCCTGAGCAGGAGCTTCCCACCGAGCCTCGAAAGGACGCGGTTTACATAAAAGTGACACCGCAACGGATCCGCTCATGGGACTATTCCTAGCCGTTCCCGAATCGGGCGGACCGTCACGCAACCGACGCCAAGGGGGATAGACATGCCAAGACTGGAAGGATAAGTTGCGCTGATCAGCGGAGGCGCGCGAGGACAGGGCGCAGTCGAAGCCAGGATGTTTGCCGGGGAAGGGGCTAAAGTTGTCATCGGAGACATCCTCGATGCCGAAGGGCAACAGGTGGAGGCTGAAATCAACGAGGGCGGCGAGTGTGTTTACGTCCGGTTGGACGTCACCAGCGAAGTAGACTGGCAGCAGGCCGTCGAGACCGCCGTTGGCCGTTTCGGCAAGTTGGACGTTTTGGTGAACAACGCCGGTATCGGCAGCCCTCGCGGGCCGGATGGCGAGCGGGTCCTCATCGAGACCCTGACCGAGGACCAATGGGACCGGACCCCGGACGTGAACGCCAAGGGATTGTTCCTGGGCACCAAAGCGGCCATCCCTGAGATGCGCAAGGCGGGCGGCGGCTCTATCATTAACATCTCGTCGGTGGCTGGACTGGTCGGCGGGACCACCTCAGCCTACGGCGCGTCAAAGGGAGTTGTTCGTCTGTTCACGAAGGCGACTGCCATTCAGTACGCCAGGGAAGGTATACGCGCCAACTCCGTGCATCCCGGTGTCATCATCACCGCCATGACCGAGTCCATGCTGGCCGACGAAGAAGGACGGGAGATGAACCTGGCCCGGCACCCCATCGGCAGGCTGGGAGTACCGGAAGACGTTGCCTACGGGGTCTTATTCCTGGCCAGCGACGAGTCGTCCTTCATGACGGGAAGCGAGTTGGTAATCGACGGCGGGCTAACGGCCCAATAGCTGCCGGTCCTGGACTGATTCAAGAGCGACTGACCGCAACAAATCAGACGAGGAGGTTGTCCGTGCCAATCGAACGGCTATCACCGGAGTTGGACAGGTTGGTATCAGCCGACCAGGAATTGGAGGAGCTGGGCAACGGCTACGAGGTTGCCGAAGGGCCCCTCTGGTGGCACGAAGCGGGGCACCTTATTTTTAGCGAAGTAAGGGGCAACAAACGACGGCAGTGGACTCCCGGCAGCGGCATCACCCTGTTGCAGGAATCGACCAACAACGCCAACGGACTGACCAGGGACCTCCAGGGCAGGATGATTCTCTGTGAAGGCGGCGCGGGGAGGGTGACGCGGATGGAGCCGGACGGTAGCATCACGGTGGTGGCCAACAGCTACCAGGGCATGCCATTGAACCGGCCCAACGACGTGGTGGTAAGGTCGTCGGACGGCAGCATCTACTTTACTAACCCCGGAGCGCCGGACCCGGAATTTCCGCTGCCATACTCCGGCGTCTACCGAGTGTCTGCGGACCTGGGTACGATTTCGCTATTGGTGTCGGACTTTGCCTTTCCAAACGGCCTGGTTTTCTCGCCTGACGAAAGCATCCTCTACATCGCCGATTATCGCGGCGGAAGGATCAGGGCGTTCGACGTGAACCCAAACGGGATGTTGAACCTGGCCAGGGACCGGGTGTTCTGCCAGCTTATCGCGCCCGTCCCCATCACCCCTTATGGCCCCGACGGAATGAAGGTGGACGTCGAAGGCAACGTCTACAGCAGCGGGCCCGGCGGCGTGTGGATCATAGACCCGGCGGGCAACCATCTGGGGACAATCCACACCGGGGCGCAGACGACCAACGTGGGTTGGGGCGGGGACGACTGGAAGACCTTGTTCGTCACAACCTTCGGTTCCCTGTACCGCATCCAGATGAAAGTCGCCGGAATCGCCGTGCCAGGCAACGGCTAGAAGTCTGGCCGGAAAGCCATTGGCCGGGTTTCGCGCTACGCCAAGCAGACGTATTACAGTCTTATACGGCATGGTAGTGTATGCAATACGTTTCAAAAACCCACTATTACATCTATAATCGACGTTAAGAAAACGATGGCTTGGGAAGAATCGGGGTTTCCGGCCAGATTTCTAGACTACTGGCTATCAACAAAGACGGAGGTGAAGTAGGCATGGACGCAACCGGAGTCTCCCACATCGCCATTTGCGTGGCGGACATCGACCGGTCATTGGGCTTCTACCGGGATATCTTGGGTATGACCGTGGGGTACGACCGGATTCAAGACACCACTACAGGCGGCCTCCCCCACGTGTATAAGCACTCACGGCAGACGCGCCGCCAGGTGCGTTTGGTCATCGGCGAGGGTGAGAACTGCCCCACCATTACCATGACGACCCACCCCGGCGAAGACGCCGACGGGGACCCCATCAAGCTAGGGAACCTCTGAACAAGAATGGCGAGGGCTTTTCTGGTAGCTATCGGGGGAGTTTCGCGGAAGCACCCCGGCTTCCGGGGCCGATTTCCCGGATGTTCCGCCCTCCCAGTTGGCTCCGGCGGGGCCGTTGCGGGCTTTGAACGGACCGTCCGGCGGCCCCCGGACGGATTTGGGCCCACTGCGCCCACGTCAGCCGGTCAGTTGGCCCTCCGCCGTAAGCAGGTTGCCCAGTCCAAAAAGCAGCGCCAGACGCTCCGTATTCTTCGCCAGTCCCCGGTAGCGAACCTTGGCGTAGCCAAATATCCGCTTCGCCTTCAGGAACGGATGCTCCACCTTGGCCCTAACCGACGCCTTCTTCCTCTCCGCCAACGCTTCCTCACTCTCAGGGTCGAGTTTCCGGCGTTTCCCAGGACGCATCGCCACCTGCCATTCCACCTCACGCCCCAAGTTCTCCTCCCGCTTGTGGACCCCCTGGTATCCGGCATCGCACCACACCTGCGTCTCCCCGCCGTGCAGCAGATTGTGCGCCTCGATCACATCGTGCGCATTGGCTGCCGTGGTGCTCATGCTATGCACTATCCCGGTATCCGCATCCACTCCGATATGCGCCTTCATCCCGAAATGCCACTGGTTCCCTTTCTTTGTCTGGTGCATCTCCGGGTCCCGCTCCCCAGATCGGTTCTTCGTCGAGGACGGCGCCTCGATGATGCTGGCGTCCACAATAGTCCCCTCCCTGAGCCGCAGTCCTTGGGATTCCAGATGGGCGTTGATCTCCTCCAACAGTCCTTTGCCCAGTTGGTGCCGCTCCAGGAGATGGCGGAAGTTGAGGATGGTGGTCTCGTCCGGCAGGGCTTCCGTCAGGTTCAGGCCCACGAAGCGCCTGACTGATTCGGCCTCATAGAGCAGGTCTTCCATGCCTGGGTCGCTGAGATTGTAGAATAGCTGGACGCAGTGAATCCGCAGCATCACCGGCAAAGGGTAGGGACGCCGGCCCTTGCCTCGCTTGGCATAAACCGGACGGATACGATCCTCCAGTTTCTGCCACGGAATTAGGCCATCCATCCGCTCCAGGAACAACTCGCGGCGGGTCTTGCGTTTCTTGCCCTGGTATTCCAGGTCGGCAAAGGTGGGCTGGTCCATCTGCTCTTGTCCCTCCGGCGGCATCAACTCTTTCAGCCTCAGTATGCCATAACCTGATGTCTTAACCTGCCGGACTTGTTCAGAGTATCCCTAGACCAAATCGGCCTTAGCCATTTTTCGATCTCGGTCTCCGACCTGAAAGGCCTGGCTGACGACCTGGCCTCTAAAGGCGTAGAGTTCGCCGGACCGCTGGAGTCCCGGCTCAATGCCCGGGGAGAGTTGCACAGCTTCTACGTTTACGACCCCGACGGCATCCTGCTCCAGTTCGACGCCGGCGGCGGAAGCTAAACCAATACCAAGGTGGGATGTCCATTTCTGGGGTCTTGAAGACGATCTCAAGGACTCCACGGCGCCTCACATCACCTTTACGCCCCAACTGGGGGCGACCGGCGGTGCGGTCTGGCGATATGTACATTTCACCTTGGCTTCAGTTTAGGAGAAGGGAGGCGGGGCTATGGCCAGGCAAGGGATTGTGCTCTACCACGGCATCGACAGCGGCGGGGAGCTGAAGGAGTACGCCGAGACTGCCGAACGCTGCGGCTACGAGTGTGAGTCCTTGTGGGTCACCGAGCGGTATTTCCACGAGGAGACCTTCCCCATGCTGGGTTTTCTGGCCGCCACGACCCATGATATTAAGCTGGGCGTGGGAGTGGTCAACCCCTTTGCGCGAAATCCGGCGCTGACCGCAATGTCGGCGGCCACCCTCGACCGCATCTCCGGGGGGAGGTTCTTGCTTGGCCTTGGCAGGAGCGACAGTTGGGTGGTCCAGTACCGGATGGGGATACCGTACCGCGACCCCCGTGCCAGCCTCAAAGAGACGGTTGAGACCGTGCACGCCCTGCTGTCGGGCAGTCCTGTAACTTCCGAAGGAGGCCAATTCAATCTGGCCAACGTGGGGCTTGCGACCTTGCCCGTACAAGACCGGCTCCCAATCTATCTCGCGGCGATAGGTCCCAGGGCGCTGCGGCTGGCGGGCGCGGTCGCAGATGGCGTGCTGCTAAACGCCTATACTCCCACAACCTACATCAGCTACGCCGTGGACGAAGTGCGGAGGGCCGCACGTGAGACGGGGCGTGACCCTGCCGACGTGGACATCGCTTGTATGTTAGTGGTGCGCCCGACCGACGACCCCGCGGGCATGTTGGAAAGCCTCAAGTCGCGGGTAGTGCGGCTGCTGGACGAAACCGACGTCGGTGAGATTCTGCTGGAGAAGGGTGGCTATGATCCGTCCATACTGCCCGCGCTCCGGGAGTCGGTGAATCAGGACGGTGGGCGGGACGCGGTCAGCCTCATAAGCGACGACATGGTGGACTCGTTCTACGTCGTCGGTCCGCCTGAGCGGTGCAAGGAACGGATCGAAGAATATCGCAGAGTTGGTGTCGACCTGCCACTGCTGCTCCCCAGACTGGAAGACTACAAGCAGGTGGCCATGACGCTGGCAGTCACTTGATGAGGCGGCGGTGCATGAAGAAGGACGCCACGCAGAGGGCCACAACCGAAATAGCCAATAGTTGGAGCGCCCACAGCACCATTAATCACGTGAAGTCGCCCGATACCAGTCCCCTCGTCAGGGCCGCGGCGGGGGTCAGGGGCAATGCCCAGGAGAGCATCTTGACTGTGTGCGGCACGTGGTCCAGGGGAAAGAAGACTCCGCTCACATAGAACATTGGGATTATGAACACGGTGAAGAAGTTGTTCATCGCGCCTATGGTGCTGGCAGTGGCCGTCAAAATCAGAGCAATGGAAGCCACCGTAAGGCCAATAAGATAGGCGCAGGGGATGGCCAGCACGGCCAGGGGCGAGCTTATCAGGCCAATGCAGGCCGCGGCGCCCAACACCACCGCGCCCGAGATAGCCGCCCTAAACTGATACCAAGGTGAAATGTACATATCGCCAGACCGCACCGCCGGTCGCCCCCAGTTGGGGCATAAAGGTGATGTGAGGCGCCGTGGAGTCCTTGAGATCGTCTTCAAGACCCCCGAAATGGACACCCCACCTTGGCTTTGGTTTAGCTTGTGCTATGGGGGGCTACCTGTCCTAGCCAGCTAAGATTGCTACTCAGCTGGCCAGAACCGTCACGAGCACTTGGCAATTCCGCATATTGGGCGCCGAGGATAACAGCTCACCGGATATGACTGGTTTTGCCAATTCAGTGATGGTGCGGTATCTGGACTATAACGATATTGGTGTGGGTGGTCATCCCAGTGACTCGATTCCCGGCGCTCTTGCCATGGCCGCCTATCTGGGAAGCGACGGCCAAGCTTAACATGATGAAGCAGTCGTTACGAACCCTCCGTCTTAGACCATAGATTTCAGACAGCGGTAAGGCGGGGTTAAGCCGACGCAATCCAGTCGACGGCACGTTCCCCTATCATGACAACCGTTGCATGGCTACCACCTGACCTTGTAACCCGCGGCATCACCGACGCATCGACCACCGACAACCCCTTTACTCCCTTGACGCTGCAGTATTGATCAACAACCGCCATTGGGTCTGAATCCGGGCCCATCTTGCATGTGCCGGACACATGCCTGGCTGTTCCAACGGTTTGGCGTATATAGAGGTCCAAAGCGTCGTCGTCGGCCAGAATGTCATCCGTTGGGTGGAGCCGGTAATCGGCCACGTCTTTATACGCATTGGATTCAAGGAATCTAATCGCCATTCGCACGCCTTCCCTCACCCGACGAATGTCGTTTGGATGCTGAAGATAGCGGTAGTTAAAGGCCGGCTGCACTGAGGGATCGGCAGACGCAAGCCTGACGTATCCTGAGCCGTCGGGTAGCCCGAGCGTGCACGAGATTCGCGCCACCCGGTCCGGGGGAACTTCACCGTTCAGGTACTTGGTCCGGAAACCGGGGACGCGCTCCGGCCGTTCGTCAACCATTGGGGTGGTCCTCAGCAACATATCATTGGCTTCGCTGGACCCGTGGGAGGTGTAGTGTAAACAAAAGCGCGCCGCATCGGCATCAGCAGCCAGGGTCATTCCGTCTTTGACTTTAAAGGTAATCTGGGCGCTCAGGTGGTTAAATAGGTTCTGTCCCACTCCGGGAAGCTCATGAACGAGAGGTATCCCAAATTGTTGAAGTTGGTCATTGGGGCCGATTCCCGATAGCATGAGCAGGTGGGGCGACTTGATAGCCCCAGCGCTCAACACAACCCGGTCTGCTTCAACGTTGAAAATCTCGCCTCCGCTTTCTACTTCCACACCGACGGCCTTTAGATCCTTGATTAATACCTTCCTGACGAAAACCCCTCCCCTCACCGTAAGGTTAAGATGGTGGCGCATGGGATTTAGGTGAGTGATAGCAGCGCTCATCCTCCAGCCGTCCAGGTTGTTCGAGGGCCACACGCCAACGCCCGAGGGGTTCGGGCCATTGGTATCCTCGACTGCCCCATAACCCACCTCCAAACAGGCTGCGTGGAAGGCCTTTTGGATGTCTGTCCAGGGCCCGGATTGACGACGCCTTACTGGCATCGGTCCGTCGGTTCCATGAAAATCATCCCGAATGTCGAGATCGTGCTCAGATTTTCTAAAGTAAGGCAGTACCTTGTCATAAGACCATTCATCGTTGCCCATACCAGACCAGGAGTCGAAATCCTCAGGTAACCCCCTTTGCATTGCCTGACCGTTGATGGACGACCCTCCTCCGATCACCTTGCCCTGCGCTACGTGGATCTCCCCTTGCTCCTCGGTGATCGTTCCCCGCAGGGCCCAGTTATGTTCCGAGTCTGGGGATTCTGCAAAACTTGTGTGGCCGAACTTTATCTCGTCCGGAAGATAGGCTGGATCAGGATAATCTGGCCCGGCTTCCAGCAACAGAACGGAGGTATTCGCGTTTTCAGCCAATCTGCTGGCCAATACCGATCCAGCCGCTCCCCCACCGACGATAACAACGTCATATTTCATGGGCCCTCCTTTAATGCTTCGTCTTCTAACATAGGATCTCCCAGTTTTAACTGATTCCGCTGAGGATAGGACGTTCTGGGATTTCTCCAATTATAAACCGGCATTCTCCATATCGGCCGACCAGCAGGTTCCGAACAGGGTAGTTGGAGCTTATTGCCGGTCTTCGGTGCTTGTCAATCCTCTTTCGCTCCTGCGTGGGATAAGGTTTCTGCCGAACACCGAGGCAAATACGCCTCACGATCCTGGCCCGGACGGATAAGATTCTAGTACCGGGTCAGTGTGAAACCGATGGATA
Organism: Dehalococcoidia bacterium; assembly: GCA_965262735.1. GTDB lineage: Bacteria > Chloroflexota > Dehalococcoidia > Lucifugimonadales > UBA3495 > CATOSK01. The sequence continues at coordinate 2,452,521 of CBDHFS010000002.1, read as the reverse complement.
GATACGCCGAAGCTTGTTACGGGCATCGTTGGTAGAGAACCTCCAGTCGATGGTTGCCGCAGCCTGATTTCGTTCGGTCTCCAAGGCGGCAATTTGGCGTTTGAGGGTCTCCTCATCTTCGATACGGCGATTCAAACATTGGTTGCTGAAGACGCTGAACTCAATCTCTGCCATGTTGAGCCAGCTTCCATGCTTGGGAGTATAGTGAAACTCCAGCCGTTGGATCACCCGTCTGGCCTCCTTTGGCTCAAAGGTCTGGTACAAGGAGGCGTGCCTATGGGTGTTCAGGTTATCCAGCACCACCCGGACCTTCTCCGCTTCAGGGTAAGCAGCATCGGCCAGCCAGCGCATCTGATGGGCGAAGTCTTCCATGGTGCGACGCTCCGTCACTGCCACGTGCCTCCAGCCCGCCAGCGGCTCACAAGTCATGAATAACTGACCTTACGCACAGGCTGAAGAAACTGCTATCTTTGAGCCATGAACAAAGAACTGACCGAACTCTACAGCGATTACCTGCTGAGTTCCTTTGGAGCGACGACCGCCACCGGCCTGTCCGACATGCTGGAAGGGGAAGTCAGCCATGACCGGATAACACGCCTCCTGTCCAGGGAAGTCTACGACTCCAGGACCCTCTGGCAGCAGGTCAAGCCCATGGTGAGAAAGATAGCACAACCCGATGGCGCGCTCATATTCGACGACACCATCGAGGAAAAGCCACATACGGACGAGAACGAGATAGTCAGCTGGCACTTCGACCCCAGCAAGAACCGAACGCTCAAGGGCATCAACATCCTCAACTGCGTTTACCACGCTCAGGGTGTGACACTGCCGGTGGCATACGAAATCATCCGCAAGCCCATTGTGTTCGAGGATGAGAACACCGGCCGGCTCAAGCGCCGGAGCGAGGTCTCCAAGAACGAACTGATGCGCCGGATGCCGCAGGTCTGTCAGCAGAACCGGCTGGAGTATCGCTATATTCTGGCAGACAGCTGGTTTTCGTCCAAAGAGAATCTGAGTTTCATACACCAGGGCCTGGGCAAGAAGTTCATCATCGCGCTCAAATCCAACCGGACGGCAGCATTGAGCTATGAAGCGAAACTTCAGGGCGGCTTTACCGGATAGACACGCTGGACCTGCCGGAAGGTCAACCGGTGCGCGGATGGCTGCGGGGACTGGACTTTCCGGTCCTGCTGCTTCGCCAGGTCTTTAAGAACCGAGGTGGCAGCGCCGGAACGCTGTATCTGGCTGGCGGCGACTTGGACGGTGAAAGCGAGACCATCAAAGCGATCTACCAGAAAAGGTGGAAAGTGGAGACGTTTCACCAGACGCTCAAGGGCAACGCCGCGCTGGCCAAGTCGCCGGCGAAGACAGTCCGAACTCAAAGCAACCACTGCTTCATGGCTATCTACTCGGCCTGTCGTCTGGAATGGATCAGCGTGGCACACCAGATGAATCATTTTGCCTTGAGAACCCGGATATATGTCAAGGCTATCCGCCATGCCTTTGACGAACTCCAACTCCTCAAGGCTGCGTAACATCAGTTAGATAACTGATAAGCTTGCCCAAGAGGCTGTCCGGGGGGATGCGGGAATCGGCCTCAAGGGGCTACTTCCTGGCCTCCAGGGCTCCCTTCGGCTACAACCGCATCAAGGTCAGCGACGGGGTGAGGGACCGCCCCACCCTGGAGGTTGACCCGGTGGCCGCTCCCATCGTCAAGGAGATATTCGAGAGTTCCCGCCGGGGCAACGGGCTGAAGGAAATCTGCAAGGGCCTGAACAACCGGGGCATCACCAACAAGGGCAAACGCTGGCAGAAGAACGTCCTCCGCTACCTGCTGACCAACGAGTCCTACACCGGCACCGCCGTCTGGGGCGTCAAAAGCAGGGACGAGAAGGCGGGGGAGCCGGTAAGGGTTGAAAACGCCTGGCCCGCGTTGGTGTCCCGCGAGACTTTCGACCTGGTGCAGAAGGGACTGCGGGAGCGGGTGCCCACGGTGGTGCGCCCCGGAAACGTGGGCAGCAAGTACCTGCTCAGCGGGCTGCTCCGCTGCGGGGTGTGCGGCAAGCCCTACGCCAGCCAGGGGCCAAAGCGGCCAGTTCGCCTACTACGTCTGCGCCAGCCTGTTCCGCGAGGGCGCCGGGGCCTGTACCGCCCGCTACCTTAACGCAACCAAGCTGGAGGACTTCATCATCGGGAAGGTCAGGGAGCGGATTCTCACCGAGGAGACCATCACCGAGCTGGTGACCCTGGTGGCCGAGGAGATCGACACCGTGGCCGGTGAGATCGACGGGCAACTGGAGGCCATCGGAGCGGAGCTTGCCGACGTGGAGTGCCGGTTGGAGAACCTCTACCAGGCCCTGGAAACTAGGCAGTTGCCCATCGAGGTGCTGTCGCCCCGCATCCTGGCCCTGAAGAGCCGCCAGGACCAGCTTACGGCGGCCAGGGAGGATACCGAGGCCCAGCTAGAGCGGAGGCGGGCGGACCTGCGCCCACCACGAAGGAAATCAAGCGGTATGTGGCCGACTTCCGAGAGTTCCTCCAGAAGGGACCATTCCCGGAGCGGAAGGCGCTCATCCGCAACTTCGTCAAGCGCATTGAAATCGTTGAGGACCAGGCCGAGCTGACGTCGGAGTCGGCCCCGGTTCTTGATTTTGTACACTCAGGCCCACCGTAGTGGACTCGAACCGGTCATCGATCTCAAGTACCGCGAAGACCTCGTTCACGCTCGTGTCTTCCCAAGAGCACGGGCGGCACATCTGCATCCCCAAACAGTGTTCCTAAACATAAAAACCGTGGTCGATAGGCCCGCACTTTCCGGACAAAAGGATGACTTGTTGCCCGGGCATCGGCAGAAAACGCTGCCCTGACCTTCGTCAAAGCTTCCCAGCCATCGTCGGACCCGATGTGATATACTGGGAGGGTAACCTAAAAGGGAGGATGTCGGAAACGGGCAATAAAAATAATTTCTAGTCGCTCAAAAGCGATGATGACTCGCTCCTTCGGGGCGCGAAACTAACACTCAACCTCTCCTGAGGCAGCACCTCTCTACCACCTCAACAACTACACTGGTTCGCCTTTCAAAGGCAACCTCACCCCTGACAAGGGTAATTCACTTCAACCCCGTTCATTAACGGGACTCGGCCTGCAGTGCAAGCGCTGTACCAAAGCCCCGTGGCTCCGGCGTCCCCGAGGGGTGTGCCGAATGCAGGCAGAAGATCCGCAGCTAATGAAAATCGCCGAGGTCATGGCAATGCTGAAAGTGTCAAAAACTACGTATTATGTACTGAGAAAAGCAGGCAAGTTCGGCCCGATCCTAAAAGTCGGCAAACGGGCCCGGCGCCACCGGAGATCCCATGTGGTTGCCTACGTGAAGTCCCTGGACACCACCTCTTAGCTCGGCCTTGTCCCGAGCTAAGGGGCTGGATGACAAAAGGGCCAACGGGAAATTCGGTGAATCCCGCCGAGGGCCGAATCCAAGATGGAATTCTTAAGGTCCGGAAAGGAACTCGGCCCATTGATCCATCAACGGGCGGCGCAACTCGATGAGGTCATCCCTGGCATAGGCGATCTGGGTGGAATTGCCCAAGTTGTGGGCCAGCGCCGCCTCGCTCAGAAGCCACCGGTCATCGCCCCGTCCGAGCTTCGTGCACCAATCCTTAAAGCTGCTGCGGAACCCGTGGGGTACGGCGGGAATCCCCAGCCGTCTCAGCAGCACCGTGAGGGCCATGTCGGACAGGGCCTTGCCACGGCCTGCGGACGGGAACACCAGGCCGCTGTCCCGTCCATCCAACTCCCGGGCCTCGGACAGGATCTCCAGGGCGCGCCGGGTCAGTGGAACCTCGTGCTTGCTCCTGGCCTTCATCCGCTCCGCTGGCACCTTCCAGGTGGCGGACTCCAGGTCCATCTCGGGCCAGGTGGCCAGCCTAGCCTCGTTGGACCGGGCTGCCGTGAGAACCAGGAACTCGAAGGCCAGTCTGGTCGCCAGGTCGGCGGTGGACTCTCGGACCGTCCGCAAAGCCGCCGGAACTTCGGCAACGGGAAGGGCCGTGTGATGACGCTTCAAGCGGGAGACACGGGGCAGGGCCCGGATAATCGCCTTGCCCGCCGGGTTGTCCAACCGCCATCCCTGCGCGATCACCCAATCGAAGACGGTTTGCAACCGCTGATGCACCCGGCTGGCCGTCTCGGTCTTCACCGTCCAGATGGGCGCCAGCACCGCCAGCACGTCGGCGGTGGTTATCTCATCTACCGGTTTTCTTCCGATCAGGGGATGGGCGTAGGTGGCCAGGGTATTGGTCCACTGGGACGCGTGCTTGGCGTTGCTCCAGGTGGGGCGGCGCATCTCGATGACCCGCTCGGAGGCTTCGGCGAAGGTGGGGACGGCGGGACGACTACGCTCCAGGGCAGCCTGCCGCTTCTCGGACAGAGGGTTCCGGCCCTGTCGGATGAGGCGTTGGTTATCGGCAGCCAGTTCCCGGGCATCCGCAAGAGAAATAGTCGGGAATCCTCCGAGACCCATCATGCTGCGTTTGCCGTCTATGGTTACGCGTAGGACCCACTGTTTGGTTCCCGATTGTTCCGCCCTCAAGTAGAGGCCGTGGCCGTCGGAGTACATGCCCGGTTTTGAGACAGTGCGGACGAAGGCGGCTGACAAAGACTGCTGGTGGTGGTTTCCTGACATCCGGCACCTCCAGAAATATATACCATTTTATATACCAGAATGAGCCGGACTGTAAAGACCCTTGGCGGACCTAAGCAGACATCGATATCGGTTAATTGAGACTAATACGTGCTTATATATCCGTAACTGATAGTTCGTAGAGGTATTGTACGGTGCGTAGAAGTAATCCGTCCTGCGGACACTCCCTCCGCCACGATTGTACGGTAAGTAAGTGTACGGTAAGTAAGCTTGCATTAAGAGTTATTGAGACTGGCGGGGACAATTATATACCACATAATTCCCGATGATTTAGCCTGCCACTCCCGGTGAATTCATCGGCTTGCCCCACGGCCAACGCCGGAAAGCATCCGAACGTGCCGATCCCTTTCGCCAAATCCGCAACCCCAGTCGGCCCAGCTTGGTTGACGCTCGGTGTGTTCAGACGAAACGAAGGAGCTGCCGAAAGTATAGTGGAGGTATCCAAGGATACGTCCGGGCAAAAGGGACATAGAACGTTAGATGAGGGAAGACCACAATTCCCGTGCACGCTTCACGACCATGTTCGACTTCTACGCCCTGCCCGGAGATTTCCCCGGCTACGAAGATGCTGGGCAAGAGGGTGATCCCTATGTCCGTGTCCGGCTCCTTGAGGATGCTTTGGGTGAGGATATTTCCGACCAGCGGTTCGTGCCTTACCTCCAAAGCATATGGCAGGGCCTTGACACACCATCGGCTTCGCGATTAGCCCCTTGTGGATGCCGACGCCAGACCGCCGCCCCACAGGAGAGCCAGTGATGAGCAGGAGAGCCAGTGATGAGCGAGTATGACAGCTATCTGGGAAGGGATTCGGACCCAGGTGGCCGTACCTCACCGTTTGGCGTGCCGCCCCCTTCCGTCCGGTTGATGGGAGATGTGGCAGAGTGCCAATGGGTTGAGGAACGTGTCCGGCCCTGGGGGAAGAGCAACACGGGTGGTTTACAGTTGGGGAACATCATGCCCGAGGGCTTGGCGGGCTACGCACGGGTGCTCCACCCCGCCGAGTCCCGGGATGATGAATCGCCGCTTCGCTGGGCCGAAGTAGCAGCCCGCACCGGGAAGACGGCGCATCCCCTGATGCAGTTCGGCCGCCTGGGCGGGTTTGACGATCCCTACGGGTGCCCTGACTGGGCCTATGCTCCCCGCGTCGGGCGGCTTCCGGAGCATGAGACACTGGTGTTGTCTGGAATCCTGCGGGACTTCACCACGTCACCGGAACGCTGCTACTTCGGTTTCTGGCGCGGTTACGCCTTTCTGGGGTCCGGCTACGAGCGCGTGCCCAGGATTTGCCTGCCCCATCGTGGCTACGTGGTGTTCACCGGCCAGCTGGATGCCGTTCTGGACCTGACGGACGAGGGGGGCTACTGGCAGACGCCGAACCTGTGGTGGCCCGACGACCGGTCGTGGTTCGTCGCCACCGACATCGACTTGCTGGATACCTATGTCGGCGGCAGCCCTGCCTGCATACAACGCATTCTCCAAAGTCCCGAGTTGGAGACGTTCCCGACATCCATTGATGCCCGGGTCGACTTCCGAGCGGACACCATCAATATCGCAGAAGGTGACGGTGAGGTAACGGGTTAGACCGGTTAAGATTTTTGCCGATTCGGAGGTTAACCAATTGCTAACCCCAGATGACTGAGGCGACCAGATAGAGGGCTGAGGGGAAGTAGATGCCTCCGGTCGTATCGAGTGGCGATTCGCCGCCAGCGCTTCAGTTTGTTGAAGGCCCGTGCGATCAGGTTGCGTTCACGGTATAGTTCTTGGTCATATTCCCAAGGGCCCCTTCGGTTCCTCTTGGGCAGTATGACCGCTGTGGCGCCCCTGGACCGGATAAAGGCCAGTATCCTGTTGCTTTCGTACCCCTTGTCCGCGATTACATAGCCGGTCTCTATGCCGGTCAGCAAGGGTATGGCCTGGGCCGCAGTTATTTGAGGGCTGTTCCATCCCCCGCTTATCCAACAATATTTACCACAGAATTTCTGGGATTGTAAGGACGTTATGGGAACGTAACTGTTCAGGGTTGGGGGGCAGAGTGGCTGATGGCGGAATATGGGGGTTGGGTTACGTTGGGGGATTTATCCCCCAAACCCCCTGGAAAAAATTGGCAGTTGCCTTAAAGCCTTGGCTGAAACCAATTTACCTCACCATGTCAAGGGCGTCGACAAGGTGTACCACTGCGGCGGAGAGAAATTGTCCCACTGGTACGATGACAAGGGAGTCCAGGGGGAGTAGCAAGCAGGGGGATCCTTCAGGGACAGGAGGAGATAGCTAGGAGTCTTCCGGTTCTTCCGAGGCCTGGGATGGGGCATTCTGCCGGCTGTGCTTGAGGCGGTAGCTGTCGCCGTTCATCTCCAGGATGTGGACGTGGTGGGTGAGCCGGTCCAGCAGCGCTCCGGTGAGGCGCTCAGACCCGAAGACCTGGGTCCACTCGTCGAAGGGGAGGTTGGTGGTGACCAGGATGGAGCCCCGCTCGTAGCGCTGGCTGAAGACTTCGAAGAGCAGTTCCGCCCCGGTGGGGGACAGGGGCACGAAGCCCAGTTCGTCGATGATCAGCAGGCCGAGGCGGGACATCTGCCGCTGGAGGTTGAGCAGGCGTCTCTCGTCCCGGGCCTCCATCAGTTCGTGGACCAGGGCGGCGGCGGTGGTGAAGCCCACCGACATCCCCCGCTGACAGGCGGGCAGGCCCAACCCCAGGGCGACATGGGTCTTGCCGGCGCCGCTGTTGCCGACAGCGATGACATTCTCCCGGCGCTGGATGTATTCGCAGCGGGCCAGTTCTGCCACCAGGACCTTGTTCACCGAGGGGATGGCCAGGAAGTCGAAGGTGTCCAGACTCTTGACGGCGGGGAATCGCGCCGCTCTGATCCGGCGCTGCACCATGCGCTGGTGGCGCTCGATGAGTTCCAGTTCGGCCAGCCGGAGCAGGTAGCTGGGATGGTCCACTCCCTCGGCGGCGCACAGGGCGGCCAGCTTTCCGTACTCACGGAGAAAGCTGGGCAGCTTCAACTCCTTCAGGTGGTGTTCCAGCAGCAGCGTGGGACGGTCGTTCATGCGGCCTTTCCCGACAGCAGGGTCATGTAGTCTCCCGCGCAGGTGGTGCTGACCCGCACCCTGGGCAGGTAGGGGTAGAGCTCCAGGTCGAGGCGGGGAGGCCGTCCCTCCAGCCGGCACATCACCAGGTGCTTTACCGCATCGAAGCTGAGAGCTCCCAGGCGGAGGGCATCTTTCACCGCGGCATGCACCTCCTGCCCGGAGAAGGTCTCCAGCAGTCTCAGCACCTGCACGAATTCCCGCTTGCCCCTGCGTCCCATCCGGGACTCCAGCAACCGGCGCAGTGTGCCGAACTCCTCGGGCAGGTCCCACCCCTGCAGCGGAGCCGCCTGGTCCAGGGCGCCGGTCTTCTGCTCCAGGAGAGGCAGGTAGTGGATGGGATCGTAGAAGAAGTCGTCTCTCTCATAGGAGCGGGGGTGCCGGGCGATGATCTCCGAGCCGCAGCTGATGACCACCTCATCCACATAGCCTCGCACCAGCACGTCCCGGCGCCCGTAGGCCACCGGCGCCGAGTAGTCGTTGGTCCGGTGCCGCACCAACGACAGGGAACTCACCCGGCCCGCCTGCTTGTCGCACGCGTCGTAGGGCACGGCAGTCAGGGGCAGCAGGGCCTCCAGGTCCCGCTCCATCCGCTGGCCGATGGTCTCGGTGTGGCCCCGGAGCCTGGCGTCCATCCGTTCCAGGCAGCGCCCCTCCAGGTGGGCGTTCAGCGCGGTGAAGCTCTCGAAGGACGGTATGGGCGCCAGAAAGTTCCGCCGCACGTAGCCCACCATGCCTTCGACTTTCCCCTTGTCGTTGCCCTTCCCAGGGCGGCCGAACCGGTCCTCGAACAGGTAGTGGGACTGGAGCTCGGTAAAGGCCCGGGTGCGCTTCCTCCGGCCGTCCCCCAGGATCCGGGCCACCGCCAGCTTGGTGTTGTCGTAGAGGATGCTCTGGGGCGCCCCGCCCAGGAAGGCAAAGGCCGAGACGTGGCCGTCCAGGAAGGCCTCGGTGGTCTCCGCCGGGTAGGCCTTGATGAAGCATCCGTCGCTGTGGGGCAGGTCCAGGACAAAGTAGTGGGCCTTCTGTTGTACTCCGCCGATTACGACCAGAGCCTCGCCGAAGTCGCACTGGGCGTGGCCCGGCGCGTGGGAGAGCGGCACGAACATTTCCTGCGTCCGCCGCCGATGCTCCCTCACGTAGTCCTTGACCGTGGTGTATCCCCCACCGAACCCGTACTCGTCCCTGAGCCGCTCAAAGATGCGCTGGGCCGTGTGGCGCTGCTTTCTGGGGACCCGGTGATCATCATCCAGGATGCGGTCGATGACGCCGGTGTAGGGCTCCAGCTTGGGGCGCCGGGGAGAAGTCTGCCGCCGGTAGCCCGGCGGCGCCGAGTAGGCCAGCATCTTGCGCACCGTGTCCCGGTGCAAACCGAACACCCGGGAGGCTTCCCGAATGCTCATCCCCTCCACCATCACCCCTCGTCGGACCCGCAGGTGCACGTCCACCTGGAACATCCATCCCACCATCCATAAGTTCTACTTCCAACCTATGGATGGCGGCAGACGGTACATTTTTCAACCGCCCCAAATCAGTCAGTCGATCCGCCCGCGTGGTCCACTTTAACTCCGCCGCTTACATCACCAAGTCTGGACAGTTACATGGGGACTTGCAAGGCCAACTTCTGGGCTTTCTGAGCAAGGAAAGGGGGGTTATGGGGCCTTACAGAATATCGTGGGACATTGGTCTGGCGGAGAGGGCGGGACTAGTACTATCGGATTTCGCAGCGTAAATAAGAGCGGTAATCCGAGTTAAGAAGATGTTTTCCCACAATTCTTACCACACCAGCACCGAGCTTTTGGATGCGCCCTGGATACGCCATTTTTGAGAATACCACCCTGCCTACTGCTTCGACGGATATTTGTTCCGCATAAGTGCGAAATCCGGTCAAACTGTCGGAGTGCGCCCCGGCCCTGGGGTCCGCCGGGGTGTCCAAAGATTGCGCTTTTAGGTCAAGCAGAGAAACAACTGCGAAACCGTCTCAAGGGCACAGCAAGAAAATGGGTAGCCTATGCGAGACCTTGAGCCCCTGTAGCGGAGGCAGAGGCCGACTGGGGCCTGCTTCTAGGTCGCCCAGAACCTGACGTTCTGTCAGGTCCTGGTAGTACGAAAATTTTGCAATGATGGGCAATTTGGCCGCAGGGGTGATCCCGCAAGCATCTGAGAGCGACCCTGGATGAAAAAACCACTTATCATTTCAAAGCGGTTGGACTATTGGCGCGGATCGGCAATTGCCAGCCCCCGATGACTGAGGAGGCCGGATTGTCGATCCGGCCCAGGATGAGGGAGGACGTCACCCGACGCCCGGCCCCCAGGTTGTGCCGAAGTCGGCCCGGGCCGCCAGTTGCCCGGTAAAGGTGCTGGCGTCCTGCAGGGCAAGGTAGACGGCGCAGGGACCGACGACGCTGGGGTCCACCCTGTCCTGCCAATCGCGCTGCGCCCACGGGAGCGCCGCGGAGCCCTCACTGCGCAGCGCGCCGGGGCTCAGGATGTTGACCGCGATATTGTAGTCGCGCACTTCTTCGGCCAAGCAGAGGCTGAACATGTGGACCGCCGCTTTGCTGGCGCTGTAGAGGACGCCGCCGCCCTGGTTGGGGTCGGTGGCCATCCTGGAACCGAGGTTGATGATGCTGCCCCGCCCCTGCTCCATCATTGTCGGAAGCACGGCCCGGCTGCGACCTGAGACTCGTCGGTTACGTCGCAGTCGATGGGCAAGACCTCTCCGCCGGCGCTCCTGATTTCCATGACCGTCTCTTCGAGGGTCCCGGCCAGGCCGGTCGGGGACTGCCTGCGGGCGCAAATCGCGACGCTTGCGCCTTCCCTGGCGTACTCCCTGGCGATGGCCCGCCCCAGTCCCCGGCTGGCGCCGGTGACGATTGCGACCATTCCGTCCATCTGACCCATAACCGGCCTGCCTACACGAATTTGGACTTGACCCACCCTTCGTCGAAGGGGGTCCAGAAGTGGGACGTCAGCTTCAGGTGTTTGAACATCCAGACGCCGTTTACCCTGACGTACTCTTCGTCGTACCTTGCCGAGCCCCATACCGCCCGGTCGCCCTCGGCGTAGGTGCACGCCTGGAACAGGTACCAGATGCCGGTGGCAGTGTCCCCATTCACCTCGATGAGGGGATTCATCACCATGTGAATGGCGAAGGGCAGCCTCTTCAAAGCGTCGACGAAGAAGTTGCGGATTCCATCGCGCCCTTCAGCTTTGCCCCGTATGCCGCCGTCCCAAATCGCGTCCTCGACGAACAGGCTGGCGATTTTGTCGGCATCATAGTTGGCGTCGCAGTAAGTGCAGTATCGGGCTTTGAGGCGCTTGATCTGCTCTACGTCTTCCAGGGCTCGAAGCCTGCGTTCGATGTCCTCTAAACTCATTGCCTGCTTTCCTCCGTAAGGGTACTCTAGCGTTGGTGGCCCAGGTGGCTCGGCCACCGGTCATTTCTATTCTTCTATTGGCCCGTCTATTGGCCCGAATTGTCGATTCTACCCAACCCAATTCAAAGCCATTGACGAACCATACGTCTTCGGGGAGAAGTAATTTGGCAACCTTTGTCCTGGTGCATGGGGCATGGCATGGTGGCTGGTGCTGGAGCAAGCTCACCCCGTTTCTCCTTGGGTCGGGCGCTTCCGTGTACACCCCCACCCTGAGCGGGCTGGGCGAACGGGTCCACCTGACCGGGATGCTCGACCCTGCGCAGCTGGACCTCGACCTGCATATCCGCGACATAGCCCAACTCCTGGAGTATGAGTCGCTGAAAGACGTCATACTGGTGGGCCACGCCTACGCAGGGATGGTCATAACCGGCGTCGCCGAAATCTGTCCCGAGCGCCTTGCGCACCTGGTTTACGTCAACGGAGTGGTCCCGGCCGACGGCGAGTGCATGGCAGACCAGCTCGTGCCCGTGCGAGGGCCGGAGTTTGCCGAGTGGGTGAACGGGTGCATCAAACGGGGGGAGGGCTACCTGCCGGCGCCCGCGTCCCCGGAAGAGATCGGACGCCGTTGGGGTATTCCCGATCCAGATGACAGGGACTGGATGTTGGCAAAGGTGACGCCGCAGCCTGCCGCAGCCATGGCCGGAAGGGTACGCATAGGGAATCCCGCTGCCCTCAGTATTCCCCGTAGCTTCATCGGCGGCGAGGAGGCTGGTTTCCAGCCCGTGGCGGAACGCGTTCGCGCCGCTGGGTGGAACACTTATCACCTCGGTTCGGGCCACGACCCCATGATCAGCCATCCCGGGGAACTGGCCGACATTCTGGTGGGGATTGCGGGTGGCTAGCCGCTTTCAGAACCGGCATTTCCTTCTCTTGCTGGTGCTCCTGAGGAGGCCACGAAGACCTTGGTCGCACATCTAATTGTCAGGCCCATAACCACGCACGGCAGCCCGGCCGATGCTAAACTGATACCAAGGTGGGATGTGCATTTCGGGGAGCTTGACGATGACCGAAAGGACTCCACGGCACCTCATATCGCCTGTAGGCCCCAGCTGGGTGGGCACCGATAGTGCGGTCCAGCGATATGTACATTTCACCTTGGCTTTAGTTTAGTCGGCTATTGTCCCCATGACCTCCCGGAACGGGTAAGCTGGGGACCGATTCGGCTAGTCCAGGTCCGGGAAGGCCTCTCCCCAGCGGTCCTGGTATACGACGTCCGACAAGGGGCCACGGCGGACCGGCCCAAAGTTGCCCATCGGATAGCCAATGGGCAAGATGGCGTAGGAGTGGACTCCCGGTGGAAGATCCAGAATCTCCTCGACTTCCTTCTCGTGGCGCAGGTGCCGGGTAGTCAGGGTAGCTCCGAGGCCCAGGGCCCGAGCCGTCAGCAACATATTTTGCACGGCGGGGTAGATGGATGCGCCGGACGACCGGGAAGGCGTCCCGCCGCCGTCGTCCTGACAGGCCACGATCCAGATGGGGGCATCGTGGTAGTGCTCGGTCAGGTATTCCACCGCGTCGTGCTGGCGCCGGTACCGCCCAGGGCTGGAACCCGGAGGCGGCTCGCTGCCCCTGTAGCGCGGGCCCACCATCTCGTCGAAGGCCTTTTGGTACCACTGCTGCACTTTCTCCTTGATGGCGCGGTCCTTGATTACCATGAACCGCCACCGTTGGTTGTTCCCCCCGCTGGCGGCGCAAACACCGGATTCCAGGATTTTTCGCACCAGTTCGTCGGGCACCGGGTCCGGCTTGAGCCGCCTCATGGCCCGTGTGCTGCGAATTATCTCGAACAGGTCGGTCCCTTCAGGCATGATGTCCCCCTCTTAGTCTCTCTGGATTTAATAGCTGTTGGATCAAAGCGGCGTCTTGAATCTGGGTGGGCGTTTCTCAAGGAATGCGGTCATTGCCTCGTGGGGATGCGACGTGGCGAAGCAGAGGGCAAATGCCTTGATGCTGTACTCCGCTGCCTCTTCCTCCCCCATCTCCAGCCACTTGGCGACAATCTCTTTCTGGGTCGAAAGTACATACGGGCTCATTCCCAGAAACCCATTCACCGTTCCCGAGACCGCCCCGTCAAGTTCGGCGTTGGAAACCAGTCGGTCGATCAGTCCGATCCGCAACGCCTCTTCCGCGTCGATGCTCTCTCCGGTCAATAACATTGCTCTGGTCCTTCCCAGACCCACCATGCGCGGCAGCAGAGAGGCTTCTATGACCGACGGCAGGCCCACCCTGACCTCCGGCAGACCAAATATCGCGTCTTCGGTCGCGATGCGAATGTCGCAAGCCAAGGCCAATTCCAAAGCTCCTCCCAGGCATGGTCCCCGCACCGCCGCCACAACAGGGACAGGAGCAGTTAGCAGCTTCCGAGCCGCCGTGTGGAGGGTGCGGATAAAAGACTCCGCTTCGAGCGGAGCGAGGTCTTTCATCTCATGGAGGTCAACACCGGCGGAGAAGGCCCGCTCCCCCGAGCCTCGCAGCACGATGGAGCGGACCTTGGAGTCTTCGCAACACTGGTCAATCCTCTGAGATAAGGCTTCGAAAACCGTGGGTCCGAGGAGGTTCAAATCGGTGCGCCCTTCAACGCTGAGAACGGCTGACCCCTCGCGTTTTTCCAGGGATACCCCGGTGGGCATTTTGACCTCCTGATTGGGCCGATTCTGTGTTGTTCAGGGCGGTGCGCCGTTCTGTTGCGGGCCAGCAAGCCCCCGTGTATAGTCGGGTGAGTCCTGTATCCAGCGTCCTGAGAAATCCCCGTTGCCCCATGTCCGAGATAGCGAAACTACAAGAAACGATCATCTGAGTTGGACCCCAAAATTACGCTCATAGGCTCGTATCACCCCAGCCAGCAGAACACTCAGACAGGACGCCTTACACCGATGATGTTCGAGTCGGTGTTCCAGCAGGCTAGAATGGCGCTTCAGTTGTGATGACCCGGTACGGCGTAGCCCTCCGGGACCTTGGGTCCCCTTCCGAGCCTAGTTGCGGCGCAGACCTATTCGGAGAGGGGCACTGTTGCCGACAGCCGGGTGGAGCTACCAGAGTTCCGCGTCGTGTGCCCCTGGCCGGTGAGGTCTTCGGCCAGGAGGGCAGTGCCGGCGCCAAACCGGTGCATCGAGCCGTCGCCCAGTCCGATCTCCATCTCCCCGTCCAGTGTGATCACGTACTGACGCCGGGGCGCGTTGTGCCAGTCGGAAAAACTCCCGGCGGGCGACTCCCGGAAGACCACGTGGGCGGTGGACTGCGGCGTTGCCAGGTCGGGGTGAGACTCTAGGTCCATCTCTTCGAGGTGCGATTGGCCGTCGTCGCCGGTATACAACCTTACGATTCCCATGGCTGCGGACTCCTGTGCTTGAGTTGGGAAGAGGTTACCCGGCGGATGGGAGTACCGCGCCGGGCATGAGACAGATTAACGGTTGCGGGTGATGAGCGCAACTGAATGTCCTGGGAGCGCTTTATGGGAGGCGGCCGGGTTACCCAAGCGTCTAGGCATGAAACGAAAGACTAGTACTCAGTCAACCGTGAAATTGGAAGGATCTGGAAGCGAAGGGCCGTACCGATGGCCTTTGGCCGCCCCTCCGCAATGGGTTTGGGTAATTATCATTTGGCGGTTGACTGAGTACTAGATAACGGAGGTATTCAAAATGGAAATTGGAGTTGGACTGGATGGGGGGCTGCGCCTCTCCACTTCTGAGCAAGTGGAACTATCGCAGGAGGCGGCCCGGCTGGGCTATACCAGCATTTGGACCAACGAAGGCAGCGGTCAGGACATGTTCCAGGTCTGCGCCCAACGCTGGGCGGCCAGCGCCGAGGTGGTCCCGGAGGGCCTGGCAACGGGGATAGCCGTGTCACCGGTGATGTATCGCTCCCCGGTGGCTTTCGCCATGAGCGGCGGCACACTGAGCCAGTTGACCGGGGGGAAATTCTACATGGGCATCGGGTCGGGCGGCGCGTACCGTCCCAGGTCCCGGCAGTCGATGGGCCTGCCGAGACTCTCGGCGTTGGCCATGATGCGTGATTATCTGATTACCGTGAAAGGCCTGGTCAACGGTGAAGAGTCCGATTATCAGGGCGACGTCGTGACGTTGCGGGGAATCAAGCTCGACATCGACCCTCCCCCCCGGACACCGGTCTACCTCGGTGCGCTGGGACCGGAAATGCTCCGGTTGTCCGGTGAGCTTGCCGACGGCGCATGCCTGAATTGGTGCAACCCGGACCAAATTGCCTGGAGCCGGGAGCGAGTCGCCGAAGGCGCCGGCCGCGTAGGCCGGGACCCGAGCGAGGTCAAGATGGTGGAATACATCCGGGTCTGTGTTGACGATGACGTGGACACGGGTAGGCTCGCGTATGCCAAGGCGACCATGGGATACGCGCTGGGAGCAACGGTCCCCTCGACGAGGGAGCGGGGACTGGGCTACCGGGCGCATTTCGAGCGCATGGGCTTTACCGAGGAACTGGCCGGCCTGGACGAGATGCGGATGAATAACGCGGCGCGTGATGAGGTCGCGGAGGCATTCTCACCGGAATTGCTGAGTACGGTCGGCTACTACGGGAAGCCGGAAGGAGCGGCGGAAGCCTTCGGTAATTTGTCCCAGGGTCTGGACACCGCCATCGTCCGCGTCGTCCCGGCGCGCCCCGGAATCGAGTCGATATTGGCCGTCATGCGGGCTTGCGCGCCCAATAAGGCCTAAACTAAAGCCAAGGTGGAATCTACATTTGTGGGGCGATGAAGAGGCTTAAGCGCCACAGTAAAGCTCTTCCACCTGTACCTGGGAGGACGGTTCGGCACCGTCAATGGCCCTCCTCTATATGCGTATATGCGCATTTCACCTTGGTATCAGTTTAGTACTCAGCATTGTTATGCCCGCTGCGGGCGGTGCAGAGGAGAGTAACTTGGGAGAGCGCGGGGGATGTACGATGGGGATGTACGATGGTTGCGAGACGTGTCGTTCGGAAAAGACCGGATTGACAACGGCGCAGATTGCCCGGTAGTCAGCATGGTCGGGGATCCCTACGGCTACATCATTGGTGACGGCCCTTACGGGGGGCGCTCCCGTTCGATAGATTGTGACCGTTTGGCGGCGCCCTCTTGCGACACGCCTACACTGCAACGGCGGATGGGACGATGAACGCACACAACGACAAGTCCAGACCAGCGGGAAAGGCCGGCAGCAGGCGGGAGCGCCTGCCTGCGGAACTATGCCGAGTGAATCTGGACGCGGCGGGAATAGACGTGGGATCCGGCAGCAACTTCGTGGCGGTGCCCGAGGGCCGCTGCCAGCAACCAGTACGCGAGTTCGCCGCGTTCACGGCGGACTGTATCGTCTGGCCGATTGGCTGGAGGGGGGTGGGGCTGACAGGGGTATGTAACGGCTGAAATTGGTTCGGAATGAAGCTTGGAAAGGCGCCGGGGTTTCCGTCATCTTCTTGGTGACGAAACCAGAAGCCGGAGGATCCCCATGCGCCTTCCCAGAGAAACCTATCAGATTGAGCAAACTATTGAAAAGCATTTACCGCACCTCTCCCAGCCACAATTAGCCGGCCTCGTGTTGTGGGTCTGCGGGGCCATCCTCGCCGGCAGCGCCTGTCAGAACGCCGTAGCCTCCGCCCTCTCGCCCTGGCACAGCTGGAACAACCTCCGCCAGTATCTCCGGGAGTGGCTCTACGACGGTAGCGACCGGGCCCGTCCCTGCCGGACCGAACTGGATGTAAGCCTCTGCTTCGCCCCTTTGCTCAAATGGGTTCTGGCCTGGTGGTGCTCCGGCCGCTTGGCCCTGGCCATCGACCCCACCCTCAAGGGCGACCAGACCACCGCCATCGTCATCAGCGTGCTCTACCGCAGTTCCGCCATCCCCGTGGCCTGGCGCATACACCGCGCCACCCAGCGCGGCTCCTGGATGGACCCCACCGTGGCACTGCTCAAAGAACTGGCTCCGGCGGTTCCCAGGGATATGACCGTAATCGTGCTCTGCGACCGAGGCATATCCAGCCCCAAGCTGTGGAAACAGATACGATCCCAGGGCTGGCATCCCTGTATGCGGTATCGAAAAAACATCACCTTCTGCGCCCAGGGCGGCCACCGGCTTCCCGCCCTCGCCTTCGTTCCCCAGCCCGACACCGCGTGGATCGGCCAAGGCACCGCTTTCAGCACCTCCGCCGCCAAACGCCGTTGCACCCTCCTGGTGGTCTGGTACGTCGAGCAGGAGGAGCCCTGGGTCATCCTCACCGACCTCCCTCCCCAGCAGGTGGGACCCAGTTGGTACGCTCTCCGTTTCTGGATCGAACTGGGCTTCAAAGCCCTCAAGAGCCTGGGCTGGAAGTGGGACAAGACCCGGCGGACCGACCCTACCCGCATCTCCCGCCACTGGCTGGTGCTCTCGGTGACCACCCTCCTAGCCCTGGCCTATGGCACCAGGGTGGAAGACGCCCATGACCGCAGGATCGCCCCAGGCAACCTGCGGACGCCGCCCAAGGCGCTGGCTCCCGAACACCGCGACCCTTATCACAAGCCCAGACGCACCGTCAGCGTGATACGCCACGGCATCGACTGGCTCAGGCGATTGCTGCTCAAAGGACGCCTCTGGAACCGCGTCTGGCTGCTGCCCGAACCCTGGCCGGAACCCAAGCCCAACCTGGAGATCACGCACCATGCCCCGCCCTGAAAACCCCGTACATACCCTGTCAGGGGGGGTGGGGTGGAAACCGCAGCCATGGAGTCCACCGGAGTTTACTGGATACCGCTCTTCGGAGTGCTGGAGGATCGGGGGTTCCAGGTGATGCTGGTGGACCCTCGGAGAATCAAGAACGTGCCCGGGCGCAAGAGCGACGTGCTGGACTGCCAGTGGCTGCAGCAACTCCACACCTACGGACTGCTTTCGGCAGCGTTCCGGGCCCGAGGCTGAGATCCGGCGGCTGCGCAGCTACCTGCGGCAGAGGGCGATGTTGGTGGAGTACCCGGCGCATCACATCCAGCACATGCAGAAGGCGTTGACCCAGATGAACGTGAAGATCCACCAGGTGATCAGCAACATCACCGGCAAGACCGGGATGGCGATCGTCGAAGCTATTGTGGGGGGTGAACGGGACCCGGGCCGGCTGGCCCAACTCCGGGATCCCAGGACCAGGGCAGACCACGAAACCATCGCCTGCTCGCTGCAGGGACACTGGCGGGAGGAGCACATTTTCGAGCTGACCCAAGCCCTGGAGTTGTACCGGGTGTACCAGGCCAAGATTGCCGAGTGCGACCGGGAGATTGAAACTCAGATGAAGCGGTTTGCCGACCGCAGCGGTGGCGGGGCGCCCGCAGTGCAGCCCAGGCGGAACCGCATTCAGGGGAATGCGCCCCGCTTTGACGTCCGGAGCCACCTGTTTCGGATGACCGGAGTGGACCTGACCCGGATCAACAGCGTGGACGCCTACACGGGCGCTGAAGGTGATCGGCGAGGTGGGCACCGATATGACCAAGTGGCCGACGGCCAGGCATTTCGCCTCAGGGCTGGGTTTGAGTCCCAACAATCGCATCACCGGAGGCAGGGTCATCAGTTCCTGCACCAAGCCCAGCGCCAACCGGGCAGCCAAGGCGCTGCGGCTGGCGGCCAACGCGCTGTACCGTTCCGACAGCGTCCTGGGAGCTTTCCTGCGCCGCAAGAAGGCACAGCTGGGAGCGCCCAAGGCCATCACGGCCACGGCGCACAAGCTGGCTCGAATCATCTACGCCATGCTGCGCTATGGACAGGACTACGTAGATGCCGGCGCTGACTACTACGAGGCCCAGTACCATCAAAGAGCATTACGGGCCGCGAAACGGAGGGCGGCGCAGCTGGGTTACGAACTGGTACCCACATCCGACGATCGAAACCAGTCCCTTGATCTGTCATGACAACGGCCGCCAACGGCCCATAAGGACCTCAGTTACTCGATAGCATCCCTATGCCCGTGTCCGGGCCGTGCAGAGGCCACTAACTGGACAGGCTGGAGGCAGGTGTAAGCTTTCGTTGGGGCCTGTCGTCCGTGAAGAGGCCGGATTGGCATTGGTGCGTAATGCCCGATCGATAGCATGGTCGGGGAGTCCTGAAGGCGGCATCATTGGTGACGCCCCGCTGGGGGCGATCCCGTTGGGTAGATTATACGCTGTCGGCGACTCCCTCCGGCGACACGCCTCCAAGGCAGGTGTGGAGGGAATGATGAGCAGACACAAGAGCAGCGCAGAGCCGTCGGGACTGTCCCAGCTGAACCTGAAGGCGGCGGGCGTGGACGTAGGCGCCAGCAGCCATTTCGTGGCGGTGCCCGCCGACCGGGCAGAGCAGCCGGTGCGCGAATTCGAGGCCTTCACGGCGGACCTGTACCGCCTCGCCGACTGGTTGACCGAGTGTGGGGTGGAGACCGTGGTCATGGAGTCCACCGGGGTGTACTGGATACCCCTGTTCGGGGTACTGGAGGAACGGGGTTTTGAGGTGATGCTGGTGGATCCCCGGCGCATCAAGAACGTGCCCGGCCGCAAGACCGACGTGCTGGACTGCCAGTGGCTGCAGCAACTGCACACCTACGGACTGCTGTCGGGAGCCTTTCGGCCCGAGGGGGAGATCCGGCGCCTGCGCAGTTACCTGAGGCAGCGGGCCATGCTGGTGGAGTATGCGGCCCAGCATGTGCAGCACATGCACAAGGCGCTGACCCAGATGAACGTCAAGCTCCAGCACGTCATCAGCGACATCACCGGCAAGACCGGCATGGACATCATCGAGGCCATCGTGGGCGGCGAACGGAATCCTCGCAGGCTGGCCCGGCTGCGCGATCCCAGGACCAAAGCCGACGAGAAGACCATTGCCAAGTCGCTGCAGGGGCACTGGCGGGAGGAGCACATCTTTGAACTGACCCAGGCGCTGGAGCTATACCGGACCTATCAGGGCAAGATCGCCCAGTGTGACCGGGAAATTGAAAGGCAATTGGAGCGGTTTGAGGACCACAGCGATGGTGAACCCCCAGCTCCCAACGGCAAGAAGCGCAATCAGAAGAACGCGCCCCGCTTCGACGTCCAAGGCCAGCTGTACCGGATGACGGGAGTGGACCTGACCCGGATCGACGGCGTGGACGCCTACACGGCCCTGAAGGTAATCAGCGAGGTAGGCACGGATATGACCAGGTGGCCCAGCGCGGGCCACTTCGCGTCCTGGCTGGGTCTGAGTCCCAACAACCGCATCACGGGAGGGAAGGTGATCAGCTCCCGGACCAAGGCCAGCCCCAACCGGGCGGCCAAGGCCCTGCGGCTGGCGGCCAACGCGCTGCACCGCTCCGACAGCGCCCTGGGGGCCTTCCTGCGTCGGAAGAAGGCGCACTTGGGGGCTCCCAAGGCCATCACTGCCACGGCGCACAAGCTGGCCAGGATCATCTACTCCATGTTGCGGTACGGGCGGGAGTACGTGGATGCCGGCGCAGAACACTACGAGAGTCAGCATCACCAGAGGGCGCTGCGGGCCACAACCCGCCGTGCCGCTCTACTGGGCTATCAACTGGTCCCCATCTCCAATGCCGGAGACACACGCCTGCCCAAGGCTGCCACAGCGTGACGACATCAGTTAGTGGGTAGTCAAACCTGGTTTAGATGATAATTTATAAGTATTACCAGGCGGTTAACATCGAATCCCCGGAGCGGATCAAGCTGTTCCGCCTGGCCTGGGACCTGGTTGGCTCCGAGTACGGCTCCCGGCAGACCCTCTATGAGCGGTTCTTCAACGGCGACGTCGTGCAGCTAAGACAACGACTGTAACGCCTCCTGCGACAGGCTGTAGTCGTAGGAGGCGTTACAGTCGTTTATGGCCAAGGAAGGGGGCTAGTTGTCGTCGGCTACTCCTGCTCCCGCCGCGGCTGGCCGGGCCGCCGCTTCCCGTGCGCTTTCCGTTTCCTGCGCCCTTTGAATGAAGCGCGACACTTCGAAGTTGAAAATATCCGGTTTTTCGAAGTACACAGAATGACCGGCTTCCGGTACTCTCAGGACCCGGGAACCTGGTATCGCGTTCGCTCCCGCTTCTATGACCTGGGGCGGGGAGATCTGGTCTTCTTCACCCACAAAGAAAAGCGTGGGTACCGATAGCCGCGACAAGTCGGCGGATCCAGGTCCTCCCGGTTGGCCCGCGCCCGGATCGTTGCGTGGCGGGTTGGTGCGGGAAATCTGGAGGTACAAGTTGGCCAGGTTCGGGTTTCGCTGCACGAAGAGAGGCGATACTGCCCTGAACCCGATTTCTCCGGGGTCTGGGTGGGCTTCCCGCCATAGCCGTTGCTGCTCCAGGACCTCCGGGACCGTCATACCGCCAACCGTGTCGGCCATAACCAGGCTCTTGGCGCGGTGCGGATAAGCCACCGCGAACCCCAGCATGGTGCGCCCGCCCATGGACTGGGCCACCAGGTGTGCCGACTCGATCTCCAGGTGGTCCAGTAGCCCTCTTAGGTCATCCACGAAGGAGTCCGAGCCTGGGCCGCCGGGGACATCGTAGGAATGGCCGAATCCCCGGTGGTCGATGGTGACGCAGCGGAACCGCTGCGAGAAGAAGGGTATCTGTTGCCACCAACTCAGCATATTTCCGCCCGCGCCATGGGCGAAGATGATGGCGTCGCCTTCGCCATAACTCTGATAGTGCAGGGCTATCCCGTTGATTTTCGCGCTGCTCACGTCACACCTCCCGGTTGGGTTTGGGCCGGTCTCGATCACGGGAATTCTATCATGGATCGCCGAATTTCCGGGGAGTCCCAGATGGTAGAATACCGCGGCACAGGCCATTCCTGTCTATCAGCAAACGGCGGATGAAGGGTTGTTTCTTTAAGAGACTTACATGAAGAGGCTTACATGACCACCGGTTCCTGGCCGGAAAGCGAGGCCGGCGCTCTAGCGGCGTTGGACCGCTTTTTCGTTGCGCTCAACGCCCACGATAACGAGACCCTATACGACCTTCTCTACGTGCTCCACGTGCGCATTTCCGGCAACGGAGTGGCGATCTGTGCCGACAGGGAAGAGTTGGAAGCCACCTACCTGCGGAATTTCTCCGAACGCGCCGGGCCGGACTGGCATCATAGCGCCCTGGATTCAACGGAGGTCATTCACAGCTCGGAGCATAAGGTGCATGTCTTAATCCAGTTCACCCGGCGCCGGGAGGATGGGTCGCCCATCGCCGGGTTCCGCTCTCTTTGGAACAGGGTAAATTCCGGTGGGCGTTGGGGCGCGCAGGCCCGCTCCAGCTTCGCTCCCTAGCCCCTAGTATTACAACGACGGTTCAAGGAGGGATGTCCGGGGATGTACGAAGGGCGGCTCGGCGCTTGGCATGGGAGCGTCTGGCCCGTTCGTTGCATTCTTGCGTTTCCTCCAGCCAGCGCAGCAGCTCATTCGGCCCGAACCGTTCCCGGGGCAGCATTTCCCGCACCACCCGGTAGACTTGGGGCCGGGTGATCCGGGGCATCTTTTCCCCCCCAATCCTGCTGCAGACTCAGGAGAAAGGCTCCAGCCAGCAGGCATAGGGCCACGTGGTGGTGCCAGCCAGGCCAGGTCCGGGTCTCGTACTCGTCCAGTCCCACGTCGCTCTTCTCCGTCTCGAACTCCGTTTCAATGCGCCACCTGGAACCGCCCACGTAGGCCAGCGTCTCCAGGGGAGTGTCCTCGGGAGCGTTGGACAGATAGTAGCGGGGCTCGCTGCCGTCCAGGTTCCGGCGGTAGATGCCCCAGTGGATTTCGCCGGGCTTCCGCTTGCTGGTTGGCCGCACCCGCTGGGCGCTGAACTGGTAGCTGCGGGGACCCTGGCTTCCCTCGGCCACCGTTATCTCCCGCCAGGCATCCCCCGGCAATTCATCGCTGCGCTGCTCCATGGTCCGGCGCTGACCGTCTCGCAACTTGGGTTTGCGGGGGCGCCCGAATCCCTGATACTCCGCACTGGTCCAAGCCGGCTCCAGCGGCCACACTGTGCTGCCGCCGGGGACGTCCAGCACGTAGTGCACCCCCAGCGCCGCCAACCCGTCCCGGAAGGACGGCGACATCCCGAAGGCGTCGTCCCCAGCAACCCATCTGGCCCTCAGATGTCCCCGCTCCAAGGCCCGCTCCAGCAGCTCCAAGGCCAACCCGGTCTTCGACCGGTAGCTCCGTCTCTCCTCCGGCACCCCTGCCGCTGCGCACCGGCCTTTGTCCGAGGTCCAGCTCTCCGGCAGATACAGCCCTTTGTCCACCAGGGCCCGCCCCAGCGGGCTGACGTAAGCCAGGAACATCCCCGCCTGGCAGTTGGCCACCTTGCCCAATCTCCCGCAGTACTGCCGGGCCACTCCCGCCGACTTCCTGCCCTGCTTGGGGAAGTCGCTGCCGTCCAGCACCCACACCGCCTCCGGGTGTCCCAACCTGGGCGATAAGTACTCCTGCAACCGGCCAATCACCGCGTCATCATCCCAAGGCGATTCGGTGAGAAACCGCTGCATCACCCTGGCTGACGCCGGAACCGTCTCCGACAGATTCTCGGCGTTGCGCCGCTCCCCAGACTGTACCAGCAGGGCCTGGAGATAATGACGGCTGTGGTCCCGCGCCTCCCTCCGGCCAAACAGCGGACCGAAGTAAGCGTGAAAATCCTGAAAGGCCCCGTACACCTGCTCGAAAGCTGACGTATCCACTTCCCTGCCTCACCTGCCCAAGCGTGGTCTAACCAGGCCATCATCCTATCATGCCAACCGTCGTTGTAATACTAGAAATCTGGCCGGAAAGTGGCTTGGGCTTGGTAAGCGGCTATACTGGAGACAACAGGGGCTAGTGAGGGATAGCCGTGCTGGGAGAGCGATCGGATCAGAGGGGCCTGTGGGAAGCGGACCGTTTGTACCTGGAGCATGTGGGTAAGGACACCTTCTACGGTCTATTGGCATCGTTGCGGGGGCAACTGTTCCGGGACCGCGATTTCGCCGAGTTCTACTGTGCTGACAACGGGCGGGACAGCGTACCGCCCAGCCTGCTGGGCACGGCGCTGCTGCTGCAAACCCACGACAAGGTGAGCGACGCCGAGGCCAAGGCCAGGGCGGACTTCGACATCCGCTGGAAAGTGGCCCTGGGCATCGAGATTGAAGACCGGCCCTTCGCCAAGAGCACGCTCCAGGTGTTTCGCGCCCAACTCATCTTGCACGACAAGGTGCGGGCGGTGTTCGAGTCCAGCCTGCGCCTGGCCCGGGAGTCGGGTTACCCCGGCCTACGCCGGGGCAGGCTCTGAAAAAGCGCGGCATGCGGGTGGCGCTGGACACCACGAACATCCTGGGCCGGGGCGCCGTTAAGGACACCTGCAATCTGCTGGCCGACGGGATCGTCAAACTCATGAGAACCCTGGCGTCCGTGGAGCAGACCAGTGTGAAGGAATGGGCCAAGGCCCAGGGGTACGAGGGGTACCTGGGCTCCAGCATCAAGGGAGAGTCGGCCATCGACTGGTCCGACCAGCGGGCACGGGCGAGGCTGCTGGGTGAGATTGTGGCTGACGCCGACCGTCTGTTGGAAGTAGCGCGGCAGGCGCAGGGGGAATTGCCGGAGGGCAGCCCAGAGCGACAGGGCATCGTGGCGGCGGCGGAGTTGCTGGGGCAGTTGCTGCTCCAAGACGTGGAGCGCACCGGCGACGGTATTGGCCTGAAGGACGGAGTGAGCAAGGACCGGATGGTGTCGGTGCATGACCCCCAGATGCGCCACGGTCACAAGAGCAGCAGCAAGCGCTTTGATGGGCACAAAGCGGCGATTGTGGTGGACACCTACTCCCAGTTGATCACGGCCGTGGAGGTGCTGCCCGGCAACGCTCCGGACAACCTGGGGGCCTTGGAACTGGTGGAAGGGAGTGAGGCCAATACCGGCATGCCGGTGGAGGAGGCCTTGGGCGATGCCGCCTACGGGGACGGCGATACCAGGCAGGCCTTCGCCGACGCGGGACGCACCCTGATTGCCCGAGTGCCGGGACGCCCCAACAAAGCCCACTTCCCGAAAGAAGACTTCCTTATTGACTTGGAATCGGGGACCTGCACCTGTCCGGCGGGGCAGGTTGCCCGGAGCATCCGCCCCTCTGGAACCCGGACCGGCCCCACGGGTCGAATTCACCGGGTGCAAGGCTTCCGGTTCGATGGAGCAGTCTGCGGGGTATGCCCGCTGCGGCCCCAGTGCGTGGCCGGGTCATCGGGATTGGGGCGAACGGTCCAACTGCACCCTCAGGAGGCTCTGTTGCTGCAGGCCCGGGCCCTGCAGCAGAGCGAGGCCTTTGCCGGGTACCGTCGACGCCGGGTGGTGGTGGAGCACCGGCTGGCCCGGCTGGTGCAGCTGGGGATTCGCCAGGCCCGCTACTTCGGGCGGACCAAAACCCGGTTCCAGCTGTACTTGGTGGCCACGGCGGCCACGGTGGCCAACCTGACCCTGGTGGCGGGCAAAGACGGTTTGACGGGCAATATTGGCGCCGCTGCCATCGGCGACCGTGCCGCCTGCGCCGACACCGGCAGTGCTGCCGCCATATTTGGCGCAATCCGGCTCGGTCAGATTTGGCCGCTGGCGTTGCTGGCGCCGGCCTTTCTGCCTAAAGCCCTCTTCTCAACCAGGGCTTTTCATCCGCGTTTCTAGCCCCTAGCCGGTCCAGCTAACCCACCGTAATTCTAACCGTAATCCAAACGAGGGCCGGGACCCGTAAATCGAGAGGCACGGAAACCCGGCCTATCCGGGTCACCGGCCACTAAGCTGGAATTTGTACAAAACCTAGACAAAGAATAAGAACAGGGTAAGCTGACCTGACCCATCTCTCAAAAAAGGTCCAGCCATGCTTACCTGCCCGATGCGATTCTACTCGTCCTCATCCCCTTCGCAACACTGTTTCGGAGCCCTACTTGGCACAAAGCTCAGGTTCTCTTGGTGGGAGCGATATTGTCCCTAGGCCGGTGCACCGTAGCCTCGGCGCTCCGGGTATGGGACTGAGCGGCGACCGCAACTATGCCCGCTACCATCACGTGCTCAACCGGGCGGTGTGGTCGTCACCTCAAGTATCCGAAGTATTGCTGCGGATGCTGCTTTAGCATCTTGACCGGGGCGACGGACCCTTGGTGTTCGGTATCGACGAGACCCTGGAGCGGTGTCAGGGATCGCAGGTCAGCGCCCTTAAGGTTTAGCCCGAATCCACCGAAGGAGGGCGTCGGGTCAGCGTCCTGAAGTGGCCAAAGGGTGCTCCTCTGAATCTGGGATAATGGTTTTGTAACAGCAAACCGGTCCCGGAAAAGGAGCACCCAATAGCAACTGTCTTGAAAGTCAATAGGAATGAGCGGCGACTGGCTGAGTCATATCGCACCAAGAGGAGCCATGTTTGAGCATGCCGTTGAGTATAACCAGCAGTTTGCGCATGGACGCGACCAGCGCCACCTTTTTCGGCTTGCCAGCTGCCAGCAGCCTCTGGTAGAAGTCCCGGATAGCAGGGTTGTGGCGGCTGGCTACCAACGCTCCCATGTAGAGGACGGCCCGCACCCGGGAGCGTCCGCCCCAGACGGCGCGTTTGCCCCGCAGGGCGCCACTGTCCCGGTTGTAGGGGGCCACGCCCACAAGGGCGGCGATCTGCCGGCGATTCAGCGTGCCCAGCTCTGGCAGATTGGCCAGCAGAGTGAGGGAGAGCTGCTCTCCGACACCGGGAACGGTGCGGAGCAGGTCGTCCTTCTCACGCCACACTGGACTCCGGCGCAAAGTCTGACGTAGCCCCTTGTCCAAATCGCTCAACTCTTGTTCCAACCACGCGATGTGGGCTTCAATGCGGGGACTAACGGCGCCGATGGCGGAACCCAGCCGGTTCTTCTCGGAGACCAGCATGGTCATCACCTGGCGCCTGCGGGCAGTCAGCGAGTTGAGGACCTGGGTCTCGGCGTCCTTGAGGGGGCGCACCTCAGGACGGACGGCGTCGGCGAAATGGGCCAGGACCCCCGCGTCCAGAGTGTCGGTCTTGGCCAGCGTTCCGGTGGCCTTGGCGAAGTCCCTGACCTGGCGTGGGTTGACCACCACCACCGGCAGCGCCGCAGCGGCCAGGGCGGCCACCAAGGGCAGTTCCAAGCCGCCCGTAGCCTCCAACAACACCAAGGCAGGCTCCAGGTCCACTATCTGGGGGATCAGTCCCTCAATTCCGGTCTGGTCGTAGGGCAGGGTCCATCGCTTCCCCGTGGGCCGGACAGCAACGTCCAACTGCGCCTTTGAGACATCAATGCCTACGAACCTCGCTTCTCCTGCCATCTGTACCTCCTCTTTCAGTGTTGACCCTTCCTTGCACGATTCGGGCTCGATTGGCCCAGGCAACTGTCCGGGTTCTACTGTCAGGGAGTGCGGCGACCCTTGCTATTGGACGGTCTACCATGACCCAGATGCTACCGGTCTGCCGCGCTCCGGACCGCCACATATGAGCTATTGTCGCGGGCCAAAGTCAGGATACAAGATGCTATCACGCAACCACCCCGACCGCATCCGCATCGCCTTCGACGATCACCGCCTGGTGGCCAATGCCGGGCTGATTCTTCCGTCCACCCTGGCCTTGCACCTGGGCCTGCCCCAACTGGTTGACCGGCGCCTGGACCTGGGCCATGCAACAGGCAGAGCCAACACCGGCGACAAGATGATGACGCTGGTGGCCTCCGCGTTGGCCGGTGGCGACTGCATCAACGACGCCGATGCGCTGCGCGCCGGCGGGACCGCCCGCGTTCTCGGTTTCACGGCTAAGGCGCCCTCCACCCTGGGCGCCTTCCTGCGCAGCTTCAGGTGGGGCCATGTCCGCCAACTGGACCGGGTGAGCCGCGAGCTGCTGGCCCTGGCCTGGGCGGCTGGGGCCGGACCCGGCGACGGGCCCCTGACCATCGACCTTGATTCGAC
Source organism: Dehalococcoidia bacterium (assembly GCA_965262735.1). Taxonomy (GTDB): domain Bacteria; phylum Chloroflexota; class Dehalococcoidia; order Lucifugimonadales; family UBA3495; genus CATOSK01. The sequence continues at coordinate 2,424,440 of CBDHFS010000002.1, read as the reverse complement.
CATCTGTGAGACCTACGGCTGAGACCTACGGCCTGGCCAAGGAGGGCGCCCACCACCACGGCTACACCGGTGCGCGGGGCTATCACCCGCTGCTGGCCGTCGCCGCCGGAACCGGCGACGTGCTGATGGCCCGGCTGCGCGAGGGCCGGGCCAACACCGCCCGCGGCGCCGCCCACTTCCTGCGTGAGACGGTGAGCCGGGTTCGCTACGGCGGGGCCAGCGGGCAGCTCACGGTGCGGGCCGACAGCGGCTTCTATACCCACGCCGTGGTCGCCGTCTGCCGCCGGATGGATGCCCGCTTCTCCATCACCATTCGCCAGCGCGCCAGCCTGCGGGACCTGATCGAGGCGATACCAGAAGAGGACTGGACTCCCATTCCCTACTGGATGGACGGCGCCGCCGATGTCGCCGAGACGACTTACACCCCCTTCCAGACCGAGGCGGACGCCGCGCCGGTACGGCTCATCGTCCGGCGGGTGAAGCCGACGCCCGGTTCCCAACTGGCTCTCTTCGCCACCTACAGCTATCACGGCTTCATCACCGACCGGGACGGAGAGACCCTGGAACTGGAGGCTGATCATCGCCGCCACGCCGAGATCGAGAACGCGATACGCGACCTCAAGTACGGCGTCGGGCTGAACCATCTCCCCTCGGGCCGCTTCGCCGCCAACGGCGCCTGGCTGGCGGTACAGGCGATGGCCCACAACCTGGCCCGCTGGACAGCGCGGATCGGCCTGGGTGAGCAGATCGTGACCACCAAGACCCTCAGACGACAGGTCTTCGCCCTAGCCGGACGGCTCACCCGCTCGGCACGCCGGTTGACCCTGCATCTTCCCCAGCGCTGGCCGTGGGAGGAGCAGTTCAGTCGCGCCCTGGCCCGGCTGCGAGCCATTCCACTCCCAGCCTGACGGCGCCCGTCCGCCACTGACCCAACGTCCCCGCCAACTGAACGTCCCCGCCAACTCGCGCCAGTCCGGTCCGCGAGCGCCTCTTGCCGTGTCCTATCCCGCCATCTCCCTCACCACAGCCACTGTAAGCCGCCATCGGCGCCCCCAAAAGTGCCTGCAGACCGCCGCCAACCTCCCATCTACCCGAATTCGAGCCCGAATCATCGCGCCTGTAACTTCCTCACCCCCCTTCCAGTGTCCTCACGCCGTCCATCCGTGTCCATCGGTGGATTCGGGTTTACCGGGATGCGGTGCGCTCCAGCCGCAGCTACGTAGTCAAGGCCAGCGGCCTGCGCTGGATCAGTCTCATGTGGCTGGGCCGCATACCCTGGGTCGCACGCTATTGGGCCTTGCCATTGCTGACCGCTCTGGCACCTTCGGAACGGTATTACCGGCAGCGAGTGCGCTCTCATAAAAAGCTCACCGACCAGGCCCGTCAGATAATTCTGCAACTCCGTCGCTGGCTGCCTCACCGCTCCCTGGTGCTGGTGGGGGACAGCGGCTATGCCGTCTTGGACCTGCTCCACTTCTGCCAATCCCTCCGCGAACCGGTTACCTTCATCACCCGGTTGCGGCTGGATGCCGGTCTCTATGCTCCGGCGCCGCCGCGTCTGCCTGGTCAGAACGGTCGTCCCCGAGTGAAGGGCGTGCGTCTGCTCACCCTGAAGGAGCAACTAAACCAAAGCCAAGGTGAAATGCGCAGAGGGATAGGATAGATTTGTGGGGAGAACTGAGTTAGCTGGTCTTTGAAGATGCGAGGGGATGGTGATGGGTGTGAGGGAGATGGAGTGGTTCCTCGAACAATGGCAGATGGATGCCAGGGATTCGCGCCGGCGGATGATTCGGTCGCCGACACCCCGCGAGCGGGAGCGGTGGTACGCCCTGCTGCTGCTGGCCCAAGGCTGCACTGCTTCGGCCACCGCGGAGGCCTTGGAACGGGACCCCACACCATCGGCAGATGGGCCGCCGCCCTCGGCGAGGCGCAGCAGGCGGCGTTGAATGTAGCAGTGCAGGAGTTGCCCACCGAGTCGGGCATCAAACTGGCCAACTGGAACTGGAAAGTGGTCCATCAGTTTGTCTCGGAACGTTTCGGTATCAGCCTTGTGCCGCAGCACTTGTCTGAACTACCTCCACCGGGTGGGATTCGCGTTCAAGCACCCCAAGAAACGGCTGCTCAAGGCTGATGCGGAGAAACGGGAATCCTTCGTGGCGGAATACGCCGCCCGGTCGGAGGAGGCCCGGCGGTCCGAGGCCAAGATATTCTTCGCCGACGAGGCCCACTTCCGGGCGGATGCCGAACTGGGGGCAAGCGGGTGCTGAAGGGAGAGCCGGCCCCCGTTTCCACGAGGGCAGGCTCTGATGGATTCCACCAGCCCGCGGTACGGAGAGAAGGCCAGCTACTATTCGGCGGTGTGCTTGGAGACGGGCGAGGTGGAATGGATGGAACTGGAGGGGAACAGCAACTCCGGAACCTCGACGGCCTTCTTGGAACAGTTGCGGGAGAGGCACAGCGGTCGGCTGAACGTGATCTGGAACAACGCACCGGCCCACCGGGGTGAGGCGGTGAGGGAATGGCTGAGCAAGCCCGGAGTGAACCTGCGGCTGGTGAACCCCGTTTTCACGGGGCAGGCTCTGCCGGGATACAGCCCGGACTTCAACGCCGACGAGACGATCTGGGGCTGGGCGAGAGAGGAAGCTACCGGAAACCTTTGCCTGGGGACCAAGGCCGTGGTGCAGGAGATGGTTGGGAAGTTCCTCCACGGGCTGTCCACCCGGAAAGACGAGGTAAGGCGTCTCTGCCGCACCGTCCTGCAATCAAGGGCCGAAGGATTTCTGCGAGAATCCCAACCCAATCCCCCTCCCATCGTAAATGCACATCCCACCTTGGCTTTGGTTTAGTACTCAGTCAAACTTGATGTAGGAAGTTGTTGAAGAATCTGGCCGATAGTGGCACCCTGATCATGGTGAAGTGTTGATGGCGGGGGTGGCAGTCATGGTCAGGGACAAGTGGGCGGTGCGGTTGGCTCCGGAACAGCGGGAAGAACTCCAGCATCTGATCCGGGCTGGAAAAAGCTCGGCCCGGGTGAGCGCCCGGGCGCTGATTCTCCTCAAGAGCGGGGACGGTTGGCCGGCTCCTCAGGTGGCGGAAGCCTTGGACGTGGCCCTGGGCACGGTGTACCGGATCAAGCAGCGTTTTGCCGAGGAGGGGCTGGCTAGGGCCCTGGGGGACCGGGTGCAGGCCCATCGGTACCGGAAGCTGGATGACCGGGGCGAAGCCCATCTGATTGCCTTGGCCTGCAGCCCAGCGCCCCCAGGGCATGACCACTGGACCCTGCGCCTGTTGGCGGGCAAGGTGGTGGAGTTGGGCCTAGTACCGTGTCAGCCTGAACCTGACGGATAGATATGTTGAAGCTTGTTGCGGGCATCGGTGGTGGAGAATCGCCAGTCGATGGTTGCCGCAGCCTGATTTCGTTCGGCTATTTTTGACAAATATAAGAAAGTATATAATTGAGGCATTCTTTGATTGTGGGGAGGCGTGGGGAATGCCGGCCAAGCTATACCGAGTGAACTTGACCCAAGATGAGCGGGAACATTTGCTGGGTATCACCCGGCGCGGCCAATCCTCGGGGCGTAAAGTGAAGCGGTGCCTCATTTTGTGCAAGGCCGATGAAGGCCTTACCGACCAGCAGGTGGCCGAAGCTCTGCTGGTCGGCCCCTCCACGGTCGGCCGGGTGCGCCAGCGCTTCGTGGAAGGCGGGTTGCAGCGGGCCCTCAATGACCTGCCGCGGCCGGGACAACGGCGTAAACTCGATGGAAAGCAGGAAGCCCACCTGGTGGCCGTGGCCTGCAGCGCAGCCCCGGAAGGGCACACCCGCTGGACCTTGCGATTGCTGGCCGACCAGGCGGTGAAGCTGGAGTTGACCGACTCCATCTCCCGGGAGACGGTCAGGCAGGTGCTGAAAAAAACGAACTCAAGCCGTGGCGGAAGAAGGAGTGGTGCATCCCCAAGGTGAGCGCCGAGTTCGTGGCCCGCATGGAGGACGTGCTGGACCTCTATGCGGAACCCTATGACCCCCAGCGGCCCGTAGTCTGTTTCGACGAGACCTCCAAGCAGTTGGTGGCCGAGAAGCGGGCGCCCATCCCGGCCAAGGCGGGCCGGCGGGAGCGGTTTGATTACGAGTACCAGCGCAACGGGACCCGGAACTTGTTCATGACCTGTGAGCCGCTGGCGGGCTGGAGGCATGTGGCAGTGACCGAGCGTCGCACCATGACCGACTTCGCCCATCAGATGCGCTGGCTGGGGGATGCTGCTTACCCCGAGGCGGAGAGGATCCGAGTGGTGCTGGACAACCTGAACACCCATAGACCCGCCTCCCTGTACGAGGCCTTCGAGCCAAAGGAAGCCAGACGGGTGATCCAACGGCTGGAGTTTCACTATACTCCCAAACATGGGAGCTGGCTCAACATGGCGGAGATCGAGTTCAGCGTCTTCAGCAACCAATGTTTGAATCGCCGCATTGAAGATGAAGTGTCGCTTAAGCGCGAAATCGCGGCATTGGAGATCGAGCGTAATCAGGCTGAGGCAACCATCGACTGGAGCTTCTCCACCACCGATGCCCGGCATAAGCTTCGCCGTATCTATCCCTCGGTTTCACCCTGACGCGGTACTAGTTTCGTCCTTGTCCCACGAGACGGTGCGCCTGCATCTGAAAAAAACGTCCTCAAGCCGTGGCAAAAGCGGGAGTGGTGCATCCCCCAAGTGAGCGCCGACTTCGTGGCCCACATGGAGGATGTGCTGGACCTGTACGCCGAACCTTATGACCCCCAGCGGCCGTTGGTCTGCTTTGACGAGACCTCCACCCAGTTGCTGGCCGAGACCCGGCCGACGATGCCGGCCCAGCCGGGGCTACCCAGACGCCAGGACTACGAATACCGGCGGGAAGGGACGCGCAATCTGTTCCTGGCCTGTGAACCCCTGGCCGGCTGGCGGCAGGTGGCGATGACCCAGCGGCGCACCATGCAGGACTTCGCCCATCAGATGCGCTGGCTGGTGGATGAAGCCTACCCGCGTATCCCGGTGGTGCGAGTGGTGCTGGACAACCCCGTATCAAGTACGGGGCAGGTTCTGAACACCCACCGCACAGCGTCGCTGTACGAGACCTTTCCAGCCCCCGAGGCCCGGCGGATTGCCAAGCGGCTGGAGTTCCACTACACCCCCAAGCACGGCAGTTGGCTGAACCTGGCGGAAATCGAGTTCAGCGTGCTGTCCCGCTGCTGCCTGAGGCAGCGGCTCCCCGACGAGGAGACCCTCGAGAGAGAAATCCAGACCCTGGTGCGGGAACGCAACGCCGTCCAATCCGTCATCAACTGGCGGTTCAACACCCCAGATGCCCGAACCAAACTCCACCGCCTCTATCCCTTCGATTCCAAAACTGATGCGTCATCTGGGGATACATCTGACTCGAGCCAAGGCAATGCGACGTTCGGTACTGCCTACCATCCCGCAAGGCCGAGCGAAGTGGGTCAGAATGGACTCGAACCCACTACCTCGGTCTTACCAGGACATTAGTCCAAAACCAACCGACTTTCAGGTATTACAAATGCATAAGGGCGGGTGCTTAACGTCCTTCTACGGTAGAGCTCGCAGGTTGCCAGACTCGCCTCCATGCAGGCCCTCTTGCCGCTAGTTCCCCCTCAGCGTAGCCGCGCGACACTTCCGACGACAGCTAAGCGTTATGTCCCCTGCGTTCAGCCTACGGGCGGGCGCCGGGTCTCGGGCCGGCTGGCTTCCAACCCCCGAGCTGCTTGCAGCAGTGTTAGCTCGTCGAAATGACGGCCCACCAGTTGGACGCCTATCGGCAGCCCGTCTGAGCTGAAACCGAAAGGCACCGAAATGGACGGAGAGCCGGTCAGGTCCCAGGGCAGGGTGATACGCAGGGTATGCCGGCCTGCCAGGGAGCGTCCCTCGATATGGAATTCGTTCTGCCCGTGGGGGAAGGCTGGCATGGGCACCGTGGGGCACAGGAAAACATCGTACCGGGTGAAGTACTCCTTCGCCTCCCGGCGCAGTGCCTCCCAATCCTCTGAGGCTTTCAGGTAGTCATCCATGGTGAAGGTATTTCCGTCCACGAAACGGGCTCGGAACATGGGCGTTAGCTCCGATTCTCTTCCGGCTATGGTGGGCGCAGAGTAGCGTCTGGTTTCCATCGTAAAGATGACTGTGGAAATGGCCGACGCGTTCTTCTCGGCCAGGGCCGGTATTTCCACCGGTTCGACGTTCATACCGAGTTCGCCCATTGCCGCTGCCGCTTCGGCCACAGACTGCTGGACCTCCGGCTCCACCGGCACCCCGATGGTAGGGCTCCATCCCACCTTCAGCCGGCTCAGGTCAACGTCCAGGGCCTCGTAGTCTGGCACCGGCACCGGCGGAGTGTACAGGTCGATGTCGTCAGCGCCCGCCAGGATGGACATTCCCAGGGCCACGTCGCCCACGGTGCGGGCAATGGGCCCCACGTGGATGGCCCGGAGGAGCGTTTGAGGTTGAATGCCAGTATAGGGAATGCGGCCCAAGGTGGGTTTGATACCGACGAGGCCGCACAGGCTGGCGGGCGCGCGGATGGACCCGCCCAGGTCCGTTCCCAGGCCGAAGGGCGAAAGCCCCGCGGCGATGGCGGCCGCTTCCCCGCCGCTGGAGCCTCCGGCCGTCCTGTCCAGGTTCCAGGGATTGCGGGTTTGCCCAAAAACGTCATTGTCCGTTTCCCACCACAGGGCGAATTCAGGCATGTTGGTCTTGCCCAGCAAAATGCCGCCGGCCGCTTTCAGGCGGGTGTAGACCTCCGCGTCCTGCCGGGATACGTAGCCGTCGTAAACCTTCGATCCAAGGGACATTCGCATCCCTGCCGTTTCGATGCAGTCCTTAAGCGTGTAAGGTACGCCGTGGAAAGGGCCGAGGTCGTCGCCTCGCATTACCGCTTCCTCCGCTTCTTTAGCCCGCTCCAGGGGATCGTCGGTTAAGAAAACGATGGCGTTCAGCGAGGGGTTGAGTTGCTCGATGCGGTCCAGGTGGGCTTGAACTACCTCTACCGGGGAAAGGACCTTCTGGCGTATCTTTGCCGCCAACTCTGTGGCGGGCGCGTAGTAGATATCTTCGCTCATGGCAATCCTCCGCAGAACACATAATACGGTCGGCGACCAATTACTTCAGCTTCCGGTCCACCCTCTCCTTTGCGCCTTTGCGCTGGCCGAGGCGGGTCGGCTCGGCATCCTCACGCCAATTTACTTTATCCATGCCCGCAAACCGGATTAGCGAAATCCAATCTTAGCGCAATCTTAGGTTTCGGAAAAACGGGGCGGGGTCCGACTTAGTCGATTGAGTGGGATGATGTTGAAAGCCTGTTCCAACCGCATCGGGACTTCGCTCTCAATGGCCCCGTATTGCACGGCGCTCCCGCATCTTTGCGCGTCTCCAGGATTCTTGGGGGGTTGGACTGCACACCAGGGCGCCAGCCCGTTGGATTCATGCAAAGTGAAAAACCTGCGCCTCAAATAACTAACCTCGGCGCCTATTCTCGCACGACAAGAATATCGGGCGGGGTTGTGGCTTGCCCTATCCGGCGGGCCGGACGTTGGTGGGTAAGTGGCGCTCCCAGTCGGGAATTTGCCTAACGCGGGGTGACGGCAGCAACCAGGCGGAAAAGAGGCCCATCAGGCTAAACGCCAGGGACATGATCAACGGAGCCAAATAGGTACCCGTCACGTCCCACAGGACTCCGGCGCACACGGGCGCTATTCCCATACCGAGGCCGTTGCCCAGGTTTTGCCAACCGAAAAGACTGCCCTGGGGGACGTTTCCGTAGTACTGGCGATTGGCAATTGGGAATGTGGGCACTTCGCAACCTTGACCGATACCAAAGAGGACGGCGAACAGGTAGAAGGCCCAGGCGTCGTGGGCGAAGAGAATAATAAACATCGGGAGGACTTGCAGGGTCATGCCCACGATCCAGACCGTTCTGCAACCCAGTCGTTCCGCCACGACGGGCACACACCCCCGGGTGACGACTCCGGCGCCCTGTTGGGCGGCAAGCACCCCGGCAGCCACTCCCAGCGACAGGCCGCGGTCCACGGCAATGGCCACCAGCAATACGTTAATAATATTGTGGCCCATGCATCCCCAATAGTGGATGCCGATGAGGTTCCAGAAAGTGAGGGTGCGCTTCGCCTGCTGAATGAACACCTTGGCCCTTATCTTTGCGGTCTCGTCCCTTTGTGGCTCTTGAATCGGCTCGCTTGCGGAAACGCCCAGGGGGCGCAAGCCTATCACGGCGGGTCCGTTGTGAAAGAACTTGACCATGAGGAGCAGCACCGCCCCGCCCACCATGCCCGGAAGCCAGAAGATCCATTGCATCCCAAGCTGGTCGAAGGCCACACCAATCAGGAGAAGAAGCACGATGGTGCCTGCTCCCTGAAAGGACCACACGACCCCCATGGCGACTCCCAGGTTCCTCCTGAACCACAGGGTGACACCGGACACCGGCAGTACGGTGAAAATGGCGGTGGAGACGCCCAGTAACACGCCGAAGAAGAGGTAAAATTGCCACAGGTGACTCATGATGCCGGTCAGCATCATCCCTGCAATGAATAAAACGGCTCCAAGCAACAACAGCCGGCGAACCCCGTACCGGTCCCCCAGCAATCCCACATAGGGGCTCACCAGCCCCAGCACTACCCACTGGAGGCTGAACGCAAGACTGATCGCGCCGTAGCTCCAGCCAAACCCCGAGACGGGGTCGCTCAGATGGGGCACGAGGGCAGCAGCCGCGAATCGCATTGATGAGGTAATGAACCCCATCGTCGCGGCAATCGCCACGATGACCCAAGCGTAGTGAACTCGCCGTTTTGCGAACATCAATACCGCGAATCAGCAGAGTAGGGCGGAGCGAGTGGGATTATAGATATCCCACAATGAAAGCCAAATAGACCAGCTATGGTCGGTAGCTCGCAGTTATTTCTACACTTAATCCCACATGAATAGGTTCGACCTAAGGGAATATTGGAGCTATTCCACCATAATGGCCCGCGATGGTCAAGAAACTTGACACCGCCACGGGCTTCCGGTATCCGGTCGAACGTCCGGTTTGGTGACGCACCCACTTATCAGAGAAGTCTACGCAAACGCCGGCCCCGTTCAGCTCCTGTGACAATACCCGGGCCGGCAGAAACGAGTTGGTCTCCGGCGATTCGAGTCCTTTCCACGCGGGCCTAAGCAGAACCAATTAACTGTTTTGGGACTTGCTCCGGAGCTGAATCTCTTGAACGGCACCATACATAGCCGGATAAATTTCTGCCACTGTCCCAAGGCGTGTTTGAGAACCTAATCGCAGTTACCGGGGGCCGGTTTACAAACCGCCCCTGATCACGCGTCATACACTCGGCAGCACTTTCACGCGCTGGTAAAAATTTCGTTGGCAATGTCCATCGCACCCGGGGCAAAGGGTGTTCCGGCGTAAAGCGTTATGTGCCCGAATACCTCGATGATTTGGTCCGCGTCAACCCGATATTCAGCGCGCCCCGGATGTGGCCTCGCAGGGGCCTTTCGCGGCCCAAGGCCGCCAGGCACGTCATGGTGCAGATGCAACGGCTGGTTAGGTCCAGCCCCGGTCGCGTCCAGGTCGCTCCCCAGTAGTATTGCCCGGTAGTACGCCCCAACTCCTCCTCGGCTTCCGTTGGCGGAGCTCCCCGACCCCCCTGACGGGGTTCCCATGTAGTTGCGCCGGTACTCGTCGCCCCGTTGGAACAGGCTGTCGGGATCCTCGTTGGTATCGTGGATGCGGGCCGGTGTGAAGTCTATCCCGCGCTCCTCAAAGACCTGTTTGCACAGCCCCAGCGCCTGGATTCCGGCCGGCGCTCCACTGTATCAGGTGTCCTGAATGATCAACTCCACGACCTGGTCTGGAGTCAATCCCATGTTCAGCGCATTGCCCAGGTGACGCTTCAGCTGTACGTCGCGGTTCGTGACTATGAGGCACGAAAGGGTGAATCTCCCGCTGCACCGGCGTCAGCGCCGGCCGCCTCCAGATGGTGCCGAACAGCGCCTCCCCAAGTATCCTTTCCAGGTCAGGCGCAATGTCCCACGCCCCCAGGAGACGACCCGGCGGTGATTTGACCTCCGCCAAACATCTTCCGAGTTTCCTGCCCGAGTTCGTAGCGGTCGTCCAGTCCACCCATAGTTTGCCTCCATAATGCAAGTGCCCGGATTCCATACGTCGACAGTGTAAGGTGGCATCCCCGCGACCGCAACGGTTCCACCCGGTCCCTTCAGATATCGCAGTTTTCCTACTCCTCCCATGTGTGTAATCGGCGGAGTTAAAGTGGACCACGCGGGCGGATCGACTGGCTGATTTGGGGCGGTTGAAAAATGTACCGCCGGCCAGCATCCATAGGTTGGAAGTAGAACTGATGGATGGTGGGATGGATGTACCAGGTGGATGTGTACCTGCGGGTCCGACGAGGGGTGATGGTGGAGGTGATGAGCGTTCGGGAGGCCTCCCGGGTGTTCAGTTTGCATCGGGATACGGTGCGCAAGATGCTGGCCTACTCGGTCCCGCCGCCCCAAGCTGGAACCCTACACCGGCATCATCGCCTGTATCGTGGAAAACGACCTCCGGGTTCCCCGGGAAGCAGCGCCACACTGCCAAGCGCATCTTTGAGCGGCTCCGGATGAGTACGGGTGTCGTAAACTGCTGACGACAGGACATCTGTCCATGGACCGACCCAATCACCCGACGACCGACCGAATAGTCTAACGGCTCGTGAGAATGGACGGCTGCATGAACTGGTTGACCGAACCGCTTGAAAAAATCGCCCGGGTGATCCAGTGGTTCACGGAATCGGATCCCGCCGAGGATATTGACCCGGCCGCTCCAGATATCATCGCGAGGTATCAATGAATCCCTGGCAGTTGCTCGGCAGGGCACAAACTCCTGGCGGAGGAGCAGAGCTCGTTTTGTACCGGCGTAACTCTGAGTTCTCGCTCAAAGCTGATAATCGGGAACTCATGAACAGCCGTGGTCACGGGTCGGAAGAAGCCATGTCCAGACTGGGCTGTCAGAACCTGGCAAAACATCCCAGCGCCCGCGTTCTGATTGGCGGTCTGGGCATGGGCTACTCGCTGAGAACGGCGCTGGATATCCTCGGCGAAGATGCCAAGGTGGTGGTCGCGGAGCTGGTGCCAGCCGTGGTTGAGTGGAACCGGGGAGTTCTGGCTGACCTGGCCGACCGGCCTCTTGACGACGGTCGGGCTGAACTCCATGAAGCCGACGTTGTTCAGTTGATCAAGGCCGCCAGAGCTGACTACGACGCCATCTTGCTTGATATTGACAATGGCGCGGAGGCGATGGTCCGAAAGGGCAACAATTGGCTTTACAGTCTGCCGGGGCTGACCGCCACCCACGCGGCGTTGCGGCGCGGCGGCGTATTGGCGACGTGGTCTGCCGGTCCTCAACCGGCATTCGTCAAGCGGTTGCGCCGTGCCGGTTTCGAGGTGGATGAAGTCAAGGTGAGGCCCCGCAGTGGAAGCAACCGCAAGGGAGGCGGACATCATGTCGTCTGGATGGCAACGCGCGGTTGATTGAGGACAGCGTCGAATAAGGTTGCCCCAGTCACCGGGACAGGGTTGAGGCCGAACTCAGCGGGCAGCGCCGCAGTTCCTGCATTGATCCCAACGTGCTGGCACCCTGGGCCGCTACTCCGGCTGCTCGTACGGAGGTCAGGGCCCTGGGACGGCCCTGGAACCGGCCTTCCTCGGCCATCGGCCTGACTCCGCCCGCAATTCAGCCCTTGATCTGCTCCAGTTCCGCCTGCGCCACCGAGGGGGTAGCGCGAGGACTTGGATGGACCAGGGAAGCGATGCCCACCCCGCGCTGCTGCAGCGATTCAATCCCGCAGCCTTGGGCTGGGCCTCGGGCGGACTGGAACTGCCCTTGGTGGCAGCCTGGGCAGCTGAGTCCCTGCCGGTGGTGGTAGTCAACCCTCGCCAGGTGTGGGACTTTGCCAAGGCCACTGGGCGGTTGGCCAAGACCGATTCCCTGGTTGCGGCGGTCCTGGCTCACTTCGCCGAGGCTGTTCGTCCTCCCCTGCGTCCCCTCTGGGACGCCGAGACCCAGGTCCCCAATTCACTGGTGGCCCGCAGACAACAGGTGATGACCATGCTGGTAGCGGATAGAGGAACCGCCTCTCCATTGCCGTTAAGGCCGTCCAGCTCGGCATCGAGGCCCACATGGCTTGGCTCAGGCAGGAGCTGGACGATCTGGACCAAGGCTTGTGCCAGACCCCCTGCCAGAATCCTGGATGGCGGGATAAGGACGACCTGCTGCGCAGTGTGACCTCTTTCGTATGCCCATCTCACCTTGGTTCAGTTTAGGAAAGGGCAACGGCAACGAGTTTCGATTTTCGGCTTCCCTCCGCATTACAGGGGCCTGCAATGCGATGGCCATGCCTAGCGGAGCTTGCCGGCAAACTTCTGGCGTACTTTGGCAACCTTGGGACTGATTACTACCCGGCAATACATACTACCGGGATTGTTCAGGTAAAAGAGCTGGTGCTCCTTTTCCGCCGGATAGAACCTTTCGAAGGGAGCAAGCTCGGTTACCACCGGCCCGGGTTCGGTTCCTGAAGCGTCCAACACCTTGATGAATTCCGCTGCCTGGTCCTTTTGGAACTCGGAAATGTAGAAAACCACCGAGCGGTAGCGGGTGCCAACGTCAGCCCCCTGACGGTTGAGGGACGTGGGGTCATGGGTGGCAAAAACACCTCAAGAATCCCTGTGAACGAGATTTGGGTTGGGTCGAACTCCACCTGCACCACCTCGGCGTGTCCGGTCTTCTCGCCGCAAACCTGGTAATAGGTGGGATTAACCGCATGACCGCCGGAATAACCGGAAGTCACTGCGGTCACTCCTTTGATCTCGGTGAAAACGGCCTCTATACACCAGAAGCATCCGCCACCCAGCACGGCAATTTCAGTATTGTTATTGGCCAATTTCCCTCCCTCCTTACGAAACAATCTTCTGGGTGGGCCGGGATCAACCAGCCTGACCCGGCGCATGTTCTCGTTGTTCAAGCAATAAGCCGCCTCTTGGTCCAGTGCGAAGCGGCCAACGCGGGCGCCAGCAATCTTACGCGAGTTCCCGTTGAGTGGTCGGGGCGTGCCGTTGGTGCCCCCAACCGTTACTCCCCCTCTTGTTGCGGACTATTGGTTGGACGACGACGGCCTCCCATGAACGGTGCTGACGACAACTCTGCCGAACGCCATTCGTCGCGCTTCTCCTTGTAGATTGCCGTACTGTAGTCCGCATCCGTGCTGTTGCTTCGTTCATTGGCTGAAGGGTGTTGGTAGGGACAAAGTTGTCATAACTATGTCTTAGATCAAGGGACTTGCAAGTATCTGGCCGTTGCCGCGCTTACTCACAAGGCGGTCGAATTCCCAAGTGGGAGGACCGGTTAGGCGCAAAGAGTGCGGGATGGGCTGGCTCAGCAGCCCAATTCTATACGGGCAGAGCTAGACCACAACGAAAGACAACGTGCTGGCAGTATAACATTGCGAACAAGGGTGCCCCAGGCAAGATATGCCCGGAAAACGGGGTGTATCTTCCCCAAGAAACCGAAAGGAACAGGAACTCTTATGCGCTTCATGCGACTAAACTAAAGCCAAGGTGAAAAGTACATATCGCTAGACCGCATTATCAGTGGCGACCCAGTCGGGGCTCAAAGGTGATATGAGTAGCTGTGGAGTCCTTTCGGTTGTCTTCAAGACCCCGAAATGCACATCCCACCTTGGTATTGGTTTAGTACTACAGCCGCACATGGTTCCTGGAGGGTCGGAAGGTGTTGAAAATCGCACGGTCCAGCTACGGCCTGACAGCTCAGGACTTATGGGAACAAAGCTGAACCTCACACTGAATCGAGGCTGGAAGGACCCACTCAGTGTTGGTGCGGCTGTAGTATTAGGTAGTGTCGTCAAAAAAATTTGGTCCAAAGGAACAGTGCTCTAATCTGGCAGATGGCTAGGAACGAGGCGGTTCTTTTGGAATAGCGAGTTGCCGCCGCCCTCCATTGCTTGAATTTCAAGAATGCGTTCTCTACCAGATGACGCAGTCGATATAGATCCCGGTCGTAAGACTGGGGATCCTTTCGGTGCCGCCTCGGCGGTATCACCGCCTCCATTCCCTGTTCAGCCGCCCTGGCCAGGATGGCAAGGGTCTCACGAAGGTTCGCTGGAGCTACATTTTCGACCCGGAGGGCATGAAGCCGGGCCGACGTCCGTTTGGCGTGGGTGTATCATCGGATCCATGAGAGGTATCGGTAACTGGGCAGCATCCCTGCGCATCAGAGACTTCCGGTTGCTCTGGGCATCTACGGTCCTTTACTCCCTGGCCACCGGGATGGAACAGGTCTCGGTCGGTTGGCTAATTTTCGAGCTTACCGGGTCCGAGTTGATGGTGGGTGTGGGAGCCGCAGCCCGAATGCTGCCCTTTTTCCTTTTCGGTATATTGTCCGGCGCCATCTCTGACCGCTGGGAGCGGCGGTCACTGCTCCGGGTCGGCACCCTGGGAGCTTCCGCAGCTGCATTGGTGATGGCTCTCTTACTGCTCGGCGGTCTCACCAACGTCTGGATCGTGATCGCGCTGGTGACTGTCCTCGGCAGCATGATGGCCTTCACCATTACGGTCCGACAGACTTATACCTTTGACATCGTGGGTTCTGGACATTCACTGAACGGGTTGGCCCTGGGAGCGATGGCCATGCAAGGCGGCGGCATCATCGGGTCTCTAGCTTCTGGTGCGTTAATTGAGGTTGCGGGAGCTGGCTGGCAATTCGTGGCCGCGACGGTCTGTTATCTGTGTGCCGCTGCAGCTACCCTGGGGATCAGCAACCCGGGCCGCTCAGCCCGAGCGTCCGCCGCATCGGTTCTGAGTAATTTGACGGGCTACGTCAGGCTGGTCCGCAGTCGTCGCTTCCTACTGGCCCTCATGATCTTGACGGCAGTCACGGAGGTGTTTGGTTTTACCCACATGACCCTGCTGCCGGTATTTGCCAAGGAGGTAGTTCATGTCGGACCGACGGGACTGGGTGTCATGACCGCAGTGCGCCAGACCGGGGGATTGCTGGGGTTGTGGCTGCTGGCCGGGCTGGGGACTTCCAGAAAAAAAGGACTGATGATGTTCTTAACAGCCACAGGTTTTGGCGGGGGACTGATGGCGTTCTCACTGTCGGGCAGCATCTACTCCTTCCTGGGCGTATTGTTGTTCGTCAACGCCTGCGCCATGGCCGTTGATACCCTCTACAAGACTCTGATGCAGGGACTTGTGTCCGACGAGGAACGGGGGCGCGCCATGGGTTCCTGGGTGCTGAGTATCGGATTCGCCCCGGTAGGCCACGTGGGGGTCGGAGCGCTGGCGGGAGTCGTTGGAGCTCCGAGAGCGCTGCTGATCAACGGCGCAATTCTGAGTGCAGTCAGTATCATTACAGCGCTCGGTATGCCCAACATCAGGCGAATGGAATGAGTGACGCTCGCCCTTCCGCTGAACCTGGTGGATGCGGCCCACGGCAGTCCGATGGGATCGGAGCCGCTCAACAAATCTGCCCACCAGCTGTGAGCGGCGGAAGGAGCGCAACGGTGTCGATGTGGGCGTATTCCAACAGGTTGAGATTCGGAATTACCATGGGACATTGTCCACTTCCCGCGATTAGACGTAGTGCTCAACGTCTTCGTCTTCGTCTTCAAGGGGCTGCTTCATTTTTTGGGTTCGTTTTAGCTCTTGGGGAGGAATAGGGCAGGACCCTGCCTCCCTACACCGCCTGCATGACATCGCGGCGGTTCCTGCCGCGGCGCAAGAAACAGGTGGAATGGAACCCATCGACATCATGATGCCCGTGGAGGAAAGGACATGGTGTTCTGCGGATACTGCGGGAGGGAGTCTCTGACACCGCCAACTAATGCCAGGGTTGCTTGCCAAGCCCCAGGGTCTGCCACCGCCCCGGACGCAGCGAACCAAGTGGCAGAGGAACCCGCAAGCTAAACTAAAGCCAAGGTGAAATGCGCAGATGGTGGGGGGGCAAACGACGGAGCCGGGTCATTCTCCAAGTAGGATGACAGGGATTCACTGGCGCAACCCAGCTGATCATCATCGCCACTTAAATGTACATCCCACCTTGGCTTTAGTTTAGCCCGAATCCACCGAAGGAGGGCGTCGGGTCAGCGTCCTGAAGTGGCCAAAGGGTGCTCCTCTGAATCTGGGATAATGGTTTTGTAACAGCAAACCGGTCCCAGAAAAGGAGCACCCAATAGATGCTACCACGCCGCCACCCCGACCGCATCCGTATCGCCTTCGACGACCACCGCCTGGTGACCAACGCTGGGCTGCTCCTTCCGGCCACCCTGGCCCGGCGCCTGGGCCTGCCCGAACTGGTACAGGAGCACCTGGACTTGGGCGAAGCGCCGGGCCGGGCCAACACCGGAGACAAGATCATGACGCTGGTGTCCTCCGCTCTGGCGGGCGGCGACTGCATCGACGACGCCGATGTGTTGCGCACTGGCAGGACGGCCTGCGCTCTCGGCTGCGTAGTCAAGGCGCCCTCCACCCTGGGCACTTTCCTGCGCAGCTTCAGGTGGGGCCACGTCCGTCAGTTGGACCGGGTGAGCCGCGAGCTGCTGGCCCGGGCCTGGCAGGCGGGGGCCGGACCCGGCGACGCGCCATTCACCATCGACCTTGATTCGACGATCTGCGAGACTTACGGACTGGCCAAGGAGGGCGCCCGCCACCACGGCTATACCGGTGCACGGGGCTATCACCCACTGCTGGCCGTCGCCGCCGGAACCGGCGACGTGCTGATGGCCCGGCTGCGCGAGGGCCGGTCCAACACCGCCCGGGGCGCCGCCCACTTCCTGCGTGAGACGGTGAGCCGGGTTCGCTGCGGCGGGGCCAGCGGGCAGCTCACCATGCGTGCCGACAGCGGCTTCTATACCCACGCCGTGGCCGCCGTCTGCCGCCGGATGGACGTCCGCTTCTCCATCACCATCCGCCAGCACAAAAGCCTGCACAATCTCATCGAGGCGATACCCGAAGATGCCTGGACGCCGATTCCTTACTGGATGGACGGCGCCGCCGATGTGGCCGAAACCACCTACACCCCCTTCCAGAGCGAGCCGGATGCCGCGCCGGTGCGGCTCATCGTCCGGCGGGTGAAGCCGGCGCCCGGTTCTCAACTGGCTCTCTTCGCCACCTACAGCTATCACGGCTTCATCACCGACCGGGACGGAGAGACCCTGGAACTGGAGGCCGACCACCGCCGCCACGCCGAGATCGAGAATGCGATACGCGACCTCAAGTACGGCGTCGGGCTGAACCATCTCCCCTCGGGCCGCTTCGCTGCCAACGGCGCCTGGCTGGCGGTACAGGTGATGGCCCACAACCTGGCCCGCTGGACCGCCCGCATCGGCCTCGGTGAGCGGACCGTGACCACCAAGACCCTCCGGCGGCGGTTCTTCGCCCTGGCCGGACGGCTCACCCGCTCGGCACGCCGGATCACCCTGCATCTTCCCAAGCGCTGGCCCTGGGAGGAGCAGTTCAGCCGCGCCCTGGCCCGACTGCGAGCCATTCCACTCCCAGCCTGACGGCGCCCGTCCGCCACTGACCCGCCAGCCAACCCAACGTCCCCGCAAACTCGCGCCAGCCCAGTCCGCGAGCGCCTCTTGCCGTGTCCTATCCCGCCATCTCGCTCGCCACAGCCACTGCAGGCCGACATCGGCGCCCCCCAAAGCGCCTGCAGACCGCCGCCAACCTCCCATCTACCCGAATTCGAGCCCGGATTATCGCGCCTGTAACTCCCTCACCCCCTTCCGCTGTCCTCACGCCGTCCATCCCTGTCCATCGGTGGATTCGGGCTTAGGCAGACCAGGGACTGTTATCCGAACTAACAGGTAACCAATTGACGGAGCAGACTACGGACCCGTCTGCAGCAACGGAGACCATGGCCACCCCAAGGAGCGTGTGGAACTTCCTGACCAGGGGAAAAAGAAGGAGGGTAACTCCGGGTGCGTTCATCCTGGCCATATGGGTTATCGGTGCCGTTATGGACGGGGAGACTTCCCCTGCGAACGGCACGCCTGTGCCAGAGACTTCCGAAGCCATTGCGGACGACCCGGTGCAGGTCACTATGACAGGACCCAGCCAGGTGGATGAAGAGGCAACACCATAGCCTACGCTGGCGCCCACGCCAGAATCACCCGCGGCTCAGGCAGTTATTCTCAATATTGGGGCGCAACCCACGTTCACCCCAGGGCAATCGCATTATAAATGGTAAGATTTGGACGATAGGTTAGGTGGGAGATGATAGACCTCCAGCTCGTCCTCCATGGCGCACACGAATTCGGCACTGCCCTGGGGCCGCAGGCACCAACACTCCTTCAGCCAAGGCTCGAGTTGGTTTCTTTCAGCGTCCGGCGCACCGTCTCCCGGCTGATGCTCTCCACTATCTCCCGATCCACCAATCCGTCAGCCAGCATTTGCATGGTCCAGCTGACTCGACCCTCCGGCGGTTCTCCGCAGCCCAGGGCTATCAAATGGGCCTCGTTTCCTCCATCCAGTTTCCTCTGGCAACGGTTGAGCTGCTCCTTTCGCCCCAGGGATCGCTCCACTCCCTCTTCCACACAGCGCCGGCGCACCCGTTCCACCGGGGCCGTCCCTACCTTCAGCGACGGGGCTATCTCTTTATCCGGCATCCCGCCGCCAGCCTGGTTGCCAGCCTGGTTCTCATCACAAAGCAGCAGGATGCGCGCGTGAGTCTGCTTATAGGCCGCCGCCCTACTTTTGGACACCAACGCCTTCAGTTCCTCTTGTTCTTCCCCACTCAGGGCCACCCGGTATTTCTTCACCACCACTTTTGCCCCCCTCCCCGGTCTTCTTCCTTTCGCCCCCAATTTACCTAAATCTTACCACCCATCACTCCAATGTTAGTCGTATACCAGGTCGCCGGGGCGTAGCCGCGCTCATCCGCCTTCGGAACCCAGTCAATGGGCCCGGAGAGGCTCGCTTATACATCGGGCCGTAGCTGGTGCTGGGTAGCAGCTTCGAAGGCGTGGCCTACCTGGACCAACAAGGGCTCCTCCAGGTGCCTGCCGACGAACTGGATGCTGAGGGGCAGAACCTCGCTGTTCAGTCCGCAGGGCAGGGATATGGTGGGCGATCCGCTGAAGTCGTACGGTATGGTGAACCGTCCCCAGGTCCATTCATCCTCGTCCATCGGGCCGTACAGCCCTTCCGGCGAAACCCTTTCCGGGGGCGTGGTCATGGAGGGGCAGACCAGCACGTCGATACTGTTGAATATTTCGGCCAGGAATCCGTTGCAGGCCAGCCGCTGGTAGTTGGCGACGGCGTAGTCGGTGGCGCTGTGGCCCAGTCCCAACTCCAGCCAACCCCGGAACCAGGGGCCGTATTCGTCGGCCCGGGAAGGGAAGGTCGCGCGGTGGGCCGCAGCCGCCTCCGCCGAGCACAACACGCCCCAGGCGCGGGAGAAGGGCTCGGTGTCCGGCATTCGCACCGGCACCAGCACTGCTCCATTGCTTTCCAGCAGGCGGGCTCCTTCCAGCACCGCCGCTGCCAGTTCGGAGTCCACGCTGTCCCCAATGTAGCGCTCGTCGACGCCGATGCGAACGCCGCGGACTCCCTGGTCCAGCCCTTCCAGCATATTGGGCACCGGAGCGGACAGGGAAGTAGGGTCATTGGGGTCATGCCCCGCGAGGGCTTGCAGCATGACCCCGGCATCGGCGGCGCTGCGGGTCATCGGACCGATGTGGTCCAGGGACTCGGCCAAGGCCAACACGCCGTACCGGCTTACCCGCCCCCATGTAGGCTTGATTCCCACAATGCCGCAGGCGGCGGCCGGGAACCTGATGGAGCCGCCGGTGTCGCTGCCCAACGAGCCGTAACACAGGCCGGCGGCCGTTGCTACTCCCGAGCCGCTGGAAGACGCGCCGGACCAGCGGTCGGCGCCCCAGGGGTTGACCGGTATCTGGAACTCCGGGTTGTAACCGGCCATAGCTCCTTCGGTGAGATTCAGCTTGCCAAGAATCACCGCGCCGGCGGCGTTGAGCTTTTGCACCACGGTGCCGTCGAAGTCGGGTACGAAGTCACGGAGCACCTGGGCGCCGCCCATCGTGGCGACACCGGTGGTGAAGCACAGGTCCTTGACGGCGATGGGCACCCCGTGGAGACCACCTCGGTAGTTCCCGGCGGCGATCTCCTGCTCGGCAGCCCGGGCTGCCGCCAGGGCCGAGTCGGCCATTACCGTGGCGTAGCTCTTAAGATCGCCGTCCAGGGCTCCGATGCGCTCCAGAATCGCCGAGGTCAGTTCCACGGGCGACAGTTCCCTGGACCGGAGGCGGGCCCCAACTTCCGCAATAGTCTGATAGTGCAAAGGCGTATCAGGCATTATTCCACTCCTATGCGATAATCCGGCATCAACACCAAATCGCCGAGAATGACCACCCGGCCGGCCGCACCAGCTTTATCAATACCTCGTCGGGTCCTTCAATGCAAGCAGGCTTGGAAACGGCGGCTCTCCCGCAAAGGATACTGGATGCGAGACCGGTGGTAAACTTGGCTCAACCCCGCACCTTATCAGACCGGGGCCAGGAGAAGACTCAAATGCGTATCGCGGTACCCGATCTGGTGTCCAACTCCTACTTTCCGGCGCTGGCCGCCGTAGAGTTGGGGTATTTCCAGGCCCAGGAAATGGACATGGATCTGGAGATGCTCTCTCCGGCGGGCAGGACGATGGAAGCGTTAAGGGATGGGGATGTAGATTTCGTGGCCGGTCCCGCCCACGCTACCCTGTTGGCCTTTCCCGGCTGGCAGGGCGCCAAGTTGCTGGCCGCTTTGTCCCAATATACCTATTGGCTGCTGGTGTTGCGTTCCGACTTGGGTGTAAAGCCGGGGGACGTTGAGGCGGTTAAGGGTCTGCGTATCGGTGCGGCTCCCGGGCCCGATGCGGCGCTGCGCCGGTTGCTGGCCGAGGCCGGAATAGACCCGGCGCGGGACGGCGTGGCGTTGGCCCCAGTACCAGGCGCCGGAGAGCCTGGCGTCTCCTTCGGTGTCCATGCCGCCCAAGTCCTGGAGGAAGGAACAATCGACGGGTTTTGGGCCAACGCGATGGGCGCCGAAGTGTCAGTGCGGAGCGGCATAGGCAGCGTGGTTCTTGACCCGCGGCAAGGCCTCGGCCCTTCGGCAGCCAGGGATTATACTTTCCCCGCGCTGGTCACCACCGACCGGCTGACTGAAGAGGCTCCCGACGTGGTAGAAGGAGCGGCACGGGCTATTGTGGGGGTGCAACGGGCGCTGCGGAACGATCCGTCGCGGGCAACCGAGGTCGGCCAAAGGCTCTTCCCGCCCGATGAGGCCGAATTAATCGGAGACCTGGTACGAAGGGACACACCCTACTACACTGCCGGAATATCTCCAAACCAGGTAGCCAGCCTCAACGAGTTCTCCCGGAATGTGGGCCTGTTATCGGGAGATGCAGCCTGCGATGTAGCCTACGAACAGGTCGTGGCCAGTCGGTTCGCCCACATTTGGTCTGAGCAATAGGTGTTTTCGATGAAAGTTGACATCCGGGTGCCCGTTGGCCTGCCGGTCCAGGAAACCGCCGATTTCATCGCCGGATGTGAGACCGCCGGCTTCTCCGGGGTTGGAGTCCACGACCATCAACACAGCGGGCGGGACGTTTTTCTCACGCTGGCACTGGCCGCCGAGCGGACCTCCAAGCTCGCCCTGTACCCGGCCACCACCAACCCGGTCACCCGCCATCCGATGGTTCTGGCCTCGCTGGCCCACTCGCTGCAGGAGATCGCACCGGAGCGGGTTCGCTTGACTATTGCACCTGGCTACCTAGCAGTCGGCAATATTGGCCGGCCCCGGGCCACGGTGGAAGCCATGCGCCGGGCTGTCCTTACCATTCGCCGGCTGCTGCGGGGCGAGGCGGTGGAATTCAACGGAGTAGAGACCTGGCTGCGAAACTCGAGTGAGCGACCCACACCGGTGCTTATGACCGCCGCCGGGCCACGGATGGTGGAGTTAGCCGGAGAAGTTGCCGACGGCGCCCTGCTGCTGGCTGGCCTTCATCCCAAAGCGGTGGACGCAGTCCGTCGCCGGCTGGAAGTCGGAGCGGCGCGGGCCGGCCGCAGCTTAGACAGTTTCCAGGCGATATTCATCACGCCAACCACGGTATCCGATGACGGACCAGCGGCCCGCCGTTTTCCTCAACAATGGTTTCGACCCGACCAGCCTTACCTGAAATACCCCAGCGATTCCAACCTGTTCTGGTTGCGAGAGGCCGGCTTTGACCTGGCCGCCGATTTTTCCCCCGAGAGCATCAGTGACGCCCAGGCAGCCGAAATATGCGATGCCTTCGGTCTCTTCGGAACGCCCGAGGAATGCCTGGCCAGACTGAAACGGGCCCGAACCGAATCGGGTATCAATCACGTCTTCATCTTTCCCACCCACACCCAGGAGGGTGGTTACGACATGCCGCGGGCCGAGGTGGACGCCTTCCGAGAAGTAATAATCCCTGGCTTGAACGACCCTTCGTAACAGGACAGGGGCTTGCAGATAATTGAAGGGCCCTGGATTGCTCCCGTGCTTCGCGGTAGCGTGCAAATTAGGTGGTTCGGCTTGGAGCTGCTGTAGACACTGTAGGGGCAGCCCTTGTGGTTGCCCTGCTTCTCACGCAATACCACCTAAATCAGAACGATACCAACGATACCGGTGTAAGAGACCTGCGTGTGAAAGGTTCCCAAATCACGAGCAACGGACATGACACACTCTTTTTCCCAACGTTGCCAGACCCATCTTCTCTGTCACACGCATTAGGAGAAGGGGAACATCACTTCCGTGGTGGGGAGATTCACCCACTGATCGTCCCAACTTGAGGGGGCATTTAGCCGAGACTCGTATCGCTACATCGTGTGCCAGAGTTGTAGTGTACCCTGACGATTCGATCTATACCCGCTTCGGCAAAACGGGGGAGCCTTCGGGCGGCCGCATGTCCGTGCCGAGTAAGGTGCAACTGATGAACGAATAGTAGCCCATCAGCGCTCCTAAGACGATGGTATTTGCCTCGCCAAATTGCGCCAAGGCCGCATCAAAAGTCTCCTGGGAGACCTGGTGGTCGTCCATCAATTCCCGTCCGTAGCGCACGATTATCGCCTCTTCTTTGGTGAGACCCTCCAGGCTGCTCCCCTTGGCGATTATCTCCACCGCCTCAGGCCGAGCCCCCGCCCGCAACGCCGCGGCGGAATGAGAGGCCCATACATATTCGCAATCCCAGTGACGGGCGGCGGTAATTATCGCCAATTCAGTGTCATGATCGGATAGATTGCCACCGAAGCGCAGGGAGTCGCTGAGGGCTGTAGAACAACGGGCAACTTCCGGTGCATACATCATCATCGAATGAGGTCCGTTGATAGAGTTCCTGGACTCTATGATGGCGTCGAAGGCTGTCAAAGCGTCTCCGCTCACCTGCTCTCGCTTGGTTATAGGCGTCAGTCTTGGCATGAATGTCTCCCCTGCTGAAAGTCCAAGTTTTTCGCGAGTATAGCGACCAGTGCAAATCTCGACACTATCGCTTTATATACTTGTCCACACTTTGAGCACCGGTAAGGGCCAAATAGACGCTGTCCTGGGAATCGACCCAAAGCCCGTGGGCCGATCGGGAATCCCAGCGAGCCAAGGTTCTACCCTGTTTGTCCCTTACACTGATTCCTGGCGTAGACCCTTCCAAAGAGGATTCCGCCACGTAAAAGTCCCCATCTTCGGACTGGGAAATATCGTTGGGACGGGTCATGTCGGTCCACATGGTGATGAACTCGCCTTCCGGCGTGAAAATCTGTATGCGGCTATTCTCCCGGTCGCAGACGTAAACCAACCCTTCTTCATCAATCAGTAGACTGTGGGGCAAATGAAACTCACCTGGGCCGCCCTTGCCCGGAACTCCCCAAGAGGTAATGTAGCGGCCATCATTGGTGAATCTGTGGACGCGGCTGTTGCGATAACCGTCTGAAACGTACAGGTCCCCCGAGGGCGCGGGAAACATTTCTGAAGGGAAGTTGAAGGGTCCAGCGGCTCTAGGCACCAAGTCTCCGGCATTCTCGCAACCGGTGTCGGAGTGCACTCCCCGGTCTCCCAACACCATAAGAGGCTTGCCATCCAGGGTGTATTTCAAACAAACCGAGTCTTCTCGATCGGTCAGATAAACGATATCGTCGACAATGCAAAAGCCGTGGGGCAAATTGAAGGCGCTGGTCCCCCATGAATTGAGGTAATTACCGTCGGAATCAAATACCACAATCGGCGGGTCCTTGCGCTGATACACGTAAACCCGGTCCTGCGAGTCAGTAGCCACCGAGCTGACCACACCAAAAGACCAGTCCACCGGCAATCGGCCCCAATCCTGGACCAACTCATAATCATGTTTATCGGTGTTTATTGTCGTCATTTCTCTCCTTTCAGATAAATTGTCCCTGTCGAATCGCCGTATCGTAGGCAGACACTACCCCAATGTCGATGGCCTATTCCGATCGGCCGCGGGAAAGGAAGCCTACCGTCACGTCAAGGTGAATTACCTGACCGCTTTCCCTAGTACTACAGTTGCACTAACACTGACTCGGCACTTTAGGCCTCAAATGTAGCTTAGTTTCGTTAAGAGCAGAGACGTTGGTCGTAGCTAGACGTTGCGATTTTCAAGACTGTCCAACACTTCAGGAAACCATCTGCAACTGTAGTACTAGGCCGGAACCAAGTCCGCCAAACTGGGTATAACTTCCTCCGCCATGAGCCGCATGGATTTGTCCCAGCCCTTCTGGTTGTCCGACTGATCGAACACCATCGTAGTGAGAGAACCGAATCCGCCAACATCGTTGTAAAGGGTCCGTATCTTCTGGGACACGGTTTCCGGTGAACCCACCAGCCACATATGGTCCGCAAGGTACTCGATATCCACGGCCTCGTCTGGAACTTCCGGATCGTGCTTGAATATGGGCATCAGATCAAACTGCCGAAACAGGTCGAGTAGGTAATCGTTCCAAACCCTCCCGGTCATGCCGTGGACGGCGGCTGCGCGGGCTTCTTCATCATTATCAGCAACGTAGACATCTCGCACGATTCGCCAGTCTTTACGTGAGGGGGTCTTGCCGGATTTTTGCGCGCCCTCTTCCACGGCCTCCCAGTGGCTTCTCACGTAGTCCGGGTTGAAGGCCAATGTTAATGGAATGAATCCCTTCTCGCCAGCCATGATAAGACTGGGAGATTTGTAGCTCAGGGAAGCCACACCGATTGGTGGATGGGGCTTCTGATACGGCGTGAGCCAGAACTTTAGCGTGCCGTACATGGTGTCGGGTTTTTCAACGTCCCAAAACTTGCCTTTGTACGCAAAAGGCCCGGTGTCCTCCCAGATCTTCAGAATGATTTCTAAGGACTCCCGGGTCATTTCCCGGTGCTGACCATTCATACCGTCCACGTTGAACATGGCCCAGTCGGTGGGAAGCCCGCTGGCGCCCACACCGAACATGAACCGACCCTGCGCGAGATGGTCCAGGTAGGCGACCCGATGAGCCAGTTCGGACGGGTGATGGAAGGGAAGAAGGTGAGCCCCCGGCGCGAGCTTGATACGTTTGGTACGCATCAACGCCTGGGCAATCATAATGTCTGGTGATGGGATGGGCTCCCAAGGAGAGGTAAAGTGCTCTCCAATCCACGCCTCGCTGTATCCCAACTCGTCGGCTAGGACAAGGCAGTCCAAGTCCCATTGGTGGGCGTCATAAATACTCCGCTCGGGCGGATGAGACGGCATCATGAATAATCCGAATTCCATGATTCCTCCTTCTGCTCTTGGATAGCTTTGTGCATCGCAGGGGAAGGGCGACGGCCCTTTGCACCTTGGGCATGTCGGCTGCGGGCATGGCCTTACCGATACCTTTGGCCTTCCTCGTTACACAGCTTGGCGTCAATGTGGGTTGGCGGTCTGGTCTAAAAAGCATCGCCTCACGCGCCAAACCCCCGCATCATGCCCCGGATCATCGCCACCTGGCCCGTGTGTTGACTCTCCTCGACGAGAATGTGTCCCAAAATCCATGTCCCTGATCGATCACCTCCCCAGTGGTGGTACACCCGCGACAGGTCGGTGTCTGTCGCCTGGTCCAGGTACCGGCGCGTGACGAGACGAACGGCCTCGAAATAGGCCATTAGGTCGCTAAGCGGGATCTCGGGCATCGCCCGGACGTCCTCGCTCGCGTGTCCGGACCCAGTGCTTTCGGGGTCCATGTGGAATCGGTCGGCCCATCCCTCGGCGGTCCACACCTGGATGGTCCCAGCCAGGAGCCGACTGACCCACGAGTCCTCGACACGTGCCATGTGCCAGACCAGCCAGGCAATATGGTTAGTGTGCATCGTGGGCTGCCAGCGGACCTCAGCAGCCGTCAGGCCCTCGGTCGCGACTTGCAGTTTCTGGAGGTATTCCTCTAGGCCGCTCAGCAAGGCCTCTTTAAAGGCGCTCATATCGCATTTCCCCTCAAACAGCTAATTCAAACAGAAGCTACACTGTCCTTTCGTTTCCAGCGCAACCTTTTGGTGTCGTCCGCAAGGGCTACCGGATTGCCCGGGTGAGCAGGCTGCATCAGTGTCCAAGACCAAAATAGGAGGGTCTTGGCGCTGGTAAACGTATACCCGATCGCTAGAATGCAGTGGCGACGTGGGAGGTGTTGCCCAAGGTCATCCCTTGGGGAAGTTCCCCAAAGGGATGGACCACCTGATAAACGTGGTCACCCGTTCCAGCTATGTATCTATTCATGACGTCTTTACCCTTGGGAGAAACTGGCCCTACCTTCCCCGTCAACCGAAGCTGATTCTAGTGGTCCGAAATCTTTGAAATGATGAGTTGCTGGCTTCGTCCTGGTTCTCCAGCGAAGTCGGTCTCAAGCAAGGCGTGAGGACGAGTTCCCATCATTTCAAAGCGGTTGGTCTACTAGGCTGCCCTGCTTCTGGCTTTGAATTCACGGTCCGTGACAAAGAGTAGGACATGCAAATTAGCTCAGATCGTCTCTAAGGCTATACGGCGCTCCGGGGCGTCCGCCTTCCGGCAAACCGAGGGGCAGATGGACATTTAGCAGGAAAGGACGCTTCTCTTCTTCCACCGTTTTAAGGCCGTGTTCGATAGCCCCGGCGATATTTGATTCGTCGGTGGAGTGCATACCTCGACGCCAAAGCCTTCAGCGAGTTTAACCGGATCTATGTTGTTGAGGATGACGCCCCGGTATTCGCCGGTCTGTTTCATCTCCGCATCCGCACCGCCAAAGGCCCCGGCTATAATACCATAGGCCACGTTGTTGGAAATTATGTACAGCACTGGGATGCCGTGGCCAGCAGCAGTCCAAAGGGCCGAGTCAGAGTAGTAGAGGGAGCCGTCTCCGACAAGACCCACGACCGGCTTTTCGGAAGCGCCAAGTTTGGCTCCGATCGCTGCACCCATGCCGTAGCCTTCCGAGCCTCCGGCGGGTCTAATGTATTCGTTATTACCAGCGTCGCCGGTGTTTTCTAAATTGTCTTGAGAAACGGCAAATTGCTCTATCGTTACCAGGCCTCCGCCAAATTTTTCGAGGGTCTTGTTGAGGGCGTCGGCGAGTACGTAAAGACGTACTTTGCCCGGTTGTTGTACGACCGAACGAGCAGCGTCACGCCGCCGGGCGCGGAGTGAGGCGGCCTCTTCCCTGGCCCACGCGCGGCGGTCTGGTAGTTCATCCCTGGTATTACAACGACGGGTTGCGAGCACGGGTACAGATTTTTTTGGCCCTTGCCAAACGTGAACAACGCTCAAATGAGAAGGTCTTGCCACCCTCCCATATGGAACCCCAAGCGTAACAGTTCAGAGTAGAGGGGAAACGAGCAGCTGACGGCAGGCGGCGAGAGGATTTAGACCTTGGGCGCGCCAGGTGCCGAAGATGGATGCCAGCGTCATCTTGCTCTCGGTGCCCTGCTCCGAGCGGGTGCCGCCACTGACCTTGCGGCTGATAACCAGATGGCGCAGGCTGCGCTCGGCCGGGTTGTTGTCCGCTGGCACGTCCGGTTCGGCCACGAAGACGAAGAGTTCCTTGATGTGGCGCTCGATGCGCCGGCACAGCTTGCCCTGGACAGCCGACGGGTCAGAGAGGAAAGGGCGGCAGATGGCCAGCAGCTTCCGCTCCCAGGCCAGTTGGGCAACACGCCTTTGCCATGGCTCGTGATGGTTGCAGGCTTTGGCTGCGACATAGAGCTGGTGGACTGCCGCGGCCCATCGGGCCAGTGCGGCGTCTTTGGGGTAGCGGGTTCGCTGGTCGTGGATGTCCCGCAGCAGGTGGGCCCAGCACCGCTGCTTAGGGCCATCATAATGGTGGTAGGCAGCGTAGAAATCGCTGACCAATACTCCGGAGAAAGCATCGCTCAGCGCCTCGTCCACGACTGTTTTGCCCCGACCCCGCCGCAGGAAGTAGCGTTCGGTGGGGGTGCTGAAAGTCCACACGTAGCCGTTGGCCCCGCTCTGACGCCAGCCGGTTTCGTCGGCGTGGACCACCGGGCTGGCGCGGATGCGGTCCAGGATCGCGGCCACTGCCGGTTGGGCCCGCTGCGCCGTGCGATGGATGGCGCTCACGATGGCCCCCACGCTGAGGCGCAACTGATGCACGGTTTCCAGATACCACTGGACGCTGCGGATGGGCAGCCGCCCCTCTTCCCGCAGCGTGGCGATCAGGCTGAGCAGGTTGACGCCGAGGCGCTGCTGGCCCAGGACCACGCTGTCCAGTTCCGCCGGAGGTGTGCAGCGCCGTCGGCACGCCGGGCAAGTCCGAGCAAGTCCGAGCAATGTAGATGTGCTCGGTGACTTGCACCGGAACCACCGGCAGCTCGATGACTTCCCGAGTGCGGTGGGTCCAACCGCCGGACAGGTGGGCGCCGCAATCGGGACAGTTCTCCATCACGTGCTCCACCCGGTGGGTGGGTGTCATGCGCGGGCGGGCGAAGCCGTGGCGTCGCTGCTTGCGGGGCCCCTGCTGCGCTGGGGGCTTCCGGGCCGATTTCGCCTTGAGGCCGGGCATTCGGAGCGGGTCGCCCGGTTTCGCCTGGCCTTCCAGTTCGGCAATCCGCCGCTGCAACCGCTCAATCACCACCTGTAACTCGGCGATGATGGCAATCAGCACATCGCGGTCGACGGTGGTGAGGTCAACTTCAGTATCCATCCCCTGTATATGACATAACCACCGCCACCCGTGCCAGCGTTCGGCAACCCGCCTTCGGCCAATTCACCTCACCAAGTCTGAACTGTTACCCCCAAGCGTCGCTGGTTAAAGGCGCCGTTGTAATACTAAACCAAAGCCAAGGTGAAAAGCGCAGATGCATGAGGTAGAGTTGTTAAGGAACCGGGTCGCTGTTCACTGGAGTGAGAGAGGGGTTGGTGATGGGCGTGAGGGAGATAGACCGGTCTCTGGAACAATGGGGAATGGGAGTCAAGGATTTGCGGCGGCGGATGATTCTGGCGCCGAAACCCCGGGAGCGGTGGTATGCCATCCTGCTCCTGGCCCAGGGCTTGACGGCAGCGGCCACGGCCGAGGCGCTGGAAAGGGACCCACACACCATAGGACGCTGGGCGTCAGCCTTCGGAGAGGGCGGGCCTGCGGCCCTGATGTTCGAGCAGACCGGTGGTTCCCCCCCGCCCTTGACCAGGCGCAGCAGGAGGAGTTGAGAGGAGCAGTGCAACAACCGCCCAACACCTCGGGCATCGAATTGGCCAACCGGTATTGGAAGGTCGTGCGGCAGTTTGTTTCGGAACGGTTTGGCGTCGGGTTGAGCCGGAGCAGTTGCCTGAATTACCCCCGTCTCCACGGGGGCAGGCTCTTCACCGGTTGGGATTTGCCTTCAAGCGGCCCAAGAAGCGATTGGTCAAGGCTGATGCGGCCAAGCGGGAGGCCTTCTTGGCGGAGTACGCCGCCTTGCGGGAGGCGGCGGTACATACTGGCGGAAAGATATTCTTTGCTGATGGGGACCACTTCCGGGCGGACGCGGAACTGCGGGGCATATGGGTCTTGAAAGGGGAGCCGGCTCTGGTCGAGTCGACCAGCCCGAGTTATGGGGAGAAGGCCAGCTACTACTCGGCGGTGTGCTTGGGACGGGAGAGGTGGAGTGGATGGAACTGGAGGGCAACAGCAACTCTGGAACCTCGGCGGCCTTTCTGGAACAACTGAGGGAGAGGCACCCTGGACCGCTGAGGGTCATCTGGGACAATGCTCCGGCTCACCGTGGGGAGGCGGTGCGCGAGTACCTCAGGACCCCTGGTCTGAACCTGAGGTTGTTGAACCTGCCGGGCTACAGCCCGGACTTCAACGCGGACGAGGCCATCTGGGGGTGGGTGAGAGAGGAAGCGACCGGGAATCTGTGCCTGGGAACCAAGGCGGTGGTGCAGCAGAGGGTCGGCAACTTCCTCTCCGGGTTGGACAGCCGGAGAGACGAGGTGAGGCGGCGCTGCCGCACCATCCTGCAGTCAAAGGCCGAAGCACTCCTGCAAGACTCGCGGCCCGATTCCCGGAGTCCGGCAAATGCACATCCCACCTTGGCTTTAGTTTAGCCCGAATCCACCGAAGGAGGGCGTCGGGTCAGCGTCCTGAAGTGGCCAAAGGGTGCTCCTCTGAATCTGGGATAATGGTTTTGTAACAGCAAACCGGTCCCGGAAAAGGAGCACCCAATAGCAACTGTCTTGAAAGTCAATAGGAATGAGCGGCGACTGGCTGAGTCATATCGCACCAAGAGGAGCCATGTTTGAGCATGCCGTTGAGTATAACCAGCAGTTTGCGCATGGACGCGACCAGCGCCACCTTTTTCGGCTTGCCAGCTGCCAGCAGCCTCTGGTAGAAGTCCCGGATAGCAGGGTTGTGGCGGCTGGCTACCAACGCTCCCATGTAGAGGACGGCCCGCACCCGGGAGCGTCCGCCCCAGACGGCGCGTTTGCCCCGCAGGGCGCCACTGTCCCGGTTGTAGGGGGCCACGCCCACAAGGGCGGCGATCTGCCGGCGATTCAGCGTGCCCAGCTCTGGCAGATTGGCCAGCAGAGTGAGGGAGAGCTGCTCTCCGACACCGGGAACGGTGCGGAGCAGGTCGTCCTTCTCACGCCACACTGGACTCCGGCGCAAAGTCTGACGTAGCCCCTTGTCCAAATCGCTCAACTCTTGTTCCAACCACGCGATGTGGGCTTCAATGCGGGGACTAACGGCGCCGATGGCGGAACCCAGCCGGTTCTTCTCGGAGACCAGCATGGTCATCACCTGGCGCCTGCGGGCAGTCAGCGAGTTGAGGACCTGGGTCTCGGCGTCCTTGAGGGGGCGCACCTCAGGACGGACGGCGTCGGCGAAATGGGCCAGGACCCCCGCGTCCAGAGTGTCGGTCTTGGCCAGCGTTCCGGTGGCCTTGGCGAAGTCCCTGACCTGGCGTGGGTTGACCACCACCACCGGCAGCGCCGCAGCGGCCAGGGCGGCCACCAAGGGCAGTTCCAAGCCGCCCGTAGCCTCCAACAACACCAAGGCAGGCTCCAGGTCCACTATCTGGGGGATCAGTCCCTCAATTCCGGTCTGGTCGTAGGGCAGGGTCCATCGCTTCCCCGTGGGCCGGACAGCAACGTCCAACTGCGCCTTTGAGACATCAATGCCTACGAACCTCGCTTCTCCTGCCATCTGTACCTCCTCTTTCAGTGTTGACCCTTCCTTGCACGATGCGGGCTCGATTGGCCCGGGCAACTGTCCGGGTTCTACTGTTGAGGAACGCGGCGACCCCTGCTATTGGACGGTCTACCATGACCCAGATGCTACCGGTCTGCCGCGCTCCGGACCGCCACATATGAGCTATTGTCGCGGGCCAAAGTCAGGATACAAGATGCTATCACGCAACCACCCCGACCGCATCCGCATCGCCTTCGACGATCACCGCCTGGTGGCCAATGCCGGGCTGATTCTTCCGTCCACCCTGGCCTTGCACCTGGGCCTGCCCCAACTGGTTGACCGGCACCTGGACCTGGGCCATGCAACAGGCAGAGCCAACACCGGCGACAAGATGATGACGCTGGTGGCCTCCGCGTTGGCCGGTGGCGACTGCATCAACGACGCCGATGCGCTGCGCGCCGGCGGGACCGCCCGCGTTCTCGGTTTCACGGCTAAGGCGCCCTCCACCCTGGGCGCCTTCCTGCGCAGCTTCAGGTGGGGCCATGTCCGCCAACTGGACCGGGTGAGCCGCGAGCTGCTGGCCCTGGCCTGGGCGGCTGGGGCCGGACCCGGCGACGGGCCCCTGACCATCGACCTTGATTCGACCATCTGCGAGACCTACGGCCTGGCCAAGGAGGGCGCCCGCCACCACGGCTACACCGGTGCGCGGGGCTATCACCCGCTGCTGGCCGTCGCCGCCGGCACCGGCGACGTGCTGATGGCCCGGCTGCGCGAGGGCCGGGCCAACACCGCCCGGGGCGCCGCCCACTTCCTGCGTGAGACGGTGGGACGGGTTCGCTGCGGCGGGGCCAGCGGGCAGCTCACCATGCGTGCCGACAGCGGCTTCTATACCCACGCCGTGGTCGCCGTCTGTCGGCGGATGGATGTCCGCTACTCCATCACCATCCGCCAGCACAAAAGCCTGCGGAACCTCATCGAGGCGATTCCCGAGGAGGACTGGTCGCCGGCCCCCTACTGGATGGACGGCGCCGCCGATGTGGCGGAGACCACCTACACCCCCTTCCAGAATGAGCCCGCCGCCGCACCGGTGCGGCTCATCGTCCGGCGGGTGAAGCCCACGCCCGGTTCCCAACTGGCCCTCTTCGCCACCTACAGCTATCACGGCTTCATCACCGACCGGTGCGGGGAAACCCTGGAACTGGAGGCCGACCACCGCCGCCACGCCGAGATCGAGAATGCGATACGCGACCTCAAGTACGGCGTCGGGCTGAACCATCTCCCCTCGGGGCGCTTCGCCGCCAACGCCGCCTGGCTGGCGGTACAGGCGATGGCGCATAACCTCGCCCGCTGGACGGCGCGGCGCGGCCTGGGCGAGCAGATCGTGACCACCAAGACCCTCCGGCGACGGTTCTTCGCCCTGGCCGGGCGGCTCACCCGCTCGGCACGCCGGTTGACCCTGCATCTTCCCCGGCGCTGGCCGTGGGAGGAGCAGTTCAGCCGCGCCCTCGCCCGGCTGCAAGCGATTCCACTCCCAGCCTGACGCCGCCCGTCCGCCACTGACCCATCAACCGGCCAACCCAGCGTCCCCGTCAACTCGCGCCACCCGGTGCGAGTGTCTCTTGCTGCGTCCTCTCCCCGCCATCTTGCCCTGCCCAACGTCCGCAGACGGCCATAGGGGCCCTGTGCGACGACTGAAGACCCTTCGCCGACCTCCCATCTACCCCAATGGAGCCCAGGCCATCTCCCCGGTAGCTCCCTCACCCCCTTCCGCTGTTCTCACGCCGTCCATCGGTGTCCATCGGTGGATTCGGGCTAAACTACGGACAGCGACAGCTGTTGATGAGGAGCGGGAAATGTCCAGAGAGCGGAGAAAGCACAGCCCGGCCTTCAAGGCGAAAGTTGCACTGGAGGCAATGAAGGGCGAGCAGACGGTGGCCGAGTTGGCCGCCCGGTTCGAGGTCCACCCCAACCAGATTCAGACTTGGAAGAAGGCCTTAGTGGATGGCGCGGCCGCTATCTTCGACCAGGGCAACGGAACCAATAAGGGCAAGGAGCAGAAGAACAAGAACAACGACGCTTTGGTGGCTCGCCTGTACCAGCAGATCGGCCAGCTCAAGGTGGAGCGGGATTTCTTGGAGGAAAGGTCCGGTCCATGACCCCAGCACAGCGGCGTGAGCTGACCGACCGGCAACATCGGCACCTGTCCATAGTGCGGCAGTGCCAGCTGATGGGTGTCAGCCGCTCCAGCCTCTACTACCGTCCCAAGGGGACACCTCCGGGGGACCTGTCCCTGATGCAGGCCATGGACCGCCAGTACCTGGAAACCCCTTTCTACGGTTCCAGGCGGATGAAGGCTTCGCTGGACCGGCAGGTGATAGACGACAATTAGTCCTGCTGGTAGCGACGACTATTTTTGCCGGTCGATAAAGGGTAATCATTCGGTACGGAGGCGCCGATTGATTACGGACCGACAAGTCAGACTATTGAGGCAGAAACGTATGGAAGGCAAGACACAGGAAACGGCAGCGGCCAAGGCTGGGATGAGCGTGCGTTCAGCGCGCAAGTGGCAGAATGGCCCATTGCCGTCGCAGGCGAAACCGGAGCATCGGTGGCGCACCCGGCCCGACCCCTTCGACGGGGTGTGGGAGGATGAGATCGAGCCGCTGCTAGGGAATGATCCGACTGGCAAGCTGAAGGCAACGACAATTATCGACTGGCTGGCCGAGCAGCATCCCGGGCGGTTCAGCGCATCCCAGCTGCGCACGCTGCAACGACGATTACAGGATTGGAGGGCGCTGCACGGTCCGGAGCGGGAGGTGTACTTCCCCCAGGAGCATCCGCCGGGACGGGAGGCCCAGTTCGACTTCACCCACTGCGGGGAACTCAGGGTGACCATCGCCGGACAGTCCTACCCCCACCTGCTGTTTCAGCTGATACTCAGCCACTCGGGATGGCGCTACGCCGAGGTCGCCGCCGGTGAGACCTTCCTGGCGTTGCAGCAGGGATTGCAGGCCGCCCTCTGGACCCTGGGCGGCGTCCCCCAGATACTGCGCAGCGACAATACCTCGGCGGCCACCCACGAGGTGAAACGCAGCCGCGGCCGGGCGCTTAACGACAATTACGCCGCCCTGCTGGAGCACTACGGCCTCCGGTCCACCCGCATCAATCGCGGCCAGAGTCATGAAAACGGCGTCGCCGAACAGGCCCACTACCGGCTCAAGGACGCCATTGATCAGGCCCTCATCCTGCGGGGCAGCCGCGCTTTCGACACTACCGACGACTACGCCGACTTCGTCCGGCAGATGGTGGAGAGACGCAATCGTCTGGTACAGGGAAAGCTGGAGCAGGAGATGCCTTGCCTACGCTCCCTGCCGCCAGCTCCGGTGCCGGAATACGTCAACTACCAGTCCAAGGTGCGCAAGTGGAGCACCATCCAGGTAGCGGGACATGGCTACAGCGTGCCCTCTCGTCTCATCGGGAAGGAGGTGCAGATCCGGCTGTACGCCGACTGGGTGGAAGTGTACTACAAGGGCCACCCGGTGGAACGGATGGAGCGGGTGCGTAGCGAGGGTGAAGCCAACGTCAATTACCGCCACGTCATCGGCTCCCTGGTGCGCAAACCGGGAGCCTTTGCCCGCTACCGCTTCCGGGAGCAGCTGTTTCCCACCATGCACTTCCGCCTCGCCTACGACGCGCTCCGGGAGTGGCGCGGTGAGCGTGCCGACGTGGAGTACGTGCGCATCCTGCACCTGGCGGCGACCACCATGGAAGCCACGGTGGACAGCGCCCTGTCGTTGCTGCTGGAGGCCGGCGAGGCCTTCGACTACGCGGAGGTGCGGGACCTGGCCCAGCCCAAGGCGCCCGAAGCCCCGTCGCTGACTCTGTCTGGGAAGCCGGACCTGAAAATCTACGACCGCCTGCTCACGGTCAGCCTGGCGGCGGCGGGGGTGTGCGCATGACGGACACCAGCGTGATACAGGACCGCATCGGCCAGCTGTGCGGCCAATTCAAGCTGCCCACGGTGGGCGCCCAGTCGGTAACCCGTTTCACCGCCGCCGGCCACGGCGGCGCCCTGCCCACTTTCCTGGAGGTGCTGGAGCAGGAAGCTGAGGATCGCCGCCACCGACGCATCAACCGGCTGCGCCGGGAGTCCAGGCTGCCCTCGGGCAAGACTTGGGAAACCTTCGAGCATGACCGGATCCCCCTGGCGCTGCGGCAGCAACTGGACCACCTGGCCCAGGGCAGCTTCGTGGATCGTGGCGTCAACGTGCTGGCCTTCGGACTGCCCGGCACCGGCAAGACCCACGCCCTGTGCGCCCTGGGCCACCGTCTGGTGGAAGCCGGCCACTCCGTCCTCTTCGCTCCGGCCTACCGCCTGGTGCAGGAACTGCTGGCTGCCAAGCGCGACCTGGACCTGCCCCGACGGCTGCGCAAGCTGGACAACTTCGACTTCCTGCTCCTCGACGACCTAGGCTACCTGCCCCAGGGCGCTGAGGAGTCCGAGGTCCTCTTCACCCTGATCGCCGAACGCTACGAGCGCCGGTCGTTGGGCATCACGTCAAACCTGGTCTTCTCGGAGTGGGAGCGCATCTTCGCCAACCCCATGGCCACCGCCGCGGCCATTGACCGGGTGGTCCATCACTCCGTCATCCTGGAGTTTGACGTCCCCAGCTACCGCACCAACGCCGCCCAGCAACGGGGCCAGGCCAAGGAGGTGAACCGGCAAAACTAATTGACGCCAACCGGCAAATATAGTTGACGCGGGACAGCAGGGTCTGCCGGTAAGCCGGAAGCGGGTGCAGCGGCTCATGAGACTGATGGGACTGCGGGCTATCTACCGGCAGCCTCGCACCAGCCAACCAGCGGCGGGACGCTGGGTCTATCCCTACCTGCTGAGGGATCTGACGATCACCCGGGCGAACCAGGTGGGTGTGGGTGGCCGACATCACCTACCTGCCCATGGCCCGGGGGTCCTGTACCTGGTGGCCATCATGGACTGGCACAGCCGGTACGTGGTGGCCTGGGGATTGTCCAACACTCTGGAGACCGGCTTTTGTGCCGAGGCCCTGACCGAGGCCCTCGGCCAAGGAAGGCCCGACGTATTCAACACCGACCAGGGAAGCCAGTTCACCAGCCGCGAGTTCACGCAGATACTACAGGATCACTCGGTGAAGATCAGCATGGATGGCAGGGGCAGGTACCAGGACAACATACTTGTCGAGCGGCTATGGAGGACGGTGAAGTACGAGGAGGTCTACCTGAAGGCCTACGCCAACGGCCTTGAGGCCCGCCGAGGGCTGCGAGAGTACTTCCGGTTCTACAACCACCGGAGGCCGCATCAGGCCCTGGGCTACCGTACGCCGGCGGAGGTCTTCCACGGCGAGCCTGTAGAAGAGGAGCTGAAGGAAAGGAGGTGCCCGGACCAACCGGTCTTGGTATCATACGGAGGAGTGCAGGAATCCCACTTAATTGTGGCTTAATCCTGTCCAACCGATGGGGTCCACCTCAAGGAGCTAACCGACTCACAGTCCTAGCCACATCTCAAACACGGTACCACCTACCGTCCACTCAAGCCCACCATAGTGGACTCGAACTTTTCCCTCCGTGGGTGTTCCGAGAAAACCTATTCCGTGATCCTTTGCTCGGGTTTCCGATTCGAAGATTGCCAGACAAATAGGGCGGAGTGCACCTTCGCACACAAATTCGGCTGCCTTCTGGAACGCTAGCTCATTCTGGGTGTTGTTTCGCTTTGTTGGTGGTCCACACTGCAAAACCCAGCCCATGCCTCCATCAACGGACGCCGCAGTTCCAGGAGTTCATCCGTGGCATAGGCCATCTGGGTGGCGTTGCCGAGGTTGTGGGCCAGTGCAGTTTCGCTGAGCAACCAGCGGTCATCGCCTTTATACAGGTTGGTACACCAGTTCTTGAAACTGCTGCGGAACCCGTGGGCAACCGCTGGAATCTGCAGTCGGCGCAACAACGCCGTGTAGACCATGTCCGACAACGGCTTCCCCTGCCGTCCCGCGGGAAACACCAGACCGCTATCTTCCCCAACGAGTTCCCGGACTTCAGAGAGTACCTCGATGGCCCGGCTGCAAAGCGGGACTTGATGCTCCTTTCTCGCCTTCATGCGCTCCGTCGGAACGGTCCAGGTGGCGGAATCCAGGTCCATCTCCTCCCAAGTAGCAAGGCGGACCTCCCCGGATCGGGCCGCCGTCAGCACGAGGAATTCGAAGGACAAAGTGGTAATCGAACCCGCTCCAGAGTCCAGGATTAGTCGCAGGGCAGCCGGAACGTCGGCATAAGGAAGGGCTGTGTGGTGTTTCTTGGTCCGTGAGACCCGTGGCAGGGCCCGGGTCACGGCCTTGCCGGCGGGGTTGTCGGGTCGCCACCCCTGGGCCACCACCCAGTCGAAGACCGTTTCCATCCGCTGGTGGACCCGGCTAGCCGTTTCGGTTTTCTCAGTCCAAATCGGCGTCAGAACAGCCAACACATCCGCGGTGGTGATTTCGTCGACTGGCTTCCTGCCGATCACCGGATGGGCGTAGGTGGCTAGGGTGTTCGTCCACTGGGAGGTATGCTTGGCGTTGCTCCAGGTCGGACGGCGCATGTCTATGACGCTCTCGGCGGCTTCCGCGAACGTCGGAACGGCTGGCCTTCGCAGTTCTTCTGCGGCCCGGCGCTTGTCCGCAAACGGGTCCCGGCCCTGCCGGATGCACCGCTGGTTCTCGGCGGCGAGTTCCCTGGCATCGGCCAGGGAAACGGCGGGAAAACTGCCCAGTCCGATGTTCCGGCGCCTGCCTCCAACGGTAACCCGCTGAACCCAGTGTTTGGTTCCCGATGGTTCCACCCTCAAGGTCAGCCCGTTGCCGTCGGAGTAGGTTCCCGGTATCATTATGGTCCGCACCACGGCGGCAGATAGAAGGTTGAGCTTTCTCTTGGTGGTCATTTGGATGCCCCAATTTTGTGTACCGATTTATGTACCTATCTGAACTGGAATATACTGGATTTCCTGGGACTTTGCAATACCTCAAAAATGTGTTAATGAGACTAAGCCAAAGAGGAAGTATCACTATTTTAAGGCATCAGGAGATACCAGAAGGTACTAAGAAGTTGGTATGACAGCGGACGCCCTCTCCGCCAGACCAATGTCCCACGATATTCTGTAAGGCCCCATAACCCCCCTTTCCTTGCTCAGAAAGCCCAGAAGTTGGCCTTGCAAGTCCCCATGTAACTGTCCAGACTTGGTGAGGTAAATTGGTTTCAGCCAAGGCTTTAAGGCAACTGCCAATTTTTTCCAGGGGGTTTGGGGGATAAATCCCCCAACGTAACCCAACCCCCATATTCCGCCATCAGCCACTCTGCCCCCCAACCCTGAACAGTTACGTTCCCATAACGTCCTTACAATCCCAGAAATTCTGTGGTAAATATTGTTGGATAAGCGGGGGATGGAACAGCCCTCAAATAACTGCGGCCCAGGCCATACCCTTGCTGACCGGCATAGAGACCGGCTATGTAATCGCGGACAAGGGGTACGAAAGCAACAGGATACTGGCCTTTATCCGGTCCAGGGGCGCCACAGCGGTCATACTGCCCAAGAGGAACCGAAGGGGCCCTTGGGAATATGACCAAGAACTATACCGTGAACGCAACCTGATCGCACGGGCCTTCAACAAACTGAAGCGCTGGCGGCGAATCGCCACTCGATACGACCGGAGGCATCTACTTCCCCTCAGCCCTCTATCTGGTCGCCTCAGTCATCTGGGGTTAGCAATTGGTTAACCTCCGAATCGGCAAAAATCTTAACCGGTCTAACCCGTTACCTCACCGTCACCTTCTGCGATATTGATGGTGTCCGCTCGGAAGTCGACCCGGGCATCAATGGATGTCGGGAACGTCTCCAACTCGGGACTTTGGAGAATGCGTTGTATGCAGGCAGGGCTGCCGCCGACATAGGTATCCAGCAAGTCGATGTCGGTGGCGACGAACCACGACCGGTCGTCGGGCCACCACAGGTTCGGCGTCTGCCAGTAGCCCCCCTCGTCCGTCAGGTCCAGAACGGCATCCAGCTGGCCGGTGAACACCACGTAGCCACGATGGGGCAGGCAAATCCTGGGCACGCGCTCGTAGCCGGACCCCAGAAAGGCGTAACCGCGCCAGAAACCGAAGTAGCAGCGTTCCGGTGACGTGGTGAAGTCCCGCAGGATTCCAGACAACACCAGTGTCTCATGCTCCGGAAGCCGCCCGACGCGGGGAGCATAGGCCCAGTCAGGGCACCCGTAGGGATCGTCAAACCCGCCCAGGCGGCCGAACTGCATCAGGGGATGCGCCGTCTTCCCGGTGCGGGCTGCTACTTCGGCCCAGCGAAGCGGCGATTCATCATCCCGGGACTCGGCGGGGTGGAGCACCCGTGCGTAGCCCGCCAAGCCCTCGGGCATGATGTTCCCCAACTGTAAACCACCCGTGTTGCTCTTCCCCCAGGGCCGGACACGTTCCTCAACCCATTGGCACTCTGCCACATCTCCCATCAACCGGACGGAAGGGGGCGGCACGCCAAACGGTGAGGTACGGCCACCTGGGTCCGAATCCCTTCCCAGATAGCTGTCATACTCGCTCATCACTGGCTCTCCTGCTCATCACTGGCTCTCCTGTGGGGCGGCGGTCTGGCGTCGGCATCCACAAGGGGCTAATCGCGAAGCCGATGGTGTGTCAAGGCCCTGCCATATGCTTTGGAGGTAAGGCACGAACCGCTGGTCGGAAATATCCTCACCCAAAGCATCCTCAAGGAGCCGGACACGGACATAGGGATCACCCTCTTGCCCAGCATCTTCGTAGCCGGGGAAATCTCCGGGCAGGGCGTAGAAGTCGAACATGGTCGTGAAGCGTGCACGGGAATTGTGGTCTTCCCTCATCTAACGTTCTATGTCCCTTTTGCCCGGACGTATCCTTGGATACCTCCACTATACTTTCGGCAGCTCCTTCGTTTCGTCTGAACACACCGAGCGTCAACCAAGCTGGGCCGACTGGGGTTGCGGATTTGGCGAAAGGGATCGGCACGTTCGGATGCTTTCCGGCGTTGGCCGTGGGGCAAGCCGATGAATTCACCGGGAGTGGCAGGCTAAATCATCGGGAATTATGTGGTATATAATTGTCCCCGCCAGTCTCAATAACTCTTAATGCAAGCTTACTTACCGTACACTTACTTACCGTACAATCGTGGCGGAGGGAGTGTCCCTATAAATGACTCCATAATTACGTGGGATATGAGTCTTAATGAGACTGTTGATGGTATACGTATACCTAACCGTATACCACTTAAATCGAAGTGTTTTTGACATCTCAGGCGGGCACTCGCCTGACAATAAGGTTCGATTCCCCCTCCGTCTCGCTTCCGTGCGACCAACATGCCAACGTTGGTTCCAGCATGGTTGCGGCAGATAAACCCAAGCTGCGGGAGCCCCGTCAACGTCCAACGAACCGCTCGCCTCGGTACCGCCAATCACACCGTCAGTTTCAATCTGCGGCGGCGGGGCCAGGGAACGTCATTGGTAAATTTCCTCGCCTCGCTGCAAACGAAGGGCAATCTGATAGGTCTGGCCTTCGGCCCGGGGCGTTGGGGAGTGGGCGGCCAGGAAGCGGGACAGCCCGACCATCACCTGGCGGCCGGACCCCGTGCCTTGCCGCGACTCGAACTGCCGGAACGCGGCGTCGACGATCTGGAACGAGTGGAAGCCGGCGTCCTCCCGCAGCATCATCCGCCCCATTGTGGCCATCAGGTCTGCGTACGCTCCGTTGCCAGCCAGGTATCCGGATACCGCCTGGGCCGATTCTTCCACCTGCTGCCGGACGTTCACCATCTCCAGCAACTGGTCAAGCTGCTGGGTGGAGGGCATGGGGCTGGCCGCAGCATCGGGAAGGCGCTGGGGCGGCATATTGAGGAAGCGGTCCAGATACACGCTCATGGCGATGTCGAATACGCCGCGCAGCAACTCCGGGGTCGGCGTTCGCTTCAAAGCCTGATGCAGCGCGTTTGCTGCGGTCAGGGTGTTATGTACCGTGTCCCAATCCCGGAACTCGTTGGAAGTGTGGAAATGGGCCATGCGCAGGAAGGCTGCGTGGGCCACGGCGGGTCCGAGTTGCTCGGCCGTGGCGCCATCGGTGACGGCCTGCTTTATGGCCTCCATGATCTCACCCGGTGAGTCGCCCAGCATTTCGGCCGCCAGGGATTCGGCGCCATCCCAGATGCCGGAGCGGCTTAGGCCCTGCTCCAGCAGCCCCGGAAGCTCCTCCCGCGCTTCCCAGGCCATTGAGGCCAGGTCGATGGGTTGTCTCCACTGGCTGAGTTCCTGGCTGCGGCGGGCCCGGGCCATCCCGTGCACCAGGCTGGGCAGCACCTGTCCGGCCATCTCCCAACCCAGGTGGTCCAGCAGCTCGAAGGCCTTGTTGGCGAAGTCCACCACGTGCCCTGCGTCCAGGTAGATGTGGTCGGTGGCGGCGGCGAAAATCATGTGGGCGATGACGTCTCTGGGCAACCCGAGCTCGATGGCGGTAATCAGGCATCGCTCGGCTCCCTCCTCGTCCCGCACGTCGATAAAGTCCCGGAACCATCGCACAAATACGTCGGGGCGGGTCTCCCCGGTGGGCAGAGGTTCCACCGCGAAGCGGGGAGCCTTCCCTGCGCACTCCCTGGCGACTTGGAGAAGACCCTGGTAGAGCGCCCTGGGGCGGTCCTCTTCGTGGAGTTTCGACAGGATGTTGGCGGTGCAGGTCAGGATGCTCATGGCCGCGCCCCAGCCGTTGGATGAGTAGGTCGTGCCAAACTGCGCGCCGATTCTCAAGGGTTCCCGGTAGTCTGAACCGGAGGCCTGCAGGCCCAGCACCGACTTGGCGATGACCAGCCGCAGGTTGTGCTCCAGCCCGTCTTCCAGGCGCCGCCGCCAGTGCCGTCCTTCATCCCGGGGCGACGGCTCAGGGTTGACCCACACCTCCCCGTCAACGACAGTCACCGGGAAACTGCGCACGTCGTCGGCGAAGGGATTGAAGGTGCCGCCGCTGGAGAGGTCGAAGCGGGCATGGTGCCAGTGACAGGTGAGGATGCCGTCCTTGACGCTGCCCCGGTCCAGGGGAAAGCCCATGTGGGGACAGCGGTTGTCTACGGCGTAGACCTTACCCGCGTGGTGGAACACCGCGATGGCGTGCCCCCCGCCGGTGACTACCGCGCAGCCGCGCTCCTTGATCTGTTCCCAGGTCCCTGCCCTGATTGGTCCATCCACAGTCGCAGCCATTGGTCCGCCTCCGATCTGTCAGGTTGTAGGGCATCGCCGCGATGTCAGCTTGGGGGTTTTCCCTTCCTTCGGTTCAGTGCTGCCCGATAAACTCCAACACCAAGCCGTTCCAAACCTGGGGCCTTTCCCAGAATCCCGCGTGCCCGGCCTCGGGCAAGGAGACAAAGCGGGATGTTGGAATGCCTGCGGCCAACATCCGCATCAGCGCCGGCGGCGAAAGGAGGTCAGCCTCTCCCGACAGCGCCAGGGTGGGGACCTGCATATTTTGCAGGCGGGCGCAGGTGATGGGCTCGCGGAGCGGGTGCGCGGGAACTGACCCGGCTGGCCTGCTGGCCTGTTCAATTTCCAACCATTGCCTTGTGCCTTCGGGGTTCGCGCCCCGGTAAGAAGGGCCGAGCTCACGCAGTTCCACCGGAAGATTCTGGATCTCGGGAGGACGGAGCCGGCGTTGCACTTCCAGGTAGGACTCGTCCTGCACACCACCGATGGTGTTGGCGGCAACCAGGCTGCGGACCCTCCGGGGATGGGTTAGGGCGTAGTCCAGGGCGGTGATTCCTCCGGCTGCCGTCGCCACCAGGTGGGCCGGCTCCAGGGACAGGCTTTCAACCAGGGCGTGCAGGTCGTCGCCGGCGAATCCGGGCTGGTGCTCGGGGGCGGAGGTCATGGAACGTCCCCATGTACGCCGGTCGTAGGTGATGCAGCGGTACCCGGCGGACGTGAAGGCGGGCAATTGGTGGGCCCAGCCGTCACAGGTTCCCGTGGCCGCGTGAAGGAAGACGACCGGGGTCCCGGGTCCGCCCGTGTCCTCATAGTACAGGTCAACTCCAGGCAGAGACAAATAGGGCAAAACTCTCCATCCTTCCGAAATGTCCGGACCAAGCCGGCTGGTTCCGACTTGACGCCGTTCATTTCCCCTGAGATTTCCCGGCTGGCAGGGTCTCCTGTTACCCTGGGCATCTAGGGTG
This sequence comes from Dehalococcoidia bacterium, assembly GCA_965262735.1. Lineage (GTDB taxonomy): Bacteria > Chloroflexota > Dehalococcoidia > Lucifugimonadales > UBA3495 > CATOSK01. The sequence continues at coordinate 2,380,466 of CBDHFS010000002.1, read as the reverse complement.
CCGCCCTTGCCGTCGTCGCGTTTACCATGGCCACTGTAGTACCAGTATAGCCGTTGTTCCCGACGGGTGGCAGCCGAGGGTGGCGTCCGCCGGCGATTCCCTCCATAGACAGGCACTGCCTTTCGAAGCTACCATTTGTAAAACTATTCCCACTCTCGGTTCCCCAGATCCCTCCTGCAGGAGACCGCAGCTGTCATGGGTAGAACTCCGCCTTGGCCCGACCCGAGCGAAAATGCAGCGCCGCCCCGGGGCGGCGAGGTGGTGCTTCGGGTTCCTGACCTACTGCCTGCTGTTGATGGTCGACCAGTTGCCGCCAAGAAACGGCGGCGCGGCAGTCCTGGAAACCGTCGACACGGTGGGAGATGATGCCGCAATCGTCGCGAGCATTCTCACGACCTGGAAGGTCCCCACCCGCCTGGTTTCGTCTCCGGTCGGGAATGATCACCACGGGCAGAAGGTCATGAATCATCTGAACGCCTGGGGTGTGGACCTGGAAGGGCGGGTCAGCCACGAAATAACGACACCGGTAGAAGTCGGGATCGTGGACCGCAGCGGCGGCCGCACGTATTTCCAACGGAGAGATGCGGCGGCCATGGCCGCCTTGACCCCGCCGGTCTCCGACCAGCTGTCCGGAGCCGGAATGCTGTATGTGGATTGGTACGACGGCCCGAGCATACCTGCGGCGATGGAAATCGCCTTTTCCCGGGGCGTGCCCGTTTTCCTGAACTTGGAATCGCGATACAACAAGGATTCCCCGCTGACGGGTATGCTGCGGCATACCCGCATTTGCCAGGTATCCCTGGACGAACCCGGGGCAGGGGAAGATCCGGTAGAGGTAGCGCGTTGGCTGCTCGATCAGGGGGGTGGGGACGGCCCTGGTCACCATGGGCTCCGATGGCTGCGTCGTTGCCCAGGGACGGCGGGCCTTTCGCGTCCTGCCCCCAGCGGTGCAGGTGGCAGATTGTTATGGCGCCGGCGCGGCCTTCTCGGCAGGGATCATATATGGGGTTTATGGGGTTCGAGCCGGATGGGCCCTGGAAGCCAGCGCCCGGTTCGCCAGCGCTTACGCCGGGCTGAAGTGCGAAGTGAAGGGAATGGCGAAGCTGCCCGTGAGGGAAATCCGGAAGGCCGCGGCAACCGTGGACGTCAGGCCACTTCCTCTGTGACCGAACCTCTTCAGTTCTTTCTGACCCAGAAGACGCAACGGCGCATGGGCTTCGGGTCAGTGAAGTACATCAATCCTCCCAGTTTTTCCCTCCCGTCCGGCTCCACGAGAGTACAGCCGCAGCCCTCCAATATCCCCAGCAAGCGGTGCTCATCGTAGAGCTGGAACGACCGCTCCACACCGTCCGCTCCATAGGCGCGGTCGCTCACGGTCGCCACGCCCGAGCCGGTCTTGAACATCAATTGCAAAACCCCGCCGGGCGCAAGGACTCGCGCGAGCTCCGGAACCGTCGTGGTTTCGGTGGTCCGGGGGGGCAGGTGTTGTATGACCGCGTTGCACAGGACGAAATCGAAGGCCCCGGTCTCAAAGGCTAGCGATTCCCGCAGGTCGGCGACCCGGAGCCTGTCCGCGATTTCCGGATGCAGTTCTTTCCCCAGGCTAATGTTCTCCTCAACCGCGTCGACCCCGTAAACGTCAAACCCGCGGGCGTGCAGCAGGTGGACGTCCCGGGCCCCGGCGCCGCATCCCGCGTCCAGCCCCCGTTTGCCAGGCGCCAGCTCAACCACTCGGTCCAGCAGGTCCGCATCGCCCTTCAGGTCGGGGTGGGAAGAACCGGTGTATACCGAATGAATGAACTCATGGGACAGCTGGGAGTACCTCTGGGCATTCTGCTTGTAAAAATCCAGCGTATCGAAGGCCATGTGACTGCCTCAAGGGGACCGCCGGGTTTGATTCGGCGAAACCAGACTATGAAACTAAGGATACTCTGAACAAGTCCGTGGAGTGGCTCAGAATATGGGTTAGGTAAGCACGAAACAGCCGATATATTCCGGCTCATGCCGACTTGTTCAGAGGTTCCCTAAACTAAAGCCAAGGTGGAATCTACATTTGTGGGGCGATGAAGATTGGCTTAGGTCCCGCAGTGAAGCTCATCCAAATGTAACTGAGGGACGGACCGGCACCGCCGCTTGACGTCTTAAATATGCACATCTCACCTTGGTATCAGTTTAGGATCGGAATGTACTTAACGCCAATAACATCGTCAACTGACTCTTTAACAACCACAAACATGGTTTATATGCCTGTTTTCCTATTAGACACACGGTTGGCTGCTGACTGAATCGTAAACCAACAGCAACACTGGTCCTCGTTTGCTGGGCCGGGTGATTATCCAGCCACCACCGGGCAATGTCGATGCGGCGGGGCAGCCAAACACCGGGCTGGCCCTTCACATATTCCAGGAACCGGCGCAGCGCCGCCGCCCGGGCCGGCTTGCCGATGATTCGGCAATGGAGTCCCACCGACATCATCTTGGGGTGGGTCGCTCCCTCCCGGTCAGAGTGTCGAAGCAGTTGCGAGCCGACTCGAAGAAGTCGTTGGGCGTTGACAGCTGGCCGCGCCAAAACCCGTAGTCGTTGACCTCCAGTGAGTAGGGCACCACCAGCCACGGGTTTCCGTGGACCTCGGTGTAATATGGCAGATCGTCGTTGTAGGCGTTGCAGTCGTAGACGAAACCGCCTTCCGCCACCACCAATTCCCGGGTGTTCACGCTGGGTCCGTAACGGGTGTACCAGCCCAGCGGCCGCTGCCCGGTGGTGCGGGTGATGGAGGCCACGGCCTCATGGATGGCCTGCCGTTCAGCCTCCCGGTCCATCTTGTAATATTCTTCCCACCGGTTGCCGTGACCCATTACCTCGTGCCCCCGGCGGACGACCTCCGGCCCCACTGCCGGGTTGCGCTCCAGTGCCAGGGCGCAGGCGAAGAAGGTCGAGTTGACGCCATACTCGTCCAGCAGGTCCAGGATGCGCCAGACGCCGACCCGGCTCCCATACTCGAAGAAAGACTCGTTTGCCAGGTCCCTCTCTCCCCTGGCTACCGGCGACGGCGACTCGCCAACCGTCTCGCCGTGAGGGTCCCCATCCAGGATGGAATTTTCCGACCCCTCCTCGTAGTTGACGACAAACGATACGGCAATCCGGGCGCCATTGGGCCATTCCACCACCGGCGAATTGGGGCCGTAGCCGATCAGGTCGCGTCCTGCCATAAGATGGCTCCTCCTTTGCATCCGCCAGGCGCCCCTGCAAGAGGGCCGGTCAGCCGCCCCGCCAGGGGTTGATTCCGGTGGTCTTCATCCGAAGCCGGTAGACCGAGCTGCGGGCGGTGAAGTACATGGTACGGCAGTCGGCGTCGCCCCAGGCGCAGTTGGCCGGAATCTCGGGCAGCCGGATTATCCCAACCAGGGAACCGTCCGGCTCGAAGACCCAAACTCCTCCCGCGCCGGTGCAGTACACCCGGCCGTCGGTATCAACTTTCATCCCATCGGGGACGCCGTCCTCCGCCGAGTGCATGTTGGCGAACAGCCGACTATTGCTCACCGAGCCGTCCGGGGCCACGTCGTAGGCCCGGATGTACTGGTGGGTACAGACCTCCCCCCGTTCCTTCTCCGCAGCGCATGCGTCGTCGCGGCGGGTGTTGTAAGCGTACAGAATAGTTTCGTCGGGAGAGAAGGCCAGGCCGTTGGGCGACTCCAGGTCGGTGACCACGGCGGTCACTGTGCCGTCGGGAGCGATGCGGTGGATGCCGTGGAAGTCGATTTCCCGCTCTTCCGGGGGCAGGCGCCCCCGGGGCTGGTGAAGTAGATGCTTCCATCGGAGCGGCACACAACATCGTTGGTAACAGTTCAGAGGTAACAGTTCAGACTTGGTGAGGTGAATTGGCCGAAGGCGGGTTGCCGAACGCTGGCACGGGTGGCGGTGGTTATGTCATATACAGGGCATGGACACTGAAGTTGACCTCACCACCGTCGACCGCGATGTGCTGATTGCCATCATCGCCGAGTTACAGGCGGTGATTGAGCGGTTGCAGCGGCGGATTGCCGAACTGGAAGGCCAGGCGAAACCGGGCGACCCGCTCCGAATGCCCGGCCTCGAGGCGAAATCGGCCCGGAAGCCCCCAGCGCAGCAGGGGCCCCGCAAGCAGCGACGCCACGGCTTCGCCCGCCCGCGCATGACACCCACCCACCGGGTGGAGCACGTGATGGAGAACTGTCCCGATTGCGGCGCCCACCTGTCCGGCGGTTGGACCCACCGCACTCGGGAAGTCATCGAGCTGCCGGTGGTTCCGGCGCAAGTCACCGAGCACATCTACATTGCTCGGACTTGGCTCGGACTTGCCCGGCATGCCGACGGCGCTGCACACCTCCGGCGGAACTGGACAGCGTGGTCCTGGGCCAGCAGCGCCTCGGCGTCAACCTGCTCAGCCTGATCGCCACGCTGCGGGAAGAGGGGCGGCTGCCCATCCGCAGCGTCCAGTGGTATCTGGAAACCGTGCATCAGTTGCGCCTCAGCGTGGGGGCCATCGTGAGCGCCATCCATCGCACGGCGCAGCGGGCCCAACCGGCAGTGGCCGCGATCCTGGACCGCATCCGCGCCAGCCCGGTGGTCCACGCCGACGAAACCGGCTGGCGTCAGAGCGGGGCCAACGGCTACGTGTGGACTTTCAGCACCCCCACCGAACGCTACTTCCTGCGGCGGGGTCGGGGCAAAACAGTCGTGGACGAGGCGCTGAGCGATGCTTTCTCCGGAGTATTGGTCAGCGATTTCTACGCTGCCTACCACCATTATGATGGCCCTAAGCAGCGGTGCTGGGCCCACCTGCTGCGGGACATCCACGACCAGCGAACCCGCTACCCCAAAGACGCCGCACTGGCCCGATGGGCCGCGGCAGTCCACCAGCTCTATGTCGCAGCCAAAGCCTGCAACCATCACGAGCCATGGCAAAGGCGTGTTGCCCAACTGGCCTGGGAGCGGAAGCTGCTGGCCATCTGCCGCCCTTTCCTCTCTGACCCGTCGGCTGTCCAGGGCAAGCTGTGCCGGCGCATCGAGCGCCACATCAAGGAACTCTTCAAGGAACTCTTCGTCTTCGTGGCCGAACCGGACGTGCCAGCGGACAACAACCCGGCCGAGCGCAGCCTGCGCCATCTGGTTATCAGCCGCAAGGTCAGCGGCGGCACCCGCTCGGAGCAGGGCACCGAGAGCAAGATGACGCTGGCATCCATCTTCGGCACCTGGCGCGCCCAAGGTCTAAATCCTCTCGCCGCCTGCCGTCAGCTGCTCGTTTCCCCTCTACTCTGAACTGTTACCATCGTTGGGTCGGTGTATCCGCTTGCCCTCCCAGCGGTCGGCGATTACGGTAATGGAGCCGTCGGGTTCCCAACGGGTCATCTGCCGGTTGTCCCCTTCGCACATTATCAGCCGGCCTTGAAGGTCAAAGGTCAGGCCGTTGGCGGCCCCACTGTTTTCCCGTATGACCTCAGGTTCACCGCCGGGCGTCAGGCGATAGATGACGTTGATCCGGTTGTTCACGAATAACAGGTAGCCCTCCGGGTGCCATAGGGCCCTTCGGTAAACTCGAACCCGGTGGCCAGCCGTTCGGCCTCGGAGGATTCTACGATTTGGTCCAAATTATCGGGCATGGTGGACTCCTTGTAATGGTTAGTGGGAATGGCGTTGCCCCACTGATGGACTGATGACCGTCTCTCTCGGCCTTTCGGTGATCTGGCGGATGGCGTCGTCCAACCATCGGTGTAATTGTAACGGTTATGCCCGCAGGCTGTCGCCGAAAGTTAGTTTTCGCAATAGTAGTCCAACAGTTGTGAGTCGACGGTCTTTGTAGTTCGCAGCCTGGAGGGAGAGTTACATGCAGGGCAATCGCATTGTGATAGTTTTGGCATAAACTGACACTTGCCCCTTTCCGACTCCGGTGTCTCCCCGCTACCATATCTCTATCGTATTTATATCGTTTGAGAATGGTCTTCCTGGAAGTTTCCCGCCACCGCCGCACTCCCGGCAAAAAATCGTACAAAATGAGACTTGGAAAACTTCCACACCCAAAACCGCCGGGCCGCTTCCCCGGTCTTTCAGGGGTGACAAAACCGGACATTGGCCGGACATTAGCGGACAAGACCCGGACAAACATCCTAAACCCCCACGCTCAAATGTCCGAAAATGTCCGCTTTTGTCCGAAATTCCCAGCGTTTTCACCTCCCCAGCGGAGAATTGGACTGCGTCGCGGGCCGGCGGCAGCCAGACAATGATGGTTGGGAGCGGCAACGATTCTCCGGTTTCCCCGATGCTAAACCAAAGCCAAGGTGAAATGCGCATTCGAAGGATACCCGGTGACGGGGACTGACTGACTTCAATGTGTGGACGGGAGAGCTTTACTTGGCAGCGCTGACCTGCCCTCATCACCTCAGAAATGTAGATCCCACCTTGGCTTTAGTTTAGTCTCAAAAACTCCGGTAAATTTGAGCGCAGCGCCAACGCGAGGGATACCAAAAGAATGTGGCGAATTTATAATGCGATTGCCTTGGAGTCACATGCCCCAAGCGTTGCCGGGCAATCACGCCGCATTGAGGCCCCGCCAACCACGTGTACTAAGCTGGACTTTGTACAAAAATTGGTTAAACTGATACCAAGGTGAGATGTGCATATGGAGGTCAAGGGCGGTGCCAAACCGTCCTCCAGTTACAGGTGGAAGGGCTTCACTGTGGCACCTAAGCCGATCTTCAGGGCCCCACAAATGTAGATTCCACCTTGGCTTTAGTTTAGAAGCCGTCAGATACATAGATTTGGCCATATCTCTATTGCCATACTTTTTCAATGTCGTCTTCTGGCCCCTACATTCCAAAAGTTCCCTAGCAACATGACTTTACCTATGATGCCCACCTCGGAATGTACAAAGTCCAGCTTAGTTGTTCACAAGAGCCAACAACGTGCCTGTTGGCGTCTTTTACACGTGCTGGCTGAGAAAAAACCTGAGGCTTGCTCAACTGCGGCCCCAAGCGGACTACCTCCTTGGCGGACCGTCAGCGAGCGGATGGCTTGCCAGGTATTGACCATGCCCCCAAGCTTCCACCGGCACCACATCGAGGCGGGTGGGCAGGCGGCATTGATGTCAGAATCCGTGACTATCTTTTTCCTTTCTCCAATTGCCTCCAGGCCCAATGGTCTATAATTGCTGCTGAAATAGCCCCTGCACCTGTGAGGCACATATGCGTTTTGCTTCCTTTGTCTTTCCTACGAGTCATCATCCTGAGAACGATTCCGCCGTGATTGACAGCACGCTGGAAGAGATCCTGCTGGCTGAGGAAATTGGTATGCACTCGGTCTGGCTCACCGAGCATCACTTTGACGGCGCCGCGGCTCACGCCGACCCGCTGGTGTTGGGCGCCGCCATTGCCGCCCGGACCGAACGCATCAAGATCGGCTTCGCTGTGGTCGAGTTGGCCTTCCACCATCCCGTCCGGCTTGCTGTTCAGACCGCACTGCTGGACAACCTGAGCCACGGCCGGCTCATCGTGGGTACCGGGCGCGGTTCCGCCTACAACCACTACGAATACCTGGGTTTTGGCATCACCATGGAAGACGGCATAGCCCGGCTGGATGAAGCCGAGCAGCTGTTGGTGGCAGCCTGGACCGGTGAGGACCTGCAACACCGTGGCGACCATTGGGACGTGGAATTTCCGCTGCTGCGTCCCCGCCCGTTTCAGCGCCCGCACCCGCCGCTGGTGCGGGCGTGCATCAGCGAGGCTTCAACGATAAAGATGGCCGAAATTGGACGACCGATAATGATTGGCATCCAGACGCTGGGCAATCTGCAATTTCGGTTGGAACGGTACCCCGCTGCCATGCTGGACGCCGGTTTTTCGGAAGCCGAAACAGAGGCTGCCCTGGACCAGTGCTGGGCCTCCCGGGATCTGTTCGTCGCAGAAAGTTACGACGAAGCGCTGGAAGCCGCCGCCACCGGTTTCGAGCGGGAACGGACCCACTTTCGCCGGGCCCGGGAACAGTTCAACCCCGGAGGTTTTCCGTCGCCGGACCCCAACCGCCCCATCCCCGCCGGCGAAGTTCTCGAGCATGCTTTCATCCTGGGCACGCCGTCCCAGGTGGCCGAGCAGGTGGCCGAGATGCGCGATATAGGCGTACGTAACCTGATGCTGAAGCTGAACACCGGAGAGATGGACACCCGCCAAGTGCGGAAGTCCATGCGGCTCTTCGGGGAGAAGGTAATGCCGATTTTCACCTAGCAACGGCTGAGCTGCTGTGACTTTCAGGCTGGGATGAGGAGTTGACAAAGCGGCGTTTGCGACATCACGTCCACGGGCGCCTTGCTTTAAGTCGATAGCCGGATCAACGTTTGGTTGCTACTGAACCCATTCAACAAAACGGTCCAAGGGCGGTCATGGGCTGACCATGAAATGTCCGGCCAGGTTCTTCGTGCCCTCCTCCGGAGCACCTGCAAGAGAAGGCGATGCCGATTGTGAAACTAGCGATTCTGAAAGTAGTCAGGAACCGGCAATCCCCAGCAGAATGTCGGCCAATTCCCGGGGATGGCTGATCATGGGGTCGTGGCCCGAATCGAGGTGATAAGTGCCCCACCCAGCGGCGCAAACGCTTTCCGCCACGGGCTGGAAATTTCGTACAGGGACGCCTTGCCATGGGTGTTCAGAGCATCCAACACCACCCGTATCACCGGGACGCCGGGATAGGCCTCTTCCACCAGTCAGCGCATCTGATGGGCCAAGTCCGCTCGTGGTGCGCTGCTAGGTTATCGCCACTTGGAGCCAGCCCCGGCGCGGCTCGCAGGTGAGGAACAGGTTGCGGGTTCCCGCTCAAAGGTACTCCTAGTCCTCACGTTTCGGCCGATCAGGCCGTGCGAGCAGCGGCGATCTGATTTCGGCCAGCAACTGGGTGGAGGTCTCGTCAAAGCAGACCACCAGCCTTGCCGGGTCATATGTCGGGCGCCGTTCAAGAACTTCAGCCGCGGAGCAAGTCCGCCAAACCGCTGATGGGTTCCGCCTCTTCCAGCAGGTACAGGCGGGACAGGACTTCCGCTGCCCCTGCATCGGACAGAGACTGCGACGCGCAGTCCCGGAATTTCTCCCGGATTTCCTCCACCGTCACGCCCCGCAGGGCGCCGCTGCTGGCGCGGTGCGCCTGCTGCCGGAGTACACTGCCGTCCTTCAGGTGTACCTCAACCTCGTTGTAACCCTCGGTCCAACTTGGTTTGCCCTCGTTGCCCGGGATGCGGCGCATGTCTATGCGGGGAATGAGCGACTGGGCCCCGGGACGCAACACCAGCTCGTCGGTGAAGGATTGTAGCCCCACCCGGCGGTCCAGCAGAGCGGCGGCCAGGCAATACTGCATACTGAACTTCCCTTCCAGCGACGACACCGGGCTCGAGTGGATTAACGAGCGGGGCGGGTCGAAGTCCACCATTACCTCGATCTTGTCCACCGCCTCCGGGTCGATGGCGTCCTGAGACAGCAAGTTAAAGGTGGCATCAAGGGCAAGGTGGGCGCTGCCGCAGCAGGGGTACTTCTTAATTTCGATGCCCGATTCCACCAAGTAGCGTTTGTTCCCCAGGTTTTCCACCACCTGCTCGCTGTTGAACCCCTGACCGCCGGAGAAGGCCCGGATGAACCCGAACCGTCCTTCCAGGGCGTCCTGGCTGGCGGTGAAACCGTCCCGCACCAGCTTGGCCGATACCACCCCGGCCCGGGCGGCGTCCCCGGCATGGAAGGGCTTGGTCATGGTGCCGAAGTTCTGCCGCAGTCCCGATGCCTGGGAGGCCGCCAGCGAGATGGTCATGGCCGTCTGTTCTGGATCCAGGCCCATTATCTTGCTGGCCGCCGCCGCCGACCCGACGGCCCCCAGGGGTCCGGTGGGATGCCACCCCAGGTCGTCGTAATAGGCCTCACTCAGTGCCTCGCCCACACCGCAGGCCACCTCGAACCCGGCCATGTAGCCCAACAGCATCTCCCTGCCGGAAGCTCCGGTTTCCTCGGCCACGGCAAGAGCCGCGGGCAGCAGGACGGCGGTGGGGTGCGTCTTGGTTATCTGGGTAATGTCATCGTAGTCCAGGGCGTGGGCCATGGCCCCGTTGACGAGGGCGGCGTTGGCTGCCGAGGTCCTGAATCCCCGACCCACGACGCTGGCGGCGGAAGCGGCACCCTCGGCAGCGACGTAGCGGCAAAGGATGTCCGCCAGGGGTTCCCGGCAGCCGGCCAGCATACACGCCAGGCAATCCATAATAGCTCCCTTGGCCGCTTCGACCGCCTCGGGCGGGAAGTCCTCGATGTCGGTGCCGGTCACGTATTCCGCAATATGCTTGGTGATGTCCATAGAAACCTCCTGACGGTTTGGGCCGGATGCGATGCTACCCTGGGCCAGGTAGGGATGGGAATGACTGCCCTTTCGCGCGGGTATCAAGCGACTGGTGCCTGTCCACGAGGGACCACAGTGGGCTATCGCGCGACGCGCAATACCTTGCATGCGGAGTTGTTCAAACACCAAAGCGCAGAGATCTGACACCTAAACTGATACCAAGGTGAAATACGCATATGTAGGAGGTCAGGCGACGGCGCCGAACCGTCCTCCAAGTATAGGCAGAAGAGCTTCACTGTGGCGCCTAAGCCAATCTCTATCGCCCCACAAATGAAGATCCCACCTTGGCTTTAGTTTAGCATCTGACACCGCCTGCAATGCGGGCAGACTCAGGGAGATCTTGGAGCGAAAAGAAATCACTGCTTATATTCCCATCCATCCCAGGCACGTCCATCCCAGGCAGGAATCCAACATGGTTTCCAGGAGAGGCTTTGAGCGCCGGGGAGATCATGTAGTCTGCCCGCAGGGCAAGGTGCTGAAGCGGGCTGGCTATCATCGCCGCAACGCCAGCTACCAGTACGTGGCCCGTCGGAAGGACTGTCAGGAATGTCCGGCGAACAGTGAAGCCTCCCTCCCGATCAGAAACGCCGCTATCTTGGGCTGACCATCTACTACCCGGTTCATCTCCAGGCCATGGATAGGAACCGGACTCCCGCCTACCGCCGCGAGATGAACCACCGCCTGAGTATCCCCGAGGGGACGTTTGCCTCCCTGGACCGGCTGGGCTGGATCAGGTCCCGCCTGCGGAGGCTATGGAAGGTGGATTGCGAGGGATTCATGGCCTCATTTGCCCACAATGCGCTGAAGGCGGTACGCCGTTGGGCAAGGGACAGAACACCTGGAACTGACTTCCCGACGACTACGACAGGCCCCAGCAACCGCAAACCCCTGAAGAGCCAGTTCAGGATTGCCTTCGTTCCAGCTTCGTAGCCAGCTGATATTCAACCTTACCCCTACCCAATCCCCCGCCAAATCCAGGCTTTTCAACAAGCCCTTAATCCCGCCTTTTACATTCAAGTAAACTGGCGATCAGCTACTCAAGACGTCGGCATCAGCCTCAAGTCCCTTGCCCCATCAAAACAACGTTGGCCGACTACGAGGACCCGTCCCCATTTCCGGCCCCTTGACTTTCTTCGGTCAAGCCCAATGCCAAGTAGAACTTGGCCAGCAATCCCTCGCCGTTGCTGCCCACCACAAGGTCCCAAAGTTTCTGGGCATCTTTTGCTTTTTCCTCATCAGGGTTTGCTGAATCGTGGGCCGAACCGCCCCTTAGCTTTGCTATTTGTGCCAGTCCAACGTGGAGGTTAACCAGGGAATCCAAATGAATGTTGGGGAATGCGTTGGGAAGGAGCGACCGGAGCGGAAAGTTTATGTCCACTTCCGTTGCTGTCCTGAGAATTTGGACCCACCCGGACATTTGAATTTTGTCCCACTCCGCAGAGGAACGTTTCCGGGGTGCCTGCTTTCCTTTCGGAAGAGCCATTGTCAGCTTACTTGATTCGGGAAGCGCTTGGACTCCCGGCACAAATATTCGCAGGAACAGAGACTCGACGGATTTACAGAGAGAAACTTTGCAATAGTCCCATTCCTTTGCGAATCTGTGACTCGAAGCATCAATCAGATGGTCGGCAGTAGCCCGAGGTAGTCTACTCATGAAACCAGGCAATGCTTCCTGCAACAGCCCGTACCAGTATTCGTGATTGGGGGGCAAGCGGTTTTTGACATCTTCCAGAAGGTTGTCAGTGTTTCGCTCCGTGCGTAATACGTGTTGAGCCGTGCTGGATGTGATTGTCCTGATCTGTTCCAGGGAATTCGCAATGCCAGCCAAGGACACTCGCCGCTCCCCCGCATCCTGGGAATGGGCGTCGGCGAACCCTATGCGCATAGCCCAATAAAGGTCGCCTTGGGCGCTCAAGTGCGGCGGCTGTGTCGCATTCCAAGGTATTGAGACTTGCCTGCGGTACTCGATTTCGGAGGAATTGTAGAACTTCAAAACCCGTTGATGGTACTCGTCCCACGATTCGGGCGGGGTCTCAAACAGGACTCGGGCGACATGCCAGCAGTTTTCCGGTCTCCGGCCTCAATCTCGTCAAGCAAAGACCCCCGCAGCGATTGTCTTGCAACCAGCAACCTGCCCAGGGCATTGCCGTAGTACCAGGCCCAGAACTGGCGTGTTGCGGTAGGGCATTCTCCCACGTGGCCCCTCTCCTCTTGATCAACATCGCCGACGGTATCTAGCCATTCGTAGATCATGTCGAGGCAGCGTTCCACCGCAGTTGCGCCACCGGACCCGGAGAGTTGGTCCAACCGGCCCTCTAACCTGCGAATCGCAACGTCCCAAGATGAAACGTTGTGGCCAAAAAGCTCAAAAGTGATGGGCGTCAAGGTGAGCGCATCCTCAAACCGCCCAACCCTTTCATAAAGGGCTAGCAATCGGTCCAAGACCCAATCTGGATACAGGGGGCGGTTCTCCCGGGGAAGTCCGTAGCGGACGTGCTGACCAACAATGGTGTTGAGGTCCTCCAACAACTCAATGGCCTCGTCAGGGCCTTCTCTGCTTAACAGAACGGCCAGGGTGGCAAGACAGAAGTAATCACTGATGTTACGCAGCCTTGAGGAGTTGGAGTTCGTCAAAGGCATGGCGGATAGCCTTGAGATATATCCGGGTTCTCAAGGCAAAATGATTCGTCTGGTGTGTCACGCTGATCCATTCCAGGCGACAGGCCGAGTAGATAGCCATGAAACAGTGGTTGCTTTGAGTTCGGACTGTCTTCGCAGGCGACTTGGCCAGCGCGGCGTTGCCCTTGAGCGTCTGGTGAAACGTCTCCACTTTCCACCTTTTCTGGTAGATTGCTTTGATGGTCTCGCCTTCACCGTCCAAGTCGCTGCCAGCCAAATACAGCGTACCGGCGCTGCCGTCTCTGTTCTTAAAGACCTGTCTTAAAGACCTGGCGAAGCAGCAGGACAGGAAAGTCCAGTCCCCGCAGCCAGCCGCGCACCGGTTGACCTTCCGGCAGGTCCAGCGTGTCTATCCGGTGAAAGCTGCCCTGAAGTTTCGCTTCATAGCTCAATGCTGCCGTCCTGGCTGCCGTCCTGTTGGATTTGAGCGCGATGATGAACTCCTTGCCCAGGCCATGGTGTATGAAACTCAGATTCTCCTTGGACGAAAACCAGCTGTCTGCCAGAATATAGCGATACTCCATCTGGTTCTGCTGACATACCTTCAGCATCCGGCGCATCAGTTCGTTCTTGGAGACCTCGCTCCTGCGCTTGAGCCGGCCGGTGTTCTCATCCTCGAACACAATGGGCTTGCGGATGATTTCGTATGCCACTGGCAGCGTCACACCCTGAGCGTGGTAAACGCAGTTGAGGATGTTGATGCCCTTGAGCGTCCGGTTCTTGCTGTGATCGAAGTGCCAGTTGACTATCTCGTTCTCGTCCGTATGTGGCTTTTCCTCGATGGTGTCGTCGAATATGAGCGCGCCATCGGGTTGTTCTATCTTTCTCACCATGGGCTTGACCTGCTGCCACAGGGTCCTGGAGTCGTAGACTTCCCTGGACAGGAGGCGGGTTATCCGGTCATGGCTGACTCCCCCTTCCAGCATGTCGGACAGGCCGGTGGCTGTCGTCGCTCCAAAGGAACTCAGCAGGTAATCGCTGTAGAGTTCGGTCAATTCTTTGTTCATGGCCCAAAGATAGCAGCTCCTTCAGCCTGTGCGTAAGGTCAGTTAACCGGGATGACCACCGCCCACTGGCACGATGCCGAACCTCAAGCCGCCATCCGTCCGGGTGGGAACTTTCGCCATGCGATTTATCGTGGTTATCGAGAGCCCAATACAGGGACACATCTCCATTGGAGGCTCGCCACGGGTTTGAGATTTGGGGCGCTTCATTGCTGTTGTGGGCCACGGCCTTTTCCATCCCCAGGACGGCGCCCATGACCAGGAGGGCCAGTGCGAAGGCAAAGCCAACGAAGGTGAAGTTTCTGGACTTGATCAACATGGATATCGCTCCTAAAACCTTGGTATTCGGGCTTTCATTGGGGTCATTGGGCTAGTTGACCATCGGCATCCTACCTCCTACGTGGGGTGGTGATATGAGGGCAGCGCATCGGCTCCACGACCTCTCGAATAGGCTTTGCAAAAGGTCGCGGCCCCTTCTGCACGATGGAGCAGGCAAAAGAGATCTCCGGCCCGAAGCAGCCAATAGGTTCCCGTCCTCGAACCCCATTTATCCACCTTGATGGCCCCTCAGGTTTGCACTGAGACGATTGCAAAATGCCAAAAGGACGTGTGGGAGAGTCGGACCGGGACTTCTGATAGGAATGGCCTGGTGGAGTTACCAGAGCCACTGGACGGTTGGCAATCGTCTCAACCGAGCCCATCAACCCCAGCATTGTCCACAACCTTCAGAAGCGTCCTCAGGCCCCCGACTGGCTCATAGGTAAGCCAAGCTACGGCCCAACCAATTATTGCCAATTGACCCATATTTCCGGTTTCCATGTCGGACGACTCCCTTCATAGAACCGCCAGAGAAAACGGCCTCGACCTGGCCCTGCTTGACCCCGCAGGGGCTTTGCACCCAAAACCGCATTTCAAACCACACTCTCAAAAGTTCCTCTTGGTGCTAAGATGTAGGAAGACCAAGGTTTATCAGAGCCCAGAGGAGGTGATCCGATGGAGAAATATCGCTGGACGTTAAGGGTCGCAGCCGCCGGGGCCAGCGGGCTTGCTCTGATGTTTGTGGTAGTGGTCGCGTTACGAATCACGAACGTGTCGGTGGCAGGCGTGTATCCGGAAGCCTTCATGTTGATTGCCATGATGACCCTGCCGTTTACGGTCGGAACGGTGGTGGTTCTGGCGTTGGCCACGATGGGTATCGAGGCCGCGACGCGCCGGCTGCGGCCTCAGCGGGGGTGACGGCTTTGTCCTGAACATGCTGAGCCGTAAACACTCCTGGAAGGAACAGGAATCCAGATGCGCAGCCCGCTCCTTTGAAACAGATTTTAGGTGCAACCCAACACCGGAGACACAATGAGGCCCGACCGAATGGTCGGGCCTCAAAGTTGACTTGACGCAGCGGTCAACCTTGCTAATACATTACTTGGGGTAAAAAATGTTACGAAACGTTTTAGACAATCGGATGGGTGTCATTGGTGCCGTTGTCGCACTGTCACTGATACTCTCCGGGTCGGTTGTGGGGATACATAGCGCGATATCGGCGGAGGGTGATGCTTGGCCAGCTTTCACCATGACTTACGAGGTCGATGGTACGGCCATCGGCGTTGGAGACGCTACATATCAGGGTCGAGAGGTGCACCGGCTCGAGTACCGGACGGGAAAGGACTGGCTAGACACTGTCACCGCAGCGCCTTCAGTGGACACTGTGGCAGGGCCTGTCAGCGCGGTCGGATCGTACCGGCGACTCAGTGGACAGTTGCTCACAGAATTCGACAGTTTTTCGGGTAGAACCTCGGTTACAGAGATAGCGAGTGAGGTGAATTACATTCCGAGAGCTCCATTTACTAAGATCCCGATTCGAGTACTGGTGGAACGCGGCGATGAACTCACTAGGAAGACGACGACAGCGAAGGTTTGCTTCAATTCATCATGTCAGATCAATGCGACTGGTATTGTGTTGGATGATGATGGATGGGAGTACATCTGGGTTGACGATGCTCGGGGGATTCCATTGCAGGTCGGTAGCTCCGCGTTCGTTGTCACTGACTTGCAAATTGAGGGGGAGAAGCAAGAGGTTAGCCTCACTCGGTAACCTTGCGCTCGGTGGGTCTCTGCCCCCGTCTTTGCGGCGGTGACTTGTTTGACCCAGCTGCATGTAGAGCATGACCTGTAGCTGGCAAAACCGTGATGCAAAGGTGATGAGGATGCACGGAGTGCGGCTTGCGCCTTCTACTGGGTTATGGGTTCAACGTCTCCGTCGCCCGGCTTCCCGCTGGGGCGAGAGCCGATGGGGGCTTTCGATTTACAGCCCGATTGACTTGATCCATACCGAGCTTGGGTCGACGTCCCTGTGGTGTTCCTGTGCATCCGAGTTCAGCAACTGAACTCGGATGCGCGGGTTGCTCTTTGTGGCAATGCTGTCGATGGCCTTCCTCACAGGTTGTGAGGAAGGCCGGGTTCATGGTGTCGTATCATCTGCCGGTGCAGAGGCGGTGGTGAGCCCGGCGCCGACACCCACGTATTCGAAGCGACAGCTCGAGGAATGGCATGATGTTGTGATCAGCGATTCGCCGAATTGGGAAGGGAGCCTCAGATATTTGGAGCCGGCCACTGGGTATGGGTTGGTTACCATGACGACAGTGGCCGTAGAGGCGGGACGTGTGATCGTCGGCGTGAACTGTGAAGCCAGCGTGGAGCCGGTGAGGAGCGCAATCTTCGACCGCGTTGCCGTCCTCGACGCCCTAGTATTACAACGACGGATTACCACTGTGGACGCTGATGGTTGCCTGCGCCAAACGAGAACGACGCTCAGAAATATCTGGACGTTCCATCCTGAGATACGAGGCGCCAAGCGTCACTCCCTATATCCGTCGTTGTAATACTAAACCAAAGCCAAGGTGGAATCTACATTTGTGGGGTGATGAAGATTTGCTTAGATGCCGCAGTGGAGCTCATCTAAATGTAACTGAAGGACGGACCGGCACCACCGCTTGTCCTCTTCCATATGCACATCTCACCTTGGTATCAGTGTAGGAACACACCAGGCTAGCTCCAGAAGGGGTGAAGGATGCCCTTCGCCACTATCCAGAAGGAGGAACCAGACAACCCCAATGAGAATCAGAGGAATCATTGCCCTATTGGCGATCGGCACGTTGATGGCCTTGGCTTGCAGTTCCCAACAGGAAACCCCAACCTCTTTATCCAACGCCCCAAGCCCTGGCGCACCAACTGCGGAAACCACTCTCTCCAGCGAGACCCCGGTGGCGGTAGGTAAAGGCACCGTGTTGGCCGCCGAAATGCCCGCCGAGGCCGTCGCCAGCCCCGTTGTATTGCAGAGCGTCCTTCCCGCAGCCACCGGCGTATCCGACCCTGTTGACTCGACCGCCTGGACCAGCGGGTCCGTGGTCCAAGCCTCTGGCGGGCAGCCCCTGGGAGTGGTGGTCAGCAGGCGCGGAGAGGTCTCGGCCGCCCCCGACATTGCCATCCTGAACCTGGGCGTAGAATCCTTCGCCAGTACGGTGGCCGCGGCGAGAGGCGAGGCAGACTCAGCTATGGCCAGCGTGATGGAGGTTCTGGAAACACGGGAAGTCCCGGATGAGGACCGCCAGACCCGACATTTCCGCATCCGCCCCAGGTACACCAGCAGGGAGGTGACCCGATGCCCCGAGTCCGAGGCGGCCAGCAATGAGCCCACCTCTACCGCTACGCCAGCCCCGATGCCCCCACCCGGTGTCGGAATGGACATGGTGGTGCAGGAGGGTTGTTTCACCGACCGGGAGAGGGTAGTCACCGGGTACGAAGTCAGCAACGACCTTACGGTGAAACTGCGAGACCTCGACACGGTTGGGGAGATCATCGACGAGGTAACGAGTGCCGGTGGAGACCAGATCAGGTTCAATGGGATTGACTTCTCGATAGATGACCCTTCTCCATTTCAGGACGAAGCCCTGACCGCCGCCATCAACGATGCCGTCAGCAAGGCTGAGGCGATGGCGGAGACGGCAGGCGTGGAACTCGGCAGCCTGCTTCACATCAGTGAGGGTTTCTCGTCGGACGGTGGGTATCCTGCCCCCCTGGCCGGGATGGCGTACGCCATGGCGCCAGCCGCCGCAAGTGCGCCGGTCTCCGGCGGGACTCTTGAGGTCACCGCATCGGTGCAAGCCCTGTTCTCCATCAAAACCGACTAAACTGAGGCCAAGGCGGGAACTCTCCTCCCGGAGGCTCAACTTTGCAAAGACAGCACGGTCGCCACCCAGGCAACCGACTGCAGCAACTCCTGAGAACCCTGCTGACAGCCGGGGCCATGCTGGCAGTGGTATTTGCGGCCTGCGGGCCAGCAGCCGAACCCAGGGAATTGTCCTCGGGGCCAACACCCACGCGAGAGACAGAACCGCTCCATACGCCCCCCCTTCAAACAGTGGAGCACGCTACCCCCTTGCCAACAGCGCCGTATGCAGGTGGGGAACCTCCCGCTGTTCCGACGACCGCTCCTTCCCAGGAAACCACGAAAGCAACGACGCTCCCAGCGCCGGGAAGCCGGACCGGAGTCACACCGGAAATCAGACCGGCCGGTCACCCCAACAGTCAGTTCGTCCAGGTCTCTGTCGGACGGTCCCACAGTTGCGGACTAAGGGCGGACGGGAGCATCGTCTGCTGGGGCGTGAGTGGGGAGGACGAACGCCGGGTAGGGGCCACCGGGCTGATCGACTCGCCTACCGGGACCTTCTCCCAGATCAGCGCCGGAGACCTTCACTCCTGTGCTCTGCGCCACGACGGAACGGTGGAGTGCTGGGGTGAAATAGAGGATATCTTCCAGGATGCGCCTCCTGAGGCAAAGGCCACGATTGAGGCTGTGTTGGCGCCCCCCGAAGGCCGATTCATATCAGTGAGCGCGGGGTTCCAGTTCTCCTGCGGGGTGAGGATCGACAACAGCGCGGAGTGCTGGGGTCTGGCCGTCGTCGCGGGCGCGCCGACCCCGCCGGATGGGAAATACACCTCCGTCAGCGCGGGTGGCTTCCATGCCTGCGGAATCCGTATCGACCAGACTGTCGTCTGCTGGGGCAGCAATTCAGGGTTCGACGGTGAACATCTGGGACAGGCGATGCCGCCGGAAGGCCCGTTCGAGGTCATCAGCGCCGGGGGATTCCATACCTGCGGGTTCAGGCCCGATGGGGAAATCAGGTGCTGGGGAAGTATCGTCGGGGAAGCGGATGGGGAAATCAATGTCTGCCAGCCGCAACCCGACGGCACCAACCGATGTTGGACGGATGAGAGGGTAAACGAAGCCAACAGAGCGTGGGGAGGCGGTCCGGACAGCATGCCGGACGGCAACCGCAAGGCCATAGACAGCGGCCAGAGTTTTTCCTGCGCGTTGTGGGACGATGGCTCCATAGGGTGCTGGGGTTCTGGCAGCATCAACGATCCACCACCGCCGGGTCCCTTCGAGGCAATCAGTGTCAGCAAGGACCATGGCTGCGGACTGAGACCGGACAGAAGCATCGGATGCTGGGGAGACGATACCTTCGGGCAGGCCAGCCCACCATGACGCGCTGATCACCCAAGAGATACTCCGCCGCAAAGCCCCGCGGCGTCGCACTAAACTAAAGCCAAGGTGAAACGTACATGTCGCCAGACCACACTGCCGGTGGCCACCCAGTTGGAGCTTAAAGGTGATATGAGGTGCTGTGGAGTCTTTCGGTCGTCTTCAAGATTCCAGAAATGCACATCCCACCTTCGCTTTGGTTTAGGACTGGATGCTGGACATCGGGGCCTTCAACCAGATTACCAACGCCGAGGACGCTTGCTCCTCAGGGAGTACACCGTCCAGATGGAACTACGGAGCGGTTGCGGCAATCCCCCGGGGGCGTCCGTCCAGAACCCACAGTATCGAAACCGGGCAAAATTCACCCCACATCGAAATTCAATATTGCACAGATGTGAACTTGCGGGTAAAACCCCGCCACAATCCCGAAAGTAGGCCCGCCGGCAGAAAACAGAGGAGGAGCGACTTGGTAGATTTCCAAGACGGGTACGCGGTGATCGACCTCGAGATGGCCGGAGCGGACCCCAGCACCGGTCTCATCATCGAGATGGCGGTCGGCGTCTGGCGCCCCGGGCATCCCCTGGTCACCGACCGGGTCCTGGTGAAGATAGACCGGCCCATCCCCGACAGCATAGTCCGGTTGACCGGGATCACCGACAGAGACTTGGCCGCAGGCGGGATTCCCATCGACGATGCCCTGGTTTGCGGAGCGGACTTCGGGACTCCCTCTGGTCGGGCACAACGTCCTTGATTCGGACCGGCCCTATCTGCTGGAAGCCGCCCGCCGGCATCGCCAGGCCGTCGACGAAGGTCTGTATCCCAAACTGGTCCTGGAAGAGACACGCGACCTGCCCGCACAGCGTTTCATCGACACCGCCGGACTCTATAAGGGTTACCTCCTGGGCGAGTACCCGAAAGCCGGGGAAACCCACCAGGACTACGCCCAGAGAGTGAACGTCCTGAACGGCCACGGGATTCGCACCGGTCTGACGGCGGCGTGCGAAGATCTGGGCATCCCCACTTCCCGAATTCGGCCCCACCGGGCCGTTGGGGACGTGGTACGGAACCAATTGCTGTTCGAGAAGCTCTTGCAACTGAACCCACCCGAATGAGTTGACCAAGGGGTCCTGGATGACGGGAAGCCACAGGGTGGTTATCGTCCGAGGGGACTACCACATCGCTTGGCCGGGTTTTGCCCCGAGAAGATTCGGTGGTCCGCAGACTCCAGCTGGATGAGAGCCGTTGCAGCGAAATGCGTTGCATGAGGATACTGATAGGTCAGGTAGGTCGTTTTGTCAATTGGCTGGACGTATGCGAACCCCAAGTGAACAGAATCACGCTTAGCCGGTAACGATACCCCACTGCGATGCAAACGCTGAGCAACCCCAGCGCGGCGAAGTGGGCATACATACCCCAGCCCAACCAAGGCTCGACCCAGCGCCGAGATAGCCGAAGTGATAGCTAGGGTTAATGCACAGGTGTGCGATCCAACCGGGGATGAAAAAACGGAGGACGGCCACCAGCCCGACCAGGCCGAATCCCACGCGAAAATCCGCTGCTGACCCTACGGGAACCCGCTGAGAGGTCGGTCGATTGTATTGCTGGGGCCGTAAGCTTGGAGGCACCCAAGTAACCGACTGCAATCAATCGTCGGGCCGGTCTAACGTGGTCCAGTAGCACCCCCAACGCCATCTGAAGTCACTTGGCATGAAAAACGGGCGCCCTTAATACCCGATGGGCCGGGATACCGGCCTCCACCAAGATTTCAGAACCGGCAACACTTCCTTGGCGAAGAGTTTCAAGCTCCGCTCTGAAATCTGATAAGGGGCGCTGACCTGTTACCCTTCAGAGGAGAATACGCCCCAAGCGCTGGCTGCCCGCATGGCTGCGATGCCGTCGATGAGGCCAAAATGGGCAAGGCCCAGCAGCCGCATGGTCCTGGCACAGTCGAGCCCCAACCGGTCGGGATTGCGGGACCGCCCGTCTCGTGTACCCGGCAAGGGGCTGTCTGCCGGTATCACCAGATTACGGTCAAGGCGGAACTCTTGGGCAACCGCCACAGCAAAATCATGCATGCTCACCCAGTCGCGTCCCGCCACATGGTGGATGCCGGGGTGGTAATTCTCCACCAACCTCGCGATACCTTCCACCAGGTGCCCGACGTATATCGGAGTTCGCAATACCTTGGTGGAGCCAGGGTAGGTCTGGCCGCTTTGAAGGCTCTCAATCAACCAGGGGACGAAATTCCGCTTTCCCGGGCCAGGCCAACCGTAGACGATGCTGGTGCGAAGGACGCTCCAACGGGAGGCCAGCTTTGCCACCTCCCGCTCTGCCTCCAACTTGGTCCGGCCATAATGAGTGGTTGGGTTGGGAGTTTCGTCTTCACGATAGAACCCGCGCCTGCCGTCGAACACATACTCTGTGGAAACGAACAGCAGCCGGGACCCCCAAGCGCGGCTAAGCCGTGCTGTCGCTGAAGTGCCGGCAACATTGACCGCCGTTGCCCTCTCCGGGTCTCTTTCCGCCGCTCCCACGTCTGCGATGGCCGCAAGATGCACCACCACATCGGGGCGGGACAGACGGAATATCTCCTCCAACCTGGCCGCATCGGTCAGGTTCACCCAGTGCCACGGGTTGGCTTCATTTCCTGGAGCTCGAGAATGGAATGTGCAGAATACCTCGTTGCCGGGCGTCTGGCCCAGGCGCTGCACCAGGTATCGCCCGATGAATCCGCTGGCTCCAATGACCAGGATATGCAACGGAGTTTTCCTCCTTCAGCCCGGAGAGGCAGGTCTGGACAACCAGGTCAACGGCTGCCCGCGGATCGGCCGCCATCGACCATGTAAACCCCGCCGGTGCAGAAGCTGCTGTCGTCGCTGGCGAGGAACAACATCAACCTGGCGACCTCCTCAGGATTTCCGTATCTTCGCAGCGGTATACGCTCGGCAAATGACTCTCTCGCCGTATCTACGGTAATGGTCGAGTCGTCGGACCCGGCGACGCGCATCTCCTCAATGGAGCGCATCATGCGGGTCTCCGTGGGAGCGGGATTGACGGTGTTGACCCGGATTCCCAGCGACGCGCCCTCCATCGCGGCGGTGCGCATCATTCCAATCACGGCATGCTTGCTCGTCGTGTAGGCCGACATCTCCGGAGTTCCGCTGATGCCTGCCGTGGAAGAAGTGATGACGATGCTCCCGCCTCCCCGTTCCCGCATCGCGGGCACCGCGTACTTGATCGCCAGCCATACCCCGCGGACATTGACCGCCATTACCCGGTCGAAAACGTCTATGGGGTAATCGGGTATGGCAGACAGGGTTCCTTCGATACCTGCGTTGGCCAGGAGCACGTCGATTCCGCCCCAGCGATTTACGGCTGCGTTAACGTAGGCCTGGCTCTGGTCGGGTTGAATCACGTCGGCCACGGTGTAGCTGGCACGGTCCTCTCCAATAGCCCGCACAACCTCCTGGAGGGCCGCTTCGTCCAGGTCCACCAGCGCCACTTTCGCCCCTTCTTCAGCAAACAATCTCGCCGCGGCCTGACCGATGCCACCGGCGGCCCCAGTAATGACAGCTACTTTTCCTTCCAAGCGGGCCATTTCGATTCTCGTTCCTCGTTGGCTTTCTTGACCTTTCCCCTAGTTTTTTACCATCTGCCATGTTAGTCCCGCAAGTGGTGATCTGCTCCCCAGATCCTGATCCAGCAAGTGGGCGAATTTTGTGGGTCGTCTGAACCGAAAAATTCGGAGGCGCGTCCCATGAAGAAATCCCGGTATGCTCCGGAGCGGGTCGCCTTCGGCCTGCGCGAGGCAGAGGCAGGCACGCCGGTAGCCGAGGTCTGCCACAGGTGGGCATCAGCGAACATACCTTCTACCGCTGGAAGAAGAAGTTCCAGGGGATGTGGGTAGCGCAGGTACGCCGAATGCAAGTCCTGGAGGAGAAGAAGACGTATTCAACCCAGTCCCTCCGGGTTGTGGAGACGGCTTGCGGCGAAATCCCGAGGACGATCACCTTCCCGCTTCACCCAATTCAACCACTCCCAGGTCCACAGTTACGTCAGCAACAACGGTTACGCGCCTTTCCTCGTAGGCCAACCCCGGCGCCTGCAGCCGCAGCAAGTAGTCTCCGGGAGGCAACTCCAGCCGGAAGGGCTCTCCCGCAGGCTCCTGCAATTGGGTCAGGCTCCTGGGCAGGGAGGAGACCAGGCGGAGCAGCCGGTCATCCTCCGGCCGGGGGCTGCCCCGGCCGTCCCGGTTGCTGGTGGTGAGGTAAAGCTGACCGTTGGGGGACATGGAGACTGCCCGCAGCCGCCCGAATTCTCCCTTGTAGAGAATCTCCCTGGTCAGCACCTTGCGGTATTCCGGCGGCTCCAGGGCCACCCGCTGCAGGTGGGAACCCTTCAAGGCGGTGAAAAAGAGGCTGCCGTTCCACGAACTGGGCAGCGCTCCATTGGAATAGAAAGCCGCCCCCGCAATAGCAATGGTCGGGGTCAAGGCCAGCACGGGGTCCATGTATTCGGCGCTGCCGGACGTGCCGGTGACCATGGGCCAGCCGTAGTTCTTCCCCGGCTCCAGCAGGTTGACCTCGTCGTCCTGGCTGGGACCGTGTTCGGTTATGAACAGCTCTCCGGTCAAGGGGTTCCAGTCCAGCCCCTGGGGATTCCGGTGGCCGTAGGTGTAGATGTAGGAATTGGGCAAGGGATTGTCGGGCGGAACCGAGCCGTCGGCGGCCAGCCGCAGCACCTTGCCCGCCAGGGAGTCCAGGTCCTGGGCCAGGGCCGGCTCGGTGGCGTCGCCGGTGGTGGCGTAAAGGTGCCCGTCGGGTCCGAAGCGGATGCGGCACCCATCGTGGCGGGAAGCCCCGGGGATACCGTCCAGGATGGTCCGGTGGTCTATACCCCGGTTGTCCCGGTCGGTGAGGCGGGCGATGCGGTTGAACATTCCGCCCGAGGGGTCCCGGTAGGTGTAGCAGATGAACAGGTGTCCGTTGTTGCTGAAGCCGGGGTGCAGGGCGATGCCCATAAGGCCAGCCTCGGATACGTGGGCAACGTCGATGTCGGCGTAGGGCTCGGCTTTGAGTTCCCCGTCAGCAAAAACCCGGATCCGTCCGGGGCGCTCGGTAATCAGGGTGCGGCCGTCGGGCGTGAAGGCCAGGTCCCAAGGAATTTCCAGCCCCTCGGCGATGGTTTCAACGCCGACAGAATCGGGAATCTCGCTGATATCCAGGGTAATGAGGGTATTCTCCGGAGACGAACCGGCAGGCAACGAGACCTGTCCTATAACGCTGCCCTGGCCAGGAAAGGGGCCCGGAGGGAACGAATCGGGGGCGGCTTCCCGCGCTTGAGAATCAGCAAACTGGCAGGCCAGAGCCGGAGCCCAGGCCGCCACTAAGGACAGCAGGACGATTGTTTGGAAAACGGTGTTCATACGAAAATATCCGACTGGTGAAGGGCCGCAGATTTGGAATATCCGCCCTTTCGACAAGCCTGTGCTGGCAGGATACAGGAACTTGACCACGGGCGGTAAAGGAGATTGGAAGGGGCAACAGATTAAATCGCCGACTCGCCGGTTCATCATGTCGCTGATCGCCGGAGACCGGAAACGCCTTTCTGCCCAACACCGCCCAAAGGGGGCTCGCCCACCGTAAGGCATACATGGTCGGGCAACCTCACCTGAGTCGGCCCAAATCATCCCTGGATTGACGTTGAAAATACTTATACATACGATACCACCAAGCCCCATCGGCTATCCCCGTTGCATGAGGGAGAATGCGGCATGACTTCTGCCAGGCTGATCCTTCCTGCCACCCTGGCCCGGCGCCTGGGCCTGCCCGAACTGGTCCACAACCATCTCGACCTTGGCCGCGCCCCGGGCCGGGCGAACCCGGGCGACAAGATGATGACCCTGGTTGCGTCTGCGCTGGCTGGTGGCGACTGCATCGACGACGCCGACGTGTTGCGCACCGGCGGGACCGCCCGCGCCCTGGGCTGCGTGGTCAAGGCCCCCTCCACCTTGGGCACCTTCCTGCGCAGCTTCAGGTGGGGCCAGGTCCGCCAACTGGACCGGGTGAGCCGCGAGTTGCTGGCCCGGGCCTGGGCGGCTGGGTCCGGACCCAGCGATGCACCATTCACCATCGACCTCGATTCGACCATCTGCGAGACCTACGGCCTAGCCAAGGAGGGCGCCCGCCACCACGGCTACACCGGCGCCCGGGGCTATCACCCGCTGCTGGCCGTCGCCGCCGGCACCGACGACGTGCTGATGGCCCGGCTCAGGGAGGGCCGCGCCAATACCGCCCGCGGCGCCGCCCACTTCCTGCGTGAGACGGTGGGACGGGTGCGCTACGCCGGGGCCAGGGGGCAACTCACGGTGCGGGCCGACAGCGGCTTCTATACCCACGCCGTGGTCGCCGTCTGCCGCCGGATGGATGTCCGCTGCTCCATCACCATCCGCCAGCACCAAAGCCTGCGGAACCTCATCGAGGCGATTCCCGAGGAGGACTGGTCGCCGGTCCCCTACTGGATGGACGGCGCCGCCGATGTGGCGGAGACCACCTACACCCCCTTCCAGAATGAGCCCGACGCCGCGCCGGTGCGGCTCATCGTCCGGCGGGTGAAGCCCACGCCCGGTTCCCAACTGGCCCTCTTCGCCACCTACAGCTATCACGGCTGCATCACCGACCGGGACGGGGAAACCCTGGAACTGGAGGCCGGCCACCGCCGCCACGCCGAGATCGAGAATGCGATACGCGACCTCAAGTACGGCGTGGGGCTGAACCATCTCCCCTCGGGGCGCTTCGCCGCCAACGGCGCCTGGCTGGCGGTACAGGTGATGGCGCATAACCTGGCCCGCTGGACAGCCCGCATCGGCCTGGGTCAGCAGATCGTGACCACCAAGACCCTCCGGCGACGGTTCTTCGCCCTGGCCGGGCGGCTCACCCGCTCGGCACGCCGGCTCACCCTGCATCTTCCCAAGCGCTGGCCCTGGGAGGCCCAGTTCAGCCGCGCCCTCGCCCGGCTGCAAGCGATTCCACTCCCGGCCTGACGCCGCCCGTCCGCCACTGACCCATCAACCGGCCAACCCCACGTCCCCGCCAACCCGCGCCACCCGGTGCGAGGGTCTCTTGCTGCGTCCTCTCCCCGCCATCTTGCCCTGCCCAACGTCCGCCGACGGCCATAGGGGCCCTGTGCGACGACTGAAGACCCTTCGCCGACCTCCCATCTACCCCAATGGAGCCCAGGCCATCTCCCCTGTAGCTCCCTCACCCCCCTTCCGCTGTTCTCACGCCGTCCATCGTTGTCCATCGGTGGATTCGGGCTTAAACATCCACTCCACCCTCTCCGGCTGTTACTGGCCTCATGCCACAGACCCAAAAGTGAATGAACCAATTGTTAACCAGATAGGGGCATCATGTTAGTTTGTTTTGGTTGGGTTGGCTGCTGTGGCAAGTGTTCACTATCCATTGCCGCAAGGGGTTCCCACCATGAAAACCAATATCCTTATTGTCGCTTGCCTCGCAATCTAAACTGATACCAAGGTGGGATGTGCATTGCCGGATAAAGCAAGTAACCGGAGGGTTTCTAAGCCCGAATCCACCGAAGGAGGGCGTCGGGTCAGCGTCCTGAAGTGGCCAAAGGGTGCTCCTCTGAATCTGGGATAATGGTTTTGTAACAGCAAACCGGTCCCAGAAAAGGAGCACCCAATAGCAACTGTCTTGAAAGTCAATAGGAATGAGCGGCGACTGGCTGAGTCATATCGCACCAAGGGGAGCCATGTTTGAGCATGCCGTTGAGTATAACCAGCAGTTTGCGCATGGACGCGACCAGCGCCACCTTTTTCGGCTTGCCAGCTGCCAGCAGCCTCTGGTAGAAGTCCCGGATAGCAGGGTTGTGGCGGCTGGCTACCAACGCTCCCATGTAGAGGACGGCCCGCACCCGGGAGCGTCCGCCCCAGACGGCGCGTTTGCCCCGCAGGGTCCCACTGTCGCGGTTGTAGGGGGCCACGCCCACAAGGGCGGCGATCTGCCGGCGATTCAGCGTGCCCAGCTCTGGCAGATGGGCCAGCAGAGTGAGGGAGATCTGCTCTCCGACACCGGGAACGGTGCGGAGCAGGTCGTCCTTCTCACGCCACACCGGACTCCGGCGCAAAGTCTGACGTAGCCCCTTGTCCAAGTCGTTCAACTCTTGTTCCAACCACGCGATGTGGGCTTCAATGCGGGGACTAACGGCGCCGATGGCGGTACCCAGCCGGTTCTTCTCGGAGACCAGCATGGACATCACCTGGCGCCTGCGGGCAGTCAGCGAGTTGAGGACCTGGGTCTCGGCGTCCTTGAGGGGGCGCACCTCAGGACGGACGGCGTCGGCGAAATGGGCCAGGACCCCCGCGTCCAGAGTGTCGGTCTTGGCCAGCGTTCCGGTGGCCTTGGCGAAGTCCCTGACCTGGCGTGGGTTGACCACCACCACCGGCAGCGCCGCAGCGGCCAGGGCGGCCACCAAGGGCAGTTCCAAGCCGCCCGTAGCCTCCAACAACACCAAGGCAGGCTCCAGGTCCACTATCTGGGGGATCAGTCCCTCAATTCCGGTCTGGTCGTAGGGCAGGGTCCATCGCTTCCCCGTGGGCCGGACAGCAACGTCCAACTGCGCCTTTGAGACATCAATGCCTACGAACCTCGCTTCTCCTGCCATCTGTACCTCCTCTTTCAGTGTTGACCCTTCCTTGCACGATGCGGGCTCGATTGGCCCGGGCAACTGTCCGGGTTCTACTGTTGAGGAACGCGGCGACCCCTGCTATTGGACGGTCTACCATGACCCAGATGCTACCGGTCTGCCGCGCTCCGGACCGCCACATATGAGCTATTGTCGCGGGCCAAAGTCAGGATACAAGATGCTGCCACGCCGCCACCCCGACCGCATCCGTATCGCCTTCGACGACCACCGCCTGGTGACCAACGCTGGGCTGCTCCTTCCGGCCACCCTGGCCCGGCGCCTGGGCCTGCCCGAACTGGTACAGGAGCACCTGGACTTGGGCGAAGCGCCGGGCCGGGCCAACACCGGAGACAAGATCATGACGCTGGTGTCCTCCGCTCTGGCGGGCGGCGACTGCATCGACGACGCCGATGTGTTGCGCACTGGCAGGACGGCCTGCGCTCTCGGCTGCGTAGTCAAGGCGCCCTCCACCCTGGGCACCTTCCTGCGCAGCTTCAGGTGGGGCCACGTCCGTCAGTTGGACCGGGTGAGCCGCGAGCTGCTGGCCCGGGCCTGGCAGGCGGGGGCCGGACCCGGCGACGCGCCATTCACCATCGACCTTGATTCGACGATCTGCGAGACTTACGGACTGGCCAAGGAGGGCGCCCGCCACCACGGCTATACCGGTGCACGGGGCTATCACCCACTGCTGGCCGTCGCCGCCGGAACCGGCGACGTGCTGATGGCCCGCCTGCGCGAGGGCCGGTCCAACACCGCCCGGGGCGCCGCCCACTTCCTGCGTGAGACGGTGAGCCGGGTTCGCTGCGGCGGGGCCAGCGGGCAGCTCACCATGCGTGCCGACAGCGGCTTCTATACCCACGCCGTGGTCGCCGTCTGCCGCCGGATGGACGTCCGCTTCTCCATCACCATCCGCCAGCACAAAAGCCTGCACAATCTCATCGAGGCGATACCCGAAGATGCCTGGACGCCGATTCCTTACTGGATGGACGGCGCCGCCGATGTGGCCGAAACCACCTGCACCCCCTTCCAGAGTGAGCCGGATGCCGCGCCGGTACGGCTCATCGTCCGGCGGGTGAAGCCGGCGCCCGGTTCTCAACTGGCTCTCTTCGCCACCTACAGCTATCACGGCTTCATCACCGACCGGGACGGAGAGACCCTGGAACTGGAGGCTGACCACCGCCGCCACGCCGAGATCGAGAACGCCATTCGAGACCTCAAGTACGGCGTCGGGCTGAACCATCTCCCCTCGGGCCGCTTCGCTGCCAACGGCGCCTGGCTGGCGGTACAGGTGATGGCGCATAACCTGGCCCGCTGGACCGCCCGCATCGGCCTCGGTGAGCAGATCGTGACCACCAAGACCCTCCGGCGGCGGTTCTTCGCCCTGGCCGGACGGCTCACCCGCTCGGCACGCCGGATCACCCTGCATCTTCCCAAGCGCTGGCCGTGGGAGGAGCAGTTCATCCGCGCCCTGGCCCGGCTGCGAGCCATTCCACTCCCAGCCTGACGGCGCCCGTCCGCCACTGACCCACCAGCCAACCCAACGTCCCCGCAAACTCGCGCCAGCCCAGTCCGCGAGCGCCTCTTGCCGTGTCCTATCCGCCATCTCCCTCGCCACAGCCTCTGCAGGCCGACATCGGCGCCCCCAAAAGCGCCTGCAGACCGCCGCCTACCTCACGTCTACCCGAATTCGAGCCCGGACCATCGCTTCTGTAACTTCCTCACCCCCCTGCCGCTGTCCTCACGCCGTCTATCGGTGTCCGCCGGTGGATTCGGGCTAAGGTTCCCCCGCTTGCCTCAGCCGCCGACCCCGTCGCCACTGCCAATGCCACCCGGCAATATGTACATTTCACCTCGGCTTTAGTTTAGTAGGGCAGGGTCCAGGACTCGGAGAAGGCCAGGGCGCAGGTGCTGTGGGTCCGGGCGTCGCGTTGACGGGGGAAAGGCCTGCCCTTGGCGAAGTTTCCGTTGATGGTGAGCCGTGCCCCGTTGGCCGGTATCAGCACTGTAGCCACCCCGTGGGGCCGCTCTGGGTTGTTGCAGGGGAAGGTGTGGCTCATGAAGGGCTCGCCCAGGTCGTACCAGGTCAGCGCAATCTCTTCGCCACGGGCCTTCACGTTCTCGGTCCAGTAAGACCTGAGGTCTCCCGCGCTGCCGAAGGACGCTTCACGGGCCGGGATTTCCAGGTTGCCGAAGGTGGGGTTGATCCTGCCCTGGATCTCACCTTGCAGCCACCGGGTCATCTGGATGTTGTCGGTATAGATCCTGGGTCCGTTGCCGGTCAGTTCGCTTTGCAGAAATAGTACGTGGCCCGGGCCGCCGGGCGAGAACAGGATGCGCCAAAAGCTGGCGTCGGTAGTGGTTGGGCCGCCGTCGGTCTCGCTGAGCCGGATGTAGGGGTTCTCTCCGGTCAGGAGTAAACGGTTGGGGTCGATGGGACTGGTGGTCACTTTCTCGACTCCTCTGGGGTGATTTCAACCGAGGGACAGGGGCGGCCTATGCAAACCGGGCGCGGCTATCCCAAGAAGATATGGACCGTAAAATAGCATACTTCCGGCAGAAGTTGCGACGGGACTCGCGGCCTGGTTTCGTTTGCTTATAGGGGATAAGGGTTAGGGGGATCTGCCACGGGTACAGTTCGTGTCTAATCGTAGCGCTCCCCGCGGGGGCAGGTGCCGGGGACAAACGCGGAGAGTATCATCGGTCCACTGTACACGGACCGGCCGGCTTTTTCGTTGTAGATTTCGTAGCGCACCAGGAAGTTTCCCTGGCCGACGGCAGGGCGGTCGTCCAGGTACTGCTCCATTAACTGCGGGGGGGATTTGGGCCATAGCCTGACGATTTCCATGCCCTCGAGCGAGACTGAAAGCCGCAGGAAGCGCACGTTGCTGATGGGCAGGTGGAACCGGGAGCGCACGTTTCTGCAATTGCGGCCCAGCCATTTGGGCGCGCCGTTCGTCAGCCACGGCCCATTGCTTGCAACGGGCTCGTCCCACTCGACGTACACGTTGACGGTGCGGGTCCCGGGGAGGTCTATCACCTCCGTGATGTCCCAAGCTTGACCGCTGTTAATTCGCTCCACTGTTCCAGACTCCCGCACCAGGTCCACGGCAGATTGCTTCTGTGCTTTCGTGATGGGTGGCGGTGATCGGTCCAGGTACCTGGGTTGTACGGGATGGAACTCGTCCCACAGGCGCACGGCCACCAGCTCCGCAGCTGCCAGGGTCAGGAGCACCAACAGCAACAGCCGCCATTTCCTGCGGAGGAAATCCCTGTAGGAGGCTGTTGTTTGTTCGTGTTGCCCAGGCATTGTCACTTTTTCGGGGCCATACGCTGCAAGCAAACGAAACCCTGGCAGGCAGTCCTCGTTCCAACCGGCCTGGAGGCGTTGCGGCCTTTCAGGCTGGTCTCCACATAAACCACCAGCGGAACTGCGGGGACCACCTATCCCCAGTCCAGGATGAGCTGAGTCCATCGTTTGCGTACGACTATTTCCGTGGTCGATGGGAGGTAATCGGCATCCAACGGGTATGCCTTCAGGCGGAGCCGGTCGTTCGCCGGACGGCCGGCATCATCCCACCGTTTCACCTGCTGGACCAGGCGACCAGCGAGTTCGTTCCATGATCCGAAACTTCGTACAAACAGCTCGAACGTGTGAGGACCGCCCGGCTGTCCCGGGGTGGAATCCTGATCGGGAGGACGGGCAAAGACACAAAGGCCATCATCTCCCAGCAGGCCATTCGTCCCGCAGCTCCTCCACTCTCCCGTGAATTCCACGACACCGGGGACGATTCCCCGGTCTGCCATCTGCCCCACAGCGGACAGAACGCAGAAGCCAGGCTCCCGCAAACTCAACCAGAGCGCCAGGCCCCCGAAGAAGACCTCACCGGGGCTCACGCGTATCCCCGTGGACCTGTCTGCGGACGGGCCGGAGAGTGTGTCATAAACCGCGCTCGGGTCCACCCTGCCGGCATCGTCAACGTGCAAGCTGAGACCCGGATCCCGGCCGAGGGGTATGCGGCCTTGCGGCTTGGCGAAGTCGCCCCTGAGGGCCAAAAACCCGCAGTCCTTGACCGACGAGCTAACCAGGTGGCCGTCAAGCCGGTCGAAGGCGACCGATTTCTGGACCCCGCCCCGTACTTCCAGGGGCAAAAGCAGCCGCCCTCCCGGCTGCAGCTGCTCCCACCACGCTGGGACGATATCCCAGGCTCCTGCCGTCAGAATTATTCTGTCGTAGGGGGCGTGCTCCGGGTATCCGAGGCCTCCATCGCGGCAAACCGCGGTTACGGAGCCCAGGCCCGCCGCCCCCAGGCGGTCCCGGGCGGCTTCAACCAAGTCTTCATCAATGTCTATCGTCGTCACCTGTCCTGAATCGCCGACCAGGTGCGCCATCAGACCCGCGTTGTAACCTGTCCCCGCACCCACCTCCAGGACCCGATGCCCCGGTTGCAGGTCCAATTGCTCCAGCATGATGGCCATGATGGCGGGCTGCGAAGACGAACTTACCACCTCTCCATCCTGGCGCTTGGTGGCAATCGCGACATCGCGGTAGACTCTTTCCGGAGAAACGTCAGGCAGGAAGAGGTGGCGTGGGACAGCCCTGAAAGCTTCTTCAACGCGGGTGGACTGGATGCAGCCCCCGCTCCGCAGGTTCTCGATCAAGGCATCGTGGAGCCGGGTTACCGTGTCGGCCCCTGACGGCTTTGACATGAATCACTCCGTCGCATGACTGGATGGCTCCCCGAGGCGTGGCTGGCGCCATTGTAGCAGCGGGCGGCCACGCAGCCTGAATCCGCCTCAAGACGCCGCCCTCCGGGGCTTGGGTCTCATGTTCCCCTGGACGTGCTTGACGCCGCTGGCGGCCTTGCCCCTGGCCTGGGCCCGGTAGGCCTGGCACGGTCTCGCCTCAAAGCCCACCCTGAGGGCGAAGTCCGGCATTCACCGGTTCCACAACGGGCGGCGCTCCTGGTCACCGCCCAAGGTGATCACAGAATATCGAACAGGGCGGAGCCTGCACTTCGGGCGCATCCGCCCCGTTCATGGTGTCCGTCTCTCCCTGGGCGTTAGTGACAAATCCCGGCGCCTAAACTACAGCCAAGGTGGATCTACATTTGTGGGGCGATGAATACTGGCTTAGGTGCCACGGCAAAGCTCTTCCAGATGTACCTGAAGGACGGACCAGCATCGCCGCTTGACCCCTCCATGTGCACATCTCACTTTGGTTTCAGTTTAGCAACGATTCCATCCCGTCCATAATTTAGGAGCTTATCCCCATACTCCGATCATAGGCCGCCGCCCGGTCCGTCGCGGTCTAAACTAAAGCCAAGGTGAAATGTACATGTCGCTAGGCCGCACTGTCGGTTGCCCCAGTTGGGGCGTAAAGGTGCTGTGGAGTCTTTAGGTCGTCTTCAAGACCCCCGAAATGCACATCCCACCTTGGTATTGGTTTAGTACTACAACGACGGCTTTAGGGTGGAGGCTTCATCCTGCCTTGACGGCGGGCGTAGCGGCGTCTTTCGTGGGAGCGGCTGGCCCGCTCGTTGCGCAACTGCTCCGCCTCCAGCAATCGCAGCGACTCATTCGGCCCGAACCTCTCCCGGGGCAGCATCTCACGCACCACCCGGGACACCTGGGGACGGGTGATCCGGGGCACCTTTTTCCCCCCAATCCTGCTGCAAGCCCAGCAGGAACGCTCCGCCCAGCAGGCACATGGCTATGTGGTGATGCCAGCCTGCGCAGCTCCGGGTTTCGTATTCGTCCAGACCCACGTCGCCCTTTTCGGTCTCGAACTCCGTTTCAATGCGCCACCGGGACCCCCCCACGTATGCCAGATTCTCCCAAGTCGTGTCCTCGGAAGCGTTGGACAGGTAGTAGCGAGCCTCGCTGCCGTCCAGGTTTCGGCGGTAGAGTGCCCATATCTCCTCGCCAGGCTTGCCCTTGCGGGTTACCCGTACCCGCTGGGCGCTGAACATATAGCTCCTCGGCCCCTGGCTTCCCTCGGCCACCGTTATCTCCCGCCAATCCTTATCAGGCAACTCATCACTGCGCTGCTCCATGGTACGACGCTGCCCATCCCGCAGCTTGGGTTTGCGGGGGCGCCCGAACCCCGGATATTCCGGACTGGTCCAGACCAACTCCAAGGACCAGACCGGTGTGCTGCCCGGAACGTCCAGCACGTAGCGCATCCCCAAGCCGCCAGGCCGTCTCGAAAGGAGGGCGACATCCCGAAGGCGTCGTCTCCGGCAACCGATCCGGCCCTGAGATGACCCAGACCCAGGGCCCGCTCCAGCAACTCCAAGGCCAACTCCGTCTTCGAGCGATAGCTCCTGCGCTCCTCCGGCACACCCGCCGCCGCACAGCGCCTCGGGTCCGAAGTCCAACTCCCGGGCAGATACAGCCCTTTGTCCACCAACGACCGGCCCAGCGGGCTGACGTGGGCCAGGAACATCCCCGCCTGGCAGTTGGACACTTTGCCCAGCCTGCCGCAGTACTGCCGGGCCACTCCCGCCGATTTCCTCCCCTGCTTGGGAAAGTCGCTGCCGTCGAACACCCACACGGCCTCGGGGTGCCCTAGCCTGGGCGCCAAGTATTCCTGCAACCGCCCTATGACTGTGTCATCGGACCAACGGGCCTCGGTGAGAAAGCGCTGCATCGCCCTGGCAGAGACGCCCACCGATTCGGAGAGATTCTCGGCGTTGCGCCGCTCCTGGGCCTGCACCAACAGGGCCTGAAGATAGTTCCCGCTGTGCTCCCGCCACTGCTTACGGCCGAAGGAGGCCGCAAAGAAGGCGTGAAATTCCTGAAAGCTGCCGTAAACCCGCTCGAAGCTCGCCGTATCCATCACCCAAACCACCCACCATCATCTGCCCAGCTATCCTACTATATAACTCGTCGTTGTAGTACTAGGGAAACTCTGAACAAGTCCCTTCCTCCTTGACGGGGGAAGGTTAGGATGGGGGTGACGGAATTCGCTGCATAGCTGAAACCCTCATGGCCCCTCCGGGATTTCGGTATACCTTGCTATGCTGAAGACTTATTCAGAATTTCCCTAATTCCTTCCGGTCAACGTTCTCGGACCCTTCCGTATCAGCCCCGCACTTTGACTTTGGCTTGAACAGAAACCACTTCCTGGTAGTTGCGAGCGCGCTTAATCCAATCGCCTAATGTTCGGCATTCCGAGCGCGGTGATGAGACTGACCGCACTCAGTATGGCGCCGTTGATCAGCAGCGCTCTCGGAGCCCCCACGACTCCCGCCAGCGCTCCGACTCCCACGTGGCCTACCGGGGCGAATCCGATGCTGAGTACCCAGGAACCCATGGCGCGCCCCCGTTCCTCGTCGGACACAAGCCCCTGCATTAGGGTCTTGTAGAGGGTATCGACGGCCATGGCGCAGGCGTTGACGAACAACAATACGCCCAGGAAGGAGTAGATGTTGCCGGACAGTGAGAACGCCATCAGTCCCCCGCCAAAACCCAGGGCAGTTACAAACATCAGCAGTCCTTTCTTCCTGGATGACGCGAGCCCGGCCAGCAGCCATAGCCCCAGCAGACCTCCGGTCTGGCGCGCTGCGGTCATAACGCCCAGTCCCGTCGGCCCAACATGAACTACCTCCTTGGCGAACACCGGCAGCAGGGTCATATGGGTAAAACCGAGCACCTCCGTGGCTGCCGTCAGGAACATGAGGGCCAGCAGAAACCGACTATTTCGGACCAGGCTGAAATAGCCCGCCAAATTCGCCAGGACTGATGTGGCGTATGAACGGACCGAGCGCCCCGGGTTGCTGAGCGCCAGAGTAGCTGCGGCGGCGCACAGATAACAGACCCCCGCCGCCACGAATTGCCAGCCAACTCCCGCAACCTCAATCAACGCCCCAGAAGCGAGGGACCCGACGATGCCACCGCCTTGCATGGCCATCGCTCCGAGGGCCAGCCCGTTCAAAGAAAGTCCGGAGCCGACGATGTCGAAGGTATAAGTCTGCCGGACCGTAAGGGTAAAGGCGAACATGCTGCCGAGGGCGCCCACCAGCACGACCACAACCCAGACGTTGGCCAGACCTCCCAGCAGCAGCAACAGGGCCATCACCAATGCGGCTGCGGATGCCCCCAGGTTGCCGATTCGAAGCAGCAATCGCCGGTCCCAGCGATCGGTGATCGCCCCGGACAATATACCGAACAGGAAAAAGGGCAACATGCGGGCCGCGGCTCCCACGCCCACCATCAACTCCGAGCCGGTAAGCTCGAAAATAAGCCACCCCACCGAAACCTGCTCCATCCCTGTGGCCAGAGAGAAGAGGAGCGTAGATGCCCAGAGCAGGCGGAAGTCTCTGATGTGCAGGGAGGCCGACCAGTTCCCAATACCTCTCATTGGCTGATGATACACCCATCCCAACACGACTCCTAATACCGCCCTGATGGTTGATTTCCAACCAGGCTTTGGGCGCACCTCAGTCCATTCGGGCCTGAAACGCTAGGCGCAAACACGTCGCCGAATCTGTGTTGTTGCCGCGGCCCTATTCGGTCGCTGGTGCTCCCTTAACCCGAATCCACCGAAGGAGGGCGTCGGGTCAGCGTCCTGAAGTGGCCAAAGGGTGCTCCTCTGAATCTGGGATAATGGTTTTGTAACAGCAAACCGGTCCCAGAAAAGGAGCACCCAATAGCAACTGTCTTGAAAGTCAATAGGAATGAGCGGCGACTGGCTGAGTCATATCGCACCAAGGGGAGCCATGTTTGAGCATGCCGTTGAGTATAACCAGCAGTTTGCGCATGGACGCGACCAGCGCCACCTTTTTCGGCTTGCCAGCTGCCAGCAGCCTCTGGTAGAAGTCCCGGATAGCAGGGTTGTGGCGGCTGGCTACCAACGCTCCCATGTAGAGGACGGCCCGCACCCGGGAGCGTCCGCCCCAGACGGCGCGTTTGCCCCGCAGGGTCCCACTGTCGCGGTTGTAGGGGGCCACGCCCACAAGGGCGGCGATCTGCCGGCGATTCAGCGTGCCCAGCTCTGGCAGATGGGCCAGCAGAGTGAGGGAGATCTGCTCTCCGACACCGGGAACGGTGCGGAGCAGGTCGTCCTTCTCACGCCACACCGGACTCCGGCGCAAAGTCTGACGTAGCCCCTTGTCCAAGTCGTTCAACTCTTGTTCCAACCACGCGATGTGGGCTTCAATGCGGGGACTAACGGCGCCGATGGCGGTACCCAGCCGGTTCTTCTCGGAGACCAGCATGGACATCACCTGGCGCCTGCGGGCAGTCAGCGAGTTGAGGACCTGGGTCTCGGCGTCCTTGAGGGGGCGCACCTCAGGACGGACGGCGTCGGCGAAATGGGCCAGGACCCCCGCGTCCAGAGTGTCGGTCTTGGCCAGCGTTCCGGTGGCCTTGGCGAAGTCCCTGACCTGGCGTGGGTTGACCACCACCACCGGCAGCGCCGCAGCGGCCAGGGCGGCCACCAAGGGCAGTTCCAAGCCGCCCGTAGCCTCCAACAACACCAAGGCAGGCTCCAGGTCCACTATCTGGGGGATCAGTCCCTCAATTCCGGTCTGGTCGTAGGGCAGGGTCCATCGCTTCCCCGTGGGCCGGACAGCAACGTCCAACTGCGCCTTTGAGACATCAATGCCTACGAACCTCGCTTCTCCTGCCATCTGTACCTCCTCTTTCAGTGTTGACCCTTCCTTGCACGATGCGGGCTCGATTGGCCCGGGCAACTGTCCGGGTTCTACTGTTGAGGAACGCGGCGACCCCTGCTATTGGACGGTCTACCATGACCCAGATGCTACCGGTCTGCCGCGCTCCGGACCGCCACATATGAGCTATTGTCGCGGGCCAAAGTCAGGATACAAGATGCTGCCACGCCGCCACCCCGACCGCATCCGTATCGCCTTCGACGACCACCGCCTGGTGACCAACGCTGGGCTGCTCCTTCCGGCCACCCTGGCCCGGCGCCTGGGCCTGCCCGAACTGGTACAGGAGCACCTGGACTTGGGCGAAGCGCCGGGCCGGGCCAACACCGGAGACAAGATCATGACGCTGGTGTCCTCCGCTCTGGCGGGCGGCGACTGCATCGACGACGCCGATGTGTTGCGCACTGGCAGGACGGCCTGCGCTCTCGGCTGCGTAGTCAAGGCGCCCTCCACCCTGGGCACCTTCCTGCGCAGCTTCAGGTGGGGCCACGTCCGTCAGTTGGACCGGGTGAGCCGCGAGCTGCTGGCCCGGGCCTGGCAGGCGGGGGCCGGACCCGGCGACGCGCCATTCACCATCGACCTTGATTCGACGATCTGCGAGACTTACGGACTGGCCAAGGAGGGCGCCCGCCACCACGGCTATACCGGTGCACGGGGCTATCACCCACTGCTGGCCGTCGCCGCCGGAACCGGCGACGTGCTGATGGCCCGCCTGCGCGAGGGCCGGTCCAACACCGCCCGGGGCGCCGCCCACTTCCTGCGTGAGACGGTGAGCCGGGTTCGCTGCGGCGGGGCCAGCGGGCAGCTCACCATGCGTGCCGACAGCGGCTTCTATACCCACGCCGTGGTCGCCGTCTGCCGCCGGATGGACGTCCGCTTCTCCATCACCATCCGCCAGCACAAAAGCCTGCACAATCTCATCGAGGCGATACCCGAAGATGCCTGGACGCCGATTCCTTACTGGATGGACGGCG
Organism: Dehalococcoidia bacterium; assembly: GCA_965262735.1. Lineage (GTDB taxonomy): Bacteria > Chloroflexota > Dehalococcoidia > Lucifugimonadales > UBA3495 > CATOSK01. The sequence goes on along the minus strand of CBDHFS010000002.1, from coordinate 2,341,504 downwards.
CCGCCGATGTGGCCGAAACCACCTGCACCCCCTTCCAGAGTGAGCCGGATGCCGCGCCGGTACGGCTCATCGTCCGGCGGGTGAAGCCGGCGCCCGGTTCTCAACTGGCTCTCTTCGCCACCTACAGCTATCACGGCTTCATCACCGACCGGGACGGAGAGACCCTGGAACTGGAGGCTGACCACCGCCGCCACGCCGAGATCGAGAACGCCATTCGAGACCTCAAGTACGGCGTCGGGCTGAACCATCTCCCCTCGGGCCGCTTCGCTGCCAACGGCGCCTGGCTGGCGGTACAGGTGATGGCGCATAACCTGGCCCGCTGGACCGCCCGCATCGGCCTCGGTGAGCAGATCGTGACCACCAAGACCCTCCGGCGGCGGTTCTTCGCCCTGGCCGGACGGCTCACCCGCTCGGCACGCCGGATCACCCTGCATCTTCCCAAGCGCTGGCCGTGGGAGGAGCAGTTCAGCCGCGCCCTGGCACGGCTGCGAGCGATTCCGCTTCCTGCCTGACGGCAACGTCGGTGCCTGAGCCACCCAACGGACAACCGAACGTCCCCGCCAACTCGCGCCAGCCCGGTCCGCGAGCGCCTCTTGCTGCGTCCTATCCCCGCCATCTCGCTCTTCCCAACGTCCCCAGACGGTCACAAGGTCTCCCTGCGGGGACTGAAGACAGACACCGGCCCAATTTACCCCGAAATCGTACCCGGACCATTGCCTCCCCTTGCCCCTCATCACCCATTCCGCTGCTGTAACATCATACCTTCGGTGGATTCGGGTTTAGTGGGCACAAGGCTGTTCCTATAGTTGACCGGCCCCGGCTTCGCTTCGTTCCCTGAAAGAAACTCGGCCCACGCCTCCATAAACGCACGGCGGGGTTCCAGGTGGTCGGGTCCTTGGGGTCGTGGCCGGCGATTGCCGGCAGTGTGATGGCCGCGTCTTCAACAGTGCGGGAGATCGGCCCTATGGTGTCCATCGACCATACGCCCCGCATCAACCCGTAACGGCTGACCCGTCCCCAGCCGGGCCCCAGTCCGACTATGCGGCACCAAGCCGCCGGGCGTCGAATCGAGCCGCCGGTGTCCTCCCCCAAGGAAGTAGCTCAGAGAAAGGCCGCCGTGGCCGCACCCGACCCGCCGCTGGAGCCGCCAGCGGAAATGTTCAGGTCCCAAGGATTGCGGGGGGTGCTGAAACGGTGGGTGAACCCGGTGATGGCAGATTCGCTGAGGTTGGTCTTACACAGCACAATGGCGCTGGCGTCTTTGAGCCTTGAAACCACCGTGGCGTCGTCGTCGGGCACAAAGTCGGCGGTGATGCGCGCGCCGCCGGTGGTGCGGATGTCCTTGGTCCAGATCTGGTCTTCGACCCCCACCGGGATGCCTTGCATCCGGCCGCAGTAGTTGCCGGCCAGGATTTCCTGCTCGGCCTGCCTCGCTTCTTCCAGTGCCCGTTGGTGTAGTACCGTTACGAAGGAGTTGAACTTGAAGTCGAGTTCGTCAATCCGTTGCAGGTAGGCCGCGACCACCTCCACCGGGGACGCCTCTTTGCTCTCGATGAGGCTGGCCAGTGCCGACGCGGAGTGGAGAGGAAGTTCGCTCCCGACCATAAAGGCCCTCCAACGGTTTCCGGCTCTCGACTATCACCAAGGGGTTGCAAGGCATCATAGGCGGCAACCCATGGGTGGTAAACTCGAAACGCCGGTGTAACAGGGCCTTTGCAAATTCATTGTCGAATCAAGATTCTCAGGATTTTGGGATTTCCAGGATGTTCCGCCAATCCTGCTCATCCTTTATTCCTGTGAATCCTGATTCAGACCGGACGTGATGGCCCCATTACCTGCCCCCATGCAGCCGGTTGAGATTGCCGAGTCGTTCCGGGGCCAGCTCCTTGCCCTGCAAAGCCGGATGGTCAGGGCCGTAGCGGTGGGAGCGGAACACGCCGTTGGCCATGCCGAACTGGGACGGAACTACGAAGGGGCTGACGAATTCCCACACTATCTCGTTGCCGGGGGTTACCTCGAACAGCCTGCCCGTAAGGCCCTCGGTAATCAGGGTGTTGCCGTTGGGCAGGCGTTGCGCCCCTCCGGTGAAGTGAGTGAAAAAGGATACCCTCGGTAGGCCCTGGTACTCCCACACGATTTCGCTGGTGGATGGGTTCACCTCGATGACCCGCGAATAGCTGAGTCCCCGGCGGTGAGAGCCGTTGTCCAGCAGCAGCACGTTACCGTTGTCCAGGTACGTGGGATGGTGTTGATGGGATATGTTGCCCGGCCCCCACTTCCAGGTCATTTCACCCGTAGACCGGTCCACCAGCGCCACGGTGTCGAGGATGCGGAAGCTGATCAGGAAGGTGCTGCCGTCGGGCGACGAGGTAAGGTCGTTGGCGCCGCCCCAGGCGTCGCGGGTTTCCAAGGGGCAGATCACGTCCGTTTTCGGGTCCAGATAGTCCGCGGAACGCCACACGCTCACTTCGATCCCATCGGGCGTAACCTCCACCACCTGGTCGCTGAACATCTGCTCCGGGTCGCTGTCCCTGCTGAATCCTCCCCGGACCCTGCGGGTCAGTTCGGCGGAAATCCTGTCGCGCTGCAACAGCAGGAGATTGTTGCCGTTGGGCAGCCGGTTGTGGCGCCGCAGGCTGGGGTCGTAATGCTCCCAGACCAGCCGGCTGTCCCAGTCCAGTTCCCGGATGTGGTCCGCGCCCGGCGGGTTGGACCCCTGGTCGCGGAAAAGCAGGTTGCCATTGTCCATCAGGTAGCCGTAGGCGATGCCGCCGGGATGATGCCAACGGTGGACGAAGTTGCCTTCCATGTCTACCAGATAGGCGTCATCTCCGACGTTGGGAGAGAAGAGAGTGTAACCCCGATAAGCGCCGGCGGCGTGGTAGCGGATTAACCCGGTGGGACGGTACGACGTAGTCATGCGGCGTGTCTCCTACTCGCCTAGACGTCCGGGTGCAGGCGGTGCTGGGTGGCTTGCTCGTAGGCGTGGCCCACTTGGACGAGGAGCGGCTCCGTGAGGTGCCTGCCGACGAACTGTATGCCGAGGGGCAGGCCCTCGCTGTTCAAGCCGCAGGGAACGGAAATGGTGGGAGTTCCGCTGAAATCAGCCGGTATGGTGAACCGGCCCCAAGTCCATTCCTCCTCGTCCATTGGGCCGTAGAGCGCTTCCGGGGTGACCCGTTCCGGGGGTGTGGTCATGGAGGGGCAGACCAGCACGTCGATGCCGTCGAATATCTCGCGCAGGGTCCCGTTGCAGGCCAACCTGGTGTAGCTGGCGATGGCGTAGTCGGTGGCGCTGTGCCGCAGTCCCAACTCCAGCCATTCCCGGAACCAGGGGCCGTATTCGTCAGCGCGGGAGGGGAAAGTTTCGCGGTGGGCGGCGGCCGCCTCCGCCGAGCACAGCACGCCCCAAGCCCGGGAATAGGGATCGATGTCCGGCATTTGCACCGGCACCAGCCTTGCTCCCCGGCTTTCCAGCAGGCGGGCGCCCTCCAGCACCGCCGCGGCCAGTTCGGAATCTACGCCGTCGCCGATATAGCGCTCATCTACGCCGATGCGAACGCCTCGGACCCCTTGGCTCAGCCCGGCCAGCATGTTTGGCACCGGGGCGGTCAGCGAAGTGGGGTCGTTGGGGTCCTTTCCCGCGATGACTTGCAGCATGACACCGGCGTCGGAGGCGGTGCGGGTCATCGGGCCAATGTGGTCCAGGGACTCGGCCAAGGCCAGCACGCCGTAGCGGCTCACCCGCCCCCAGGTGGGTTTGATTCCTACAATGCCGCAGGCCGCTGCCGGAAATCTGATCGAGCCGCCGGTGTCGCTGCCCAGCGAGCCGTAGCACAGTCCGGCGGCGGTCGCCACTCCCGATCCGCTGGAAGACGCGCCGGACCAGCGGTCGGCGCCCCAGGGGTTGACCGGTATGTCGAACTCCGGGTTGTAACCGGCCATCGCGCCTTCGGTGAGGTTCAGCTTGCCGAGAATCACCGCGCCGGCGTCGTTGAGCTTCCGCACCACAGTGCCGTCGAAGTCGGGTACGAAGTCCCGGAGCACCTGGGCGCCGCCCATCGTGGCGACCCCGGTGGTGAAGCACAGGTCCTTAACGGCGATGGGCACCCCATGCAGGCCGCCCCGGTAGTTCCCGGCGGCGATCTCCCGATCGGCGGCGCGCGCTGACGCCAAGGCCGAGTCTGCCATCACCGTGGCGTAGCTCTTCAGATCGCCGTCCAGGGCCTCGATGCGCTCCAGGATCGCCGTGGTCAATTCCACGGGCGACAGCTCCCTGGACCGGAGGCGGGCGCCCACTTCCGCAATTGTCTGGTAGTGCAAAGGCGTATCAGGCATAATTCCACTCCTGCTTCATTCCGGCGTCTCTCCCGCACAGGATACTGTATGCGAGAGTGATGGTAAACTTGGCCCAGCCCCCGCCCTCATCACCGCAAGGCCAGGAGACAACTCAAATGCGCATCGCAGTACCCGACCTGGTGTCCAACTCCTACTTTCCGGCGGTGGCCGCCGTGGAGCTGGGGTTTTTCCAGGCCCAGGGAATAGACATGGAGTTGGAGATGGTCTTCCCGGTGGGCCGGGCGATGGAGGCCTTGCGGGACCGCCGCGTTGACTTCGTGGCCGGACCCGCCCACGCGGCTCCGTCGGTCTTTCCCGGCTGGCAGGGCCCCAAGTTGCTGGCCGCCCTGTCCCAGCATACCTTCTGGGTGCTGGTGTTGCGTTCCAGCCTGGGCGTTCAGCCGGGGGACGCTGCGGCAGTCAAGGGTCTGCGAATCGGGGCGGCCCCCGGTCCCGACGCCGCACTGCGCCGCTTGCTGGCCGAGGAAGGTGTAGACCCGGCGCGGGACGTGGCGGTGGCTACCGTGCCCGGCAGCGGCGAGCCCGGCGTGTCCTTCGGAGTCCATGCCGCTCAAGCCCTGGAGGAGGGAGTAATAGACGGGTTCTGGGCCAACGCGATGGGGGCCGAAGTGTCGGTGCGGAGTGGAATCGGCAACATCGTGCTTGATCCGCGGCAGGGCCTCGGGCCGCCCGCTGCCAGGGACTATACCTTTGCGGCCTTGGTCGCCGCCGACGGGCTGATTGAGGACTCGCCCGCTACGGCGGAAGGAGCGGTGCGGGCGATTGTAGAGGCCCAACGGGCGCTGCGGGCCGATCCGTCCCAAGCTGTCGAGGTCGGCAAACGGCTGTTTCCACCCGGCGAGGCCGCGTTGATTGAGGACCTGGTCCGTCGGGACGCTCCTTACTACAGCGCCAGAATCTCTCCTGAGTCCGTAACCAGCCTCAACGGGTTCTGTCGAAATCTCGGCACTCTTTCCGGCGACGTGCCTTATGGGCAGGTGGTAGCGAGCCGGTTCGCCCATCTTTGGACTGAATAGTAGGTGCGTTTGATGAAGGTGGATATACGGGTGCCCGTCGGCCTGCCGATGCAGGAGACCGCCGATTTCATCGCGGGATGCGAGGCCGCCGGATTTTCAGGGGTTGGCGTCCATGACCACCAGCATAGCGGGCGGGACGTTTTTCTCACCCTGGCCCTGGCAGCCGAGCGGACCTCCCGGCTTTCGCTGTACCCGGCAACCACCAACCCGGTCACCCGGCATCCGATGGTACTGGCGTCGTTGGCCCACTCCCTGGAGGAGATCGCACCCGAGCGGGTGCGCCTGACCGTGGGCCCCGGCTACCTGGCCGTCGGCAATATCGGGCGGCCCAGGGCCACGGTGGAGGCCATGCGAAGTGCCATCCAGACCATGCGGCGCCTGCTGCGGGGCGAGCGAGTGGAATTCAACGGGGTGGAAACACGGCTGCGTAACGTGAGCGACCGTCCGACTCCTGTATTCATGACCGCCGCCGGGCCACGCATGGTGGAGCTGGCTGGTGAAGTTGCCGACGGGGCCCTGATGCTCGTCGGCCTTCATCCCAAGGCAGTCGACGCGGCCCGCCGCCGTCTGGAAATCGGAGCGGAGCGGGCCGGACGCAGCCTCGACGGTTTCCATACGATCTTCATCACACCAACCACGGTGTCGGATGACGGGCCGGCCGCCCGCCGCTTTCCACAACAGTGGTTCCGGCCCGACCAGCCATACCTGAAATACCCCAGCAATTCCAATCTAGTCTGGCTGCGGGAGGCCGGGATTGATCTGGCCGACGATTTCGTCCCCGAGAGCATCGGCGATGCTCAGGCGGCCGAAATTTGCGATGCCTTCGGCCTGTTCGGCACTCCAGCGGAATGCCTGGCCGGGCTGAAGCGGGCCAGGGACGAATCGGCTATCAATCACGTCTTCATCTTTCCCACGCACACACAGGAAGGCGGCTACGACATGCCGCGGGCCGAGGTCGACGCCTTCCGGGAGATAATAATCCCGGGCCTGAACGCCCCGTCCTAACAGCGCCCCGAGCAACCGGAGGTTTAGCAAAAAAGGGACGCCGGGGAATGGATCTCCGGCGTCCCCCTCTGTTCCTGTTATCCTGGAGAAGGGCCGCTAGGCCGTTCCGGGAGTCCACTTGTAGACTCTGGCCAGCGTGCCGCCCATGAGGGTGGCTCTGTCGGAATCCGAGAGGCGGTCGGTAACGCGGAACGACTCGACGCCCTGCTCGTAGTTCAGCAGGCGGACGGCGCGGGTCCAGTCGGTGCCCCACAGGCAGCGGTCGAGGCCGTAGGCGTCGAAGATGCGTCCCAGCGGCTCCCAGATGTCCGGGTACGGGAACGGCTCGTGGGACAGGGTGCAGGCGCCTGAGATCTTGATAACCACGTTGTCCAGCTCCGCCGCCGCCAGCACGTTGGGCAGGTCGGCGAAGGGTTCCGCCGGGGGCGGGGGCACGAAGGGCTGAGCCAACCCCACATGGTCTATGATGATCTGCGTGTCGGGGTTGCGGCGGGCCAGTTCGGTCAGGAGAGGCAGCTTGCCCGCAGCCATGATGTTGGCCGCTACACCAGCCCGGGCGCAGGCGGCCAGTATGGCGTTGAGGCCCGGGTGATCGGCTTCGTAGTCCTGGTTGGCCAGCATGATGCGGCACCCGACCACGCCGGGCGTTCCGGTCCATTCGGCAACATCTTCGGCGATGCTCTCCGAGGTGGGGTCGAAGGGACGCACCAGCCCGAACTTGGCAGGATGCTGCTCGTATACGCCGAGGATATAGCTGGGGTCGTAGCCGTAGAGCGAGAAGGGCGAGATAAGGATGGCCCCGTCCACGCCGACGGCATCCATCGCCGCCACCATGTCGTCGCCGGTGACTTCCTCGGGGCCTTCCAGGTGTCCGCGCCAGGGACGCTCGGGGGTGTTGCGCGCGTAGCAGTGAACCTGGCAGTCAATCGTGAGAGTCTGAGTAGCCATCGTCTTTCTCCTTCAAAAATGTCGCGTTGGGGGAATGGTCCTACTCCGAAGTTCGTTGCAGGCTGTGGTTGAGATAGCGCATTTTACAACGGAATTGAGACTGGGGGATTGTCTGGCTCAGGATTTTGGGATTTTCAGGATACTGGCTAATCCTGTTCATCCTTTAATCCTGTTCATCCTGATTCGGACATTGCGTTGTTGACCGCTCCTTGCCGTATTCCTACAATGGCGGCGGCCACTGACGCTCTCCCTGACCACTGGAGGGTATATGTCCGACTTCTCCTTGAAAGTGGGCGGCGTTGAGATAGTCGCCCTCTCCGATATGAAATTGCCTTTCCCCATGCCGCTGACTCAGCTTTTCCCCACTGCCCCGGCGGAGGCCTGGACGCCCTACAAGGAGCAGTATCCCGACGCCTTCGACGGCGACCACATGCTCATCGAGATCGGCTGCTACCTGCTGCGATCCGACGGGCGCACCATCCTCATAGACACGGGCTATGGCGAAGGCCCCATCGAGGCCATCGGCGGGCGTCGGGGCGAGCTGATGGACGACCTGACCGCCAAGGGCATCAAGCCCGAAGAGATTGACACGGTTTTCATATCGCACCTTCACTCCGACCATGTGGGCTGGAATGTGGTGGAGCGCGACGGCAAGCTGCTTCCGGCCTTTCCCAACGCCCGGTACGTGGCGCATCAGGCCGACCTGGACCACTTCCGCAGGGCGGACATACAAGCTGCCTCTACTTTCCCCTTCATGGACCGGTGCGTGGAGTCCATCGTCAACCTGGGGCTGTTCGACACGCTGACCGAGGACACCGACCTGACGCCGGGGGTCCGGGCGCTGCACACCCCCGGCCATACGCCGGGACACATGAGTATCCTGGTGGCGTCCGAAGGCCAGGAAGCCCTGATACAGGGTGACGTGCTGGTGCATCCGGCCCAGGTGACGAAGGACGACTGGAACTGCCATTTCGATTTCGACTGGCCCCTCTCCACCCAGACACGCCGCAAGATGCTGGACGACGTGGAAGTCCAGGGAACCCCGGTCATCTCATGCCACTTCCCCACGCCGGGATTCGGAACGGTGAGGCGGCGCGAAGGCCGGCGCTACTGGCAGGTGGGGCTGGGCTGATAGTAAACGGGTTTGATAAGAGGTAACCCATGACCACCGAAGCGACTCAAAGAATACTGGACAGCGTTGACCGGGATGAGATGCTGCGCCTGGCCCAGGAGCTGATCAGGATTCCCAGCTTCAAGACCGAGGAGAGCGACGTTGCCCGCTTCTTGGGAGAGTACCTGGGCGGGCGCGGCTACGAGGTTGACTTGCAGGAGGTGGAGCCGGGACGCTTCCAGACCGTCGCCATCCTGAGGGGCAGCGGTGGCGGCAAGTCGCTGATGCTCAACGGCCACATAGACATTGATCCTCTGGCCATGGGCTGGAAGCGCGACCCGTGGACGCCCAGCATCGAGGGCGACTTCATCTTCGGCGGGGGCATCCGCAATATGAAGAGCGGTGTCTCGTCGCTGGTGACGGCGGCGGAAGCCATACGGAAGTCCGGCGTCTCCTTGGACGGCGACCTGGTGCTGGCCTGCGTGGCGGGGGAGTTGCAGGGCGGCGTTGGCACGACCTACCTCTGCCGGAACGGGCCGCTGACCGATATGGCAGTGGTGCCGGAACCCTTCGGCGCCAACAACATCCTCACGGTCCACGCCGGAGTGCTGGAGATGGCGGTACACGTCCTGGGCAACTCCCGTCACATCAGCCGCAAGGAGGAGGGCGTGGACGCCATCGCCAAGATGTGCAAGGCCGTGCCCGCCATTGACGGCGTGAAGTTCACCTACACTCCCCGCGACGACCTGCCGGGCCTGCCCCGTATCAACGTCGGCGCCATCATCGGAGGCCGGGGGAGGGACTACGACCTGCGCGGGCCCAACTTCGTCTCCGACTTCTGCACCGTGCTGGTGGATGTGCGCTTCCTGCCCGGCATGACCTCCGCGTCGGTCAAGGCCAACATCGAAGCCGCTCTCGACCGGGTCAAGGCCGACGACCCCGATTTCCATTACGAAATAGAAATGCCACCCGACCCGAAGCACCGGGTGTTCACCGTGGTCATGGAGCCCTTCGACCTGCCCAAGGACGAGTACATCCTCGACTGCGTGCTGCGGCAGTATCAGACGGTGACCGGCGGACGGGAACCCGACGGCGTGGGAACGGTGCTGCCCGGTTCCTACACTGGCGACGACACATGCCACCTGTGGGCGGCGGGCGTCCCGTGCCTGCTCTACGGCCCCGGCGGCGGCTCGGAGTCGGAGAGCATACCCGACGAGTTCAGCCGCATCAGCGACATGGAGCAAGTCGCGAAGGTGCTGGCCCTCACTGCCCTGGACGTTTGCAGCCTGCCGAAGTGACAGCTACCTGGTGCGGTGGATGCGCCGGGTGGGGGTGTTGGCGATGTAGCCCGACAGGTTCAGGGCGGAATGTATCAGGCCGATGTGGGAGTAGGCTTGCCGGAAGTCGCCCAGTTGCCGCTTGGTTGACTGTCGTACATCTCCGCAAAAAAGGCCGAGGTGGTTGCCCTGAGTGGTGATAACTTCGTTGAAGTAGTCGAAGGCGCGGTCGTGCTGGCTGGTGTAAATCAGGTTGCCGATGAGCCAGAAGCTGAGCAGGGTGAAAGCGCCCTCCATCCGGCCCTCCAGGCCGTCGTCCGTTTCGTCGAGGAGGAAGCGCCAGACCAGGGTGCCATCGGTCAGTTCCCGCTCGATGGCGTCCAAATTCTGCCGGATGCGCGGGTACTCGCGGGGGACTATCCCCAGGAAGGGTATGGCCAGGTTGGAGGCGTCCAGGGCCTCGTTGCCGTACCTCTGCCGGAAGGCCCGCTTGGTCGAACTCCAGCCCTCGTCCAGGATCTCGGTCTTGATGGTGTCGGCGGCCAGCGACCAGCGGCGGTACAACTGCCGGTGTCCCGTGGCGGCGGCAATGTAGGCGGCATAGTCCAGCCAGGCCCACCGTGGTGGACTCGAACTCTTTCTCAGCCTAGGGGGTCTAGAGAAACCCGATCCGGTGGTCCTACGCATCGGGTTGCCGACTTCGGGATGGCCCGTGGATCAATCCGAGTGCTCCCGGGGACAGAAACGCGGCCACCCTGTGAGATGCTAGCTCAATCCGGGCGGTGTCCCGCTTACCGGTGCCTCACCCCACAAAACCCAGCCCAATCCTCCATCAATGGCCGGCGGACCTCAAGAAGATCGGTGTGCTGGATGTAGGCTTCCTGCGTCGAGTTGCCCAGGTTGTGGGCCAGCGCGGCCTCGCTGGGCAACCACGTGGCGTCGGCCCCCTTGGTCTCCAGGCACCACTGCTTAAAGCTAGTCCGGAACCCATGGGCCACCGCGGGGATCTCCAGTCTTCTCAGCATCGCCGTGTACACCATGTCCGACAACGGCTTTCCGTTCTTTCCAGACGGGAATACCAGACCACCTTCCTGACCGACCAGTTCCTTGGCTTGCGCCAAGAGTTCCAGGCACCGGCCGGATAGCGGGACCCGGTGGATGCGGCGGGCTTTCATACGCTCCTCCGGTACCGTCCACGTTGCATCCTCCCAATCGACCTCCGGCCATCGAGCCAGGCGCACCTCGTTGGACCGGGCTGCGGTCAGCACCAGTAACTCAAAGGACAGCCTCGTGACGAGGTCGGCGGTGGACTCCCTCACCCGTAGCAACGCCTGGGGAACATCGCGGTACGGCAGGGCCGTGTGGTGGCCCTTCAGCCTAGAGGTCCGAGGCAGGACCCTCAGGATACCCTTGCCAGCCGGATTGTCCATCCTCCAGCCCTGGAAAATAGCCCAGTCGAACACGGTTTCCAACCGCTGCCGCACCCGGCTGGCCGTCTCCGGCTTGGCGGTCCAGATGGGGGTCAGAATGGCGAGAACCTCGCCGGTGGTAATCTCGGGCACCGGCTTGCGCCCGATTACCGGATACGCGTACGTGCGAAGGGTGTTGGTCCACTGGGAGGCGTGCTTGGCGTTGGTCCAAGTCGGCCGGCGCATCTCGATGACCTGCTCAGCGGCCTGGGCGAAGGTGGGGATAGCGGCCCTGTGCAACTCCTCCACAGCCTGGCGTTTCTCGGCCAGGGGGTTCCGGCTTTGTCGGATCAGCCTCTGATTCTCGGCGGCCAGTTCCCGGGCCTCGGACAAAGATACGGCGGGATATCCCCCCAACCCGATGTTGTGGCGCTTCCCCCCGATGGTGACCCGCTGCACCCAACGACGGGCGCCGGAGGACACAACTTTGAGGTTCAGGCCGTTGCCGTCGGCGTACATGCCGGGCTTGGCGACAGTGCGGACGAAGACGGCCGAGAGGGCTTGCTGCTGCACTTTGCGGGGCATCCGGTACCCTCCAAAAAGGTATACCTAATTGTATACCTAAACTTGGTGGATTGTACCGGATGACAGCGGACGCTACAAGACGCTAAATGGGGTTAATTGAGACTTGCTTGAACACCAAAGTGGGAGCATATTGAGATATTTGAGCATGATTCAAGTGTAGTTCTGGCGGAGGGAGTGGGATTCGAACCCACGATACCGATAAGGTATACCGGTTTTCAAGACCGGCGCAATCGTCCGCTCTGCCATCCCTCCGTTAGGTGAAATCAGGATATTTCTTCGGGCGGCGGTTAGTCAACCGCGGGGTCTTCTGTGCCCCTGTTGGCTGTCGGTGTTCACGTAAGGCCGTTCCCACGACTCCGGCATTCGCTCCTCTACGATGCAGCCACGCCTCCGCATTTACCAGAGCTCACCCCAAATCCGTCGCACCGCCTGCCTTCAGCAGCGCTTCCATGATGTCCAGGTCCTCGGGGGTGGTGACCTTCAGGTTGCGGTAGTCGCCGAGAAACATTTGCGCCGGGTGGCCCAGGGCTTCCACCATCGCCGCATCGTCGGTCACGTCCTCGGCGCAATTCCGATGGGCGTCCAGCAGCAGGGAGTAGCGGAAGACCTGCGGGGTTTGTGCCGCCCAGAGATTGTCCCGGGGCGGTGTAGCAGTCACCAGGTTGCCTGCGCCGATGACTTTGATGGTGTCCTTAACCGGGACCCCGGCTGCCGCGGCGCCGGTTTCCCGTGCTGCCCGCCAACCCCGTTCCAACAAGTCGCGGGTAACGTAGGGGCGCGCGCCGTCGTGAACCATAACCCAATCACAGGGTTGCAGCGATTCCAGTCCCCGGCCCACCGAGTCCTGCCGCCGGTCTCCCCCCGCGCATATTCCGCTGACCTTGGTGAAACCGTGGGTGCGGACCACGGCTTTACCGCACTCCAGGTCGGCTTGGGACAGCACGAGAACGATTTCGTCAACTAAGGAAGAAGAGTCAAAGCAGGATAGTGTGCGGGCAATCAGCGGCTGACCCAGCAGTGGGGCGAAGGTCTTGTTCACGCCCTGCATCCGGGAACTCGTGCCGGCGGCAACCACCACCACCCCCACCCGTTCCTGCCGACCGGGTGCCGACGTCCCATGCCGGGCGGTATCGGGTCCCGCGCCAAAGTTCTGGGTCCGGTCATCCACGGTGTTGCATCAACCGATGGGCCAGATCCGGGACAGCCGGGTTGCGTGGGGTCCCGGAATCCAGTCCCACATCCGGCTAATTATTCCTTGGTTGGGCGAAGATGATGCGGCCCGCCGCGGTTTGCAGAACCCGGGTCACCACCACGTCGTGGGAGGCGTTGATGTAGCGCCGCCCGCCTTCCACCACCACCATCGTCCCGTCGTCCAAGTAGGCCACCCCCTGACCGGGTTCCTTGCCTTCCTGCACAATGTTTACCCGGAGATCTTCGCCGGGCAGCACAATGGACTTGAGGGCGTTGGCCAGCTCGTTGACGTTCAGCACCTGCACTTCCTGCAACTCCGCCACCCGGTTAAGGTTGTAGTCGGTGGTCAGGATGGGGATGTGCATGGAACGGGCCAAATGCACCAGCTCCGAGTCCACTTCGTTGCTGTGTTGCACGCCCACATCCAGCACTTCCAGGGAAATGTTCGGTTCCTGTCTCAGCTTACCCAGGACTTCCAACCCCCGGCGGCCCCGGTTGCGGCGCAGCGGGTCGCTGGAGTCGGCGATGTGACGCAGTTCGTCCAGAATGAACCTGGGCACCACCAAGACTCCTTCGACGAACCCGGTCACCGTCAAGTCCGCGATGCGGCCGTCGATAATGGCGCTGGTGTCCACCAGAATAGCCCCGTTGCGGTAAGGCTTGGCCACCCCGTTGGGCGACGGACGCGCGTCCAGCGTGGGGAACACTGCCTGCATGTCGTGGACTCTTTGGACGCCCAGCAAAACGCCGGAGAGACCCAGGGTGAAGGTTACTGTCAGAGGCAGGGCCAGACCTATCCAGCCATCCAGCGTATACAGGGGAATAGAAACCAGGGAGGCGACAACCAAACCTACGAGAAGTCCGATAATAGCGGCAACCAAGGTGGGGGCGGGGATTCCATTGATGTAGTTTACGGCTTTTCGCCAGGGTGTCAGGATTAGGTACGGCGTGACGAACGCGCCCAGGGGAACTCCGGTCAGGGCCAGAGCTAGGCCCCAGGGCCAAAGCCGATCCTGCCCGGTGGACACTTCCGAAACCAATCTTCCCAATCTCCAACCCAACACACCGACCCCCCCGGCGCCCATAACCCTGAGGGTCCAAATCTCTAACACTTCAATGCCTCCTTTGTGCTGGGCTAACCATCTCCTTGTAACCCGGGGTGGGGTGCAGCGCAGGGTGAATTTTCTTAACGCTGCGCCCGCTTCGTGCGGGGGGATCGCCGCTCCGAAACAGGTACAGTTCCAAGCGGCTAGAACCGGGGCTGCTGCCCGTCCCTACGCCGGCGCCACTGCGGCAATACGCTGGGTATTCGGGTGTAGGCGCGGTTGAAACCAAGTGGTCCGGGTTGGCGGATTCGTTCAAGGTCTTTGTCGGGATGGTTTGTTCGGGATGGAACGGGTTTCCCGCCCCGGGTGGCTTGCGCTGAGCATAACATAAAAGGGCAAGTTGCGGAAGGTTCGCCCTTCCTGCCAGCAGGCGTCCCGGCAGGCGTCAACTCCGGCTTGACACTCACCGGGCGATGGAGTAATTTCCCCCTTGCCCTCCGCCGCTTACGGGCAGTCTCTATAATAAGGACTACGACAAGGACTACGAACAAGGATTACGGTGAATCATGGCATATTCTCTGGCCGACCTGGACGCAATGACCATCTCCGACGCCCATGCCCTCTCGTTTGATGAACGGGACGGCCTTCTGGACCTGATAATCGCTGACGGGCGCCACCAATCTACCGACGCGGTATCCCACCGCATCGGCCTTTATTGCGACTACTTTGAAGAAGACTTCGTCCGGATGCTAAAAGTGCGCGCGGTGAAAGTGCTCTGCCGGGGCACCACCGCCTCCGGGTTCGACGGCGTAATTGTCGGCGACGATGACGCCGCGCAGTACCGCTCCACCCTGCAGCACGTTCAGACGACCCTGCGGGCTGCTTCCACCGACTTCCACCGGGTGGTTACGATGGTTGTCTTTTTGACCAACATGGACAACTGGCCGCTGTTCAACCAAATCTACCGGGAGTTCATCCCCAACCCGCCCTGTCGCGCGGTCATCGGGACCACCGGGCTGGCCGAACCGCCCCTGCTCATCGAGATTGTAGAGTGCATCGCCTACAAAGTGCTTCCCTAGCCGGTTCCGGCGCGACTGCGTAGTCCATCAATCCGTTCGTCAATCGAGTCTCGGCGTAGGACGAAGCAGGCATAACTTATGCCATGTCCGACTAAGTTTACGTGGAAGAATCCAGCAGGTGGTGATGGCGGCAAGCTCCGGCTAAGGCCCGATGGCTGCCGTTCTTTGTGAGAACCCGGGCTGTGGCGCCAAGAGCAGCTTGGAATAAAGAAGATGCGCAGCAGGACATCACAGGACATCAGAAGAACGCCACGGGCGAAAATAGGGAATGCCCACGCCGGGAAAGTCCGGTACCTTCACCTTTCCGTCTTGGTGGAGATAGGGGGGCTCGAACCCCCAACCTCGGCATTGCGAACGCCGCGCTCTCCCAATTGAGCTATATCCCCATCTGACGGTTCCCGACCCCTTATCGGCTGGCAACGCTCGCCAGGGTTGGGCGTGGACACGCGGAAAGAGTTTACCCCCCCGCCCCAGCATGGTAAATCCACCGTTTGCCCCTGTCAAGACAGCGCTTGCCCGCGTAACAGTTCAGACTTGGTAAGATGAATTGGTTTCAGCCAACTATCACCTTTTTCAGGGGGTTTGGGGGATTCATCCCCCAACGTAACCCAACCCCATATTCCGCCATCAGCCACTCCACTCCCCTCAACCCTGAACAGTTACCTGCCCGCCTGCGACTCCATGCCCTACGACAGAGGAACGGCCAGCCTTTGGGAATCAACCCCAACCGCGTTCGGTGACACCCTCCCTTGATAGGAGGACAAAACTCCCAAGAACATTAGACTAGCAATTTTCCAGCGTGGGACTTGTCAGAGTCCCCGGAGTCTCCGAACCTCAACAACCGGGGACTGCAAAAGGGAGAGCCTCGCCGACATCCTTCTGTTTACAACCCTTCTGCCACGTTCCAGCAAAAAGAGACCCCCCTGCCGCACCACCGACCGCCCCTACCCAAACATTGCCGTATCTGATAACCTTCCCGCAGCCCGATGTGCCTGGCTGAGGGTCCGCGGCAGCACAGGTTTTCGAGTTCGAGGAGAACGGTTATGGAACGCAGAGTGCCTACCAAGGATGAAGTCCTGGCCTATTTGAAGGAAGACCGCAACTGGGGCCGTTGGGGCCCGGACGATCAGGTCGGCGCCGTCAACATGGTTACCAACGAGAAGCGGCTGGCCGCTGCCCAACTGGTCAAGATCGGGCTGGCTGTGTCGCTGAGCCGGGAGTTTCCCAAGGCTCCGGCACCCAACAACCCCACGCCGGCCCAGCACTTTATGAACCGCGGCGTCCGCGAGCCCGGCGGCGGTCTGGCCACCGATTTCTATGGCGTGGCATATCACGGGCAGGCCAGCACCCACCTGGATGCCTTGTGCCATGTTTGGAACGAGGACGGGATGTGGAACGGCCGCAACCCGGACGACGCAATCACCTTCCAGGGGGCCACCTGGGGGTCGGTGGAGCACTGGAAGGAAGGCATCATCACCCGCGGCGTCCTGCTGGACGTGCCCAAGTTCCGCGGTCAGCCCTTCGTCACCCAGGAAGAACCCATCCACGGTTGGGAACTGGAAGACGTGGCAAAGGCCCAGGGGGTGGCCCTGGAACCCGGCGACGCCATCTGCGTTTACGGCGGCCGGGACAAGTGGAACGAGGTCAACCCGATCTGGGGCAGCGACCCCGCCCAGCGGCCGGGTCTGCACGCTTCATGCCTGAAGTTCCTGCGGGAGTCCGATTGCTGCCTGCTGGTGTGGGACATGATGGACTTCACGCCCAACGGCTACAATGTTCCTTGGTCGGTCCACGGGTCCATCTTCGCTTACGGCATTGGGCTGCTGGACAACGCGCTGTTGGAGCCTTTGGCCGAAGCCTGCGCCGAAGAGGGGCGCTACGAGTTTATGCTGACCGTCAACCCGCTGCGAGTGGTGGGCGGCACCGGGTCCCCGGTCAACCCCGTCGCCCTGTTGTAGCAGCAACGACGTAGACGATCGGTCATCAGCCGGTCGGCAAGGCAGTCCTTCGAGGCCCCGGGACTACCCCTTTTTGGGGCTTAACCAGAATTTTGACAGTTACTCAAACCAGGGCTGGAGAATTGCCAGGTGACCTCTCCCGCGTTAACCAATAAGTATGACCTTCTCTGGGAAGGGCTGCCTTCCCACCTGAGGCTGAGGCTCCGTCGGGCCATCAGTTGGGTCGAACGGGCGGAACAGGACCGGAGCGACTTCGACGCCGCGTTCGTCTTCTACTGGATTTCCTTAAACGCCGCCTACGCCGAAGACCGGCCCGAGGGCTACGAGAAAACCGAGGCGGAGGCCCGCAACCGGTTCCTGGGGCTGGCCGTGGAACTGGACACAGCGGGCCGGCTCCGCCCGGTGGTCTGGCAAAGGCTGGCGTCGCCCATCCGGTCGCTGCTCAGCAACCGCTATGTCTTTCAACCCTTCTGGAAGCATCACAACCTGGTCCCCGGCCATGAGGACTGGGAGGGTCTGTTTGAGCGAAGCAAGGAAATCGCCTCCAACGCGCTGGAACGGCGGGACACCTTGGCCGTGTTGCGCATCGTTTTTGACCGTCTGTACGTCCTGCGCAATCAACTGCTGCACGGCGGTTCCACCTGGAACGAGTCGGCCAACCGGGGGCAGGTGCAGGCCGGCGCCCTCATCATGGCCTTCCTGGTACCAATGTTCATCGACTTGATGATGGAAAACCCTGCGGTTGACTGGGGATCGCCCCACTATCCGCCCGTGGTCCAAGAGGAGCCTCAAGAGCCCGACTAACCCGCGCCCGGATATTTCCTCCGTATCCCAATTCTAGGCCGGTCGCAGGGCAGGGGGGCGTCAGCCCTGCTTCAGGAAAACCCGCTGCGCGTTACCGCAGCAGATAAGCGAGACCTCATCGCCGGTCAATCCCGCATCCGCAACGTTGCCCGCCAGGGGACGCGCCGGGCCGGCGAAAACGTAGTCGGACCCCAGCACCACATGGTCCGCTCCGGCGATGTCCCGCATCAGCCGCACCACATCCGGCGACACCGCCACGTTATCGTAGTACAACATGGGCAGATAGTCCGAAGGCTTGTCCCGCCGCAGCTCAACCGGGCGCCCCTGCCCGGTCAGATAGCCGTTATCAATGCGCGCTGCCTGGTACGGTAGATAGCCGCCGCCGTGGACCAGCACCAGCTTCAAGTTGGGGTGGCGGTCCAGCAGACCGGTCAGGATCAGCTTGGCGGCGGTGATTGTAGTGTCCAGGGTGCGCCCCAGGGAGAAGGCCAGATAGTCGGGGCGGATGTTGGCGCCGAATCCGTGAGTCGGCGGGTGCAGCACCACGGGCACGTCGAGGGCCTCGGCGGCTGACCAAAAGGGGTCGAAGCTGTCCAATGCAACGTCCTGCTCCGCCGGGTCCGCCGCCAGCATCGCCCCCTGAAAGCCAAGTTGCTCCACGGCGTAGGACAATTCCCGGGCCGCCAGTTCCCCGTCCTGGACCGGAACCGTTGCTAGGCCGCGGAAACGGCCGGGGTGGGCGTTGACTACCCGGTTCAGGTGCTCGTTGAAAAGGCGCGCCCAAGCAGCAGCGTTGGCGCTGCTTAGGGTATAACCCTGAATGTCCAGCCAGGAAGCGAGGATTTGCAGGTTGACCCCTTGCCGGTCCATCCACTCCAACCGGGGCCCCATCTGGGCCAGCCCGCCCACCGGGCGGAGATGAGTCAACCCCTCGAACTGAAGCGCCGGGCCACGGTCGGTGTCCTCAACGTTGACACCCAGGCTGGAGCCGCTGCGCCGGGCCTCGTCCACCAGGGACTCGGGGACAATGTGAGCGTGGGTGTCGATGAGCGTAGCGTTGGTTTGGACCATAATTCTCTCCGCCGGGGCAAGCCAGTCTGGGCAGCTTCACCAGCTTACAATATATCCTGCCGCCAATGGGGTAAGTCAACCAGGAAGTCCAGGGGTAACAGTTCAGGGTTGGTGAGTTGAATTGGTTTCAGCCAACTGCCACTTTTTTCAGGGGGTTTGGGGGATGAATCCCCCAACGTAACCCAACCCCCATATTCCGCCATCAGCCACTCCGCTCCCCTCAACCCTGAACAGTTACGTCCAGGGCCATCGCATTATGATTGTTCTGGCATAACCTGACACTTGCCCCTTTCCAACTCCGGCATCTCTCCGCTACCATATTTCTATCGTATTTATATTGTTTGGGCGTGGGCCGCCCGGGAGTTTTGCCCGGGGCAACCGCCCTCCCGGCGCAAATGGGACAAATTGGGACAGATTGGGACAGAAAAAACTTCTGTACTCCAAACCGCCGGGCCCCTTCCCCTGCTTTCCGGGGGCGACAAAACAGGACAAAACCAGGACATTCCTGTGACAAAACGCCCCCGGCTCCACGCTCAAAATGTCCGAAATGTCCCCCTTTGTCCGATATTTTCAGACTTTCCGCCTTCCCTCCCCGTGGTTTCCCAAGGTCCGTCCCAAAACTCCGCCAAATTTGAGCGCAGCGCCAACGAGAGGGATACTCCATAATGCGCCGAATTTATAACGCGATTGCCCTACAAGTAAGTCCTTCGAGGGCCTCAGGACGAACGCGGGGCGAACGGGTTGCGAACGGGTTGGAATCCCGGCGGCGCCCTTGAATTGCGTCAATCAGTGTTCGTAATAAAGATACGATGTCATTATTCGTTGACGCAATTCGATACGGGCCTTATCATCAACCGGCAAGGAAACCCTTCGAGGGCCTCAGGGCGAATGAGTGTGTTGGCCCCCGGCATGAGCGGGTTCAGGGCGCGCATCCTGAGCCGGGGCAATTGGTCTGCCAAGGACAGTTTTGAGTCTAATCTCCCAAGTTGACCGCACCACCAACCGGGTGCGGGGCGTGTTCTACGGTTGGTGGCTGGTGGCCCTCACCGGCTGCGTTATGACCCTGGCCACCGTACCGCTGTACCATGCCATGACGGTCTGGTCGGTGGCGTTGGAGAGCCATTTCGGTTGGTCCCGCACTCAGTTGGGCCTGGCGCTGACCCTGACCCGGGTCGAGGGCGGCTTGATGGGTCCCCTCGAAGGGTGGCTGACCGACAAGCTGGGCACCCGCCGCATGGTATTGATCGGGCTGCTAATCCTGGGGTGCGGGTTCCTGCTTTTCTGGCAGGTCGACAGCCTGTGGATGTTCTACACGGCCTTCATCGTCATGGCGTTGGGCCAGGGTTTGGGAAGCTGGCTGCCGCTGATGACCTGCCTCAACAACTGGTTCGCGCGGCGGCGGGCCATGGCCATGGGGTGGGCCAGCATGGGCGGACGCCTGGGCGCCCTGCTGATGGTGCCCGCCATCGCCTGGGCGGTGGACCCGGACCACGACCGGCTGGGGTGGCAGCTGACCGCCCTCATCCTGGGGGTGGTCATCCTGGCCGCCGCGGTTCCCCTGTCTCTGGCCATCCGCAACCGTCCCCAGGACTACGGCCAACTGCCCGACGGAGATCACCGGCAGCGAACGGCCTCGCCAGAAGTCAGGGCAGCTGCGGCCCGGTCCTCGTCCGGGGACCTTACGGCTGCCCAGGCGATTCGCACTCCCGCCTTCTGGTTCATTGCCTTCGGACACGGGTTCACCTCAATGGTCATTCTGGCAATAATGACCCACCTGGGACTCCTGATTAAAGACAAGGGATTCGATGTGCAGACCACCGGCTGGATCGTGGCCCTCTATACTTTTGTATCCATGGGGTTCCAGTTGTTTGGCGGGTATCTGGGGGACCGGGCACCGAAGAACATTTTGCTGTTCTTGTTCACGTCCCTTCAGGCCGGCGCGGTGGTGATGCTGACCTTTGCCTCGACGCTGCCCATGTTCTACCTATTCGCGGTGCTGTTTGGCGCGGGGTTCGGGGGACGGAACCCGTTGACCACCGCCATACGGGGGGAGTACTTCGGACGGGCCTCGTTCGGCAAGATTCTGGGGCTTTCCACGGTGCCGATGAACGTGCTGTTGCTGTTGTCATCGCCCCTGGCCGGCTACCTGCGGGACGTGCAGGGGAACTACAACACTGCCTTCCTGATTCTGGCGGGACTGAACTTTCTGGGCGGAGTGTTGTTCCTGATGGCCAAGCGTCCCCGCCTGTTGGGACAATCCGTTGACCGGACGAGCGGCGCTTAAGGCGGCGGTGTTTCCTTGACAGCCCCAGAGCCGGGCTTATAATCAATCGGTAGTCCTTCCCCACCGGCCTAAACCGGCCAGAAATTCCAGCCCGTCCCCGTGAGCCTCTGCCGCCGCCCGGCAAACCCGCGGCGGCGGATGTCTGCCCGGTTGGAAAGCTCCGTTCCTTTACGTTCCGCTACCCGAAAGTCTCATTGCCCGGACCGATTGCCATGAATCGCGCAGCACACCCTGGCGCCGCCCAGCCGGTTGAATACGTCCAGCTTTGCCGGTTCTGCGGTTTTGTGAATCCGTTGGAAGAAACCCAACGGTGTCATAGCTGCGGGTCATTTTCCGGTCTCTCCACCGTCCCCCGTCCCCAGGGTGAGGCCGCGGCGCGGCGGATACGGATAGCTATCTGGAAACACCGTTACATCCCCATGGCGCTGCTGTTGGCGGTTGCGGTGGCCTTGGGAGTATGGGCTTTTTGGGACTCCCTGGGCCTGGCGCCGGACCCGCCCCTGCCCACCACCGGCATCAACGCCGAAGTCACGCTTGAATCGTGGCCAATGGAGCGCCGCGACGTCCAGAACAGCGGGTTTTCCCCCGAGGGAATTTCGGGGCCGCCGTCTGTCAAGTGGACGTTTGACACCGCCCAGGCCCTGGTGTCGGGGCCTGCTCTGGCCCACGGGCGGGTATTCCTGGCAACCGAGGACGGACGGGCTTTGGCGCTGGATGCCGGTTCCGGTCAATTGGTGTGGGAATACGCCGCCGGCGCGCCCTCCGGCTCTGTGCCCGCCATCGCCGGGGATCTGATGTTCTTCACCTTGCGGCCCGGCGTCCTGGTGGCGCTGGAGCACGAGACCGGGGCGCTGCGCTGGCAGAAAGAGTTTGACGAGCCGGCGCTGGCATCGCCGATAGTTGCCGACGGCGCCCTGTTCGTCGGGTCAGCGGACAACGTGCTGTATGCCCTGGACGCCGCCACTGGAGAGGAATTGTGGACGTTCACTGCCGGGGACTGGGTGACCGCGCCGGTGGCCTACGTTGACGGAATGGTCGTCGTTGCGTCGCAGAGCAGCCGGGTTCACGTCATTGACGCCAAGACCGGGCGGGAGCAGTTGGTCTACAACGCCGGGCGGGGCCGCGGATCTCCTGGCGGACCGGTGGCGCAGGGCGACCGGGTGTACTTCGGCTCCTACGGCGGCAGGGTCTGGGCCATAGACCGGCGGGACCACTCCCGCTTCTGGGACGGGGCGGCGCTGTTCTGGAAGACTAATTTCTTCGTTTGGGGACTGACCGGCTCAGCGCCGGTACAGCGGGGCAGCGTGTGGGCCAATGACCTGGGCGGCGAGGTATCGTATTCTCCGGCGGTGGCCCACGGCGCGGTTTACGCCGCCAATCTGCGGGGCCGCCTGTCCGCCTTTGACCTGGACCGGGGCGACGAACTCTGGTCAACCCAACTGGAGCAGAAAATTACGTCCGCCCCCACCGTCGCCGGGGACACGGCGCTGGTAGGAACCGAAACCGGGCTGGTGGCGGTGGACGCTCACACGGGCGACATCCGTTGGGAGTTCCCTACCGGCGGCAAGATAACCGGCGGTCCGGCGGCGGCGGGCAACACTATCTACGTCTCCTCCCACGACGGTAGCCTCTACGCGCTTACCGGCCCTGACGGTCTGCCGTAGGGGGCCCCTCTTCCTCTTTCCTTCGCCTTTTGCTTCGGCTCCCTGTTGTACCCAAGCCGGGGCTGGCGTTTCCCTTGACACGACGGTTTAGAATACTATATATTAACTCGCAAAATATAATCGTATTACTTCTACTTACACCGGAAAATGATTGGCAACATGGCCATAAACTACCAGATGAGGCATTAACCCGTAGAAATAACTCTTTGAACAACGCGTAATACTACATGGCAGACTTCTCGGTATTCCCCACAGCGGGGCGCCGGTTGGTTGAGCCCCGGATTTGGAATCAGGAGGCGCGGCAATGATGGCTCAGCGACTCAGGAAGTCCTGCATCCCGGTTTCCATGTTGTTGGCGATGCTTTTGGTGTTTGCGGTTGCCTGCGGGTCGGCAGCGGAAACCGTAGACCCGACCCAGCCGGCAGCCCAACCCGCCCAGGATGCTCAAGCCAAGCAGGAGTCTTCGGCGCCGGAGCAGCCAAGCCAGTCGGGACAGGCAATGCCACCCAAGGCTGCGGATCCCACGGCCACACGACCGCCGGCGATTCTTCCCACGCCCGTGCCCGGCGTCTACCAAGCCGAGGTGCCGGAATGGGTCAGCATCGGCGCCGGCCACCACCACAACGGCGTTATCCGCTTCGTACACCGGGCCAACCCCGGCTTCCTGGACCTGCATTACGGGGCCAGCTCGACAACGGTGTTGCTGCCCTCCGGTCCACGGTTTAACCAGTTGCTTCAGTATGACCCGACCAACCCCACCGAGCTGATTGGGGACTTGGCGGACACCTGGGAGGTGGCCGAAGACGGTCTGACCCTGACCTTCCATCTGGCCGAGGCCAACTGGCAGGACGGAGTACCGGTGACCGCGGACGACGTGGTGTTCAGCCTGGACCGCATGGCCCAGAAGGGCGTTACCCGTGGCCGGGTGACGGCGATCCGCGACTTCTACGAACCTGGGACGGCCAAGGCTCTGGACGACCGCACGGTGGACATGCCCCTGCTGTTCCCCTCGGCCACCGCCCTCGGCTGGCTGGGCGTGGACTACTACAAGATTTACGCCAGGCACGTCGTCGAGAGCAAGACCCAGGACGAGCTCAACTGCTGCTTCGAGAACAACGTGGGTTCCGGCCCCTGGATGTTCAAAGAGTGGAAGAAGGGAGACTCGTGGGAGATGGAGCGGTTCGATGGCTACTTCAAGAACCCCATTCCCTTCTACGACGGGTTCAAGGTATTCGTCATTGAGGACGCGGCCCGCCGCCTAGCCAGCATGAAGACCGGGCAGGTTGACGCCTGGCTGGTGATGGGCGGCACAACTCTCACCGATATGCTCCAGGTGCAGCAGGAGACGGGCGGGAAGATGCGGGCCGCCCGGTCCGGTCCGGGGACGATTCGCTGCTTCTACTTCCACTGGAACAAGCCGCCCCTGGACAACCCACAAGTCCGCAAGGCCATCTACCTGTCCCTGGAGCGGACCGAGTTCGCCGAGGTCGCCGGCGGCGGCGAGGGCGTCTTGGGCAACTTCTTCCCGCCGGGGTACGCTTCCACTGAGGAGGAGTTGGTGCAACTCCCGGGGTTCCGGTACCAGAACGGCGAAAAGCACCCGGACGACCTGGCCGAAGCCAAGCGCTTGCTCGCCGAAGCCGGGTTTCCCGATGGGTTCAAGATTAACGCCAACATTGACCAAGCCAAGAACTCCAGGACCGAAGGGGAGTTGATTGCTGCCCAACTGAAGGACACTCTGAACATTGACGTGGAGCTCCAGGTGTTCGACCGAGCCACCTTCTATGCCAATCTGCGGGACGGTACCCACAACATCAGCGTCATCGGCGCCACCCTGTACTTCCTGGACCCATCGGCCATCGTGGTCCAGTTCTTGGCCAAGGACAGCCTGCGAACCCCCACAACTGGGAAGACCCCAGGATTACCGAGCTGATGGCCCTGGAAGCGCGGGAGTTGGACCCGGAGGCACGGCGGGGCCACTACCGGGCCATGGACCAAATCCTCAATCAGGGTGACGGCCACTTCGTTCCGCTGTACTGGGAGGG
Organism: Dehalococcoidia bacterium; assembly: GCA_965262735.1. Lineage (GTDB taxonomy): Bacteria > Chloroflexota > Dehalococcoidia > Lucifugimonadales > UBA3495 > CATOSK01. The sequence goes on along the minus strand of CBDHFS010000002.1, from coordinate 2,316,652 downwards.
CCGGGCCGGAGCGGTTGACTACCGCATCCAGAACTTCCGCCCGCCCTACCACCCCCACACCATCTGGCGGTGGGACCAGATATGGTGGGACGAGAACGCCGAAATTCCCGGCCCCGACGCTCCGCCCATCGAGTAACCCGGCGGACACAGGATACAACAACCCCAGGCGCAGGGTACTTCGCAGGGTACTGGCGGCGCCTGGGGTCTTTTTGTGCTGAGGCGCCTACTCCAGGGCGGCCCAGGCCAGGGTAGCCAGGCCGGCCAGGACCAGGGATGCGGCCCAGAGTAGGTCGAGGTTGACCCAGCCTCGGCGCAGGAAAGCCAAGCCCACCCGGTAGTAGACCACGCTGGCGGCGGCCAGCATCGCCGCCAGCATTACCAGCGTGTGGGTCAACAGTCCCAAAGCCCACCAGACCGGGGCGTCGGCGAGGGACAGGAATTGCCCATGCTCGCCAAGCTCCCCGGCGAGACCCCCGGTTATGCCCGACGACGCGCCCCGGTCGGTCAGGGCCAGCACCACCGGGGCCAGCATCAGGCCGGCGCCGTGGGCGGTGGCCATGAGGAAGGACCAGGCGATGAGGTCGCGGCCCCCCACGTTCATGCCCACCCAGCGGGGATGCCGGTAGTAGAGGGCCAGCCGGTAGACCCCGAAGGCCAGCAGGATTCCGCCGGCAAAGACCCGCACCCACCGCAGGGGAAAGAAGGCGCCCGCCGCCAGCAGCACCGCCATGACGATCAACAGGGACAGCAGATGTCCCAGGGCGATGTAGCCGGTGGCAGTGAGCAGTTGGGAAGCCTGCTGCCGCTGCAACGCGAGCGACACGCCGAACAGCCATCCCATAGCCGGGTTCAGGCCGTGAAACAGGCCCAGAGCAACCAGGCCCAGCCAGGGCCCCAGCGAAGACAAGGCCGCCGGGTCTGGAATGAGGGGGTGCAGCAACACAGCCTGCATAACCAACCGGGCGGCCTAACTCGGCTTTGCCAGTGCCAATGGACTTCCGGGGTCTAAGGGTAGCAGAAGGTATCCGAGGAAGCGTCGCCGCCCTGCAACCGGACCTGGTGGGCCCGGGTCTTGCCGTAGTCAATCAGGAAGTCGGGATTGACGGTTATGCCGCCCTCGGGGTTGACGTCAATGCGGCTGAGCCAGCCGTTGAGACCTTCCGGATAAAACTGGTCGTCCCAGGACGAGTACAGCGAGTTAGTCAGGTAGACCCGCCGCCCGTCGCGGCTTATCTCCACCATTTGCGGGCCGCCGGTGAGGGTTGCGCCGGTGGGATGGGCGGCCTTACGCACCACGCCACCCATCTCGACCTCGCCGGTCTGCTCCGGGTGGAAGGGGTCGGAAACGTCAAACTGGAGCAGCTTGCCGGTGCCCCAGCAGGAAACGTATAGGAACTTGTCGTCCAGAGACAGGTCAATGTCGGTAATCAGGGGCGGCACCGCGCCCAGCGGCTGCAACGCCGGCGGCAAAACCGAAGCATCGGCAGGTTCGGCGGGAATGGAGATAACCTTGGTGGCGGCCCACTGGTCGCCGTCCCGGTGCCACAGGAAAACGGACCCGGACAGGTCCTCGGTGCTGACCACCACGCCGCAAAAGCCGTAGTGCCGCGTGGGGTTGTGGGCCGGGCGCAGCTCCAGGGCCATCTGATGCTGAGCGCCCAGGTCCACCGCTTGCCGGTGGCTGCGGCGGCGCATATCCCAGAAGTTGAGGTGGTGGCCGAACTTCTGGCCCACCACGTCTTCCAGCCGGACGCCGTTCTCGTACATCTCCGGCGTTCCCCATTCGCTGGTGACCATGGTATCCAGGCCGATGTGCCACCAGAAATCGTAGGACAGCTCCTGCGGGCCCCGATCCAGTTCCCAGGGGCCGATAGGCTCGAAGGTGTAGTGGTCCAGGAGCATGACGCCGCCGGGAGAGCCGCCGTTGGCCGCGCCCAGCGCGCTGACGTAGATGGCATCGGGGCCGCAATGGACGGTGTGGGGGCGGCTGTAACCGGCCCGCTGCACCTCTGCGGCCTCAATGGTCTTGACGATGCGGGGCCGCGCCGGGTCGGGCTGGGTGTCGAGGATGTAGATGCGGCTGGAGCCGAGGGTGGGGACGACCAGGTAGCGCCGCTCCAGGTGGGGGTGCGGCGAGGAAGGACACAACGCCGCGCTGCACGCGTTCCAGTTGAAATGGTGGAGCTCGTCGTCAATGTTGGGCATCGGCAGGGAGTGGACCACCTGGGCATAGGTTGCCGAGTTGGGGTCGCAGTCAACCACGGTCATGGCGTCGGGTTCACCGGAGTGGGGGTTGAGCACCGCGACGTAGGCCAGGCGTTCCGGCGGAGCTTCCATCGCCAGTCTTGCCGATGGATAAAAGGTGGGGTCCGGTCTCCAAAGCGCCATGAGATGTTCTCCTGTCGTTAATTTCCCGGCCGGCGGTTCGGCAGTCGGCGCCGGGGGGCCTGCCGGAATCATAACCCCGACAAGGGCTTGGGGCAACCCGGTCCAGGCAACAAGGCAGGGCGATTGCAAAGTCTTTTCCAATAGCGAAGTTCTTGGCAATAGCTTAGCCACCATCCCGTCTTTCCCGCGAAGGCGGGAATCCAGAAACTCCCAACAGGCGGGGATTGCTCCCCTTGGGGTTACGTCCCGAGCCTTCACCAGAGTAACTTCTACCGGAACGTTTTGAGATAGTTTCTAAGGGCAACCCCGCCCGCCGGGGAGATCACGAACTCGTGCATCAACCTCGGGGTCAAGAAGGCGACCCCCGCGACCAAGACGAACACCGAGGCTATGATCACCGCCCAACGGCGAGAACGCCCCAAGTACGACAGGAACACGACGAGACTCGCAAAGGCCAGGGCCACCAGGATGGAGGACCAGAACACGACCACAAAAACCCAGTTCAAATCAGACATGGCCCACCAGACTTGACCGTAGACAGTACCGGGGAGTGCAAAGCCATTTCCCCTTTTTTAGACCTTCCCTGCCGACTTTGCAATCGTCCTGACCGGCCAGACGGCGGGAAGTTGACGAATGGAGAGAATCTGGGTAGAGTCGGCCCGCCATTGGCTCCACTTCTTTCCCATAGCGGGCCAAATGCACGTCCCAGGAGCAGGTGGAAGATGCTCCGGGGACAATGCCGATATGGATTAGGGAAACGGAGCGCAGCCAGCGAGAATGGATAATTTCAGTTGGACTCCCCATAAATCTCCCTTCGCGGGCAGGGAATTTCCTGCCTCGGTTCATCCCCTTGCCGACATTTCCCCTGCGGCATGGCTCACAGAGCGCACCCGACCAGTGGGTCGAGGCAGCGACCGTGTACTTCTGTGGTCGATTATTCCAGAGGGGTATCCCTCGTATGCTCGTTTGCTTCACCCCGCCTACGTCCCAGGAGAGGACACCCCAATTCGCTGGGCTGAAATAGCGGCCCGGAACAGCAATACGGTACACCCTTTGATGCAGTTTGGCCGGCTGTCCGGTTCGGACGACCCTTACGCTTGTCCATCCTGGGCGGATCAACCATTTGTGGGGCAACTGCCCGAGGCGGAAGCCAAGAGCATCGTATCGGTCCTTCGCAGCTTCACCACGACGCCGGAGCAGTGCTTTCTGCTCGTGTGGAAGGGATACGGGGGCATTGAGCAAATCTACCCGGCCAGCGAGAAACTTGTACTGCCCGACCGGAGTTACCTGGCATATACGGGTTCAATTGATTCCGTGCTGGAGCTGTGTGTCGAGGGCAATATGTTGATGGGGCCTAACCTGTGGTGGCCTGAGGACCGAGCGTGGATTGTCGCCACGGAAATAGACTTCATGGAAACCTACATAGGCGGGAGCGCCGAATGCATCAACCAACTCCTTAGCGGTCCTGACCTGGAAGTCTTCCCGGTATCAATTGATGCCAGGGTTGACTTCCTCGCGGATACGATAAACCTCTAGGAGGTGAGCATAGGGAAACTAGCTATGGTCTTTTAATTTTCGGGGTACGGGGCTACGTTGGGGGATTCATCCCCCAAACCCCCTGAATTGGGGTAGTCCGGCAAGCTCAGCTCTGAGCTCGCCGAAGAATTATGGGGAACAATTCAAAGTCCCTGGTCAACCCGGTCTCGTCAACAAGGAAGTCCTTCGAGGACCTCAGGGCGAACGATTACAGGGCGTCAAGGACAAACGGGGGTGTTCCCCTAAAGAGGCAGGCCTCGGAAAACCGGGGCCTGCCGGTGGTTGCTGCGCTCATTGCGAGCTTGCCGTGCGGGCTTGCTGTAGAGGCAGGTTATTCGCTGAACCACATGGCGCTGACGCGCACGTTGGGGTCAAGCCTGGGTTCCCAGTTCAGCTTGGGGTTGACGGCGTAGAAGACGGGCAGGTCAAACAAAGGAATGAACAGCACGTCCTCCCGGAACCGGTCGGCCAGCGCCTCGAGTTTGTCCTGGCGATCCTGCCCCGACGCGGCCAGGGCGGGCGCAATCTGGTCCTGGATGCCGCCTTCCGACGGGTCGCAGACCAGGGAGCGGATGCTGGTGCAGCTCATGTAGTAGCGCAACTGCCGTCCGAAGTCCAGGGTCTCGTTGGAGGGCTGGTTGCCGATGAGGTCGCCGGTGGGACAACTGGCGCCGCCCAGGTCCAGAGCCGCCTGCATGTCGGTGTTGGTGGGCGACTCAGTCTGCGGGTCGCGGCCCGAAGCTTCCATGACTTCCTGAACGGCTTTGCCGATGCCGCACCTGGTCAAAGCCGAGCGGATGCTGGACTCGACCACCTGGAATTCTACGTTCATGCCCACGTTCCGCAGGTAGCCGAGCACCGCTTCGCTAACTTCCACCTGCTTGGCGACGCGAGCGCCGCGGGAGGTGATGGTGATGGGATTTTGGTCATCGTAGTTGGCCTCGGCCAGCAGTTCCCGGGCCTTTTCCGGGTCGAAGGGATAGGGCGCGGTGTTGGCCTCAGTGGCGCCGATGATCCCCGGCCAGATGATGCTGCCCCGGCAGGAGGTAAACCCGCCGTAAAGCTGCTCCACCAATTCCTCGCAGTCAATGGCGTGAACGATAGCCTCGCGCACTTGCTTCTTCTTGAGTTCCGGGTGCCAGATGGTGTTGGTAGTGAAGGCGTAGCTCTCGGCGGAGGTGCCGGACCGCAGGTTTTCCGCGGGAACGGTGCCCACCGCGTCGACGCCCACGTCCCAGCCCAGGTCAGCCTCATCGGACTGTACCATGGCGGCAATGACGGAGGTCTCCGCGCGCCACACCCAGGTTATGTCATTGATATACGGGGTCTGGAACTCGAAGTGATCGTCCACAGGAACGTAGTCATCGTAGGCTTCCTGCTTGATATGGACGCCGCGGGACCACTCGACCATCTGATAGGGTCCCAATCCAATGCTGGTCCCCGACCGGTCTTCTTCGGGAGTGGCGGCGAACCACTCCGGCGCCTCGAAGTTCACGAAGAACGAGGTGTTGGGGAAGATGGGGCAGGTGTTGGCGCAGTTGATGTCCACGGTGAAGTCGTCCACCGCCTCGGCGGTGTACTCGCCGGTGTAGTTAATGCTGCCGCCCTCGGAGGTGGCGTTGCCCACGTCGTTGAGGCTGGCCACGGCCGCGGCGGCGTTCCACGCCTCTCCGTTGTGGAACTTGACGCCCTGGCGCAGGTTGAACCGCCAGGTATCGGGGTCCACCTGCTCCCACCCGGTGGTGGCGCTGGTGGGAACGAGGCGCAGGTCGTCGCCCGACTGCCACGTAAGCGGGTCCTGCAGATTGGCGCGGGTTACGGTGGCGTTGAGCGATGCTCCAATAGAGAGCCGGGAGTTGAGCTGTAAGGGCTCTTCCGGCAGGACGATGGTGATGTTGTCCTTGGCGGACGTTACTCCGGTGGGCAGGGGGGTGGCCGTGGGCGCCGGCGTTGCGGTGGCGTTGGGAGCCGGCGTTGCGGTGGGCCGGACCTGCGTCGGCGCAGCAGAGGGAGCGGATGAAATGGCGGAATCGCCGGACGCCGGGGCCTGGGACTCTGCGGCTGACGGGGCCGCTGACGGGGCCTGGGTGGGAACCTGGGTTGCTGCGGGACCGCCGCAGGCAACGACAGCCAGGGCAGTCAACCCCAGCGTGACCGGGAGCAGGAACTTAAACAGAGAACGGGAGTGACGAGATAAGGACATTTAACTAAGCCTCCAGTAGGACAAATTTGCGGGGAGGATACAAGGTTTTCTGCCGGGGCGCAAGCCGGGTAATGGGAGAGACGATTGCGAAATTCGTGCCACCCAGAGCGTTGAGTCCGCGTTCCCGGCGGCGCGCCAGTCAGGATTTCCGGCGCGCCGCCGATCAGGCTGGGATCGTGAGTCTCACCATCGTACCCTGCCTGTGCTCCGTTTGCCGCAGCTCGGGTTCAGCGGCGCCGTACATGGTGAGGAGACCGTAACCTGAGTGAATCCACAGCTTCCGGCCCGGCTTCCTCATCTCGGTGACGGTCATCCAGAGGCCGATGCCCCTGGTGGGGACCCCGGTGCCCGAGACCAGTTCCTGGACGGCGAGGCCTATGGCGCCGGCGTCCGTTTCCGGTCCGGGTATTCCCGGGTTGCCTTCCAGGGTCGCCCGGATGCCGGCGCCTGAGTCTGCGATGACCATGTCGAAGGCGTGGCCCCTCCGGTGGGGCATATACCGGACGTGGGCGTGGGCGCCCTCCTCGGTCATGCCGTGCTCGGCGGCGTTGTTGACGAGTTCGGAGAACATCTCCACGAGTTCGGATCGTACGTTGGCGGCGCCCATGCCTCGGGCGTTGAGGTTATCCTCGAGGACATCTGCCAGTTCCTGGGCTTCCTGCATGGAGTGGAAGGTGGTTGGCTCCAGGGCATATTCCCTGTCTTCCGTGTTCATGTTGCCTCCTGGATGTCCCGGGTGCAGCTGTGCTGCCCTGCCGCTTCTTCCAGCGAATTTGCAATCGTCTCATGGGTGTCACCCAGGGCAATCGCGTCATAAATTAGGTGCTTCATTAGTATCCCTCTCGTTAGTATCCCTCTCGTTGGCGCAGTGCTCAAATTTGCCGGGGTTTTTGAGACTGGCCTTGGGGATACCGGGGAATCGTTGCCGCTCCCAGCCATCATTGTCTGGCTGCCGCCGGCCCGCGACGCAGCCAAATTCTCAGTTGGGGAGGCGGAAAAGTTGGAAATACCGGACAAAAGCGGACATTTGAGCGTGGGTCCGGGGGTGTTTTGTCACTTTTTGTCCGGTCTATGTCTGGTTTTGTCCCAGGAATGTCCTGGTTTTGTCTGGTTTTGTCACCCCTGGAACGCCGGGGAACAGGCCTGGCGGTTTTGGGTGGGGCGGTTTTCCCGGTCTCATTTCGTATAATTTTTGCCGGGAGTGCGGCTGCCCAGGGAAACTTCCGGGGAGCCTACTCCCGAACGATATAAATACGATAGAGATCACGATAGAAATATGGTAGCGGGGAGACACCGGAGTTGGAAAGGGGCAAGTGTCAGGGGTAACTGTTCAGGGTTGAGGGGAGCGGAGTGGCTTATGGCGGAATATGGGGGTTACGTTACGTTGGGGGATTCATCCCCCAAACCCCCTGAAAAAATGGCAGTTGGCTGAAACCAATTCATCTCACCAAGTCTGAACTGTTACGTTATGCCAAAACAATCATAACGCGATTGCCTTGGGATTGTCCGAAGCGCCCTGATGGGCCCTCGCGGGATGGCGTATACTGGCCGGAAGGCGGCGTTCCCCCGCCCATTCCAGCCCATGCCAACTCCGGGCTAATTCCAGGAGGCACTCATGGCCAGCGACAACAGCGTATCCGACCGGCCCCGGGTCTACGTCATCGGCACCGGCGGCACCATATCCACCGTGGGCGACTCCCGCAATGACTACATGAACTATAGCTACGGCAACCGGCACCTGAGCATCCAGGAAATGCTGGACCGGGTGCCCGAGGTCAACAGTTTCGCCGAGGTCGTGCCGGAGCAGTTGATAAATGTGGGCAGTACCGAGGTCGAGCCGTCCCACTGGCTGCAACTAGCCCGGCGGATTAACCGCATCTTCGCCGAAGACCCCCAGGCCGCCGGCGTCGCCGTCACCCACGGCACCGCGACCCTGGAGGAGACCGCCTACTTCCTCAACCTTACCATCCGCAGCCGCAAGCCCGTCGTGGTGACCGGGGCCATGCGGCCGGCCAGCGGGTTGGGCACCGACTCCGACGTGAACCTCATTGACTGCGTGCGGGTGGCCGCGGCGCCGGCGGCGGCAGGCCGGGGAGTATTGACCGTCCTGAACAACGAGATTCAGGCGTCCAGGGACGTGACCAAGACCAACAGCTACCGGCTGGAAACCTTCCGCTCCAACGAGTTGGGTTTCCTGGGTTACGCCGACTCCGACGAGGAGGTCGTGTTTTACCGGACACCCACCCGGTCCCACACCGCAGACACGGAGTTCGACGCCGCCAGCGTTACCGAACTACCCCGGGTGGACATCGCCTACGCCTACGCCGGGGCCGACGACCTAGTAATCAAGGCGGTGGCCAACGCCGGGGTCCCCGGGCTGGTGGCCGCCGGTCTGGGCAGCGGCGGGTCTTCTCCCAAGTATATGCAGGGGCTGCGGGAAGCGCAGGCGCGGGGTGTGCGGGTGGTGATTGCCAGCCATACCGGCAACGGCCGGGTAATGCGCACCAGGCGGTTCACCGAGGAAGGGTTCGTGGTGGCCGACAACCTTTCGCCCAAGAAGGCGCGCATTTTGCTGATGCTGGGCCTGACTGTTACCAATGACCCGGATGAGATACAGCGGATGATGCTTACTTATTGACGGGGGTTGGGAACGTTGGGGGATTCATCCCCCAAACCCCCTGAATTTGGAGGTTTCCGGGGAGAGAGAAGGGGCCGCTACAATAGCGGCCCCTTGTTCTTGCCGGGGTTGGGAGTTGGCCGGTCTAGCCGGGGACTTCGTCGTAGTGGTGCGCCGTGCTGACCACGTTGTTTTGGTACAGGGCGGCGATCTCCTCATCGGATAAGCCCAGCAGTCCGCTCAGAACTTCATCGTTGTGCTCGCCCACCTGCGGGGTGGACCCGACTACGGTGGGGGTGCGGCTGAAGTGCCAGTAGTCGCCGGATACGGCGATGCTGCCGGCCAAGAAGTCGGGCACTTCAACCATCGCCCGCCGCTCCCAGGGATGGGGGTCCTGGGCTGCCTGGGAGATGGTGTTCACCGGCGCCGCCGTCACGTCGTGGTGGGTGAAGTGGGCGATGGCGTCGCGCATGGTCATGTTGGACAGCAACTCCCGCATGGCCTCCTGCACTACCGCGCCGTTGGCGCCCCGCTCGTGGCGGGTGGTAAAGCGGGGGTCTTCCAGCCACTCGGGCTTGCCCAGGGCGTTGCACACCCGGTGCCAGTGGTGTTGGTCGCCAGCCGAGACCAGCACCCATCCGTCCTGGCAGGGGTAGGTGCCACTGGGCGGCGCCGCCGACTCGCCCCGCCGGGGTTCGATGCCGGCGCCGTGGTAGGCGGTTATCGGAATCTCGGTGTAGCTGTACCCAGTGTCGGCCAAGCAGACGTCGATGGTCTGGCCTTCGCCGGAGGTCTCCCGCTCGTGCAGCGCGGCCAAGGTGCCGATGGCGGCGTGCAGGGCGGTGGTGCGGTCAATGATGGGGACGCCGGCCCGGATGGGCGGCATACCCTCTTCGCCGGTTACCATGGCAATGCCGGACATGGTCTGGCCGATGGGGTCGTAGCCAATCTGGTCCGAGTAGGGGCCAAACTGTCCGTAGGCCGAAACGTTAACCATGATGATGCGCGGGTTAAGCTCCTTGAGAACGTCGTAGCCGAACCCCATGGTGGCGATGGTTCCGGGCCGGAAGTTCTGGAGCAGCACATCGGAAATCTTGACCAGCTTGCGCACGACCTCTTTGCCTTCTTCCTTGCGCAGGTCAATGCTCAGGCTCTTCTTACCGCTGTTGTACTGCACCCAGTAGGCGCTCTGCTTGCGGACCCAGGGAGCGTGATAGCGGGTCTCTTCGCCGCCCAGACGCTCCACCTTGATGACCTCGGCCCCCATGCGGGCCAACACCTGGGCGCACCGGGGACCTGCCTGATGCCGGCCAAGGTCGAGTACCCGTATTCCCTTCAATGGGCCATTTGCTTCAGCTGCTTCAGCCATACAATAATCTCTCCTCTGTGCTGTTGGGTTCCGGGGTCCCACGCGGTGGGAATTTGGGCAAATTTTACGACTAAGCACGCCAAAGAGCAAGCCGGGGCGGGAGGACGTAACTGTTCAGGGTTGAGGGGGGCAGAGTGGCTGATGGCGGAATGTGGGGGTTGGGTTACGTTGGGGGATTCATCCCCCAAACCCCCTAAAAAAGTGGCGGTTGGATGAAACCAATTCATCTCACCAAGTCTGAACTGTTACGGGAGGACGGGTGGGGGATCGCGTTTTGCGTTAATAATGGGGTGGCGGGGAGATACCGGAGTTGGAAAGTAGGAAGTGTCAGGTTATGCCGGAACAATCACAACGCGATTGCCCTGGTCCCTGCGCCGGACCCACGAGGGCAGTCTGTGGAACCATTCTCATCCGTTTGCCCTCGTTTGCCCTGAGATTCTCCAAGGACTTTCTTGCTGGAATTTCCGGCTTTGGGTTATCATCGAGTCCAGGCAGACGTTCCATTCTTCCCAAACGGTCTACACACCGGAAACGGGGGTCTGCCCGGCGTCCACCGTCGGGTTAAACACGGCAGGGCGGGCAGCAGTATCCGGCGCTACGGGAATTTCCCGGGCCGCGACCGGCCTGGCAGGAATTGCAGTCAAGAATGACGACAAGTGCGAAAGACCACCAGCTAACCCTAGGCCGGGAGTTGTTCAACTCCGGTTCCTGGGCGTGGGACCTGCCGGAACCGGGCTGGCCAGCGCTCACCGGCATGGGAGCGGAATCCCCACCCACCGCCGTTATTGACATTGGCTCGGGTTCGGCCAGGGCCGTGGTGATGCAGGTCAACCGGGGCGGCGGCATTGAGATACTGGCCCAGCAGCAAATGCACCTGGAGCTGATGACCCATGTGAACGACGATGGAGTGCTGGATCCCCAGTCCGTGGCGCTGACGCTGGACGCGATGGAGGACTTTGTCCAGGTCTGCCGAGCCCACGGCGTGCAGAACATCAACGCGGTGGGCACCGCCGCCCTGCGGGAATCAAGCAACGCCGCCGAAATCACCGAGACGGCGGCCCGCAAGTTCGGCGTTTCCTTCCGCATCATCAGCGGGCAGGACGAGGCGGCCTACTGCTTCGTAGGCGCAGTCCACGGGCTGCCGGTCACCCAGGGACTGCTGGCCGACCTGGGCGGCGGCAGCATGGAAGTCGTCGGGTTCGCCGACCGCTCGCTCGAATTTATGCGCACCCTTCCCCTGGGCGGCCTGCGCATCTCCAACCGTTTCGGTCTCAACGACCGGCCCGCCGCCGAGGACCTGGCCGCTGCGGCGCGGTACGTCCGGGAATGTTTGGCTTCGGCGCAAATTCCCCGTCTTGGCGCATCCGACACCCTGGTCGGCTCCGGCGGATCCATCCGGCTTCTTTCCAAGCTGGACCGGCGCCGCATGGCCTACCCAATCCTGAAGATGCACGGCTACTACATCAGCGGCAACGGTCTGGCCGACCTCACCGAATCCCTGGCCCAGGCGACCCGCGCCGAACGCGCCGCCATGACCGGCATGAACCAGGAGCGCACCCATTACATCGTGGGGGGCGCGATAGTGGCCCAGGTATTGTTGGAACACACCGGCGCCGGGGGGATTTTGGTGTCCGGCCAGGGGCTGCGCGAAGGGCTGGCCCGGCACCCGGAGCCCCTGCCCCAGGACCAGCCGCTAACCCTGCCCCAGCGCGCCGTGGTGCGGGCGGCGGGCCTGTCGGACCTAGTGCAGCGATTCGCCCTGCGCTTTTGGCAGCGGGGCCCGCGCCGGGCCGACTTCGCCCGCAGGCTGGCCAACGCGGCCTGGCGCGGGCGGCACCGGCGGCTGACGTCATCCCTCCAGTGCGCCGCGCTGCTGCTGGAAATCGGCAGCGCCATTGACTTCTACAACCGGCTGGGACGCACCGCCTCCGTGGTGGCCCGGTCGGACCTGCCCGGGTTCAGCCACCGGGAGTCGGCGCAGGTGGCCGGAATGCTGCTGGTGGGCGAACGGGGCCGACTGCCCCGGCGGTACCGGCATACGCCGGTGCTGACCGGCGGCGACAAGCGGCGCCTGGGGCAGGCCGCCGCCGTGCTGCTGGTCGCCGACGAACTGGACCGCCGGCTGCCCACAGATTGCCCCGCCGATGCGGTCGCCATTTCCCGCAAGAACGGCGGGGTAGCCGTGGTTACGCCCATCTGGACGCCCCTCAACCCCGCGGGCCTGGAGAAACGTTGGGAAGCCGAGTTCAAACAACCCATCCACGTCCGAACCGGCAGCGATGGGGGACAAGGAAGTCCTTCGAGAGCCTCAGGATGAACCGGAGGGGATTAGGAAGCGCTTCAAGGGCCCCGGGACGAACGGGAGGAGAAGAATGAATAGTAACAAATTCAGCACCAACTTCCCCATGGGCCAACGGTTTGGAGACCACCCCTACGACGGCGAATACCCCGGACGGCTGATTATCGTCGAAGGAATTGACGGCTCCGGCAAGAGCACCCAAATAGACCTGCTGGGCAAGTGGCTGAAAAGCATGGGGTACGTTACGGTGTTCACCGAGTGGAACTCCTCGCCCATTGTGCGGCGCACCACCAAGCGGGGCAAGGACGACCGCCTGTTGACGCCCATGTCCTTCAGCCTGATTCACGCCGCCGACTTCGCCAACCGGGTATACACCCAGATTCTGCCTTCGCTGAAGTCCGGCACAATCGTGCTGGCCGACCGGTACGTCTACACCGCCTTCGCCCGGGACGCGGCCCGCGGGGTCAACCGGGACTGGCTCCGGCGGGTTTACTCCTTCGCCGTTAAGCCCTCGCTGGCCCTGTACTTCAAGGTGCCGCTGGAGGAATCCATCCGCCGGATTGTGACCGGACGGGAACACCTCGGCTTCTACGAGTCCGGCGCCGACCTGGGTTTGGCATCAGGCCGGACCGACTCGTTCCGGAAGTTCCAGGGACGACTGCTGTCCGAGTACGCCAACCTCACCGAAGAGTTCGGCCTAGTGACCATAGATGCAACCCAGCCCATCGCGCACCAGCAGCAACTGGTGCGGCAGTACGTCGAGCCCATGTTGGACGGGGTAATGAAGATATCCAGCGGGACTGTGCCCGAAGCGTTGACCAGCCTGGGCCTTACCGGGCGGTACGTCCGGCCCGGCGGACCAACCCGGACCACCCGGGGGGACATGGCCGCCGACAGCTAGCCCAGCGGACCGGCGCCCCGCCTTCCTTGGAGTGGGGGCCTGTGGAGTGGGGGCCTGTGGAGTGGGGCTTGGCGCCGATTTTTGCAATGACCGGGAGATGACGGATATGGTTACGCCCAAGTTCTACGGCCACGCTCCCCTGGAATTTGGCCAAAACTCGATGCCCGGCCGGTTAATCGTGGTGGAGGGAACCGACGGGGTGGGCCGGTCCACCCAGATCGCGTTGCTCAAGGAATGGCTGGAGACCTCGGGTTTCGCGGTGTTGGAAACCGGGTTCCGCCGGTCGGACCTTACCGGCGATGGCATTGACCGGGCCATGCGGGGCCACACCCTGGACCACATTACTCTCAACCTGTTCTACGCCACCGACTTCTGGGACAGGCTGGAGAAGAGCATCATCCCGGCCTTGCAGGCGGGCATGGTAGCCATCGCCGACCGCTACATCTACTCGATAATCGCCCGCGCCCGGGTCCGGGGCGTTCCCGCGCGGTGGCTGGACGACGTGCTGGAGTTTGCCATCATCCCCGACCGCATCTTTTACCTGGACATTGACGTGGATGAGCTGCTGCCCCGGGTGCTTTCGTGCCGCGAGCTGGACCACTGGGAATCGGGGGAGGACTTCCTGCGGGGGGCCGACCGCCACGCCAGCTTCGTGGAGTACCAGAGTTCGTTGATTGAGGAGTTCCACAACCTGGGACACCAGTACGGGTTCGAGACCATCAACGCCCGCCGCAGCGTGCTGGAGGTTTTTGAGGACCTCCAGAGCCGCGTCATGACCACCCTGGCAACAATGAACACTTAACAGGGGACACTTAACAGGGGACACTTAACAGGGGACACTTAACGGGCGCCCCAAGCCACGTTTCAGCCGCTTCGCCAATTGAACCCGTTTGCCCCAAGGCTCTCGAAGGACTTCCTTAATCCGGCCACAATCCAGCCGTCGGAGAACTGCGTCGAAACAGTCTCCCAAACCCATTCAGGAGCAATGCTATGCCTATTCTCAGTTACCTTCATTTTAATGGGAACTGCCGCGAGGCTTTCGAGTTCTACCGCTCGGTCTTCGGCGGCGAGTTCGCCATGATGGCCACCTTCGCCGACGGTCCAGCCGACATGGATGTTCCCGAGGCGGAGGCCAACAACGTCATGCACGTCACCCTCACCATCGAGGACGGCCTTCTCATGGGCAGCGATATGCCCTCCAGCTTCGGGCCGCCCCGGGTCATTGGCAACAACTTCGCCCTGACCTTCCCGACCAGCAGCCGGGAACAAACCGACGAGCTGTTCACCAAAATGTCCGGCGGCGGCGAAGTGACCATGCCCCCGCAGGACACCTTCTGGGGGGCTTACTTCGCTTGCTGCACTGACAAGTTCGGCATTAACTGGCAGTTCAACTACGAGCTTCCCCAGGAAGGTTAGCCGGCAGGTTGGCCGGCTGCGGACCTCTAACCCGTTCGTCCTGAGAGCCGCAGGGGACTTCTCCGGGAATTCCAGAACAATAAAGCGCAAGACCCGCCGGCAGCTTTTCTGGAACGAATTAGCCCTGGAACGAATTAGCCCCTTCCTGACAGCGATTAGAGGAGCGCATCCGTCCTTGGCGCGGCCCATGCCAGCGTTTATCAACCCGCTTTAGGCAGTTTCATCCTGCCAAGTCCGAGCAGCAATATCGTCTGGACGTCCGTTTGGAAGACGACTACGAGAGGATTCTGAGCGATGGGATGCTTCTCGATGACGAGGAGTGGTTCGACGACTTCATGGGGAAAGGGGCCGACATCCAACGGAGGGCAAATGGCCAAGGATTACCGGCGCCGCAACCGAGTGCGTCCGGTTTGACAAGTTGGTATTGTCTACCGACAGTGAGGTATAGCTTGGAAGTGGTGGGCGGTAGTGGACTCGAACCACTGACCTCTTGCGTGTCGAGCAAGTACTCTAACCAACTGAGCTAACCGCCCGGGGTGTTTCGAGTTTAGCAACCAACTCAACTACCGTCAAGCTGACCATGCCCCGAAGCAGGGCCTGTGCAAAGTCGATTCATATGCCGCAATCCAGTCTTGGAGCTGCTGATCCAGCGTAGAGCCAGCAACGCGTCCAGGTAGCTCCGCAGGTAAACTGCCCAAGGGACGGGGACCTTAAACTCATTGCAACTTCGTAATTCGGACTTTGCACAGGCCCTGGCCCCGAAGGACGGGTCTTTTGGTTGTCGTTGCTCCGGTTCGACCTGAGCCTGTCGAAGGGCCATCCGTTCATGGTTCGACAAGCCCACCACGAACGGGCTAACACGGGCCAACGTTGACGGCTGCCGGGAATCAAAGGGCCCTGTTATTTAGTCATGGGTGGATTGACTGGCCTATGGGCTTGTGATAAATTTAAGCATCCTGTTATATGGGCTTCGGCCACACTTCGGAGGTAGAGCATAGCTAGGCAGTACAAAGTCAACGAGCAGATACGTTCCCATAACATCCGTCTCATCGGTGAGAACGGGGAACAGTTGGGGGTCTTCGCCACCGACCAGGCGATCCAGATGGCCCGCCAGCAAGACTTGGACCTGGTGGAGGTGGCGCCCAACGCCGATCCGCCGGTAGCTCGGCTTTTGGACTACGGCAAACTGCGCTATCTGTATTCGAAAAAAGAACGAGAGTCCAAGAAGAGCCAGAAGAGCACCGAGTTGCGGGAAGTCCGGTTCCGGCCGAACATTGGCTCCCATGACCTGGAATCCAAGATGCGCAAGGTGAGAGAATTTATCGAGGACGGTTCCAAGGTCAAGCTGACCGTGCGGTTCCGCGGGCGGGAAGCGGTACACCAGCAGTTGGGTTTGTCGGTGCTGAAAAGGGTTGCCGACGACCTTAAGGACGATGTCCGGCTGGAAAAGCCCCCGTCAATGGAGGGCCGGGCCCTTTCGATGATCCTCATTCCGGGCCTCAGCAAGAGTGACAAGGCGGAAGATTTAGCAGATGCCAAAGCTTAAAACCCACAAGGGCGCCAAGGCCCGTCTCCACATCACCGGTACGGGCAAGCTGATGCGCCGCAAAAGAATGAGCAGCCACCTGCGGCGGAAGAAGCCCAAGAAGGTTACCCGCAAGTTCGCGGACAAGCTGTTGGTCGACCAGAGCGACGTTAAGCGTTTCAAGAAATTGCTTCCCTACGGATGAGCGGGGGATTCTAACACCGGAGATACGGTTTGCCCAGAGTTAAACGAGGCGTTACCAAACACCGCCGGCACAAGAAAGTGTTGCTGGCGGCCCGAGGCTTTCACGGGTCGTCACACCGGAATTACAAGTGGGCCAAAGAGGCCCTGATACACGCTTGGAGCCATGCCTACCGCAATCGGCGTGAGCGTAAGGGAGAGTTCCGCCGCTTGTGGATTGTCCGCATCGGCGCGGCTTGCCGCCAGCACGGTATGCCCTACAACCAGTTTATGCACGGCCTGAAGCTGGCCGGAATCGAAATCGACCGCAAGGTGCTGGCCGACTTGGCCGTTAGCGACGAGCAAGGGTTCGAGAAGTTGGTCGGAGTGGCCAACGCCCATCTCAACGCCTGACGGGATAAGAACCCCAGGAAAACCGGCAGGGGTGCGATAAACCGCACCCCTCTTTCTTGTTTTCCAGATTATTGCGTAACTGTTCAGGGTTGAGAGGAAGCGGAGTGGCTGATGGCGGAATATGGGGGTTGGGTTACGTTGGGGGATTCATCCCCCAAACCCCCTGAAAAAGTGGCAGTTGGATGAACCCAATTCATCTCACCAAGTCTGAACTGTTACATTGTTGCCCCTCCGTTGCGCCCTCCCGAATGCTGGGTTAGAGTAAATCACGGCCCGGCTGGATGTTGCGCGGCAATACCGTCCGAACCGTCCGAATTTCGATACACCAACAGCAATAAACCAACATAAGGAACATCAAAGCATGGAAGTTTTAGTGTCCGGTTCCCTGGCTTATGACCGAATTATGGATTTCCCCGGGCGGTTCTCCGACCACATCATGCCCGACAAAATCCACATGATTAACGTCAGCTTCACCGTCAACGGCCTAAGCGAAAATTTCGGCGGCACCGCCGGCAATATCGCCTACTCCCTGTCCCTGTTGGGAGAGGAGCCGCGCATTCTGGCGGCCATCGGCTACGACTATCACCGCTATTTTGAGTGGTTCGCCGAGCACGGCCTGAGCACCCGGGACATCCGCATGGTGGACGAGGAAGCCACGGCGTCGGCCTACATCACCACCGACCTGGCCGACAATCAGATTACCGGATTCAACCCCGGCGCTATGAAGCATCCATCGGGCTTCGACTTCGGACAGATTGACCCCCAAGACTGCATCGCCATCGTTGCCCCCGGCAACCTGGACGACATGGCAAACTACACCCGGACACACCGGGAACTGGGTATCTTCACCATCTTTGACCCCGGCCAGTCCCTCCCTGCCTGGGCCGGGGAAGACCTGGGCCGGTGCATCAGCCAGTCCGACATTCTAATCTCCAACGACTACGAGTTCGGGTTGATTAAGGACCGGACGGGGTGGACCGACGCCGAGGCGCTGGAAAATGCCGGGACCATCATCACGACCCGGGGTGAGCACGGCTGCCTGGCGCTGCGCCGGGACGCGCCGCCGGTGACGGTGACGGCCATCCCTACCGCCAACGTCGTTGACCCGACGGGCGCCGGCGACGCCTTCCGCGGCGGGCTGGTCAAGGGGCTGATTCAGGGCTTGCCGCTGGAGCGGTGCGTGATGATGGGCACCGTATGCTCGCACTTCGTCATCCAGAGCCAAGGCACCCAGAAGTACCATTACACGCCCGAAGAATATCAGGCCACGCTGGACCGCCACTTCGGCGCGGCGTAGGGCTGCAAAGAACCTCAGGGCGTAGGAGACATTATGTAAGCCTGGTTGGTGATGCTGGGGGCTCTTGTTCTGGTAGGTTGGTTAGTGGTAGTAGGACATCATCAGGGGTGGGGCGTCTGCAGATAGATGGACATTCCGGGGGCAACCGGACCGGCCCCTGCGGTTGCCGAAGCCAGTATTGACTAACCCCCGGCGGCTGGGGTAGGCTGAGGCCGTTAAGACTCCCTGGCCAAGACTCCCTCAAGAGGAACTGAGCATGACCCAGCAAACCGAATCGGCCCTTACCCCTGAAGTCCAGGCCATGATTGGCGTCGCCGGCGACACCGTTGAGTCGTGGGGCGTGGTTGACGCCGAGTATCTGCGCCGGTTTACCCAGGCGGTGATGGACCCGGACCCGATGTATTGGGACCAGGAATACGCCAAAAATTCCCGCTACGGGGAGATTACCACCCCGCCCATTATGGTCAGCTACTTGAGCAGCCGCATCCCCCCCGACCAGGAAGACGCCATTACCCGCGCCTTCGAGGACAACCCGGAGTCCGACGGCATCGGCTCGGTCAAGCGTCCCGGCGAGCTTCCCCCGGTCCCCACCAACTTGGTCCGGGTGCTCAATGCCGGCAACGAGCTGGAAATCTTCAAGTACCCCAGCATCGGCGACCAGGTGTTCTTTCAAAACAGCTACTCCGACATCCGGGAACGCGTGGGCCGCGACGGCCGTCCGTTCCTGATTATCACCCGCGAGACCCGGTACTGGAATCAAAACGACGAGGTGCTCTGCATCACCCGCGCCTCCACCATTCGCCGTTAGTCATTCGCCGTTAGTCCAGGCCCGGCAGCCAACTATCCCCCATCGTCAGCCAGGTTGTTGAGGAAGATAACCATGACCACGCCGCTGGAAGAACTGCTCCAAATGGAACCGGAGGAAATCTGGCAGCGCAACGAGCGGCCTACCGCCGACCAGTTGCGCGGAAAACAGCAGATTTACTTCGAGGATGTCGCTGAGGGCGACGAGCTTCCCAAATATGTATACAAGCCGACGCCCACCCATCTGTTCCGGTGGAGCGCGGCCATCGAAAATTTCCACCGCATCCATTACGATTTGGACTTTGGCCTGAACCATGACAAGAACCCCAGCATCTTGGTGCATGGCTCCTGGAAGCAGAGTGTGGTTCCCCAGTTCTTGAAGGACTGGACCTCCCCCGGCGGCTGGCCGTGGAAGGCCCGCTTTGAGCACCGGGCGATGCTGGTTCCCGGCGACATCCTGATAATGTGGGGCCAGGTAACCGGCAGGCAGGAAAAAGAGGGCATGGGTCTGATTGACCTGGAGGTTGGCATGAAGACCCAGGACGGCATCGAAAGTATGCCCGGCTCCGCCACCGTTGCGCTCCCCCTGCGGGGCGGCCCGCCCATACCCTATCCCTTTGTGCCTCCCGCCTAATCGCCGCTGCGGGTTTGAGCCGTAAACCGGCGTTTCCGAGGAACCAACCGCGGAACCAACCGCCGCCACGAGACCACCACGAGGAAGGAAGAATGACCCGATTTGTAGCCATCCACAACGTCCCCGGCATTACCGAGGAGGACTTCCGCAGCAAGCTGGACGCCGTACGCAAGTGGCGCCCGGACCGCCGGACCACCGTGGTCAAGGTTTACGGCGACCTGGAAAACGGGAAGCTGATCAGCGAGTGCGAAGCTGTCGAGCAATCGCACTTTGAGGACTGGATAAACATGATCGGCTGGCCGGCGGAGTCCATCAACAAGGTGGACATGATTTGCCAGGTGGGAAACTTCTGGAAGCTGTGACGCCGGCACCCGGATAACCACCGGCAATCGTCAATTCGCCAACGAACGAACGGGCTTGCGGCCCGCCCGTCTTTGCGTCAATCCCCCGGCGTCTCTCCACTCAAACAAGGATCAGGATCAACCCCGTCCAATCCGTTCTTCTTGAGGCTCTCGAAGGACTTCCTTGCCAGAAGGTACTCATCACCGGAGAGTTTTTCCCGCTATGTATGGCATCGGGAGGCCCCCGGCAATCGCTCCCCCGGCAATCCCTCCTGTCGAAGGGTAACTGTTCAGGGTTGAGGGGAGCGGAGGGCTGATGGCGGAATATGGGGGTTGGGTTACGTTGGGGGATGAATCTCCCAAACCCCCTGCCCCAAACCCCCTGGAAAAAATGGCAGTTGGCTGAAACCAATTCATCTCACCAAGTCTGAACTGTTACGTCGAAGGGCATTCAGGCAAGGTCTTCGTATTCCATTTGATCCGGGTAAAACAGCCGTTGGTAATGGCTGCAAGTAAGTGCGCCGCCCAAAAGGATGATGGATGAAACGTAAGCCCAGAACATGAACACCATCACCGACGCCATCGAACCGTACAGCAGCGTGTAATTGGCGAACCGCTCCAGGTAAATGATGAACAGTATCTTGGACACTTCAAACAACAGCGAAGCGGCGACCACCCCCGGCCAAATATAGATCCACCGCATGGGCCGGTTGGGCACAAACCGGTACATCAGGGCGAAGGTCACGGCGGTCAACAGCAACGGGGCCAGGTACAGGGACACGTAGCTCACGCCAATATCCAGGAACGGTTGCCGGCCCAGAATGCTTATCGCCTCATTGGTTGCAATTTGGATTACCGACGTCCCAATGGTCGAAAGCAGCTGCAAGCTCCCCAAGACCGCCGTCATCCCAAGTTGCTGCGGCCAGGCCACGTAGAACGGGGGATCCCTGGTAATTCCCCACGCCCGGTTGATCGCCCGGGTCAACGCGGCGAACACGGCCCGCCCCAGCCAGAACAACCCGATAATCGCGCCCACTCCCACGGCGTTGTGAAACCTGACAATTTGGGAAATGTTGTCGGCGATGAAATTGGAGGCCCCCGGTACTCTCTGGGAGACGAACTCCAGGAACCGGGGTTGCAGGTTTTGCGACTGCAAGCTCAGGCCCAAAATCGCGAGGAAACCCAGCACCAGGGGAAACATGCAAAATATGGCGTAGTAAGCCAGACCCGCGGCCAGGTGGGGCATATCGTTGGCGAACAACCCGCGCACCACGGCCACCAACAAACGGAACCATCGGGGGTCGCCCAGACTGTCTTGGGAAACACGTTCCCGGACGTGCTGGTTCCAAAGAGACTTGACCTTGTCCAGAGTGGCCAGCGTTGCCGATTTAATGGGTCCACTCCGGGCAGCGCCGCGGCGCCCAATGGCGGGCGCGTTGACTTGGGTTGACGGTCAGCAAAACCGGCTCCAGTCCCGCGGGGGCCAATAACGAAGCCATACCACCCCGGCCAGCAGATGACGCCCGACCGGTCCGTAGACCCGGCTGTCTTCGCTGTCGGACCGGTTGTCCCCCATCACAAAGTATTCGTCGTCTGCCAGAATCCATTCCCCAAGGTTTCTCGGGATTATGACGCCATCGCCAGGCAGGTAAGGCTCGGCCAGCAGCCGGCCGTTAACGTATGTAACTCCCTCACGCAAAGAAACGTTTTCCCTGGGCAGGCCGACGACGCGTTTGATGTGGAAACGGCGCAGCCTGCCGGGATGCCGCAGGACGACAATCGTTCCCCGAAGCAGCGGGTCCGGCCCCGACACCACCGGCTTGGCCAGAACCTGCTGTCCATTGGCCAACGCCGGGGTCATGCTGTGTCCCTCCACCCTGTACCGCGAGGAACCCGCCAGCCCCGACAGAAATTCCGTGGCGCGCCTCAACTCCATCCCCGTAACTCCATCCCCGTAACTCCATTCTTTTATTGTATCGCCAAACCGCCGCCGGCGTTACCCGTGGCCTGACCTGCGCCCAGGACCTTTTAGTTTTTGGGGTACGGGGCTACGTTGGGGGATTCATCCCCCAAACCCCCTGGATTGGGGGGTCCGTCAAGCGCAGCGCTGCGCTTGACGGGGCAGTTACGGGGAACAATTAAAAGGCCTTGCGCGCCGCCGGCGCCATTGTGGACTATGCTACCGGGCTGTCTTATAATCGGGCCAAACCTGCCGGGCAACCCCCGGCATCCCTTTTTCAAGGCTCAACCCACTAATCGACGCAAGGAGGACTAGCATGGCGGACGACGTTGTCAGGGTAGGCTTAATCGGCGCTGGGCGGAACACCCGCGACCGGCACCTGCCCGGGTTCCAACAGGTTGCCGGAGTTGACGTGGTGGCCGTGGCCAACCGCTCCCGGCAGTCGGGCCAACAGGTGGCCGATTCCTTCAACATTCCCCGGGTGTACGACAATTGGCGGGACCTGCTGGAGGACCCCGAAATTGACGCCGTCTGCATCGGCACCTGGCCATATATGCACAGCACCCTGACCCTGGCTACCCTGGAAAAGGGCAAGCACGTCCTCTGCGAGGCGCGCATGGCGACCAGCGCCGCCGATGCCCGCGCCATGTTGGATGCATCGCTGGCCCACCCGGGGCAGGTGGCGCAAATCGTGCCCTCGCCCACCACCTTCAAAGTGGACGGGCTGCTGATGAAGCTCATCGCCGACGGGTATCTGGGCGACCTGAAGGCCGTGGAGTTGCAGGCCCTGGGCACCGGCTTCGTGGACACTGACAGCCCGATGCACTGGCGGCAGGACCGCTCCCTGAGCGGCTACAACATCCTCAACATGGGCATCTGGTACGAGGCCATGATCCGCTGGACCGGCCCGGCTGCCAAGGTTATGGCAATGACCAGCGTCAACGTCCCCCGCCGCCAGGACGACGCCGGCGATTGGCAGTCGGTGACCATTCCCGACCACGTGGATGTCTTGTGCGAGTTGGCCAGGGGCGCCCAGGCTCACCTGCGAATCAGCGCTGTCACCGGCCTGTCGCCCAGCAGCGAAGTCTGGCTCTACGGCAGTGAGGGCACCCTTTACATAGACCAAAGGCAGAACGTCTTCGGCGGCAAGCGGGGCGACAGCCAATTGTCTGAGATTCCCAACCCGGCGGAAGGGCAGCACTACTGGCGGGTGGAAGAAGAGTTCATCAGCGCCATCCGCGGCCAGGAGCCGATTACCCGCACCCCCTTCAGCGTCGGCGTCCAATACATGGAGTTCACCGAGGCGGTGACCCGCAGCGCCCAAACCGGGCAGGCGGTGGCATTGCCGCTTTAGCCCGAATCCACCGATGGACAGGGATGGACGGCGTGAGGACAGCGGAAGGGGGTGAGGGAGTTACAGGCGCGATAATCCGGGCTCGAATTCGGGTAGATGGGAGGTTGGCGGCGGTCTGCAGGCGCTTTGGGGGGCGCCGATGTCGGCCTGCAGTGGCTGTGGCGAGCGAGATGGCGGGATAGGACACGGCAAGAGGCGCTCGCGGACTGGGCTGGCGCGAGTTTGCGGGGACGTTGGGTTGGCTGGCGGGTCAGTGGCGGACGGGCGCCGTCAGGCTGGGAGTGGAATGGCTCGCAGTCGGGCCAGGGCGCGGCTGAACTGCTCCTCCCAGGGCCAGCGCTTGGGAAGATGCAGGGTGATCCGGCGTGCCGAGCGGGTGAGCCGTCCGGCCAGGGCGAAGAACCGCCGCCGGAGGGTCTTGGTGGTCACGATCCGCTCACCGAGGCCGATGCGGGCGGTCCAGCGGGCCAGGTTGTGGGCCATCACCTGTACCGCCAGCCAGGCGCCGTTGGCAGCGAAGCGGCCCGAGGGGAGATGGTTCAGCCCCACGCCGTACTTGAGGTCGCGTATCGCATTCTCGATCTCGGCGTGGCGGCGGTGGTCGGCCTCCAGTTCCAGGGTCTCTCCGTCCCGGTCGGTGATGAAGCCGTGATAGCTGTAGGTGGCGAAGAGAGCCAGTTGAGAACCGGGCGCCGGCTTCACCCGCCGGACGATGAGCCGCACCGGCGCGGCATCCGGCTCGCTCTGGAAGGGGGTGTAGGTGGTTTCGGCCACATCGGCGGCGCCGTCCATCCAGTAAGGAATCGGCGTCCAGGCATCTTCGGGTATCGCCTCGATGAGATTGTGCAGGCTTTTGTGCTGGCGGATGGTGATGGAGAAGCGGACGTCCATCCGGCGGCAGACGGCGGCCACGGCGTGGGTATAGAAGCCGCTGTCGGCACGCATGGTGAGCTGCCCGCTGGCCCCGCCGCAGCGAACCCGGCTCACCGTCTCACGCAGGAAGTGGGCGGCGCCCCGGGCGGTGTTGGACCGGCCCTCGCGCAGCCGGGCCATCAGCACGTCGCCGGTTCCGGCGGCGACGGCCAGCAGTGGGTGATAGCCCCGTGCACCGGTATAGCCGTGGTGGCGGGCGCCCTCCTTGGCCAGTCCGTAAGTCTCGCAGATCGTCGAATCAAGGTCGATGGTGAATGGCGCGTCGCCGGGTCCGGCCCCCGCCTGCCAGGCCCGGGCCAGCAGCTCGCGGCTCACCCGGTCCAACTGACGGACGTGGCCCCACCTGAAGCTGCGCAGGAAAGTGCCCAGGGTGGAGGGCGCCTTGACTACGCAGCCGAGAGCGCAGGCCGTCCTGCCAGTGCGCAACACATCGGCGTCGTCGATGCAGTCGCCGCCCGCCAGAGCGGAGGACACCAGCGTCATGATCTTGTCTCCGGTGTTGGCCCGGCCCGGCGCTTCGCCCAAGTCCAGGTGCTCCTGTACCAGTTCGGGCAGGCCCAGGCGCCGGGCCAGGGTGGCCGGAAGGAGCAGCCCAGCGTTGGTCACCAGGCGGTGGTCGTCGAAGGCGATACGGATGCGGTCGGGGTGGCGGCGTGGTAGCATCTATTGGGTGCTCCTTTTCTGGGACCGGTTTGCTGTTACAAAACCATTATCCCAGATTCAGAGGAGCACCCTTTGGCCACTTCAGGACGCTGACCCGACGCCCTCCTTCGGTGGATTCGGGTTTAGGAGCGGGCAGTGGCCGCTCCTGCAACCCTGCGGTTGTGGGCCTGGGTATGGCCATCCGGCGGTCGCGCCGCGCTGACCGGGAATTGCCTTGATTCCAAACCGGAAGACTTGAGCTTGGCCACCGGCGCCGGGTACGAGCTGTCGTACCCGGCGCCGGTGGTAGTTGGGTCCGGTGGCAGGGCAGGGTCTTTTAATTGTTCCCCGTAATTCTTCGGCAAGCTCAGCGCTGCATTGCCAGACCACCCCAATTCAGGGGGTTTGGGGGATGAATCCCCCAACGTAGCCCCCGTCCCCAGAAAATCAAAAGACCCTGGGTGGCTGGGCAGGACGATTGCCAAGTCTGTGCAGTCCGTGTTCCGCAAGCCTTTCCAGCCAGGGCAAGTCACAAGGAGATCCTTCGAGAGCCTCAGGACGAACGATCAAAGGGACTTTCGATCAAACGGACTTTCAAGGGAACTTTGCGATTGCGCGATTCCAGGCGCGGCTTCTCAGGGTGTTTTCGAGAGGTTTTGTAGTATACTGGTTATGTAAGTTTGCCAAGAAAGTCGGGTTCGCGACCATTCCGGTCCGGCCCGGAGGAGCGCCACCATGCCAGGGAAGGGCCGACGAGTCGCGTCGCGCCAGGCCGAGCTTGGCCGCAGAAGACGAAGAGGCAATCGGTCGGCGGCGGCGCCGGCCGCCCCAGCCCCCGGCGGTTCATCCGCGACCGCCACTGCGGAACGCGCCGTGGACGCGCCAGTAACCCCGGCGGCAGCCCCGCCTATATCCAGACCTGCCGCCGCGCCTCAGCGCCCGTCGGGACGGGCGCGGCTGGACCGCCCAGCCGCCTACAACTACACCGTACCGGAGTTGCGCCGCATATCCATCATGGCCGGCGTTCTGCTGGTCGGATTGGTCGCGTTGTCCTTCGTCATCTAGCCGGCCATGCCCACGCCGCTAATTGAGCACCGCCTCCAGTCTGCGCCGGAAAAACCCGGCGTTTACCTGATGAAGGACGCTCAGGATAACGTTATCTACGTGGGCAAGGCCGTGGTGCTGCGCAACCGCCTGCGTTCGTATTTCGGCTCCCCCTCCGGGCAGGCGCCCAAGATCCGCCGCCTGGTGCCTCGGATTGCCGACTTTGAGTTCATCGTCACCGACACCGAGGCCGAAGCCCTAATCCTGGAAAACACCCTCATCAAGCGGTACAAGCCTCGCTACAACGCCCGGCTCAAGGACGACAAGACCTATCCCTTCCTGAAGATTGACCTCAGCGAGGAGTTTCCCCGGGTCTACATTACCCGGCAGGTGGCCAAGGACGGCGCCCGCTACTTCGGCCCCTTCGCGTCGGCAAGCAGCGTCCGGCAAACCATGGACCTGGTCAAGAAGTTGTTCCCGTACCGCTCCTGCACCAAGACGATAACCGGCTCCGACCCCCGCCCCTGCCTGGAGTACTTCATCCACCGCTGCGTTGCCCCCTGCTCCGGCTACGCCAGCAAGGAAGAGTACGCCGAGGTAATCCGGCAGGTCATCATGTTCATGGAAGGCAACACCGAGGTCGTCACCAAGGGGTTGCGCCAGGCAATGGGAGATGCATCGGAGAATCTGGAGTTCGAGCGGGCCGGCGTGCTGCGCGACCAGATTCGCAGCATCGAGCGGGTGGCCGAACAGCAGAAAATGGACTCCAACCCCATCGGCGACCTGGACGTTGTAGCCATGGCGCAGGAAGGAAGCGAAGCCTGGGTAGAAGCCTTCTTCATTCGCCACGGCAAGCTGGTGGGACGGGACCGGTTCTTCATGGAAGGCGCCGAGGAAGAGTCCCCCGGGGTAGTGCTGGGCCAGTTCACCAAGCAGTTCTACGAGTCCGCCACGATGGTCCCGCCGACGATTCTGCTCCAGCACGAACTGGAAGAACACGACCTCATCCTCGACTGGCTCAAGCAGCGGCGCGGCGGTTCGGTGAAGCTGCTGTACCCCAAGCGCGGCCAGAACAAGAAGCTGATGGACGTGGTGGCCGAGAACGCCAGCCAGAGCTTGACCCAGCAGCGGGTCAAGTGGCTCAACAACGCGAGCGTCATACAACAGGCCGTGGCCGACCTGCAGGAAGAGTTGAGCCTGCCCGCCCTGCCCCAGCGCATGGAGTGTTACGACATTTCCCACATCCAGGGAACCAGCCTGGTGGGGAGCATGGTGGTGTTCCAGGATGGACGACCCAAGCCGGCCCACTACCGCCGGTTCAGGATTAAGTCGGTGGAGGGCGTGGACGACTACGCCAGTATGCAGGAAATGCTCCGCCGCCGGTTCAAGCGCCTGGCGGATACCCGCGCCAAGGGCCGCTCTGCCGCCAGCACGTCTCCAACGACGATTGGACCCGTCGGGCAGGAAAGCTCCGGCGACACCTGGGGGGTCGTCCCCGACCTGGTGCTGATTGACGGCGGCAAAGGCCACCTGTCGGCGGCCCTGGAGGTGCTTCTGGAGTTGGGGTTGGACGATGTACCGCTGGCGTCGCTGGCCAAGGAAAACGAATGGCTCTTCGTTCCCCACACGCCGGAACCCATCATCCTGCCCCGCAAATCCCAGGCCCTTTACCTGGTGCAGCGGCTGCGGGACGAAGCCCACCGCTTCGCGATAACCTACCACCGCAACCTGCGCAGCAAGAGCAGCTTGAAGTCGTCCCTGGACATGGTGACCGGCATCGGGCCCAAGCGCAAGCGGATGCTGCTCCGCAAGTTTGGGTCCATCCCGGCAATCAAGGATGCCCCGCTGGACGACATTGCCGCCGTTCCCGGCATGACCCGGTCCCTGGCCGCCCGCCTGAAACAGACGCTTTAACCCGAATCCACCGATGGACAGGGATGGACGGCGTGAGGACAGCGGAAGGGGGTGAGGGAGTTACAGGCGCGATAATCCGGGCTCGAATTCGGGTAGATGGGAGGTTGGCGGCGGTCTGCAGGCGCTTTGGGGGGCGCCGATGTCGGCCTGCAGTGGCTGTGGCGAGCGAGATGGCGGGATAGGACACGGCAAGAGGCGCTCGCGGACTGGGCTGGCGCGAGTTTGCGGGGACGTTGGGTTGGCTGGCGGGTCAGTGGCGGACGGGCGCCGTCAGGCTGGGAGTGGAATGGCTCGCAGTCGGGCCAGGGCGCGGCTGAACTGCTCCTCCCAGGGCCAGCGCTTGGGAAGATGCAGGGTGATCCGGCGTGCCGAGCGGGTGAGCCGTCCGGCCAGGGCGAAGAACCGCCGCCGGAGGGTCTTGGTGGTCACGATCCGCTCACCGAGGCCGATGCGGGCGGTCCAGCGGGCCAGGTTGTGGGCCATCACCTGTACCGCCAGCCAGGCGCCGTTGGCAGCGAAGCGGCCCGAGGGGAGATGGTTCAGCCCCACGCCGTACTTGAGGTCGCGTATCGCATTCTCGATCTCGGCGTGGCGGCGGTGGTCGGCCTCCAGTTCCAGGGTCTCTCCGTCCCGGTCGGTGATGAAGCCGTGATAGCTGTAGGTGGCGAAGAGAGCCAGTTGAGAACCGGGCGCCGGCTTCACCCGCCGGACGATGAGCCGCACCGGCGCGGCATCCGGCTCGCTCTGGAAGGGGGTGTAGGTGGTTTCGGCCACATCGGCGGCGCCGTCCATCCAGTAAGGAATCGGCGTCCAGGCATCTTCGGGTATCGCCTCGATGAGATTGTGCAGGCTTTTGTGCTGGCGGATGGTGATGGAGAAGCGGACGTCCATCCGGCGGCAGACGGCGGCCACGGCGTGGGTATAGAAGCCGCTGTCGGCACGCATGGTGAGCTGCCCGCTGGCCCCGCCGCAGCGAACCCGGCTCACCGTCTCACGCAGGAAGTGGGCGGCGCCCCGGGCGGTGTTGGACCGGCCCTCGCGCAGCCGGGCCATCAGCACGTCGCCGGTTCCGGCGGCGACGGCCAGCAGTGGGTGATAGCCCCGTGCACCGGTATAGCCGTGGTGGCGGGCGCCCTCCTTGGCCAGTCCGTAAGTCTCGCAGATCGTCGAATCAAGGTCGATGGTGAATGGCGCGTCGCCGGGTCCGGCCCCCGCCTGCCAGGCCCGGGCCAGCAGCTCGCGGCTCACCCGGTCCAACTGACGGACGTGGCCCCACCTGAAGCTGCGCAGGAAAGTGCCCAGGGTGGAGGGCGCCTTGACTACGCAGCCGAGAGCGCAGGCCGTCCTGCCAGTGCGCAACACATCGGCGTCGTCGATGCAGTCGCCGCCCGCCAGAGCGGAGGACACCAGCGTCATGATCTTGTCTCCGGTGTTGGCCCGGCCCGGCGCTTCGCCCAAGTCCAGGTGCTCCTGTACCAGTTCGGGCAGGCCCAGGCGCCGGGCCAGGGTGGCCGGAAGGAGCAGCCCAGCGTTGGTCACCAGGCGGTGGTCGTCGAAGGCGATACGGATGCGGTCGGGGTGGCGGCGTGGTAGCATCTATTGGGTGCTCCTTTTCTGGGACCGGTTTGCTGTTACAAAACCATTATCCCAGATTCAGAGGAGCACCCTTTGGCCACTTCAGGACGCTGACCCGACGCCCTCCTTCGGTGGATTCGGGCTTAGAAACAACAACAGGAGTCCTTCGCAAGTCTCAGGACGAACGGGTGGGGTACGTTGGGGGATTTATCCCCCAAACCCCCTGGATTAAGAAATTATTGCGAGGGTCTCGGAGCCTGTCCCGTAACTGTTCAGGGTTGAGGGGCAGAGTGGCTGATGGCGGAATATGGGGGTTGGGTTACGTTGGGGGATGAATTATCCAAATCCCCTGCCCCAAACCCCCTAAAAAAGTGGCAGTTAGATGAAAGCCTTGGCTGAAACCAATTTACCTCACCAAGTCTGGACAGTTACCCTGTCCCCCTTTATCTTGAATCCCCGGTTTCCTCCGGGATAATATCTCAACAACTCCCCCACATAGGCCGGTGCATCGTGAATTTGACCATTACACTCCCCAACGGCGCCCAGATAACCCTGGAATCGGCGGAACCGGAGTTTGTCCAAGAGGTTATCCGCATGGCCCTTTCCGGTCTGCCCCTGGAACGGTTGCCGGACCAGACTCAACCCGTCGCATCCCCGGATGACAGCCACACCCTGCCGAATGGCTCCCGGGAGCAGGGGCCCGCCGCCGCCATAGCCGGAAACGGGCAGGGCAGAGGGCAGACGGCGCCGGCGGCAGCGGCAGCGGCCGCGCCGCACGAAGACGGCGCCGGGGCCGGACCGCCGCATACCCAGGGCGAGGGCAGCCTGATTGACTCGGCGGTGCTTAACGGGAACGCCGAACCCTCGGCGGCGGAGCTGCGATTCATCGACTTTTGCCGCACGGCCAACCCCTCGGGCGATATGCGCCGGGTGGTAGTGGCGGCCGAGGGAGCCCAGCGTTTCCTGGGGGTGGCCAGCGTGGACCAATACACGCTTGAGGAGTTGTTCACCCTGGCCGGTTGGCCCCGGCCCAACAGCCTGGTGCAGACCCTCCGCAACTCGGCCCGCGCCACCTTCCAATGGCTGGAGCGGGCCCCCGGCCGCATGGGTTTCTACACCGTCACCGACACCGGACGCCAAACAGCCCTACCCGATTCTGGCCCGGGTCAATCGCCGGGGTTGATTCAACCCTCCGTTGGCCTTGGGGGGTTCTGATTCGTTCTTCGTTCGCCTTTATGCAACCTGGGACGCAGCGCAAGGTGACTTGCCTGGTTGCTGGGCCCCCTCCGTGCGGGGTCATGGAGAGGCGGGCGCGAGGTTCTCTGGACAGACGATTAAAGAGGGCTTGTACCGGGACTTGGCAATCGTCTCCAATCGTTCCCCCAGGGCAATCGCGTTATAAATTGTAACTGCACGACTACTCAGTGTTCTGGCGTCTTGTCTCTGAACAAAACCCTGGAAACACGCTCCATCACTGGAAATAGGACTGGCTGGATAGACCAGGAGACCCCACGACAGGAGACCCCACGATATGCAAGTGTTGCACAAAAATGCCGATGATTTGACCGGTGGTTTGAAAGGATTATCAATTCCTTTGATACCGGTTATGCCTCGCAGTTAAAACGCGATTCCCCCAACTGACGCCCCGCCTCTTGCCAACCACGGCAACCCTTCCTTACCATAACCCCAGACCTGCATAACCCTGTCCCAACCCGCCGCGGTCCAGGGGCAAATGACATTAAATGGCATAAAATGACACGATTTCCAGGAGTCCCAACTGGTTTCAGCCGCACCCCGCCCACCGTAACTGTTCAGTCTCGAGGGGATATACCGGCTATCCAGCCCAATTTCCAATGGTAGAAAGCGTTTGGTAGAAAGCGTTTCGAGGGTTTTTCGAGTAGCAAGACGCCATCAGACTGAGCAATTGTGCAGTTACGAATTAAAACGCGATTGCCCTGACCGTTCCCCGGTTGCACCCAACGTCGGCAGGCTCTATCCTATTGACACTTTGAGTGGATGCGTTGAGCGTCGGTAATACCCCATGCGGCGGCCCGGCGGGGTGTACGCTCCAAATGTGAAAACCCGGCTTCAAACCGGAGTTAGTGACGGAGGCGGCGACCATGAAGATGTACCTGAACGGCAATTGGGTGGACCGGGACGAGAAGATGCCGGTGCGCAACCCCTTCGACCAGTCGGAGTTGGACACTGTACCCCGGGGCACCGCCGAAGACGTCAACACGGCAGTGACCAGCGCGGTCCGGGGCGCAGCAGTCATGGCCAAGGTGCCCGCCTATGAACGCTACATGATTCTGCGGCGCACCGCCGACCTGATGGCGGAGCGGGCCGAGGATCTGGCCCAGACCATTACCAAGGAAGAAGGCAAGGTCATCGCCGAAGGCCGCGGCGAGGTCCAGCGGGCCATTCAGACCATCACCCTTTCCTCGGAAGAAGCCAAGCGTCTGCACGGGGAGACGGTTCCGCTAGACGGCGCGCCGGGCATCACTAGCCAGTTCGGGTTCACCATCCGCGTCCCGGTGGGCGTGGTTGCCGCCATTGCTCCGTTCAACTTCCCGCTTAACCTGGTCTGCCACAAGGTCGGCCCGGCCCTGGCCGCGGGCAACGCGGTGGTGTTGAAACCCGCCGGCGACACCCCGCTGTCAGGCCTGAAGCTCACCGAAATTCTGCTGGAAGCCGGCCTGCCCGAAGAGGCAATCCAGACCATCACCGGGTCCGGCGCCGAAATCGGCGACACCCTGACCGGAGACCCCCGCGTCCGCAAAATCACCTTCACCGGCAGCATGGAAGTCGGCGACCAGATTTGCCGCAACGCCGGCATTAAGAAGGTCACGATGGAGCTCGGCTCCAACAGTCCGCTCATAGTCATGTCCGACGCCGACATCGAGAAAGTGGCCGCAGCCACGGTGGCCAGCGGGTTCGCCAACGCCGGACAGGTGTGCATCTCCACCCAGAGGGTGTTCGCCGACCGCGACGTATACGCCGATTTCCTGGATGCGCTGGTTGCGCCCACCGAAGCGTTCATCGCCGGCAACCCGTTGGACGAGACCATCAAGATGGGGCCGATGATTCGGGAGTCCGACGCAGCCCGGGTCCACGAGTGGATTGCCGAGGCGGTGGGTCAAGGCGCCCGGGTCGTGGCCGGCGGCGACCGGGAGGGCACCCTGCACGCTCCGACGGTCGTAGCCGACGTGCAGTCCGATATGCGGGTGTCCAGGGAAGAGTTGTTCGGTCCCGCCGTGGCGGTCAGCTCCTTCAGCAACATTGACGAAGCCATTGCCATGGCCAACGACTCCCGTTTCGGACTGTCGGCGGGCATTTTCACGCAGAACGTGGATTGGGCCATGCGCTTTGCCAAGGAAGTCCAGTCCGGCAACCTGCACATAAACTCGTCGCCCCAATGGCGGGCCGACCTTATGCCCTACGGCGGTCTCAAGGACAGCGGCATGGGCAAGGAAGGCCCCGGCTACGCCGTCCAAGAGATGACGGAGTTGAAGATGGTGGTGTTCCACCTGTAAGCCGGAGCCTGTAGCCCGGGGTAAGGAAGTCCTTCGAGAACCTCAGGACGCACGATTGGACAGGCCCTCAGAGCTTGACCCCATAGAATACCGGGGCAGGCTCTGAGGTTGTCAAGAAGACACCTTCTTGATGGGCGCCAATACTAGAGGAGACATAATAACCGAATGGAAATAATTACTAATCCACCCCGGCGAATGTTGGTGGTCACGCCCCATCCCGACGATGCCGAAGGGGGTTGCGGCGCCACCATGGCCAAGTGGATTAAGGAGGCCGGCACCGAGGTCGTGGTGCTGATGTGCACCAATGGAGACAAGGGCACCTCGGACCGGGAGATGATGCCGGCCGACCTAGCGGCAATTCGAGAGCAGGAGCAGCGCAACGCTTCGGCGCTGCTGGGGGTCAAGGACGTGGTGTTCCTGGCTTACCCCGACGGCACCCTGGAGAACAACATGGAGTTCCGCGGCAAGGTGGTGCGCGAGATTCGCCGCCACCGGCCAGACATCGTGTTCTGCATCGATCCCTACCGCAGCGTCAGCCACACCCACCGGGACCACCGGATGAGCGGGCAGGTGGCGCTGGACGCCGCCGGTTCCTACGCCTGGAGCTACCTGCAATTCCCGGAGCAGATTACCGAAGAGGGTCTGCAACCTCACCGGGTGCCGGAAGCCTTTCTGTGGAGCACGGAAAGCCCGGATGTATACGTCGAGGTACACGGGTACCTGGAGGCCAAGTCCGACTCGCTAAGCGCCCACGCCAGTCAAATGCGCGGCCGCTCCCAAGATATACGGTTGGAGCGCATACAGAACGGCACCGCCCGCCAAGGAGAAGCGGCGGGGGTGGAACACGCTGAGGGGTTCCGGCGCATTCGGTTCAACCTGGACTCGCTGGCCTGGCGCTTGCTGAACTCCTAGCGGCGACTGGAGGTACCGTTCCGCCCAAACTAACTCGAAGGACGATTTATCCTTGGGGCGCCATCTGCTCCGCGTGCTGCCCGTAAAGTTGGTCGGTTTTGGCGGCCATGATGAAATCGTTCTGGTGCAGGTTCCGAATTTTGTGGGTCCACCAGGTTACACCGACCCGCCCCCACTCGGTGACAATTTTCGGGTGATGGCCCTCGCTTTCCGCTAATTCTCCGATGGCCGCCGTGAAGTCCAGCGCCTGCTGGAAGTCGCGGAATTTGAACGCCCGGTCCAGCTTGGGAACACCGCCGTCGTCCAGCAACTCCCAATCAGGGACCGCCGGCTTCAACTGATCAATTTCTTCGCCGGTAACGTGGGGAGAGTCCCGCCGGCAAGCGGTGCATTTCTGCTGGTAAAGCTCGTTGGACATTCGGCGCCTCCTGGTTTGCCAAGTTTGCGAATTGTTATGCCCATTCTAGCAAAAAATCCTGCCGGCGGTCCGTGTTTTCACTCCTGATAATTTCCAGCCGGGCCGCAGCAAGCAGGGCCAGCAAGTCCGTGTTATCATCCCCCCACCCTCAAATGTACGCTGGCGGGAGCCCAGAATGACCACCAAGCTCGCATACCATATTCAGACCGAAATTGACTATGACAGCCTTTCCTTCAACCCCGATGAACCGGAACCGCTGCCGGACGCTATGCACCAATACCCTGTCTTTGAGGAAATCCTGGGTATCCTGGGCGCGCACCTGAACTCCCTTTACCCGCCCGAAGAGGTCTTTCGCAGCAGCAACACCTTCATCTGCTACAACCCCTCCAACCTGAACGTCCGGGTTGGCCCCGACTTCTACGCTGCCTTCGGCGTTGACGCCCCGGCCATTGAGCGCAGGAAGTTGTACCTGCCCTGGGAAGTGGGCAAACCCCCCGACTTTGTCCTGGAGGTCGGCTCGGAGAGCACCGCAGAAAACGACCTGGTCGGCAAACGCCGGACCTACGCTCAAATCGGCGTCGCCGAGTACTGGCGATACGACCGCACCGGGGGCGATTTCTATGGACAGCCCTTGGCCGGGGAACGGATGGTGAATGGGGTGTACCAGCCCATCGAACTTACCACTGAACCCGACGGAGTCCTCAAGGGGTACAGTCCTGTAATGCGCCTCAGCCTGTGCTGTCAGGGCGATATGCTGACCTTCTACTACCCGGAAACCGGCGAGTACCTCCGCAACCTGCCAGCCGAGAAGGCGGCCCGCCTGGCCGCCGAAGCAGCCCGCCTGTCTGCCGAAGCGGCCCGCCTGTCTGCCGAGGAAACGGCCCGCACCGAGCGCGCTGCCCGGCGGGATGCTGAGGCCAGAATACGCCAACTGGAAGAAGAACTGCGGCGCAGGCAAGGGGAACCCTGACCACTTTCCGGTCCGTGTTATCATACCCCACACTCAAATGTACGCTGGCGGGAGCCCAGAATGACCACCAAGCTCGCATACCATATTCAGACCGAAATTGACTATGACAGCCTTTCCTTCAATCCCGATGAACCGGAACCGCTGCCGGATGCTATGTATCAATACCCTGTCTTTGAGGAAATCCTGGGTATCCTGGGCGCGCACCTGAACTCCCTGTACCCCCCCGAAGAGGTCTTTCGCAGCAGCAACACCTTCATCTGCTACAACCCCTCCAACCTGAACGTCCGGGTTGGCCCCGACTTCTACGCTGCCTTCGGCGTTGACGCCCCGGCCATTGAGCGCAGGAAGTTGTACCTGCCCTGGGAAGTGGGCAAACCCCCCGACTTCGTCCTGGAGGTCGGCTCGGAGAGCACCGCAGAAAACGACCTGGTCGGCAAACGCCGGACCTACGCTCAAATCGGCGTCGCCGAGTACTGGCGATACGACCGCACCGGGGGCGATTTCTATGGACAGCCCTTGGCCGGGGAACGGATGGTGAATGGGGTGTACCAGCCCATCGAACTTACCACTGGACCCGACGGAGTCCTCAAGGGGTACAGTCCCGTAATGCGCCTCAGCCTGTGCTGTCAGGGCGATATGCTGACCTTCTACTACCCGGAAACCGGCGAGTACCTCCGCAACCTCCCAGCCGAAAAGGCGGCCCGCCTGGCCGCCGAGGCAGCCCGCCTGGCCGCCGAGGCAGCCCGCCTGGCCGCCGAAGCAGCCCGCCTGGCCGCCGAGGAAACGACCCGCACCGAGCGCGCTGCCCGGCGGGATGCTGAGGCCAGAATACGCCAACTGGAAGAAGAACTGCGGCGCAGGCAAGGGGAACCCTGACCACTTTCCGGTCCGTGTTATCATCCCCCCACACTCACAAAAATGCACCCTGGCGGGAGCCCAGAATGACCACCAAGCTCGCATACCATATTCAGACCGAAATTGACTATGACAGCCTTTCCTTCAATCCCGATGAACCGGAACCGCTGCCGGACGCTATGTACCAATACCCAGTTCTCCAAGAGATTCTCCACATCCTGGATATGCACATCACTAGCCTGCACTCATCCGAAGAAGTCTTTCGCAGCAGCAACACCTTCATTTGCTATAACCCCTCCAACCTGAACGTCCGGGTCGGCCCCGATTTCTACGCCGCCTTCGGCGTTGACGCCCTGGCCATTGAGCGCAGGAAGTTGTACTTGCCCTGGGAAGTCGGCAAACCCCCCGACTTCGTCCTCGAGGTCGGGTCGGAGAGCACCGCAGAAAACGACCTGGTTGGCAAACGCCGGACCTACGCTCAAATCGGCGTCGCCGAGTACTGGCGATACGACCGCACCGGGGGCGATTTCTACGGGCAGCCTCTGGCCGGGGAACGTCTGGTGAATGGGGTGTACCAGTCCATCGAACTTACCACTGAACCCGATGGAGTCCTCAAGGGGTACAGTCCCGTAATGCGCCTCAGCCTGTGCTGTCAGGGCGATATGCTGACCTTCTACTACCCGGAAACCGGCGAGTACCTCCGCAACCTGCCAGCCGAGAAGGCGGCCCGCTTGGCCGCCGAGGCAGCCCAACTGTCTGCCGAAGAAACGGCCTCCACCGAGCGCGCAGCCCGGCGGGATGCTGAGGCCAGAATACGCCAACTGGAAGAAGAACTGCGGCGCAGGCAAGGGGAACCCTAAACTTACCTTTGTGCTCTACGGCGGTTTCTCCGGTTGAATGGTAATGCCTCGGGGTAGTATATTCACTCTGGCCCGGTAGCTCGGCTGCCCGCCGAACTATTGGACTGCCGTTATTTGGCGCCAGGCCCGGAGACCGGGCTGTGATGTGGCGCAAAAAAGAGGTTACGCGATGATACCGGGTGCGATTTCCAACTCGTGGCGGCTTCAGCTAAATGACCAAGACCTGGCGGAACTGGTGGAACAGGCCCGGGAACAGGGTGCAGAGCACGTTGAGCTCCGCCAAACCTGCCTGGGCGAATACGAGACCGGCGAGGGCGACGAATGGCGCCCGGTCTTCCCCAAGATGCAGGCGTTAGTGGACCAATTCCCGCAGTTGACCTTTGACCTGGCAATGGCCATGCCCTGCTTGACCCGTCGCATTGACCCCAAGGGAGGTCTGTTCCAGGCGGCGATGTCCGGGGCCAAGCTGGTCGGCGGGGGAAGCCCGCACCTGCGAACCGTGGACTCCGGCGCCACCGGCGACGCGTGGCAGACGCCGGAAGACATCCCCGAAACCGCGCTGGGCTTGGTTGAACTCACCCGCGAGGCGGCCAGCCAGGGCGTCATCCTGTCCATGGAGAACTCCGGCCAGCCTCTTTCCAGCATGGCCATGCTGGTCAACGAGGTACGCTCCCGCCTGACGCCAGAGGAAGGCCAATACCTAGGGCTATGCCCCGACCCAACCAACCAACTGCGGCGGTTCCCCGAGACGGACCCGGTGGCTGATCTGGATGGGCTGCCCTTGGACATGATTAAGATTGTCCACTTCAAGCAGGCCCGCGGCGGCGACGCCCACCCAACGGTGGACACCGGCGACCTGGATTGCGGCGCAATGCGCGACGTGCTGGATGCGAAGGGATACACCGGACAGGCCATCATGGAAATCCCGCCCCACCAGGACGTTTTTGAAAACCTGTCCGCCAGCTACAAGTTCCTGTGGCCCGACGAGTAGACGGGCTGGGCGCGGGATGAGCG
This sequence comes from Dehalococcoidia bacterium, assembly GCA_965262735.1. Lineage (GTDB taxonomy): Bacteria > Chloroflexota > Dehalococcoidia > Lucifugimonadales > UBA3495 > CATOSK01. The sequence continues at coordinate 2,278,744 of CBDHFS010000002.1, read as the reverse complement.
GAGCGAATCGAGAGGACGATTATGGTCTCTGAAACCAGGAACCCGGGGGAAGAGCATCGCCGGTTGGGACAGGAATGGGTGGATGCCGAACGGCGGCGCGTCGAGATATTACAATCGGTGCTGGAAGCCCAGCTTGGCAAATGCACCATGGACTACCCGGAAGGGCTTTTCGACGAGTATGACGAGGCGCTGTTTCAAGCATCCCAAGCCAACCGGGCTTACTTTCTCTGGCTGGCCGAGCAGGGCCTGCGCTCCCGGTGACCCGGCAGATGCCCCCGGCAGGCTTCCGGCGTAACCCATGAGCCAATACCGCGACTACACCGTTTCGATACACTACGACCGGCGGTTGTACCGGCAGGACATCGCCGGCTCCCGGGCCCATGTGCGAATGTTGGCCCGTCAGGGCATTATCGGCCAAGGCGACGCCGAGCAAATCTTGGCGGGTCTGGAAACCGTGCAGGCCGAGATCGAGTCCGACACCTTCCCCTGGAACGCGGACCTGGAAGACCTGCACATGAACATCGAGACCCGGTTGGCCCAGTTAATCGGCCCGGCGGCCGGTCGTCTTCACACCGGCCGCTCCCGCAACGACCAGATCGCCCTGGACCTGCGGCTCTACACCAGGGAGGTAATTGCCGAGACGACGGCGGCCTTGCGGGGCGTGCAGAAAGCCTTGGTGGAGCTGGCGGCCCGCTACTCCACCGCCATTATCCCCGGCTACACCCACCTCCAGCGGGCGCAGCCGGTGATGTTCGCCCACCACATGCTGGCTTACTTTCAGATGCTGGAGCGAGACATCGGCAGGTTCCGGGACTGCCGCCGCCGGGCCGACGTGCTGCCGCTGGGCAGCGGTGCGTTGGCCGGCGTCCCATATCCCACCGACCGCCACTTTCTGGCCGACGAATTGGGGTTCGGCGAGGTTAGCGCCAACAGCATGGACGCCGTGTCCGACCGGGACTTCCTCCTGGAATTCCAGGCCGCCGCCGCCGCCTGCATGATGCACCTGTCCCGCCTGTCCGAAGAAATCGTGCTGTGGTCCAGCCGTGAGTTCGACTTTATCAGCCTGGCCGAGGAGTTCACCACCGGCAGCAGCATCATGCCCCAGAAGCGCAACCCCGACTTCGCCGAAATCGCCCGGGGCAAAACGGGCCGGGTCTATGGGCATCTCATGGGCCTGCTGACCGTGATGAAGGGGCTGCCCTTGACCTACAACCGCGACTTGCAGGAAGACAAGGAAGGCTTCTTCGACACGGTGGACACCCTGCTCGCCACGCTGCGAGTGTTCCAGGGAATGCTGCCCGGCGTTGCGTTGAACGAAGACCGGGTCGCCGAGGTATCCGGTGAGAGCTATATGCTGGCGACGGACCTGGCCGACTACCTGGTAGGCAAGGGTGTACCGTTCAGGGAAGCCCACGGCGTCATGCGCCGCCTGTGCCGTTACTGCGAAGACAATGGGGCAGACCTCCAGACTTTGCCCATGGACAAGTTCCTGGAGTTCTCCCCTGCTTTCGGGGCCGACGTTTACGGGATTACCGCCGCGTCTTCGGTGGCGGCGCGGGACAACCCCGGCGGCACCGCTCCCAACCGGGTGGCGGAAGGTCTGCGTCAGGCGCGGGCAATTCTGCGGGACGACTCCCCCGACAATTTCTGGGACGGCAACGCCGATGACAACTGAAACTGACGAAACTCACGAATCCCATGTCCAGATTGCCCCGTCCCTGCTGGCCGCCGATTTTTCCCGGCTGGGCGAGCAGGTGCGGGAGGCCGACGCAGCCGGGGCAGACCTGATTCACGTCGACGTCATGGACGGGCAGTTCGTTCCCAACATCTCCTTCGGAGAGGTGGTGGTGGAGGCGGTCCGTCAGTGTACCGACCTGCCCCTGAACATTCACCTAATGGTGCGGGAGCCGGATTACCTGCTGCCGGGCCTGCTGAAGTCGCCCACCGACCAGATTCTGGTCCACGCCGAAGCCTGCAACCACCTGCATCGCACGGTTTACCTGGTCAAGGAAGGGGGACAGCAGGTTGGGGTCGCCATCAACCCCGGCACGCCGGTTTCGGCGGTGGAAGAGGTGCTGCCCTTCGTGGATATTGTGTTGGTGATGACCGTCAACCCCGGCTTCGGCGGTCAGGCGTTCATCCCGGCGGCGCTGGGGAAGGTCCGGCGTCTGCGGCGGGTCATTGAGGAAAACGGCTACCCAGCCCGAATCGAGGTGGACGGCGGGGTCAAGGCCGACGAAACGGCCCAAGACTCGGTGCGCGCCGGTTCGACCATCTTGGTGGCCGGGACAGCCATATTCAACCGGCAGGAAACCGTCGCCCAAGCAATGACCCGGATGCGGGACAGCATCCGGGGGTTGCAGCCGGAAGGTTAAAACCGGGTGCCTGAAACCAAGGCCGGGGCATCAGTGAAGAGTCTAGGCGGTGGCTGCCGAGGACTTCTTGGCCCGGGGCGGCTTGCTCAGGGTGCGCAGGCACCGGGTGCAAATCTTCACCCGCTGCACCTTGCCCTCGATGAGCAGAGTCTGCTTGTGAACGTTGGCCTTGAACCGGGTCTTGGTGTGCCGGTTAGAGTGGCTGACGTTGTTGCCGCTCATCCCCGACTTCAAACAAATGTCGCATCTCATGGTTGAACCGTCGCATTCCGGGGGTTTTCTGGGCCGGGCAAATTCCCGGCGCCGGAAATCAGACTATCACACCCCCCGCCGGGTGGCAAGGAAAACGGCAGCCCGTAACGGTTCAGACCCAGTGTTTAGTGGTTAACCCAGTGGCTAGTGGTCAGTGGTCAGCCCCGGTCCCACTAATCACTAGCACTGGCCCCTGGCCCCTGGCCCCTGGCCACTCCCGGCCATTGTGGCAATCCCGAAAACCCGGTTCCTGTCATTTGCTCCATTGTTAGGGTTTCCAAGGGTGTGCTATTATCGCCACCATGCACGAGACAGACCCGAATCAACTGAAGTATTGGGTGGCCCTTAGCCGGACCCGCCTGTTGGGTGCGGTCCGGTACCGTCGGCTGGAAAAGCATTTCGGCCCGGCCGAAAATATCTGGCGGGCCGGGTTGGTCGAGATTATCGCCGCCGGAATCGAGAACCGGGTGGCCCGCAAGCTGGTCGCCGCCCGGGACCTGGTTTCTCCCGACGACGAGATGGCCCGCCTGGAACGAGCCGGCGTCATTGCCCTGAATTGGCACGACCCCCGTTACCCGGCCCGGTTGAAGGAAATTAGCGACCCACCGCCGGTCCTGTACGTCAAGGGACAGTTGCAGCCATCCGATGAGCGGGCGGTGGCGATGGTGGGGACCCGCAACCCCACCGCCTACGGACGGGAGGCCGCGGCCGCCCTGGCCGCCGAGTTGGCGGGAACCGGCATAACCATCGTCAGCGGTCTCGCCCTGGGCATTGACAGCATCGCCCACCGAGCCGCCCTGGACTTGGGACGCCGCACCATCGCAGTGGTGGCCAACGGCCTGGACATTGTTTACCCCAAGGAGCACGCCGGGCTGTCCCGGAGAATCGCCGAGTCTGGCGCGCTGTTCAGCGAGGTGCCCCTGGGAATCCGTCCGGACTCCCGCAGTTTTCCCCGGCGCAACCGGCTAATTAGCGGCGTCAGCCTGGGAACCCTGGTGGTGGAAGCCGGCGAGACCAGCGGCGCCCGCTGGACCGTTTATCACGCCCTGGACCAGGACCGGGAGGTCTTCTGTGTCCCCGGCAGCATATTTTCCCCTGCCAGCCGCCTGACCAACCGGCTAATCAAGGAAGGTGCTAAACTGGTGGGGAACGCCAACGACGTCCTGGAGGAGTTGAACCTGGGCGCCGTGACCCGGCAAACCGAAATGCAACTGGCCCAGTCTCCCGAACCGGCGCCGGCGCACCCGACGGCCATTGACCCGGCATCCGATTCGCCGGAAGCCGCTTCACCGGAAGAAGCGCGGGTGTTGGGCCAGTTGGACCATGAACCTCTGCACATTGACGACATCCGGCGAAAGGCCGGGCTTCCCATCAGCGAGGTCAGCAGCCTGCTGACCATGCTGGAGTTGAAAGGAGCGGTCCGGCAGGTAGGCTGTATGCACTACGTCCGGGTCCTTCAGCCCAGCCCATCCTTCGCCACCTGAGACAACCCGGGCCCGTCGCCCGCAATCTGCTATCTACTGGTTAATGATTATGGCAACTGAAAACGGCACCAAGGCGGCGGCAACGAGCGCCGCCACCAAGCGCAAGACCGCGACCGGCAAGACTGCGGCTAGCAAAGCCGCGGCGAGCAAGGCCGCTACCACCAAGGCCGCCACGACTAAGGCCGCTACCACCAAGGCCGCTACGACCAAGGCCGCTACGACCAAGGCCGCTACCACTAAGGCCGCTGCCACTAAGGCCGCTGCCACTAAGGCCGCTGCCACTAAGGCCGCCACGACTAAGGCCGCTACCACTAAGGCCGCTACGACCAAGGGCAAGACCGCCACCCGGGCTAAGACAGGGACTCAGCGCAAAACCGCGGCCCTGCCCAGCGCCGCCGGCAAGCAGTTGGTGATTGTCGAGTCCCCGGCCAAGGCCCGCACCGTGGGGCAGATTCTGGGCAGCAAGTACGTCGTTACCGCTTCCCAGGGCCACGTGCGCGATCTGCCCAAGGGCAAAATCGGCGTGGACGTGGAGGAGGGCTTCGAGCCTTCATACGTGACGATGAAGGACAAGCAGACCCTGGTTACCGCATTGAAAAGGGCGGGCAAAGGGGCGACCAACATCTACTTGGCCACCGACCCGGACCGGGAAGGCGAGGCCATTTCGTGGCACATTCAGACCGCCGCCGGGTGGGACCAGAACGCCATCCCTCCCAAGCGGGTAGTATTCCACGAGATCACCAAGCAGGCCGTGGAAGAGGCGTTCGAGCACCCCCGCGAGATTGATATGCGCCTGGTCAACGCCCAGCAGGCCCGGCGCATCCTCGACCGGCTGGTGGGTTATCAAATCAGCCCGCTGCTGTGGCGCCGGGTCCAGCGGGGCCTTTCTGCCGGACGGGTGCAGTCGGTGGCCCTGCGCATGGTCACTGACCGTGAGCGGGAAATCCAGGCTTTCGTCCCCGTGGAGTCCTGGACTATTGACGCCCACCTGCACAAGACCGAGGACACCTCCGAACGGCCGGCCGGGTTCACCGCGACGCTCCGCTCCCTTAAAGGACAGCGGGCCCGCATCAACATCGCCGAGGAAGCCGAGGCCCGGCAGTACGAAGCCGAGCTTCAGGGCGCGTCCTACGCGGTGGCCGAGGTCACGAAACGCAACGTCCGGCAGCGGCCTTCCGCTCCCTTCACCACCAGCACCATGCAGCAGGAGGCCGGGCGCAAGCTGCGCTTCACCGCCCAGCGCACCATGATCGTGGCCCAGCAGTTGTACGAGGGCATCAACGTACCGGGGGAAGGCTCCGTCGGGCTGATTACCTATATGCGCACCGACTCGACCCAAGTGGCCACGGTGGCGGTGGACGAGACCCGCGCCTACATCCCCGAGCGCTACGGAAAGGATTTCCTGCCCGACAAGGCGAGGACCTACACCACCAAGACCAAGGCCGCCCAGGAAGCCCACGAAGCCATACGTCCCACCGGCATCCGGCGGGACCCGGAGTCGCTGAAATCGTCGCTGAGCAGCGACCAGTTCCGGCTTTACAGCCTCATCTGGGCCCGGATGCTGGCCAGCCAGATGGCCGATGCCCGCTCCGAGGCCACCACGGTGGACATTGAGGCCGCGTGCAGCCAGTCGCCAAATGTCTACATTTTCCGCGCCACCGGCTCGGTGCTGGTTTTCGCCGGGTTCCGTACACTGTACCTGGAAGGCCGGGACGACGGCGAAGATGACGAGAACCGCAGGCTGCTTCCGCCGATGGCCGGCGGGGACGCGCTGACCTCCGATGGGATCGAACCGTTGCAGCACTTTACCCAACCGCCGCCCCGGTACACCGAGGCCACGTTGATCAAGGCGATGGAAGAGAAGGGCATCGGCCGTCCCAGCACCTATGCCCCCACCATCGGCACCCTGCTCAGCCGGAATTACGTTGAAAAGGACCAGACCCGTTTGCAGCCGACCATCCTGGGCAACACGGTCACCGACCTGTTGACCGAGTATTTCACCAATATCATGGACCTGGACTTCACGGCCCGCATGGAAGACGAGCTGGACGAGGTCTCGCAGGGGGACCGGGAATGGGTGCCCATGCTGCGGGAGTTCTACGGCCCCTTCGAGAAGGCGCTGGAGACGGCCCAGGAAAATATGCCCCGGGTGAAGATTGAAGAGGAAACCGACGAAATTTGCGACAACTGCGGCAAGCCAATGGTCATCAAGACCGGACGGTTCGGCAAGTTTATCGCCTGCACCGGGTTCCCCGACTGCCGGACCACCAAGCCCATTCTGAACCGGGTCGGCGTGGCCTGTCCCAAGTGCGCCGGAGACATCGTGGAGCGCAAGTCCCGGGGCCGCCGGCGTCCCTTCTACGGCTGCTCCAAGTTCCCGGATTGCGACCTGATTCTCAACCAACGCCCGGTGCCCATGCCGTGCCCGGCGTGCAGCAGCATGATGGTGGAAGAGGCGGGGAACAGTCTCGCCTGTACCGTGTGCGCCTGGAAGGGCGCGCCCGAGGAGCCGGCCCCGAGTCAGGAACCGGAACAGGAAAAGGAGATGGCTTCCGTTGGCGACTGAACAGTTGACGGTCAATAACTCGGTCAACGATTGGGAATCCGACGACACCAGCGCCGTTCAGGACGGTGCCGGCCCGGAAACTCCCCCATCCGACGAGGATTCCCAGGACGCATCCCCCGTCCCGGACCGGGACGAGTTCGCCGCGCTGCTGGAGAAGTACCAGCTTTATCTGCGGGGACAGCGGGGCCTGTCCGAGAACACCCTCCGCATTTATTGCGACGACCTGGGGACTTTCCGCCTGTACCTGGCCCTGGAAAACCTGGACCCACGGGACATGGACCGGCAGATGATTCGCGGGTATCTGGCCTGGCTGGCAACGTCGGCCAAGGGCGGCCGGGATGGATACGCCCGGGTCAGCATTACCCGCAAGCTGACCGCGCTGCGCTCGTTTTACAAGTTCCTGGTGCAGGAAGGCTGGTTCCGCTCCAGCCCAATTCCCACCGGACGCACCTTTCAGGTCAAGGTCGAGAGGCCGCTGCCGGTTTTCCTGGGCCAGCAGGAAATGGCCCGATTGCTGGACACCCCGGACACCTCGGACATTTACGGCATTCGCGACAAGGCCATCCTGGAGGTGTTGTACTCCTGCGGCGTCCGGCTGGCGGAAATTCAGGGCATTGACCTGAATGACGTGAACTTCGCCGGCAAAGAAATACTGGTGCGGGGCAAAGGCTCCAAGGAGCGGTGGGTGTTGTTCGGGAACCCCACGGAAGCGGCGTTGCAGGAGTACCTGCGGGATGCCCGCCCCAAGCTGGTTGACGGCCCAACAACGGCCCTGTTCCTCAACCGCTACGGACAGCGCCTGTCCCGCCGGTCCTTTGAAACGCTGGTGCGGCGGTACGCGGCCCAGGCCGGGCTGCGCGACGGCGTACACACCCACACGCTGCGCCATACCTTCGCCAGCCACATGCTGGAGGGTAACGCCGACTTGCGGGTGATTCAGGAGCTTTTGGGACACTCCAGCCCCACCACCACGCAACTCTACACCCACATCACCAAGCAGGAAGCCCGGAACGCCTACCTCAATTGTCACCCCCTGGCGTCGGGCTAGACCGGTCCGGCCAACCCGGCTGCCAGGAACCGCCAATACCAAGCCCCGCCATGAGTGAACGGAAGACGCTGCCATGACCCGAATCCTCGTCATGAACGGACCCAACATCAACTTTCTGGGGCGGCGCAACCCCGGCATTTACGGCACGAAAACGCTGGAGGAAGTCAACCGGGAGATCTCCGCCCGGGCCGAATCGCTGAGCGTGGAAGTGGATTTCTTCCAGTCCAACAGCGAAGGCAGCCTCATTGACCGCATCCAGCAGAATTGGGGCCGGGTTGACGGAATCATCATCAACCCCGGCGCGTTGACCCACTACGGATACTCGCTCAAGGACGCCCTCATTGACGCCGCCGTGCCCGTGGTCGAAGTCCACCTGGGCAACATCCATGCCCGGGAAGAATGGCGCCGCCGCTCGGTCATCGCCGACACCGCCAGGGGACAGATTGCCGGGTTCGGCTGGCGCAGCTACACCGCCGCCGTCGAAGTCATGGCCGGCATCCTCGCGGACGAAGCGGCGGTCTGAATCCGTTGGTTCCGACTATCCGCAGGGGTAATCTCCAAAGCCCGTTTATCTGAGGCTCCTTTAATCCGTTCGTCCTGGGGCGCTCGAAAGACTTCGGTTTTGACCGGACATAATTATCACGCCGCCCGCTAGCTTTACCGGCGGTTGTTAAAGTACACTACGGGCTAACGAAAAACGGGTTAACGAAAACCAGCAGGCCGGCAGCGGCGCCGCGGGCCGGCGCCGGCTCAGGGAGGGGCGACATGAGCATCAACTTTGGCGATTTGAACCGGGGCATGGTTATCGAGCTGGACGGCCAGCCCTGGCAAGTGATCGACTACGAGCGGCACAAGATGCAGCAGCGCGCTCCCGTGACCCGCATCAAGATGAAGAACCTGCTATCCGGGGCCGTGATCGAGCGCACCTTCCAGCGGTACGACACCAACTTCACCGTCGCCGAAATAGACAACCGCCACACCCAATACCTGTACACCGACGGCACCTACCACTACTTCCTGGACCAGGAGAGTTTCGAACAGTACGACCTGACCAAGGAACAGCTTGCCGGCGCGCTGGAGTACCTGAAAGAGAACATGATCGTCGAGATGGTGTTCTACAAGGGTTCTCCCATCAACGTTAACTTCCCCACCCACGTTGAGTTGGCGGTGGTCGAGACCCCGCCGGCCTTCCGCGGCGACACGGCCTCGGGCGGTAACAAGCCGGCCACGCTGGAGACCGGCCTGCGCATCAATGTCCCCATGTTCATCACCCCCGGCACCATCGTCCGGGTGGACACCCGGACGGGGGCCTACACCGAGCGGGTCAGCTGACCGGTGGCCGTTTACTCCGTCAGCCAGGTCACCGCATACCTGCGCCAATCCCTGGAAGCCGACCCCTTTCTTTCCGACCTGTACGTGCTGGGCGAGATGTCCAACCTGCGGGTGTCCGGCGCCGGCCATTCTTACTTCACCCTGAAAGACGGCCAGGCGGTGCTGAACTGCGTCATGTTCAAGGGACAGACCGGCGCCGACCTGCTGGCCAACGGCGGGTCGGTGTCCACCCACGGCCACTTCAGCTTCTACGAACCCCGCGGGTCCGCCGACTTCATGGTTGACCTGGCCATGCCGGAAGGGGTCGGGGAACTGGCCCTGGAGCTGGAACGGCTGAAAATCCGGCTGCAGGAAGAAGGGCTGTTCGAGGAGTCGCGCAAGCGGCCGCTGCCCCAGTTTCCCCAGGTGGTCGGCGTGGTGACGTCTCCGGCCGGGGCGGTGTTCCACGACATTCAGAACGTCATCCGCCGCCGATATCCGCTGGTCGAGCTGGTGTTGTCACCCACCCAGGTGCAGGGAGACGCCGCCGCGCCCAACATCGTGGCCGCCATCGAGGCGTTGAACCGGGACGGGCGCGCTGATGTGCTCATCGTGGCCCGGGGCGGAGGCTCCCTGGAAGAGCTGTGGCCCTTCAACGAAGAAGCGGTGGCCCGTGCCATTCACGCCAGCCGCATCCCGGTGGTCAGCGCCGTGGGACACGAGACCGATCACACCATCGCCGACCTGGCCGCCGACGTGCGCGCACCCACGCCGTCGGCGGCTGCGGAGATGGTGGTGCCGGACCGGGCAGGGTTGGCTCAGGCGCTCTCGGACGAGTTGGAACGCTGCCGCCGCCTGTTGGCTTACGAGATGACCCGCCGGAGCGACGGCGTTGCCCGTCTCCGGGACCGGCTGGGACTGGGCCTGCCGGACTGGGAGACCTGGCGGCGGCGCATTGACGACCTGGACCGGACGGCCCACGGCGCGTTGACCAACCGGCTCCAAATGGACGAACTCCGGGTTGCTGGTCTGGAACGGCAGGTGCAGGCGCTGAATCCGGCGGCCACCATGCGCCGAGGGTTTGCCGTGGTGCTGCGCGCCGACGACGACTCGGTGGTGACCAGCGTGGCGCAGGCCGTGGCCGGCAGCGGTCTGTCCATCACCGTGGCCGATGGCGAGTTTCCCGCCGTCGCCGGTCCCGCGGTCAACGGCCCGCCGACCCAAAGCCCGGCTGCCGGGGACACGCCGGTCGCCAACCGGAACCCGCAGCCCAAGAACGGTACAGAAACTAAAAACGGCCGCCGCCCGCGAAAGTCCGCAACGCCGTCCCCGGCCACGGAGCGGCTGTTCTGAATTCCCCCCCGGTCTGGCCCCACGGCTGCGCCGGATAACGGCCCGGCGGCATCGGCTTCACAATGCAATGGCCCCGCAATGGCCCCAAGGAAACGTGACCTTAATGACTACGCCAATGGCTACACCACAACCCCCCGACGCCAACGCCGAGATGGAATCCCTGGCCTTTGAGGAGGCTTTCCGGCGTCTGGGCGAGACAGCGGAGCAGTTGGAAGCCGGCGGACTTCCCCTGGCCGAGGCCGTCGCGGTGTATGAGTTGGGCATGGCGCTGGTGCAGCACTGCAACCGGCTGCTCAATAATACTCAGCTGAAGATTACCCAATTGCAGGAAGCCTATTCCGGGTCAGTCGCCGTTGATGACCTGGATTGGGATGAGGAGACGGACGACTAAGGTGTTGAACATCGGCTGGTTTGCCACCGGGCGGGGTCCCGGTTCTCAGGGACTGCTCCGGTTCGTGCAGGACCGCATCTTGCAGGGCAAGCTGGACGCCCGGATTCAGTTCGTCTTCAGCAACCGCCAGCCCGGCGAGGCCGAGGGTTCCGACGAGTTCTTCCGGCTGGTTGACGGGTACGGCATACCTCTGGTCACCCTCTCATCGGCGGAGTTTCGCCGGGCGCGGGGAGGACGGTTCGCCGCCTTGCGCAACGAGTTCGACCGGGAAGCCCTGGCCCAGGTTGGGCAATACGCCCCGGACATCTGCGTCCTAGCCGGGTATATGCTAATCCTGGGCGGCGAAATGTGCCGCCGCTACCCCTTCCTGAACCTGCACCCCGCGCTTCCCGACGGGCCCATAGGCGCTTGGCAGGAAGTGATTTGGGAATTGATTCAGACCCGGGCCGACCGCACCGGGGCCATGATTCATCTGGCCACCGAGCAGGTAGACCGGGGGCCGGTGGTATCATTCTGCACAGTTCCCCTGCGCGGGGGGTGCTTCGACCACCTTTGGGACGGCCTGGAGCAAGCCGACCTGTCGCGGGTCAAGGCCGAGCAAGACGAGGACTTCCCCCTCTTCCGGGCGATACGCGCCGCCGAATACCGGCGGGAACCCTACCTGCTGCTGGAGACGCTGCGGGCCGCGTCCGACGGGCAGTTGCCGCCCGACCCTGACGCCCTGCTGCCACCGGACGTTGAATCAACGTCCGACTCATATCCCCGGTGCCTCGACCAGGAGATTGACCGGGCCATGCGGGATGACGGCCTGTTGTGAAGGAAGTCCTTCAAGGCCCTCAGGACGAACAGGCCCAGGACGAACGAATTGAAGGGGGAGCCTGGCCCGGTGGATGCTCAGCGAGGCTGGCGGCAGCGGCTAGGCGGACTTTTGCATTTCAGGTTCGCCGGGCAGACGGAACCGTTCGCCCCTGCTGGTGATTAGCTCCGCTGAGGCGACGCCTTCGATGGCATCCTGGTCCACCACGCATTCAACGACGTTTTCCAGCGATGGAAGCTCGTACATGACCTCCATCAACACCTCTTCCACCACGTAGCGCAGGCAGCGCGCTCCGGTCCGGTGGGCCAGCGCCCTCTCCGCTGCCGCTTCCAGCGCCTCTTGCGTGAAATTCAGCCGAACGTTGTCGTAGCTGAACAGGCGTTGGTACTGCTTGACGATGGCGTTCTTGGGTTCCACCAGCACCCGGATAAGGTCGTCCCGGTCCAGGGGTTCCAGGCAGGTGACCACCGGCAAACGCCCGACCATCTCCGGAATGAAACCGAACTCCAGCAAGTCCTCGGGGGTCACGTAGTTGAGGGAGCTTCCACCGCCGCCGGCCCGGTAGCGGCTGCCGGACAGAAAGCCCATCTGGGACCCGCTGTAAGCGATGCGCCGGGACACTATTTCTTCCAGCCCGTCGAAAGCGCCGCCGCAGATGAACAGGATGTTCCTGGTGTCGATCTGCAAAAATTCCTGGTGGGGGTGCTTGCGTCCGCCCTGCGGCGGGACGTTGGCCATGCACCCTTCGATTATCTTGAGCAGCTCCTGCTGTACGCCCTCCCCGGAAACGTCCCGGGTGATGGAGCGGTTGATGCCCTCCTTGCGGGCAATCTTGTCCAACTCGTCAATGTAGATGATGCCGCGCTCGGCCTTGGTGATGTCCCAGTCCGCGGACTGAATTAGCCGCAGCAGTATGTTTTCCACGTCCTCGCCGACGTAGCCGGACTCGGTGAGGGAGGTGGCGTCGCACACGGCGAAGGGAACGGCCAGGGTGCGGGCCAGGGTCTCGGCCAGCATCGTCTTGCCGCAGCCGGTGGGGCCGATGAGCAGGATGTTGGCTTTCTGCAACTCCACATCTTCCGGCGCGGCGCCGCTCCAGATCCGCTTGAAGTGGTTGTATACCGCGACGCTGAGGGACTTCTTGGCCTTTTCCTGGCCGACGACGTACTCGTCCAGGCTGGCAAAGATGGCCCGGGGAATCAGGGGTTTTTCCGATTCGGAGGGTGTTTGTTTGGGCGGTTGCTCGGACTCAATAAGCTGCCCCAAGACCCGGATGCACTCGTAGCAGACCGTGGCTTGGCCCCGTCCGGCCACTACGAGGTTGGACCGGGACTGGGCCTTGCCACAGAAAGAGCAGTGCGAGAGCTTGGAGCCGCTTCTGGCGTTGGTCACCGTCGGCCACCGCTGCGCTGTCCGGCCCGAAAGCCGGCAAAGACGTTGCTAGGGCGCCCCATCGCTGCTGGGACCACTCAGGATTTCATCCACCAGACCATAGGCGACCGCCTGGTCGGAGGTCAGGTAGAAGTCCCGGTCGGTGTCCCGGGCAATCTTGTCGTAGTCCTGGCCGGTGTTGGTGGAAAGGATGGTCCGCAGCTTGTCCTGCAAGCGGAGAATCTCCCGGGCCGCAATTTCGATGTCGCTGGCCTGTCCCTGGGCGCCACCCATAGCCTGATGCATGTGCACCGTGGAGTTGGGCAGGCAGTACCGCTTGCCCTTGGCGCCGCCGGAAAGCAGCACGGTGGCCATACTGGCGGCCATGCCCAAGCAGATGGTCGAGATTTCGCAGTTGACCAACTGCATCGTGTCGTAAATCGCCAAGCCGGCGCTGATGACGCCGCCGGGGCTGTTGATGTACACGCTGATGCCCTTTTCCGGGTCTTCCCGTTCCAGGTACAGCAGTTGGGCGATGATGACGTTGGCGATGGGGTCGGCGATGGGCGTACCCATGAACACGATGCGTTCCTTGAGCAGCAGCGAGTAAATGTCGAAGGCCCGCTCGCCCCGGGGGCTGGTCTCAATGACCATAGGGATGATGCTGCTGGGCGTGACTAAAGATGAGTTCGGAACAACCAATGACGAATCTATCGGGTTGCTCAGCATGGGGTTATGCTCCTTATTCAGTTTCTTATGGTGGATTATTGCCGGTCTTCCTCGGTTGAGGCTTCGGTTGAAGATTCAGTCGAGGCTTCAGTCGAAGCTTCCGGATGGTCTGCGATTGGTTGTTCCTGGGTCTCTGCCTCCCCGGACGGTGCATCCTGAGACTCGGCGGCCGCGTCCTCAGCAGACACGCCGGAAGCCGTGGCGTCGTCATCCGTCGGGGCAGGTTGGTCGTCCTGGTCGTCACCCGTTTCGGGCTGAACAATCTCCACCAGCCGCTGCATAATCTTGCGGTTGAGGATGGAAGACCGGACGTTATCCAGGGCAGCTTCGGAGGCCAGGGCGCGGCGCATCGCCTCCGCCGATTCGCCGGCGGACTCGACGGCTGAGTCTATTTCTTCCTGCACCTCTTCGTCGGAAACTTCGATCTCTTCCGCCTGGGACAGCTTGCGCATTACCAAGTAGCGGGTCAGCCGCTCGTTGGCGCTGGGCCGCATCTCCTCCAGGAACTCTTCCTGGGTCTTGCCCACAATCTGGAGATAAGTGTTCATGTCCACCCGCTGGTTTTGCAGATACCGCTCCCGCTCCCGCTGCATATTGTCCAACTCGCGGCGGTACAGGGTATCCGACGCCTCAACGCGGGCCATGCTGACCAGCTCTTCCAGGCTCTTCATTTCCAGTTCCCGGACTGCCTCGACTTCCGATTCTGCGGTGACGCGTTCCCGGATGTGCTCTAATAACGCCTCAAAGGTATCGAAGCCGTCGCCGACGCCCTTGGCGAATTCATCGTCCGGTTCGGGCAGGCGTTTTTCCTTGACCGAGAGGACTTCGACATGAAACTCGCAGTCCTTGCCGGCAAACTGGGGCCGGGGATATCCCTCGGGGATAGCGATGGTGAAATCTTTGGATTCTCCCTCGGACAGCCCTTCCAGGTTGGGAGAAAACCCGGGGAAGGGAAGCACGTTGGCCTCCTCGGGCACGTAGTCAATGCCCTCGTCATTGACCACTTCTTCCCCGTCAATGGTCCCCTGAACGTTCAGGTTCAGCAGGTCCCCGTTCTGCACCGGACGTTCCACGGGTTCCCAAAGCGCGACTTCCTGCCGCAGCCGCTCAACAATGTCGTCAATCTGTTCTTCAGTGACTTCCACCGGCGAACTCTCAACGCGCAGGCTCTGGTAGTCGCCGAGATCCACGACTGGCTCAAGGGGCACCACCGCCTTGAAGGAGACGGGTTCAATTTCGTTGAGCTCCACCTCCGGTTCGACGAAGGCTTGCAGGCCCTCGTCCCGCAGGACCTGGTCGAGGGTCTCCGGAATCATAAACTCCAGCGCCTCTTGCAGCAGGGCGGTGCGCCCTACGTAATTCTCGACAATGGAGCGGGGGGCTTTCCCTTTCCGGAAACCGGGGATTGCCAAGCGCCCCACCGACCGGCGATAGGAGCGGTCAATGAACGATTCTTCGTCCTGGGAATCCATTTCGATAGTGAGGGTGACTTCTATAGGGGAATCCGCTTCTCTGGTAACCTTCACCAATAATTCTCCGCCGCAATTACAAGCGTACCCGCTTGAAGCAACAGCCAAGGCTGCAATGCTCAAGTCGGACGGTGAAATTATAGCACAATCCATTTTGGGGCAAAAGTTGGCCATGTGCCGGGCAACTGTTCAGACCAGTGGTTAGTGGTCAGTGGTCAGCCCCGGGCCTTCTGGCCACTAGCCACTGGCCACTGGCCACTGGCCACTCCCGGGTGGGTTGGTTGCACCGATAACAAACTTCTTAAAATGCTCTAAAACCGTAACCAAGATTCGTTGACACTTTTCGGCCCAAATTGATAACTTGCAGTTGTTGATTGTGTGGTGGGGTGTGTGTGGAAGGGCCCAATGGCCCCCTTGCTTAATTGCCGGTCTGGCTGAAGCCTGCTTCAGGACAGCGCCGGTCTTCATCGGCGAACCTCCGTCCCTCGGAGGGCAACCGAATCGATTCAGAATCGGGCGCGTCCCCGGCTGGCGTCACGGCAGACTGTCCCCTTTAAGAGGGTTCTGCCACTGCGCCATGCGCCGCGGGTCTCGTGGACGTTTCCTCAATGCGCCCGATGGTTCCGGTGAATTGAGAGTGAGGTGCCCGTTCAGAGGCATGGTTTCTCTGGCAGAAAAAGCCCCTTGGGGTGACGGCGGTGAAGCAGTTGACGTTACTCGGACAGTCCGGCGGTTGGGCCACGATGCCTCACAGTTGGACGCCCCGATGAACGATGACGCGGTCCATCGGCCGGTCCTGCTGCGGGAGACTGTGGAGCAGCTGGAAGTGAGGACGGGAGGGGTGTATTGCGACGGCACGTTGGGCGACGGTGGTCTGGCTTCGGCCATCATCGAAGCCTCGGCTCCGCAGGGTGTGGTGTTGGGAATTGAACTGGACCCTCGCTCTCTCTCATTGACGCGGCAGCGTCTGGCCCATTACGGAGAACGGTTTATCGGCGTGGGCGGCAACTACGCCAACGCCAACGCCCTGGCCCGGACCAACGGCATAGACCGGGTTGACGGGTTTCTGCTGGACTTGGGGTTCTCATCCCGGCAGGTCGAGACCCCCGGCTACGGCTTCAGCTTCCAACGGGACGAGCCGCTGGATATGCGGTACGACCCCAATGGGCAGGAACTGACCGCGTATCACATCGTAAATCACTATCAGGAGTCGGAATTGACCCGGCTCTTTCGAGAATACGGCGAAGAGCCCCAGGCGCGGCGGATGGCCCGGGCCATAGAACGAGAGCGGCCCATCAACACCACCGGGGAGCTGGCTGCCCTGGCAGCCCGAGCTGCCCGGCCGGGCCGCAACCGGCGGGTCAACCCGGCGACCCGGGTGTTTCAGGCCCTGCGCATCGCGGTCAACGGCGAACTGGACAACCTGGCCCGGGGTTTGACTGCGGCGGTGGAACTGCTGAGACCCGGCGGCAGACTGGCGGTAATAAGCTACCACAGCCTGGAGGACCGCCTGGTAAAGAACACCCTGGCCCGCCTGGCGGCAACGTGCATCTGCCCCCCGGAACTGCCCGAGTGCGTATGCAGGCATCAGCCGGAGCTGAGGATTGTGAACCGCAGAATCATCCGGCCAACCGGCGAGGAAGTCGCGGAAAACCCCCGCAGCCGCAGCGCCCGGATGCGCGTGGCCCAACGGCTGTGAATACCGTTGTGAATACCTGGGACGGCGCGCCGGTTAAGCCATACCGGCAAGCGCCCGGGAGAAACCGGCGCTGAACGTCCCCGGGGACTGGCGCAACAACTAGAAGGTCTGAACGCGGCATCATGGCATCATTAGCGCAAACGCCTGCCGTGCCTGAAGGATGGGATAGATTTGGCTAAGGCGATTTACTACACCGCTGTTGACATCGGCACCAACAAGATTTGTTCGATTCTGGCCCGGGTGGGACCAGAAGGCGAATTGAAGGTACTGGGCACCGGCATCACTCCGGCGCAGGGGGTCCAGAAAGGCGTCGTCGAAAACGTTGCAGAAGCGAAAACGGCGATTACCGCTTCCCTAACCGAGGCTCAGCGGTACGGCGGTTCGGGCGTCATAACCGGGGTTTATGCCACCATTAGCGGCGCCCACATAAACTCGGTAAACACCAAGGGAAATGTTCAGGGAGACGCCGGGGGGGACCCCGGCGACATCAAACCTGCGGCGCTGCGAAGCTTGGTGCGGTCGTTGCTGCCGAACCTGGACAAGACCCAGCAAATGCTGCACGCCATCCCCATTGGCTACGACGTGGACGGGTTGCCGGGTGTACGAAATCCGACCGCGCTGCGCGCCAACCAGACTCGGTTGGAAACCCATACCGTTCTGGCCGATGGAGTTTCCGTCAGCAACACGGTCAGCGCCATCAAGAACGGCAAAGTCTCGGTCAACAGCCTGGTGACCCAATCAATGGCATCCGCCGAGGCAATCCTGACCGGGGATGAACGTCAGATGGGTGTTATCGTCGCCGACATCGGGGCCGGCACGTCCGACGTGGTCATATATCGTTCCGGTCAACCCTGGTTCTCCACGGTTCTTCCGCTGGGCGGCTTCCAGTTGACCCGCGACCTGGCGGTGGCGCTGCGGGTTCCCTATTACGTGGCCGAGGAGATTAAGGTCAAGTGGGGCAACGTAATGCCGGCAATGGTCCCGCAGGACGAAGAAGTGGTCGTGCCCGCATTCCAGGGCCAGTCGCCGAGGTTGGTCAAACAACGCGGGCTGTGTGAAGCGTTAAACCTGCGGATGATGGAGATTCTCAAACATATCATGCTGCGGGTCAACCAGGCCGGCCTCAGGCAGCTTCCCCTGGGCGGGCTGGTCATCACCGGGGGAACCGCAGACATCGCCGGGTTGCAGGAGATGGTGGAAAGTGTTCTGGGGGGCAGGGTGCGCATCGCCAACCCCGGCATGGTCCCCGGCCTGCCTTCCCAATTACGCAAGCCGGCCTTTTCCGCCAGCGTAGGCGCGCTTCTGTGGGGTATTAAACACGGAGGGGAACGCCGCACCTACGAAAACAAACACGACAACTCAAGTGGATACCGGTCTCTGGTCCGTCGATTCTCCAGGCCCAAGGAAAATGCGGTGGGGTGAGGGTCGGTCAGACGCTGGAGCTAACGTCGGAGCACCCCGCACAGCGCCGCCGGAATCAGCTCCTGCCGTGGGAAATGGGAATCTTGGAAATTAATCGTTCGGAGGATCAAGCAATGTTACTCGATAATTCAGCTTCCTGGGATCCAAACGGGGAAATCGGCGATCGGTCGGCCAATCTGATGCCGGAGATTGCCCGGGGTGTGCCCATGATCAAGGTGCTGGGCATTGGCGGCGCGGGGAGCAACGCCGTGAGCCGTATGTACAAGGAAAAGTTGCCGGTGGTGGAATACTACGCCTTGAACACCGACGCCCAGCACCTCTTCCGGTGCGACGTCGCTCACCGGGTCGCCCTTGGCCAGAACTTGACCCGCGGGCTGGGAGCGGGAGCCCAACCCGAGCTGGGCCGCCAGGCTGCTGAAGAGTCGCGGGGCGAAATCCAGGCGGCGTGCGAAGGCGCCGACATGGTGTTCCTGGCCATCGGCATGGGCGGCGGCACCGGCACCGGCGCGGCGCCGGTTATCGCCCAGATCGCCAAGGAATCCGGCGCCCTGACCATTGCCGTGGTCAGCCGCCCCTTCTCCTTCGAGGCGGCAGCCCGCCGCAAAAACGCCGAGGAGGGCATCGCCCGCCTCAAGGACCACGTTGACACGCTGATTACCATTCCGAATGACCGCCTGCTGGAGTTGAACCACCAGCGGGACCAGGCCTTCACCTGGGAAGACGCCCTGAAGATGGCCGACTCCGTACTGCACCAGGGCATTCAGGCCATCGCCGAAGTGGTCACCGTCCCCGGAGAAATCAATGTGGACTTCGCCGACGTCAAGACCATTTTGGCCGGCGCCGGTCCGGCCTGGATGGCCATTGGCCGGGGCAAGGGCGAAAACCGGGCGTCCGACGCAGCCAAAATGGCCACCCGCAGCCCCTTGCTGGACATAGACATGGACGGCGCCCGCCGGATCCTGTTCGTCATTACCGGAGGCTCCAACCTTACCCTGCAGGAAGTCCAGGACGCGGCCCGGGTCATCGAAGATGTGGCCGACCCGGAGGCCAACATCATCTTCGGCACGAGCCGGGACCCCAGGCTGGACGATGAGGTCAAGATGACCATGGTTGCGGCCGCGTTCCCGGTTATGCGCGACGCCCAGCAACAGCGGGAAGCCGAGTTGCAGCGGTTGTTGCAGGATGTTGCCCCACAGTCCGACGATGACATGGACGTCCCCAGCTTCCTGCGGAGGTCCTCCGGAGGCAAGCGCGGGTTTTTTCGATAACCCCGACGGACCGGGCCGGGACTTCTAGCCGGAGTCCCGGCCGCCGCGGCGGGCGCCGGCCGGCGGAGTCGTCGGGTGGTGTGGAAAATGGCCGGAAACGGTCAGTAAATGGGAAGGCGGTCCGGCGCCCACCGTGGTAATCTAGGGTAGTAATTTAGAGGTGCAGCAAGTTCGGGGCAACGACGCCCTCCCGGACTAGGAACCGGGGCCAGGAACCGAAGCGCAAGTATCCGAAGCCCAAATTTCAGAAAGCGCAGCTAAATCAGGACCAGCCAACAACTAAAGAGTAATATTCTCGGAAGCCTGCAAGGAATTGTCCCAATTATCCATAGGTAACCGTTGGGCGCCGAGAACCTGCTTTGAGGCCGTCCCCTCCTCGGGGATGGCCTCTTTAATTTCTCCCCCCTTTACGACCGTTCGCCCCCCCGCATCCTCGGAGACATCAGGAGAAACATCAGCCCCGCGGGCGCTTTCAACCACTCGTCCCAATGTCCTCGAAGGACTTCCTTTTCTGAAACATGCAAACCCGGTCAATGCCAATTTTTCGCAAAACTCCGCCAGTTGCCCATATTGACAGATTGGGGGGCGCCGCCCTAGAATCCCACTACCATAAATTGTGGTTGGCAACACAACCGATACAACATTTAGTATTTCTTAAAAAACATTGAAAATTGTCTAAGAAAGGTAGTGGGGGATGCGGTGTCATGCTTGCGGGCACCCCAACTCCAGGGTAACCGACTCCAGAGAAGTCGATAACGCCATCCGGCGGCGGCGGGAATGCCGCCAGTGCGGAGTAAGGTTCACCACTTACGAACGGGCCTACTCCGCCGCGCTGATGGTCGCCAAGCAGGACTCGCGGCGCGAGGAGTTCGACCGGGAGAAGTTGACGGCCGGGATTCGCAAGGCTTGCGCCAAGCGTCCCATTCCATCCCGCGTAATCGAAAAAATGGTCGAGGACATCGAGGCCGAACTGCTGAGATTAGGCCAGGGGGAGGTAGCATCCAGGAACATAGGCGCAATGGTCATGGAACGGTTGAAATATCTGGACCGGGTGGCATACATCAGGTATGCCAGCGTATACCGGGACTTTCAAGACATTGAGAGCTTTGAGCGTGCGGTGAAGGACTTGAGGGAGGATACCCAGCTCTCCTTGCCCGAATTAGGGCCGGTAACTCCCCGCCGGCAACGGCGGCGGAGCTCCAGGCCAACGATGAGGCAAACCGATACCGACGCTCAATGAGGACGAATGCCCGGCCCCCGTGGCCGGCATAGATCACTTGAAGGAGTACTTTGCCATGAGTGCCAACGTCCAATACGCCGCTCTCGCCCGTCTGTTGACCCACAACAACCGGGTCCATGACCTTGAAGACCTGTTGAACGGGATGCAGGTTCCGATGGACTACCCCGTGGACTTGGATGCGGACTTCGACGACTTTCCCATTAACCCGTTGGCCGAACTCCAGGACGAGATGGACCGCGAAACGCGCGCCAGCCTGGTTACCTGCTGGCTGGCCATGCCCGCGCCCGACAACTACGAACCGGGCCATTAGCCTGCTGCCGCAACGGGCCAAAGACGGCCAACCGCGGACTAATTTTTCTCATCAACCATCTCATGCAAGTCGTCTTAGTCACTGACAGTTGCCCCAAGACAACCGGCAGGAAAGTGGTGCAAGATAGAGACGTTCCGGGGCGCAGCCAACCCCCTACACAGGCCAGTCGGTATGGGTCGGTTGTCAAGGCCGAAAACCGGAGACGCCCCGGCAACGTAACATAACAACCAGACATAACGACCAACGGTAACCCCAGACTGAAACCAAGGAGACAGCCTTGTCTGAAACCTTTAAATACGTGGTTCAAGTGGACTGCGACCCGTCCCCCGCCACTCACGCGGCGGAAATCGTGGAGTCGCTGCAGAACCGCTTTAACATCAGCCAGCACAGTTGCTCCGGCGCAACGCTGACGGTGGAGTTGGCGTATGGACACCCGCTGGCCAACGGCGTTTTCAAAGACCTGGCCGACGCGCTGCTTGATGCGCTGGCCGCCCGGCAACTGGAGCTGCGGTCCGGCGTTATCAACCGGGTACAACAGAACTGGCTGGCAACCCTCACCGGCGCGCTCAACCGCAAACTGTCCCGCGGCGCCCGGCTTACCGGCGCGGCATTGCTTGGAATGTTCATCGCCTTGTCCCTGGCGAAAATCGCCGGCGGATTGCTGGGCGGTTCCCGGATGGTGCCGGTGATGTACTTCCACCGGGACGTGGTCTTAGATCTGATGCTGTCGGCCAAGGCCCGGCACATCCCCCCTCAACGCGCCCTGGAATCCTAGCCAATGGCGCCTTAGACCGAACATACCCCAAGAAAATGGGCCCTTCCGGGTTTTCCGAAAAGGCCCTTCGTCTCAGGAACCCCGCATGAAAGGGGCCCCGGATCCGCGACAACCGTAGGATACGCCGTTTGCCTGCGGTGGTAAAGGGGTGAAGTCCGTCTTGGCTAAGGGGGAATTGATTGTGACGTCTACGCAAGAGAGCTTGTCCGCTACCGCTGACCAAGCTCGCCGCAATATGCTCCGGGCGCTGGTTGGCGCCGGCATCGCCCGGCAAATCAACGAACGCTCGGACGAACTGACCGAAAACGCCCGGGTCGTCCTTCAGCGCCGGTATCTCTCCAAGGACCGGGAGGGCAACGTGCTGGAAGACCCGGAAGGTATGTTCCGCCGGGTCGCCAACAACCTGTCCCAGGCCGACCTCAACTATGGGGCCACCGAGTCGGACCGGCAGGCCGTCGAGGACGAGTTCTACGACGTGATGCGCCGGTTGGAGTTTCTGCCCAACTCGCCCACGCTGATGAACGCGGGCCGCGAGCTTCAGCAGCTCTCCGCCTGCTTCGTCCTGCCAGTGGGCGACTCCCTTGACTCCATTTTCTCCAAGGTCAAGGAGACCGCCCTGATTCACAAGAGCGGCGGCGGCACCGGCTTTTCCTTCTCCCGGCTGCGGCCCGAGGGCGACGTGGTGGGTTCCACCGGCGGCGTGGCTTCGGGACCGGTCAGCTTCATCAACGCCTTCGACGCCGCCACCGATGTGGTCAAGCAGGGCGGCACCCGCCGCGGCGCCAACATGGGCATCCTCAACGTTGACCACCCCGACATCCTGCGGTTCATCCGGTCCAAAGAGGACGGCATTCACCTGACCAACTTCAACATCTCGGTGGCCGTCACCGAGGACTTCATGGAGCGGGTAAAGAACAACCAGGACTACGACCTGGTAAATCCCCGCAGTCAGCAGGTCGTGGGCACCCTCAACGCCCGGGACGTCTTCCAACAGATAGTCGAGCTGGCCTGGCAGACCGGCGACCCCGGCATCGTGTTCCTAGACCGCATCAACCGGGGCAACCCCAACCCGCAGCTGGGCGACATAGAGTCGACCAATCCCTGCGTAACCGCGGATACCTGGGTTCAGACATCCGAAGGCCCTCGGCAGGTGAACGAACTGGTAGGCCGCCAATTTACGGCGATGGTGGATGGACACGAGTTTGACAGCGGAAACCGCGGCTTCTTCCCTACCGGAACGAAACGAATCGTCAAACTGACCACCGGGGAAGGCTTTTGCGTCCTTCTTACCGAGGACCATCTGGTCCGCAAAGTCGTGGAACGCACCCGGTATCAGGTCCAATACGCCTGGACTGCCGCGCGAGACCTGAAACCCGGCGACGAAGTCCGTCTGCACGACCACCGGCAGGCCAGCCAATGGTCCGGCGAATATACCGAAGCGGAAGGTTACCTTATCGGCCTGCTGGTTGGCGACGGCACGATTAAAGACGACAAAGCCGTAATCAGCGCTTGGCCGGGTACCGGCATGGCTGTCGGGACGTCGGAACGGCCCGGAGCCGTTGCGGTGATGGAAACGGCTTTGGCCGCAACCCTGACCCTGCCCCACCGCAGCGATTACGCCGGTTGGATGGAAGTCCCCGGCCGGGGTGAATACCGTCTGAGTCCGGCCGCCGTTCGTAACCTCGCCCGAGACTTGGGTATGACGCCCGGCAAGAAGGGAATCACTCCCGCCATTGAGAAGACGTCCAGCGCTTTCTACCAGGGATTCTTGCGCGGGTTCTTCGACGCCGACGGGACCGTGGGCGGCTCCCAGGAAAAGGGTGTAAGTGTTCGACTGTCCCAGAGCGGCGCGGAACGCCTTGAGGCAGTCCAGCGGATGCTGCTTCGTTTGGGCATCGCCTCGCGAATTTACCGGGAGCGGCGTCCCGCTGGCCACAGCCTGCTGCCCGACGGTCACGGCGGACACCGTCTCTATCCGACTCAGGCCCAGCACGAGCTGGTCATTTCCAACGAGAATATCGCCCGGTTTGCCGAACTCGTCGGTTTCGCCGATGGGGAGAAGCAGGCGAAGCTGGATGGTCTATTGGGAGACTACCAACGCCGGCTCAACCGGGAGCGGTTCGTAGCGAGAGTGGAGTCTGTCGAGTCTGACGGTTCGGAGGATGTGTTCGACGTCAGTGTTCCGGGCTGCAACGCTTTTGACGCCAACGGCTTCTACGTCCACAACTGCGGCGAGCAGCCCCTGCTTCCCTACGAGTCCTGCAACCTGGGCTCGATTAACCTGGCGCGCATGGTGCGCTACACCGACGATGATGTGAGAATTGACTGGGACCGGCTGGCCCGGGTGGTGCGCACTGCGGTGCATCTGCTGGACAACGTTATAGACATGAACAACTATCCCATCCAACGGATTGCCGAAATGAGCCGCACCACCCGGCGCATCGGCGTCGGCGTCATGGGCTGGTCCGACTTGCTGGTGGAGCTAGGGCTGCGCTACGACTCGGGAGAGGCCCTGCAACTGGCCGAGGAGGTCATGGGGCGTGTCCAGGAAGAGTCCTACCGCAGCTCCGGCGAGCTGGCCCAACGGCGCGGGCCTTTCCCATCCTGGGAAGGCAGCGTCTACAACCAGGGCAGCGAGAGCAGCGAGACCAGGTTAATGCGCAACTCGGCCCCGGTGACCATCGCCCCCACCGGCACCATCAGCATCATCGCCGGCGCGTCCAGCGGTATCGAGCCCCTGTTCGCCCTATCCTTCGTCCGCAACGTCATGGACCGCACCCGGCTGGTCGAGGTCAACCCCTACTTCGAGGCCGTGGCGCGGAGCGAGGGGTTTTACTCCCAGGAGTTAATGGAGCAACTGGCCGAGACCGGCAGCCTGGAGGAGCTGGACGTTCCCGGCTGGGTCAAGGACATCTTCCGGGTCTCCCGCGACATCTCCCCGGAGTGGCACGTTCGGATGCAGGCGGCCTTCCAGACCCACACCGACAACTCGGTGTCCAAGACCATCAATTTCCCTTACGACGCCACCACCGGCGACGTTTCCCAGGCTTATATGCTGGCCTACGAGACCGGATGCAAGGGAATCACCGTGTACCGGGACGGCAGCAAGTCCGAGCAGGTGCTGAGCACCGGCGACACCGCCAAGCATGGCTCGGATGCCCCGGTCGAGGAAGCGCCCACCTATCGGGCCACCCGCGCTCGGCCTCGGGAGATTCACGGCGTAACCGAGCGGGTCCGCACCGGCCACGGCAATATGTACATCACCGTCAATTTCGACGACCAGCAGCAGCCCTTCGAGTTGTTCAGCACTCTCGGCAAGGCCGGCGGCTGCGACTCGGCCCAGTTGGAGGCCATCTCGCGTCTGGTATCGCTGGCCCTGCGGTCCGGAATCGACGCCCAGAACATTGTGGACCACCTGCGGGGGATAACCTGCTGCCCGGCGTGGGACGAGGGTACGCTGGTACGCTCTGCCCCCGATGCGGTGGCCCTGGCGCTGGAGCGTCACCTGCGGTTGCACGCCCGCGGGACCGACGGTTCCACCGTCCCCGAACCCGAGGCAACCCAACTGCGGTTTATGACCGAGGTGGTGGCGTGGAAGGAAGGCGGCTACCAGTCGTCCCACCGCTGCCCCGACTGCAACGGCCCGGTCGAATTCCGGGAAGGCTGCCTGAGCTGCGCCGACACCTTCTGCGGCTGGAACAAGTGCGATTAGGGGTAGACCAGGTTTTAGTTGCTCCGCCCAAGGCGACAGGTCGTTAGGGTGGAGTGCATCGAGTTTGTGCCAAACGGCTACGCAGACCACCAAAATCAAATGCTAACCTTCTAACCGAGGAAAACACTATGAATCAAGAAAAAGTTGGCCAGAGGATCCAGAGGCTTCGCGCAGAATCGGGTATCAGCCAAGACGAATTAGCAGACCGGGTTGGTATCAGTTTGGACAGCTTGATCGGCATGGAGTCTGAAAAGATTAGACCGTTCGGTCCTTTTTTGGAGCATATCGCCGAGGTTTTGCAGGTTAAACCTGAGCATATTTTGAGTGGGAATGATGGATTTCCAGACGAGATAGCCGAATTTGCCGAAACCAAGTTCCGTGGAAATCCCGATCTAATTAAAGCGTTCGAGAATTTTGCCCGAGATGCCAGTTTCAGGAATAAGAACCTGACCCCGAACGAGCTTGAGTTCTTGCTGGAGCAGTTCCTGTCCGAGCCATGATAAAACAAAACCGTTTAGTCTTGGCGGCCATTATGAACAGCAACAATGAGCAAGTGCTATCAGCGATCACAGAGGCGTTCCGATTGGAAGCGTTGGCTTGTATGGCTGATTTACGGGTCCTTGCACGTCAATGGGGTGTAACCTCGATAGTCGAGCGGGATATCAGTGCAGAGGCCATGCTGTTGCCAAACCGGGATGGCTATACGGTTATTCTGAAAGAGGGAGACAGAACGACCTATAGGACAAGACAACGGTTTTCGATGGCTCACGAGCTAGGCCACTTGTTGTTGCACAGAGCAGGAGTTTCCGACAAGGCCCATCTCATTCCTCAATATCGCAGTGGGTCTGAAGACGAGGAAGAGCGGCTTTGCGATGCGATAGCCGCTGAAATCCTGATGCCCAGGCTTGCCTTCGAAGAAGACGCTTGGATGGAAGGCTGGTCGTTAAGGAGTCTGCGAACGCTAAGCCGTGCATACGACGCATCCATGACCGCCACCGCCCGGCGCATGATCAAGCTTATGCCGGAAGTAGCGGTTATGAGTGTCTGGAAACCGCCGCTACCGGGTTCTGAGACCCTCAGATTGCAATGGAGTGACCGAGGGAGGTCCAATTGCGGTGTTCCTAGCCCTTCTGTAGTTCCCATGGACAGCCTCAAGTTGGTGACTCGGGCTTTGAAAGGCTCTTCAACTTTGGTTGGCACTGCTCCTTTGATGTTGGAACAGCGGGGCAACCCGAGGCCCACCAATGTGCCAGCGGAAGCTCTTTCGTGGGGCAGGGATGAGTACCACCAAGCAATGGTTTTCTATTACCCCGAGCGAATCCGCTCCCATACCCCGTAGCCTCTTATCCCACGTTGGTCCTGCCACAATCCGACGAATCGTTGAGGAGCAATATGTCTAACGCCGAAAAGCCTGCCATTGCCATTACTATGGGCGACCCCTGCGGCATCGGGCCGGAAGTTGTGGTCAAGGCCCTGGCCGACCCGCAGGTCTACGCCAGTTGCCGCCCCCTGGTCATCGGCAACACCTTCGCCATGCGCCAGGCCGTCGAACTTACCGGCCTGCCCCTGCGCATCAACGAGACCGGCGACCCCACCGCCGCCGGCGAAGACCCGGCCGTCGTAGACGTGGTGGACATCCACAACCTCAACCCCGAGGACATCACCGTCGGGCAAATCAGCGTCGCCTGCGGCAAGGCGGCTATGGAATGGGTGTCCAAGGCCGGCCAGCTTTGCCTTGCCGGGATTATGGACGGCATGGCCACCGCTCCCCTGAACAAGGAAGCCGCCGCGTTGGCCGGGTACGAGTCCATCGGCCATACCGAACTGCTCCAGGAATTGTGCGGGGCCACGCACGTACCCACCATGTTGATGGCCAAAAACCTTCGGGTCGTCCACCTCACCACCCACCGCTCGCTGCGGGTGGCCTGCGACTACGTGAAGCAGGACCGCATCGTGGAGTTTCTCCAGATAACCCGTGACAGCTTCGTAAAGTGGGGATTCCCGGCCCCCCGCATCGGCGTGGCGGCGCTCAACCCCCACAACAGCGACGGCGGGTTGCTGGGCCATGAGGAAGCCGAGGAAATCGCCCCGGCGGTCAATGCCGCCCGGGAGTTGGGCATTGACGCCACCGGCCCCGTGCCGGCGGACAGCGTGTTTCACCAGGCCATCCAGGGCCGTTATGACGTCGTGCTGGCTATGTTTCACGACCAGGGCCACATTCCCGTCAAGGTCTACGGGTTTGAGGAGAGCGTCACCGCCAACCTGGGCATCCCCTTCGTGCGGACGTCGGTTGACCACGGCACCGCCTTCGACATCGCCGGCCAGGGCGTCGCCGACCACGTGAGTATGTTGGAGTCCATCCGGCTGGCGGTGGGGTTGGCCAAGGGCAACGGACTGGCCGAGTTCTGACCGGGCAAGCAGCTATCTTGGTAATCGCTCATCCTGAGGCTCTCCCGAAGGACTTCCTTGCTCGGAATAGTCCGTCCCGAGGTTCTCGAAGGACTTCCTTCCAACTCGTTCGTCCCCCGCATCCACCGGGGCAACCATAACAGTTCAGACTTGGTGAGATGAATTGGTTTCAGCCAAGGCTTTCATCCAACTGCCACTTTTTAGGGGGTTTGGGGGATGAATCCCCCAACGTAACCCAACCCCATATTCCGCCATCAGCCACTCTGCCCCCCTCAACCCTGAACAGTTACTGGCAACCCAGGGCAATCGCGTTATGATTGTTTTGGAATACCCTGACACTTGCTCCTTTCCAACTCCGGCGTCTCCCCGCTACCATAATCCTATCGTTTTTATTTTTATATCGTTGAGGAGTGGGGCCGCCCGGAAATGTTGCCCAGGGCAATCGCACCCCACGCGCAAATGGGACACTTTGGGACAGAAAAACCTTCCGTGCTTAAAACCTCCTGGCCTATCCCCCGGTGCCCCAGGGGCGACAAAAGGGCGACAAAAGGCGACATTTCCGCGACATCAGCGGACATTTACACGACAATCTGCGACAAAAAACCTCCGACTCCACGCTCAAATGTCATCAAATGTCGCCTTTTGTCGTATATTCTCGGCTTTTTCGCCTCCCCGCCCCATTTTCCCAGGGTCCGTCCCCAAATCCCGGCAAATTTGACCGCAGTACCAACCAAAGGAACACCAATTACACGGCGGATTTATAACGCGATTGCCCTGACCCAAAACCGCCGGGCCGGCTCCCCGTGGTTTCAGGGGTGATATAATTGACCGGGCCAAATCGGAGGCCCACCGCAAACCGGGCAGACCCTTCACACCGACTCTATTTCGGGCAGACCCTCGGACCGAATATCGGACGCAACAATCGGACGGAATAAATGAAACTGGCATTTATCGGCGGCGGCACCATGGCCGAGGCCATCATAGGCGGGATACTGTCCTCGGGGTTGGCCCAACCGGGAGACATCAGCGTTGGCGAACCCGTCCCTGCCCGGCGCGATTACCTAGCAGAGCGGTACGGCGTATCGGCCGTGGCCGACAACGGGGAGGCCGCCCGGGATGCCAACCTGGGGGTGCTGGCCATCAAACCCCAGGACTTGCCCAAAGCGGGGCAAGAACTTCGGGGCCAGTTGCAGGACGGGCAGGCCGTCGCGTCCATTATCGCCGGCGCCAAAATGTCCACCCTGTCCCAAACCCTGGACCACGCCCGCATAATCCGGGTCATGCCCAACACCCCGGCCCAAATTGGCCACGGCATGAGCCTGTGGACCGCCTCGCCGGAGGTTTCCGACGACCAGCGGGAGCTGACCCGCTCCATCCTGAACACCGTCGGCGAACAAATTTACGTGGACGATGAAAAGTACCTGGACATGGCTACGGCCCTGAGCGCCAGCGGCCCCGCCTATGTTTTCCTGTTTATCGAAGCGCTAATCGACGCGGGGGTTTACGTCGGCCTGCCCCGGGACATGGCCCGCACTCTGGCGCTGCAAACCGTTTACGGCAGCGCCCGGTTGGTCATGGACACCGGCAAGCATCCGGGAGAACTCAAGGACATGGTGGTCTCCCCCGGCGGCACCACCGCAGAAGGCCTCCAGGCCCTGGAGCAGGCCGGAGTGCCCGCCGCGCTGGTCAACGCCGTAAACGCAGCCTACCTGAAGTCCATCCGGCTGGGCCAGGGGTAACGGGAGACGCATTTGGATAGCCTGCTGCTGACTGTGGTTGACTGGATTTTCAACCTGTTATTCATCGCCATCCTGGGGCGCATAATCCTGTCCTTCGTCATCCCTTTGTTGGGACGTTCGCCCAACTCCACCTTGGTCAACATTTATCAAGCGCTGGGCCAGGTGACCGAGCCGATTTTGGGTCCCATCCGCCGGGTGCTGCCCACCTTAGGGGGCTTGGATTTCAGCCCTATGGTGGCGATAATCCTGCTGGAGCTAATCCGGGTTGTCCTGAAGCGGGCCCTGGCCTGACCGGTACTCCGGCTCGTTTCCCGCCCAGCGCGCAAAGGTCGGAAGATTGACCGTACCCGGGCAGTCAGAACCCTCTGCTACCCAGACGCTGCGCGACGTGCGCTCCCTGCGCCGCGCCTTGGCTCCCGACTTGTCCACATACCGCTGGGACGGCTGCCGGGGACCCTACCTGGTGATGCTCAGCGGGCTGCCCGGCACCGGCAAGTCCCACTTTGCCCGCTGCCTGGCCCTACGCCGACCCTTTCTGGTGATCGGCAGCGACCGTACCCGCAAGACCCTGGTGGCCCGGCCCGAGTACACCCGGGACGAGCACGTCCGGGTGTTCGCCGCCTGCCACGGGTTGATTGAGGAACTGCTTTTGTCGGGATACCGGGTCATCTTCGACGCCACCAACCTGACCGACGGCTTCCGCAACACCGTCTACGACATAGCCGGACGCACGGGAACTCCCTTTTCCATCGTGGCCTTTACCGCCCCGGACCGCCTGGTCCGCCGACGGTTGAGGGACCGCAGCGCCGGGGTGGACCCGGCGGGTTACTCCGACGCCGATTGGGAGATATATTGCCGCTTGCGCCCCGGGCAGGAGTCCATATCCCGGCCCCACCTGACGGTTGACTCGTCCCGGGACATAACCCCCATGCTGGACCGGATTGACCGGATGGTCAGGGCCGCCTGCCCTCCGTAAAGCCTCCGGCATGATTTCAGGAAGTCGGCCCGTGAAGTCCGGCTTGTCCCAAGCGCAGGACAGAAGCGCCGGGGCTGAAGCCTTGCCCTTTGATGTTATAATTGCATGGTAACCAGCGGAAGCTATTTTCAGGTGGCACGCCACTAGAAACGGAGGGAAAACCATGGCGCGAACCGCAGGACTGGGACACGTGGGCATCTATGCCCATGACTTGATGAAGATGCGGGACTTCTACACCCGGGTTATTGGATTGCAGGTGGCCGATGAAGATCTGGAAGGCCGGGGTATGTGCTTCCTCAGTTCCGACCCGGTTTCGGAACACCACGAGTTTGTGTTGATGAAGGGCCGGAAGTCCGACGACGACACGCAGATTATCCAGCAGATTTCCTTCAAGGTGCCCACCATTCAGGACCTCCGGGAGTACAAGCGGGCCCTGGACGACGAGCAGATGAAAATTGACCGCATCGTCAGCCACGGCAACGCTTTCGGTATGTACTTCTTCGACCCGGAAGGCAACCGGGTGGAACTGTACTACCGCACCGGCTTCCCGGTTCCCCAACCCCACGGCGACCCTCTCGACCTCTCCAAGTCCGACGAAGAGTTGCTGTCCGACGCCAAGGGGCTGCTCCTGACCAAGAGCTAACCGGCAAACGCCTCGCCCCAACAAAACGCAACCTTATCGCCGCCGGCCCCGGTTGTTCCAGGGCCGGCGGCGGTCATTTTCGGACCTACCTCAAACCTCGGCGTGAAAGTCCCATGTTGGACCAGTCAACAAGGAAGTCCTTTTCCTTGCAAAATGCTAAAATCGGGACGGCTGGATTTCCAACCCAGGTTCCTGCGTATCGTCAATGAGCCATGCCGGCGGCGAAGCATCCTCCACGGAGTACCAAGACCTGCCTCCTCGTTACCATCGCTGGAAGTGGCAGGTGCTGCTGGCCTTCGGATTTTTCTACATCTTCGTCTACCTGGGCCGGTTCAACTTCTGGCCGATGGCGCCCCTGATCCGGGAGGAACTGGCCCTCAGCTATGTTGAGATTGGCCTGATCAACGCCCTGCTCCTGTGGGGGTTCGGACTGGGAGACCTGGTCCACGGCAGACTGGCGGAAAGCTACGGTCTGCGGCTGTGGGTGTTGCTGGGCGCAGTCTTCACCGTCCTGTTCAACTGGATTACCAGCTTCGGCACGTCGGCCGCGGCCATTGCGATTCCCTGGGGCATCAACGGGTTCGTCAACGCCGCGTGCTGGGCGCCGGCCATCAGCATGATTTCCCAGTGGTGGCCGCGGCGCGAACGGGGCATGGCCCTGGGCATCGTCGGCACGGCCTCCGGCGGGGCCATGCTGATGATGTGGTGGATTTCCGGCTGGGTTGGGGTCGAATTTGGGTGGCGGGCGGCCTTTCGTTACCCCCCGCTAATCATCCTGCTGGCGGGCGTGGCCTTCTACCTGCTGTCCCGTGACCGGCCATCCGACGTGGGACTGCCGGAGTACGTGGAAGACCACCAGGTATCGGCGGAGCCCGAGGCGCTGCCCGCCGAGCGTCTGCGGGGGCTCGGGCCCTACCGGGAGCTGCTTTCCCAGCCCAGGTTTCATCTGGCATCCCACGTCAAGGGTCTGGAAAACGTGGTGCGGTACGGGTTGACCACCTGGGTCCCCATCTACTACCACGAGGCCGGCGGGCTGACTATCGAGTCCACCATCATCCTGACCCTGCTGCTGCCCCTGGGTTACCTGCTGGCCCCGCCCGTTGGCGGCATCATCTCGGACCGCTGGCTGTCCAGCTCCCGCCGGCCCATGCTGATAGTCTCCTGCGCCGGCAGCGCCGCTGCCCTGGTGGCCGTCGCCGCGGCGCCGCCGTCCAACGCCTATCTCGGCGCGGCGTTGATGCTGGCCGGCGGGGTTAGCATGGGACTGTCGCCCATCGCCACCATCGCCGTTGACCTGGCCGGACGCCGGATGTCCGGCACGGCTTCCGGGCTGGTGGACGCCCACGGGTATGCCTACGCCGGAATGCAGGCCATCGTCTTCAGCGTTTGGCTGGACCTGGCGGGCAGTCCCTGGCCGGCGGTGTTCCTGGTCATGGCGGCAACCCGGCTGATCTCGGCGGGCATGATTTCCAGGGTCAAGGTGTAGGCATTCAGGCGTGGGTATTATCCGGCGAGCATTGCAGCGAACATTACGATGGATTCTCCTGAAGGTCGTAAGACCACTGGCATTGGCAGCGGCGGTATTCCTGGTCCTGTCGGTCATCGCTTTCATTGCCTTTCCGCAGGTGCGGGCCGGTTTCCACACCGTCCTTTTCGTGCTGCAAGTGCTGGAGGTTCCGGTCAAGCCGCAATCGTGGTTCACCAGAGAACCGGTCAGGGAAGAAGTTCGCTACCCCGGCC
Organism: Dehalococcoidia bacterium; assembly: GCA_965262735.1. Taxonomy (GTDB): domain Bacteria; phylum Chloroflexota; class Dehalococcoidia; order Lucifugimonadales; family UBA3495; genus CATOSK01. The sequence goes on along the minus strand of CBDHFS010000002.1, from coordinate 2,245,645 downwards.
CGGAGGGACAACTGGTCGCCGACCTGTACCGGATTCCCGACAATCACCCCCGCGCTGCGGTCCTGCTGTTCCTGGGGGCCAACGCCGCCGGACGGGACGACCCGGCGGTCGTCAACCTTGGTCACGCCATGTCCCGGGCCGGGTTCGTCACCCTGATTCACTGGTCGCCGACCATGGGACAGCAGGCCAACGTAGACTCCGACGAGATAGAAAACCTGGTCTGGGCGTTCCGGTTCCTGTCCGGCCTGGGGTTCGTTCAGCCGGAACGGGTCGGGATGGGCGGGTTCTCGGTGGGCGGCTCTTTCGCCATGGTCTCGGCGTCGGACCCGCGAATTAACCGCGACGTGCTGTTCGTCAACTCCATGGGGGCTTACTTTGACGCCCAGGACCTGTTCGCACAGATTGCCAGCGGCTCCCAGTTTGTAGGCGCCCAAACCCACGGCGCGGAGATGCAAACGGACCCTTGGGAGGTTGACCCTCTGCCCCGCCGGGTGTTTACCAACGAGCTGCTGGAAGTGGTGGAAGACCCGGTGCAACGGGCGGCTCTGGCCGGGCGGTTCGCGGGAGCCGCCGATGCGTCCGATGCCGCCGCCCTGCCGGAGTTGACCGGAGCGGCGCCGTTGGTCAGGGAGTTGCTGGAAGGCACAACCCCGGAACGCGCTCGGGAACTGCTGGAAATGATGCCCCCACGGTTTCAAGAGGAGCTGGAAAGCATATCGCCGCGCGCTCACACTAGCGGCCTGCTGGCCCGGCTGTTGATAATGCACGACGTGGGAGACAAGCTGATTCCGGTGGGTGAGTCACGCCGGTTTGCAGCAGCGGTGACCGAGCGGGGAAACGTACTCTACACCGAGACCAGCATCTTCGACCACGTGCGCCCGGGTCTGGGCCGAAATTGGCTGCACCTGGCCAGCGACGCAGCCAAGCTATACCGGCACCTGTACCAGCTAATCAAGGTGGCTCACTAGAAAACATTTCGGGGGTCCAGCAGCGAGGGCGTTCAACCGGGAAGCCGGTTGAGGAAGTCCTTAGGGTCCGTCAGAACGAACGGATAGCGTCCAGACGTTGACCCCTGCCGGCGGGGTTCAGTTGCGGTGGCGGGCTTGCTGGAGTTTCTGGATGGTGCCCGGGACGCGCCAGTCCACGTAGATCAGGACGTGCTCTTTGATGGCTTCTTCATGCACCCGGCACATGGCGCAGGCCCGGTCAATGCAAAGGCCGTGGCGGGGGGTCAGGTTTTGGCGCAGGGCGTCCAACTGTTCGACGATTTGCCTGGTATCCACGGCGCCGGTGCGGGCCAACTCCAGGATTTCGTCCAACTGGCCGGTCAGCTTGTCCATGGCATCATTTTGACGCTTCAGGTTTTGGGCGGCTAGAGCCCGCATATCCTGCTGCTGCCCGGTAACCCCCGGCGAGTATATATCCGGCTGCCAGTTGCTGAGTTCCCGGCCGCAAGACTCGCACATATCCGGTTCGTGCATCATCGTCTGTCCCTCCGGGTCAATCTCGCCGGGTTAATCTCAATCACGGCGCCGGGGCCGGAACCACCGGGACCACGACATCCCAAGCGGCCCCATTGTATCAAAGAGCGGCCCAATCGGTAACCGCACGAGAACCCCCGGACAGGGTCTTTTAATTTCCGGGGTACGGGGCTCCGTTGGGGGATTCATCCCCCAAACCCCCTAAATTGGGATAGTCCGGCAAGCTCAGTGCTGAGCTTGCCGAAGAATTACGGGGAACAATTAAAAGACCCTGAACCCTGGGGAACAGGGCATTCCCACGCAATCCCTTCGCCCCCGAGACGCTTGAAGGGCTTTTTACCCGGAGACCGGCTACGCGTCTTCCACGCCGGCAGTCTCGGAAGGCGCCGGGCTTCCGGCCTGGTATTCCTGCCCGGCGTCGGCGGCGATGGCCAGCTCCATTGCGGTAATGGCGACTTCTATCTGGCCGTCGTCGGGCTGCCGGGTGGTCAACCGCTGCAACAGCAGACCCGGAGCCGCCAGGGCGCGGGCGATGGGCCAGGTCTGGTGTACCCCGCTGAACCGGATGATTTCATAGCTGACGCTGGCGATGACGGGCAACAGCACGATGCGGGACAGGATGCGCCACTCGAAATCGGGCCGCCCCAGAAAGGCGAACACGATGACGGAGACCAGCACTACGGTCAGCAGAAAAGCGGTCCCGCAGCGCGGATGCGGCGTTCCGAACTTGCGCACGTTGGCGATGTTTAGCGGCAGTCCGGCCTCGTAGGCGTGGACGGTCATGTGCTCGGCCCCGTGATAGGCATACACGCGCCGGATGTCGTTGAGGAACCCGATGCCCCAGATGTAGCCCACGACGATGGCCAAACGCAGCAGCCCTTCAATGGTGTTGCTGAGCAGGTGGGAGGAAATGAAGGGGTCGATGAGCCAGACAATCAGCAATGGCAGCACGAAGAATATGCCGATGCCCAGGGTTAGGGACACGGCCAGCGTCACCCCCAGGGCCATCCCCGACATTTCTTCCTCGGCCTGCCCCTCCGAGTCCGCCATGGACATATTTGCCGACTGCTGCAACGCCTTCATTCCCAGCAGCAGTGTTTCCAGCAGCACCGCCATGCCCCGCACAAAGAGGATGCGGCGCAGGACGCCGGTGAGCAGCGAGTTCAACGGGGCTTGGGTGTGGGTGATGCCCCCATCCTTGCGCCGGACCGCCAGGCTGTAATGGGTGCGGCCCCGAATCATCACCCCTTCGATGACGGCCTGCCCGCCGTAGACAAAGTTAGGCTGCCGGGACATGGAAGCTCCGGTCGGCTTGGGCGGGGTTGAGGGGATTCGTCATTAGGGAAGTCCTGTTAAACCGTTCGTAGTGAGGCCCTCGAAAGGCTTCCTTGTTGCCTTGCCCGAAAATTAACAAGCTCATTGCCAACAAGAAAAGAGGGCTGCGTTCAGCCCTCGCAAATTCCTGGAAACCCGAATGGCTCTTAGGAAAGGTTGTAGCGGCGGCGCATACGTTCGATGCGCCCCTGGCTGTCCACGATTCGCTGTTCGCCGGTATAAAACGGGTGGCACTTGCTGCATACCTCAACGCGGAGCGTCGGTTTGGTGGCGCCCGTCTCAAAGACGTTCCCGCAGGAACAAGTCACGGTAGAGGTGTAAAACCGGGGGTGGATTTCTGTCTTCATCTGTTGGTGCGTACCTGCCTTGACCGGATTGGTGGAAGTGGGGAATTGCTTTGAGACAGTTCCCTAGACCGGGTAGACGCTGACCCGGCGCTTGCCCTTGTACGCCCATTCGTACTTGACCTCGCCGTCAATGGTGGCGAAGAGGGTGTGGTCCCGGCCCAAGCCCACGTTGGTACCCGGCATGATTTTGGTGCCCCTCTGACGAATCAATATCGAACCCGAGGAAACCTTCTGGCCACCGTACCGTTTGACGCCCAATCGCTTGGCGTTGCTGTCACGGCCGTTGTTGGAGCTTCCCCCTGCCTTTTTGTGGGCCATGGTACGTTAGCCTCCTGCCTGGATGTCCTGGATTAACAGGCGGGTGTAATTCTGCCGGTGCCCCCGCTTGCGCCGGTAACGGGTCTTGGGCTTGTACTTGAAGACCATGACCTTGCGGTCCTTGTAGTGGGACTCGACCCGGGCCACGACCTTGGCGCCGACGACGGTGGGCGCGCCGAATTCGACTTCACCTTGTTCCGAAATCGCCAGAACGTGGTCAAACTCGGTGGTGGATCCCACGTCCACAGACAGCTTTTCCACGTCAAGCACATCTCCGGGCTTAACCCGGTACTGCTTGCCGCCGGTCTTGAAAATTGCGTAGTCCATAATCAACCTCAACCCTTAGATGTTAAGGGCAGAGCGTACCGGTGTCAAGGTAAATTTCCCCGGTCCGAAGGGATTGGCAGAGGTCAAGTCCCATTGGGGGGTTGTCTTCGCCTGATCTGGTCTCCCAGGGTTGGGCCAGTGATGACCAGTTCTGGTAGTCCAACACCCTCTACGGATTGTCGAGCGATAGATATACAAAGATGGCAGAAGAAACCCGGCTTCTCTATTGGCATGGCCTTGATTGACTGACGGGTTGTAGTATCCCCTACAAAGGCGGCCCAAACCAATTCCTCGGGGTCATAGAAAACTTCGTCGTGCCAGCACTTGCCTGGACACTCATACAGCGTCCACGGATGAGGCAACGGAGTCGAAGCAAAAAGGTCGGGGCCGTCGTGATCTGTCATCGGAAATAACTCATTGATAGGTGATGTCCGGTCAGTCATCCCGGGGTTTGTCTCCCGAGCTCCCTAGACCGGTCAACTGCCGGTACCTCCACCGATGGCCGGCACGAAGTGGACTTCGCTGTTGGGGGCAACGCGCTCCATCATGCCCAGGCGGGCGACTTCTCCGTCAATGGCCACGGCCAGGTTGCTGCGGATTTGGCCGTCCTCCACCAGACGCTCCTTCAGTCCCGGGTATATCTCGTCCAGGCGGTCCAGCACCTGCCGGACGTTGGCGGCTTCGACGTCAACTTGTTTGACGCCGTTGGTGAAGGACTGGAGCATTGTCGGAACAAATACGGTTGCCACGGCATGACTCCCGATGGTGGTTTAAGAAGTCTTTCGGGGACTTCGGGGCGAATGGGTTGAACGATGCGGGTTGATTTAACAGGCAGGGCGGTGGCGACACCGCCCCAACCATAAGTTCCCTTGGGTTGCCGAAAGCGTTCGGGACAGCCGGGTTATTGCTCTTGGGACCACTTGGCTTCCAGGATGGCCCCCGGATTGACCGGCAGCTTTTGCATCCTGACGCCGATGGCCCGGGACACGGCGCTGGCCACCGCCGGCAGCGGGGGGACTATCGGCACTTCGCCAACGCCCCGCACTCCGTAGGGGTGGCCGGGGTTGGCTACTTCGACAATCACCGTGTCAATCATCGGCAGGTCCAGGCTGGTGGGCATCCGGTAGTCCAGGAAGCTGGAGTTGACCATTTGCCCCCGGTCGTTGAAGAAATACTCTTCGTTGAGCGCCCAGCCGATGCCCTGCACCACACCGCCCTGCATCTGTCCTTCGACGTAGCTGGGATGCACCGCCTTGCCCGCGTCCTGAATGGCGGTGTAGCGCAAAACGGTGGTCTTGCCAGTGTCGGGGTCCACTTCCACATCGGCGATGTGAACGCCGAAGGAGTTGCCCTCGCCTGGCGGGTCCAGGCTGGCGGTGCCGGTGATCGCCCCACCGGTGGGGTATATCCGGCGGGCCAGCTCCTTGAAGGTCATCCGCAACTCCGGGTCGGACAGGTGCGAAATGACGCCGTCCTGGTATTCCACGTTGTCGGCGGACGTATCCCAGATTTTGGCCGCCCGCTCCACCATCTGCTTCTTCACGTCCTCGGCGGCCAGGATGGCAGCCCAGCCGGTGGCGAAGGTGGTACGGCTGCCGCCGGTTACCATGGTGTATCCCACCGAATCGGTGTCAACCACCGTCGGCTTTACGTCCTCGTAGGGGATGCCCAGGGTTTCCGCCGCCTGCTGGGAAATGGAAGCCCGGGTCCCGCCGATGTCCACCGAACCTTCGACGAGGCTGACCGTACCGTCGGGATTGACCGTGATGTTGCAACTGGAATGGAAGCCCCGGTTCATCCAGAACCCGGCGGCGATGCCCCGGCCCCGGTTGGGCCCGGTCAGCGGGGTCTGGTAATGCTCGTGGTTCCGGGCGGCTTCCAGGCACTCCACCAAGCCGACCTTCTGGAAAACCGGCCCTTCAATCTTGCGGGTGCCCTCTTTCGAGGCGTTGCGCAGGCGAAACTCCACCGGGTCCAAGTCCAGCTTCTGGCAAAGCTCGTCCACCGCCGACTCAACGGCGAAGGCAGCCTGGGGCGAGCCGGGGGCGCGGTAGGCCGCCGTCTTGGGCTTGTTGACCACCACGTCGTAACCCTCGACGGTGCCGTTTTCCAGGTCATAGGAAGCCAGCCCGCAGGTTGTGCCCGGCATTACCGGGGAGCCGGGGAAGGCCCCTGCCTCGAAGGCCAGGCTGAGTTGGGCGGCGGTAATCTTCCCGTCCCGCGTGGCCCCCATCTTGACCTTCATCCAAGCGCCCGGCGCCGGGCCGGAACCCTCAAAGACCTCGGTGCGGCCCATTAACAGCTTGACGGGCCGCCCAGTAATCCGGGACAGCAGGGCCGCCACGGGTTCGAGGTAGAAGGTGACCTTGCCGCCGAACCCGCCGCCAATTTCCATTGGTATGACCTTGATCCGGGACACTGGGACGCGCAGCACGTCGGCGGTGTTGGCCCGCACCACGAAAGAACCCTGGGTGCTGCACCAGATATTCAATTGGCCATCGGAGTTCCAGAAGGCAGTGGCGTTGTGGGGTTCGATGTAACCCTGGTGGACCGAGGCCGTCTCGAACTCCCGCTCCACCACCACGTCCGCGGCGGCGAATCCCTGTTCAATGTCGCCCTTCTCAAACTTGAGATAAGCTGCCACGTTGCTGGGATCGTCGGACGCAGTGCCCATGTAGGTGGTGTGCAGCAGGTCGTCGTGCAGTAGGGGAGCGCCGGGCTTCATCGCTGCCTGCACGTCCATGACCGGGGGCAGTTCTTCGTACTCCACCTTAATCAGGGAGAGCGCTTCCTCAGCGGCGTGAATGCTGTCCGCGGCAACGGCGGCGACGGCGTGGCCCTTGTACAGAGCTTTATCCGAGGCCAGGAAGTTGTCGCTGGCGAACTTGAGCCGCTGGTAGTCGCCGCCCAATTCCTCCCGGCTCAACGAGGCTAAGGGAAGGTCCTTGGCCGTGACCACGGCGCGGACTCCCGGGTACACCTCAGCGGCAGCGGTGTCTATGGACTTGATGCGGGCGTGGGCGTGGGGGCTGCGCAGCGCCCGGGCGTGCAGCAGGCCGGTCAGTTGCAGGTCGGCCCCGTACTGGGCGCGCCCGGTGACTTTATCCACCCCGTCCGGGCGCACTGGGCGCTTGCCGACAACATTGTACTCCACTTCGGAAAGGACTACGTTTGAAGCCACAACCTTCCTCCTCTGATTCAGGGCTGGTTAATCGCTGGTTAATCGAGACTGGTTTACGCTAACGGGATGATGCCGGAGTGGGGCGATGCCGAGCAGCCAGAGCCAGGGAGAGTGTCCGGCAACTGCTCGCGCCCAGCATTCGGCGCCCCTTGAGTCTACCGTATCCTCCTAACTGTTGGGGAACGCGCCGCTAGGCCAGCAGCGCCTCAAAACAGAAAACCGCCAGCCTCTTCGCCAAGGTGTCAAAGTCTTCATCCTCAGTCGGGGCGAAGCCGGGCGCACGATGAAACCAACCAGGATGACGAGCAGGACTCCCAAGGCCATCACTTTCTGGAAACGCTGGAAAAGCCCGGGGCCATGCCCCTTGTGTCGCTCGATCATCCGAGCCTGAAGGTTGGGTGCGTTACGCACCAACTTCGGGGAGCCGTTCCGGGTCGTAATGACTTAGTGAGTCCGTGAAGCCGGCCCCGGCAGGGACCGCCACCAGTTTCGTAGTGGCGGTCCCTTCGATTCCCACGCGGCTTCCGCCCGTGGACGCGTTAGGGCGAAAACGCAGGGTTACGCCTTCATGCGTTCTTCGGCGTCGAGCACGGCGCGGATAATCTTGTCGTAGCCAGTGCAGCGGCAGAGATTGCCGGCCAGCCAGTGACGGATGCGCCCTTCGTCGGCGTCGGGTTCCGCTTCCAGCAAAGCCTTGGAAGCGACGATGAACCCGGGAGTGCAGATGCCGCACTGGAGGGCGGCGTTTTCCAGGAACGCCTGCTGTACCGGGTGCAGCCCCTCCGGGGAGGCGACTCCTTCAATGGTGTCGACTTGCTTGCCCGCGACCTCGACCCCGAGCACCAGGCAGGAAGTCACGATGCGTCCGTCCAGCACCACGGTGCAGGCGCCGCAGTTGCCGTCGTTGCAGCCTTCCTTGGAGCCGGTCATGCCCACTACGTCGCGCAGGCACTCCAGCAAGCTCTGGCGGGGTTCGCACAGGAAATCCGCCTGGTTGCCGTTAATGGTAGTTGATACGTGAACCAATCCGGGCATTTCTTACTCTCCCCTTGCTCGGCTTACTGCGGTGTTGAGGGTGCGGCGGGTCAACACGCCCACCAGGTGAACGCGCTGGCGAATGGTCCCCCGCATGTCGGTAATGGGCTTGGCGTCGGCCATCGCTTTCTGGGCCGCTTCTTCAATCGCCTCGTCCGACACAGCTTTTCCGGCCAGGCTTTCGCCCGCGTCCCGGCAGAACACCGGTGTTGGGGCCACCGAGGCCAGGGAGATGCGGGCGGAGACGAAGTTTTGACCCGAGGCGTCCAGCACCACCGAGGAGCCCACTCCGGCAACGGCAATGTCCATCTCGTTGCGGGGTATGAACCTCAGATAATTGGCGCCGGAATTGGACTGCGGGGCCGGCATGCGGATGGACGTCAGGAGTTCACCGGGTTCCAGCACGTTGCGGCCGGGGCCGGTGCAGAAGTCCTCCACCGCCACTTGCCGGGACCCGTTGGGCCCGGTGATGGCTGCCACGCCGCCCAGGGCGATGATGCTGGGAATTACGTCGGCGCTGGGAGCAGAGTTGCACAGGTTTCCGCCGATGCTGGCCCGTCCCTGGATTTGGATGCTGCCGATGAGGGACGCGGAGTCAACCAGACCGGGGTAAACGGATGCAACATCCTGATTCTGGTAGATGCGATAGCAGGGCGCCGCCGCCCCGATGGTCAGCCCGTTCTGGGCGTCGTAAGAAACTTCGTTCAACTCCGGGATGTTCTTGACATCCACAACCAGGTCCGCGGTGAAGCGTCCGCCGCGCAGTTGAACGAGCAGGTCGGTGCCGCCGGCCAGAGCCCGGGCACGGTCGCCTTTGGAGGCCATCGCCTGGACGGCCTCGTCAATGGTGTTGGGAGCAATATAATCGATAGCTTGCAAGAGCCACCTCCTTACCGGCTGGAATTATACCATTAGCGCAATATGCTGTCAGCATTGACGGAATCGCCGCCGGCGCCGTGGGAAAATCCCTCTAAATCGTTCGTCCTAATCGTTCGTCCTAATTGCCCTCAACCGTTCGTCCCAAGGTCCCCGGACGACGCCCTTGAAGGACTTCTTTCAGTTTCCCGGCGCTTCTACCAGCATTGTCTCAGTGAGCGCGGGCAGGGTGGGCCGTCGGGCCAGGGCAAAGAAGCAGGCGCTCAAGATGAACATCGGCCCGAAGGTCAGCAGTACCAGCCCGTAGCTATCCGTGCTGTCCCGCACCCATCCGGCGAAAATCGGGGCGATGAACAGCCCGACGTTGTGGAAGACGCTCATCGCTCCCATCAGGCTGGCAAACCGGCTGCGCCCGAAGTAATCGCCCAGCATCAGCCAGTTGACCGACGTTATTCCTTCCACAACCGCCAGCCCCAGGATGAACACGATAACCCCGGCCATGCCGGGAAGTCCCCACAGCCCGAACAGCCCCACCGCGCCCAGGTTCATTCCCCAGAACAACATCTTGCGGGACGAGAACCGCCCTCCGGCCACGCCCAGCAGAAACCGCAGGGGTATCGCCAGGAAGAACATCCCCGAAACGTAGGCGCTGGCCTCCGTGGAGTCCAGCCCCTTTAACTCCAGGATGGGGAAAATGTGAATGATGACCGCGTTGGTGGCCGAGACCCGGGTAATCACTCCGGCCAGCATCATCCAGAAGGTGGTGGTCCGCATCGCCTGCCGGACGGTGAAGTTCCGCTCCTCGGCAGGCGCGGGCCGGGCCCGTCCGCCGGGGTTGGCTGCTCCCAACGGCGCGTCGCCGTCGGGACGCAAACCCATGTCCTCGGGCCGGCTGCGCAGGATAAAGGCAACGGGCAGGGTTAGCAGTGTGATGAACAGGCCGGTGTAGAAGACGGTGCCCCGCCAACCCAGTTGGGAGATGCCCAGGTCCAGCAGCAGCACCACGAAGGCGCCGCCGCCGGCGAAGGCGGTCATCAACGTGGACAGGGCCAGCGCGCGGCGGCGGATGAACCACTGGTTGACCGCGGCCATCAGCGTTTGTCCCAGTCCGGCGGTCTTGCCGATGGACACCACGCCGGCGAACAGTATCACCAGTTCCCAATAGCTGTCGGCCCGGGACAGGAGCATCAGCCCGATTCCGGCGGTGAGGCCGCCGCAGAGCACCAGGGGACGGGCGCCGAATTTGTCCACCGCCCACCCCACCAGCGGGCCGCCCATGCCGCCCTCGGCCCGGGCCAGGCTGAACACCAGCGACATCGAGGCATAGGAGATTCCCAGGTCCTGCCGGATGGGTTCAAAAAACCGGGGGAATCCGCTGGAAATGGCCCCGTTCCCGAACATCCCCAAGAGCGAGGAAACGGTGAGTATCCACCAGCCATAAAAAAGGCGGCCCTGCCGCCTTTGCCGGGTCCCCCTTTTGGTTGTCAGCATACCGACCTTAACACCTCAGGGCGAATATACGCCCGGCGCGGTGGCCGGTCAATTCGCAGTGGGCCGAGGAATCCGGCAGCGGTCCCGTAAAGCGGAATGAGTCAAGCCCGGCGTTGTCATGCTGAATTATGGAAACCATCCGTACCGTCGGTGGATATAAACGCAATGCGTTAACCGACAAGAACACCCTACCCCGGGGGTTTTCCACCAGGGTATTCAATCCGTTCTTCCCAAGGCCCTCGAAGATCCCTGTCAATTGTTCGTCCTGAGGCTCTCGAAGGACTTCCTTAACCTCCACTGATTTCCGCCAGCGCGCTTACCCAAGCGCCCAGGTCTTTACCCGGGGCGTTGACTTTGGAGACACCCGGAATGCCCGCTGTATCCAATACACCGGGCAGGACACCGCCTCCGTCGCCGGCCAGCCGTTCCGCCCGGCTTAGCAGTTGGCCGGTGACGGTTGACCCCGGCTCATCCCCGACCGAATCCCCCGCCGGCAGCGGCGCAACGGACACTTGCGGGAATCCTGCCCGTCCCACAGCACCAGCATCGGCAGGGCATCGGACGCCAGCCCCAACTGCTCCAGCAGCAGGTGGACGGTGGTTGATACCCCGTGCTGTCCGAAGATAACCAGGTTGCCGAAGCCGGCCTCCCGTTCTTCAAAGCTGCTGCGGAACCGCCTGAAAATATCGTGGGCCGCCGTGTCCGCTTCCGACACCAGAAACACGGCGTAGACGGGAAACGGGCTGGACGGCGAATCCAGCAAGTCCTGCCGCCAGCGGTGCAGCTTGTCAACGTCATGCCGGTCGGCGCGGGTGGTCATTCCCAGTCCGTCCGGGGTCTTGAACGTTTGCCGGGCAACCGAGGCTCGATAAGCCGCCATCGGCGGTTGGTGAGTTTGGTTCGCGCCACGAATTACCTCCTGGCGTGTTCGCTTGACACTGCCTTCCACCCCGTCTACGCAGGAGACCCCCGTGGTTGAGGGGTAGGGCACATATAGACGGATCCCTGACGAGCAAATCGCGCTGCCTGCCAGGCACTTGTATCTTACCATTGTTGGAACGAAGGCTCTACAATAGTCTGCGCTCGTTACGACACTCGTTACTACATTCGTACCAATTTGGCGGGCGTCGAATCCCGAAGAGACCAGTCATAATTGTTGTTGACATTCGCGAACGCCTTCAGTAGTTTACCCGTACCTTGGGCTAGGATGATTAAGACAATGCAGGAGACGTTGACATACCGGGAACGCGGCAAAAGGTTCCTGGTCAAGGCTCAACAAGAATTCGCAGAAGGCGACTTGGAGCAAGCCTCGGAGAAGGCGTGGGGAGCCTCTGCCTTGATGGTCAAGGCGGCAGCAGAGAAACGGGGCGTTGCGCTTCGGCAACACGCATTTCTCTTTCGCTTTGTAGAGACCCTGGCTTCCGAGACGGGCGACCGCGAGTTGGATGCTCTGTTTGACCGGGCCAACGCTCTGCATTCCAATTTCTACGAGCACCGTCTCGACAATCACTCCGTACAGGTGAGAATTAGGCAGTAGCGAGGTTTGTCGAGAAGCTGGAGCAGTTGCTTTAGCCCGAATCCACCGAAGGAGGGCGTCGGGTCAGCGTCCTGAAGTGGCCAAAGGGTGCTCCTCTGAATCTGGGATAATGGTTTTGTAACAGCAAACCGGTCCCAGAAAAGGAGCACCCAATAGATGCTACCACGCCGCCACCCCGACCGCATCCGTATCGCCTTCGACGACCACCGCCTGGTGACCAACGCTGGGCTGCTCCTTCCGGCCACCCTGGCCCGGCGCCTGGGCCTGCCCGAACTGGTACAGGAGCACCTGGACTTGGGCGAAGCGCCGGGCCGGGCCAACACCGGAGACAAGATCATGACGCTGGTGTCCTCCGCTCTGGCGGGCGGCGACTGCATCGACGACGCCGATGTGTTGCGCACTGGCAGGACGGCCTGCGCTCTCGGCTGCGTAGTCAAGGCGCCCTCCACCCTGGGCACTTTCCTGCGCAGCTTCAGGTGGGGCCACGTCCGTCAGTTGGACCGGGTGAGCCGCGAGCTGCTGGCCCGGGCCTGGCAGGCGGGGGCCGGACCCGGCGACGCGCCATTCACCATCGACCTTGATTCGACGATCTGCGAGACTTACGGACTGGCCAAGGAGGGCGCCCGCCACCACGGCTATACCGGTGCACGGGGCTATCACCCACTGCTGGCCGTCGCCGCCGGAACCGGCGACGTGCTGATGGCCCGGCTGCGCGAGGGCCGGTCCAACACCGTCCGCGGCGCCGCCCACTTCCTGCGTGAGACGGTGGGACGGGTTCGCTGCGGCGGGGCCAGCGGGCAGCTCACCATGCGTGCCGACAGCGGCTTCTATACCCACGCCGTGGCCGCCGTCTGCCGCCGGATGGACGTCCGCTTCTCCATCACCATCCGCCAGCACAAAAGCCTGCACAATCTCATCGAGGCGATACCCGAAGATGCCTGGACGCCGATTCCTTACTGGATGGACGGCGCCGCCGATGTGGCCGAAACCACCTACACCCCCTTCCAGAGCGAGCCGGATGCCGCGCCGGTGCGGCTCATCGTCCGGCGGGTGAAGCCGGCGCCCGGTTCTCAACTGGCTCTCTTCGCCACCTACAGCTATCACGGCTTCATCACCGACCGGGACGGAGAGACCCTGGAACTGGAGGCCGACCACCGCCGCCACGCCGAGATCGAGAATGCGATACGCGACCTCAAGTACGGCGTCGGGCTGAACCATCTCCCCTCGGGCCGCTTCGCTGCCAACGGCGCCTGGCTGGCGGTACAGGTGATGGCCCACAACCTGGCCCGCTGGACCGCCCGCATCGGCCTCGGTGAGCGGATCGTGACCACCAAGACCCTCCGGCGGCGGTTCTTCGCCCTGGCCGGACGGCTCACCCGCTCGGCACGCCGGATCACCCTGCATCTTCCCAAGCGCTGGCCCTGGGAGGAGCAGTTCAGCCGCGCCCTGGCCCGACTGCGAGCCATTCCACTCCCAGCCTGACGGCGCCCGTCCGCAACTGACCCGCCAGCCAACCCAACGTCCCCGCAAACTCGCGCCAGCCCAGTCCGCGAGCGCCTCTTGCCGTGTCCTATCCCGCCATCTCGCTCGCCACAGCCACTGCAGGCCGACATCGGCGCCCCCCAAAGCGCCTGCAGACCGCCGCCAACCTCCCATCTACCCGAATTCGAGCCCGGATTATCGCGCCTGTAACTCCCTCACCCCCTTCCGCTGTCCTCACGCCGTCCATCCCTGTCCATCGGTGGATTCGGGTTTAGCTGCCTATCCTCTCCTCAGTTGCCTATCCTCTTCACAGATAACAGGGGCGCCGGTTCAGCATCGGCGCCCCTGTCGCTTTCCCGAAACCCCTGCTGGATATGATTAGCGGGAATGCCTGATGCCTTAAGCGGCCCCGCCCCGGTCGAACTGCACCAGGATGCCGTCCGGGTCGCGCACGTAGAAGCTGCCGATGTTGCCCTGGGCGTCGGTCCAGTTCTCCAGCGGCCCCGCCAGCTCAACGCCCTTGGCCACCAGCTCGGCGGCCAGCGCCTTGGTGTCGGAAACCGAGAAGCTGTAATGGCTGATGCCCACCTGGTCCAGCTTGATGGGTGTCCCGTCGGCGGCGTCGCCCGGGTGGGTGGTCATCACCAGATGCGGGGCGTTGCTCCCCTCGCCCAGAGCCAGGTGAACCGTCCGGCGGGTCTGCCGTGCGTGTTCGTAAACGCTGGGCAGTCCGCCGCTGGTGGTGTCCTGCACCTGGTCAAAGAGGACCCTCATGCCCAGGATGTCCCGGTAAAACTCCAGCGACTTTTCGATGTCGCTGACGCAAAAGGCAATGTGAGAAATGGCGATGGCATCCATGTCTTAACCTCCCGTTATTGGCGACGGCGACCCGCGCCCAATGGCAGAATCCTAATCCTGCCCGCTATTTTTGTCAAAAACGGGTAACAGTTCAGACTTGATGAGGTAAATTGGTTTCAGCCAAGGGTTTCAGGCAACTGCCAATTCTTTCCAGGGGGTTTGGGGGATGAATCCCCCAACGTAACCCAACCACCATATTCCGCTTCGGCCCCTCCCCTCAACACTGAACAGTTACAAAAACGGCCGGCGCCCATAGCCCGCTCGTCCTTGAGCCATGAAAGATTTTCACGCTCACAACATTGACTGGCCCCGGCCCGGCCCTTACAATGCGAACCAAGTCCGCCGGTTCTCCCGGCGGCCTCTCCGACCCCCTGAAACGACCATCATCATAACAATCATCGGGACAACTATCACCGGCGCAAACCCACGTTTGTAACCCCACGTTTGGCGGAGCTTCCCAATCCCATGGCAAAACACGGCAATCCCCGTAATCGCGGCGCGTCAGCCCGAAGCAAGAAAACCAGAATCGAAGAACCGGTATCCGCCGGCGGCGTGGTCTATCGCAGCGTCGGCGGGCGGCTCGAGACCGTGCTTTGCGGACGGGACAACCCGGTCCGCTGGAGCCTGGCCAAAGGCACCCCCGACCCCGGAGAGACCATGGAACAGACCGCCCTGCGAGAGGTTCGGGAGGAGACCGGGTTGGAAGTCCAAATCGAGGAGCGAATCCACAGCATTGACTACTGGTTCGCCGACCGCGAGAGCGACGTCCGGTACCACAAGACCGTTCACTTTTACCTGATGACCCCCATAGGCGGCCATACCGAACAGCACGACCCGGAGTTCGACGTGGTACAGTGGTTCCCTTCCGATGAAGCTCTCACAACCCTGGCCTACGCCAACGAGGCCGAGGTGCTGCGGAAGGCGTTGAAGTTGATTGCGCTGCGGGAAGAAGGCGCGTAAGAAAAGGTGCGTAAATGGTAGAGTTGGTGGGCGTCCGGGTTATCCTGCGGGACAAGCGGCTGGAAGACGCCGAGTCGGACTACATCTGGCGCTGCGACCCCGAGTTGGCGCGCCTCGACGCCGCCTACCCGCTGACCATGAACTACGACCGGTACTTGAAGATGTTTCAAGACCAGTTGCGCTACCCCACCCCGGCGTCGCACCACTTCGGGATTGAGGTGGGCGAGGGCAAGTTCATCGGCAACTGTATGTACTACGATTTCGACAGCCTCAACCGGGAAGCCGAGTTGGGCATCGTCATCGGCGACCGGGACTATTGGAGCGGCGCTTACGGGTTCGACGCGGTGGTGACGCTGCTGGACTATATGTTCACGCAGATAAACCTGAAGCGGGTCTACCTGCACACGCTCCAGTGGAACGAGCGCGCCCAGAAGTGCTTTGCCAAGTGCGGGTTTCAGCCCGTCCGGGCCGTCCGCCGCATGGGACAGGACTTTCTGCTGATGGAAGTCCTGCGGGAAGACTGGCGGGAAAACGGGCCGGAGCGGTTGTCCACCCGCTGGACAGACTGGCGCGATAAGGGCGGTGATTGCGTCGGCGACCCGGCCAAGGCCCCGTCCGCATTTTCCGGTGCGGCATCCCCCAACAATCCCGCCGATAGCTAACCGCTCATCCCCTTAGCCAGGGACGATCGCAAAGTCCCCTTTATTCGTCCGTCCAGAGGCCCTTTAAGGACTTTCCAATCGTCTCCTTGCCTGAGCCGGGTCGGAGGACCATCCTGACGCCCCTGAAGGTTTTTCGGACTAACTCCCGCTCACCAGGCCAATGGCCTCGGCCAAGGTAATATCCCCGGTGTACAGGGCCCGGCCTATGATTACCCCCTCAACGCCGGTCTCGACCAGCCGGGCCAGGTGATCCAGCCGCGCCACTCCCCCCGACGCCTGCACTGCCATTCCTGAATCCCTTACCAGTGCGGCGTTGGCGGCAAAGTTGGGACCGGTCAGGGTGCCGTCCCGGGAGATGTCGGTGTAGAGCAGGCGAACGACGCCCAGCCCGGCCATCCGATCGGCCAACTCCGGGACGGTCATAGCGGCGGTCTCGGTCCAGCCCTTGATGGCAACCCGCCCATCCCTGGCGTCCACCGCGACCACCACCGCCGGACTTCCGTAGCCGGCGCACAGCTCCCGCACCAGTTCCGGCCGCTCCACCGCGGCGGTGCCCAGGACAACCCGTTGAGCGCCGGCGGACAGCAATGATTCGGCGGTCGCCCGGTCCCTGATCCCGCCGCCGACCTGCACCGGGATGTCCAGGCTGCCGGCGATGGCCGAGATTACCGGCAGGTTGGCCGGATAACCCGCCGCGGCCCCGTCCAGGTCCACCAGGTGCAGCCGGGACGCGCCCTGTTCCTGCCACGACAGGGCCACCACCAGCGGGTCTTCCGAGTAGACCGTTTCTTGCGCGTAGTCGCCCTGGTACAGGCGGACACACCGCCCGGCTCGAAGGTCTATTGACGGTATGATTTCCACGATTAACGCCCTTGGGTAAAGCTATTGTGGGGAGAGTTTTGGGGTGAGAGCGCCCGCCCGCTATTCTTTGGATGCGGAGGCCCAGGATGCGGATGCCCAGTCAACAAAATTCCGGTACAAACGCAGCCCCGCGTCGCCGCTCTTCTCCGGGTGAAACTGGGTTGCCACCAGATTTTCCCGGGCGTAAACGCTGCAAAAGGGCACCGAGTACTCCGTGACGCCGGCCACCCCGGTTTCATCGGCGGGCGCGGCGTAGTAGCTGTGGACGAAGTAGAAGTAGTTTCCCTGGGAAATGCCGGCCAGCATGGGGTGCCCGGCCCGCAGGTCAACGCTGTTCCAGCCCATGTGGGGCACTTTCAGGCCGGGAGGCAGCCGCTTGACCGTTCCGGGGACGATGCCCAGGCAGGGCGCGTCGCCTTCCTCGGTGTGGTCCAAAAGCAGTTGCAGCCCCAGGCAGACGCCCAGGAACGGCTTGCCGGACGCGGCGAAATCGCGCAGCGGCCCCACCAGGCCCCGCTGCCGCAGTGCTTCCATTGCCGCCGGGCCGGAGCCTACGCCGGGCAGAATAACCGCGTCGGCGTTGGACAAGGCCGTCGGGTCGCCGGTGACCGTGGGACTGACGCCGGTCGTCTCCAACGCCTTGGCCACGCTGCGCAGGTTTCCCGACTCGTAATCGATGACGACTATGCTCGGGGAAGTTGTCACAGTTGGGCCACCCGGAACGGGACCGGACGGGGGACTAGCCGGTTCACGAGGTTAGCTGCGGTCGCCGGTGGCGCGCTCAATGGGAAGCTCCCGGTCTTCGTAGCGGGCCAGCACGAACAGCAGGTCGCCGAGGCGGTTCAGGTAGGTGAGAATCAGGTCGTTGGTCAACTTTCCGGCTTCGGCCACCACCACCACCCGGCGCTCGGCGGTGCGGATGATGGTCCGGGCCATGTCAATGGCCGACGACGCGGGGGAGCCGCCCGGCAGGACGAAGACGTTGGGCATCTCGAACTCTTCTCCCAGGGAGTCAATGATGGTCTCCAGCTTGTCCACCATTTCGGGCGTCACCGGTGCAAAGTGCTGCTGGAACAGCTCGTATTTGTCCGGGTCGGTGGCCAGCTCGGCGGCGATGGTGAACAGCTCGCGCTGCAAGTCCCTCAGAATGTCCTTGACTTTCTGTTCGGCGGAAAACGCGCGGGCCAGTCCCATAGCCGAGACGGCCTCGTCGGTAATGCCGTAGGCCTCGGTGTGAACGCTGGCCTTGGAGACCCGGCCTCCATACAGCAGGCTGGTCTCGCCCTTGTCGCCAAACTTGGTGTACACCTTTTTGCGGAACGAAGAAGATGAAGAACTCAAGCCTGCCACCCTAGCCTCATATTGATGTACGTTTGATGCACGTGTTATGACGACTCATTGCCGTCTCTACGGGCGGAATTGTAGCACAGGGGGACATGGCAAGCTATACTTGACCCATCCCCGAAGGCAATTACATTATGACAATTTCCTTCGGACAATTGCCTTCGGATTGGAAGCGCCGGTTCCCGTTCATCCTGAGACGGCCGATAGGCGCCGTCCAACCATAATCCGTCCACCGTAATCCGTCCACCGTAATAACGCTGCATCCGCACCGAGGTCAGTAACCATGCCCCCAGAGATACGCGCTATTGGTATTGAAGGCATCCCCGAAGTCCAGGACGGCGACGATGTGGCCGCCCTGATTGTGGCCGCCGCCCAAGGGCAGGGTACCGCCATAGAGACCGGGGACGTGCTGGTCGTCACGCAAAAAATCGTTTCCAAGGCTGAAGGACGCGTGCTGTCCATCGACAGCGTGGAAGCTTCGCCGCTGGCTGTTTCCATTTCCGAGGGCCATCGTCGCGACCCAAGGCACACCGAGCTGGTGCTGCGCGAAAGCCGGCGCATTGTCCGCATGGACCGGGGCGTAATCATCAGCGAGACTCACCACGGCTTCAATTGCGCCAACGCCGGCATTGACGCCTCCAACATCCCCGGCGAAGGCACCGTCGCGCTGCTGCCAGTGGATCCGGACGCGTCGGCCCGGGGCATCCGGCAGTCCCTCAAAGAAACGCTGGGCGTGGACGTCGGCGTCCTGATCTCCGACACCTTTGGCCGGCCCTGGCGCAACGGCGCTACCGATGTAGCCATCGGCGTGGCGGGGCTGGAACCCATGCTCAGCTACGTCGGGCAGGAGGACAGCCACGGCAACCTGATGTATACCACCGTCATCTGCGTGGCCGACGAACTGGCGGCTATGGCCGAGTTGGTCAGCGGCAAGGTCGCCGCGGTGCCGGCGGTCGTAATCAAGGGCTACCCCTTCCAACCCAGCGAGACCGCCAGCCACGACTCCTTGGTGCGCGACCCGGACAAAGACCTCTTCCGATAACGCGGCGATAACGCGCGATAACGCGGCGATAACCTGCGCCGATAACCCACCGATAATCTACGCTAACCCGCCGCCGGGTCATTCGTCCCAGGGGGGTCCGTCATACTCTTCCGGCTCCTCGCCTTCCCGCCGGGCGCGGAGCTTGCGGATGATGTACCGCACGACCCACGCCGCCATGACCAGCAGAATCAACCCTCCCAGCAACCCGGTGTTCAAGGTCAGGACCAGGGCGGTGGGGTTGAAGCGGTTGCCTGACGAAAGCGGCTCTCCCCGGTCGCTGACGGACCATTGGGCTTCCAGCCCGGCGGTGTCGAAGCCGTAGACACGCAGCAGGGCGGGGCCAACCTCGCTGCCGGCCGCCAGGATGCCCAGGAATTGCCGGAAGGCATCGGCGCCGTGTTCCTCAACCAGAAACGCCACCACGCTTTCGGACTTCAGGTAGAAGAAGCGGATGTCCTCCGGCGTACCGGAGACGGAGGACATGGCCTGGAGGGACGGGCCAAGCCCGGCGAGGCTCTGGCCGCTGTGGGGCGCCGCGCCAGGCTCGACGTAGCTGGCCAGCCCTTCATCCAGCCAGGCAGGGGCGTCATGGGAGGACCCGGCCAGCTTCTGGCTGAGCATCAGGTGCGCCGATTCGTGGACCAGGAGACTGGGGCGGAGGCCGATCCCCAAGAAAACCCGCGCCGATGGAAAGGCGAAACCGTGGAATATCTGTCGCTCGGTGATGGTCCGGGACTGAAAGGGAAAGGCTGGGGCCGCTTCTTGGTAGTTGTTGTAGACGAAACCGCGCATGGCCCGCACATCGGGCAAGCCCATCAACTCTTGCACTGCCTGCAATTGGGTTTCCACCCGCCGGGCCGATTGTCGCGCCCTCGCGTCCGGCAGGTCATGGTACATCAGGGTCAACGGGCCTGCCTGCGTTTCCTGCCAATCGAAGCGGTTGTCGATGTACCGCAGCGTCTCCGGGGCGGTGTCCCGGGAATTGCCGGCAGCGTCCTCAATAGACCAGTAATACTCGATTAGCGTACCCGGTGGCAGGAAAGAGGCCCGGTCGAGGACGCCGTTGAACGTCACCGTGGCCCGGCGGGACGGGGTGAACCCCGGCGAAGCGTAGGACCAAATCGAGGAACCCCTGGGCCGGTAGTTGACCTGCACGCCGGTAATGTCCCGCTCGCTCTCCGCCGTCAGCGTGAGGCGAAAGCCGTCGGGAAAGGTCAATTCCTGGCTCTGGTGGATGACCCGGATGGGGTTGTATCCTTGCCCGTGGACCTGCCCCGCCGGCAGCAGCGCCGCCACGAGCAACGCGATGGTCGACACGACGGCCAACGCGACGGTCAGGGCGGTTGTTGCCAAGCTACGGCAGGTCAGCATGGAAAAGCCCAGGGGAATGGGCCCAGGAAAGTCCTCCGCGGGCTTCGGGGCGAACGGAACGAACAGCGGCGCTCCCCTCGGACAAGTACGAGTTTGAGCAAGTTACGGTTTGAGATAGTTTCTCAGGATGCCAGAAACCGCCGACGGGCTTCCTCGGTGACCCGTTGCAGCACCTCCGGAAGCGGCAGTTGGGACTCCAGGGCGATGCGGCGGCAGTCCTCAAACTCCGGGGAAACGCTGACCGGGCGACCCTGGAGCGACTTTATCTTGACGCTGACCGTCCCCAATTCGGTGGTCATGGACACGCTTTCTCGGGCGGCCACGTAGCGTTCCACCAGGCGGGTGCGGACGCCCAGGGTCGGGGTCTCGCTGAGGATTAACTCCGCCGCGGCCTCCTCCAACCCCTGGGGCACCAGGGCAGAAAGGATTACCCCGGGGCGGTTCTTTTTCATCTGAATGGGGGTGTGCCAAACGTCCAGCGCGCCCAAATCGAAGAGCCGCTCCTGGGCGTATCCCAGCATTTCCCCGGTGGCATCGTCCAGGTTGGTTTCCAGCAGGACCACCTGGGACGGCGCAGACGTAGCAGGGATGTCGGCAACCTCGCCCAGCCACAGCCGGACGACGTTGGGGAAGTTCTCCGGGTCCTTGCAGCCCAGACCGACACCGACCCGGGACACGGACATGGCGGGCCGCTCAAAGCGCGCCAGGGTGGTCAGAATGGCGGCCCCGGTGGGCGTGGTCAGCTCGCCCGCGCCCTGGTGCATGGGACGGTCTGCCGCCGTGGGCGTGTTAGTCATGGCCGCCAACTCCAAGGTGGCCGGGGCCGGGTTGGAGTACCCGCCAGGCCAGCGGGGCGGCTCGGCGGCGCCCAACACCAGCGGCGAGGCGTAGACCCGCTCCACGCCCAGCCATTCCAGGCAAACAGCCACGCCCACCACGTCTATAAGCGTGTCGACAGTGCCCAGTTCCTCCAGTTCCAGGTCGGCTTCCGGTTCGCCATGTACCCGGCTTTCCGCCTGCCACAGAGCTGACAGCACGTCGCGGGCGCGGCGCTTGACCCGCTCGGATAGACCACTGCCAGCCACGGTTTGCAGTTGAACGGCGGGCGACAGCCGGCAGGAATCATCTACGGAAACGACCAGGTGGGTGCCCCGCACCTCTTTGCGGACGCCCGGTTGGGCGGCGAGGGTATAGCCGGACAGTCCCAGCTTCGCCAGTTCGGACAGCACATGGTCCAGCGGAGCGCCCGAGTCCAGGCACGCGGCCAGCAGCATATCGCCGCTGGCGCCGCCGATGGACTGGAAGTACGCCGCCCCGGCCATACGGTCAGGGGGCCGAGGGGGAGTCGGCAGGAGCTTGCTTCACGTGATTTAACTGGAGGTTGAGGCTGCCGGAGCGGAGGCCGGTCAGGTCCAGGGAGACCCACAGGTAGCCAATCTTCTTGAGTTCGGACACAATCTCCCGCCGGTGGGTCATGGCCAGGTCCATTTCATCCTCAGCGACCTCAATGCGGCAGACCCGGTCGTGATGCCGGGCCCGGACTTCCCGCAGTCCCAAGCCGTGCAGGAAGTCTTCGGCCCGCTCGATGCGGGACAGGGTTTCCACGCTGACGGGTATGCCGTAGGGGATGCGGGATGACAGGCAGGGCTGGGCCGGCTTGTCCCACACCGGGATGTCCAACTGCCGGGCGATGGAGCGCACCAGGTCTTTGGACAGGCCCGCCTCAACCATCGGGCTGCGGACGCGATGCTCCGATGCCGCCTGCAAACCGGGGCGGTAGTCGCCGAGGTCGTCGGTGTTGGCGCCGTTGGCGACCCAGGCATAACCTTCCTGCTCGGCCAGCCGGCAAAGGTGGTCGTAAAGCTCGGTCTTGCAGAAGTAGCACCGCTGGGGCGAGTTGGCTACGTAGCCTTCCCGTTCCATCTCGGCGGTGTTAATCGTGCGGTGGGCAAACCCGAACTGCCGGGCCAACTGCTCGGCCTCCTCCAATTCGCGGGCGGCCAGCGCCGGAGAGACGGCGGTAACGGCCAGGGCATTGTCGCCCAACACCCGGTGGGCGACGACGGACAGCAGCGCGCTGTCCACCCCGCCGGAAAAGGCGACCGCCACCGACCCCATGTCCCGCAGAACGGCTTGGAGGGCGTCGAGGTGATTATCGGGATGCTCAGGATTCATAGCCAAGGTTTCTCGCTTAACAACGTCGTTGGGCCATAACTTACTACCGGCTATTCTACTACCGGCAGAACCGGCGGCCAAGGGTGTTGGACGGGTAACAGTTCAGTCTTAGGGGGGCGAACTTGGCCCATGGCAGCTGTCCCGTATTTGGAGAGCCGATCTCAACAGGTCGGATTGGCGACAAATCCCCTCAACTCTGAACTTTTACTTGGACGGGGGTTGGGGCAAATTGGAACCGAGCTGTCCGGCTACCCCGGACAGCTGCCGAGTGTTAAACTTGCGACAGGCAGGAAATACCCGACGCATACCCCGGCGTGACTAGGCATGAGCAACAACACTTTGACATTTGCAATGGGTGGGCAGGTAGAAATTGGACAATTCCAACGTGGAATTACTCAATTTCAGCAACTCGTCTCCGCACTAACCGCCAACACCGGAGTCAAATGGGTCATTGAGGACCTTCAGACAGGAAGCGCGGTAACCACCCTTCGAGGAGAAAGCGAAGACACGGCAGAAGTAGAAAAAATTGTTGCGGTCTACAACAGCATAGGAGAAGCTCTGCAACTTGGGAAACCCTGCGATTACACCCCCCAAGTCAACCAAGCCGTAGCAGGAATTCAATCCCTGGCAATGTCGGTCGAATATGTACGACTAGAAACAACGGAGGGAGACTATACGGTTCCCCGCAACGGTACAACCCGTCATCCCAGAACCCTGTCGATCGGCATAGGCGTAATTTCGGGCAGAATCCAAACACTGACCAACCGGGGCAGCTTGCGGTTCAACCTCTATGACACAATTCACGACAAGGCCGTTTCCTGTTATCTCCAACCCGGACAGGAAGAATTGATCCGGGAGGCTTGGGGAAAACTCGCCAGAGTGAGCGGTACAGTTTCCAGAGAGATGAACTCCGGTCGACCGGTAGCCATCAGGCAAATTCTGAACATCAACACTCCTGAAGACATAGTGTCGGGGTCATACCGTCTTGCCCGGGGAGCAGTTCCCTGGCAGCAGGGAGACGAGTTGCCGGAAGACATCATCCGCCGGTTGAGAGATGCCTGAAAACCGAAAGTATATATACTGGGATGCCTGCGTATTCCTCTCATACATCAACGAGATTCCCGGCCGAATATCCATCTTGGAACCACTGCTTGCTGACAGTGCCAACGGTACAGTCGCAATCTATACATCGGCCATTTCTCAGGTGGAGACATCCTTCGCAGCGACCGAACAGTTACGGAGATCTCTGACCCCGGAGACCGAACAGCGCATCGATGGCCTATGGGATGACCCAGATGCCATAATTTTAGTCGAATATCATGAGCATATCGGGAGAGAAGCCAGACAATTGGTGCGGGACGGCATCCCAAAAGGATGGACACTAAAGCCCCTTGACGCCATTCACCTGGCGACGGCTAAATGGCTTTCCAGCATGGGAATATCAATTGAAGAATTTCATACCTACGATACCAGGCTCTATCGGTATGCTGATGCAATAGGCATAGACATCATGGAACCCCACGTCTCACAACCAAAACTGCTTTAGAGTACCCTCCCCCCAGCCGCGTGACTTTCGTTGCATACTTTCCACCACCGGTCCAACCGGACGGCCCTGGGGAAAGTAGTCCAAGCGAGACTAACCCTCACCCAAGAACTCCGGCTCCGAAATCATCCCGCCCCTCACCACGCAAGAATCGCGGCCTCCCTCCTACGAAATGGTTAATCGAGTCCACAGGTTAACAGCTAATCGGGAGCCGGCCCGGAGTCCCCAAACAAACCCAAGGGAGTTTTGCCCATCCTTTCCCCCGTTCCCGAAATCTTGTGCTTGTACGGCGGTAGTAGTAGACTGGGGCATTATGGTTTGGGTGGTGTGAAAAGCGGGTGAATCCGGGCAATGGCCGACCTTTTATCCGGTGCAGCGTTACCTTACCATACAGTTGTTCAGTGACCGGGAATCCATTCTGGGGACACACCCATAAGCACAGACCGGCTTGCGGAGCGACCGCGGCGGCAGCAAGCAGCCCGGCGGCACGTCCGAAGCAGGAAACCGGCATTAGGAGTGACCGATGGGCCCAGGGAAATACGACCTTTCCATTGGCATTGGCGGTGAAGCCGGACAGGGTATCGCCACCCCGGGAGATATTCTGGCCCGCATTTTTGTCCGGCGCGGGCTGCACCTCTACACCTACAACGCCTACCAGTCCATCATCCGCGGTGGACACATCTTCCTCACGGTGCGACTCTCCGACCAGGAAATTTACACTCACGGCGACCGGCTCGACCTGCTGTTGTGTCTCAACCAGGACACCATGAACCGCCACCTGAACCTAATGGGAGAGGGTAGCCGGGTGGTGTTCAACTCCGACACCATCACCCCCGGCGAGGTCAACCCCGGCGCCCAGCTTTGCCCCATTCCCGTGGGCGACCTGAACCAGAGCCGCAACCGGCTCATCCAGAACACCGTCGCCGTGGGCGCGGTGGCGTCGCTGATGGGGCTGGAGTTCGAGGTCCTGGAAGACAGCCTTTCGCTGAGGTTCCGAAGGCAGGGCGAGGCCATCGTAACCCAGAACATCGAGGTTGCGCGGGCCGGTTTCGACTACGCGCGGGAGAATTTTGAACCCTTTGAGCAGACCCTGCCCCAGGGCGGCAAGCCCCTAGGAGTGTGGGCCGGCAACGACGCTATCGCCATGGGCGGAGCGGCGGCCGGCGTGAAATTCTATGCCGCCTACCCCATGAGTCCGTCCAGCGGCATTCTGCACTGGATGGCCCAGAACGCCCGCAGCCTGGGCATCATGGTACGGCAGGTTGAGGACGAAATCGGCGTGGCCAACATGGTCATCGGCGCCGCCCACACCGGCACCCGCGCCATGTGCGGCACGTCGGGCGGCGGGTTTGCCCTGATGACCGAGGCCATCGGCGCCGCCAGCATGATGGAAATTCCGGTCGTGTACATCAACGTCCAGCGGGCTGGCCCGTCCACCGGCGTCCCCACCAAGACCGAGCAGGGCGACCTGTGGCAGGCGTTGGGCGCCAGCCAGGGCGATTACGAACGGTTCGTGGTAGCTCCCCTCGACGCTCTGGACGCTTTCAACACGGTGCCGGAGTTGTTCAACCTGGTAGATCGGGGGCAATGCCCAGGCATACTGATCTCGGACCTGCTCATCTCCGAAGGGCGGTTCTCCTTCGACCCGGACGACGTGAATATGCACCCGGTTATTGACCGGGGCGAGCTGATCACCGAACCCAGCCCAACCGACGGCTTCCAGCGATACCTGGACACCGAGAGCGGCGTCTCCCCACGGGCCATTCCCGGCATCGAGGGGTACGTCCACGTGGTGGCCACCGACGAGCATGACGAGGACGGCGTACTGATTAGCGACGAATTCACCCACCCCCACAAGCGGCGGCAGATGGTGGAGAAGCGCGCCCGCAAGTTCCAGAACGTCTCGAAGGATGTGGCTCCCCCGCAACTGGAAGGCGAACCGGATGCGGATGTGACCTTGATTGGGTGGGGTTCCACCTACGGCGTAATCAAGGAGGCCGTGGAGCAGCTTAAGGAAAAGGGCGTCACGGCCAACCAACTGGCGGTTAAGTGGCTGTTGCCCCTGAACGGCGACGCCATACGGGAAACCCTGGCCGGCTGCCGGCACACGATAATCGTCGAGAACAACTACTCGGGGCAGTTTGCCCGTTACCTGCGCAGCGAAAGCGGGTACGCCGCCGACGGGCACATCCGCAAGTACGACGGCGAACCCTTTATGCCCCACCACATCGTTGACGGGGTAATGGAGCAGTTGGCCGGCAAGACCAACCACTACGTGCCTTACCAGGAAATAATCGTTTAACCGCGACCGCCACGGCCGGCGAAAGCGGCTGCCCAATCAGTCGAACCGAACATTGTCGAACCGAACATTGTCGAATGAGGTGACTTGATGACAACTACCATAGCCGAAGGCCAACCAGTCCAATTGACGGCCCGAGACTTCAAAGGCAAGGTTGACCCCGACTGGTGCCCCGGTTGTGGCGATTTTGGCGTGTTGAACAGCCTGCAACGGGCGTGTTCCGAGCTGGGACTGCGCCCCCATGAAATCCTGATGGTCAGCGGCATCGGCTGTTCGTCCAACATGCCGGGGTATATCAACACCTACGGGATGCACACCCTCCACGGGCGGAGCCTGGCGGTGGCCACCGGCGCCAAGATGGCCAACCATAACCTGCATGTCATCGCCACTGGTGGCGACGGCGACGGCTACGGCATCGGAGGCAACCACTTCACCCACACCGCCCGCCGCAATGTGGACCTGACCTACGTGGTGATGAACAACCAGATTTACGGTCTGACCACCGGCCAGGTCTCTCCCACCAGCCGGGACGGCATGAAGACCAAGAGCACCCCCTTCGGCAGCGTCGAGATGCCGATTAACCCCATCACCTCCGCCATTATGAACGGGGCAACTTACGTAGCCAGGGGATACAGCGGCGACATCCGGCATCTGACCGAGCTAATCAAGGGCGGGATACAGCACCGGGGGTTCGCGTTGATTGACATTTTCAGCCCCTGCGTGACCTTCAACCACGATAACGGCCACCCCTTCTTCAAGGACCGGGTACACAAGCTGGAAGACGAGGGCCACGACACGACGGACTGGAAGTCGGCCTGCGAAAAGGCTATGGCTTGGGGCGACACCATCTACACCGGCCTGTTCCTTCAGACGAGCGCCCAGGAAAGCCTGGACCAGCGAGAGCCGGTTCTGGACGACGGCTCACCGATCTCGGCCCGGCCCCTGGGATTGTCGGAAGAGCAGTGCAGCCGTCTGATTCAGGGAATGATGTAGCCCGCCGGGGGCTTTACCCCCGGCCCGGCTCCTGCAAGACCCCTGTTGTTGAAGGGACGGAATGGTAACTGAGACCGACCCAGGCAGCCCGGTTAACGCCGACATGTGGCGGGCCATTGGCCGGCTGGAAGGCGCCACCGGGGCCCTGCTTGAGGGCCAGCGGGAAATTAAGGCTGGCCTAGAGGAAACCCAACGGGAATTCAGGTCTGGCCTGGAAGATACCCGGCGGGAACTCAGGACCGGCCTGGAAGAAAACCAACGGGAGTTCAGGTCTGCTCTGGAAGAAAACCAACGGGAGTTCAGGTCTGCCCTGGACAATACGAACCAACGCATTGAAACTCTGAACGATTCGGTTAACCAACGCATTGAAACGCTCAACGGTTCGGTTAACCAACGCATTGACCGGCTGTTTTACGCCATGATAGCCGTCGGCGGCGCTCTAGTTGCTACGGTGCTGGCCAGCCGGTTTATCGGCGGCTGATATAGCCCGCCGGGGGCTTTACCCCCGGCCCGGCTCCTGCAAGACCCCTGTGTTGTTGAAGGGACGAAATGGTAACTGAGACCGACCCAGGCAGCCCAGTTAACGCCGACATGTGGCGGGCCATTGGCCGGCTGGAAGGCGCCACCGGGGCCCTGCTTGAGGGCCAGCGGGAAATTAAGGCTGGCTTGGAGGAAACCCAACGGGAGTTCAGGTCTGCCCTGGAAGAAACCCGGCGGGAACTCAGGACCAGCCTGGAAGAAAACCAACGGGAGTTCAGGTCTGCCCTGGACACTACGAACCAGCGCATTGAAACTCTGAACGATTCGGTTAATCAACGCATTGACCGGCTGTTTTACGCCATGATAGCCGTCGGCGGCGCTCTAGTTGCTACGGTGCTGGCCAGCCGGTTTATCGGCGGCTGATGTAGCCCGCCGGGGATAGCCCCCAGCCCGGCTCCTGCAAGACCCCTATGTTGTTGAAGGGACGGAATGGTAACTGAGACCGACCCAGGCAGCCCAGTTAACGCCGATATGTGGCGGGCCATTGGCCGGCTGGAAGGCGCCACCGGGGCCCTGCTTGAGGGCCAGCGGGAAATTAAGGCTGGCCTGGAGGAAACCCAACGGGAGTTCAGGTCTGCCCTGGACACTACGAACCAGCGCATTGACCGGCTGTTTTATGCCATGATAGCCGTCGGCGGCGCTCTAGTTGCTACGGTGCTGGCCAGCCGGTTTATCGGCGGCTGACCCCGCTGGCCAACGCCGGCAGGCTTACACCAAAGACGTTGCGCCCACCCGCACTGAACGCAATGCGGGTGAGCGTTTTCTTTTCTTCGAGAGCCTCGGTACGAACAGGGGACGGGATAGTCAGAACGAGCGTGGGTGAAGCGGATCATCCTGAGCGATGTTTCCCCTACTGCCAGTTTTTGGCCTTGGGCAGGTCCCTCTCTTGGATCTGAACTTTTTGCACTTGCTTGACGATTATATTAAACGTGCTGTCCCTCCGGGATACCTCGCCTCGCATGATTAGCACCGGCTCCCGCAGCGCCAGCCGGTATCGCTCGTAGACCGTCGGCCACACCACCAGCGGCGTGTGCCCGAACTCGTCCTCCAAGGTAATGAACACGGCCCTGGCGTGGGGCTGCTGCCGGCGTACCACCAGGCCGGCCACGGTCACCTCGGCACCTTCCTCAAACTCCAAAACCTGCTGGCTGTTAAGCACGTCGCGGTCCAGGAATTTCCTGAGAAACGCCATCAGGTACCCGCCGGGGTACAGCCCCAGCGTGTGATACTCTCCGGTCATGGCCTCCCACTGGTTGAACAGCGGCAGCTGGGCCATATCCTGCTCCACCGGCAACCGCAGAGACGGCTGATTCCCCGCACGGTACCGCAGTCCTATCTCCCACAGCGCCGCTCTGCGGTCGGGAACCAGCGCGTCGAACGCCCCGCCCAGGGCCAGCTTCTCCAAAGCCTCCCGGCGCAGTCCGGTGCGCTCGATGACGTCGCCCAAGCTGGTAAAGAGGCCGCCCTGCCGTCGCGCCTTAACTATGTCCGACGCCCCGGTGCGGCCCAGGTTCCGGGCGCTGAGGAATCCCAGCAGCAGGGACCCGTCCATGACCCTGCACTGCTCCAGGCTGGCGTTAATATCGGGATTCAGCACCCGTACACCGCAGCGCTTGGCGTCTTCTTTCAGGGTTTCCAGATTGTAAAAACCCATCGGCTGCTGGTTGAAGATGGCTACGAAGAACTCCAGAGGGTGGTGATACTTGAGCCAGGCCATCTGGTAGGCGGTTACCCCAAAGGCAAAGGCGTGAGACTCGGGGAACATATACTGGCCGTTGAACTTCTTGAAGATACGGGCTGCGACTTCCTCGGGTACGCCGTTGGCCGCCGCACCGTCTCTGAACCGCTCCCAGTGCAGGTTGACCAGGGAAGCGCCCCTGCGGAAGACGAAGGCGCGCCGCAGCTTGTCAGCCTCGCCGGCGCTGAAGCCCGCAACGTCCATTGCCAATTGGTTCACCTGGTCCTGAAACAGGATGACCCCGTAGGTCCTCGCCAGCGCCCGCTTCTCCAGCGGGTGCTCGAAGTCCCACGGCTCGCCATAAACGTGACGCTGGATGAACTGGTTTACCCCGTTGTTGGCCCCAACGCCGGGACGCACTGAGGCCACCTCGTAGGCCATCTCGGACAAATTCCTGGGCTTGATGCGGGTAATGGTCTGCATCTGCGCGGCGGACTCCACCTGGAAGATGCCCACGGTGTCGGCCTGGTGCAGCTTCCGGTAGACAAACTCGTCCTCGTGATCAATGCGGCTCAGGTCAATATGCTCGCCGGTGCGCTCCTCAATCAACCTCAGCGCGTCCTGCATCTGGGACAGGGCGCCCAGGGCCAGGAAGTCTATCTTGACGAATCCTGCCGCGTCCACCGAGTCCTTGTCCCACTGGCAGATGTAGCGGTCCGGAATGGCCCCCGGCTGCACCGGCACCATGTCGGTCAGGGGGACGGAGCTAATGATCATGCCGCCACAGTGCTGCCCGATGTACTTGGGGAAGCCCTCCAGTTGTGAGGACAGGTCAATCAAGTCACGCCAGACCGGGGCGTCAACCTTGTCCCGGAACTCGGGCAGGCCCAGCATTTCGTATTCCAGGCCGCCGTGGCGGCGGGTGCCGGAGCGCTTCGCCAGTTGGTCCACGTCCTGCCGGGGCAGACCCAGGGCCTTGCCCAGGTCGCGTATGATGCCCTTCATCTTGTAGGTGCCAATCATCCCGGTCAGGGCGGCGTGGTCCCAGCCGTACCTTTCATGGACCCGCTTGATAAGCTCTTCCCGGATGTTGCGGGGAAAGTCCAGGTCAATGTCCGGGACGCTGCCCATTTCAGCAGAGAGGAACCGGTCCAGAGACAGGTCGAACTTCAGCGGGTCTATATGGGACAAACCAATCAGGTAGCCCACCAGCATGGCCACCGAAGACCCCCGGCCCCGGCCGGGGGGACGCTCTTCCAGGGGTATTTCCGGGTCGCTGAGGCCCAATTCAATCATAATCTCCCGGGCTATCTGGATAACCTCGTAGTAGATTAAGAAGAAGCCCGCCAGATTGTGCCGGCGAATGAGGGCAAACTCTTCCTGCAACCGCTGCCTCACCCGTTCATCTACGCCCCCACTCTCCGCATAACGCCGCTCCGCCGCCCGGTAACACAGCGCCTCCAGGTACTCTTCGGAGGTGTACCCTTCCGGGACCGGATAATCGGGGAAGCGGTAGTTGAGGTCGCGGGTCAGGTCGAAGTTGCAGCGAGCGGCAATGCGCAGGGTGTTGCTCACCGCCTCCGGGAAGCTCTTGAACAGCCGGGACATTTCTTCCGGCGACTTGAGATAGAAGTGGCGGTTGGGCCGACGCTCCCGGTGGGTCTCGTCCAGGCTCTTGTTGTGAGCAATGGCCACCAGGGCATCCTGCAGCCGGTAGCGCTCCGGGACGTGGTAATGGACGTTGTTGGTGGCCGCCACGCCCACGCCGGCCCGGCGGGCCAACTCGGCCAGACCCCGGTTGCGGGGAATGTCGCCCTGGACCAGGTTCTGCTGCAACTCGACAAACACGTTATCCGCGCCGAACCAGTCCAGATATTGACCCAGCACCGCCTCGGCCTGGGAAAGACGTCCCTCCTGGACCAACCCGGAAAGCTCTCCCCGGCGGCACCCGGTAAGCAGAATCAGGCCCTCGGCGCGCTGCTCGAAGACTTTGGGGTCCAGTTCCGGCTGCTGCCGCCGGTTGATGTGGGCGTAGGTGACCAGGTTGCAGAGGTTGCGGTAGCCGGCATGAGTCTCGGCCAGCAGGGTAAGGTGGCTGCCGCCCTTCAGCGTAATCTCCACCCCGGTTATGGGCTGAATGCCCGCGGTCTTGGCGGCCTGGGCAAATTCCATAGCGCCGCAGAGATTGTCGTGGTCGGTCAAGGCCAGCGCCGGGTAGCCCAGCTCCCGGGCCCGCTCCAGAAGCTCGCCGATTAGCGAGGCTCCCTCGTGGAAGGAGTAGCAACTGTGACAGTGCAGTTCGGCGTAAGACATAGCGCGGGTCAGGCGTTGTGCCGGTACCAACCGCCGCCCACCAAATCCCGAAAGATTGTCACGCTGCCGCCTCCCCGGGTAATGACCCGGTAATAGAGCCGGGACACCGGGGCAGGACGCCACCATTCGTTGTCAATTTGCCACATCTCCGCAATAGAGGTCACCTCCAACCGCCGCCGGGACAGGGTGACGGACCGGGGATGCCGGCGCCGGTCTTCATCAACTTCCACCGGGACGGGCAGGTTCAGGGGTCGAATATGACCAGAGCTTGACGGCGTTCCGGGATTCTGGACCACGGCTCTATATCCCTCACTTGATATATTGGGGGCTTGCCGCCCAACTGAGTCTCCAACTGGCGCATCATCTCCCGCAGCTGCTCCCGCTTGCGCACGTCGGAAAACAGGCTGCCCTGCGCCCCCGATTCGCCGGCAAGCCCGGTAAGCGTCAGGGTAATGTCCTCCAGCGGGCCGGGCAGGCTGGCCGACTCGATGCCGTTCTTGATGACGAAAAGGGCCTTGTCCTTGCTGCCGACGGCGTTCTTGAAGGCGAACTTCCTAGTCCAGGGCGAGTGATGCAGAACGCGGCTGGCAATGGTGACACCGCGAACGTACTTGCCCCGGATTTCCGGTCGGGCAAAGGTACGGCCCAGCAGGGCTTCCACCGCGGTGAGAATTTCCTGTCGGGTCACGGCCGGGGTGGGGAAAGTTAGATACTCGCTGACCTCGGCTTCCGCTTGGCAGGCGACCAGAGGGCTGGAGTCAATGCCGTTGGCCAGCTCCCAAATACGCTTGCCGTCGACGCCGAACTGCGCCTGTACCGCCCCCACCTCAAGCCGGGCCAACTGTCCCAGGGTATGCAGGCCGAAGCCGTGGAGCCGGGCCCTGGCATCCCAGGACAGGGGCAGCAGGTCAACGGATACGCCGGCCAGGAACCCGGCCGCGTCATCGGGCGCACGGGTGGCCTGACCGCCCCCGGTAGTCACCGCGGCTACGTAGGCCGGGAACTTGCCGGAGGCCACGCCAACGCGGGGGTTGAAGTTGATGGGCGCCACCCCCAGCAGGGAGGTGATAAGCCCGGCTTCGCCCCGGTACATCTCCGTCAGACCGTCCAGGCCCACGTAGGCGCAGCCCAGCTCGCGCCGCTCAACCAGCGGGCTGCGCTGCTGCAAGGAGTCCAGCACCCTGCGGAAAGCGGTCTCGTAAAAAGGCCGGTCAGCCAGCAGTAGCCGGGCATCCTTGCAGCGGGACATAGCCTCTTGCAGCGGCATTCCACCGACCACACCGTGGGCGGACGGAGAGCTGTCGAGCACCAACTGCTGCGAGCCGTACTCTTCGGCAATGATGACGGGCTTGGCCTCGATTTCCGGGTAACGCCGGAGTTCCACCTTGACGGGCAAGTGGGTTATAAGAACACAGGCTATTTTCATACCGGGCTCTACCCAACCGGTCTGGAACCTGGCCGGGTTCCAGAAAAGATAAGCTCCGGTAAGAAGATACAGAACAAATGTACTACAGCGCAACTAGCGAAAGTCAGTGTCTAAGCAGCAGCGGCCAGCGAATTATCCGAAACACCCCCAAACAGGCGGTAAAAATGCCGGGAATTGGGGGAGACACGCCCGGCCCTGACGGGAGCAGTAGAGATGCGGAATTTGATAAGGAGCTATGGGCGCAGCAGCCAGTCGTTGCCCGGCATGATGCGCCGCATAAACTCATCGAACATCGGAACGGTGAAGGCGGTGTCCCCATGATTCGGGCTCCAAATCATGCCCTTGTTAATCAATTGGCTGCGCGTGGGAGCCAGGGATGACACCGGGCGGGCCAGTTCGTTGGCGATGTCACCGGAACGATGCGGGCCGGCGCCCAGTTGGGCCATCGCCCGAACATACCTTCTTTCCGAGGGAGTCAGCCGATCGAACCTGACCAGAAAGAAGCTAGCATCCAGGGCGGCAATAGCCTGTTGGGAAGCGGTCTCAACATCGGAAACCTCTATTGGAGAACGCTCTGCAACATCCCATACGTGCTTGCCCCACTCCTGCAGAAAGTAAGGATAGCGTTGACTCTGATCAACAATGGCATCGAGAGCCGGGGGGTCTATTTCCACCCCTTCATCTCTGGCGGGCTTGGCAATGGCCAGCCTGGCGTCATCCGGTGACAGAGTGCCAATTTCGGGAAACTCGAAGAGTCTCTCAGCGTAAGATTTAGCCCTCCCCATGCGGCCTCGTACCTGGGGAAGACCCGCTCCAACCATAACCACCGGGAGCCGGCGTTGCGATGTACGGTGCAGCGCCACAATCAACGCCGCCAGTTCATTCTCTTTAACGTATTGAAGCTCATCAACGAAAATCGCCACACAGGTCCCATCCGCCTTGGCCGCTTCGCCTACTACTTCCAACAAGCCCTGCAAGT
This sequence comes from Dehalococcoidia bacterium, assembly GCA_965262735.1. Taxonomy (GTDB): domain Bacteria; phylum Chloroflexota; class Dehalococcoidia; order Lucifugimonadales; family UBA3495; genus CATOSK01. The sequence continues at coordinate 2,211,191 of CBDHFS010000002.1, read as the reverse complement.
CGGTCTCCAGGTCCCCGTTATCGGCCAACCCGGGTTCGGGGTCAAAGTCCAGGCCAACCTCAATATCCTGGTATCTCACCTTCAACGCCCCGACAAACCCGGCCAGTCCTCTAAGCGCGCGTTGCGCCAGTTCCCTGGCAGACTCTTTATTTGAGAGCTTGAGCAAGGCCATCCGCAGTTGGGGAGCCAGAATCGAAGGAAGAGAACGATTTTCAGGCGCTTCCATTCTCAGAGCGCAGACTCCGACAGCCTCCGCATCTTCCCGGATGCGGTCCAGCAGCACGGTTTTTCCGACGCCCCGCAAGCCCACCATCAACAAACTCTTGGTGGGACGTCCTATTCTGGTCCGCTCCAACGCAATGCGGGCAGTCTCGCGAATGTCATCGCGGCCAGCCAACTCTGGGGGTGGCGTGCCCGCCCCGGGCGCGTATGGGTTGCGAATCGGGTCCATAAGGCCAAATTATACTGAAATTATCCTGGTTTACAAGAATTTTGTAATTTCCCTAATTTTGCTATCTTTGCCCAGTCCGTGTCTGAATCCGCCGTCTGACAAGCTCAGGATAAGCGGCTTGAAAGGCCGGCACACTGCCCGCCGTTTGACCGGCTAAAAGACGCCCGATTATAATTCTGCCAACTCAGCATCGGCGACCTGCCGCCATTGCGGGCAGTAGCTGTCCGGCGTGGCGTTTGGAGCGCCCATCAACAGGGAGGTGCAGCATGGGAGAGATTCTAGGAATCGGCGCTACCCACTATCCCCCCGGTCTGGTCCCCGACGAGTACAAGCCCTGGCCCCTGGCGCGAATGCTCAACGGCAACCGCATTCCCGAGCACATGAAGGACCCGGCCAACTGGCCCGCCCCCATGCGCGAGGAGTGGGGCGACGACGAGGGCATTACGTCCCACAAGGCCCACCGGGCCAAGGTGTTCCAGGCCTTCCGCAAGATTCGCGAGGAGATTGACGCCTTCAATCCCGACTTCATCCTGATTTGGGGCGACGACCAGTACGAGAACTTCAAGGAAGACATCATCCCGCCTTTCTGCGTGCTGGCCTACGACGAGTTTAACTTCCAGCCCTTCCACCGCCTGGGCGAGCGGCCCAACATCTGGGGCGAGGACAAGGACAAGGTCTTCAGCAGCAAGGGCCACCACGAGGGCGCACGCTTCGTGGCCCGGCGGCTGCTGGAAGACGGAGTTGACATGGCCTACGCCTACAAGCCGCTCCACGAGCAGGGGTTGGGTCACGCCTTCGCCAACACTCTGCTGTTCCTGGACCTGGACCGGCAGGGGTTCGACTACCCGGTGGTGCCTATAGCCGTCAACTGCTACGGCAGCAACGTCATTCGGATGCGCGGCGGCTCGGAAGACCACACCAACGAGCCGGACCCGCCTTCGCCTTCGCCCCGCCGCTGCTTCGAGATAGGCCAGGCCACCGCCAGGGCGATTCAGGAAAGCCCGTGGCGGGTGGTGCTGATGGCGTCGTCAAGCTGGTCCCACGCCTTCCTGACCGAGAAGAACCACTGGGTCTACCCCGACCTGGAAGCCGACCGGGAGTTGCTGTCCCACCTGCGCTCCGGGGACTTCACCAAGTGGAAGGACGTCAAGCTGAGCCAGCTGGAAGAGTCGGGGCAGCAGGAAATCCTCAACTGGTTCTGCCTGGTGGGGGCCATGTCCGAGCTGGGCCGGAAAGCCAACATCCTGGAATGGGCCGAGACCTGGGCCTTCAACGCCCCCAAGTGCATGGCCGTGTTCAAGTAGCCCTGGCACAACCCAACTCGCAACCCAAGAGGAGCGCTCTCGATGCGCTCCTCTTTGTAACTGTTCAGAGTTGGTGAAGTAATTGGTTTCAGCCAAGGCTTTCAGGCAACTGCCAATTTTTCCAGGGGGTTTGGGGGATGAATCCCCCAACGTAACCCAACCACCATATTCCGCCATCGGCCACTCCTCTCCCCTCAACCCTGAACAGTTACTCCTCTTTTTGTCGGGCAGCGGGTTATGGCTGGGGTTAGAGCTACACCGTTAGCTCGAGGATGTGGAGGCCGCCCTTGAGGCGGTCTACTACGTACATGATGCCGTTTTCGTCGACGTAGACGTCGTTGATGCCGACGGACGGGGCGCCTTCGGTAATCTCCGGCACGAAGTAGGCCACTTCCTCGGGCTGGAAGGGGTTGCTGGTGTCGAATACCCGGACGCCGCCGTTGAAGAAGGTGCCGTAAATCAGCGTGTCCGAGAAGTAGCAGGTCTCCCCCGGCTGGTTCTCGTAGATGTTGTGGGCGCCGAACCGCCCCGGCCGCTGGAAGAAGTCGCCGGTGTCGGCCATGGGGAAGGTGCTGATGATGACCGGGTGGGTCTCGTCCCGAATGTCCATCATCCAAATCAGCTTGGGGTAGTCCTCTCCATTCATCCGCACCGCTTCCTGGGTCACGACCATCAAGTCCCGGTTGAACAGGGGCAGCACGGTGTGGGTGAAGCCGGGGAAGGGCGGGGCGTAGTTGACGTGGCTGATCATGGACGGGTTGGCCATGTCGGAAACGTCGAGGATGACCACGCCTGAGTCCATGTAGGCGCAATAGGCCCGGTCGGGCCGATCCGGGTAGACGTTGGCGTTGTGCAGCCGGTGGCCCGAGTCGAATTGGGGATGCCGTGCCACGGGCGGAGCCTCGTCGCCTTCCCGGACGCCGGGGAACCACCACCGGCCCGCTTCCACCGGGTTGGTGGGGTCGGCCACGTCAACAATCATGTAGAACTGGTCGTCCTTCTGGTCCCGGGGCTGGAAGTCGGCGGCGCCGGTGGACAGGTGGGCGTAGTTGCCCTCGACCCACCAGAGGCAGTGGCAGCCCCGCGAGTAGGGGCCGGAGGTGTCCAGAAACCCGATCCTGCGCGGCTCTTCCACGTTGCTGATGTCGTACACGCCCATGCCGCCGCCGGGCTGGCCGGGGTTCAGCGACTGGTAGGCCACCAGCATCACGTCGTCAACGATGGACAGGGAGTTGGACCGCAGGTGGGGGTAAGCCAGCTCGGTCTGGACCATCACCTTCGGATTGGCGATGTCGGTTACGTCGACGCTGGTAATGTCCTTAGGAGCGCTTTCGTGGGCCAGATAGAGGATGCGGCGACCGTCATTGGTCCGGTGCAGGTGCATACCCTCGCCAATGTTGCCGAACCCGTTGAGGTCGTGGTGGGAGATTAGCCGCATATTCCTGATTTCCTGCGTTGCGGTGGTCATGGCAACTCCTTTTCAAGTGGATAGTTACAAGTGGGTAGTTCAGTGATGGGTGGCGTTTTGTTCTTCTTCGCTCAGCCAACCCTCAAGCGTGCCGCCTGCCCTAGCCCACTGACGCAATTCTTCTCGAAATTCCGCCAAATTTTCCAAACGCTGCTTCCGAAGCAATTCTTCCCGAAACTCTTCCAGCATTTTTTCCCGCCTAGCTTTGTCTTCTTTCCACTTTGCGATGGTGTAGAACACTACCCGGCCTCCTCCGTCCGCAACGATCGCGACCATTGCGTATATGACCGCGCCAAAGTCAACCAGAGACGTTGCGTTTTGCAAATCCTGCCAAAAAAGCCCAATGCCCTTGGCCTAGACAAAATTAGGGACTGGAGCCATTGGTTTCCGTTGCGCGGAGTTTTTCGTTCAACCAATCCTCAAGTGTACCGCCTTCGCTAACCCGCTGACGCAATTCTTCCAGAAATTCCGCCTGAAATTCCGCCAAATTTTCCAGACGCTGCTTCCGAAGCAATTCTTCCAGCAATTTTTCCCGCCTGGCTTTGTCTTCTTTCCACTTAGCGATGGTGTAGAACACTACTCGGCCTCCTCCATCCACAACGATCGCGACCGTTGCGTATATGACCGCGCCAAAGTCAACCAGAGACGTTGCGTTTTGCAAATCCTGCCAAAAAGCCCAATGCCCTTGGTCTAGCCAAAACAGGAGCACCGTTGTAACAGTGATTCCGAATGGAGCGGCTATGGCGTGACGTTGAAACCAATCAGTTGAATACCATGTGGTCAAGTTCGACCCGCCCCTTTTCTGGTGCGAGAAAAGTATACCACTGACTTAAACCCCCACGCCCGGCAAGGCCTTTCGCCACAGACGAACGGAACCGCACTGCGGTTTTGAGTACGGTAGTTTTTCTGTCCCATTTTGTCCCAAACTGTCCCATTCGCGCCGGGATTGCGATGGCCCGGGGAACCCCCCGTCAGCCCACTCCCAAACGATATAAACACGATAGAAATATGGTAGCGGGGAGATGCTGGAGTTGGAAAGGGGCAAGTGTCAGGTTATGACAGAACAATCGTAACGCCATAACGCGATTGCCCGGTTCAACGGTAACTGTTCAGGGTTGAGGGAGCGGAGTGGCTGATGGCCGGATATGGGGGTTGGGTTACGTTGGGGGATAAATCCACCAAGCTCCCTGCCCCAAACCCCCTGAAAAAAGTGGCAGTTGGCTGAAACCAATTCATCTCACCAAGTCTGAACTGTTACGTTCAACAGTAACAGTTCAGACTTGAGGGGAAGAGAGCAATTGACGGCAGGCGGTGAGGGGGTTCAAGCCCCGGGCGCGCCCGGGGCCGAAGAGGGAAGCCAGGGTCATCCTGCTGCCGGCGCCGCCCTCGGAGCGGGTGCCGCCGCTGATCTTCCGGCTGATTACCAGGGGCCGCAGACTTCGCTAGACTTCGCTCGGCAGCATTGTTATCGGCGGGCACGGCGGGTTCGGCCACGAAGACGAACAGTTCCTTGAGGAACTTCTCAATACGCCGGCACAGCTTGCTCGGCACTGCCGCTGGGTCCGTCAGGAAGGGACGGCCGCGGGCCAGCAACTTCCGCTCCAGCCCCAGTTGGGCTCGCCGTCTTTGCCCGGCATCGGGATGGGAGAAGGTCTTGGCCGCGGTATAGATTTTATGGACTGCCGCCGCCCAGCGGAGCAGCCGGCTGTCCTTGGGGTAGAGGGCCTTCAGGTCGTGGATGTCCCGCAGCAGGTGGGCCCAGCAGCGCTGCTTGGGGCCATCGTAATGATGGTAGGCGGCGTAGAAGTCGCTGACCAATACCCCGCCAAAGGACTCTCCCAAGGCCTCGTCCACCACCTCCTTGTTGCGGCCCCGGTGGAGGAAGTACCGCTCGGTGGGAGTAGAAAAGATCCAGACGTAGCCGTTGACCCCGTCCTGACGCCAGCCGGTCTCATCGGCGTGGACCACCGGGCTGGCTCGGATGCACTCCAGGACCTGGGCCACTGCCGGTTGGACCTTTTGGGCCACCTGCCGGATGACTTGGACGATGGCGCCCAGGCTCAAGGACAAGTGATGCACCGTCCGGAGGTACCACTGGATGGTGCGAAAAGGGAGCCGCCCCTCTTCCCGCAGGGCTGCTATCAGGCTGAGCAGGTTGATACCCAACCGCTGTTTCCCCAGGACCACCCCGGTCAGGTCCGCCTGAGGCGTCCGGCGCTGCTGACAGATGGGGCAAGTCCGGGCGATGAAGACGTGCTCGGTGACTGCTACCGGAACCACTGGGACATCAATGACCTCCCGGGTCCGCTGCACCCAGCCCCCAGCCAGACCGGTACCGCACTGGGGGCAGGACGAAACCAGATGCTCGACCCGGTGGGTGGGTGTCAGGCGCGGGCGGGCGAAGCCGTGGGGCCTGGGCTTCCTGGGGCGGTCCTTGCGGGGTGGCCGCTGCCCTGAGGAGGGCTTGATATCGGGCATCCCGCGGGGACCGCCGGGTTTGACCTTTCCTTCCAGAATTTCAATCCGCCGCTGCAACTGGGCGATGACCGCCTGCTGCTGGGCGATGGCCGCCAGCAGAACTTCTCGGGAAGCGGTATTCAAGTCCAGGTTGGTGTCCACCCAACCTGTTTAACATAATCGACAAGTCGGCGTCCAATACTTTTCCCGCAACTCTTGGCCAATTCAACTCACCAACCCTGAACTGTTACGTTCAACAGGGAAGGGTGCAAATCTCCGGGTTGAAGGGTAAACTACCATTGTTCGCGTGTTCGCGCGCTTCGACTAATGGTTGCGCTTCTAACGGTTGCGCTTCGCCAGCCAGCAAAGTCATCCCGCACCGGCAAACCGGAGCCAGGAGAGTCTGTATGCCTAGAATCAAGCACATTGCCATCAGGACGTCGGACCCGGCCAAAACCGCCGCCTTCTACAAGGAGGTCTTCGGCTTGGAAGAGGTGGGGCTGGCCCGCGCCGGCTATTATCTATCCGACGGGTACATCAACCTGGCCATTCTCAAGTCCAACGAGGAAGCGGTGGGGGAAAGTCCAAGGGACGCCGCCGGGTACGCCGGCATTGACCACCTGGGCTTCGTGGTGGATGATCTGGACGCGATGTGCCAGAAGCTGGAAGAGAACGGCGCCCAGGCCACCAACCAGCGCATTGACATGGTGCATCCCTCCGGCTCCGACGCAGTTACCTACTACGAGTTGAAGTACCGCGGCCCCGACAACCAGGTAATAGACATCACCGAGTCCGGCTGGATTGGCTCTTAATCCGTCTCCTGACCGCCGAGATGGGCAGGCGCCGGCAGCCCCGGCCATGACCACCGGACGGGTCTTGCTGGAACGGGCCAAGACGCTGACGCCGCTGCTGCGGGAGCGGGCCGGGGAGACTGAGGCGCAGCGGCAGCCATGCCGGGAGTCGGTGGATGCGCTGGTGGACGCCGGCCTGATTCGCGCCGCCCAGCCGGAGCGGTTCGGCGGGCTGGGCCTGGACTTCGATGCGACCTTTGACCTGGTGGCCGAGCTGTCCCGGGGCTGCGCTTCCACCGGCTGGTGTTACTCCATCTGGTCCAGCCATAACTGGATTGCGGGTATGTTCCCGGAGCAGGCCCAGGAAGAGTATTGGGCCGAGTCGCCCGACACCCTTTCATCCACGTCGTTCAACCCGTCGGGAGGGTCGGTGGTCCCGGTCGAGGGCGGGTACAAAGTCTCCGGCCGGTGGGACTTTTCCAGCGGGTGCGACGCCGCCGGTTGGGTGCTGCTCATCGGCAACGCTCCATCCGGCAACGCTCCCTCCGAGCCGTTGATGCTGATGCTGCCCCGGCGGGACTACCGCATTGACGACACCTGGTTCGTTTCCGGGCTGCGCGGGTCCGGCAGCAAGGATATTGTGGTTGATGATGCCTTCGTCCCCGGCTACCGCAGCGTGTCCATGAACGACCTGCGGGAGGGCTGCTCGCCGGGCAGGTTGATTCACGACACGCCCAATTACCGGATTCCCATGCGCAGCATCTTGTCCTTCACCCTGTCCGCCGCCGTCCTGGGCATGGCGCAGGGCGCGCTGGACTCCTTCGAGTCCACCATGCGGGAGCAGGTGTCCGCCCGGCACGGGGGCAAACTGGCCGAGTCGGTGGGACTGCAACTCCGCCTGGCCGAGGCGGACGCCGAAATCCGGGCGGCGCGGGCCCTGCTTCACCACGACAGCCGGGAAATCTTCGACCGGGCCCGGGACTGCCGGATGCCCACGCTGGAGGAACGGGCGCGCTACCGACGGGACCAGGCGTACCTGGCTAGGCTGAGCGTTCAGGCGGTCAACCGGATTTTCGAGGCCGCCGGGGGCCGGGCGTTGTTTGATTCCCACCCGCTGCAACGGTTCCACCGGGACATTCACGCCGCCTCGCATCACGTTTCCCTGGCCTGGGACTCGCCGGCGGAGCAGTACGGCAAGGCCCGGCTGGGCGTGGAATTGGAACGCCCCGACCTTTAGGCAAGGGAATCCGGACAGAAAGTCTGGACAGAAAGTCCTGCGAGGGCCTTCAGGACGGACTGCCAAAGCCTTGGCGCAAACCCATTGAACGGAGTCCGGGACCCGGTGTTCCGAATGCAATTTACCCGTGGCCCCCAAACCTGGGCCGGTGACTTGAGGGGTTGACCCATGATGAATGCTGCCGCCTGGCGGATACGGTTGGCGCAGGCCCTGCCCTTCTACTACGGATGGGTCATCCTGGGCAACGGCGCGGCGGTCAGCCTCTCCACGCGCACCGTCATGGCCGTGGCCACCCTGTCCGTCTTTGTCGTCCCCATGACCGATTCACCTGGTATGGAGTGGTCGCGGGGGCTGTTCTCCGGCGCGGTCAGTCTGGGCGGCCTGTGCGCCGTGTTCACGTCGCCGCTGGTGGGCCGCTGGCTGGACAAGTACGGCGCCGGGGTTATTCTGGGCGTCGGCTCCGCCGCCACCGGAATCCTGGCCATCGGTCTGGCATTCGTCACCAACCCGCTGGCGTTCTACTTTCTCTACGTCCCGGGGCGCATGATATTCGCGGGGCCGATGGAGCTGGGGCTGCCCACCGCCGTCAGCAACTGGTTCATCCGCCGCCGTCCCAAGGGCCTGGCCGTAGACCACATCTCCAAGGGCGCCGGGTTAGCCATCATGCCCCTGGTGGTGCAGATAATCATCAGCGGATACAACTGGCAGACGGCCTGGATTGCGCTGGGCTGCCTGACCTTTGCCCTGGGGGTTGTTCCGTCCCTGCTCCTCGTCGCCCGGCGTCCGGAAGACATGGGACTGGAGCCGGACCCGGTCCCCCACCGGAGCGATGCCACCGATGGACCGGGGACGCCGGCAGCCCGTGGCAATTCCGGCACGTTCGCAGAGACCAACTTCACCGTGCGCCAGGCGCTGCGCACCCGCGCCTTCTGGATTCTGGCCGTCTTTTCCGGGGCCGGGCTGATGGTCCAGGCGGGGGTCAGCCTGCACCAAGTGCCGCATTACATCAACCAGGGCATCGCCGGCCCCATCGCCGCCCTGAGCGCCAGCACCTTCGCCTTCGCCCAAATGCCGGCCAGCCTCTTCTGGGCCGCCTTGGCCCGACGGGTGCCGGTGCGGTTCCTGATGACCGCCGCCGCCTTCGTGGTGGGAGTCGCCACGGTGGGGACCATCGCCAGCGATTGGGTGCTGCCCAGCCTGATTTCCGCCGCCGGCGTGGGCTTCGGCGTGGGCGGCCTGCACCTGCTGATACGGCTGGTCTGGGCCGATTACTACGGGCGGGAGAACCTGGGGACGATTCGCGGCCTCACCATGTCGGTGCAGGTGGGCGGACAGGCGTTGGGGCCGGTGATTGCCGGGTTCATGTTCGACTCTTTCGACAGCTACCGGATGCCGTTCACCGTGTTCGCCGCCGCCGTGTTCCTGGCCGGAATACTGGCCCTGGCCGCCGTCCCACCCAAGGCCCCGGCACCGGAGCCCGCCGACGAACCCGTGGCGGTATCGAGCTGACGGGGCCGGGGCGGGGTTGACTAGACCGCCCCAACAATGCCGTCCCGTTCGCCCTGAAACCCTCGCAGGACCTCCTATCCGTGGGCCTCAGTCAGGACGCCGCCGGGCAACGCCTCCGTTTGCGGCAATGAGTCTTCCCAGTTGGGGATCAGTACCCGAGAGGACGATTCCAGGAGCAGGATGAAGACGACTCCGGTGAGGCTGGCACCGATGGAGATCAACCAGGCCAGGTCGTAGGATCCTCCGCCGATGTCGATGAAGCCCAGCAATTCGAAAGGGGTAGGGGCGAATTCGACGGTAAACAATCCGGGGATATGAATGCGGGAGTCGTAGATTACCGCTCCGATCAGCCCGCCCGCGGCCATGCCCAACCCGGATCCCAGGTGCTGGAAGCCGAATATGGAGCGCACCGGCCCCATGCCGTAATACTGGCGGTTGGCGATAAGGAAGGCGGACATCTCCCCGCCAAACCCGATGCCGAAGAGGACGGCGAACAGGTAAAACTCCCACGGGCTCTGCACCCAGAACAGCATGATCACCGTCACGCCCTGCAGGAAGTAGGGAAGCACCATGGTCCCTTTGGCTCCCCAGCGGTCAGCCAGGATGGGAATGAACAAACGGCTGATGACGCTGGTCATGGTGTAGACCGTAACAATCCAGGCCGCCCCCGTCAAAGACATCCCCTTCTCCGTCGCGAAAAACACCACGTGCCACATAACGACGGCATGGCCCATGCAGCCGAGGAAGTGGATGAAGGGCAGGTTCCAAAAGGCCCGGGTGCGGCGGGCGTGCTGGAGAAAGACCTTGCTGCGCAGCTTGGCCGTGGCTGGGTCGATGCGGACGGGATCCGGGTCGTCTTCATCCGCGCCCAAGGGCTTCATGCCCCGGTCCGCCGGCTCGCTGTGGAAGAAGGCCAGCAGGGAGAACAGAATCAAGCCGCCGACGGCGGGAATTATCCAGAAGGACACCTGCCAGCCAACCCCAGACACCAACAGCGCCAGGGCCGGGGCGGTGATCGACGCGCCCATGCCTCCAATGGACTGCTGGATACCCACTGCGACGCCCAATTTCTTCTTGAACCAGGCCGCAACGGTGGTCGGGATGTTCACGGAGAACAGGGCTTGGGCCAGACCCAGCAGCAGGCTGTAGTAGATATAAAGCTGCCAAAGCTGGTCCATCGTGCTCAACAAGAGCATTCCAGAGACGTAGAGGGTTGCCGCCACCAGCAGGGAACCGCGTGCGCCATAGCGATCCCCGACCCATCCGGCGGCCGGGGACAACAACGCGCTGGCGATGCTGCGGAAGACTTGGGCCAGCACAATGGCGGTCACGCCCCAGGCGAAGTCCTGCTGGAGCACGACCAGGATGACGGCGAAAGCCTGGCTGACGAAGTTGGCGGTGACCCGCAGCATGGTGCCCATTCCCACCACCATCCAGGCGTAGTGGTACTGTTCCCGCAACGAGTGTACCCGGGTCGACCAGTCGATATTCAAACCGAATCCCTCCGTCCTGCCAGGAATGAGGATACCGGGAACTGCGCGGGGCCGTAAGTCGTAGGCCAAATGTCCCGCAAAACCGGACATCCGCAATTGAGGCATTGTAACCACGGATGGGACGGGTGGCAAATGGGGGGTGTTGGGAGTAACAGTTCAGGGTTGGTGAGTTGAATTGGCCAAGAGTTGCGGGAAAAGTATTGGACGCCGACTTGTCGATTATGTTAAACAGGTTGGGTGGACACCAACCTGGACTTGAATACCGCTTCCCGAGAAGTTCTGCTGGCGGCCATCGCCCAGCAGCAGGCGGTCATCGCCCAGTTGCAGCGGCGGATTGAAATTCTGGAAGGAAAGGTCAAACCCGGCGGTCCCCGCGGGATGCCCGATATCAAGCCCTCCTCAGGGCAGCGGCCACCCCGCAAGGACCGCCCCAGGAAGCCCAGGCCCCACGGCTTCGCCCGCCCGCGCCTGACACCCACCCACCGGGTCGAGCATCTGGTTTCGTCCTGCCCCCAGTGCGGTACCGGTCTGGCTGGGGGCTGGGTGCAGCGGACCCGGGAGGTCATTGATGTCCCAGTGGTTCCGGTAGCAGTCACCGAGCACGTCTTCATCGCCCGGACTTGCCCCATCTGTCAGCAGCGCCGGACGCCTCAGGCGGACCTGACCGGGGTGGTCCTGGGGAAACAGCGGTTGGGTATCAACCTGCTCAGCCTGATAGCAGCCCTGCGGGAAGAGGGGCGGCTCCCTTTTCGCACCATCCAGTGGTACCTCCGGACGGTGCATCACTTGTCCTTGAGCCTGGGCGCCATCGTCCAAGTCATCCGGCAGGTGGCCCAAAAGGTCCAACCGGCAGTGGCCCAGGTCCTGGAGTGCATCCGAGCCAGCCCGGTGGTCCACGCCGATGAGACCGGCTGGCGTCAGGACGGGGTCAACGGCTACGTCTGGATCTTTTCTACTCCCACCGAGCGGTACTTCCTCCACCGGGGCCGCAACAAGGAGGTGGTGGACGAGGCCTTGGGAGAGTCCTTTGGCGGGGTATTGGTCAGCGACTTCTACGCCGCCTACCATCATTACGATGGCCCCAAGCAGCGCTGCTGGGCCCACCTGCTGCGGGACATCCACGACCTGAAGGCCCTCTACCCCAAGGACAGCCGGCTGCTCCGCTGGGCGGCGGCAGTCCATAAAATCTATACCGCGGCCAAGACCTTCTCCCATCCCGATGCCGGGCAAAGACGGCGAGCCCAACTGGGGCTGGAGCGGAAGTTGCTGGCCCGCGGCCGTCCCTTCCTGACGGACCCAGCGGCAGTGCCGAGCAAGCTGTGCCGGCGTATTGAGAAGTTCCTCAAGGAACTGTTCGTCTTCGTGGCCGAACCCGCCGTGCCCGCCGATAACAATGCTGCCGAGCGAAGTCTAGCGAAGTCTGCGGCCCCTGGTAATCAGCCGGAAGATCAGCGGCGGCACCCGCTCCGAGGGCGGCGCCGGCAGCAGGATGACCCTGGCTTCCCTCTTCGGCCCCGGGCGCGCCCGGGGCTTGAACCCCCTCACCGCCTGCCGTCAATTGCTCTCTTCCCCTCAAGTCTGAACTGTTACTGTTGGGATTCCCAGGAAAATCCTCCGAGAACTTCGGGACGAACCGTGGTCTCTTGCCAGTAACTGTTCAGGGTTGAGGGGGGCAGAGTGGCTGATGGCGGAATATGGGGGTTGGGTTACGTTGGGGGATGAATCTCCCAAAGCCCCCGCCCCAAACCCCCTAAAAAGTGGCAGTTGGATGAAAGCCTTGGCTGAAACCAATTCATCTCACCAATTCTGAACTGTTACTCTTGCCCGCGAGGCTTGCAATTGTCATGGGCATAGTTGGCCCGACCGTCGCCCCGGATTGACCCGTCTTTTATAATTGCCGGTACTTGATGCAACAAATAAATAACGGAGGCTCCTAATGGGCTGGTCACAGCATCACCGCAACGGGTTGATTTATTACGCTCCACAGCACAGCTTTCGGGGTTACACCCTGACCACCAACGTTGGGGGGAAGTGGGCCAACCTGCTGGATATGGAAGGACAGGTCTGCCATCGCTGGCGGTTGAACGAAGGCATCGAGTACGCTCGCCTGCTGCCCTACGGAACGCTGCTGGCCCGCACGGCTCCGGCGGAGGACGCCGGCGGAGCGGAACGCATCGGCGGTTCGTCCGCCGCTCTCGTCGAGCTGGACTGGGACGGCAACGTCGTCTGGAGCTACCGCAATCCCATGCTGCACCACGACTACCAGCGGATGCCCAACGGGAACACGCTGACGCTGGAGTTCGAGCGCATCTCCAGCGAACTGACCTCCCAGGTGCAGGGCGGCCGGCGGCAGGACACGGACCCGGAGCAGATGTTTGGCGACGTGGTGAAGGAGATTGCCCCCGACGGCTCGACTTTGCACGAGTGGAAGTCGTGGGAGCACCTGGACCCGGCGGAGGACGTGATTTGCCCGCTGGAAGAGCGGCGGGAGTGGACTCACGGCAACTCCATCAACTTGACCGTGGACGGGCACCTGCTCATCAGCTTCCGGCTGACCAGCACCATCGGCATCGTTGACCGGGGCGACGGTCACTTCCGGTGGAAGTGGGGTCCGGGCGAGGTCTACCATCAGCATCATCCCACCGAGCTGCCCAACGGCAACGTCCTGCTGTTCGACAACGGCGGCCACCGGCCCCGGTCCACCTGGTCAAGAGTGTTGGAGGTTGACCCGGCGACCAACCGCGTCGAGTGGGAATACCGGGGCGACCCGCCCATATCCTTCCACAGCCCCAACATCAGCAGCGCGGACCGGCTGCCCAACGGCAACACGCTGATTTGCGAGGGAGCGCCCGGCCGGGCGTTTGAGGTGACCCCCGACGGTCAGATAGTCTGGGAGTACGTCAACCCCTTCTTAGCCCCCGGCGGAGGGGTAGCCGGCGGCAACCCGGGGGACATGACCAGTTCGATGTTCCGCGCCCACCGCTACGCCCCGGACTATTCGGGGCTGAGCAGCCGGGACCTGGACCCGCAGCGTTACGGCAACCTGAACCGGCTGTACGCTGGTTAGCCACCCGGGCCCAAGCGCGAAAAAGCCACGCCACCCGGTGCGGAGCTTGGCAGGAGGAGCCGGACCTTGGCCGCGACCCCTATTGGATAACGGTTTGCGGGTCAGGACATTATTGCCATCAGCGCGATAATGATGCCGGTCCCGGCGAAAACCATCGCTCCCAGCTTGATGGTCATGCGCTGTTCCAGGGATTTCATTTCAGCCCTGTTCCGTTCCTCCAAACCCAGGAAATTGGCCATCATCCGCTGCTCGAACGTGCTCATCCGAGACTCTATGCTCTGCTCGAACGCGCTCATTCGAGACTCTATGTTCTGCTCGAACGTGCTCATCCGAGACTCTATGCTCTGCTCGAACGCGCTCATTCGAGACTCTATGTTCTGCTCGAACACATCCATGCGGGACTCAATACGCTGTTCGAACGCATCCATGCGCTGCTCGAACCCGTCTAGTCGAATTGTCACGCGGTCCTCAAAGGCCCGCAGGTCGGAGGAGGTGGCTACGTTTTCACCGACGGCGCTGCCGACCATTTCAACCACAGCTTCGGCCTGGGATTCCTCGAATCCCGCTTCTTCCAGGTTCTTGACCGCTCGGTGTGTGTCGAATATAAGGGCTGCCAAGGGACTGCTTCCTTACTGCCCGGCTCGCGCCGGACGTTTTACGCTGGGGTTATGCGTTCTGCTCCCGGCCATTGTACCGGCCCGGCCCGCAGGGAACAAGACGCCCGCAGAGAGGCCAACGCCGATTGACAGGATTTGGCGCAATGGGTAGGATTGCGCCAATAGTCAGGGTGTCCGGGACTGAAATATCCGGTGGATTCCCCTGGCCGGCTACCGCAGCACATCCCGCACCGCGCGCCAAGCGCCGCCAAAAACACCGCGCTAGAAACACTACGGAGGGAGCCAATGTTTGTCCGACGCGACCTTAGCGATTCAGTCCCTACGCCGGAAGGCGATATGCACTTCGTCAAGCAGGGGAGCGGGTATCCCCTGGTGATGCTGCATCCCCTGGGCACGTCCACCTGGGCTTGGCACACCGTCATGGACTCCCTGAGCCAGCATTTCACCTGCTACGCTTTCGATATGCTGGGGCATGGCGAATCCGACAAGCCCAGCCGTCACTTCAACATTCCCGACTACGCCCGCGCGCTGGACCACGCCTGCCAGCTTATGAACATCCACCGGGGGCACTACGTAGGCAACTCGGTGGGCGCCTGCCTGGCCACCGAAATGGCCGCCAGTTACCCGGAGCGGCTGGACAAGCTGGCCCTGGTCGGCTGCCCGGTGTGGGACCCGCGCACCGCCGCCGCCCGTCTGGCAGAAGGCGCCGCCAACTTCGACGAGAACAGTCTGCCCACTCCCAGGACGCTGGACCAAATGAAGGAACAGACCACCTTCGCCGAGCCAAGGCAGGAATGGGTGGATGCCACCAACGAGACCCGCGCCCAGGCCGGCGTTTGGGTCAAGAATCTCATGGAGTCCCTGGCCCACTACGACATTATGTCGCGCCTTCCCCGAATCCAGGCTTCCGCCACCCTGGTCATGTACGGCGAACACGACCGCCTTCGGGACGGCGAAGAATTGCTCCACAATAACATCGTCAACGCCAGCAAGACGGTCCTTCCCGGTTTGGGCCACATCCCCCAAATCGAAGACCCGGAGATGTTCGTAGACTCCCTGATGGCCTTCCTGGAACCCCAGGGGTAACCGTCGGCAGACCGCCGGACCATTAACCATTACCGAAATAAACTGCGGAGTAAGCCAAATGCCAGACAATTCGTTCACTTCATGGGTCCACGGCTCCAGTATGCAGGTGGAATACCCCAACCGGATTACCGCAGTGCGGCACACCGGCCCCTTCGTCCGCATCGAAGGCTTGGAAGGCCAGAATACGTGGGTACACTTTCCGGTTCCCACGCCCACCGTCAGCAATGGAACGAAGGTCAAGGCCGAAGCCGCGTTGGTCGCCTTCCGCACCCAGTCCTTCGCGTCCGTGAAAGAAGTCATCATTTACGACGGCGAGAAACGGATCGCCGAACACATGGACATCGACCTGAAGGGCAACCACCTGGACGCCCGCTTTGAGGTGCCCGGCGCCCCCGAAGTGGAAAAGGGCATCAACATCGTCGTCGGCGTGGTCTTCGACTACAACTCCCCCACCGTGCGCGGGATGCAGATTGAGATTGTGGGGGCGGGAGTCGAATTCCAGGGATAACCTGGGCAAGCACAACCGAAGAAGGTCCGGGGGGTCAATTGACGCAGGACGTACAAAAGACGCCCCGTTCCTTTCCGCCCGTCTCGAGGTCATCGAAGGACTTCCTAAAATTCGTTCGTAAGATCCCGCGCGCCTGCGGACATACCGGGAGGCAGCGATATGAAGTTTGGCCTGATGTACGAAATCCAGGTGCCGGAACCCCACCATCCCGGCATTGAGCAGGAACGTTACAAGCAGGTTCTCGCACAGGTGGACCTGGCCGACGAGGAGGGGTTCGACTACTTCTGGACAGTGGAGCACCACTTCCTGCGGGAGTTCTCCCACTGCTCGGCCCCCGAGGTGCTCTACGGGGCGATTTCCCAGCGCACCAAGCGCATCCGCATCGGCCATGCCGTCGCACTGCTGCCGGGGCAGTACAACCACCCGGTGCGGGTCGCGGAGCGGGCTGCGGTGTTGGACATTCTCAGCGACGGCCGCATGGACCTGGGAACGGGCCGGTCCACCACCCTCATCGAAATGGACGGGTTCGAGGTGAACCCGGAGGAAACGCGGGCGCAGTGGGAAGAGGCCGTCCGGATGATTCCCCGGATGTGGACCGAGGAAACTTTTTCCCACGAGGGTCAGTTCTACACTATTCCGCCCCGGTCGGTAATCCCCAAGCCGGTGCAGAAACCCCACCCGCCGATGTGGGTGGCTTGCAGCCAGCCGGACAGCTTCCGCTCCGCTGGGGAAATGGGGCTGGGCGTCCTTTGCTTCAACCTGGGCGGCTATGCCCAGATGGAAGAGCGGGTCGGCGCCTACCGCGAGGCGGTCAAGAACGCCAACCCGGTGGGGCAGTTCGTCAACGATCAGGTGGCGGCGCTGTGCATGATTCACGTCGCCGAGGACGACGAAGAGGCGCGGCGGGTGGCCGCCCCGGAAGGAGAATGGTTCGTCAACAAGGCCGAGGAACTCTACCAGCCCTGGCAGGGACGGCAGGTGCCCAGCTCCTACCAGTTCGCCGTGTCAGCGGTGCAGGAGGAACGGGTCAACAAGACCGCCGCCGACCATATCGAGTCCGGGGCCTTTGCCATGGGAGACCCGGACACGGTCATCAAGACGCTGAAGAACTACGAGGCAGCCGGCGTCGACCAGATTCTGTGCTTCATGCAGATGGGCAACCTGGCCCACTCCCGCATTATGGACTCAATCAAATTGTTCGCCCGCCACGTGATTCCTTATT
This sequence comes from Dehalococcoidia bacterium, assembly GCA_965262735.1. Classification (GTDB taxonomy): domain Bacteria; phylum Chloroflexota; class Dehalococcoidia; order Lucifugimonadales; family UBA3495; genus CATOSK01. Next base: position 2,193,981 of record CBDHFS010000002.1, on the reverse strand, counting down.
TCAAGTAGGCCGCGCTCGTCGAGACAACCCGTTGAATCAACCCGTTCGTCCTGAGGTCCCTCGAAGGTAACTGTTCAGGGTTGAGGGGAGCGGAGTGGCTGATGGGGGAATATGGGGGTTGGGTTACGTTGGGGGATAAATCATCCAAATCCCCTGCCCCAAACCCCCTGGAAAAAAGTGGCAGTTGGCTGAAACTAATTCATCTCACCAAGTCTGAACTGTTACCTTCGAAGGACTTCCTTGACAGTCGGCCCAAACTGAGACCTTCAGGCAAGGTTTTGAGATGGTTTACCAGCATAACGGAGGACCATTTTGGCCTGTGACTTGCAGAAAGAGTTTGACTTTTACCTTGCCAATCAAGACCGGATGGTAGAGCTATATGACGGCAAATGCGTTGTCATCAAGGACGGGAAGGTTCTGGCCGCTTATGACAATGAGTTGTCCGCTGTAACGGAGACACAGAAGCGCCACCCACTAGGGACATTCCTGGTCCAGAAAGTGACCGAGGGCGACGCGGCTTACTCCCACACTTTTCATTCCCGTGCATCATTTCCGTAGTGCAGCCATCACGTTCTTACAGCTTCACCGTTGCCGGTGATGGTCTACTGAACATCTTAAAGAGCGAATGTCGCATTTCCCTGGCTTGGGATCCCAATAGCAATGACCCAGTCCCCCTATGAAATCCTTCAACTGAAATCCTTCAACGCCATCTGGGACACCGGAGCCACGGGTTGCGTGATTACTCAGTCCGTAATTGATTCCTGTGGCCTGGCTCCCACGGGGGTCACGAAGGTCTTTCATGCTCAAGGCGAGTCCGCAAACGTAGACACCTTTCTGGAAAACATCCAACTGCCTAACGAAGTAATGGTTATCGGGGTCCCGGCAATGAAAGGGGTCCTCAACGAAACCGACGCGCTTATCGGGATGAATATCATCAACCAGGGAGATTTCGCGGTTACCAACCTGAATGGCAGGACGAAATTTTCGTTTCGTTACCCTTCCCTGGTTGACATTGACTTCGTAGAGGAGGAAAAGAACACCTGAGCGCCCGAACACCCGGCAACCGAACAGAAATCGCCCATGCAAGCTGACGGTTGCATGGGCTTTTTATGGGTCTCGATTGTTGTGACTCGATGCAGAAACGCTGGGCGCCCCTACCTCCCCGCGGCCTGCGGCGCAAGGGCGCCGAGCCACCGCAGCACCGCCTCTGAGGCTTCGGCGGGGCGGTTGGTGAGGGCGTGATTGCCGCCGGGGATGATTACATACTCGGCCCGGGGACAGTTGACCGACGCGGTCATCATGTCCTGGGGGCAGTCCCGAAGCCGGACGTGGGTTTCCAGTTCCCCGGCTACCACCAGCAGGGGAACGCGGATGCGGGGGGCCAGCGTCACCAGGTTGTAGCGTTCCGCCGGCCCGTGCTTGTCCAGGTAGGAAGCGGCGCTGAACATCTGCGTGATGGGAAAGTGGACCGACATCAAATCCAGGGCCCGGTCATCGGCCTCCATCTCGTCGGCGCGGCGGATGTTGTCCTGAAACTCCTCGGCCGCTTCCGACTCCATGTAGTAGGAATAAGACAACCGCACCGGCGAAATTGGGATGACGGTGAACACGCGCGGGTCGTCCTCGGCGGCGGCATAGTAGCCAACCTTGACCGCGCCCATGCTGTGCCCCACCAACGCAATACGGCGGTAGCCCCGGTCCCACAGAAAGTCCACGCCGGCCCTCAAGTCGAGACGGCTGTTGTCCAGAATTTCGTTGGCGTTGCCGTAGTAACTGCCATCGCTGGTGTCGACCCAAATGGTGTCGTGGCCCTTGGTGTTCATGGCCAAGCAGGCGTACCCCCGGCGACGCAGGTCCTCGGCCATCAACCGGGTTGACGCGCGGTAGAAGTTGCCGCCGCTGCCGTGAATCAACAACACCGCGTCCACGGGCCCGGGGCCGGCGGCGGCTGGATCCGGCTCGCAGAAGATACCGTCCAGGACGACGCCGTCCCCGGTGGTCACGCTTATCAGGTCTACCAACATGGGAGTCACCTCGTTGGGTCGTGTAGGAAATCGGATTTGCGGAAAGTCCGACTGCGGCGGCGGTCAACCCCGCCCGATAAAGGGCATCTTGGTGGCCATGACCGTCATAAACTGCACGTTGGCGTCCAGGGGCAGCCCGGCCATGTAGACCACGGCTTGGGCCACGTTGCCCACATCCATCGTCGGCTCGATGGCAACGGCGCCGTAGGGTTGAGGAACGCCGGTCTTGAAAATCGCGGCCATGTCCGTGTCGGCGTTGCCAATGTCAATCTGCCCGCAGGCAATGTCATACTTGCGGCCGTCCAGCGAGGTGGAGCGGGTCAGGCCGGTCATGGCGTGCTTGGTGGCAGTGTACGGCGCCGAGTTGGGCCGGGGAACGTAGGCCGACACCGAGCCGTTGTTGATAATGCGCCCGCCCCGGGGGTCCTGCTCCTTCATAATGCGGAAGGCTTCCTGCGTACACAGGAAGGCGCCGGTGATGTTCACGTCCACCACCGCCTGCCACTGCTGGAAGGTCAGGTCTTCCAGCGGGATGGGTGGTGCGCTGATCCCGGCGTTGTTGAACAGGACGTCCACCCGCCCGAACCGCTCCTTGACGGCGGCGAACAAGGCGGCCACCGACTCCGGCTGGCCAACGTCAGTGGGGACGGCCAGCATCCGGCCGGCGGCGTCCCCCGCCCTGGCGATAGTATCTTCCAACAATTGGGCGCGCCTACCGGCCAGCGCCACCGAGTAACCCTCGGCGGCCAGGGCCAAGGCGGCGGCGCTGCCGATTCCGGTGCCGGCCCCGGTGACAATTGCCACCCTTACTTGCTCATTCATTGGTTAACCCTTTCGGTATGGGATTCCATCATCGGCATACCCGCCTTACCGGTCTGCCTTTCGCTGAAGTTCCGCTCGCGCGCGTTCCAAATCGGCCCCCAATTGTTCCACCATTTTCTCCACTGCGGCCAACCGCTCCCGGATTTTTGGATATTCCCGCAACTGCTCGGCATTGTTCTTGACCTGGTTGGCCACCCCCCCCCCCCCCGAATTTCGCGGCCTGGGTTATGACAAAGATGCCAGTCACTACTGCTGCAGTTATCAAAGACGAGATTAGTGGAATTAAAAGCCGGTCCCCTCCATACTATCTGGCTTGTCACTATCTGGCTTGTCCGTTTTGGATTCCCAGGCAATCGTCCAACTCTCGGAGCAGTTTCTGACGGCGGTGGTACTCTGGTCCTGGGTCCTTGGACCAAAATTCCTGGGCAGTCTGGCAAGCCCATTCCACCGCTTCCCGCGGCGACGAAAATGTGTTCATTACTGGCCCCTCTAACTGACCTGGAGGAGGTGTCACTGAGACATAGTAGGAATCATCATCCCGTAGCTGGATGTAAAGATGAAACCCATTCCAGAACGCAGACCGAGACGGCCCATCAATTCCGCGCCACTCCAAATCTTGCGGTTTCAACATACGTCGACCCCCTTTGCCAAGAGCTTCCCCTACCCGACAATTTTACCGCCGGGAACCCCACGGCGGCCATTCCCGGCGGCCTTACTCGTCGCCCGTCAGGTAGGGATACATGGCCAGCGGGGTGGCGGCCAGCAGGCCGGCGTCCACCGGCAGGGTCACGCCGGATACCCAGCGCGCCTCGTCCGAGGCCAGGAACAGGGCGGCGTAGGCCACGTCCCAGGCGGTGCCTTCAATCCCCAGGGGGCCGGCGCGGCGGCGCAGGGTCAGCATCTCTTCCGAGGAGTGGCGAGCGACCATCGGGCTGCGGACGTGGCCCGGCGCGATGCAGTTGACCCGCACGTTGTCCCGCCCGTAGTGCACCGCCATTGAGTTGCTGAGGCCGATGATGCCTCCCTTGGATGCGGCGTAGGGATGGCTGGGGCGTCCGCTGCCGGCGCGCAGGCCGACAATGGAGGACAGGTTCACGATGGACCCGCCGCCGGCGTTAATCATCTGCGGGATGGCGTGCTTGCTGGTCAGCATGACGCTTTTCAGGTTGACGTCGATGACCGTGTCCCACAGGTCTTCTTCCACGTCGGTCACCGAGCCGGGGCCACTGATGCCCACGTTGTTAATCAGCACGTTGAGCCGGCCGTAACGGGACACCGCAGCATCGGACATTTCCCGGCAGTCGGCGTTGCTGGTTACGTCGCCCAGGAAAAACGACGCCTCGCCGCCTTCCTCCCGAATGGTCGCCAGCGTGGTTTCGGCGTTGGCCTGGTCCCGGTCCACCAGCAGGACGCTGGCGCCGTTGCGGGCAAACAAGATGGATATTGCCTGGCCAATGCCGACAAAATCGCCGCTGCCGGTGGCTCCGGCGCCGGTGACAATGGCTACCTTTCCGCTCAACCTGCCTGGTTGGTTCTGCATATTCGACCGTTCCTTGCTCTGAAAATGGGGAATCCCGGGAAAACCGGGAGTCCTGGCCCAGTCCCTTTTCGTCTTGACGACGCTGAAGCGAGCGGTACGCGCCCGCCGCCACCGGGAGCCGGACGGTTATTCCACCCGCTGAAAGTAGATGCGCCTGACAACGTCTTCCAGTTGGTTGTTGATGAAAGCGTCATCGGGTTCGACTTCCATCGACCAGTGCAGGTTGTCGTTGGAAGCATGGGAGAATACCAGGACAAAGGTATTGTAGGCGGCGGCGCCGTCGTTGGGCGTGATGGACGTTTCCTCGACTTCGACTTGCAGATCCCCGTCCAGGTCAGGAAGGAACTGCTCCACGCGGGCGCGGGCCTGTTGGTACCATTGAAACGTGCTCATGCTCTGTTCCTCTCCTGAAACGATTCCCTTCCGCGGTCCGGCTGCGCCCGATTGCCGGCGCAACGGTTCTAGGTGTTGAGCATATCACAAACACCGGGGATAGTTGACCGGCTTGCCCGGAACGGGGCCCCGGCTAACCAAGTAAGTGCGCCGTTACGAACTGAGAAGCGAACGCACTGGCCGGTGACTCGTAACTGTTCAGGGTTGAGGGGGGCAGAGTGGCTGATGGCGGAATATGAGGGTTGGGTTACGTTGGGGGATGGATCATCCAAACCCCCTGCCCCAAACCCCCTAAAAAAGTGGCAGTTGGATGAAAGCCTTGGCTGAAACCAATTTACCTCACCAAGTCTGGACAGTTACGGTAACTCCCGGCTCTTGGACAGACACCACCTTCCGGGGTTAAACTGGGCTGGCCATCAACCAGGGGGAAGCAGCAATGACCACCGTCACCACCGAGGAACGACTTACCCGCATCGAGGAAAGGCAGGACGCGACTAACCAGCGCATGGACGACCTCAAGTCCGGCTTGGAAACCCGGATCGACGACACCAATCACCGGATTGACGACCTGAAGTCCAGCCTGGAGACCCGCATCGACGACCTGAAGTACGCGCTGGAGGGCCGTATCAACGACACTAATCAACGCTTCACCGAGATGAACCAGAAGGTCGACAAGCTCATCTTCACCATATTCGGCATAGGAGCCCTGACCATCGCCACCCTCGTCACTACCATAATCGGCCTCGTCAAGTGAACCCGCACACCGTAACTGTTCAGGGTTGGGGGGCAGAGTGGCTGAGGGCGGAATATGGGGGTTGGGTTAAGTTGGGGGATAAATCCCCCAACTTAACCCCCTAACAAAGTGGCAGTTGGATGAAAGCCTTGGCTGAAACCAATTTACCTCACCAAGTCTGGACAGTTACGGTAACTCCCGGCTCTTGGACAGACACCACCTTCCGGGGTTAAACTGGGCTGGCCATCAACCAGGGGGAAGCAGCAATGACCACCGTCACCACCGAGGAACGACTTACCCGCATCGAGGAAAGGCAGGACGCGACTAACCAGCGCATGGACGACTTCAAGTCCAGTCTGGAGACCCGCATCGACGACCTGAAGTACGCGCTGGAAGGCCGTATCAACGACACCAATCACCGGATCGACGACCTCAAGTCCAGCCTGGAGACCCGGATCGACGACTTGAAGTACGCGCTGGAAGGCCGTATCAGCGACACTAATCAACGCATCACCGAGATGAACCAAAAGATCGACAAGCTCATCTTCACCATATTCGGCATAGGAGCCCTGACCATCGCCACCCTCGTCACTACCATAATCGGCCTCGTCAAGTAAACCCGCAACACCGTAACTGTTCAGGGTTGGGGGGCAGAGTGGCTGATGGCGGAATATGGGGGTTGGGTTACGTTGGGGGATGAATCATCCAAACCCCCTGCCCCAAACTCCCTAAAAAGGTGGCAGTTGGATGAAAGCCTTGGCTGAAACCAATTTACCTCACCAAGTCTGGACAGTTACGCAACACTCCCACGGCAACCGCTTTTTAACTTCGGCGTATCAGGCGCATCACTGGTAGCAATTTCGTTGATACTGCGCCCAAATTTGCCGGCATTGCCGGCTCGTTGATTCCGGCTGCCCGTTGTAAGGCCTCGGGACCAGCCTGGGCGATGCTTTGGGACAACCAGTCGGGAGAACCCGGGATGGCCGAGGACTTGGGGACGAAGCTGGCATGGTTAAAAAACCTTCGCCGTTACTTCACCGTTAAAAGCGGTCAGGGCAACCGTTCCGGTTACCCTGACAGGAGGAGGGGGATGACCACCCTGGCTTCCCTGCGGAAAGCCAGGGGTTAGAGGCTGCTAGGCGTGGGGGTGGCTTTTTTCGTATTCCTGCCGCAGGTGGGTGTTGGTCAGATGGGTATAAACCTGGGTGGTGGAGATACTGGAGTGGCCCAGAAGTTCCTGCACATGCCTCAGCGACGCCCCGTTCTGCAGCAGGTGGGTCGCAAAGCTGTGCCGCAGCGTGTGGGGCGTGATGTGCTCGTTGACCCCCACCTTCTTGCCGCAGGTCTTGAGGATACTCCAAATCCACTGGCGGGTCAGCCGTTCGCCCCGGTGGTTGATGAACAGGGCCGTCTGGTCTTCCTTGCTGCCCAGCAGGGCCACCCGCGCGCCCTTCAGGTAGCCCTTCAGGTGTTCCAAGGCCTGGGGGTAGAGGTAGGCGATGCGCTCCTTGGACCCCTTGCCCCAGCAGCGGATGTAGGACTCCTGCAAGTCCAGGTCCTGCACGTTCAGGGACACCAGCTCGCTGACCCTGAGGCCGGTGGCATAGAGCAGTTCCAGGATGGCGGCGTCGCGCTGGCTTTCCCAGGTCCCGGCCTCGCCCGCCGCCTGGAGCAGCAGCTTGACCTGGTCTTCCGAAAGACATTTGGGGAGCGCCCGGCCCACCCGGGGGGATCCCAGAGACTCGGTCGGGTCCTCGGGGACGTCGCCGTTGGCGACCAGGAAGCCGTAGAAGGATTTGATGGCGGCCACCTTGCGGGCGGTGGTGGTGTCGCGGTAGCCCTTGCGGTCGCGCAGGTCCGAAATGTACTCGTTCAGCAGGTTGATGTCCACCGCGGTCCAGGGACCGCTGCCGTTGATGGAGATAGTCAGGCGGTCTTTGACGAATTCCTCAAACTGTCCCAGATCGTTGCGGTAAGCGTCGAGAGTGTTGCGGGAGAAGCCTTTTTCCACCACGAGGTGTTGTAAAAACGATTTTACCGAATTTTCCATAGTCCGTCCTTGAAAGAAAAAAAGAATAAAGACAATGCCCGAAGTTATGCCCGGCGCATGGATGCAACCGCCCCAGGTGTTGGTATTCCCCAAGGTAAATAACCTCCACGCCGGCAACCGGAATAAGAATATGACGCCGGAATTCTAGCATGGGGAGCATTCCCCTCTCTGAGGGGAGTTGATGCGAGTATTGAGCAAAGTAGGACGTGGGGGTGTTGCGGATTCGGCGGTTGCTGGACGGCGCGGATACGGGAAACCGGGGCGAGGCTATGGGGTAAAAACGACGGAAACTAGGTCCCGACTATTCATATCCGGCAGCCGGAACGGGGCGGCAAGCCGGATATAGGGGTTATTTCATCCGCCGGCGGCGATTACGTATTAGGGGTAATCCGCTGCACCGCGCCGTCGGGAATCGTGCCGGAAAACAGGTTGGGGTGCATGAGTTCCGCCAAAACCTCCAGGCCGGTGGCCAGCCGTGGGCCCAACCGACTGGTGTAAGCGCCACCGTCCATTACATAGACCTGGCCGTCCCGCACCGCTGGCAGGTCGTCCCAACCGGGCTGCGCCGTCAGGATGGGCAGGTCTTCCAGGGCGCGCTCCAGCCCGAAGCCGCAGGGCATGAACAGGACCATCTCCGGTTGGCTGGCGACCACGTCGTCCCAGTCCAGGCGGGAGGCGCCGGAGTCCCTGGAGCCGAAGCAGGGCGCGCCGCCGGCCACCTCGACCATCTCGACCACCCAATGCCCGCCGCACAGCAGCGGCTCCACCCATTCCAGTTGCAAGACCCGGGGGCGGTGCGGGACGGCAGCGGTCTTTTCAGCCACGGCGTCCATGCGCGCCTGGAGTTGGGCCACCAGCTCACCGGCGCGGTCGTGGGCCCCGGTGGCTGCGCCCACGCGGCGGATGTCCTCAAGCACATCGGCCAGATAGGTGGGTGTCAGGGAAAGAACTTCCGGCTGCTTGCTGAGAACATCGCCCAACTCGGCCACCTGCCGAGGGGAGAGGGCTCAAACCTCGCAAATGTCCTGGGTCAGCAGGAGGTCTGGGTCGGCAGCCCGCAGCAGGGACTCGTCCACGTTGTAAATTTTCTCGTTCCGGGCGAACAGCTGGGAGATGGTGCGGCTAATTTCGGCGCTGGTCAGATGTTGGCCGTCGAAGACGCTGCGGACGACCACCGGCTTGTCCCCGGCCGCCGCGGGATAGTCGCACTTGGAGGTCACGCCATACAGGTCGTCCTCCAGGCCTAGGGCGTAGACGATTTCGGTGGCGCCGGGTTGAAGCGAGCAGATGCGCATGGCCGGTCCTCCGGAGGTCAGATTTGGGCCAGTCTTTCGACAACCTCGTCGTCCAACTCCACGCCGAGCCCTGGGCCGTCGGGGACCTGGAGATACCCGGCCTGCACCTGGAGCGGCGTTTTCAGGACGGGCCACTGGTCGCGGATGGAGATGGGTTCGATGTTGTATTCCTGGGCGTAGGGGATTTGCGGGTAGGCAGCGCAGACGTGCAGGTGGGCGACGGTGCTCAGGACGGGCTGGGTGTTGTGAACGGTGATAGGTTTGCCGAAGGCCGAGGCCAGCGCGGCGATGCGCTGGAATTCGGTGAACCCCGGCACCTTTACGATGTCGGGCTGGAGAATGTCCACCCGCCCCCGCAGGATGAGGTCCCGGTATTCCTGGTGGGTGAATATCATTTCCCCGGAGGCGATGGGAATGGTCAGAGCATCGGCGACGGCGGCCAAGCCGTCCAAGTCGTAAAAGGGGCGGGGTTCCTCGAAGTGAAACACGCCCAGGTCTTCCAGCCGCTTGCCAATCTCGATGGCGTGATGGGCGGAGAAGGCCCCGTTGACGTCCACCAGGATTTCCACGTCGTCACCCACCGCCCGGCGCACCTCAGTCACGGTGGCCACGGTCTGGTCCGCGGGGTCGTCCATGGCCCCGGGGACAGCGCTGTGCAATTTGTATCCGGTGTACCCGGCGTCCACCAGCGACTCGGCCCGCTGCGCTTCTTCCACCGGGGACAGGTCACGGCGCAGGGAGCTGGCGTACATCCGGATGCGGTCCCGGACGGCGCCGCCCAGCAGCCGGTAGATGGGCAGCCCCAGCGCCTTGCCCTTGATGTCCCACAGAGCGATGTCCAGCCCGGCGACAGCGCAGAATACCGCGCCGCCCATTTCGGTGGCGCACCCGGCCCGCACCATATCCTGCCAGCGCAGCTCGGTGTCCAGCGGGTCTTTGCCGGTGATGGCCGGCGCCAGGGTGGAGTCGATGAGGAACTTTACCAACTCCGGCTGGCGGCGGAAGCACTCGCCGATTCCCACCAGCCCCTCGTCAGTGTAGACCCGGACGAAGGGGAACTGACGGTCCAGGAGCAGGCACTCAACGCTGGTTATTTTCATGGGACCTCCCTTGAGACCTCTCCTGAGACATCCCTTGAGACATCCCTGGGGAACAGGGGCGGGTGGAGTTGGAGACTATCTTAAACGTGACCGGGTCAACAAGGAAGCCCTGCGGCAGGGCAATCGGGTTATAAATTGGGGGCATTATCGGTATCCCCCGCGTTGACGCTTTTATCTAATCGTGCTCCCTGCCGCAAGGTTGGGTGGTGGCTTCACAGCAGGGGGCACGAGGGGCCGCAAATTTGCCGGTGTTTTTGAGACTGGTCTGGGGGATACCGGGGAATCGTTGCCGCTCCCAGCCATCATTGTCTGGCTGCCGCCGACCCGCGACGCAGCCCAATTTTCAGTTGGGGAGGCGGAAAAGTTGGAAATACCGGACAAAAGCGGACATTTGAGCGTGGAGCAGGGGTTGTTTTGTCACTTTTTGTCCGGTCTATGTCTGGTTTTATCCGAGGAATGTCCTGGTTTTGTCCGGTTTTGTCACCCCTGGAAGGCAGGGAAACCGGCCCGGCGGTTTTGGGTGCTATAGTTTTCTCTGTGTCATTTTGTGCCATTTTGTGCCATTTTTGCCGGAAGTGCGGCTGCGCCGGGAAACTTCCGGGCAGCCCACGCCCGAACGATATAAATACGATAGAGATTACGATAGAGATATGGTAGCGGGGAGACACCGGAGTTGGAAAGGGGCAAGTGTCAGGGGTAACTGTTCAGGGTTGAGGGGAGCGGAGTGGCTGATGACGGAATATGGGGGTTGGGTTACGTTGGGGGATGAATCCCCCAAACCCCCTGAAAAAAGTGGCAGTTGGCTGAAACCAATTCATCTCACCAAGTCTGAACTGTTACGCACCTTCCGGGCAGCCCGCGCCCGAACGATATAAATACGATATAAACACGATAGAGATATGGTAGCGGGGGGACACCGAAGTTGGAAAGGGGCAAGTGTCAGGGGTAACTGTTCAGGGTTGAGGGGAGCGGAGTGGCTGATGGCGGAATATGGGGGTTGGGTTACGTTGGGGGATCAATCCCCCAAACCCCCTAAAAAAGTGGCAGTTGGCTGAAACCAATTCACCTCACCAAGTCTGAACTGTTACGTGTCAGGGTATGCCAACCAATTATAACGCGATTGCCCTGTCGAGGGCCTCAGGACAAACGATTTAATACCGTCTTAATACCGTCGGATAACGCCCTCAGCCTGTCCCCATAGATGCGGGGGACGAGCGGGTTGGTCGAATGTGGGACGGTCTATTCCGGGGCCACTTCCACGACGCACTCGCAGATTACGGCGGTGTTGCCGGGGAGGGCGGCCATGCCCGGAGCAGAGCGGCTGTGCCGGCCCGCATCGCCGTAGAGGGCGACGAACAGGTCGGAGGCGCCGTCCACCACCTGGGCCTGCTGGTAGAAATCGGGGGCGCTGTTGACCATGCCCACCACCTTGAGAATGCGGGAAACCCGGTCCAGGCTGCCCAACTCGGCCTTCATGCGGGTCAGCAGGTTCAGGGCGCAGAGACGGGCGGCGGCGTAGCCTTCTTCGGTGGTCAGGTCTGCGCCGAGCTTGCCGGTGACGGCTGCTCCGTCTACTTGCCGGGAGCCGACGCCGGCCAACCACATGATGTTGCCGCTGCGGGCCGCAGGCAGGTAATTGCCCGCCGGCGGGGGGGGCGGCGGCAGGGCGTAGCCGAGGTCCGTGAGCTTGGCTTCTACCTTGGCTGCGAGCTTGGCTTCTACAATGTGTTCGGCGGCGTTTTCTGTGTCGGGGATGGCGTCACCTCCGGGCGGTTGGGGAGTTGCCTAGAACTCGTTGACGGCGCGGGTCAGCGGTTGGATTTCTTCTCGGCGGGGGACGGTTCGGTGAAATCCCGGCCTTGAGACATGGCCGCGTCGCGCCTTTGCATCCAATCGGCCCATTCAGCATCTCTTTTCTTGAGCTCTTCTTCGATTCTCCTGCGCTCGTATCTTTTGGCGAGTACCAAAATCACCTCCTGGTGGCGAGAGTTGCAATTGTGACTGCGATTGCGGAGCTTACCCACTGAACAATTGCGGCAATGGTTTCCAGCGTGGAATCGGTGTCTCTGTAGAAGGCTTCATATCCTGTTGCCGTTACCATGACAATGAACATCAGGATGACAGACCAGATGAGATACGTAATCTCATTATCCCTGAACAATTACACCGCCAAATTGCAGGATAGTCAAACTCTAACCACCCTCCAACGGTGTGTCAACGATTGGCGAGCGATTGCAACGTCCCCGGTAAAGAAGTCCTTCGAGTACCTCAGGACGAACGAATTGAGGAGGCACCAAGGCAAACGGGGGAGTGCCGGTTAAAGGTCTCTAAAGCGGGCGTCGCGCCAGTTGAGGGCGGCGCGGAGTCCCTGACTTTGGCGAATGGAGTTGAACTCCTCCTGCTCGGAGGAGACGCTGATGTCGAAGTGGGTCATCAGCTCCACGTTGCTTTCCACCGCCGTCAGGAATCCCATGCCTTCCAGGGCGCGGTTCACCGAAATCTTGGTCATGCGGACGCCGACTTCGGACATCATGCAGATTTTGCTGGCGACCCGCTCGCACTCTTCCATCAACTGCTCATGGGGCACGACCCGGTTGACCAGGCCGATGCGAGCGGCTTCGTGGGCGTCGACGGTGTCGCCGGTCAGCAGCATTTCCTTGGCGGCGGCCAGGTTGACGCTGAAGGGAGTTATCAGCAGGGGCGGGCCCAACCCGGCGCGGATTTCCGGCTCGCCCATGATGGCCCGGTCGGAGGCAATTTTGATGTCGCAGACCTGCACCAGCTCGCAGGCCCCGGCCAAGGCGTAGCCGTTGACCGCGGCGATGACGGGCTTGCTGAGCCGCCAGACCGTAAGGAACGTTTCGCAGTAGAAATTGAGACGCTCCCGCCACTCGTAAGCCTGCATATCGTGGGGGTCGGCGGCATCGGGGCCGCGTTCCAGGTCGAACCCGGCAGAAAAGGCACGCCCGGCACCGGTCAGGATGACCACCCGTATATCAGGATCGGCCTCGATTACGTCCATTGCTTCCCGAAACTCGGCCAGCAGGTCGCCATTGAGGGCGTTCAATTTTTCGGGACGATTCAGCGTCAGATAGCAGATTGCGCCTTTCTTCTGGTACAGGAGACACTGGAAAGCCACTAACAAACACTCCTTGACAATCACGCCTTGAAGTTACCGAGTGCCGAAATTACCGGCGGCGGTTATCGCTTGGCCGGGTTACCGCCCGACCGTCCATCTCAACGTCTGTAACTGTTCAGGGTTGAGGGGAGGGGCCGATGGCGGAATATGGGGGTTGGATTACGTTGGGGGATTCATCCCCCAAACCCCCTGGAAAAAATTGGCAGCTGCCGGCAAGCCTTGGCTGAAACCAATTTACCCCACCAACTCTGAACAGTTACCAACGTCTATCCCGAGCTTTCCTGAATCTCCACCTTTTGGATAACGACGGGTTCCGTAGGAACGGACATTTCCCCGGAACGGCCGGCCCGCACCGGCGTGTCGGCAATGCCGTCCAGGGTTGCCAGGCCGGAGGTAAGCCCCCCGAAGATGGTGTAAGAGGAGGGAAGCCCGGCGTCGTCGGCGTGGACGATGAAGAACTGGCTGCCGTTGGTGTTGGGGCCGCCGTTGGCCATGGCGACGACGCCCTTGGTGTAGCCGCGGGTCACCGGCTCGTCGGCGAAGCGGTAGCCCGGCCCGCCCGCGCCGGTGCCGGTGGGGTCTCCGGTCTGGACCATGAAGCCCTTGATTATGCGGTGGAAGGGCACCCCATCGTAGAAGCCCTCCCGGGCCAGGAAGACAAAGTTATTCACCGTCATCGGGGCGTCGGCGGTGTACAGTTCCATCACCATTTGCCCACGGTTGGTGGTGATGATGGCGGTATACTGCAGGCCGGGGTCAATGCTCATGGCCGGCGGGGAGGAGTACTGCCGGGGGCCGGACCCTCTGGCGGGAACCACCGCCGTACTGGCGGATGAGCCGGGGGCGGGGGCCGCCGAGCTGGACCCGCCGGGCGGCGGTGTGACAGTCGGATGCGGCGTCGGGGTCGCCAGCTCCCCGGACTGCTCCGGGGCCGCCGGTGGGGTCGGAGCTTCTTCTTCGTCGGGCGGGGCCAGGATACAGCCGGCCAGCAGCAGGGCCAATGGCAGGGCCATCCAGAAAAGGTTCTTCCGCAATGTGGTCAACGAGTTCATGTACAACAAACCATTAGTGTTCCAAAATACGCGCGGGTTGGGCCGGGCCGGGCGCTCGCTGTCTTTCTTCGCTCAACCTGGGGTCCTTGAAGGGACCCTTTTTACAGCCACCGCCGGCGGCTAGTAGGGACGGGTAATCTTGGCTACTTCCTTGAGGGCCTCCATGGTGAAGCCGGGGGACTTGCAGACGCTGATGGTCTTCTCCTCATAGTCGGCGATCTCCTGCACCTTGGCGGGGATGCGGTCGGCCAACTCGAAGGGGATGTGGGTTACGCCGTGCTTGTCGCCGTGAATCAAGTCCCCGGTGTTCACGGTCAGTCCGCCCACCGTCACCGGAATGCCAATCTCGACTAGGTGGACGTAGGCGTGGGACACCGAGACTTCTTTGGCGAAGAACTGGAACCCGATGTCGTGAACCTCGTCCAGGTCCCGAACGGTGCCGTCGGTGGCGACGCCCACCGCGCCCAGGGCTTTGTGGATGTTGCCCTGGACCTCGCCCCAGTAGGCGCCCAGGGGCGGGTTGTCGACGTCGTGGAGGATGATAAACCGAGGAGCGGGGAGCGAAGCGATGAGGTCCCACCAGTCTTCGCGGGCCACGTTGCGGCCCTCGGGCTGGACGGCGCTGATAACGCCGGTGACGGCATAGCCCAGGGCCGGGGGGAAGTCCTGATAGATGGAGCGGATTTCGGGGAGCATGAACCCGTGGTTTTTGGGACGGAAGTTGAACCCCTCGATGGCGTTGCAAATGCTGGGGCCGTCGATTTGCTGCAAGGCTTTGAAGGTCTCGTCGCTGACGGTTTGATACAAGGCAGGGCCTCCTCTTTGCGCTGGTTTTACGCTGGTTTACTCTACTGGCCGGCTTGCGCCACAACTTTTGCGCCCGGACTTTTGCGCCGGAAACTCCGGCGCGGGTTTGCGGCGAAGCGCGGGGCAGGGGCGGTTCTGTACCAGGGCGCCCCGGCCTGGCCGAAGAGCGGTAACAGTTCAGACTTGGTGAGATGAATTGGTTTTAGCCAACTTCCACTTTTTTCAGGGGGTTTGGGGGATGAATCCCCCAACGTAACCCAACCCCCATATTCCGCCATCAGCCACTCCGCTCCCCTCAACTCTGAACAGTTACGAAGAGCGGAAATCGCAACAACGGCAAGAGCATACCAGAAACCGGGGCATAGGTGAAGGTTGGGGGAATGGGCGTGGGGCAATTTGGGAACGCCCCGACCGTTGGGGGCGTTCAGTGAGGAAGTCCTTTGAGGCCTTCGGGACGAATGATTGGATGGCGAGGACAGAGGACAGCCGAGGGGATTCTCAGGATGGATGCGGGGTCAATGGCAGTTACGGTTGCCGGTCTCGCCGGTTTGTAAGAACCGCTCGACCTCAGGGGTGTTGGGCAGCATCCGAACGCCGTTCACGTCAACGCCGAAGAGTTCGTAAGCCCGCTTGCGGCGCTTTTGTTGCTGTTCGAGGGTATAGGCAACGCCATCCCTGAATCGCTTTTTCAGGTATCTTTCGGAGAGCATGGAAATGACCTCCCGGCGGGAGGATTAGACTTCGCCAGTCTCGCCGGTTTGTAAGAACCGCTCGACCTCAGGGGTGTTGGGCAGCACTTGTACGCCGTTCACCTCAAATCCGAAGAGTTCGTAAGCCCGCTTGCGGCGTTTTTGTTGCTGTTCAAGGGTATAGGCAACGCCATCCCTGAATCGCTTTTTCAGGTATCTTTCGGAGAGCATGGAAATAACCTCCACCAGTATGACTGTCTCTGCCGCCGCCAGGACGACGAAAGAACTGGAGCCGCGGCCAATGACGATGAATGTGTCGAAAGCGCCGTCAGCGGTGTTGAGGACAATTTCGTAATAACTAATCAGCAACGCGCACAATATAATCTGTGCCGAAAGAGCCACCAGTACAGGTCCCTCCACTCGGCGGGTACGCTCCAAATGGATTCCCGGTCTGCCTGGGGGTCAACCGTCCTTTGCGCCAACCCATCCTCGCCACCAACCCGCACCGGGCGAATTTCCGGTCAAGTTCCAGTTAACAAGACGGATCAGGCAAAGTCAAGGACGTGCTGTCAGCAGGCACGCGCTGCGGGGGTTGGGGATAAGGAAGGCCTTCCGATCTACCACCAGCCCAGGGCTTTGCCGGCGGCGGCGATGCTGGCGGCAGCGGCCCCGGCTGCGCTGCCGCCGAGGACCTTGCGGCTGACCCGCACGTTTACCGCCGCATCGGCGGCGCCCACCGGATTGCCCGCCGAATTTCCTGCCGAATTTCCTGCCGAATTTCCTACGGGATGGCCGTTGACGTGAGATTGCAGGTTGGTTTCTAGCCGCATCAGGTCGCGGCGGGCGTGCTTGATTTCGGTCTCCACCACCGCCAGCCGCTCCCGGATGTTTTCCAGTGACACCCAGACCTCGTGGGCAAAATCCTGAGTTGATACCACCTCAACCTCCTGTATAACCCTTGGCAACACGCCCCGGAGGGCGTTGGAGTTAAACCCCGTAGTCAAATCACGGACCTGAGCTAAACCGCCTGCACCAGCCAGCGGGCGGTGATCTCTCCGGTGGCGGCCACCGCTTCCAGGGTCATGCGCTCGATGAAAAAGTCCTGGCTGATACCCATTTCCTGGTATACCACAGTTATCCGGTCCGACAAGACCCGATGCACCATTTGGGCGACGTTGGCCGGACCGCCGTTGGGCAGGGTTAGGATCAATCGGGTCTTGCGGCGTTTTCTGCGGGCCAGGCGGTCTTCCGCCGCATCCCGGGCCGCGGCGTAGTTGTCTATGAAGCGGCAGTCTATTTCTCCCGCCCGCTCGCCATGCTCCCGCCGGCTGTCGGCGTCCCCGGCCTGATAAATGGTCGGCTCCAGGCTCTCGTGGGCGCCATCGGCCAGCAATTTCAGCAAGGTCACGTAGGCGGCGTGGGTGGAGCTGCCGTTGGCCACCCGCACCACCGTCCCCTTGCCTTGAAACGCATCGGTGGACGGCAGGGTGACTGTCAGCAGGTTGGTCATGTCCTCACCGGAGCCGTCGGGTTTCCGGTTGGCGGCATAGTCCGTGACCGCCACGGGTGTCCGGATGCCGGTAACCGCGTCGTAGGCCGAGCTTTCCGCCAGAAAGTCGCGGCGCTCCCCCGGGGGAATGGCCGGGGTGTCCCTCAGCCGCCAGATTTCCTGCAAGCCCCGGTTGGCCAGGGCACGATAGCGGAAGGTCACCCGGTTCTCCACACCGCCGGCCCCATCGTCCCATACCAGGTCGGAAACGTAGGGGCTGATGCCCCGGGTAGTCCCGAATACGGCGCGGGAAGCTCCGTGGGAACCCTCCGCCCGGTGGCCCGACGCCTCCAGCCGCAGGCGGCCCCGGCCGTCAATGTAGACCAACCCGTCTTCCTCGTCCTGCACGGCGTTGAGGGCCCGGCGAGCCGGTGTTCGCCACAGGGCGCGAGGACCGTGGGACATAAGCCCGAATCCACCGATGGACAGGGATGGACGGCGTGAGGACAGCGGAAGGGGGTGAGGGAGTTACAGGCGCGATAATCCGGGCTCGAATTCGGGTAGATGGGAGGTTGGCGGCGGTCTGCAGGCGCTTTGGGGGGCGCCGATGTCGGCCTGCAGTGGCTGTGGCGAGCGAGATGGCGGGATAGGACACGGCAAGAGGCGCTCGCGGACTGGGCTGGCGCGAGTTTGCGGGGACGTTGGGTTGGCTGGCGGGTCAGTGGCGGACGGGCGCCGTCAGGCTGGGAGTGGAATGGCTCGCAGTCGGGCCAGGGCGCGGCTGAACTGCTCCTCCCAGGGCCAGCGCTTGGGAAGATGCAGGGTGATCCGGCGTGCCGAGCGGGTGAGCCGTCCGGCCAGGGCGAAGAACCGCCGCCGGAGGGTCTTGGTGGTCACGATCCGCTCACCGAGGCCGATGCGGGCTGTCCAGCGGGCCAGGTTGTGCGCCATCACCTGTACCGCCAGCCAGGCGCCGTTGGCAGCGAAGCGGCCCGAGGGGAGATGGTTCAGCCCGACGCCGTACTTGAGGTCGCGTATCGCATTCTCGATCTCGGCGTGGCGGCGGTGGTCGGCCTCCAGTTCCAGGGTCTCTCCGTCCCGGTCGGTGATGAAGCCGTGATAGCTGTAGGTGGCGAAGAGAGCCAGTTGAGAACCGGGCGCCGGCTTCACCCGCCGGACGATGAGCCGCACCGGCGCGGCATCCGGCTCGCTCTGGAAGGGGGTGTAGGTGGTTTCGGCCACATCGGCGGCGCCGTCCATCCAGTAAGGAATCGGCGTCCAGGCATCTTCGGGTATCGCCTCGATGAGATTGTGCAGGCTTTTGTGCTGGCGGATGGTGATGGAGAAGCGGACGTCCATCCGGCGGCAGACGGCGGCCACGGCGTGGGTATAGAAGCCGCTGTCGGCCCGCATGGTGAGCTGCCCGCTGGCCCCGCCGCAGCGAACCCGGCTCACCGTCTCACGCAGGAAGTGGGCGGCGCCCCGGGCGGTGTTGGACCGGCCCTCGCGCAGCCGGGCCATCAGCACGTCGCCGGTTCCGGCGGCGACGGCCAGCAGTGGGTGATAGCCCCGTGCACCGGTATAGCCGTGGTGGCGGGCGCCCTCCTTGGCCAGTCCGTAAGTCTCGCAGATCGTCGAATCAAGGTCGATGGTGAATGGCGCGTCGCCGGGTCCGGCCCCCGCCTGCCAGGCCCGGGCCAGCAGCTCGCGGCTCACCCGGTCCAACTGACGGACGTGGCCCCACCGGAAGCTGCGCAGGAAAGTGCCTAGGGTGGAGGGCGCCTTGACTACGCAGCCGAGAGCGCAGGCCGTCCTGCCAGTGCGCAACACATCGGCGTCGTCGATGCAGTCGCCGCCCGCCAGAGCGGAGGACACCAGCGTCATGATCTTGTCTCCGGTGTTGGCCCGGCCCGGCGCTTCGCCCAAGTCCAGGTGCTCCTGTACCAGTTCGGGCAGGCCCAGGCGCCGGGCCAGGGTGGCCGGAAGGAGCAGCCCAGCGTTGGTCACCAGGCGGTGGTCGTCGAAGGCGATACGGATGCGGTCGGGGTGGCGGCGTGGTAGCATCTATTGGGTGCTCCTTTTCTGGGACCGGTTTGCTGTTACAAAACCATTATCCCAGATTCAGAGGAGCACCCTTTGGCCACTTCAGGACGCTGACCCGACGCCCTCCTTCGGTGGATTCGGGCTAAACTGGATTTAGACATTATTTCTGTAATCGGCCAAGAGCTGCTTGTTGGGACTAGATGAACCGGAGCCGTGTAATTCCTGAGGCAACCGCTTTCGATCCTTGACAAACATCCATTACGCACAACATTTTCCTCTGCGATTCCCCTAATATCCTCATAGCAGAGCACCGCGATTATACATCGGTCAAGCTAAACACGTTTCGAGGCTGTCGACTTGATCGCGGGCTCTATTGTGCAATGCAAAGCCGTCGGGACCAAGATGCGTTGGTGCGGCATGTTGGAAACTGACCCGTAGCTCACCAACCCCTCCCACGGTAATGCGCTTTGTACCAACGGGCACCAACCCTCGTGGGTTGCGGAAATACGGTATTTCCGCAACTAACTGGCCTCGATAGACTCCTCCTCCACGCTCAGCCAGGTTGTCCCTGACCCCCTGGTTGGTACACTTGGTTGCGCAAACTCCCGTCGGAAGGCGGCGCCATGCCGAGAAGACCGTCCAAGCTCCCCGACTACTTCACCGACGAGGAGGCCCAGGCGCTGCTGGACGCGGCATCCAGCTACCAAGTCAAGATGGCCATGCGGGTCATGCTCCAGACCGGTTTGCGGGTGGGAGAATGCCTTTCCCTCCGCCCTGCGGACTTGCGGCTCAAACAAGACCCGCCGATCATCAGCCTGAGGCCGGAGGTGACGGGGAACAAGGCAAAACGGGGCCGCGAGGTCCCCGTACCTGCCGACCTGGTGGGGCACCTGGAGGCCCTGGCGTCGATCCCCACGCCAAGGACAGAACCAGGCCGCTCCTCCAAGACCTGATCAGCCGTTAACCGTATCACCACCCAGGTCGAGCCGCGCATCAAGGCTGGTCGGAAGGGCCTCCAGGTCAGGGTGGTCCATAACCGCCTCGATGCACTCTAAGGTCCCGCCCACGTAGGTGTCGTACAGGTCGATGTCGGTCGCCACGCACCAGGCGCGGTCCTCGGGCCACCAGATGTTAGGTGAGTAACCCCAGAAGGGGAACGGCCTGGGACCCAGAAACGACATCACCCCTTCCAGTGGGCCGCGGAACAGGAGGTAATTCCGCCCCCGGCCCTTCACCCGTGAACCTGCGGGATATAGGCGGTCGTCGATGTTCCCGTACCCCTCCCAGAGGCCGAAAAAGCACCGGTCGGGAGTCGAGGTGAATTCCCGCAGGATGTTCACCAGGGTCCGGCACTCCTCGTCCGGGATGGAGCCAATCTTCGGGTGCTCCCCCCACGGCGGGTCGCGATAGCAGTCATTGATATCATCGCTCAGGCCGGCGATCCGTGGGAACTGCATCAGGGGATGGACGGTGCGCCCGGTCCATGATGCCACCGTGGACCACCGGACCGGCCGCTCCTGGGAGTCGTCCAGGTAGGCCGGATGAAACACCCGGGCATAGGCCGGAAATCCCGGGGGCAGCAGGGCGTGCACTTGGGCGAAACCCGACAGGCCCTCCTCGACCCACCGGCCCGGGGACACGTCCTCGCAGAACTCCAGGCCAGCGGGAGCCAGTTCGGTCTGCCGAATTGGCACCCCGCCTTCTGGGGAAAGCCAGGCCATGCTGGTAATGCCCGCGCCGCCGCCGCTTCCCAACGACCGGCGTATTCTCTCGATCAGTGACTCCCGGGAGGGGTCCATGTCCTCGTCTACCATGTCCTCGTCCTGATGGGACTGGATGTGCCGATGTACTCGGAACGGTTGCGGCCGCTGAGGCCGAAAGGGTTTTCCGACAGCAGGAATTATAGGGGGGAAGAGGACGTCCGGGGAGGTTATGACCATACTCCAACGGCAAATCGCTTGAGAATCGCCAGATCCGGGCCCGACGAGCTTCCGTGGCAAAGCCCCCCCAGGGCAGGACCCCCGCGACCGGGCGGAATGCCCGGCCCAGGGCCTGGGACAGGGAAACCAGCAGGGGGTCCGGGGCACTTTTTTCAGTAACCCGGCACCGTGACCGAATCAACACGTTCCCAAGCACCGCTGCCGGAGAAGCAGTCAACCCACAAAGGTGCAGGCATTATGGGCCCGGACCCACCCTTACCGGAGCCGACGGAGTAAGCCCAAGGTCGGGGCGCCCTCGCTGCCGACCCCGGCTTTCGCCATCCCAAGGGGCCCCGTCAACCCACGGTCTTGAGAGTCCTGGGCGGGAAGGCGACCACCGCCACCATTAACGCTGTCTCGGCAAGGCCGATCCAGAAGAGCGAGTTGACTCCCCAGACGTAGTTGGCCGAGGTCCAGTAGAAGTTCCCCACCGAACCAGCGAACACGGCCACCCAGGTGATGGCCAAGGCCAGCTTGGCCAAGTGCCGCCCCGGAAGCAGGTCCGCCATCAGCACCCAGGGGAGGCTGATCAGGCCGCCCCGGACCAATGAGAGCAGGAGTGCCCCTGCTGCCCGATCATCAAGCAGCCAGCCCCACCCTGGCGCCGTCAGGGACAGGACCGCCAACGCAATCAGGAGCCGGCGCACGGGAAAGAAATCGGACGCAACCCCCCAGGCCAGGGTGCCGGCCCCGCCGGCCAGGACCAGGGCCAGGCCCCCGAACTCCGGGTACGCGAAATCCGGCCTCATCGCCAGATTAACCCACCGGTTGGGTGTCGTCCCCGCACCCGTAGTCATGGCCGAGACCACGTAGACGGCCGCCACCCAGAGGACCCGGGCCTTGACTCCGGGGACAGCAAGAGCCTCCCTGAGGGTCGGCCCAGGTCCGTAGGTCCCCGTGAACCAGCGGGGGAGGAGCAGGAAGAGGGAGATTCCAGCCGCCAGCACCAGGACGACCGCGGACCAACCGATGCCCAGACCGGTCGCCTCATCGGCGGAGGCCCAGCCGCCCCAACCTAGGGCGAATGCCAAGTCCTCCAGCCTCACGCTGAACACCATGCCCAGGACGCCGATCAGCACTCCCCTGAACCGCCGGTATCCCTTCAGGGCGACCGTATAGAAGACCAGGGAACCGACGAAAGCGCCGCCGGCTCCGACAAGGAACATGCCGGCGAGGGCCACCCAGAAGCCGTGGAAGAGAGTCACCAGTACGAGACCCAGGGCCAGGACCAGGGCTCCGGTCCCCATCATCCCGTGGGGTGGGCGCCGGTCCACCCAGATGGCCGCAGCCACCACGAAAAGCCCTCCTAGGCCAAACGCCGCGGTGAGCAGACCGTACTGTACCGACGTCGGGCCGAGGCGGTCGGACGCGAGCAGAGCCCAGACGGTGCCGAATGACCCCCTGGCGAGCAGCAGCGCAGCCACCGCTAGCAGAAGGCCGAGCCGGAAGTCAGGATGGAGGTTCGAGAGCGACATGGCGGCAATTGTAACCGTCCTTGTCAGGCACGGCCAACGATGGCACGGCCAAGGCGAAACCCGATAGAGCAGAGGACCTGGAACTGCGACGGTAGATCCTCCGAAGGGTTGCTGACAGCTGCCCTGGGACGGACTCTGGCCGACCCCGTACAATTCCCGCCATGGAGAACAGGTGCTGTCCACCATGCGCCTTGGACATGGCCCGGACATGGAGGACCTCGATGCCGCTGGCCTGCGGGACGTGGCTGATCCGGCGTCGGGTGGGCGCGTGGGCAATCCCGGGTTACCATGTCTGACAGGTTTTTCCAGTGAAGGAGGCAACCATGTCAAAGCTGCTGCATTGCGCGATCCTAGTGACGGTGTCGGCGCTGTTGGCCTGTTCCAACTCGACGCCAACCCCCGCTCCCACCAATAAGCTGGCACCCACGGCAACAACGTCCATGCCAAGTCCTACGCCGGCACCCACGGCAACAACATCCATGCCGAGTCCAACCCCGGCACCCACGGCAACTCCCGTGCCGGCCCCAACGCCCGAGCCTCAGGTGACTCCGGAACCGGCCACGGCCACGGGAGGGATCGCACTCCTGAGATTGGACGACCCGGAGGCATTCCTGGCCGAGTTGTCGGACGCAGAGCGGTCCTGCATCTCGGAAGATTCGGACCCCCGGGGGCTCGTGGACCTGAGGGGATCTCCTCACCGGGCGTCTCCCGGGTTGATTCAGTGCCTGGAAGACGAGACCCTGATGCGGCTGTTCCTGACCGGACTCATCCGTATGGCAGGCACGCTGAGCGAAGAGAGCTCGATGTGCATTCGCGCCGGATTCTCCGGGATTGACCTTCAGTCCATAATGCTCGCCTCGGCCACGGGGGGCGATGAAGTAGCAGCCCTGGCAGGCAACATAACCGCTTTCTTGCTGGCCTTTTCCTGCCTTGACGACGAGGATTGGGAAGCCCTCACGGGCAAGGGGCCGGGGCCGGGGGAACGGGAGAGAGAGCTGGAGAGCATGCAATGCCTTCTGGAAGAATTGGGCGGCCCCGAGGGACTGGCCGCAGCGATGATACCGACGGAAGGAGGCGAAGCTGATCCGGCGTTCCTCGCGGCAATCTTCAAATGCAAGCCGCCAAGCCCGGGCGGCTAGACCGCGACGGACCGGGCGGCGGCCTATGATCGGAGTATGGGGATAAGCTCCTGAATTATGGACGGGATGGAATCGTTGCTAAACTGAAACCAAAGTGAGATGTGCACATGGAGGGGTCAAGCGGCGATGCTGGTCCGTCCTTCAGGTACATCTGGAAGAGCTTTGCCGTGGCACCTAAGCCAGTATTCATCGCCCCACAAATGTAGATCCACCTTGGCTGTAGTTTAGGCGCTGGGATTTGTCACTAACGCCCAGGGAGAGACGGACACCATGAACGGGGCGGATGCGCCCAAAGTGCAGGCTCCGCCCTGTTCGATATTCCGTCTGCCCTGATTACCGGGCCGGGAGTCCGGTACGCCAACCCTGATAAAGCGGAGGCGCCGATGCCGGAAATCGAGAACAAGCTGGATGGAATGGGTTACCAAGTTGCCGAACCCCACCAATCCGACGTCGGCAATTTCATCCCGGCGGTTCGGACCGGGAACCTGGTCTACCTTTCCGGCGCCGGCCCGGGGCTACCCGAAGGGGGTTTCCTGGACGTCGGGAAGCTGGGCGCCGACCTTTACCATCGAGCAGGGGTACGACTGTTCCCGGCCTTACGATGCTCAACCTGCTCTCCAACCTCAAGGGTGGATCGGCGACCTGGACAAGCTTAGGCGGGTGTAGTTAAGCTATTGTGCATGATCAACGCTGCCCCGGACTTTGGGAACACGCCCCGGGTGGCGAATGGCGCCTCCGATTTCCTGGTCAGCCTCCACGGAGAGCGCGGACGCCATGCCCGTTCCGCCGTGGGTATGAGTACCCTGCCAGCCGGCATGCCCGTGGAGATAGAGATGATTGTCGAAGTTGAGGACTAGGCAGCCGCCGAGGAGCGCCAACCCATGACTATTCCCGAGGAATCGACCAGCAAAGCCCGGGACTTGGCCGGGTTGCTGCCGGAAGACGGTGAGATTGCCCGCATTTCCCCTGACTATGCCCGGATCCAGGGGGCCATCGCCGTGGACGGAGTCTGGCAGGGACCGGGCCTTGACGCGAGACTGCGCAGCTTCGCCACCATCGCCGCCCAGAGCGTTGGCGGGTTCGACCCCTGCCTGCAAGACCACATCCGCGTTGGTATGGAGCTGGGAATCACCCCCCAACAGGTCAAAGGGGTATTCATCCAACTGCTGTTTTATGCCGGCATACCCGCCACCGTTCACGGGCTGCTACAGGCCCAGCAGGTCATCAACGAGCGGGACGAGTGGAAATCCGGCGACGTTCCCCTGGAGGCCGACTGGCTGGACACAATCGAGGAAAAACTACAGCGCGGCAGCGAACTCCGCGGCCACCTCTGGGGAGCAGACGCCGGCCGGGAGGTCGAACGGTCCTTCGCCCGGCGCCTGACCCCCGAGGCATCCGCCATAGTCGACGGCTACAACTTCGGAGAGGCCTGGTCCCGCACCGACCTGGATCCCAAAGAACGAATGGTGTGCGTCCTGGCCGCCCTTATGTGCCGGGGACACTGGAAAGAACTGCGCCGGTACGTCCGCTATGCCTTGACGATGGGATTCTCCTATCGGGAAATCTGCGAGGTCTTCGCGCAGGCCGGCTGGTACCGGGGTTGGGCTTACGTCGAGGATGCACTCCAAGAGGCCCGTGCCGTGTTCCGCGGCGAAGCGAGCTGATCCCGGTCCCCACCATTCTGGAGGTGTTGCCTTGACCACGGTTGCCGAACTACAGGAAAAATCCGCCAGGCTGCGGGCATTCTTCGACCAGTATCTGCCCTACGCCCGGCCCACCCCGGTCCTGGCCGACTTCGTGCGGGTGCAGCACGAGTTGATGTGGGGCGGCGTCTGGCTAGTTGACGGCTTGGACCTGAAGCTGCGTAGCTTTGCCACCATCACCGCCCAGTGTGTCAACGGCTACGACTTCGGCGTGGAGCACCAGGTCAGGACCGGCCTCACCGTCGGAATGACTCCCCGCCAGATTAAGGGCATCTTCATCGAGCTGCTGTTTTATGCCGGCGTTCCGGCTACTGTCTTCGGCCTGCGGGTCGCTCAGGAAGTCATCAACGAACGGGAAGAATGGCGGACCGATGACGTTCCCCTCGATGTTGACTGGCTTGATTCCGTCGAGGGAAAGCTTCGCCGGGGCAGTACCCTGCTCACGGAGCATTGGGGAGCGTCCGGGGACCGGGACATTGCATCCTCCTTGGCCCGTCTCATGGTCACGGAAACCGCCGAATTGGTGGACGCCTGGCACTACGGACAGGGGTGGGCGCGGACTGACCTGGATCCCAGGGAGCGAATGGTCTGCATCCTGGCCGCCCTCATGTGCCGGGGCCACCTGCGCCAACTCCGCCGCCATGTCGGTTACGCTCTGGATACTGGTCTGGAACCGAAGGAAATCTGCGAGGTCTTCGCTCAGGCCGGTTGGTATCGCGGCTGGCCCTGCGTTGAAGACGCCCTTGATCAAGCCTACGAAGTCTTCCAGGAAAGAGGCGTCTGACCGACTGCTGCCACCTGACTCGATCCCAAGCACAACTCGGAAGGAGGACCTCCCTTGACCAACGCCGATAGTCTGGCCCGGCAAGCCGCCAATCTCCACGCCTTCATTGACCGGTACGTTCCGGCGGGCCGGTTGACCGGCGCCCTGCCCGATGTCAGCAAGGACTACGTAAAGCTCCAGGAAGAGGTCATGTGGGGAGGTGTCTGGCAGGTTCCCGGCCTGGATGTAACCCTGCGGAGCATCGCCACTATCGCGGCCCAGTGCTGCAACGGCTGGGGCTTCGGCATCCAGCACCAGATCCGGGTGGGGCTGTCGCTGGGGATGTCTCCGCAGAAGGTGAAGGGGATTTTTCTCCAGCTGATTTTCTACGCCGGGATTCCGGCCACGGTGTTTGCCCTGTCCCAGGCCCAGCGGGTCATTAACGAGCAGAAAATCTGGCAGGACGAGGACGCGGAACCCCTCAAGGCAGACTGGCTGGAGTCGGTGGAAGCCAAGCTGGAGCGGGGCCGCGAGATCCGGCGAAGCCACTGGGGATCCGATGCGGAAGTGGCCCTGGAAAACCGGCTGTCCCACGAGCTGGCGCCGGAAACGGCCGCGCTGGTAGACGCCTACAACTTCGGCGAAGTCTGGGCCAGGGGCGACCTTACGCCCAAGGAACGGACAATCTGCATTCTGGTTGCCCTCATGTGCCGCGGCCACTGGAAACAACTGGGGGAACACATCGGGTACGCTCTGGACCTGGGAATGAGCAAGCGAGAGATTTGCGAGGTCTTCTCCCAGGCCGGTTGGTACCGGGGGTGGCCCTGCGTCGAAGAAGCTCTGGAGCAGGCCGACGCTGTCTTCACCGAGCGCGGCATCTGATTCTCACGGGCAAGATCGGGAGCTCGGGGATTGAGGTGGACTCGGAGACAGGAGTGGTGCACATCTTCACCACCACGGGGGCCAACGTGCATGACGTGACCGAGGCGCACCGGCCGCTCCACGGCGGGGAGTCCCAGGTGTGGGGTGATGCTGGGTATCGGGGAGTCAGGAAACGGAAGGAGAACCTGGGACGGGAAGTGGATTGGCAGGTGGCGATGCGGCCGGGGCAGCGGCGGAAACTGGACCGGACAGCGGGGAAGCATTGGCGGAGCGAAACAAGGCATCGATGCGGTCGAAGGTGGGGCACCCCTTCCTGAAGTAAAGGGGGTATTCGGGTACGCCAGGGTGCCCTACCGGGGTCTGGCGAAGAACACGCAGCGGCTGGCGCTGCTTTTGGGACTGGGCAACCTGCTGACGGGGGAACAGCGGGCCCAAATCCGGCCATGGCCGGCGGAAGGACGGTTGCCAGCCGGAAATGCCCCGTCAGGGGGCAAAAACAGAGAACTAAACACCCTCCACAACGGGCAGCAAGGCTGGTTATTTCACCAATATCGCCCCCGTCAATACACCCCAAATACACCCTGGGCTTGGTCTGCCTTGTTCAGAGTGTCCCTAATTCGATAACCCTGCACCCCCCACAGGCCCAGGTATTAACGAAACGCTCCAACAGGTGCTACCATTACAGCAGACCCCTCGATCCAGCCGACCGTGAAAGCTCAAGGTATCAATATGACCACCAAACCGACAAGAGAGCTAGACATCCCAGCGCTGCCGGATCCTACGCAGCGCGAGACCGAGGATATAGCCAGCGTCCAGCACCTCGGTGAGAACGGCGACAAACCACCGGAAGAAAAGCCGGGAGCCCAAAGGAAGGCAACTACATGATTGAATGGGGAAAATGTCCGGCAGTCGAGAGCATTCCAGACAAGCACGGCGGTGAATGGATCTTCACCAAGACCCGGGTGCCAGTCTCAACTCTGTTTGGGAACCTGGCCGCCGGCGCCACCATAGAACAGTTCCTAGACTGGTTTGAAGGAGTAGAAGAATGGCAGGTCAAGGCGGTCCTGGAATACGTGGTCGAGGATCTCGACGCCAAAGTAAAGCATGCGAATCCTGTTTGACCACGACGTCCCAAGCCCTCTACGCCGTTACCTGGCAAACCACACTGTAGATACCGCTCGCGAGAAAGGCTGGGCTGAACTCAGAAATGGATACCTGCTGGAGAACACGGAAGCAGAGGGCTACGACATCCTAATAACCGCCGACCAGAATTTGCGTTACCAGCAAAACATCGCCCAGAGGACACTATCTGTCGTGGTCCTGCTCTCCAACAGGTGGCCCATGGTCCAGTTGAAGATTGAAGAAATCCGCGGCGCGCTTGAGGGAATACAGCCGGGAGAAGTTCGGGAAGTCCCTATCTGAATAGAACTGGCCCGTCGAGACCAGGATACATAGCCGGCAGGAGCCCGAAGATCAGCCGGTGAGAACACCTGAATACGACCAAAGAAGAAGGCACAGTCGTTGCCGTGCCTTCCTCACCTGAAGCAATGGAAACACTCACCCAGGGAGCCTCAGCTGCTCTGTCTCTTTTTCCCACCGGACTTCCCTCGAGGCACAGGCCATTCATCCGGCCTCAGATTGAGAACTACCGTATAACTCCAATTCATGGCTGATGTCCATGATGTAGGCCAGTTCCGATGGACGGACGCCGTGGCGGCCCAGCATTCCCCGGACCTCGTTGAACATATCGGCGGTTACCTTGTCGTTGTGGTTGTTGGCCTGTGCCGTGTTGTCCACCAGGGGCAGGTGCAGCAGGCCGTCGAAGCCCACCAGCCATTGGGCCTTGCCCGCGGTGCCGGTGGCGATGGTGGCGCCGTCGGCGTTGATATTGTTGGTCTCGGTGGTGTCGGCGTTGAGCAGCACGTTGTCAATGACCTCGACGGCGTTGCGCACCAGCGAGCTGCGGACCTCGCCAGCCATGGCGATGACCGCGTCCTCGTCCAGGGTCAGCGACCAGGGGACTTCGGCCACCAGCTCATAGGCGGTCAGGGTCTGCCGGGCGGTGGACAGAGCGGTGTTGGTTACCGCCAGGTTCTCGGTGCCCGGGTACCAGTTCACATCGCCCAACTGCAACGGAATCTCGAAGGGATTGGTGGGCATGTCCACCCGCGAGAAAAGCGGGGCCACCAGGGTTTCCAGGTTCACGTCCAGCCAAAGGGCGGCGGCCTCGGCGGTGGGGACCAACTCGTCGCCGGAGCCGGCGGTCGTGCTGTCCATGGCCGCCTTCAGGTTGCCCTGCCAGTCCTCCAGCATCCGGGGGTTCAGGCCGGACGGCTCCCGCACCTGGGCCGCCAAAACGCTGCGGACGCAGGCCAGGTCCAGCGGGTCCATGCCTTGATACTTGCCATAGGGCACCCGGGGGCGGGATTCGGCGCCGACACGTTCCAGGATTCCCCGGAGCTGGACCTCACGGCTGTGGTCCTGCATCTGCCCCAGTTGGGCCGAAATGCGGCCTACTTCTTCCTGCAGCGGAGGAATCTCCGCGTCCATCCGGGACTGGTAAAATTCCTTGATTCCCGCCACTTCCTGCTTGATTCGCTCCATGTCTTCAGTTCCCAATGCCATGTTCAACTCCCAAACTTGTTTTGTACCGATTCCAAAACCCTGTTCGCCCCCCGCATCCAAGGGGGCAGCCTCCTAAGTTCCTCGAAATAAGTCCTCAATCTAGGGGGTTGGGGGATGAATCCCCCAACGTACCCCACCCCGTTCGTCCTGAGGCTCTCGAAGGACTTCCTTGCTGCTTTGGACTAATGCCGGGCTTGACGCAGCTCAGCCAACAGGATGTCCAACTCACCACCGGACAACCCGCTGCCGGACACCATGCCGGGGTGCCTTTTGCCCTGCATCGCTTCCCTCAACAGACCGGCCAGCTCCCGGCCCATGCCACCGCTTCCCGCCGGGGCTAATCGCTGGCCAGACGCCGAGTCTGCCCGCCGGAGCGAGCTGCGGTTGGCCGGGACCGGCACCAGGCTGACCTCCAGCAACTCTTGCTCCAGGAAACGAATCCCCAGAAACGCGCCGGTCTTGCCGTCCCGCCGCTCCTCAAAGACCAACGGCTTGAACCCGACGGACACGCCCCGTTGGTAGCCGCCGCGATACAGCGATGCCATCTCGCAGGCGAAGGGCGTGGGCGCAAAGCGGATACGGGCCAGCAGCCGGTGAACCCCCGGCTCATCCGCCGCCGCTTCCGGCCACATGGCCAGCGTCCGTCCAACGACGGGACGGTGGTAGTCGTGGGCCCAGAGCACCACCGGGTTCCGGCGGTAGGCGTCCAAGCGCCAACCATCGGCCACGATGATGTCGCCGTGCCGGTCCACCTCGTCGGTAGAAATGACGAAGGTCATCTCATCTTCCGGCAGCGATGCTTCGCCGCCGGCGCGGGTTAAGCCGGGTCCTCCTTTCCCGTCCGCCGTGACGGCAACCAGCGGAGCATCCGCCAGCCCCCGCCGGTAAAGCTCCAGCGACTCCGGAAACCCTTCCAGCCGCGAACTGTCTGCTGCTTCAACCGTGGTCATCGCATCCTCCCAACGCCGGCGCTCAGGCCCATCTCCAACCGCCGGACAAACAAAAAGGGACAGCCCGCCAGCGGGTCTGTCCCTCTGAAATCTCCGGTGCAATCTCCGGCCTGCTGCCGGAAATACCGGTCCTCGTTTGTCCGTTCTGGTAGTGTGCTATTCAGGTTAAAAACGTGCCATCGGGCCTGTCAACGCCCTGCTGACATCAATATCCCCGATGTCGCCCCGTGGGAAGATATACCAAGAATTTCATTGGTAACTGTTCAGGTTTGAGGGGAGTGGAGAGGCCGATGGCGGAATATGAGGGTTGGGTTACGTTGGGGGATTCATCCCCCAAACCCCCTGAAAAAAGTGGCAGTTGGCTGAAAGCCTTGGCTGAAAACAATTCACCTTACCAACTCTGAACAGTTACTTTCATTGGAGTAAACTGGCCTCAAGCCGCTGTCATGCCGTACAATAGCGTGACAAACGCTGCATACTTGGAGCCGGAGACCTGCCGGCGTGAGGACGTAAACCAACAGGCAGTCCTCCGGGTTTTAAGACAGGGCAGGAAGTCGCAAAGGTCAAGGCAAGGGTGGAACTGGGCAACAGGCACATCGGAACCTGGGTTGTCTACTGTGCAATCTACGTTGTTTCCTTCGCCGGTTTGTCCCTGTTCACGTGGGTCAACCTGGAACGACGGCAACCCGACCATTTGATAGACTTGCTGGCCAAAATATCCGGCGGGTCTTTCGGTATAGCTCTTTTCGCGGGACTCTCATGGGAGGTCATAAGATTCATGGTACTTTTCGCTCCGATGCTGGAAAGAAAACTGATAAATCGAGGCATGGAAGAAGCGCATCAGAAGTGGGAAGCCTGGCTAAAGCGGCGTGACGAGGCCCAAGCCAACAACCAGCCGTTTGACGAGCCTCCCCCTTCACGACAGAAGTAGGTAAGGTTCATGGTACTTTTCGCTCCAATTCTGGAAAGAAAACTGATAAACCGAGGCATGGAACTGGGCAAGAAGAAAGCGCATCAGAAGTGGGAAGATTGGCTCAAGCGGCGTGACGAGGCCAAAGCCAACAATCAGCCGTTCAACGAGCCTCCCCCGTCCGAAGAGGATTAGAAAATGCGTTTTCCGCTCCTGCTTTTGAACTTGACCACATCTCCTCTGGCCCTGAAAGAGATCCTGATGGAGTTGGAAGCGGAAGAAGCCGCGCTGAAGGAGGCTCGGCAGCAAAAGTGGGAACAAGATTTCCGTAAGGGCCTACGTAAGGGCAAGAAGGAAGAGCATCAGAGATGGGCAGCCTGGCTCAAGCGGTATGACGAAGCCAAAGCCAACAACCAACCGTTTGACGAGCCTCCCCCTTCACGATAGCAGTAAGGCGACGAATAGAGTCCATAATCCGCAATAGAACAAAATCCCCCAGCCCTTCGTCGGCCCGGCAACCCGGTCAGGCCCGGCTAACTCGCCCCGACGCGAACCACCCCTGCACCAACTCCCTCAACTGCGTCCAATGGTCGTCCAGCGCCTCTTTCTCCTCCGGCGTCAACTGGTGGTAAATCTTGCCGAAGTGGGGAAAGCGCCACAGAGAAAAGACCCAGAACCCCGAAACGTCCACTTCCGGCGGAGCCTCCTCGACGATATAGCCCGTCGCCCCGGTAAGCTCCCACGATGCCAGCGCCTCGCCCCGGTCGGCGACGGCCACTGCCTCGACCCAGGATGCAGCCCGGTCTTCTCCCCGTAACGGCGCCATTACCTCCAGCAGACGCCGCGCCCGCTCTCGGTCGTCTGCGGCCGGCCCGGCGAAACGGCGGGTATAGCGGCTCTCCCAGTTGGCTCCCAGCGCGGGGATGGTCAACCCGCCATCCGAGGCGATGACCAGCATTGACCCGGCCTCGGACCATTCCCCGGCTTTCTGCCGGGCAATCGCCAAGTGCGTCTCCCCCGACTCGTCCGGGTCTGCCGTCACAACGGCCTCCGCCGGGGTCACCGGCGTCACCGGCGCGCCCTCCAGCAGCCAACGCAGCGTCTCCTGCTTGGCGGCGTTGCCGGTGGCCAGAAGGATGGGGGGGAGGTTTGGGTTTTGCATAGTCATGCTGCCCGATGGTTACGAAGGTGGCTGTAACGAGGTGGCTGTTATAATTGCGCCGGCTGCACAGGCGATAAGGCATGAATGCCGACGGCGAGGGCGAAATGATGCAAAAGCAACAAGTCTCCGAGCCCTGGATTATTCTACCGGGGACCACCGTGGGAGGGGAAGTGGGTACTTTCAGCGTTGATTTCGTCATCTGGAACCGGGACCGGACCATGCATCGCACCCTGAACGGGCTGGTGGACACCGGGGCATCGTTTTCCCTGATACCGGAGTCGGTCCTGGACGAGTTGGGAATAGAACGAAGGCAAACCATGACGTTTTCGCTGGCCGACGGTTCTCAACGGGACTTGCCCGTGGGATTGGTGGAAATGGGACTCGCTGGAAACGTAATGCCTGTCCTAGTGGTATTCGGGGCTGACCCGGACAAAACCCTGCTGGGGGCGATGGCGCTGGAAGCCTTCGCCTTGGCCGCCGACGCCAAAAACCGCCGCCTGATTCCGGCGGAGTTGACGTTGTAGCCGGGGGACGCCCGGCGCAAGGTTGGTTAGCGTCGGGGATTGTAGGTGTTCGGCGGAGTTGCGAAACATGACGGGTTTGCCGGATTCTGATATTCGAACTGGCACAGTGAGGACAGAATCCAATTCTTCCCGAGTCGTGAGTTCCTTGTTGCAATACAACCATATCCCTAGTAGTGAGTCAACTTTGATGTTGAAAGTCATACAGGAATCTGGCCGATAGTCGTATACTGCTCGGGATGAAGTTCTGATGGGGGGGTGGCAGTGATGATCAGGGACAAGTACGCTGTGCGGCTGGCGCCGGAACAACGGGAAGAACTCCAGAATCTGATTCGGGTTGGGAAAAGCTCGGCCCGAGTGACCGCCAGGGCGCGGATTCTCCTCAAGAGCGACGACAGTTGGGCCGCTCCCAAGGTGGCCGAGGCCCTGGATGTGGCGCTGGGCACCGTTTACCGGATTAAGCAGCGCTTTACCGAGGAAGGGTTGGACGGGGCCCCGTGGGACCGGCGCCAGGTCAACCGGCATCGGAAGTTGGACGACCGGAGCGAAGCCCACCTCATCGCGTTGGCCTGCAGTCCAGCGCCGGAGGGCCACGACCACTGGACCCTGCGCCTGCTGGCTGGCAAGGTGGTGGAACTGGGGCTGGCGTCCTCCATGTCCCACGAGGGAGTGCGTAAGCGTCTCAAAAAAACGTTCTCAAGCCGTGGCAGAAGCAGGAGTGGTGCATCCCCAAGGTGAGCGCCGAGTTCGTGGCCAACATGGAGGACGTGCTGGACCTGTACGCCGAACCGTATGACCCCCAGCGTCCGGTGGTCTGCTTTGACGAGACCTCCACCCAGTTGCTGGCGGAGACCCGGCCCTCTCTGCCGCCCCGGCCTGGACTTCCCCGGCGGCAGGACCACGAATACCGGCGGGAAGGCACCCGCAACCTGTTCCTGGCCTGCGAGCCGCTGGCCGGGTGGCGGCAGGTGGCGGTGACCCAGCGGCGCACCATGCAGGACTTCGCCCACCAGATGCGCTGGCTGGTGGATGAAGCCTATCCGGAGGTCCCGGTGGTGCGGGTGGTCCTGGACAATCTCAACACCCACCGCGCGGCGTCGCTGTACAAGACGTTCCCAGCGGCCGAGGCCCGACGGATTGCCAAGCGCCTGGAGTTCCACTACACCCCCAAGCACGGGAGTTGGTTGAACATGGCGGAAATCGAGTTCAGCGTGCTGTCCCGCTGCTGCCTGAAGCAGCGGCTCCCCGACGAGGAGGCTCTCGGGAGGGAAGTCCAGGCATTGGTGCGGGAGCGCAACGCCGCCCGAGTTGGTATCAACTGGCGGTTCAAAACCCAAGACGCCCGATCCAAACTTCACCGCCTCTACCCTTTCGATTCCACGGTTGACTGACTACTAGATTAACCAGGGCATTAGAAATCCCGCGTGGGGATTTCTAATGCCCGATAGCTGGTTTGCCCGCCCCTACTCGGCGTCCGGGTGCGTGGTGATGAACCTGCCTGCCCGGGCCGGGTCTATGTGAGGGGCGCGGATCTCCACCCCGGCCTGCTCTTCCTGCAGCCGCACCGTCACGCTGCTGTCCTGGTCTGCCCAACCCCGGTTCATCGCCTGCAGCGCAATCTGCTCCGCCAGCGTGGTGATGGGCATCGGCACGTCGTACTCCTTGGCCAACTCCGTCGCCAGGCTAATGTCCTTGTAGGCCAGGTTCAGCGCAAAGCTGGCCGGCTCAAACGTCCCACGGAACATCGTCCGCACCAGCCCCTCGTGCAGCACCCGCATCCGGCCCAGCGACCCGCGGCGCATACACTCCCACACCGCCTCCGGCTCCACACCCGCCTTGACGCCCAGGGTTAGCCCTTCGGCGATGGCTTGCCGGACGCTGTGGCCAATCATGTTGTGGATCAGCTTGCAGATGGATCCCGCGCCGATGCCGCCGGCGTAGAACACCTTGTCGCCGAAGGAGTCCAGGATGGGCTTGATTTGCTCGAAAATCTCCCGGTCGCCGCCCACCATCACCGCCAGGTTACCGCTTTCCGCGCCCGACTTGCCGCCGCTGACCGGGGCGTCCAGGACGTGGGCTCCCTTCTCGCGGAACTTGGGCTCCATCTCGCGGATGAGCGTCGGACGGCTGGAGGACAGGTCCACGTAGATGCTGCCGGAGCGGATTCCCTCCAGCACGCCCTCCCGTCCCAAGGCCACCGCCTCGACTTCTTTCGGTCCCGGCAGCGACGTGAACGTAATGTCGCTGGCCTGCGCCACCTCGGCGGGCGAACTGCCCAGCCGCGCGCCACCCTCCAGCAGCGGCCGGGTCATCCCCTCGCGAATGTCGAACACCACCATCGGGTATCCCGCCCGCTGAATGTTAGCCGACATCCCCCCGCCCATGTTGCCCAAGCCAATAAATCCAACCGTCTCCATAACAACTCCTTCAGACCAAGGTTTGAGTTGTTATAACACAATTGGGGAGGTGGGGACGTGGCAATGGGGCGGGAGTTTCGCCTCTGACCCTGTAACAGGGTCCATGGGGGAAATGGCCTGGAATACGCGGGATAGTTAGACGCCTTCGGGAAGGCGGAGGCACGTAGCGTTGCGGGCCAGCAACACCCGGTAGGAACGCGGAAATGACGAGTCGCCACCCGAAGATTCAATCTGTGCGTGGGCGTCCTTCCAGAGTTCCCATGCTTGGTGGACGTGGTTGGGCCGCCAATATACTTTCGGGGCGAATTGTTCCGAAATCCCCTGTCCCAACTCGATGCAGGCTGACACCCGCAGATGGGCTTCTCCCGCACCGTTCAACCGGTCGATGCAAAGGTCTTGCAGCTTGTACCCAGCCTGCTCAACCCGCCGGCTATGGAACACTGACAACTGCCGATTGCTTGCTCGGAAGGCGGCGGGCGTTGGTTCTTCCAGTTCATCGTCCCATTGCTCGGATGTGATGAACCGGCAAATCCAGTCGTCTTCAGACACTTCCGACGGCGGCAAGGACCAACTCCGGGGTAAGTTCGTGGATAGTGGTCAGGGGGAGGTCGCTGGCTTGGGTGCGCGACCGGGAAACAACCGCGCCGGTACTCCCGTCCCGCTCAATCTCAACGTACAACCGCACATCATCCGGGAATACCACGGCGACGGACAGAATACCGTCTTCGGCTACGGTGGCCGAAACCGTATTTGATTGTTCGGTTAGCCAGCTAACTAATTCGTACACAGCCGTTATTGTAGACCCGGAAACCGGTTCTTGGTGTGGAACCTGATTTGCGTATCGGGACAGACGCTGTTGTAACTTTTCGCCTATGCCGGTTTGTGGTTCTCCCGCTGGTGAATCTACCGAATCCGGCAACTGTTGGGCATTGGTGATATTTTGCACGTTCGCACCCATGACGGTTGGAAGGTTTAGTCAATTTAGCACGGGGCTGGAATGGTGGCAACAAGCGTTGTCTCCGCAAAGTGGCCCAACCGCTTATGAATAGGACAAATTTCCGCCCCCGTTACCGCCTTCAGGTAGGCGTTACGCGGACGGTGATGATGTCGGTGTCGTGGTACTGCTGATGCCGGACCGACGAGGCGTAGCTCCGCAGCAGTTGCAGCGAGATTTCGTGCTCGACGGGGGCTGCCGAGTCGAGCTGCTGGAGCTGCCGCACCTGGTCTTCTATGTTTTCTTCGTTGCCGCCGCCGATGAAATCCAGGTCCGCCACCGGGCCATCGCTGGACGCCAGGACCACCAGCCGGCGCCCGTCTTTGGCGTCTTCGCTTTCTTCAGGGTCACCGGCCAGGTCCAGCGGGGCCAGGGTCAGGAGAGTCTCTTCCGCCACCGCGCTCAGACGGTCCTGCATATCCCCATCTCAACTGCGGCTGGCGGCGAACCTGGCGATAAACTCGTTCAACTCCGGCAGGGCGTCTATGTGGAGCTGCGACTTGAAGCGCATACGCCGGGGGTTGGTCAGCTCCAGGTACAGAATCATCAGGATAGCGGCGAATCCCCCGGTGGTTACGCCGCTCTTCAGCAGCGCTCCCAGGACCGGACCCAGATTGGGCAGCGTGAACAACCCGAACTGGAACGCAGCCCCAATCCAGAAGCACACCCCCGCAGCTATGACCTTTTGCCGGTTTTCTTCGGATTGAATGATGGTCCGCGCCCCTTCCACGAACAACGTGGCCGTTACGAAAACCAGATAGCCGGTCATCACCGGCCCGGGTATGGCGCTGAGCAGACCGGAAACCTTGGGCAAAAACGCAACCGAGATGAAAACCAGTCCGATGCAGTAGCCGACCCTGCGGGAAGCGACGCCGGTTATCTGGGTGAACGAAACGATGCCCGGATGAATGATGTTGGGCACCGCTCCGGCTATTCCGGCCAGCAAATTGGTCGCTCCGGCCCCGGACAGCGCCCCCTGCACCTGACGGAAGTCCACCGCCCGCTCCTGACGCCGCGACACCCGCTGCAACGTGATGTACTCCCGTTGGCCTGGATCGACATTATGACGCCCAGGAACACAAACGCCGGCAGCAGCGTCCAGAACGGTACTCCGAAATCAACCGCCAGCCCCGGCCATTCGCTGGGAAGCCCAACCCAGGGAGCATGAAGAACTCTTTCAACGTCGTAAATTCCTAACCCGGCGGCAACCCCGCAGCCAATTACTATGCCGACCAACGGTGCCCACAGCCGCAGCGCCGGCGAGGCCCGGAGGATGAGAGCGGCGACGACAACCAGGGTCGCCAGCGCGGTCAACGGCGCCGCCACGGGATCGGCTTTCGCTGCGTCGTTCAACAGGGCGAAGACCACCGATGCCAGGGTGATGGACAGAATCATCATCACGGTGCCGCCCACCGTCGGCGTGACGATTCTCCTCAGAATGAACAGCCACTTGGAAATGCCTAGCTGAGCGGCCGCCGTAACCAGCACGAGGGTCGTCAGGGTCGC
Organism: Dehalococcoidia bacterium; assembly: GCA_965262735.1. Taxonomy (GTDB): domain Bacteria; phylum Chloroflexota; class Dehalococcoidia; order Lucifugimonadales; family UBA3495; genus CATOSK01. The sequence continues at coordinate 2,155,779 of CBDHFS010000002.1, read as the reverse complement.
CGGCCCGCCATCCACCACCGCGGCGATGCAGAAGGGGATGGAAAATGCAGCGGTAAACATGGGCAGAACGGCCCCGGCGCCCACCGGCCCCAGCCGCCGCACCTGTATCAGCGTGGACACGCCGACGACCAACAGGGATGCGAAGACCATCCAGGTCAGGTAGTCATCGCCCCTGCCGGACGCTTTGGCGACGATAACCGGCGTTACCAGCAGGGTGGCGGCAGCCATCAGGCTGAACTGCAAGCCGAAGCCGAGAGTTGCCAGGAAAGGCGGGTTCTCGTCCGGCTCATAGCGGGGGTTTTGGGAAACTGTTGCGGCCAAAAAGCCTCTTGGACCCGGTGGTTTGGACCCGGTGACGGAAGGACGGCAACCACCGAACACGATACACAACCGGGCCTGAACACAACCGGGCCTGTATCAGGCGGGTGTGCGGTCAAGGAACAGGGCAATCGCGTTTTAATTCGTAACTGCACAATTGCTCAGTCTGATGGCGTCTTGCTACTCGAAAAACCCTCGAAACGCTTTCTACCATTGGAAATTGGGCTGGATAGCCGGTATATCCCCTCGAGACTGAACAGTTACGGTGGGCGGGGTGCGGCTGAAACCAGTTGGGACTCCTGGAAATCGTGTCATTTTATGCCATTTAATGTCATTTGCCCCTGGACCGCGGCGGGTCGGGAGGGGTCATGCAGGTCTGGGGTTATGGTAAGGAAGGGTTGCCGTGGTTGGCAAGAGGCGGGGCGTCAGTTGGGGGAATCGCGTGTTAACTGCGAGGCATAACCGGTATCAAAGGAATTGATAATCCTTTCAAATCACCGGCATTCTGGTGCAACACTGGCATATCGTGGGGTCTCCTGGTCTATCCAGCCAGCCCTATTTCCAGTAATGGAGCGCATTTCCAGGGTTTGTTGAGAGACAAGACGCCAGAACACTGAGTAGTCGTGCAGTTACAATTTAAAACGTGATTGCCCTGCGGTCAAGAAGCTTCGGCAGAACTGCGCTCGCCGGGGCAATCGGGTGAATTCAACCCCATCGTCCTGAGGGCTTCGGAGGACTTCCTTCCCAGGTTGACCGTCTCAACCTAAGACCGTCAGGCAGCGTCGTGAGAACGTTTTGAGCCGGTTCCCCAGGGTCACCTTCGCGTTACACCCGGGCCCGGTGTCTGGCCGACGGTCGAATCTTCCTGACGGTCAAAACGGGCGTTGACCAGGCGGCGTTAATGGACGCCCTCGACTCTTACCGTAACAATGTCTTCGCCGTGATATTTCTGATGGCGCACCGATGAGGCGTAATGCCTTAACAGGCGGAACGAAATTTCCCGGTCATCCGGTATATCCGGCGCTTCTCCCAGATATGCCAGTTGGTCCTCCAGGTTCCCATCCTCAAAACCCGACACGAACTCCAGCTCCGCCCCGTGACCGTCGGGACGGGCGGTGACAATCAGGCGGCGCGGTTTGCCCCGGTCCATTTCGCCGGATTCGTCGGATAACAGGCTGGCCAGCGTTTCCTCGCCCACCAGGACCAGGCGCTCCGCTGAAGTCTCGGTCCAGCCGTACCTCGACGCAAACCCGCGGAAGAACTCCCCCAACTTGGGCAGGGTTTCTTCGTCCAGCGGGACCCGCAGCCGCCTGCGGCGCGGGGCCGTCAATTCCATGAACACCATCATTATGGTGGCGGCAATGGCGCCCGAAGTCATGCCGTTGCCCAGCAGCACACCCAGGAATCCCTCTCCCAGCAGTTCGGGGAAAATCCATTGATTCTGGAAGGCCGTCCCGACCCAAAACGCCAGTCCAGCGACGGCGGCCTTCTTATGGTCTACGCCGTCCTGAATGATAATCTTCATGCCCTGTACAAAAAGCAGACCCAAAAGCAGGATGACGTAGGCGGCGGCGACGGGGCCAGGGATGGCTACGAACAGGCCGGTAAACTTGGGGAAGAACGCCAGCAAGAAGAAGGTGACTCCAATGACGATGCCCACCCGCCGGGCGGCGATTCCTGTGACCTCGGCCAGGGAAATGCTGGTCGAGTAGGTGGTGTTGGGCAGCGTCCCGGCAATGCCGGAAAGCAAATTGCCCACGCCGTCGGCGTTCAGAGCCCCCTGCACTACCCGGAAATCGGTGGCCCCCGGTCTGCGCCGGGAAACCCGTTGAATGGCAACCCCGTCCCCAACGGTTTCAATGGCGCCCACCAGGGTAACCACCAGGAACGCCGGCAACAGCGCCCAGAACTCCACGCCCGGGGTCAGGTCGAATTTCGGCCACGCGCTCCAGGGGACCCCGACCCAGGGAGCGTCCAGAATATACTGAAAGTCATACAGCCCAAAAACGGCGGACACCGCACAACCCACGCCGATGCCGATAATGGGCGACCACAGCCGTAAGGTCGTCGGAGCCCGCAGCACCAGCCCCGCCACGGTCAGCAAGGTAGCCAAAGCCACAACCGGGGCGCCCGCCATTGGCGTACCGTCAGGAACGTCCTGCATGACATCGAACACAATGGGCATGACGGTGACCGGTATCAACATAATCACCGTGCCGGAGACGACCGGGGTAAATATCCGCCGCAGCAGCGAGAGACGCGCCGCCAGCAAAAACTGGATCAGCGACGAAACCACGATGAGGCCGGCCATGGTAGCCGGGCCGCCCTTGACCAGGGCCGCGACGCATACCGCGATGAATACCCCCGACGTGCCCATGATGAGCACGTGCCCGGCCCCGACCGGCCCGACCCGGACCGCTTGCAGCACAGTGGTAATCCCGCAGACCAGCAGCGCGGCGAAGACGGCCCACGACAGATAGCTTTCCGGCTGCTGCGCAATACGCGCCACGATAACCACGGTCAGGACCACCGGGGCCACGATTAGCAGGGCTGCCTGCAAGCCGGCGCCGATGGCCAACGGGACGGGCGGATTCTCGTCCGGCTCGTAGCGGATGTGTTCGTTAATCTCTGTTGCTGCCAAGGGTTGCTCCTGTACTACCAGGGTTGATGCCCGGGGTTGACGCCCAGGGTTAATACCATGACGTCCCGTTCAACGGCAAATATACGGGCGGCGGTGCGGTGATGCTGGCCCAAATAGCCACGGCAAACATATTGGCGGCGGTGCGCTTCACGAGGCGGCGGTGCGCTGATGCTGGCCCAAATAGCCGATGATGACTTTCTGGAGCGGACGGTCCCAGTCGAACCCGATGCGGATGGTGCGCCGCGGGTCGAATCCGGTGCCCTTGCCGATGTGCTCCCGGAGCCAGATGAGCCGCCCGTCAACCCGGGTGGTGTACGAGTTGCGGTAGGCCGCCATCGTGTTGTCGTGCTGGCTGGTCTTGTACCACATTCCGCTGGCCAGGCGGCATGACCCGTCCAGGTCCGGGTTGGTCGCCAGGCCAACCCGGGACTCGTAGTAGTCGGTGGCCAGCCATTCCAGCGCTTGCCAGACCCGTTCCGGCCACTTGAAAGAGTTGTCGGTAATGGTTGACTCGGAGTTGAACTGGAATAGCAGTTGGCCGACGAACCTGGCTTTGGCCAGCTCGACCGCGGCGTTCACGTCGTCAATGTGGTCGTCTTCTTCCCCGGCGACCACAGCCGCCGCCTCGTTGTCCTGAGACGCCAGGGCCAGGCGCAATCCCTCGCCCCGGCTGCGGCTCTCGAAAAGCTGCTCCTTGAGTGATTGGACTTCCTTTTCCAATTCGTCGTTTTCCAGCTCCAAGTCCTGGTTCTCCAACCGCATCAGCAGATAGTCTTCAATGTGGAAAGGGGGGACTTCCAGGAACCCCTCGCCGGACTTTTCGCCGGAATTATTGGCGGAACCTTCGCCGGAATTCTCGCTGGAACCCTCGCTGGAACCCTCGGCGTGCCAGCCTACGGTCCCGGCGTTGCCAGGGTTCGCCGGTTCTTCCGAAAGCCCGGTCTCCGAAAGCACTGTCTCCGAGGCTCCGGGGTCTTCCGACGCCGGTGCCTCTGGAGCGGGGGTGGAATCGGGGCCGGGGAGATGGGCGGGACGGCCCATGTCTTCGTCATCCGGGTCGTCATCCGGGCTTTCCCCCGGCTCCATCATGCCGTCAAGGGCGCTGCCCACATCCTGGATTCGGGGCATCAAATCCATGCGTGGGGCGATACGGGTCATCTCCTCAGAGGCCACCGCAGCTCGTTCGTGGATGGGCGCGTATTGGGACAGCAGGTCGTTAAGCTCTACCGCCAGGCCATGCGCCTCCTGCAGCCCGACGCCGGCCAGCAGGTTGCCGGCAAACCACCGGCGCGAGTTCCATTGAAAGAACTGCTGAAAGAACTGCAACTGAAAGAACTGCAACAATTCGCCGTAGCGCTCGCCGATTTCGGCGAACAGGTTGTCCAGGGATGCCGCCGCGTGGAGTTCCTTTCTCTTGGATCCCAGCAGCTCGTTGACGCTGGCCAGGAAGTCGGGGATCAGCTCTTCCCACTCAGGCGCGGTGGGAGACAAAGCCGTCAGGACGTCCAGGATGTCTTCAAGCGTCCTGCCCACGGGATTTTCCGGTGCAACCTCAGGGTCGCTAAACCCAATCATCGTCCCGGTCAAGAGCTCAATCAAGAGCGTTACTTCTTCGTCGGCGGCTTCCGGGTTAATGTCATTAAAGGAGATGAATGCATTCATCAGCGGCCGGTCATCCACGGGGAAACGAATTGTGTTTCCGGGAAAATCGAGACCCTGGATGGCAATGCCGCAAGTCTCCAGGTGAGAGGCGATCAGTTCCCGCAACTCCTTCTGGGACTCGGCCCAAACCCGCAGCACGGCCGCGGCCAACTCGGCATTGCCCTGTACCCGGTCAGTCACCGGCGTCAGCAATCGTGCCGGCGGAGCCAGGCCCGCGTTGCGGAACCCAGAGACGTCTACGAACTTGCTGACGGCCCGGCTCAGCGCATCGCGGGCGGTGGTGGAGACGGTATCCCGTGACGTGAGGGCACGCCGGACAACCTCCTCCCGGAACTCGGGAGTCGTGTGTAAAAAGACGCAGTTCAAGGCGATGGGACCGGGCGTTCCTCCGTCCGTTCCTCCGTGTTTGCCAAGCGTGTCCTGCATAGCCGCAACATCCTCAACCAGCGTGTGCTTTTGGGTTATGTTTATGTCCATATCTATCTTATGCGGGCGAGCCGTGGGGCGCAAACCCGCTTGGTCCATAGGCACAGCGGAACATCACGGGGCTTACTCAGGGAGCTTGTAGCCGTGGCGAACCCGGTAACCCCGTTGGACTGCCCAATTGAAAAACATCGGAGGAACATGACCGGATTCGTTCGGATTTGTTGATGAAACCATGTTGGCAATACGACTAACTTGCCCAAGTGAAATGTTTCGCAATCTTGACGGGGTTTGACGTTGAGAATATGATGGTGCAAGAACCGGCATCGTTACCGGCGCGGGCCTTGCCAATTGGGACGCAGACCGGGCAGACATGGTCAGTATCACCCCACATCGCAAGGGAGGCCGGGCAGGAAAACGTAATCACCAGGGTGTTGTCGGCAACCAACCCGGAAGATGTTTTTAGGAGGATTGGAATGGCAAACAAGGACATTGCATTAATGGCCCACTTGATGCGCCGCGCCGGGTTTGGCGCGACGTATGAAGAGCTTGAGGCCCGTGCCGCCAATGGCTACGAGGCTACTGTGGAAGAGCTGCTGAATCCCGAAACGCAGCCCGAAATTGAGCGCGACGTTCTGATGCGCTACCAGCCGCAGTGGGTTTCTCAGGCAGGACTGGAAGGTCAGCAGGAAGAGTGGACCTTCCGCATGATTAACTCCAAGCGCCCGCTGGAGGAGAAAATCGCCCTCTTCTGGCACCAAATCTTCTGCACCGGCCACGCCAAGTGCGAGTACCCCAAGCAGCAGCAGATTGAGTTTGACATGTTCCGCACCATGGGCATGGCCAACTTCCAAGACCTGCTCACGGGCCTGTCCCGAGACCCGGCGATGATGTTCTACCTAGACAACTGCATGAGCCACAAGGACGCCATCAACGAGAACTGGGGCCGCGAGCTTCTGGAGCTCTTCTCCCTGGGCGTCGGCATGGACGGCGAGGCCAACTACTCTGAAGACGACGTCAAGGAGTGCGCCCGCGCCTTCACCGGCTGGACCGTGACCAACTCGGTCCCCCGCTACCCCTACGGCAAGTACGAGGCCGCCTTCATCTACGACCCGTCGGACCACGACTACGACGAGAAGACCTTCCTGGGCGAGACGGGCAACTGGAACGGCGAGGACATCGTAAAGATTATCGCCCGGCAGCCCGGCGCCGCCCGGTTCGTCTCCCGGCACCTGTACAACTTCTTCGTGGCAGACGAGCCGCAGGTTCCGGCCTGGCAGGACACGCCGCCCCGGGACCCGGAAGCCATCAAGATGCTGGAAGACGAGTACTTCCGCTCCAACTACGACATCCGCTCGATGCTGCGGGTGCTGTTCAACGCCGACTTCTTCAAGAACGCCCGTTTCACCAAGGTCAAGAGCCCCACGGAAACGGTGGTCGGCACCATGCGCCTGGTCGGCGACTTCGAATTGCCCAAGCCGGGCTTGAACGCCATGACCCTGACCATCCGCTACATGGGCCAGGACCTGCTCAACCCGCCGACGGTGGAGGGCTGGCACACCGGCCGGGAGTGGATTGACAGCGGAACCCTGGTTGAGCGCATCAACTTCACCGCCGACGCCGTGGGCAACACCAGCTACCCTGGAGTCCAGTCCATCATCAACCGGCTGCGGTCCGAGGGCGGCGTTATTTCCGCCGAGCAGCTGGTGGACGGCTGCCTGGAGCTGCTGGGGGCCTATCAGTTGGCCGAGAGGACCCGGGACGATCTCCTCGAGCTGGCCCGCAGCGAGGGTGAGGTGAACACCGCCTCCGAAGAGTTCGGCGCAAGGGTCGGACAGATGCTCCAGTCAATCGTGGCCACCACCGAATACCTGTTCGCGTAGATTTATAGGAGGAATGACATGACATCCACCAAGAAAGACCCGGTGCTGGTGGTCCTCCAGTTGTCGGGGGGCAACGACGGGTTGAACACTATCATCCCCCACGGCGACCCCCTGTACGTGGACAACCGGCCCAACGTCAGGATTCCGCTTGACCGGGTCCTGCCCATCAACGACTACATCGGCTTCAACCCGGCCATGTCTCCCATGAAGCGGTTGTACGATGAGGGCAAGGTCGCCATCATCCAGGGCGTGGGCTACCCCGCTCCCAGCCGCTCCCACTTCCGTTCCATGGACATCTGGCACACCTGCGAACCGGATAAGGTGGGCGACGAGGGCTGGCTGGGCCGCGCCGTCCGGGACCTGGACCCCAACAAGGAAAACGTGCTGACCGGCGTCAACTTCGGCCGCGGCCTGCCCCGCTCTCTGGTGGCCCCCGGCGTCCCGATCGCCTCGGTGGGCAACCTGGAGACCTACGGCGTGTTGACCGGCATCGAAATTGAGGAGCAGCGGGCCAAGGCCCTCGACGTCTTTGCCCGCGTCTACGCACCCATGGTCGGTCAGGGCCCGGTGCTGGAATACTTCGCCCAGACCGGCCTGGACGCCCTGGAAGGGGCAGACATTCTCAGCACCGCCCCGGCCATGTATTCCTCCTCCGTCGAGTACGGCGGGGACACCGTGGCCCAGTATATGCGCAACATCGCGCAGGTTCACCTGGCCAACCTGGGCACCCGGGTGCTCTACACCACGGCGCCCTACAACAGCTTCGACACCCATGCCGGCGAGCTGATGAACCACACCCGGCTGTGGGACGAAACTTCCGCCGCCGTCGCCGACTTCTACGACGACCTCAAGGAGCACAACGCGGGAGACAACGTGGTGCTGCTGGTCTTCACCGAGTTCGGACGGCGGGTTCACGACAACGGCTCCGGCACCGACCACGGTTCGGGCGGCGTGGCCTTCGTAGTGGGCGAGCCGGTCAAGGGCGGCCTCTACGGCGAGTACCCGTCCCTGGAAGAGAGCAAGCTGCTGGAGGGCGACCTGCACTTCAACAACGACTTCCGCGGTCTCTACTCCGCTCTCCTGGAAAAGTGGATGGGCCTGGACGCCAAACCCATCGTCAACGGCGCCTTTGAGCAGATGGAGTTCATCTAAGTCAACTCCGTAACGACAAGTGAGGTTAGCATGACCCCAACCCGAATTTCGCACGTACAGCTCCAATACAGCCACACCATCGGGCGTGGCGAGCAGTTCGGACCGGGCTTCACCTACCCGGTCCACCTAGCCCGGGGCGAGGACGACCTGATGTATGTCGTCTGCCGCTCGTCCGAGTACCGCCCCGAGGGCACCCGCATCGCCGTGTGTACCACAGACGAGGAGTACGTCAACGCCTTTGCCCGCGGCGTCGCGCAGCAGGGCCCCCACGAGTACAACTATGACGACGGCTCCCTGGTCTGGCCGGTGTGCATAGCTATCGCCGGCGACGGCAACGTCTACGTCTCCGACGAATGGCTGAACCGCATTTCCATTTTCACCAAGGACGGCGAATACGTCGGCAAGTGGGAGGAGCGGGTCGGCAGCGGCGACGGCGAGCTGAACCACCCATCCGGCATGGCCTTCGATCTGGACGACAACGTCTGGGTGGTGGACAGCCTGAACCACCGGGTGCAGAAGTTCACCAAGGACGGCCAGTATCTGTCCCAGTTCGGTTCCCTGGGCGACGGCGACGGCGAGCTGAATATGCCCTGGGGCATCGACATTGACAAGCGGGGCAACATCTACGTCGCTGACTGGCGCAACGACCGGATCCAGAAGTTCTCCGCCAACGGGAAGTTCCTGATGAAGTTCGGGTCCTCCGGCGACGGCGAGGGCGAGTTTAACCGCCCCACCGACGTGGCCGTGGACCAGGACGGCATCATCTACGTCGCCGACTGGCTGAACAACCGCTTGCAGGTCTTCGACCCCGACGGCAACTTCGCGGGGATGAAGACCGGCGAAGCCACCGTCTCCAAGTGGGGCAAGGACAAGCTGGACGCCAACCCGGAGATGTGGGGCGAGCGGGACCGCGCCCAGGGTTTGGAACGGGAGAAGGACTTCTGGGCCCCCAGCGGCGTGGTCGTGGACGACACCAACACGGTGTACGTCTGCGAGGGTCCGCGCAACCGCATCCAGGTGTACCGCAAGCAGCCTGCCACCTTCATGGGGCCGCGGCTGTAAGCGCCAACGGCATCAGACCTGGGAAGGCCCCCCGTAGGTGCGGGGGCCTTCCTATTTCTATCGTCTTCCTATCGTCGTTCCTGCCGGTAGACCGTCTTCCTGCTCAGACAGGAACCCAAAACCTCCATAACCGTGTATAATCAACTCCACACCGGCAGCGCCCACTCAGGAGCGCCCACCATGGCCACCGAACAACGCATCAGCCGCCTTGAGGGCGCATACGAACAGGTTGACGCCCGCCTAGCCGACATCAACCACCGCATCGACTCCCTTGATGCCTCGATGAACGCCCGAATCGACTCCCTTGAAGCCTCGATCAACGCCCGCTTCAACACCCTTGAAACCTCGATGAACGCCCGCTTGAACACCCTCACCATCCTCACCGTCGGCGGATGGGTCACCATCATGGCCGCCATCGTCACTCTCTTCTTCGCCAAATAATCGTCGTCTCCTGCGGAGGCAGGAACAACCCCGCCATTGTTACCAGGAGCCGGCCTTCGCCATGCCCATCAAGGTCGCCCACATACCCAACCTGGAAGCCGTTCCTGCCGGTAGACCGTCTTCCTGCTCAGACAGGAACCCAAAGCCTCTATAACCATGTATAATCAACTGCACACTGGCAGCCTCCACTCAGGAGCGCCCACCATGGCCACCGAACAACGCATCAGCCGCCTTGAGGGCGCCTACGAACAGGTCGACGCCCACCTAGCCGACATCAATCACCGCATCGACTCCCTTGAAACCTCAATGAACGCCCGCTTCAACACCCTTGAAGCCTCGATGAACGCCCGCTTCAACACCCTCACCATCCTCACCGTCGGCGGATGGGTCACCATCATGGCCGCCATCGTCACTCTCTTCTTCGCCAAATAATCGTCGTTCCCCTGCGGAGGCAGGAACCCAAAGCCTCTATAACCGTGTATAATCAACTCCACACCGGCAGCCCCCACTCAGGAGCGCCCACCATGGCCACCGAACAACGCATCAGCCGCCTTGAGGGCGCCTACGAACAGGTCGACGCCCGCCTGGCCGACATCAACACCCGCATTGACGCCCTCAGCAGCCGCGTCAACGCCCTTGAAGCCTCGATCAACGCCCGCTTCAACACCCTTGAAACCTCGATTAACGCCCGCTTGAACACCCTCACCATCCTCACCGTCGGCGGATGGGTCACCATCATGGCCGCCATCGTCACTCTCTTCTTCGCCAAATAATCGTCGTTCTCCTGCGGAGGCAGGAACTACCGCGCCATTCTCATCAGGAGCCGCCCTTCGCCATGCCCATTAAGGTCGCCCACATATACCCAACCTGTGGAAGTCGTTCCTGCCGGTAGACCGTCTTCCTGCTCAGACAGGAACCCAAAATCTCCATAACCGTGTATAATCAACTCCACACCGGCAGCGCCCACTCAGGAGCGCCCACCATGGCCACCGAACAACGCATCAGCCGCCTTGAGGGCGCCTACGAACAGGTTGACGCCCGCCTAGCCGACATCAACCACCGCATCGACTCCCTTGAAGCCTCGATGAACGCCCGCTTCAACACCCTCACCATCCTCACCGTCGGCGGATGGGTCACCATGATGGCCGCCATCGTCACTCTCTTCTTCGCCAAATAATCGTCGTTCTCCTGCGGAGGCAGTAACTACCGGGCCATTCTCATCAGGAGCCACCCTTCGCCATGCCCATTAGGCCGCCCACATACCCAACCTGGAAGTCGTTCCTGCCGGTAGACCATCTTCCTGCTCAGACAGGAACCCAAAGCCTCTATAACCGTGTATAATCAACTCCACACCAGCAGCCCCGACTCAGGAGCGCCCACCATGGCCACCGAACAACGCATCAGCCGCCTTGAGGGCGCCTACGAACAGGTTGACACCCGCCTGGCCGACATCAACCACCGCTTCGACTCCTTTGAAGCCTCGATGAACGCCCGATTGGCTGAGATCAACGCCCACATGAACACCCTCACCATCCTCACCGTCGGCGGATGGGTCACCATCATGGCCGCCATCGTCACCCTCTTCTTCGCCAAATAATCGTCCGTATCCTTGCGGAGTCAGGAACTACCGCGCCATTCTCATCAGGAGCCGCCCTTCGCCATGCCCATTAAGGTCGCCCACATACCCAACCTGGAAAGCGAGGCGTTCTATTACGACATGGAGCGCCGGGGCATCGAGTTGGTAAACCTCGAACCAAACGCCGTGACCGGGGCCTTGGAGCGGGGCGAAATAGACGCCGGGCCGGTGCCGGTGGTGGATGCGCCCCGGCTGGCGGAACGCGCCGCCCCGGTTTTCGGTTTCTGCGTGGCGTCGGTGACCCGGGCCACGGGCAGCATCCTGCACTCCAAGGAACCCATCGAAGCCCTGACCGGGGGCCGCGTCGTGCTGGGCGACGCCGACGCCGCATCGGTGGCCCTGCTGCGGGTGCTGCTGGCACAGAAACACGGCGTCAATCCCGGTCCGTTCGTCGGAGACCAAGACGACCACGATGCCATTCTGTTGACCGGAAATCCCGCGCTGCGCCGGCGGCGGGGTCTAAGGGGATACCCCCACCGCTACGACCTTGGCGCAGAGTGGCAGGAGTGGACCGGGTTGCCCTTTGTCTTCTCCCGCTGGATGTTGTCCACCAGTATGGAACGGCATGACCGGGTGGTGCTGGAAGACGCGCTTTTCGTCGGTCAGGAAGACTGGATGAACAACCTATACAAGGCCACCGGCCCCCGCGACGATCTGTTCATGCTGCCGCGGGAGGTGCTGGAATACGTGCAGGGGCTCAGGTTCTTCATAGGTGTCCCGGAAGAGCGGGCCATGACCCTCTTCCAGGAAAAGCTGGCGCTGCTGAATGATGCCTAAGAAACTATCTCAAAACTGAACGAACAACCTCGATCAGGAGGAAATCCCTCTTTAGCTAAAGGGGGAAACATCTTGAAAATCTCGTTTTGAGATAGTTTCTAAGTCCTTGATGACCTTGGGATTAGCCGCGAGTCCATCCGGAAACGTGCCGACTGGTTAAGGCGATGCCAGTTCCGGAAGGCGTAGGCATATTGATGCAATTGACGGCTTTCCTGGAACGGCTACAACTCCCTGACCCTGGGCAGAACTTCCCGGCTGAACAGTTCGATTTCCTTCATTACTTGCTCGTGGCTTATGCCCGGCTGCTGGAATGCCAAGTCCACCACGCCGACGCCGCACTGCCGGCGGAACGCTTTTAGCTGTCCGACGATGGTGTCGGGGCCGCCGACAAAGCCCACCATGCTGCGGATGCTGCGTACGCCGCCGGTATTGCCATCGGCGGAGAAAACCCGGCTGCCGTTGAAGGCTTCCCCGGCGCGGGCCGACTGGACCGCCCGGGTCAGAGTGGGGCCGACGGCCAGCCCGCGCTGCACGCCGCGAGCTTCCAGGTTGTCCATGATGGACTGCGCCTCGGCGTCCGTCTCCCCCAGGCAAATACCGCCCCGATAGACGATCTGGTCCGGGGACGGCTCCCATCCCGCGTCGCCGCAGAGTTGGACGTACTTTTCGACCACCCGCGCGGTGGCGTCCACCGGGTCGTAGGACACGCCCAGCCCCAGGCGGTGGGCGGCGGCGTACCGCACGGCGTCCTCGCTTCTGGTGGCCACAATCACGGGAGGCATGGGCTGCTGTACCGGCCGGGGCCACACCGACACGGTGCGGTAACGGTAGTAGCGGCCCTCCCAGGAAAAGGGCTGGGGTTCGGTCAACGCCCGGATTACCAGGTCCATTCCCTCGGTCAGCCGGTCCCGGCCCTCGGCGGGGTTCAGGTCATACACCTGGTCTTCGCTGAGGACTCCGCGCATGAAAGCCACCACCAGCCGGCCGCCGGTGAGGTTGTCCAGCATCCCGATTTCCTCGGCGGCGCGGACGGGGTTGATAATGGGCAGCAACTGGCCCAGCAGGGCAATCTTGACCCGGGGGCACCGCTGGGCGACGGCGGCGGCCATGACCGCCGGGTTGGGGGTCATGCGGTTGCCGGAGTAGTGATGCTCAGACAGGCTGACCCAATCGAAGCCCACGGCTTCGGCCAACTCGCACTCGGCCATGCCCTCGTCGTAGCTGCGCATAGCAACCTGGGAGTCCTGATGCGCGGCGGGCACGGGCCAGTTAGGCGGGAATTGGTGGCGGTCGGCGTAGCCCATGCAAGCGAAGTATGATGCCTTCATGCGTAACCTTCCTGTTTAATCCCTGTTCAACAATCCGGCGGCGCGGCCCGGTCTGCCACCATCGGTGATGATGCCCCGATGTTAGGTTACGGCGTCGAGGGTGTCAACGGCGGCTGGGTTGGGACTCCATTGGCCCATTCATTCCTGAAACTATCTCAAAATGCTGCCCGACGGCTTCAGGGTGGGCCGGTCAACAAGGAAGTCCTTCGAGAGCTCCAAAACGAATGGGATGGAAACGCCCCGCCGGATTTGGCGGGGCGATTATGTGCTGGACTTGTGGGGGAGCTTTCTGTTGTCCGTGACCTAGATGGCGTAGCTGCTCATTAGCTCCTCGATGGAGCGGCCGCGGTTTTTGCTCCAGACGTCTTCCAGGCGTCCGTTGAGGGACGGGCGGGTCTTGTCCTGATAGATTACCCCCAAGGGCAGGCCCCGCTTTTGGATGAGCGAAAAGGCCGAGGCTTTGTCGCTGGTGTCATGCTCCTCGGGAATCTCCCAGATGAGAGGCTCGATGCCTTCGCGGGGCTTCCCCTTGAACAGTTCGAAGGTGTCGTTGTAGGTGACGCACGGGGACTGGACGTGGATCATGGCGAAACCCTTGTGATTCATGCCCTGGGTTATCAAGTCGGCCAACTGCCGGGGGTTGCCGGAAAACCCGGACGCAATAAAGGACGCACCCAAGGTCAGGTACAACTCCAGCGGGTCGGCCTCGGCTTCGATTTTGCCGAAGGGAGTCGAGCTGGTAACGGTGCCTTCTTTGGTGGTCGGGGAGCTTTGGCCCTTGGTCAAACCATAGACCCCGTTGTCCATCACCACGGCGCAAATGTCCAGATTGCGCGCCGCCTGCGGGCCGATGTGCTCTCCGCCAATGCTGAGGAAGTCGCCATCGCCGGCCACGACAACCACGTTAAGCTCGGGACGGGCCATCTTGACGCCCATTGAAACCGGCAGGGTGCGGCCATGAATCCCGTGGAACCCGTAGGGCTGCGAGCCTTCCAGCAGGTGTACCAGATTGCCGGAGCAGCCGATGCCCGCCACCACCACGTTGTTTTCGATGGGCAGGCCGGTCTCTTCCAGCCGGTTAATCATGGCCAATTCCAAGGATCTGCGGACCCCGAAGTCGCCGCAGCCTGGGCACCACTTGAAATCGTACTCTGGGTTTTTCTTACTCATGCCCGGACCATCTCCTTGTGATGGGATTGAGTCATCTCGGTGATTTGCTGCACCAGGTCCCTTACCTTGAACGGCAAGCCGGTGTACTGGGTAATGGACTGGGCCTTGACGCCCTGGGACCGGAGAATCGAGGAAAACTGGCCCTGGTAATTGAGCTCGGGCACAATTACCAGTTCTTTGCTCTTCAACTCTTCAAGAAGTTTGGGAGGCAGCGGGTTGAGGAACATGGTATAGAGCCAGCCCACGTCAACGCCCTGCTCCCGCAGTTGCCGGAAAGCCTCGTAGCCCGGCCCCTTGGAGCCGCCCCAAGGCATCATGGCAACGGGACAATCGGCGTTTTCGCTCTCGTAGTGTCCGTCATTCAGCAGGCCCACCTTACTGAAGCGGCGCTCGGTCATCTGAATATGACGTTCGGGAAGGTGGGTGGTGTCGCCCATCGAGTCGTGCTCGGAACCGTTGGCGACGTAGGCCCCCGGGTTGCCCGGAATGGGCATGGGGGACCACTGGAAGCCGTCGTAGCGCTGGTAACCGTTGGTGCCCTGATAGGTCTGGCGGGATTCGACCTTTATCTGGGACAGGTCGGGGACGGGGATGTTCTGGACCCGCTCGGCGAGGGACATCTCGGTCATCAGGATTACCGGCCCCTGGTAGCGTTCGGCCCAGTTGAAGGCCCACACGGCGCCGAAGAAGGCTTCCTCCACGGTGCCGACGGCGATGATAGGAATTTTCACGTCGCCGTGGGCCGGATACATACAGGCCATGAGGTCGGACTGCTCGGTCTTGGTGGGCAAGCCGGTGGCGGGACCGCCCCGCTGTACGTCAACGACGACGAGCGGAATCTCGGCCATCCAACCCAGGCCCAAGCCTTCGCTCATCAGGGAGAATCCCGGCCCGGCGGTGGCGGTCATGGCCTTCTTGCCGGCAAACCCGGCGCCCAGAATGCCGGTAATGGACTCAATTTCGGAACTGACCTGATAGGCGAACTTGCCCGGGCCGACCAGGTTGCGCTCCATCCACACCAAGATGGTGGTGGCGGGAGAAATGGGGTAGCCGACGTAAAACTCGATTCCTGCGGCGGTGGCGCCAAGGCACAGAGCTTCGTTCCCTTTGAGCATCAACTGTTTGTATTCAGGCGCTTTGGGGGGCGCCAGTTCGCCCAAAGCAAAGCCGCTTTGGGCGGTATGTTCCCGGCCCAACCCGATGGCTTTGATGTTGGACTCGATTATTTCGTCGTCGTTGGCGCGCCCTCGCCGGAACCGTTCCTCAACGAAGCGGTCGAGGTATTCCTGGGGCATATTGACTAGGTGGGCCAAGGCGCCAATTACGACCATGTTGGCGGCGCGGTTGTTGCCGGTAGAGCGGGCCAATTCGTCAACAGGCAGGCCCAGGACGCGGGCATCGCCGACGGGCTGGAAGTCTTCAAAATCCCGGTCGTTGGAGTTGTAAATAACCACCCCGCCGTCTCGGACTTCCCAGCCGTGGGTCTCGTAGGCTTCCCGGTTGAAGGCCACCAGCACGTCCACATCGTCTCCGGCGCTCAAAATGGGGGCGTCGGAGATACGGGCCTGGGTCCAGGTTGGGCCTCCCAAAATCTGGGAAGGGAAGGTGGCGTAGGTTAGCGCGTGGTAACCCACCTGGGTCGAAACCTGGGCTAACCCCTCTGCCGAGGTCACTACTCCCTGTCCGCCTTCGCCAGCGAAGCGGACTACGAAGTCACGCATTTGCATCTAAAAAGGTCCTCCCCGTCTATCTGAACAATGCGATGTCATTGACCGGAAGATTGGACGCGGGCCGATTGGCGGGGCAAGCAGGGTTGCACAAGCGCCGGTGCCCCTGCGTTGACGCCGGGTTATGGGTTGGCCGAAGGTTGTCATGCTGATAAAACGGGACCAACGGTTTTGGACAACAGCGCCTCGTCCACCGTTCCGCGTAGAATTTCCGGCAAAGTGGTTTCGCCCGTTTGGAGTTGGGTGGAACCACCGCGTAAAGTACGCATTTCTTGCCGGAAGAATACCATTGCCGTCGAATAAATGTCAATTGAAAACGAACGCCGCGCCGCGCCTTTTCATTCTCAGGAATTGCCGGGGAGCGGGTTCGTGGTGAGCTCATGGAACCACAGGCGGACGACCCTTCCACAGACTCAGGGTGAACCGGACTGACAACAACTAAAAGCCCCAGATAACAGCCCCAGAAATAAAATATCCTGCTCGCCCACAACGGGGCTATCGCGTTCTAAACTGCCGGACTCCAATTATATCGCCATCTGCGGCGCCGCCCCCGGCTACACGTCGAGTTGTTCGGCAAGAGCAAGGTGGAATGGTTTCGAACCTTCCTGAAACTTGCCTAACGGCATCCCGTCTCACGACACCTTCGTCCGCCCTTGCCAAGCCTAGGCCCAGGCGGATAAAATTCTATGACGAAGGAACAGATATGACCACAATCAACACAGAATCCGACTTCCTGCGCGCCCTGACGGAACACCCCGAATGGAAGGCAGCCGTCCGCGCCCAGATACTGGGCGAAGAACTGTTGCTGCTGCCAGCGCGGTTCAACGCCTTCGTTGAGGAGCAGCGGGAGGTGAACGCCGAGCAGAAGAAGGATAACGCCGAGTTCAGGGAGTCAATCGCCGAGCTTCAGGTCTCAACCGCCGAGCTGAAGGAATCAGTCGCTGAGCTTCAGGTCTCAACCGCCGAGCTGAAGGAATCAGTCGCCGAGCTTCAGGTCTCAACCGCCGAGCTGAAGAGGTCCAACCAACGCATACTCGACGACCTGGGAATCCTCAAGCGATACCACGTTGGACGCGCCGCCTGGGACCGCCACCAAGACATTCTTGACCAGCTTGGTTTCACCCTGGTAAGAATGCTTACCAGGAATGACCTGAACAACCTGGCCAACCGCAGCGGCACCACCGGCATCGCCGGCGCAGATCTTCGCAGCTTCTTCCGGGCCGACCTCATCATGGAAGCCACTGGCGATGATGGCGGCCCCCAATACGTTGCGATGGAAGCCTCATACACCGCCGACGAGCGCGACACCGACCGGGTGTTGCGCAACTGCCGGTTCATGCAGCAGTTCACCAACCGACCGGCCCACCCGGTCATCTCCAGCCTCCGCAACGACCACCATGTCCTGTCCCTGGTCGACAATGGGACAGTCCACTGGTTCGAGTTGACGGAAAGGGACCTCCACGCCGACTGATACTGTCCCGACTGATACTGTCCCGCGGCCTCCGATTGCCCCTATTGTGCCGGAGTTATAAGGCGATTGCCCCGGCCTGCCGACAAATGGGCTATTTATTTTCGCTGCGAGTTGCCCATTAATCCATTTGTACTGAGGATTTCGAAATGTTTCCTTGTTGACTCGTTCGCCATGAACCTGTCGAAGGGCCATCAGTCTGTGGCTCGCTGTGGCTCGACAAGCTCACAACGAACCCCGACTCTCCGGCAATTTCCGAGAATGAAAACCCCCAGCCGACGAGCCGGGTTGATTGACACCGTTTGCCGGCTACCGTACCATTGAAGGCGAGGCCGTGCTAAACGGGGAGCTAGCGGTGTCCTGAACCCGCAATCCGCTATAGCGGGGTTGAATTCCCCTGTTGAGGCCGGTCCCAACGGGCCGCTGTTCGTGATGGGCGATGCTGAGGGTTGGGTCCCACGCGGCGTAGACTTGTGAACCCCGCCAGGTCCGGAAGGAAGCAACGGTAAGCGAGCCACTACGGGTGCCGTGGGAGTGCCTGGCCTGAGTCGTTTGTCCGGATACGTCCGGGGGAACCGAGTCGAAGAGGGGTGCGCGGTCTCTTTTCTCCCGGCTTGTCTTCAAAACAATTGCCAAGAACAAGCACCCAAAAACTTTCCCCTGGAAACGGTGACCGTTTTTAGTGCGTCGCAGGCCCGGCCCCGCAAGTCCCTTGGGCAGCACTTTCTGGTTGACGGGGCCATACTTAGCCGAATTGTCAGCGCCGCCGGCCTCACGGCGGACGATGTCGTGGTCGAGGTGGGCCCCGGCCGGGGGGCGCTGACCCGACGTCTGGTGGAGCGGGCCGGTCTGGTGGTGGCCCTGGAATTGGACGAGGACCTGGCCGAGGCGCTGCCGGGCAGGTTGGGTCATCCCGCCAACCTGCGGGTCGTGGCCGCCGACGCCCGCTCGGCGGATATTCCCGCGCTGTTGGGCGGCGAGTCCACTTACAAAGTTGTCGCCAACCTCCCCTACTACGCCGCCAATCCCATCCTCCGCCGGTTTCTGGAAACCGACATCCCGCCTTCCTCAATGGTCTTGATGCTCCAGCGGGAGGTTGCGCGCAGCGTGGCGGCCCGGCCCGGGAGCATGCGCCTGCTGTCGGTGGCGGTGCAGTGCTACGCCGAAGCAAGGCTGGTCTGCACGGTGCCCCCGAAGGCGTTCCGTCCCCCGCCCAAGGTCTCCTCGGCGGTGGTGCGGCTGGACGTGAAGCCGCAGCCGGTGGTGCCGCTCACCGAAGCCGGCGGCTTTTTCGCGCTGGTCCGGGCCGGATTCGCCGCTCCCCGCAAGCAGCTGCGCAATTCGCTGGGGCAGGGATTGAAGGTGGCCGGGGAGGACGTTGACCTAGTGCTGGACGCGGCGGGAATCAGCGGGCGGCGCCGGCCCGAAACCCTGGCACTGGAGGAGTGGGTGCAGGTCTACCGAATTTGGGAGCAGCAGGCCAACGGTGCGACTGGCAGCCTACGCCAAGATTAACCTGACGCTGGAGACCCTGGGCCGCCGGGCCGATGGCTACCACGAGGTGGTTTCCATTCTGCAAACCATTGATCTGGCCGACCGGGTTGACCTTCAGCCCGGCGGCAGGCTGCGGGTAGTCTGCGACGACCCGGCGTTGGACGGCGAGGTCAACCTGGCGTGGCAGGCGGCGGCAGCGTTGGCCCGGAGCGCGGGCATTCAGCCCCGGGCTCAGGTGTTCATCCGCAAGCGCATTCCGGTAGGAATGGGTCTGGGCGGCGGCAGCAGCGACGCCGCGGCGGTCCTGCTGGGCTTGAACCGGATGTGGGAGCTGGGGTTGGAGGTTGACGGGCTTTTGGAAATCGCCGCCGGCCTGGGGTCCGACGTTCCTTTCTTTATCCGGGGAGGGACAGCGCTGGCCGAGGGCCGGGGGGAGTTGGTGACGCCGCTGCCGCGGTTGGCGGCCCTGCCAACGTTGCTGGTATGCCCGGAAGAAACCATCGCCGACAAGACGCGCCGCCTCTACGCTCAAATCACGCCAGCGCACTACAGCGACGGGGGCATCACCCGCCGTGTGGTACAAACCATGATGGGAGGGCAGTTGGTGGCGGACTCGCTGCACAACGTTTTTGAGCCGCTGGCCCTGGCAACCTTTGCCGGCCTGGCGGATGTGTATTATGCGGTGGCAGCGGTCATGGGGCGGAGACCGCATTTGTCCGGTGCCGGCCCCGCCCTTTTCTGCCTGCCAGCCAGCGAAAGGCAACACCGGGATGTGGTGAAAGCGTTGCGAAATTCTCAGGCAAGGGCGTACTTGGTACGTGCTATAATGCCCCGGCTTCCTTGGGAAGAGTGAAGAGTACGGAAGCCCTTCGAGGGCCTCAGAACAAACGGATTCAGGGTTTCACGATGATCGGATTTAGTTGGCGCCAACCCAGGCAGCCCGAAACAGAGAGCAAATAAATGGACGTTCTGGCAGTTATATCCATTGGAATTAACCCCAACCTGTTCGCGTTCGGCCCGTTCGTCGTTTCCTGGCACGGGTTCTTTACCTTTGTCGCCGTGGCGGTGGCGGTTTACCTGGTCCACCGCTGGGGAACGCAGCAAGGTCTGATTTCCGACCCGTTGTTGTCGGTGGCTTTCTGGGCCGTAATCAGCGGAATCATCGGGGCGCGGGTGGTCCACATCATTGACTTCTGGGACAGCTTCTACCGCTTTAACCCGATTAGCATTCTGTACTTCTGGCAGGGGGGCATCGCCATCTACGGGGCAATCCTGGGCGGGTTTTTCGGCGGTTCGCTGTACATCATCATCCGCAACTCGGACCGGTTCATCGCGCTGTGGGGGCGCTGGTTCCGGTTTTTGGGGGAGCCGCAGAAGGCGCCGCTGGGGGGCATCGGCCACCTGGCCGACCTGGCGGCCCCGGCGCTGCTGATTGCGATGGCCATCGGGCGCATCGGCGACGTCATCAATGGGGAGCACTTCGCCAGCTTCACCAGTCTGCCCTGGGGCGTCGTTTATACCCACCCCAACAGTCCGGCTACGCTCATCAGGGCCGCCAGCCATCCCGCCGTGTTCTACGAGCTGGTGTTCGACCTGGCCCTCCTGCTGATCATCTGGCCGCTGCGGGACAGGCTGCGCCCACGGGGGATGGTGTTTGCCCTGTACCTGGCGCTGTACTCCACCGGGCGGTTTTTCATCAGTTTTTTGCGGCAGGAGTTCAACGCTTACTTCCTGGGGTTGAACGAAGCCCAATTGCTGGCCCTTCTGGTGTTGGTGGTGACGGTCCCTCTGCTGGTCTACAAGGCCCAATGGGTGTCGCCGCAACGCGGGGCCGCGAGGGATTAGCCAGAGTCCGGCAGGGGAGTCCTTCAAGGGTCACGCCCTGGTTGACACCGTTCAGGCTTGCTTCTATTCTTGCTTTGGGAGTACTTTCGTCCCAAGGTTCAAGTTCGGCTAATTCTGGTGGTCGAGGAGAGGGCCTGAAACAACGTTGGAGCGATTCGGACAGGTTCTCAAAAATTACTGGGTCCTCTACTATCTCGATTTTGTCGGCTTTTCCGGGTTTTATCTGTGGCTGCGGTGGACGGAGTTGCCGGGAGGCAACGTTGTAGACCGGACAGGCGCCCTGATCGGGAAGTACGGCCCGTTGGCCGATGTATTCGGAGCGTCCGTTGGGATAGCCCTTTTTTCGGCAACCTTAACCGAGGTGACAGGTCGCATGGTGCTGCTAATTCCAGCAACAATCAAGAAGCTAAAAGAGGAAGGACTTAAGATAGGCCGCAAGGAGCGAGATGCGCGAGATGCGGAATGGAGAGCCTGGTACCAACGCTTGTCGCAAGACGCACAGTATAAAGACTTGGTGATTCCCGAGCCTCCCGGTCCCTTGGAAAACGACTGATCCCCGATGACCGACTTGTTGCATTTGCACCCGCTTTCCTGGTTGAAGCGTCACGCCTGCCCGTCATTCAGACAACCGGCGAAGTAACTGTTCAGGGTTAAGGGGAGCGGAGTGGCTGATGGGGGAAAATGGGGGTTGGGTTACGTTGGGGGATAAATCATCCAAACCCTCTGCCCCAAACCCCCTGAAAAAAGTGGCAGTTGGCTGAAACCAATTCATCTCACCAAGTCTGAACTGTTACCCGGCGAAAGGTCGGGTTTTACAGCCCGACCTTTTTTGCTTTTCGGGTAGTGGCAACTTTTGGTAAACCGAACCCAAAGAAATCCTTTAATGGTCTCCAATGGTCTCGGGAGGAACGGTTGAGCGGCCTCGGGGCGAACGGTGGGTTACGACGTGGCGCTTCGCAGGTCGGCGATTTTCAGGTTGACGGTTTCCATGCCGTTCCAGTGGTCAACGAGGACGCTGCCGGCAATGTCTATGGTTGACGGAACGTCGGGCCAACGGTCGGCCTGATTGAAGGCAAGGGCCGTGCATTGGCGACCCCCTTGGCGCACCCGCAGCCGCAGGTGTTGTCCCGTCGCTCCCACCCGGCGGTTTTCCACAACCTGAAGACCGGAAACCAGGAACATGGGCGCGGGATTGCCCACGCCGAAGGGTTCCAGCCGGCCCAGCCAGTCCACCAGCCCCGGATTCAGGTCGGCCAGCTCCAGCCGGGCGTCCAACTCCAGGTTTGTCTCTTGCGCCTGCCGGGCAAAAGCGCCCGCGGCCAACCCAACTAAGCGTTCCCTCAATAGCTGCACCTGGTCCCGCTCCACGGTGAACCCGGCCGCCTGGGCGTGGCCCCCGTACCGCACAAACAGGCCGGCGCAGGCGGCGAAGGACTCCACCAGGTTGAACCCCGGAACACTCCTGCCGCTGGCGACGAGACGGTCTTCGCCGATGTCGGCCATGACCACCGCCGGACGCCCGTACAACTCCGCCAGCCTGCCGGCAACCAGCCCGGCCACTCCGGGCGTGATGATCGGGTCGGTCACGACCAGGATGGGAGGCAGTTCCGGCAAAGACTCCACCTGCCGGCGGGCCGCCGTAAACCCCTGCTCGGTTAACCGCCGCCGCCCCAGGTTCAGGTCTTCCAGGCGGCGGGCCAGGAATTCCGCCTCCTGTTCCGAGCCGGTGGTCAGCAGCCGCAGGCTTTCTTCGGCGTGGCTCATGCGTCCGGCGGCATTGAGCCGGGGCGCGATCTGGAAAGACACGGTTTCGGCGGTAATCCTGGCGGGGTCAATGTTACCTTGCCGGTACAGGGCCAGCAGGCCGGCGCGCCGGGTTTGGGACAGTTGGGAAAGCCCCTGCTGCACGAGGAAACGGTTCTCGTCCAGCAGGGGCACCAGGTCGGCGATGGTTCCCAGGGCGGCCAGTTCCAATAGCTCGAGCGCCCAGGGCTGCCCATAGAATTGGTACAACCCCTGAATCAGCTTGAAGGCGATGCCCGCGCCGCACAGGTCGCCAAAGGGATACCGGTTTCCAGACATCCGGGGGTTGATGATGGCAACGGCGTCGGGGGTATCCTCCGTCGGCGTGTGGTGGTCGGTGATGATTGCGTCCATCCCCATCTCTCGGGCTTGGGCGACCTCGGCCGCCGCAGTGACGCCGCAATCAACGGTTATAAGCAGGCCGACCCCCTGCTCCGCCAACTGCCGCAACGCGGGCGGGGACAGGCCATGTCCTTCGTCCCGGCGGTGGGGCAGGTAGGGGACGACCGGGACTCCCATGTTGGTCAGGCCCTCGGTGATGATGGCCGTGCCGGTAATGCCGTCAACGTCGAAGTCGCCGAACACTCCCACGGTTTCCCGCCGTTCCACGGCCTGGTAAATCCGCGCCAGCGCCCGGTCCATTTCGTTGAACCGCATGGGATTGTGGGGCAGGTGATGAGGAGGGTCCAGGAAAACGGCCAGGTCTTCGGACGTGGCGATGCCCCGGCCGTGCAGCAGCGCCGAGATGGGGACCGGCACATCGCCCGGCAGGGTGGACCCGTCGGGCGGGGACACCAATTCCCATGATTTAGCGGGTAGCGTCATGGCTGCTCACAGGAGGCGGTCAGTGCGGTCGTTAGGAAGTCCTTGGATATCCCAAGAACCGGCTCCCGCGATTACGGAAGCCGAACGAGTTGAACTGGACGAACAGGTGCAAGGCAGGGTCACCTTTCGCGCGGCGGTTTGTCGTCTTTTTCAATTTCCTGGATGCGGTAGGGCTGGCCGAACCGGCGGCGGCGTTCCTGACGCTGGAGGTTCACCGCGGAGACGTGGCGCATCAGCCGGTTGATGCCGATATACCGGAAGTCGTCCCCGAAAAGGGTGTCCCACGCGCCCCACAACGAATACAGGAACAAGAGAAGCGCGACCAGCGGCAGCAGCAGGACCGGGCCGGGTGCCGCTGCGCCCCACAGCGTGATGGGGAACATCATAAACAGGATAATCAGTTGGACCAACGTGGCCTGCATCCCCTGAAATGCCCCCCATGCCATTTGTCGCCGGCGAAAGGAGCGGGCGATGAGGTAGGCAACTACGGGGCTGGGAATGTAAGCGAAAGCCGGGGGCAGCTGCACGAATAGAAGTCCAAGAACAATCAGCGGCACACCAACCAGCAACCCACTGGCGTGGGCCACGGCCGCCCCATGGCGTTCCGACAGCCAAAACTCCCCCGGCGGGGTTGGCTGCCTTTGCGTAAACCGGCCGGGTAGTTCGGGCGGTTGCATCGCGTCAACCGTGGTCAGCTCTGCCGGTCGGGGGTGGCAAAGACCAGTACCGAGTTGTGGCCGCCAAACCCGAAGGAGTCGCTGACGCAAACGTTGATTTCCTGCCGCCGGGCTTCCTGGGGAATGTAGTCCAGGTCGCATTCCGGGTCCGGGTCCACTAGGTTGGCGGTGGGGGGCATTACCCCGTTTTCAATGGCCATGACGCAGATAGCGGCTTCCAGCGCCCCGCCCGCCCCGAGAAGGTGGCCGGTCATGGACTTGCTGGAGCTGATGGGCACCCGGTAAGCGGCCTCGCCCAGGGCCAGCTTAAGCGCCTTGGTTTCCTGCCAATCGTTCAGCGGAGTGGAGGTCCCGTGGGCGTTCAGGTAGTCAATCTCGCCCGGTTCGATGCCGGCGGACTTGAGGGCCATCAACACGGCCTGAGCAGCGCTCTGCCCGGTGGGGCTGGGTTCGGTCAGGTGCCAGGCGTCGGAAGTTGCGCCGTAGCCTTGAAGCGCGGCCAGGGGCGCTGCCCCCCGGCGGGCGGCGTGTTCCCGGCTTTCCAGCACCAGCACCGCCGCGCCTTCGCCCATAACGAAACCGTCGCGGTCCCGGTTAAAAGGCCGGCTGGCCCTGGCAGGGTCTTCGTTGAACCGGGAGAGCGCCCGGCACGAGTTGAACCCGGCAACGGCTATGGGGGTGATTGGGGCCTCGCTGCCGCCGGCCAACACCACGTCGGCCTGGTCCCGCTGAATCATTTCCCAACCCTGGCCGAGGGCGTCGGCCCCGCTGGAGCAGGAAGAGACGACGCAGAAGTTGGCGCCCATCGCGCCAACGGCCATCGAAACCTGGGCCGAGGCCATGTCGCTCAGCATCATGGGAATCAGGAAGGGCGTAACCCTGCGGGGGCCTTTTTCGCTCAGCACCTGGTACTGCTGGGAAAGGGTGACGATGCCGCCGATGCCGCTGCCGACTATAACGCCGGTGCGGTAGGGGTCCAGCGATTGCAGGTCCAACCCCGCCTGCCGACAGGCTTCCTGCGCGGCAACCACCGCGAACTGGGCGAACCGGTCCATGCGGCGGGCATCCTTGCGGTCAAGGTAGTCCTCGGGCACAAAGCCCTTGACCTCGCCGGCAAAACGGGTCTCGAAGCCCTCAGTGTCGAAAGCGGTTATAAAGTCGATGCCGGAGCGTCCCTTGACGAGCTTCGCCCAAGTATCGGGAGCGGACAACCCCAAGGGGCTGACCGCTCCGATTCCGGTTATGACGACATTTCCGTCTCGACCCATGCCGATCCGCTCACGCGCCCGTTCCCGGTCTACTCTTTGACCGGGGTGCGCTGCAGAGACTCGGCGACCACGCCGTTCAGCATCTCAGTCAGCTCGTTGATGCGCTTGGACACGGTGGCGGTCAACTCGGCGCGGCCGGAGGCGACCGGGTCGGACAGCCTTTGCAGCGACTCGGTCAACTCGTTAATGCGGGTGCTGATGTTTTCCACCAGGTCCCGGTGGGCGTTGGCCAACGGCTGGGAAACCGAGCGGAGCGTGTCGGCCAACTCTTCCAGCCGCAGGGACAGGTTGTCGCCGATGTCCTTACCGGCGACGGCCACCGGGTCGGACCAGCCTCTCAGAACGTCGCTGGCCTCGCCGATGCGGGCGTTGATGCTGTCGCTAAGGTCCTTGCTGCCGGCGGCAAAGCGCAGCCGGTAGGAGCGCAGCATGCGGAAGATTCGGCCGTATAGGGAGTCAATCGAGGTCAGACGGGCCGAGTAGCGGTCGAAGAGTTCCCGGCTTTCCTGCATGGTCCAACGCTCGTCGTAGTAGACCAACTGCCTTCCCGTGTACAGGTGGTAGGGGCGCATCTCGCCTTCCTGGAGCAACTCGCCATTCTCGTTCAGAGGCTTGAGGTCGGTCCAGTTGGACGTGGCGGGCAGCGGCGTCAGCAGGTTGGCCGTCTGGTACTTGCTGTACTGGGTCACCCAGTCGGCCAGGTTCATAATGGTCTCTTCGGTGTCGTAGGGCAGACCGATAATGGTCATGGCGACAACGGAGAAGTTCATGTCGTTGAGGATTTTCAGGCAGTGTTCCATCTGCCCCGGTTCCTGGCGCTTGTTGACCGCCCTCAGGCTCTCGGCGTTGTTGGACTCGATGCCCAGATAGAGCATCCGGATGTTGGCGTCGTACATGGCGTTGGCCAACTCCGGGTCCTCGCCGATCTCGGCCCGGGCCTGGCAAATCATGTACATATCGTCGGTGTGGCCCTTCCAGTTCTTGAGCCGCTCCAGCCGCTCGTTGCGGTACTTCACCGCCCGCAGCGGCGGCGGGTGAAGGTCGTCGGAGATAAAGACGTTGAACTTGCCGTTGCGGGAGGTGTGAATCAGCCCGTCGGCGGCGAGTTCCTCCAACTGGTGCAGGCGCTTGATTTCGGTATCTCGACTAATCAGCCGGTACCCGAGGAACTGCTGGATGACCTGGCAGTAGGTGCATTTTTCGGTGCAGCCCCGCACAGTCTCCAGCACTGCGCCGGCCATGGGGTACCCGGGGCCAAGGTCCTTGATGGAGCGGAAGTCGGGGAGTTCAACAAAGTCAGGCTCAACCAGCCCTACCCGCCGGGTCTGGCGCAGGTGGCCGTCGCGCATATAGCTAATGCCGGGAACCTTTTCCAGGTACGACTCCAGCATCGGGGAACGTCCGTATTCCAGCATCAGGTCGCACAGCTGCCCGATGATGTCCTCGCCTTCCCGGTTGACAATCACGTCGAAGTTGCCCAACGCGATGGCCTCTTCGGGGAGAGGACTCATCTGCGGGCCCCCGCCGATGGTGACAATTTCAGGGTGGTACTGCTTGGCCAGGCGGGCAATCTGGTAAGCGCGGGGGGCCTCGTTGATGAGGGCCGTCACCATCAGGATATCAACGCCATCCAGGTCCTTGTCCGGATCCATCAACCCGGACCGGTCCTCGAACCAAATCTCCCTTTCGTACCGGAAAGGGCCTTGCCATTGCTCCAGCGCTCCCGAGAGAAACAGTACCCCCTGCCGGGGAATGGCGATGTACTCGAAGTTGCCACCCGCCGACGCAGGCTGCACCATCACAACTCGTTTGGTCTTGGTTATGGTCATTGCGCCTGACCTCCTGAATAAGCCATCGGGAATCTCCACACAGATTCCGCAGAACTGGCAGCGCATATTATACACTAACGGATTGTTGCAACGATACAACGGGTCAAGCCCAGGACTAACGCATTTTCAACGGGTCCGAGACAAAATTCCGGGCTTCTGAATCCGTGCAATTCGGAGAAATTTGACGCAAGGCATAGACGCAAGGCATACCGGTGGTTGGGTGTTGGCCTTACCGGGTGTTGGCCGCCTTGACCAGGGGAATGACCTGGTTGGCGATGGCGTCAATGTGCCGCTCCCGGTCTTCCCTGGGGCAGGCGATGCTGAACACGATGTGGCGCGCCCCGGCGTCAATGTATTCCTGCAGCCGTTGAGCGCACTGTTCCGGTGTTCCCAGCAGGCAGTAGCTGCGGACGATGTTGAGGAAGTCGCCACCGTAGAGATAACGGCCCCCCAGGGCTTCGGCGGCGGTGTGCGCGGCTTCTTCCTCGGTGGGGTAAATGGAGATGTAAGGGAACAGGCCCCACTGGAAACCGGCCAGGCCGCGGCCTTCCTCTGCGGCGAACCGGGTTATTTTCTCAACGCTGTCCCGGTAGCGTTCGGGACTGTAGAAGTAGGGCAGCCAGCCGTCACCCAGCCGCACGGCACGGAGCATAGCGGCGTCTCGGCGACCGGCGACCCACACCGGCGGATGGGGCAGTTGGACCGGCTTGGGGTTGATGGATGCGTCGTCCAGTTGGAAATGCCGTCCCTGGTAGGAGACCGGCTCCCCGGTCCAGAGACGGCGGAGAACTGCCAGGCACTCGTCGGTCCGGCGGCCCCGCTGCCGGGGATTAAGCCCGGCCGCTTCAAACTCCACAGGAAACTCGCCACCCACGCCAACGCCCAAAGTCAGCCTGCCGTGGGAGGCGATGTCCAGCGTGGCGGTAAACTTGGCCAGCATCAGCGGGTGGTAAAAGGGCGTCAGGATAATTGATGACAACAGCCGGATGCTTTCGGTTGCGCCGGCGGCCACGGCCAGCAGCGGCAAGGCGGCATGGGTGGCGCCCGGCGGGCTGCCCCGCATGAAGTGCTCGCCCACCGAAATGTACTCGAAACCCAGTTCTTCCAACCAACGGGCTTCGGCGACAATCTCCGATGCCCCCAGAGCGGCGCTGGAGCCAAAGTGCAGGTCCGTCTTTGCCTGGCCGGGTTGGGTTATGTCCGGTTGGGTCATGTAATGCGCTCCTCCGTCATGGTTGGGGTACTGCCGCCGGCGTACCTGTTCAGGGTTGAGGGGAGTGGCCGATGGCGGAATATAGGGGTTGGGTTACGTTGGGGGATTCATCCCCCAAACCCCCTGGAAAAAATTGGCAGTTGCCGGCAAGCCTTGGCTGAAACCAAGTTACCTCACCAACTCTGGACAGTTACCCACCGGCTGCTCCGTCATATTAGCGCGCCGGGGCGCCCCTGCGCCACTTGCCGGGCCGGGATTTTGTTAAACTGTAATGGAGCGGTCAGCAAGGAAGCCCCGGAAAGTCCAGGGGGTCCTTGAAAGTGGGAGTCCTTGAAAGTCCTTTGAGAGTCCCAGACCGAAAGGTGAACTGGAGGCCGGGTGGCAACAGTTCCGGGTTGAGGGGATGGGAGTGGCCGATGGCGGAATATGGGGGTTGGGTTACGTTGGGGGATTCATCCCCCAAACCCCCTGGAAAAAATTGGCAGTTGCCGGAAAGCCTTGGCTGAAACCAATTTACCTCACCCAATCTGAACGGTTACGTCGGGAGCAGCATGGTTGTATTGGTGACCGGGGCTACCGGATTCGTGGGACGCCGGGTGGTGCGGGAGTTGCTGCTTCACCAATACCCGGTGCGGTGCCTGGTGCATACCCCGGGCCGGGAGCGTATGTTTGACACCGATTCGGTGGACGTGCATTACGGCAGCGTGTCGGACCCGGCAGCCCTGGACAGCGCCTTCCTGGGGGTGGACTCGGTGGTCCACCTGGTGGGGATCATCCGGCAGCGGGGCCGGGCGACCTTTGAGGCGGTCAACCACCGGGGCACCGTCAACGTGGTTGAGGCGGCCAAAAAAGCCGGCTCGGTCAAAGAATTGGTGCAGGTCAGCGCCATCGGAGCGGCCAACAACCGCAGGCTGCCCTATATGCACAGCAAGTGGCAGGCCGAGCAGGAGGTCATCAACAGCGGAATACCGTACACTATCATCCGGCCATCCTTGGTGTTCGGCCCCGGCGACGAATTCACCAACTCGCTGGGGGGGTTAATCAAAGTCGCTCCCGTGGTTCCGGTGGTGGGAACCGGGCGCAACCGTTTTCAACCGATTCACGTGGACGACCTGGCGCGGTGCCTAGCGTTGACCCTGGGCCGGGGAGACGTGCGGGACCGAATTGTGGAAGTCGGGGGGCCGGAGCAGCTAAGCTATAATGAATTGGTGCGGTTGATTGCGCGCACCCTGGGAAAGTCCCGTTTGCACATGCACCTGCCGGCTTGGATGTTTTGGGTAAACGTGTGGGTCATGGAGAAGTTGCTGCCCAAGCCCCCGCTCAACCTGGAAGAACTTCGTATGATCTCGGTCCGCAACGTGGCCGATGAACGGGGCGTGGCCGATACCTTCGGGTTTCAGCCCCGGCCGATGGAAGGCAACATCGAGTATCTCAAGGACATCAGCTTTGGCGAGGGCATGAAAACCCTGCTGGGGTTTATGCCCGCCCGGATGAGGGACCACTGATAAGAGGACACTGAGGCGCCGTCTCATTTGGCGCGGTCTCATTCAGTCAATCGTCCAATCAATCGTTCGTCCGGAGACTCTCGAAGGATTTCCTTGGCAAGCACGGCAGGGCCCTGTCGATGTCATCTATGAAAGCAAGGCTGAAGGCAAGGCGAAACGTTGGAATATCAGGAATCTATTGACCGGCTGCTTTCCCTGGTCGATTACGAGCGGGCGCGTCCTGCTGGGCCGCGCCAAAAGCTCATTTTCGACCTGGCCCGCATGGAGGCGCTGCTGGAGCGGGTGTCGAACCCCCACCTGGGCACGCCGACAATTCACGTCGCCGGCACCAAGGGCAAGGGGAGCACCGCGGCGTTTTGCGACGCCGCGCTGAGCGCCGCCGGCCACCGCACCGGGTTTTACTCCTCTCCCCACATGCACACCTTCCGGGAACGCATCCGCCTGGAAGGGGAGCCGGTGGACGCCGGCAGGTTTGCCCAACTGGTGCAAGACCTTTGGGAGCCGCAGGAATGGGTGTCGGAAAACTCGGGCGAAGGCCCGGTGTCGTTGTTCGAGTTTATGACGGCGATGGGTTTTTGCTGCTTCAAGGAACATGAGGCCGATTTTCAGACCATCGAGGTCGGGTTGGGTGGTCGTTTGGACGCCACCAACGTGGTGCATCCCAGCGTTTGCGTCATCACCTCTATCAGCATGGACCACACCGAAATTCTGGGGGACACCGTTGAGAAAATCGCCCGGGAAAAGGCGGGGATCATCAAGCCCGGCGCGACGGTGGTGGTAAGCCCGCAGCAGCTTGGCGCGGCCCCGGAGATTCTGGCCGTGTGCCGGGAACGCGGCGCCCGAGCCATCGTGGTGGGCGAAGACGTGACCTGGGAAGATACCGGCCGGGGTCCCAATGGGCAGTCGCTGCTGGTCCGCGGCCGCCTGGACGAGTACTCTCTGGACATTCCTCTGCTGGGGACGCACCAACTGGAAAACGCGGCCACTGCCGTCGCAGCCCTGGAAGCGTTGACCGAGCAGGGTCACGCCATTCCCGGGGACGCCATCGCCCGGGGATTCGGCGCTGTGCGGTGGCCGTGCCGCATGGAAGTGCTGTCCCGGTCGCCGCTGGTGGTGGCCGACGGGGCGCACAACGCTTATTCTATGGCGTCGCTGCTGGCGTCGCTGCCCCGGTACTTCGACCAACCCGGCCTGCTGCTCATCGCCGGGTTTTCCCGGGACAAGAGCGTGGATGAAATGGTGGACCTGCTGGCGGCCCGGAATCCCAGGGTGGTCGTTACCCGGTCCCGGCATCCCCGGTCCACGCCTCCCGCCGACCTGGCGCAGAAATTCCGGGACCGCGGGCTGACCGGCGTGGTGGAGACGACTTCGGTTAAAGAGGCCATCGACGTCGCTCTGCAATCCGCCGGCGATGGCGACCTGGTTTTGGGAACCGGGTCGCTGTTCGTGGCGGCAGAAGTCCGGGAGGCGCTCCTGGGCATCGAGCCGGAGGTCTACCCAGACCTCATTCCCAGAGACCTGCGGGCCCAGAGACCTGCGGGCCCAGAGACCTGCGGGCCCAGAGACCTGCGGGCGCCGAAGGGTAATCCCTAACCCGCACCAGACCGGAACCCGCACCAGATCGCAATCCGCAGCGAATCGCCGGGTCCGCCCGGCAACCGGCCAAGAGGTTCTTGAGTTGAGGAGTTCTTGATAATGGAACGAACCAGGGTGGTGATTACCGGCATGGGGGCAATCACGCCGTTGGGCAACACCCCGGAGGAATTTTGGCGGAACCTGGTGGCGGGGCAATCCGGCATTGGGCCGATGACCCTGTGCGACCCGACCGGGTTTCCCTGCCGGATTTCCGGGGAAGTGCAGAACTTCGACCCGGTGAGCTACGTCCCCAGCCGGGAAGCCCGCCGAATGGCCCGGTTTTCTCAGCTGGCGGTGGCCGCGGGCCTGGATGCCATCGAGGCCGCCAACCTGGACCTGTCCAGGGATGACCCCTACCGGGTGGGGGTGGTGCTGGGCAACGGCAACGGCGGGTTTCCCACGCTGGAGGAGAACTGCCGCATCCTGGCCGACCGGGGCGGGATGCGTATCTCACCGTTTTTCTTTCCGATGATTTTGCCCAACATGGCCTCGGCCAATCTGGCCCACTACGCTGGCGCCCGGGGCTACAACTCGACGGCTACCACCGCCTGCGCCGCCTCCAACCAGGCCATCGGCGAGGCGTTGGGGATAATCCGCCAGGGAATGGCCGACGTGGTGCTGGCCGGCGGCGCCGAGGCGGGAATAAGCCAGTTGGGTTTGGCCGGGTTCGCCGTGATGCGGGCGTTGAGCACCCGCAACGACGAGCCGGAGAAGGCCAGCCGGCCCTTCGACGCGCAGCGGGACGGGTTTGTTCCGGCAGAGGGCGGGGTGGTGTTGGTGCTTGAGCCGCTGGAACACGCCCAACGCCGGAACGCTCCGATTCTGGCAGAGGTGGCCGGATTCGGCTGCACCGCCGACGCCGGGCACCTGGTACAGCCGGAAGAAACCGGCTCCTCAGCGGCCCGGGCAATGGAGTTGGCCTTGCGGGACGCAGGATTGGGACCCGACGATGTTGACTACATCAACGCCCACGGGACATCTACCCCGCTGAACGACGCGGTCGAGACCCTGGCAATCAAGCGGCTGTTCGGCGACGCCGCCCGGCGCCTGCCCATCAGCTCCACCAAGTCAATGATTGGCCACGCGCTGGGAGCGTCGGGCGCCCTGGAAGCCGCCGCCTGCGTCAAGACCATCCTGGAGGGGAAAATCCACCCCACCATCAACTACGAGTTCCCCGACCCGGAATGCGACCTGGACTACGTTCCCAACCACGCCCGCAAAAAGGACGTAGCGGTTGCCATGTCCAACGCCTTCGGTTTCGGCGGCCAAAACGCCTGCCTGGTGTTCAGGAAGTACGAGGGCTAGGCCCGGCGATGACAGAAAAAGGCCAGGGCAATGCCCCGGCCTTTCCTTGCAGGAAAACGTGCTAACCCGTTAGCCTTCTACGGCTTCTTCGGCGGCTTCCTTCCCCCGGGCCAGAACCTCGTCAAGAATCCGTTGCAGGGCCATGGTGTGGCTGCAAGCCGCATGACGCCAGAAAAACCCGCATTGGCAGTCCCAACTGCCGCCGTCAAAGCTCACGTCGTAGGTGCCGTGGTTCCCCTGAAAGGTTGCCTTGAAGGTGGTTATGCTGACCCGGTTTTTCTCTTCGGCGTACTTTTTGGCCTTGTCTACTTTTCCGATAAAGCTAGAGCTCATCGCCCCTCCGCAGAATCCATCACCCCTCAACCCGGTCTCCGTATCCGGTCTCCGTATATTGATTGTAGGAACAGACCCGGCAAAGGTCAATACGATTCAAGGGCGCGGTACGGGTGTTTCTACGGTCTGAAGCGGACCGTTCCTGCCAGGTTTCCACCAGAAAGGATACATTGCGTTCGTCCGGCCCCAGCGGATAGACGTGGTTCGACAAACCCGTCATCCGACGGTATATCCGGCAGCAGTTGGGTTCCAAGCCATGTCCGACGCCCCGCAACCCATTGCCCCAAGCGGCCTTGCCAGACTTCCTTAATCGTTCATCCTGATGCCGTCAATCGTTCGTCCTGAAGTCCTCCAAGGACTTCCTTCTCCGTAAAAGTTGAGAGGAGCGGAGTGGCTGATGGCGGAATATGGGGGTTGGGTTACGTTGGGGGATGAATCCCCCAAACCCCCTGAAAAAAGTGGCAGTTGGCTGAAACCAATTCATCTCACCAAGTCCGAACTGTTACCCTTCTCCGGTAGCGTTGACGCTTGGAATTGGGCTGGCATACAATTTCCGGGTATGCCAGCCATCCCACCCTCTCTCTTGCCACAGGTTGTTTATGAACGGAGACCAGATTCGGGAATCATTCATCCGGTTTTTTGAAGACCGGGGGCACCTGCACATGCCCAGCGCTTCGCTGATTCCGGCGGGCGACCCCACGCTGCTGTTCACCAGCGCGGGCATGGTGCCGTTCAAGCCCTTCTTCATGGGCGAGCAGACTCCGCCGTCCCGCCGCCTGACCAGCCACCAGAAGAGCTTCCGCACCACCGACATTGACGAGGTGGGTGACCACAAACACCTTACCTTCTTCGAAATGCTGGGCAACTTCAGCATCGGCGACTACTTCAAGAACGCCGCCGCCGCCTTCGCCTGGGAGCTCGTCACCGGCTTGTTCCAACTGCCGCCAGAACGCATTTACGTGACCATCCACCTCGACGACGACGAGGCTTTCCATATCTGGCGGGACGACATCGGCGTGCCGGTGGAACGCATCTACCGTTACGGCGACTCGGATAACTGGTGGGGTCCCGCAGGCACCGAAGGCCCAACCGGCCCCTGCTCTGAGCTGCACTACGACGGCGGGGCCGAAAAGGGCTGCGGGCCGATGGTCGAACCCGACGCGCTGACCGCCCAATTCCTGCGGGAACGCGACGGGGCCGAGCCTGCGCCGCCACCGGGGTGCCATCCCAACTGCGACTGCGAGCGGTTCGTCGAGATGTGGAACCTGGTGTTCATGCAGTTCTACCAGGACCCGGAGCGCAACCGGACGCCCCTGCCGGCCCCCAGCGTAGACACCGGCATGGGTCTGGAGCGGGCCGCCGCCGTGCTGCAGGGCAAGCCCAACGTCTACGAGACGGACTTGTTTGCGCCCATCGTGGCCAAGGTGTGCGAGCTGACCGGCAAGCAGTACGGTCAGGACGTGGACACCGACTTCGCCATCCGGGTGGTGGCCGAGCACTCCCGCGCCGCCTGCTTTCTAATTGGCGACGGCGTAGTGCCGGGCAACGAGGGCCGGGGCTACGTCCTGCGGCGGGTTATCCGCCGGGGCATCCGCTACGGCCGCCGGTTGGGTCTCACCGGCTCCTTCATGCCCGAAGTCAGCGAGATCGTCCTGCATCACTTCTCCGACGTTTACCACGAACTGCGGGAAAATGAAGCGTTCATTCTGCGGGTAGTCGCCCTGGAAGAAGAGCGGTTTGCCCAGGCGTTTGACGTGGGCAGCCGGATTCTGGAAGAGATGGTTGACGTGAGGGACCGCTACCACGACGCTGTTCAAGAATTTGTACCAGGGTCTCGATCCTTCCCGCTTCCAACGGCCAGGGAAATGGGTCATCTTGAGGTGGTGGGTGCGGAACTACACGGTGAAACAATTGGCGCAAGATTGTTCAACGAAGCGTGGGCAAAACTTTCGGGTTTCTCAAATGTCGGAGAAACAACAAATGAGAACCAGTGGGACTCTGCGTTTATGGCGGAACGAACCTTGTACCGCGTCATATCTGGGGATGAAGCCTTCGAACTCTACGACACCTATGGTTTCCCCCCGGAGTTGACCGCCGAGATTGCCCGGGAAAGAGGCCTGTCGGTAGACATGGACGGCTTTGAGCGGGAAATGGCCGCCCAGCGGGAGCGGGCCCGCTCCGCCGCCGCCTTCACCGGCAGTATGGAAATGCACACTGCCTACGAAAACCTGGGCGTTGAGCAGAGCCGGTTCGTTGGGTATGACCAACTGCGGCAGGAATCCGTGGTGGCCGCAATCTTGGCAACCGCAATCCTGGCGACCGCCGGGGATGTCGACGGGCAGGCCGAGCCGGCGGGCCACGCCACCCAGGGACAGCAGGTTGAGGTTGTCCTGCAATCCACCCCCTTCTACGCCGAAAACGGCGGGCAGGTGGGCGACCAGGGGACGATAACCGGCCCCAACGGCGTGGTTCGCATCGAACACACCCACAGCCCGGTGGCCGGCATGGTGGTGCATCAGGGCTTCGTCGAGCAGGGAGACATCGCGCTGGGGGACGCGGTGACCGCGCAAGTCAACCCGTCCCGGCGGCTGGACGCGGCCCGCAACCACAGCGGGACCCACCTGCTCCACGCCGCGCTGCGTTCCACGCTGGGCGCCCACGTCCGGCAGGCCGGCTCGCTGGTGGCCCCCGACCGGCTGCGCTTCGACTTCAGCCACGTCAGCGCCCTGTCCCAGGACGAGCTGCTGTCGGTGCAGGGGCTGGCCAACGAGAAGGTGCG
The DNA here is from genome assembly GCA_965262735.1 of Dehalococcoidia bacterium. Lineage (GTDB taxonomy): Bacteria > Chloroflexota > Dehalococcoidia > Lucifugimonadales > UBA3495 > CATOSK01. The sequence continues at coordinate 2,119,580 of CBDHFS010000002.1, read as the reverse complement.
GGGCAACCTGGGCGTGTCCGTCCACGAGACGTCTTACGCCGAGGCGGTGCGGCAGGGGGCGCTGGCCTTCTTCGGCGACCGCTACGGCGACGTGGTGCGGGTGGTCACCATGTCCAACGGCGAGCCGTTCAGCGTCGAGGTCTGCGGAGGCACCCACGTCGCCGCCACCGGCGAGGTCGGCACCCTGCTGGTCCTGGGAGAGTCCAGCATCGGCGGTGGGATGCGCCGCATCGAGGCCGTCACCGGACGGTCCGCCGAGCGGTTGTTCGTGGAGCAATCGGCCCGGCTGGAGTCCCTGTCCCAGAAACTGCAAACGCCGGTGGCAGACTTGGAGTCGCGCCTGGACAGCTTTTTGCAGGACACCGAGGACCTCCGGCGGCGGGTGGCGGCGCTGGAACGAAGCGCGCTGCGGTCCGAGGCCGACGCTCTGCTGGGCCGGGTGGCCGAGGTGCAGGGCGTGAAGGTCGTGGCCGGCCGGACATCCGCCGGCAGCGCCGAAGCCATGCGGGAAATGGGCGACTACATCAAGGCCAAGCTGGGCAGTGCAGTCGTGGCCCTGGGCGCGGTGGTCAACGGCAACCCGCTGTTCGTCACGATGGTCACGCCCGACCTGACGGCCCGGGGGCTGAACGCCGGCAGCATTGCCCGGGACACCGCCCGGGTGGTTGGCGGCGGCGGCGGCGGCCAGGCGGAAATGGCCCAGGCCGGCGGGCGGAATGCGGCCAAGCTGGACGAGGCCCTGAACGGCGTCGCCGGCCTGGTCCGGGCCGGGCTGAACTCCTGAACCGGCCCGACGCCGCGCCGTCCCGTCTCATGGCCCTCGACCTGGGCGAGCGGCGGATAGGGCTGGCGGTCAGCTACGGCGAAAACACGCCGGTGCTTCCCGCCGGGCACCTGGTCCGGGGCAAGCTGGCGGATGACGTTTCCCAAGTGTTGGACATGGCCCGGCAACGCAGCATAGGCGCGTTGGTAGTGGGGCTGCCTCTGACCCTCTCCGGCGAAGTCGGCGTCCAGGCCAAGCGCGCCCAAGGGTTTGTGCGGGCAGTACGGAAGCGGTCACCGATGCCGGTGTACACCGTGGATGAGACCTTTACCACGGTGGAGGCGGAGGGCCTGCTGCGGGATTCGGGCAGCCAGCCGTCCCGGGACCGGGGGACGGTGGACTCGGTGGCGGCGGCGCTAATCCTGCAACGGTTCCTGGAAGGGGTCGGGCCGGTCGATGGCGGGCTGCGCTAAATCGGCGTCCGCAGGAAGTCCTCGGACACCAGCGACATGGTTTCCAGGTCCCAGTCGAAGGTCAATGCCACCGAGGTGGGAGAGGTTGCGCCCAGCAGCCTCTTGCCGTGCTGCGCCACCACGCTTTCCGCCTCGCGAAAGTCCAGGTCGGCCCGCTCGATGCCCGAACGATTGCAGACAATCACCGGCAGGCCGGTGTCCTCGCTGCGCCGCTCCCATTCTCCGTCGGGACCACAGCCGCCCGGCCCCCAGGATGCGGGCGATACCAAGATTTCGGCGCCGTTGTCCTTGAGCAGTTGCGGGACATCGTTCTTGTAGCAGTCGGCGCAGACCAGGACCCCCACCCGGACGCCGTCGCACTCGATGGGGTCGCACCGGCTGCCGGGGCTGGACCAGGCTTCCGGCCCCTTCAGGGTCTTGACCTTGCGGTGGTGGCCGGTAATGCGACCCGTCCGGTCAATGACGAACACCGTGTTGAACATATCGCCGGACTCGGCGTCCCGCTCCGGGTGGGCCAGGAAAACGGTCATGGACAATTGTTTGACCAGGCGGCAAAAGTCGTCCATCCAAGGATCGGGTTGGGGCAGAATCCAGTCGGTCCCGATTTTGTCGGCAAAGAGATAGCCGGGGATGCACAACTCCGGCGTCACCGCCCAATCGGAGCCGAGGTCAGCCGCGACCTTGACTGCCGACTCAACCAGCCGGCGGTTGTTCTCTACGTCGCCCAAAACCGGCGCCAAGTGCAACAGGGAAATCCGCAAGTTATTCATCAACAAACCGTTCCGGCCATCCCGACGGGGCCGCGATGTTTAGGGATTAGGGATTGAGGAAGCAGCCCCATTATAGCATTGCGGAACCGCCGCCGCCCTAAGGCTATCGCGTTATAAACTGCCGGCATCATTACCATCGCCATCGGCGCCGTCAACTACAGTGCCAACTCCTGATTCCACGTGGAGATGTTCGGCATTCCGCCCCACGACACCTTCATTCGCCCTTGCCAAGTCCGGGACCAGGCGGATAAAATTCCATGACAAAGGAACATATATGACCACAATCAGCACGGAATCCGACTTCCTGCGCGCCCTGACGGAACACCCCGAATGGAAGGCAGCCGTCCGCGCCCAAATACTGGGCGAGGAACTGTTGCTGCTGCCCGTGCGGTTCAACGCCTTCGTTGAGGAGCAAAAAGAGTTCAACACGAGGCAGGAACAGTTCAACGGCGAGCAGCGGGAGTTCAACACGAGGCAGGAACAGTTCAACGGCGAGCAGCGGGAGTTCAACCGACGCATACTCGACGACGTGGGGATTCTCAAGGGAGACCTCGTCGGACGCGCTGCCTGGGACCGCCACCAGGACATCCTTGACCAGCTTGGTTTCACCCTCGTAAGAATGCTTACCAGGAATGACCTGAACAACCTGGCCAACCGCAGCGGCACCACCGGCATCGCCGGCGCAGATCTTCGCAGCTTCTTCCGGGCCGACCTCATAATGGAGGTCACCGGCGATGATGGCAGCCCCCAGTACGTTGCGATGGAAGCCTCATACACCGCCGACGCGCGCGACACCGACCGGGTGATGCGCAACTGCCAGTTCATGCAGCGGTTCACCGGCCGACCGGCCCAGCCGGTCATCTCCAGCCTCCGCAACGACCACCATGTCCAGTCACTAGTCAACGATGGGACGGTCCACTGGTTCCAGTTGACGGAAAGGGACCTCCACACCGACTGATTCTGCCCCAAAACCTCCGGTTATCCTCTATTGTGCCGAAGTCATAACGCGACAGCCTCTGCGATAGCTGTTCAGGGTTGAGGGGAGCGGAGTGGCTGATGGCGGAATATGGGGGTTGGGTTACGTTGGGGGATAAATCATCCAAACCCCCTGCCCCAAACCCCCTGAAAAAGTGGCAGTTGGCTGAAACCAATTCATCTCACTAAGTCTGAACTATTACCCTTGGCGCCGCCCCTTGACGCCGCCAACCGGGCGGGTCAGAATAATAGGGTGAGCGTCGGCCAAGGCGGGGTGTGGGCGTCTTTCCGCATACCCTGTCGGTCACGGTCGAGCCTCCTCTTTGCCCGGTGGTGTAGTGGTAGCACGCCAGCCTTTGGAGCTGAAAGCCCTGGTTCGAGCCCAGGCCGGGCAGCCAATCACCGGCAGTGTACCGGTTTTTGGCGCCTGAACAGTGATGACCCCTATATTGTGCTTCCCGTTCGTTAGGATAACCTGACTTTGCCGCCAAAGATTCGTGAGTTGGTCTCCGACCTGGAACGGGCGGGCTTCTTAAACCGGGGAGGCCGGGGCAACCATCGGAACTTCGTGCATCCAAACGTGGTGAGACCTGTTACTATTTCAGGCAACCCGGGCAGTGATGCAAAGAACTACCAAGTCCGTGCCGTGAGAGACGCCATAGAGGAGTCCCGGACATGAAGGACAGCGCCCGTTACGTCAAAATAGTTGAATGGTCCGAGGATGACGAGTGCTACGTCGGAAGCGCTCCGGGTCTTATATACGGTGGATGTCACGGCGACGAGGAGCGGCAGGTGTTCGAGGAGCTCTGCCAGATCGTCGATCAAGCTATCGAGCTGTACCGGTCCGATGGGAAACCGTTGCCACCTGCTACCTCTGGACGCGACCTGGCGAACAGATTGGAGACCCTTGTGTAATCCTGACCGATTCCTTTGGTGTCAGTCACATGGGCTATAGCGCAACCACCAACTCGAAAGTTCTGTGTACAGTCTCCTTTGGCCAGCCAACCGTCGAGCCTCTCCCTTTTCCACGATTCTCCTTCCTCGCAAGTGCCTATTTCACCAGTCCTGCTGCCTCGGGTTCAGGACGATTGCAAAGTCCCTTTAATCGTTCGTCCCGAGAATCCCGCAAGACTTTCTTGCAATCGTCCTGGCCTGGCGCTTTTCTGCCGTTGACCCTCAAGCGGCGCCGGGTTATAGTATCGGACAATCCAGGTTATGGTGCGGCGGCCCCCTGCGTAGTGTCCAGGAGAAGTCCATCGAATGTTTGCCCTGATTTTGGCTGGCGGAATGGGAGAGCGGCTTAGGCCGCTGACCGATTCCATTCCTAAGCCGATGGTGCCCGTGGGCGGAAAGCCGATTCTGTGGCGCCAGGTTCAATGGCTCAAGCAGGCCGGCGTAACCGACGTGGTGTTTCTGGCCGGCTATCGCGCGCAGAACATCAAGGACTATTTCGGAGACGGCGACGAGTTTGGCGTCCGCACCCATTACAGCGTAGAAGACTCACCGCTGGGCAGGGGAGGGGCCATCAAGCAGGGGTTCTCCCTGGTTCCTGAAGCGGAAGAGGCAGTGATGGTCCTGAACGGGGACATCATAACCGCCCAGTCCCCGGTGGATGTGCTGGAAGACTACCGCACCCACCGCGGCGCCAGCCCCGGCCACATGGCAACGATTATGGTGGTGCCAATGGTTAGCCCCTACGGGTTGGTGGACACCGAAGCCGACGGCCGGGTGTCGGGTTTCCGGGAGAAGGCCGAGCTGCCCTACTGGATAAACGCCGGCGTCTACGTTTTCAACCGGGCCATCGCCGCGCAGCTGCCGGACCTGGGAGACCACGAGACCGAGACCTTCCCCAAGTTAGCCGCCGCCGGCGGAATCTCGGCGGTAAAGTCCCGCGAGTTCTGGCGCAGCGTGGACTCGTTCAAAGACCTTCGGGAAGCCGAAGAGTTCGTGCTGGGTTCGGAGTAACGGGAGCCGTCCGTCCTCCGGTCAACCACGTCCGTGTCTCTAAAAACAATGCAGAAAACATCGTACAAAACATCCCCGCAGTCTGAAACGTGCAAAACTCCGACTCCCTGAACGGGTTGGTACAGGCCGCCGCCCAAATTAAGGCCAACATCGGGCGGGTGCTGGTGGGCAAGGAAGACGCCGTCGAGTTAATCCTGGCGGCGGTCCTCAGCGGTGGTCACGTCCTCATCGAAGACGTGCCAGGCATCGGCAAGACCACCCTGGCCCGGTCGCTGTCCAACTCCCTGGACTGCGCCTTTAAGCGTATTCAATGCACCCCTGACCTGATGCCCTCGGACATCACCGGGATTCACTTCTTCAACCAGAAGACCAGCGAGTTCGAGTTCCGCGCCGGGCCCATCATCGCTCAGGTCGTCCTGGCCGACGAGATTAACCGGGCCACCCCCAGGACGCAATCGGCCCTGCTGGAGGCGATGGCCGAGCGGCAAGTGACCATTGACGAGACCACGTTCCCCCTCCCTGCGCCCTTCCTGGTCATCGCCACCCAGAACCCCATTGAACTGGAGGGGACTTTTCCCCTGCCGGAAGCGCAGTTGGACCGCTTTCTGCTGCGGATACGACTGGGCTACCCCAATGAACCCGAAGAAGAAGAGATGCTGGTCCGGTTTGAACACGCGGACCCGTTGAGTTCCTTGCAGCCGGTCAGCGGGGCCCAGGAAGTGGTGCAGTTCCAGGAAGTGGTGCAGCGGATATACGTAGACCCGATCCTGCGGACTTACGTGGTCAGGATTGTGCAGGCCACCCGCAACCACGCCGAACTGGAATTGGGGGCCAGCCCCCGGGCCAGCATCGGGCTTTACCGGGCCAGCCAGGCATTGTCGGCCATTCGCGGGCGGGAGTACGTGACTCCCGACGAGATAAAGTTCCTCGCTCCCTTCGCCCTCGCCCACCGGGTCATTCTGAAAGGCCAGGCGCGGCTCCGGGAGCGCACGGCGGAGTCCATCATCGGCGAGATTCTCAACCAGGTGGAAGTCCCCGTCTGACCCGCAGGGGGGCGAATGCTCAACGACCTTTGGCTGCTGATCAGCGGCCTGCTCATCCTCATCGGGCTGTTGGCCAGCCAAGGGCTGCTGATTGTCGTCGGTTCCCTGGTAATCGTCGTCTGGCTGCTGACCAAGTTCTGGAACCGGTACGCCTTCGACGACGTGACCCACGACCGCACCATATCCCAGGGACGGGCGTTCATTGGCGACGAAGTTGAGTACACGGTAAGTCTGTCCAACGAGAAAATCATCCCGCTGATTTGGGTGGACATCCAGGACCACTTTCCGATGGAACTGGAGTTGTCCGGCGGCCACCTGCGAGGCAACATCGCCGAGGGCTCCCGCGAGCACCGCATCACCACCTCGCTGCTGCCCTATCAGAAGGTTTCCTGGAAATACACCATGCGCTGCACCTCCCGGGGGTATCACCGCATCGGGCCGGTGCGGCTGCGCAGCGGGGACATCTTCGGGTTTTCCGCCGCCGAGCGTTACATGACCGACCTCGCCCACATCCTGGTCTACCCCCGGGTGGTGGAACTGCAAGACCTGATTCTGCCCGCGGAGCATCCCTTGGGAGAACTGACGGGACCGCAACCCATTTACCACGACCAGAGCCGCTTCGTCGGGCTTCGGGACTACCAGCCCACCGACCCGATGAAGCACGTGGACTGGAAGGCCACCGCCCGGCGCGGGGAGCTGCAAACCAGAATCTTCGAGCCGGTGGTGTCGCTGGAGGTGCTGATTGCGCTGAACGCGACCACCGGGGAATATGCCTGGCAGGGCAGCAACCGGCGGCTGTTCGAGCGGTCGGTGACCATCGCCGCATCGGTGGCCAAATACTGCGCCGACCGGGGTTACAGCTTCGGCCTGATGAGCAACTCGGTGGCCGTCTACTCAGGCAAGTGGATCAACGTTCCACTCAGCGGGGCCGAGTCTCAGCTAGGACTGGCGCTGGAAGCCCTGGCCCTGGCCGGGTCCTACGCCGTGGCGTCGCTTCCCGACGTGCTGCGGGCCGAACGCGGGTCCTTCCGTCCCGGCGCGACGGTGGCCCTGGTAACATCGCTGGTGACCGCCGGCATTCTTGAGGAAATAGCCGAGTTGAGGACCCGGGGTTACCAGGTGATCATGTTCTATTGCGGCGACGGCGGACCCCGGGTGAACATGGGGGACGTGCCGGTGCATCTCATGGGACGGGCGTTGGAGGCACTGGACCGGGAAGTTGCGGAAGAGGAGACGGTGGCTGCGCCGTGACCAAATTCTGGCGCAATATGGCGCTTACGGCGGTGGCGCTCTTCCTGGAAGGATGCGTCTTCTACATGGTGTTCAGCGTCGTAACGACGCTGATTCAGCTTCCGGACGCCCGGGTTCCCTTTTATCTGGCGCTGGTGACGCTGGCGTGGGCTTACCTGCTTTCCCTGTACTTGCAAGTCTTCCGGTTTTCGCTGAACCTGCGCGGCGCGTTGGGGCTGGCGGCCAGCGTGATTTCGCTGGTGGTGATTTCCAACGTGATGACCGGCTCCGGGTGGATACCCCTGGCGGCGATTATGACCCGGGACCTGGCCGGGGCCGCCACCGTAGTGGTAGGCCTGGCCAGCCTGATAGTTTTATGGTGGCGCGGCTCGGCAGTGGCCCAGGACGAGGTTTCGCTGGACACCATCCGGGGCATCTTCCAGTGGGGCATGGCGGTGGTTTTCGGCGCGGTGCTGATTGACGCCATATCGTCCAAAGATATCGTCAACGGGTTCCTGGTGCTGGGGTTTTTCACGGTGGGGCTGTTCGGGCTGTCCATGGCCCGCTTTGCCTCCGAGGCCGGCGACTCCCAGGCCATGTCCCGGGATTGGCTCATTCCTATCGGGGTAACTGTGGGGGGCGTTCTGGCGTTGGTGCTGCTGCTCAGCCTGCTGGGTCTGGGCGGGCTGGATGACGTTACCCGGGGGTTGTTCGGCCTGGTGGGGAAGGTTGGATTATTGATACTCAGGCCAGTGCTGCTGGGGTTGGGGTACGTGGCCGCGGGGTTGGCGACGTTCATCAACTGGCTGGCCAGCGTGTTCGGCGGCGGCGACCTCAGCTCGCTGGACGAAGCCCAGCGGCAGATGCAGGAATTTCACGACAGCCTGGACGAAAAAGAACCGGGGGGGCCACCGGCCTGGCTGGTTGCCTTGTTGAAGTGGAGCGCCTTTCTCATCGCATCAGCGATCGCGGGGTGGGTGCTGTTCCGGTTGTTCCGATTCCGGCGGTTCCTGCGCTCCCGGGGCGACGTGGAGGAAACCCGCGAGTCGCTGTTCAGTTGGGAGCGGGCCAATCAGGATCTGGCATCCATTATCGGGGGCTGGTGGAACAACTTGGTGCAGGCGTCGGGCGGGGGAAACCGGAACCAGCCGGAACCCACCAACCCGCGGGAGGTCTATCACAGCTTCCTGGCCTTGTCGGGCGAGATTGGCCGCCCTAAGCCCGAGGGACAGACGCCCCGCGAACACCAGCGGGTCGTGACGCCGCCGCTGCCACAAAGCCCGGTATCCAACATAGTAGACGGGTTCCAGTCGGCCCACTATGGCGGGCAGGAAGCCAGTGAAGCGCAGATGCAGGGGCTGCGGCGGGACTGGTCCGGCCTGCGCCGCTACGTGACCGAAATGGAGAAACCGGAAGAGCCGCCGGCATCCGGCCCCAACTGAGAAACTATCTCAATAAACAACTATCTCAAAAGGACGCTGTTCCAAAGCGTTTGGAAATCAAATCCATTCGTCTTGATACCCTATGAGGGGGTTCGGGGGATTCATCCCCCAACGTGCCCCACCCCGTTCGTCCTTATCCCCAACTATCGAAACTCGGGCAGCACCTGTTGGCTGATGGTCTGCATCATCCGGGTAATCACGTCCGCGTCCCCGGTGCTCAAGACCAGGATTATGTGCTCCGCCCCGGCATCGGCGTAAGCCTGGATTCCGGCAATCATCCCGGCGACGCTTTCCCCGCTGACAGCGCTGCCGCCACGGGCGGCGGTCCGGGGGTTGCCGGGAACGCCGGGCGCCAGGACCTCGACCCGCGCCGACCAGGTCAGCGTCTCCGGGTCTCTCCCGGCAGCCTGGGCCAAGTCGCTAATTTCCCGGCGGCCTGTGCTGTAAGTCTCCGGGTCAACTCCCGAGGGATGCCAGCCGTCGCCCAGGGTGGCGGCCCGCCGCAGGGCCGCGGGGCTGGAGCCGCCAATCCACAGCGGGATGTGGGGCTGCTGGACCGGTTTGGGGGAGAACTTCAGGTCTTCAAAATTCCAGCGGCGGCTGTGGTACACCGGGTCTTCGTTGGTCCACAGCTCCTTCATTATGCGGATGCTCTCGTTGGTCAACGAACCCCGTTGACGCAGGGAGATGCCCAGGGCGTTGAACTCTTCGGTCATCGCGCCAACGCCGACGCCCAGGATTACGCGCCCGCCGGACATCTGGTCCAGCGTGGCGGCGTACTTGGCAAGTTCAACCGGGTTGTGGTAGGGAAGCACCAGCACCGAGGTTCCCAGCAGCACCTTTTCCGTGGTCGCCGACAGGTGGGACAGCACCGCCAGCGGGTGGTAGTAGGGCTTGTCGTCCAGGCGCTCGCGGATGTAGCCGTTGTTGAACAGGTGGTCCATGACCCAGACCGAGTCGTAGCCCAACTCCTCGGCCAGCGGGCCAAAGGCGAGGACCTGCTTGGGGTCTTCGATGCCCCAGTTGTTGGGTATGGTGATGCCGAACTGCATGGCGCGTCCTTTAGCTGCGAAGGATTGAGCGGGTTTGGGCTTGAACTAACCCGTCTTGATGGCCTGAACGAGGCGGGCGGTCTCGATGGCGGCGGCGGCGGCGTTGCTACCCAGGTTGCCGGACTTCCCACCGGCCCGGTTGATGGCCTGCTCCATGTTTTCGGTGGTCAACACGCCGAAAATGGTGGGGACTCCCGTCTCCCGGCCCACGGCGCTGATGCCGGCAGCGGCTTGACCGGCCACCATTTCGTAATGGTCGGTCTCACCGCGGATGACTGCGCCCAGGCAAATTACGGCGTCATATTGGCCGGTCTGCCCCAAGGTCTTGGCAATGATCGGCAGCTCGAAGGAGCCAGGCACCCAGGAGAGCACGATGTCCTCGTCGTTGACGCCGTGGCGGCTCAGGGTATCGGTGGCGCCTTCCAGCAGCCGGCGGGTCACGAACTCGTTGAACCGGGCCACGACCACCGCCACCCGCAGGCCCTTGCCGTCCATCTCAGGCTGTAGTTCTTTGGGCAATTTGTCCTCTCCTGGAGTGTTTTGTCCTTAGGGCATTGAGGCCGGGCCGACTTGCTATCAGAGCCTTCCCGTCACACCGGCGCCGCAATTGTCTCCGGCCCGGCGACTTCCGGCAGTGTACGCCGGATTATCCGGCGTTGTCCAACATACCGCGGATGGTGAACATCCGCTGGAACAGAGTGAAGCAGGACACCGCGGCGATGGCCAGCAAGACCCAGACCATGACCGGCGCCCCGATGAGCCCGTCGGCGATTAGACCGGCGCCCAGGATAATGACCCGCTCGGTGCGGGTCATCAGGCCGGACCGGGTAAAGGCGCCCAGTCCCTCGCCCCGGGCCCGCAGGTAGCTGACGCCCTGGGAAAAAATCAGGGCCAACAGCAGCACGGTGACGAAGAACATCAGGAACCCGTCGGTGAAACCGGCGTGGAGTCCATAGATGGCCATTCCGACGAAAAGCCCGGCTTCCCCCAGGCGGTCAAACACCGAGTCCAGCAGCGCCCCGAAGAGACTGACCTTCCCGGTCAGCCGGGCCAGCGCGCCGTCGAAAAGGTCCAACCCGCCGCCGATTAGAAAGACAATCCCGCCGACAGCCAGCCAGCCGTAGGCCACCAAAACGGCGGCAGCCACACAGACGGCGAAGCCCAACAGGGTAATGGCGTGGGGGGTTACTCCCATAGCCCGGAAAAACCTCGCTCCCGGCAACTCCAGGTACTGGAGCATTGCCGCCCTAAACTGCTCTCTGCCGGGCAACTTCATCCAGGCTCCACCCCCGTTGGACCGATTCACGGACTTGGTAGTAGTAATCTTCCACCTGCCGGGCCACCGTCTCCCAACGGTAGCTCTCCGCAGTTCGCCGGCCCTGCTGACCCATGCGGTGCCGGAGGTCCGGGTTGTTGGCCAGGTAGGACAGGGTTTGGGCCAGGGCCTGGGAGTCGCCCTTGGGGACCAGCAAGCCCTGTTTGCCGTGGGTCAGGACTCCCCGGTAGCCCTCGATGTCCGAGGCAACCACGGGTTTACCGGCAGCCATTGCCTCCAGAAGCACGATGCCGAAGCTCTCGGCGCCAGTGGCGGGAGAGCAGCAAATGTCGGCGGTGGCGTAGTATCGGGCCAGGTCATGGTAGGACACCCGCCCGGTCATCACCACGTCCTGCGGGTTGCGCGCGCTGAGGATGCAGTGGGACTCTTTGTCCGGGTTGCCCGGCCCCACCACCAGCAACCGGGTGTTGGGCAGTTCCCAGCGCAGGCGGCTGTAGGCTTCCAGCAGGTATCTGAGGCCCTTGCGCTTTTCCAGCCTCCCCACGAACAAGATGTTGATTTTGCCGTCCCGGTACTGCGGGAACGGCTCAACACCTTGGGAGAAGTGGTCAACGTCAATGCCGTTGGGAATGATTTCATAGTGCCCGGGGAAAAAATTGTTGACATAACGCCGCGCCACAGGGGATACGGCGATGCTGCCGTGCAGCCGGGAGTGCCACCGCTTAACGATGGGATGACTGAGCCGGTAGAGGTGCTGCCGGTTGTAGTAAGCGTGGAAGGTCCCGATATTGACCGCGTTGGAGACCTCAAGAACGCAAAGGGGCAACACCGGGGCCAGCGGTTCGTGCAGGTGGATTATGTCGAAGGACTCCTGCTCCAGCAGGGCGCGGATGCGGCGGTACAGCCACCAGGAAAGCGACACCCGGGCGACGGAGCCTCCGCTGGGCACCGGCACCGAACGCCCGAGGGGAATGAAAGTGGGTCCATCGGCGTCAACGCGGGAGGGGGAATGCGGGGCCAGCACCTGCACTTCATGTCCAAGACGGCCCAACTGTCGGCCCAACTGGGACACATGGGCAGTTACCCCACCGGGCCAGGTGAAATCGTAGGGCGAGACCATCGCTATTTTCAAGCGGTCCAACCAGCCGCTCCGTTCACACCGATGTCCCCGACCGCCAGGGCATCTATTTGGAAGCGCCGTTCCCCGCGATAAACTCTTCGACCATCACGCGAGCGGTATCGTCGGTGTACTGTACCGGGGGAGACTTCATAAAGTAGGCGCTGGGACCAGCGATGGCGCCGGCTTCGCCCCGGTCCAACGCCAGCTTGACGCACCGGATGGCGTCAACCACCACCCCGGCGGAGTTCGGGCTGTCCCAGACTTCGAGCTTGGTCTCGATGTTGACCGGCGCTCCGCCGAACAGCTTGCCCTCCATGCGGATGTAGCACCATTTGCGGTCCTGGAGCCAGGGAACATGGTCGCTGGGACCGATATGCACGTGGTCCGGCTCCACCGGCAGGTCCATCTGCGAGGTCACTGCGCCCGTCTTGGAAATTTTCTTGGAGACCAGTCGCTCCCGCTCCAGCATATTGAGGAAGTCGGTGTTGCCGCCAAAGTTGAGCTGATAGGTGTTGTCAATGGTGGCGCCGCGATCCTCGAATAGGCGGGTCAGGATGCGGTGGAGAATGGTTGCGCCCACCTGGGACTTGATGTCGTCGCCGATGATGGGCAGGCCACGCTCTTCAAAGCGGGTGCGCCAGTAGGCTTCCTTGGCGATGAACACCGGGATGCAGTTGATGAAACCGCAGCGGGCGTCCAAAATCTGCTCCACGTACCACTTGGTCGCCATTTCGCTGCCGACCGGGAGGTAGTTGATAACCACGTCAACTTCCCGCTCCTTCAGGATGCCGGAAATGTCGTCGGTGGAGTGGGCGGACTTGCGGACCAAGTGAGATACGTACTTGCCCACGCCGTCGTGGGTCATCCCGCGTTCGACCTTGACCCCGGTGTGGGGGACTTCGGCGAACTTCAGGGTGTTGTTGGGTTGGGTGAAGATGGCCTCGGACAGGTCTTTACCCACCTTGTTTTCGTCTATGTCAAAGGCGGCAACGACCTCGATGTCTTCGATGCGGTATTCGCCAATTCTGTTGTGCATTATGCCGGGGACTTCTTCGTCCTCCGGCATCTCCACGTACTTGTGAACGCCCTGAACCAGGGATGACGCGCAGTTGCCCACGCCGATGATTGCCACCTTGATTTTGCCCAAAATGCGGCTCCTTTTTCTCCCGCCACCCGCTGGGGTCGGCCAGTCGTTGCATTTTACCAGCTTGGGGTTGTTCTCACAAGGACGGCGGAATACGGCTTGCATCCGCGTCTCTGCCGAGACGCCGTATTCCGACAATATCAGGTCGAGACTCGCTTGAAACCGGCATCAATATGGCGTCCACCGACGATTATGGATTCGCCCTAGACCGGACGTAGTTTACGCCACATTCCCGGGCCCTGCCCCGCATTGCGGTCGAACCGGCCCACGAAACGGGCTTTGGCGGAGCGAATCGGTCCGCCATGAACCAGGCAACGGGCAGTCCAAACCGGCGGGCTAAGCGTCGTCGAAGAACCGGATAACCGCGGTCTGGTCGTCATGCCGGTACCGCGCTCCCAGCAACTCCGGGGCCAAGCCCTGCTCCAGGTGCAGGTCAATGAGCGCCTTGGCCTGTTGGGCCACGTCTTCGGGGGACGAGGCGCCCCGGATGAGGTCCACCAGTTCGTTTATGTGGATGTTGTCGCTTACCCCGTCGCTGGCTACGATAAGCCGATCGCCGGGGGAAACCGCCAGCTCGGTGCGGTAGAGCGTCAGCTTCTCCTCGCCGCCGATGACCTTGGTGCCGCCGGGCCGCAGCAGTCCCCCGACGCGGCCGCCAAGCTGCTGGTGGCTGTCGGGTCCGACGTGGTAGATGGGGCTATCCCCCGCGTTGAGGGCGATGACACGGTCGCCCTGGTACAGCGTGACGGATACGGTGGTCAGCAGGAACCGGCCGCCGCCCACCTGGAAGAACTCTTCGTTCACTTCTTCCAGAACCGCGGCCACGTCCTCGGCCGAGTTAATGGAAGCCGCTTCCAGGGCGCTGGCAAGCTCCCTGCTGGCCTCGCCGCCGCCATGTCCGGTAACGCCGTCCATCACCACGTCCAGAAAACTGCCGTCACCCAGGTCTTTAACCAGGAAGGAGTCTTCGCCGTGGGAGGAATTGTCTTGAAAGGTAGCGTAAACGCTGGGAATCATTTTGGGATCCCTCGACATATTTCTCGTTGGGTTCGATTCAAGATAAATTCAGGAGAAATCATCGAATGCGGTCAATTCGGTATCGGGGTCGAAAACGAACCGCCGCCAATAGTCCGCATGGAGCAACTGAAGGGCGTCCCGCCAAGCCTGCCGGGCCTCCTCCAGATTGGGCAAACTCCGATTGCGGATTCTAGCTTCCTCCAAATAACCAGTCAAGTCCCGGCGGAACTCGCCGAAGTCGCTGTAGGACCGGCTGCGCACCTTGTCAATCATCGCCAGGGCGGCGTCGGATGCGGGGCCGGGCTGCCGTGAAAAGCCCAAGCCGATTTCGTCCATTTCCTGTTCCAGGGTAATCACCGGGCGGGTGCCGCGGGTGTCCCGGTAGCCGTCGGCAGAGTCCGGGGGCGCTTCCGACGTGGTGTAATACTTAATAACTTCCAGGAAGAAGTCGTGGATGTCCCGGGGCTGCCGGGAGCGGGACAGGGACAGCTCGCCCACCGACACCAAGTCGCCGGAGTCAATGATGGTGATGGCGCCGGAGGACGGTTGGTAAAAGATGTTCTGGGGCCCCTGGTCCAGCAGGATGTATCCGGCCTGGTACAACTGTTCCTGCATATCCAGCAATTGCCGGTGCACCGCGAAGCCGGAGCAATTGTCGCCACCGGGGCCTTGGCCGCCGGAGCCTTCTTGGCCGCCGGAGTCTTCCATGAAGGGCAGCGGGAACAGGGAGAACAGGTTTTGCCCCAACCCGATGGGCACTCGCAGGATGCGGGCCCGGACGTCGCCCGCCAAGGGGATTCCGCTGGCCCGGGCAATCACCAACACCCGGTATTCCTGCTGCACTCCATCGCCATAGAAGTCATCGTGGCTGGCCCGCTCGGAGTACCCGATGATGGGCGACAGTTGAGCCACCTGGCTGCCCACGTCCCGGTAGAAGTCCAGGGTGCGGTCGGTGCGGGTTTCGATGGGGCCGTGCATCTGGCGGCTGATAGCCTGGGGAACGGGACGCTTCAAGACCACCTGATCCCCGGTTTCCCGGTCAACGGCGGAGCGCACCTCGTAGTCGGCGCCGGTGCCCAGCAGGCCGGTAATCTCGAAGCGTTGCAGGTCTACTTGTTGCATATTCAGCGGTCCCGGCGTGGCTCTTCCTAGAATGTCACCGAATGTCACCCAGTATAGCACCCCAGGGCCGCCGCCGGGGTTTCTTGTCCGTAACTGTTCAGGGTTGATGGGAGGGGAATGGCCGATGGCGGAATATAGTGGTTGGATTACGTTGGGGGATTCATCCCCCAAACCCCCTGGAAAGAATGGGCAGTTGCCTGAAAGCCTTGGCTGAAAACAATTCACTTCACCAAGTCTGAACTGCTACTCTTGACCGGGTTTCTTGACGATGGCAAAACTTGTGTGCCAAACTGCGCCATTCTTCGCCTTACCCAGGAGAACTATATTGGCCGGGATACGTCCGGGCGTCCTGGAAATGATTGGCCGCACCCCGTTGGCGCGGCTGCGACGGCTGCCCCTGCCCAGGTCGGCGCAGCTGCTGTGCAAGCTGGAGAACCGAAATCCCAGCGGCAGCGTCAAGGACCGGATAGCCCTGGCGATCATTGACGCCGCAGTAGCTCGGGGAGAGCTGGAGCCGGACGGCGGCCTGGTGTGGGCCACCGGCGGCAACAGCGGCGCGGCCCTGGCGATGGTGGCGGCGGCCAAGGGTTACCCGCTGACCATTTTCATGCCCAGCAACGCCCCGCTGAACCAGCGCCGGTTGGTGGAACGCTTCGGCGCCAGGGTAGAGTTGACGTCGCCCAACGCGGGAATGAACGGAGCCTTGGCCGCCGCCCGCGTCGCGGCCAAGGCGGACCCGGACCAGCTGCTGCTGGACATTTTCAACGACCCCGCCGTAGTGGAAACGCACTACCGGCACACGGGCATAGAAATCGTCGAGGCCGTCGGGCCGTTGGTCGGCGCTTTTGTAGCGGCGGTGGGCACCGGCGGGACCATCAGCGGCGTGGGGCAGCGGTTGAAAGAGGTCAACCCGTCGGTTCGAATCATCGCCGTTGAGCCAGCCGGTTCGCCGATGTTGAGCCGGGGGACTCCCGGTCGGCACATGATTCCGGGCATCGGCGCGGACTTCGTGCCGCCGCTGCTGGACCGTTCGCTGCTGGACTCGGTGGTGACCGTCAGCGATGCGGACGCGGGCAGTACCGCGCGGCGGCTGGCGCAGGAAGAGGGGCTGCTGGTGGGGATTTCCTCGGGCGCCAACGTCTTCGCCGCCCTGGCCGTGGCGCAGCAGTTGGGAGAGGGGGCGACGGTGGTGACGGTGCTGCCGGATACCGGCGAACGCTACCTGGATTTCCCGTTGTAGCCTGTCCCTCGCGTCCAACTCCGGCGGTGACGCGGCAGCCGGGCCCGGTGGGGAGTGTGGCAGCGCAAGGCTTCTTTAGCCGATGCTGGCGGCCCGGCACACCAGGGTTACCCAGTCGTCTTTGGGCCAGGTCTGCTGCACCACGAAACCGGCCTGCTCCAACGCCTCTTCCGTTTCCTGCTCCTGGGCCTGAATGATGCCCGAGGCGATGAGCGCCCCCTGGTGGTTGAGCACCGGGAGCAGATGGGGGCCGCGTTCGCGGATGGCCCGGGACGAGATGTTGGCGACGAGGATGTCGAAAGCGCCCGGCTTGGCCTGGGCGTTAGGCAGGGTTCCCTGAGCCAGGGTGACCCGAGGCAAGATTCCCAGCCGCCGGAAGTTCTGCCGGGCGGCGGTGATGGCTACCGAGTCTATGTCCAGAGCAAGAATGTGCCCGGCCCCCAGTTTCGCGGCCGCGATGGTGAGAATGCCGGAGCCGACGCCCAGGTCCAGCACCGACATTCCGGGTTCGACCAACTGCTCCAGGGCCTCCAGGCAGGTATATGTAGTGGGGTGGTAGCCGGTGCCGAAGGCCAATCCGGGGTCAAGCTCGATTACGATGTCGTCCGGGCTGGGCGCGTAATCAATCCATGAGGGCTTGATGACCAGGTGTTGGCCCAGCTTGAGCAGGCTGAAGTGGACTTTCCAGGAGTTCTGCCAATCCTCGTCCAGCGGCAGCGGCTCAATCTTCAGCTCTCCCAGGGGTTGCAGCAAGTTAGTCAACTTGACCCCGACCTCGATGTGAGCCAGGCGCTGCCGGGAGGTGGAGGGCAGATAGGTCCGCAGCAGCACCAGATCATTGTCCATTATCTCCATGGACATACCATGACCGTAGCGGTCGAACAGGTAGGAAATAGGTTCCACGTACTCGAACGGGATTTCAATGCTGATTTCGTGCCACTGCATCCGACTTCCTTACCCGACTTCCTTCGGGGCGTCTCCCGCGATCTCTCCGGCGCAGAAGCCTTTGCCCCTGCGGTCCCGTCTAGGGTTCTCCCGCAACGGCTCTACCGCTGCGAAAGGAAGTCCTTCAGGGAACCGGGACGTATTACAGGGATAAGTTTCCGGGAATAGTTTCTAGGGCCTGTCGTCAAAGTAACCTAGTCCAAATGACCATCGCTCTAATCTGGCAGACAGCCAGGTAAGAGAGGGAGTTTTTGGCATACCGGGTTGCTACTCCCCGCCACTGCTTGAAGTCCAGGAAGCCGTTTTCCACCAGGTGCCGCAACTTGTACAGCGCCCGGTCATACTCCCGGGGTTCCCGACGGTTGCTTTTGGGCGGTATCACCGGGTTCATTCCCAATTCCGAGGCGGCGGCCACGATTGCATTGGTGTCATAGGCTTTGTCCGCCAGCAGACACTCCGCGCTAATACCCTCAATCAGGGGCAACGCTTGGGTGCAGTCAGCCACCGTGCCTTCAGTCACCAACAGCCTTACCGGCATTCCGTGGGAGTCCACCGCCAAGTGCAATTTGCGGTTCAGCCCCCTTTTGTGCGGGCGATGGCTTGGTTGCCGCCCCGGGCCCCGGCGCTGTGGGGATGGGCCTTGATGTAGCTGGCGTCAATCATCAGCCACTCAAAATCGGGCTCCTCAATCACCGCCTCCAGCAGCATGGCCCATACCCCTCGGTCCCGCCAGCGGCAGAAGCGGCGGTGGGTATTCTTCCAGTCCCCGTAGTCCGGGGGCAAATCCCGCCAAGGGGCCCCAGTGCGCAAAATCCAGAACACGGCGTTGATAAAGCGGCGGTTGTCTTGGGCGGGCCGGCCCGTCTTGCCCTTGCCGCCGGGGAGAAGGGGTTCCAAGATCTCCCATACCCGGTCTGAAATATCATGGCGCCGGTGCGCCGGCACCGCGATTGCTGCTGACATAGCCCAATCCTGCTCCCAATCCTGCTGCATTGATTGCAATGTCAGCTTATCATCACACTCTCACTTTGACGACACCCCCTAGGTAAACGAGTCCTTGACGCGGTCGAAGATCCCTTTGGACTTGGGCTGCTCCTCGGCTTCATCCGGGCCATCAATGTCGTCGTGGCCCATTGATTTGGCCAACTGCTTGAGGAGCTGCTTTTGCTTGCTGTTCAGGCCCTTGGGAACGCTCAAGTCTACGAACACCCTCAGGTCGCCGCGGCGGTCGCTGTGAATGTGGGGCACCCCCTGGCCGCGCAGCCGGAACTCCGCCCCGGGCTGGGTGCCCTGGGGAATCTGCAAGGTCTGGGGTTCGCCTTCGAGGGTGGGAATCTCTTTCTCGGTGCCCAACGCCGCCTCCACCATGTCCACGGGAAGCATATAGAGCAGGTCGTACTCTTCCCGCTGGAACACCTTGTGGCTGCGGACTTCAACCTGCACGTAGAGGTTGCCGGCGGGTCCGCCGTTGCGTCCCACGTCGCCTTCTCCGGTTATCCGCACCTGCATCCCTCCCTGGACTCCGGCGGGAATGGACACCGCGGTCCTGCGCTTGCGGCGTTCCAACCCGGCCCCGCGGCAGCCGGAGCAAGGTTGCTCGATGGTGCGGCCGGCGCCGCGACAGGAAGGACAGGCGGTGACCTGGGCGAACTGGCCGAACAGGCTGCGCTGGGTGCGGCGCACCTGGCCGTTGCCGTTGCAGGTGCCGCAGGTATTGATAGCCGTGCCGGGTTCATTCCCCTCGCCCGAGCATTGAGCGCAAGTCTCGATGCGGGTGACTTCGACTTCCTTCTCGACGCCGAAGACGGCTTCCTCGAAGGCCAGGGTCACTCTCTGCTGAATGTCTGAGCCGCGTTGGGGCTCCCGGGCCCGCCGGGCGGGATTGTCGCCGAAGAAGGAATCGAAGATGTCGCCGAAACCGCCAAAGACGTCAAACCCGTCGAAGGGCTGGTCAAAGCCGCCGTTGCCCGTGACTCCGGCATGGCCGAATCGGTCGTATTGCGAGCGCTTCTTGGAGTCGATCAAGACCTGGTAGGCTTCGTTGATGTCCTTGAACTTTTCTTCGGCGTCGGGGTTCTTGTTCCGGTCGGGGTGGTATTCCATAGCCTTTCTGCGGAAGGCCTTGCGGATGGCCTCCTCAGAGTCCCCTTTGGCAACACCTAGAGTCTCGTAATAATCCGTTGGAGGCATTCACAAACCGCCGGCAATGGTCAACCAATGTTGACAGATTTTAGTCCATTATAATTCATGGGCTGAGTCAGTCTCAACACCGGCGGTTGGATTTCAATAAGGAAGTCCTACGGCGGCACTGGTCAGGGCAGGGAGATCTGGTGCATGGTGGCGCCGAAGTTGCCGGCGGCGATGCTAAGATCGAGGATATCTATGTGGCCGTCGCCGTTGGAGTCGCCGAAGGGCAGGGTCAACTCCGGGACAGTGACGGCCTCGCCGATGCCCAGCCGGACGCCAGGGATACGGGCCGATACGTAGCCCGGCGCCTGAATCGCCAGGTCGTAAACGCCCGAGGGGACCACGATCCGGCAATTACCGTTGGCGTCGGCGAAGAAGATTTGACTGCCTACCATGACGTAGGAGCCCAGACTGTTCGGGCGTTCCTCCAGGTGGACCGTGACCCGTATCTCGCCCAGCTCGAAGGGGTTTTGCAGGCCGGAGCCGAAGGTGGCCTGGGCGTTGGTGGTGAACAGTTTGTCGTGGGGGACCAGCGAGGTCTCGATGACCGGCGAGGATGTCTCATAGCCCTTGGCGAAGCCGCCGAAAACGAGGATCCCGGTTACCGGCGACGGCGTCGTCTCGACGGGCGCCGCTGCCAGCTTGCCTCCGAACGAGGCATCGGGAACGCCAAGCCCCCGGTCGTCGCCGAGAATTATCCGGCCGGAAATCACCGTTATGGTGGATGTAGAATCCCGAAAGTCGGCAGCGTTGGTGTCCTCAACAAGGGTGACGCCCGCCCTCATGGTGTGGGCGCCGGGCGTAACGCCAGATGTGTCCCAGGACAGGGTGATGGTGACGGACGCGTCGGCGTTTACCCCGACAGTTTCCTCGTCGGCTGTTCCTCCCTGGCCCTTGTCTGGTTGGTAAAGGAGAATGACTTCGGCGGTAACTTCGGTGTTTCCCAGGTTCTCAATAGTCACGTACACATCCACTTCTGCGCCCAGGGCTGCCGGCCCGGCGGGGACATCCACGGCGGTGACGGCGACGCCGTAGGTTACGGGGGCGCTGATGGTGATGGACGTTTCAGAAATCCGGGAATCGGCAACGTCGTCAACACCTGCCACGTCCGCTAGTATCGCCTTGGCCCTGATGGTGTACACGCCGAAGGTGGCGTCGGATATATCCCAATTCAGGGTGACCGTTTCGATAGCGCCAGCGGCGATTTCGACGGTTTCCTCTGCTGCGGTTACTTCCTGGCCACCGGCGGGTTGGTAAAAGAGCGTCACTGCGAACATTGCCGCGACTGAGCTGCTGTTCTCAATGGTCACGTCAACGTCAACGGTTTCCCCCTGGGCTACCGGCCCGGCGGGGACATCAATGGCGGTGATGGAGACGCCGTAGGTTACGGGGGCGATGATAGTGATGGACGTTTCAGAAATCCGGGAATCGTCAACGCCTGCCACTCCCACCAACATCACCTTGGCGCCGACCTGGTAAACGCCAGGCGTAACGCCGGATGTATCCCAGGACATGGTGAGACCCTTGGTAAAGCCAGCGGTGATTTTGAAGGTTTCCTTAGCGGCGATTCCTTCCTGACCACCTGCGCGTTGGTAAAAGAGCGTCACCTCAAACATTGCCGCGACCGAGCTGCGGTTTTCAATGGCCACAAGTATGTCCACCGTGTCGCCCTGGGTTGCCTGCCCGGTGGGGACATCAACGGAGGTTACGACGACGCCATAGGTTGGGGTCCCAATGGTGATGGTGGACAACGCGTCCCGGGAATCGGAAACGTCGGTGTCCTCAACCAGGGTGACGCTGGCCCTAATGGTGTAGGCGCCGGGCGTGGCCTCGGAGGTATTCCAGGACAGGGTAGTGGTCTCCGACTCCCCTGCGGCGATGGCGACAGTTTCCGCAGCTGCGATTCCCGGTTGGCCGTCGGTGGGAACGTACAGAACCGTGACCACGGCGTTGGCGTCGGAGGTCCCCCGATTCTCCACGGTCACGTCCACATCCAGGGTGTCGCCCTTGGTGACGGTCGCGCTGGCTATGTCCACGGCGGTGACGGCAACGGCGTAGGGCGGTGGGCTAATGGTGATGGTGGATACCGCGTCCTGTGAGTCGGAAACATTGCTGTCCTCAACCAGGGTGGCGCCGGCCCTGATGGTGTAGGCGCCGGGGGCGGCGTCGGAAGTATCCCAGGACAGGGTGACCGTTTCGGTGGAGCCGGCGGCGATGGCAACGGTTTTCTCGGCGGCGGTTCCCGGTTCGCCCTCGGCGGGGACGTACAGAAGCGTTATCATGGCGGCGGCGTTGGAGGTCCCTTGATTCTCGACGGACACGACCACGTCGACGGTTTCCCCCTGGGCTACCGGCTCGGCGGGAACATCGACGGCGGTGACGGCAACGGCATAAGGCGGTAGGATAATGGTGATGGGGGATACCGCGTCCCGGGAGTCGGCAGCGTTGGTGTCCTCAACCAGGGTGACGCCGGCCCTGACGGTGTGTGCGCCGAGGGCGGCGTCGGAAGTATCCCAGGACAGGGTGACCGTTCCGGTGGCTCCGGCGGCGATAGCAACGGTTTTCTCGGCGGCGATTCCCGGTTCGCCCTCGGCGGGGACGTACAGGAGCGTTATCTTGGCGTTGGCGTCGGAGGTTCCCTGATTCTCGACGGTCACGCCCACGTCCACGGTGTCCCCCCTGGTTACTGGCCCGGCGGGGACATCGACGGCGGTGACGGCAACGGCGTAGGGCGGTGGGACGCTGATGGTGATGATGGCTGCCGAGTCCAGGGAGTCGGAAACGTTGGTGTCATCAACCAAAGTGACGCCGGCCCTGAAGGTGTGGGCGCCCGGCGTAGCGTCGGATGTGTCCCAGGATAGGGTGACCGTCTTGGTGGCGCCGGCGGCAATCTCAACGGTTTCCTCGTCCGCAGTTCCTTCCGTGCCACCGGAGGGTTGGTCAAAAAGCGTCACCGTGAACCTTGCCGCGACTGAACCGAGGTTCTTGACCGTCACGTCCGCGTCAACGACATAGCCCTGGGTTGCCGGACCGGATGGGACATCAAAGGCGGTGATGGAAACGCCATAGGTCAGGGCGCTAATGGTGATGGTGGATGCCGCGTCCCGGTAGTCAGAAACATTGGTGTCCTCAACCAGGGTGGCGCCGGCCCTGATGGTGTGGGCGCCGGGGTTGGCGTCGGCTGTGTCCCACGATAGAGTGACCGTTTCGGCGGCTCCGGCGGCGATAGCAACGGTTTTCTCGGCGGCGGTTCCCGGTTGGCCCTCGGCGGGGACGTACAGAAGCGTTATCATGGCGTTAGCGTCGGATGTCCCCAGATTCTTGACGGTCACCTCCACGTCCACGGTTTCCCCCTGGATTACCGTTGCGCTGGCAACCTCAACGGCGGTGACGGCAACGGCATAGGGCGGTGGAGCGCTAATGGTGATGGTGGATGCCCCGTCCAAGGAATCGGCAACGGTGCTGTCCTCAACCAGGGTTGCGCGGGCCCTGATGGTGTAAGCGCCGAGGGTGGTGCCGGATGTATCCCAGGATAGGGTGACCGTTTCGGTGGCTCCAGCGGCGATGGCAACGGTTTTCTTGGCGGCGATTCCCGGTTCGCCCTCGGCGGGAACGTACAGAAGCGTTATCTTGGCGTTGGCGTCGGATGTCCCCTGATTCTCGACGGTCACTTCCACCTCCACGGTGGCCCCCTGGATTGCCGTTGCGCTGGCAACCTCAACGGCGGTGATGGCAACAGCATAAGGCGGCGGGCTAATGGTGATGGTAGCTGCCGAGTCCAGGAAGTCGGAAACGTTGGTGTCATCAACCAAAGTGACGCCGGCCCTGAAGGTGTGGGCGCCCGGCGTAGCGTTGGATGTGTCCCAAGATAGGGTGACTTTCTTGGTGGCGGCGGGGCAATCTCGACGGTTTCCTCGTCCGCAGTCCCTTCCGTGCCACCGGCGGGTTGGTCAAAGAGCGTCACCGTGAACATTGCCGCGACTGAACCGAGGTTCTTGACCGTCACGTCCGCGTCAACGACATAGCCCTGGGTTGCCGGACCGGATGGGACATCAAAGGCGGTGATGGAAACGCCATAGGTCGGGGCGCTAATGGTGACGGAAGTTGTCGAAACCAGGAAATGGGCAACGTCAGCGTCCTCAACCAGGGTGGTGCCAGCCCTGATAGTATAGACACCCGGCGTAGCGTCGGATGTGTCCCACGATAGGGTGACCGTTTCGGCGGCTCCAGTGGCGATGGCAACGGTTTTCTCGGCGGCGATTCCCGGTTGGCCCTGGGCGGGAACGTACAGGAGGGTTAGCTTGGCGTTGGCGTCGGATGTCCCCAGATTCTTGACGGTCACCTCCACGTCCACGACTTCACCCTGGGTTGCCGTGGCGCTGGCAACATCCACGGCGGTAACGGCAACGGCATAGGGAGGCGGGGTGCTAATGGTGACGGTGGATGCCGCGTCCCGAAAGTCGGCAACGCTGGTGTCCTCAACCAAAGTGGCGCCGGCCCTGATGGTGTAGACGCCCGGCGTCGAGTCGGAAGTATCCCAGGATAGAGTGACTTTTTCGGCGGCTCCGGCGGCGATAGCAACGGTTTTGTTGGCGGCGATTCCCGGTTGGCCCTCGGTGGGAACGTACAAAAGCGTTATCTTGGCGTCGGCGTCGGATGTCCCCAGATTCTTGACGGTCACGTCCACGTCCACGGTGGCCCCCTGGGTTACCGTGGCGCTGGCAGCCTTTACGGCGGTGACGGCAACGGCATACGGAGGCGGGGTGACAATGGTGATGGAAGTTGTCGAAACCAGGAAATGGGCAACGTCAGTGTCCTCAACCAGGGTTGCGCCGGCCCTGATGGTGTAGACGCCCGGCGTCGAGTCGGATGTGTCCCACGATAGGGTGACCGTTTCGGCGGCTCCGGCGGCGATGGCAACGGTTTTCTCGGCGGCGATTCCCGGTTGGCCCTCGGCGGGGACGTACAAAAGCGTTATCTTGGCGTTGGCGTCGGATGTCCCCAGATTCTTGACGGTCACGTCCACGTCCACGGTGGCCCCCTGGATTGCTGTGGCGCTGGCAGCCTTTACGGCGGTGACGGCAACGGCATACGGAGGCGGGGTGACAATGGTAATGGAAGTTGTCGAAATCAAGAAATGGGCAACGCTGCTGTCCTCAACCAGGGTGGCGCCGGCCCTGATGGTGTAGACGCCCAGGGTGGTGCCGGATGTGTCCCAGGACAGGGTCACCGTTTCGGTGGCTCCGGCGGCGATGGCAACGGTTTTCTCGGCGGCGATTCCCGGTTGTCCCTCGGCCGGAACGTACAAAAGCGTTATCTTGGCGTTGGCATCGGAAGTCCCCTGATTCTTGACGGTCACCTCCACGTCCACGGTTTCACCCTGGATTGCTGGCCCGGCGGGGACATCGACGGCGGTGACGGCAACAGCGTAGGGCGGCGGGGTGCGAATGGTGACCGAGCTTGTTGAAATCAGGGAGTTATTCTCATAGTTGCCGTCCTCGCCGTCGAGGTTTTCACCCGACAACGCTACTGCCTGGAAAATGTAGCTGCCGAGGGGGACGCCGGTGGTGTCCCAGGAGAAGGACGCTTTCGAGGTCTGGCCTGCCGCAACGTCTTGCATCGTTTGCCCGACACCTGCGGCCGTGTAATCTGCATCAAGATAATTAAGAATTACCATGACGGAAGCGGTGGAGGAACCCAGGTTTTCGATAGTCACCTTTATCTCTGCGGTGTCGCCCTGGTTGACCGGGCCGGTGGGGAGTTCGATGGCGGTGACGCCAACGTCCTGGACGGCTTGGGCGTTGACCGAGACTGACGCCTGGGGTGCAAAGGACTGGATAGCCAGGGCCAGCAGCAACCCGGCTTTCCACCCCAAACTTACCGGAAGGCGCATTGGCGGCCTTCGCACCGGGTTCCGGTCGGGCTACCCATCGGGCTATTCAACGGAATAGACCAGCATGATTATTGCGCCGGATGCGCCCGCGTTGGGAACGGATTGCTCCAGCAGCATCGTGTGCCCGGTCTGGTTGGTGAAATCGTTCCATGCAACGGGGGTGTGGTGGAATTGGCGTTGGCAACGGTCTTGGGTCAAGGGTTCGCCGTCCAGCGTTACACTGGCGCAGGCGTCCCCGCTGACCCACAGGGAGACCGAGACCTCCCGCATAGTAAAGCTCTCTGGCACGGCGAAGGAGATGGTGTCTGTCCCAACGTCGCCCCGGGCGTTGGCCATCATAAAGAAGTCGGTGGCGGTGGGGTGAGCCCAGTGGTAGAAATTCAGGTTTTCCGCAACTAACGACGGTTGGCCCAGAGCCTCTTCCACCACAACGTTGATTGCGTCCAGCAGGGTGATGTCAATCGTATCCATAGCCGGGTTTTCCAATTCCAGATGCCGGGCCTGCCAGGCGCGAGATGACTCCTCTTCCCGCAGAAAATATGCCACCACCCAGCCCTCGCTGTCGTAGTACAGGTGTACCGTGGTGGTGGTCTGGTCGATGTTGTGGATTGGCAGGGAAACGACGGAGTAGTTGTCGCCAGTGTCGATGAGAGAGGCGGGAGAGGCGCGGTGCGTGGAGCCCTTGACCTCGCCCATCACCGCCTCGTCAACGGCGGCCTTGTCCAGGGCAGAGAGGTTGGAAGTGTTGGTAACCCGGTAGTAGGCGGAGAACCCGGCGGCGCTGGGGAAGGCGTCGCCCTGCTGGAGAGAGCGGCGGGCCTCGGCGGTCAACCCCCAGGGTGACGTTGGGCGAGGGGCGAGCGGTTGGGTCGTCGGGGTTGTCCTGAAAGGTGAGAACCAGGGCCAAAACGCCGCCGATGACGACGGCGGAAGCCATGATTATGGGGAGGAACCAACCGGCGGGGCGGGCGCGATTCATGGTGATGCTGCCTTTGACCCGGGAATCCCTCGAAGCGCACATCTCGAGGAACTGCCTGGAATAGAGCCGGGTAGAGCAGCCGTGTCAATGCGGATGGGAGAGGAAAAACCCTGGAAACCACTAATTTGCGGCAGTATAACGGGTTGTCGCCCATTTGCCAATTGGGTGCGAAGGGCCGTAACTGTTCAGGGTTGAGGGGGCAGAGTGGCTGATGGCGGGATATGGGGGTTGGATTACGTTGTGGGATTCATCCCCCAAACCCCCTGCAAAAAATGGCAGTTGGCTGAAACCAATTCATCCCACCAAGTCTGAACTGTTACCGAAGGGCCAACCCGCAGGAGTAGGTTTATTCGACAAGTGGATGGAGTGCGTGGGTAGAAAAGGCCGTTTTGAGGCCCGTTTTGGGTACGCAAGAACCGCCCCTGCAAGCGGGATGATCCGTTCAATTGCGTTGTTTCGCCTTGACTTTAGAGGTGGTTCTTTCTAAAATATGTGCTTCGGGGAGTGGGTCTCCGAAGGGCGGCACATTTAACGGAAAGGAAAGGTTGGTATGTTGGAATTAGTCATTTTCCTGTCCGTTCTGGCGGCCGCAGGGATAACGGGGTCTGGCGTGGCCGTATGGCTGATAGTCAGGTCCAACAGAAACGGCAAGCGGTTGGACAACGCGAACGTCCAAGCCACTGGATTGATCGCCCAGGCCGAAGAGGAGAAACGCAAGATTCTCCTGGGCGCACAGGAAGAAGTTCTGTCGCTGCGGACCACTGGCGAGAAGGAAATCAAGGAGCAGCGGCAGGATCTCAATCGGCTGGAACGGCGGTATCTCCAGCGGGAAGAGCAGTTGGAGCGAAAGAACGAAGCTCTCGACAAACAGCGGGGGGCGCTCTCTGAGAAGGAACAACAGGTCCAGGATGCCCTGTTCGAAGTAGACGCAGTAAAAACGCAGCAACTGAACGTTTTGGAGGGAATATCCGGTCTTAGCATCGCCGAGGCCAGAGAGATGATCGTGCTCAAGGGCCAGGAACAAGCCGAGCACGACCTTTCCCGGCGCTACTACGAGTTGGAGAAGGAATTTAAGACCAAGTCCGACGACAATGCCCGCCGGATTATCACTCTCGCTATAAACCGTCTTGCCACCGATGTAGTTTCTGAAACCACCACGTCCACGGTATCCCTGCCTAACGATGAGATGAAAGGGCGTCTCATCGGCCGCGAAGGGCGGAACATTCGAGCATTGGAAGCCTTGACCGGGGTTGATATCGTCATTGACGACACCCCGGAAGTCGTGACCGTATCCTGTTTCGACCCGGTAAGGCGCGAGATCGCCAAGCTCGCGCTGGAAAAGCTCATCACCGATGGGCGCATTCAACCGGCGCGCATCGAGGATATGGTAAACCGGGCCCACACGGATATTGAACAAACCATCTGGAAAGCCGGAGAACAGGCGACCTTCGACCTGGCAATATCCGGCTTGGACCCCGAGCTAGTCCGGTATCTGGGCCAGTTGAAGTACCGGTACAGCTACGGTGAAAACGTGCTCAAGCACTGCATCGAGGTCGGCCTGCTGGCCGGCATGATGGCGTCGGAAGTCGGCGCCAACGTGCAGTTGGCCCGCGCCGGCGGTCTGCTCCACGACATCGGGAAGGCATTGACCCACGAAGTGCCCGGCCCTCACGCCGAAATCGGCGCGGATCTGTCGGCCAGGTACGGCGTCAATATCGCCACCTGCGCCTGCATCAAGGAGCACCACGACGACGAGCACTCTTCCATAGAGTCGTTCTTGGTGGCGGCGGCCGATGCCATTAGCGCAGCCCGGCCAGGGGCCCGCAAGGAATCCCTGGAACAGTACGTGCAGCGGTTGCGGGAATTGGAAGACGCGGCGATCAGCTTTGACGGCGTAGAACGGGCCTTCGCCATTCAGGCCGGTCGGGAAGTGCGGGTCATGGTAAAACCGGGGGAGGTGAACGACATCCAATCGGCCAGCCTAGCCCGGGACATTGCCAAGAAGGTGGAAACCGACCTCGTGTTCCCAGGGCAGATTAAGGTCACGGTGATACGGGAAACCCGCAACACCGAGTTCGCCAGGTAGGTCTGCGCGCCGGACAACGGACGACCCCCTCCGCGCCGACAGCCGCGAATGACCGGATAGAACTTCCAGAGGGTCCAGGACCGGAGCTACCCGGGGTTGGACCCTCTTTAATTTGAGAGTACCCAGGAAGGGGTAACTTGCGTATCTTGATGATCGGGGACATTATCGGCAGGCCGGGACGGCAGACGATAAAAAGCATTCTGCCGGGCCTGCGGCAAGAGTACGGCATAGACTTGGTAATCGCCAACGGCGAGAACACTGCTGGCGGCTTCGGCATCACCCTGGACACGGCCTACGAACTGTTGGACAACGGCGTGGACATCCTCACGTCGGGCAACCATATCTGGGACCAGAAAGAAATTATTCCTCACATGGATGAAGGGCTGCCGCTGCTGCGTCCGGCCAATTACCCGGACGCGCCAGGGCGGGGTTACCTGGTGTACGACGGCGTGATGGTGATGAACCTCATGGGCCGGGTCTTCATGCCGGCGTTGGACTGCCCTTTTCGAACTGCCGACTCCATCCTGGAAGACGTGGCCGCGACCGAAAAACCCCGGGCGATCATCGTGGACTTTCACGCGGAGGCCACGTCCGAGAAGCAGGGGCTGGGTTGGTACCTGGACGGCCGGGTCAGCGCGGTGCTGGGTACGCATACCCACGTGGGAACGGTGGATGCTAAAATTCTGCCCAAGGGCACCGCTTACCTCAGCGACGTTGGGATGACCGGCCCCACCAACTCGGTCATCGGCAGCAACGTGAGCGATGTTTTGGAACGGTTTTTGACCGGAATGCCGCAACGCTTGAACGTGGCCACCGGCCCCTCGATTATGAATTCGGTTTTGCTGGATATCGACCTGGAAACAGGCCGAGCTACGGGTATTCAACGGATTGACAGGACGGTCGATTAACCATGAGCGCTGTCGTTGACCTTCATTTGCATACCACCGCCTCGGATGGGCGTCTCGAACCGGCGGAGCTTATCGGACTGGTGGCCCGGCAGGGGTTGAAAGTGGTGTCCGTGTCCGACCACGACACCACCGCCGGGCTGGATGAGGCTTACGCCGCGGCCCGGCAGTACCCGGACCTGAGAATAATCCCGGGCATTGAACTTAGCACCGACATACCCGGCGATGAGATCCACATGCTGGGGTATTTCTTTGACCGAGAAGATGCGGATTTTCAGGACATTCTCACCCGTTTCCGCCTGGGGCGACTGGACCGGGGCAAAGCAATGGTCGAGAAGCTGGCGGAGTACGGCCTGTATGTCGAATGGGAGCGCGTTCAGGAAATCGCCGGCGAGGGCGGCGCCGTGGGTCGTCCCCACGTTGCGCTGGCCTTGGTCGAGAAGGGTTATTTCAGGGAACCCAAGGATCCCTTCGCCGAATACTTGGGACGGAACGGGCTGGCCTACGCCGAGCGGGAAAAGATGACCCCCGAGGAAGGCGTGCAAATGCTGGCCAAGGTGGGGGGCGTCGCTGTCCTGGCCCACCCGGCGCAACTGCCGGACCTGGATGAGAAGTGCGCCGCCCTAAAGGCCGCCGGGTTGGTAGGAATGGAAGTGCATTACCAGATGTATGCCCCGGACACCATCGCCCGGCTCTTGGACGCGGCCAACCGCCACGGCTTGATTCCCTGCGGCGGCAGCGACTATCACGGCTTGGGCAATACCGGGGAACAGCCTCCCGGCCTGCTGGGCCCGCCCATGGAAACCGTGGAACGGCTGGAGGAAGCGGCCCGAAAGATAGCGCCGTCCGGGAACGCACCATCCGGGAACGCGCCCGGGACCGTTTAACCGTTCCTTATGTGGGAAATCGCCGGGTTGTACGTCTATTCCTACCTCGTGGGCGCAGTCCCGACGGCCTACGTGCTGGGCAAGCTGGCCCGGGGCATAGACATTCGGCAGTACGGCAGCGGCAACGTGGGAGGCTCAAACCTGGCCCAGCACGCGGGGCGCCATTGGGTGGTTCCGCTGCTGATTTTCGACATTCTGGTAAAAGGGGCTACGCCAATGCTGGCCGGCATTTACGTGGCTGGGTTGGGGCGCGGCTCCTTCCTCCTGATAATCGCGCCGGCGCTGGCGATTGCCGGCCACAACTGGTCGCCGTTTGTGAAGTTGCAGGGCGGCCGGGGCATATCGGTCGTTGCCGGCACGCTGCTGTCGGTAAACCCGGTGGCGTTGGTTGTGTGCTTGGCCGTGACGTGGGCAGGCAAGAAATTGACCACGAGCTCCGCTGCGTGGGTGCTCGGCTGCTTGGCGGCTCTGCCGGTTTGGGCCTTCATTTTTGACGACCACGCGGCCACGGCAGTTTTGTTCCTTACCCTGCTGGGGTTGACCATCCTGAAACGGGCGCTGGGGAATACCGTCTCCCGTCCCGAAGGACAGCCCTGGCGCAGCGTGCTGGTCAACCGCCTGCTCCACGACCGGGACGTGGCCCGCCGCGACGATTGGGTACACCGGACACCCGCATTACATGAGATGTGACGGCAACAATTGGTAGATCCTTCACCAACTAACTCCGGCCCCACGGTCATGGGCCGCTGCCACTGGCACCCGGACGCCGAGACCGGTTTGTCGTGCAGCCGGTGCGGACGGGGAATCTGCCCCTCCTGCATGGTGCAGGCCCCCGTGGGTATCCGCTGTAAAGAATGTGGGAAGCCGGAGAGGATGCCGACCTATGACGTGGGAACCGTCCACTACGCCCGGGCCGTGGGCGTGACGCTGGCCTTGGCGGTGTTGGGCGGCATCTTGTGGATTGCGTTCAACTTCTTCTTCGGAGGTTTGCCTTTCGTGAGCGGGTTGTATGGGTTGGGCTTGGGCTACTGCACCGGGGAATTGCTGGGCCTGGTCGTCAACCGAAAACGAAGCATGGGTCTAGCGCTGCTGGCCGGCGGAGCGGTGGTCGGAGCGTTCTTGATTAGCACACTGGCCGGACCCTGGAGCCTCGGCCTGTGGAACCTAGCGTTGGTCGTCGTTGGCGTCGCCCTGGCGGTGCAGCGAGTCCGCCCCTAGCTCTTCCCAAAGCTGCTCGACGATTGACCAGACCAAGCCTCCCCCGAAGCCCCTGCGTTGCAGGTGGGCCGCCAACTTTCCCTTGAACTCCCTCTGCGTGACCTCCCGCGCGACCAACCGTCGGGCCAATCCTGCCGCGGCGCGGGCCGCGTTGGATTCGTCGTCAAACTCCTGCAAAGATTCCTGTATTACCTCCGGCGATACGCCCTTGCGCAGGAGTTCCTGCCGCACCAGACTGGCGGCGCGGGGGCGGAACCGCTCCCGGCTGGTGCGCCATTCCCGGGCGAAGCCCAGGTCGTTGAGCAAATTCTGCCGCAGCAGGGACTCGACCACCGCTTCTACGGTGGCCGGGGCATACTTGCCGGACAGCCGGCGGCGCACCTCAGCCTCGCTGCGGGACCGATAGGTCAGGAACCTGAGAGCAGCGTCTTTGGCTGTGGCAAAGGCGGTGGAGGTTGGCGCGTCTCCACCGCCTCTTGCCATTTTGACAGTTGATCGGGTCGTCACGGTTACTCGGATCGAGGAGGGCGGGCGCGTTATTCCGCCGATTCGGAGCCGGCAGCCGCCAAGGATTCGCCGGATTCCCCTTCCGGGGGATGGGCACCGTTGCTGGATGGCGCTTGATCGGTGGTCTGGTTGCCGCGAATGCGGGCTTCCACCGAGTCGGCAATCTCCGGGTGTTCGGACAGGAACTGCTTGGATGCTTCACGCCCCTGGCCCAGGCGGGTATCCCCGTAAGAGTAGAACGACCCGGCCTTGCGGACGTGGCCCTGAGCAACCCCGATGTCCAGAATGTCGCCCATCTTGCTGATGCCCTTGTTGAACATGATGTCGAATTCGGCGACGCGGAAAGGAGCGGCTATCTTGTTCTTGACGATTCTGGCCCGGACCCGGTTGCCGATAATCTCCGAACCCTGCTTCAGGGACTCCGAGCGGCGCAGGTCGATGCGTACCGAGCTGTAGAACTTCAGGGCGCGGCCCCCCGGCGTGACTTCCGGGCTGCCGTAGACGACCCCCACCTTTTCGCGCAGTTGGTTGATGAAGACAACGGCGGTCTTGGAACGGTGAATGGCGGAGGTCAGCTTGCGGAGGGCCTGGGACATGAGCCGGGCCTGGAGGCCGACGTGGGTGTCTCCCATGTCGCCTTCAATCTCCGCCTGGGGCACCAGGGCGGCAACGCTGTCCACTATCACCGTGTCTATCGCGCCGCTGCGGACCAGTTGCTCGGTAATGTCCAGGGCTTGCTCGGCGCTGTCCGGCTGGGAAATCAGCAGGTCGTCGAGGATCAGGCCGCAGTTGGCGGCGTAAGTGGGGTCGAGGGCGTGTTCGGCGTCTATGTAGGCGGCGATGCCTCCCAACCGCTGGGTCTCAGCCATTATGTGAATCGCCACCGTTGACTTACCGGCCGACTCGCCTCCATATATTTCGGTCACGCGGCCCCGGGGGATGCCGCCCGCACCCAGCGCAATGTCCAGGCTGAGCGACCCGGTGGGGATAACATCGGTAACCAGGCTCTGGGCAACCTCGCCCAGGCGCATCACGGCGCCCTTGCCGTGGTCTTTCTCAATGCGGCTCAGGGCCGTTTCCAGGGCATTCAGCTTGTCTTTGTTGTCGGTCGGCATGGTGAACCCTTCCCTCCCCCGATTTGATGGCCGAATCCTAGCACAGGTCCCCAAACTCTCACAACGGCCAACTGTCAGTAATTTTTCGCATCAAAAAAGTCCTCACAAATTGCCCGGATGAATCGGGAAGAACGGTTGGATGGGCGGGTCTGCTTACCGCACTCTTGCTTGTATTCTTGCGTTGAATTGGTGAAGACGACCGTCTTCGGCTAGAATTCTCAATTGCCGCCCTTGAACCCAATGCTGACCTGACCGTTTTCGACGATGACCGGCGTGACTCTTTCCCCGTTGGTCAGGGCCAGCAGGTCGGGAATCTTGTCGGGCTGCTTGGAAACGTCCACCTCGG
This sequence comes from Dehalococcoidia bacterium, assembly GCA_965262735.1. GTDB lineage: Bacteria > Chloroflexota > Dehalococcoidia > Lucifugimonadales > UBA3495 > CATOSK01. Next base: position 2,085,880 of record CBDHFS010000002.1, on the reverse strand, counting down.
TGTACGCCGTCTTGTTGCGCCGGTATTCCATTTTGGCCGCCGCGGAAAAGGCGCAGTCGGGATGGGTGTAGATGATGGTCTCGGCCTGGCTGGCTTGCGTCACGATAACTCCCTCAAATTTGCCCAAGATTGCTTCCGGCGGGCGCCGGCGGCCCCATTGCCGTGGCCTAATTGTAAGAGCCGCCGCCTGAAGATTCAACGAACAGCGGGGGATCACAACATCTGCCGCTTGTTGTGACCAGGCGTCCTCCTGGCCCTGAGCAGGTCCGGTGGATAAGAAAGCCTGGCGATTGCCTGATGCCGGTGACGTTTTCAGGGCAATCGCGTTTTAATTCGTAACTGGACAATTACTCGATCTCATGGCGTGTTGCTACTCGAAAAACCCTCGAAACGCTTGCTACCATTGGAAATCAGGCATTGGAAATTGGCCTGGTTAGCCGGTATATCCTCTCGAGACTGAACGGTTACGGTGGGCGGGGTCCGGCTGAAACCAGTTGGGACTCCTGGAAATCGTGTCATTTTATGCCATTTAATGTCATTTGCCCCTGGACCGCGGCGGGTTGGGAGGCGTCATGCAGGTCTGGGGTTATGGTAAGGAAGGGTTGCCGTGGTTGGCAAGAGGCGGGGCGTCAGTTGGGGGAATCGCGGGTTAACTGCGAGGCATAACCGGTATCAAAGGAATTGATAATCCTTTCAAATGACCGGCATTTTTGTGCACCACTTGCATATCGTTGGGTCTCCTGGTCCATCCAGCCAGCCCTATTTCCAGTGATGGAGTGCATTTCCAGGGTTTTGTTGAGAGACGGACGCCAGAACACTGAGTAGTCGTGCAGTTACAATTTAAAACGTGATTGCCCTGGTGACGGTAACTGTTCAGGGTTGAGGGGAGCGGAGTGGCTGATGGCGGAATATGGGGGTTGGGTTACGTTGGGGGATGAATCATCCAAACCCCCTGCCCCAAACCCCCTAAAAAAGTGGCGGTTGGATGAAAGCCTTGGCTGAAACCAATTCATCTCACCAAGTCTGAACTGTTACCGGCTTCGGTCCGCCCTTGCCAAGTCCAAGCCCAGGCGGATAAAATTTCATAACGAAGGAATAGATATGACCACAATCAACACGGAATCCGACTTTCTGCACGCCCTGACGGAACACCCCGAATGGAAGGCAGCTGTTCGCGCCCAGATACTGGGCGAAGAACTGCTGATGCTGCCGGTGCGGTTCAATGCCTTCGTTGAGGAGCAGCGAGAGGCGAACACTGAGTTCCGGGACTCAATCGCCGAGCTCAGGGAATCAGTCGCCGAGCTGAAGGAGATCAACGTCAGGGAGGAACAGTTCAACGGCGAGCAGCGGGAGTTCAACCAACGCATGCTTGATGACATGGGGATTCTCAAGGGAGACCTCGTTGGACGCGCTGCCTGGGACCGCCATCAGGACATCCTTGACCAGCTTGGTTTCACTCTCGTCAGAATGCTCACCAAGAACGACCTGAACAACCTGGCCAACCGCAGCCACACCACCGGCATCGCCGGAGCCAGTCTCCGCAGCTTCTTCCGGGCTGACCTCATCATGGAGGTTACCGGCGATGATGGCAGCCTCCAGTACGTTGCGATGGAAGCCTCATACACCGCCGACGAGCGCGACACCGACCGGGTGTTGCGCAACTGCCAGTTCATGCAGCAGTTCACCGACCGCCCGGCCCACGCGGTCATCTCCAGCCTCCGCAACACCCACCATGTCCAGCCCCTGGTCAACGATGGGACGGTCCACTGGTTCCAGTTGACGGAAAGGGACCTCCACACCGACTGATTGCTGCTCCCGCCTCCTGTGTTTCCCCGCAACCTCCGATTATCCCCCAACGCGCCGAAGTTATAATACGATTGCCTTGACATAACTGTTCGGTGTTGAGGGGATGAGAGGGGGCGATGGCGGAATATGGGGGTTGGGTTACGTTGGGGGATGCATCCCCCAAACCCCCTGGAAAGAATTGGCAGTTGCCTGAAAGCCTTGCCTGAAAACAATTCACCTCCCTAACTCTGAACTGTTACTGGTGACGTTTCCCTGTCGCCTGCCGCCTGCCGCCGTGATATTCTATAGGCGGCCGTTGGGCCGGAACTGGCCGAAAGCCGAGTGAAAGGTGATGATATGGCGAGAGTTCCCTATGTTTCGAGAGAAGAGTTGGATGCAGACGGACAGCGCATCTACGACCAAATAAGGCAGGACCGGAACACCGACGAGGTTGGGTTGCAGTTCCGCGCCTTGCTCAACAGTCCGCAGGCGGCGGGACACTTGACGTCCATGGGAGCGCAGCTCCGGTTCCAGAGCGCGATGCCCGACGCGCTGAAGGAGTTGGCGATTATCCTGGTCGCGCGCGAGTGGAATAGCGGCATCGAGTGGACTGGGCACTCGGTAGCGGCGGCGCGGGCAGGCATCAGCGACGGCGCCATCGAAAGCATCCGCACCTGGCAGGCGCCGGAAGGTCTCAGCGGCGGCGAGGTTGTCATCGCCCGGTTTGTGCAAGAATCGCTGCGGGACAAAGAGGTTTCCGATGAGACCTTTGCCGCCGCCCAGGACTTGCTCGGCGTTACGGGCGTGGTTGACCTCACATTGACGATTGCCTACTACACCGCCCTGGCCGTCGCCCAGAACGCATTGAAACCGGAAATGGGCGGGGGCCGGGTTTCCACCCTGTAAGGCGGACGACGGAACCAGCACAGCGAGCGAGCGAACCGGCGATGCAACCATTATATGACCTTCATCAACGATTGGCCGAACTGCTGGTCGAGAGCGGGATCGGCGACTCCTACGTCACCCCGCCTCCCCGGGGGGCCGGCCTGACCGGCGTCAACAAGGAACGGGCGCTGGATATGCTGGATTCCCTGGGACCCCTCCCGGAAGCGGGCCGGGGCCTGGTATATGGCAACGCCTGCTTCGCAGTGGGCCGGCACCACGATGCGGCGGAGGTATACACGGGGTTGCTGGAAGCGGACGAGAGCAATTCCGCGGCCCGATTCAACCTGGGCCTGTGCTGCATGAGGTTGCGGCGGCCCGATGAAGCCGTGCAGCATTTCGACCTGGCGCTCGACCGGCTGCAAGAATCGGACGCCGCGCTGCCGCAGGTCTACTATCAGCGGGGCAACGCCCACGACGACCTGGGCCAGGGCGAAAGGGCGGTGTCCGATTACTCTGCGGCAATCAATCTCGACCCCGGCTTTCTGCGGGCGCACTACAACCGGGGCGTCGTGCTGGGCAAGCTGGGTTGGCACGAAGAAGCGGTGGCGCAGTTCGACCTGGTTATCGGAATGAGGCCAGACCTGTCCAATGCCTTCCTGAACCGGGGGGCGTCGCTGGACGAACTTTCCGAGCACAAAGCCGCCATCGGCGATTACAGCCGGGCCGTCCTCCTGGACCCGGACAACGCCAATGCCTGGTTCAACCGGGCCCGCACCCGCTACCATCTGGGGCATGTCGAAGAGGCCGTGGACGATTACTCCCAGGTGATTGCCCTGCGGCCCGAGGATGCCGAGGCATGGAACAACCGGGGGCTGGGGTTCGATGCGCTGGGCGATTACCGCCGGGCTTTGCAGGACTACGAAAAGGCGCTGGCTTTGCAGCCGGACTTCGCCGAGGTTTTCAGCAACCGGGGCGCGGCGCTGGAGGCGTTGGGCGATGATGATGGGGCGATGCGGGAATACGCGGCGGCGATGCAGGCGATGCCCAGGTTTTCGGTGGCCTACTTCAACGCAGCGCGCCTATGCTCCAGACTGGGACGGCTGGACGAGGCGCTCCAATACCTGGAAACCGCCGAGAGACTCCAACCAGGCTGGCGGGCCGAGGCCGCCAAAGACGAGCAACTAAAATGGGTGTTGGACCTGGATGAGTTGAAGCGGCGGCGGCAGCGCCGGGGGTAACTTCCACCCGGCTAGGGTTGTTCGGGTACAGCGGACTCCAGATCGTCGTCCACGGTCAGGTCCAGCTCCAAGTCGTCCAAGTCATCGCGGGGCTCCACGCCCGACGCGGCGACCCGCCGGTGGACAACAATGTTGTGGGTCAGCACCAGCGCGGCCAGGGCAGTCAGTCCCAGGGTCAACTGCTGGTCGCGCTGCAAAATTACCAGACTCAGCAGCAGCACCAGCGTATAGCAGACGGCGATCCCCACGCCAGAACGGTAATGGGACTTCCAGGCCAGCGCCACAGCTGTAACCCCCAGGGCGATGCCCGGCACGGCCAGGACGGGGATTAACGTGGCGGTCACTCCCAGCAGCGTCGCCATCCCATCGCCGCCCTTGAAGCCGGTGAACAGTGATTTCCAGTGTCCCAGTACGGCGGCGGCCCCTGCCATTACCAACAGGGGGACCGGACAGTTCATTTGCTGGGCGGCGAATACGGCGAGGGAGCCTTTGGCCACGTCGCCAGCTAACACCATCACCCCGACCCGACGGCTTACGTTCCAGAATATGTTGGCGGTGCCAGCCCGCTGGCTGCCCGTGCTGAAGATGTCCACGCCTTTCAGCCGGCCCGCCAGGTGGGCAAAAGGCACCGACCCGAGAAGGTATCCCAGCAGCAGGGAGAAGGTCAGCTTTTGCAGGAGCAGGAAGTCTTCGCTACCCATCAATTACATCTCATACATCTCAGTCACATCCAGCGGTATTGGACCGGATTGTGGTGGCCCCCCATGTTGGGACCCAAGGAACCTTGGCATCCAGCTTGGACTACATAATACCAATTTGCGGCGATAGAATATACATAACACAACCTCATTATCCCCGGATTCAGCCAACGCCGTGCCGGTCCATCCTTCCTTGCCGCCGTCGCCCAGGATGACCACGCTTTCCGCCGGTTCAGACCGGCTTCCGGGCCGTGAACAGCCAGTATCCCAGCGCCCCGTCGTCTATTAGCCGGCGCAGATGATTGATAATGCCTGGGGCCGCGTCCAGCCACTCTTTTTTCACCGGCAGCGTCCCCGCCGCCAGCGACTGCCAGGCCGCCAGCGCGCCCAGCTTGCCTTCCAGGTCATTCAGCAAGTCGGCTATTGCGTCCGAAGCGTCTTCGGACCGTTCGGGGAGCAGCCCGGCATCCCCCGCCAACCGGGTATACCCGGCCACGTCCAGAGCGCCGGTCAAACACAACGCCTGGCCGACAGCTTCGGGGAAGCCGTCCGGCAGACTGCCGGGTTTGACGGTGACGTCGCTCAAGCCCAGAATCCCTCCTGGCCGGAGCATTCGGGCAGCCTGGACAATGGCGCCGGGCTGGTCGGCGAAGATGCTCATGGAACACTCGCAAAGGACAGCATCAACGCTGGACAGCCTGATGGGCGGCAGCCCGGCGTCAGCGTTGATGAAGAAGGCGCGGGCCGGGACTGCCGCTTCCCGAGCTCCGGCGTGGGCCTCCGCCACGGCGGCAACGCCGTATTCGATGCCGGCGACCTTGCAGCGAAATGCCCGGGAAACGGCCATCCCGCTGATTCCCCGGCCACAGGCCAGGTCAACCACCCAATCATCGGGTTGAATGCCCATCAACGTACCGAGGCGGTGCGTCAGCCGCAGTCCCCCGGGATGCAGGGAATCGCCCAGCAGCAGGCGCGCCAGGTCGGACTGGTACAGGTCGGCGCAGCAGGCCAGCGCGGTCGTCTGGTCCGGTCGGTCAGGTTCCATTACGCGCCTCCTTTCCGCTTATCCAGCGGGTCGGTCAACCGGGAGACGCTGGGACTGCTCGCGGGTAAGCTGCTCCCGGACCTGCTCGCGATACCCCACGGAGTTGTAGGCGCAGAAAGGTATGGCCCGTCCGTCGGGGACGAGGACCCCCACGCAGCACTTCATCACCTGCTTGACGTTGAAGGTGTAGGGGTCGAGGAAATCCTTGATGGCAATTTGGAATACGTGGTCTTTCAGGTGGGTGAGGTCGCCGGGCAGGTCCAGTCCGGGGCCGCAGGCGCATTGGAACTGCTGGGCAGTAGCTTCGGCCCCGCCCACCGCCGAGGCCGACCACAGACCCTCCAGCGCCTTTTGTACCGCGGCGGCATCGGGCAGTCGGGGCAGCGCCCGGTTGGTGATGTAGTCCAGGTAATCGTCAATCTTCAATAGCCGGGGCAGCGGCACGACCGTATCGCCGTCCACAAAGACGTAGGTGTTGACCTGGCAGGTGGGGAAACAGCAGGGTACCGGCACGAAGTCGTCCAGGACGAACCGCCCCGCGGTCTGTTGGACAATCCCGTGGATGACGTCGGGAATGGTGACCCGCTGCATGGGGTCAAAATCCGGGTGGCGACCAGCGTGGGTCACCGGCTGAAGCACGACGCCACGCACCGCCGGATGCTCCAAGCCGAACTCCACAATCGCACCCACTTCGTCAACGTTGATGCCGCGCTCAACCGCGGCCACCAGCACAGCGGTTAGGCCGGCGTCGTTAATGCGGTCCAGGGCGCGCAGCTTGGTGTCCAGCAGGTCTTCGCCCCGTATCGCCTGGTAGGTGGACGGTCTAAGCCCGTCAAACTGGAAATAGATGACCGGGTCCAGTTGGGCCAACCGCCCCAGGAACCGGTCGTCCCTGGCAATGCGGACGCCGTTGGTATTGACCATCACCTGCCGGATGCCCCGGTCTTTGGCCGCCTGAATCATTTCGGGAAGCTGGGGGTGGATTGTCGGCTCACCACCGCTGAACTGCACCACCTCCGGGTCTCCCTCGGTTTCCACGAGGCGGTCCAGCATGGACTCAACCTGCTCAAGGGTCAGGCTGTAGCCAATGCCGGCGTTGGCGAAACAGACCGGGCAATTCAGGTTGCAGGCAGTGTTGACCTCGACCAGAGCCAGGCACATGTGCTGCTTGTGCTCCGGGCACAGGCCGCAGTCCAGGGGACAGCCGTTGTTAACCTCGGTACTGAATTCCAGCGGGATGGTCCCCGGTTTGTTGAACTTGACGGAGTTGACGTACATCTCCGCGTCGGAGCTGATGATTGCTTCAAACCAACCGTGGGTCTGGCATCGCTTCCGCATGAAAACCCGGTTGTCCCTGATGATTATCTGGGCGTCAATAACCGACTTGCATTCCGGGCAGATGCTGCGGGTCAACTCGTGGAAGATGTAGTCGGCGTCCCGTTTGACCCGGGGCCGGTTGGCGGACTCAAGGGAAGAACTCAACAGATACCTCTTGGGAACAGCTGCGGGATGGCTGAGCGTTCCGACAATGAACCGGGACTAATGAACCGGGACTGAAGGCTGCCGGGTTCCAACGGGTTGCGGTTTGCTAGTTATACCCCGGCCCCTGAGATTGGTCAATCGAGAATTTCCCCGAGGCTGTGGCGTTATAACTTCGGCACAATAGGGGGAATCGGAGGCCGCGGGGCAGTATCAGTCGGTGTGGAGGTCCCTTTCCGTCAACTCGAACCAATGGACTGTCCCATTGTTGACCAGGGACAGGACATGGTGCGTGTTGCGGAGGCTGGAGATGACCGGGTGGGCCGGTCGGTTGGTGAAATGCTGCATGAACCGGCAGTTGCGCAACACCCGGTCGGTGTCGCGCTCGTCGGCGGTGTATGAGGCTTCCATCGCAACGTATTGGGGGCTGCCATCATCGCCGGTGACCTCCATGATGAGGTCGGCCCGGAAGAAGCTGCGAAGATCTGCGCCGGTGGTGCCGCTGCGGTTGGCCAGGTTGTTCAGGTCATTCTTGGTAAGCATTCTTACGAGGGTGAAACCAAGCTGGTCTAGGATCTCCTGGTGGCGGTCCCAGGCGGCGCGTCCAACGAGGTCTCCTTTGAGGATTCCCACGTCATCGATTATCCGTTGGGTCGACTCCTTCAACTCGGCGATTGACTCTCTGAACTCGGCGTTCGCCTTCTTCTGCTCAACGTTGAATGATTTCAGATCGGCGACTGATTCCCGGATCTCAGTGATCGCCTCACGGAACTCGGTGTTCACCTCCCGTTGCTCCTCGACGAAGGCATTGAACCGCACCGGCAGCAGCAGCAATTCTTCGCCCAGTATTTGGGCGCGGACGGCTGCCTTCCATTCGGGGTGTTCCGTCAGGGCGCGCAGGAAGTCGGATTCTGTGTTGATTGTGGTCATATCTGTTCCTTCATTACGGAATTTTATCCGCCTGGGCCTAGGCTTGGCAAGGACGGCGAAGGTGTTGTGGGCGGGATGCCGAACAGCTCCACGTGGAACCAGGAGCCGGCCACGCACTTGGCGATGGTAATGATGCCGACAGTTTATGACGTAACTGTTCAGGGTTGAGGGGAGCGGAGTGGCTGATGGCGGAATATGGGGGTTGGGTTACGTTGGGGGATGAATCCCTCAAACCTCCTGCCCCAAACCCCTGAAAAAAGTGGCAGTTGGCTGAAACCAATTCATCTCACCAAGTCTGAACTGTTACTTTATGACGCAGTGGCACCGGGCAATCCCCGGTTCTGGTAGACTCGTTGCACGAATTCCAGGCGAGATTTTTGTCGGATGGTGGAGCGATGGCAATGCCAAAGGGACCCCTGGACGGCGTGGTGGCGCTGGACCTAACCCAGATAATGGCCGGGCCGGTTTGCACCATGATGCTGGCCGACCTGGGCGCCAACGTCGTCAAGGTGGAAAGACCCAACGGCGGCGATGATACCCGTCGAATGGGGCCGCCCTTCGTCAACGGTTGGGGGGCCGGGTTCCTGGCCTTGAACCGCAACAAGCGAAGCCTGGCCCTGAACCTGCAAGCCGACACCGGGCGCGAGGTCTTTCTACGGCTGCTGGAATCGGCGGACGTGGTGGCGGAGAACTTCCGTCCGGGGGTTATGGACCGGCTGGGGTTGGGGTACGAGAGGCTCAGCGGCATGAGGCCCAACCTGGTCTACTGCACAATTTCCGGTTTCGGCAGCACCGGCCCTTACCGGAACCGGGGCGGGTTTGACCTGGTGGCCTAGGGCATGAGCGGGTTGATGAGCATTACCGGGTTTCCCGACGGACCCCCGGCCAAGGTCGGGGTCCCCATCACCGACATCTCCGCAGGGCTGCTGGCGGCCAACGGCATCCTGGCAGCCTACATCCACACCCTCAAGACCGGGCAGGGCCAAATGGTGGACACCTCCCTGCTGGAAGCGGGGATTGCCTACACCATCTGGGAGTCCTCCGGTTACTTCGCCAACGGAGACGTTCCCGGCCCGCTGGGTTCGGCGCACCGGGTTTCGGCCCCCTACCAAGCCTTGCGGACGAAAGACGGCTACATCAACCTCGGGGCCGCGACCCAGACAACTTGGGAGCAGTTCTGCCGGGCCGTGGGGTTGGAAGCGCTGATTGATGATGCCCGTTTCCGCGCCCCTAGCGATCGCAAGGCCCGGGAAGCGGAGTTGGCCGCGCTGCTGGAAGAGACCCTGGGCCAACGGGACACCCGCCACTGGCTGGAGACTCTGGGGGCGGCGGGGGTGGTCGCCGGGCCGATATACGACATGGCCCAGGTGTACGCCGACCCCCACGTTCAAGCGCGGAATATGCTGGTTGACCTGGAAGACCCGGCCTTGGGAACGCTGCGCCACATCGGGGTGCCGGTCAAGCTGTCGGAAACGCCGGGGTCGGTGCGGCGGCGGGCGCCGGGCCTGGGCGAACACAGCCGGGAAGTGTTGCTGGAGTTCGGCTTCGACGCGGCAGAGATAGATAGTCTGGTGGAGGCCGGCGTCGTCCGGGAGTGAGTTGTGGCCGGGCCAGAGCGGAAATCCGTCGGGTACCCAGGACGAACGGGTTTATTGGGGTTGCGGTCAAGCCCGGGCTATTCCCGCCAGGCCATGCCCTCGGTGGCTTCAAGGAACTTTTGCACCAGCCGGGGACTAGAGGCGATGATGCTGGGGGTGAACAGGTTCGACGGATTCCCCTGCTTGTCAACGATGGCGCCGCCGGCCTCGGTGACCAGCAGCAGCCCGGAGGCCAGGTCCCAGGGGGACAGGTGATGGTGGAAGTAGATGTCCAGGCGTCCGGCGGCGGCGTAGGCCAGCCCCAGCGCCGACGACCCCATGAGCCGCATTGACTGAATGTTGGGCCACAATCCCCGCACCATGTCCAAGGCCAACCCCGCCTTCTCATCCACGTAGCCAAGGTCGAACCCCATCACCGACTCCGCGACTTCCTGCCGCGGCGACACAGACAGCGGCTTGCCGTTGAGAAAGGCCCCCTTGCCACGCTCGGCGGTGAACATCTCGTCCACCAGGGGGTCGTAAGTAACTCCCGCGACCGTTTCGGGTCCCCGGGCCAAAGCCACCACCACGCAGTAATGCGGGATGCCCTCGGCGAAGTTGCGCGTCCCGTCAATGGGGTCCACGACCCAGGTGTAGGCGGACTCGTTGATGACCGGCTCCGATTCCTCGGAAAGAATGCTGAAGTCGGGGAACTCGGAGGTCAACAGCCCCAGGATGAGCTTTTCGGATGCCAGGTCCACGTCGGTAACGATGTCGGCCCGTCCCTTGAAGCTGATAGCCATTTCGGTCTGGAACCGGCCGCTGACCAATTCACCGGCCTGCCGAGCGGCATCGCTGCAAACTTCCAGCACGGTGCGCCCGGACTGAGACAAGGGCAGGGGGGAGTTCACGTCTTCGGTCATGGGGCCGCCTCTACCGGGAACCGTCGGCGTAAGGGCCCAGGCCCATCTTTTCGTAGACCTCGTTGAGCGTCTCCCGGGCGATGGCCCTGGCCTGTTTGCCGCCGTGCTCCAGAATTTCTTTCACGTAATCGGGGCGTTGCTCAAACTCGCGGCGCCGTTCCCGCATCGGTTCCAGGAAATCGTTGACGCTGGCGGCCAGATGACGCTTGCAGTCCACGCACCCCCGGGATGCGGCGGTGCATTCCTCATAGACTGTGGCGGCTTGGGATAGCCCGGAGAAGGTGCGGTGCAGGGAGTAAACGTTGCAGACTTCGGGCCGGCCCGGGATGTTGCGGGTGGTGCGCTGGGGGTCGGTGAAGGCAGTAAGCACCCGTTTCGAGGTCTCATCCGGGGTGGATGCCAGGTCTATGTGGTTGTCCAGGGACTTGCTCATCTTGTGCTGACCGTCCAGGCCGACAATCAGGGGGTCTTCGGTAAGCTTGGCCTGGGGTTCGGGGAAGGTGTCGCCAAAGCGGTGGTTGAACCTGCGGACAATTTCCCGGGCCAGCTCCAGGTGGGGCAGTTGGTCCTGGCCAACGGGCACGGTGTCGGCCTTGTAGAGAATAATGTCGGCGGTTTGCAACACCGGGTAGCCCACCAGCCCATAGTTGACGCTCTCCTCGGTCTCGTCCATCTGGCGGACTTTTTCCTTGAAGGTGGGCACCCGCATCAGCCAACCCAGGGGCGTGACCATGCTGAGCAGGGTATGCAGGGCCAGCACTTCCGGCACCTGGGACTGGACAAAGATGGTACAGCGCTCGGGGTCAAGCCCGGCGGCCAGCCAGTCCATCGCCATTTCGGCGATGTTGGGCTGAATGTCGGCAACATCCTGGGGGTTTTCCAGCGTGGTCAGCGCGTGAACATCCACCACGGTGTAGATGCAGCGGTAGTCCTCTTGCAGGTCAACCCAGTTTTGCAGCGCTCCCAGGTAATTGCCCAAGTGGAGCCTGCCGGTGGGCCGCATTCCAGAAAGAATGACCCCTTTTTGGTGTGCGGACTGGTCGCTGGATGTTGAGGCAGATGTTGAGACCATGAGCGCGTTCCTAAACTCCGTTTATGAGTGCGGGCGATTGCCGGATGTCGAGCCAATTGTGCCCAACACCTTGGCCGGCAGTCTAGCACGGAGCGGCGGAAACCTACAAGACGCCGGAGGGCCGGGTCGATAATCACGTACTTCAATCACGTACTTCAATCACGTACTTCGAGGGTCTCAGGCGGTAGTTTTTCTGTACCATTTTGTGCCATTTTGTGCCATTTGCGAGGGGGGCTGCGATTGCCCCGGGCAAGACTTCCGGACGGCCCACTCTCAAACGATATAAATACGATCAATATAAATACGATAGGGATTATGGTAGCGGGGAGATGCCGGAGTTGGAAAGGGGCAATTGTCAGGGTAACTGTTCAGGGTTGAGGGGAGCGGAGTGGCTGATGCCAGAATATGGGGTTGGGTTACGTTGGGGGATTCATCCCCCAAACCCCCTGAAAAAGTGGCAGTTGGCTGAACCCAATTCATCTCTCCAAATCTGAACTGTTACGCATGGGGTTTCGGGTTGGTGGGCAGCGGGGCAATGGTATACTCCCGTTGATAAGCAATGAAGATGAGCATTGAACAGGAAAGGCCGCTGGTGGGAGTGGGCGTGATTTTCGTGCGGGCGGGACGGGTCTTTCTGGCTCGGCGGCAAGGCTCGCATGGCGCGTCAACCTGGGCGTCGGCGGGCGGTCACCTGGAAATGGGGGAGTCGCTGGAGCAGTGCGCCCGGCGGGAAGCCCGGGAGGAGCTGGGCCTGGAGGTTGGCAGCCTCATATTCCTCTGCGTCAGCAACATCGTCGCCTACGGGAAGCACTACCTGGACGTGGAGTTTCTGGGAGACATCGGCCAACAGGAGCCGCGGCTGGCGGAGCCGGACAGCTTCTCGGAACAGGACTGGTTTGCCCTGGACCGTCTGCCCCAGCCGCTGTTCGACCCGGTGAAATACGCGCTGGACAGTTTGAAAACCGGCCGTTCCTACTACCCCGACGCATCCGCTCTGTCCCAATTCGGGACGCCGCCGCCAAATTCCTGACCAGCAGCCCGGTTCCACAGCCTTGCGGCAGGCACGGCCCCCTCCTTCATCCCAAATTGGGTCGGCCATTGCCCGCTTCCTCGCCTACATTTCGTGCGTATATCAACCGAATCCCAGCGGGAAAAGCCGGGCGTTATGCGGCGAAATTTGGTATAATGACATCATGTTATGTTAGGGCTAAAAGAGGGCGGCGCGCCGCCCTCTTTTTGTTTGCCCAGCGGCTAAGGACAATCAATTTTGTCCGAGGATTAAATGACCAATGCAACAGGACTTGTGGCTCGAAAGCCCGTCGGAATACACATCCAAGGACATCCGGGTACTGGAGGGTCTGGAGGCCGTCCGGGTGCGGCCCGGAATGTACATAGGCAGCACCGACCAACGGGGACTGCACCACCTCATCTACGAAGTGCTGGACAACGCTGTGGACGAGGCTATGGCCGGGTACTGTAACAAGGTTGAGCTGTCCATTGACGAAACGGGGCTCATCTCCGTCTCCGACAACGGCAGGGGCATTCCGGTCGACACCCACCCGTCCACCGGCAAGTCCGGCCTGGAAACCGTGATGACCACGCTTCACGCCGGCGGCAAGTTCGGCGGGGGGGCCTACAAGGTGACCGGCGGGCTGCACGGCGTCGGCGGGTCGGTGGTCAATGCCCTGTCCTCCTATCTGCGGGCCCAGGTCATGCGCGGCGGCTACACCTACGCCCAGGAATATGGCCAAGGGGAGCCAACCACGTCGGTGGTCAAGTCCGAGCGGACCACGAACCACGGCACCATCATAACCTTCCGGCCTGACCCGGCGATATTTCCCGAAATCGAGTACGACTTCGATATGCTGATCAGCCATTTCAAGGAGATTGCCTTCCTGAACCGGGGGCTGGAAATTCAATTCGCCAGCCCGTGGCATCTTGATCAGCGCAAGGGCGACGTAGAACGTACCTACTTCTTCGACGGCGGCATCGCCAACCTGGTCCGCAACGTCAACCGCAACCGCAAGGTGATGCAGAAGGACCCCTTCCACTACGAGAAGACCATAGACGAGACCGCCGTGGAAGTGGCGGTACAGTACAACGACAGCTTCACCGAGACCGTGTTTTCCTTCGCTAACTGCATCAACACCCAGGAGGGCGGCACCCACCTGACGGGTTTCCGGGCGGCCCTGACCCGGGTGATCAACGACTTCGCCCGCAAGCAGGGGTTCATCAAGGACGACCAGCCCAACCTGATTGGCGAGGACGTGCGGGAAGGCCTGGCCGCGGTCATCAGCGTGAAGCTGACCAACCCCCAGTTTGAGGGCCAGACCAAGACCAAGCTGGGCAACGCCGAGGTCCGCAGCGTCGTCGAATCGGTGGTCGCCGAAGGGTTGGCCCGCTACCTGGAGGAGAACCCGGCGCCGGCCAAGATGATGATTGACAAATGCCTGACGTCGCAGCGGGCGCGCGAGGCGGCCAAGAAGGCCCGCGAGTTGGTGATTCGCAAGAACGCCCTCGACGGCTCCTCGCTGCCTGGCAAGCTGGCCGACTGCGCCGAACGCGACCCGGCCAAGTCCGAGTTGTACATCGTCGAGGGAGAATCCGCCGGCGGCTCGGCCAAGATGGGCCGGGACCGCAGCTTCCAGGCCATTCTGCCGTTGAAGGGAAAGATTCTCAACGTCGAGCGGGTACTGCACCAACCGGATAAAATCCTGGGTCACGAGGAAATCCGCTCGATGATTGCCGCGATCGGCGCCGGCGAGGGCGAAGAGTTTGACGCGTCGAAGGTGCGCTACCACAAGATTATTATTATGACCGACGCCGACGTGGACGGGTCGCACATCAGGACGCTGGTGCTGACCTTCTTCTACCGGCGGATGCAGGCCCTCATCAACGCGGGTTATCTGTACATCGCCCAACCGCCGCTGTACCGCGTACAGTCGGGCCGTCAGGTGGACTATGCCTTCTCGGAGGAGCAGAAGGACGTCCTGCTGAAGCAGCACGAAGGCCGCCGCGGGGTGCAGGTGCAGCGCTACAAGGGACTGGGCGAAATGAACCCCGACCAGTTGTGGGAAACCACCATGAACCCGGAGACGCGGCAGATGCTGGGGGTGAACATCGAGGATGTAATCGAAGTGGACAACGTTTTCTCCACCTTGATGAGCGAGGCCGTCGCGCCCCGCAAGAGCTTTATTCAGGCCCACGCCCGCAGCGTCAAGAACCTCGACGTTTAGCTCGACGTTTTAGAAGGGTGGGGGCAACCGGGCTAATTCTGCGTGAGAATCGGGTGGGGCGAAAGTCCACGCGGGTTCAAACCCCGCCCGATCCGCCAAGGACAAATCTGATTCCCGGAATGGTTAAACATACGGCCTAAGAAACACATTCAAAAGGAATCAATCTCTGCCCGTTAGGGTCAACCATCAGTCCGAAGAGTTCCAATGTGGTCGCACCCATGAGGTATCTACCCTCTGGGCCAAAGAAGACCGGACACTCCCATTCCTCCCTACCATAGACAACCCGCATCTTGCCTATGGACCGCCTTTCCCTTTGACCATTCGCGAACCCAACTGGCCGTTCGCCATAAGGCTTAATGCCCAACTCGTCCAACATAGACTTAGCAATCATCGAATGAGTAGCACCAGTATCAACCAGTGCATAAACTTCCAGCAGGTTATTTCCATTGGGTTGACCAATGCCCACGGATACGCTGAACGTTCCCATCTTGTTATTCCTTCAGATTCAAAAATGGTGATGCTTGTACTGCTCACCTACTTTTGTTGTACAGCAAAAGTATACCATTGACGCCCTGTTTACTTTAGGTATGTAATTCCCATAGACACAATCGGTGCAGGGTCTTTCCTGATGGGTGGCATACCGAAGAGTGTACCTATACGTGGTGGCCACACGGGTCCAGCTCGGTCGATAGCCAGACCAGAGGGGAGTTTGACAATTTCGTCATTCCCGGCTCTGAAAACTGGCAGCGTAGCAAGTTCGAGGCTTGGCCCGGAAACTGGGGTTACGAGTGCAGCCACGGCGGGGACTCCCCTGGGCCGTTGGACTGGGCCTGCTATGCCAACAGGTATCCCTTGCCCTAGTTTTATGCCCCGGACCAGCGAAATATGAGGGTCAACTGCCTGCTTGTAGCTTCGCTCGTGGCGGGCGTGGTTGCCCTGGGGGTTGGGGGAGTTTTCCTTCTGGTTCCGTTTGGCCCGAATCCACCGATGGACAGGGATGGACGGCGTGAGGACAGCGGAAGGGGGTGAGGGAGTTACAGGCGCGATAATCCGGGCTCGAATTCGGGTAGATGGGAGGTTGGCGGCGGTCTGCAGGCGCTTTGGGGGGCGCCGATGTCGGCCTGCAGTGGCTGTGGCGAGCGAGATGGCGGGATAGGACACGGCAAGAGGCGCTCGCGGACTGGGCTGGCGCGAGTTTGCGGGGACGTTGGGTTGGCTGGCGGGTCAGTGGCGGACGGGCGCCGTCAGGCTGGGAGTGGAATGGCTCGCAGTCGGGCCAGGGCGCGGCTGAACTGCTCCTCCCAGGGCCAGCGCTTGGGAAGATGCAGGGTGATCCGGCGTGCCGAGCGGGTGAGCCGTCCGGCCAGGGCGAAGAACCGCCGCCGGAGGGTCTTGGTGGTCACGGTCCGCTCACCGAGGCCGATGCGGGCGGTCCAGCGGGCCAGGTTGTGGGCCATCACCTGTACCGCCAGCCAGGCGCCGTTGGCAGCGAAGCGGCCCGAGGGGAGATGGTTCAGCCCCACGCCGTACTTGAGGTCGCGTATCGCATTCTCGATCTCGGCGTGGCGGCGGTGGTCGGCCTCCAGTTCCAGGGTCTCTCCGTCCCGGTCGGTGATGAAGCCGTGATAGCTGTAGGTGGCGAAGAGAGCCAGTTGAGAACCGGGCGCCGGCTTCACCCGCCGGACGATGAGCCGCACCGGCGCGGCATCCGGCTCGCTCTGGAAGGGGGTGTAGGTGGTTTCGGCCACATCGGCGGCGCCGTCCATCCAGTAAGGAATCGGCGTCCAGGCATCTTCGGGTATCGCCTCGATGAGATTGTGCAGGCTTTTGTGCTGGCGGATGGTGATGGAGAAGCGGACGTCCATCCGGCGGCAGACGGCGGCCACGGCGTGGGTATAGAAGCCGCTGTCGGCACGCATGGTGAGCTGCCCGCTGGCCCCGCCGCAGCGAACCCGGCTCACCGTCTCACGCAGGAAGTGGGCGGCGCCCCGGGCGGTGTTGGACCGGCCCTCGCGCAGCCGGGCCATCAGCACGTCGCCGGTTCCGGCGGCGACGGCCAGCAGTGGGTGATAGCCCCGTGCACCGGTATAGCCGTGGTGGCGGGCGCCCTCCTTGGCCAGTCCGTAAGTCTCGCAGATCGTCGAATCAAGGTCGATGGTGAATGGCGCGTCGCCGGGTCCGGCCCCCGCCTGCCAGGCCCGGGCCAGCAGCTCGCGGCTCACCCGGTCCAACTGACGGACGTGGCCCCACCTGAAGCTGCGCAGGAAAGTGCCCAGGGTGGAGGGCGCCTTGACTACGCAGCCGAGAGCGCAGGCCGTCCTGCCAGTGCGCAACACATCGGCGTCGTCGATGCAGTCGCCGCCCGCCAGAGCGGAGGACACCAGCGTCATGATCTTGTCTCCGGTGTTGGCCCGGCCCGGCGCTTCGCCCAAGTCCAGGTGCTCCTGTACCAGTTCGGGGCAGGCCCAGGCGCCGGGCCAGGGTGGCCGGAAGGAGCAGCCCAGCGTTGGTCGAAGGCGATACGGATGCGGTCGGGGTGGCGGCGTGGTAGCATCTATTGGGTGCTCCTTTTCTGGGACCGGTTTGCTGTTACAAAACCATTATCCCAGATTCAGAGGAGCACCCTTTGGCCACTTCAGGACGCTGACCCGACGCCCTCCTTCGGTGGATTCGGGCTTGGGTACGACGACCCCGGCGTGGAGTGGGGCAGTTTGGTCCTGTACGCCCTCATTGGGGTTCCCGGGGCGGCGGCCGGCTTCAGTATCGCATGGAGCTTTCATCGTGGCCGTTCCCTGGTTTGGGGCATAGCCGCCCTGGCGTTCGCAGTGGCCCACATCCTGCTGTTGGTCCGAGTCTGCCTGTCAGTGGCGGGAGTGGGGCACCTCTACGCTCCGACGGCTCTGGTACTGCTGGCGCTGTCCATCTGGAATCTGGTGCTAATCGTGCGGCCCCCGCGCTGGACATGGTAGGAGCCGGCTGCGTATGGGAGCCGCCAACGTAACGGGAGGGAGTTAGCAATTGTGCCCGACTTAGCCCCGATCCACCGAAGAGCGGAATATGGGGGTTGGATTACGTCGGGGGATGAATCCCCCAAACCTCCTGCCCCAAACCCCCTGAAAAAAGTGGCAGTTGGCTGAAACCAATTCATCTCACCAAGTCTGAACTGTTACCTAAAACCGCGTTGACTTGCCCTGGGAATTACAGTAATGTAGGGATGAAATTCCAACAGGCGGGGCCGTTTGCCCGCCAGGGCTTTCCCCGAAAGGAGTTGGACAAATGGCGCAACAGCAGCTGCCGGAATTGGTCTACAACAACCTCGAAATTGGCGAGGAGTTGGGGGCTTACGAGTACGTCCTCACCCAGGAAATGGTCGACGAGTACCGCAAGTCAGTGGACGATCCCGAGGGCGTGTTCCCCACCATTGCGGTCAAGCACGACGCCACCGCCTTGGGAATGGCCTACGAGGACAACACCGGCGGAGTCAATGCCGGCAATGAAATGGAGTTCTACAATCCGCCCATTCCCGGCAAGATTATACGAGTGACCGGACGCATTCACGACAAGTATTCCCGTCGCGACAAGCCGTACCTGGTCATCGAGGCCACCGCCACCGATGAAGATGGCCGGTTGATCGAAAAGATGCGGACTTACCAGATGAAAAAACCGGACGAGGTGGGAAAGAAATGGCATCCACAGGGCTAGAGGAAAAGACCATCCCCGCGCTGACCAAGAGCATTACCCAGGTCAAAATTAACCAGTTCGAGTCCTGCGGCATCCGGGACCGGGAAAACATCCACAACAGCCCGGAGCTGGCCAAGCAGCGGTTGGGGACCACCTACCCCATCGCCTCGGGCCGTATGTCCGTGGCCTTCGCCTCCGAGCTGCTCCGCCGGTACTTCGGAGCCGAGGCTTTCCACCACAGCGGCGTGGTCAACCTCAAGTTCCTGCGGCCGGTCAAGGAAGGCGATACCGTTACCATCAACGGCTCCTACAACAGCAGCCAGGATGTGGATAACGGCACGATGGTCACCGTGGACATCACCTGCCAGAACCAGGACGGCGCCATGACCGCGGTCGGCCAGGGCAGCGCCATCGTCACCTAGCACAAGTCCCGGCAACGGCCCCAGGAGCCGGCGGGACTGTCAATCAAAACTCGTTCCTCTTGAGGCTCCCGAAGCACTTGCCTACTGACTGAGTTGGCTGCTCAGCCTGTTGGGTGTGTTCGTCCAGGGACTTCACAGGGACTTCAATGGAAACCAATCAGGGAGACACCAATCGGGGAGACCAACCGGCGCCCCGTTCGATGTTTGCGCGGACAGGGCGCCGTCTCTTTCTGATACAATTGCCGGCATGAGTCCTCCGGAATGAGTTCTATTGATTTTCGCGTAGGCTTGGGTTTCGACGCCCACGGTTTGGCGGCGCGCCGCAGGCTGGTCCTGGGCGGTGTGGACGTGCCCCACGACCGGGGGTTGGCCGGACACAGCGACGGCGACGTTTTGACCCATGCCGCGATGGATGCCCTGCTGGGAGCGGCCAACCTCGGCGACAAAGGGACGCATTTTCCGTCCAGCGACCCCCAGTACAAAGACATATCCAGCTTGATACTGCTGAGCAAGGTCAAGGACCTGGTGAACAATGCCGGTTGGCGCATCCTGAACGTTGATGCTACAATACTGGCGCAAAATCCCAGGCTGGGACCCTACGTTTCCACGATGAGGGACAATCTGGGCGCCGCGCTTTCCGTAACGGCGGAACAGGTCAGCGTCAAGGTGACCACCACCGACTACATGGGGTTTACCGGCCGGGAAGAAGGCATCGCCGCCTGCGCCGTCGCATCTCTGGCGCGCCATGCCCAGGGTTGACCGGAGCGGCGGGCCGGGCCGCCATCCCAAACGACCGTATCCAGCGACCGTATTCCCTCAGGCCGTCAAACTAGCATGAGACTTTACAACACGCTTACCGGCCGGGAAGAAGAGTTTGTTCCCGCCGACGGCAATACCGTCAAGATGTACGTCTGCGGCGTTACTCCGTATTCGTCCACCCACGTCGGCCACGCCCTTAGCTACGTGGTGTTCGACGTCCTGCGCCGCTACCTGGAGCACGTCGGCTACCAGGTGAAGCACGTCCAGAACTTCACAGACATTGACGACAAAATAATCCAGCGCGCCCAGGACGAGGGGATTTCCGAAGATGTCCTGGTCCAGCGGTACATCGAAGACTTCTTCGCCGCCATGGACACCCTGAACATCCAGCGGGCCCACGCCTACCCCCGGGCCACCCAGGAAATCCCAAGCATCATCAAGACCATCGCCCGACTGGTCGAACAGGATTACGCCTACCCGGCCGGCGGCGACGTCTACTTCCGCGTCGACCGCAGTTCGGACTACGGCAAGCTCAGCCACCGCACCCTGGACGGCATGATTGCCGGCGCCCGCATCCAAATTGACGAAGACAAGGAACACCCCATGGACTTTGCCCTGTGGAAAGGGGCCAAGGAGGGGGAACCCGCCTGGGACAGTCCCTGGGGGCCGGGCCGTCCGGGCTGGCACATTGAATGCACCGCCATGTCCCTGGACCGCCTGGGCGACCCGCTGGACATTCACGGCGGGGGAATGGACCTGGTCTTTCCCCACCACGAAAACGAAATCGCCCAGAGCGAGGCGTTCACCGGGCGCCAACCCTTCTCGCGCTACTGGGTACACAACGGCCTGCTCCAGTTCGGCGACGACAAGATGAGCAAGTCCCTGGGCAACCTGGTATCCGCCGAGGAAGCCCTGGAGCGGTTCAGCGCCGACTCCCTGCGGCTTTACTTCCTCAGTTCCCACTACCGCAGCCCGCTGAACTACACCGAAGAAGGCGCAGCCGCCATGGAGCGCAGCATGGAGCGGTTCCGCCACGCCCTGCGCAACGACAACAACACCGGCAACGACAGCAACACCGGCGAACCGCTGGACGCCGCGCCCTTCGACCAACGCTTCCACACCGCGATGGACAGCGACCTGAACACCCCCCAGGCCGTCGCTTCCCTGTTCGACTTGGCCCGGGAGATTAACCGCAGCCATGAGTCGGGAATGGACGTGCGGGCCGCCCAGGAAAGCCTCTCCCGGCTGGGCAGTGTGCTGGGGCTGACCTTCAAGGAGCGGGATACAACGGGCGGAGACCTGCTTTCGGCCCAACCCTTCATCGAGCTGCTGCTGGAGACCCGGGCCGAACTGCGCAAGAACCGTCAGTTTGAGCTGGCCGACAAGATTCGCGACGGCCTGGCCGGACAGGGCATCGTGCTGGAAGACACGCCCCGAGGCACCGAGTGGCAGCGTCAATCGGGCGCGTAGGCGTGCCGGCGCGCCGTCCCGGCTCCGTCTCAACCACGGCAGGACAAGTCTTGCCGCCGCTTTTCGGATTCCCACCCGCCACGGCCAGGTGCCGGCCCGGAACGCTCCGGTAACGGCCATGATTGACCCTTCCCACATTGAGTCCCTGGCCGCCGTGGTCGGCGCCGGCAACGTCACCGCCGAACCCTTCGACCTGGACCTCTACTCGGCCGATGCGCTGACGCCGTGGCGCGCCTTCGGTGCGGAAGCGGAAGCGGCCTTCGAGAAGACCGCCGACGTGGTGGTCCGTCCCGGTTCCACCGGGGAAGTCGCCGGAGTCGTGTCGCTGGCCAACCAATGGGGCGTTCCCATTGTCCCTTACGGCGGCGGCACTGGCGTCATGGGCGGCGTCCTGCCCGTGCAGGGCGGCATCGTCGTCGACGTGAAGCGGCTCAACCGCATCCTCTCCATTAGCCCCCAGGACCTCACCGCCACCGTCGAGGCGGGCGTGGTGCTGGAAGACCTCTACGACGCCGTGGCCGAACACGGCCTGATGCCGGGCCACGACCCTTACAGCGTACCCATCGCCACCGTGGGCGGTACGATTTCCACCAACGGCGTTGGCTACCGGGCCGCCGCCTTTGGGCCAATGGGCGAGCAGGTGGTGGCGCTGGAAGTCGTGTTGCCCACCGGACAGGTCATATCCACCCGGGCGGTGCCCAAGAACTCCACCGGCCCCAACCTCAACCATTTGTTCATCGGCTCCGAGGGCGTGTTCGGCATCATCACCAGGGCCACCGTCAAGGTGTTTCGCCTGCCGGAGGCGCAGGTGTTCGCCACCGCCGCTTTCGACAACTTCGAGCAAGGGTTCGACGCAGCTGGGGAAATGCTGGCCCTGGGCATCCGCCCCACCCTGCTGGACTTGACCGAGGAAGACCGGCACGTGCGCCTCTTCCTGCTCTTTGAGGGGTTCCGCGAAGGGGTGGCCGCCCAGCATAGCCGGGCGATGCAGGTCTGCGCCGATTTTGGCGGGCGGGACATTGGCCCCGATGCCACGCTGGATTACTGGGAATACCGCCACGAGTCGGCGGAGAACTACAAGCGCACCGCGCTGGACAAGCCCCGGGAAGTGCGGTGGAACCGGCGGCAAAGGCGCAGCTTCGACTACTTGCACCTGGCCCTGCCCATTTCCCAGGTCCTGGAGTACCGCCGTCGCAGCCAGGAAATTCTCGCAGAACACGGCGCGCGCGTGGTGGAGTACGCCATCTGGAGCCGGCCTGAGCTGTTCTCGATGATGGTTGTCCCCGCTCCGGGCAGAGTTGCCCACAATCGGGACCAGTTGGGCCAGGGCGTGGAACGAGTGCTCACGCTGGCCCAAGACATGGGCGGCATCGTGGAATACTGCCACGGCACGGGCGTCAAGCTGAACCACCTGCTGGCCCGGGAACGCGGCCCGGCCCAGGACGTCATCCGCTCCCTCAAGCAGACCCTCGACCCGGCCAACATTATGAACCCCGGCAAGCTCGGCCTGTAACCGCCCCTCGAACTCCTTCATTCCCCGCATCCAAGAGGGTAAGCTCCGACCCCCCAGAATGTCAGGGTCTTTTAATTTTCTGGGACGGGGGCTACGTTGGGGGATTCATCCCCCAAACCCCCTGGATTGGGGTAGTCCGACAATGCAGCACTGAGCTTGCCGGAGGAATTGCGGGAACAATTAAAAGACCCTGCCCCGAATGTCTTCTTCGTTGACCCCGTTCTTCGTGGGCCCTTCGAAGGGCTTCCCTGCATCCGCGTTTGCAAGCCGGTCAAGCCCCCATTATATTTACGTCAAATATATTAAGCATCAGTTAATATCGCTTGACACGATATAGAGGCGGGTGTATATTATTCTTAGTGATGTTAAACCCTTGGAAGTATCGGCATATCCGGGTGTAGACGTACATTCCGGCAGCGCCTGACCCAGGGACAGCATCGCAAAAAAATCTCAAGGGGGTTCACAGAAACCAACTTTGACTACGCCAGCGCATATCCTAGAAAAGGGAATCCTGCCCAAGTTGGGCCACCAGATTGTCCACGTCTATAACCTGTTCTCCGGTCCCGGAATGAGCGACCAGGAGCGCGTGGCCCGGGAACTCGCCGATTACGAGCGGTTCCGGCTAGTCGTGCGGATGTCCGGCTAAGCCAACAACAAGGCCCCCGGCAATTGCCGGGGGCCTTCTTCCGAGTCCCCTTCCCACTTCAGCCGAGCAACCCCGGCCCATCCTCAGAAAGGCAGCTCCTGACCCATTCCCCGCTCCACGGCCTTGCGGTACACCAGTTGCGCCGCCGCAATGTCCTCCAGCGCCACCCCCATAGACTCGAACAGGGTTATCGAATCCGGCGAAGGCCGCCCCTGGACCCGACCGGCCGCCACGTCCTGCAACTCGTGGGCCATGTCCCAGCGGAAACTGCCCCGGGCCTCCAGCCACAACAGGTCGCCGCACTCAACCTTGGCCTGGTCCAGGTCGTCCACAACGATAACGTCGGACCGGGTAACCGTGTCCTCGTCCACCTCCCGGCGCTGCCAGTGATTGCCGCCGGCGGCGTTGACGTGGGCCCCAGGACTCAACCCGGCGCCCTCGAACACCGGGTCACGCGCCGAAGTAATGGTAACCACCACGTCGGCATCGGCAATACAGTCCTGGGGGCTGTCCACCGCCTGCACATCCAGGTTCAGCCGCTCGCTCATCTGCCGGGCAAACTCCTCGCGGCGTTCCGCCCGCCGGCTGTACACCCGGGCCTGCCGGATGTCCCGGGCGGCGCAGACCGCCTCCAGTTGGGTGCGGGCCTGGAACCCGGAGCCGAACACCGCCACGGTCGAAGCGTCCGCCTTGGCCATGTACCGCGTGGCCAGACCCGAAGCGGCGCCGGTCCTGATTTGCCCCAAGCGTCCCGCTTCCAGCAGCGCCAGAAGCTGCCCGGTCTCAAAGTCGTAGAGCATCACCAGGAACTTGCTCCCCCCGGGGCCGGCAAAAGAGGGATACGCCTTGTAGCCGAACACGCCGTGTTCAGCGTCGGACGCCGACATAAAATGAAAGAAGCCGTTGGGCATACGGATGCGGGACCGGGGCTTAATCTCCACTTGCCCTGCGCCGGCATGAGCGAAGGCTTCGTCCAGCACGTCAATGCACTCGTTCATCGGCAGCAGTTCCACGACTTCGCGTTCGGTCAAAAACAGGGCCATTCCATCCTCCGGGCGCTTCAAAATGTCCGGCCAAGTATAGCATCAGCCCAGCCTTCCGAAAAACCGCTGGAACAACACCAGCCCGGTTCGCTACAATGGCGGTGTTCGGCGGATAGCCCTTCGAGAGCCTCAGGACGAACGGTCAAAACATTTCAGGGCATCGGGGCGTCGGGGCGCATTGAATTAAAGGTCCCTCATTAAAGGTCCCTCCCGGTTCCAAACTCTACCCCCATAGGAAGGCGTTTATGCCCAAACCGCTGGTGCTGGTAACCCGCGAAATTCTGCCCGAAGCCCTGGCGCTTCTGGAAGAAGCCGCCCAGGTCGAAGTCTGGCCCGACGAATATCCGCCGTCGCCGGAAGAGCTGCGGGGGCTTCTGTCCGGCAAGGCGGGCGCGCTCATCAACATCATGGACCGCATGGACGGCCCCACGATGGCAGCGGCCCCCGGCCTGACCGTCATCAGCCAACTCGGGGTCGGCGTCGACCACATAGACCTGGCCGAGGCCACCCGCCGGCGGATTCTGGTGGGCAACACGCCGGGAGTTCTGGCCAAGTGCACCGCCGACCTGGCCTTCGCGCTGCTGATGTGCGCCGCCCGACGGGTGGGTGAAGGCGAACGCTGGGTCCGCCGGGGCGAATGGCAGCTTGCCTTTCATCCCCTGGGATGGCTTGGGGTCGACGTCCACGGCGCGACGCTGGGCATTATCGGTTTGGGAGAAATCGGCCTGGAAATGGTGAAGCGGGCGCAGGGGTTCGATATGCGGGTGCTGTACTACTCGCGGACCCGCAAGCCGGACCTGGAAGCCCAGCATGGCCTGGAATACGCCGACCTGTCCACGCTGCTCGAAACCGCGGACTACGTTTCGCTGCACGTCCCGCTGACACCGGAAACTCGGCACTTCATCGGCGAGGCCCAACTGCGGGCGATGAAGCCCTCGGCGGTGCTAATCAACGCCGCCCGGGGGCCGGTGGTAGACCCGCAGGCCCTGTACACCGCTTTGAAGGAAAACTGGATTTACGCCGCCGGGCTGGACGTCACCGACCCGGAGCCGCTGCCCGCCGACAGCCCACTGCTGACCCTGGACAACATCGTCATCACGCCCCACGTTGGCAGCGCAGCCATTCCCACCCGCCGGCAGACCATGTTTCTGGCCGTCCGCAACCTGCTGGCCGGACTCCGTGGCGAGCGCATGGAGGCCTGCGCCAACCCGGAGTTGTACCCAACCCTGGGCATTTAGGGACTATATCAAAAGGCCGCTTGTCCGGGGCGTGCGGCAATTTCAACCCGTTCGTCCCGGGGCCCCGAAGGGACTTCCTTTCGTCACACCCTCCCCAAACCGGGCCAAAACTCCCGTCCCCAAGCACGAAACCACAGTCTTCCGACTCACCCTCAGACCGTTTGTAAATCAATTTGTAAATCAACTCCCCGGAGATCCTTAAACCTTTCACTCAATTGAACTGCCGCCTCCTGCTGAAGACTCGGCGCCACATGGGAGTACAGATCCGCAGTAATCTCGATCCCGGCATGGCCCAGCCGCTCTGACACAACCTTGAGATGGACCCCCTCACCCAGCAGCAGACTCGCGTGAGTGTGGCGCAGGTCATGAAAACGGAACCCCTCGAAACCCGCCTCCATAATCAGCTTCCGGAAACCCCGGGACACCGACCCCTGCCTGAGAGGCCGGCCATCCCCGCGGCAGAACACCATGCCGTCAAGATGGTCCGGCCCACTCCCACCACGGGACTCCAGCAGGCCCGCCAGACAGTCAACCGCCTGCGGTGGCAGGGACACGGACCGCGGCCTGCCGGACTTGGTCGGACCCAGCTCCACCCTGCCGGGGAGCTCAACCAGGCTGTGATTCACCGAGACCAGGGACCGGTCAAAGTCAACGTCCCGCCACCTCAGCCCCAACAGCTCGGACCGCCTCAACCCGGTGAGCAGGGCGATCAGGACCAGAGAATAATAGGGTGTCGACTCCACCAATGACAGCAAGGTTGAAACCTCATCCCAGTTCAGAGTCCGGGACCGATAGGCCTGAAATCTGGGGGCATCCACCTGATCTGCCGCGTTGCGTATCAAGATACCTAATCTTGACACCCCACTTCAGAGCCTGCGAAAGCACCCCGTGACAATGCTGGACCATACGAGCTGAAAGCCCATTCCTAATAAATCCGGACTCCATCGACTGGATTTCCTGGGAGCTGAGCTTCTCAACCGGAATATGTCCCAGGACGGGAATGATATGCCGCTCCGAAATACGGCGGTACACCACAAAGGACTGCTGGCGAACCCGTACTTCGACAAAATCCCTAAGCCAGACCCGAATGAACTCCGCAGTGGTAAAACCGGAAGGTTCGACGTAATCACCGTTATCCAGATCCGGGAGCAGCTTGGTGAGCCGCCGGTTGGCCTCCCTCCTAGTTCCCCGGAAGACTTCAGTCTTGTACTTACTCCCGCCCGTCACCGGGTTCCTACCCAGGTAGATGTAGATCGTCCATCGATCAGGATGCTTCGGAGACCTCTGCCGGATATGTCTCGAGCCATGCGGGTCCACCTCGCACAACGGTTTCACCGGGTTGCCATATCCACCGCACATACCTTCGACAACCCACGAACCATAACCGAATGAAGGCCCGGACCGCCTTCAAGGGAAGAACCAAGAAGGACGAATAAACCCCCGAGACCGCAGGCTGAGCACAAAAAGATACCGGGAGAACAATCTCCCGGTATGAATCCAACCCGGCATACGGTTAGACCTGGACTGAAGGACCGTCAAGCTGCGGGAACGCGCGCGCCATGGACCTCCCCCTCGTTGAAACACCCCCGGGTACACGGGCCAGAGGCCCTGTAGGAAACTGCAGAACGCAACCGGACGCTTTCGGAACTTTTCCCCGGAAAATGCCGGGGAAAACCAGTCAAACAGCTAGTCGAAGACCGTGTAGGACATGCGGACCTGGCCGTAGACCGTCCAGGACTTATCGTAGATCCTGGGCCTCACCGCAGGATTATCCGCAGCGACAACCCAACCCGTCCCATCCTGACTGACCCGGCGCAGGACCACCCCCTCATTGGCCACGGAAATCAGGTAGAGACGTCCGTCCCAGAGGGAGAACCGATCGAGGTCCACCATGACTAGCGACCCTGACGGGAATATCGGCAGCATCGAGTCCCCCCGGACCTCAACGAGCCGGCAATTCAGGACATTCATCCCATTGGGCGTCAGCCAGTCCTGCCGGTAGGGCAGCCAGTAGCGGGACGAATCGTCCCAGTCGAAGGAACCCGCGCCGGCGACCGTGGCGATCACCGGGACACTCGTAACCTCCACATCCCGGATACTCCCGGCCATGGCGGCATCAGAGAAATGCCAGATCGGCCCCACCACCGCGGCCGGGTCCCCGCGGAACCACTCCACCGGGCGCCCGTAGATTCTGGCCAGCTTCGCCAGGATCTCCGACCTCGGCGTATTCCTGCCGTTCTCATAACGGTAAATGCTGTTATCGGCTATCTCAGCCCGGGCCGCCGCCTGCGTCCGGGAGAGTCCCGCGGCTTCGCGAGCAATCCGCAGACGCTGGGCCATCAGACTCGGGGGCTGAGAAGATTCCACCGAAGAATTAGCCGAGGACTCAGCCGAAGACTCAACCTGAGCAAAAGCATCGTCAACCATCCACAACCTCCCATGGGTGCTCAAAATCGCGCACCAGGTTTTATAAAAGTTTGAATCTGTCAAGAGATTAAACTAATTGCTTGACAGACTTCAACAACTCCCCCCACGATTCTCCTCTACTAATTTTAATAGCTTTTCACTAAATCACACAATATGGACCCAGGGAGATGAGTATGCAGAAAACGACGGCACAGCAGCTGCTCGAAGCCCGGAACCCCGGCAAGAGCATCCGGGAGGTCATCGAGGGCGTCATGAAGTCCCGGGAGGGACAGAGATTCATGGTCGCCCAGGCAGCCATCGACATGGGTATATCCAACGGCACCCTGTACCAGTGGTGCCGGGACCTCGGGATCACCATCGAGGAATACCGGAGACCCCAGAAGGACCGGACGGAGGAAGACGGGCCCGATGAGAAACACCGGGCCAGCGCCGGTAATTCCGCCTGAAACACGGATTGAAACACGGATTGAAACATGGATTGTCAAGGGCGTCGACAAGGTGTACCACTGCGGCGGAGAGAAATTGTCCCACTGGTGCGATGACAAGGGAGTCCAGGGGGAGTAGCAAGCAGGGGGATCCTTCAGGGACAGGAGGAGATAGCTAGGAGTCTTCCGGTTCTTCCGAGGCCTGGGATGGGGCATTCTGCCGGCTGTGCTTGAGGCGGTAGCTGTCGCCGTTCATCTCCAGGATGTGGACGTGGTGGGTGAGCCGGTCCAGCAGCGCTCCGGTGAGGCGCTCAGACCCGAAGACCTGGGTCCACTCGTCGAAGGGGAGGTTGGTGGTGACCAGGATGGAGCCCCGCTCGTAGCGCTGGCTGAAGACTTCGAAGAGCAGTTCCGCCCCGGTGGGGGACAGGGGCACGAAGCCCAGTTCGTCGATGATCAGCAGGCCGAGGCGGGACATCTGCCGCTGGAGGTTGAGCAGGCGTCTCTCGTCCCGGGCCTCCATCAGTTCGTGGACCAGGGCGGCGGCGGTGGTGAAGCCCACCGACATCCCCCGCTGACAGGCGGGCAGGCCCAACCCCAGGGCGACATGGGTCTTGCCGGCGCCGCTGTTGCCGACAGCGATGACATTCTCCCGGCGCTGGATGTATTCGCAGCGGGCCAGTTCTGCCACCAGGACCTTGTTCACCGAGGGGATGGCCAGGAGGTCGAAGGTGTCCAGACTCTTGACGGCGGGGAATCGCGCCGCTCTGATCCGGCGCTGCACCATGCGCTGGTGGCGCTCGATGAGTTCCAGTTCGGCCAGCCGGAGCAGGTAGCTGGGATGGTCCACTCCCTCGGCGGCGCACAGGGCGGCCAGCTTTCCGTACTCACGGAGAAAGCTGGGCAGCTTCAACTCCTTCAGGTGGTGTTCCAGCAGCAGCGTGGGACGGTCGTTCATGCGGCCTTTCCCGACAGCAGGGTCATGTAGTCTCCCGCGCAGGTGGTGCTGACCCGCACCCTGGGCAGGTAGGGGTAGAGCTCCAGGTCGAGGCGGGGAGGCCGTCCCTCCAGCCGGCACATCACCAGGTGCTTTACCGCATCGAAGCTGAGAGCTCCCAGGCGGAGGGCATCTTTCACCGCGGCATGCACCTCCTGCCCGGAGAAGGTCTCCAGCAGTCTCAGCACCTGCACGAATTCCCGCTTGCCCCTGCGTCCCATCCGGGACTCCAGCAACCGGCGCAGTGTGCCGAACTCCTCGGGCAGGTCCCACCCCTGCAGCGGAGCCGCCTGGTCCAGGGCGCCGGTCTTCTGCTCCAGGAGAGGCAGGTAGTGGATGGGATCGTAGACGAAGTCGTCTCTCTCATAGGAGCGGGGGTGCCGGGCGATGATCTCCGAGCCGCAGCTGATGACTACCTCATCCACATAGCCTCGCACCAGCACGTCCCGGCGCCCGTAGGCCACCGGCGCCGAGTAGTCGTTGGTCCGGTGCCGCACCAACGACAGGGAACTCACCCGGCCCGCCTGCTTGTCGCACGCGTCGTAGGGCACGGCAGTCAGGGGCAGCAGGGCCTCCAGGTCCCGCTCCATCCGCTGGCCGATGGTCTCGGTGTGGCCCCGGAGCCTGGCGTCCATCCGTTCCAGGCAGCGCCCCTCCAGGTGGGCGTTCAGCGCGGTGAAGCTCTCGAAGGACGGTATGGGCGCCAGAAAGTTCCGCCGCACGTAGCCCACCATGCCTTCGACTTTCCCCTTGTCGTTGCCCTTCCCAGGGCGGCCGAACCGGTCCTCGAACAGGTAGTGGGACTGGAGCTCGGTAAAGGCCCGGGTGCGCTTCCTCCGGCCGTCCCCCAGGATCCGGGCCACCGCCAGCTTGGTGTTGTCGTAGAGGATGCTCTGGGGCGCCCCGCCCAGGAAGGCAAAGGCCGAGACGTGGCCGTCCAGGAAGGCCTCGGTGGTCTCCGCCGGGTAGGCCTTGATGAAGCATCCGTCGCTGTGGGGCAGGTCCAGGACAAAGTAGTGGGCCTTCTGTTGTACTCCGCCGATTACGACCAGAGCCTCGCCGAAGTCGCACTGGGCGTGGCCCGGCGCGTGGGAGAGCGGCACGAACATTTCCTGCGTCCGCCGCCGATGCTCCCTCACGTAGTCCTTGACCGTGGTGTATCCCCCACCGAACCCGTACTCGTCCC
Organism: Dehalococcoidia bacterium; assembly: GCA_965262735.1. Classification (GTDB taxonomy): domain Bacteria; phylum Chloroflexota; class Dehalococcoidia; order Lucifugimonadales; family UBA3495; genus CATOSK01. The sequence goes on along the minus strand of CBDHFS010000002.1, from coordinate 2,055,205 downwards.
TGAGCCGCTCAAAGATGCGCTGGGCCGTGTGGCGCTGCTTTCTGGGGACCCGGTGATCATCATCCAGGATGCGGTCGATGACGCCGGTGTAGGGCTCCAGCTTGGGGCGCCGGGGAGAAGTCTGCCGCCGGTAGCCCGGCGGCGCCGAGTAGGCCAGCATCTTGCGCACCGTGTCCCGGTGCAAACCGAACACCCGGGAGGCTTCCCGAATGCTCATCCCCTCCACCATCACCCCTCGTCGGACCCGCAGGTGCACGTCCACCTGGAACATCCATCCCACCATCCATAAGTTCTACTTCCAACCTATGGATGGCGGCAGACGGTGCATTTTTCAACCGCCCCAAATCAGTCAGTCGATCCGCCCGCGTGGTCCACTTTAACTCCGCCGCTTACAAACCGGCTCAGGTCCTCAACATTTGGAGTCATATCTCACCAAAATCGGAAATTTTTGTAATTGAACCGATGGGACCATAATTCCATGTGTTGACAACATGGAGTTTTGCATTTCCGGGAAGAAAGTGAGCACGGAGATGGGTGAGCCAAGCGTAAAAACCGGGGGAAAAGACAATGAACTGCAAACCGGGAATCCGGCAGGCCCGGAGCAAGCCGGACCGGCCGGATTTTCAAGGGGGCGGCCAACCCCCGATTTGTAAATCAATTTGTAAATCACCTGGACTCATCAGTCCTTACCAACTATTGCCGGAAGGACTGAATCCAGCAGGAACCCCTGGTAAATCGCATCAGTAATTGAGCAGCACTGAACAGATTCCGGCGAATAACAAGAAAGACCCAAAAGACTTCCTTGTTGACCGGCCCAACTGACACCGGCCTCTTGCCAACCCCGGTAACCCCTCCTTACAATTCCTGTCAAATGCGCTGCACGAACCCAGTTCCTGGACTGCCGCCCGCGGAAATGACACGAAATGACACGATTTTCAGGAGTCCCAACCCCACCCGACTACAATCCAAACGTGTCCAACTTGATTACCATGAACCGAGTGGGAAAAACCGCCGCAAGTCCGCGGAATGGTATACTGCGGGCGTCCCACAAATCCCATGAGCGTGTCTCAACATCAGGAGGACGGGCGTGAAGACCATCGAACTGGACTACACCAAGCAGTGCGGCGACGAGCCGGATAAAGGCCATAACCGCTGGCACCCGGACATCCCGCCCGCCGTGACCGCCGACCCCGGGGAAGAGGTGGCGATGCAGACCCGCAACGCCTTCGATATGCAGATCACCCCTTCCTCCCAGGCCGCTGACCTGTTGAACGCCGACTTGAACCTGGTCCACCCTCTTACCGGGCCGGTGTATGTCAACGGCGCGGAGCCTGGGGACCTTCTGCAAATCAACATTCTGAACATCGAACCCGCCGGCTGGGGGTTTACCACCATTCTCCCCGGCTTTGGCTTTCTGCGGGACGTATACACCGAACCCTACATCGTCCACTGGGAGATGCGGGACGGCTTTGCCCAATCGGAGCAACTGCCCGGAGTACGGGTGCCCGAGGCGTCCTTCATGGGGACCATCGGCGTGGCCCCGTCAAGGACGCTGCGCCAGGAAATCCTGTTGCGGGAGGATGAACTGCTGCGGCGAGGCGGCATGGTGGTGGGGCCAACTCCGGCGGGCGCCGTTCCCGCACATGAACCCTTTGCCACCGAGGGGCTGCGGACCATCCCGCCCCGGGAGAACGGCGGCAACGTGGACATCAAGCAGTTGACCGCCGGTACGCGCCTGTTCCTTCCCGTCTTCACCCCAGGGGCGCTATTCTCCGCCGGCGATGCCCACTACGCCCAGGGCGATTCCGAGTGCTGCGGCACGGCCATCGAGATGGACTGCACGCTGCACGTGAGCTTCGAGCTAAGAAAGGGAGAGGCGTCCGGCAGGGGCATCAACTTCCCTTATTTCGAGCGCGACGACTACTTCACCTCGCCGGAGATGGCCGCCCCCCGGCGTTTCATCGCGGCAACGGGTATGTGCATCGCCGGGGGCGTCAACGAATCGGAACATGCGACCCTGGCTTCCCGCCAAGCCCTGCTGAACATGATTCACCTGCTGATGGAGCGGGGTTGGACCCGGGAGCAAGCCTACTGCATTTGCAGCGTGGCGGTGGACCTTAAGGTCAGCGAAGTGGTCGACATCCCCAACTTCGTGGTGTCGGCGTTCCTGCCGTTGGATATTTTTGTTGACTGACGGCCGGTTGAGGACAGTCGGAACGCCTGAACCGAACGCCTGAACCGGCAGAACCGAGCTGCCGGTTCAGGCCCCAAGTCAGACGTTAATGTTGTAAACCCGGGCGGCGGTGTCGTGGAACATGGCGGCCCGTTCCGTTGGCGAATATCCCCGGGAAAGCCGCTTGAAGGCGTTGTACAGGACATTGTAGGAGTAGGAGGGCTTGTCCACCGGGAAGTTGCTTTCGAACATGCACCGGTCCGGGCCGAACTGCTCGATGCAGTGTTCCATGAGCGGGGCAAGGGACTCGGCCAACTCCTCTGAGCCGATGGGAGTTTCCCGATGGTCCCAATAGAAGCCGTAGCGCAGTTGTCCAACGCCGCCCAGCTTCATAACGATGTTGGGACACTGGGCGACCTCTGCCACACCCTGCCGCCATACGGGCAGAACTTCATCGTCGCGGTTGGCGTAGGGACCTATGCGGCACAACCCACCGATGTGGTTCAGAACGATGGTCAAGTCCGGCGCCGCGCGGGCGAATTCCGCCAGCTCGGGTAGCTGGTGGAAATACATCGAGTTCTCCAGAATCAGGCCCAGGTCAGCCAGGACTCCCGCCCCGGCCCGGTAGCCCCCGGTGGACAAGACCCCCCGGATTTCCCGGTTGGCCAGCTCGGGGCTTTCGTCCCAACCCACGGAATGACGGATGCCCCGGAACCGGGTGGGGCTGGCAGATTGCATGGCTTCCAGCACCGGGCGCACCCCCTCTCCCAATTTCAGGTCGGCGTGCCCGATGATGGCCGCGGCAGCCCGGGTGGGGCCATGATTCCCCGTGGCGCTCTCAGCGGCGATGGCCTCGATGTACTCAATCTCACCCACCGGCTTCATCTCTTCCGGGCCGGTCTCGCGGTACTGGCACCGTACTTCGATGAACACCGTGGAGCGGACGTTGTGTCCACTGTTGACGTCGGCGGTCAACTCCGGCAGCAGGTACTGTTGATAGTCAACGGGTTCCGGCCTGGAAACCCAGAAATGGTGGTGGGGGTCGCAAATGGGAATCTCGGGCTCCAGAGTTTCCTCCGGGGTTTTCGCCAGCCAGTCCGAGCCTCCAGGAGCCATAGCGTCCTCCTTTGGGGTGTTGAATCATTGCATATTACCACGGCAGGCCAGACCAGGAGTGGGGGAACGAGACCGCGCGGCAGAGCAAGCCGCCAAGACGTCCGTCCAATCCAAGGGGCTTCGGCTTCCCAGACAGCTATCGGGAATAGAGAACCCGTTTGTGGATGGACAACAGGGCTTGGTCAACAACACCGAGCGGCTGGCCCTGTTATACAGGCTGGACAACTGTCCAAAGGCGCTGCGATGGCGATAACCACCCTGGCCCACGCCAAAAATGGAGCCGGGGCTTACCCCGGCCCCGGTCGGTTCAGCATAACAAGCTGCGCCCCGTTGCTCAGGGATTCCCTAGTAGGTCAGGGCGGAAGCGACGCCTTCGGGAAGTTCCACGTCCAGCGCCTGCAGGGTGTGGGCCAACCCGTGGTAGTAGGCCACGACCACCAGAACGTCAATCAAGCCGGCGTCCCCGACCAGCGAGCGCAACGCTTCAAAGGACGCGTCGCTGACCCGGTGCTGCCGCAGCAACTCCAGGACAAACTGGACCACCGCTGCATCCTTGCTGTCGAGTCCAGACGGCGCCCGGTACTCCAGGATGGCTGAGATAACGGCGTCGTCAATGCCCGCCTCTTTGGCACTGCGTTGGTTCACCGTCCATACGTAGTGGCCGCCGGCCTCGCGGGCAGCGGTCAGCACCGCCAGGGCCTTAACCCGTGGGTCCAGCGGGGTTTCAAACCGGGCGTACCCACCCAGGGTGGCCATGTACTTAGCGGCCTCGGGATTGTTGAGGATGGCGGCGTAGTTGCGGGCAACACCGCCGCGGCTGGTTTCAATCTCGTCCCAAACTTGCTGCCCGGCCGGGGTCATGGTGTCGCGGGTAGCCAAAGGCACTCTAGCCATTTTTCTTTCTCCGCTTGCTGTAAAAATTATCCAGGAGTTCCGTCGTGGTGGCCGTTGGCCGGCGGCGGCTCGGTGAAAGTTTCTCCACGGGCCTCGGCCTCCAATCTGCGCCGGTTCCATGCTTCCCAAAGCCGTACCTGTTGGCGGCCTTGCTCAAGCCCTTGCTCGCGGCCCTCTTCCCAAGCTTTGCGTAGCTTCTTCTCGGTCAACAATGCTGCGAGTACCATGTGTCCCCACTAACCGGATCAGGCCTGTTGTGATGTTCCGTTGTGGTGGCCGTTGGTCGGCGGCGGCTCGGTGAAGGCTTCTCCCCGGGCCTCGGCGTCCAGCCTGCGCCAGTTCCCTGCTTCCCAAAGAGCGTTTACTTCTTTACGGCCTTGCTCAAGCCCTTGTTCGAGGCCCTGTTCAAGGCCTTCTTCTCTGGCTTTGCGTAGCTTCTTCTCGGTCAACAATGCTGCGAGTACCATGTTTCCACCTTCAACTGGGTCAGGCTTGCCGTGATGTTCCGTCGTGGTGGCCGTTAGTCGGCGGCGGCTCGGCGAAAGTTTCTCCACGGACCTCGGCCTCCAGCCTGCGCCGGTTCCATGCTTCCCAAAGCCGTACCTCTTCACGGCCTTGTTCAAGGCCTTCTTTCCTGGCTTTGCGTAGCTTCTGCTCGGTCAACAATGCTGCGAGTACCATGTGTCCACCTTCAACCGGGTCAGGCTTGCCGTGATGTTCCGTTGTGGTGGCCGTTGGTCGGCGGCGGCTCGGTGAAGGCTTCTCCACGGGCCTCGGCCTCCAACCTGCGCCAGTTCCATGCTTCCCAAAGAGCGCTTATCTCTTCCCTGGCTTTGCGTAGCTTCTGCTCGGTCAACAATGCTGCGAGTACCATGTGTCCACCTTCAACCGGGTCAGGCTTGCCGTGATGTTCAGTTGTGGTGGCCGTTGGTCGGCGGCGGCTCGGTGAAAGTTTCTCCACGGGCCTCGGCCTCCACCCTACGCCGATTCCATGCTTCCCAAAGCCGTACCTGTTCGCGGCCTTGCTCAAGCCCCTGCTCAAGCCCCTGCTCGAGGCCTTCTTCCCTGGCTTTGCGTAGCTTCTTCTCGGTCAACAATGCAGCGAGTACCATGTTTCCACCTTCAACGATTATGGCTGCGCCTGCGGCCGACGCTCCGGCTGCCTGCACTAACTGTACGGTAGCTATGCTCTGTATCTCCAGCCACCCGACCGCGTTGACCGCTGCCGCTTCTTTCAGGGTGTTGGCGATGGTCAAATAGACCGTCCCGATGCTGAACAGGGAGTAGAACCAGTGGATGGCGCTGGCGGGAACGCTCAGTATTCCGGAACGTGTTTCTCCGTCTTGGTGTTCCCGGCGCCGCGTGGTCATCCCTGCAAATTGTTGCGCCGGCAACGGTTAGCCCCGCCGGTGGCCGCTGCAATCAGGCGGGCTGCCCGCACTCCGGTCCTTCCGTTGACGTGCGGGAGCCCGCGAGACATTCGGGTCAACCTAGTCCGCCGCTTGCTGTTCGGGCGCTCCGTCCTTCTCCCACAAGGCTTCCAGGATCGCGCCGGGCGACATGGGCAGGTGCTCCATGCGGGTGCCCAGGGCATCGTGGATGGCGTTGGCGATGGCGGCCATTGGAGGCACTATGGGAACTTCGCCGACGCCCCGAACCCCGAAGGGATGGCCCGGGTTGGCAACTTCCACAATCACCGTGTCAATCATCGGCAGGTCCAGGCTGGTGGGCATCCGGTAGTCCAGGAAGCTGGAGTTCACCATGGATCCCTGGTCACTCATAAAATACTCTTCGTTGAGCGCCCAGCCTATGCCCTGGACCACGCCGCCCTGCATCTGGCCTTCCACGTAGCTGGGGTGAATGGCCTTGCCTGCGTCCTGAAGCGCGGTGAACCGGAGTACCGTCACCTTGCCAGTCTCCGGGTCTACCTCAACGTCGGCCATCTGGGTGCTGAAAGCCCCGCCCGCCCCCTTGGGGTCGACGCTGACCTGGCTGGAGATAGGACCGCCGGTGCGGTTGAGCTGCCCGGACAACTCCTTGAATCCTATGCGCAGTTCCGGCTCGGACTTGTGCTGAAAGGTGCCGTCAACCAACTCGACGTCCTCCGCCGAAACGTCCCAGATGCTGGCAGCGCGATCAATCATCTTCTGCTTCACGTCCTGGGCGCACTCGTAGGCCGCCCACCCGCTGGCGAAGGTCACCCGGCTGCCGCCGGTCAGGAAGGTATAGCCCACCGAGTCGGTGTCGGCCACGCTGGGGTGAACGTCCTCGGCGGGAATGCCCAGCACTTCGGCAGCCTGCATCCCAATGGACGCGCGGGTGCCGCCGATGTCGGTCGAACCCTCTACCAGGCTGATGGTCCCGTCGGGGTTGACCCCGATGCTGCAACTGGAAGGCATCCCGATGTTGAACCAGAACCCGGTAGCTACGCCCCGGCCCCGGTTCGGTCCGGTGAGGGGCGTGTTGTAATGCTCGGTGTTGCGGGCCGCTTCCAGGCATTCAACGTTGCCGATGCGGGGATAGACCGGGCCGTCAACCCGGCGGGTGCCTTCTTTGGAAGCGTTCTTCAGACGGAACTCCAGCGGGTCCATGCCAACCTTTCGGGCCAGTTCGTCCACCACTTGCTCGCCGCCGAAAGCGGCAATGGGCGCCCCCGGCGCCCGGTAGGGAGCGACCTTGGGCTTGTTGTCCACCACGTCGTACCCTTGGGAGCGCACGTTTTCAATGTCGTAGGGGGCGAAGATGCACTGCGCGCCCATCGTCACCGGAGACCCGGGGAAGGCGCCGGCCTCCATCGCGATGGTAGCCTCGGCGGCGGTTATCGTGCCGTCGTTGGTGGCGCCCATCTTTATCTTCATCCAGGAGCCGGAAGTGGGGCCGGTGCTCTCGAAAACGTCGATGCGGGACATCAGCAGCTTGACGGGTTGGCCGGTCTTGCGGGACAGCAACGCCGCCAGCGGCTCCAGGTATATGGGGATCTTCCCCCCGAACCCGCCGCCGATCTCCATGGGTACGACGGTAATCTTCGACACCGGCAGGTCCAGCACCTTGGCCAGAGAATCCCGGACCGCGAAAGCGCCCTGGGTGCTGGTCCAGACCTTCAACTGCCCGTCGGCGTTCCACAGCGCCGAAGCGTTTTGAGGCTCAATGTACCCCTGGTGGACCATCGTCGTGGAGAACTCCCGCTCCACCACCACATCGGCCGCGGCAAACCCTTTGGCGGTGTCTCCCAACTCGTAGCTGAAGTGGGTTGCTATGTTGCTGTGCTTTTCGGTTGCCTCGCCCAACTCGTCGGTGGTCATCTCGTCGTGCAGCAGAGGGGCGCCGTCTTTCATGGCCGACTGCACGTCAGTCACCGAGGGCAGCACCTCGTACTCCACCTCAATCAGCCCTACCGCGACCCCGGCAACGTGGGGATTTACTGCCGCTACCCCCGCAATGGGGTGGCCCTTGTAGAGCGCCTTGTCCCGGGCCAAAACGTTGTCGCTGGCGTGGCGCATCCCCTGGTCGGGGTTTTCCATCTGGAAAATTGGCAGGTCTTTGACCGTGACGACGGCCCTGACGCCCGGGTACGCCTCCGCCTTGCTGGTGTCAATAGACTTGATTCTAGCGTGGGCGTGGGGACTGCGCAGCACCTCCCCGTGGAGCAGTCCGCTCATCTGAAAGTCGCCGCCGTACTTGGCCCTGCCGGTCACCTTGTCGGCGCCGTCGGGACGGACGGGACGAGTCCCAACCACGTTATAATCCGTGTTGGACAATACGATGTTAGCCATAACCAACCACCTCGTTTTCGGGACTTGGGAGCGTGTTGTATAGTTACCGAGATTGTAACATACGCCGCTGAAATTCTTCTAACCGCCAGAGACGCGCGCAGGGATATTCGGGGATATTTCCGGTCTCGCCACCAGCGGCCCGATTCAATCCGTTCACCCTGCCCCCACGAAGCGTCCCTCTATCCAGGGGGCTTGGGGGATGAATCCCCTAACGTAATCCATCCCCCCATTTGCCTCCAGACCGTTAAAGGACTTCCTGGCCTAAACGTCAATCCGGTAGACGCGGGTGGCGGTGTCGTGGAACAGGTCGGCCCGTTCCGATTCCGAATACCCCTGGGACAGCCGCTTGAAAGCGTTGAACAGGGTGTTGTGCGAGTAGGACACCTTGTCCGGCGGGAAGTTGCTCTCGAACATACAGCGGTTGGGACCGAACTGCTCGATGCAGTAATTCATCAGCGGGGCCAGATGCTCGGCCAACTCTTCCGAGCCAATGGGCAGGTCCCGGGCGTACCAGTCGAAGCCATAGCGGGGCTGGCCCACGCCGCCCAGCTTCACCACGATGTTGGGACACTGGGCCACCGCCGCGATGCCCTCCCGCCATTTGGGGATTACCTCGTCGTCCCGGTTGCCGTAAGGCCCCACGCGATACAGACCGCCGATGTGGTTCAGCACGATGGTCAGGTCGGGCACGGCGTTGGCGAAGTCCACCAACTCCGGCAACTGCGGGAAGTACAGCGTGTTTTCCAGGGACAAACCCTTGCCGGCCAGCACCCGCGCCCCCTCGCGGAAGTCGGCGTCAGCCAACACGCCCTGTTCCGCCCGGTTTTCCACGTCGGGATGCGGGTCCCATGCGGCGGACTGGCGGATGCCCCGGAATCGGTTGGGACTGGCCGCCTGGAGCGCATCCAAAACCGGCTCCACCGCCTTGCCCAGCTTCAGGCTGGCATTGCCGATGATGGCCGCCGCTGCCCGGGCCGGGCCGTATAGTCCGCTGGCGCTCGCCGCCGCCAAACCCTGGACGAACTCTACTTCGCCCACCGAGCGAATTTCCTGCGGCCCGTCCTGGCGATACATGGATCGGGTCTCGATGAAAACCGTTGAGCGGACGTTGTGGCCGCTGTTAATGTCGGCGGCCAGCTCGTGCAGCAGATAACGCTGGTAGGGAATGCGAATGTCGCGAAAGTCCCAGAAGTGGTGGTGCGGGTCGCAGATGGGCAGGTCCGGCTCCAGCGTCTCCTCGGTGTTCAGCGCCAGCCAATCATTGCCTCCGTACGGCATAACGTTGCCTCCACAATCAAAATATCGGCCTCCGCAGCCGGTTTCCAGGGGCAGAAATAGTGTCTCTTGGAATGGCTGAATAATACGCCGCCCACCGGCTGCGGGCAAACAGATTCGGGCAGGGCTTTTCATTCTCACAGCGAGCTACCCATCTCACAGCGAGCTGCCCATTTAACCCGCTGGTCGTGAGACCCTCAAAGCACCCTTTTATCCAGGGGGCTTGGGGGATGAATCCCCCAACGCACCCCACATCTCCCGTTTTTCCTGAGTCCCTCGAAGGCCGCCCACCTGTGGCCCGACAAGCTCCCCACGAACGGGTTCCCCTGAAATTTCAGAGCATGACATGACCCTGGGGTGTTCGTGTTTTGAGTACGTGGTGGTATAATTCGACCCACGACATAACATTCTTGAACCTTTTTGGAAGGCGCGAATTTCTACGGAGAGATGACGGAGAGATGAAGGAGAGATGAAGGATGCCACTGTACTTTTTGCTCGCCAGGCTCAACGAAACCGGACAAAAGATGCTGCTCCGCAACCCCGATATGATGGTCGAAGCCGTACAGGAATGCCGGAACGACGGGGCGCATATTCTGGGCCAGTACGCGGTGTTGGGCCAGTGTGATTACGTCATGATGGTTGAAGCCGACGATAACGAGGCCGTGGGGCGGCTGGCGCTGGAACTCGGTGTCAGGGCCGGCCTACACAGCGAGACCATGCCGGCCATGGCCATCGCCGGGTTCGTCGACGTAGGCCAGGGTTCCGAAGAAGCATTGGTACAGGCCGCCGATCCGCCAGCGTCCGAGGGATCGTCCCCCGAGGAGTGGCGGCTGCCCTCCGGTGGCGACTCCCCTGAGGCGTAGCATCGTAGGTAACGATCGTAGGTAACGAGGGAGACAACGCGGCAACTGAAAGAGTCCGCACTGTCCCCGCGGCGCTGACCATCGCCGGGTCCGACTCCGGCGGCGGGGCCGGAATTCAGGCCGACCTGAAGACCTTTGCCGCCCTGGGCGTCTACGGCACTTCGGCCGTGACCGCCATCACCGCCCAGAACACCACCGGCGTTACGGCGATCCATGAGATTCCACCCGCCGACATCACCGCCCAGATCGACGCCGTAATCACCGACATCGGCGCCGACGCCGTAAAAACCGGGATGCTCTCCAGCAGCGCCATCGTCGGTGTGGTCGCCGATGCCCTGCGCCGGCACGGGGTGCAAAAGGTGGTGATGGACCCGGTAATGGTGGCCAAGAGCGGGGACATTCTGTTGCGAAATGACGCGGTCCGTGCGCTCCGCGAACAGTTGCTCCCTTTGGCAACAGTGGTTACGCCCAACATCCCCGAAGCGGAAACGCTGGTCGGTTTCGAGATTGCGTCGTTGGACGATATGCGCCGGGCTGCGGAGCAGATTGTTGGCATGGGCGCCGGAAGCGTTGTGGTCAAGGGAGGCCATCTCGACGGCCCGGCCACCGACATCTTCTACGACGGGACTGAGTTCTGGGAGTTCAGCGTAGGGCGCATTGATACCGTCAACACCCACGGCACCGGCTGCACCTTCGCGTCGGCGGTGGCGGCGGGAATTGCCCGCAACTTCACCCTGGTCGACGCCGTGGCACAGGCGAAGGAATACGTCACCGAGGCCATCCGCTCCTCCTTTACCATCGGCCAGGGACACGGCCCCCTCAACCACTTTTACCGTTCCTGGCAATAAGCCCCGCAAAAGGAAACGTCAAACAGCCCCCTTTCTCCCATGCCCCGGTCGGCTCCCTCCGTGTCCCAGGCTTGCTATAGGGGCCTGGAAAAGGTTAAAGAGACTTCCTTGTTGACCTGTCCGGTTGACCTGTCCGCACCGAGCCTGCCGAAGGCCGTCCGCCTGTGGTTGGACAAGCTCACCACGAACAGATTCCCCGACAACTTCAGAGTATGAAAGCCGCCGGTAGACGCCGCTGTAACTGTTCAGGGTTGAGGGGAGCGGAGTGGCTGATGGCGGAATATGGGGGTTGGGTTACGTTGGGGGATTCATCCCCCAAACCCCCTGAAAATAGTCGCAGTTGGCTGAAACCAATTCATCTTCATCTCACCAAGTCTGAACTGTTACACGCCGCTGCTGAGGTTTCCTTTCCGGTAGTGCAGTGCTATCATATACGCTGGCTGGCGGGCCGGTGAACCAGCGACCCCGTGCCAACCCCATTTCCGGTTATTTCAAGGAGCAGTTTCCCCATGACCACCGAGGCGGTTAGATTGGCGCTACAACCCAGGACAGTCCTGGGCAAAAAAGTTAAGCAGTTGAGGCGGGCCGGCATCATCCCCATGCACCTGTACGGCCCAGGCATGGACTCGCGTCCGTTGCAATGCCAACAGCGGGAAGTCCTGCGGGTCTTGTCCGAGTCCGGCGGGACCACCGCCATTGTCATCACGGTGGATGGGGAAACCGGTGAGCAGTTGACCTTCCCCCGGGAAGTTCAATGGCATCCGGTCCGCGGCGACATCCTGCACGTAGACTTCATGGCCGTGAGCTCCACCGTGCGGGCCACGGCGCAGGTGCCCATCAACCTGTCCGGCGATGCCCCCACCGGCCACTTGGTCGTACAACTGCTGCGGGAGTTGACGGTGGAAGCCCTTCCTCTGGACATCCCCTCCGAAGTCGTCTTTGATCTGCAAACCCTGGACTCCGTCGAAGCCGTGATCCGGGTGGCCGACATCACCCTGTCATCTGCGGTAACCGTCCTCACCGACGGTGAAGACATAGTGGCCAGAGTCGAGGCCGCCGGAGGCGATATGCCCGAGGAAGCTGCGGAACAACCCGACGCGGAGTAGTAAACCGCCTGCGGCCGGTGTGCCCGGTTTCGCTGCCGTGTCCCGGCGCGGGTCGCCACCGAAAGCGTCCCGCAGTCGCCCACCATATTCTGGAGGCTGAATATGTACCTGATTTACATGGGGGAATCCGGCGACACCGGCGCCAGCCTGGGCGACGCCAATCAGAAGCACCACGTCCATCTGGGCCTCATCGTCCACGAAGGGCAGTGCATTTCCATCAACGGCGAGTTCAACGCCCTTTGCCGCCGGCACTTCGGCAATCCCCTGGGTGAATCGGGCGCCCCCCGCGAGTTAAAGCCTTCCCAAATCTACCAGGGCACCGGCTTCTTCAACTCCTGGAGTCCGGTAAAACGCGCCGAGCTAATCCAGGACTGCCTTAACATCCTGATGCGCCGCGAAACTCCGGCCATCATCTCCTACATAGACAAGCAGGAATTTGCCACCGCCAAGGGCCGGGAGGACAGCCCCTACGCCTTTCTGGGCAGCCCGTCGGAAATCACCATCAGCAAATTTCTGTTCGCCCTGAATTTGTACGTGGACGAGCTGAGCGTGGCGGACGTGGACCCAGAGCGGTACATGGAAGCCGACCTGTCCATCAAGGACTACAGCCTGGTGGTCGCAGGGGAGGGCAAGTCCATTGACCCCCAGTTTATGAACCAGTTCCTCCGCAACGAGGTCGAGATTCCCTCCCCCGCCGTCCTGGAGAACTTCTGCTACGTATCCGCGGAACACTCGGTATGCACCCAGCTCGCCAACCTGTGCGCCTACTTCACACGGCGCTGGTTGCAAAACCCTGAGGGTTCCCACTCCTACTTCGAAGCCCTCCAGCAAAGCCGGGTCATTCAGGTCATCTACCCCGTCCAGTTCTACTAACGCGCCGTTCGGCTCCCGCATTCACCAAGGGGGCAACCTCTTTGTCCCCGTCCGGTCGTTCGTCCTGATGCTCTCGAAGGACTTCCCTACCCGCCCTACTCAGTCAGGCCGGGCTAAACGGCGCAGCCAGCCGCTGAGCAAGTCCACCCCGACCACCAGCAGCAGGTACCAGACGATAATCAGCGTCACGTCGGTGTAGTGGAACCAGCTAAGCCGCAGAATAAACTCCCGGCCCAATCCACCGGCGCTGACAAATCCCACCACCACCGTCGTCCGGATTATCACCTCCCAGCGATACAGCAGGTAGGTGATGAACTGGGGCAGCGCCTGGGGAAGTATTCCGTACAGCAGGACTTGCAGGTTGCCGGCCCCGCTGGACCGCAGCGCCCGAGCCGGGGCGGGGTTCAGGTTTTCCACAACTTCGGCGGTCAACCGACCCACGACGCCGTAGTTGTGCAGCCCCAGAGCGACCGCCCCGGGCAAAATGCCGGAGGACAGAGGGCCTGCTGCACTTTGCTGGTGAAGTCGCTGCCGTAGGACTCATCCAGGTCGCCCCGCACCGTCCAGTTGTAGTCGTAATAGTCCGGGGTGGTGTAGAACTCGCGCGCCCTGGCCGTGTCCACCTTACCCTCGCGCACTGCCCGGTCCCAAACGTCCTCGTTCAGCGCGCCGACGTCGAAAGCGCCGCTCTCCACCAACTGCCAGGTGGTGTCGTGGGAGCCGGAGAAGCTGGGTTCCTCGCGAAAGCCGGTGTCGGCGTCAATGCCGGCCTCGACCAGGAAATGCCGGGGCATCAGGTGCCCGGAGGTGGAACTGGGGCTGCCGAAGGTAATGGTCAGGTCGCCGGCCCGCCCTTTCAGATCCTCCAGCGACTCCAGGGGCAAGTCGGCCCGGGCGATAAACTTGGAATGAAACCTGGCGTCGTTTTCCCGCCGGGCAATGGCCAGCGCCCCGGGGTTTTGCAGGCGGGCCTGCACCCCGGTCAGACCTCCGAAGAAGGCCAGTTGCAGCTCATTTTGCGAAAACGCCGTCACCACAGCAGCGTAGTCCACGCTGGGGACGAATTCCACCGGCACGTCCAACTCGTCGGACAGGTACTTGGTGAAGGACTCGTACCGCCGGGCCAACCGGACCGTGTCCTGATCGGGGATTCCCCCACCTTCAGGACCGGAGCATCATCTCCGGAAGCACACGCTGGGACGCCAAGCAGAAGCAAGAGCAAGACAGCATTGACCAGAACGAATCTGGGGAGGCAACGCAAAACTTCCAAAACAAAACCCTAGCGAAAAGTTGGTGAGCCGTCGAATGCGCGGAGACGGCAGGGTAATCCAACGGAATACCTTGGGGGCGACTGCTAAGGGTCTTGGGGAAGGAACGCCGGAGCCGGGATGGTCAGCGGCACAATGGCCCAAGGGACCGCCTGCAAGTACAGGCCCCACGGTCCCGGGCTTAAGTGAATCCGGTGGAGAAAAGAGGAAGTTGTTTTACAGAGGTTGGCAGCACGTGAGGAAGTGTAAAGCCGCAGAAAACCTTTTTCAACGGCCTGGTGATTGGCCGGCAGGGTCTTTCATTCGGGCTACAAGTTGCCCATTTAACCCGTTCGTCCCGAGGCCCTCGAAGGACTTCCGCGTACATCAGTCCGCGTACGTCAGTCCGCATTAACCAGGGCCGGAAACCGGGCTGGCGCGCAAGTCATCAAGAGACTCCAGCAGGTCCAGCACCAAGACAACGGTTTCGCCCAAAAGCCCGGGGCTGACAAATTCCATCGTGTCGTCGGGGGTGTGGATGCGCGACATGTCGTCGGCGTAGAAGAAGATAACCGGGACCCAGGCATCCCGAAAGCTGGCGTGGTCGCTGCCGCCGCGCCTCGAACCCCTGCTGACGCCAAGGGCGATGCCTTCCCTCGCCGCGGCTTCCGATACGTGACGGGTCAGCCACCGGTCGCCGGTCACTCGAAGTTCCTCCCCAGCGCCGATGACGTCGAGGTTGATCATGGCCTTGATCTCGTCAAGTCCCTCGTCGGTCAACGAGTCCACGTAATGCCTGCTGCCATTCAGCCCGGTCTCCTCGGACCCGAAGGCTATGAACCGCAGGGTGAACGGGAACGGCCTATCGGCCAACTCCCCGGCCAACACCAGCAGCGCCCCAACGCCGGAAGCGTTGTCATTGGCCCCGCTAACCCCCGGGACCGTGTCGTAATGCGCTCCCACGACCACTACTCCTTCCCCGGTTCCAGGCAGCTCGGCAATGACATTCCGGGAAGGCTCCACTGTCTCCTGAACCGCGACGGAAACCTCAAAGTCAGGCCGGGACATTAGCTCTCGCAGTTTGGCCCCGGCTTCCCGGGAAATCGCGACGGCGGGGATTGCGCTCTCCCCTCGCAGGGTTCCCTGGAACCCGCCTGATTCCCGGTTGAAAATCACCGCCGCCACCGCGCCGGCGCCGGCCACTTGTTCCACCTTGCTGCCAAAGGTAATCCCGCCCCGCTCGATGAGGGCTATCTTGCCGTCCAGCCCTTCGGCAGGAATGTCCTCGGCTTTGGCCAGCCCTACAAACTCGAGCTGACCAGAGACATCCCCCGCCACGGAGCCGTTAAGAGGCGAGGTACGGACCGACTCGGAATCCGTCTCCGCGTCTTCCGCAGCGTTGATGGTCAATTCGGCCGTTTGGGACTTCTCCTCAAACTCCTGCAACTCCGGGTCGTAACCCAACCCGGTAAGACGGGCCAGCAGATGCTCGGCGGCCTTAAACTCCTGCGCCGTCGCGCTTTCTCTGGGACCTAAATCTTCGGCCAGCTCACGAGTGTAGGCTAGGGCCAATAGCGCCAGCAGGTCGCGTTTCCCGGAATCCACGAATGCGGTGGCGGAAGTAGCGTTTGAAGTAGCGTTTGGATGCGCTTCTGTGGCCGCTGGGCTGCTTTCGGCAGGCAGCGATGCGGCGGACACGGGCGCGGCCGGGGTTGTTGACTGCGGGGTTGTTGACTGCGGTAGTTCGCCGGAAACGCCGGAAACGGTTGGGGCGGATGCCGGAGCTTCCGCCGCCGGCTCAGCCGCGCACCCCACGACCACCACGCAGGCCAGGACCAAGCCAACCAGAATATACAAATAGTAGCCGGTCATTCGCCGCATCGCATCCTAGCGTGCTTCCCCAGCCTGCTCCCCCAGCCCGGTATTGGTCACATTGGTTCTGTGGTTAATGCGATTCTGACGGGTACAGGGTTTTTCAGGCATGGATAAGGAAATCCTTCGAAGGTCTCAGGGCGAATGGTTTGAGCGAATCCTTTAGTCGCGGAAGAGGGGCATGACCCGTTCGCTGAACAGCTTGAGGGATGCTGTGGTCTGTTCGGGGGACATGAGGCCCCGGTTGGTGAGCATCAGGTTGCGAATGCCCGCGTCGCGCATTTGGGCCAGTTGTTCCGCAACACGGTCGGGACCGCCGACCACGTTTTCCGAGGCGTCCGGGTCCGGCGCGTCAGCGTACCCCTCGCGGCCCATCGGCGGGGCCTGCCGGTCCATAAGGTACTCCGCCGGGTTCCAGCCGGTGCGGTAAGCCTCCATTTTGGTGTAGGCCTCGTGCTGGGCGGGGATAAATTCGCCCAGGGCCTGCTCGTCGGTGGCTGCCAGGTGCATCTCCCGCCAGACCCAAATCTGGTCGAGGTTGCGTTCGATGGCAGCGTCGTCAAACCCGGCTTCCTGCATGGTGTCCCGGTACAGGCGGATGCTGGCCGCCGTGGAGTTGGTGGAGCGGCCCCGCAACAGGATGGGCCGGCCGATGCGTCCCATTTCTTTGATGGATTCCTCGTTGACGCAGGCCCGGGTCAGCCGCGGATGGGGTTTCTGATAGGGACGGGGCCGAACCGACGGAAACGAGACCTGGTAGTGCTTGCCCTGGAAGTCCACGTTGTCGGTAGTCCACGCCTTGACCAGCAACTCCTCGGCCTCTTCCAACTGCTCGACGCCCAGGGCGGGGTTGGAACCAAACCCGATGTACTCGTAGGCGTTGTAGTTGGAGCCTTTGGCAGTACCGACGATCAACCGTCCCTGGCAGAGGTTGTCCAGCAGGGCGGTCTGAATCGCCACCCGCACCGGGTTGTGCAAGGGCAGTTCCAGGATGCCGAATCCGATTTCGATGCTCTTGGTCTTAACCGCCAGGGCGCCGGCGAAGACCAGGGGGTCACCGTAGACACATTCGCCGGTGAAGTAATGTTCGGCAAGCCATATAGCGTCGAACCCCAGCTTTTCAACCAGCTCAGCCTCGGCCAAACACTCCTGAATAGCCTCCTCGTCGCGGGAGTCGTCGAACTTCATCGGATAGAAAAAATGACCGAAGCGCATCCTGCCTCCAACCGTTGCGGGCGTTGGGCCCGCGGCGCGGGTCTTCCAGACTGGGGGGCAGTATAAAGGCGGCTCTGGAGGGATTCAACATGGATTCAACGAGGAAGCAGGGCAAAGGCGTTATAAATCGGGCGCAAAATTGGCGCCTCTTCCAGGTGGTACGCCCTTCAAGTTCGCCGGTGTTTTTGAGACTGCCCTTGGGGAGACCGGGGAATCGTTGCCGCTCCCAGCCATCATTGTCTGGCTGCCGCCGGCCCGCGACGCAGCCCAATTGTCGGTTGGGGAGGCGGAAACGCTGAGAATATCGGACAAAAGCGGACATTTTCGGACATTTGAGCGTGGGGGCTGAGGGTTTTTGTCCGGGTCTTGTCCGGTAATGTCCGGGCAATGTCTGGTTTTGTCACCCCTGGAAGGGAGAGAAACAGGTCCGGCGATTTTGGGCCTGGAAGTTTTTTCTGTCTCACTTTGTGCCAATCTATCGGTTCCGTTTGCTTGTAGGCAACGGGATTGGCTCAGAGGTTCCGCTCAATCGGAATCTGAAACGGCATTCAGGAAAGCCTGGACTTCGGGAGTCATCGGAAGATTCCTAACCCCGTCTTGCTCAACACCGAACCGTTCCAATGCTTCTTTCATGCGTTGGCGGGATGCCCTGCGTTCTTCCCGTTTCCCTTCCCGCTTGATTCTCTTAATCGTTGCCGGAATGAGCAAAGCCATACGTCCTATCCCTTCCACAAAGACGAGGTTCCGTTCAATCGGGATCTGAAACGACATTCAGGAAAGCCTGGACTTCGGGAGTCATCGGAAGATGCTTAACCCCGTCTTGCTCAACACCGAACCGTTCCAACGCCTCTTTCATGCGTTGGCGGGATGCCCTGCGTTCTTCCCGCTTCCCTTCCCGCTTCCCTTCCCGCTTGATTCTCTTAATCGTTGCCGGAATGAGCAAAGCCATACGTCCTATCCCTTCCACAAAGACTAGGAACAACACGGCGATGCCAGCCGAGGTCCCGAACGCATCGGACAGCGCACCGGTTGTACCGAAAAAGGCGACTACACGGTCGGAGCGGCTTTCTTGGGGCAGACGGTTCCATAATTGAATCAGATGAAATACGGATAATCCTGCATAAACCACGTAGTAAAGAACCCAGTATTTGTCAAGAAGCCGCCCCGCCTTCGACATTTATGCAGTCTCCAGTTTGTGGGCTTAAGTATAGCAGAACTGCTAATTTGGTGCGGTTTTACCCACCGCCTATAAGCCAACGGAACCAATCTGTCCATTTGCGATGGGAGTGCGATGGGAGCGCGATTGGCCCGGGAAAACTCCCGGCAAGCCAGCCCCACACAGGCCAATCCAAAGTAATAGAAATATGGTAGCGGGGAGATGCCGGAGTTGGAAAGGGGCAAGTGTCACGTTATGCGAAAACAATCGTAACGCGATTGCCCTGTCCTTCGAGGTCCGCGGACCTACGGGATTGAGGGACTTCGCGTATTCTCTGCCCGCCTGACGGTTTCCTTGTTGGGCGCAGAGACGGCACGTATAATGGCGGCGCCGGGAGCGGTACCTATTTTCCCGCCGGCGTCGCTATTATACGTGGCGGCATATCCGGGGTTTGAGCGCAGAATACAGGGAGCAGGTCAATGACAACTTCACCGGGAGTTTTGCAAGGCAAAGTCGCCATCGTCACCGGAGCGGCCAGCCCCATCGGCATGGGCCGTTCCATCACCACCGCCCTCGTGCGGGCCGGGGCCCGCGTCGCCATGCTGGACATCAACGAAGACTGGCTGGACCAAACGGCCAACGATATGCGGGAGCTGGGCGGTGACAACTCGGTGTTGCCCATTGTCGCCGACGTGACCGACCCGGAATCGGCTTCGCAGGCCGTCGAACGTACCATCCGCGAGATGGGTGGGCTTCACATCCTGGTCAACAACGCCGGCATCAACCTGCGTTCCGGCGGGTTCACCGCTCCCGGAGTCACCGGCAGGCGCACCGACTTCTGGGACATCGAACCGTCGGGCTGGCTGCGGGTTATCGCCGTGAACCTGAGCGGGCCGTTCATCATGTCTCACGCCGTGGCCGGTCACATGATACAACAGGGATTCGGCCGCATTATCAGCGTCACGACCAGCATGGACACCATGTGGCGCAAGGGCGGCGCGCCCTACGGGCCTTCCAAGGCCGGCCACGAAGCCCTGGTTGCCATTATGGCCCAGGACCTGGAGGGGACGGGAGTTACCGCCAACGTGGTTACGCCGGGCGGGGCTACGGCCACCAACATGGTGCTGCCGCCGGAAGGGGCCAGCGCCAACACGCTCATCCAGCCCGAAGTGATGCAGTCGCCGGTGGTCTGGGTTGCGTCCGACGAGGCGGGCCACTGGAACGGACGCCGCATCATCGCCTACAACTGGGATGACGCGCTGCCGCTGGAAGAGCGCCTGGAGCGATGCAGCGCGCCGGCCGCCTGGCCGCAGTTGGGCATTCAGGCGGTCCATCCGGGCTGGTACGGGCAGGACTGAGACGATTCCCAGGGAAGTCCTTCGATAGCCTCTGAGCCTGCACCGGGGGAGACGGGGGACGAACGGTTGAGATGGACCCGCCCCGACGGAGGTGGCACAGCATTATGGATATGTTGAAACGGGTTTTGGGAGCCTGGTTCGTATTGACCGGGGTGGTGGTGGCGGTCCACCTGCCGGTGACGCCGCTGTACCACGACGGGTCGCCCGATTACCCCTTATGGGAGATTATGAACTGGTTCATGGCCGGGACGGTGTTAGTCGCTCTGGTCGTGGGCCTGGTTTGGAAGCGGGCATTGGGAAACCGGGAGGCGGGCAGCGTATCCACCCTGGACCGGGTGGGGGTCAACCTGATTTTCTACGGGGTCATCGTCCTGACTATGTGGTTCTTCTGGGAGTGGTTCTGGACCCTGAATCCCGCCAGCGAAACGGGCGACGCCGTTACGTCGCACCTCATTTACTTCCCGCTAGTTGATGCGCTGTACGTGGTTGTTGCCCTGGCCATCGGCGGACGCCTCTGGAATGAGGCCGGAGAGTCGGCGAACCGATAGGGAAGTCCTTCGAGAGCCTGAGGACTAACGATGGGGAAGGCCACTGGACTAACAGGTTAAGCAGGCTCAGGGATCGAAGACGGTTTCGACCTTGGCGGAGCTGTCGAAGAAGTGCTGGAGGCTCTGGTTGACCCGGAAGAAGATGTCGGCCCGGAGCTGGTCCCCGGTGGCGTTGTTGGAGATTCCGCCGTCAATCATCAAGTCCAGGGTGTTCAGGGTGTGCCGCAGATCTGCCCCGTCGTTTTCCCGGGTGTTGGCAACCAGGTCGCGCCACTGCTCCACGGTCATTTCCAGGAAGAAATCGGCGTCAATCAGGTCGTACTCCGTGCCCTCTTTCACCTCGGAACACTCGAACGCCTCGAAGGTGATGATGAAGACCCGCTCGCCCACCTTCACGCCCATGACCGCGTCCACGCTGCCGATGCGTCGAAACTCCGGGTCGTTGTTGACCAACTCCTGGAGATGCTGAAACCACTCAACCGATGGGAATGCTATTGCCGCCGCCCGGTGGGCGCTCATCTGATGCCTCCTGTGATGCCTCCTGGCGCTTGGTAAACCGGAATGGGGTTGGGCCGGCCAACCGGGGAACCGCCGGCGACTCCTGCAACCTGCCCCTTCAACGGCCGGCTACTCCTTGAAATAGGGTTCACCGGTCTCTTTGGCCCGGCTGAAGGGGACCATTTTGTTCATGTGAAACCCCGGGTCCGAGTCGGCGGGGGCGTTGGAAAGTGCCTGGTCGACCATCTTGTAATACTTGGGGTCTAGCTGCTCCAGCTTGTCCGCATCGGACCGGAGGTAGGCCACACGCGAGATAATCCTCTGCAACCCGGCACCACCGCACAGCCGGCAGTCCGACGGGTCGGGCGAGCTCATGGAGCGCAGGAACACGCTGTTGACGCCGCCGCATTGGCGGCAGCGGTATTCGTAGATCGGCACCGGTCACCCCTCGGCCCGGGCCGGTTCCCGGCCAGTTTCTTCCCGGTCAGCTTCTTCCCGGCGCAGGTAGACGGCCAGGTCCGGCGACAGATTGGCTTCGGTCTTGCCGATGCCGGCCCACTTCATGCGGGCCAGGTAATGCTCGATGTACTGCTGCTGGAGGTCCTTCACCTTGGCCATGCCCGCGGCGATGTTGGCGACGCCTCCGCCGATGATGATAGCAAGGGCTTCCCACAGCACCGGGTCGGCCAATTCCTGGGCCATGTCCCGCTCAACGCTGCGCATGAGATTGTTGAGGCCCAGAGCGAAACCTGGTTCGCGGTTATCCACGGCGTACTTCAGATGCGCCATACCGTAGGCTATGTGCCGGGCCTTGTCTTCCAGGCAGCGGCGGAACAGGTACTTGTCGCCGGCGTGGTGGGCGTAGGCTTCGCCGTAGCGATAGAGCAACAGTGCAAGAGAGCCGCGGACCACGTACAGGAAAAGCGCCACTTCGGTCCAGCCGTTGCGGGCCTCCACGAGCCGCCGGTTGAACTGCCCGAAGCTTTCCAGGCCCAAGCCGCCGCCGTTGGCCAAAGCCCGCTGGCGGAAGGCGGAGTAGTGGCGGCCGGTGTCGAAAATTTCGGTAGCGAGGAAGGTCTTGACCTCGTGGTAAGCATAGTTCATGCGGTGGAGCCACTGGCCGATGACGTCGGTCTCGATGGACGCCTGCTGGGCCAGCTCGGTGCAGAACTGGCGCATGGCCAACTCCACGTCGCGGGGCAGCGGGGTCAGCGCGTCCCAGTCAACGTCGGCGTGGGGCATCCATCGCCGCTGGATGGCTTCCTCGTACAAGTCCACGGCGTTGTCGGCCCAGATGTCCACCTTGGCGCTCAGGGAATATACGTCGGTGCGGGGAACGCCGGGAATGGGGAAGGCTCCCCGGGGCCGGCGGCTCATGTCGGGGCTGTAATCGGGGATTTCGCCGTAGCTGCCCAGGTTCAGCGCCCGCATGGTCATGCCGTGCTTCCCCGGACGGGCCCGGATTCCCCATTCCAGGGTGTCGTTCATCCAGGCTAGGGGCTGGGCGCTGGGTGCCGGCGGCGCGGCGGCAGGGGGTTCGGCAGATGGCTCGCCGGACGAGTCATTGTGCGTTTCCGTTTCATTGTGCGACTCGCCGTGCGACGGGTCTGCCGGAGGGTCGGGCTTATGTTCGTCGTTAAGGGCCATTGCTGTCCTCAAGGGCTGGGGCAGGGAGGAATTGGTCTCCGCCGGACCGGACGGCAGGGTCAGACACGGCAAGACCTCCCGCGAAGACTCGGGGGAGGTCTTGGAACAGCATCGCAGTCCGGCTATGCGGCGCCGTGGTAGGCTTCCAGCAGCGACGGGTTGACCCGGCCGCTGGCGATGCGGTCGTCGAAGCCGGCGGACTTGAGCCGCTGGAAGTATTCCTTGACCTGGCGCTGCCGGATGGCCATGAGGATTTTCTGGCCTTCGTCCACCTTGTCCTTGCCGCCGCCAAGCAAAACCGCCAGGGCGTCGCTGGTAAGCTGGTTGCGGCCCGCCGGGTTCTCCCCGCCGGCGCCGGTGGACTGGCGGGCCTCGCCTTCGTCCAGGTAGGAGTGGATTTCCTCGCGCCGCTCCGGGGTAAACTCGTTCATGTAGCGCAGGTGCAGCACGCCAATGGCGACGTGCCGGGCCTCGTCCTGGGCGCAGCGGCGGTAGATAGCCTTTTCGGCTTCGTTGTACGCCATCATCTCGCCCAGACGGAAGAGGGTCAGCACGTTGCCCTCGCCGGTGATATGGAGACGGGAGGACAACTCGGTGAACTCTCGGGCGTTGTCGGTGCTGCCGCCCACCACGTCGCTAACGCTGTCGGTCATGCGCATCAGGCCGCCGCCGTTGGACAGGGCCCGCTTGCGGAAAACGTCCAGGTGCCGGGACTCGTCCATCACCTGGGCCAGCAGCGCAAGTCTGACTTCGTGGTAGTCCGGTGACATGGTGGAGATAAACCTGCCGGGAACGTCGGATGCGACGAACTCGACCTGGGTGAAGAAGGTGGCCAACTGGCACTCGGCGGCCTCGATGTCGTCAGGCAGGTCACCGATGGTCTCCCACGGAATGTCGGTGGCGGAACTCCACTGCCGGGTTACAAATTCGTGGTAGAGCTTGGTCAGGTTGTGGGCCCAGACCTCGCTCTTGGTCTTGAAGGTGTATGCCCCGAACCGGGCCATGTTGTTGCGGGGAATTGACCCCTGGACCCGACCGGTGTCGTTGGCGGAGACCTCTTCGACCTCATGGCCGGTGATGTTCTCTTCCAACTGGCTCAGCCATGAAAGGTCGAACCCCTGATCCCTAGCCTGTTCCCAATAGGATGTGCGATGGTCTACCGTGGCCATGCCGTCCACCTCCTCGCCTGGTGCATCGTCCGCATGGAGTAATACGGTCTGCGCCTTTTAGACCCGATACTACTTATTGGGTGTTGATTTGTCAACGCAAGGCGGGGAAATTACCCAGGGGGTTTTTATTTTCTGGGGACGGAGGCTACGTTGGGGGATTCATCCCCCAAACCCCCTGAATTGGGGTAGTCTGGCAATGTAGCACTGAACTTGCCGGGGTCGGAAAGGGGCGAGTGTCACCGGGGCGGCCGCATTTTAACTTCGGCGCATTGTCGTTGTCCCTCTCGTTGGCGCTACCCTCGAAGACAATACGGTTCCGTTTGCTAATGGCGGATAGCCCGCAAGACCGGGTATCCTTTAACCCGTTTCTTTGGAACTGGAACCGTTGGCCGTCGTTGAACGCTCCGCTACGAAATCCTCTAATGTTCGGCCTTCCTTAACCCAATCACGCAATTGGTCAAGGAATTGCTTCTCATAAAAAGCCCGGACGTTTTTTTCCCGCTTGGCTTTGTCTTCTTGCCATTTTGCAATCGTGTAAAACACTCTTCTGCCTCCTGCATCCAAAACGACCGCTAACATTGTGTACAGGGCCGCACCGAGGTCGATTAGAGACGTTGCATTTTGCAAATCACGCCAAAAAGCCCAATGCTCTTGGTCTAACCAAAACAGGACCCAAGTTACGAAGCTGACTCCGAATGGAGCGACTATGGCGTGACGTCGAAACCAATCTGTTGCGTACCAAGTCGTCAACTAAAACCCCACCGACTTCTATTGTACAAGAAAAGTATAGCACACCAGTCATAAACCCCTTCTACGCCTACGAGACCATCCGCTACCAACGAACGGAACCCTCTCAAGCAATATGGCAGCGGGGCGTTGCCGGAATTGGAAAGGGGCAAGTGTCACCGGGGCAACCGCGTTTGATCCGCCTGCAAGCCCCCCGGTTCAGGACTATCCGACTCCGGGTTCGGCAGTTACGGCAACCTCTTCCGGTTCCCCTCCCGGGTAAATGCCCGGCTTGCGCATTATCGCAAAACACAACGAGCTCAAGGCGAAAAACCCAGTGAACACCCACAACGGCATCGCATAGCTGCCCGCCAGGTCGTCCGCCAACGTCCGGTCGTACCACCAACCCGCGAACACCGGCGCCATCAGCACCCCGGGGCTGGACGCCAGTTGGGTAATCCCCCGCAGCCGGCCGTAGGCCTGACGCCCGAAGTAGTCGCCAAAGGTGGCCCAGTTGTTTGAGCCGCTGGTCTCCGCAATCGCAAACAGGACCACGAAGGCGAAAACCAGCCAGATGGAAACCGCCGGGATAGCCAGCAGCAGAAACGACAACATTCCGCTGAGGCCGGAGAAGCACAGCACCCAGTTCTTGGGAAAACGGTCGGCCAGCCATCCGAAAATCAGCGAAAGCGGAACGCCCAGGAACAGCAGGAACCCGAAAATAACGGCGCCGGTCTGTTCGTCAATTCCCTTCCACACCATAATCGAGATGATGTGCAGGATAACCCCGGCTTTCGCGGTCAGCCGCAGGATGCTCCCCAACAGCAGGAGCCAGTAGGTGAAGGTGCGCAGGGCCTCTCTGAACTCGTAGTTGGCGACTCCATCGCTGGTGCGGACCCGTACCCGGCCGGAGGCGGTTGAGGGACGGGGCGAAGAGGGCGGGCCGCCATCGGGCAGCAAACCGACGCTTTCGGGAGTGCTGCGCACCATGAAACACAGCGGCAGAATCGTTACCAGGATGGTTATGCCGGCCGCCAAGCTGGCCTGCCGCCACCCCCCCATTGCAATGACGATGGCCAGGACCGGCACCAGGATGGCTGGCCCCAACGATGAAATGGAGTGGTAGGACGACATGGCCAGGGCGCGGCGGCGGTGGAACCAGTTGTTCACCAGGGCCGACAGGGCGTTGGAAAAGGCCAGGTCGCTGCCCAGGGTCACCATGCCCAGGTAGACCAGGCCGAAGGTGAACAGGTTGTCGGTCAGCGACAGCAGGATAAACCCGGTCCCGGACAGGACCGTGCCGATGAACAGCACCGGCTTGGGGCCGAACCGGTCAATGAGCCAGCCGGCGATGGGGCCCACCGGCCCGCCTTCGGACCGGGACAGGGAGAAGATGAAAGAGGTCGAGGCGAGACTGGCCCCCAACGATTGGCTGACGGGCAACAGGAATACCACAAAGCCCTTGTTGTAGGCGGAGCTGTTGATCGAGTGCATGAACCCGGCCAGGGCGATGGTCCACCACCCCATGAACACGCGGGGCCGCCGGTTGCCGGTGGTTGAAAGGCTCAATGAATCCCCTTGCTGAATCCCCTTGCTGCGAATCTGTTTGCTGCTTCTGGCCGGTTTGGGCTGGTCAAATTCCGGTGGGAAATCTCCGGTCACGGCAAGGCGACTGCCGCCGCAACACTCAGGGCATAATACGCCCGTTCCTTCAAGTTGGACAACCCGCAGCAGCGGGACCACGGCCTTGCATCTTCGCTACGAGTTTCCGCTACGAGTTGCCCATTTTAAGTTGCCCATTTTAATCTGTTCGTACCGAGACTCTCGTAGGACTTCTTGGTTGACCGGGTTTACCGAGCCTGGGTAACTGTTCAGGGTTGAGGGGAGCGGAGTGGCTGATGGCGGAATATGGGGGTTGGGTTACGTTGGGGGATGAATCCCCCAAACCCCCTGAAAAAGTGGCAGTTGGCTGAAACCAATTTGGCTCACCAAGTCTGGACAGTTACAGCCTTGGTCCCGGAATATACAGGTCTGACCCCCACTGCTATAATCCCGGCAAACTTAGACCAACGGCGAGGGGAGGTTGTCATGGCCGAAGACTTGTCCAACATCGTCGAATCATCCGAACCCACCGTGTTGACCACCGGTTGGGGCAGAACCGAAGGCCCTCTCTGGCATCCGGAAGGCTACGTTACCTTTGTTGACCTGGAAGCCAGCCGCCTGCTGCGCTGGGACACCAACGGCGAGGTGTCGGTGGTGCGGGAGGGTACCGGCGAGGGCAACGGCTGCACCTTTGACCGGCAGGGAAACCTGATTATGTGTGAGGGGGCCGACCACCGCCGGGTTACCCGCATGGATGCCAACGGCGCAGTCACCGTCATCGCCGACCGCTGGGATGGCAAGCGGTTCAACAAGCCCAACGACGTCATTTGCCGGTTCGACGGCACCCTGTTCTTCACCGACCCGGGGCTGCGGCTGCCGGCCGAGCTGCGGGAAATGGACATTGCCGGCGTGTTCCGGGTTGACCCGCAGGGAACAGTCCACCTGGCAACGGACCAGTGCGTGTACCCCAACGGTCTGGCCTTGTCTCCCGACGAGTCCGTTCTGTACGTCGCCATCAGCCGGGCCGAGTTAGAAGATTTGGGACGGGAAGAGCGGGGAGAATTTTGTCCCAACCGCCGGATCGAAGCCTTCGACGTGGCCGCAGACGGGACCCTGAGCAACCAGCGGGTGTTTTGCGATATGTCATCCGCCGAGCCGGGCGTTCCCGACGGGATGAAGGTGGATACTGCCGGGCGTGTGTTTTGCGTCGGCTCCGGCGGGTTCTGGGTTATCGAGCCTTCGGGGGAGGTGGCCGGAGTGGTGCGCACCAGCGAGGTCACCCGCAATCTGGCCTTCGGCGGCCCGGACAACCGGACGTTGTACCTGACTCCGGGGGATTCCCTTTGGAGTATGCCGTTGAAGACGCCGGGGATCGGGGCATTCTGACCGGACTCGGCGTTGGCGGCATCGGGTGCGGCGCCGGGGAGTGGTCAGGTGCCAGTGGCTAGTGGGTACGGCCTTTGGGCGGGAATTGCTTCACCGGAATTGGTAACTGTTCAGGGTTAAAGGGAGTGGAGTGGCCGATGTCGGAATATGGGGGTTGGGTTACGTTGGGGGATTCATCCCCCAAACCCCCTGGAAAGAATTGGCAGTTGCCTGAAAGCCTTGGCTGAAAACAATTAACCTCACCAAGTCTGGACAGTTACCGGGAATTGGGTTCACCGGAATTATTTCAATTGACCCCCGGCAGTTATGCTGACATAATCCCAGCAGTTTTACCCCACCAGCGCAGTTAGGAGGAAATGACGGTGACGACAACAGCAAGAGTCGGCGAAGGCCAGTACACCTACGAAATGCACACCGATTGGGCGAAGGTGCCAGAGGGTTGGAGGATGCCGGCGGCGGCCGTTTACGGTGACTCCCAAGACCGGGTTTACTGCTTCAATCGAGACCCGGGCCATCCCATCATGATTTTTGACCGCGACGGCAATTTCCTCAACTCGTGGGGCGACGGACTGTTCGCCTTCCCCCACGCCATCATCCTGGACCCTGCGGATAACGTCTGGCTGGTCGAGCGCAACAACTGCCAGATAATGAAGTTCACTCAGGACGGGCAGCTGCTCCAGACCATCGGGGAAAAGGGGTTCCGCTCGAACACCGGCGCCGACAACACCGACTACAGCTCCAACGGCTGGAAGGACGTGACCCACGGCGGTGACCCCTTCAACCTGCCGGCAGGCATCGCCATCAACGAGGCCGGCGAGATTTTCATCGCCGACGGCTACGCCAACGCCCGCGTCCACAAGTTCACCGCCGACGGCGCACTGATCAAGTCCTGGGGCGAACCCGGCTCCGGCCCCGGCGAGTTCAATCTGCCCCACGGCTGCTGGATTGACCGCAAGGGGCGGCTGTTCATCGCCGACCGGGAAAACGACCGGGTGCAGGTGTTCGACCAGGAGGGCGGACATCTGGCCGACTGGCCCAGCAAGCTTATCGGGCCGGCGGTCATCTACGTGGACGAGGACGACATCGTGTACGTGGCTGAGCACAACGGCGGGCTCATCAGCATTCTGACGCTGGAAGGCGAGCGGCTGGCGCAGTGGGGTTCCCTGACCCATCGTTCTTGCCACGGCATCTGGGTTGACTCGCACAAGGACATCTACGTGGTGGAGCCCTACGAGGGCAGCGAAGGCCGGACGGTGGTCAAGTTCGTCCACCAGGGCTAAAGTAACTGTTCAGGGTTGAGGGGGGCAGAGTGGCTGATGGCGGAATATGGGGTTGGGTTACGTTGGGGGATTCATCCCCCAAACCCCCCTAAAAAAGTGGCAGTTGGATGAAAGCCTTGGCTGAAACCAATTCATCTCACCAAGTCTGAACTGTTACGGGCTAAAAAGGCTCTTGCGGTAAAGCGCGGGGTCTGATATATTGTCAGAGCGGTGTCCACGGGCACCGTTCCTTCTTTGTGTGGGGCTGTAGCTCATTTGGGAGAGCGCTTCAATGGCATTGAAGAGGCAGCGGGTTCGATTCCCGCCAGCTCCACCACTTCTTTTCTTCTATTTTGTCCACGATTTTCGGCCCGCCGGAACTCCGCGACCAAGAAGAGCGACTCAGACAAGAGATGGATGACCGCTAGCGGCTCTTCTGCCGTCGGCGGCAGGTTCGAACGCCTTGTCTAAGAATCCTCTGAACAAGCCTGGCCGGTTGTGGCAAGAGCGGGAGTTTAGCCCAAATCGGAGAACGCCCGGTTGGCACGCGGCGTCCGGCAGCGAATCCGCGCCGTGTTGCGATGGGGATAGCCCACGGATTTTGGGACGCCCGCTGAGCCTGGGGACTCCCAACAAGGGAAATCCCGGCTAAGCCTTCTCCCAAGTTATCAGCAGCTCTCGGGATGCTTCCCTCCACTGCGGACGAAAACCATCAACCCCTGAACTGAACCACCGGTCGAAGCTCCGCTCCAACATCTTCCTGGCCCTGGGCCGGTCTTCTTCCCGAAGCCATTGGCCTTCCACTGCCATTTCCAGCGCCTCCTCCCTGGTCGGTAACACTTCCCCCTCCCACCAGGGCGGTTCGGGCAGCATCCGCAGGTCGGGAAGAATGCCCATCTCCCACAGCGCCGCCATCAATTGCCGGAACCCGGGCACCGGCGCCTGTTCTTCCCCGTACACCAGGTAGAAAAGCGGAGCGTCGCTGTTGGGAGGGGCCGCGCTCCACAGGGTAATCATCACGCGGCGGCGTGCCGCGGACTCCAGTTTCTCCACAAAGGGCACGATGTCCCGCACGAAGTAGGCCACGTCTGCGGAAAACACCACGTCACCGGTGATGCCGTCAACGTCCAGCCAACTCGCCTGGACCCGTCGGGCGTTGGCGATACCCGCCTCCTGCCGGCTGGCATCGAACTCTTCGCCCATGCCCGGAGACGGGTCTACCACCACGGCTTCCCGGCAGCGCAACGCTAACGGGAGGCTCACCCTTCCTGCCCCGCCGCCCACATCCACCACAACGTCGCCGGGTCTGACGCAGGAAGCGATTACCTCCAGGTTGGGTTCCAACTGCCGGTGAGGATCAAAACGGAAAAGACTGGCGGTGCGACCGCTCCACGGGTCGCTGGGCGGCTCATGTCCGTAGATGCGGGCCAGCTGAGCGGCAATGGCGTCCTGATAGGCAGCGTACTGTGCGGCGGCGTTCATGTAATTCTCTGGGTGGCCGTTTATTGGGGTTTCGGAACCCTGTTAACCTATTGTAACCCGAAAGACGCCTGGCCCAAGCCCCAGACAGTCAACCTTGGCTTGATCACCAGCCGCGGGGCGCCCTTGGCGGGGGGACATCCGGCTTTGAACCGTCGCCCAATTACCGTTTGCTGTTGCTCCTGTACGCGGAGGACCGTGGCCTGCTGCCCGTGAACGCCCCACGATACGACGACTACGGTCTGAGGAAGCGGGTCAGGGATGACGTTGCCCAAAGATCGGAAAGAAGACGAAAAGGGCCACCGATCCGGTCAAAATACTGGGGGGGTAAGAAAGTCTTCCAGAACTTCCCGGAGAGACCCCAGGTCAACGAAGTAGAAAACTACATGGGCCAGGGCTTAGCAAAAGGCAGCGCGCCGAGATACCGCCGCCACTTACAACCCGGTGGGACGGGACGATTGCAAAGTCTTTTGAGTCCGTGGATATTGAGCCGGTCCGACGAGGGCAAGTCAACGAGGAAGTCCTTCGAGAGCCTCAGGACGAACGATTAAAGGGACTTTGCAATTGTCCTGCCGGTGGGCCGGGACATATAACCCTCCGAGCGCGTGGTGGAGTATTATATACCGGCAGCGCAACTGAAAAAGGCTGCCGAGAGGGTAGAGGAATTTGAGGCCGCTTAATCTGCGTAAAGGAGAGCAGAAGGTGAAACCCGCATACGCATCGGGTAAAACGGGGAGGGGAGAGTTACGCGAATTACCATAAACATTGAGCGAGGACGGCAAAGTTATGACTGAACTGGAAGCCGGTGTCCAATTTCACTTACCTACCTATGCTCACGTTCCCTTGCCCCACCTGGTGGACCTGGCTGCGGAGGCGGAGGCCAAGGGCGTGGCCCAGCTTTGGGTTACCGACAATTTGAGGAGCCGCCAGTCCTTTGTAACCCTGGCGGCGATGGCCTGCCACCTCAAGATAAAGCTGGGCACCGCGGTCACCGTCCAGTATTTCCGCAACCCGGTTGACCTGGCGGATATGATTGCCACCCTCAGCGAGGTGATGGACGGGCGGGAACTGAGTATCGGGTTGGGCCGGGGCAATTCCCGCACACCATCGCTCATCCGTACGCCGCGGCCGGTCAGTATGCTCCGGGAGACGGCCCAGAGCTTGCGTCGGCTGCTGGCCGGCGAGGGAGTCTGCTTCGCCGACTACCCTAACCTCTTGGACTATTACCACTTCAACCCTTCCGCCACCTTCCGGCTGAATTTCAGCCCGGCGTCGCCGGTACAACTTTACTGCGGCAGCAACGGCCCGTTGGGGATGGCTGTGGGCGGGGAAAACATGGACGGCCTAATCTTCGGAGGCCACTATGTAGCGGCCCTCCGTACTGGGCGGGTTCCCGAATTGCTGGATACCTTTGACGGCGCGCTGCCCCCGGAACGGCAGGGTGAGGTTGTCCCCAAGGTGGCAGAAATCAAGATTTCCTTGTCTCGAAACGCAGCAGCGGCCAGGGAGTTCGTGAAGGAAAGCGCGGGCCGCCGGGTCCTGAATATGTACCGCCAGGGCTACACCCCGGAGGACATTGAGCGGTTAGGGGTGGCTCTGCCGGAGATTGAGCGGCTGCATCAGGCGGACAAGAACGGCGCAACGGAGCAGGAGTTTGACGACCTGGTTACCAACTCCATGATTGACGCTATCTTCATCGCCGGGACGCCGGGGGACTGCCTGGAGCGGATGCTGGAGGTGCGGGACACGGCCCGAGAACAGGGCTTCGGCCAGCTGATGTTCTCCGAATTGGGCCCGGATGTGGACGAGGCTCTGGCACTGTTGTGCGACGAGGTAATACCAGCCCTCTAACCGGAACCTAAGCTATCCTTGGGGTACTGCTGGGGTACTGCCCACACTCTTTCCGTCGTCTTTGTGCTGGGAAACCGATCCTTGGTTCGTGTGTCGGTTGACCACAATCCGGTCGCTGTAACGGGACAACAACTCATCCCGATGAGTGGAATTGTGCTCCGCAACCCTGGTTGGTAAGGTGACCATTAGCTCTTCCCGAGTGCATACGTGATGGGCGCACAATTGTTACCTGCCAAACCCAACGCAGTCAACCGGCAAATGTCATAGGGAATCCGCGCGCCCAGGGCTACGCCTAACCGCCGGAGCCTGTCTCCCGGAACCGCACCATGAAGCTGCCCTCACCTATGGGGGCGCCGTCGAGCGAGATGACCGCTACGTGCCGGCCCAGCCGCTGCACCGGAATGCGAAAGGCTTTAATCCACCGCTGGAACATGATGCCTTCGTCCCAGGTGATGGTCTCGGGCGGCGGCGTGCTCAGCGGGATGCCCGGGGCGCGGATGGCAACCTGCAATTCGTGGCTGCCGGGGGTGGCGCCAGCGATGCAGAAGGCCAGGTTGGCTTCCAGTTCGCCCAGCAGGGGAGCGCCGCCGCTGGGCGGCTCGGTGGGCATGGCGACTTCAAAGAGGTCAATAATCCCCTTGAAGGTCAGGTCGTCGCCGGGACCTTCTTCGGTGTCCCGGCAAAATAGGGCATACTTCAGGTAGTGTCCGGGGCGGTCCGTTGCCAATTGAACAACCTTCAATGTCAGGATTCGGCGTCGGGGAAAAGGAAGTGAAGCATCCCCAACGGTCCGGGACGATTTTATCACGTTCCGGGCCGGCAGATAACCGAGGCGGCGGCCATTGCCAACGAGCGGCGTTACTGCGAAACTACAGGCATCAACCTGGGAGCGCCGGGCCGCGGTCTCATTCGTCCCCGGTCCCGTCCGTCCCCGGTATCCCGATTCTGCCCTGGAGGTGAACCGAAATGACGTTGAGCGCAGATAAGTTTTCCGAGGCGTTGGCGACCCAGGCCTACATTGAGCAAATGAAGGTCAACAAGGCCCCCTTTGAGGCGATTTACGAGTCCATCGAGATTCCCGGCGAGGTGCAGGAGTTTTTCGACGGGCTGAGCGAGCCGGTGAATCTGGCGGTCTTCCACGCCGAATGGTGCGGCGACGCCGTGAGCACGACCCCGGCCATCCTGCGCCTGGCCGATAGCAGCAGCAAGATTAACGTGGGCGTGTTCAACCGGGACGAGGAAGTGGACCTGACCAACACCTTCGTGCCGGAGCATCGGGCCAACACGGTGCCGGTGTTCGTGGTCTTGAACCGGGATATGGAGGAGATTGCCCGGTTCATCGAGACCGCCCGCGGCCTGGTGCCCCAGATTGACGCGATGGACGACGCCATCGCGGCCGAGGTCGCCCAGGAAGCGGACGCCCAGGCCGACAACGCCCGCGCGTTGACCCGGGGCAAGCGCACCGCCTTCCGGGTGTCCCACGGCAAGGAATGGGGCCAGGTCATTTTGCAGGAATTCCGGCAGGTGGTCAGCGACGGCCTGGCCTTGCCGGCAGGGGAGCGTCCCGCCGAGGGCGGCACCGAATGGCCGGTTCCAGAGAATTAGGGCGAGGTTTGATTGTCATGCCCGACGTCATCATCAACATGGAAGACATGAACGTTATCTTCTCGGTGACCGACCTGATGGGGATTCACCGGGAGTCGGTGAGCGTGGACCTGACCAAGGAAGACCCGGGCTCGGTCTCCCGCGCCGGCGGCGGCAAGATTGAGATAACCGTCCCGGAATCCGGCACCACCGCCGAGTTCGCCCCGCGGGTACGGGCCGAGCTGGAAGCGATGGGCTACACCGAGGTCGAGTTGGACGACGAAGAGGAGGAGGAGGAGGACTAACCGCTGGGCGGTATACGTTCCCAATGGCAACGACATTGGATCCAAAAACCGAGGCCCGTATCGCCGACCTGGCCCAGCGGCTGGGCCTGCGGGGTCAGGACGCGCCCCAGTTGGTCCTGCGGATGGCGCTGGACGAATTGGACGCCAAAACCCCCAGGCGAAGGCGAAAACCGACACCCGAGGAAATCGCAGCCACGTTGCGGGAATTGGAGAGAATTTCCGCCGTCGGACGTCGGTGGCGGGAAGAACACCCGGACGAATACGACGAGAGCAATCCGCCATCCAAAGCCTGGCAGGACGAACTCTACGACGAAAACGGTCTGCCCAGGTGATGGAGGCTAATCAGTTGGCAAACATGAACCAGTTAGAACTCGCGAAGGACCTCATTGGCCGAATTGAACGACGCGTTTGCTTGAAAGAGCGAGACAATGGCTACAACGTCAAGAAACCCGGTGCGCAATTGGTCGGGTTCGTTAGGTTCAACATGGCCCGCTCGAACGCTGGAAAAT
Source organism: Dehalococcoidia bacterium (assembly GCA_965262735.1). Lineage (GTDB taxonomy): Bacteria > Chloroflexota > Dehalococcoidia > Lucifugimonadales > UBA3495 > CATOSK01. Next base: position 2,020,873 of record CBDHFS010000002.1, on the reverse strand, counting down.
ACATGGTCTATGCGTACCAACCCTTTTGCGACCCGCGAGGAATGTTCGAGAATTGCACTAATGGCAAACCTAGTCAGAGTTGGAAGTGCGTAGTCAATCCTAACGACGAGGATACCATTCGTTACGTGATTGCCGTTCTTGAATCATCCTACGACATGAAATGCGACATGAAATGATTCACGAATGCCTGTGGTTAAACCAAACAGAAACTCCTTCACTATAAAAATGGCAAAGGACAAATAATTGGGGCGGGAGTTTATCCCGCCCCGATTTCGTTCTCCAGGTTGCCTCGACCCACCGGGGCAGGTTGTTACAGGGGGACTTCCCGCCACTCGAAGGCCAGGAAGGCGTATCGGACGAACACCGCGCCGCCAGGCGCGCCCAACGGGCCGTTGACGCCCAGAACGGCGATGGTGTGCTCGTCGCCGGCATGGGGTTCGGCATCAACCACCACCCGCTGAGGCACGTTGAATCCCTGAATGGTTCCCCGGTCGCGGTTGCAGTCGCCGTCAACCCAAATCTCCCCGTAGTCGTCCACGCAGGTCTCGAATAGGCAGCGCCCTCCGGCCAAGTCCCGCCCACCCACCGACGCCGGCACGGTGACCTTGATGCGGTACCAGGCGAAAGCGACACCCTGGGAGTGCCACTTGCTCAGGTCGCTGATGACGTCCCAGCCGGAGTCGTCGAAATCAGGAAGACGGGCCGGGCTGCCCTCGGCCTGGGACACGATGCCCTCGTTGGGCTGTCCGGGGACGTATCCGCCGCCGAAACGCCAGACTCCGTTGACCTGCTCCAGGTCAGCCGGGTCTTGAAGATTGATGATTACTCTTGGCATAATTCAGTCCTCCTCTGATTAGTTTGGGGCTGCCTTTGATGCCACTCAGTGCCCACCTTTCGGGCAGGGGACGGGGCCGGAGCACGTTGGGGGATTCATCCCCCAAACCCCCTGCTTTTGGTTCGACAAGCTCGCCACTAGCGGGATTCTCAGTCCTCGACGCCCACGATTTTGATGCCGGCGTGAATCCGGTAGATGCGGTTGATGTTGACCAGCAGCGGCGTTATCTGCTCCACATAGCGGGAGTTGGCCAGCGCGCCGCCATCCACCGGGCGCAGGTCCGGGATTAAGCGGGCTAACGCCATCACCGCTGCCTTGGCCTCGGCGTGGTCTGAGCAAACCACCACGTCGCCGGGGACGGAACCCCCCGGTTGCAACAGTTCTTCGGCGCTGACGTTCTGAAAGGCCGACACCACCAAGGATCCGGGCGTCAATTCCTGGGATTCCTCGGCGGCGGAACCGGCGGGCACGTCCACGGCAAAGGCCCCCCGGCCCCGGCGGAACCCCATAGGGGCGATGACGTTGACCACCACCTTGCCCGACAACTCGCCGGCCACCTGTTCCAGCAACGGGCGCTGGCCTTCGTAGGGCACGGTCAGGAACACCGTCTCGGCCTGGGCCGCCGCTTCTGAATTCTCGGCGCCGGTAATGTTCAAACCCCGGGCCATGCCCGACAACTCTGCCGCGGCGGCCGCCGCCCGGTCCGCCTCGCGGGAGCCGATGACCACTGCCTCGCCGGCCAAGGCCAGCCGCAACGCCAGTCCCTTCCCCTCGGGTCCGGTGCCGCCCAGAAACGCCAGCATTCGCTCCTCCTTGTCCTGCCGGTTTTAACCTGCCGACGGACTGGCCTTGATTGCGTCGGGCCGCCGTTGTCAGCGCCCCTAATATACCACCAACCTGCAACGTCTTCCCGATTGCCCTGAATTTGGCCCCGGGTCTTTTAATTGTTCCCCGTCATTCCCCATCATTCCTCCGGCAAGTTCAGCGCTGCATTGCCAGACCACCCCAATTCAGGGGGTTTGGGGGATGAATCCCCCAACGTAGCCCACGTCTCCAGAAAATCAAAAGACCCTGCGATTGCCCGGAATTTGGCTCCGGGTCTTTCCATTCCCGGGCGGTGGCGTGGTGAGCCTGGTGAACCACCGGCAGACGGCGCTTCGACAAACTCAGGGTCGAACGCCGACCAGGATTTTTAGAGGGCTTACTGAAACGTGAATGATTATCTAAACATGGAACTGAGTCTGTGAGATAATCGCCCCCACGCATAGTGTGATTGCTGAACAGCCAACCGGAAGCCCGCCGGCTCCATGCCTGGGGAGTGGTGCAGAAGGGTTGGAAACAGAAAAATATGGCCGAGGCTCTCCCTTCCGCAGACTCGGGCGCACGGGTTTTAAGGCATGGCGAGGCAGTTAGTGAGGAAGGCGCGGCAAGAAGCCGGGCGGTTAAAGAGCATCTGGCCCAGCCAACGGCAACAACAGAAGCCGGTGGTGTTAATTCGGGAGGTCCAAACAATGCACAACGAATTCACCGTGATTTACGAAAAGGACGACGATTGGTACATAGGATATTGCCTTGAAATCCCCGGGGCCAACGGCCAGGGCGAGACCAAGGACGAATGCCAAACCAATCTGGCCGAAGCAATCGCCCTCATCCTTCAGCACCGCCGCGAAAGCGGGATGCGGGGCGTTCCCTACGGAATCAAACCCGAAACCATTGTCCTCCCCGATGCCCTTCCCGACGGGGCAAACTACATTGTATGAAGCTGAACGAGTATGAAGCTGAACGACTTGCTCCGGCATCTCCGGCGCAACGGTTGCGAACTTTTCCGGCAAGGGCGTTCTCATACATAGTGGGGCAACCCCGTGGGTCAACCCCGCTACCGGGGAAACTCAAGCCGTTCCCCGGCATACCGAGATTAAAAACGTGCTGGCCGACCAAATTTGCCGAGGACTCTCCATCCCAAGAATAGGCCGGCGGTAGCCGGAGTATTACATATACCCAAACGCATCCCCTAAAGGAGAACAATCATGGTACAGCAGGGACAAATTGACCACTTGCTCCAAGAAACCAGCTCCATTCCGCCGCCGCCCCACGTCGCGCGCCAAGCCACGCTCCAAGACTACGAAGCCGCCTACCAACGCTCGATGGACGACCCGGAGGGCTTCTGGGCCGAAGTAGCCCAGGAGTTGGATTGGTTCAAGCCTTGGGACAAGGTGTTCCAGTGGGACTATCCCAACTTCCAGTGGTTCCTGGGCGCCCAGTGCAACATCACCTACAACTGCCTGGACCGTCACCTGAACACGCCCACCAAGAACAAGGCCGCCCTCATCTGGCTGAGCGAGACCGGCGAAGAGCGGGTCTTCACCTACGGACGGCTGGCCCAACTGGTCAACCGCTTCGCCAACGGCCTCAAGTCTCTGGGCGTGGGCAAGGGCGACCGGGTGGTCATCTATATGCCCCTGACCCCCGAGGGGGCCATCGCCATGCTGGCCTGCGCCCGCATCGGCGCCATCCACAGCGTGGTCTATGCCGGGTTCAGCGTCGGTTCGCTGCGCGACCGCATCCTGGACGCCCAGGCCAAGGTGCTGATTACCGGCGACGCGGGCTACCGCCGGGGCAACCGGGTGGATCTCAAGGGCATCGCCGACGCCGCAGTCCCCGGGCTGGACTTCCTTCAGCACATAATCGTCTGGCGGCGCGAAGACGAAAAACCGCCGCTGGGGCCCAAGGAGGTGGACTTCGACACTCTGCTCAACCAAAGCGACATTGACTGCCCCGCCGAGGTAATGGAGGCGGAAGACCCGCTTTACATCCTGTACACCAGCGGCACCACGGGCAAACCCAAGGGGGTGCAGCACGTCCACGGCGGCTACATGGTTGGCACTTACTACCACTTCAAGAACTTCTGGGACGTCAAGGACAACGACGTCTTCTGGTGTATGTCCGACATCGGCTGGGTGGTGGGCCACAGCTACATCGTCTACGCCCCGCTCATCGCCGGCGCCACCACCGTCTTCCGGGAGGGCGCGCCCGACTTCCCCGGCCCTCACATTTTCTACGAGATTATCGAGAAGTACGGGGTCAACGTCATATTCACCGCCCCGACGCTGGTGCGGATGCTGATGCGCTTCGGCGACGATCTGCCCGGTCAGTACAACCTGCGGTCGCTGCGCTTTTTGACCTGCGCCGGCGAGCCGCTGAACCCGGAGGCGCAGAAGTGGGCCTACGAGCACATTTGCGGCAGCGGCGAATGGGCCTACATGGTGGATAACTGGTGGCAGACCGAGACCGGCGGCCCCTGCCTGGGCACCCTGGCCAACATGACGTCCAAGCCCGGACGGGTGGGCAAGCCCCTGCCCGGCGCGGAGTTGGACATCGTAGACCGGGAGGGGCAGCCCATCGAGGAGCCGAACAAGGGCGGCATCCTGGTTATCAAGCGGCCCTTCCCCCACTTCTTCCGCACCGTCTGGGGCGACCCGGACCGCTATGACGAGAACTGGAACACCATTCCCGGCGTGTACTTCAGCGGCGACGTGGCCCTGCGGGACGCCGACGGCTATTACATGGTGGTGGGCCGGGCCGACGACGTGCTGAACGTGGCCGGCCACCGCATCGGCTCGGCCGAGGTGGAAAGCGCGCTGGTGTCCCACCCGGCGGTGGCGGAGGCAGCGGTCATCGGCAAGCCCGACGAGCTGCGGGGCGAATCCATCAAGGGCTTCGTGACACTGCGGATGGGCAACGACCCGTCGGACCGGATGGTCAACGACCTGAAACTGCACGTCCGCAACGAGTTGGGCCCCATCGCCGTCCCGTCGGAGATAGAATTCACCCCCACGCTGCCCAAGACCCGCTCGGGCAAAATCATGCGCCGCCTGCTCAAGGCGCAGGAGTTGGGGCTGGACCCGGGAGACATTACAACGCTGGAGGAGTAGAGGGATGGTGGCACTACGGCGGCGGTCGAGTCTTGCCGCCGCGCCTCCGGGTACGAACATGGGCAGATGAACCGACGCGAGTTTGTCCGGCGGGCGCGCCACTATGCCAGGAGAAATGGATTGGAGTGGCGATTTGAACCCAATCGAGGCAAGGGCAGCCACGGGAAGCTGACCGTCGGGGAATACTCCACCATCGTCCCTGACAAAGAGATTCGCCCAGGGCTTTTTGCAGCGATATTGAGAGACCTCAGCATCGACAGGAGGGATTTCTAAGCTATGAAGTTTGCTTATCCCTGCTTTCTTCACCCCGAGGAGGGCAGCGGGTTCTATGTGGTTTTTCCTGACGTTCCTGGTGCTTTGACCTGCGGAGATGACCGAGCGGAAGCTCTGGAAATGGCGGAGGACGCTCTGACGATAATGTTGGGGGACTACGTAGAGCGTAACCGGGAACTCCCAACTCCCAGCCCGATGGCCGAAGGCCAAGAATTGGTGGCGGTGCAGCCTCTAGCAGCGGCCAAGCTGGCCCTTTACACTGCTATGCGGAACCAGGGCATCAGCCAGGCAGAATTGGGGCAGCGTCTGGCACTTACCGACGCCACCATCAAGAAACTCCTTACCCCAGACCGTTATTCACCCTGGGGCCAGGTAACCCGAGCGCTGGACCTGCTGGGCCGCAAGCTGGTGGTGGAGGACCGGGCCGCCTGACCGGCCTGGATGGGAGAGGATATGGACAACAAGACGAAGCCAACGGAAATCACTCGTTACAGGTTTAATGTCGCCCAGTTTTCCAAAATGGCTGCCGTGGGCATACTGCCCCAGGGCGGCGCCGAGGAATTGAAGGAAGGCGCGGTGTTGGAAAGTTCGCCCTCAGTGACAAGCCGGGACCACCCCATGCTCAAAGGGGGCATTACCCGGTTCCTGAACCAGGCGGCCGGACTGACGAAGGAAGACCGGGACCGCATCCACAAGTACACCGTTGACGAATATCACGTCATGGTAGAGACGGGTATTCTTACCCCGGACGAACGGGTGGAGTTAATTGATGGAGAAATTGTGCAAATGCCCCCCATGTCCAGTTCCCCCGCGTCGGTGGTAAACCGCATCAATCGTCTGCTAAACCAGTCCATTTCGCCGGACGACGCGATTGTTTGGTCCCAGTGCCCGATTACCTTCCCCATCAATACCGAACCCGAGCCCGACGTGGCGCTGCTGCGTCCGAGGGTCGATTTTTACCGCTCCAACCTCCCCACACCCCAGGATACGCTGCTGCTGATAGAAGTATCGCGAACCACGCTCCGTTACGACCGCAACATCAAGCTACCCCTCTATGCCCTGGCGGGCATCCCCGAGGTGTGGCTGGTCAACTTGGCCCAGGATACCATCGAGGTTTACCGCGGCCCGGAAGGCGGCGTCTACCGGGAATCCAGCCAACTTCGTGCGGGCGGTACAGTGTCGCCCCAAGCATTCCCCGACCTGCGGTTCGCCGTAGAGGAACTGTTGGGGTAGCAGTTCTTGCCGGGCGGGGCTAAGTTGTCCACCTACACTTCTATGCCTAAGCCGAGTAGAATTGGGGCAACGGCTGGGACTAACCAACACCACCATCAAGAAACTCCCTACCCAGACTGTTATTCACCCTGGGGCTAGGTAACCCGAGCGCTGGGTTTGCTGGGCCGCAAGTTGGTGGTGGAGGACCGGGCGGCATGAAGGGCAAACTAGATATATCCTGGCAACCGCCGGGAGGTAAGCGATGCGCGACGTAGTTGGAAAGTACCAGTTCAGAGAGGACCAATGTCGCGAAATGACAAAGCATGGGTTCTGGCCCAAGTCGTACCATGGTGGATATCCACCCCCGCCCTCTAAGTTCACCGTCGATGAGGTCGTGCGAATGGCTGAGACTGGTGTCCTGGGTGAGGACGACCGGGTGGAACTCATCGATGGCGTATTGGTGGAAATGGCCCGTACCGGTCGGCCTCATGGTCATCGAACCCATTGGGTTGCCAGAGTATTCGGGCGCAAAGTGCCGAAGAATGTAGAGGTTAGCGTCCAAAGCACGGTTCGCCTCAACGATTGGACCGCACCGGAACCCGACATCGCCCTCCTTACCCCCGAAGCGTCCCAGGATAAAGTGAACCTGCCGGGCCCCCGGGATATTTTACTGGTAGTCGAAATTGCCGACACAACAGTTGCCACGGACCGGACAAATAAAGCGAGGCTCTACGCTCGAAGCGGCATCCCGGAACTCTGGATTTTCATCCTGCCATCCGACGAAATTGAAGTCTATCGGACCCCCACGCCGCGGGGCTACAAAAGAGTGCAGCGTTACCGGCGCGGCGACACGCTGACGGTCGAGGCCTTGCCAGGCATCCAGTTTCCGGTGGATGAATTGCTGCAATAGCCAAAACATCCTGGAACGGGCCCGCCGTGATTTTGGACGATTTCGCGACGTAGAAACAGACCGGGCCGCGTGATTGCGCCAGCAACGTGAACAACGTGGAGACTAGGATATGCTACTGGACCCATTGGTGACCGTAATCGAAACGCTCCAACGACGCATCCATGAACACGGCGATTCCTTGCGCCAAAACGAATACCGGACGCGCATGGCCTTGATTGACCCTCTCCTGCAAGCGTTGGGGTGGGATGTTGCTAACCCTGGGTTGGTTACGCCGGAGTACGACGTTAGCGGTCAGCGGGCCGATTACGCGCTGCTGAAGGATTCCGGCGGCCCGGCAACTTTCGTCGAGGCCAAGAAATTGGGCGAATCCCTGATGCCCCACAGGTTGCAGATGGTCAACTACGCCAATATGTCCGGTGTTCCCTATGCCGGATTGACTGATGGCAATAATTGGGAGCTGTACGTAGTATTTGACCAGAAGCCACTCCCGGAGCGCCTTATCCTTGACCTATCCATCGCCAACCTGCCAGCCATCCAACTCGCCCTCAAATTCATGCTGCTCTGGCGGCCCAACCTGGCGTCGGGGCAACCGGTGCCAGCGAATGAGCCGATTGTTTCCAGCGGGTGGCAAACTGCAACGGCCACAATCGAGCCGTCCCCCACCACCCAACAACCCGCTTCTTCGACGCCACCGGTTTCTAACAGCGACGGTTGGGTTTCTCTTGCTGACATCCAGGCTATGGAAGGAACTCAACCACCCGAGATACGTCTACCCGACGGAACGACAAAGCAACTCAATTACTGGTATCAGATACCCGCAGAAACGGCCGAGTGGCTGACCGGTTCGGGTCAGCTTACTGCGAACAAGTGTCCAATAAGGAACAACGGGAAGTTTTCCATAGTTCACACCGAACCGATCCATGGAAGTGGCAAACCGTTTTTCCATCCTTATACTTTGTCAAACGGCCTTTTCCTGAATAAACACGGGAACAGAAAGACATTGCTGGACTACGCCAAGAAGTTGCTGACTCTCTGCGGTCAAGACCCCGCCTCGGTGTGGCTCAAGGTTAGCTGAGGACGGCGGGACCGGCGGGCGATGTTGTGTATAATGGCCCCACGGTAGACCCATTCGATACCACTGCCTGAGGGAGCCGGGGGCAGCATGGCCCGTGTAACTCTGAAAGTGCAAGGGATTGCCGGCGAAATATCGCTGGAGTCCTTCTTGTTGGCCCTGGGCGAATCCCTTTCGATACTGCGAGAACTCGACAGGGCTGTTTCCAGGCAGCGCCACGGCACCCTGAAATGGGTGGTTTCGGGACTGCGGGAAGGCAGCGCCGTGGTGGAGGCCGAAAGCCGGGTTATCCACGGTGAGGAAGACTTTGGGCTTCAAGTTGCTGAGCGTTTCATAGACGGCATTCGCACGCTCCAAGACGAAGGCGTGACTCCCCCCCTGTTTTCCCAAGACTGCATCCGCTCTTTAAACAAAATGGTCCGTTCCCTCGGGACCAACGGCGTTTCCGGTCTGGAAATAACGGCTCCCGACCTGGACCGGGCGCCCGAGCCAGTGAACCTATCCAGTGAGACAAGCTCCAAATTGAGGTCTTTGATAGGAGTGCGCCGCAAAAGCATCGGTTCGGTGGAGGGAAACCTGGAGTTGATCTCGGTCCATACGAGGAGTCGTCGGTTCAACGTCTATCACTCCGTAACCCAGAAAGCCATCAAATGCAACCTTTCCAAAGAGATTGAGGCCCAAGTCATCGACAGTTTGGGGCGAAGAGTGGCCGTCTCCGGTGTAGTATCCAGGAACGCGCTCGGTGAGCCCATCAGTGTTGACGTACACCGTCTCCGGGTACTCAAAGATGAGCGAGACCTGCCTTCGATTCGGGAGATGGTTGGGATGGCCTTGGACATGACCGGCGAGTTGACCACCGAAGAATACATCCGGGCGCTGCGGGATGGCTGACGCTTTCAGCAAGCCTTACCTCGACTCATCGGTGTTCTTGGCTTTAGTCAAACATGAAGACTTACCATGTGGCGGGGGGTTGGTACGGTGGCAGATTGCCGAACGTATCCTGGAAGACGCGGCCTCGGGTAAATACGTTATCTTCACTTCCACCGCTACAATCGCAGAAGTTCGACGCATCCGACGCCAGGACGAATCCCTCGATTCCGACGAACTGCGGCAAGTCCGGGAGTTCTTCCAGCACGAGTACATCCAGACCATTGACGTAACCCGGGAGATTGCCGAAAAAGCCCAAGAGTTAGGAGCAACATACCGAATAACCACCATTGACTCTATTCACTTGGCCACCGCCATCTGGTGGGAATGCGACGTCTTGCTGGTGTGGGACATACCGTTTTCACGGCACTTCGAGGACGGTCCCGTCGAAGGCGTCACCGTCGTCGAGCCGTACTGGGAAGGCCAACTCCCGGGGCCTTAACCCATCATAAACATCAATCTGCCCGCAGGAGGCCCACGACCCATGAAAGTCTACTACTTCAGCGAGTTTCCTTACCATGAGTACCCCGACGAGGAGGGCGAGAAGTACCCGTCGCTGCGCCTCACGTTTCCCAATACTTACTTCGACCCCGGCATCGCCAATAACCTGTTCCAACGCTACTTCGACGAGTGCGTCTATGTCGACGAGATGGGCTTCGACGGGATTATGGTCAACGAGCACCATAACACCCCGTCGTGCATGAACGCTTCGTGCAACCTGTCCGCCGCCGTCCTGGCCCGCATCACCAAGAACGCCAAAATTCTGCTGCTGGGCAACATTCTGCCCATCCACGAAAACCCGGTGCGGCTGGCCGAAGAAATCGCCATGATTGACGTCATCTCCGGCGGGCGGGTCATCTCCGGCATGGTGCGCGGCACCGGCGTGGAGACGCTGGCTACCAACGGCAACCCCATCCACAACCGGGAACGGTTTGAGGAGTGTCACGACCTGGTCATCAAGACTTGGTCCACGCCCGGCCCCTTCCGCTGGGAGGGCAAGCACTACAACTTCCGGGTGGTCAACCCCTGGGTGGTGCCCATTCAGAAGCCCCACCCGCCGGTGTGGGTGCCCGGCACGGCCAGCCCGGAGACCGCGCAGTGGGCCGCCAGCCACGGCTACACCTACGTCGCCTTCCTGACTCCGCTGGACGTTACCGCGGACTTGTTCCAGATTTACCGCGACGCCGCTGCCGAGACCGGCTACGATCCGACGCCCAACAACTTCGGCTACCTGCTTTGCTGCTACGTCGCCGAGACGCAGGAGAAGGCCGACGAAGAGGCGCGGCATTTCATGTGGCGCATGGGCACCACCACCCGCGGCCCCCGGGAGTACATGAATCCGGTGGGCTACCGGACGCAGGCCGGCGAACAGGTTGCCGCCCGCCGCGCCGTCCGCCCGCTGATTCAGCAGACCTACGAAGAGCTTAACGAAAACTACCACATCGTTGCCGGGACGCCGGACACGGTGCTGGAGAAAATCAAGTATCTCCACGATGAGCTGGGGATGGAACACCTGATTTTCTATGGCCAGGAGTCGCGAATGTCCCATGAGGCCACGATGAGCAACATCGGCCTGTTCGGCAAGGAGGTGCTGCCGGAAATCCAGAAGTGGTAGACCGCCGGCATCCAGGCCCCGCCGGTTTCGGTAAGCTGTGGCGTGGAGGATGTTGGATAAGGGATAAATCTACACTGAGCTAATTTCCTCTGGTACGGGTATGTTGAGTTTGGACCACTCCAGCGGAAGGGAGTCCTGGGGTATAGACTTCGTGGTCGTCACAATTGTCTGGACAACCGAATCGTGGTCCACGTCTATGTCTACGACCAGCAAATTGCCATCTTCGGGGTTATTCAAAGCGCCCAACGCGGGCATAGCCCCTGAAAGAACATCGTGGAGACGACGCTCGCTGAGGGGCAAGTATATCCATCTATCCACAGATCCATCTGCGTCATTCCACCAGGCAAGGTACAATTGCCCTGCTTGACTTCTTTGCAGAAGAAGGCGGGGACCGTCGTAGTATTCGAGCACCCGCTCAAATGCGAAGTCGTTCCAAGGGAAATTGGAGATCTGGACCCCTTTAATTTCAGGCAACATGGCTTGAGCGCCTCGGTTCGCTACAAATTATGCAGACTTGAGCGTATTGAGCCGGGTCGAATTCTTCGACCTTCCACCAAGTATGATGGGAAGAAAACTGACCCGGTGTTTCAAGAACTTTCCCTGAATCAGGCGTAAGAGTAACGCTTGCGATGTCCTTCCCCAAATTCCTGTATCGGCTGGCGCATTGCAAAGCGTGATCTATATCCGCGAAAACTGATAGTCCCATCGTTTCACACAGGGTTCTTCGGCTACGCCCAACTTCACGCTCGGCCCGGGCGGGGTTCTGGTGATACACCGAAACAAAATCGCTTGATGCAGGCGGGTCGCTTTTGACAATGCGGTTATGTTCCATCAGCAGCAGAAGCCTGTTCAGGAGGACAATCGTCCGGGAAATCTGCGGGCCAGGTCCAGGAAACCACGATGTTCACCATCTCAAGCCAGCTACGGCTCTGAGTCCATCACGTCTGACCATCCTAATTGCATCCCAGTCAAACCGTCAATTAGCTCCGCCGGACCTGCTTCAGTAACTGTTCAGGGTTGAGGGGAGCGGAGTGGCTGATGACGGAATATGGGGGTTGGGTTACGTTGGGGGATTCATCCCCCAAACCCCCTAAAAAAGTGGCAGTTGGCTGAAACCAATTTACCTCACCAAGTCTGGACAGTTACCTGCTTCACCGCCGCCTTGACGCGGCGGCAGTAGAAACCATAAAATAAGGTCAATTTCAAGATTACCTGTTCAAGATTACCTGAAACCTGATAATCGTCCCGTTACGGAGGATTTATGGCTATTACGATGGATGGAGTGGAACTGGGCGTTTCCATCAGCGAAAAGGCGGCCGAGAAAATCCGGTACTTCGCCGGCAAGGACGGAATCACCGAGAACGTTGGCCTTCGGGTCGCTGTTAAAGGCGGCGGCTGCTCCGGCATGACCTACGACTTGGACATCACCGACCAGGAGCGGGATACCGACAAGGTGGTGGAGCAGTACGGCGTCAAGGTTATGGTTGACAAGAAGAGCTACATCTTCCTGGTCGGCACCGAGTTGGACTTCTCTGACGGCCTCAACGGCAAGGGGTTTATTTTCAGTAACCCTAACGCCAAGAAGAGCTGCGGCTGCGGGACCTCTTTCAGCGTCTAACCTTCGGCCCGACGGAGCAAGACCGTTAAATCAGAGGGCGCCCTACATCCAACGGCGCCCTTCTTTTTGTTCCGCTCAGGTTGTTCCGGTGGGGCACGCAGGACGAACGGGTTGTGGGAGCGGGTACGTTGGGGGATGAATCCCCCAAACCCCCTCTAACATTGGGACGAACGGAGCGGGTAGCACCTTCGGGCTTCGCTGCTGGTATAATTTGTGCTGGAACCTGCCTAATCACACCCTCAAACCCACCTAGCCGGAGGCCACCATGACTACGCCAGCCAACGCGACCGGCGCCGACGCCGTCATCCAATTCCGGGCCGCCACCGAGACCGCCGCTCTTTACGATTCGTCCCACGTCGGCCGGCTGAAGGCCACCGGCGCCGACGCGCTGGACCTGCTAAACCGCATGTCCACCAACGCCGTTATAGACTTGCAGCCCGGTCAGGGCGCGCCAACCATCCTGACCACCGACCGGGGTCGTATTCTCGACATTCTGGCTGTGGTGAACCTGGGCGATTACGTTTTGCTGCTAACCAGCCCCGGAAGGCAGCAGGCGGTCATCGAATGGCTGGACAAGTACACCATCATGGATGACCTGGAAATCACCGACGTAACGCCGGAGACGGCGATGCTTACGCTGATGGGCCCCGACGCGGCCCGGGCGGTGGCAGACGCCGCCGGTCTTCCCGTCGCGGATCTTCCGCCTTACCACTTCGCCCGGGTTGAAGCCGCCGGACATTCGGCAGTGGTCATCAACCGCCCCCAGGGAATGCTGCCGGGCTTCGATGTTGTGACTTCTCCGGCAGGAATGGGCGCCGTGGCGGAATGCCTGACCGCCGCGGGAGTTGTCCCCATTGACGACTCCGTTTACGAATCGGCCCGCATAGCCGCCGCGGTGCCCGAGTACGGACGGGAGATGGGCGACGCGTACAACCCGCTGGAAGCGGGACTCATCGGCGGCATCGACTTCGACAAGGGCTGCTACATCGGGCAGGAAGTCATCGCCCGGCTGGACACCTACCAGAAGGTGCAGAAGCGGCTGGTTGCGCTCCGATTGCCCGCTGGCGGCGATGTGGTTGCCGGCGCGTCTTTGCGGTGCGACGGCCGGGACGTGGGAGCGGTCACTTCGGCGGCGGTGAACCCGGCCACCGGCGAAGTTGCCGCCTTGGGGTACGTCCGATCGGCCCATGCCGTGGTCGGGACGCAGCTGGAGTTGGGGGAGACGGACGGCGAGGGACAGGTTTGGGCCGAGATTGTTGCCTTGCCCCAGTTCTTCGGCCCTGGGCAGTATTAGGGTGAACGATTGGATGGGGCCGGGGTACGTTGGGGGATGAATCCCCCAACCCCCCGGTTATTTCCGGGGGACTTTCAGGTGAACCGGGTTGGAGGCGGCTAGGTAGCGAAGTAGCGGTCGCCGTAGTCGCCGAGGCCGGGGACGATGAATTTTCGGGCGTCCAGCAAGGGGTCCACCGCCATCACGGTGATGTTCTGCCTTGGAATCGCCTCCCCCAGCCGGGCCAACCCCTCTTCCGACGCCAGTATCCCGGCGTGGTATATGGCGCCGGGCTGGTAACCCATCCCCCGCAGCAAACCCGCTGTCAACAGTGAGCTTCCCCCCGTGGCCAGCATCGGGTCGAGGATAATCGCCCGGCCCGGCAAATCGCTCGGAAACTTCTGGTAGTACGGGCGCGGCTCTGCGTTGACTTCATCCCGCTGCATCCCGACTACCGCCACCGGGGAATCGGGCAGCGCATCAAGGAAGGCCGGCAGCAGCGACAGCCCCGCCCTGACGATGGGAACGAGCATCACGTCCCCGGGCATCCGGGAGCCTTGGGTTGTTCCCAGAGGGGTCTCGATGGTCTCCTGCGGAACCGGCAGCTTGCCCAGCGTCTCAGCGCAAAGCAGGGCGGCTAGTTGATCAGACGCACGGCGGAATGCGGCTGGGCCGGTAGAGCGGTCACGGAGCGTGGAGAGGAGAGCGTCTTTCATGGTAGGGAAGTCCTTCGACGGCTTCAGGACGAACGGGTGAATGGGCCGGGTTACGTTGGGGGATTCATCCCCCAACCCCCTGTTTGATAACAAGGCTGAGGTCACTGGGAGATTACTTCAATTTTCCCATCGGCGTTAGCGGACATTAGCGCGGTGAAATCATAGCCACGGCGCGCCAACTCTTCCGTGCCACCCTCCCGCCGGTCCAGCAGGGCCAGCACCTTTACCACCCGGCATCCCGCCGCTTCCGCCGCGGCAATGGCGTGGAGCAGCGACCCTCCGCTGGTGCAGGCGTCGTCGGCAATGGCGACGGGTCCACCGGGCGGCAAATGGCCTTCGATAAGGTTTCCCATCCCGTAGCCCTTGGTCTCCTTGCGGACGATGAAGGCCGGAATTCCCTGCCCTTCGATTTGGCTGGTCAGGGCCACCGACGTAACCACCGGGTCGGCGGCCAGGGTAGGTCCGCCGACGGCTTCGGCGCCGGAGTTCCGTACCAAAGGCAGCAAGGCCCGGCCAATCAGCAATGCTCCCTCCGGGTGCAGGCTGAGCAGCCGCCCATCGAAATAGTAGCTGCTCTTCTTGCCCGATGACAGCGTGAAGTCGCCGTACTGCAAAGCTCCCAATTCCAGGGCGAGCTCAAGCATCCGGTGTACCGTTTGGTTAGCTTTCATAACATCTTTAGGCATCTCCGCAAGGTTTTGGGTGTCCCTTTGGGTGTCCTTAATGATACAGCCCTTCATTCCGAATATATTCCTCGACCGGCGCGGGGGTTAGATACTTGATGGACTGTCTTTCGTTGACCCGGCGGCGGATGTCGGTGGAGCTGATTTCCACACGGGGAGCGTTGAGCAGGGTCAGACCGGGGCCAGCCTGCGGGTAGCGGCCTACGAAGTCATTGACATCAACCCGCTGATGGCCCACACGATTCACCACCACCAGGCTGCAAAGGTCCAGCAGACGCTCCGGTTCCTTCCAGCGGTCAAACTGCTCCAGCGCGTCCATGCCAACGATGAAGTAAAGATTAGCGTCGTCTTCCAGACCGCCCCGCAGTTCTTCTACGGTGTCTACGGTGTAGGTCAGGCCGGGGCGCTCAACCTCGTGACTGCCCACCTCGAAGCATGGGTTGTCGTCAACTGCCAACTGGGCCATTTTCAACCGCTGCTGAGGCGACGCCGACGGCGCCTGTTCCTTCAACCTGGGGCTGCCGGCAGGCATGAAAATCAGCCGGTCCAGGCCCAGACGCTCACGAGCGGCTTCCCCGACGATGAGGTGACCCAAGTGTATGGGGTCAAAGGTGCCGCCAAGGATGCCTACACGGTCCATTGGAACACTTTCCGGGGGCCATTCGACCGCCCCAAGGACGACGGGTTTAATGGAGGCATCAGAACCATTCCATTTCCATCCTACCGATGCGAATAGTGTCTCCCGCCTCGATTCCGGCGTCGGTTAGGCTGCGGGCGATACCGATCCGGGTCATCTCACGCCATATCTGGAGCAGAACCCGGTAGTCCCGGATATCGGCCATCGCGGTCAGACGCTCCAGGTGTTCGGACTCCACCACATAGACACCGCCTTCCACATAGAAACTGTTTCCCCGGAAGGCACGACGGGTTGATGCCGAGCGGGCCGGAATCTCCAAAGGGATTACAGGTTCTTCCTCCACCACGTTCAGGACGTCAACGACGTAGCGCAGCAGGTCGTCCAGGCCCTCGCCGGTGACGGAGGAGATGAAAAAGATTACCGGTTTGCGGCCTGCTTCGTCGGCAAGCTCATCTTCCAGGACGAAACGAAGTTCTTCCCGGCGGTCCCGAACATCGGTCACGTCCATCTTGGTCACGGCGATAACCTGCCGCTTCTGTTCGAGGTCCGGGTTGAACATGACCAGCTCGCGGTTAATCATGTGGTAGTCGGCCACCGGGTCCGGGGCCAGGCCGTCTATCAGGTGGATGTACAGACGGGCGCGCTCGGCATGTCGCAGGAACTCGTCGCCCAGTCCCACGCCGTCGTGAGCGCCTTCAATCAAGCCGGGAACTTCCATCATCACAAAGTCCCGGCCCTTGGCAGTGACCACTCCCAGAGCCGGCTCGACGGTGGTGAAAGGATAGTCGGCGATGCGGGGTTTGGCCGCGGAGCACCGGGAAAGCAACGTGGACTTGCCGGCATTAGGCTTGGCAAGAAGGCCCACGTCGGCCAGGAGCTTCAGCTCCAGGAACAGCGTTACCGTCTCACCTTCCTCGCCACTCTGGGACAGCCGGGGTTCCTGGTTGGTGGATGTGGCGTAGCGGGTGTTTCCCCAGCCACCCTTGCCTCCCTGGGCGATCAACTGGGGGGTTTCGTCGATGATGTCCGCGACCATTTCTTTTTCCCCGCCGGACTGGGGAATCATGCGCCAGACGATTGTGCCCAAAGGAACCGTGATGTTGGTGTGGGAACCGTTAGCGCCCGTCTGATCTTTGCCGCGCCCGTGTTCCCCCCGTTCAACGTAGAAGGTACTGTTGAACTTGAGGTGCAGGAGCGTGTTAAGGCTGGGGTCGCCTACGATGTAGGCGCTGCCGCCGTCACCCCCGTCGCCCCCGTTAGGTCCGCCCTTGGGACGGAATTTTTCGTGAAGGAAACTCATGCAGCCGTTTCCCCCGTTGCCCGCCTTTATGTTAAGCCTTACAGTATCAATCATAGAATTTGACTAAAGAGAACAGTCATAATAATGCCGTTGACATTGGGGATAACTGAGCTTGGCCAGCGTGAAGAACCGTTCAACGTTCCTATTTTAACATGGATAAGTGGGAGGGTTTTGTGGATAACCGGGACCTTGTTGCGGATAGTTCACAACTGGGGAATCGGTAGCCCGCATCGTCTTTGGATTAGAAACACTGTCAGCGAACTCAGCAACCGGGACGGGCGAATTATCCACGTATTAACCTACTTATCAACCAAATTTCAGTAGTTATCAACAATTGTTATGTTGGGCAGGTGGTCACGGTAGGCAGGTTTCAGCGGCGCGACCTGGAACCTGACCGGCGACGAGACCGTTTTCGAGGCCGTACCCGGTTGTCCGGGGACTCGGCAGCATGGCCGGGGGAGGGGGTTTCCGCGCTCTGCGCCGCCAGTCGTCTTATGCGGGGACGGTCGCGAGTCCACAATGCCTGGGTTACGACGGTGAGAATCAGGCCCGGTATCAATATGGTGATGGTGAAGTCGTTGAGGTCCCGGTTGAGCCAGACCTGCCGGTAGACAACCAGGTAGCCGCCGCAGAACAGCATGGCCCAGGCCAGAGCGCCGGACGGCAGCCCGTTGTGCCACGGGGAGCGGATAATCAGCACCGCCCAGACGGGCCAGAAAACCACGACCGGGTATAGAAACCAATACTGGTAATACCAGGGCTTTAGATGTTCCGGGGGAGCGGGCCGCTCTTCTTGCTGTTGGTCTAGCAACGTTTCTGTTCCGTTAGCTGGCTTGGGCGATGGGTTGGCCGGGCCTGAGTTTGTGCCGGGCCTGCAACAAGCCAACGGCTGGTTGTCCCGGCCAAAACGATTATATCAGCGGCAGCCCCAGCACGGAGCAACCGGCCGGGTTTGGGATTGGAGCCGCCGGGTTATGCCCGGCCTCGCCAATTGCTGGTATTATATCTGCCACCAACGGAAGCGGGGAGGCTGGGAAATGCAAGACCTTTCGGCCCGGGAGTCCTGGCGAGCCGTTCTCGGCGAGCTGGAGCTTCAACTTCCCAAGCCCACCTTCGATACTTGGCTGAAGCATACCGAAGGGGTTGGCTGCGACGATTCATGCTTCCTGGTCGGGGCGCCTACCGCCTTCGCCGTCACCTGGCTGGAACGCCGGATGTATGACGATATTCAGAAGACGGTGGAGAAAGTCACCGGCATATCCCTGGAAATCCGCTTCCAAGTCAACCAGAGCGAACCGGACGCTGGGAGTGTCCCGCTGGAAGCGCTGCCCGACCCAGCGGCGGCGTTGCAGGCGGCAATTCCCGGCATAGGAGTTTCTGAACCCCCCGCCGGGACCCCGGCGCCGGACCCGGTGGTCTCCTATCCGGTTGCTGGGGCGCCTCCCACCCCATCGTTTGGCCATAACCCCAAGTACACCTTCGACTCCTACGTCGTCGGGCCGTCGAACCACCTGGCCTACAGCGCGGCCCGGGCTGTGGTGGACGCTCCCGGCAACAGCTACAATCCCCTGTTTCTGTACTCGGGCGTGGGGCTGGGCAAGACCCACCTGCTTTACGCCGTGGGGCAGGCCTGCGCCAAGCAGCAAATGTCGGTGCTGTATGTCACCTCGGAGCAGTTCACCAACGAGTTCATAACGGCGATCCGCAACCGGACCACCGAGGAGTTCCGCCACCGCTACCGGAGTGTGCAGGTCTTGCTGATTGACGACGTGCAGTTTATGAGCGGCAAGGAGCAGACGCAGGAGAGCTTCTTCCACACCTTCAACGACCTGCACAACTCCGGGCACCAGATAGTCATCAGCTCCGATCGTCCCCCCAAGGCGCTGGCCCTGCTGGAAGACCGGCTGCGGTCCCGGTTCGAGTGGGGGTTGATTGCCGACATCCAGCCGCCGGACCTGGAAACCCGCATGGCGATTCTGTCGGCCAAGGCCGAGGACCTGAACGTGGACCTGCCCGACAGTATCATCGAACTGGTGGCCAAGCGAGTGCAGCGCAACGTGCGTGAACTGGAAGGGTGTCTGAACCGGCTGGTGCTGCACTCGAAGATGATGTCCCAACCGATAACGGTGCATTCCACATCACTGATCCTGGACGACCTGACCGCCGACCGGGCGCGGCACTCTATTGAACCCGACCGCATCATCGAGGAAGTGGGCCGGCACTTGAAGGTGACGGGGCCGGAGCTGTTGGGCAAGGGACGCACCAAGAAGGTGGCGCAGGCCCGGCAGGTGGCCATGTACCTGCTGATGTACGAGTTGGAGATGTCGCCGACGCAGGTGGGCCGGTTGCTGGGCGGGCGAGACCACGCCACGGTGATCCACGGCGCCGGCAAGATTAACGGCGAAATTAACGAGGACCCGCAGCTGCGCCAGAGCGTCTTGACGATTAAGGACGCGCTTTTTACGTGACGGTGGGGGATGGATCCCCCGAAGCACCTGGGCGATCCCAGGGTCTTTTAATTTTCGGGGTACGGGGCTCCGTTGGGGGATTCATCCCCCAAACCCCCTAAATTGGGGTAGTCCGGCAAGTTCAGCACTGAGCTTGCTGAAGAATTACGGGGAACAATTAAAAGACCCTGTGGGTGAGCCGGCAGTTCCTTGCTCGGGCGGCCCTGGATTGGTAGACTCGGGCGCATGAGCCGTTACGGCCCTGGCAGTTCGGTTCCCAGGAAACCGGCTCAATTCAGATTAGGAGGGACAGCCGATGCCCAGCGAGAGCGAGAAGCAAGCGGAACGCGGCCGGGTACTCCAAAACAGCGGCTTCCGGGTTGGAATGCACGACTTCCTGTCCGAAGTGGACCTGGACGCCCTGAAAGGGCGCAACAACGGCTGGGAGTCCGACCACGGTGGACAATCCCTAGTGGACCGCAAGACGGAGGAACTGATACGCATAGCCGGGTACGTCTGCATGAGGAACCCGGTCTACCACATCCAGATTCACGTCCACGCCGCCCATCAGGCCGGGGCCACCGCCGAGGAAATTTACTCCGTTATCAAGATGGCCGGAAGTTGGGCCGGCGGCACCGCGGTGCAGAACGGCATGGAGGCTTGGCGTCTCGTCTTCCGGCCCGACCTGCCGACCATTTTCCGGGTGTCGGAACTGGGGCCGGTCAACCAATACTGACCACCGGCTACTGGCCACCGGCTACTGACCACTGGCTCCCCGGCCTTGCCTTGCTGCATTGCCGGGGCGCAACCTTAGTTTAGGAGGAACACCATGATTGACCAGGTTGAAATGATGCGGGCTATCGAACGCTTCCGCGGCGACGCGGTGGTGGTTCCGGTGTTCCGGGCCAACGGCGCGTGGGCCAAGGTAACCAACAACCCCAGGCGGGACATTCCGGTGGGGGGCGCGATGGGCAAAGCCTCGTCGGTGGCCCTGGGGCTGGCCCTGTCCCAACCCGATACCAAGGTCATTCTTTTCGACGGGGACGGCAGCCTGTTGATGAACCTGGGGTCGCTGGTGACCATCGCCAACCAGGGGCCGGGGAACTTGGTCCACTTCGTTATGGACAACGGCGTCTACGCGACGACCGGCGGCCAGGAAGTGCCCGGCGTGGGTGTTGCCGACTACGCCGACCTGGCCGCGTCGGCGGGCTACGCCCACACCTACCGCTTCGACGACCTGGAGGAATTTGTGACCCACGCCGAGGAAATCTTCGGGCAGGAAGGCCCGGTGTTCGTGGCCGCCAAGGTCATACCGGACATCCGCCTGCCGGAGGAACGGGCCGTCGGCGGCCAGCGCCGCACCCCGGAGGCGGTGATGGATCTGCGGGAGGAGTTCGGGGACTAGCCAGCCCCGCCGCATTCCCGCAAGTCCGGTATGCTCATTTACGGGCGATTTGCCGGGACGTCAGGCGGGATCGGGCATTGACCACGAAACAAAGTTGGAAACTGCCGTGCGCCGCGCGCGAGGATGCTCCCCGGCGTATCCAATCAGCAGGGCGGTAGCCAGTTCCCAGTCCTCTTCGGCGCCCAACGCCGCGTTGAGTCCCGGGTGACGTACCGCCCCGCCCGTCTCCCACGTTACTGCCAGCCCTTCCGATGCGCCAGCCAGGGAAATGTTCTGGGCAGCACAGCAAACCGCGGCATAATTCTCTTTGGTGGTTTCCTCGTTGGACCCCGGAACGGTGTAGACATATATGACATAAGGAGGGTCCAGTACCATTGCCCGGGCGGCTTCCGCCCGGCGGTTGTCTCCATTTCGCTCCATCACCGCGTCGTGGGCCAGTTGCGCCGCTGCGATCCGTCCGGGGCTGTCCTTTCCCAGCACAAAGAACCGCCAAGGCTCGGTCAGCCGGTGGTTGGGGGCCCACGCCGCCGCATCCAGCATCTGTTCAATGACTGACCGCCGCACCGGGACGGGCTTGAATTTCCAGGCCATGCGCCTGCCATAAATGGCGTCGTAAACGGACATTGTGTCGGCGTTGTTCATTTTTTACCTCCGCAGTGTTGCCTATTTTGTCAGTTGTTTATTTTGTCAATTTCGTGGAGCGGGAAAAACCAGGGGCGGGTTCATCAGCCTGCGTTACCGGACTCCGAGTCCGGTAAGTCCAACCCTTCTATCAAGTCCAGGAACGCCTTGGGGACGGCGGACGGAGACGGCGGTAGCTGCTCGCTGGGCCGTTTTTCGGATTTGCTGTCCTCCAGGTCGAAGTCGCCATCCATAAAAATGGGCAAACCCATGTGGATCGCCAAGGCCAGACCCGCCGCCGGGTCCACTGTGGCCGAGTGGAAGCCATTTTTGGTGAGCATTCGGATTTCACCGGCGGTCTCATTGTTGGAGCCAACGTACCGTATGACGAGGTGGCTGATGGTTCCTCCGAGAGACTGGGCCAGCATGACGGTCATGTGATGCTGAGGACAGAGGTTGGATGCCAACCCCCGCATTTCAACAGCGAGGGCACGGGCTTGTTCCAGTGAAAGGTGGAATATGTAAGCCGACTTCCCGCCCTTCAAACGCAGCAACAGTTCACCACGTCCCCCGTCTTCGCTCCGCCGTACCAGGTAAGGGAATACCGGTTGCATACCGCCTCCTTCTCATCACTGGGGCCGCTTTGGCCGCAGGCGCTCATCATCCCCGATAACCCCAGCCCGGTGGGCTAGGGGAGTACGCCGGTGTCCCGGAGCAAATCCTGAGTAGCGGCCAGGTCGGCCAAGTCCTTCAGGGCAATGTTGGGGTGGTTGATGTCGGCCAGGGGCGTCAAAACGTGGGGGGTCTTGATGCCTTCAACCAGCGGGTACTCGAAGGTCTGACCGGCGAAATACTGCTGCCCCACTGTGGACAACATGAACTCCAGAAACTTCTTGGCCGTCGCCCGGTTTTCCGACGTATCCAGAATCCCCGCGCCTGCCACCATCACCGTCGAACCCGGACCGCCGGCCCGGGGATGGTAATTTCGGGCCGGGAATGCTTCCCCTTCTTCGGCCAGGAAGCGGAACAGGTAATAGTGGTTGACCATGCCCACGTCGATTTCCCCGGCTGCCGCCGCCGCCACCTGGGGGGTGTTCTTGGGGTACATCCTGGGTTCATTGGCCATTATTCCTTCCAGCCACCGCCGGGTCTTGTCCTCGCCCCAGACGGTCCGCATGGCGGTAACCATCGTCTGGAACGATGCGTTGGTGGGCGCCCAGCCCAGCCGTCCTTTCCATTTGGGATCGGTCAACCCGAAAATATCGTCGGGGAGGTCTTGTTCTGACAGGGTTTCCGGGTTGTAGACCAGGACGCGAGCGCGGCCGGACAAGCCGACCCACTTCCCTTGGGAAGACCTGGCCCAGCTGGGGACACGGTCCAGGACTTCTTGCGGCAGTTCCGCCAGCAGAGACTCCACCGCGCCCAGACCGCCCGGGTCCTGGGCGAAGAAAATGTCCGCCGGTGAGTTTTGGCCTTCTTCCAGCAGGGTCGCGGCCAACTGGGAGGTGCCGCCGTACTTGACCTTGACTTCAACACCGGTCGCCTGGCTGAACTGCTGGATAACCGCATCCACCAGCGTCTGACTGCGGCCGGAGTAGATGACCAACTCTCCGGGGATGGCTTCGTCCAACGCCCCGGAGATAGCTTCCTCGAGTTCGGCCCTGGTGACGTTCTCGGACGAGGCTTCCGACACCGCTGACTGCACCACGCGCTCGATTTCCTCGGCGGAAAGGGGGGTGTCCCTGGAATCCATTGACGCCATTACCGCGTCCTCGACCATCTGTTGCATTTCTGCCTGGGACATCGGCGCCGGCTCGGGAGCCGGGGCGGCGTCCTGTACGGCTTCCCGCACAATCGACCGCAGGGCTTCTTCATCCGGTTGCGTTTCTGCCTGGGACATCGGCGCCGGCTGGGGAGCCGGGGCGGCGTCCTGCACGGCTTGCCGCACAATCGCCTGCAGGGCTGCCTCATCCATGGCCGGGGGTTGCGGCTGAGTGTTGGGCGATGCTCCGCAGCCAGTCAAGAGCAACGACATCAGCAGCGCCAGGGCCATCATCGGCAGAACCACTGGCCCCACCCGGTTCATACTACGCATAACCACATCCTACAAAACATTCCAAAGATTGACTGGTCCATATCGTACATGCAACCTGTAAAGCAATGGATTCACGCCAGAGAGCAGTTACATGACGTTGAACGGTAGTAAGTATACCAACGTAATATATAATGTCAATACATAGTACAGGACGTTAGTATAGATGCCCGTGGAGAGTTTACTACCGCTAAATCAACGTTCGGCTCTTGCCTGAAACGGTCTGGTGGATATGGTAAAATTCCCTTCACGTTAGAATCCCCATTCCCTGCCAGGAGAATGTCATGCAAGCGCCGACCTACCGCGCCGCCAGCCGGGAATTGCTGGGCCAGGCCACCCGGGAATTGGCGGCAGGCGATTCCCGCCAGGCTTCGGAAAAAGCCTGGGGCGCAGCTGCGCAAATGGTAAAAGCCGTCGCCCAGAACCGGGGCTGGCAGCACAACAACCACTTCCTCCTTTTCCAAACTGCCGATCGGCTGGCCCAGGAAACGGGGGATCAGCAGATTGCCAGCCTGTTTACTGCCGCCAGTGGCCTGCACGTCAACTTCTACGAGAATTGGCTCCCTCCAGGATCGGTAGAAGTGGGAGTTAGGGATATGGAAATCCTGCTGGACAAGCTGGAGCCTCTGTTATAACCGGTATAACCGGCCCGGGGCAGCGCCGGTGTCCTGGCCCCTCATCTTTGTCTGACCTGCGCTGTCTGACCGATCCAAGCAAATAAGGAACGTGATCACCATGAAAGTTTCTCACTGGACGACCCGCGTCCTGCAAACCCCGGCGGACAATCCTTTGGTCGTTGGGGTTCCCCAGCCCGGCACCCGCGAGTTCGTCACCCTGGAGCTGGATACCGACGAGGGTATCCAGGGCATCGGCGTCACCTTTTTCGGCGGCCCATTGACCCCGGCGCTGCGGGCGGCGGTGGACAATCTTTGCGAACTAACTGTGGGCCAGGACCCGATGCAGGTGGAGGCCGTCGCCGAGTCCCTGAAGCAGGCGGCCGGCGGCGCCGGGCCCGAGGGCATCTTTACCCTGGCCCTGTCGGCTATTGACATGGCCCTGTGGGACATTAAGGGCAAGGCCCTGGGCCAGACCGTCTGCTCATTGCTGGGCGGATGCCGGGACCGGGTGAACACCTACGCCAGCGGCGCGCTGATGCGGCCCTACAATCTGGAGTATCTGGCCGAGGCCGGGCCCCGCCTGGTGTCGATGGGTTTCAACCAGATGAAGACCCAGATGGGCGCCGAACCCACGGCGCAGCGCGAGGTGGCCCGCATCCGCACCCTGCGCGATGCCATCGGTCCCGACGTTGATCTGATGTGCGACATCAACCAGCTTTGGGATGTGAACCAGGCCATAGACATAGGCCAGCGCGTGGAGGAGTATCACCTGTTCTGGCTGGAAGACGTGGTGGCGCGGGACGACTATCAGGGGTTGGCCCGGGTGGCCGACGCGCTGACCACGCCCATCTGCGCCGGCGAGTACGTCTATGGCATCCGGCCCTTCCGTCACATGGTCGAGCAGCGGTCGGTGGACATCGTGATGATTGATCTGCTGCGGGTGGGCGGAATAACCCAGTTCCGCAAGGTCGCGGGCATGGCCGAGGCATTCAACCTGCCGGTGGTCAGCCACCTCATCCCCGAAGTCCAGGTCCACAACGTCGCGGCCATCCCCAACGGTCTGACCGTCGAGTATATGCCCTGGACGCTGCGTCTGTTTGAGGAGACCCCGGCGATTGAAGACGGCCAGATTGTCGTTCCTGACCGTCCCGGCTTGGGCCTGACCTTCAACCAGCAAACCTTTCGGCAATACCAGGTTGGTTAGCGGGGTAGTGAAAGCTTCCTCGTGAGCTAAGAGTGGTGGTCCCTAGCGATGACCTCGCAGGGATAGGGATCCAAAAGCCGAACGGAGAAGATATGAAAGACGATGCGCGCCAGGCACGCAATGTACGCTATGCACGCCAGGCACGGTTCTGTTTTAAGGGCGGGTTAGCTTTGTTTTTGGTCGGCGTCCTTTGTTGGGGATTGAGCTTCGGTATGCGGGTTGCCTACCAATTTTGGGAAGTCCCTGAAACGGTGGAGATAGCCCTACATGCAATTGGAAGCTTTGGGACGACGATGTTCCCATTTAGTATCTGGCTAGTACCGCGTCAGGGTGAAACCGAGGGATAGATACGGCGAAGCTTATGCCGGGCATCGGTGGTGGAGAAGCTCCAGTCGATGGTTGCCTCAGCCTGATTACGCTCGATCTCCAATGCCGCGATTTCGCGCTTAAGCGACACTTCATCTTCAATGCGGCGATTCAAACATTGGTTGCTGAAGACGCTGAACTCGATCTCCGCCATGTTGAGCCAGCTCCCATGTTTGGGAGTATAGTGAAACTCCAGCCGTTGGATCACCCGTCTGGCTTCCTTTGGCTCGAAGGCCTCGTACAGGGAGGCGGGTCTATGGGTGTTCAGGTTGTCCAGCACCACTCGGATCCTCTCCGCCTCGGGGTAAGCAGCATCCCCCAGCCAGCGCATCTGATGGGCGAAGTCGGTCATGGTGCGACGCTCGGTCACTGCCACATGCCTCCAGCCCGCCAGCGGCTCACAGGTCATGAACAAGTTCCGGGTCCCGTTGCGCTGGTACTCGTAATCAAACCGCTCCCGCCGGCCCGCCTTGGCCGGGATGGGCGCCCGCTTCTCGGCCACCAACTGCTTGGAGGTCTCGTCGAAACAGACTACGGGCCGCTGGGGGTCATAGGGTTCCGCATAGAGGTCCAGCACGTCCTCCATGCGGGCCACGAACTCGGCGCTCACCTTGGGGATGCACCACTCCTTCTTCCGCCACGGCTTGAGTTCGTTTTTTTCAGCACCTGCCTGACCGTCTCCCGGGAGATGGAGTCGGTCAACTCCAGCTTCACCGCCTGGTCGGCCAGCAATCGCAAGGTCCAGCGGGTGTGCCCTTCCGGGGCTGCGCTGCAGGCCACGGCCACCAGGTGGGCTTCCTGCTTTCCATCGAGTTTACGCCGTTGTCCCGGCCGCGGCAGGTCATTGAGGGCCCGCTGCAACCCGCCTTCCACGAAGCGCTGGCGCACCCGGCCGACCGTGGAGGGGCCGACCAGCAGAGCTTCGGCCACCTGCTGGTCGGTAAGGCCTTCATCGGCCTTGCACAAAATGAGGCACCGCTTCACTTTACGCCCCGAGGATTGGCCGCGCCGGGTGATACCCAGCAAATGTTCCCGCTCATCTTGGGTCAAGTTCACTCGGTATAGCTTGGCCGGCATTCCCCACGCCTCCCCACAATCAAAGAATGCCTCAATTATATACTTTCTTATATTTGTCAAAAATAGCCGAACGAAATCAGGCTGCGGCAACCATCGACTGGCGATTCTCCACCACCGATGCCCGCAACAAGCTTCAACATATCTATCCGTCAGGTTCAGGCTGACACGGTACTAGTCTTAATTGGTGCCCTGCTCAAGGCTGTCTCTAAGGGCTGGCTGCCAGAATTGCGTGGTGGGCCAGGTGGGCTAGCTGGGCCAGGTGGGTAGGCGGGTTCCAGCCCGCTCGTCAATAAAGCAAACTGAGAAAGGAGGAACCAATGACGACTGATGCGGGGTATGCCCATTCTGAATTTTTGGTGGACGCCGCGTGGGTGGATGCCCACCGGGGCGATGCCGGCGTGGTGGTCGTGGATACCGATGTTGAGGCCGGCTATTTGCGGGGCCACATTTCCGGCGCGGTGATGGTGGCGGACAATTACGAGAAGGACCCGGACACCGGACGGGTCCACATCCTGCCGCCGGCCAAGTTCGCCGCCATGTGCCAGAACCTGGGCATCGGCGACGATACGTTGGTCATTGCTTACGACAACAACCAGAGCCTCTACGCCGCCCGGCTGTGGTGGGCCCTGAATTACTACGGCCACGCCAACGCCAAGGTGCTGGACGGCGGTTGGCGGGCCTGGGTGCAGGCCGGACTCCCCACGAGCTTCGACCGAGGCCGTCCGGCGGCAGGGGCGGTTTTCACGCCCCGCGCCGACGAATCCGTCATGGTCAAGGTGGACGAGTTGAAGGAAGCGTGCAGCGTCGGCGACTCGGTTATCTGGGACGTGCGCAGCGACGGCGAGTACGACGGCAGCGCCGGCCGGGGCAACCAACGCGTCGGTCACATCCCCGGGGCCGTCCACCTGGAATGGTTCAACGTCATGGACCGGGAGACCCACAAGTTCAAGCCCGCCGGCGAGGTGCGGAACCTGCTGGAGGATCACGGCATCACGCCGGACAAGACGGCCTACGCGTATTGACAGGGCGGTATCCGTGCGGCGCACGGGACGTTTCTGCTGAAGATGCTGGGCTACGACCGGGCCAAGAACTACGACGGGTCAATGGGCGAGTGGGCCAACCGGGCAGACACCCCGCTGGAGGTTTAGGACGGGGCGACATCCCAACCCGTCCCGCTCATTGTCCCGGTAACGGTCAAGCCTTGCGAACGGAGTCAGGGCAATCGCGTCATAATTTCGGCGTATTGGCATATTACTGATATCAACGGAAGTTTTTTCTGTCCCATACTGTTCAGGCTTGAGGGGAGCGGAGTGGCTGATGGCGGAATATGGGGGTTGGGTTACGTTGGGGGATTCATCCCCCAAACCCCCTGAAAAAAGTCTCAGTTGGCTGAAACCAATTCATCTCACCAAGTCTGAACTGTTACCCCATCAGGATGTTTCTTGACACTATAGTGGCACGTTCCCACAATAACAGGACACTTGTAGGGAGTATTGGAGATGGTCACGGCACGAGAGAAGTTTTCCAGCCAGGCGTCCCCTGAATTGCTGGCGGGAATGCGCGAGATTGCCCGCCAGGAAGGCCGTCATTTCCAGGCAGTCCTGGAAGACGCCATGAGCAGCTACATCGAAAGCAAGACCCGGGAGAAGGTGCGGTCAGAGGTGATGGCCCACTATCGGGCCAGCATCGAAAAGAACCGGCTATTGGCTGAATTGCTGGCCCAGTGACCAGCAATTTTCTGACTGTAGAGGAAGTGATTGCCGTCCATGACGACCTTATTGCCCAGTTCGGCGGCTCGGCAAGGTTGCGCGGGACATGGGGGCGTTGGAGTCGGCAATTCTTCGCCCACAGATGGGGTACTACGACGGCATTATTGAGGAAGCCGCCGCGATGATGGAAAGCCTGGCGATGAACCACCCTTTTGTGGACGGAAACAAGCGGGTGGCCTTCTTTGCTACGGCAGCCTTCCTAAGGCTGAACGGGTGGTTCATCGACTGCGATAGCCGTGAAGCCTATGACTTCTTCATGCAGTTGTTCGAGACCAACTCCTTCCGGTTTGCCGAATTGAAGATCTGGCTGGGGGAGAATGTTAAGCCTCTTCCGGGAGGTGGTTAGTCAGGGTGGTTAGTCAGGCAGGTTTGTGGGCCACCACCTTTACGCTGGCCACGTTAAGCGGGACGCCGTCATCGTCGAAGCGCACTGCTTCCTCGGTGGTTTCAACGTTCACGAAGCCGGCCCGTTCCAGCCGGGCCAGGTATACGTCCCGGTACTCGGCGCCGCCGACGCAGGATGTCCACGCCTCGGCGTCGGTGCGGGCCGGGCCTTCCTCGGTCAGGGCCATCATGTCCGACAGGTGGATTCGCCCGCCGGGCGTCAGCACCCTGAAGGATTCGCTGAACACCGCGTCCTTGTCCGGCGAAAGGCAGACCACGCAGTTGGAAATCACCACGTCCACATGAGCGTCGGGCAGCGGAATGTTCTCCATCTCTCCCTGCACGAACTCCACATTGGTCAGGCCCAGGTTGGCCTGATTGCGGCGGGCCAGGGCCAGCATGTCGGGGGTCATGTCCAGGCCGATGACCCGGCCGGAGCCGCCCACCTGCTGAGCGGCCAGGAAACAGTCGATGCCGCCGCCGGAACCCAGGTCCAGCACCCGCTCGCCGGCGGTCAGACCGGCCAGAGCCGTTGGATTGCCGCACCCCGCCGAGGCGGCGACTGCCGCGGTGGGCAGGCCGGCAATCTGTCCTTCCGAGTACAACTGCATGGCCCGGTTGAGGTCGTCGGGGCCGCAGCAGCCGGCGTCGCCGCAATCCATGCCTGCCGCCCCTGCCGCGGGCTGAATCTCCGTCAGCTGAATCACGCCTCTGGCCCGCGCTCCGTACCGGTCGCGGACGATCTCCTTGATCGCATCTTCGTTGGCCGCCATGTCAGTCCTCCATGTGTTTGCGTGTTGTGTTGAGGAAGTCCTTTGGGGTCCTCAGGACGAACGGTTAAAAAGACTTCGCAAACGTCCTGCCCGGTTGACTTGTGTCGTTGACTTATCCCTTACCTGAGTGTAGCATACGCCCAAGTTGCAAAGGGAGTTTGCGTTCCCGATTCCGCTTGTCTGATGCTCAAAAAAGGTTGCCAGCCAATTGGATGGACGACCTTTTGAAGAACCTCTACGGGCCGCTGTCGCCGGTGGAGGCCCTTATTGGTGTGCTGTGTGTTACTCACAGATGACCTTCAGATTCTTCTTTCATTGGCTGTGCTTTTCTCGCAATAATCCGGCATACCGGGATGGCGCGTTTATCGTTGCCTGACCGCAAGGCCGGCCCGTAGCAGGGTTCCACGGTGCGGTAGTCGCGGGGGCGGTTAAACTGGGGTTGACGCCGGAGAAGGTGGATGCAACCGGGGTCCGGTTGACGATTTGGGTGTGCGATTAGCCCAGCCCGCCGACAACTTTAATCTGATTTGTAAGACGCTCCAAGGAGTAAGGGAATGGAACTAGCAATCGTGCGCGAGAACGGTATATTGATTGCCAGTCCCCAGGGACGTCTCGATGGGTCCAACGCCCAGGAATTTCAGGGCGATTTGACGGAGGCCATTGATTCCAACGACCGGGCGGTTGTGCTGGACCTGGGGCAGTTGTCCTATATCAGCAGCGCGGGCCTTCGGGTTATTCTGATTACCACCAAAGCGTTACAGCGGCAGGACCAGGACCTGGCCGTGTGCTCCCTGGCGGATTCGATTCGCGAAGTGTTCGCCATCAGCGGCTTCGACAAGATTATCAAGGTTTGGGATTCCCAACCGGACGCTGTCGCCAGCTTCACGGGCTGACCGGTCTCTCATCCCGCGGCGGTTGCCGGCTGGTCGCCGCTTACGGGAATAATGTGGAATCCAGTGTTCCTATGCCGGGAGTTCCGGTATGGGGAAGCTCACCAATCCTGAGGGGTGGTGGGGGCTCCCCTTTTCCGGTGCGTTGCATGCTTGCCCGCGGTTGGGTTGTCCCGTAGAGAGTCCAGCGGGTTAGTGTTGTGGAATTCGACGCTTACGACTTTGACCCAACCATATACGACGAAATGTTTCTACCCGACGGCACTCCCCGCGAGCACTGCCGGCCGGCTTATGAAACGCGCAATGAGTTTTCGGCTGGTGACTTAGCCAGCATCCACGAGCGGGTCAACCGCTCCTTCTCCAACGAAGGCATCACCTTTACGGTTTGCGGGGATGAAGAGGCCGGGGAGCGGATTATCCCCTGCTCATCTGTATCGCATGTATCGCAATAGAATTGGCCCGGGTCAAATTGGCCCGGGTCAAATTGGAGGGTTTGGCGCCGCGGTGAAAGCGCTGCCCCCTCGGGTCCGCTCGGTGGGGCTGGCCGTAACCGCCGTGTCTCTGGGGTTTTTCCTGGCCCGCCCGGCGGTGGCCTTTGCCGCGGGCGAGGAGGAGACGCTCTTCGTCTTCAACACTTTCTCCTTCCTCATCTGGGGCGTGCTGGTCATGTGGATGTGCGCCGGATTCACCATGCTTGAGTCCGGCTCGGTGCGTACCAAGAACGCCTCGATGATTTGTCTCAAGAACATCGGCCTCTACGCCATCGCCAGCCTGGCCTACTTCTTCATCGGCTACAACCTGATGTACGTAGACGTTCAGGACTTCATGGGCCTCATCGGCTCGGTCAAGTTCCTTTACGGGCCGTCGGCCGATGAGATTGCGCTGGTTGGCGGCAACGAGGGCGCGCTGGAAGCGGTGGTGGGAAACGGCTACTCCGTCATGTCGGACTGGTTCTTCCAGATGGTCTTCGTCGCCACCGCCGCATCAATAGTTTCCGGGGCGTTGGCGGAACGGGTCAAGATGTGGCCCTTCTTCATCTTCACGCTGGTCCTGACTGCGATAATCTACCCCGTCGTCGGCGCCTGGACCTGGGGCGGCGGGTGGCTGAGCGAATTGGGGTTCAGCGACTTTGCCGGCTCGACCATCGTACACAGCACCGGCGGCTGGGCCGCGCTGGCGGGCGTCCTGGTCGTTGGTCCCCGGCTGGGCAAGTTCCGTCGCAACGGCGAGCCGAGACCAACGCCGCCTTCCAACATCCTGGTGGTAACGCTGGGCGTGTTCATTCTGTGGTTCGGCTGGTTCGGGTTCAACGGCGGTTCGCAGTTGGCGTTGGGCACCGCGGCCGACGTGGTGAAAATGAGCCTGGTGCTGGTCAACACCAACCTGGCGGCGGCAGCCGGAGTTGTCTCCGCCCTCGTGCTGTCCCGGCTGATCCTCGGACGCATAGACCTGTTCGCTGTGCTCAACGGGGCCATCGCCGGGTTGGTCTCGATTACGGCCGGTCCCGCCATCGTTGAACATTACTGGGCCATCATCATCGGCGCCGTCGGCGGGCTGCTGTGCACCGCTGGCATCAAGCTGCTGGAAAAACTGAAGGTGGACGACGTGGTGGGAGCCATACCTGCCCACCTGTTCGCGGGCATCTGGGGGACTCTGGCGGTTTGCATCGCCGGCGGTGGGGACATTTTGGCGCAGCTGGCCGGCGTGGGGGCCGTCGGCGTGTTCGCTTTCGGCGTGTCGTGGCTGCTGTGGAAGGGTATGGACCTGACGCTGGGAGCGAGGGTTTCCAACGACGTGGAACGGTTGGGGCAGGACACCGGGGAGCTGGGAATTGAAGCCTACCCCGAGTTTGTGCTGATGCCCGAAGATTACGACGAAGACTGACCCAACGGATGCTCTCGCGCAACGCACGGGGGCTTTACTGGATGGGCCGCTACCTGGACGGGGAGAGTGGCTTTGCCACCTGCTGAAATTGCAGGTCGAAGCCCTGGTGGACCGCCCTGCCGGGGAGATTGACTCTGGTCGGAGCCGCATCTACGGCGCCATTGACTGCCCGCCACCCCACGGCAGCCTGGAAACCGGCGGGGACGACTACGTTCTGGCCGATTCTTATACCCTGGCCGACGACCTGACCTTCGAGCGGTCGAACCCGGACTCTATCTGGAACTGCTTCATGCTGAGCCGGGAGAACGCCCGGCAGATGCGCCATTGCATCAGCTCGGAGATGTGGACCCGCTTGAACCTGGCTTACCTGCGGCTGCGGGGGCTGGGCATCGTGGACATCTGGCAGGCGTCGCCGGAGAGCTTCTATGCGGAGACGGCGGCGGAAATCAACACCTTCCTGGGCGTCGCCGAGTCCACGATGTACCGGGACGACGGCTGGAGTTTCATGCAGTTGGGCCGCTTGGTCGAGCGATCCCAGTTTTTGGGCGCCTTGCTACTGGCCGAGCTTTCCGCCGACTCCCTGACCGCAACCCCCGATTGGGTGACGCTGCTGCGCCTGTGCCACGCTTTGGACGCCCATAACCGCTGTTACGGTGGGGAGGGGTGCAGCCAGCCAACGCGCTGGACCTCCTGGTCACGGACCCGCGGCTGCCGGTGTCAATCCGCCGGTCGTTGGACGGCATTCAGGCCGAAATATCCGTCATTGGCCCGGGTCCCGTGGCGCGCTCCAGTGAGGCGACAGTGCGGTTGGCTGGGCGTTTGGGCACCCTGGTGCAGTACGAATGGCCGGACCGGGAAGACCGAGAGGGCCTGCTGAAGCAGGTCAACCTCGGCTGCCTGGAAATCCACGGCCATCCGATCGAATCCTACTTCGATTACCCCGTTTAACTGCCCTGGCTAAGCACCCCCGGTTCAGAAAGTCCTTCGAGAACCTCAGGACGAACGGGGTTGGATGGGGCCGTGTTAGTTTGGGGAATGAATCCCCCAAACCCCCTGGATATTTGAGAACGCCCTTCGAGAACCTCAGAGCCTGCCATCGTTGATGCGGGGGACCGTTGATGCGGGGGACGAAGAGGTCCTTAGTCAGATGCCGGGTCGCCGGCGGCGATTGCAAGCTCTTCGGGCTCAGCGGCTTCTTCCGGCGGGGACGCCGGGGGAACCACGGGGATCTCGATGATCATTTCGGTAAACTCCCCTGGCTCGGTGTTGACTAGGATGGAACCGCCGTGTTCGCGCACTATGTCGCTGGAAATTGCCAGTCCCAAGCCGGTGCCCTGGTCGGTGGGCTTGGTGGTGAAGAAGGGATTGAACATCTTGTCCAGGACGTCGGGGGGTATTCCCGGCCCGTTGTCCCGGATGGTGACCACCACGTGCTCCCCAGCGCGCCGGGTGCTGACTAGCAGGGAGGGGAAGTAGGTTTCAGCGGCGCCCGCGCCGTTGCCCGCGCCGTTGGAAGCGGCCAGCGCCAGGCGCTTCTCGTTGGTGGCGTAGCAGGCGTTGGTCACCATGTTCAGGAAGACCCGGCCCAGGTCCTGAGATATGGCCTGGACTTCGCCGGCTTCAGGGTCGAGGTTGTTCTGTAGGTCCAGGTTGAAGTCGGGGTCGGTGGCCCGGGCGCTGTGGTAGGCCAGCCGGGCGTGTTCCTCAAGCAGGGTGTTGATGTCGGTGGACCGGAACTCTCCGGATCCCCGGCTCATCATTAGCATATCCTGGACGATGCGGTTGGCCCGGTCGCCGTGGGACAGGATGCGGTCGAAGTTGGCGTTCAGGTCGTCGGTTATGTCCGTTATGAGGGTCTGCTGGTCGTCGGACATGCCGTCTGCGTTCTCGTTGAGAGCTTCCCGAAGCTCTTCCAGCAGCTCCTGGGAAGACTCGGAGAAGTTCTTGACGAAGTTGAGCGGGTTGCGGATTTCGTGGGCCACGCCGGCGGTAAGTTCGCCGAGGGCGGCCAGCTTTTGCTGCATGACAATCTGGTCCTGGGCCCGGCGCAGGTCGTCGAGCACCGTCTCAAGCTCCTCGTTTTTGTCCTGAAGCTCCTCGGCCAGTTCTTCGACCAGATTCAGCCGTTGTATTTCCAGGGCGTGCTGCCGGAATATGTCCAGGGCCGCGGCCATGTCGGCGACTTCGTCGTTGC
The DNA here is from genome assembly GCA_965262735.1 of Dehalococcoidia bacterium. Taxonomy (GTDB): domain Bacteria; phylum Chloroflexota; class Dehalococcoidia; order Lucifugimonadales; family UBA3495; genus CATOSK01. The sequence continues at coordinate 1,986,147 of CBDHFS010000002.1, read as the reverse complement.
CGCCTATTTCGACCCGGGCGTCCAAGTCGCCGCCGGCCATGCGGCGCATCCAGTCCGAGAGCATTTCGATGCGGCGCAGCAGCACGCGGCCAACCAGCAGCCAGGCGATGAGGAATGCGCCGCCAACGCTCATGGCGGTAATGGACAGCAGGAGGGTCCGGCCTTCCAGGATGGCCTGGCTGGAAGCCGCGGTGGCTCCCTGGGCGTTGTTCCGGGCAGCCACGACGAGACCGTTAACCTCCGCGATGAGGGCGACCGCTTCGTCCTGATTGGTGGCCAGCAATTCCCGTTGCACTTCAATCAGGCGCAGTTCCTGCTCCAGCAGGTTGAACTCGCTCTGCACCCCCAGGTTAAAATCTGCCAGCCGGGAGAAGACGGGCGCCAGTTCGTCGTGTACGGGCGAGCCTTCCAGCGCCGCCAGGTTGCGCTCAATGCGGCTGATGGTCGCTTCGAACCGCTCCCGCAGCGGTTCGACGAAAGATGGGTCGGAAAGGGCGAAGGCGTTGGCCAGCAGCTCGGTGGCAATGTTGGCGTCGGCCTGCAATTCGGTCAGGTAGCGGTAGCGGCTGACTTCAGCTTCCGAGAAGTGGGACTTGAAGTCATGCGGTTCCTCGCCCAGGCTGCGGTACCCGGTAATGGTGTAGAAAAGCTGGTCGTCAATGGCCGGCACCAGGGTATCGGCGACCAGGGTGCGTATCCCCGCCAGGTCCTGTTTCAGGCGTTCCCTTTCCTGGGCCAACTCGAATAGCCCGGACTTCTGTTCGCGGATGGCCTGCATATTGGCAATCAGCAGTTGAGAACGGGAGCGGATGTGCTGGAAATTCTCGTCTTCGGCGCCGATCTCGGCGAGGAAGTCCAATTGCAGCTCCAGCAGCTCGTGGGCCGCGGCGATGGCGGCGTAGATGCGGTCCAGGTCCTCGGGGTTTTCGGCGGCGGTCAAGCGGGGCGCGGCGGCCACCAGGGAGCCACTGTATTGGGCAATCTCGAAGGCGGCGGCCATCTCCGGAATGCTCAGGTCGTTGACTTGGTCCTGGGCATCGCCGACCCGGTTGAAGGAAAGCCAGCCAACCAGGCAGGCGGCGATGGTCAGCATAACGGCGCCGCCGATGCCCAGGTAAAGCTGGGTAGACAGGCGGAACCTGCTGTGCAGCGCACGTTGCAGAAACCGGCTGGCTGTTTGGCCAATGTTGAATTTTTGTAGTTGATTCATGCTTGGATAATTCATGGCACAGCGTCCCGCAGGTCATTTATGGGATGATGACGTCCTTCGCTTCCGATGGCGGTCAGGAACACGGTGTCAGAACCCTGATTGTCGCCGAACCCGTATTCAAGTTCGAAACCGTCCAGGTCAATGTTGTCACCTTCCCGCAGCGCGTCAAGGAAGCAAGTCCGGTCGATGTCCGGGCCGCAACGCTCCACGCCGGCGATGGCCAGGCGGCCGGCCAGATAACCTTCCAGGGACACGAATCCGGGTTCGGCCCCGGGCGCGTAATCGGCCAGGGCCTGGTGATAGGCCGCAACAATGGGGATCGATGCGTCGTTGGGGAAAGGCACCACCTGGGTTACGAAAACCCCGGTCCCATTGGCTCCCAGTTCCCGGGCCAGAGCATTGCTGCCAACGAAGGAGACGGTGATAAAGATAGGGTCGAGCCCCGTTTCACGGGACCATTTGATAAACCCGGCCACCGGCTCATACGCTCCCACCAGAATCACCGCCTCCGGGTTGCCCCGCCGCAGGTCGAGCAGCGCGGTCTTGACCGCCAGCGTGTTGCGGGGGTACAGCCCCACCGACACCGGCGCCATGTCCCGTTTATCCAGTGCGCGGGTCGCCCCGTGGAAGCCCGCCCGCCCGAAGGAGTCATCCTGGTACATCACCGAGATCCGGGTGATTCCCAAGTCTTCCGTTAGCCGGGCCACCATTTCCTCGGTTTCCTGGTTGTAGGAAGCCCGCAGGTTGACGATGTTGTCCCACCGGGTTTCCCGGAGGAAGGCGGCGCCGGTGAAAGGGGCGATGTAGGGAATGCTGGCCTTCAGCGTGACTGGGGTTGCTGAGCGGGAAGTGGGCGTGCCGACGGCGCCAATCAGCGCGAACACTCCCTCTTCTTCAATAAGGTGGAGGGTGTTGGCTATGGCCGCCTCCGGCTCGTAGGCGTCATCCCGGGACGTTAGCTCCAAGGATCGCCCGTGGACCCCGCCCTGCTGGTTTACCTCGTAAAAGGCAGCCTCGATGCCCAGCTTCATGTTGGTGCCCAGCTCTGCCGCCGGACCGGTGAGGGCGGCGGACTGGCCGAAGATAATGCGGTTTCCCACCACTCCGGTGTGCTGGTCCCGGGATGCCTTGGGTTCTTCGGGCAGGCCGCTGCCTGGTACAACCAGATCGTCGGAGTGACTGCTCGTATCCGCCGGCGTCGTGTCCGCGTCGGCGGAAAGCCACGACAACCCTCCGAAAATGGTGGTCACAATGACGAAGGCGCCGCCCAGAATCAATGCCATGGGCAGAGTCATTAACAGTTGAAAACGGGTAGGCTTCATTGCAGTCCGTTCGTCCTGAGGCCCTCGAAGGACCTCCGAAATTCCCTAGTTTCCTTGGTCCTTCCGCATAGTCATCGTCGAAAGGTTCCTGCTCTCCTCCCTGCGGTACCGGATGTCGTCGGTCATCTCCCGCACCAGGAACAGGCCGAGTCCGCCGATGGGACGGTCCTCGACGTTGGACTCCGTATCCGGCTCCGGCGCGTCTTCCAGCGGGTTGAACGGCTTCCCGTCGTCAATAATCTCGATGGTCAGCAAGTCCTCCCCGGAGTGCAGGGTAATGTCGAAGGTATGCAGGCCCCCGTCGTGGCCGTAGTGCATGATGTTGATGCCGAACTCTTCCAGCACCAGGTTCACTCTAAAGGCCAGGCCGGGGGGCCAGTCTTCCCGCTCGGCCATCTCTTCCACCGCGGCGGCGATGCGTTCCAGTTCTTCTAGTTTAGTCTCAACCGTCAGAGCCAGCGTGGAGCTCATGCTTGGGCCTCGCTGCGATAAAGGGTCAGGCAGGTAATGTCGTCCGATTGAGGGGTTTCCCCGGCAAATGCGCGGATGCCGGCGAAAATCGCATTGTTGAGGTCTTGGGGGTCGCGGGAGGAAGTGTCCGACAGGATTTGGCACAGGCGGTGCATGCCGAACTCTTCTTCCTGCGCATTCATGGCTTCGGTAACGCCGTCGGTGTAGAGGATCAGGGCGTCGCCGGGATGGACGGTGACGGAACTTTGCGCGAATTCCATGTCGGGGACCACCCCCAGGGCGATGCCCCCGGTCAGTTCCAACTGGTCGCAACTCCCGTCGGGGTGCAGAATGACCGGGGTGTTGTGGCCGCCGTTGGCGTAGGTGAGCTGGCCGGTTTCGGGGTCGTAAACCGCGTACAGGAGAGTGACGAACATGGACATTTCGTTGTCCTCAAGAAGCAGCGAGTTCACCTCGCGCAGCACCTCCCCCGGGTCCGGGTTTCCGATGGCGGCCCCCTTGAGCAGGGTGCGGCTGGACATCATAAACAGCGCAGCGGGGACGCCCTTGTCCGAAACGTCGGCGATGGCCAACCCCACCCGGTTGTTGTCCAGGCGCATCACGTCGTAGAAGTCCCCGCCGACGTTGCGCGCCGGCTCCATGCTGGCAAAGGACTGGTAGTCGTGCCCGTTGGGGAACTGGGTGGGCAGAATGGACTGCTGCATCGTCCTGGCTATGTCCAGCTCATTTTGCAGGGCCACCAATTGGTCCCGGGACGACAGAGCCGCCCGCCACTCGGTCAGGTGTTGCAGGGTGCGGTCGATAGTTATTTGCAGGTCCTCAAAGTCCAGCGGCTTGGTCACGAAGTCGAACGCCCCCCGGTTCATGGCGGTGCGAATGTTCTTCATGTCGCCGTAGGCTGAGATAATAATGGACCGGATGTTGGGGTCCACCTTGGGAATCTGTTCCAGCAAGGTCAGGCCGTCCATCTGGGGCATGTTAATGTCGGAAACCACCATGTCTATGTCGGCTTCACTTTGCAGCATTTCCAGGGCCTCCACCCCGTTGTGCGCAAATACGAAAGCGTACCGGCCAGACCGTATTTGCCGGCGCATACGCTGAAGCACCAGGGGTTCCAGGTCGGGCTCGTCGTCGACAACCAAAATCTTATAACTATCGGGCATAGGTCTCATCCTTAACGCTGTTGTCTTGTTGCCGGAATTGCCGGTCTCCGGCGGCGCGAACATGGCGCAGGCTTTCCATATTTTACCCTGGCATCGGTTTAGTTTATCAGTTTAGTTTAACCGTAAGACGGCCCAACGTGAAGATATGACCCGTTGGTCTATGGAGATTTTCCGGGTTTCATAACCCAACGGGGCCCCTGCGGCATGGTAGTCCTGCGGAAAAGTCCTAGCGGCTGGTGGACAGTAGGTAGATGGTGGATCGTGCAGCGGGTTGGGAAGGGGGCGAAATCATCGCGGCCTCGATGAACCCGGGGATCACGGCGTTGCCCCAATCCCATTGCCGTCCGGTCTTGGCCAACGGCAGCGGCTTGCTTATGGCGGCAATGCGGCCCTGGATGCGCCGCGATTGCCCTGCTCCTCCCCGGCGTAGATGTCCTGCTCCGTCTCCTCTACCTGGGAGATGGACGCTTCACAGCTGGGATAGCGGAAGTACAGTACAGGGCCTGCGGTTCATCCGTCACGGGTTCGCTCTCGGGTGATGCGGCTGCTCGTGACCTGTTAATGCGCAATCGGGTGTTTTGGCCTGGGTAACCGGGGTTTTTGTTTTGGGGGTTTACCTTATGACCGAGATCGAGCCGGGGGTACTGGCGCGGCATTGTCTGGACCGTCGGATTCCCAGCCGGGAAGTTCTGGAGTGGGAAACAGGAATATGGCGGGAACAGCGAAACTTGGACGTAATTCGAGCCGATTGGCGCTTGACCCCCAAAGGCGCCCGCATCAAGCTCAAGTCCCGATAGCCGTCATTACAATAGCGACGGACCAACAGGGTGGAACTGTGAAATTTCACAAAAACCCGAGATCCTGACCCCGTAACGTTGTGTTGCGGTGTAAGCCCGCGGGTAAAGGGTATTCGTTGCTTCGTTCCGACAGCCAGCCCAGATTACCCATAAGCCCGAATCCACCGATGGACAGGGATGGACGGCGTGAGGACAGCGGAAGGGGGTGAGGGAGTTACAGGCGCGATAATCCGGGCTCGAATTCGGGTAGATGGGAGGTTGGCGGCGGTCTGCAGGCGCTTTGGGGGGCGCCGATGTCGGCCTGCAGTGGCTGTGGCGAGCGAGATGGCGGGATAGGACACGGCAAGAGGCGCTCGCGGACTGGGCTGGCGCGAGTTTGCGGGGACGTTGGGTTGGCTGGCGGGTCAGTGGCGGACGGGCGCCGTCAGGCTGGGAGTGGAATGGCTCGCAGTCGGGCCAGGGCGCGGCTGAACTGCTCCTCCCAGGGCCAGCGCTTGGGAAGATGCAGGGTGATCCGGCGTGCCGAGCGGGTGAGCCGTCCGGCCAGGGCGAAGAACCGCCGCCGGAGGGTCTTGGTGGTCACGGTCCGCTCACCGAGGCCGATGCGGGCGGTCCAGCGGGCCAGGTTGTGGGCCATCACCTGTACCGCCAGCCAGGCGCCGTTGGCAGCGAAGCGGCCCGAGGGGAGATGGTTCAGCCCGACGCCGTACTTGAGGTCGCGTATCGCATTCTCGATCTCGGCGTGGCGGCGGTGGTCGGCCTCCAGTTCCAGGGTCTCTCCGTCCCGGTCGGTGATGAAGCCGTGATAGCTGTAGGTGGCGAAGAGAGCCAGTTGAGAACCGGGCGCCGGCTTCACCCGCCGGACGATGAGCCGCACCGGCGCGGCATCCGGCTCGCTCTGGAAGGGGGTGTAGGTGGTTTCGGCCACATCGGCGGCGCCGTCCATCCAGTAAGGAATCGGCGTCCAGGCATCTTCGGGTATCGCCTCGATGAGATTGTGCAGGCTTTTGTGCTGGCGGATGGTGATGGAGAAGCGGACGTCCATCCGGCGGCAGACGGCGGCCACGGCGTGGGTATAGAAGCCGCTGTCGGCACGCATGGTGAGCTGCCCGCTGGCCCCGCCGCAGCGAACCCGGCTCACCGTCTCACGCAGGAAGTGGGCGGCGCCGCGGACGGTGTTGGACCGGCCCTCGCGCAGCCGGGCCATCAGCACGTCGCCGGTTCCGGCGGCGACGGCCAGCAGTGGGTGATAGCCCCGTGCACCGGTATAGCCGTGGTGGCGGGCGCCCTCCTTGGCCAGTCCGTAAGTCTCGCAGATCGTCGAATCAAGGTCGATGGTGAATGGCGCGTCGCCGGGTCCGGCCCCCGCCTGCCAGGCCCGGGCCAGCAGCTCGCGGCTCACCCGGTCCAACTGACGGACGTGGCCCCACCTGAAGCTGCGCAGGAAAGTGCCCAGGGTGGAGGGCGCCTTGACTACGCAGCCGAGAGCGCAGGCCGTCCTGCCAGTGCGCAACACATCGGCGTCGTCGATGCAGTCGCCGCCCGCCAGAGCGGAGGACACCAGCGTCATGATCTTGTCTCCGGTGTTGGCCCGGCCCGGCGCTTCGCCCAAGTCCAGGTGCTCCTGTACCAGTTCGGGCAGGCCCAGGCGCCGGGCCAGGGTGGCCGGAAGGAGCAGCCCAGCGTTGGTCACCAGGCGGTGGTCGTCGAAGGCGATACGGATGCGGTCGGGGTGGCGGCGTGGTAGCATCTATTGGGTGCTCCTTTTCTGGGACCGGTTTGCTGTTACAAAACCATTATCCCAGATTCAGAGGAGCACCCTTTGGCCACTTCAGGACGCTGACCCGACGCCCTCCTTCGGTGGATTCGGGATAAAGGGCCACCGTCCCCGGGCCGATGTAACTGTGATTGCCATGGGCCATGACCGTCTGAGTCGCGCCGAGCCCCACGAAGAAGGCACAGCAGATGGCCGCCAGTCCCAACATTAACTTACGCAAGGTTGTCATCCTAGGGGGTGTCGTCAAAGTGAGAGTGTGATGATAAGCTGACATTGCAATCAATGTAGCAGGATTGGGAGCAGGATTGGGCTATGTCAGCAGCAATCGCGGTGCCGGCGCACCGGCGCCATGATATTTCAGACCGGGTATGGGAGATCTTGGAACCCCTTCTCCCCGGCGGCAAGGGCAAGACGGGCCGGCCCGCCCAAGACAACCGCCGCTTTATCAACGCCGTGTTCTGGATTTTGCGCACTGGGGCCCCTTGGCGGGATTTGCCCCCGGACTACGGGGACTGGAAGAATACCCACCGCCGCTTCTGCCGCTGGCGGGACCGAGGGGTATGGGCCATGCTGCTGGAGGCGGTGATTGAGGAGCCCGATTTTGAGTGGCTGATGATTGACGCCAGCTACATCAAGGCCCATCCCCACAGCGCCGGGGCCCGGGGCGGCAACCAAGCCATCGCCCGCACAAAAGGGGGCTGAACCGCAAATTGCACTTGGCGGTGGACTCCCACGGAATGCCGGTAAGGCTGTTGGTGACTGAAGGCACGGTGGCTGACTGCACCCAAGCGTTGCCCCTGATTGAGGGTATTAGCGCGGAGTGTCTGCTGGCGGACAAAGCCTATGACACCAATGCAATCGTGGCCGCCGCCTCGGAATTGGGGATGAACCCGGTGATACCGCCCAAAAGCAACCGGCGGGAAAAGCGGGAGTACGACCGGGCGCTGTACAAGTTGCGGCACCTAGTGGAAAATGGCTTCCTGGATTTCAAGCAGTGGAGGGGAGTAGCAACCCGGTATGCCAAGAACTCCCTCTCTTACCTGGCTGTCTGCCAGATTAGAGCGATGGTCATTTGGACTAGGTTACTTTGACGACAGGCCCTAAACTAAAGCCAAGGTGGGATGTACATTCGAGGGGCGATGAAGATTGGCTTGGTTGCGCCAGTGAAGCCCTCTCATCCGTACTTGGAGAATGACCCGGCTTCGTCGTTTGACCCCCACCATCTGCGCATTTCACCTTGGCTTTGGTTTAGTTAGTAAAATCGTCCTGTTCGTGTTCCTATGCGTTCACTTTTACATCACTGCTCCTCCCGTTGGACTCCTCCGACCCGTTAAACCGACGAGGTGGTTGGGAGGGTACAGTGGATAGGGAGCATGGTCAAATGTGAAGGATGAACGGTTAGGATGTTGTATATTCCAGACTTATCCCGAATCCACCGAAGGAGGGCGTCGGGTCAGCGTCCTGAAGTGGCCAAAGGGTGCTCCTCTGAATCTGGGATAATGGTTTTGTAACAGCAAACCGGTCCCAGAAAAGGAGCACCCAATAGATGCTACCACGCCGCCACCCCGACCGCATCCGTATCGCCTTCGACGACCACCGCCTGGTGACCAACGCTGGGCTGCTCCTTCCGGCCACCCTGGCCCGGCGCCTGGGCCTGCCCGAACTGGTACAGGAGCACCTGGACTTGGGCGAAGCGCCGGGCCGGGCCAACACCGGAGACAAGATCATGACGCTGGTGTCCTCCGCTCTGGCGGGCGGCGACTGCATCGACGACGCCGATGTGTTGCGCACTGGCAGGACGGCCTGCGCTCTCGGCTGCGTAGTCAAGGCGCCCTCCACCCTGGGCACTTTCCTGCGCAGCTTCAGGTGGGGCCACGTCCGTCAGTTGGACCGGGTGAGCCGCGAGCTGCTGGCCCGGGCCTGGCAGGCGGGGGCCGGACCCGGCGACGCGCCATTCACCATCGACCTTGATTCGACGATCTGCGAGACTTACGGACTGGCCAAGGAGGGCGCCCGCCACCACGGCTATACCGGTGCACGGGGCTATCACCCACTGCTGGCCGTCGCCGCCGGAACCGGCGACGTGCTGATGGCCCGGCTGCGCGAGGGCCGGTCCAACACCGCCCGGGGCGCCGCCCACTTCCTGCGTGAGACGGTGAGCCGGGTTCGCTGCGGCGGGGCCAGCGGGCAGCTCACCATGCGTGCCGACAGCGGCTTCTATACCCACGCCGTGGCCGCCGTCTGCCGCCGGATGGACGTCCGCTTCTCCATCACCATCCGCCAGCACAAAAGCCTGCACAATCTCATCGAGGCGATACCCGAAGATGCCTGGACGCCGATTCCTTACTGGATGGACGGCGCCGCCGATGTGGCCGAAACCACCTACACCCCCTTCCAGAGCGAGCCGGATGCCGCGCCGGTGCGGCTCATCGTCCGGCGGGTGAAGCCGGCGCCCGGTTCTCAACTGGCTCTCTTCGCCACCTACAGCTATCACGGCTTCATCACCGACCGGGACGGAGAGACCCTGGAACTGGAGGCCGACCACCGCCGCCACGCCGAGATCGAGAATGCGATACGCGACCTCAAGTACGGCGTCGGGCTGAACCATCTCCCCTCGGGCCGCTTCGCTGCCAACGGCGCCTGGCTGGCGGTACAGGTGATGGCCCACAACCTGGCCCGCTGGACCGCCCGCATCGGCCTCGGTGAGCGGATCGTGACCACCAAGACCCTCCGGCGGCGGTTCTTCGCCCTGGCCGGACGGCTCACCCGCTCGGCACGCCGGATCACCCTGCATCTTCCCAAGCGCTGGCCCTGGGAGGAGCAGTTCAGCCGCGCCCTGGCCCGACTGCGAGCCATTCCACTCCCAGCCTGACGGCGCCCGTCCGCCACTGACCCGCCAGCCAACCCAACGTCCCCGCAAACTCGCGCCAGCCCAGTCCGCGAGCGCCTCTTGCCGTGTCCTATCCCGCCATCTCGCTCGCCACAGCCACTGCAGGCCGACATCGGCGCCCCCCAAAGCGCCTGCAGACCGCCGCCAACCTCCCATCTACCCGAATTCGAGCCCGGATTATCGCGCCTGTAACTCCCTCACCCCCTTCCGCTGTCCTCACGCCGTCCATCCCTGTCCATCGGTGGATTCGGGTTTATACAACCCACATCCACAATAACACCTTAGACACTTCCTGCCAGGGGAACTACGACCTCAAGTTCAGGCATAGGTTCAACAGCGTAGAGGAGGACGAGTTGGAGTTCCGGGACACCCGCATGACGCCTGACATCGACTGGGGAAGTGCATCGGGCGGCACCTACCGGCTGGGAAACTACCAGAACCAATCGGAGTACTTGAATACGTTCACGTTGGGGATGGGTCTGAAGGATGGTAAGCACTATTACACCCCCTCGTTCAACGCCGATCTGGAACTGTCCCACACCAACCAGGTGGTGGTCACGGCCTACTCCGTGGCGGGGAATTTCTCGTCGATGTTCTGCCAAAACATCGACTACGACTACATCTACCCGGACGATTAGCACCGGAACAAGGTCGGCCACCGGGTTTGCAGGATTGGCCGACCGGCGAGAAAATCACGAATACAGTCAAAAGTAAGGTGATGATTATGTTCAATCTACCGATAACGATGGGGGCGGGAGTTGTGATTGCCGTGGTTGTCGGCGTAGCTTCCGCCTTGGCGGACCTACCGGGGTCGTTGGGACTGACCAGCGGCGGCGGGCACACCGTGCAGGCGTCCACAATTACGTCCATCGAAGATGCACAGGAGCACGTCCCTTTCGACATCGTGAAGCCTGGCTACATCCCCGAGGGGTACGAACTTCGAGACCTCACGTTGATTCACAGCCCCGGCAGCGGGGGGAAGGTGACGGAAGACAACCCACTGGAGGTCATAGGGGTTATGCTGAGCTACGCCAACCTCGCCAAGTCGACCGCCGACTTCACCGATACGTTCTTCATCGAGCAGTTCAACGGCCAGCGCACTCCCAACTACAAGGTTGGGAACGCAGGGAAGAACCGACAGGAATCCATCCGAGGTTTCGGCACTGATGTGTGGCACGGCACCAACATGGACGGCCGGGGGCAGGTTATACTGGTGTGGTCTGACACAGACCAGGGAGTGATTTTCAATATGGCCGGATACCTGACCGACGAGGAGACCATCAAGGTCGCCCGTTCCCTCCATTAACGGCCCTCGAAGGGGGAGGTGGGAACGAATGCGTCTGATCGCAATACTGTCACTTGCAACCCTGTTGGTGAGCTTGGCCGGATGTTCGGCCGCCTCCGAGAACGACCCGACGGAGAATCCGGAGCAAGTCCCGGGTTCTCCCCCATCTCCCCCTGTCGTCAACGACGTGACGGCCCTGATGCTCCAGACCCCTGTGGCCCAGCGGCTCGTGGGACCGGGGCCGGCGGTCATGACGCTGGAAGAAGCCCGCGAGGTATTGCCCTTCCCCATCGAGACCCCCGAGTACCTGCCGAGAGGGTTTGTGGCCGAGAAAGTGGTCTCCGTGACACTCCAGCCGCCTGCCGGAGGGCAACCGGAACCGGACACCGTGTGGCGTCCCGTGGGTGTCCGCTCCTTGTACGTCCCCATATCCCCTACCTCCGGGGACCGCCAGAGGTTTATCATGGTGGAGCAGTCATTACTGAGCGGGAAACCGATGGTAGTGGACGGGAAGAAAAAGGTCGTGCCAATAGGCCGCCGTTTTGCCGATGTCTGGCAGACGGACAACGTCGAAGGACATAAGTTCATCCTGGTGGCTTGGGACGAGATTGCATACGGCACCGCCACCCTGATAACGAGCACCGAGGATGAGGAAGAAACGCTGGAGGTGGCGTGGTCCATCCATTGACTTCGTGGCGGAGGACGACCGCGCTATAGGGAGTGACCACGAAAAGGCTTCCCGGTGGGGTTATCAGGGTGATCGTCTGAGGCATCCTGGCAGGAGAACGGGGTAGTATGCCTGGGAGCGAACAGAACCCATACGGAGCACGGGTTCATAGAGTCTATGGCCGAACCAGGATTCAGAGAACGAGCAAGGTCATTCCCGCACCAGTATACCCCCCACTTCAGCATCGCTCCTATCCTTCATGACGCTGTTAAGGGCAGGCTCTTGCGAACCTGCCCCCGCTTTTATTTCCCTATCTTGATCTTGCAGGCGCAGCAGATGGGCAGATCATTCTCCTTGTCAGGGACGGCGCCGCAGATTTCTTCGATTCGCTCGTGCGGAACTCCGGCTAAGAATCTGTTGTGCATGGATAGCTCCCTCTCGGCGCCCGTCAGTCCCAGCGCCCACGCCACCGTCATTCCGATCATCACCGCCAGGTCCTCGGCCCTCAACCAATCAGGCAGGCTCGGCCGGTTAACGAGTGTACAACGCGGTCGAGTGTCTTGCCGCCGCGTGGGGGTCCGTTCCCTGGGCGATCGGGCCGCCGGTGTTATCCTGGCGGGGTTGGGTGTATACTTGGGGCGGCTTGCCCAGGGTTCGTGAACATCGCTTGTTCAACTTCGCTGCGAGGTCCGTGATGGCGCAATCTACCTCAGCAGGCCCCCCAGGCCTGCGAGGAGCGCCACCGTCCCCAGCAGCAAGACACTCGCCGGGTGGCGGGCAAAATCGGCAATGCAACGGGTCATCGCGCCTCTCTACTTCTTGGATACCGTCACATGAATATGCCTTCAGGGAGAAGCAATGGAAACGGTCCATCGACCTGGCTTAGCCGGGCCTAAGAGGCCGATCTTCCGTGACTTTAAGGACCCCTTCCAATTGGGACAACCTGCTCAGCATGGACAGGTTGACCCAGCTGCGGATTATCCCGCGAGCGAAAAAGCCCTCTTCGGCTGGCACTTCTTTGACTGTGGTAGTTTCTCCCCCGTTATCGTTAATCCACGCCCCCACAGCCTCGGCATGGTTGGGCGTCAGGAGGATCTTTACCTGAAACCTGCGGTCGGGTGGTACCTCACCTGCTGAGTCGCTGGACCCCTCACCTGCGCTGGCTCCCTGCGCCCTCCGAGCCGCATCTCTCTCCGCACATTGCCGCTCCAAGACCGCATGTCGGAAACCTATCATGTTTTTATAGACATCCGCAATCTCATTGGCGGGCGGCGGTGGCGGGCGGGGCGTGCCGGAGTCGGGGTCCCACGGCGTGGCGAGGCTGGATTCCACCAGGGCAGCGCACAGCACATCCAAGCCATGCTGGAGGGTGGGTAGGGGGGTGGGCTGGTCCCCGGCGCTCCCGGTGGGTTCCGGCGAAGGTTCCGTATCAGAAGCGGGCGTGGGTTCGGGGGTGGCTTCCCCCTGTTGGGGCGCTGGCCCAGCTGCCGCCAACCCATCCTCGGGCGCCGTCTGGGCCGCCGGCCCGCAGGCCAACGCCAACCCGGCCAGGCTGACTGCCAGAAGGAGTAAACCGTACTGCATTGCACGACAGTGAATGGCCATTGTTCTCTCCATCACTCGGAATCAGTCGCAGGCTCTGCAAGATATGGTAGCGACGTTCGCAACGCGGGTCAATCAAGTGATGGTTGGTATCAGGACGATTGCAAAGTGTTTTGAGTCCGTGGATCTTGAGATACTCCGACGAGGGCAAGTCAACCAGGAAGTCCTTCGAGGACCTCAGGATGAACGATTGAATGGACCTCGCAATCGTCTTGCCTGCCAGCCGGCCGCCGGTGTTCTCCTGGCGGGGTTGGGTGTATACTTGGGGCGGCTTGCCCAGGGTTCGTGAACATCGCTTGTTCAACTTCGCTGCGAGGTCCGTGATGGCGCAATCTACCTCAAGCACGGGCACCCTTCCCCAACCGCCCGCAACCCGCTCCGGAAACTCGTTAATGGCCAGCAGCCTCATCGGGGCCCACGGCTTGGAGCACATGTACGCTCACGGGTTCCTGGCGCTGATTCCGGCCATATATGACGCCCTGGGACTGGTGCCGATTCAGGCCAGTCTGCTGACGGCGGTGCGGCAGTTGTCCAGCGGGTTGACCAGCGTTTTTGGCGGGTTCGTGGTGGATATGTTCCAGGAACGCCGGGGGCCGATTCTGGCGTTCTCGATGCTGCTGATTTCGCTGGGGTTTTTCCTGGTGGCGACGCTGCCGGTATACGGACTAATTCTGGCCGCGCTGGTGGTGGCGTCGGCGGGCAGCGCCCTGTGGCACCCGCCGGCCCTGGGACTGCTGGCCCAACGATTCCCCGAGCGGCGGGGATTATTCATATCATTGCACCGTTCGGCGGGCAACGTGGGAGATACCGTTGCGCCGATAGTGGTGGCGTTGCTGTTGGGATACTTCAGTTGGCGATGGATTGTCGGCGGCGGCACGCCGGTTATGCTGTTCCTGGCGTTTATGATTCTGGTGTTCCTATGGAATGTGGGGGTCACCCGCGCTCCGGCGGCGGCCACCGCGGGAGCGGGTTCCGGTGGCGGAACAGCGTCCGGAACGGGCCACGCCCACAGCAGCTACGGCACTACTACCAAGGAACGATTGCTATCTCAGTGGGGCAGCCTGCAAGATGCCATGCAGGGCGGCGGGTTCTCCGCCATCATGCCCATCTTCCTGGTTTCGGCCGTGCGCGGCATGGGCGACCGGACGGTGCTGTGGGTGCTGCCGTTGTATCTTACCCGGTCGGTGGACGCTGGCGGCCTGGGTCTCAGCTACTGGTTCATGGGCGTACACTTCGCTTTGCTGACCGCTCCCGGCATCGTCGCCGGGCCGTTGTTCGGCGCGCTGTCGGACCGCATCGGGCGCAAGCCGGTGATTGCCTTCATCATGGCCATGGCCGTAATCCTGCCCCTGCTCATCGTCTGGGGCGGCGGTATGCCGGTGGGGGCGTTGGAAGAGGCGTTTGCCGGTCTGCTGGTGGTCCCGCTCTTGACCGTGGCGGTGGTACTCTTCGGTCTGTTCAGCTACTCGGTCAACTCGCTGACGCAGGCGGCGGCCATAGACGTGGTTGAAGGCCGGCGGTTGGAGGGCACCTTCATCGGGTTGATGTGGGGCAGCAACGCCGCCTTCGGCGCCACCGCTGCGGTCCTGTCCGGCGTCATCGCCCAGTTCGCCGGTTGGGATTGGGCTTTCTACTTCGCCGCGGTGCTGTACCTGGGTGGGTTCCTGGTTTCGCTGCTGTTGCCCAGCACCGGCGGCACCCGCAACCGCGCGGCCTAGCAAGGCCCGTCCGCCGGAGCCGGTTTGACGCAGCAGGAACGGTCCCAAGAAGGGTCTGAAGGACGATCCCCAGACCACTCCGAGGTGACGATTTACACCGACGGGGCCTGCATCGGCAACCCCGGCCCCGGCGGGTACGGCGCGGTGCTGATGGGCGGCGGCCAACGGCGGGAAGTTTCCGGTGGCTTCCGCCTGACCACCAACAACCGCATGGAGATTCTGGCGGCCATCGTCGCCTTGGAGTGTTTGAAGAAGCCCTGCCGGGTCACGTTGTATAGCGATTCCCGGTACGTGGTTGACGCCATGTCCAAGGGGTGGGTCAAGCGATGGCAGGCCAACGGCTGGCGGCGCAACGCGCGGGAAGCCGCGGTCAACCCGGACCTGTGGGAGCGGATGCTCCGGGCCTGCAGGCAGCATCAAGTGGAGTTCCGATGGGTGCGGGGACACGCCGGCGTCCCCGAAAACGAGCGGTGCGACCACTTGGCCACGAGCGCCGCGAGGGAGAAAGACCTGCCTCCCGACCCCGGCTACAACCCCGCTTCGTCCCGCAGGTCCGCTTAGCCAATGACCAAGGACTTCTGATTATCCGCTTATCCGATCGGATTCCGGCGTTTTTCGGCTATTCGGCGGATATTGGCCCGGATATTGGCCCGGATATTGGACAAGAAGTCAGACCAATTTCGCCCAAAAACCCTTGACACTGTATTTCAGAGCGTGATATTCTAAATCCAAGGTAAGCAGGGAGCCAAGCTCCTCACTTACTCCGAAACGCATCCAGGAGGTGGAATATGGTCAAGGTATTCGTACTGCACCATAACTGGAAGTTTCCTTGTAGCGTCCCTGTCGGTGGACGCTAGGAGTCGGGAGTAGAGCTTACCGACCACAGGGTTCCACCGGCAGGGAAGGGCCAGGCGCATTTGAGGCGCCGGACGCCCAGGATCGGGTCTGCAAGGCCCGGCCCCGCTGGTAGAGACACCAACATTGAGGGCAAAACATCAGGACCCGGCTGCAAAGGCCGGGTCCTGATGTTTTGTTGGCAGGAATTTCTTCGAGAGCCTCGCTACGACGAGAGCCTCGATAAGTAATAGTAACTGTTCAGGGTTGAGGGGATGGGGGGTGGCCGATGGCGGAATGTGGGGGTTGGGTTACGTTGGGGGATTCATCCCCCAAACCCCCTGGAAAAAATTGGCAGTTGCGTGAAAGCCATTTACCCCACCAGCTCTGGACGGTTACCTTCGGTACGAACAGGTTCAATGACCATCAGGCCGGCTCTCGCGGGGCCGGGAGACGAACGGGGTTACTGGCGCAACGCCGCCTCGTATTGCTCGGGGGTGTTCAGGTCCCACAGGACTTCCGGGGCGTCCAGTTCCAGCCGCCGCGTCCGGTCCCCATGGCGTTGGACGACGGCCCGCATTCCCTGGGTATCCTCGGTGATTTCCAGCAGTTCCCCCAGCAGCGATGCGTCGGCCAGCGTCGGGTGGCCGCCCTTGCCCCGGCAGCAGGGGATGGTGAACAGCGCTTCTCCGGCCAAGTGCGCCTGCACCACCCGGCGGATGGTATCAGCGGCGCGGGGCTGGTCCACGTTCAGGAACAGGAGCGCGCCGGTGGTCTCCGGGTCCACAGCCCGCAGCCCGGCCTTGATCGATGTGGTCTTGCCCTGGAGATAGTCGGGATTGAGGACGCAGGTGACGCCGGGGCGTCCTTCCACCAGGGGGCGGAGCTCCCCGGAGCGGTGCCCCAGCACGACGATTATCTCGTCCGCGCCGCCGTCCCCCAGGGCGGAAATCTGATGTTCCAGCAGGGTCAGGCCCCGCCAGGGCAGCAGTGCCTTGAGCTGCCCCATGCGGCGGGACTCGCCGGCGGCCAGCAGAAGGGCAACGGTCTTGGACGTTCCGGCGGACATTCGCTCCCCATCCATTCAGGCCGCATCCACGGTCAGGCGTTGACCATGCGGGCGACCTTCTGAGCCGACCGCTCCAGGAACCAGTCGTCCATCTTGAGGGCGCTGCCGCTGCCGCCCCGGCGGGTCATGATGATTTCCGACATGACGCTGACGGCAATTTCCTCGGGGGTCAGCGCGCCGATGTCCAGCCCGATGGGGGACTTGACCTCCCGGAGCCGTTCCAGGGGGACGCCCTGCTGGAGCAGCCGCTGGTAAATCATCAGCGACTTGCGCCGGCTGCCCATCAACCCGATGTAGCGGGCGCGGGTGTTCAGCGCCGACTCCAGGGCCATGTCGTCGTAGCGGTGGCCCCGGCTGGCGACCACGACAAAGGTGTTGACGTTCAGGGACACCTGGCTCGACCAGTCCTCGTAGGGAGTGACCACGGTCTCGTCGGCGTAGGGGAACCGCCCGGCGTTGGAGAACTCGGGCCGGTCGTCCACCACCACCACCCGGTACCCCAGGGTGTTGGCCAGGTCTGCCGTGGCCTTGCCGACGTGGCCGCCGCCGACCATGACCAGCGTTGGCGGGGTGGTAAACCCTTCGATGAAGACCTCGACGCCGCTGTCGGTGATGAAGCTTTCGATGTTTCCGACGTCGGCGACCTTGCGGCAAAGTTCTGCGGCCCGGTCGTCCAGCTCCGGGCTGCCCAGGGTCCCGGAAACCGAGCCGCCGGTCCGCAGCAGCAGCTTGGCGCCCAGACCTGCGGCGTCCTGGGGAACGGCGCCCTGGGGAACATTGACCACGGTGGCCAGGGCGACGGGTTCCCCGCCGTCGTAGGCGTCCAGCAGTTGCTGGCCAACGCCGGTGAAATCGTCGGCGTCCCAGAAGGGTTCCAGGTAGAAGTACATGGTGCCGCCGCAGACCAGGCCGTCGCGGGCGGCGATGTCCTCGTTAAGGAAATAGTCCTTAAACTCCGGCCCGCCGTGGTTGCGCAGAATTTCCTGGGCCGCGAACCAGATGTCGCCCTCGACGCAGCCGCCGCCCAGGGTGCCCAGGCCGCTGCCGTCTTCCCTCACCACCAGCATCGCGCCCGACTTTTGCGGGGTCGATCCCTTCGTGCGCACCACGGTGGCCAAAACGCAGGGTTGGCCGTCTTCCAGCAGCTTGACTGCTTCCCGTATGACTTCCTTCATAAAGGTTGCCCCCTCAAAGTTGCCCCCTCAAAGATGGAGGTTAGCCCGGTAATTCCCAAAGACTTGGCGTGGCAGGCCTGCCACGCACCCATTATAGCCCAAGGTTGGCCCGATGTTAAAACAAGGGGGTGGGACGCATGGACCGGACTGGGGCGTCTGTGCCAAAGCCCCGATTTACGTCCTTCGTAAACCTATCAAAATCTTCGGAAATCGAGTAGAATATACTCTGATTATACTCTTGTTTTGCGCCTGCATGACTACTGTCGCCATCACTTCGGTAGACCTCGAAAATTCCTTGGAATACGTGCAAGTTCTGGAGTCGTTGGGGGCCCGGGTCCGCGTAATTACGCCGCCGGCCTTGGGGACGGCTCAGGAGTTGATGAGTGGCGTCGGGGGCCTGTTGCTTTCCGGTGGCCCCGACGTTGACCCGTCCCTTTACGGCGCCGCCGCCGACCTCAACGGCAATCTTGATCTGTGCCGGCCCCTGGACGACCTGGAGCTTGGCCTCCTCGACTACGCCCTGGCGGGCGATATGCCGGTGCTGGCGATATGCCGGGGAATGCAGTTGCTCAACGTCGCCTTTGGGGGCCGGCTGATACAGGACCTGCCCGACCATCGCAACGAATCTGAAGACGACCCGCTGAAGCACCTTATCTACCTGGCTCCGGGGGCCAAGGCGGCGGCGATCATCGGTTCCGCCGGATTTTTCAGGGTCAACAGCATCCACCACCAGGGACTGCGGGAGCCGCAGCGGGCGGAACGCCTGATGAGCACCGCCTACGCCGTGGACGACGGTGTAATCGAAGGGTTGGAAAGCCCCTCCCACAGTTGGGTCATTGGCCTTCAGTGCCATCCCGAGCGGCAGAGCGAGGTTCCCCGCAGCTTCGCCAACCTGTTCGCCGCTTTCGTGGACCGGGCCGAGGCGCACCTGTCCGGGGAACCGGAGGGCTAACAAGGAAGTCCTTCGAGAACCTCAGGACGAACGGGTTCACAGGAAGTCCTTCAAGGGCCTCATGACGAACGGCTTCGGAGAAAGTCTTCGGTGGCCCCAGGACAACGATATTCCAGAGGAGCGTTAGCACATGGTAACTACCGCCACGCCGCCCGAGGACCGGGTTATCCCAATTCGCATTGAAGAAGAGATGCGCACGTCATACCTGACCTATGCCATGAGCGTCATCGTGGCCCGGGCCTTGCCCGACGTGCGCGACGGGCTGAAGCCGGTGCAGCGCCGCATTCTCTATGCCATGCACGAAATGGGCATTCGTCCCGGCTCCCAGCACCGGAAGTGCGCGCGTATTGCCGGAGAGGTGTTGGGCAAGTTTCACCCCCACGGCGAGTCGTCGGTGTACGATACCCTGGTCCGCATGGCCCAGCCGTTTTCCATGCGCTACACCCTTATTGACGGCCAGGGCAACTTTGGCAGCGTGGACGGCGACCCGCCGGCGGCCATGCGCTACACCGAGGCCAGGCTGGCCAGAATCGCCGACGAGCTGCTGGCCGACATTGACCAGAACACCGTAGATTTCCTGGCCAACTTCGACGACTCCATCGAAGAACCTTCAGTGCTGCCCAGCCGTCTGCCCAATATGCTGGTCAACGGCACCACCGGCATCGCCGTCGGCATGGCCACCAACATCCCGCCCCACAACCTAGGGGAAATCTGCGACGCCATCTGCTACCTGGTGGACAACCCCAACTGCGCCGCCGAGGACCTCATCAAGCTGGTGCCCGGCCCGGACTTTCCCACCGCCGGCATCATCCGGGGCACGTCCGGAATCGTTGACACCTACAACACCGGACGGGGCCGCATCGTCATGGAAGCCGCCACCGAGATTGAAGAATTTCGGGGCGGACGGGAGCGCATCATCGTATCCGAGCTGCCCTACCAGGTGAACAAGGCCACCCTGGTGGAAAAAATCGCCCAACTGACCCGGGACAAAAAGGTGGAAGGCATCTCGGACATTCGCGACGAGTCCGACCGCCACGGGATGCGGGTCGTCATTGAGCTGCGGCGCGACGCCCAACCCAACATCGTCCTGAACAACCTTTACAAGCACACCACACTGCGTACCGCCTTCAATTCCATAGTTCTGGCCTTGGTGGACGGGCAGCCGCAGGTGCTGCCCCTGAAGCGTTCCCTGGCGTTGTTCATCGAACACCGGGACGCCGTAATCCGCCGCCGCTCTGAGTTCCGGCTGCAACGGGCCAAGGACCGTGACCACATCGTGCAGGGGCTTCTGCTGGCCCTGGACCGCATGGACGAGGTAATCGCCACCATCAGGGCCTCCGCCGACGTGGAAGAAGCCCGCACCAACCTGATGCAGAACTTCGACCTCAGCCAGCCCCAATCCCAGGCCATCCTGGATATGCAGCTGCGCCGGTTGGCTGCCCTGGAGCGGGAGCGGCTGGAAAAGGAGCACCAGGACTTGCTCAACACCATCGCCGAGCTGGAAACCCTGTTGGCCGACCCCGGCAAGATTATGGAAGCCATCAAGGAGGAGACCGTCAAGCTCAAGGCCGACTTTGGGGATGCCCGCAAGACCGTCATCTACCCGGATGAGATCGAGGAGCAGTCGGCCGAGGAATTTATCACCCATCAGGACGTGATAATCACCCTGAGCCAGCGGGGCTACATCAAGCGGGTCCCCCGGGAGACCTACCGCACCCAGCACCGGGGCGGTAAGGGCGTGCGGGGAATGAGCATCCGGGAAGATGATGACCTGATGCAGTTGGCAATGGCCGATACCCATGACACGCTGCTGCTGTTCACCAACCGGGGCCGGGTCTACCCGCTGCGGGTGTTCAACATCGCTTCGGACACCTCGCGCACCAGCCGCGGCACCCTGCTGGTAAACCTGGTGCCGCTGGCTAGGGGCGAGCAGGTGCAGACCATGCTCCGCACCCAGAACGCCAGGGAAGAAGACCTGCTGATTCTGGCAACCAAGCAGGGACAGGTTAAGTCCCTCAAGGAGAAGGAGTTGGCCAACATCCGCCCCAAGGGGTTGAACGTGATGAATCTGAGGGACGACGACGAGTTGGTCAGCGTGTGCCCGCGGGGAGATGGCGACGACGTGGTGATGGTTTCGGGACAGGGTATGTCGATTCGCTTTCCCGTGGATGACCTGCGTACCCGCACTCGCTACGCCGGCGGGGTTAAAGGGATAACCCTGAGAGAGAGGGACCAGGTAGTGGGTATGGCCGTCGTCAGCGGCTCCCCGCCCGAAACCGACGATGCGGGCAACGGCGTCCGGCAAACCGAGGCTGCCAAGGTCAACGAACAGTTGCTGGTGGTCAGCCGACGGGGATTTGGCAAGTGTTCGGACCTGGGGCTTTACCGCACCCAGGGACGGGGGGGCCAGGGAATCATTACCTTCAAGGTGACGGAAAGGACCGGCCCGGTGGCCGGAATCATCAAGGTGGTCCCCGATGACGATGACGAGGAACTGTTCATCATCTCCGCCAAAGCCCAGATCGTCCGCATCGGGCTGGACGGCGTCCGGCGCGCAGGCAGGGCCACCCAGGGCGTAATCCTGTGGCGGGACCGGGTGGAGGACGACTACGTGGCCTCGGTTTCCCTATGCCCCCGGGACCTGATACCAGAGGAAGACGAACCCGCTCCCGCGCCGTCACGCAACGGCAGCAGGCCCAACGGCGCATCCGGCAAGTAAAGTCCGGGGGGCTGCCCATGCCAATCGGGGCGCAGCGCGGGATGGGGCATTGGCTCTCCGCTGCGCCCTCTCTGTCGGTAACTGTTCAGAGTTGGTGGGGTAAATTGGTTTCAGCCAAGGCTTTCAGGCAACTGCCAATTTTTCCAGGGGGTTTGGGGGATGCATCCCCCAACGTAACTCAACCCCCATATTCAGCCATCGGCCCCTCCCCTCAGCCCCTAACAGTTACCTCTGGCGGAGGGCGGCGGCCGGTTCGACCGGCTTACCATGAAGAGGGAACGCCGCGCAAGATTGGGTGGCGCACCGCTTCACCACCCCGACAGGTAACGGGCATGACGTGACCGAATGATAGGGTATTTTAATGACATTTAGCCATTGTTTAAGAAATGGGCAAGGATATAAACTGAAATTGCGCCGCCCGGAACGCTACGGCGGAAGCCATCTGAATCAAGCCATCTGAACCAATAGGAGCGGACAAACGATATGCCCGAAACCACTTCACACGCCCCCGGAGCGCCGTCTTGGGCCGAGCTTTCCACCACCGACGAAGCCGGCGCGCTTTCCTTCTACAGCGCCCTGTTCGGCTGGGCCGACGACCCGCAAGAGATTACCCCCGACTGGTACTACCACATGCAAAAGCTCAACGGCCTGGAGGCCGCCTCAATCTACCGGCAGGGCGAGGAGGAGCGGAACCAGAACCTTCCGCCCCACTGGAACCTCTACTTCACTGTCACCAGCGTCGACGAAACCGTCGAAACCATCAAGCAGAATGGCGGCACGGTGGTGTTCGGGCCGATGGACGTTTTCGAGGCGGGGCGCATGGCCTTCTGCCAGGACCCGCAGGGCGCGTTCTTTGCCATCTGGCAGGCCAACCGGCACATCGGCGCGCGAGTCACAGGCGAACCCGGCGCAATGTGCTGGGCCGAGCTAATGACCTCCAGCCTCAACGACGCCACCGAGTTCTACATCAAGGCCCTGGGGATGGAACGCGGCGAGGTAATAGAGAATATGCAGTATGCCATGCTCCGGGCGGGCGGCACCGAGGTCTGCGGCACCGTGGAGATTACCGCGGATATGCCCCCGATCCCGCCCCACTGGGCCGTGTACTTCGCGGTGGCGGATGTGGACGCATCCTTGGCCAAGGCTGAATCGCTGGGCGCGACAATCGTCGTTCCCGCCCAGGACATTGTGAAGGAGGAGGGGCAGCCCGCCGTCGGACGCTTCGCCGCCCTGGCCGACCCGCAGGGGGCGGGTTTCAGCATCCTCCAGGACATACCCCAGACTTAGGCGGGGCTTTCTGCAGCTTCCGGCCCTTGGCTCAGGCGTGGGGCAGGGGCCGCCCGCCCCTGCCCTCGCGGGCTGAATTTTGCTCCCGCACCGGGGTTGCCGCTGCCCGTCCCCGGGATCCCAACGACTTCGGTTCCTGCTGTTCCTCTGCGATCAGTTTGACCCGGCATTGCTTCGCGGGCATCCCCCTCCCTTTCCTCAATCCTTTCTGTCCCGTGCCTGGTAGAACGCACTGGCCCATGCATCATTTCAAAGGCATGGGACTACCGCGACTGTAACTCTCAATCGGTAACAGTTCAGAGGTGAATTGTTTTCAGCCAAGGCTTGCCGGCAACTGCCAATTCTTTCCAGGGGGTTTGGGGGATGAATCCCCCAACGTAACCCAACCACTATATTCCGCCATCGGCCACTCCCCTCCCTTCAACCCTGAACAGTTACCCTAATAACGGTAGGTTCGTCATTATTCCCTATTCACGCAATACCCACATTGTGCCGGCATCAGTTAGCGTGAATGGCGCATTTACAGAAAGTTAAATCTCTATATATCTTTCCATTGCAGACTTAACTATGTATATACATATAATAAATAGTCAGGGCAACATGATAATATCGGGTTGTAACCGATGATAGAACGGACAGGGTCGGTTCTACGAGGATGTGGACCGGCTGTACGCTGCCCTGAACACGGATGACGTGATTCGTGCCTTGGGAATCCCCGAGGACGTCAGGGTGACGTCGCCGTCCCAAAATTGCGCTAATGGGAGAGTAATAACATGACCAGGCCCCGTTGGAGTAACTTAACGCCGAAAATGCTGTTGCCCACTGTTTTGGTGGTGTTGACGATGATCGTCTTCTCCTCCTGTGGCGGGGGAGACGACAGGCTCACCATTTACTCCGGGCGCTCCCAAAGCCTGGTACGCCCGATCCTTGAGAAATTCCAGGAAGAGACCGGCGTGGACATTGGGGTCAAGTACGCCGGCAGCACGGCCATCGCCGCCACCGTCCTGGAGGAAGGCAACAACACAAGGGCGGATGTGGTCTTTCTCCAGGACCCCGGTTCCCTGGGCATACTGTCGGATGCCGGGGTCCTGGCGGAACTGCCCGAGGAACTGCTGTCCAGGGTGGACGCGGGTTACCGTTCGCCCGTGGGCCACTGGGTCGGCACCTCCGGGCGGGCCCGTACCGTGGTGTATAACACCTCGGCTATCGACCCGGAGACCGATCTTCCCGATTCTATTCGGGGCTTCACCGACCCGAAGTGGCGGGGCCGGGTCGGCTGGGCGCCGCTGAACGCATCCTTTCAGTCCTTCGTCACGGCCTTCCGGGTGAAGTGGGGTGACGAGGCGGCGGGGGCCTGGCTTGAGGGCATCCACGCCAACGATGTTCGGGCCTACCCCAACAACACCACCACCGTAGCCGCCGTGGCCCGGGGCGAGGTGGACGTGGGGTTCGTCAACCATTACTACTTGCAGCGGTTCCTGGAGGAAGAGGGGGAAGGGTTTGGCGCCCGTAATCACTTCCTGGGTGGCGGCGACCCCGGATCCCTGGTGCTGGTGGCCGGCGCGGGCATCGTCAAGAACTCCGAAAACCGGGAGACGGCCGAGGAGTTCCTGGAGTTTCTGCTTTCCGAGGCGGCGCAGACCTACTTCTCGGAGACCACCAAGGAGTACCCGCTGATTGACGGCGTGGAACCCGAGGGTGAACTGCCGCCCCTGTCCTCCCTGGAACCTCCTGACGTTGACCTGGGGGACTTGACCGATGCGCAGGGTACGCTGTCATTGCTGCGGGAGGTGGGCATCATACCGTGACCATGACCGTCTCCGGCGCGATGGTGGGGTGATGGTATGGCATTCCTGCGGGCAGAGCGTCTCACCGGGCGGCGGACAATCTGCTGGGCAATGACGTTGACGGTTGGGATGTCTGCCACGGCGTTCATCTACTCCACCGAAATCTACCCTCGAAATCTACCCTGAATTTCCCTCGGCCCTGGCGCTGTTGGCTTGTCTTCTGGTGGCAACCGGGCGGCGCAGACCGTCGCTGTTGGATGGGCTGTACCTGGCGTCCGGGTCCACGGGAGCTGCCGGCCCCGGGTCTGTCCGGTTCCAGTTGCGTTTCCGCTAGTCTGGCGAGGATGCGCCGGCTATTTTGGTGAAGAGGCGTTCAACGTGCCCGGTTGCCAGCATCGGTCCGATGACCAGCAGCCAGAGAAGGAATCCCAAGCCTATAACGGGGTGCAAAAGGGGCGCCGCGTCAACCCAAATGAACTGCATTGCGATGCCCAGCACCGCCGACGCTGGGGCGACCATCCGCAGAATCCCGCCGACCTTCCACTGGTACCGGGTCGCTATGACGAGGGACACGCCGGCAGCGGAGAATCCGGCCTTACCGGCGACCCATCGGATGTTGTATACCGCTTCCACTATCGCCGGAATCTTGACGTCGGGGATTCCGTTGACGTAGGTAACTTCGAGTGCAACGAGTGCCGGGCACGCCGCCAGCAGAAGGGCGCAAACACCCGAAACGGCGGTGAAGAGGCCGGACGCGGCAAACAGCCAAGGCACCAGCGGCGATCCCATCCTCTCCCGGACAATCCAGGTCCGCAGCAGGTACCAGGAGGCGATGATCAGAGTCAGTCCGGACAGGAGCCGGGCCGTTCCGGCGACGCTGTAAATCGCCGTGTTGTCAGCGATGGCCCGCAGGGACTCAGCCAGAGTCGGCTGGTCGGTGTCCGACGACACCCGCGCCAACACCATTACGACCGTAACAGCGGCGGTCAGTAGTAGAAAAATCCCTGCATTGCGAGCGGCGCGGTCTTTCGGCCGACCACCTGCTCCCCCTGCCGCAGGCCGGGAACTTATTGAAGAAGTACCAGTCTCCATGTCTCAAGTCTCCTGCGCCGGCATCTTGCCGGCATCTTTTAGGGACCATTCCAATTTTTGAGACGGCAAGGGGTTGCGGGAAGGGATCGTCTCCAAAACCCGGCGCCCTGGCCGTGGCAATCGTAACTGTCCAGACTTGGTGAGATGAATTGGTTTCAGCCAAGGCTTTCTTACAACCGCCACTTCTTCAGGGGGTTTGGGGCAGGGGGTTTGGATGATTCATCCCCCAACGTAACCCAACCCCCATATTCCGCCATCAGCCACTCTGCCCCCTCAACCCTGAACAGTTACTGGCAATCGTGCTTTAACTTCGGCCCATTGTCAGTTTCCCTCTCGTTGTTACTACGCTCGAATTTGCCGTGTTTTTGCGCCCCTTGAACGCCGGGGAATCGGCCCGGCGGTTTATGAGTACGGAAGTTTTTTCTGTACCATTTTGTACCATTCTGTCCCGTTTGTGCCGGGGGGGCGATTGCCCCCGGGAAACTCCCAAACACTGCACTCCCGGTAATAGGGTAGCGGAGAGATGCCGGGGTTGGAAAGGGGCAAGTGTCACAGGCAGGGAAGTCCTTCTAGGGCCTCAGGACGAACGGGACTGGAACGAGGATGGAGGTCAGTTCTTCCTTAGTTCTTCCAATGGGGTTCGCGTTTTTCCAGGAAGGCGGTGATGCCCTCCTGAGCGTCCTCTTCCAGGAGGTTGTCCACCATCACCTGTTGGGCCATTGTGTAGGCGGAGGGCCGGTCCATTTCAAGCTGCCGGTAGAAGGCCGGTTTTCCCAGGGCCAGGGTGCGTGAGCTGGCCCTGGCTATTTGCCGGGCCAGTTCCATCACTTCCTCTTCCAGTTCATCCGGGGCAGTCACCCGGTTGATCAGGCCGAACTCCAGGGCCTCGCTGGCCGGAATCGGCGCGCCGGTAAGCAGCATTTCCATCGCCTTTTTGGGCATTACTGCGCGGGCAACCGCCACTCCGGGGGTGGTGCAGAACAGCCCTATCTGGACGCCTGGGGTGGCGAATTTGGCGGTCTCGGAGGCAACGGACAGGTCGCAGGTGGCGACCAGTTGGCAGCCGGCGGCGGTGGCCAACCCCTGCACCTGGGCAATGACCGGCTTGGGCAGGAGCCGGATTAGTTCCATGACCCGGGTGCAGTCGGCAAACACGCCGGAATAGCTTTCCCGGTCCTGCCCCACCAGCTCGTTCAGGTCGTGTCCCGAACTGAAAACCGGGCCGGTGGACCGGATGACGATTACCCGCACACGCGAATCTTCGCCAGCCTCGGTCAGGTAACGGTGGAGCAAGTCCAGGGTCAGAGTGGACAAGACGTTGCGCTGCCTGGGGTTGTTGAGGGTCAACACGGCGATGCCCTCGTCGCGGTGGTACAGTACCGGGGTCTCGGACATGGCGCCTCCTCCTTGTTGTTGTGCCGATGTGGTTATGCCGATGTGGTTATGCCGGTTGCCGGGCGGGCCGGCCCTTCAGACGTGTCAGCGGGCCGTGGCGATAAGGGGCCGTTTCACGCCGTTTCACTGCCGGCCTCTTCGAGTTGCAGCTCCCCGATGGATGTTTCCCGCATGACGAACTTTTGGATTTTGCCCGTGACCGTCATGGGAAACTCGGACACGAACTTGACGTAGCGCGGCACCTTGTAGTGCGCTATTTTCCCCCGGCAGAACTCCTTGATTTCCTCTTCGGTGGCATCCTGACCCGCTTTCAGCAGCACCCAGGCCATTATCTCCTCGCCGAAACGCCGGTCGGGAACGCCGATTACCTGCACGTCGGCCACCTTGGGGTTGGTGTAGAGGAACTCCTCAATCTCCCGGGGGTAGACATTCTCCCCGCCGCGAATAATCATGTCCTTGAGTCTTCCGGTAATCTTGTAGTAGCCGTCGGCGTCAACCGTTGCCAGGTCTCCGGTGTGCAGCCAGCCCTCGTCGTCAATAGCGGCTTCGGTGGCTTCGGGCATCTTGTAGTAGCCCTTCATGTTCATAAAACTGCGGGCGCACAACTCCCCCTGCTGGCCCGTGGGCATTGTCTCTCCCGTCTCCGGGTCGGCAATCTTGACCTCAACGTGGGGAATCGCCGGCCCCACCGTGGACACCCGCCGCTCGATGGTATCGCCGGAGCTGGTCAGAGTAATTACCGGGGATGCCTCGGTCAAGCCGTAGCCGACGGTCATCTCCCCGGCTCCCATGCGGTCAATGACCTGGCGCATGACCTCGATGGGACAGGGGGAGCCGGCCATCATGCCGGTCCGCAGGGAGGCGAGGTCAAATTGGTCGAAGTCCGGGTGCTCCAACTCGGCGATGAACATGGTGGGTACGCCGTGGAGAGCGGTACACCGCTCTTTTTCCACCGCAACCAGGGCCTTGCCGGGGTCGAAGTATTCCGAGGGCACCACCATGGCCGCGCCGCGGGTCACGCAGCCCAGGGTGCTGATGGATGAGCCGAAGCAGTGGTAGAAGGGAACGGGAATGCAGAGGCGGTCTTGCTCGGTAAACCCGAGGCCGTCCACCACGTAGGTGGCGTTGGCCACCAGATTGTGATGGGTTAGCATAACGCCCTTGGGGTTGCCGGTGGTCCCGGAGGTGTACATGATGCAGATTACGTCGTCCGGGTGGCATTCCTGCTGGCGACGGGCCAGGACAGAGGGGCTGATTTCCTCGCCGCGCGCCCGCATATCGCCCCAGGAGAACATACCCGGGGGACATTCCCCGCCGGTTCCCCCGTCTGCGTCGTAGGGAGGGACAAAGATGACGTGACGCAGGTGGGGCAGCTTTTCGCAGTGCAATTGGCCGGGGGCCGCGCGGGCCAACTCCGGGGCGACCTGGTTCAGCATGGCAACATAGTCGGAGGTACGGAAGCTGCCAATGAGGACCAGGGCGACGGCGTCGGACTGACGAAGCAGGTATTCCAGCTCATGGGTGCGGTAGGCCGGGTTCACCGTGACCATCACGGCGCCAATCTTGGCGGTGGCGAACTGGGCAACCACCCACTCCGGGTAGTTGGTGGCCCAGACGCCGACATGGTCGCCCTTGTTGATGCCCAGGGCCATCAGACCCCGGGCCACCCGGTCGCATTCGGCCTGAAACTCCCGGTAGGTATAGCGGACGTCCCAGTCCACGTGGACCAGGGCATCGCCGTCGCCGAATTGTTCCGCCTGGCGGTCCAGCAGGTCGCCGATGGTCACCTTCAAGCTGGTTGGAGTGGTCATAAGCTGCTCCGGCAAGCCGTTTGACGCCGAGTATAGCCAGCCGGGTCAGAGAGCGTCAACTTGGGGAATCGGGGCATAAGGAAGTCCTTCGAGGACCTCAGGACGAACGGATTGAGAAATGGGCAACTCATGGTGAGAATGAACATTCACTGGCCAGCATAAGTAACCGTTCAGGGTTGAGGGGAGCGAAGCGGCTGATGGTGGAATATGGGGGTTGGGTTACGTTGGGGAATGGATCCCCCAAACCCCCTGAAAAAAGTGGCAGTTGGCTGAAACCAATTCATCTCACCAAGTCTGAACTGTTACCAGCATAACGGCGTCATTGAATTTTTGCGGGTGAATTACTTACAATAGGGGAACCGATGGCCGAACTGTTGATGGAAAAGCCGTTTGAAACGCAACTCGAGTCCGTGGAGCATTTTGGAGAGGTGTGGAGAACGGGAATGGCAAATTGATGGTTGGAGGGATTTTGAGACTGGGTTTTCAGCCTGGTCCGGGCTCAATAAGTTGGAAAAGCCGGGATGGCGGAACGGCAGACGCGGCGGACTTAAAATCCGCTACCCGCAAGGGTGTGTGGGTTCGAGTCCCTCTCCCGGCACCAGCTACCGGCCCGACGACGATTCCCACCCAGAGGGGTATAACTACGGGCATAACTGCGCCAATTCCTCTGCTGCGGCTATCGGCCAGCCCGTTCCCGATGCCGTCTTGCGGACCAACTACCCATAATCCACTGACCGCGTGACCCGGCGACCACCCGTGGAACATCACCGCCTTTACCATGACCTGGCCTACCTTTGGCCCATTCTCAGCCCGCCCGAAGAGTACGCGGTGGAGGCGTGGCGCCTGAAGGAAATCCTGCAGGACAAGCTGGGGCCGGGCCGTCACCGGCTGCTGGAGCTGGGTTGCGGCGGCGGCCACGTCCTCTCTCACCTGTCCCAATGGTTCGACGTTACCGCCGTGGACCTGTCCCCCGAAATGCTGGCGCTGTCCCGTAAGCTGAACCTCGCCGTCCCGCACCATCAGGGCGATATGCGCAGCGTCCGCCTGGGGTTGCCCTTCAAGGCGGTGCTCGTCCACGACGCCATCAACTATATGCTCGACGCGGGGGACTTGACCGGCGTTTTTGAGACGGCCCGGGCGCACCTGGAGTCCGGCGGAGTGCTGCTCTTGTGTCCCGACCACTTCCGGGAGACTTTCCAGGGCCCTTTGGTGCTGCACTGGGTCAAGGAGCGGGACGGCGTACAGGTGACCTTCATTGAACACGGCGACGACCTGGACCCGTCGGACACCCGGATGGAGTCGGTGTTCTTCTACGTCATCAACGACCACGGCGTTCGCACCATTGAGCAGGACCTGCACACCACCGGGCTGTTCCCCAAGCGCGAGTGGCTGCGCCTGCTGCGGGAGTGCGGGTTTGCGCCGGAAGAACGGAACTTCCCCCCGTACCTGGGCGGCTACGGCGGCAACGTCCTGGTTGGAGCGCTGACCTGACGTTCTCCGGCTCATTCGTTGGTTCCTGCCCCGGTTCCTGCCCCGGAAGGCAGGGGCGTTTCCAGCGGCAGAATCCATGAAGCGTGGCCCAGCCAGGGGCGGCCAATCTGGGTAAGGTCTACCCGGTCGTCCACCAGCCGCTGATGAGGCCGGCCGTTGAGCGAGGAGAAGACGTGGGCCCGTACTGAATAATCCTGCGCCACGTCCCCCTTCCCCCGTTGCTCTGCCAGCCTTTCCAGGTAATGGGCGAACTGCAAGACCAACTCCGGGCGTGACGCCATTTTGGCCGTCTGCCAGCCGGTAAGATGTTGGCTTGGTTGGACGATTTCCGGCTCCCCGCCGGGTGGCCCGGTCACCACGAAGTAGGCGTTGGAATCCTTGTCCCGCAGTTTCATGTGCCATGAGAAGTCTCGCCCCTCTTCGGTCCAGTGGACGTTGCCGGCGATGGCGTAGTGGCGCAACGGCACGATGACCTGCGCCGCCACCCACAGGGTCAGCAACGCGACGACCCACCGCCGACGGGCGGTCCAGCCTGCGCCGGGTACTCCGCCTGCGCCGGAGACGTCGTCCCGTGGGCCATCGGCGGATGAAGGGCGGGCGGGCGGGCGCTGGCCGAAGGGTTCGTCCAGATGATAAGCGAAGACGCCCCCGCCGGCGGCTCCGGCTAGGACGGTCATCAGGTGGCCCGGTTCGGGGAGCAGCGCGCCGGCTGCGGCTCCGGCCAGGATTCCCAGGACGGTGACGGCTAGACGGTCATCCCGCCGGCGGCTCACCACGTCGTCCCAGACCCGGCGGGGCCAGTCCGGTCCGAAGAACACCGGAGTGGCGGCGATCATCAGCCAGGGGAAGATGCCGATGCTGAACAGCCGGGCGTTGAGCAGGTGGAACACCACCGCCAGCCCAAACCCGAAAACCCGCGTCCGCCGGTTGGTCATGTATCCGATGAAGAGCAGGTCGATCAGCAACGCGCCGTAGACCATCATCCAGACGACGGCGCTGTCCTGAAAATAGGGGCCCAGGACCGGGAAGACGGGACGGGCCGCCAGCCACATCCGCAGCGGTTCGCCCCTCAGCCAGTCCGGGTTCAGCTTGGCCAGTCCCGCGAAGAACATGGGGACGGCGATCTGAAACCGCAGCAGCCACAACGTCCACGCCGGCACGGTGGCCGAGCGCAGCCGCGGTCGCAGCAAGGCATCCACCGACCAGCAGCGGTGGGCCGGCAGGACGGCCAGCAGCGCCGACAGCAGGCAGACCAGGTAGAGGTGATTCAGGTAGCGGGCCTTCTCCAGCAGGAAGATGTAGGCAAACATCAGGAAGAAGCAGGCGGCGCTGACCCGGTACAGGAATCCCAGGGCGATAAACGCCGCGAACACCCCCATCAGCGTCAGGTGGACGTACATTCCATCGCCGGGCCACGGCTGAACGAAGTCCAGGGGCCAATAGGTGAAGTAGAACTCTTTCCCGGAAAAGTGCCGCTCGACCCAGCCGTTTTGGATTATCCGCCAGGTCTCCCAGACCATGAGCGCGCCAAAGGCGATGCGGAAGCAGGCCAGGAAGGAGGCGTCTACCGGGGCAAACAGCCGCGCTACAACCAGACCGGCGCGCCTTCCCAGCGGCAACCGGCCGGCCAAGGGAAACTTGGGAATCATCCCCGGACGGACGGATGGCGGCAGGACAGGCGGTAACGGTTGGCGGCGATCCAGCGGTAGACCGGCTGCCCCAACCGTCCCATGCCCGGCAGCCAGAACAGCGGCGCCAGGGGGAAGAGCAGGGGTATTCGGCGGGACAACTGCCGGAAGGCGTAAAACCCTTCGTGCAGCGGTCCGGCGCCGGTGTCCGGGTGAGGGTCCAGGTAGGCGGCCCGTTTGAGGTCGTCCCAAGTCACGCCCCGCGGTGGTTCCGGCAAGGACTGAAAAGCGACCCACGAGACCTGTCCGGCCCGGTCCAGCCGACGCAGGCGGTTGACCCAGCGCAGGCAAAACCCGCAGTCGCCGTCGTAGTAAAACACCCACGGCGCGGGCCGGCGGACGCTGGAAGGTCTTGACTGTTGCGGCGCAGACATCGTTACGGTCGGGCCGGATACTTTTCTTGTCCCATTCTGTCCCAATGTGTCCCATTCCCGTTTGCCAACGGTCAGGGGGCGGGCGGGTTGGACGACTCGCGTCCCGTTCTGTTCGAGTCCGTTATTGAGTTCGTTACTATGGTAGGGGATGGTTGCGGTGGTTGGGAAGGGGTCGGTGTCAGCAAAGGGAGGGTCTTTTAATTGTTTAATTGTTCCCCGTAATTCCCCCGGCCAGTTCAGCACTGAGCTTGCCGGACTACCCCAATTTAGGGGGTTTGGGGGATGAATCCCCCAACGGAGCCCCGTATCCCGAAAATTAAAAGACCCTGGTCAGCAAGGGAGTCTTTCGAGGGCTTCAGGACGAACGGGGATGGAGTACGTTGGGGGATTCATCCCCCAAACCCCCTGGATGAGGGAGTCCTTCGAGTGCCTCGGTACGAACGATTAACGGGGTTTTCGGTCGTGCCGGCAATGGCCGCCGTAGCGTTGACTGTCCCCAACGCCGCCCTTACACTGCTTTGGGATACGGCCTTGGGATACGGCGGCAGCCTATCCATCCATTGTCCATCCCAACCCCCAAACCAGACAGGAGATGCACCGCGCGCATGAATTTTGGACTTTTTTGCGAATGGCCCAACCCCGCCATTCGGAACTGGAAGACCCTCTTTGAAGAGGGCGTCGAGCAACTGCAATACTCCGAGGAAGTCGGGTTCGACTACTGCCTGATCGCCGAACATCACTTCTCCAACTACGGCAACTCCCCGGCGCCGCTGCTCCAGGCGCTGCACATCGGGCAGCGCACCAAGCGGCTGAAAATCGCCACCGGCATCCTGGTGCTGCCCATCTGGGACCCGTTGCGCCTGGCGGAAGAGGTGGCGGTGCTGGACAACCTGATTGACGGCCGGTTCATCTGCGGCGTGGGCCGGGGCTACCAGCCCCACGAAATGACCCGCTTCGGCATCTCGCTGGACGAGTCGCGGCAGCGGACGCTGGAAACGGTGGACGTGCTGGTCAAGGCCTGGACGCAGGACGAGTCCTTCACCTACGCCGGGGAGCATATCAACGTCGCCAACCCGACCACCGTCTGGCCCAAGCCCTTGCAGAAGCCCCACCCACCCTTCTGGATTGCCGGCACCAGCATCGAGTCCATGAAGCTGGCGGCGGAGCGGGACATGATGCCCATTACCACGGGACTGCTGGGCGCCGCCGGGATGCGGGCCCACCTGGGCGCGCTGGTCCACTTCCGAATGGACTTGGGCAAGCCGGTGGACAACATCGAGCTGGGGATGCAGGCCATCACCCACGTGGCTGACACCGACGAGGAAGCCCGCGCTCAACTGGACTATGCCCGCTGGCAGAACCGGGCCGGGCGCGCCCTGAACCGGCTGGACGTGAAGAACGGACGGGTGCAGGTGGGTCCCTATCAGGGGGAGCTGGACGATGACGGGTTCATGCAGCGGCTGTTCTTCGGCAGCCCGGAGACGGTCATCCGCAAGTTCCGGGAGGCCGCCGAGCTGGGCGTCACCCACGTCAGCAACTGGATGATGTTCGGCGGGATCGAGCACGAGAAGATAATGAAGTCGGTCCGGCTGATGGGCGAGGAAGTCATCCCCGCCCTGCAGGACGTGCGCCCGCCGCCATCGCTGTACGGGGAACTGGCCAGCGAGCCCCCGGCCACCACCGAGCAACTTCAAGCCGCCCGCTTCGGCCCCGCCCCGTCGGACGTGACGACGACGTAAAGGAAGTCCTTCGAGGGTCTCAGGCCGAACGATTAAAGGGCAACTCGTATCGAGAATGACAAGCCCTGCGGCCTGACCTACCCGTATAAATCATCTCTGAGTATGATGTAAAATGGCCCTCATTGTTAGGCTACAAGGTTAGGCTACAAGTCGCGAGTCTAACCAACCGATGCAAGGAGTCCTATGAAGAAGACCGCCGAACAGGGTCAACTCATTGCCGTTGAAGACCGACAATCCAGAAAGCGGACGACGTCTTCCAAAAAAGCCAATGACCTCGACGGGAGAAAATGGCTGCGTAACTCCATCAGCATCTGGAGCGATCTTCGCAAGACCCCGGAAGAAACCTCGCTGAAGCATCCGGCCATGTTTCCGGTCCAGTTGGTGAATCGTTTAATCGAGTCTTTTACCCGCTCGGACCAAACGGTTATTCTTGACCCATTTTCAGGGATTGGCTCAACGGTTCTAGCTGCTGAAATGCTGGGCAAGCAGGGTATAGGGTTTGAAATATCACCCGAATACATTGCCAAAGCCTGGCAGCGCCCGTTGCCCAACGCGGATTTATTCGAGGGAATTGACAACGACGGAGCAGGAGAACGTCATTTTTACGAAGCGGATGCAAGAGATTTATTGCAGTACGTCGCCGCGGACTCGGTGGATTTTGTAGTAACCTCTCCCCCTATTGGGATATTCTGCTTCAGAACAGAACAGCCGACTACAAGGAAATTCGAAACTACGGTGATTCTGATACGGACTTGGGGCGAATCGCCGATTACAGGCAATTCATAGACGCTTTAGGCAGTGTTTTTTCTAACGTCCTTGTCGCTCTGAAACCGGGTTGTTATTGCTGCGTCGTTGTGATGGATTTGCGTAAGGGGAGCAAGTTCTTTCCATTACACGCCGACTTGGCTGTAAAGATGCAGGAAATAGGATTTCTGTTTGACGACTTGATAATCTGGGACAGAAAGCACGAATACAATAACCTGCGCCCCTTGGGACATCCCAGCGTTTTCCGCATCAATAAAGTGCATGAATACATCCTTATTTTCCAGAAGCCCCGAGCCAATGCAACTTGATACAGCGCGTTTCTCCGAGGACGTTCCGAATGTCTTTGGACTGGATGGCGATCTGGACTTGGCCGTTGCCTTTGTAACTGACCCTGGGTTGTCCTTGGTGCGCCCATCCCTGGAACAAAAACTTGCGTCGGGTCGGCGGATTCGCCTGTTGCTCGACCTTCAAGAAGGTGCGACGGACCCAACCGCATTGTGGGGATTAGTTACTCTTGCCCACATATATACGTCGTCCCTTCTCCTGAAAGCCTATGTTCCCAATCAAGGAATCCTCCACAGCAAAGTTTACATCAATGAAGCTGGAAACGACGTGACTCTGATAACCGGATCAGCAAACCTGAGTGCAGCCGCCCTAACCGACAATGTAGAACACGGATTGCACCTCATCGGAACGACATCCGACCGGGTCATAGCAGAGGCACGAGAAGAGTTCGAGCTACTTTGGAACTCTCAATATGCTTTTGGTATAGATGATGAGGCGGCCAGGCTTTATGAAACTTACTGTGGCCTGCGAAGAGCTTCTTTAACCAGAGGGCAAAGAAGAGCGCGAGGTTCGTGGAGAAACCTGGTAACACACTTGGCAGAAATTCCGGCCACAGCCTTTGAATGGCCTTCGGTAAGAGCAGCATTCATTATCGGCGCCATCACAGCCCGGGGCTACCTTGACTCCGATTCCGGCATAATTTCGATCCCTATGTTATTCAAACCTAATTCCTACAATGCCGGACGCATAACTGTTAGGGATGTTTCCTTTGCTGCAGCCGACGTTCTGCCGACAATCCCCCAGACAATTGTTGCCCACGCAATACAAGCCTTTCCCAAAGCAAATGTCACCACCGAAAAGATGCGGGTTACGATCGATTTCAAGAATGACTTGGATACTCTAGCCGTGATTACCGGGCTTTTCGCTCCTAGTACCGCGTCCGGCTATTTTTGACAAATATAAGAAAGTATATAATTGAGGCATTCTTTGATTGTGGGGAGGCGTGGGGAATGCCGGCCAAGCTATACCGAGTGAACTTGACCCAAGATGAGCGGGAACATTTGCTGGGTATCACCCGGCGCGGCCAATCCTCGGGGCGTAAAGTGAAGCGGTGCCTCATTTTGTGCAAGGCCGATGAAGGCCTTACCGACCAGCAGGTGGCCGAAGCTCTGCTGGTCGGCCCCTCCACGGTCGGCCGGGTGCGCCAGCGCTTCGTGGAAGGCGGGTTGCAGCGGGCCCTCAATGACCTGCCGCGGCCGGGACAACGGCGTAAACTCGATGGAAAGCAGGAAGCCCACCTGGTGGCCGTGGCCTGCAGCGCAGCCCCGGAAGGGCACACCCGCTGGACCTTGCGATTGCTGGCCGACCAGGCGGTGAAGCTGGAGTTGACCGACTCCATCTCCCGGGAGACGGTCAGGCAGGTGCTGAAAAAAACGAACTCAAGCCGTGGCGGAAGAAGGAGTGGTGCATCCCCAAGGTGAGCGCCGAGTTCGTGGCCCGCATGGAGGACGTGCTGGACCTCTATGCGGAACCCTATGACCCCCAGCGGCCCGTAGTCTGTTTCGACGAGACCTCCAAGCAGTTGGTGGCCGAGAAGCGGGCGCCCATCCCGGCCAAGGCGGGCCGGCGGGAGCGGTTTGATTACGAGTACCAGCGCAACGGGACCCGGAACTTGTTCATGACCTGTGAGCCGCTGGCGGGCTGGAGGCATGTGGCAGTGACCGAGCGTCGCACCATGACCGACTTCGCCCATCAGATGCGCTGGCTGGGGGATGCTGCTTACCCCGAGGCGGAGAGGATCCGAGTGGTGCTGGACAACCTGAACACCCATAGACCCGCCTCCCTGTACGAGGCCTTCGAGCCAAAGGAAGCCAGACGGGTGATCCAACGGCTGGAGTTTCACTATACTCCCAAACATGGGAGCTGGCTCAACATGGCGGAGATCGAGTTCAGCGTCTTCAGCAACCAATGTTTGAATCGCCGCATTGAAGATGAAGTGTCGCTTAAGCGCGAAATCGCGGCATTGGAGATCGAGCGTAATCAGGCTGAGGCAACCATCGACTGGAGCTTCTCCACCACCGATGCCCGGCATAAGCTTCGCCGTATCTATCCATCGGTTTCACCCTGACGCGGTACTAGAATAAATTGCAATTCATTCCACCTGCCAGATCAACTTGCCGGCGCGGAGGACTCAGTAGTGGCCGAGTTCGTTCGGGGATTCGCCGTTGCCAGCGCTCTGTTGACCGACAGCACCAGTATGCCTGGGAGCGCGTTAACCGGATTGCCGGGTCAAATGGTTGTTTGGCTAAGGCCCAAGCAAAATAACCAGCGCCTTTATGACCAACTTAGTGCGATAATCAGCCGCAGGCTTCATATCACGGTATATCATCACCGCAGAATAAATAGAGACCCTCACCTGAAGTTGCTATGCGAGGAATTTGCTGAAATAGGTTTCGGAGTTGCTTGGTGGGACCAGTTATTGCGTGCCGGTTCCGAATACAATCAAGCCTTGTTTCCGCAAAGTTAGGCTGCCAGGCAGGTAAGCCTTGTCATAGCGCTTCTTTACATTCTCACTCCGCAATTCCCTCATAAAACCCCACCCAAACCCTCACCCAAACCCACCGAGGTGCATCCATGACCAACCCCACCAACCAACTTCCCCTGCCCCTTACCGGCGTCCGGGTTTTGGACGCTACGCACATCGTTGCCGGGCCGTTTTGCTCGCTCATTCTGGCCGACATGGGCGCCGAGGTTATCAAGGTTGAGCGTCCCCGCACCGGCGACCTGTCCCGGGGGCGCGGCCCCTTCGTCTCCGGCGAAAACGGCGAGCGGGTCAGCTCGCGCTACCTGGGCATCAACCGCAACAAGAAGAGCGTGACCTTGGACCTGCGCAATCAACGCTGCAAGGATGCGTTCCGCAACCTGGTCAAGCAGTCCGACGTGCTGATTGACAACTGGGGGCCGGGGGCCTTCGAGCGGCTGGGGCTGGGCTACCCGGTCCTTCGTGAAATCAACCCGGGGCTGGTCTACGCCAGCATCACCGGCTACGGCGACAGCGAGGGGCTGCGCGGGCCGTATTCCGCCTGGCCCGCCAACAACCTGAGCATTCAGGGCATGGCCGGGTGGATGGAAGTCACCGGCGAGCCGGACAGTCCGCCGCAGGCCGTGGGCGACAACATCGGCGATTCGGTCCCCGGCCTGTGGACCGCCCTGGGCATCGTGCTGGCCCTGCGCACCCGCGAGCAGACGGGGCTGGGGCAGTTGGTGGATATGTCCATGTATGAGTGCATGGTGTCCCACCTGGTCAGCAGCATGAACGTTTTCCAGGCCACCGGCGCCAACCCCACCCGCTCCCGCGACCGGCTGGTCACCGCGGGTATGCCCTTCCGGGCCAGCGACGGCTATGTGCTGATGGCTGGCGTCCGCTCGTCGGAGCGGCTCAAAACCATGTGGCAACTCATCGGAAGGGACGACCTGGCCGAGGACCCGCGCTACCTGGGGCAGGACCCGGACGGCGAGTTCTACTTCCAAAACGTGATTCCCGCCATAGAGGAGTGGTCCAGCCAACTGCCCAAGCAGGAAGTGGCCGAGAAGCTGACCGGGATTGGCTTTTCTATGGGCATCGCGCAGACCATTTCCGACCTGGACCAGTGCCCCCACCTGGCGGCGCGGGATATGTTCGTGACCACCGGCGACACGGTGGGCGGCCGGTTCACCTCGCTGAAGACGCCCATTCACCTGACCGCCTGCGAGGACTTTGCCGCCGACACGCCGCCGCTGCTGGGCGAAAACAACCAGGAAATCCTCTGCACCCTCGGCGGCCTGACGCCGGAGGAACTGGCAGAGTTGGAGGGGGAAGGGGCGGTTTAAGGGGAAAAATCTGAGTATGGAAACCACTTGGTACTACGACAACGTCGCTAAACGAAAGCACCCGGAAGTTGAAGAAGAATGGGTTGAGCGGGTAATCGCCAACCCCTTGCATACTGAAACCGAAGTCAATGGTAGAATCAGGTATTGGAGATTCATCGTGGAAGAAGACAAATGGCTCAGAGTGATTGTCGACGAAGGGATGTTGCTCAACCGGTTTTTCGACCACAAGAAACTGAACCAATGGGGGAGACCGTGAAACTAAGAATAGATTACTGCGAAGACACGGATACGTTATCTCTTTGGAACGGAGAACCCGCGAGCCACGGTGACGACGTGGCCGAAAACCTCATCGCCGATTATGATGCCGCCGGGGATGCGGTCGGGTTCACCTTGGAATACGCCGCCGAATTGCTGTTGCCGATTCTGACGTCTGCCAAGAAGGCAGGCGAAGCTCCCCAAGTCTCGGAAAAGATCGTTTGACCCTCGGGGTTTTGCGAAAATGGAAGAGACCATGAACCTGCCTTTGAAGATTGACTATGACCCGGAATCCGACACCCTTTTTCTGAGCAACGGCTTGCCTGCATCCAATGGCGAGGACATTGCTGAGAACGTCACCGCTTTTTTTGACGATAACAACCAGCCCAATGCAGTGATGATTGAACACGCCGCCAAGCTGCTCCTTCCCATCCTGACCGCTGCCGAAAAATCTACCGAATCCAAGCTTTCCGACCCGACCGATTGACCGGACGGCTTTTCCAAAATGGACTACCCATGAAATTGAAAGTGTCTTACTTCAAAGATACGGATACGTTATCTCTTTGGAACGGAGAAGCCGCGAGCCACGGTGACGACGTGGCCGAAAACCTCATCGCCGATTACGATGCCGCCGGGGATGCGGTCGGGTTCACCCTGGAACACGCCGCCGAATTGCTGCTGCCGATTCTGACGGCCGCCAAGCAGGGGGAAGCCGCCTCAAAACCGGAAGAAGCCGCTTGAGCACCGCCTCGGCAGCCCGCTTTTCGATCCCCTCGACCCCAAACTTACGGAGGACCACCGTGCCTATTACCGGACAAGGAATTATTTCGCGCGCCGCCGGCCAGCCCACCCATTTGGAAGAAATCATCATTGACGACCCGGGCCCCGGTGAGGTGCTGGTGCGGATTCAGGCCAGCGGGGTCTGCCATACCGACCTGCATTACAAGCTGGGCGCCATCGGCAACGACTTCCCCTACCTGCTGGGCCACGAGGGCGCCGGCATCGTCGAGGCCGTCGGCGAGGGTGTCACCGAGCCGCAGGTGGGCGACTACGTGGTGCTGGCCTGGCGCGCTCCCTGCGGCTATTGCCGGTTCTGCGCCCTGGGGCAGCCCAACCTCTGTTCGGCCAGCCTCAATGCCCAACCCCGCATGACCGCTAAGCGGGACAACGCTCAGCTCAGTCCGGCCATCGGCATCGGCACCTTCTGCACTCATACGGTGGTGGCCGCCAAGCAGGCGGTGCGGGTTCCGCGGGAATGCCCGCCGGAGCAGGCGTCGTTGCTGGGGTGCGGCGTCACCACCGGCGTCGGCGCGGCCCTGTACACCGCCGGCGTGCGGCGGGGCAGCAGCGTGGCGGTATTCGGCTGCGGAGGCATCGGCAACAGCGTCATCATGGGCGCCAAGCTGGCCCGGGCCGGCCAAATCATCGGCGTGGACATCGCCGCCAACAAGCTGGAGTGGGCCAAGGAGTTCGGCGCAACCGACGTGGTGGACGCGACGCAGACGGACCCGGTGGAGCGCATCAAGGAGTTGACCGGCGGCCACGGCGTGGACTATTCCTTTGAGGCGGTGGGGACGCCGGGGACATTGCTGCAAGCGCTGTGGTCCCGCGACTTGGCCGGCACCTGCACCCTCATCGGCGTACCCGACCCGGCGATGAGGGTGGAGCTGCCGATGCTGCAATTCTTCGGGCTGGGCGGCGCGCTGCGGGTGAGTTGGTACGGCGACTGTCTGCCGTCCCGCGACTTCCCCCTGCTGGCCAATTACTACCTCAACGGCGAGCTGGACCTGGACCGGGTGGTGTCGCGGGTCATCAGCCTGGAAGACACCGAGGCCGCGTTCGAGGCAATGGAGCGGGGCGAAACGCTGCGGTCGGTTATCCGGTTCCCCGAACCGTAGGAACGGTGGGGTACGTTGGGATACTTTGGGGGATGAATCCCCCAACCCCCCTTGATTAGGGGACTACTGCGCGGTATGACCTCCTGGATACGAAGGATGAAGGGGGTTGGACCGGCTTCCCTACTCGTCTGCCCAGCGGTGGGGGGCGTCTTTCAGGGTGACCAGGCCAAGCTCGTCGCACAGGTCCAGGTATTCGTGACGGTGAGCGCCTGACCATTCCAGGTCGTCCAGGGCCTCGGCCAGCGGCACGTCCAGCCTCAGCGTGGCCAGCCGCTTGTACAGCGCCGCCTCGTCCCGTCGCGCAGCCAGGCTGTCGGCGGCTCCCTTAGCGCCGCGTACCTTGACCGTCCACGCGGCGGCGTCATCCGGGATTTGTTCGATGGTGGCGTACTGCCCCAACACCTGCGCCGTGGTCTTGGCGCCCCACTTGGGAATGCCGGGGAACCCGTCGGCGGCGTCGCCCACCAACGCCAGGTAGTCAGGAATGGATGCCGGGCCGACGCCGAACTTGGCCCGGACGCCCGCCTCGTCCATCACTATGTCCCGGCGGCGGTCCCACGCCACCACCCGGTCGCCGGTCACCATCTGCGCCAGGTCCTTGTCCGGCGAGCAGATTACCACCTGACCGAGCCGGGGGTCGTCCTGCCAGCGGACGGCAGCGGCGGCGATGGCGTCGTCGGCCTCGAACTCGGTCATGGGCCAAATCACCAGCCCCAGGGCCCGGGCCGCCCGCTCTGCCAACTCGAACTGGGCCTTGATGTCCTCGGGCATACCGCCGCCGGTCTTGTACCCGTCGAACAAGTCATTTCTGAAGGACTCGACCACGTGGTCAAAGGCGCAGGCGACGTGGGTCACGTCTTCCTGCCGCAGCATCACCAGCAGGGTTTGAATCAGCCCGCGGGTGGCGGCGACTTCCCGCCCGTCCGGGGACTTGATGGACGGCAGGCCGTAGTAGGCCCGGAACAACTCGTAGGTGCCATCCAGCAGATGAAGGTTCATGGCAGTCTCCCAGGCGTAGCGAAGGCTTTTGGTAGCGAGGGCTTTTGGTAGCGAAGGCTTTTGGTAGCGAGGGCTTTTGGTAGCGAGGGCTTTTGGTAGCGAGGGATCTTGGTTGATTTCGGTCCGGTCAGACGCGGTAGCAGGCGGCGGTGTGGCCGGGCGACTTCTCTTCCAGGGGCGGGTGCGGGTTGTCCCGGCAAATGTCCTCCCGCAGTGGGCAGCGGGCGTAGAAGCGGCAGCGGGCGGGCGGGTCCACTGCCGCCGTGACCTCTCCCCTGATGTCCAGCGGCTCCCGCCGCACCTGGGGGTCGGGGACCGGCACGGCGGACAGCAGCGCCCGGGTGTAGGGATGCTGCGGGTTGCCAAGCAGTTCTTCCGTCTCGGCCAACTCGACAATCTTGCCCAGGTACATCACCGCAATGCGCTGGCACATATAGCGGGCGACGGCCAGGTCGTGGGTCACGTAGAGATAAGTGATATTTAGTTGCTGACTCAAGTCCTGCATCAGCGTCATGATGCCGGTGCGGATGGAAACGTCCAGCATGGAGGTCGGCTCGTCGGCCACCAGGAAGGATGGGCCGATGACCAGCGCGCGGGCGACGGCCACCCGCTGACGCTGCCCGCCGGAAAGCTCGTGGGGGTAGCGGAACAGGTAGGCGGAGGGCGGCGTCAGCCCCACCATTTCCAGCAGCGCGGCCACCCGCTGCAGCCGCTGCGGCCGGGTTCCCATCCCTTGGACGTTGAGCGGTTCGGCCACCGTGTCGTAGATGGTACGGCGGGGGTTCATGGACTCGTAGGGGTCCTGAAATACCATCTGCACCTGACGCCGGAAGGACTTGACGTCCGCCCCTTTCAGCGCGGCGACGTCCACCAGCCCAGACGCAGATTCCGCCGTAGATTCCGACGCAGATTCCGGGGACTCGGCTCCGCTGCGAAACAATATCCGGCCCCGGGTTGGCTCCAGCAGCTTGACCAGCAGCCGCCCCACCGTGGTCTTGCCCGAACCCGACTCGCCAACCAGCCCCAGGGTCTCGCCGGCGG
This sequence comes from Dehalococcoidia bacterium, assembly GCA_965262735.1. GTDB lineage: Bacteria > Chloroflexota > Dehalococcoidia > Lucifugimonadales > UBA3495 > CATOSK01. Next base: position 1,942,719 of record CBDHFS010000002.1, on the reverse strand, counting down.
CGATGTCAAAGTTCACGCCGTCCACGGCATGAACGTAACCGCTGGGGCCGCGGAAGGTCCCCCGTCCCACCGGAAACAGCTTGGTCAATTCCTCGACCCTCAGCAGTACCCGCGAATCGTTCCCCGTCCGGTCGGCGGCTGGCAGGTCCAACATGGCTTACCCCTGGCTCCCGGATTCCGGGACATCGGCAATCTGCGCCGGGTCGGGAGCGTCTCCGGCCAGCGGATGCCAGCAGGCCGCCCAACCGTTGTCCACCTGCACCCGGGGCGGCGGTTGGGTGCGGCAGACCTCGGTGGCCAGGGGACAACGGGGATGGAACCGGCAGCCCGGCGGCGGCGCAATCAGGTTGGGCGGCTCACCCGGCAGGTTTTGCAGCGGCCGCTTTTCCCCGGTGACGCTGGGGAAGGCCGACAGCAAAGCCGCGGTGTATGGGTGCAGCGGCCGCCGGAAAAGTTGGGGCGTGTCGCCCAGCTCCACCAACTGCCCGGCGTACATGACCCCCGTGCGGTCGGTGATTTCGGCCACCACCGCAATGTCGTGGGTGATGTAGAGCATACTCATGCCCAACTCTTGCTGGATGCGCTTCAACTCCCGCAGAATCCGGTCTTGGACGATTACGTCGAGCGCGGTGGTCGGCTCGTCGGCGATTACCAGTTCCGGCTCGCAGCTCAGGGCCATAGCAATCATTGCCCGCTGCCGCATCCCGCCGCTGAGCTCGTGGGGGTAGCGGTCCATCAACCTGTTGGGCAGGCCCACCATCTCAAACAGGCGGGAAACGCGCTGACGGGCGGCGTCCCGGCGAGTCTCCAGGCCGTGGTTTTCGATGGCCTCGACTATCTGGTCGCCCACCCGGTACACCGGGTCCATCGCGTTCATGGCCGCCTGGAAAACCATGGAAACCCGACGCCACCGGAACCGGCGGATTTCGCCGCCGCTCATGGCCAGGAGGTCATGCCCGCCCAGCAGCACCCGTCCCCGGACCAGGCGGGCGTTGTCGGGCAGCAGGTTCATCAGTGACAGGGCAATGGAACTTTTACCGCACCCCGACTCGCCCACCAGCCCCAGGCAGCTGCCGGGTTCCAGGCCAAAGCTAACGCCGTCCACCGCCCGCACGGTCCCCTGACGGGTCAGGTAGTGCATGGTCAGGTCCTCAACGAAAAGGCCCGGCGATGACGACCGTTCCGCAACATTGGGATGCTCGGTGGAATGCTCAGCCATCGTACTGCCGGCGGAGGCGGGGGTTGACCACTTCGTCCAGCGCCCGGCCCACCAGGTAAAACGCGCTGCACAGCAGGGTTATGGACGCCCCGGCGGGGATAATCAGCCACCAGTATTCGACGCCCCCCAGCAGGTAGCCGCCGGTGGAGGCGGTGTGAATCATAATTCCCCAGCTCATCCGCACGTCGAGGATTCCGAAGTAGGAAAGGACCGCCTCGGAGAAGATGGCGGCGGTGACGGTGAACATCATGTAGAGCAGGGACAGGGGCAGCAGGTTGGGCACGATGTGGACGAAGATGATGTGCAGGTGCCCGCCGCCGGACACCCGCGCGGCCTCGATGTAGGGCTTGACCTTGATGCTCAGCGCCTGGGACTTCAACACGATGGCCGTCCCGCCGAACCCGGACAGGATTCCCAGGACAAAGGCCAGTTGGAACAGGTTGAGGCCGAAGAGGGCGGTCAGGACGATGAGCAGCGAGATGGTGGGCAGCATGATGATAATGTCCGCCAGCCGCATCAGCAGCGCGTCCACCACCCCGCCGTAGTAGGCCGAGACTGCCCCGATGGTGGTGGCGATGGTCACTGTAACCACCGCGGCGGTGATGCCCAGCAGAAACTCGGACCCGGCGCTGGACATGAGTTGGCTGAGCACGTCCCGCCCCAGGGAGTCGGTGCCCAGCAGGTGCGTTGCCGAGGGCCGCGCGGGATGCTCTATCTCGTCGAAACCGTACCCGGTGATGGGGTCGTACGTGGCCCGGTCCCAGACGGTGTTCATCAGGATGGGGTGGACCAGCGCAAACAGCGCAAAGGCCGCGATGATGACCAGCCCCAATACCCCGATGCGGCTGGCGACGAATATCGCCCACGCGCCCCGGAACCCTCCCCAGGCCACCCTCAGCTTGGCCAGCTGCACCCCAAACCGGCCCTCAACCTGCGGGTCAACCGAAAGGCCGGATGAAAACCCGGACGGCAGACCGGTCTGTTCCGGGAAGTTGGGGCCGGGAGGAACGGGATTGGGAGGAACGGGACTGGTCATTGGTAACGCACCCTGGGGTCCAGGTAGACGTAGAGGATGTCGGCAATGAGGTGGGCCACCAGCGCGATGACCCCCAGCATGCCGAAGGCTCCCAGGGCCAGGGGCAGGTCTTCTTTCAGCACGGCGTCCAGCAGCGTCCGGCCCATGCCGGGCCAGGAGAAGATAGCTTCGGTGATTACTCCCCCGTCAATGGCGAAGGCCAGGCTGAAGACCAGGCTGGTTACCACCGGCAGCAGGGCGTTGCGGGCGGCGTGCCGGTCCCGCACCACCCGCTCGGGCAGCCCCTTGGCCCGCGCCACCGTCACGTAGTCTTCCCGTATGGTCTCCAGCATACTGTTGCGGGTCAGCAGCATGGTGCCGCCAAAGGATATGAGGGTCAGCGTACCCACCGGCAGGGCCATGTGCCGCACGATGTCCAGCGCCAGGTGTCCCACGCCGGAAAACCACCAAACCCCCACCATGCCCAGCAGCGTCAGGGCCGTCAGCGGGAGCAGGACCCGGCCCGGGCTGCCCCGGGACCAGCGGCGGGCAACCAGGACCGCTACGAAAAGCAGTACTCCCACGACCGCCGCGGTAATAATCATGTTGGTGAAGACCACGTTGGCCTCCACCGGCGCTCCCCGCCATAACGACGGGTCGAGGAATTTACCCAGGGGAAACCAGCCCAGCTTGAAGGCGAACAGCCAAATGACCATCAGCGCGAACCAGGGTGTGAACATGGTGAACAGCAGCGTCCCGGATATGGTTGCGGTGTACTCCAAGAACCCGCCCCGCCGCCAGGCGATGGTCTTGCCCAGGAAAAACCCGGCGTAAAAGGAGACCACGGTGGCGGTCAAAAACAGGGCCACCGTTCGCGGCAGCCGTTCCAGAATGACGTCAAGCACCGGGCGGGGGTAGTGGCCGAAGGATACGCCGAAGTTGCCGGTGGCGTAGTTTTGCAGGTGGGACAGGAATTGCTTCCACAGCGGCTGGTCCAACCCGAAGCTGGCCTCCAACTGCGCCTTGACCTCCGGCTCGACCTCCGGGTTCAGCGCGTAGAAGGACGCGTAGCTGCCCGGTTGCGCCTGAATGAGGAAAAAGGCCAAAGTGACAAACACCAGCAGCGTAATGACAATCTGGCCCAACCTCCGCAACAGATATCCGGTCATTGATTAAGGCAGTCCTTCGACCAACTCAGGATGAGCGGTTTAAGATGAATGGTTTAATCGGCTACTTGAGCGTCACGCTACTTGAGCGTCACAATTGTGGTCATCCCGCCCTGGTCCTGAATCCCGTCCAGCACCTGGGTGTAGGGGAACTCCAGCCGGTCCGAGCGGTAGGCTTCCAGCAAGGGCGTGGTGAACAGCACCACGTAGGGCAGGTCGTCCGCCAGGAACTCCTGCATCTGGAACACCTGCTTGCGGGCTTCTTCCAGGTCGGTCTCTTCCAGCAGCGCATCGGCCAGCGCGTCGAATTCCGGGTTCGAGTAGCCGCCGACGTTCAGGCCGTCCTCGCCGGCGTTGCTGGAGTGGAAGAAGGCCTCCAGGTAGTCCGGGTACAGGCTCAGGCCCCAACCCAGCATCCACATATCCAGGTTCTCATGGTCGCTGAGGCGCTCCACGATGATGTTGAACCCGGTAAGCTGGGCCTTGACCGGGATTCCCACGTCGTTCAGCCACCGCTCAATCCAGATGGCGAAGGTGGACCGGAGGGGGTCGTAGCCGGCGCTGGGAGCCATCAGCGTCAGCTCTTCCATTAACTCGCCGTTGGGCATCCGCAGGCCCTCGCCCTGCTGCTCCATGAAGCTGCCGTCTTCGCTGACCACCGGCTCGGTCTCGAAGGTAAACCCGGCGTCCTTGAGCAGAGTCACCGCCTGTTCCACCCGTTCCTGCCGGGAGAGGCCCTTGCCGATGAAGGCGACGTCGGGGTTGTACCAGAAGCCGTTGCCCTCGGGCACGGTGGTGTACATGGGGATGGCAACGCCCTGCAGCACCGTGCTGGTCAGGAACTCCTTGTCTATGAGGGTGGCCACCGCGTGGCGGAACGACTTATTGTCCATGGGCGCCTTGCGGTAGTTGAAGCCCAGGTATCTGAAGCCGTTGGAGGAATTTTCCGCCACCTCGATGTTCGGCTGACCGGCCACCTGCGCCTGCAACCCCTTCTGCAAGCCCAGGGGGTTCATTATGAAGTCTATGTCGCCCTTGTTGAGGGCCAGGACGGCGGTTTCCTGGTTGCCGTAGATGCTGTAAATGGTGGCGTCGGCATGGGGGCCGCCGGTATACTCCAACACCTTTTCGCCGGTGGGCTCGCCATAGGCGGAAAAGTCAAAAGCGCCGGGCTTGGACTCGGCAAAGGCCCCGTTGGCGTACTCGGTGACCGTGACGCCGGAGAAGAAATAGTCGTCGTTGCGGGTCTTTTCGGCAAAAGCCGCCTTCTCCCATTGGGTGAAGGTGTAGCCGCCCGCCGACGGTTCGTTTTCGGGTATGTGGGCGAACAGGAACTTCTGCTGTTCGAGAAGCTCACCCTGCGCCTTCGCTTCCTGCACCACCGGCTCCCAGTAGGCTTTGGACAGCAGTGGCGAAAAGGCCAAGCCGAACTGCCAGATGGAAAGTCCCGGCTTCTTCTTGAACACGACCCTGACTTTGTGCGACTCCGGCGCTTCCACCCGCTCCAGGAACTTGCGGTCCACGATGGATGCCCAGTTGGCGGAAAGCTCCAGGTCTACCACCGTCTGGACGGTGAACACGAAGTCTTCGGCGGTGACCTCGGTACCGTCGGTCCACATCATCCCTTCTTTCAGCGTGACCTCGGTGGTCCAGAAGGTCTGGCCGCCAATGGTATCTTCTTGCAGGGGCGTTGGGAAGTCCGCCGCCAGGGAGGGAATCCAGTCGAAACGCTGGTCAGAGTAGCTGAACAGCGCCGGTTGGCCCCCGCCCAGGACGTAGCCGTTCCAGATGGTGCCGTCGCCCGAGGAACCCAGGTAGGCCCAGTAATTGGTGGTGGTCAGGTCGGAAAATATGCCCAGCCGGTACACCGGATTGTCGGAAGGCGGTGGCGCCGGACTGCCGGCGGCGCCGGCCTGGCCAGTTGCGTTAATCTGGTTTGAAGGCGGGGATGCAGGTTCCGGCTGTGGTTGGGTCTGCGGCTGCGAAGGCGGCTGAACCGGCGCAGGTCCGCCCGGCGTAGGGGTGGCGACAACCTGGACTTCTTCCACAACCTTGACTTCCTTCACCACTTCCCGCGTGCATCCGGCCGCGGCCAGGGACATTGCCAACAACAGAGCAGCCGCCAGCCAGACCCCTCGACCGCCGATAATCCGTCCTTGCATTCCGCCTCCTCAACCTGGACCTGCCTGAACTTGGACCTGCCTGCGTTTACCCGGCGGCAAGTCCCGCCGGGCTTGGAGTTATGTGGCGGGACTAACTCCCGCCGGCCAGCGAACCCATTGCGTCCCAGGGGGGCAGCTCGATGGGGGACATGTCCCAGGCGTCCTGCAACTCCTGGGGCAGGTAACTCTTGGGGGCGGCAATCTCGAACATATACTCGGCGAACCAGGAGTCGTTCATCAGGCAGAAACCCTTGTCGCCCACCTTGTCGTCCCAACTGTTCTCGACCCGCCAGCGGCGGGGCTTGCCGTCCACCACGTCCACGCCGGTAAACAGCATGGCGTGGGTCATACGGGTCTGGTGGTACTCCAGCCGGGCGGCCTTGTCCAGCGAGAAATCGGCGCCGTAGACGCCGGCATAGTCGAACAGGTCGGCGTCCCACAGGCCCAGGTCCCGGTGCATCTGCTTGCCGGTGTCGCAGCCCATCCAGACCGGCTTGCCCTCTTCCAGCATTCTCTGGGCGATGGACTTGATGACCTCGATGTCCACGTTGAGGTACTTGACCACGCCGCCGTCCACCACGTTGCCCAGGTATTGAATGGTGAAGGTGCGGCCCTCCGGGCTGGTCTCCCGCGGGTCGTGGACCAGGCAAACGTAGTCGTCCATGGGCGTGACCACATACTTGTCGGCAAACTCCCTGGGGGTAAGCTCGCCGTCGCGCTGGAACTGGTTGTCCTTGTCCCGCCACTGCCAGAAGAACCGGCTGGGCGGGGTGCCCAGGTGGATGCTCAGGATTTGGTAGATGGCGTTCAGACATTCCTGCTTGGAGTCCCGCATCTCGTCCACGCCGGCTTCTCCGGCGTAGAGGTCGCGGATTCGCTTGGCGCCCTGCCGGTACTGGTAGTTGAGCATGGTGTTCATGCGGGCGGTGTTGCTGGAGCTTTCGGTCTCGGGCATGACCGACTTGGGCACCACGCCATGCTTGCGGACCAGGTTGACGAACATATCCCACTGCCCGCCGTCCTCGACGCCCCGCGCGAGGAGCCAGGCCACGGTGCGGTCATCCACCGGCCGGTCGGCGGTCTCGATGACCCCCTCCAGCAGAAAGTTGGCGCGCTCCAGCTTGTCCCAGAACATCACGTAGTTCTGGCTGAACTCGAACTGCTTGACGTTGAGCATGTCCTTGCTCTCCACCCGGAACATATTGAGGCCGGCGAACATCCAGCACCGGCCTGACCGGGCCTGGTTGGTCACCGGCCAGTCGTCCAGCAGGGTGGAAAAGGTGTGTTCGGCCCCGGTAACGATGGAATGGTCCAGGGCGACTTCATTGACGTCGCGCCGGGTCACCACGTTCTGCATAAGGTTGCCGTTGGGGTTGTCCCGGAAGCGCTCGTCGAAACTTGCCACCTGCCCCGGGGTCAGCGACCCGCTGCCCGGTCCTCCGAGCGACCCACCGGAAGAAGAATTGCCGGTCATAAGACCCTCCTGATTGCCATATTGTACGGTGCTAGATTGTACGGTGCCAGCCAACGGAACGGTTCGGTTTAGCGCTAAATCGCCCCTTGTTCCGGGGGGCCTTTAATTGTTCCCCGTCATTCCTCCGGCAAGTTCAGCGCTGCATTGCCAGACCACCCCAATTCAGGGGGTTTGGGGGATGAATCCCCCAACGTAGCCTCCGTCCCCAGAAAAGCAGCCCCCGTCCCAGAAAATCAAAAGCCCCTGCTTCGTCACCGCTCCTGGTTGCGGCCCCGGCGAAATGCGATTAAAGTGTTACCACTTTACCAATTGGCGCAGTTTCCCGACCATATTATAGTATATCCGGCAGGCAATACCCACCGGCGGAGTCGGAAATGGACCCGGTTTACCTGGACTACAACGCCACCACGCCCATTGACCCGCAGGTCGCCGAGGCGATGCTGCCCTACATTTTCGACCATTTCGGCAACCCTTCCAGCGGCCACGTTTACGGACAGCGCACCAGGGCGGCGGTTGAGGACGCCCGCTACGCCGTCGCAACATTGCTGGGCTGCCACGGCGACGAGATTGTCTTTACCAGTGGCGGCACCGAGGCCAACAACTACGCCATCAAGGGCGCGGCGGGTATGGCCGCCGGCCCCGGCGCCCACGTCATCACGTCGGCGGTGGAGCACCCGGCGGTCATTGAAGTCTGCCGCTTTCTGGAGGCGCGGGGCTGCCGGATTACCTACCTCCCCGTTGACGAATATGGGCTGGTATCCCCCCAACAGGTTGAGGACGCGCTGACCGAGCAGACGGTGTTGGTCACCGTCATGCACGCCAACAACGAGGTCGGCACCATTGAGCCGCTGCGGGAAATCGCCGATGCCGCCCACCGCCGCGGCGTCCTGGTCCATGCCGACTGCGCTCAATCGGTGGGCAAGATTCCGGTGACGGTGGACGATCTGGGCGTAGACCTGCTGTCCATCGCGGGGCATAAGCTGTACGCTCCCAAGGGCGTCGGCGCATTGTACGTCCGCCGGGGCGTGGCGCTGGAAAAGCTGATGCACGGGGCCAACCACGAGGGCAATTGGCGCGCCGGCACCGAAAACGTGGCGCAGATTGTGGGGCTGGGCCAAGCCTGCCGCCTCATTCACGACAACCTGGCCGTCTACCAGGAACATTTGCGGCAGATGCGCGACCGGCTGGAGCGGGGACTCAAGGCCCGCTTTCCCGACCTGCGGATTAACGGCCACCCGGAGCGGCGGTTGCCCAACACCAGCAGCGTCAGCTTCCGGGGCATGGAAGCCGACCGTATCCTGGCCGAAATGGAGCAGGTGGCCGCTTCTGCCGGCGCCGCCTGCCACAGTGACAAGGTGGAACTGTCCAGCGTGCTGGAAGCCATGCGCGTCCCGATGGAGTATGCCAAGGGGACGGTGCGGCTTTCGGTGGGACGGATGACCACCCCTGAAGAAATTGACCGGGCGGTAGCGGAGATTGTCCGCGTCGTGGGCGCCCATGCCCCGGCCGCCGCGGGGAGTTAGACCATGACTTTGCCGGACCTGCCCAGCGGCGCGCCCGCCACCGAGCTGTTCCCTCACTTCGAGGCGCAAATCTACCGCATGATTGCCGAGGAAATCGAGGGCCTGACCGACGAGCAGTTGGACTTTGAGTCCGACCGCTGGGGTTGGAGCCAGTGGAGCATTCGGCGCAATCTCAGCCACATGGCGTCGGGAGACCTGCGCTGGCTGGCGCAGCGTTGGGGCGATGAACTGTTCCCCGACGGCCTGCCGGAGATTGACGACCTGGATGGCATCATCAACTCCCCCTACGACCGGCGGCTGGACGAGCGCAAGTATTGGGCAGTGCCCGACATTATGGACAAGCTGCGGGTGGGGCTGGAATTCAGCCACGGGATTCTCCGTCGGGAGACCGTTGGCTCGCTGCAAAGCCGGGAAGTCGAGGTGCCCTACCAGGACGGCAGCCTGTGGTTCTCCTCGGCCCACCCCCGGGGAACCCGGCGCAGCGCGGACAACCCGGCGGTGGGGTTTATGACCCTGGAGGCCACCTTCCGGCACCGCTATTACGAGTACCTGACCCATCTGTACAACATCCAGCGGTTGAAGCGGGCGCAGGGTTTGTCCGCCAGGGTCGAGGTGCCCTTTGAGGGTTATTGGGCGATGCCGGACTGGGACCGCAGCGAGCCCTGATCGCAGGAGTAGGCAAAGGAAGTCCTTCCAGGGCCTCAGGAAGAACGATTAAAGGGGCTTAACGATTAAAAGAACTCATCGTCTTGGGCAACGCAGTAGTCGATAGCGAAGCAGCAAATCGGGCGCGGACTGACGCGCCGCAGGAGGGCGGAACATGGGACGTCTGGACGGAAAGGTCGCCATCATCAGCGGCGGTGCGCGAGGACAGGGCGCCACCGAGGCCCGTATGCTGGCAATGGAAGGGGCCAGCGTGGTCTTCGGCGATATACTGGATGACGCGGGCCGGCAGGTTGAAGCCCAGATTCGGGAGTTGGGCGGCGAGGCCACCTACATTCATCTGGACGTCACCAGCGAGGCCGACTGGCAATCGGCGGTGGACACCGCGGTCAGCCGGTACGGGAAGCTGAACGTGCTGGTCAACAACGCCGGCATTCTCATCCGCAAGACCCTGGAAGAAACCACCGGCGAGGACTGGGACCGGATTATGGACATTAACGCCAAGGGCGTGTTCCTGGGAACCAGGGCCGCCATCCCCGCCATGCGGGAAGCCGGCGGCGGCTCCATCGTCAACATTTCGTCCACCGCCGGGTTGGTCAGCAGCCCCAGCGGTTCGGCCAGCTACACCGCCACCAAGGGCGCTGTCCGGCTGCTCTCCAAGTCCACCGCCATCCAGTACGCCCGGGAGGGAATACGCTGCAACTCGGTCCACCCCGGCCCCATCGAGACCGATATGATTCAGGACTCGCTGGACGACCCGGCTGCGATGGAGTTGCGGATGCAAAGGCTGCCCATGGGACGAATCGGCAGGCCAGAGGAAGTCGCCTACGGGGTGATTTACCTGGCTTCCGACGAGTCATCCTTCGTCACCGGCTCGGAACTGGTCATCGACGGGGGGACCACGGCGCAGTAGGCAGAGGAAGTCCTTCGAGGGCCCCAGGACGAACGATGTGAAGCGGCGCCAGGCATTTCTAACTTAACGACAACCCATCAGGGAGGCAGGACTATGCGGATTCTTTTAATCGCGACCAACCGCCACGCCCGGTTGATGAGCCGGATGAACGCCCAGCCGGCGCCCATCGGCCTGGCCTATATTGCCGGCCACCTGGACCCAGACCGCCATCAGCTCAAGATTCTGGACCTGATGTTCTCCGACGACTACCTGGCCGACACGGAAGCCGCCGTTAAGGAGTTTCAGCCCGACCTGGTGGGCATTTCGCTGCGCAACCTGGACAACTCCAGCTACGTGGACCCGCAATGGGCGCTGCCGATAACCAAAGAAGTTATTGACAAGATCAAGACGGTCACGGATGCGCCGGTGGTCTGCGGCGGTCCCGCCTTCAGCCTGCTGCCCAAAGAGTGTTTCAATTTCCTGGAACCCGACATCGGCGTGGCCGGAGACGGCGGCGAGACCTTCGCTCAACTGACCGAGTGCCTGGAAAGCGGGGAAGACTTCCAGCACCTGCCGGGGGTGGTTTCCCGCAACGCCAACGGTTCGTTGAACTTCAACGGCCTGGCCTATTCGGAGTTTGCCAAGCCGCCCCGGTTGGAAGAGCTGGACATGGCTCGGTACGAGCAATCCGGGTTTGGCATCGGCATCGTGACCAAGCTGGACGACAACTTCTCGCACGCTATGGGCCCAGGCGGCGACCCCAACAACTGGCGGGTGCTGCGCCCCATTGAGGACGTGGTGGCCGAGATTCAGAGCATGAAGGAGCGCTTCGGACTTCGGAAGGTATTCTTCATTGACGGGGCGGGGTTCAACGTCCCGCTGCCCCACGCCAAGGCCCTGTGCAGCTCAATCATAGACGCCGACCTGAAGGTGCATTGGAACAGCTACCTCGCCCCCATCCCCGAGTACTGTGACGAAGAAGTCCTCAATCTGATGCGGCAGTCGGGTTCCGGGGTGGTGATAATGAAGGGCGTGGCCGGGCATGACCTGGCCGAGCAATCGTTGGAAGACCGGATGGCGCCGATACAAGAGGTCTGCCAACGGTGCGACGACGCCGGCGTCCATTACATCTTTTCCCAGTTCTTCGGCGAGCCGGGCGAGACCCCGGAAACCGTGGAGCAAAAGCTGGACTTCCTGCGGGAAATCAAGCCTGCTCTGGCCAACCTGCGGGTGGGAGTGCGCATCCGTCCGGGGAGCGACGTGGCGCGGATTGCCCTGGATGAGGGGGTAATCCAGGACGAAAACGACTTGATAAAGCCGACGTTCTACCTGGCCGACTCGGTGAAAGACTGGATTGCCGACCGTCTCACCGCCGAAGCCGCCACCAACCCCCGCTGGAACGTTTTGTAACCTAAAAATCGAACGGGTCCCTGGGAATTTCGCCCAACCCGGCCGCCGGGTTGGGCGCTCTCTTGGCCGCCCCGGTCCTGCCGGACGACCTGCTTCACCTGGGTTGGAAAGCAGGGCCACAGCCCCTTGGGCACGGCTTCGGGAAAGGGCTCCGGGACGTGAGCGCTATGAAAGAATGACACCTACGGGCGACAGCGAAAACGAAACCCGGCGGCTGCTTGAGGGATTCGATCTGTTGGCCAAAGTCTCAGGGCACGGGGAAGACGTGGGGGTGCGCCATTCTGAAGTTAGACCGGAATGGATAATGCGAATCATCCAAGAACCCTACGACCAATGGCAGGAAGTCAACCCCAATAACGGGGAAGTCCGTACAATCCTGGCTGGGCGCGTAAGGGAATCCAATCAGTGGATTAGAGTCGTATTTGCGGGCACTGGCGATTCGCGAGAGTTTATCACCGCTTACCAGGACCGGCGGTTATCCAAGAAATACGGAGGCAGGCCATGGCAGAACCAGCAGTAAATTTCCCGGATTTGGAACCCCTGGCAAAGGCCGTCGTCTCTTATTTGAAATCGGACACGCTCTTTATTCAAACCAACAAACCGTTCCTTGAGGGCGAAGAGATAGCACGGGGCGTAACCGTCTTTTACGACAAAGAAAACGAGAACGAAGTAGTTGGGGTGATGATTGACCACGCCGAGACCGTGCTCAAACCTTTCGTGGACGCAATCCTGGCCAAGCACGGCGTAAGCCGGGGTCCAACTTAGGCCAGGCGATTCACGTACTTGGCTGGTCCCGCCGACCGTCTCACCGCCGAAGCCGCCTCCAACCCCCGCTGGAACGTTTTGTAACCCAAAAGTCGAACGGGTCCCGGAGAATTTCGCCCAACCCGACGGCCGGGTTGGGCGCTCTCTTGCCCGCCCCGGTCCTGCCGGACGACCTGCTTCACCTCGGTCGGGCAGGACAATGCCACGCCCTCTCAGGCACGGCCCCGGGCAAGGACTCCGGGATGTAGGCATAATACAGGATGATACCTACAGGAGACAGCGAAACCCGCCGGTTACGGGAGAAATTCGGCCTCCTGCCGAAAACATCCCACGGGATTTCGGCAATGACACGCCATTCGACCGTTCTTCCAGAGTGGGTCATGCGTATAATCGAGAATCCATACGACCAATGGGTGGAGATTGAGCCCGGAAGTGCGGAGGTCAGGACGGTTCTTACTGGCAGGGTGCCGCATTTTGCACAATGGATTAGACTGGTGTTTGTCGGTAGTGTTGAGGAAGGTGAATTTCACACCGCTTACCCGGATAGACAGCTCGAGAGGAAATACGGGGGAAGACCATGGCAGAGCCAATAGTAAATCGCTGGCAACCCGAACTTCCGGTGGAAGCATCCACCGAGTATTTCCCGGAAACCGGCACTCTATACGTCGACCGCGGTAAACCGTTTGGCGAGGGGGAGACCATAGCCAAAAATCTGGTCGTCTTCTTCGACCAAGACAACGAGAACGAAGTAATCGGGATAATGATCGAACACGCTGAGACCGTGCTCAAGCCCTTTGTGGACGCAATCCTGGCCAAGCACGGCGTAAGCCGGGGTCCAACTTAGGCCAGGCGATTCACGTACTTGGCTGGTCCCGCCGACCGTCTCACCGCCGAAGCCGCCGCCAACCCCCGCTGGAACGTTTTGTAACCCAACCGTTCCCAAAAGCCCGGCAAGAGAGCGCCCGGCCCATGAAGGGCCGGGCGTACCGCTTTAATCCAGGGGGTTTGGGGGATGAATCCCCCAACCGGCTCCCCTCCACCGGGGCGTCTTCCCTACCCCAGCCTCACCCGCGCGTGGGGCAGCACCTCCGGGTTGACCAGAAACTCGGGCATCCGCCCCTCCAGCACGTCCGCCGTTGCCTGGGCAGTACGGACTTCCAACTCGCGCACCGACTGCTGCGACAGGAAGGCGACGTGGGGCGTCACCAGCACGTTGTCCAGGGCGAACATCGGGTTTCCGGCGGAGGGGGACGCCTCTTCCATAACGTCCAGCCCGGCTCCGGCAATCAAGCCGTCCCGCAGCGCGGTGTACAGGGCGGCCTCGTCGATGATGGGGCCGCGGGCGCAGTTGATGACGTAGGCGTTGGGTTTCATCAGCGCGAACTGCTCGGCGCCCAACAATCCCCGGGTCTGCGGGTTCAGTGGAGTATGAACCGTCACGTAGTCCGACCGGGCCAGCAGCGCGGGCAGGTCGGCCAACTCCACGCCGTCGGGAGCGGCGGCGCCGGACAAATAAGGATCGTGAGCGATAATCTCCAATCCAAAAGCCCGGCCTTTCCGGGCCACCGCCCGGCCGATGCGGCCCAGCCCGATGACCCCCAGGGTTTGCCCGCGCAGGCGGGTCAGGGGGACGGGAGAGACGGAGCCGCCCCAATTGCCCCGCTTGGCCGCGTCGTCGTAGAAACGCACCTGACGGTTCCAGGTCAGCAGCAGGGCCATAACGTGGTCCGACACCTCGTCCACGCAGTAGTCGGGAACGTAGGTGACGGCGATACCCTCCCCTGTGGCAACGTCAACGGCGATGTTGTCCACACCGACACCGTAGCGGCTGATGACGACGCAATTCCGGGCGGCCCGCACCACCGCCGGCGTAACCTGGGCAAAGCAGGTCATAATGCCGTCCACGCCCTCGGCCAGGCGGGTCAGCGTCGCCTCGCTGCCGTCGGGGGCCTCGATTATTTCCGCCCCCACCCGGGCCAGTACCTCGCGCTCCGGCGCGGTGGACGGCCAAACATAGTCCGTAACCAGAATCTTCCTGCTCATCCCGGCTCTCGTAACTCTCCAATTCAGGGGATTTGGGGGATTCATCCCCCAACGTGCCCTACCCCAGGAACCGGGTAAACACCGCCCGGCCCCGGTAGGAAGCCGCGCTGCCCAGCTCGTCCTGAATCCGCAGCAGCCGGTTGTACTTGGCCAGCCGCTCGGAGCGGGTCAGCGAGCCAATCTTTATCTGGCCGGCGGCGGTGGCCACGGCCAGGTCGGCGATGGTCGCGTCCTCGGTCTCGCCGGAGCGCGCCGAAATGACGGGCAGGAACCCGGATTCCTGCGCCCTGGCCACGACTTCCAGCGTCTCGGTCAGCGTCCCGATCTGGTTCGGCTTGACCAGCACCGCATTGGCGGCCTTCCGGTCGATGCCCAACTGCAAACGCCGGGGGTTGGTGGTGAACAGGTCATCGCCGATAAGCTGCACCCGGCCGCCAATGCCGTCGGCCAACGCCTGCCAGCCGTCCCAATCGTCCTCGGCCAGGCCGTCCTCAATGGAAATGATGGGGTAGGCGTTAACCCAGGCAGTCAGCAACTCGACCATCTCCCCCGTCGTCAATTCCCGCCCTTCCCGGTGCAGGGTGTACCGGCCATCCCGGAAGAACTCGGTGGCCGCCACGTCCAGGCCAATGGCGACGTCGGCGTCAACCCCGGGCGTTAACCCGGCCGACTCGATGGCGTCGGTCATCAAGTCCAGGGCCTGCCGGTTGGACTCCAGGCGCGGGCCAAAGCCGCCCTCGTCGGCCACCCCGCCGGGGAGTTGGCCCCGCTGGGCCAGCAGGGTATACATCGAGCGGTAGACCGCGCCGCACCACTCCAGCGCCTGCCCGTAGCTCGACGCGCCCACCGGCATCGCCAGAAAGTCCTGAAAATCCAGGCTCCAGTCCGAGTGCTGACCGCCGCTGATGATATTGACCATCGGCACGGGAAGCTCCGGCCCGGCCTGCCCAGCCAGGTAGCGGTACAACGGGACGTCCGAACCGTGGGCGGCGGCGTGGGCCGCGGCCAGCGACACGCCCAGGATGGCGTTGGCCCCCAGGTTCGACTTGTCCGGCGTGCCGTCCAAAGCGCGCAGGGCGGCGTCCAAGCCCGGTTGGTCGCGGGAGTCGCGGACTTGGCCGCAAACGTGGGGAGCAATGACGCTGTTGACGTTGGCCACCGCCCGCAGCGTTCCCCGCCCGGCGTATCGGGACGGGTCGCCGTCGCGCAACTCCAGGGCCTCGTGGCTGCCGGTGGACGCCCCCGACGGCACAATGGCCCGGCCAAACCCGCCGCCGGCCAGTGTCACTTCCACCTCGACGGTGGGATTGCCGCGGGAGTCCAGGACCTCCCGGGCGTGGATGCGGGCAATGCTGAATCCCGACGCCACCGTTCAGGTCCGTCGCCGGCCAAAAAGCCGGGTGTCCCGGGTGATTTCGGCGTCCACCAACTGAAGCATCCCGTCCAGGGTTGAAGCGCCGCCGGTCAGCAGCTTCTTGGCCACCCGGCGTGCCAGGTCCTTGGCGGCGGGGTCTACGATGTACTCGGCCGGGGACTTGCCGTCAATGCGGGCCAGCATCAGGCATCCCACCTGCGGCGCGGTGCTTCTGGCCCAGCCGGATTCGACGGCCTTGGCCCGGTACCCCCGCCAAAATTCCTCGGCCAGCTCCAAGTACCGGGCCTTGATGTGCCGGTTGTGCATTGCCTTGAGCAGCAGATGGTTGAACATGAAGGCGAGGTCGAACACCGGGTTGCCGTAATGGACTACCTCGAAGTCCACCAGGAAAATCTCTTGCCCGGTTACGATAACGTTCTTCGGGCTGTAATCGCCGTGAACCAGGCCGATTTTCACGGCCAGCATCCTTTCGGCTTCCCGGTGAATGGCTGCCGCCACGTCGGAATTGGCGCGGGCGGCTGCCCGGTGGTAGGGGTCTATGCGAAGTTGAACGAACGCGCGGTCGTCCAGGAAAACGGACCTGACCGCCGCCGCATTCGCGGTCGTGGAATGCACCGTTCCCAACGCCGCGCCAACTTTTTCTGCCACTACCGGGTCGGTTTCCTCGTTGAGCAGCAGTTCCTTCCAGTTGACGCCTTCCGCCGGGGCGCAGGACATGACGAACAGGAAGTTTTCCCGGTCCCGGTGGCGCACCTCCGGGATGGTCCCCGCAGGCAGAATCCGGCTCAGGGTGTCGATGCACTCCCACTCCCGGAAAATCCGCTCCCGGTCGGCGAACCAGTCTTCGTCAACCCGCAGCTTGGGCAGCGATTGCTTGACGACCAAGCAGTCGCCGGGCGTGGTGACCTTGACCAGCACGTTGGAAATTCCCCACCCCAGGACCTCGGCGGACGCGGGCGCGTCCGGCTCCAGCAACCCTTGGGAGCGGAGATAACCGGCGGCGTTTTCTGCGTCCAGGTTGAAAGTCATGGGGCTAAAGTCATGGAGAATATGCTCCGGCGGGGACGGGGCTACCCCCGGGGCAGGCCGAGGCCCCGGCTGGCGATTACGTTGCGCTGGATTTCCGAGGTCCCGGCGGCGATGGTGCCGGAGAAGCCCAGCATCCAGCTTTCCTGCACCCGTCCGGCCAGGGGCGACATCGGTTCGTCGCTGCCCAGGATGCCGTACATTCCCAGCACGTCCATGCAGGTCTTGGTAACCCGCTGCACCGTCTCGCTGCCGAAGACCTTGCTCATGGACGCCTCCCGGTTGGGCACCAGGCCCTCGCCCTGCATATAGGCGACGTTGTAGGCAATCAGGCGGGCCACCTCACATTCGATGTAGCGGTCGGCGAAGGCGTTTCGCACCCAGGGCAGCGACAGCAGCGGCTGACCGTTGCGGGAAGTCGCGGCGGCGTAGCTGCGGGTGTCGTCCAGCAACCGGCGGGCGCTGGCCGAGTAATCAATGCCGGAGCGCTCAAAGTCCAGCAGCGTGACGGCCACGTACCAGCCCCGGTTTTCCTCGCCGACGATGTTGCCGGCGGGGACCCGCACGTTGTCCAGCATTATCTGGTTGAACTCGTGCTTGCCCGCCATGTTGATGATGGGTCGGACTTCGACGCCTGGGGTCTTCATGTCCACCAGGAAGAAGCTGATTCCCCGGTGCTTGGGAGCGTCCGGATCGGTGCGGGCCAGCAGCATAATCCAGTCGGCGCGGTGGGCCATGGACGTCCAGATTTTAGCCCCGTTGATTACGAACTCGTCGCCGTCGCGGACGGCGCGGGTGCTCAGCGACGCCAGGTCGGAACCCGATTCCGGCTCACTGTATCCCTGGCACCACTGCACCTCGCCGCGGGCTACCGGGGGCAGGTGCAGGCTCTTCTGCTCGTCGGAGCCGTGAATCATCAGAGTTGCGCCCATCATGCGGACACCGAAAGCGTCCCGGCCCGGCACCCGGTTGTAGGACATTTCCTCGTTGAAGATGGTCGAGCGCAGCGGCGAGGCATTTTGGCCGCCGTACTCCTCGGGCCAGTGCATGGTCAGCCAGCCATGGCCGGCCAGCTTGAGGCGCATCTTCTTGGTTATCTCCCAACTGAGGTCGTCGGTGCCGCGGTCGCAATTCTCCCAATGCTCAGTCCGTTCCTGACCGATGAATCGGAGCAGGTCGTGGCGGAACTGTTGGTCGTCGTCGCTAAGCTGGAAATCCACGGTCACCTCCCAACGGGAACATGAGGCATCGCCCGGAATGGGCGTATCTTACACCAAAACCAGCCAACGAATACAGAAGGGGGTAACAGTTCAGACTTGGTGAGACGAATTGGTTTCAGCCAAGGCTTTCATCCAACCGGCACTTTTTTCAGGGGGTTTGGGGGATTCATACCCCAACGTAACCCAACTCCCATTTTGACGTTGGGTCAGGCCACCGCTCGGGCAGGCAGCGTTTCGGAAAGCCAGGGCGCCAGGTCGGCCAACACTGCCGGGGGAATCTCGTGGCCCATGTTGTATTCGTGATAGCTGGGCGAGTAGCCCTCTTCCTCAAGGAAACGCCGGGCGGCCTGGGCTGTGTCCATACCAATCATCGGGTCGTGGTCGCCGTGGGCGATAAAGATGGACTGGCTCCGGTCTTCCGGCAGCTTGGGCCGCAGCACGTTGGGGTCGGGCAGGGACGCGCTGAGGGCGACCAACCCGGCGAAGGCTTCGGGTCGTCCCAGCCCGCACCGGTAGGTCATGCCGCCGCCCTGGGAGAATCCCAGCAGGACCACCTGCCCGGGGACAGCCTTCAACTGCTCGAAAACCTCGTCGAAATACCCGGCAACCAGGTCCTCGGCCTGCTGGAAGTCCTCGGGGGTTGCCTCGCTCCGGGGCGGGTGCCACCCGTACCCGGTCATGCCGGGACCGAGGTTGAAGGGAATCGGTGCGTTGGGGCAGCTGTAGACGTACCCATCCCGGTTGATGGACGGGGCCAGGCCGGCCAGGTCCCGCATATTGGCCCCGAACCCGTGGAGCATGACCACCAGCGGATATTCGGCGTCGGGGTCGTAGCCGTCGGGTAATATGTTCAGGTAAACCAGTCCCTTGCCCTGATGCTGCTCTGCCTTCATAGCCGCCCCTTTGCCACAATTTGTGCGCCCATCCTACCACAACCCCGGAGAAATTGGCCGCCGCTGGGCCAGCAAGCAGGGTCTTTTAATTGTTCCCCGTAATCCCCCGGGCAAGCTCAGCGCTGAACTTGCGGACCACCCCAATTCAGGGGGTTTGGGGGATGAATCCCCCAACGGAGCCCCGTATCCCGAAAATCAAAAGACTCTGGACGAACGAAGCCAGCGCTTTCGGAACGGGGTTATGGGTTACAATAACCTGCGCCGGATGGGACTGGCCTCCGTAAATTCCCGGCCCAACGGCGCAGGAGCGGATATGCCGACAATTTTGCATCTCATTGACCGGGCAGGTTGGGAATCGGCCCAGGAGCAGGGGGAACACCGGGCCGAGTCGCTGGCCGCCGAGGGGTTTATCCACTGTTCCCAGGACGAAGAGCAGATGCTGGGGGTGGCGCACCGGCTCTACCCGGGCCGCGCCGATATGCTGGTCCTGGAATTGGATACGGAGCTCCTGACCTCGCCGGTGCAGCGGGAGCCGAGCCGTTCCGGCGAGATTTACCCCCACATTTACGGGCCGCTGAACCTGGAAGCGGTGGTCAAGGTCTGGCAATTGTCGCTGGACGCGGACGGCGCATATTCCCTGGAACCGGAACCGCCGGAAACTCCATAACCCCATCGCGGAGACGCCCATCTACACGGAATCCGAAATCGCCCAAATCCGCGCCGTCATCGGCGGCTTGCGGGACCGTTCCGGCGAGGAACTGCAACAGGCCGAGGCCCGCCGTGGTCGAGGGCCGCTGCCCGCCCGCGTTGGCCCCCTTGTGGCCGCTGGCCGTCACCAATCCCACGCTGTTCGAGCGGATGGCCGCCGGCCCCCTGGCCCTGACCTACTCCATCTATGGGTTCTTCCCCATCGCCTGCGAGTGGGTCTATGGGCAGGGTTCGCCGCCGACCGTCACCTGGGAAGGCCGGACCCGCGGCCCGGTGGCGCTGCTGGACAACGGGGACGCTCGGCTGGTCATCAAGCCCAAGCAGAGCCGGCGCGAGGACGAGATAGCCGCCATCGCCGCGGAGTTGGGGGTTGGGCCTCGGCAGCATCCCACCCTGCCCGGGTTTCTGACCGAGGACATGGCGCCGGGCCGTTTCTTCACCGACCTGCCGGCGGAACAGGCGACCCCGGACTTCCTTTACGGCGTAGGGCAACGCTTGGGGACGATGCTGTCGGCGCTGCATGGGCGGGGCATTTGCTACAACGATGCCACGCTGTCCGACCCGGAGGGACGTTCTCATCTGCTGGTGACCGCCGGCGGGGATGCCCTGCTCATCGATTTTGGCGTGTCGGCGCTGCTGGACCGCCACCCGGCCGTGGACCCGGAAGACGCCTACAACCTGCTGCGGACCGACCCCATGTTCCGGGTGTTCCGCAGTATGTCCCCCACACCTGCCGACGTTCGCGCCCTGGTGGAGCAGTACCGGCGGCGGCTGGCGGCAATGAGCATGGAGGAGTTGATGTCCCGCGACCTGCGGTTCACCGAGCAGGGCATCCGGCTGGCCGCCCAACGCATGGGCGAGGAGGTGGCCCCGCCGCTGCAACAGGGGTTCCGGGAAGGGTACGGCTGAGCCGGACCGGACTGGCAACGGGTTTGACGTTGGCAGGTCTTATGGTAACAGTTCAGGGTTGAGGAGAGCGGAGTGGCTGATGGCGGAATATGGGGGTTGGGTTACGTTGGGGGATGAATCATCCAACCCCCCTGCCCCAAACCCCCTGAAAAAGTGGCAGTTGGCTGTAACCAATTCATCTCACCAAGTCTGAACAGCTACGTCTTATGTTGGCAGGTTTTGTGTTAGCAGGTCTTGTGTTAGAAAGAAACGGGCCCCGCTTAGCGGGGCCCGTGTGGTTTCGGGAAAGGTTGTAAACCAGCTATTGCTGGGTCATCAGGAAGGCTACCAGGGCGTCTACTTCGGCGTCGGTCAGGTTGGCGGCGGTGACCAGCGCGGCCATCACGCCCGGCGCGCAGGGACCGCCGGCTCCGGTCACACAGCCTTCGTTGATAAATGCGTCCGGTTCCCTGATGGACTCCCGGAAATACTCTTCTGCCGAAAGCCCCGGCTGGCGCGTTCCGGCGGCGGCGGCGATGCCGTCCAATGCCGGCCCCAGGATGCCGGCGGAAACGCCGTCAATGGTGTGACAGGTGCTGCACTGCCCCTTGCCCAGGAATATCTCTTGACCCACGGCCGCGCCGCCGGCCGCGGGGGCGCTGGGAGCCGGACTTCCGGGGTCCGCCGGGGTGGCTGGCTGCTCTGGGGTTTCGGAGGCTGGGGTTTCGGATACTGAAGGTGCGGGATCCGTGACCGCCGGTGCCGCGCCATGCCCCTCCTCGACGGGGACGTAGGGCACCGCGTTGGCCAGCGCGTAGTCCCGCGGGGTGGGCTGGAAGGAGCCGAACAGGAGCAAGACCGCCGACACCACCATTAACCCCAGGAACAACCCGGCGAGGAACACCGTGGTGAACATCTTCGGGTCGAACTTCAAGTGCATATAGAACATGATGACGATGGCGAACTTGACGATGGACAGGACGAACAGCGGCGCCACCACCAGCGAGGAACCTTTCAAAGACTGGGGGACGATGATCAGGAACTCGACCAGGGTGATGGCGAACAGGATTAGGGCAACAACGACGTATTGCTTGAAAGAGGGGTGGCGTCCCTCGTGCTGTTCTTCTGAGTGGTGGGCGCTCATTAACCGTGCTCCTTAGGTGGGAAGGGCCGTCAACGCGGAGTGGATTAACGCGTGAGGTTCGGGGCCGGAATCGAACCCGCCGACCAGGTACAACAGGGTGAAAATCACAATCCAAACGATGTCGACAAAGTGCCAGTAAAGCCCGGCAATCTCCACGTCCAGGGCCGTCGCCGGTCCCAACCGTCCCTTGCGGGCGATGATTAACAGGGACACCAGCCAGACAATTCCCAGGGTAACGTGGGCGCCGTGGAACCCGGTCAGCGTGAAGAAGGTCGTGCCGAACAGGTTGGTGTCAATCTTCAGCCCGTGGGCCCGGAATTCGTTGAACTCGAAGACCTGGAATCCGATGAAAATGGCCCCCATGAACATGGTGGCCAGCAGCCACAACTGTATGCCCCGCTGGTCGTTGCGGTTGGTGGCGGCCAGGGCCTGCACCATCGCAAAGCTGCTGCACAGCAGGACGAAGGTGCTAATGGTGGTTACTGGCACGTCAATTATGTCGATGGGGTAGGGGCCGACCAAGCTCTGACCCCGGTACACCATGTAGGTGGCAATCAACGCGCCGAAGAACAGGCAGTCGGAGCTCAGGAACGTCCACATCAGCAGCTTCCGGTGGTTCAGACCGGTGCTGGTATAGGTGTGGTCTACGTCCGCGGTAGGTAATTGTCCAGTGGCTTGAGCCAAGGCTGGGGCCTCCTATTGGTGCGCTTCGGGATGCCCTTCGGCGTCGGAATGCCCTTCGGCGTCGTGGTGCGCCTCGGGCGCGGGCGGCTCGTTGCTCCAGCCGATCACGCCAACGAAGGCAATCAGTCCGCCGATGAAGGGCAGAGGATACTTGATGTAGTCGAGGGGGAACTCGAACAGGAACCCGGCGGCCAGCAACCCCGTGCCCATGGCGGTAACGAAGGGCCAGTAGGACGGGTTGGGCATGTGAATGGTCTCCGGGTCCACGTAGGGTTCCGGGCCGGTGATGGGGTTGCCCTCGGCTTCGGCCCGGCGCTTCACCAGCCAGTAATGGTCCTGGCCCACCACCTGCGGGATCTTCGCGAAGTTGTAAGGCGGCGGCGGCGAAGCAATGCTCCACTCCAGCCCCGGGGCGTCCCAGGGGTCATGGCCAGCTTCCTGGCCGCTGATTACGGTCTTGAAGAAGTTGACCAGGAACAGGGCCACGCCAATGAAGATGACGATGTAGCCCAGGGACGACAGCATATTCAGGGCGTCCCAACCGTACTCGGAAGTGTAGGTGTAAATCCGGCGGGGCATTCCGTTCAAGCCCACGTAGTGCATCGGGAAGAAGGTGACGTTCATTCCGATGAACAGCATCCAGAAATTCCACTTGCCCAGGGTCTCGCCCAACAACTTGCCGGTTATCTTGGGGAACCAGTAGTAGATGCCGGCGAAGATGCCGAAGATGGAGCCGCCGAACAGCACGTAATGGATGTGGGCGACGATGTAGTAGGTGTCCTGCTGCTGCGCGTCGGAGGGGGACACCGCGTGGGAAACGCCGCTCAACCCGCCGACGATGAACAGGGCGACGAAGCCGATGGCAAACAGCATGGGCGTTTTTAAGTCGATGGAGCCGCCCCACATGGTGCCAATCCAGTTGAAAATCTTCACGCCCGTCGGGACCGCGATGAGCATGGTGGTCACGGTGAACACCGAGTTGGCCACCGGCCCCAACCCGACGGTGAACATGTGGTGGCTCCAGACCGCCCAGCCCATGATGCCGATGACGATGCCGGAGAACACCACCACCGGGTAGCCGAACAGTGGCTTCCGGGAGAAGGTGGGCAATATCTCGGAGACGATTCCCATGGCCGGCAGAATCAGGATGTACACTTCCGGGTGACCGAAAATCCAGAACAGGTGCTGCCACATGATTGGGTCGCCGCCGCCGGCGGTATTGAAGAAGTGGGTGCCGAACAGCCGGTCGAAGGTCAGCTCAATGAGACCCACGGTAATCACCGGGAAAGCCAGCACCAGCAAAATGGATGTTACCAGGGTCATCCATACGAACAGGGGCATCCGCATCAAGCTCATGCCCGGCGCCCGCATATTGATGATGGTCACCACGAAGTTGAACGCCGCCGCCAGGGAGGCGACCCCCAGCACCTGAAGGCCCAAGGCCCAGAAGTCAATGCCGGCCCCGGAGCTGAAAGGCTTCTCGGTCAGGTTGGCGTAGGAGAACCAACCGGCGTCGGGGACCTCCTGCACCAGGAAGCTGGCGTGCATTAGCAGCGCGCCGAAGAGGAAGACCCAGTAGCTGTAGGCGTTCAACCTGGGGAAGGCCACGTCCCGGGCGCCGATGGCCAGGGGAATAACGAAGTTGAAGAAGGCGGCGCCCAACGGCATGATGGCCATGAAAATCATCGCCGTGGCGTGCATCGTGAACATCTGGTTGAACACGTCGGGGCTGACGAACCCGTTTTCCGGGACTGCCAACTGTGTCCGAATGATGCCGGCTTCCACCCCGGCCAACAGGAAGAACATGAACGCGGTGACGCCGTACAGGATGCCGATACGCTTGTGGTCTACTGTGGTTATCCAGCTCCACAATCCGTAGGCGCTGGCCGGTCGGGCTATTACGTCGGTTGTTGCCGCCATGGCTGCCTCTGCTCACTTGCTGGCTGCGGTAATTTGGCTGATCCAGTCGTGGGGGTTTGCGTCGGCTGGACCTCATCCCGGTTGTAGGTGCCGCCGAACAGTGCGGCTCCCATGTATGTACATGAGTTTACTTTAAGCTAAGGAGATACTCAATGAGCAGGGTAATCTCGCCCTGCTTCAAGCTGGCCCGGCCGTCGGCGGTCTGGTAGATGGTGCCCCGTTCCGCCATGTGGTTGCCGGGCTTGATGTCCTCCGGGTTAGTAATCCACCGGCGCAGGTTCTCCCGGTTCAGGTCCGCTACCCCGGCGGCGAAGTGCTGCCGGGTCGCCAAGTCGGTGAGGTTGGGGCCGGGGGCGACGCCGGCGTCGGTGGTCAAAAAGCCCTGCAACCGGCCCTCCACCACGGCCGGCAGGTCGGACCCGTTGGCGGTATGGCAAAGGATACATCCGCCCGAGCCGTTGAAAATGGCCTGACCCTGGGCCGCCTGGGGCGACAACTGCGGCAGTTCTCCGAAGCCTGCCACCCAGGCGTCGTAATCGTCCCTGGTCAGGGACTCGACGACGAACTTCATCTGGGCGTGGGCCGTGCCGCAGAACTCGGCGCATTGGGCGTAGAAGGTGCCGGTCTCGTCGGCCTGGAACCACATACGGTTGTTGCGGGTGGGCACCACGTCCACCTTGCCAGCGAGCTTGGGCACCCAGAAGCTGTGGATTACGTCGTCGCTCTGGAGCAGGACCTCAACCGGACGGCCCACGGGAACCTTGAGCTCGTTGGCCGTGGTGATGTACTTGCCGTTGCCGTCGGCGTCGGGATACTCGAACTCCCACCACCATTGGTGGCCGGTGACGGTGATTTCCAGGACCGGGTTGTCGGCGGACACCGGGGGCTTTTCCAGTTCGAAGAGGGTGAGCACCGACCAGCCGCCCAAGGCCAGAATGAGGATGGTGGGGATGACGGTCCAGGTGATTTCCAGGGCAGTATGGCCGTGGACCTGCTTGGGCAAGCCCTGACCGGGCCGGCGGCGGAACTTGATGGCGGCATAGACCAGTGCGCCTTCCACCAGGATGAACACGACGACCATGACCCACAACAGGACGTTGAACAGGAGCAGCTGCTTCTCCGCCACCGGTCCCGCGGTGCCGAAGGTGGACTGCCGTGCGTCGGCGTCGCAGGCCAGCATCAGCAGCGCAACGGCAAGAACGCCAAGAAATACTAGGTGTTTACGTTGGAACCATTGCTTGGATGGTTTCCTGCGGTCTACCATATGGGGCGGAGCCGGGGAATCTGCCCTGCCGGGGGGCAAATGGCGCATTTTGCGTGTCTCCAAATTAAACGCCTGAGTATGTGCAAAATTTCACTAATGAAAGACGATAGCACAGGCCCATTTCAATGTCAACGCAATTTGCCCCGCCGTAACAGTTCAGGGTTGGTGGGGGTAAATTGGTTTCAGCCAAGGGTTTCAGGCAACTGCCAATTTTTTCCAGGGGGTTTGGGGGATGAATCCTCCAACGTAACCCAACCCCCATATTCCGCCATCGGCCCCTCCCTTCCCCTCAACCCTGAACTGGTACGCCCCGCCGTCAGGGCTCGTTAGCTGGATGGTCGCCTGTGAAAAACCTTGAATCCGCCACCGCCGCCACCTGCCCTGCTTCCCGTCCGATCATTCGCCCTGATTGAACCGGGGCCAACGCATTTGAGGACTTGTCCATCGGCTAACCGGCCATTCACCGGGGTCTCCGGCGGATGCCGGGGCTTACCAGGAAAGAACTTATCAGGAAAGACTTACCAGGGAAAAAAGCTGTCGGCCATTACCGCGGCGAAGACCAGGGCCAGGTAGAGCAGGGAGTAGAGGTAGACCTTCTTGGCGCCGCTCCGGGCGTAGGAGCGCATCAGCTTCCAGGACATCCAGATGAACCCAGCGCCCAGCGCCAGTACCGCGCCCAGGTAGACCAGTCCCACCGCCGGGGTCAGGGCGAACATTACCGTGATGCCCACCAGCGCCAGCGTGTAGAAGAAAATCTGCAATGTCGTGTGCTCCGTCGTCGAGACCACCGGCAGCATGGGCACCCCGGCCCGGGCGTAGTCGTCCCGGATTAGCAGCGACAGCGCCCAGAAGTGGGGGGGCGTCCAGAAGAAAATGATGGCGAACAAGTACAGCGCGGGCAGTCCTAGCCCGCCCGTAATCGCGGCCCAGCCTACCAAGGGGGGTATGGAACCAGCCGCCCCGCCGATGACGATGTTCTGGGGCGTGGTGCGCTTGAGCCAGCCGGTGTATACCAAAACGTAGAACAGGGTGGCCGACAAAGTTAGCGCCGCGGAGAGCAGGTTGACCCAGCCTGCCAGAATCGCAAACGCAATGACGTTGAGAACTATTCCGAAGACCAGCGCCCGGGGCGGCGAAATGCGGTGGTCGGCCACCGGACGCGACCGGGTGCGGTTCATCCGCTCGTCAATGTCCCGGTCCATGTAGTGGTTGATGGCGTTGGCCCCCCCGGCCGCCATCGCGCCGCCCGCCCAGACGAGGGCCATAATCCCCAGCGGCGGCAGTCCCCGCGCCGCCAGGAACATTCCCCCCGCCGCTGTAATCAGCAGCAGTACGACGATGGGCGGCTTGGTCAGCGTCAGGTAGTCGTTGAGCACCGCCGCCAACGCCCCCAGCTTCGAGGCGGGCGCGGGCTTCGAGCCAGCGGCGCCGGGCCCGGCTTCCGTCACTGAGCCGCCGTCAATCATCGCCTCGTCCATCGCCTCGTCAGCCACGGTCTCGTCAATCATGGGCCTCCCCGCGGGTCCCGGGAATGAACCGGCCGGACCGGGTTGTGCTGGCAAAGGCGGTGGCGGCCATACACACCCAGACGGCGGAGCCCAGGGAAAGGTGCAGGGCAATCAGCCACGCGGGAAATTTGGCCCAAATGGTGATGGCCCCGATGATTATCTGCGCCACGAACAGCGCGGCTACCGACATGGACAGCAGCCGGATGTCCAGCGGACGCTGCCGGCCCCGGAAACCCAGGTGGACGCTGTATAGCACGAACAGTCCCGCCAGGGCGGCGACGTAGCGGTGGCCCATGTGGATGGCTTGGCGAAATTCCTTGGGGAACACGTCTCCCTGGCACAGGGGCCAGGTGATGCAGGCCGCAGTCGCGCCGCTGGCCGTGACGTAAGCCCCGGTAAGTATCAGTACATAGACCGCCAACACCGAGAGCAACGCCAGCCGGGGGAACCGGTCTCCCGGACTGCCCTCCCCGGCGCCCACCGGCGGGCCCTTGAAGGCCACCACCGCCATGAAAATCAGGCAGGCCAGCAACGCCTCCGCTACGGCCAAGTGCGCCGCTACTATTTCGCCGGGCAGTTCTTGCAGCACGGTCACGCCGCCCAGCAGGGCTTGCCCAATGAGCAGGACTACGGCCAACAATGTGGTAATGCTCAGCCAAGGTTCGTTTCGGTAGCCGACCCAGATGATGACGGCGGTTGCGATTATCAGCGGGCCGACGATGACCGAAGCAACGAACCGGTGGGAGTATTCGAGGATGGCGGTATATTCCAGCGGGGGCAGGACCTTACCGTAGCAAAGCGGCCAGTCAGGGCAACCCAACCCGGAGCCGGTGACCCGCACCACCCCGCCCAGCACCACCAGCGCAAACGCGGCGACCACCGCCGCCAGGGATATGGACCGCAGCCACCGGCGCGTCTGGTGGGGGGAATCGGGAAGACCGGCCGGTTCCGTTGATGCCATCAAGCTGCCAAAAAGGGACCGAGAAAGGATTGTGATATAATTCTCAATGTTATCATGGATAAGGCAATTCGGGTAGAAGGTCTGGTCAAACGTTTCGGCGATTTCACCGCAGTGGACCACGTTTCCTTCTCGGTCAAGCCCGGCGAAATCTTCGGCATTCTGGGCCCCAACGGCGCGGGCAAGACCACCACGCTGGAGGTCATTGAGGGCCTGCAACGGCCCACCGAGGGCACGGTCAGCGTCCTTGGCCTGGACCTGCGGCGGGAAGCCTCCCGCATCAAGGCCCGCATCGGCGTACAACTCCAGTCCTCCGCGTATTTCGATTACCTGACCCTGCGGGAAATCTTGGCCCTTATCGGCAGCTTCTACCCGCGGCGCATCTCCCCCGACCTGCTGCTGGAACAGGTGGGCCTGAACGAACAGGCCTCCCGCCGGGTCCGGCAGCTTTCCGGCGGTCAGCAGCAGCGGTTCACCGTGGCCGCGAGCCTGGTCAACGACCCCGAGTTGGTCATTCTGGACGAACCCACCACCGGGCTGGACCCCCAATCCCGGCGCAACATCTGGGGGTTAATCCGGGAGATTAACCGGCGGGACGTGACCGTGGTGCTGACCACCCATTACATGGAGGAGGCCGAGACCCTGTGCCATCGGCTGGCCATCATGGACCGGGGCCACATGGTAGCCACAGATACGCCGCAAAACCTGATTGATCGGCTGCGGTCCACCTACACCGTCAGCATGGTCACCGCCCAGCCGCTGACCGAGGACCAACTGCTGACCCTCAACGGCGCGGTCAGCTCGGTCCAACTGCCGGGAGATGACTCCGGGGACAATGCCGGGGGCAGTCCCGGAGGGGGAGCCGGCCCCCGGGAAAATTCCTACGTGCTGCGGTTGAGCGACCAGCCCCGCGCGTTGGACAAGGTGCTGGAGGGAATCGTGGGCGGCGGCATCCGGCTGGAACGCCTGGAGGTGTCCCCGGTGACGCTGGAGGACGTTTTTTTGAACCTGACCGGCAGCGAGTTGAGGGACTGACCTTGCTGGCGTTGACCGTGGCCAATTTCAAGATGATGGCGCGCAACCGTCATACCACCTTCTGGGCGCTGTTCTTCCCCCTGACGCTGGTGGTCGTGTTCGGTCTGTTCGACGGATTCAGCGGCGGTTTCGGCGGAGGCTCGGCCACGCTGGAGGTGGTGGACTTGGACCAAACGCCCGGTTCGGCCGCGCTGGTGCGGGAGCTGTCCGCCCTGGAGTCCCTGGACGTCAGCGCGGGCGTCAACCCGCGGCAGGCCCGCCAACGGCTGGAGTCCGGCGAATTGGACTACTTCCTGTCCATCCCCCCCGGTTACGGCGAGTCCCGGCAGGGAAGCCCAGGACCGGACCGGGTTTCCCCAGACCCGGTTTCCTTGGTACATACCAGCCGCAACCCGGAGCGCAACCAACTGGTGGCCGGGGCCGTCACCAACCTGGTGTCTAACTCCGTGTATAACTCGATGGCTAACCTGGCGACAGACCCGGCAGCGGTGTCCGGGGTCGTGCCGGAAACCGCCCCGGCCCTGGAAGTAGGCGAAGTCCCCTCCCCGGAAGAGTCCTACGCCGGGGCTTCCTACTTTGACGTGGCGCTGCTGGGGCTGGTGGGATTGGGGGTTATGACCAACTCCATCATCTCCATCGCGGTGAAAATCAGCGTCTACCGCAGCCAGTCAATACTCAAGCGGATGTTGGTGACACCCCTGGCCATCCGCAAGTATTTCGCCGCCGAGATAACGGCGCACCTGGCCCTGGCCCTGGTGCAGGCGGGCATCATCCTGGCGGTGGGAGTGTTCGTCTTCGGGGCGCAGATTCACGGCAACCTGGTCTGGGTGTTTATAATTGTGCTGCTGGGCAGCCTGGTCTTCCTGAACATCGGGTTCATACTGTCAGCCTGGGCCAACACGCCGTCGGCGGCGTCCAGCATGGGCAACGCCATCGCCCTGCCAATGCTGTTCCTGGCCGGGACGTTCTTTTCCACCACGTCGCTGCCTTGGCTGCTGCCCTACGCTGCCGAGGCGCTGCCGCTGACACCCATGCTGTCGGCCCTGCGGGACGTGGCTATCGACAACGCCGCCTTGTGGCAGGTGTGGCCTCAACTGGCCGCCCTCGGATGCTGGATCGCAATAACCTCGCTGGCCGCCATCAAGGTCTTCCGGTTCAGCTAACGCGGCGCCGGTCCCGTCCGGCGACCGGCGAAGCTGGGACTAACTTGCCGTGGATTAACCTGCCGGCGATGCGCCTTTGAGGGTTTGGCCCATGCCATCGTCTACGCCGTTCCTTTTCCCGCTTCTGGCCCCGTTCCTGGCCTCGCTCCTGTCCATCGCAGCGGCGGCGTTCACGCTGGGCGCCGTCTGCAACGGGGCCGCCACCGGGGACGACGGCGGCCTGCGGCAGGTGCGGGGGCAGATAATCGAGGTCGCAGCCCGGTCCATCGGCGAGGTGGAGACGCTGCGTCTGCGGGACGACGATGGGCGGGAGTATGTCTTCACCACGCAGGGGTTCATTGGGTTCACGCCGTCCCACCTGCTGGAACACCGGCTGCTGGGTCAGCCGGTGTTGGTCACCTACCGCGAGGAAAACGGACGGCTGATTGCAGTAAAAACCGAGGACTAGGGAAGTCCTTAAGCGTCTCGCCCTGGTACGGGGCTCGTAACTGTCCAGACTTGGTGAGGTAAATTGGTTTCAGCCAAGGCTTTCATCCAACCGCCACTTTTTTAGGGGGTTTGGGGCAGGGGGTTTGGATGATTTATCCCCCAACGTAACCCAACCCCCATATTCCGCCATCAGCCACTCTGCCCCCCCAACCCTGAACAGTTACCGGGGCGGTTGTAGCATTGACACAGCCTCCATCTGCCAGATAGCATAGTCATTGGCCGATAGGACCCCTGCTAGCTGGTTCGGCGGATAATATCCGGTCGGCCCCTTTCTTAATAAATCATGCACGGCCTCGTCCACATTGTCCGCGACCGGGACAACTGCTATTGCCCCGCGTGTATGCAACGCCGCTTCGGCCCCCTGTCCGATTCTTAAGCTCTTCCTCATCCCCGGATTGCCGCTTGCCCATTTAGAAGCCCGCCAAGGACGGGTTGAGGGATTGGGGCCGGCTGTGTCTCACCGCCCCGCGGGGCATCCAATCTATCCTCAGAGCCATCAAAGGCCCTGCCCTCGCTGCCCGGTGCGTTGACACCGGATTGACCAGTAACCTAGAATCCGGGCCGAACCAGGTACAATGCCTTCCCTACATGGTGATCATACAGGGTGATCAGTGGCTGATAACTTCCCCCGCCGCCCCAGAAGCGTTGTAGTCAGACAGCCTCGTCCCCGCCAGCTGCGCCCAATAGTGGAGCCGCCGGCCCCGCAACGCCGCCCCAGCCGCATTTCAACTGCCCCATACGTCCTGTTCAGCGGGCTGGCCGCGTTGATAATAACCGGCGGCCTGCTTCTCTCTCTGCCCATCGCCAGTCAGTCCGGCAACCCGACCCAACTGGACCTGGCCTTCTTTACCGCCACCTCCGCCGTCACCGTTACCGGCCATACCGTGGTCAACAGCTCCACTTACTGGAGCCACTTCGGCCAGGCGGTCATCTTCGCCCTGATGCTGATTGGCGGGCTGACCTTCATGGCGCTGGCGACCTTCATCCTGGCTCTGCTGGGGCAGCGCTCTTCCCTGTCGGAGCGGCTGGTGATGCGGGAGACTATGGGACTGCACCACATGGAGGGGCTGCGGCGGATTACCCGCAACATCGTCCTGGTGGTCTTCCTCATCTACTGTCTGGGCGCGGCGTTGATTTTCTGGCGCATCAACGGGCTGGATGGTATGGGAAGCTGGGAATCCATCTGGCAGTCCGCCTTCCTGTCGGTCTCGGCCTTCAACAACGCCGGATTTTCGATCCTTCCCGAATCGCCCCTCGGCAGCGGCCTGGCGCGAATCGTCACGGCGGATATGCTGCTGCTGGCATTGGGAATTTTGATTGTCCTGGGCGCGGTCGGCTGGGTCCCGCTGGTGGACCTGTACCGTAACCGGCGGTTTTCCCGCCTGAGCCTGGACACCAAGCTGGTGCTGGTAACCAGCTTGGTGCTCTGGGCTGTGGGAGCGTTGGCGCTCTTTCTATCCGAATATCTGAACCCGGCCACCCACGCCGGATTGAGCCTGACCGAGCAGATGGTCAGCTCGGTTTTCCATTCCATCAGCGGGCGCACCGCGGGATTCACCGCCATAGACTTCGGGTTGGCCGAGGACTTTACCAAGCTGACCTACCCGACTTTGATGTTCATTGGCGGGGCCTCCGGGTCGGTGGCGGGCGGAATCAAGGTCAACACCTGCGCCGTCATAATTGCCGCCGTAATATCATCGGTGCGGGGACGACCGCAAGCCGAGGCTTTTGGGCGCGAAATCTCCCAGCCCCAGGTGCTGCGGGCGCTGACGGTGGGGGTGATGGGAGTGCTGTTCCTGGTCCTTATCATGCCCGTGCTGACGTTTATTGAGCCGGACATCCCGTTTCTCGACCTGCTGTTCGACACCGTTTCCGCCTTCGGGACCAACGGCTCCTCCACCGGCATCGTTCCCGACCTGAGCGTGGCCGGGAAGGCTATCTTCATGCTGGCCATGTTCGTGGGCCGGCTGGGGCCGCTGACCCTGGCCCTGGCCCTGGTTCCCCGTGAGCAAAGCGTGTACCGTTTTGCCCAGGAACGGGTTACAATAGGCTGAGTAAGAGAGTCCTTCGAGAGCCTCAGGACGAACGGGTCAGACGGGCCAGCCAGGTTCGGGCCAAGCAGGTTCGGGCCAGGCAGGTTGAAGAAAGGGCGGCGATGAAAAAACAAGTGTGCGTCATCGGCTTGGGCCGCTTTGGGGCGACGGTTGCCCGGGAACTCTACCAGTCGGGTGACGACGTTCTGGCCATAGACACCAGCGAAAGCACCATCCAGAATATGCTGGGGCAGGTGACCTACGCGGTGCGGGCCGACGCCACCAACGAATCGGTGCTGCGGGATTTGGGAGTCGCCGATTTCGACGTGGGCATCGTGGCCTTGGGCAACGACAATATCCAGAGCAGCATTCTGGTTACGGTAATCCTGAAGAGCCTGGATATTCCGTTCATCGTGGCCCGGGCGGCCAACGAGCTGCACGGCAATACCCTGGAGCGCATCGGCGCCGACAAGGTCGTTTACCCGGAAATGGAGAGCGCCCGGCGGGTGGCCCGCGTTGACTTCAACGCCGGCGTCATTGACTTCATGGAAATTGCCCCCGGCTCCGGCATCAGCAAGGTGCATCCGCCCGAGCGTATGTTGCGCCAGACCATTGACGAGGCTGGGTTGGACGGCCCGCAAGGCAGGTATGGCCTTGTGGTGCTGGCCATCCGCCGGGGACGCAGTTACATCGTCAACCCCTCCCGGGATGAGGACATCCGCCCCGGCGACTTGCTGATTATCGCCGGGCGCAACGAAAACGTCGCCAAACTTTACTCCGCTGACCCGACCTCGCCCCCCACCGCTGCCGAGGCTAATTCCCGGTAACCGGCGCGCCCCAAATTCGTTCCTCCCCCGAATCCACGGGGCAGGCTCTCTACCCCGAAGGACAACCCTGCCAACCAGGACCGTTTCATTCTCGGTGCGGGTTCCCAATTTTAATCCGCTGGTCCTGCCCATCTAACCCATTCGTCCTGAGGCTCTCGAAGGACTTCCTTGCCTGTGACATTTGCCCCTTTCCAACTCCGGTGTCTTCCCGTTACCATATCCCTATCGTATTTGTATCGTATTTGTATCGTATTTATATCCTTTGGGCGTGGGCTGCCCGGAAGTTTCCCGGCGCAGCCGTACTTCCGGCAAAAATGGCACAAAATGGCACAGAGAAAACTACAGCACCCAAAACCGCCGGGCCGGTTTCCCTGCCTTCCAGGGGTGACAAAACCAGACAAAACCAGGACATTCCTCGGATAAAACCAGACATAGACCGGACAAAAAGTGACAAAACAACCCCTGCTCCACGCTCAAATGTCCGGTTTTGTCCGGTATTGTCCAACTTTTCCGCCTCCCCAACTGAAAATTGGGCTGCGTCGCGGGTCGGCGGCAGCCAGACAATGATGGCTGGGAGCGGCAACGATTCCCCGGTATCCCCAGGTCCGTCCCAAAGCTCCGGCAAATTTCAGCGCAGTACCGAGCGCAGTACCAACCAGAGGGATGTCAAATGATCCGCCCAATTTATGCCCCGATTTCCTTGGCCCGGCTGCCGGGCCGGTTGCAAATTGCCGACCGCCGTATTTATAATCGGCCACACAAAGCCCGCCGTAATTGACCGGCTGCGCCGTCTCCCCATCCTGGTTGTTTCGGACTTTCGGGACGCTCCTCAGATGCTATTCAACGGTAAACGGGTACTGGTGCCGGTGGACGGCACTCCAGCCAGCGAAGCGGGTTTTCGTTGGGCTTGCCGGCTGATAAACCGCAGCGGCGCCCAGCTTCACGCGGTCTACGTGACCGAAATGGGCCTGGAGTTCCCCCTGACCACCGAGTTCGTGCCGGAAGACACCCCAGGCGAGAGCGTTCTGGCCCGGGTGGAAGCCATTGCCAGCGCCGAAAAGTGCCAGGTAAGGGCCCAACTGCTCCAGGCCAGGCACGCCGGCCCGGCCATCGTGGAAGAAGCGGAGGACCGGCGAATGGACCTGATTGTTTTGGGAGTTCCCCACCGCAACAGGTTGGGGGTCGCGCCCTTGACCGAGACCGCCGCCTATCTCCTGAAACATGCCAGATGCCAGGTGGTCCTGTGCCGTGAGCCGATTGAACCACCAGCCCGCTCTCTGGGATGACCGGTCTCAGGGATAATCCAGCCGAATCTTTCGATGGCCGCAGGATGAACGATTAACAGGATGAACGATTAAGTGGAAGCAATCATTTATGGTTCCGGCGTGTTGCCCGCCCTGCTGGCTCCCCGCTTGGTCGAGCAGGGATACCAGGTTACCGTCGTGGGGTCCGACGTGGCGGAATTGGATGCCGTCTACACCGAGGCCCAGGTCAACACGGTGATGGTCGTAGACGGGTTCATGCAGGACTACCTTCAGGAAGCCGACATTGCGATCGCCGAAATCTTCGTCGCTCTTTCCGGCGACGATTGCCTCAACCTGCTGGTGAGCCAGACGGCCAGCCACCTGTTCAACGTTCCCAAGGTGGTCTGCCGGGTAGACAACGCCCAACTCCGTCGGCTTTACGCTGAAATTGGCATGACAATCGTCGGTTTTTCCGACCTGGACCTGTTCGGCCAAGTCCAGCAGGCCGTCAACGGGTAGGATCCGACGCCATGTATGTAGTTATCGCAGGCTGCGGGTCGGTGGGTTACCACCTTACCCGGACGCTGATGGCCGCCGGTCATGACGTGACGGTGGTGGAGCGCGACGCCGCCAAGTGCGAACTGCTGCGGAGCCGGCTGGGCATAGAGGCTTTCCGCGGCAACGGCGCAGACCCGGATGACCTGCGGATGGCGGGGGTGGCCCGCGCCGCAGTCTTCGTGGGCGCCACCGACCTGGACGAGACCAACCTGGTGGGCTGCCAGATCGCCCGGCATCTCTTCCAGGTAGAGCGCACTATGGCGGTAGTCCGGGACGCCAAGAATGACTCCCTGTTCCGGGTGCTGGGAATAGACGTGGCGGTCAACGCCACCCATCTGCTGGTCACCGCCCTGGAAGAAAGCGTCCCCGGCCAGCCGCTGCTTCACCTGATGGACACCCGGATAACCGGCTTGGAGCTGGTCAGCGTTTCCATCCCGGAAGACTCCGCAGCCGTCGGCAAAAGGCTGCACGAGTTGGAGCTGCCGCCCAACAGCTTCATCGCGCTGGTGATAAAGCCCGACCTGGCCGCATTCCCCACCGCGGACCTTACGCTGAACAGTGGCGACCAGGTGGTGGCCGGCACCACCGCCGATGAAGAGCCGGTCCTCTACGAAATTTTGACGGGGCCGTGATTGTTGATGAATACGGGGCAGCTGAGGCGGATAGCATTCCTGGGGCCGGTGGGCACCTACACCGAAGAGGCGGCCTTGCAATATGACGAGGAGGCCGACCTTCAGCCCTTCCCCACCATTGGCGCTGTAGGCTTGGCCGTGTCGTCGCGGGTCACGGAACAGGGGGTTGTTCCCATCGAAAACAGCCTGGAAGGTTCGGTTACGTTCACGCTGGACCTGCTAATCCGTCAGTCCGGCCTGTCCATTCACAGCGAGATTGTTCTGCCCATCGAGCACTACCTGATAGCCAACCCCGGCACCCGGGCCCCGGACATCCAGGTGGTTTACTCCCATCCCCAGGCGTTGGCTCAATGCCGGGACTACCTGGAACGCTGCTTCCCCCAAGCCGAACAGACGGCATCCCTCAGCACCGCCGCCGCGGTTATTGATATGCAGCAAAGTGACGTTCCCGCCGCGGCAATTTCCTCCAGTCGCGCCGCCCAATTGCATGACATCGAGATAATCGGGCAGAAAATCCAGGACAACCCCAACAACGTAACCCGGTTCGCGGTCTTGGACACGGTGGACCACCCCCCCACCGGCAACGACAAGACCTCCATCTGCTTCTCATTCAACCAGGACGCGCCCGGGTCCCTTTACGGGGCATTGGGCGAGTTCGCCCGGCGCAACATCAACCTGGCGAAAATCGAGTCCCGCCCCAACAAGGAGGCGCTGGGCCAGTACATATTCCTGATTGACTGCCAGGGGCACCGGGAAGACCCGCCAGTGCGTGAAGCCATCGCCGCGTTGAAGAACACTTCCAGTATGCTGAAAGTGCTGGGGTCTTATCCCATCTGGGAAACCAGGTAGCGGCCACCCCATTACCAAACCGGGAAACAAAAACCAGGGACCATCTCCCCGGTTGCTGCGCCGTCAAGAGGATATGCCAAAAAGAGCCGGCCCTCGAAAGGCCGGCTCCATGTGTGGGGGCGCAAATGAAAAATCCCCGGTTATTACAATAGCCAAGCCGTAGACTGGCAGAAATGGGAATTTTTAACGATTCCCCGAATTATTCCGTGGATTTGACCTTGCACCCCGGGTTTTAGCCTTCAACCTCGTCGCGAGGCCCAGAGCTGACAGGCTCCTTCTTCAGACGGTTCCTTACTGTGTCTAGGCCCCTTGAAAAACCCTGGCTGGCCCGGCAGGTGACGCCCGCCGTGCGCCCGCGGACGAACTGCCGCACCTGGCGCCCCGGCTTGGGAGTCAACAGAGCACCGGCCGCCGCGCCGACAAGTACGCCGGCTATTAACCCCGCGAGAACCTTATTGGACTTCGCCATCTTCTTCCCTCCTTTCACGCTTTCTAATTTGACCCAACATCTCCATACCGCGATTAAGCAGTTCCACCACCCCACCAATTAGACTTAAGGGTTGGGAAATTACATTGTGGATTATGCTGGTGCTTCGCTGCAGATTGTTTATGATTGGCTTGGTTCTCGAATACAGCTTCAGGGCGATGCCCAAAATGCTGAGGAGCACCACCATCATAACCAAGGACGCCACGATAAGTATGACGTCTCTAACTAGCGCAATCGTTTCAGCAGCACCCATAACCTTGCAACGATGTTAACTCAGGGGCAGCGTAACTTTCAATTGGATTCGGGTACGGATATGCGGAAAATCTGCACCGTACGGCCCTCAAACGCCAACGCCGCCTCGCCCTGTTCGACCAACCGTGCGAACTTGTCCAACCCGGTTGCCGAGTAGTGGGCGCGCTCCAATTCCCCCACGACGACGTACTCCACCTCGTATCGAGCCAGCAGGTCCCGGGCTTCCTCCAGGTCAGGCGTGTCGTATATCGCGGCCACATCCCGGGCCCGTTGGCGCACCTCCCCGGCGTATGGCCCCCGTTGCTGAATTTGATGCCAGGGCCAGCCCAGCACCGTGGGCAGCCCGGTGTACCCCGCGATTCGGGAGTTCCAGTCATATTGGTTGTGATGGGCTTCCAGGACCACCGGCGTGCCTTCCACGTTGTCTTGCAGCCAGCGAATGCCTTCCAGGTCCCCGGCCAGGCTCAGCCGCTGATCTTCCTCGACGTGTTCCGCTTGACGCATATACGCCGTCCCGTCCAGGGTCAACCCGCCGTCAATCCAGCGGTCGTCCCACCGGGCTTGAGTTCCCAGCGCCGGATAGACCGCGGCGGCCAGTACCAGGACCAGCAGCGCCGCCGCCCACGCCGCCTTGAGCCAAACCCTCACCCGCACCAGTCCTTCGGGCCCCTCAGGGCGAACGGATTGAGCGGCCAGATGCCAGAGCATGAACCCCGACGCCAGGCTGAACAACACCCAGACCTCCAGATACAGCTTGAACAGGGTGTTCATGCGTCCGATGTCGCCGCCGACCCGCACAAAGTCCACCCCCAGGCCGACGGCCAGCGCCATAGCCAGCAGCAGCAGGGGTATTGACATGCGGCGGGTTGCCTCATCCCCGGAGTTCAAGGCCCGCCACCCGGCGAGGCAGGTGCCCGCCAGCAGCAACCCCAGGACCGCCGCAGTGACAAACCCGGCCAACGCCACGTACAGCGCCGCCGCCAGCACGACAATCAGCGCCGCCGGCAGGCCCAGCCGCCGCGCCGCCGGAACTTTGAGGCCCGTCCCCCCGCCAGCGGGACGGGCCAGGTTTCGCCACGCCGACCGCGCCGGCTGCCAAAGCTGCACCAGCAGGAAGGTGACCGCGACAAACACGAACACGCCGTGGATTGCCAGGTAATTGGGCAAGGGCGTCGCCCACTTGGAGACATCGGCCCCGGGGTCGAAGGTCTCGTAGTATTGGTGGAAGGGCAGAAACGCCAGGTAGCTGACGGCGACTGCCGCCCCTCCCAGCAGGAGCAGGCCCGCGGCGCGGCGGGCGGCTTGTGGCCTGGGCAGTCCTTTTGAGATGCTCACTGCGGCCAAGCCGAAGAACGCCAACGTCAGCAGGGCATAGGTCGGGTAGTCCCAGCTGTTAATTGCCAGCAGCGCCCCCAGGGAAATCCCCAACGCTAGGCCAATCGACGCCAACCGGAACCGGCCGCCGGGGTTGTTATGGCCGGAGACGCCCAGCGTAAGCGCCGCGCCCAACCCGATGACCAGCAGGGTAAAGGGAATGACTATCATGTGGGCGTGGAGGTCGGCGAACAGGAAGGTGAAGAACGGGAACTCGGTTATGTGGGGCGTGCTCTCGACATGTCCGGCAACTG
The DNA here is from genome assembly GCA_965262735.1 of Dehalococcoidia bacterium. Taxonomy (GTDB): domain Bacteria; phylum Chloroflexota; class Dehalococcoidia; order Lucifugimonadales; family UBA3495; genus CATOSK01. The sequence continues at coordinate 1,903,602 of CBDHFS010000002.1, read as the reverse complement.
GGTCGGGCAGCCAGAAGGCCAGGGGCGCAGGGTCCAACGCATCCAGCGTGGGAATGGCGCGGCTGCTGCGCCAATAGTCGAACGGCCCGAACTCGCCGCCGTTTATCCAGCTCCATGTCCCTTGCGCGACTTGCACCCCGCCGTCCAGGTTTCCCGCCCCGGCCAGCAGCGCGGCCGCAACCAACCCGGCGCAGACCGGGCTTTGCAGAGTGCGTCGCAGGAACGACCGCCCGGACCGGGCCGTATCTCCAGATTTTTCGGAGGACTCCGGCTCCACCATTGCGGGTTCTATCGTGGGTTCTATCGCGGGTTCTATCGCAGGTTCTGCGCCGTCCGGCGCGCTGCCCCGGCCCCGGCTAACCGATGCGGCCAGGTTGTACGCGATGGAATAGGCCCCGGTGACGGTCAGGGCGAAGAGCAGCGGCACCGCCAGGTTGAAGGCCGTGGCCGGGATGATGCCGGTCAATCGGATGGGCACGGCAAGGATGAAGTACCCCCAGTAATAGTAGTTGAGGTATCCGCCGGCGAACCACGGGTCGTAGGGGGGCATTACAGTGGAGCGGACTACGGCGGTCAGATAGGCCAACTCCATCGGCTTTTCGCCGCCCCGGTAGGGATGCCACAAGTCCGGGTTCTCGGCCCGTACCAGCGCGAACAACAGGAACGCCCCCAGGAAAAGCAGCTCCCCCCAAACCAGCAGACGCCAATGTTGGGTGAGGAACCCGACGATTTCCCGCCGCCGGAAGGCCAGGACCGCCAGGGACAACCCGGCCACGGCCAGCAGTCCGACGCCGATGGCGGCGCGGGAGAATTCCAGCCAACCCAGGCTGACCACCAACCAGGCAACGTATGCCACGGCCAGGAACCCCAGGATGCGCGCCAGCATGATGCCCCGGTCCGGCAGAGGCTTGAAGACGAACATGGCCAGGGGCAGGGTCACCACGAAAATCAGCTCCACCGCCAGCAGCCAGGCTAGGACCGGCCAACGGTTGGCCCAGCCGTCGCGGTCGAACAGTTCCGGCCACGTACCCCCGGCCCGCTGCCGTTTCTTGGCATCTTCGGACAGCATTAACCCGGTTTCGTCCGTGGGCTGAGCGACGTCAGGGCCGGCCAGCAGCATGGCGGCGAGCCGGTCTTGGGGTAGCCGCTCGACGTTGCGGAACACCAGGGTCAACGGGTGGTCGTAGCCAACCACGTTGTCGTCGGCGTACCCCAAATGCAGGGCCACCGGCGCCGAGCCGGACGGCAGACCCTCCGGCGGCGGCATTCCGGCATAGGCAAACCCGGAGTCCTCAAAGGACACCCCCATGAACCGGGGATAAACCGTAAAGGATTGCTCCAGCCGGAATCCCAGGTCTCCCTGGAACAACTGCCGGTAATATCCGATCGTGAACGGGAACCGCTCCGGGTCCCGGCTGACGCTGACGTAGGGGCGCTGGCTGTAAAAGACCAGGTAGTCGGCCTGGGACAGCCGCTCGGCGAGCACGGTCATTTTCTCCCGATTGTCCGGCTCGTAGGCCGGGAACTGCCAAACGCTGGAGGAGTACAGGCCGGGGATGAATTCGTCCCAGTGGTTGTCGCTGACCACCGACGACCCGGCCGGTATGTTGCGGGCCGCCCATTTGGACGCCTGCACCGCCGGATGTTCGCCGGCGTATACCTTCTGGAAGGCGACGGAGTAGAACGCCGTGGACAGCAGCGCCAGCCCCAGCAGCGCCAGGGCCAGGGCGGGGGCCAGCGCCCGGAGCCGCCGGGACGCTATGCCCGCCAATCCCTGCCTGCCGGGAATCGCTCCGCCCCGACTGCGCCAATCCCGGCTGTATTCCACCAGCCACAGCAGCATCCGCGCCGCCAGCAGCACCATGACGGGCATCAGCGGGAAGACGTAGCGCAGGAAGCGGACCTCGAAGTACTCCAGGAACAGCAGTTGGGGCACTACCCAGCCCAGCAGCAGCAGGTCCCAACGCCGGGTGGTCCGGTAGCGCCACGCCATAACCGCTGTAAATGGGATGCTCACCCAGGCCGCCACACCCAGAGGGATTCCCAGGCCCCACACGATGGACTGGCGCATCTGGTACAGGAAAGCCGGGGTGTCAACGTACTGGATGGTGAAGGGCCACAGCCCGGCGTGGCTGGCCATGTTGGCCTGCGCCGACAGGTCGTCGATAAAGGTCCCGAAATCCAACAGGGCGTAGGGGGCGAGCGCGAAGAACACCGCCAGCGCCGTCAACCCGGCCAGCGCACCGTGGAACAACAGCCGTCGTACCAGCGTCATGGTGACGCCGGACCAACGCCCCCCGGCGGAATCCAGCAGCCAGCAGCCGTAGGTAACGCCCAGCGGGACCAGCAGCGGCAGCACGCTGACCTTGGGCGCCATCGCCAGTCCCACCAGCGCGCCCAACAAGAGCGAGTCGCGCAGGCGCCGCCGGTCCAGCAGGCGCAGCATCCCCCAAAAGCTGAGGAGGATGAAGCAGACGGAAAAAGTCTCGGGCCGGTAGAAGTGGCTGTTCTGGATGTGGATTACCGACAGGGCCACCAGCCCGGCGGCCAGCAGGCCCGCGTTACGGCCAAACATTCGCCGGCCCAGCACGTAGACCAGGAACACGCTGCCCACATCGGCCAGCGCGGACAGCGTACGCCCGGCGTAGCGCAGGTCAAGGGAGTCCAGGTCGGTGAAGGGTTCGATGGCCAGCCGGATGACGGTCAGAACGTAAATCAGGCTGCTGCCCAGGGGGAACCAGTGGGGATTCAGCGGGCTGCGTTCGGGGTCAAGGAGGACGCCCAGGCCGGGAAACCCGGACTCGGTTTGGGGAAACCCGGCATGACAGGACTCAAAGCCGGGAGCCTGAGCGAGCAGGTCGTACATACAACCCGCCCGCAGGTAGAAGGAACGCTCGTCGGGGTGGAACCCGTGGCCAGCATCCCAATCTATGCCGTGAAACCGCAGCGCCGCCGCCACGGCGAGAATCAGGAGCAATGCCAGACCCGGCGCCGTGGGCCAGAACCGCCTGGGCAACCGGCGCCACGGGGAAAAAGCCGCCTGTGTCACGTTAAATCAGACCGGCAGGCCGGAGGATGGCAAACGGGAGAAAGCCGCTTGGCGGGCCCAGCCCGGCTTTCTCCCGCATCGGTTGCCGCCCTTCGATCGATTTCCGCCCTTCGAGGGACCCAGGATGAATGGGCGGGCCGGGGCTAAAGGCCTTTACTGGCAATAAAGGAGCAGAGGTCCACGGTGCGGCAGGAGTAGCCCCATTCGTTGTCGTACCACCCCATGATTTTGACCATCCTGTCCTGCATCACCATAGTGGACAGGGCGTCGAAAACACAGCTGTGGGGGTTGCCCCGCACGTCGGAACTAACGATGGGGTCTTCGGTGTACTCCAAAATGCCCTTCAACGGCCCTTCGGCCGCCAGCCGGAAAGCCTCGTTGACCTCTTCGGCGCTAACATCCCGCCCCACGTTGGCCACAAAGTCGGTGACCGAGCCGGTGGACGTGGGCACCCGGAAGGCGATTCCGTGGAGCCGTCCGTTCAGTTCCGGCAGTACCAACCCCACGGCCCGAGCGGCCCCGGTGCTGGTGGGGATGATGTTTTGGGCCGCGGCCCGGGCCCGGCGCAGGTCCGGGTGGCGCTGGTCCAGAATCGCCTGGTCGTTGGTGTAAGAGTGGATGGTGGACATCAGCCCGTGCTCGATGCCGAAGCTCTCGTGCAGCACCTTCACCATCGGCGCAAAGCAGTTGGTGGTGCAGGAAGCGTTGGAAACAATTGTGTGGGCCTGCGGGTCGTAGCTGTCGTCGTTGACGCCCATGACCATGGTCAGGTCCACGTTACTGGCCGGGGCCGAGATTACCACCTTGCTGGCGCCGCCCTTCAGGTGGCCGCCCGCCTGCTCCCCATCGGTGAAAATGCCGGTGGACTCGACCACGATGTCCACGCCCATTTCGGACCAGGGGATCTGGGCCGGGTCACGCTCGGAGAACACGCGGATGCCGCGCCCGTCGATTATCAGGTCGCCGCCGTCGGCTGCCACCTCACCGGGGTAGACGCCGAAGTTTGTGTCGTACTTGAACAGGTGCGCGTTGGTCTTGGCGTCGGTTAGGTCGTTGACCGCAGCCACTTCCAGCGTGTCCGAGTGCCGCTCCAGCGTGGCCCGGGTTACCAGGCGGCCAATCCGCCCGAATCCGTTAATTCCAATGCGAGTCGTCATATTTCCTTCTCCACAATTTCAGCAAGTCGGTTCCCGCGAATCAGTCTCATGCCTCGGTCAACCCCCGTACTCTACCCCCCGTCCCCATTAACGATATTCAGGTTAAGAGAACCACCGTTTGGCCAGGAATATCAAGTTGATGACCAGCAAGGCAGCCAAGGTAAGCATGGCAATGCCAACAACCAGGTTTCTCGAAAGTACCAAAGCGTCCATGGACGTTTCCAGTACAAGAAACGCCAGCAGAAACCCGAGGCCGATTGCCAAGCCTTTGCGGAAGTTGTCCTTGCCGATTTTGGTAACCTGGGTCTCCAAGCGGTCGTAGAACTCCTGTGGCATATCCGAAGTGCCGGTTGGACCGCTCGGATTTCGGGTTGGATTTGTGGCCGGCAAAAACTGGCCGCAAGAGCAGTAACGTTGACCCGGGAGGATGGCTGCGCCGCACCGGTTGCAAAACATAGTCGTCAGCCTTTCCAGCAAAGCTCTATGCACATCATCTGCTCGGCCTTCCGGGTTAACTGACCCGCTTCTCGTTAGCCGATATATTGCCGCCGCTTGTATCGGCACGGCCGCTCTTCTTAAGAATGTTTCCCGCCGTCGTCGCCGGCTTCGTCCTTGGAGGACTTGCCCGGCGACAGGGTAAGCAGGCGGCGCATTCGCCACAGGCGGGGTGAATAGGCTTGCATGTACATACGCCAGAACCCGTCGTCATTGGCGTGGGCCGGTTGCTGACCGGGGGGAGAATCCCGCTGCACCAGGTCTTTGAACTCGTCTGGCGCGCGGCCCGATGAGGCCGGGGATGCTATCAACGCCAGGAACCCGAACACAAACTGAACGCTCCGCACCAGCAGCCACCGGGAAAACCGCGCCAGGTTGACGCACAGCCGGACGAACAGGTACCGGGATATGCGCCAGGCCAGCGCCAGGTTAGAGTTTGAGGTATTCATACGCATCTTTGCCCGCATACCGGGCATTGGCCCCCAAGTCTGCTTCTATTCTAAGCAGCCGGTTGTACTTGGCAACCCTCTCGGACCGGGCCGGAGCGCCCGCCTTGATTTGTCCCACGTTCCACGCGACGGACAGGTCAGCGATGGTCGTGTCCTCGGTCTCGCCGGAACGGTGGCTCATCACCGCTCCCCAACCGGCTTGCCGGGTTAGCTCCAGGGCCTGCCGGGTCTCGGTCAAAGAACCAATCTGGTTGGGCTTCAACAGCACGGCGTTGGCTGACTTTTCCTCGACGCCCCGCTGAATCCGGCCCATGTTGGTGACGAACAGGTCGTCGCCCATCAACTGTACTGATTCACCCAGCCGCCGGGTCAGCAAAGCCCAGCCCTCCCAGTCGTCTTCATCCAGGCCGTCCTCGATGCTGATGATGGGGTATCGGCTGCACCAATCGGCGTACAGGTCAACCATATCCGCCGAGGTCAGCGTGGACCCGTCCCGCACCAGCACGTAGGTACCATCGCCCAGGTCGTACAACTCGGAAGCGGCCACGTCCAGGGCTAGGAAAACCTGCTCTCCGGGCACGTAGCCGGCGGCCTCCACCGCCTGCAGCACCGTTTCAATCGCCGCCTCGTTGGAGGGCAGCGACGGCGCAAACCCGCCTTCGTCGCCGACGTTGAGGTTGTGTCCCTGGTCCCGCAGCAAACCCTTGAGAGACTGGTAGATTTCGGCTCCGGCGCGCAGGGCCTCGGAGAAGGTCTCCACCCCGGCAGGTACGACCATGAACTCCTGGATGTCCGCCGAGTCGGAGGCGTGGCGGCCGCCGTTGAGGATGTTGAACATGGGCGCGGGCAGGCTGACCGGGTTGTCCTGGGACAGGCGCCGCCAAAGTTCTTGCGGGGCCCCGGCGCCTCCGGCGGCGGCGGCCCGGGCAACGGCCATAGACACGGCCAGAATGGCGTTAGCGCCAAGCCTGCTCTTGTCCGGTGTGCCGTCCAGTTCGATCAGACGCCGGTCAACTTCTTCCTGGTTGGCTGGGTCTGCGCCGGCCAGGTGGGGGCCGATGATGTCGTTGACGTTGGCCACGGCCTGCAATACGCCCGCCCCGCCGAAACGTCCCGCGTCCTTGTCCCGCAACTCCAGGGCCTCGTGGGTGCCGGTGCTGGCGCCTGAGGGCACCAACGCATGGGCGCGGGCGCCGTTGGACAGGACAACCTCAGCCTCGACCGTGGGGTTGCCGCGGGAGTCCAGGGCCTCGCGGCCGATGACTTCTTTGACGGTAACATTGCTAGTAACGTTTTCGGGATTCTGGACCATGCGTGTTCTAAACCTCGGTCGCGCGTGGTTAAATGAGGTTGGGCCCCTGCCCATCGTCAGACTCGGAATGTTGATTAGACCGGGCGATGGCTGCCGCAACGGCCTTTTCCACGGCGTCGGCGGGGGTTGCCGCCTCAATCAAGCCGTCAACTATCGGGTCGCCATCCCCTTTGACCGATAACTGCCAGGTGCTTAGCCCGACGACCGGAATGCCGTCGCCCAGGGCGTGAGCAATCTCGGACAGGGTGCCGAAAGCGCCTCCCACTGCAATCACCGCGTCGCCAGTGTTGACCACGATGACGTTCCGGGCATAGCCCAGGGTGGTGACGATGGGTATATCAACGTAATTGTTGGCCTCGCGGGAAGTGCGGCCGGGGAGGATGCCGATAGTTGTCCCGCCGGCGGATTTGGCCCCCCGGCAGACGGCTTCCATGACGCCGGTCTTGCCGCCGCAGGCGACCATCACGTTGCGCCGCGCCAGCAGCCGGCCCACTTCCTCGGCCAACTCCACGTGTTCCGGCTTGGCGGAGCTACCGCCGATAACGGAGATTATCATTCTGGCCACTTACCTCCCCATGCCGCCGGTATCGCCGCCGGCGGTCCCGGCATGGCCTCAATTATAGCAGAGCCAGGGAAATGCCCCGGCGCAGATCTGCTGCGGGCCAAAGGCGCTACTGCGTCTCATCCGACAAGGCCGGACCCCCCCGCGCGCAGGGAAACCTGCGAACAACCGCCGTGGGCTACGAACTTGGTTTGCCGGACCCCCCGCGCGCAGGGAAACCTGCTGTTTTTAACCAACTGACGGAACCGTTGCCGAATACTGACCGACGAAACCGCGGCATCAACCACGTACCGCCCTGGCTCAGGGAACGGGGGCCAACGGCAGAATCGCCCGGCTGGCGGTTTCTATCCAGTCCAGCAGCGGGGCCGGGTATACGCCCAGCGCAACCGTAGCCACCAGTCCGGCCACCAGTACCGCCAGGAGGAGGGGCGACGGCCGGGCCAGCGGAGGCACATCCGGTTCGTCGTCGGCGTGTCCGTCATGCCCGTCGTGGGCGTCGTCGGTCCCGGAGTGCGGCGATTCCCCGGCAGAATCGTGTCCTGCTGGTACGCCGGCGGCCAGCGCGGGTTGAATGTACATCTGCCGAATGACTTGCAGGTAGTAATAGAGGGAAATTAGGCTGGTGAAAATGGCCAGCCCCGCCAGCCACAGGAACCCGGCGTCGGCCACGGCGGTAAACAGGTAGAACTTGGCAGCGAACCCGACGAATATCGGCAGTCCGGCCAGGGAGAACAGGCCGATGGCGATGGCTGCCGCCAACAATGGCTGCCGGTCGGCCAACCCCGCCAGCGCGGGGATTTCGTCCTCGCCGGTCATGTTGAAGAAAGAAATCAGCGCGGCGAACACCAGCATATTGGTGACCGAGTATCCCACCAGGTAGAAAATGACCCCGTTGGCCGCAAGCAGGGAGTCCGACGACAGCGCCGCCACACCCGCTAGGGCGTATCCCACGTGGCCCATGCTGGAGTAGGCCATCAGCCGCTTGATGTTATGCTGCGCCAGGGCTACCAGGTTGCCGGTGAGCATGGTCAACGCCGCCAACCCGGCCAGGATGAACTGCATCTGCTCCCACCGCTCAGAGGCGGGAATCAGCCCCTCGGAGACCAGCCGGAGCACCAGGGCAAAGGCGGCGGTCTTGGAGGCGATGGCGAGATAGGCCGTCACCGGCAAGGGCGCGCCCTCGTAGGTGTCGGGCGCCCACATATGGAAGGGGACCGCCGACAGCTTGAAGCCCAGCCCCACCAGAATCAGCGCCCAACCAACCCACAAAGCCGGGTTGACCACACCCCCGCCGGAAATGGCGGCGCTGATTTCCACGAACCGGGTCGTTCCCAGCGCACCGTAGACCATGCTGATGCCGTACAGGAGTATGGCCGATGAAAAGGCCCCGACGATGATGTACTTGATGGATGCCTCGTTGGACTTGGCGCTGCCCAGTGCGTAGGCCACCATCACGTACAGGCTGAAGCTCAGCAGTTCCAGGGAGATGTAAGCCGTCAGCAGCTCCCGCGACATGGCCATCAGGTTCATGCCCAGGATGGAAAACAACAGCAGGCCGTAGAACTCGCCGGGGTGGTCCAGGTGCTGCTTCACGAAGTCTATCGAGCTGAGGATGATGAAAACGCCGATCCCCAGGAAGACAATCTTGAAGACCAAGGAGAAGCCGTCCACCGCCAGCAGTCCGTCGTAGAGGCTCTCGGTCTGTCCGTTGAGCATAACGACGGACAGCGCCGCCAGCCCAATCAGCCCCAGGACGGCGATCCAGCCCAGCAGGTCCTTGCGGTCGTCGGGCAGGAACAGATCAATGACGAACACCAGCAGGGCCAGCCCTGCCAGGGCGAACTCCGGTGTCAGCAGATGTATGTTTTCGGTTAGGGAATTCACGTTGGTTAAAACATCCGCAGCACCGAGTCTACCCCGGTGTTAATCACCCGCAGCAGCGGGGCAGGCCAGACCCCGACCATGATCAGGACAATAACGAAGGCGGCCCCCACGGTCTTTTCCACCGGGCTGGCATCGGTGAGATGCTCCCACCGAGGGTCGGCCTCGCCGAAGAAGGTTCGGGCCAGCAGCCGGAGGATGTATACCGCGGTTATGGCGGCGCCGATTACCGCCAGCACCGCCAGCGGCAGGTAGGTACGGAACGCCCCCACGAACACCATGAACTCGGCGATGAACCCGCTCAACCCGGGCAGTCCCAAAGAGGCCAGCCCGGCAATGGCAAAGAAGAAGCTCGCCCCGCCCATGCTCTTCATCAACCCGTTGAGCACGTTGATGTCGCGGATGTGCGACCGCTCGTAAATGGCCCCGACCATGGCGAACATCAGGGCCGTCATAATTCCGTGGGAGAACATTTGCAGCACGGCCCCGGCCAGTCCCACCGGGTGCAGGGTGGCGATGCCCATTATCACGTAGCCCATGTGACTGACGCTGGAGTAGCCGATGATGTACTTGAGGTCCTGCTGGGAAATGGCGGATATGGCGCCATAAATTACGTTGACGGTGCCCAGGACTATCAGAATGGGCATCCAGTTGGCCGCGCCTTCCGGCAGCAGCATCATTCCCACCCGGATGATTCCGAAGGCTCCCAGCTTCATCAGCACGCCGGCGTGGAGCATACTGACGCCGGTGGGGGCCGCGACGTGCCCGTCGGGGGACCAGGTATGGAAGGGCCACAGGCCGGCCAGAACGCCGAACCCAATCATAAACAGGGGGAACACCCAGTTCTGAAAATCCTCGCTGAAGGCCCCGGCCGCCGCCAGTTCCCCCAGCCGGATCATGGAGAATGTCGGGGCCCCAGCCTCGGCGGCTTCAATGTACAACGCCAGGATGCCCACCCAAACCAGGACGCTGCCCGCCACCAGGAATATCATCAGCTTCATCGCGCCGTATTCCTTGGTGCGCAGGAAGCTTACGAAGTCGGTGCTGCTGCCCCAGACGCCGATGAGCAGGTACATGGGCAGCACGGCCAGTTCGTAGAAGAAGAACAGGAAGAACAGGTCCTGCACCGCAAACACGCCGAATACGCCGGACCCCAGCGACAACAGCAGCACGAAGAAGTCCCGCGTCCGGCGTCGAATGGTCTGGGAAATCAGCACCGCCCCCAACAGCACGATGCCGTTGAGCAGCACCAGCGGGGCCGCAATCCCGTCAATGCCCAGGGACAGGGCGATGTTCAGCGGGGGGCCCAGCCACTGGATTTCCTGCGTGAATTGGTAGCCGCCCGCGCCGTAGTCGTACCGGGCGAATATCACGATGGACAGCGCAAACGTGAAGCAAGAGACCAACACCGCAAAGTACCAGGCCGGTTGCGGACGGTCTTTGGGCAGGAACATGGTGATTATTGCGCCAGCCAGCGGAGCCGCAATCACCAGGAACAAAGCGATTTGGTCGAACTGGGTCATTTAGCGTCTACCACTAACTTCTACCACCCGCTCAGTCCCTCTACGCCGCCTGGAGCCAGAGAACGACGGCCAGGGCGATGGCGCCCAGGGTCATGCCCAATGCGTAGCTGTAAACGTGACCGGTCACATGGAGCCGCAGCGCCACGCCCAGCCGCCGCACCGAGTTGGCCGGCCCGTTGACCCCCACATCGTTCACCAGGGCGCGGTCCACGAACCCGACCGTGCGGGCCAACACCAGCACACCCCGGTCAATCACCCATTGGTAAAGCTCATCCACGTAGTACTTGTTCTCGGCCAGCCCCAGCGCCGCGCCGAACCGCTGGCGCATCCCGTCCAGGGAAATGCTCTTCCGGACGTAAATCAGGTAGGCCAGAACGAAGGCCCCCACCGCCAACAAGATGGACAACGCACCCAGCCACGGCAGGAAGTGGAATTTCTCGGCGTGTCCCAGGAACACAAAGGTGCCGATGCCGTCGAAGGGGCCGGGCCAGTTGAAGGTGACCGCCCCGAATCCCAGGGCTAGGATTCCCAGCAGCGCCATCGTGATGGCCATGGTCGGCGGCGCGTCGTGGACGTGCTCGTGCTCGGGCCGCAGCGGGCCAAAGAACACGGCAAACATGGCGCGGGCCAGGTACAGCGCGCTGAGGAAGGCGGTAAGCAGGGTGAACACGATGAACACCGGGGGCAAATGGTCATTCACCGCCAGCAGAATTTCGTCCTTGCTCCAGAACCCGGCCAGGACGGGAATGCCGCCCAGGGACAGCGCGCCAATGGAAAACAGCAGGGCGGTCAGGGGCATCACCTTCCTTAGACCGCCCATCTTCCGGATGTCCAATTCGTCGGTGCTGTGCATCACGCTGCCCGCCCCCAGGAACAGCAGGGCCTTGGCAAAGCCGTGGGCCAGCAGGTGGAATATCGCGGCGGTGTAGCCAAAGGCGCCCAGCGACAGCATCATCAGCCCCAGGTGGCTGATGGTCGAGTAGGCCAGGATGCGTTTCAGGTCGGTGGCGGTCAGCGCGATGGTGGACGCCCCCAGCGCCGTAACCAGCCCCACGATGGACACCACCCACAGCGCGTCGCCCGACGCCTCGAATATGGGGAAGGCGCGGGCCACCAGGTACACCCCGGCCACCACCATAGTCGCAGCGTGAATCAATGCGCTCACCGGCGTCGGGCCTTCCATTGCGTCGGGCAGCCAGACGTGCAGCGGGAATTGGGCCGACTTGCCCGCCGCCCCGGCGAACAGCAGCAGCGCGGCGATGGTGGCCGTCCCCTGACTGATCGCGCCGCTTTGCGCCGCGTCGAAAGCCGCCGTCATGCTGAAGCTGCCGACTTCCCGCCACAGCAGCAGAATTCCGATGAGCAGACCCACGTCGCCGATGCGGGTGACGATGAAGGCTTTTTTGGCCGCTTCCCGGGCGGAGGGACGCTCGAACCAAAAGCCAATCAGCAGGTAGGAGCAAAGCCCCACCAGCTCCCAGGCGACGTACAGCAGCAGGAAGTTGTCGGCCACGGCCAGGGTCAGCATGGAGGCGATGAACAGGGCGTGGAAAGCGTAGTACCAGTCAGTGCGCGGGTCGCCGTGCATATACCCCAGGGAATAGACCTGGACCATGAGGGCGACGAAGGTGATCAGGCCCAGCAGCACCACGGTCAGCGGGTCAATTGAGATGCCCCAGTTCAGGCTGATTCCCCGGTCCACGTCAACACGGTCCTCTCCGGGACCGCCGGGGGGTTCCGTGTTGCTGGGTTCCGTGTTGCCGTCCCCGGTCAGCCCAGCCTCAAACCAGTTGACGCCGTAGTTGCAGGTCAGGGAACCGGTGTGGGCGCTTTCATCGCAACCCGGCGTTTCGGGGGAGGCCCCGGCGAAAGAGACGAACACCCACCAGAAGAGGACGAAACCGGCGGCAATGGCCAAGATGGCCAGCGGGGACCCCTTGCCGGGCAGGCGCTTCCCGAACAGGACTATCAGGGGAACAGCTGCGAAGCTGAAAACCGGGATAAGCCAGGCCCACTCCATGCCCATGCTAGGCCGGCTCCTGAGCTTGCCGAAGGGCCGCGGCTGCCATATTGGACCCGGTTATCCCCTTTTGGGGGTTGTCGGGGCGAACGGGGAAGGACTTCCTTGGTTTCACTGGGATTACCATTTCATCAGGTTGATTTCGTCCACGTTCACGGTGGAACGGTTCCGGTACATCCGCAGGACAATCGCCAGCGCCAACCCCACCTCGGCGGCGGCCACGGTGATGACGAAGATGGCGATTATCTGCCCGTCGAAGTAGACAAAGCTGCCCAAGCCATTCAGGTGCGAGGCGGCGGCGATCAGGTTGATGTTGACGGCATTGAGCATCAACTCGATGGACATGATAATCAGCACCGCGCTGCGGCGGGCCAATACGCCGTACATGCCGATGACAAAAAGGGCGGTGCTGAGCAGTTGGAAGTAGACCAGCGGGGTCAACTAACCCTCCTCAACCCGTTCGTCCTGGGGCCCTTGAAGGACTTCCTCTCCCCGCGCGCCGGTGCGGGCGATGACGATGGCTCCGATCAAAGCGACCAGCAGCACCAGCGACGCCACCTCGAAGGGAATGGCCCACCGGGTGAACAGAGAGTTGGCCAACTCGCCGAAGGCCGGCCCCTGCGCAACGGTGTCCTGCCGGGGACTTGACCAGAACGAGGCGGCGATCACTCCGCCCATGACCACGGCGGCCACGGCGGCCAGCGGCCACTGCGGGTTGTCGGATATGCGGGGATATTCGGAGGAGCGGGTCAGCATGATGGCGAACAGCAGGACAATGATAATCGCCCCGCCGTAAATGAGCACCTGCACCAGCGCCAGGAACTCGGTAAACAACAGCAGGTAAATTCCGGCAACGGCGATCAGCGACAGCAGCAGGAACAGCGCGGCGTGAACCACGTTGCGGGTCAGGACGACCCCCAGTCCTCCCACCAGTGTCAGGCCCCCCAGCGCGAAGAAAAGCCATGTCATGGGCTAACTAACCGCGTCCATCCGGCGGAGTTCCATCCGGCGGAGTCCCATCCGGCAGCGCAATCCCGGCCCGTTCGTCCTGAGGCCGCACATATCGTTCGTCTTGACACCCTTGAAGGACTCCCTCGTCTGTCCTGCCGGCCAGCGGCGACGGGTCTGGGCGACGGGTCTGTTTAACCCTTCTCATGCCGTTTCCGGCCAACAGCCGCTTTCGTTGCGGCCCTCAATCTCTGAATCCTGGTTCAACTCTGCCCTTCCGTCCTGTGCCCTTCCGTCCATCGAAGCCGGTTCTCTAAACCCGGTCCTCTTAAAGGCTGGTCCCGGCGCCGGGTCACGCTGCCTATGCCGATTCCGCGGCGGTTTCGGGCGAGCCGGGAGAGGATACAGCGGCCGGGGCTTCGGCGGCGGCCTTGGCGGCTTCCGCTTCCTGCCGCTGCTTGGCCAGCACCGTGGGGGGCACCCAGTCGGTTTTTTCCTGGTACTTGATGCCTATTTGGAGCAGCGCCGGCAGGTCCACCCGGTCCCCGTTGCGCTGGTAGGTGCTCATCTCATGCTCATGGCTCATCACAATGGCGTCGAAGTTGCACACCTCCACGCAAATCCCGCACAGTATACAACGGTTCAGGTTTATCTCGAAGTAGTCAATGATTTTGCGGCGCGAACTGTCCCCGGACTCGTGCAGCGGGTTGTCCTTCATGCTGGCCGACATACACTGGGTAGGGCAGTTTCGGATACAGACCATGCAACCGGTGCAGAAGGGTTCGGGCACCTTGTCGTCCCAAGTCAACGCCGGGAACCCCATGAACCGGGGCTGCACCGGAGTCGGCGTTGTGGGGTACTGCCGGGTTATTGGGCGGCGCATCCCCTTGACCGTGGAAGCCAGCGTGAGCATCATTCCTTTTACACTATTCAGCACCCTTCAACGCTCCTTCACCCAGACCGGGACGACGGGCCGCGGTTCAGTCCCGCAGCGGCTGCCCGCCTTTCGGCCAACTGCCGTTCCTGCCGGGCCTTGATTTCCGCAACCCTCCGCACCGGAGCCATTATCTTCCGATAAATCAGGTATCCGACCACCGCCAAGCCGGCCAACGACATCAGGGTCAGGGTCCAGGCCGGCCAGTCGTAAAACAGGTAGACGGCGGTTATGACAATGGTATAAAACGCCAGCGGCACCATTACCTTCCATGCGAAGGCCATCAATTGGTCAATTCGCAGTCTTGGGAAGGTGCCCCGCACCCAAAACACCACCAGCACCAGAGCATAGACCTTTATCAGGAACCACACCACCCCTGGCAGCACCGGGCCCAGCCATCCGCCCAGGAACAGCAGCGTTGCCAGCGCGGCGATGGCGAAGGTGTTGATGTATTCGGCCAGGAAAAACACCGCCCAGTGAGCGCCGCTGTATTCCACGAAAGGCCCGCCGACGACTTCGGACTCGGCATGGTAAATGTCGAAGGGAGTGCGGCCCACCTCGGCCAACCCGGCGATGAAGAATATGACCAGTCCCAGGGGCAGGATGACGACATAGAACACCGGGTTCTGGGCGGCGACGATGACGCGCAGGTCCAGCGACTGCGCCAGCATTCCCACGGCCACCACCACCAGAATCACCGGGATTTCGTAGCTAATCAACTGGGCCGCCGACCGCAGCCCACCCAGTATCCCATACTTGTTGGCTGACCCCCAGCCGGCCAGCACCAGCCCCAGGATGCCCACCACGGCGAAGGCGGTGATGTAAAACAGGCCCAACTCCAGGTTCCTGATGACCAACCCCTGGCTGGCCGGAATGGTAACCCAAATCATAAACGCGGATACCACCACGATAACCGGGGCCACCCAGAAAATGACCTTGTCCGAGGCCGACGGCAGGATGTCTTCCTTGATGAGCAGCTTCACCGCGTCGGCCAGAGGCTGCATCAGGCCCATCGGCCCGGTGCGGGTGGGCCCCAGCCGCAGTTGCAGCCGGCCCAACGCTTTGCGCTCCAGCCAAGTCAGCGACAGCACTACCACCGACAGGCCGGCGAACAACGCCAGCAGTCCGGCCAGAATCCAGGCCACGTCAACAATGCTTATGGCCAAAAGGAAGGGTGGGGCCATTAGCGGTCCACCTCTCCCAGAACGATGTCCAGCGACCCGAGGATGACCACCGAGTCGGCGACCCAAGCGTCCCGGAGCAGGGGTTTCAAGGCGGAAAGGTTGCAGAATGACGGGGGGCGCACCTTGAGCCGGTAAGGCCGGTCGGCGCCCTTGCTGACCAGGTAGACGCCGATTTCGCCCCGGGGATTTTCGGCCCGCACGTAGACCTCTCCCTCCGCCGGGCGGATTAGCCGGCGGCCCAGGGAAGACGCCACCGGCCCGGCGGGCATCTGCTCCAACGCCTGTTCCACGATGTGCATGGACTGGTACATCTCCTGGATGCGGACCCAATGCCGGTCCCAGCAGTCTCCGTCCAGACCCACCGGAACGTCGAAATCGAACCGGTCGTAAACCGAATAAGGTTGGGCTTTGCGGACATCGTACTCGACGCCGCAGCCCCGCAGGCAGGGGCCGGTCAGCCCGTAGTCAATGGCCTCCTCGGCGGAGATGATTCCCACGTCCTTGGTGCGGGACAGGAAGATTTCGTTGAAGGTGAGAATCTTGTCGCTTTCCTCGATGTCGACGTAGAGCAGCGGCAGAAGCTCGCGGACCATTTGCTCAAAATTGTCCGGCAGGTCTTCCTTCAGGCCGCCGATGCGGAAGTAGTTGTGCATCATGCGAGCGCCGGAGACCGCCTCGAACAGCGATTGTATCCGCTCCCTCCCACGGAAGGAAAACATGGTGGGGGTCATGGCGCCGGCGTCCAGGCCAATGGTGCCCACGTAGAGCAGGTGACTGGCGATGCGGTTCAGCTCACACAGGATTACGCGGACGTACTCGGACCGCTCGGATACCTGGAGACCCATGAGCTTTTCCACCGCCTGGCAGTAGACCAGCTCGTTGTTGAAGTTGGCCACGTAGTCCAGCCGGTCGAACAGCGTGACAATCTGGTGGTACTGCTCGCCCTCGCAGATTTTCTCAGAACCCCGGTGGAGGTAGCCGATGTGGGGCTCGACGTCGACGATTTTCTCGCCGTCAATCCACAGCACCATGCGGAACACGCCGTGGGTGGACGGGTGCTGCGGCCCCATGTTGAGCAGCAGTTCCACCGACTGCGCGTCGCGCCTTATTTCGCTGCTAACTTCTGTCATTCCGGTCTACGGGCGTCCCATGAACGTTATTTTCGGTTCCCTGGGCGGCTCCACCAAGCTGCTCATCCATACGTGGTCGTTGTCGTAAAACCCGGCCTCGATGAGCACTTCATCCAGAATACCCAACCCTTCGCAGTCTTCCAGGTACAACCCAATCTCCCGGCGCAGCGACTCCCTGGCCTCCTCAGGCGAGTCGCCGAACCCGGTCATAACCAACTCCGGGCAAAAGGCGTGGTGCAGCGCCCCAACCTTCGACTCTTCTATCTGGTAAATGATTTTGTCCATGCCCGCTCCGGCGTCCTATTATAGTCGTTCGGCCTGAAACTCTCGAAAGGCTTCCTTACCCCGACGTTTGTTCTTCCCCAGCCGTTCCTTCCGTGGCCCCATCCAATCGCTCGTCCTGAGGCTCTTGAAGGACTTCCTTGAACTCCAGGTGTATCTCGGTGTCTTCTTCCAGGCCGGGGAACCCGGCGTCGGCCAGCGCCTGCTCCAGCGTTTCGTCGGACTGCCGCAGCTCAATCCAGGAACGCACCATGTCCACCAGTTCGTCCTGCGCCCGGGAGACGGAATCGCCGGAACCCTGGAGATCCAGCGAGTCCAGCGTCGCCAGGTATCCATCCTTGTCCGGCATCACCGTGGCGGTCAACACCAACTGTTCCAACATTTCCGCTTATCCCAAGGCCCCCATTCAGCCGTTCGTCCTGAGGCTCTTGAAGGACTTCCTTGCTTCACTAAAATTCCTGGTACTCGTAAAGCGGGTATTCCTTGCGGCCTGGGTAACCCTCAAACTCGTCGTACAGCAGCAGCGGGGTCAACGACGGGTGTCCGTCGAACGCCACGCCAAACAGGTCATGGGCTTCCCGCTCGTACCAGTCGGCGGCGCGCCACACTCCGGTTACCGAGGGGACGCGGGGATCCGGTTGGTCGAGACCGTAGCTCACCGTAGTCTTGATTACCAGCGTTTGTTCGTGGGTCAACGACTGCAAAAAGTAGACCAACTCGAAATACTCCTCGTAGTCCACGCAGGTCAGGCAAAGGAGCATCTTGAAGTCAAGGCGGGGATCATTCTTGGCCGTCTGGCAAAGGCCAACCAAATGTTCCCGTTGGACGGTAAGTTGGGGAAGGTCGTGCATCACGCCGGGCTCGGGGAGGAAGTCTTGCAGGACTTTCTCCGACACCGCCAGCATTTCCCGGCGCTGCGGGGCAAGCCGGTCGAAATCGGGCAGGGCGTCCTCGGCGGGTTCGGTGTTACCGTGCTGGACCACTCTTGGCGTCCTGCATGATTTTTTCCTGGAGCTTGAGAATCCCGTAGAGCAGCGCCTCGGGACGCGGCGGGCAGCCGGGGACGTAGACGTCCACCGGAATCACGTGGTCCACGCCCATCACCACCGAATAGGAGCGGTAGTAGGGCCCGCCGTTGGTGGCGCAACTGCCCATCGCAATCACCCACTTGGGTTCGGGCATCTGCTCATACAGCAGGCGGATGGGCTCGGCCATCTTCTTGACCACGGTCCCGGCGACAATCATCACGTCGGACTGTCGGGGAGAGGGCCAGGTAACAACCCCGAACCGGTCGAAGTCGTGGTGGGCCATGAAGGTGGAAATCATCTCGATGGCGCAACAGGCCAACCCGAAGCTGAGCGTCCACAGCGACGACTTGCGGGCCATGCCGAAAAGCTGTTCCTTGGTGGTGGTGACCACCCCCGGCACCTTGCCCGCCGTGGCCTGATCGAACAAGCTGGGAGCGGGTTGATTGCCCTGACCCAACTGCACGTCCACACCTTGCGGGAGGATTATTTCTGCCACTCAAGGACCCCCTTCTTCCAGCCGTAGATAATAGCGAAGAACAGCACTCCCAGGAACAGCATCATAGCGTAGAAGGGAATGGCGTTGCCCAGGTCCCGCTGTTCCAGGAAAATAACCGCCCACGGGAACAGGAATACTGCTTCTACGTCGAAAATCAGGAACAGGATGGCGAAGATGTAGAACCGGATGTTGATGTTGGACCAGGCAAAGGGAGTGGCGGGAACGCCGCATTCATAAGAGGTCAGCTTGACCGCCGAATGCCGCCGGGAAGACATTATGCGGGACGTGGCGAACATACCGCCAATGGCCGCCAATGCGACAATGGCAGATAACGTCACCGCAGTCCAGTTGGCGGCAAAAATACCGGGGTCGGCAGTCTGTAAAAGAGGGGGGATAAAATTGAGGCCAGGCAGTGGCGTCATGCTTCAATTTCGTAAACCGGCGATTTCGCCCCCCGTGGAGACGATTGGCCCCAATCTTAACATCGGCCGAATTTCAGTGTCAACGAGACCTGAGGCGGGTAACTGTCCAGACTTGGTGAGATGAATTGGTTTCAGCCAACTGCCACTTCTTTCAGGGGGTTTGGGGCAGGGGGTTTGGAGGATTCATCCCCCAACGTAACCCAACCCCCATATTCCGCCATCAGCCACTCCGCTCCCCTCAACCCTGACCAGTTACTGAGGCGGGTATTCCCTACGCGTGTTAGCATTAGATTAACCCCAAGCGCAGGGACACCAACGCTGTCGTGTCCCGCAGCATGGTTGCATTCTTGCTGCACCCCTTGGTCTTCCGGTACAGCCGGTTCAACTTGCCCGGCCATACCGAGTGCAGCCCTTCGTTCCGGTTCACCGCCCCGCCCTTCCCTGCCTGGCGCCGGTTCGACGGCAGCCATCCATAGACCCGGTAAGCAGACCCGGTAAGCAGACCCGGTAAGCAGACCCGGTAAGCAGACCCGGTAAGCGTCAGTCCGGTATTGTTTCGCTTCCGGCAACCGCCCGTAAAGCCGGAGAAACGTCGCCTCCCCCGGTCTCCCACCTCAAAGTCCACCCACCGCCGTCCGTCGGCTTCTTCTACCACCTATGCCGTGCAGGTCTTCGACCTGTGGAATACGTTCGGAGCGCCGGCGCAAGGGCGACAGGCCAAGTGAGGCTTCCCCAGACCCTACTCCGCCGGCGCCGGCCCCAGCACCTTGTATTTGATGTCCTCAGTCCGCTCCGCTACCGGCAGGACCTCCACAACTACCCTGGAAAGGCCGACAACCTCGCCGTCCGAGTCGAAGCTATAATTGCTGCCAATCGCCCCGCTCCAGGTGATGCCGTACATACAATCCCTGAAACCATCGGCATCCTGGTCGTCGCCCGTTCGCTTCAGGCATTCGGCGGTAATGTAAACGTCGTCGTAGGCTGACCCCAAATGCCACGGCAAAGTAATGTAGTCGTAGCGTTCCCTGAAGTTGGCGAGAACTTGCTGAGCCTTCCGGTTGGCCGGATCCAGGTCGGCAGTAATGGCCTTCATTCCGGTAGCCGCATCGCCGGCTAGCTCCAGGGCGGTTGTCCCCACCGTCACGGTTTCCGCGTAGATGGGGCCATCATAGCCCAGTTCCCTCGCCTGCTTGATGATTGTGCCTCCTGCGAACTCGGACTGAGGCGCCAGGTGGAGCGCGTCCGGGTTTGCGCTGAACAACTTCGTCAACTGCGATCTGAAATCGGTTATGTCCGACGCGAACTGCTCCACAGCCACTACTTGGCCGCCCCGCTTCTCGAACTGCGCGACGGTTGTCCGGCGCACTCCCTCGGCATAGTCAGTAGCTTCCGTGATGGTAGCCAACCGGCGCACCCGGTCCGCCGCCATAGTGTTGCCGGTGTCTATGCCCACCTGCACATCGCTAATCTGGGTCCGAAAGATATAATCGCCCGCGTTGGCAATGTCCGGATTGCTGGCCAGCCCAGAAAACAGGATGACTCCATCCGCCTCCGCCAACGGAGCGGCGCCGAGCATTGCGCCGCTGCAAGAAGTGCCCAGAATGATTTTCAAACCATCCACGTCGGTCAGCTTGTTGTACGCCGAAATCGCGTCCTGGGCATTGCACTTGGAGTCTTCCACCACCAACTCCAGCATCCGCCCGTTGACGCCGCCCGCCGCATTTATCTCATCTGCTGCCATCTGCTTGGCCCGCACTGCTACGTTGCCGTAGGTCTCCCCGGCACCCGTCAGAGACTCCATCACGCCAACCCGGAACGGCCCAGGGTCAGCTTGCCGACCGGCTTCCCTAGCCGTATCATCATTACACGCCAAGCCAACCAGCGCCGCCAGTATTGCCAACAGCAAGATAGATTTCAAAGCAAATCTCCCCGTTATCATCCCGCACCGTCCACCGGGTCTTTTACTGATACGTAAATAAAGATGTGAACATAGGCGGCCGCTCTGGCATGAGGGCCCTATACATCGGGCAAGCTCAAGAACCGGTTCCCAGTGGGTCACGAATGTTTAGTCCTTATTCACGTATCAGTAAACGAGATTGCCTAACCCAGTCGGTCAGGAAGGGGCGCGTACAGCCAGCCTTCCAGACAGGCGGCCTTGAGTTCTTCGTTTGGCGGCACGGATTGGCTCGGCTGAAGGAACAGCGATTCGTCCAGCGCCCACAAAGCAGCTCCGACCGCGGCGGTCAAGGAGTCCAGACAATCGTGGCTGTCGATGCACTTTTTGCTCAAGCAGTCAGAAATCTCCAGGGACACGCCGGATTTCTCCTCCAGCCCGGCTAGTATTTTGTGGCGCACTTCTTGGGGATAGCCGCCATTGGTCTTGTTCTTCGTCTTATAATTCTCGGCAGGCAAACCGAAAGTACGAAGCAAGACGCCCGGCATGACTTCGAGCAATATCCGGCTATCTGCATCGGTTCCATATTTGGGCAGTGGTGGAACACGGAACCTCGGATTCGCAGATTTGTAGAGGCAGTGAAGCATTCGCATCCCGTAAAACGTCATCGGCAACATATTGGGGCCGCCAGTTTTGAGTGGAGAGATAGGTCCTCCGAAATTTGTGTCACCGCGACGCATCATTTCGCCGTGGTTCTTTACGAAGGAGTCTCGCAACTTCTGGAACTTGCAGTAATCCATCCCTGCCGCTGCTGCCCACAAGTCCGGCATCGTTTCGAACTTGTTGTTGGCCTCCTTCTGCCAAAACTCGGCAAAGGCTTTGGGCACCGCGAAGGGAAAGTCCATCGCCGCGACCACCGGCTCAGCAATTTCCGCCAGAAACTTAGTCAACTCTGCCCGGGTCTTGGGTGCGCACTTGTCCAGCTTCAGGGTATCGCCGTCCAAAACGCCCTCCGCCACCCAGGTGTTGCGGTCCGATTTCGCCCCGCTAAAATCCACACCGATGATGTCCATGCTTCCTCCCCGCCCGAATTAAGGGGGTTCGGGGGATTCATCCCCCAACGATCCCGGTCCTCACGCTTTCTCTTCCTTGCAACCCTCAACTGCCGGTAGTATATTTCCCACGCTTGGCATTGATAGCCTGGCCCCCAGCAACCCTCACCATCATAACCCTCAAGAACCGAAAGGAGCAGCATGAACCTTACCGAAAGGCGCGAGCGTTACCGGGCCATACTGGCCGGAGACAAGTGTGTCCACCCCGGGTCGGTGTTCGACCCAATATCTGCCCGAGCGGCCCAGGACGTCGGCTTTGAGATTGGAATGTTCGCCGGTTCCATCGCTTCCGGCACCGTTTTGGGCGCCCCCGACCTCATCGTCCTCACCCTGTCCGAGTTCGCTCAGCAGATTCACCGCATCTGCCGGGCCAGCGACCTCAGCCTGATGGTGGACGCCGACCACGGCTACGGCAACGCCCTAAACGTGCGCCGCACCGTCGAGGAACTGGAGTCCGCCGGCGTTTCCTGCCTGACTATTGAGGACACCCTGCTGCCCCTTAGCTACGGCGCCGGCGGCGAAGGTCAGTTGATTTCCCTGGACGAGGGCATCGGAAAGATGAAGGCCGCCCTGTCGGGACGCCAGGACCCCAGCCTGGTGGTGGCCGGACGCACCAGCGCCCTGCGCAACGGCGGCGTGGAAGAGGCCATCCGGCGGGTCAAGGCTTACCAGGAAGTGGGCGTGGACGCGGTGTTCCTGGCCGGCGCCCAGACCAAGGCCGAGGTCCAGGCGGTCAACGCCGAGGCCAAGATACCATTGTTGTTGGGCGGCGCCGGCGGCGAACTGGCCGACCTGGAGTTTCTGGGCGCCAACGGCGTCCGGGTGGCATTGCAGGGACACCTGCCCTTCCAGGCTGCGGTCAAGGCGGTCTACGACACGCTGAAGGCGCTGCGCGACGGGGTGGCCCCCGCCGACCTGCGCGACTCTCTGGCGTCGACGGAACTAATGGGCCAACTGACCCGCCGCGGCGACTACGACCAGTGGATTCAGGACTACCTGCGGTAGGCGGACTTGCTGTATGACGGGGGTCTGGGAGAGGAATCTCCCAAACCCTCTGATGAATGCAGCTGAATGCAGCGCGGCCTATGGCTCCGGGGCTAGGCCGTCGAAGAAGTTGGCAGGGATAGACTCGCCGGGAGGGACTGGCGGCCAGCCCCGGATGTACCACTCCCGCCCCAGGTTGTGGGCCGTTACTTCCCGCGGCACGGTGTAGTAGGGCCAATCGGTGGCGGTCTGCGTCCGGTGGCACACGATGCAGGCCAGCTTGGCGTCCAGATGCTCCGAAACGTCCAGCTCCAGGTGAATCTCTTCCGGCGGCACTCCGTCGTTGACCCGGTCCGGGTCCGGCAGGGGAAAGTCCACTCCCGCCGCGCGCAATTTCAGGGCCATGTCAGTGCGGAACCCCCGGGGACGAGCGCTGTAGAAAAGCCGATGGGGTTCGTGGGGCGTCAAACCTCCCGTCAACTGCTCCGGGAACACCGACGGGTCGCCGGCGCCGTGGAAGGCTTTGGTGGCGTGGCGGCAGATGGCGATGTGGTCGGGGTGGCCGTACAGCCCGCCGGGCTCGAAAGTCAGCACCACTTGAGGCCGGAAGCTGCGGATTTCGTACACCAGTCGCTCCACCACCGGCCCTGGTTCCGCGTTGACGAAAGCCTCGGGTCGTCGGTTGGGTTCGGTGCCGACCATGCCCGAGTCCCGGTAGTGCAGGAGGTCGTGGCTGGACAGACCCAGCGTCCGCACCGAGTCGGCCAACTCCCGCTCCCGCACCGCGCCGATGGTCTCCCGGGTAGCGACGCCGGGTTGACGGATTTCGCCCTCTTCGCCCCGGGTGGCGGTGACCAGCCGGATGGACACTCCGGCGGAGGCGCAGGCCGCCAGCGCGCCCCCCACCGGGAATGCCTCGTCGTCGGGATGGGCAAACAGGACCAGCAGTCTATAACCGGACATTTGCGTCTAGCTCTGGATTTCCAGGACTTCCAGGCAGACCCCCTGGGGACCTTCAAAGAAACAGACCCGCCGGCCGCCGCCCACCTGGGTTTCCTCCAGAATGCGCGCTCCGCCAGCCTTGAGCGACTCCACCGTCCCGTCAATGTCGTCGGTATCAATGGCGATGTGTTCAATGCCGAAGACCTGCTCGTGGGTCTGGCTGTCGATCTTGCCGGTAACGTTCAGCGGCAGACCGTGCAGGTCCAGGCGGAAGCCGCCGTTGGCGGTCTCGGCCACCACCGTGGCGCCCAGGTTGTTTACATAGAAATCGGCGGTCTCCTTGGGATCCGGACTCTTGAGGTGTACGTGGTTCAGCTTGAATGCCATGACAACCCTCCCTCGGTGGAATGGCGGTATTCTAGCACATTGGGGCGGCCAAATCTGGAGCCGGAGACAAAAACGGCCCCGGCTATTGCGCCAGGGCCTCTGATCGGCGGGACTTTGGGATTGCCTAGTTGGGCATTATAGCGACCCTCACGTTGTTGGCGCGGGCGAGTTGAGACCTTTCGTCGTCAATTTGGGTCCCGATGACGGCGGGGATTACGGGGTGGTCAAGGGCCAAGGCCAGAATTTCGGCTCTCCGCGAAACCCTCACAATGTCTGAGTCGCCGATGGTGATGGATATCTCAATGGCTGCGTATTCTGCGGGTTGGCGGTCTGGGCCCATTCCCCGGAGGATGATGTCGGCCCGGCACATCTCACGGTGCTCGTCCCGGGTTATGATTCCGCCCGCTCGCGCTTGTTCAAGCATGTCCATAAAGTCTGCGGCAGGACCGAAGTAGGGGCCTTTCCAAAGCCTGATCCGGTCCATGTTCAATTGGTCTTCGGCGATGCTGTAGATGTTCTTCTCTATTTTGTACTCATAGCTTACGCCGATCGCATTATCGAGCCGGCCGTTCATTTGGTTGAACCTCCTATTGACCTCTGCGAACCCCTGGTCCATTTTCGCGTCCATCACCTCAAACCTTTGGTTTACGGCCGCGAACCCCTGGTCCATTTTGGTTTCCAATGCGTCGAACCGTTGGTCTACGGCCTCAAACCGCCGGTCAATCGCCTCGAATCGACGGTCTATGGCTTCGAACTGTCGGTCAATCGCCTCAAACCGCTGGTGTACAACTTCGAACTGCCGGTCAATCGCCTCAAACCGACGGTCAATCGCCTCAAATTGCCGGTCTACGGTTTTAACGAAGGCGGCAAACGTTTCCGGCAGCTCCAGCAGTTCCCGGCTTAGCAGGAAGCTTCGCAAGGTTTCCGTCCACTGGGGCTGTTCCTGGAGTATCTTTACCAGATCGCTGATGTCGTTGATGGTGGTCATCTTATCCCTGCCTCAGACCGCATTTTACACCTGGCAGCATCCTTTGTCTGTCAGTTGATTTTCCGTTGGATGCCAGGTGGACGCACTTGGACCGAGGCGGGTGGCGCGGTTGGATATTGCATTACTTGGCTGATTCTGGCCCGTGTTTTTCCCGGTTTCGCATGGGCCTGCCAGGACGGTCTTTCGATGACATCAGTTGGTTTCGTTTGCTTATAGGGTATGGGGGTGATAGTATGCCGCTATGGAACCGGAAGTCAATAAAGACTTGGCGAACCTGATGGTGTCACTGTTGGGAAGAACGGCATCACGGGTGTTGGCGTGGGTAGCCGCAATCTTTTTTGTTGCATGGGGAGTCATCTCCATCATAAAGCAGGCTAGGGAATTTAGCGGGATATTAACCAACACCGGCCCTTTCCCTTCCTTGGTGGATATGGCGATTACGCTGGGCTATGTATTGGCAATGCTGGCTGGCGCGGTTTTCGTAACTGCTTTAATGTGGGGACTGGCCGACAACATTACTGGCCGTCTCTATTACCGGCGGGAGATTCGGGAAATCAGGGCCGAAATAACGGCAATCAAAAAACATTTGGGCATTGAAGACTAACCGAGCATGAATGCCAAAAACCGACACTGCAATGCAAAAGGTGCTTATTGATGACTAATGAAGAAAGGCGCATCAAAGATATACTAATCGGTCGGTTCGGACTCAGTTGTTGGGGTTGTGATGTTGATATTGGGGATGAAAAAATGTTGATACTGGACCATATTATTCCCAAGAACGACGGCGGGGCAGACACGATAGAAAATCGGGCATTGTTATGCAACCACTGTAATAGTCAGAAGGGCGACAGGTGCACGATTAGCAACTTGCGCCAAATAAACAAGGTAAAAGAACATAGCGTGGGATTGAAAGCCGCTATGGAATTTATTCGCGAAAAGCGCAAAGGCGAGATATTGGCAGAGTACCACCAATTGCCGTTGACCATGCCTGCCATAGTAAAATATGAACAACAGGCAGTTGCAACGGAAACACTAACTCCTGAGTTCGATGATTTTGTTCTAAACCAATAACAAGGTGGGATGTGCATTTCGGGGGTCTTGAAGACGACCGAGAGGACTCCACTGCACCTCATATCCCCTTTAGGCCCAAATGGGTGGCCACCGACAGTGCGGTCTGGCGATATGTACATTTCACCTTGGCTTTAGTTTAGGTATGCGACAAACCCGGCAGTTACTCTGGATAAGAGGGCACAAAGAGATGGCGGAGGCATTGGGCGGGGTGGTGTTAATTAGGGGTTATTGTTTTGGAGGCCCTGTTGAATTTCATATCCACGTGAACCGAGACGCGGCGGAACAATTCAACTTTATCGTTGGTGCTAACCAAGAGTCCTGCGGAGTTCTTCTGGAAGCCTTATGCCAGTCGTATACTGCAAGCCCAACAAGGTCTTCGTATTACGTATTCTTGGATGCTCGTCCTCTTGAGATCTCATCGTCGGTAACGCCTTTCTCCCCGATTTCCCCGATTATGGAAGGGGGATACCATGTTTGGCAACATCCTTCTGATGATTGATGACGCATTCATATAACCCGCAAATCAAGTTCCACTTAGGGATGGACGACTAGGGCTGGGTGGGACGATGGGGTCAAGTTAGTTGGAGAGAATGATGGCGAATAAACAACCGCAAGCACAACTGATTCCAGAAGGCCAGATGGAAATGGTGGTCTTTAGGGGCAAGAAAGTACGCCGTATCCTCCACGATGACGAATGGCATTTTTCAGTGGTTGATGTCATCGAAGCATTGACGGACACTGACCGACCGCGGAAGTATTGGAATGACCTGAAACGGAAATTGGGTGGCGAGGAAGGTTTCGATGAACTGTCCGAAAAAATCGGACAGTTGAAAATGACCGGAGCAGATGGGAAAGAGCGGCTCACTGATGCCGCCAACACGGAGACTTTGTTCCGTATCGTGCAGTCCATCCCTTCCAAAAAGGCGGAAGGGGTAAAACGATGGCTGGCTAAGACGGGATACGAGCGGATACTGGAAACCCAGAACCCGGACATTGCCATCAAACGGGCCATTCTGGATTACAAAATGAAGGGCCGCTCTGATGGATGGATTGAGGCCAGAGTTAGCTCCCGTATTATAAGACAGGGCTTGACGACGGAATGGGCCAAACGGGGAGTGGAAGGTCAACAATACGCAGTTCTGACCAATCTCATCCATGAGAGAACTTTTGACTTGAGCGTGAGACAGCACAAAGAGGTCAAGGGATTGGCGAAACATGAACTCCGCGACCACATGACCAGCCCTGAATTACTTTTCATTCGTTTGGGGGAAATGTCCACCAAAGACATTGCCGTATCGAGAAATGCCCAAGGCTTCCGTGAAAATGAGGTTGCCGCTGAGGAAGGCGGACAGATAGCCGGTAATGCCCGCAAAGCGTTGGAGCAAAAAACCAAGGTGCCGGTTGTATCCCGGCAGAATTTTCTGCCCGGAAACCCCGACCAAGCCAAATTGACGGATTCCACTGGATAGGCAGAACAATGGCCGAGTTCTCCGAAACCACGACCAAAACGGTCAACTGCCCCGACTGTGCTTCAGGCCACGTTGTAAAGATTGGAAAGCAATCAGGGGAACAACGCTACTTGTGCCGAGGGTGTGCTACTAAGTTTCGGGCCAACGGCAAGGCCAAAGGGCGGCGCATACCCGCCGAATGGATAGGGGCGGCGATTCGGCAGTATTACTCCGGCATGAGCTACAAGCAGATTGCCGAGTACATGGAAGACGCCTATGACATACCCGAACCCAGCAAGGCCACGATTTACGAATGGGTCAGGGACTACACGCAAGCCGCAATGGAGGAATCGGAGAAATATCCGGCGCACACCAGCGACAATTGGGTTGTCGACGAAATGGTGCTGGACGTGGGCGGTGACAAATACTGGAATTGGAACGTGATGGACCACGACACCCGTTACCTGCTGGCGTCCTACCTGTCCAGTGAACGTGACCAGAAATCGGCGGAAGCCGTCTTGCGGAAAGCTATGGCGGCTTCCGCCAACCCGCCCAAGACCATCACCACCGACCGGCTACCTTCCTATGTTCCGGCCATCAAAGAAGTATTCCCCGAAGCCGAACATATCCAATCGGAAGGGTTGGAATCCGAGTTGAACAACAACCGTTCCGAGCGGATGCAGGGGACGTTCCGGGACAGAACCAAGACGCTCCGGGGACTCGAAGGGCGGGAGAGCGGCCAACGCTACCTTGACGGCTGGGTGTTCCATTACAACCACTTCAAGGAGCATCACGGATTGAAAGGAGGCACACCGGCGGAAGCGGCACAGGTCAATGCGCCGTTCACCGAATGGGCGGACATTACCAGAGGCCCATCGTCCCCGGTGCCAGTCGAGGAACGCCAAGAGGTTGAAAAGGAAACTAACATCCGGCGTTGGGTGCGTGACCGCTGGCAAACGCTGGACGGACATCGGAGAGGCGAAACCGAGTTACGCTGGCAGTCCATCCCCATCAGAGACGTGATGAACAACCGGGAGAAGGTGAAGACCCGCCAATCCAGACCCGCACCGGGGTTCCGTCAAGGGAGCCGGTACTACGTGACCAACCTGCCCGGCGTTGGGTTGGCGTTGGTACGGGTATCCAGCCAATGGGGAGACTTGGCCTCAGTCGAGGGGAAGCGGAACAACCCGGGGTTGCCAGCCCGTAGCTGGGAACTGGAAGGCGGGAAACGCAAGCGGGACGGGAGCATCCCGAAAGTCAGTCAAGCGGGATACATCCCGTTGGCCGACGATGGAAGGTTGAAGCCTGTCGAGAAGACCTCCCACCCAAAAGAGCGCAACGAAACTCCGGCCAACGTCGAATCTCAGGAGATAACGGTTAGACCCAGGGACACCGAGATTCAGCTACGGATTGACCCCAAGACGGGAGAAGTGACCGGCCCGCCGGAGTTGACGGTAGTATCGAGCAAGACCAACCGAGGGACGCGCCATCCGCCACTGTCCCGGAGACGGCACAAGCAGGAATCTTCCGGCGTGGTGATGGTCAACATCACGTTTGGGCGGTAGCCATGAGTCGGGTCAAACGCGAAGCTCTAACCGTTTCACGATTTATTCATGGAGTGCTTGTCGGTCAATTGAGCATCCCATTCCGGCAAATAGTGAATGACACGAGCTTTGCGGAGTATACGGGTTCACTCCGCCCGGACCTGTTAATTTCTGAGTTTGAGTTCGATGGCTCAAATGTACGGCAGTTCATTGAGAACCTGGTTGCATACGCTGAAGCGAAAGACAACTGCTCATTCAACGACCATGATTGGCAAGATGGGATTGTTCATGGGAAAAACAAAGCCCTCAAGCTAAAATTACCCTATTTCATTGTAACCAACTGCCAGATGTCGGTGTTTTACAACGTTACCACCTTGGAGGAAATCACCCTCAACAGGAATCCCATTCGTGAATTTCAGACCATCGACATTTTGAGGCTTATCAAGTACAGGCTTGCGAAGGAACCGGACCTATCCAACATCCAAACCAACGTGGATTCCATATCGACGATTTCCGAAGCAATCTTCAACAAGAAGTTGTGGGAGTTGGCTACCATCTATCGGGGAATCAATTTTAGGAACATACAGCACAAAATTGATTTCACGATAGGATTCGTGGCCTTGGAGTTTTACGAAGAAAAGACAATCCTTGAAAACCAAAAGGATTCCAACAAGATTTACTGGGCGGAATGCGCCGACCAGACCAATGAGAAGCTCGTCGCCAACCTCGTCGCTTACATTGAGCGCCTATCACAAGAGACCGATTTCAAGGAGTTCCAAGACCTCATCGGGACCCTGAGAGATGCCATACAAGGCGGCACTAGGGCCTTGGTTCCGGGCGAAGATGTCCGGCGAATTTACGATATCGTGAACTCGATGCGCCCGCTACATGGAACAGGGTTTGACCTCTTTGGTGCTGTTTATGAGATGTTCGCATCTTCCAAAGAAAAGAGGGAATTCGGGGAATACTTTACACGACGCCACTACACTCACATCTTCGCTAAGTTGCTACTGCGTGGGGAACAATACTGGTCTGAAGGTCGGAAATTTACGATACTCGACCCCGCCTGTGGAACCGGCGGCTTTTTGACCGAAGGGTTCAAGGTGCTTCAAAACCAGTATGAACAAACATCGACGCTTTCGGCACAGGCGAAAACGTTTCTTTCCGGCGGTTGCTTCTATGGTGTAGATATTCGGGACGAGAACATATCGAGAACTCGGTTGAATATGTTTCTTGTCGGTGATGGGCACACGAACATGAAGCAGGGGAACTCTCTGCTGGAAAACGACTTCCCGTTTCCCTCAATGGAGTTTGACTACGTAATTTCGAACCCACCTTATGGGACAGGAACAATTCGTGCTGAGACCGACGCCGTTTCAACAGTCAGGATGGAGATTGCCTTCTTATGCCGAATCCGCCAGCTTCTCCGGTTTGGTGGTAATGCGTGCGTGATCCAACCCGACGGTGTATTGGAGAACCCCTCGTTTGGAGCTTTCCGAAAAGAACTCCTAGAGACGTTCGATGTAACCGCTGTCATTTCGTTGCCCAAGTTCGCATTCGCGCCGTACACCAAAGAAAAGACGTATGCTCTCTTTATTACCAAGCGCGGCAACCAGGCAACTCGAATCCAGAACGAACCGATTTGGATGTACATTATTGACAATGATGGTCTGGCCAATTCAGACAAGCGGTTCCCTACGAAGCTCAGAAATAACAGGAACGGGTGGAGACATGATGAGATTTCTGGCTGGGTAAGCACAGACGGCGATGAGCAGCCGGGATTATTGGAAGAACGTTGGCTCAGTTTTGACGATGCCAACGACGGAGGGACTGAATTCCAGACGGACAAGGGCGAAGTTGTGTGCATGAGAAAAGCGGGCTTCATTCAACTCAGCAACTTAGGCCAAGCAAACCACTATAATCTCTTGCCAGAGTTCCATCTAAGGAAGCAACCACAACGTTACGTGGATGTTGGCGATTTCCGAAACGAGCTTGCTAGCATTAAGGAAGAATTATCTAAGCTGGTGGGTGGCAAATGAATCTCCGGCGTGTTACCTCTATGTTCGACTGCATGAGCGGGAATGCTGGCCTCACAGAAGAGTTTATCTACACGAAGCTGACTAAAGAGGATGTTCTGTATGAGGTGCTTTCTAGCGCAACCGCTGGAGTAGCAAGGATGGGCTACATTCCTATGTGTACTTTTGATAATGGTCGGCGTCTTAAGACATTCGAGGGAAAACCCGGAATTCTCGTAGCCAGAAACGGCAAGGCCGGACATATGACTTACTTGGAACCCGGGAATTACACCATAAACGACCATGCCTACATCCTCAGTTTGGCGGATGGATTTAAGGGGGATGTCGGCATCACGATTCTGGGCCAGGAGAGAAACTTCTTATTGTGGTTCATCTGTACCCATCAATCGCTGCTTTATAGTTTTTCCTCAAAAACCGACAATGCGACGTGGAACAAGTCCAGCTTCTTGAAGGCTAGCATAGACATTCCAACGGAAGACACAATAGCCGAAATTGCCGACCTCTACCAAGAGTCGCTTGACGTGATGTGTACAGCGCAACAAGTCATAGACCGTCTTAGCGCTTTGCTGTCCAAACAAATCGCTCTAGTGCCAGAATAAAGTTGCTGGAAACCCCCGTACCCTATAAGCAAACGAAACCCATCAGTTCGAGACTTTCAGGACGAACGGGTCAAGATGCGTCGCTGAGAAACACCCATGCGAAAATGAAACGGCCCGGGGCAACCGTCAAAGGCCCACCGCCCTTACCCGGTGGTTGTTGCTGTCGGTGATGTACAGCGTTCCGTCGGGGCCGATGCCGCAGCCGTGGGGCCGCTCCAGCCCTGCCGCGGTGGCCTGCCCGCCGTCGCCGTCGCCTCCCAGGTGTCCGCCAGCGATGGTGGTGACGATGCCCTCGGCGTCAATTTTGCGGATGGCGTGGTTCTCGGTGTCCACCACAATTACGTTGCCGGCGGCGTCGCAGCGGATGGCCTTGGGCGCGCCCCAGGCGGCGGCGATAGCTGGCCCGCCGTCGCCGTCGTAGCCCCGCTCGCCGGTGCCGGCGATGGTGGACATGATGCCGTTGGCGTCCACCTTGCGGACCCCGTTGCCCTCGCGCTCGGCGATGTAGGTGTTGCCCGCACCGTCCATGCACACCGCCCGCGCCCCCAGGATGGACGCTTGCGCCGCAGGCAGCCCGTCGCCGCCCCGCACCTTTTCGCCGTTGCCGGCGAAGGTGGTGATGATGCCCGTGGCCAGGTCCAGCCGGCGGATCCGTTGGTCCTGGATGTCCGCGATAAGCAGCCCGCCCTGGCCGTCCAGAAAGCAGTCGTTGGGTTCCCGCATCTGCGCCCGGGTGCCCGGCCCACCGTCGCCGCCATACCCGATGTCCCCGGTGCCGGCCACGGTGGAGATGATGCCGGTGGCCGCGTCAACCTTCCGCACCACGGTGTTCAGCCGGTCCACGATGTAGATGTCGCCGTTGGTGTCCACGGTGAGGCCGTAAGGCTCGTTTAACTGGGCCTGCGACGCCGGGCCGCCGTCGCCGGTGTACCCGGCCTCGCCGTTGCCCACCAGGGTTGTGACGATGCCGGTCTGAACGTCAATCCGCCGGACGCAGTAGTTCCGGGACTCGCAGAACACCATGTTGCCCGCCGGGTCGAAGACACACATGAACGGCTCCCGCAGCGTCGCCGCTGTCGCCAACCCGCCGTCCCCCGAATAACCGGGCTCCCCCGTCCCCGCAACCGTCTGGATAATCCCCTTCGGAATTTCCCACATCGTCGTCCCCTCCTTTAATCTGTTTCGAATGTTGGCCCCCGCCGTCGGCCCTCAATCCCGGGTCCTTACCACGGGTCCTTACCACGGGTCCTTACCAAAAACGGTCGGGGCGTATTGGCGTAAGCTTACCCCGAAACGCCCCGACCCGGAAGGGGGCGGGGCGAGGGAGTGCGCGGTTACCGGCCCACCAACCGGAAAGAGTCCAGAGTCCTTGCCATGTCCTTGTTGTGTTTGGTTTCACGTTGGCACGTCGCGGACAAGACAGTGACCGATTTCCTGGATGATGCAGTCTGAGACCAAGAATTCGACAAAACGGTCAAGCTCTTCCATTTCGTTGTGCAATAACGCCACGGGGAACGTGGGTTCCACGTCTCAACTCGGGAAATAGCATCGTGTCCGTGATGATCGATTATCTTGGTCGAATTGACGGTGACCTTGCCTCCCGTACCCACAGCCCATCCGTCGGAAATTGTGTAGTCGTCCTCCATGTCTTCGGCGAGTTCCCTCAACGCTGTCCGAGGGTTACTGTTGTAGTTGTGCCGGTTTTCCAGAATCACATTCACTTCCCCTTTTTCATCGCGGGACTCGAACTTTGCCTCGATGCAACTCGTGGACTTGTGTACCCAGGTTGGGGGGATGTCGATGGTGAAATCCTGGGCTTTTCTGCAAGTGCTCTCGGTATGGTCGTTGTGCCGGTAGGTCTGCCACGGTATTGGCGTGGGCGTGGGCCTGGGTGTGGGCCTGGGCGTGGGCCTGGGTGTCGATGTCGGCTTCGGGGTTGGTGTGAGTGTCGGCGCAGGAGTCGGCGTCGGCGTGGGTGTTGGTTCCGGCGTGGGAGTAGGCGTGGGTGTTGGTATCGGCGTTGCTGTCGGCTCAAGGGTGGCCGTCGGCTCCGGCGTCGCGGTGGGGACGGGCGTGGCGGTGTGTTCCGGCGTCACCGTCGGAGCCGGCGCAGTCGCCTGGCAGCCCAGCGCAACCAGTCCGGCAGCCGCCAGGATGAACCATATCTTCCATTGTCTTAGCGTGTTCATTGCAATCATCTTGTCCTTCATCAAATCATTGGGGTTCCCACCGGCGGCGTTTTGCCGCGCCGCCGGTGGGAGCAAGTTCACGGAATTGGGGTTTGCCTGCTGGATAGCGAGGTCAGCTCTGACCTGCCTGACCCTGCGGCGGCCCGTATTTGTTGGGCCAGGGATTGCTTTCCTGTGCCAACACGGACAACAGCACTAAACCGAGAATTGGCACGAAGCCCAGCAAGACCCAGCCCCCACTTTTCCCGCAGTCGTGGAGCCGTCGCACGGTCACCCCCAGCCCGGGGAACAGGACTACCAGAGCGTAAACCAGGTAGGCAATGGCGAATCCGGCGCCGGTTTGGGACAGGACCGCTAACGACGCCGTGATGATTAGGTTGATAAGGAAGAATCCCCAGAACTCGGAGCGCCTGGACCTTCCGCTCCAGTCGGCAACCCTTCGAAAGGCGTTGTTGAAGATGGACATGACATTATTTGTTTGGTGACTTTAATTGATCCTAAACCAAAGCCAAGGTGAAATGCGCAGACGGATAGGGTAAATTGGGGGGAATCTGGGTTAGCTGGTCTCAGGAGTTGCGAGGGGTTGATGATGGGCGTGAGAGAGATAGACTGGTCTCTGGAACAATGGCAGATGGGAGTGAAGGACTTGCGGAGGCGGATGGTTCTGGCGCCCACGCCCCGGGAGCGGGAGCGATGGTACGCCATGCTGCTGCTGGCCCAGGGCTTGACAGCAGCAGCCACGGCGGAGGCGCTGGAGCGGGACCCGCACACTATCGGACGGTGGGCCGCCGCCTTCGGCGAGGGCGGTCCCGCAGCTTTGATTTTCGAGCAGACTGGGGGTTCCCCCCCGCCCTTGACCAATCGCAGCAGGAGGAGTTGAAAGGGGTGGTGCAGCAACCGCCAGCCACGTCGGGTATCGAATTGGCCAACTGGTATTGGAAGGTGGTTCGGCAGTATGTCTCGGAGCGCTGCGGCGTCAGCTTGAGCCGCAGCAGCTGCCTGAATTACCTGCACCGCTTGGGATTCGCCTTCAAGCGCCCCAAGAAGCGCCTGCTCAAGGCAGATGCGGAGAAGCGGGAGGCCTTCGTGGTGGAGTATGCCGCCCTGAGGGAGGAGGCTGGGCGGACCAGAGCCAGGATATTGTTCGCTGACGAGGCCCACTTCCGGGCGGACGCCGAACTGCGGGGCAAGTGGGTGTTGAGGGGAGAGCCGGCCCTGGTGGACTCGACCAGCCCCAGGTACGGGGAGAAGGCCAGCTACTATTCGGCGGTGTGCCTGGAGACGGGCGAGGTCGATTGGATGGAACTGGATGGCAACAGCAACTCTGGAACCTCGGTTGCCTTCCTGAGGCAACTGAGGGAGAGGCATTCCGGGCCTTTGAACGTGATCTGGGACAACGCGCCGGCCCATCGTGGAGAGGCGATGCGGGAGTACCTGCGTACGCCTGGCCTGGGTATTAGGCTGGTGAACCTGCCGGGCTACAGCCCGGACTTCAACGCCGATGAGGCAATCTGGGGCTGGGCGAGAGAGGAGGCCACTGGCAATCTGTGCCTGGGAAGCAAGGAGGCGGTGGAGGAGAGGGTCGGCAAATTCCTGTCCGGTCTGACTACCCGGAAAGACGAAGTGAAACGGCGCTGCCGGACTGTCCTGCAGTCAAGGGCCGAAACATTCCTGCGAGACTCCCGGCCCGACTCCCAACACTCAGCAAATGCACATCCCACCTTGGCTTTGGTTTAGTGTCAAATCCAGGTCGTCCATAGCCTTCTACAACCTCCGCGTCCCACATCTCTAGCTTCCTCAGTACCACCACCGTCAGGTGCATCACGGCGGCTAGCCAGACTGCGCGGAGGACCCAGTGGAATTCAGCAGCTATTGCGCCAGAGTTCAGGATCAGGACCAGCATGGCGACGCCCGTCCAGAAGAGCACACCCACGGGCCATGCTCCATTGAGCCGGGTCCCGGCGCGGTCGTGCCGGGGGAGTGATGTGAGGAGATAGTTCTCGAACATCCTTTTAACCTCTTCAAGCGTAAATTAGCCCTCCGGCGGCCGGACAACGGCGCCGAATGGCGGGGACCGTTACAGTTGAAGAGGTCGGTTAGTTCAGCAGGGGAGCGGCGCCGGAAAGGCCGGCGGGGGTGAACAGGGCCACCCGGTTGGGAAAGCTGACGGGTGGGAAGTAACTGACATTGACAAAGCGGACGCGGGACGGGTCTTTAGGTGCGGCCTTCCAGAGGGATGCGGCCCGCAACTCAAGGCGCAGGACGCTGCGCAGCAATGCCAGCACCGGAGCTTTAGTCCCGGACATAGAGATGCAGCGGTAGCCGAATCCGCCGACCATAGCGAAAACGGCGCCCACCACCAGCAGTATGGACAAGTTTGGGGCTAGTGTAGGAGTAATGTCAGCCACAAATCCGAAGAAGAAATCCAGCGGAGAAACCCCGATTAACAGTTGGGCGAAGGCCACGACGACGCCCATGCCCAAGGGCACCCCAACCCCCAGCCACAGAGTATGTACGACCGTTTGGCGGGCAATTTTTGCTGCCCACGGCGATATGTCTTTGACCGGCTGCATGAAACCAGCGTACCATGTACCGCCCGCAGACTCAACCGGCAACTGTCACCCGTAACAGTTCAGACTTGGTGAGATGAATTGGTTTTAGCCAAGGCTTTCATCCAACTGCCATTATTTTCAGGGGGTTTGGGGCAGGGAGTTTGGGAGATTCATCCCCCAACGGAACCCAACGGAAAAGTCCCTGAACGTATCCTGAGTCACCCTCCAAGCCCAGCCCGCTGTTGGAGCTGGGGTGCATCCAACTAAGAAACCTCTGAACCAACCCGTTGCGATGTGGCGCACTGAGGCTGGAAGACCTCGACACTGGCGGACGGACTAGCGCAGACGGACCAAACCACCTTATTCCGATCTGGAATACCAGGGCAAGAAGCGCCAGACCCGCCGTGAGCTGTTTCACCAGCGCTGGGATAAACAGCTCCACAAGGCCGAGTCGGTCCCCCTGTTCGTGGGATTGAGGCATTCGGACCCGTTGCCCGACGAGGGCGCCATCCTCAACTTCCGCCATCTTCCATCTTCTGGAGCGGCACGAGCTAGGCAAAGACTTGTTCGATTGGGAGCAGGATCAGGGGAGCCGGATATTTTCGCAAAACTGACCCGGTGACCACAACCGGGCTGTCGGCAGGGCTTGCTGGGAGTATTCCCATGTGGGTGGTGCTGCCTCCACTGAAGGGAATCATGTGAAGCGAATCATGCGGCTCCCTCACAATGGACGCATATTTTGGGCGTAGCCCGCGTCGGAGCCGAATGGGGTACAATTCCGGCCAACCTGACTCCCCCACGCTACAATCCAAACGGTTTCAGTCGTTGTGCAGCGGCGACGGTGAAGAGGAAACCATCGGGAACTACATTTGGTAATGGCTGACCCTGGCGGGCCGCGTTTCCAGTCCTACGCCCGGCGTATGCTGGGACCGTGGCGATCGCCCAATTTCCGCTGGTACTGGGCGGGGTCCTCCGTCCAGTCAATCTCCCAGGGAATGCAATTCCTCGTTCTTGGCTGGCTGGTGCTGGAAGTGACCGGCTCCAAGACCCAGCTCGGCTTGGTCCTTTTCCTTTACGGAGTGCCCAACGTCGGTCTGTTGGTGGTCGGAGGGGTCATCGCCGACCGGGTAGACCGGAAGCGGCTCTTGATTACGGTTCAGGCTGCGGTCGGAGCGCTAGTCGCTGTTTTGGCCACCCTTTCGGCCACGGGCCTGATCGAGGTTTGGCAAATATATCTTTCCGGTGTGGTGTTGGGTGTGTTGCAGGCGTTGAACCAGCCGGCCCGGGTGGCAATGATCTCGGACCTGGTGGAAGAGGGGACATTGCTGGATGCCGTGGCCGGCTTCAACATGGCGGTCCATCTGGGCAGGATTGGCGGGCCGCCCCTGGTTGGAGCGGTTATTGATGGTTGGGGCATCAGCCCGGCCCTCTTCCTGAATGCGTCATTTTACGTCATCAGCGTGTTGTGCCTTTCACGAATCAGGACCGTATCACGGCAACCCCAAAAACCCCCGGAGCCGTTCCTCAGGAACTTCCTGGCCGGCTTCGTGCAGATACGGGACGCTCCGATATTGCTGACGGTGATTATCCTGGCCTGCTCCTTCGGCGGGTTTGGCATGTCGCACCTGCAAGTCATACCCGCGTTTGCCAAGGACCAATTGAGCAGCGGAGCCTACGAAGCCGGGCTGTTGCTCCTGGCCTCCGGGATCGGAGCCGTGATTGGCAACCTGTGCCTGACGTTCATGGGCCGGGCCTGGCTATACCGATGGTTGCTGGCTTGCCTGGTGCTGTTCTGTGTCAGCTTGACCCTGTTCGCCTGGACGCCCTGGTATTGGGGGGCGTGGGGGTTGTTCCTGGTCGTCGGAATCCTGAGCCTGGGGACCGTATGGCCTCTGGCAACAACCATCCTGCAGATGACGGCTCCCTCAGAGGTACGGGGACGGGTGATGGGCGTGCTCCATTTCACCCCCGGCTTCCATTACCTGGGGGCGCTTCCTCTGACAGCGGCGGCCGGATGGCTCGGATGGCCGGTGGCGATTAGCGTCGCCGCCGCTGCCTGCCTGTTCGTCACCATTTGGTTTGGCCTGGCCAGGAACGCGGGCAGAAAACTGGCCTCCTCCCCCTGGACTCCGTCTGGGTCAACCGGAGGGTGAAAGCGGCCCCTCAAACTTGCAACCGGCACATCTGCACCGACTGACGAATCCACCTTCAGAAACGTTTCCTGGACAGGACAATGACCAACGTAGGCCGGGCTACATCGGACGGCGGGGCATTCGCCATCACATCTCAGGGAAAAAGAATGAATTGCGCAGCGATCCCTTCGACCGCGCCCTGCACATGACCCACAATCTGGTAGAAAGGTCAATTGACCGGCTGAAACAATTCCGCCGTATCACTACCAAGTACGAACAAGAGGCTGAGAACTGTCTGGCAATGCCGCAAATCGGGACTATTCTGGCCCGGCCATGACTGGGGATTTCAGAGTGGTCATCGCCAGTGCAGGACATTCTCAGGACATTCTGATGTGGCCTCGGTACGGTCTGCCTGTCAGTCGGTGATCCCCCTCCTGCCGAGGGGCGTCCATCCCAGTCATTCTGTCCGGAGCCTGTCAACCGGAGCAACCCCTTTCGCGCGGGAGTCTTACGGGGGATTGACGGGACGGATGGCGGTTGTGGCGCCGGCGAGAGTCAGGGCTGCTCGGGGGACCGGATGATAGTCACACCTTGGTCCAGGGCCATCGCGGCCCGTTCGTCGTCGACGTTGGCGCTGATCACCACGGGAACCACCGGCTGCCCGGTGACGATTTCCAGGATCCGCGCCCGTTTTACGGCTCGGTCCACGTCGAGATTCCCTGCGGTGATGCTGACCTCCGCCGCGGCCAGGATTGTCGTGCCGTCGGTCCTGCTCCGTCCAGTGAAGATTAGGTCCACCAGCAGGAGTTGGTCGTGTTCATCCCAGGTGATGACTCCCTCGTCGGCGGCCCGTTCGACCTGATCTGCCAGCTCGGTGTCCCGGCCGATCATTGTTCCCCTGAGCACGCGGACACCCCGCATACCGAGGTGTTGTCCGGCGTGGCTCGGGATGTTCCTCTCGATCTTGACTTCGTAGTTGATCCCGAACCCGTTGTCCATACGCCCTTCCATACGGTCCATACGACGGTCCATGCGGTTGAACCGCTCGTCCATACGGTCGAACCGCTCGTCCATACGGTCGAACCGTTCGTCCACACGGTCGAACCGTTCGTCCACACGGTCGAACCGCTCGTCCACGCTGGCCTTGAATTCGGCCACATCCGATTCCAGATGGTCCAGCCGGGCGTTCACCGCCTGGAAATTCCGGTCGGTCAGATCGACGAACCGGGCGAATTTCTCGGGCAGGTCCAAGAGTTCCCTGCTGAGGAGGACGCCCCGGATGGTCTCGGCCCATTCCGGCTGGTCCCGGAGGATGCGTACCAGGTCGCTGATGTCGTTGATGGTGGTCATCGGGGTTTTCTCCTTGAGGCCTGATTATACACCCCCGTGCCTGATCAAGGCAGAATTTCCTGGAAACGCGACAGGGCAATGGCGTTATCATTGTTTTGGCAAAATCTGTATCAGCACAAATGGTCCAGTCCTCAGATTTGCCGGCAATTCGGGACCAAACTTGCGTGTCACGAGGCATTTTGGGCGGTCAGGCCAGACCAATTTTCTGTTATGAGGAGCGTGTTAGTTGTTTGGAGTGGCAAGACCTCAAGAAATCGGGCAAGCCAGGGGTTATGACCAGGAGTTATGACCAGGAGTTATGAATTGAAACACGATCGCCCCGCGTATCGGCATCCTTGACGAATAACCCTATTGCCCTTAGCATTTTCCATGGGCCTGTGACTTTGCCCGGACCGTCAAAGTTCGCGGTACACCACGGGCACACCATCCAAAACTAGTATGTAGAGAGGGTTATGAGAGCATTGGACCGCGTGTACAAGTTACCTGGCAAGGGTTTGGCCTGGCCTTTGGTTTTCCTTCTGCTGCTGGCGGCAGTGGCTTGCGGCACCTCCGCTACCTCGGAACCGGACCCCACCGCCGCGCCCGCAACAGCTAATCAGTCTCCTTCCACTACGGAAACTTCCGCTCCGGTTTCTTCTGCTCCCGATTCGATGAGCCCGGCAGCCAACAGTACGGGAGCCACGAGTACGGGTTCGTCCGCCGCACCGGCGCCCACCGTTGCGGCTCAGCCCACGGCGCCTCCGGTTGAGCCCAGCGCCACCGGGCGGGATGACGTAATTATCGTTCTTGACGACGAACCCCCCGGCTTGAACACCTACCACCATTCCCAAGGTGGGAGAGTCCACCGGGAAAACCTGAACGACCCGCTGGGCTGGTTCGACAAAGACAATCGCCAACTGGTCCCTCTGTCCCCCTACAACGGCTGGGAGCAGTTGGAACCCAACCGCTGGCGGCTCTCCCTGCGGGAGGGCGTGAAGTTCCACAACGGCGAAGCCTGGAACGGGGAGTCAGCCGCCTGGAATTTCACCAATGCCTCGGGCAACCGGGAAATCGGCAGCAACTCCAGCGTTGGCTACACCGGCACCCATCGCGGTGAGGCGGTGGATGAGCATACCGTTGACGTGATTTGCGACGTTGCTTGTCCCATCTTCGTTTCCACCGCCGTGGTGCTGGGCGCGTTGGCGCCTGAGTGGTATACCAACAACCCGGAAGACGTTACAACCAGGGACAATGTGGGTCTTGGCCCCTACCGTCTGGTGGAATGGGACCCGGGCATATCCATCACCACCGAAGCCTACCCCGACTATGTGCCCAATCCCGATGTGCCGGAAGCCCAGATGCCGATAATTCAGGAAGTGACCTGGCTATGGCGTGGGGAGCCTACGGTACGGGCTGCCATGATCTCAACCGATGAGGCCGACCTGGCCTACCGGCTGGGGCTGGCCAATCGTGATGGAGTCCCAGTATTCCTGTCCAGCAGCCGGGGTACGGTGAACTTCGTGCTGTTTGACTCGGTCTGGAACCCCGCGCTGAAAGACCGGAATATGCGTCTAGCTTTCGCTCACGGTTGGAACTGTCAGGAAGTGGTGGAAATTCTGCTGGAAAACACCACGACCTGTCGAGGCAGCGTCGCCTTCCCCGGTGTGCTGGGCGCAACCGAGAAGAACGTCACGCCCCGAGAGTACAACCCCACATTGGCCAAAGAATTGATGGAGAAAGCGGGCTACAACGGCGAAGAAATACGCTTGATCAGCCGGCCGGTGAACTGGCCGAACCAGCAAGAGTTGTTCGAGGCGATCGTCAGCTACTGGCAGGAAATCGGCATCAACGTTACGCTTACTTTGCCGGAAATCAGCGTGAGGAACGCGGTCAGAGACTGCGGAATCGGTTTGGTATCCCCGGAAATCACCACCGAACGGTGGTTGATAACCGCCGAACCCACGACCTGCGATCACGCCGATATTGTTGAGACCAATAAGAACCTGGACTCGCTCGATTACTCCAGATTCCTGAACGACGTGTTCTCCTGCGAAAGCAACCGGTCCCGAATCTGCGACCCGCGCATGGAAGAACTCCGGGTCGAAGCCCTGGGAGCCACGGGAGAACGGCGCAAGGAGTTGATGGAGGCCATCGGCGACCTAGTCTACGACGAAAACTGGATTATGGGGTTGTTCGAGATCACTGCCCACTTCGGCAAGGTTGAAGACCTGAATTGGGAACCCCGCGGGTTTGATGACCGCATCCGGGTAAGCACCATGAGCTGGAAGTAGACCAGATTTCCCCCATCCCCATCTCTTTGCCGGGATTATAATTGAATGCTCGCCTGATGCTCAGCCGTCAAAATTCCTGAGCAAAGCTACCCGCCGAGAGTGCCTCGCAGACACTCTCGGCGGGTTTCTTGATGGGCGTTTATTCTGGAACCTAGCTGGGACCCAGATTGCAGTTCGGTCGGGGTTTCTGGGAGGAACGTGACCATAGGCAAAGGGTGCCTATCTGGCCGCGAAAATCCGGCCCGAGTTCACCGACACCTCCTGGCGGCAACGGAGAAACTAGGGTGGGGGTTGCTTCGATAGCCGGGTATTTTCCAGGAGAGGTATGGAATTTGCGCCTCGGCCTGCCGGCTTCCGCCCGGTGGCATGTCTAAAAACGTGACCAGCTTCTACGGTAAGTTACCTGCCGCCTGGTTCAAAACTTCCATCAACCCGGGTCCAAACCTTTTCCATCATCCAAAGGTCCGGCTGTTCCGGCCTACGGCAGATCAGGAGTTGCGGAGTTGCCGCAATTGTTCTTCCAGTTCCCGGTTCCTCGCCTCTGCTTGTTCGGCCCGGGCACGTTCTTGCTCAGTGCGGGCACGTTCTTCCTCAGCGCGGACGCGTTCATCGGCTAGGGTCGCTATGCGGTTTCCGGTGGCTGGGTTGTGCCAGGCCAGTTGTCCGTTATCCCAGCGCAGGTCCAGGTTGAGAACGTCGCTGTGCCCCTGCCAGACTGCATCGTCCAACTGTTCGACGGCGATGGGCTCGTACCGTCCATTGACCAGCCGGTCCCCGGCCAGACGTGCCCCGTGGTGCTCTCCCGTTTCGTCGAAGCGCCAGTACTCGGGTATGCCCAGGGCCGCGTAGCCGTCCCGTTTAAATCCAACGTCGTTGCGCCCGGTGCTGGGAGAGGC
Organism: Dehalococcoidia bacterium; assembly: GCA_965262735.1. Lineage (GTDB taxonomy): Bacteria > Chloroflexota > Dehalococcoidia > Lucifugimonadales > UBA3495 > CATOSK01. Next base: position 1,860,336 of record CBDHFS010000002.1, on the reverse strand, counting down.
GATTTCCAGCACGAAGTCCGGGGGTTTGCCATGTTCGGATATAACATATGCGTTGCGGGCCCGGTAGCCTGCCGGGTCAACGTTGAACGCAATCATCAGGTCGGGAACCATGAGGCCGCTCCTGTCCGAGCCTGGCAGCGGCGCGAGATAATGCTCTCCGGCGACCACGGTGGCGCTGCGGTCGCCAAAGTATTCGATCAGATGATATACGCTGCCGGTGGCAGCCAGGTGGTCGAAGCTGGTCATGTACTCAAGCTCCCGGTCGGGCGGATCCGGGAACCGGTATGAGTCCACGGCGTCCGGCGTGGTGGTTGCATTATCATTGGCGGTTACTTTATTGAAGGTGGTCATGTTTCACCCTCTCGGTGGTGTCTCCGGCGCGCGGCGGCCTGAGTTGGCGCCCCGCCGTCGGTTTGGCCGCTGTGTCCTGACTGCGCATTATACCGGTATGGGCATCGCCGGGTCAGGAGTAATGACGCTGGTAACAGTTCAGATTGGTGAGGTGAATTGTTTTCAGCCAAGGCCTTCAGGCAACTGCCAATTCTTTCCAGGGGGTTTGGGGGATGAATCCCCCAACGTAACCCAACCACTATATCCCGCCATCGGCCACTCCCCTCCCATCAACTCTGAACTGTTACTGACTATGGGCTCCCCCAAATTGCTCCAACAGGGCGGTCAACGACAACTCCTTCAACGACTCTACTATGAAGTCGGCGCGGTGTAGCGGTAGGTGTTGGGTGATCAGGTTAGGGACCGCTACGCAGTGCAGACCGGCGGCCTTGGCCGCGGTGACACCGTGGGCCGAGTCCTCAATCGCCAGCGTTTCCTCGGGGAGAGCGTTCAGGGAGTGGATGGCCGCCAGGTAAAGCTCCGGGTTGGGCTTTACGTCGGTCACGTCGTCGGAGGTCTTGACCGCATGGAACATCGGCAGGATGCCCAGCCGGTCCAGGTGTCCCTCAACCCACCGGCGTGGTGAACTGGAAGCGACGCCCAGGACCAGCCCCAACCGCCGGGCCTCTTCCAGCCGGTCCAGCGCGCCGGGCATGAGACCGTCGGCATTGACGATTTCCAGGTAGCGGTTGCGGCGTTCCCGCAGCAGGGACTCCCGGTCCAAGGTTAGGCCGGTCAGCCCCTCAAGGTGTCCGCAAGTGTCGAAATTCCAGGTGCCCCAGCCGATGTTCTCGATCCACAACGACAGATCCAAGTCCACGCCGTAAGACTGGAAAACGTCCTGCCAAGTCTGGTAGTCTGGGGTTTCGGTGTCCAGAATAACACCGTCAAAGTCAAAAACAACAGTGGTAATCATGGAGGGACTCCCCCGCACGCAGAAGCCTGCTCCCGGAGGTTGGATGAAGGGTCAGACAGGGTCAATCTGATCAAATTTCCGGGCAACCCTTTCGACCGGCTGAGGACAAGCGGGCAGTTTCGTACCCCCATATCATCAACCGCGCTTTGGCGGCGGTGTTGCCCGGTGCAACGGGTGAATCACCGGCGGGTTAAGAATCACCGGCGGGTTAATCGGAAGACGGCAGCTTGCGTGGCTCTTGCAGTTCCATGGCCTCGCCGTTGTAGCGCAGGGCGCAGACACCGCCCTTGGTGATCAACACCGAAACGCCCCCCTCGGCGGCGGTGAACCGCTTTCCCAGGGAAACTTCCTGGGCGTCGGCGCCGGGCGCCGCGCCGGCAAAGGCGGCCTCGGACCCTTTGGGCTGTAGCTCGGTGTCCCCGTCGGTTATGGCGCCATCGCCGCCCTTGGTTACCACCATCTCGGCGCCGCCGGGAGTCACGAATCGCTGACCTGTCTTGACCATGTTTTTCGTACCTGAATCCTGACCAAATTGTGGGCTTGTATGCTCCGATTTCCCATGAATGTGGGAACCGGCGAAGCTGGAACGATTATAGAGAGAGCGCCCGGCAGCGTCAACGGCCCCGGCCGGGCGGTAACAGTTCAGACTTGGTGAGATGAATTGGTTTCAGCCAAGGCTTTCATCCAACCGCCACTTTTTCAGGGGGTTTGGGGCAGGGGGTTTGGATGATTTATCCCCCAACGTAACCCAACCTCCATATTCCGCCATCAGCCACTCTGCCCCCCCTCAACCCTGAACAGTTACGCCGGGCGCAGCGCCGACTGGGTTGACAAGGTTTGGCGGTTGTACCAAAATCAACTCGGCCTCCCCTTACGCTTTTATGCGTCCCAGTCGTGGGCGTTCCGAATCGCGGCTTCCCGGTTTTTCTGTGAAGCCTCCCACGCCACAATAATTCAGCATTCGTCGGGGTTGAAACATGACCACCACATCTACCGGAAACCGAACGACAATTACCGTAGCCGGCGCCGAGGTCGAAATGTTCTCCGGCGGTTCCGGCCCACCGCTCCTGTTCCTTCACGGGGCCGGCGGCAGTTCCGGCTGGCAGCGCTACCACGAGGAACTGTCCCGCAGCTACACCGTCTACGTTCCTTCCCAACCGGGCTTCAACGGCACCGGGCGGCCCGATTGGGTCTACACTATCAACGACGTTTGCCATTTCAACCTGGAGTTGGTGCAAACGTTGGGCCTGGAAAACTACATCCTCATGGGTTCGTCCATGGGCGGGTGGGTCTCTGCCGAGATGGCCGCCATGTCCGACGTCAACCTCAAAGCCCTCATTTTGGTGGACGCCGCCGGAATCAAGCCGGTAGAGGGGGAGATTGCCGAAATCTTCATGGTCTCATCCCAAACCCGGCTCGCCCAGAGGTTCTACGACACCTCCCAGGTCGAAAATTACGACCAGTACGCCCGGGAGTTGACCCCGGACGAGCAGTTAACGCAGCACTCCAACGCCGAGATGGCCTCCCGGCTATGCTGGCGGCCCTACCTGCACAACCTCAGCCTGCCCTACTACCTCCGCAAAGTCGCTACTCCCACGCTAATCGTCTGGGGACGGCAGGATGCCATCATTCCGGTGGAATGCGGCTCGTTGTTCCAGCAAGCCATCCCCAACTCGACCCTCGCGGTCATAGACAACTGTGGTCATTCCCCGGCCGTCGAAAAGCCCGCCGAGTTTGTCAGCACAGTCACCGAATTCCTGTCCAAACTCGGGTAACGCAGCCCAAAACGGAAAGGAGCAACCATGACGGAAGTTTTCTGGTTCTCAGAACAGCCCTACGGCCATGTCACTGAGACCGACCTGGAACCCTACGAGTCGGGCCGAATGCACTTCCCCAACATCAACTTCGACCCCCAGAAGGCCCACGTCCTCTACAACAACTACCATGACCAGTACGCCTGGGCCGACGAGAACGGGTTCGACGGCATCATGTCCAACGAGCACCACTCCGCCTACTGGTGCATGAAGCCCTCCGTGAACGTGGACGCCGCCGTGATTGCCAAGGTCACCAAGCGGGCCAAGATTGCCATGCTGGGCAACGTGATTGCGGTCAACGACCCGGTTAAGATGGCCGAGGAAGTCGCCATGCTGGACTGCATTTCCGGCGGCCGGATAATCTCCGGGTTCGTGCGCGGCACTGCCGTCGAGACCCTCCACGCCGGCATCAGCCCCACCGAAAACCGGGACCGCTTTGAAGAAGCCCACGACCTCATCGTTAAGTGCTGGACCCAGCCCGGCCCCTTCCGATGGGAGGGCCGCTACTTCCCGCACCGCATGGTCAACCCCTGGGTCGTCCCCATTCAGAAGCCCCATCCCCCGGTGTGGTTCCCCGGCACCGGCAGCCCCGAGAGCGTAATCTGGGCCGCCCAGCACCAGTACCCCTACATGAACCTGGGATCGCTGCTGGACCTGACCAAGCAGTTGAAGCAAATCTACTTCGAGACCGCCTACGATGTCGGATTCGAACCCGGCCCCCAGCACTTCGGATACCTGATGCGCTGCCTGGTGGCCGACACCGACGAAAAAGCTCAGGAGATTGGCCGCACTTTCCTCTGGACCGAGAATCACCGCAACCGCGGCCCGGTGGAGTTCAACGACCCGCCCGGCTACCAGTCCCGGGAGGCGTTGCGCATCAAGATGTCCCGCCCCCTCATCGGCACCGGCACCATGGGACGGCGAATGTCCTATGAGGACCTGCAAGACGCCCACAACATCGTCGTCGGCAGCCCGGAGACGGTCATCAAGAAGCTGCGCTATGTCCGGGAAACCCTGGACCCGGGCTACATTCTGATTTACGGCAACGAGGGGAACATGGCCCACGAAGACGTCATGCGCTCCATCGAGCTGCTGGGAACCAAAGTAATCCCCGCCCTCAAGGAAGACTGAGAAAGACCAGCGTTCCCGGTTTACCGAAGCACGACAAAGGGGCGGGTATGCACCCGTCTCTTTCTTTCGTCTATAATTCCCTTTATATTATCCCTCTTCCGATCCCCAGTCCAAAATACGATTGCTTTGCTTGATGCGCCAGGACGATTGCAAAGTCTTTTGAGTCCGTGGACATTGAGCCGGTCCGACGAGGGCAAGTCAACGAGGAAGTCCTTCGAGAGCCTCAGGACGAACGATTAAAGGGACTTTGCAATCGTCCTGCTTGATGCGCCATGAGGGTTGACATGGCTGGCCATCCATAGTAGGCTCACCGAGCGGACACTTAATTAGTCCGCGGATGAGAATTTCCCAACTTATTGGGGTTTGGGGGCCAAATAGGCCCCCTTATTTCTTTCTATGGAGAGCTTGAAATGCCTCTTAGGACGGCTGTGTTTGTGGACGGAGCCAATTTCCGGGCCAATCTTCGCAATTTCACCTTCCAGTCCTCTCCGCCCAAAGGCAATTACCGACTAGAAGAGAAGCATTTCAACTGGAAGGGCTTCTATCGAGGTGTGCTGAACAAGTTCAATGAAGCGACTGGCTTGGAGCATCAACTGATCAGAGTCCATTGGTACAGCTCCGCCAGTATCTCACCATGGGTTTCTCCCTCCGATGAGCAGCGATTTGCCAACAGGGTAGTGGCACAGCACCCCGACCTCAATGGTATTACTTCCCAGAAGATTATTGAACTTGCGCGAGAGTGGTACGAGAAGGAGCGGAGTTATTTCGAGAGATTGAGAGAAGATGTCTTTGAGAACATCCAAAGGGAAACGGATTTCTTGGAGTTCAGGTATGTAGGTCAGTACCAAGTTCATCCCTTGCGGCCATATCGCATCGAAGAATCCACGGACGGAACGCTTCGTTATTTGGGTACGCAAGTGGGGGAGAAAGGAGTAGATACAGGCATAGCGGTTGACATGATAGCTAAGATGGCCTACTACGACGCCGCGATTCTCGTCAGTGGAGATGCCGACTTCCTGCCGGTGGTTGGGTACTTAAAGGACAACCTCAAGTACGTTTATCAGTTCTCAGTCGCTCGGGGGGTTCCACCATCAATACAGCATCTTTCCCCCTTTTTGAGGGGGAAGGTCGATTGCTTCGCTTGGTTTGACGAGGTAGAACTCTTGAGGGAGCACCTAGACCGGTCCAGTGGAATCCCTCCCGCCATACTTGCCGCGATCGACACACGGATAGCCAGTCTCGAAGGGAAAGACATCATTAACCTATAAGGGACGTGCGCTTTCAAGGCTTTGTTTACTCTCGTATGCAATTCCCTTTCTATTCATCAGCCGACGGCCATCGTAACAACGCCACCCCAACCGTTCCCTCTACCTGACGATTCCCTTCTCCCGCCAGCGCTGGATTTCCCCAGCGGAGTAACCCAACTCCGCCAGGATTTCATCGGTGTGCTGCCCCAACCCCGCCGGCGGCTGCGGTTCCAGCGGCGTCGCGCTGAATTGGGCCATCGCCCCGATCATACGCACCGGCCCCGCCTCCGGGTGTTCCAGCTCGGCAACCAGCCCGTTGGCCTGCACCTGCGGGTCGTCGTATAACTCCTCGACGAACCGCACCGGCCCGGCGGGAATGCCCCGGCTCTCCAGCAAGTCCAGCCAATCATCGGTTGTCCGCTGCCGGAAACCCTCTTCCGCCTGCTGCGTCAGCTTCCGCCCGAACGCTTCCGACGTGGGGGTAAGAGGGTCGTAGCCCGGGTCAAACCGAATATCCTCCAGCCCCAGCGTTTCCAGAAGGCGCCGCCGCAGCGGGTCGCTCAGGCACCCCACGGCAATGGCCCCGTCGGCGGTCGAATAGGTCCGGTAGTAAATGTTGCCCGGCGGTTGCGGGTGTTGGCTCTGGTAGACTTCCAGCAAGTCCTGAAAGGACATCCCCGCCCCGCGCATGGCGTCCAGCGATTCAAGGGTGCCGGCCCGCCGTTCTCCATCCAGGGGTTCCACCTGCACGAACCGCATACCCATCAAGGCCAGGGCCGTGCCCAGCAGGGTCGTCTCAATTTTCTGGCCCTGCCCGCTGCGTTCGCGGGCGAACAGCGCGGCGCAGACGCACCAGGCCAGGCAAAACCCGGCGGTGGTGTCAATCATGGGCGTGGAAACGATGTGCTGCGGGGCGCCGTTGTCCAGCTTGCCCTCGGCGGCCATCAACCCCGACATGGCTTGCAGCATCACGTCGTAGCCGGGCCGGTGAGCGTCGGGCCCCTGCCGTCCAAAAGCGGTGTTTTCGCAATAAATGAGGCTGGGGTTAAGTCCGGCCAAAGCCTCGTAGTCAACGCCCAGCTTGACGGCCACGTCGGGGCGGTAGTTCACCAGCACCACGTCGGTATCGGGGATTAACCGTTGCAGCACGCCGGCGGATTCGGGAGCGGTCAGGTCCAGGGTCAGGTCCCGCTTCCCCCGGTTGTACGCCAGAAAGGGACGGCCCTCGGTCTCGGAGAACGTTTGAGTAAACCGCCACGGGTCGCCCCAGGGCGGCTCAACCTTGATGACCTCGGCTCCCATATCGGACAACAACATTCCGGCAAACGGGGCAGCGATAATTTCGCTGAACTCGACCACCTTAACGCCGGCTAACGGTCCGGGCATCTAAACTTCCTCGACACGGCTGCTCCTCCGAGTCCAATGTTGCCTTTACAACTTCTCCAACGTCTTGTAAACGTCTTGTAGTTGATGCTAACGCGGCTGCCGGTGGTTTGATTTAACCGACGGGACATAGCCCTGGCCGACGGATACCATGCCGTATTATGGGTGCCGTCCAACCCCTTTCATGTCCGAATCCAGCTTTGCCTCAGCGGCTTTCTCGTGACCGAAAACCGGTCAACCAGCCGGTCAACCAGATTGTACCTTTTTCAGGGGGTTTGGGGGATGAATCCCCCAACGTAACCCAACCCCCATATTCCGCCCTCAGCCACTCCGCTCCCCTCAACCCTGAACAGTTACCAATAAGATTGCAGAGGCGGGGCGTGCGCGGACCGACGGGCGGCGGCAGGACCTCCCGCCAAGACCCGTGATACGGTGGCGCTGTTCTCACCGATGTCCTCAAAAGGGCCTCAATATGTCCGGCAAACCGGCAGGCCCCGGTTCCGCTGACGGGTATAATAGGCTCATGCCTGCCCAGGCATTCATGCGAGGTGTGTCTATGAAAATGTTGTCCTGGAACGTCAACGGCATCCGCGCCGCCCAGCGGAAGGGCTTCGTTGATTGGTTCGCCCAAGAAGCGCCCGACGTGCTGTCCATTCAGGAAACCAAAGCGTCGCCGGAGCAGCTTGCCGCCGAGCTAACCGAGGTGCCCGGCTACCACGTCTACTTCTCCTCGGCCCAGCGCAAGGGTTACAGCGGCGTCGCCACCTACACCCGGGTCGAACCCCAGGACGTGGCCCACGGCTTCGGCATCGAAAAATTCGACAGCGAGGGCCGCATCCTCCGCATGGACTACGGCGATTTCCTGCTGTTCAACATCTACTTCCCCAACGGCAAGAGTTCCGACGAACGGCTGGAGTACAAGATGGAGTTCTACGACGCCTTCCTGGAACATCTGGACCAACTGCGGAGCGAGGGCCGCGAAATTGTGGTCTGCGGCGACGTCAACACGGCCCACAAGGAAATTGACATCGCCCGTCCCAAGCCCAACGAAAAAATCTCCGGGTTCTTGCCTTCCGAGCGGGCATGGATGGACCAGTGGGTCAGCCGCGGCTACCTGGACACGCTGCGGCTGTTCCGCGACGAACCCAATTTGTACACTTGGTGGGACGCCCGGGGCGGCGCCCGCGCCCGCAACGTTGGTTGGAGAATTGACTATTTCTTCGTCAGCTCGGGCCTGGAAGACCGCGTCTGCAACGCCTTCATCATGCCCGACGTGATGGGATCCGACCACTGCCCCATCGGTATCGAAATCTCACCCTGACCCGCCTCCGGTGACAAAGCGCCCAATCCAGAAGAGCGCGAACCCCGGGGGGATGTCCATGAAGTTAGGGGGATGAGGCGGGAAAACAGGCCTGCCAGGGCAACCGCGTTATGGGCAACCGCGTTATGATAGTTTTGGCATACCCTGACACTTGCCCCTTTCCAACTCCGGCATCTCCCCGATACCATATATCGCGTGGGGTTATATCGCGTGGGGTTGGCTGTCTCGGGAGTTTTCCCAGGGAGTTTTCTCAGGGATAATCGCACTTCCGGCGCAAATGGGACAGATTGGGACAAAATGGGACAGAAAAACTATCCTGCTCAAAATCCCCGGGCCGGTTCCCCAGCGTTTCAGGGGTGACAAAATGGTGACAAAAGCGGACATTGACCGGACAACACCCGGACAAAAATCCTCAACCCCCACGCTCAAAATGTCCGAAATGTCCGCTTTTGTCCGGTATTCTCAGCTTTTCCGTCTCCCATCCCCGTGTTCCCCAAAGCCAGTCTCAAAACGCCGCCAATTTGAGCGTAGTAACTTTGAACGTCGTACCAACCAAAGAGATACCAAAGAGATACCAACCATGCGCCCAGTTTATGACGCGATTACCCTGCCAGTCCCGCAATTTCCCCACTGACGCCGGATGGTATATGATACAGTTGCCTGAAGTTAATATGATGGGCGGCTTTCTGCGAATCGGACTTGGCCCGTCCCCCAAACACTGCCGGAAGCGCCTGCAGCGGGTAGCCAGCGCCCAACCTTGCGCTGTGGGCCAGCTGGCATAAAAAGGCGGAAGCCGCCCCCTAGACCGGCATACCCGCCGCCGGAAAATCCGTCCGGTCCGCCCTGAAAACCCGAAAGGAAATCCCGATAGTCCAGGAGAGGTGGCCCCTATGGCTGAAGAGCTTTTCGTGCTGAATGAAAAACCGGCGGCCAATTACATGATTGCCGGTTGGCGCCGCCAGTGGTCCAACGGCGGCCGAATATCCAGCCGGCTGCCCCGCTATCTCATTGATACGCTGGGCGCCCGCAAAATCGGCGAGATGAGCGACGAGGTGCACAAGCTGTGCTACCCCTTCCAGGTCGCCGGCACTCACGACGTTTACCGCCCCAGCGCCGCCTTCCGCGACGGCCTGCCCTCGGAGCCGCTGCGCCGCGAAAACGAGTGGTTCGACGCCGGCAACGGCCTGATCATATTCCTGGGCGAAGAACCCTGGCAGCGCCTCGACCTGTACGCCGAGAGCTTCTTCCAGGTCATCAAAGAACTGGGAATCAAGCAGACGGTGGCAGTCGAAGGCGTCAACGGTCCTGCGCCGCCGGACTTGGAACGCCGGATTACCTGCACCTACAGCCGCCCGGAAATGAAGGAAAAGCTGGAGCGTTACGGCGTCCAGTTCTCCAGCTACGGCAGCGACGGCCGGCGGGGCCCGACCATCGGCATGGCCCTGGTGTCTATGGCCCACTTCCAGTACCCGGACGTCGAGATGTTCCGGTTCGGAGCAATGGCCCCCATGTACCCCTTCGTCGCAGGCTCCAACCAGCAGCTCAACATCACCACCGACCGCAAGTCCTTCTACGACATTATGCGGCGGCTCAACGCCCTTTTCGACCTGTCCATTGACTTAACAGAGTTGAAGTCCCGGGGCGACGCGGAGTCCCAGGAGCTTCTATCCACGCTTGAACGCATCGCCTCATCCAACGCCGAGGCCAAGAAGATTATCGACCAGGTGCGGGACGACTACACCTTCACCCCCTTTGAGCAGCCGGTGGAGTTGGACCCAGCCTTGGACCAGACCCTGGAAGACATTCTCCGCAACGTCACCGACGAACCCGACAATTAGGACCCGCCGCCCATCCTGGCCCCAGCGGCTCGGGGAGGCAGTTAATCTTGACGTGCAAACTACGCCCCCGGTGAATGCGCGTTCACCGGGGGCATAGTAGGAAGGCTTTCGAGGACCCCAGGATGAACGGGTTGGGACGGGCGTTGGGACTACAACGTGCCGGGCTGCCGCGGCTATTCGGCGGGGCCGGGGGTCACCCGGCCCAGGAAAACGTCGGTTAGGATGCCGGTCTCCCGCACGGATTCAGGGGTGCCGTCGTGGACGACGCGGCCCTTGTCCAGCACACTCTTGATGTTGTGCTCAACAATGAAGATGGTGGTCTTGAACCGGCGGCTAATCTCGGCGATTTTCTGGAAGGTCTCCTTCACCACCACGGGCGCCAGGCCCAGCGTCGGTTCGTCCAGAAGCAGTGCCTCCGGTGCCGCCATGAGGCCCCTTCCCAAGGCTAGCAACTGCTGCTGTCCGCCGGACATTTGGCTGGCCAAGTCGCGGCGCTTGTCCCGCAGGATGTGAAAGACATCCATAACCGAGTCTTTGCGCCGCTCGCGTTCTTCGCGGTCCTTCAGGTGCAGGCAGCCCAGGTCCAGGTTTTCTTCGATGGTCAAGTGAATGAAGACCCGGCGGCCCTGGGGAACGAAGGCGATGCCCTCCTTGACAATCTCGTGGGTGGCCGCATTCAACGGCTGCTGCCGCCAGTAGACAGTCCCGGAGGACACTGGGGCCATACCCATGACCGCCTTGAGGACGGTTGACTTGCCGGAGCCGTTGGGACCGACGATGCTGGTCAAACCGTCGCGGGCGATGGAAATGGAAAGCCGGTCCACGGCGCGAACGCCCCCGAACAGCTTGGAGATTTCCACCGTCTCCAGGGCGACGGGCCGCCGGTCTTCGGGCGGGTTGGCATCCAACGTGCGTTGGTGCTCATAGCCGGTACTTCCCCATAAGTCCCTGGGGACGAAACAGCATCAGCCACACCAGCAGCGCGCCCAGGACTATTTGCCGGGCCTGCCCGGCGTACTCAGGCGGCACGAAGGGCAGGAAGCGCATCCCTTCTTCCAGCAGCACGAAGACCATCGCGCCCAACAGCGAACCCCAGATGGTGTCCGGCCCGCCGAGGATGACAATGGCCACCAGCAGCACCGACTCCAGCAGCACGAAGGAGTTGGGGTCTATGAAGGTGGCCCAACTGGCGAACAACCCGCCGGCCAGCCCCACCGCGCCGGCCAGTAGGCACGAGACGCCCCAGCTTGCATACAGGTTGGCGCCGGGTGCGTTGGCCAGCGAAAATCCCGCCCAGGCCCCTGCGACCCCCGCCGCCACTGCCCCAACCGGCAGCGCCGCCGGTTGGGGCCAGGGGGGAAGCCGCCGCCGGACTCCACCGAACGCCCCGGCGAGCAGCAAGGCTACGGTCAACCCGACGGCCGGGCTGAGAACAAGGTAAAGGTGCTCGTGAAACGTCAGCGCCAGGCCGGTGTAGACCCCGGCGCCGGAGGCCAGCGCCCATTCCCCTGCCCGGCGGGTCCTGGGGCTGAGGCGGGCAATCACCCGGGGCTTGGGGGCCACGCGCAGGGACCAGGCCGCCACTCCGGCGACGACCACCGCGCCAGGACGATGTTCAGGTAGAGGCTGTCAATTCCGTACTGCCCGCCGACGGCCTGGTTCGACCGCAGGTAGAAGACTCCATAGGCGCCCAGGGCCGCGGCTGCTCCATAATACAGGTCGAAGAACCATATACGGTGCTGTAGACTAAGGGTGAAACCCATAGCCATGACCGCGTACGCCGCCCCGACCGCCAAGCCGTTGAAGGCGAACTGAAGGGCCTGCTCGCCGGACTGGGTGACTTTCCAAGCCAGGTAAGCCGCCAGCACGACCAGCGCCGCCGCCAGCAGACGGGTACCGGAAAGCTGGGTAGGGATGGCTTGCTTTCGAGGGACAGGAATCTTGGCAATGAGACCCTTTCCCATTCCAGGACGATTGCAAAGCCCCTTTAATCGTTCGTCCTGAGGGATTCGAAGGACTTCCCCGGACTTTACGATCGTCCTCTTTTACATACGACTTCAGACGGGCAATGTCTGGAAAACCTGCGCTCCGGGCCTATTGCGCCTGGGCCGCCCCCAGCACCCGGTAGCCCTGGTTTTCTTCGTTTCGTTCCGCCTGCGGCAGGACCTCGACCACGCTGTTGGCCAGACCTTCTACTTCGCCGTTTTCGTCGAAGCTATAATTGGAGCCAATGCTGCCGCTCCAGGTGATGTCGTACAGGCAGTCCCGGAAGCCGTCGGCGTCCTGGTTCGTCGCCGGTCGCTCAACCGGAGCTGGAATGGTCTTTCCCAAGACAACACTATGGCGGCGCCAATGCCTCACCCAGTATTAATTTTAGGTAGACGTTCTCAAAAGTCAACTTGCACGGCGTAAAGGTAACAGTTCAGACTTGGTGAGATGAATTGTTTTTAGCCAACTGCCACTTTTTTCAGGGGGTTTGGGGGATGAATCCCCCAACGTAAACCAACCCCTCGTGGATTCCTGGGTATGGAGGAAAGACGGGGCCGCCCAGGATTAACCGGGGCGGTGCAGGTTACCAGGCCATTCACAGGATACGGCCCACTCTCCGGTAATTGCCCCATCTGGTCCTCGGGAGGATTGCGAAAGCCTCGTCGGAAAAATCCACTTTTCCTGAGTTGGCCGCATGATTCGCTTTGTTTGGCAATCGGATGCCCCGTCGGTATAATGTTGCAATCATTAACCTTGGGAAAATGACGGAGTTAGTTTAGTCAGGTCTGGAAAATTACGAAACATCCCAACTTGATAGTTCAAACCTTGGGAGGAAAAGGGTATGGCAGAATACAGGTCACCGCTAGACGGCATCAGGGTACTCGACCTGGGCCGCCACCAGGCCGGTCCCCGTTGCGCCCAAGTATTGGCCCGCATGGGGGCGGAGGTAATCAAGATTGAGCGCATCGGCGGGGAGGAGACCCGGTACCACGGCCCCTGGGTGAGGGGGCAGAGCGCCTACTGGGCATCGCATAACAGCGGCAAGAAAAGCCTTAGCATGGACCTCCGCACCGAGGAAGGCAAAGAAGTCCTCCGGGAGTTGGTCAAAGTCTCGGACGTGTTCTTACAGAATTTCCGACCGGGAACCATCGAGGCCATGGGGTTCGGGTACGACGTGCTGCAGGAGTTGAACCCCGGGATCATTATGGTCAACGCATCGGCCTACGGGCAATTCGGCCCTTACTCCGAAAAAATTGGCTACGGGCCCGTCGGTGAATGTATCTCCGGCGTCACCATGACCATTGGGGAAGAGGGGTGGCCCCCGGTGCAGGCCCGGGTATCGCTGATCGACCGCACCACCGCGCTCCATGCCACCATAGGAGTGCTGTCGGCGCTGCGGGAGCGGGAATGGTCCGGCATGGGCCAGACCATCGACGTCTGTCTCGCTGACAGCGGCTACAGCTATACCGAGATACCCGTGTCCGCCTATGTTGGCGCCGGGATAGAGCCCAAGCGCGGCGAAGGCGGCGGCGCTCCGCCCAGTGGAATCTACGAGTGCAAGGACGGGCATGTGCTTATCACCGCCGGAGACCAACACCAGTGGCATCGTGTCTGCAACGCCCTGGGCCGCCCGGAATGGCTGGAAGACCCCCGGTTTACCAGCCGTCCCGAGCGCACCAGGAACCGGGCGGTAGTCGACCAGGCGATCAACGAAATACTGGCCGAATTGACTCCGGCTGAAGCCGTGGAGCACTTTACCAGGCACGACGTGACCATCGCCCCGGTCAACACCATCGCCATGGCCGCCCAGGACCCCCATCCCTGGGAGCGGGGAATCATCGTCGAAGTGCCGGACTTTCGAGCTGGCACTATGCCTGTCAACGGCGACTACTGGCACATGAGCCGTACGCCGGCCGTAATCGGTTCACTGCCGGCGGTGGGAGAGCACAACGAGGAAGTCCTCATTGGCATTTTGGGCTTTTCCAGCGAGAGAATCTCCGAGTTGCAGGAAAAACAGGTCATCTCCGAGACGGACCACTACGACGAAATCTCCGGCTGATTGAGCGCCGGTCAACAGGGAAATCTTTCGACCGGCTCGGGATGAGCGGGTTGAAGGATTTCCTTATTATCACCTAAATCACCGCCAGTGAATCACCGCGGGAGGGGTCATGCGCCAGAAAGCAGTGATGTTCCAAGCTAACGGACTGAACTTTGAGGGAGTGGTGGCGGAACCGGACGAGGCAGCCGGCCCGGTTCCGGGGGTCTTGATTTGCCATCCGGGGCCGCGCAATGGCGGCAACATGGACAACAACGTGGTCGTGGCCGTGTCCTTCGCCCTGGTTGAACAGGGATTCGCCACCATGCGGTTCAACTTTCGCGGCGTCGGCAACAGCCAGGGCGAACACTCTCAGGGAAACCTGGAACACCAGGAAGCGTTGGCCGCGCTGGAGTTCATCAAGGGCTGGACCGGGGTGGACCCTGACCGGCTGGGGCTGGCCGGCTACTCTTTCGGCAACGGGGTCATTTTGGGTAATGCCGACCTGCAACGGCAGCCGCGAGCCTTTGCGTTCGTGTCGCCCTCTCTACAAGTGTTGCAGGGAACGTGCCTCAAGTCCGACGCCCGGCCCAAGTTCATCATCACCGGTGGACTGGACCGGCTGGCGCCTTCACCCGAGTTCCAGCCCACGCTGGAATCTTTCGCTCACCGCCCCGACTGCCAGGTGGTTGCGGGGGTGGACCATTACTGGGTAGACCGGGAGCATGAAGCGGCACAGCCGGTCTGCCAGTTTTTCGCAGAACACCTGCAATAGCCCCGGCTGAGTTGCGGCAACCGGGGCGTGACAGGTAAGGCTTTCGATGACCTCGGGTCCAACGGGCTAGGGATGTACCGGCAGCGAGGCGGCGATGGACAGCTCAATGTCCAGGATTGCTTGGGACATGGCCTGCCCGATGAGGTCCAGCTTGCGGACCTGCTCGATGCGGGCAGTAGCCCGGTTCAACTCCTGCCGCGTCAACATTCCCCGGAAGATGCCGCATGCGTCGGCCAGGCAGATGATAACCACATCGCGCGGGTCCGGTATTTCGTTGCTGAACAACACCCCCATGATGCGCAGCTTCACTTCGCGCTCGGCCTGGCCGTCAATGGCCGGGTAACGCCGGGAACGGAATACCCACAGAAAGCGGTTGTCCTGGGGTTCCAGTATGCCCACGGAGACCAACCTGGCCAGCGCTTCCTCGCGGAGGGTGTCGGCGTGTTCCGCCGTGCGTTCCACCCAGAAACGGGCGTCGTGACCCTCGGTGGCCGCGATGTCCGCCAGCGTTGGATCGAGCAGGCTGTCTCCGACCGGGTCGGCGTTAATCAGGACCAGCTTTTCCAGGTCGGTGTCTATCCGGTTTTCCAGGGCCAGGTCCATCAGCACACTGCCGGCGAGGGCATAGTCCACCGACCACTTGGGCACGGGCATGAACCTTCCGCCCTCATCGTTGAGCAGAAGCAAGATTATTTCCTCTGCGAACCTCAACATGGTACCTTCCTCCTGTCGGCCAAGTCGTCTCAACCCCGTGACCTTGCCTGGTTGAATGCGGCGGCCACTGCCGTTAATACCATTATACCCCACCGGGCGGAGCCTTACCCCAACCCGGCGGAGAAAGCAGGACAATCGCGTTATAAATTCGGCGCATTAGGCGCATTATTGGTATTCCTCTTAGCGTGGGGCCAGAGGGTTTTTGATGCAGATTGTCGGGGTTTTGTCCGCTGATGTCGCGGCGATGTCGCTGCCTTGGCGCTGTTTTGCCGTCCTCTGAAAAGCCGGGGAACCAGCCGGGCGGTTTGGAGTAGGGAAGTTTTTCTGTCCCATTCTGTCCCAAAGTGTCCCATTTGCGGGGGGTGCGATTGCCCGGGGCAAAATTCCCGGGCGGCCCCATTCCCAAACGATGCAAATACGATAGGATTATGGTAGCGGGGAGACGCCGGAGTTGGAAAGAGGCAAGTGTCAGGTTAGCCCACAACAATCTTAACGCTATTGCCCTGCAAAGAAAGTAACTGTTCAGGGTTGAGGGGAACGGAGTGGCTGATGGCGAATATGGGGGTTGGGTTACGTTGGGGGATGAATCCTCCAAACCCCCTGCCCCAAACCCCCTGGAAAAAGTGGCAGTTGGCTGAAACCAATTTATCTCACCAAGTCTGGACAGTTACCGGCTTACGCCGGAACTACACAGCTGGCCGCATCTTATGTTACCGTTGGGACGCTGGGCGCAGGGTTTCATGGGCAATTTGCCAACGGGGGAAGCGGGTCTGGCGACTCGGAAAACCCGGTTGCGCTGGGTGCCTTCTCCAAGGACTTTGACCTCTTTTTGCGATTCTTTTTGACGCCCAGGCTAACCATGTTGCAAGTTTGGAAACCGTCTAAAAGCGGGATCGGTAATGCTCGGGCCGTGCTGGGCAACAATGAAGTCCCCCGAAGTCCCCCGACATCCCCAGGACAAATGGAGCTGACCAACGGCCCGTCCCACTGAGCACTGAGCGCACTTTCAAGACAGTTTCCGAACCGGCAATCCGGTGGGCCTGGCCGGAGCGGTGGAATGGCTACGATAACCCTGGATTCCGGGACAGAATTGCGGGTTGCAGATGTCTTGTTTGACTTCGTGCGGGATGAAGCCTTGCCCGGTTCGAAGTGGACGCCGGAGGAAGTTTTCCGGTCGTTGGGCCGCCTGGTGGAGAATTTCGAACCCAGAAACCGGGAGCTTTTGGCCCTACGCGACGAGGTGCAGCGGAAGATAGACGACTACTTCATTGACCGGCGGGCGGGCGGATGGAGCCCAACCCCGGAATCCGCCGACGCCGACGCTCTGGACCTGGAACGGTTCCTCGTCGGGATAGGCTACCTGGAAGCCGAGCCGGACACGGGCTTCGCCATGACTACCCCGCAGTTGGACCCGGAGATGGACCAGAACGGGCCGGAGTTGGTGACGCCGGTCACCAGCGCCAGCATGGCGGTTGCCGGCGCCAACGCCCGCTGGGGCAGCCTGTATGACGCCTATTATCTGAGCGATATTCACCCGGAAATTGACCGGGAAACCCAGCAACCTGCCCGCCTGCGGATGACCGTCAAGGAGACTAACCGCTTCCTGGACCAATACGTTGCCCAGTGGGACGGCGGCGCAGCCTTCGGCGACGTTGTTTCCTTCCGGGTAACCCGGGCAACCCGGACAGCCTCCACCTCCGGGGGACGCTACGAGTTAAGAGGCCGGACTTCTTCCGGTGAGGAGGTCGGCTTGCGGGACCCCGGGAAGTTCGCCGGGTTCAGCCAAGACGAGAACGGGTCCCTGGCCGGATTTCTGCTGGAAAACAACGGTCTGAAAATAGAGTTCCAGCTTTACGAAGGGGGAACCGTCCACCCGGAAATCGGCCAATTCAGGGACTTGGTTGTCGAGTCCGCCGTAACCAACATCGTGGACTTTGAGGATTCGGTCGCTATTGTTGATGCCGAAGATATGGTCGTCGGCCTGCGCAATTACCTGGGGTTGCTGAGGGGAGACCTTTACGCCTACGGCTCCCGGGGCAATCTGAGGACGATAAATTCGGACAAGACTTGCCTGGACGTTTACGGCAACCCTGGAACGCTCAAGGGCACCAGCCTGATGTCGGTGAGAAACGTTTCCCTGCACATGTACACCGATATGGTCCAACTGGGCGGCGGGGAAATCCCGGAGCGAATCCTCGGCGTGTTTCTGACCACCCTGATTGCGTCAATTCACGACAACGGCTCCAACGGTGAGGAGCGGTCCGGTGGGCAGGAGGCCGGCCCGATGCCGGCGCGCGGCCCCAACAGCGGCAAGGGCTACATTTACCAGGTGACGCCCAAGTTGCAGACCCGGGACGAAGTGGCGGAACAGGTAAGGTTCTTCGAGGCAGTGGAGGCCGAGTTGGGCCTGCCCGGCGGCGTCATGGTCATCGGAATTATGAACGAAGAGCTGGGCATGACGCTTCAGCTCGCCGAGTCGCTAAGGGCGGCCCGGAGTCGTACCTTCTTCATTAACACCGGGTTTCTGGACCGGACGGGCTCCCAAATCCGGGTGCAGATGCAGGCCGGCCCGGTGGACCTGCGGGATGATCTGACCCAGCAGACCTACAATTCCAGCTACGAGCTGCACAACGTGGACGTGGGGATTCAGGCAGGGGTCCATAAACACGGCAAGATTGGCAAGGGGATGCAGGTCAGGAACCGGGCGATGGCCGAAATGCTGGAGCGGAAGATTGACCATCCCCGCAGCGGCGGCAACACCGCCTGGGTTCCCGCGCCCTACCCCAGCGACATTCATGCCATGCACTACCACATGGTTGACGTTGACCAGGTGCAGCGGACCATGGAAGACTCCCCGCCCCGCAACATATCCAGGCAGGCCCTGCTCACTTTTCCGCTGTTCGACCCGGCCAAGTCAGGCTCGCCGGAGGCCCGGCGAAACTTCCTGCTGCGCTATGTCCACAGCATGATGGCTTATGTGGCCCCCCGGGTACACCGGGAAATCGGTTGCAGCGGCGTACTCAACTTCGACCAAATCGAAGAGATGAAAGACCGTGCCACCGAACGAATAGACAGCGCCCTGATCGCCAACTGGAAGCTGCACGGTGTCATTACCCAGGCGGAGATTGAGGATGCCGTAAGGGAAACGGCCAAGATTGTGGACGAGCAGAACGCGGGGAATCCCGATCATTGGGCCATGACCGACACCCTGGAGAAGCGGGACAATCTGTTGGAAGACCCGGCGGCGATGGCGGTCTTGCAGATAATCGAAGGCGCCCGGTCATCCGCCGGCGCCTACGTCGAACCGGCCCTCTTCGAAAACCGCAAGCGGTTCAAGACCCGCGCCGGTTAGGGACGGCAGCCCGTCTTCAAGTCCGGCGAGCCGGCGGCTGATGGCCGGCCTTTAGAAACGCTTCCTGGTGAGAACGGCCACCAGAGAAGCCAAGCCTTCCTCGTAGGTCGTGGCATCTTCCCAGCCCCGGAAGTCCAGGACCGTCCCCTCCCGCAGGGTGTTGCACAGATGGTCTTCTCTCCGATAGAAGAGGCCGTCGGCGGCCAGGGTTACCATGGTCTGCCCCGATTCGGCGCGGCGGCCGCCCGCCAATTGGGCCAAGTACGCGCTGGCGTTGGAATTTTCCAGGGATTGAGCCGTACAAAGCAGGACCAGGCAATCGTAAAAAGGCGTGTGTTCCAACAGAATGTCGCCGGAGCGCAACGCCAATTCATCGTCGGCGGCGATGGCCCAAGTGGGCATCTGCGAATTTGACAGCCCGGCCCGGAGCATTCCGGTCAGTTCCCCGTCCTCGGCAGAGCCGACAATCAACACCGTTGGATACGACCGGGTCGCGCCCCTCATGGCATCCTGCGCCGCCAGCAGCGGGGCAGCCACGCCGGCTTGTTCTAAAAACTTCGCCGGTATCATCCCGCCGGACTTGGCCAGGGTATCCAATGCCACGGTGCTCGGCCCGGTGTGCCGGGCCGAGTCCAGGCCGATGATCTTGCTCAAGTCGCAGTTGACGAATCTCGTAACCCCCACCACAGTGTTCATAAAGATAGCGCTTTCCAGGCCGGCGTTATTGAAGGAAGCGCCCCGCAGGTCGGCCCTGGTAAGGTCGGCTAGGGTTAGGGATGTGGCGTTGAGCCTAGCCCCCCGCAGATTTGCGCCACTGAGATTGGTCCAGGAAAGGTCGGCATTGGACAGGTTCGCGCCGGCCAGGTTGGCGTCCTGCAAATTGGCGTAGCGGAGATTGGCGGAGGACAGGTCGGCCCCGGGCATTTGGGCCAGCTGCAGGGTACAGCTTGACAGGTCGCTGCGGACCAGCGAACAGCCCATCATGTTGGCCCGGGTGAAATCGGCGTGGGACAGGTTGGACCGGGACATATAGGCGGATTGCAGGTTGACCCCGGCGAGCTCGGCAAGGCGCATGTTGCACCCGGTCAGGTCGGCCCGGCTGAGGTCGTCGTGGGCCAGGTCTGCCCGCGCCAGCTTGGCGCCGCTCATGTAGGCCCCGGATAAGTCGAGCCTGGCTCGTCCTGGCACCAGTTCCTTCTCGAACGTCTCCCCGGCGGAACGGTCGCCCAAGCTGTAGCTAAGGCTGTACACCATCAGCCTTTCATTAGGAACCAGGAAGGTCCGTTCCCGCCACCGGGATATGGCGCTGGGGCCGGCCTTGGCAAGAGCGATATGTTCAGGATCAGCCAAATTGCCTCCTAAAGGTCTGGCGCCTCGACCTTGAGCCGCACCGGATGGTCAATTAACGTAAATGCCATGCATTACCCATGCATTACGTAGTATACGACACGCCGTATACGATACACCCGAACGGCGGTTCATGGAACATTGCGCCTTGCCGCACAATCTTACCTCACCATAAGAGCCTATCCTAAAAATAAGTGACAACCCGCATGGCAGCTATGAAAATGCTAGACCCGGAGGGTTATTAGGATAGGCTCTAAGTAAATCCTTCGAGGACCTCAGGAAGAACGGATTGCGATGGCCCAGGACGAACGGGTGAAGGGCACAGGGATCAGGCTTCTTCGCCTTCGGCCAACTGGAACAGGACGCCGTGGGAGCTTTGGGTGTCAATGTTGAGGGTCTTGTAGCCGAACGGGCTGTTGCTGGCGCCATCGCCCCGCAGTTCGTTGCCCTTGCTCTTCAGGTCCTCAAAAACCTGGTCAATCCCATCCACGCCCCAAGCGACGTGGGCCACCCCAGGGCCGCTCTCTTTCAACTGCCTGGCGATGCCGGAATCCTCGGTGGTAGGCTCGAAGAAGTCCATGATGGTCTCGCCCACGTGGTAAATCAGGAACTTGCGGTCGGCGTTCTCCCCGGTCTTCCCCGGTTCAAGGCCGAAGCTCGATTTCAGGTATTCCGCCATCTGCTCGACGCTCTCCACGACATAGGTTACGTGATGCACTTTCGTAAACATGGTCAACTCCCGAATTAAGCCGGACTCGCTGTTTCATCAGCGGTGAGTGAACGGAATTCTTGCCGAGGCTGCAACCAATAATACTCCCGTACCAGCGCCGCTACAATCCTATGGCTATACCGGCGGCCATTACGGATTCCGGTGGGGAACGTCCTGGCCGGTCATACAATTCGGGCAGGCCCGCTTGTCCTGGAGTCAGAGTCGGGGTATCATCCCTTCCAACCGACGGACGGCCAACGCCTACCGCGCGCCTGCCCGTTCTGCGGTAACATCGCGGGAATTGAGGAGGACAATCATGGCGCGTCTATCACCGATTAGCCGAGACCTGGTTGCCGAACAGCATCAAGCGGCCTTTGACGAGGTGTCCGCGCCGCCGGACGGTGTTGGGTCCGGCCCCACTTCCATTATGAAAAACAGCCCCGAAATGGCCAAGCGGGCCATGCACCTTTCGGCCTATCTCCGCAACGAGTCCAGCCTGCCCAGGAAGATACAGGAATTGGCCATGCTGATTGCGGCCCGAAACATGGACTGCCAGTACATTTGGAACGCCCATGCCGCCGCCGGACGCCGGGAGGGACTCAGCGATGCGTTGGTGGATGCCCTGCGGGACAACGGACCGCTGCCGGCGCTGGCCGCCGACGAGTCCGCCGCGATTAACCTGGGGACCGAATTTTACCAGACCCACCGGGTCAGCCAGGCAACCTTCGATGCGGTACTTGACCAATTCGGCAGGCAGGGATTCGCCGAACTGGTCGGCCTGATGGGGTACTACGCCATGTTGTCCTTCAACGCCAACTCGGTGGTGCTGGACCTGCCCGGCAACATGACCGAGCCGGTATTGCCCATCTAAGCAGGGGTTCCCATAAGCCGGGGTCCTCATAAGCCGGGGGCCCCAGGACCAGATGACGTTGAGGCCAGGGCAATCGCTTTTCAATGAAGTAACACCCAGTCTTTCCCGCGGAAGAGCCTACGAAGCGGGAATTCAGGGCACCGAGGGTCTTTTAATTGTTTGCCGGACTACCCCAATTCAGGGGGTTTGGGGGATGAATCCCCCAACGTAACCCCGTATCCCGAAAATTAAAAGACCATGTCCAGGCCCCGGTAACTGTTCAGTGTTGAGGGGGGCGGAGTGGATGATGGCGGAATATGGGGGTTGGGTTACGTTGGGGGATGAATCCCCCAAACCTCCTGCCCCAAACCCCCTGAAAAAGGTGGCAGTTGGCTGAAACCAATTCATCTCACCAAGTCTGAACTGTTACCACCGATGCACGGTTGTTTCCCGCCTGCATTATTGAGCCAATGGACAAGCCCGGCGTTGGCCTTGCGCGAAATGCCCGGGGCGATGCTTACGGCGGGACCGTCCGCATTGGCCGGGTTTGCGGACCCCGCCGGAAAGGGCGCAGCGGAGAACCACCACCCAACCTTGCGCTGCACCCTGACTGGCATAATAGGCGTACCAAGTTTTGGCAACATCTTGACTCTGGAGCGTTTAGTGGCTGCTGCCCCGGCAACCCGTAACCCCCGGCTCGGCATGGTGACCACCGGCGCTGGCGGGGTTGTCTTCCCATGATGCATCCGGCGCGGCGACTGTCCCGTACCCTTCCCTTTTATTACGGATGGGTGGTCCTGTTTTCCGCCGCGAGCACCCAGGTGGCCCGCAACTCTGCCGCCAGCCTGACCATCGCCGTGTTCATGTTCCCCCTGGCCGAGGAACTGGGGTGGAGCCGCACCCTTATCGCCGGGGCAGCCAGCTTCGGCGGACTGGCTGCGTCCGGGGTGTCGCCCGTGGTTGGATGGCTGGTCGACCGTTACGGTGCGCGCCTGGTGCTGGCCTCCAGCGTCTTCATCCTGGGCCTGTCCACCATCTCGCTGGCGTGGGCCACCGTCCCCGTGGCCTTTTACGTCGCCTACGGCGTCGGAAGGGTCATCTTCGCCAGTCCCATTCCCATTGCCGCCTCGGTCGTCGTGTCCCGGTGGTTCGTGCGGATGCGGGGACGGGCCAACGGCTTGCTGTTCGGGTCTCACTCCATCGGCCTGGTGCTGTTTCCGCTCATCGCGTCGGCCATTATCGCCAGTCGGGGCTGGCGCGAGGCGTGGATTGTGCTGGGAGTGCTGGTCTGGATTGTGGCCCTGGTCCCGGTGACGCTCCTCATCGTGCAGCGGCCCGAAGACCTGGGGCTGCGTCCCGACGGCGACGTAGAGGACGACTCCGGCGGTGCGGGGGGGACACCGACTCCGGAGGAACCGGCGTGGACCCTGAAAGCGGCCATGCGGACGCCGGCCCTGTGGATTCTGGCCAGCGGGGTCGGTACGTTGTTCTTGGTGCAGGCTGGAATAAACACCCACCTGGCGGCCCTGCTGCGCGACGAAGGTCTCAGCGCGGTTTTCGCCGGACTTGGCATCAGCCTGAGCGCGGCGTTCATGGGAGCGGGCAGCTTGGCGTGGGGCTGGGTCGCCGAGAAGTTCCCGGTCCGGTACGTGCTGGCGGCGGTGGCCGCGGCGGTGGCTGGCCCCGCTCTTCTGTTCATCTGGGCGGACAACACGGTGGGGGCCCTCATCTACTCTTCCCTGTTCGGGTTCGGCGTGGGCGGTATGCTGTCGGTGCCGCCGGTGGCCTTCGCCGACTACTACGGGCGGCAGTCGCTGGGCGCGATCCGCGGCGTTACCGAGCCCTTCACCAGCCTGGAGCAGGCCGTGGGAGCGGTGGCGTCGGGAGTGGTGTTTGACCTGACCCACAGCTACGACATCGCCCTAATCGCCTTCGCCATCCTGGGCGCCTTGACCGCCGTGTTCGTCCTGTTCGCCCGGCCTCCCGGCCGGCCCCCCGTGCTCGAGGAAAACCGTTCGCAAGGAAGTCCTTCGAGGGCCTCAGGACGAACGGGCTGAATCAACGGATTGTATCAACAAGCTGCGTGAAACGCTGCTTCTAAACTTGGCGGTAACAGTTCAGACTTGGTGAGATGAATTAGTTTCAGCCAACTGCCACTTTTTTCAGGGGGCTTGGGGCAGGGGGCTTGGATGATTTATCCCCCAACGTAACCCAACCCCCATATTCCGCCATCAGCCACTCCGCTCCCCTCAACCCTGAACAGTTACACTTGGCGCGGCGTTGCCACGGTTATTGCCCTGTTACAATGGTGGTCATGCAAGACCCGGAGGAGCGCGCCATGTCGACGGACAGCAACCCCGCAGCCGCCCGGACCATTAAGGCGTCCGAGTTCAAGGCCAAGTGCCTGAAGCTCATGGACGAGGTGGCCGAAACCGGCGAGGAAATCATCATTACCAAGAACGGCAAACCAGTGGCCAAACTAACGCCCTGCCAGGAACAGCGAAAACCCTGGTTTGGACGCGACCGGGATCTAATCCAGATTCACGGCGACATCGTTTCTCCTATGCCTGCCGAGTGGTTTAGCGTCCCCTCCGACGCAGACGAAAACCTGTCTTGATACTCCTCGATACCCACGTTCTCCCATGGCAAACGAGGGAGCTTTGAGGACGGTTTCTGGGTCGGACCCGGCGCTCTGTCCCGGTTATCGCCCTGTTACAATGGTGTTCATGCAAGACTTGGAGGAGCGTGCCATGTCGACGGACAGCAACCCCGCAGCCGCCCGGACCATTAAGGCGTCCGAGTTCAAGGCCAAGTGCCTGAAGCTCATGGACGAGGTGGCTGAAACCGGCGAGGAAATCATCATTACCAAGAACGGCAAACCCGTGGCCAAACTAACGCCCTGCCAGGAAAAGCGGAAACCCTGGTTCGGGCGTTACCGGGACATAATACAGATTCACGGCGACATCATTGAACCCATAGATGTCGAGTGGGAAGCCGAGTCCGACCCCGATCGTGTGCTCAACCCGTGATTTTGCTCGACACACAAGTCCTGATCTGGTTGTCAGTTGACGAAAGGAGACTCGGCAGGCGAGCAAACGAAGTGATAGACCGTGCCCGGGATGCCAATGATTTAGCCGTCTCCGCGATCACGTTCTGGGAGGTTGCCATGCTACAGGTCAAAAATCGTCTAACGCTCTTGGCTGACGCCAATGCGTGGCGAAGTGATCTGCTGGAGCAGGGGCTAGTCGAAATCCCCATTGACGGCGCGACAGCCGTCCGGGCCGGCCTTCTTGATGATATGCACGGCGACCCGGCCGACCGTCTGATCGTCGCCACCGCCCTCGCGGGTCACCAGTTGGTTACCGCCGACCAGCGGATACTGGACTGGCCAGGCAACTTGGGCCGGTTGGACGCCAGGGAGTAGCAACCCGCCGGCAAAGCATTTGAGTCAGGAAAGGAGAGGGCCGCTCAACGACCCTCTCCTTTCTTGCTGCGGAAATTCTTCCAACCTTGGGGCCCGGCCCCCAGCCGCTAACTCTGGCGGACGAACTTGTCCACGGACTGGTCGCCGGTGAGCGCCAGGTAGACGTCGCCCCTGGAGTCCACCCAGCAGCCGTGGGCGGAGCGGGACGGCCACCGGGCCAGGACCTCGCCGTGCTTGCCTACGATGCTGCAACGCGAAGGCAGTTCTTGGCCGTCGTCGGTGGCCCGGGTGCCCTCGCTGATGAGGAAGCTGCCTTCGGTGAACTCGGCGATGTCCATGGGACGCTGGATGTCGGTCCACATTTCGAGGAACTGGCCGTTGGGGGTAAACACCTGCACCCGGTGGTTTTCCCGGTCGCAGACGTAAACGGTGTGGGTCTCGTCCACCAGGATGCTGTGGGGCAGGTGGAACTGTCCGGGGTCGGTCTTGCCCCAGGTTCCCCAGGACTGGAGCAGGTTGCCGCCGCCGTCGAATCGGTGGACCCGGGCGTTGCGGTAACCGTCGGAGACGTAGAGGTCGCCCCAGGGGCTGGGGACCATCTCACTGGGATAGTTGAAAGGGCCGGCGGGCCGGGGCACCGGGTCCATGGGACGCTCGCAACCCGTGTCCGAGTGGACCCCGTGCTGGCCCAGCATCTTAACCGGCTTGCCGTCCAGGGTATATATCATGCAGATGGAGGTATCCCGGTCGGTGAGATATACCAAATCGTGAGCGATGTAAAACCCGTGGGCGTAGACGAACGCCCCGTTGCCCCAACCGTTGAGGTAGTTGCCGTCCGAATCGCAAATCACCACCGGCGGGTCCTTGCGGTTGAAGATATATACGTTGTCCTGGGAGTCGGTGGCGATGGCGCTGACCGAACCCAGGGTCATGCCGCCGGGCAGCTTGGGCCAGTCCCGGACCTCCTGGTAAGTGTATGTTCCGGCGCCTACGGTGGTCATGGTCTTACCTCCTCAAATCAGGCCCTCGACGGGCGGGGTGGTCAAAAGCGCTTGAGAAACTATTTCATAAGGAAGTCCTTTGAGGACCTCAGAACGAACGGGTTTAGAGACAGTCTCTTGGCCTTGGAGTTGGACTAACCGTTAATCAGCCGGTTCACGGTGGCCGTGACCCGCGCCGCGTTGGGCAGGTAGGTGTTTTCCAGCGGGCGGCTGTAAGGAACCGGCGTATGGGGCGCCGTGACCCGTGACGGTGGGGCGTCCAGATACTCGAAGGCTTCTTCGGCGACCCTAGCGCAAATGTCGGAGGCGATGCTGCAAACCGGCGTGTCCTCGTCCACCACCACCAGCCGGTGAGTGCGCTTGACGGAATCAATGACGTGGTCGTAGTCAATGGGCGAAACGCTGAGCAGGTCTACCACCTCGGCGTTAATGCCCCCTTTGGCCAGTTCGTCGGCGGCTTCGGTGCAAACCCAGGTCATGCGGGAGATGCCCACCAGGGTAATGTCGGAGCCGGGCCGCACCGTGCGGGCCTTGCCCAAGGGAAGTACGTAGGATTCTTCGGGCACTGAACCCCGGTTGCCGTACAGCCCCTTGTGCTCAAAGTACACCACCGGGTCATCGTCCCGAATGGCCGCGGTCAGCAGGCCCTTGGCGGTGTAGGGGTCGGATGGCACCACGCCCTTGAGGCCGGGGATGTGGCTGAAAATCGAGTAGAAGGACTCGGAATGCTGGGCTGCGCTGCCGAACCCGGCGCCGATGCGGGTCAAGAGGGTAAAGGGAACCTTGACCTGTCCGCCGAACATATAGCGCATTTTGGCGGCGTTGTTCAGGAGTTGGTCCATGCAAACGCCGACGAAGTCGACGAACATCAACTCGGCGATTGCGCGCATTCCGGTGGAGGCGGCGCCGATGGCGGTGCCGACGAAGGCCGCTTCGGACAACGGCGTGTCCAGCACCCGGTCCGGGCCGAACTGCTGAATCAGGCCGACGGTGGTGCGGAAAGGCCCGCCCCAAGCGTCAACGATGCCCAGATGCTCGCGGCCCGCGCCGCCAGCGATTTCCTCGCCCATGATAATGACGGTCTCGTCCCGCTCCATTTCCTGGCGCAGGGCTTCGTTGATGGCCTCTCGGTAGAGAATCTCCCGGGCGGCGGTGCTGGTCATAGTCATAACTTGCTCCTTAACGGCGGCGGGTTGGAGAGTCGGTGAATATCGCTGGCAGGACCCTGTGGGCTACACTCCCTTTACGAAATCAATGGGGTACTCGCTGTAATGAATTGGCCTGACTGGTCCACCAAGACGCCTTCGGTGATAGTCAAAGGACCTTGCGTAGCTACAATCCTGTTCCTTCATTTCGAGTCGTCCGGAATGGCGGAGCGAAGACCGGCGTCTAATGCTCTGGGCCGGTGAGACCGAGAAGCTTGGCTTGCGCGGTCCCCAAGAGGGAATCACGCAAGAATTCCCGGGCGTTTAGTATCTCGATGCCGATTAGCTCCCCTTGACTGTTAAGTTCGGCGGTAATGTTGGGGTAGAGTTCAACGCTTCGGGACTCTTCCCCCTCGGCAATGACGAGATGGAGGACGTCCTCTGTTTCAAAATAGTATAAATGGGTTTCGTTCAAGGAACGAACCTCCCGGTTAGCACGTACAGGTTAATCTGTTGGCGGTCAGTCGAATGAACGGTAATCGGTGTAACTACGTCACCATCCTCTTCGTAAGGGACCAAAACTAACTGGTTACCGTGCCTTCCTATAACGAGGTTTCGGCGCGTCAAGGTGTCGAAATATCTTTCCTCAGAAAATCTGACGATTTGCTCGATGACTCCTAAAGTGAATCCCCTCGTTTCAGACCGATGCTTCAGGTAGTCCGTCCATACAAAAAATCGGGCCCTGCCGGGCATTTCCGGGGTTCCCGATATGTGGCTAGGCCCCCATGTTGACGCCGCGCCGCATCATATCCAGGGGGTAGTCTACGTAAACGTCTTCGTAAAGCTCGAAGGGTTCGGGCATGGGACTTTCGTCGGCGAAGCGGATGGCTTCTTCCATCATGTCTTCCGCTTCCTGGTCCAGCCGGTTCAACTCTTCGGCGGTGATGGAACCCTCCGGGATGACCCGCTCGCGGAACTGCTTCAGCGGGTCCCGCGCCCGCCACGAGTCTTCCTCCTCTTTGGTGCGGTAGGTAAGGGGATTGTCAAACACGGTATGGCCGTAGAAGCGGTAGGTGCGGCACTCCAGAAGGGTCGGGCCATCTCCGGCCCGGGCCCGGGCCACCGCCTGCTCCGCCGCTTCGTAGACGGCGAAAACGTCCATGCCGTCCACGGTGAAGCCGGGCATATCATACCCGGCGGCGCGGTCGGCGACGTTGGCGGTGGACAACCCGTATTCCACCGGGGTTGACTCGGCATAGCCGTTGTTTTCGCAGCAGAAAATCACCGGCAGCTTCCACACCGAGGCCAGGTTCATGCACTCGTGGAGCACACCCTGGTTGGCGCCGCCGTCGCCGAAGAAGGCGACCGACACCCGCCCCAAGCGCTTGAGCTTGGACGTGAGGGCCGCGCCCACGGCCAACGGTACGCTGGCGGCAACCACGCCGTTGGTGCCCAGCATCCCCTTGCTCATGTCGGCAATGTGCATCGAGCCGCCCTTGCCCTTGTTGGGGCCGGTCACCCGCCCGAACAACTCGGCCATCATCAGCTTGGGGTCAACGCCCTTGGCGATGCAGTGGCCATGCCCCCGGTGGGTGCTGCCGATATAGTCTTCAACGGTCAGGTGGGCGCAGATGCCGGTGGGGACAGCTTCCTGTCCCGCCGAGGAGTGTACCGAGGCGGACATTTGCCGTTGGCCGGTTTCGGGGATGCCCCGTTCCTCGAAGTGCCGGATGGTGGTCATGGTTTTGTACAGTTCCAGCAGGGTTTCCCGATTAAAGTCCATTACGCGTCCCCCGATAAACGAATGCGCCGCCATAAATGTGTGTGAGTCGGTTGGGTAAGCCAATACGGGCCGGACAGGTGGGCCGGAAGGCGATTCCTCCCCGCCGAATTGCTCTCATAGTAGCATCAGGCAGTCCCATGTCAATAGCGGGGCGTTGCGATGCCGGAGGCGATCGTACTTGAATCCAACGCCCCCGGTCACCCGAGGTCCGGGTTCGGGTTTTTGGCGCAGCAGAAGCGACGGGGCCAAATTGCTGAAATATACGACAAGCCACGACATTTGAGCGCGGGACGACGGATGTTTTGTCGGGATTTGTCGCGTTCAACGCCGCTTTTGTCGTGGGAATGTCGCAGTTTGGCGGGGGTTTGTCGTGTTTTGTCGCTGGGGAGTTGGGTTCCCACGGGCTGGGACAGGTTTGACTCTCCAGAATTGGGCAGTGACTTCCGCCGTTAATCATGATTTGGACGGTGGTTGGAGCAAGGGGTGTTCACCGGCTGCTATCAACGTTAGAGAAACGTAATGGCAGGTGTCAATGGCGGAGTGTCACAAGTCATAGCTTTCGCCCGTTGGCGCGGGGTCCCCGGATTGACCCAAAGCTTGCGCTTTTCGAAGTACCCGGCGTCAACGGAGCGGTACTCCACGGAGCCGACCTTTCAGGTTGTCTGAGTCATCCATCTGCGCCCGATTCCTCGGCCATGTCCTTCAGTACCACGACGGAACCGCTGTGTTCAGTGCCTGAAAGCGCATTGGCAAAGCGCTCGTCGGCGGTCACCAACGTCGCACCAACCCGATGAGCCAACGCGAGGTAGGTGCAGTCGTACACCGTCCGGTCCAGAGCTACGGCCAATCGTACGGCATCGGCGCAGAGCGCCACGTCATCCGCCCATTTCACGCCCATTTCGGCAATCAGTGCGGCCAACACTCCGGCCTGAGCCCGCTGGACTTCTCCCATGCGGACCTTCCGCCACAGCGCATTGCCGACCTCGGACGCCATCAAACGGGGAGCATATAATTCGTGCTGGCCGTCGAGGATTTGGTCGGCAACATTCGAGTGTTCCTCTTGGACCAGCCACTTCATGGCCACGCTGGCGTCTACGACCAACCGCATCAGGCAGACCCATGCCCGCCGTCCCGGTCTTCCCTAATCAAGACGTGGGAAGGAGTTTGAGCTTGGCCTCCGGTCTCCTCCCGAAACTGTTGCGCTCGGACCCGGAATGCCCGCATCTTCTTGGTTAGGTCATTCTCGACGGTCTGCTCCAATATATGCCGGGCCTCGCTTTCCAGAGAGCGGTTGTTTTCGGCGGCGCGGACCTTCAACTGCCGAACAACTTCATCATCCAGACGCCGTATATTAACCGTTGCCATTACCCATCTCCATCATCAATTGATAGCATCATAGCATGATAGCGTTGTGATAGCACACTTGGGCGGGCCGGTTTGTGTCGTTCAGGTTGGTCGCCGCAGGGGCATTAGCCGGCGTGTACCACCACCGGCTCGCCGGGGCCTGCATCCAGCAGGGACGCCGCGCTGCCGTTGGGAACGGCGATTTCCAGGTAGCCGTTGCTGCCAATCAGGGCCAGGGGTTGGCCCGGCGGATGTTCCAGGTTGCCCAGAAACGTGCGGTGCAGACCGGTCATCCGGCAGGACTTGAACTCGATACTGACGGATGAAGCGTCCCGCAGCATTTCCCCGGAAATGTTGGTCACCAGGTTGCCGAAGTGGTCGGCGTAGATGACCTGTCCGGCAATGCTCCCGCCGTCGCGGACCGGCTCCGGGGTCGGCAGCCAGGTCATTTCTGAGACCGCCGGCCCGAAGTCGGACGGCGGGACGCCCAGCGAAAGATGGGCGGCAGCAGGGGCGAATATGTCTCGCCCGTGGAACGTGCTGCTGACCGGCTGCCGTTGGTAGCCGGGGTTGGCCAACTCGTAGGCGGCGCATCGGGCCGGGACCGGCACGATGTCCGCACTGGCGGGCGGGTGTGGCGCGTACCCGCCCAGGACGCCGCTGAGGATGCCGTTGTCCGGCGCCACGAACGTCCCGGCGGGACAGGTCAGCAGCGCCGCCTTGCGCGCGGTGCCCACGCCGGGGTCCACCACGGCGACGTGAATGGAACCGGGCGGGAAGAAGGCATGGCTTGTCTTAAGGATGAACGCGGCTTGAGCCAAGTCTTGCGGCCGGACCAGGTGGGTCAGGTCAACGATGAGCGCGGAGGGGTTGATGGCTAGGATGACTCCCTTCATCACCCCCACGTAGGAATCGGCCAAGCCGAAGTCGGTCGTAAGTACGATGGGACGGGAGGGGGCCATGCCCAAGCGCGGCTAGATGCCCGCGAATCGGACGCTGACGATGGACACGGCCAAGAACACCGCCGTCAGCACGATGGTGAACTGGAACAGGGTCTTTTCCAGCCCGCGCCGGGTGCGGCCGGAGGTCTGGGCGCTGCCGAACAAGCCGCTGCCGCCCTCTCTCACCTGGGACAAGATTATCAGCACGAGGACCACGGATACGATGATTTGGGCCATGTTGAGGAAGGACATTAAGGACCTCGGAGGCCGTCAGGCGTTCCTGACCGTCTCCAGCTTTTCTTTGACCAATTGCTGCACTACGCCCGGATTGGCCTGGCCCTGCGTCAGGCGCATTACCTGGCCGACCAGGAATCCGGCGGCGGACTCTTTGCCGCCCAGGTAGTCTTCCACGGCCTTGGGGTTGGCTTCCAACGCCTGGGTCACCGCAGTCTCGACCACCGAGGCGTCGCTGATTTGCGCGTACCCCCTGGCTTCGACTATTTTACCCGGCGGGTCGCCGCGCTCGAAAGACTCTTCCAGCACGGTTTTGCCCATTGTGACACTGAGCGCGCCGGTGTCTATCAGGTCAATCAACTCCACCATGTGGGCGGGCGTAAACCGGGCAGACGTGATGTCCTGGCCGGCCAGATTCATCAGGCGGCTCAGGTCGCCCATCATCCAGTTGCAGACGCCCTTGGCCAGCGCGGGGCCGCCGCCGGGTTTCAGGGCCAACGCCGCTTCGAAGTAGTCGGCCATTGCCTTAACGTCGGTTAGCTGCCGCGCATCGGCTTCGGGCAGGCCAAGCTGATGCATGAAGCGGTTCTTGCGCTGGGTGGCCAGCTCGGGCAGGCGGGAGCGCAGGTCTTCCACCCAACCGGGAGCAACCACCAGCGGCGGCAGGTCCGGCTCCGGGAAGTAGCGGTAGTCGTGGGCGTACTCCTTGCTGCGCTGGGACACGGTGACGCCCCGGTCGTCAACCCACCCCCGCGTCTCCTGGGTGACCTTCCCGCCGTCGTCCAGGACCCTCGCCTGGCGTTCCACCTCGTAGTTAAGGGCTAGGTACACTGAGCGGAAGCTGTTCATGTTCTTGACCTCGGTCCGGGTGCCGTACTCGGCGCTGCCCCAGGGCCGGATGCTGACGTTGGCGTCGCAGCGGAAGTTGCCCTCTTCCATGTTGGCCGCAGAAACACCAAGGTACTGAACGATGGAATGCAGGGTGGTCAGGTAAGCCCGGGCCTCCTCCGGCGACCGCATATCCGGCGCGCTGACGACTTCCATTAGGGGCGTACCGGAGCGGTTGACGTCCACCAGGCTGTAGGCGGGGCCGTTGTGCGATTGGACGTGCTGGAGCTTGGCCACGTCTTCTTCTAAGTGGACCCGCTCAACGCTAATCCGCTTTACCTCGTCGTCAACCTCGATTTCCAGCCAGCCGTTGACCGCCAGGGGAAGGTCGTACTGGGAAATCTGGTAGCCCTTCATCAGGTCGGGGTAGGGGTAGTTCTTGCGGTCGAACTTGGAAAACTCGGGGATTTGGCAGTTGAGGGCCAGCCCGGTGGTGATGGTGTGCTCGACGGCGCGGCGGTTGATGACGGGCAGGGTGCCGGGCAGGCCCAGGCACACCGGGCAAACGTTGCTGTTGGGCGCGGCGGCCTGATACTGCGCCGGACAGCCGCAGAACATTTTGCTGCGGGTGAGCAGTTGGACGTGGACTTCCAGCCCGATGACGGTTTCGTATTCCATAACCTTTGGCAATGGCGGGTACAGCGGATGCAAAATCGGGATGCCGTAGCCAAGTATATCAGCGGCGCCGGGCCAGGGGCAACGCGGGTGATCAAAAGTAACAGTTCAGACTTGGTGAGATGAATTGGTTTCAGGCAACTGCCAATTTTTTCCAGGGGGTTTGGGGGATGAATCCCCCAACGTAACCCAGCCCCCATATTCCGCCATCAGCCACTCCGCTCCCCTCAAGCCTGAACAGTTACCTGGATAGAACTGAACGATTGCTAAGGGAACTTAATCGTTCGTCCTGAGATCCTCGAAGGACTTCCTCTAGTTGGACCAGGCCACGGCACGGACTCCGAAGACTTCGCAATCGTCCTGAAGATACGGCCACCTAGCCTTGAAGCCAAGGGCAGGAAACGGGTAGCATTCAAACAGATTGCAAGCAGATTGCAAGCTGCCACATCACTATTCCGGCAGGCATCCCGTCAAGCTAATCCATCCCAACCCGAGGTCAGTCGTGGCAAGCCCTGTTTTTATTTCCCTGGAAGGCGGCGAGGGCGCCGGCAAGTCAACCCAAGCGGCGCTGCTGGTGCGGCGTCTTCAGGACGCCGGCATACGCGCCACCCTGGTCCACGAGCCGGGGACGACGGTTTTGGGTGAGTACCTGCGGAACTACCTGAAGAGCGACCGGCCTCTTTCCCGGGAGTCGGAGTTGCTGCTGTTCGAGGCTGCCCGCGCCCAACTGGTGACCGAAATCATCCAGCCCAGCCTGACCCGGGGCATTACGGTGGTGGCCGACCGGTTCGAGGCCTCGTCGGTCGCTTACCAGGGCTACGGCCGCCGCATCAACGTCGACACGATACACCGGCTTAACGACTTTGCGGCACAGGGCAGGCTGCCCGATTTCACCCTGCTGCTGGACATCGGCCCGGAGGAAGGGCTAAGGCGGACCGGCAATCCGCAGCTTACACTGGACCTGGAAACACCGGACCTGGAAACGTCCGAACCGTCCGGTGCGGCGAATCCGGTCAGGCAGGACGTGGCCGGCACGCGGCGGTTTGAGGACCAGCCGTTGAATTTTCACACCAGGGTTCGGGACGGGTTCCTCCGGCTGGCCCGGAGCAGCCCGGAGCGGTGGGTGATCGTTGACGCAAGCCGCAGCGCGGACGAGGTACGGGATGAAATCTGGAGCCACGTCTCAGCCAGACTGGGCCTGCCCACCGGAGAACAGCGTCCGCCGGAGCAGGACGATACATCGGAGGACCCGGCTGCAAGCCACTTAGAAACGAATCAGCCCCTCTTGTAGTCAAGAGGGGCTGAACTTTGTCCTGATGTGGGACCCGCCGGTCTAGTTGTCGGCGAGAACGGGAACTGCGTCCACTTCGGCGATCTTGGCCGTAATGGCTTCCTTCATCTTGCGAACCCGGCCCAAGTCGGGGTAGATATTGCCTTCGGCCTTCCGGTCGAAGATTTTCTCTCCGTCGACGAAGACTTCCATGATGGCCTGGCCGCGAGGGGAGATGGTGACAGCAACGTCGGGACCATAGGCCCGGAAAAACTCATTCGCCATCCACGTGGCGGTAGCGAGGTGCTGTCAAGGAACGCAGTACGTGATTTCGACTTGGACCTTTCCTTCCATGTTTCACTCCTAAGAACTTGGGGAATCCAGGAACCTTCGCCAGTCTACCAGAAACCGCAAAAAAGGTCTACACGGAAACGGAGTTAAGAATCTTAAGATGTGTTTCTTCACGCTGGAACCATTGAGGCCCGGAAAGCAAGAAACCTGGGAAATTCCCAACGCTCCGGGTAAAGGGCTTGGATTTCTTCATTAGGATAAGGCTCCAGGATGCGGTCAACCAGAAAACCCGCCCGTGATAGAGAGTTTAGGTACTTGGTTAGCGGCCGGTGAACGTGGGTAGTAATGTAGTCGGTCGCTTCAGCCGAAATCCTGAAGGGCGCTTCAACAACAACCTCTTGGTGATAACTAAACCAATCGGCATTGGCATATCCCCAGTAATGCGGCCAAAACCAGGGATGAGTGATGGTGCCGATAAAACATCCTCTTGGAGCAATCAGCTTGGCAGCGGCGCCGACGAATGAATCCAAGGTCAAGCACGTCATGAGGGTCATATTAGCTACAGCAGTAGTAAAACGCGGGCCGGTCCAATGCTTGGCGAAGTCTTCTACGGCGCCGGCAAAAAAAGAAATGTTGGGCGACCCGGCGCAAGTTTCCTCGGCGATTTCTATGCTGAGCGAGGACAAATCCACCCCGGCAACTTCGCCGGAAACCCGTGCAAGCTCGTCGGTTAGCTCGCCGGTACCGCACCCCAAGTCAATAACCCGGTTTAGGTCGCAGTCTTTCAGAAGGTCAAGGACCGTTGGCATCAGGACGTGGCTAAAACTAAGGTCATTGCCGCCGTCGATTTGCTTATGGCGGGTATGGGCAATCCGACCCCATTCCTTTCCTATATCATCCGCGGATTTGTCTACCGCAGGCTTGACCAATAGTTTATTATTCACCAGCACGATTCTGCTCCCGTACCAGTCCTACCAATTTTTGGGCCATGTGAAACGCTGGATGATCATCCGCTGAGAATTCCTGAATGATGTGTAGATTACCCCTACGCATACCCACAGCTACCCTTGAGCCGGGGTGGTCGTAGTTGACAATCGTAAAGCTAGCACCAGGAGAGTCCGAGAAGCCACCATAGGCAAATACCTCGGCCCCCTGTTTATTTAGGGAATTGCTTTTATCATTATCCCGTGGCAGGCAAATTATCAGTTCTTTCGCTTCGGATTTGCGGCGCAACAACTGGTTCATTTCCGCATCTTCGACCCAACTCATATCTCGGGTCCAAATCGCAACGCGTCCTCCGCTCGATATCCAGTGAAACATATAGTTACGAATTCTCCATTTGTCTTCGATTTTGTACACCTTAGTCGGTGTATCCGATTTAAGAACTACAATCAATACCATTGTCATTGCTAAAACCATCAGTACAACAAAGGTAACAATAAGCACTATCATCCACCATGAGATAATCTGAGACGCAATCAGGAGTGGAATTGTAACGCTTAGCCCGAATCCACCGATGGACAGGGATGGACGGCGTGAGGACAGCGGAAGGGGGTGAGGGAGTTACAGGCGCGATAATCCGGGCTCGAATTCGGGTAGATGGGAGGTTGGCGGCGGTCTGCAGGCGCTTTGGGGGGCGCCGATGTCGGCCTGCAGTGGCTGTGGCGAGCGAGATGGCGGGATAGGACACGGCAAGAGGCGCTCGCGGACTGGGCTGGCGCGAGTTTGCGGGGACGTTGGGTTGGCTGGCGGGTCAGTGGCGGACGGGCGCCGTCAGGCTGGGAGTGGAATGGCTCGCAGTCGGGCCAGGGCGCGGC
The DNA here is from genome assembly GCA_965262735.1 of Dehalococcoidia bacterium. GTDB lineage: Bacteria > Chloroflexota > Dehalococcoidia > Lucifugimonadales > UBA3495 > CATOSK01. The sequence continues at coordinate 1,823,772 of CBDHFS010000002.1, read as the reverse complement.
TGAACTGCTCCTCCCAGGGCCAGCGCTTGGGAAGATGCAGGGTGATCCGGCGTGCCGAGCGGGTGAGCCGTCCGGCCAGGGCGAAGAACCGCCGCCGGAGGGTCTTGGTGGTCACGGTCCGCTCACCGAGGCCGATGCGGGCGGTCCAGCGGGCCAGGTTGTGGGCCATCACCTGTACCGCCAGCCAGGCGCCGTTGGCAGCGAAGCGGCCCGAGGGGAGATGGTTCAGCCCGACGCCGTACTTGAGGTCGCGTATCGCATTCTCGATCTCGGCGTGGCGGCGGTGGTCGGCCTCCAGTTCCAGGGTCTTTCCGTCCCGGTCGGTGATGAAGCCGTGATAGCTGTAGGTGGCGAAGAGAGCCAGTTGAGAACCGGGCGCCGGCTTCACCCGCCGGACGATGAGCCGCACCGGCGCGGCATCCGGCTCGCTCTGGAAGGGGGTGTAGGTGGTTTCGGCCACATCGGCGGCGCCGTCCATCCAGTAAGGAATCGGCGTCCAGGCATCTTCGGGTATCGCCTCGATGAGATTGTGCAGGCTTTTGTGCTGGCGGATGGTGATGGAGAAGCGGACGTCCATCCGGCGGCAGACGGCGGCCACGGCGTGGGTATAGAAGCCGCTGTCGGCACGCATGGTGAGCTGCCCGCTGGCCCCGCCGCAGCGAACCCGGCTCACCGTCTCACGCAGGAAGTGGGCGGCGCCCCGGGCGGTGTTGGACCGGCCCTCGCGCAGCCGGGCCATCAGCACGTCGCCGGTTCCGGCGGCGACGGCCAGCAGTGGGTGATAGCCCCGTGCACCGGTATAGCCGTGGTGGCGGGCGCCCTCCTTGGCCAGTCCGTAAGTCTCGCAGATCGTCGAATCAAGGTCGATGGTGAATGGCGCGTCGCCGGGTCCGGCCCCCGCCTGCCAGGCCCGGGCCAGCAGCTCGCGGCTCACCCGGTCCAACTGACGGACGTGGCCCCACCTGAAGCTGCGCAGGAAAGTGCCCAGGGTGGAGGGCGCCTTGACTACGCAGCCGAGAGCGCAGGCCGTCCTGCCAGTGCGCAACACATCGGCGTCGTCGATGCAGTCGCCGCCCGCCAGAGCGGAGGACACCAGCGTCATGATCTTGTCTCCGGTGTTGGCCCGGCCCGGCGCTTCGCCCAAGTCCAGGTGCTCCTGTACCAGTTCGGGCAGGCCCAGGTGCCGGGCCAGGGTGGCCGGAAGGAGCAGCCCAGCGTTGGTCACCAGGCGGTGGTCGTCGAAGGCGATACGGATGCGGTCGGGGTGGCGGCGTGGTAGCATCTATTGGGTGCTCCTTTTCTGGGACCGGTTTGCTGTTACAAAACCATTATCCCAGATTCAGAGGAGCACCCTTTGGCCACTTCAGGACGCTGACCCGACGCCCTCCTTCGGTGGATTCGGGCTTAGCACGGTCCCAAAGGACCCAATGACGGAGCCCAAAAGCAAGAGTTTTTCTTTGTAAAAATTGATGCGCCACATTATGCACCTGTTTCAGGAATGAGCGGTTATACGGAGCTCATGCTTCTGCGTTTGCTACCAAGTTCTTTGTTTTGGAGCATCAACCCTGATTAGACTGAAACTCTACCGATAAACCTTTCTTGGCCCCACCGTCTTCAAATACCCCTCGTAGTTGCGGCGGGTTTCGGGGATGGAGTCGCCGCCGAACTTTTCCATGAACGCTCCGGCCAGCACCAGGGCGACCATCGCCTCGCCGATTACCCCGGCGGGCGGCACCTGGCAGACGTCGGAACGCTCGAAGTGGGCCTGCACTGGTTCCCCGGTGTCCAGGTCCACCGACGGCAGCGGGTTGTGCAGGGTGGCGATGGGCTTGATGGCGAAACGGGCCACCACGGGCATCCCGTCGGTCATGCCGCCCTCGACGCCGCCGGCCCGGTTGGTCAGCCGCTGCCAGGGGTGATCGGGATCGGTAACCGGCTCGATTACGTCCTGGAATTGGGAGCCGCGGCGGTCGATTATCTCCCAGCCGGGGCCGATGGACACGGCCTTGACCGCGTTAATCGACATGAGCGCCTGGGTAATCAATCCGTCGATTTTCCGGTCCCAGTGGACGTGGGAACCCAAGCCGATGGGAACGTTGTCGGCGATAACTTCGACGGCGCCGCCGATGGTGTCCCCAGCGTCGCGGGTGGCGTCAATTTCGGTCATCATGCGTTCGGCGGCTTCCGGGTCGGCGCAGCGCACCGGGGATTCCTCAATGGCGTCCCAGTCCAAAGACTCCGGGGGTTGGGCCGTAACCGGGCCGATGGATATTACGTGGCTGTGCAGGTTGATTCCGAACTCTTCCAGCAGGCGCATGGCAATGGCGCCGGCGGCCACCCGCGCCGCCGTCTCCCGGGCGCTGGCCCGCTCCAGTGAGTTGCGCACGTCGTCAAAGCCGTACTTCATGGTGCCGGGCAGGTCGGCGTGACCGGGGCGGATGCGGGTCACGCGGCGGTTGCGGCCTTCCTGGGAAGGGTTTTCAACGTACTCAATGGCCATTGCTTCCAGCCAGTTGGCCCAGTCCTTGTTTTCGATGTTCATTCCGATGGGACTGCCCAGGGTGCGCCCGTGCCGGACGCCGGACCCGATCCTGGCGTGGTCCTGTTCAATGAGCATCCGCCCACCGCGGCCGTACCCTTTTTGGCGGCGGCCCAGGTGGACATCTATGTACTCCTCGCTTAACGGCAGACCGGCGGGAATGCCTTCCACGATTATCAGCAGACCGGGGCCGTGGGACTCGCCAGCAGTGAACCAGCGGATCATGTTAACCACCTCGCCAAGAATATCCCGGCAGCAACGCCGGGATAAGAATGTTCACCAGTTAGTATCGGCGCGTTCGGCGCGTTCGTCGTACTGTTCGTTGTACTTGAGATGTCAAATGCCAGTATTTGCACCGTGTACCTTTATAAACGCGAAAGTCATTACCGTATCTTTTCGCCATGTCTGATGCGCGTTCGGCAACGATCTCAGAAACATAAGCGACCTTTGGATTCCCCGCTGCCGACGTGCATTTTTTGCAGCGGGTTCTTCCCCTCTCGTCGGTAAAGGTTTGATCTCCGCTGCGGGTCTTTACTAAACCCCATACGATAAGACCAATTACCAGAAGCACGATGAAGGTTGTTACAAATCCTCCCATTTCTACTCCCCCGGCAAGAGCTGGACGGAAGAAACCAGTCTGTCCGAACTAGGCATCTCCGTCAGGGTTCGAGGCGGACATCGCCCGGGCGGCGGCTTCCAGCATGACGGGCACGGGGGCGGGTTGGCCGGTCCACATCTCGAAAGACGCCGCTCCCTGGTAGACCAGCATCTGAATGCCGCCCAGGACGCCGGCCCCGGCCCGCGCCGCCTCGCGCAGCAATGGGGTTTCCAGCGGATTATACACCAGGTCGTAGACCAGGCATGTGGGGGGAATCTGGTTCATCAGAAGCGGGGTGGCCGCGGCCGCCGGTCCGTGGGTCATGCCCAGGGTGGTGCAGTTGACGATGAGGCCCGACTGGACGGCGCCCAGGGACAGGTCGTTCCAGTCCAGCGATATGGCCTGCGCCGGAACGCCTCGGGAGTCGGCCAGCCGCACCAGGGCCTCGGCCCGCTGCCGGGTGCGGTTGGCTACCACCAACTGGGCAATTCCTTCCCGCAGCAGGGCCAGCACGACGCCCCGGGCGGCGCCTCCGGCTCCCAGCACCAGGACGTTGCCGCCCGCCGGTTCAAACTGCCCGCCCTCGCGCAACGCCCTCAGAAAGCCGGAGCCGTCGGTGTTGTGTCCGGTGAGACGGCCGTCGCGGTTGACGATGGTGTTGACCGCTCCGGCCTCGGCGGCCCAGTCGTCAACCTCGTCCAGGTGAGGAATCACGGCCTCTTTGTGAGGGATCGTGACGTTGATACCCAGCATACCGGGCCGGCGGAGGCTTTGGACAAACCCGGCAATCTCGTCCGGCGCAACTTCCCAAGCCTGGTAAGTTGCGTCGATGCCGCAGTGGTCCAGCGCCGCCTGCTGGAAAACCGGCGATATGGAATGGCCGATGGGATAGCCGATTATGCCCATTTCATTACTCAACCTGGCAGCACCCCCTTATCGCCCCAAGCGTTATGGGGCGGACTCCGGTTGACCCGCCGGCCCCGTCAACAACCCCACCGTGCCGGGTTACTACCTGCCGGTTACTACCTGGACGCGGTAAGGGTTAGCACTGTGCTCCCGCCGACCACGGTGCGGACCGCCGCCTGGCTGGCCGGGGCCGTTCCGACCATGAACGTCACCATCTGGTCCGGGTAGGGGACCGTGATCACCGAAAACCCGCCGTCGGCAGACGTCACCGAGCCGGAGCCAACCTGGAAAGCGCCAACCATTGCCGATATGGCGGTTCCAACCGGGGCGGGCGCGCCGTTGAGTTGGGCCGTCCCGACAAAGATGTGGGGCGGCCGGTTGCTGGGCCGCAAGCCGGTATCCGATGGCACCGTCGGTTGGGGCGCCGGGGTTGCCGTCGGCTCGGGCGCCGGGGTTGCCGTCGGCTCGGGCATGGGCGTTGCCGTCGGCTCCGGGGTTGCCGTTGGCGCCGGGGTTGCCGTCGGTTCAGGCATGGGCGTTGGCGCGGGCTCTGGAGTCGAGGTAGGCGCCGGGGGCGGCATCCGAGTCGGCGTGGGGTCCGGCGTTGGCAACGGTTCCTGAGTCGGCGCAACGGCCGGAGCCGACGCCGGGGTGGGCGCGGGAATGGCCGTCGGTTCTTCGCCCCCACAACCCACAATCAACCCGGCAGCCAAGATTCCCAATATCACCGTTGTTACCAACCGCGTTACCAACCGCGTTACCAACTGCCATCCCATCGTCCTAACCATTCCTCTTCAAGTCCTTTTGATTTTCCGGTTTCAACTTGCCCCCGGCGTTCAAACTTCGGGGCTTCCCCGGGGCTTCCAATCCCACTCTGCCGGCAATGCCGGACGCCCGCAGCTAGATGGCTAGGCGCCCAGGTCGGCCAGGATTTGCTCCAGCCGCGTGGTCTGCTCGGTCAACGACTGGAACCGCTCTTCCTCGTTCTCCACCACGTCGGGCCGGGCCTTGGCCCGAAAATCCGGATTGTTCACCAGCTTTTCCACCCGGTCCAGGTTCTTTCTGACGCCGGTCAGTTCCTCTTGCAGACGCTGCCGTTCCGCCGACAAGTCCACCACGCCCTCCAGCGGCAGCCGGACCACCAGGGGGTTCAACACGAGGGTCACCCCCCGGGCCGGGGCATCCCCGGCGCCGGTGCCGGCTACGATGCGCAGGGGTTCGATCCGGGACAACGTTCGGATGACGTCGGCTTCCTCCTCGATGGCGCTTTGCCAACCGGCGGCTTCCACCACCGCCTCCAGCCGCTGGTTGGCGGGGATGCGCAGCTGGGCGCGGGTGTTCCGCACCGCCCGGACCGCCTGCATTACGAGGGCAACCTCGTCTTCGGCCTGACGGTCCTGCCGGGACGCGTCGGGCTGAGGATAAGGGGCCACCATGATGGACCGGGGCATATTACCCTCGTCGGGTAGACGCGGGAGCAGGTTCTGCCAGACCTCTTCGGTGATGAAGGGCATGAACGGGTGCAGCAGCCGCAGCGTTCGTTCCAGGACGTGGACCAGCGTTGGCAGCGGCGAAGGACCCGAGCCGGAGCGCAACCGTATCTTGGCCATCTCGATGTACCAGTCGCAGAAGTCGTCCCAAACGAACTCGTACAACTTTTGCTGGGCCTCGCCCAACTCAAAGGCTTGCAGGGCAGCGTCAACCTCGGCGGTCACGCGGTCCAGGCGGGTGACAATCCAGCGGTCTTCCCGGTGTTCCACCACGGCCAGGTCATGCCACCCCCGCAGCTGCTCCGGTTCGGGGAGGCTGGTCATCACGTAGCGGGCGGCGTTCCAGACCTTGTTGGCGAAGTTGCGGGATGACTCCAGCTTGCCCTGGGTAATGCGCATATCGTTGCCCTGCGCCGTGCCGGTGGTCAGGGCGAACCGCAGGGCGTCGGTGCCGTACTGGTCAATCAGCTCCAGGGGGTCCAGGGTATTGCCCCGGGTCTTGCTCATCTTGGCGCCCTGGGCGTCCCGGACCAGGCCGTGCAGGTAGACGGTACGGAAGGGGATTTCGCCGGTGTTCTCGATGCCCAGCATAATCATGCGGGCAATCCAGAAGAACAGGATGTCGTACCCGGTCTCCATCACCGCAGTGGGGTAGAAGTAGGCCAGGTCGGGGTCGTCGTCAGGCCAGCCCAGGGTCGAATGGGGCCACAAACCGGAGCTGAACCAGGTGTCCAGCACGTCCGGATCCTGCTCCAGGGCGGTCGAGCCGCAGTTGGGGCATTGGGCCGGTTCGTCCACCGAGGCAACCGGGTCGGGGCAGTTGGCGCAGTACCATACCGGGATGCGGTGACCCCACCAGAGTTGACGGCTGATGCACCAGTCGCGGATGTTCTCCAGCCAGTTGAGATACACCCGGCTGAACCGGTCGGGGACGACGGCGATTTCGCCCGAGGCAACGGCGGCATGGGCCCGTCCGGCGATGCTGCCGGGTTGGTCGTGATGGCCCACATTGAGGAACCATTGCAGGCTGACCAGAGGCTCCACCACCGAATCGCACCGCTGGCAGTGACCGACGGAGTGACCGTAGTCTTCCACCTTTTCCAGCAGACCGAGGGAGTCCAACTCCTCGGCGACGGCGCGGCGGGCCTCAAACCGTTCCACGCCGGCGTACTTGCCGGCGGCGGCGGTCAGGTTGCCGTCGAAGCCTATGATGTTGATTATTTCCAGGCCGTGACGTTCGCCAATCTCAAAGTCCACCTGGTCGTGGCCGGGCGTAACCTTGAGGGCGCCGGTGCCGAACTCCATGTCCAGCGCGTCATCGGCAACCACCGGAATCGGCCGGTCCATAATCGGCAGAGTAACGTGCTGCCCGATTAGTCCTTGAAAGCGCGGGTCGTCGGGATGGACCGCCACGCCGGTATCGCCCAGCATGGACTCGGGGCGGGTGGTGGCCACCGTGACAAAAGCGGCGGCATCACCGCTTGCAGAAGCCGGCGGGGAGGCCAGCGGATACTTGATGTAGTACAGCTTGCCGTCGGTTTCCTCGTACTCGACTTCCAGGTCGGAAAGGGCGGTGGAGCAGCGGGGACACCAGTTGATGATGCGCTCGTGCCGGTAAATCAGGCCCTTGTTGAACAAGTTGACGAAGGTGGAGCGGACGGCCCGGGCTGGCCCAGGGTCGAGGGTAAAGCGGAGGCGGGACCAGTCGCAGGAGGCCCCCAGCCGCTTGTGCTGTTCGTCAATGGTGTTGCCGTAGCGGGCCACCCACTCCCATACCCGCTCCACGAACTGCTCGCGGCCCAGGTCGTGGCGGCTGATGCCCTGCTCGGCCAGCAAACGCTCCACCACCCATTGGGTGGCGATGCCGGCATGGTCCTTGCCCGGCAGCCAAAGGGTAGCGTCGCCCATCATGCGGCGCCAGCGGCATAGAGCGTCCTCAATGGATGCGGTGAGGGCATGCCCCAGGTGCAGCTCGCCGGTAACGTTGGGCGGCGGCATGATGATGCAGAAGGGCGTCTTCTCCGGGTCAACTTCCGGCGTGAAAAGGCCCTGTTCCATCCAGTTCCGGTATATGCGGGGCTCCACATCGGCGGCGTTGTAAGCCCGGGGAATGGCGGCGGCATTGGAAGTCATGGTCGAGTTCCTTGGCAAAGAGTGGAATTGGGCCGGCAGACGGAGCGAGGAGGTATCCGGTCAGGGTCCAGTCGGCATCACTGCGGTACGGGTCTTTATCTATCCTAAGACATAACCCGTTTCCAGTAAAGCAATGTCGGCGTCAAAAAAGTTGATGTTGATAACTAAGCCCAGCGAGGCCCTTTCGGGGCGCCCAGATCCAACGTAACTGTCCAGACTTGGTGAGGTAAATTGGTTTCAGCCAAGGCTTTCATCCAAACTGCCACTTTTTTAGGGGGTTTGGGGCAGGGGGTTTGGATGATTTATCCCCCAACGTAACCCAACCCCCATATTCCGCCATCAGCCACTCTGCCCCCCTCAACCCTGAACAGTTACGATCCAACGATTGCCCAACGATTGGATTGACAGCGAAATGGACGGGCAGTAGACTGCGCCCGGTTTCAATCCTAGCCAAATCTGGCCAAAAATTGCCGCGGCGGAGGCCCGAAGATGCCTTACTACGTTTATGTCACGTGCATGGAAGACGACCTGATCAACGTTTTCGCAATGGACGCAGATTCCGGCGTTCTGACCCATCTGCGGGATGTGGCGGTCAGCGGCCGGCCCGCTCCGCTGGCCATCAGCCCGGACAAGACCATGCTGCACGTCGGACGCCGGGGAATCCCCGGGATTTCCAGCTTCCGAATCGCCCAGGACAGCGGCGACCTGTCCTTCGCGGGCACCGTCCCGGTGGACGTGGACCCCTGCTACGTCGGCATTGACCGCCGGGGCAGGTTCCTGTTCTCGGCGTACTATGAGGGCGCGCGGGCGGCGGTGCATCCCATCGGGGACGACGGCGCGGTGACGGACCCGCCAGTGGGCAGCTCAGCACCGCCACCGGCGCGCACTGCATTCAGGCCGACCCGACCAACCGCTTCGTGTTCGTGCCCCACATATCCGGGCGCGGCCCCAACTGGATTCTGCAATTCCGGTTCGACCAGGACACGGGACGCCTGACCCCCAATTCACCGCCCCAAGTGTCTCCCCAGAGCCGGGTCGGTCCTCGCCACTTCTGCTTCCACCCCAGCCTGAACGTCGTCTATTGCTCCAACGAGCAGGGTTGCAGCGTCACCGGGTACAACCTGGACGCGGCGGCGGGAACCCTGACGGCTTTTCAGACCATATCAACGCTGCCCGGAGGCTACGCCGGCCCCAACTCCTGCGCCCAGATTCAGGTAGACCCGTCGGGCCGGTTCCTGTACGCTCCCAACCGGGGCCACGACAGCCTGGCCTGCTACCGGGTGAACCCCGACGATGGCCGGCTGGAATTCACCGGACACGCCGACGCCGAGCCGACGCCCCGGGTCTTCAGCATTGACCCCCAGGGAAGATTCCTCTACTCGGCGGGCCTGGAATCGGGGCGGCTGGCTGCGTTCAGCATTGACCAGGACACCGGCGGCTTGGAGCGAGTAAATAACTACCCCATCGGCCGGGGCGCCATCTGGGTGTTGATTGCCCAGCTTGGGGAGTAAATAGGCCGCCGCCCTTCGCCCGCGGTCCGGCGCAGGCAGCAGACCATTGAAAACCCTGATGAAAACCCTGAGAAAGACCCTGCCTTCGACTGAAGGCAGGGTCTTTCTCAGGCAGGGTCTTTACGAAACGCCGGCAAAACGCTGGGAGAGCCAGCCCTACATACCGTAGGCTTTCTTGTAGCTGAGGCTGATGCGCCGCTTGGCCAGGTCGATGCTGAGGATTTGCGCCCGGACCGTCTGGCCCTGGTAGACGATTTCGCTGGGGTTGTTCAGCCGGCGGGGCGATAGCTCGGAGATGTGGATTAGCCCCTCAACCCAGTCTTCGAGACGGACAAACGCGCCGAAGTCTGCCAAGCGGGTGACCGTCCCCTCCACGATGTCGCCCTCGTTGTAACGCTCGGGAACGGTGTCCCAAGGCTCGGGCAGGGTCCGCTTGAGGCTCAGGCTGATGCGCTCTTTCTCCCGGTCCACTTTCAGAATCTGCACGGTAAGCTCGTCTCCCACGCTGACTACTTCATCCGGGGACTTGAGCATGCGCCAGGAAAGCTCGGATATGGGAATCAGCCCGTCGGCGTCGCCGATGTTGAGGAACGCCCCGAATCCCCGCAGAGACGTGACCCGGCCGGAGATCATCTCCCCTTCTTCCAGGCCGTCAATGAACTGTCGCCTGGCTTCGGCGCGGCGCGCTTGGTACAGCGCCCGCTCGGACAACACCAGCCGCTCCCGGTGCGGGTCCATTTCCAGCACGTTGAACCTGGCTTCCTCGCCGACTCGGGAGGCGAGGTCCTTCTCCCGCCCGTCGGCGGAGTTGGGCGCCAGATGGGACATGGGGACAAACCCCCGCACGCCGCCCAGGTCCACTTCCAGCCCGCCCCGGTTATACCCGGTGACCCGGACGGTGACCGGGTCTCCCTCGGCGAGGCTCTGCTGCAAGTCAACCCAAAGCTGGGCCCGCCGGGCCTGGTCCAGGGACAGCAGGGCCATTTCGGAGCCGCGTTCCCGGCGCAGCATGGTAAAGGCCATGCTGTCGCCCGGCGCGAGATTATCCCGCTCCTCCGGGGTCAACGTACGCATCTCGGCAGCCGGGACCATGCCCTCGGTTTTTAGGCCGACGCTGACCACTATGCCTTCTTCATCAATCCGCACGACCTCCCCCTGTACGGTATCACCTGGCTGGACCTGTTGGGGAGTAAAGGCTTCCTCCGGAAGCTGGGACATATCGGTGATACCATCGTAGTTGGTTCCAACCATGTTGGGACAATCCTCCAAGCGCATCTTTCCAGTCATTTACTAACGGGCCGGATACATTACAACATAACATGAAGGAATATCAAAGTCCCCGGCGCAAACTGAAACGATCCAAAATCGGGGAGAACCCGCCGGACGCCGCCGCCGGCAGGAGGCCGGGACCAGAAGGAGGCCGGGGCCGGACGCAATCTGGTGAAACCGGGCGGCGGGATGCCGCAGACCGGGGGACGGATTCCCGAGGCGTCAGGAAGGGGACGCTCCGAGGACGGAGGCCGTCAACGGCTTTTCTCCCTGCTCCAATACGTCCAGCCTCAGCATCGCTTTGCGGGTGTCGCTGGCGACCCGGGCCGGGTCCCAGTAGTGGACGCGGTACTTGAACAGCCAGTAGGTGAACTCTTTCAGGTTGGTCAACGAGCACCCAAGATCGTCCCACTGTCCGGACTCAACCGTAAAGGCCGTGGTTTCGGACTCTTGCCGGAACAGCTCCCAAGCCTGGTCGCGGGTCTTGCCATACAGTACGGAAAAGGCCATCTCAACCAGGTCTTCGTTGTCGGGGTAGCACCGGGCCAGATGCTGCTTGCGGACTTCTTCCTCCACCGCCAGTTGCAGCGCCTCTTCCAGCACCACCCCGTACCAGTAGTTGCGGTGGGCGCGGTGCTTGGTGGAGCCGATAAGTTCGCGGAAGTTTTCATCGGAAACCCCATCCGGCAACTGCCCGTTGAACAACAGGGCTTCCTCGTCTTCCGGGGGAATCACTCCATTAAGTTCGCTGCACAGCCGCTCGGCCAGCAGCAGCCAGTCGAAAGCCTCGCCCCGGATGAGGTAATGGTAGGTGCGGCCTTGGTAGACCTCCCGGGGCATCGTCCAGAGGCCCACGGCCTCCAGCAGGGCCTGGTGCCAGGGTGCGCCGCCTTCGACCGCCTGCCGCAGGTGCAGCACCGAGGCAGGCTCCGGATGGACCAGGCCCCCGGCGGTGTCGGGGAACGCGGCGGATATGGGTTCTTGTTCGACGGTCACGGGGCGCCGTTCCCCTGGCGACGGGCATTCCAGGCGTCGAAGCATTCGATTCGCCCGGGCTTGGGCGCGGCAATGTACTCGAGGAACCGGTCCCGGGGCATGGTGTTGAGGATGTGGCCGGCTTCGCACCAGGCACGGCGCGCCACGGCGACGCCAAACCGGCGTTGGTCCAGGCCGGAGTGGTGATGGGAGTCAGTGTTAATCACCAGGGGCACCCCGATTTCCCGGGCACGGAAGGCGTGGGTGTCCTTGAGATCGAGGCGTTGGGGGGAAGCGTTGATTTCCAGGGCGGTGCCGGTGTCGCGGGCGGCCTGCAACACTGCCTCAAGGTCAAACCGGGTGGGGTCGCGCCGTCCGATGAGCCGGGTGGACAGGTGGCCGATGATGGTCACCGCCGGATGCTCCATCGCCCGGATGAGCCGCCTGGTCATCGTTTCCTCGTCCTGGCCCATTGCGGAGTGGACCGACGCCACCACCACGTCCAACTGCTCCAGCAACTCGTCCGGGTAGTCCAGCCGGCCGTCGGCCCGGATGTCTACTTCCGAGCCGCACAGGATAGTTATTGGGTACCGGTCCCGCAGCGAGTGCAGCAGCTTGATCTGACTTTCCAGCCGTTCGACGGACAGGCCGTTGGCTACTCCCAAGCCCTGGGAATGGTCGGTTAGGGCCATGTACTCGTAGCCCTGGGCCAGGGCCGCTTCGACCATGACCTCAATAGGGTCGTCGCCGTCGCTCCATTCGCTGTGCAGGTGCAGGTCGCCACGAAGGTCGGCGGTTTCAACCAGGGTGGGCAGGACGCGGTTTTGGGCCGCCTCCAGCTCGTGCATACCCGCCCGCAGCTCCGGAGGGATGTAGGCCAAGCCCAGCCGGGCGTAGAAGGATGCTTCATCGGCGAAGGTTTCCACCTGGCCGGTTTCCAGGTTGGTGATGCCGTATTCGTTCAGCGACAGGCCCATGCGGTTGGCGTAGTCCCGCAAGCGGATGTTGTGCTGCTGGCTGCCCGTGAAATACTGGAGCAGCGCTCCGAAGGACGCATCCTCGCCGATGCGCAGGTCAATCTGGATGCCCGGCTTTACCACCACGCTGGTCTTCTTGTCCCCATGCACCAGCACCTCTTCCACCTGGGGCAGGGCAACCAGGGCGCGATGCACCTCTTCGGGGTGCTCGGATGCGCCGATGAGGTCTATGTCGCCGATGGTCTCCTCCCAGCGGCGCAGGCTGCCCACCGGGTACAGGCGGGTCAGGTGGGGACACTGTTCCCTCAGCGCGGCGACCACGCCTTCCGCGGCCGCCAGCGCGTCGCCGATGGGGGTGCGTTGGTCTTTGGTGCGGAGGGAGCGGATGCTGCGCAGGATGTTGTCGGCGGTCTTGGCCCCCAAGCCGGGGAGGGACGCCAATCGTCCCGACTCGATGGCCTGCTCCAGTTCTTCGATGCTGCTGACGTGGAGGTCGTTGGCGATGAGGTAGGCGGTCTTGGGGCCGATGCCGGGGACGGTCATTATGCTCAGGACGCCGGGGGGAAGCTCTTCCAGGGTGCGCTGGTAGGTGGCGACCTGGCCGGTGCTAATGTATTCCTGAATCTTGTCGCTGATGGCCTTGCCGATGCCGGGGACCTTCTTCAAGTCCATGCCGTCGGCCACAGCCTGCTCCAGGGAAAAGGAAAGCTGGCCGATGGTGTTGGCCGCCCGCTGGTAGGCCCGGATCTTGAATACGGTGTCGCCCTTGACCTCTAGCAGGGTCGCAAGGTTCTCGAACAGCCCGGCTATTTCCTCGTTGCTAACCGGCATAAGGCAGTCCTTGGGGGCCCGAGGATGAGCAGGATTTGCAGGTTTGACTTTGTTTTCCCTTCCCTATTATACTCTCAGTTGGCTGTACTTCCCAAATTGCCCTGCCGCAGCCCACGTCCCAACGCCATTTGTTCGCCGAGCGAAGCCCCTCCGCCCATGACACCAGGCTCTTCCGCACACCTGCCCGCTCCTGCCTCGGCCTTGGCCGACGCTGTATTTCCTGCCTCGGAACGCTACGCCAAGCTCGCCCGCGACGTCGCCCTCATCGTCGGGTTTGCCCTGTTCACGGCGGCGCTGGCGCAGGTGAAGATTCCCTTGGGATTCACGCCGGTGCCGATTACCGGGCAGACCTTTGCGGTGCTGCTGGTCGGAGCTGTGCTGGGCAGCCGTCGAGGGGCCGCCGCTATGTTCCTCTACCTGGTTGCCGGCTTTTGGCTGCCCTTTTACGCCGGCGGCGCTTCCGGTTTCGTCTGGAGCATCGCCACCGGCGGTTACATTGTCGGGTTCATTCCGGCGGCCTACGTGGTGGGTTGGCTGGCCGAGCGGGGTTGGGACCGTAAGGCGTGGGTTCTGCTGGCAATGCTGGCCGGCAATGTGATTCTGTATGTTCCCGGCCTGCTTTGGCTTTCCACCTTTGCCCCGGCGGGCGACAAGGCAGCAACCACGCTGGAGTGGGGCCTTTATCCTTTCATCCTGGGCGACTTAATCAAGCTGTACGCCGCTTCCCTGCTCTTGCCCGGTGGCTGGGCGTTGGTGAATTTGATAGACAAGTGGAAGGGGCGTAGTTAATAGTCATGGAAATTACCTGGCAGGGTCACGCCTGTTTTCAGCTGCGGACGGACTTGCTGACCGTAGTTACCGACCCCTTCCCGGCGTCGCTGGGACTGCGCATGAACCTCCGTCCGGCGGCGGTGACGACCGTGAGCAACGCCCACCCCAACCATTGCAACTGGGAGGAGGTGCCCGGCGAGCCCAAGGTCTTCCGGGCGCCGGGGGAGTACGAGTTCTCCGGAGTGTCAGTGCGGGGGGTGATGACCGGGCTGGCCGAGGATGCCCCGCAGGAGCAGCGCAACGTCGCCTATTCGATTGAGCTGGACGGGGTGAGTGTTTGCCACCTGGGGGACATTGCGGCGCCGTTGACGCCGCGGCAGGTGGATGAACTGTCCCCGGTGGACGTGCTGATGGTGCCCACCGGCGGCCGTTGCACCCTGGCGCTGCCCCAGGCGGCGCAGGCGATTCAGGACCTGTCCCCCAGCATTGTGGTCCCGATGCACTACCGGCTCCCCGGCGTGGACGTGGACCTGGCCGAACTGGACGACTTTCTACGGCTGCTGGGCGGCAGCGAGATTCAGCCCCAGCCCCGATTGAACGTGACCAGCACCAATCTGCCCGTCGACCGCCGGGTGACAGTGCTGAACGCGCAGGCGCGGCCAGTCTGACGCGGCCACTCTGACCAGGAAGAATTCCTTTCAAAACCTGATTGGCAGTAAACCCATCGAACCGGCCAATGTCAGTTCCTTACGCATCGTTCACCCATCGGCCTTCCGCAGTTCTTCCAAATGCGCTACGAACTCCCGGTACGATCCAAACCCTGCTACCGTGTGCAGAAACTCCCCCAACGACGCGCTCCGCTCCCTCAGCTCCCGCACCTGCCCGCCGATGGGGCTGACCGATGCCGCGCTGGTCGCATAGGTCCCGTGAAACGCAAAATACGCTTGGTTCAGCTTGCGGAGCAGGTAGCCGTTGGCCACGAACACCCGCCGACGCTCCTCCATGTACGCCTCGGCATCCTCAACCCGTCCCTCCGCCAGCAGCGCGTCCACCCGCTTCCGGGTCTCCTGCATCTCGGCCCTGAAGTTAAACCGGGGCGGCGCCGGCCCCGGCGTGGACGGAGCGCGGGCGGCGGACCGGGGTTCCAGCGGCTCCCCGGTCAGTGCGGCATAGGCAATGCCGCCCAACTCCTCGCCGGCCAATGCCGCCACCGTTTCGTTCAGCGACATCATCTCCCCGCTGCTCCAGAAATTCCGGCCCAGGGGACGAAAGAACAGCCACGCATGCAGCCACTCGTGGGCGGTGAACACCACCCCGTTACGCAGGCCGTAGTTGCCTGCCACCACCGCCGGATATACCGACACGCCCCCGGTGTCGGCGATGTAGGCCGCCATATCCGGTTCTTCGGCCACAATCCGCCGCTCCAGCGACTCCTTGCCCGTCCCGCCGAGACCCGGCTCCAACAGGAACTCCTGCTGCCGGACAATCCGGTCCCGGGGCGACATCACCAGCAGATGGGGCGAGCGGGTGAACACCACGTCCACCGGCGGAAACACGCCAACGACCGAGCCCAGACCCTGCTCTGCCGCTGCCCGGCTGACGGCGCTCTCAACGGTTTCTTCCACCGCCCCCTGCAAAGCGTTCAGACGTTCCAGGACTTGACCCATCCGCAATTCCAACGCCTGCATCTGTTGAACATCGGGCGCCGGATGTTCCGTAATCGCTGGGTTGTGGAAATCGGGGAATCGCAACTCCCGCTCGATTTCCCTCAGCTCCAACCCCAACCGGAAGAACTCCCGGACCCGCTCGGCCTCCCGTTCCGGCGATTCCGGCGCGGACCGGCGGCCAAACCCGCCGTCCACCCGGCGCAGCCACTTGTCCGGCAAGTGGCTCGCCTCCCAATCAACGATGCTGTAGCGGTAGGGCGTTACCGCCAAATCCACCGGGGACAGCGCAAATCCGCCCAGCCCGGCCGCATACAGCAGCCAGAACAGCGCCGCCAGCGCCAACACCCGGCGCAACCGGCGCAGCCAGACCCTCGGCCAAGGCGCGGCCATCGCTAAACCCATCCCCCGCTTGTCACTGCTTCGTTTCTACACATACTGCCCTAAAGACCAGGAAGAACCGCCCCAATTCAGGGGGTTTGGGGGATGAATCCCCCAACGGAGCCCCGTACCCCGAAAACTAAAAGACCCCGCCACGGGCCTCCCCCTGCTTGACACCAAATTACCCCGCCGGTAGACTCAGGCCGGGTGGAAACCGGCCCCTTCCGCCCCGCCTTTCATGGGTTGCTATGCCGGGTCAACCATCACTGCCAGGGAGGCCCCCCTTTGTCCACAACCCCTTCATTCCTCACCGAAGAGATGCGGCAGCAGGTCGTTGGCGTCGAAAGCGAGCCGGTGACCCTGGAAGTGGAGAAAGGGGCCATCTTGAGCTTCGCCGAAGCCATTGGCGACCCCAATTCGGTTTACACCGACGAGGCGGCGGCCCGCAAGTCCCAATTCGGCTCCCTCGTCGCCCCGCCCACCTTCCTGCGCTCCATGCGCGCCGTCCGGCCCATGGTGCCTTTCGACATCCCCTTCGAGCGTCTTCTCGACGCGGGCAGCGACTGGCAGTATTTCCAGCCGGTGCGGCCCGGCGACCGCATTACCGCGGTGGCCCGCATCACCGCCATGCAGGAGCGCACCGGGCGGTTGGGGTTGATGTTGTTCATCACCACCGAAATCACCTACACCAACCAGTTCAACGAAGTAGCGGCTACCCAGACCAACACGTCCATCCGCTACTAGGGACGGCGCAGGGCCGCGCCGGACGCCCGGACTTTCCGGCGGCCCGGACTTACCGGCGGCGACGATGCCCGTCCTTTGACGCCAAACCTGCCCCCTAACTTGCAAGGAGAATCAACATGGCCGGCCAAATCTTCTGGGAAGACATAGCCGAGGGCGACGAACTGCCCGCCCAAGTCAAGAACCCTACCACCCGGCAATTGGTCCAGTATGCCGGGGCCTCCGGCGACTTCTACGAAATCCACTACGACAAGGATTTTGCCCAGGGCACCGGCTTGACCGGCGTCATCATCCACGGCGCGCTGAAGAACGCCTTTCTGGGGCAGTTGGTCACCGACTGGGCCGGGCCCGACGGCCTGCTCAAGAGCCTCACCTGCCAATACCGGGGCATGGACTATCCGGGTCAGCCCATAACCGCCAAGGGGATCGTCACCCGCGTCTACCAGGAGGACGGCCAGAACTTGGTGGACTGCCAAATCTGGCTGGAAAACCCCCAGGGCGAAAACACCACCCCCGGCTCCGCCACCGTCGCCCTCCCCTCCCGCACTGGATAAGACCATCCGCCCAAGGCAACCCTATATCCAGGGGGTTTGGGAGATGAATCCCCCAACGTATTCCCCGTTCATCCCGATGGCCCTCACCCCTGCGCGGTCAAGGGTAAATGCGGCTTACCGGGTAGCGGGGCATCGCCCGGTTCCAGGACTCCATGTTAAAAACGGCACAGCCGTTGACGATGGGTTTAAGCCAAGGCGTAGAACTGGGTCCATGCAAAGGCAACTTCCTCTCCAAAGCGTTGTTGCAACGGAGCAATCGCGGCCCGGTCAATGTATCCAAAGCAATCAGGACCAGGTAGTAAATCGGCTTGTCGGCCCGCCCCGACGCCCATTCGTACAGAAAGGAATCCCGGTACTTGTACTTCAATTCCTCATCAATCTCGCCAGCTTGCAGGCGTTCAAGATAATCCTTGGCGGCTTCCGGCGGCGCATGGGGAGCTTGCGGGTCTTTAATCTCGATAAACAGATAACGGTCAGGAAGCTCGACGACAAAATCCACTGCCTTCATACAATGATTTAGCCGGTGGGTCGCATTATCATCGAACCTCCGCACGTCAACCGCGTCATCAATTGTAATCTGCAAGTTGCGCTCGTTGAGGACCGTCATTTGCCGAGGCTTCCCAAGCTGCGCCCGATGTGCCGGTCATAAAGGTCATCAAACGCTTCCGCAATAGCGTTGGGATGTATGTCCATGTAGCTGGCCGCAGTGTTGCAGGCAACGTCCCCCGAATCATCCAGGTAAAGCGAATGAAAAGCTATCTCATCGTCGATTTTCTTTTGCAGATCGAGCTCCTCCAGAACAACGTAATCATGGGTAGCTAAGAATATCTGAACACCGTTGCGCTGCAATTCCAACAATATCTTCATCAGCACCCGGTACAGTTTTGGGTTCAGGTTAGTCTCCGGTTCGTCCCAGAACAGTACCGAGCCTTGGGCCAGAGTCCCATTTCGTATCAGCAGCCACAACAAGCCCAGCTTTCGCAAACCCTCCGCCAGCAGCGAAAACTCCAAGGTTCCCTTCCGGCTGCTCAGGAAAAACTCCTCGTTCTTCACGATAACCTTGCCGCCAAGAAGCTCTTGGAGATCGCGCAGCAGGCCCGCATAGGCCGCGGGTATATCCCGCAGCGGCGGCAGAAAGGCCCGGTCCAAAATATCTGCGTATATCGACTCGAAGCTGATCTCCCGGTTCGCGTAAAGCGACCTGAAGCCGGGCGCGTTGGCCAGCATCTCCTTGACCGGGACGTACACACTTTCGATTCTGGAACCGCCCCACTTCGCATTTTGTTTCACGGCTCCGTGCCTTAGACCCGTGGCCCGGCTGGTAAACGCGGTTTCGAGGCTTTCCTCACTCCGGAAAACCTCTATGGTCGCCGTAGATACCCCTCGCCTCCTTTTCACCAAGCGGCCATAGCCGCCGGACGGCATGAACACCTGCATCAGCTTGTCGGTGAAAGCCTCCCCGGTCTTGGAGACTTCGCAAGCGGCGTAACACACTTTCATCAGGTGGGTTTTGCCCGTGCCGTTAGCCCCCACCAGCACGTTGATGCTAGGGGAAAGTTCCAGGTCCAGGTCTTCAAAAGCGGTAAACCGTTCCAGTCTTACCCTGGTAAGAGTCATCCCCAACTCCCGCGGCAATGGCATAAAAATTCGCCCGGCATCGACAAACGCTATGATAGCACTTGCCGGGTTCTTCCCCGTCCCCCGTCAACCCGACCTTCACCAATGCCCGCGAAGGACATTTTAAGGACATTTTACTGACGCTTGCCCCTTTCCAAGTCCGGTAATCCATGTTTAACCTGATTACCAGGCGGCACAACGCCCGCCAATCCAAACCCGCCACTGAGGCAAATGGGACAGAATGGGACAAAATGGGACAGAAAAACATTCCTCCGGCCTCTCCCCCCGCCAGAAGAGCGCGCTGCACGTCATCGCCGCCGCTCCCTCGGTATCCGAAGCTGCCCGCCAAGCCAACATCGGCCGCAGTACCCTGAACCGCTGGCTGGAAGACAGTGAGTTCCGCGACGAACTCACCCGCTCCCGCAACGAAGCCGCCGAATTGGCCCGGGTCGAACTACAAGGCATCATGCTCGAAGCCGTCCTTGGCCTGTCCGACTGCTTGCAAGACCCTGACCCGTACCTCCGCATCAGGGCCATCCGCACCGCCCTTGCCTTTGGGGTCCAACTCAACGAAGTCAAGAAGTTGCGGGAAGACGTCGAAGCCCTTGATCTCGCCCTGCCCGTTTGGGCCAAACACTACTCCAACCTATGAATGCCCGAATCGGCGCCCTCCGCAAAAGAATGGCCCGCGCTCACGCCCACGTCGCCCTTGAGAAAATGGCCGACGATTGGTGCATCGAGTGGTATACTGCTGCCGCCAACCGCAAGACCTTGCCCGACCCCAATGGCTTCGTCCTCCGGGTGGTAGCCGCCGGCTTCCGTCTGCCCACCTTTGGGCCGGTAATGTTTTACCTCGATGACTGCCGCAGCAAAAACAAGGAACCCGATCCGGAGCGCCTTTTCCGGGCCCTCCTGCCGCGGGCTTCCCGGGGTTAGCCCCGGGAAGTAACTGTTCAGACTTGGTGAGGTAAATTGGTTTCAGCCAACTGCCACTTTTTTCCAGGGGGTTTGGGGGATGAATCCCCCAACGTAACCCAACCCCCATATTCCGCCATCAGCCACTCCGCTCCCCTCAACCCTGAACACTTACCCCGGTAAGCCTGCATTGACAAAATCCGGCCTGCCCTTGTAGCATCCTTAACTACTAAGGGGTTTAACCCGCAACGGAAAACCGGGCCGCATTCCGGCCCGCCGCCCGTTCTTCTGCGGGGCTGCCGCCTTCTGACGAGACCTCCGCACAAACTCAACCAACAATAATGAGGACAAGCTGATGATTCGTGGTTTCAGCGCTTCTTACGCCGGTCATGTCGTTGACGACGACTTGGGACTTCAGGGTACGCCAGCCAACGACCGCTGGTACTCCAACGACCAACTCTCTCAGGCCCTTAACTGGGCCGTGGACATCTCCCAACACCTCGACCGGCTGGGGTATGAGGAGTTCTGGATGGCCGAGCACCACTTTCAGCCCGAGGGGTACGAGTGCATCCCCAACCTGCTGATGATGGGTCTGTACCTATCCACCCAGACCAAGCAGCTCAAGTTCGGCTGTGGGTTCAACATCGCCCCCATGTGGCACCCCCTCCGTCTCGCCGAAGACTTCGCTATGGCCGACATCCTCTCCAACGGCCGGGTCATCTTCGGCGTCGGGCGCGGCTACCACTCGCGCGAGGTCGAGACCTTCGGCTCTCCCATGCTCGACGGCGACGCCAACCGCGAACTGTTTGAAGAACAGCTCGAAATCATCCAGCGCGCCTTTAGCGAGGACTCCTTCTCCTACCAGGGCAAGCACTACCAGATACCCGCCCGTGTCCCCTACCGTGGCTACGAGCTGGAGAAGATTACCCTGGTGCCTCGGCCCACCCATCCGGTGGAAATATGGCAGCCCCTCGTCAGCGGCAACCCCAAGGGCGTAGACTTCATGGCCCGCACCGGCATCAAGGCCCTCATCGCCAACACCCCCGAGTCGGTCCTCAGCGACCGCATCACCATGTACCAGGAAGCCGCCGCCAACCACGGCCGCACCCTGAAACTCGGCGAGGACATCGCCCTGGGCTACCGCTTCTTTATCGCCGAGACCCAGGAAAAGGCCATTGAGCAGGCCCGTCCCTACTTCGAGGAAGCCATGAAGTTCGCCGCTCCTCTGGGCCTGATGCGCCTTGACCCGGAGCAAATCGAGGCGGTGGCCTACCCCGGCAGCGCCCGGGGCGTCGAGCTGCCCACCCTCGAATCCGCCGTCGCCAGCAAGGCTTGGCTGTGCGGCCCGCCGGAGTTGATTGTCGAGCATTTCAAGGGCGTCGAAGAACAGTTCCCCGGCGTAGACCGCATCAACCTGGGGTCGGTAATGGGAATGCCCCTCAACGTCTTCAAGGACCAACTCACCATGTTCGCCGAAGGAGTCATGCCCGCCTTCCAGAACTAACCCCAAGTTCCTTTAGTCGCAAAATCCTCCCAATATTGCGTCCTGTGGGCCTCGAATAATCGTTCGTCCCGAGGCCCTCGCAGGACTTTTTACTTGACGGACTTTGCGATTCCCGCGAAGACTCACCCCCGGAGTATTTGCGAAATGGCCACCACCGAAACCACTGGCGAAACCCTCATCGGAAAGCACACCGGGTTGGCCCGCAGGTTGCTGGAACAGGCTGACCGCGAAATAGCAGAAGGCGATTTGCTTCAAGGACCGGAGAAATTGTGGGGGCAGTCAACCACGCCCTCAAATCGGTCTGCGCTAAACGGGGCTGGAAGCACACCAAGTACGCCCAACGCTCTCATGCGGCCCGGTGGTTGTCGGAAGAACTTGACGACTCAACAATTACGCTGGCCTATGAAGCGGCGAAATCCTGCCACGGTAATTTCTACACGGTAATTTCTACAATGATTGGATGGGGCCCGTTGAGTTGGAACGCCGCCGCATCAGGATCTATAACATGGTCGAAAAAGTCCTGACAAAAAGTCCTGACTATGTAAAGCCAACCCCTCTCCGCCAGTGGACGGGGCAATGCCTAACTCCCGTCCGGCGGGGGTTCTTCAGTCTCGACTAGAGCGTATTCCGGGTGGGTCAGGCGGTGCCAGGTCCAGACACCCCGCATTCCCTGCAGGAACAGGTAGGCCGGTATGACCTGAAGGATGCCGAACTTGATTATCTCGCCGTAGCCGCCCAGCCCGATAGCCCCGGCAGCTATCCAGAAGATTCGGCTGACCCAGAAGTAGACCAACAGAGTTGCCGCCGCCGGTCGGCGCTGCCGCATCACACCGTAGGACAGGAAGGCTACCACGCCGACTTCGACCACCGCCAAAATGAACAGCGACAGGGACAGCCGCTCCTCAGCTTCCGGCGCCAGGCTCCAGATGCCGGCCACGACCCCGATGAAGCTCCAGCCGGCCCACAGGAACCCGCACAGCCAGCCGTTGCGGACCCGCTTCCGTGCCTGCTCCAGGTCGCGGCCCACCAGCAGCGCCAGGGCGATGCGCGTCATGGAGGTCACGGGCGATTCATCCCGGCCCGTTCTGCGGAGGCTCATTTTGAAGGATGGCCCGGTGCGGTGTTGGGAGTCCGGCCAAGCCCAATGCTGGACGCTTGGCCGTTTGCGGGGGAACGAACGGGAAGGCTCACTCCTAAGGCTCACTCCTGAAGCGGGATGCGGCCCCAGACGATGTCGTCCGCGTTAGCTGCCAACCCCTGCTCCTGCGCCATGCTTCTAATCTCCAGCAAGGTGGCGTTCACCTCGTTGGTCAGCATAACCCAGTCGGGCGCTCCCGGAATCCAGTAAGGCGAGTTAATCCGCACCACCCGGTTTTCCTGGGCGTTTAGGTAGATGCCAAACTTGTCCATTTGCTGCATATCGCTGATTAACTCCTACCGAGCCTGGCGAAGGGCTTTAGGCAACGACCGGCTCCCTGAGGATGGTTTCTTCACGGCTGGGGCCGGTGGATACTACCTTCACCTGGCAGCCCACCAGTTCTTCGATGCGCTTCATGTAGGCCACGGCGTTTTCCGGCAGTTGCTCCATCCGCGTTGCGCTGGCGGTGGGGCTATCCCACCCGGGCATCTCCTCGTACACCGGCTCGCACTGCCCCAGCCGGCTGGTGTTGGACGGGAACCGGCCCACGTCCTGCCCGTCCACCCGGTAGCCCACGCAAATCTTCACCGACGGGAACCCGTCCAGAATATCCAGCCGGGTCAGGACCAGCCCGGTGAACCCGTTGACCGTCACACTGTAACGTCCGGCCACCGCGTCAAACCAACCCACCCGCCGGGCCCGGCCGGTGGTTGTACCGTATTCGTGGGCCTTCTCCCGCAGTTCCTCGGCGGCCTCGCCCTGCAATTCCGACGGCATGGGGCCGCTGCCGACCCGGGTGGAGTATGCCTTGAAAACCCCCAGCACTCCGGCAATGTGACCGGGGCTGAGGCCCAGCCCGGTACAGGCCCCCCCAATGGACGACGAGGACGAAGTTACGAAGGGATAGGACCCATGATCGACGTCCAGCAGAGTGCCCTGGGCGCCTTCCAGCAGGACCTTGCTGCCCTGCTCCATCATGTCCTGAACCAACTGCTCCGTGGGCCGCACGTGGGGCGCAATCCATTTGGCCCATTCCCGGCACCTGGACAGCACATCGTCCATCGACATCTTGGAGCCGCCGTACACCTTGGAAAACAGCTTGTTCTTGAAGGCCAGCGCGCTCTCAACCTTGGGGGCAAGGCTATCGGATTCCAGTATATCGCCCACCCGTATGCCGATGCGCCCCACCTTGTCCACGTAGGTAGGGCCAACGCCCTGCCCGGTGGTGCCGATGGCGTTGATGCCGCGGGCCTCTTCCTCCAGCCGGTCCTGAACGATGTGGTAGGGCATTATTACGTGGGCGCGTTCGCTGATGAAAACGTTGCTCACGTCAATGCCCCGCGACGACAGGTCATCCAACTCCCCCCGCATCACGTCGGGGTTGACCACCACGCCGTTGCCGATGATTCCGTAGACCCCCGGCCAGCAGATACCCGATGGTATCAGGTGCAGCTGAAAGGTGCCTTTGTCATTGACCACCGTGTGGCCGGCGTTGTTGCCGCCGGCGTAACGAATTACCGCATCGACATCACCAGCCAAATAGTCAATGATCTTTCCCTTTCCTTCATCCCCCCACTGCGCGCCGATAACGGCATAAGCCGGCATTTTTGCCTCCGCAAAAAGTAATAAACACAAAAGCAGTCCGGCCCCTGCCGGACAAGGAAGCAGTATAACAAAACCTAATTACAATGGAAAGGCGGGGGAAAGGCGGGAAAACCGGCACAAACCCGGCGGGCAGAGCAACCACCACATTTGGAGCGCCTGGAACACCCCGTGCCCAAATCTCCGGGGCAACCGGCGCGGGCCGATTTGACACGCAGTTCCGCCCACGCTTAAAGTCTGGTGGCGATCCGGCGGAGTGACCGTTGGGTTTCCGCCGGGCCGGGGTCCGGGCCGGAATAACCTCGTGGAATGGCTCATAATACTGTTAAACGGAATACTGTTAAACGAGAGGGAAGGCATGGCTAACGAGTACGACCTGCTAGTGGTCGGCGGCGGGCTGGCAGGGCTGACCGCCGCCATATATGGAGCGCGCTACGGCCTCAGCACCGCGGTGGTCGAGCAGATGATGGGCGGCGCCCAGATTATCAACCTGGAGAAAATCGAAAACTTCCCCGGCTTTCCCGAGGGAATCGCCGGAGCCGAGTTGGGACCCGCTGCCCAGGAACAGGCCATGAACGCCGGAGCCGAGTTTGTCATGGCCGAGGCTTCCCGCGTGTCGCTGGACGGCGACTACAAGGTGGTGTCCACCGACGCTGGCGACCTGCGCGCCCAAGCGGTCATTGTTGCCGCCGGATCCACCCTCCGCCAACTTGGCATCCCCGGCGAGGATGAGTTCTACGGTCGCGGGGTTTCTCACTGCGCCACCTGCGACGGGCCCATGTTCATGGGCGAGACCGTCGGCGTTGTGGGCGGCGGGGACTCGGCCGCCGACGAAGCGCTGACCCTGACCGAATACGCTGGCCGGGTGATTCTGTTTCACCGCCGGGACGAACTGCGGGCGCAGCAGGTTCTCCGGCAGCGGCTGCTGGACAACCCCAAGGTGGAAGTCGTATGGAACGCCGGGGTCCAGGAAATTCTGGGCGAAGAGACCGTCACCGGCGTCAAGTCCCGCAACCTGGTCACCGGCGCCGAAGAAGTGGTGGGAGTGTCCGGCGTGTTCGTCTACGTGGGCCTCGAACCCAACTCCGCCCTGGTGCAGGGACTGGCCGGCCTGGACAACTCCGGTCACATCGAGGTAGACCTGTCAATGGAAACGTCGGTGCCCGGCCTTTACGCCGTGGGCGACATCCGGCAGCGCTCATCCTCCCAACTGGTATCGGCCGCCGGCGACGGAGCCACCGCCGCCATCGCTGCTTACAACTACATCCGGGGCAAAAGCCGGTAGGGAGAAGTTAACCCCGTTGATTTTGAGGGCTTTTGATCCGTGACATTTGCCCAACAAAATGCGCGTTAAAGACCGCGATGATACGCTGATTCAGCCGCCAAAATCCTCGTGCGAAAGGCTCATTGACCCCGGCCTGCCCCTTCCCAGCGGCGACTGGCAACGGTATCATTAGCAAGAAGGTAAACAGCACGGTAAACTCACCGCGCCAAATCCTGACTTCAACAACCGAGGACTTTTTCATTATGCCCAATACCCTGGAAGACAAGGTCGCCATCGTCACCGGCTCTGGCCGGGGTGTCGGCCGCGGTATCGCAACGCTCATGGCCCGTGAAGGCGCCAGCGTTGTCATCGTTGACCCCGGCGTCAACGTCGACGGCTCCGGGTTCGACCAGTCCATCGCCCAGGTCGTGGCCAACGAGATAAACGAAGCCAGCGGCTCCGCCGTTGCCTGCACCGAGTCCGTCGCCACCATGCAGGGCGGCGAGGCCATCGTCCAGACCGCAATAGACAGCTTCGGCAAGCTCGATATTGTGGTTACCTGCGCCGGCATCCTGCGCGACCGAATGGTCTTCAATATGTCCGAGCAGGAATGGGACGACGTTATCGCCGTCCACCTCAAGGGCACTTTCACCGTGGTCAAGCACGCTGCGATTCTCTTTCGGCAGCAGCGGTCGGGGCGCATCATCACCTTCAGCTCCGAATCGGGGTTGGTGGGCAACAGCGGGCAGGCCAACTACGGCGCCGCCAAGTCCGGCATCGCCGGGTTCACCAAGGTCGTGGCCAAGGACATGGGCCGCTACGGAGTTACCGCCAACGCCATCGCGCCTCGGGCCACCACTCGGATGATTGGCTCCATACCCGACTCGGCGGCAGAAATTCGCGCCCGCGGCGGCGTGGCGGCCATCTCCGGCGACGACCAGATACGGGACTTGGACCCGGACGGCATTGCCCCCTTCGCCTGCTTCCTCGCCAGCGACTACGCCGCCCGGGTCAACGGGCAGACCTTCCTGGTCTACGGCAACACCGTATCGTTAATGTCCCAGCCCCGGCCCACAAAATCCATCTTCACCCCCTCGGGACACTGGAGCATGGACGAGTTGGCGCCCCAGGCCCGCGAGGTGCTGACCGCCGGCCTCCAAAACCCGGCCCCCAGCCAGGGCTGACGAAAAGGTCATGGCAGCTTTTCTGTACCTTCCCCGAAACGGACGAGAAGAATGACCACGCAAACCCACGTCAAGGCCGCCAAGAAAATGCTGCGGGAAATGGAAAGAGATTTCGCCGTCGGCGAAAACATGGCAGCGTCGGATAAGCTATGGGAGGCAGCCGCCCATGCGGTCAAGGCCGTAGCCGGGCCAAAGGGTTGGCCCTGCGGTACACGCGATGAACTTCGGGACGCCGCTGTCCGTCTGACCGAGGAAACCGGCGACGACCGTTACATCAGCGGTTTCGGGGTGGCCGAGGGGTTTTATCACAACGCAAAGCTAGATTGGATGGAGGACTTCCAGCTTACAGACCGTTACCTCGTCCGCGAGTTTATTGAAGATACGCTGGATCTGATTGCTCCGTAATCTGCGATTTTCTGCCAAGCGCCTCGGAGAACGACATTACTCCTGTAACGCAAACCTTCGTGGCAAGTATGCTGGCCCTCGCCTCATCCGACTTCCAGCGACTTCCAGCTGCGTAAACCTAATCTCTAATCACTCACCAAAGGAAACAATCATGCCCAACTTGCTTAAAGACAAGGTAGCCATCGTCACCGGCTCCGGCCGGGGTGTCGGCCGCGGCGTCGCCATGCTCATGGCCGAAGAGGGCGCCAGCGTGGTCATCGTTGACCCCGGCGTCAACGTCGACGGCTCCGGGTTCGACCAATCCATCGCCCAGGTCGTGGCATCCGAAATCAACGAAAACGGCGGCTCTGCCGTCGCCTGCACCGAGTCCGTGGCCACCATGCCGGGCGGCGAGGCCATTGTCCAGACTGCCATAGACAACTTCGGCAAGCTCGACATCGTGGTTACCTGCGCCGGTATCCTGCGCGACCGCATGGTGTTCAATATGTCCGAGCAGGAATGGGACGACGTTATCGCCGTCCACCTCAAGGGCACCTTCACCGTGGTCAAGCACGCCGCCATTCTCTTCCGGCAGCAGCGGTCGGGGCGCATCATCACCTTCAGCTCCACGTCGGGACTCTATGGCAACAGCGGGCAGGCCAACTACGGCGCAGCCAAGGACGGCATCGCCGGCTTCACCCGGGTGGTTGCCCGGGACATGGGCCGCTACGGAGTCACCGCTAACGCCGTCGCCCCCAGCGCATCCACCCGCATGACCACTAGCGTCCCCGACGAGGCCCGGGATCTGCGCTCGGCCCGGGGCATCACCGGCGGCTCCGGCCTGCTGGGAGAGGCCGACGACGTCGCCCCATTTGTGACCTGGCTGGCCTCCGACGAGTCCGCCCACGTCAACGGGCAGGTCTTCCACGTTACGGCGGGACTGGTTACGCTGCTCAACCAGCCCGAGCCGGTCAAGACCATCCAGAAAGAGACGCCCTGGAGCGTGGAAGACTTAATCCGCGTCTTCCCCGCCACCATCGGCATCGAGCTGTACAACCCGGCCCCGCCGCCGCCCCCCACTGCCTAGCGGCGGGGCGGCCCGCTGCCAACCCGCTCTATTGGGGCCGTCGGTCAAATTCGCCCGTGCTGAGAGACTCAAAAGGCTTCCTTTCAGGCGCTCAAATATCCGCCACGGGAGTTATAGACTTTGCCGCAGGATGGGTTTATCATCGTAAATTATCGGCATTGAACCGCAAAGAATCCGTCCCAAAATCCGTCAATGAGGGTATGACAATGGGGTAACTGCCCCGGGCGTTCAGCCCCTACTCGAGCGGGTTTCCCAGTACCTTTCCGAAGAACAGACCGAGCAGGTTAGCTTGGCTTACGAGTTCGCGGAGCAATGCCACCGCGGGCAGACCCGTATGTCCGGCGAACCTTATATCGTCCACCCCCTGGCGGCAGCCACTTATCTGGCCGACCTGCGTCTGGACGACAACACCATCGTCGCCGCCCTGCTCCACGATGTCATTGAGGACTGCGGCGTAACCTTCAAGGAAATTGAGTCCCGGTTCAGCCGGGAAGTCGCCAAGCTGGTGGACGGCGTAACCAAGCTGACCCGCTTGGACTACGGTACTGTGGCCAGCCGCTCCGCAGCCAGCCAGCCCAACGGCGTCGGCGACTCCGCCTGGTACGACAACGGGCGTACGGATCCGGACCCGGTAACTCTGAACGCAGAGAGCCTGCGCAAGATGCTGGTGGCCATGGCCGAGGACATCCGCGTGGTGCTCATCCGCCTGGCTGACCGTCTGCATAATATGCGCACCCTGGACGCCCTGCCCCCGGAGAAGCGCAAGCGCATCGCCCAGGAAACGCTGGATATATACTCGCCGCTGGCCCACCGCCTGGGCATTTGGGAAATCAAGTGGCAGCTCGACGACATGGCCTTCCGCCACCTGAATGAACCCAAGTACCGGGAGATTTCCCAAATGCTGGCCCGCCGCCGCCTCGAGCGGGAAGAGTACGTTGACCGGGTTGCGGACCGGCTGCTGGAGCATCTGAACCTGTTTAACCTCGACGCCGAGGTAAGCGGACGGCCCAAGGGCATTTACAGCATTTTCAAGAAAACGGAGAAGTACGCGGCCCAGGGCAAGGAGCTTAGCGACATTTACGACCTCTACGCCCTGCGCGTGCTGGTTGAGGGCAAGGCCGACTGCTACAACGCTCTCGGCGTGGTCCACGAGCTGTGGAGTCCCATCCACGGGCAGTTTGACGACTACATCGCCAACCCCAAGGAAAACCTTTACCAGGCCCTGCACACCACCGTTATGTGTGAGCAGGGCCACCCCCTGGAAGTGCAGATTAAGACCCGGGAAATGCACCAGATTGCCGAGTACGGCGTGGCCGCCCACTGGAGATACAAGGAAGGGAATACCCACGACCACCAATTCGAAAAGAAGATGAGCTGGCTTCGGGAGTTGCTGGAGCGTCAGCGCGAGGCATCGGGCACTGCCGAGTTCATTGAGTCGGTGAAACAGGACATCTTCGACGACCAGGTGTTTGTCTACACGCCCAAGGGCGATATTATCGAGCTCTCCTCCGGCTCCACCCCCATTGACTTCGCCTACAAGATTCACACCGAGCTGGGTCACCGCTGCATGGGCGGCAAGGTCAACGGGCGCCTGATGTCCCTGGACACGGAGCTCAAGACTGGCGACACCGTAGAGATAATGACCACCAAATCGGACCGCGGCCCCAGCCCCGACTGGCTCAACCCCCACCTGGGGTACGTGCGCTCGGTATCAGCCCGGGGCAAGGTGCGTCAATGGTTCCGGCGCCAGGCTCGGGACAGCAACATCAGCCGGGGCAAGGAACTGCTGCGCCGGGAACTGCGCCGTCTGAACCTGAAGCTGGACGAGGCGGAAATCCTGTCCCTGGTCAAGTACGACAACATGGACGACTTCCTGGCCAACCTGGGGTCGGGCAACATTACCGAGTCCCAGGCGTCCTATCGGCTGTCCCAGGCCCGGCAGGAGCAGGAGCGGGAGGACCCCTTCCCCAACAAGTCCCAGATGTCCCTTTCCAGCCCCAACTCCGGGGTGTCGGTGCTGGGCATCGGCGACTTGCTGACCAGCATGGCCAAGTGCTGCAACCCCATACCCGGCGACGACATTCTGGGGTACGTGACCCGGACCCGCGGAGTCACCTGCCACAAGAGCGACTGTCCCAACGTGCTCAACGAGGATGAGAAAGAGCGCATTGTCCACGTCTCGTGGGGGTCCGTCCGGGAACTCTACCCGGTTCGGGTACGCATGGAAGCCTACGACCGGGTGGGTCTGTTGCGGGACACCACGATGGTCGTATCCGAAGAGAAGGTCAACATTGCCTCGGTCGTCACCTCCGAAAACAACGACGGCACCTCGACAATGGAGTTGACCCTGCACACGACCGGGCTGGAACAGTTGGGCAAGCTGTTCTCCAAGCTGGAGGGAGTCCGGGGAGTCAAGTCGGTAACCCGGGTGCGTTCCGGTTCCTCAATCCCGCTCCCGAAAGCCTGACGTTCATCGGATTCAGGGCCGGGGATTCAGGGCCGGCCCAGGACAGATGCCGGTTGCTCCCCGACCAATCCCCCCGCCAATCCATAGGGACATCTCCGCTGGGCTGGCTCTGCTCTGCCAGTCGCTGGCGGCCTCCCGGCTAGGGCAGCCGCACTATCGCTTCGACTTCCACCAAATACTCGGGCAACACCAGTCCCGCCACCACCACTGTGGTGCTGGCCGGCGGGTCGGTGGGGAACGTCTCGCCCCGGACCCGGCTAAAGCCCGGATAATGGGCGATGTCCGTCAGGTAGGTGGTAATCTTCGATACGTCGGCCATAGTGGCCCCGGCAGCTTCGACCACACCGCGGATGCGCTCGAAAACCCGGCGGGTCTGAGCCTCCGCGTCGCCTACGCCAAAGGGCTTTCCCTCGGCGTCCTGGGACACCTGACCGGAAACCAGCAGCAGGTCGCCCACCACCACCCCCGGCGAGAAGGCCGGGTTGGAGTGGATACCCTGGGGAACAATGGTCCTTCTATCAGCCATCTGTCTACCTCCGCCGCCCCGGTTGATTTTCACGCGGGCAGCGTCAATACTTTACGCCAAAGGCGGGTCAACCGCCAACCGCCCCTCGTGTCTTGCCGTAGTCATCGTACTGATTCTCCAGGACCGCCGGGAGGATGATATGCGGAGGATGATATGCGCGGCGGCCCCTACCGCATAAAATATCTGTAAATCAGCGGACTGCAAATCGACAGCCAAAACCGATAACAGGAGATGCGTCATCGTGAAACTTGACCCGAACACCTTCGATAACTTTTACCGGGTGCTGACCGGCGTGGTCGTGCCCCGGCCCATTGCCTTCGTTTCCTCGGTGTCCGCCGCGGGGACGCCGAACCTGGCCCCCTATTCCTTCTTCAACGCGGTGGCCAGCCGTCCCCCGACCATCGTTTTCTCCTCCTCCCGGCGGGTGTCCGACAAGAGCAAGGACACCCTCGCCAACATCGAGGAGACCGGCGAATTCGTGGTCAACGTGGTGGTGGACGACATCGCCGAGGCCATGAACCGCACCGCCGCCGAGTTTCCTACCGAAGTCAGCGAGTTCGAGATCGCGGGCCTGACCCCGGCGCCGTCGGACATCGTAAAAGCTCCCCGCGTCGCCGAGTCCCCGGTGAACATGGAGTGCAGGTTGCAACAGGTCATCAACCTGGGTGAGGGTGAGCATCAGCATGGGCTGGTCATCGGCGAAGTGGTCCTGCTGCACATTTGGGACGACCTCATTGACGGCCATCGGATAAATCATCACCGGCTCAAGCCCACGGGACGCCTGGCCGGGAGTATGTACTGTCACACCGCCGACGTTTTCGAGATGACGCGGCCCGTGTACCAGCCCGGCCCCGCTGCCGCCGCGCCCCCGGCCCAGCGGTAGAGGCAGGTACGATAGAGGCAGGTACGATAGAGACCGGTAGATGGGGTCAGGGGTCAGGGCCGTCGGCGGCATGGCCTATGCCTTTGGCCGGGCGTGGGGTGGCCGGCTTAAATCGCCCCGGCTCAATGTAACAGTTCAGAGTTGATGAGGTAAATTGGTTTCAGCCAAGGCTTTCCGGCAACCGCCAATTTTTCCAGGGGTTTGGGGCAGGGGGTTTGGATGATTCATCCCCCAACGTAACCCAACCCCATAATCCGCCATTGGTCACTCCCCTCCCCTCAACTCTGAACAGTTACGGCTCAATCCCCCGTCTTGAAGCGTCGTAAGGGGCATGGTATCCTAATTTGCAGTGCCCCTGTAGCTCAGCGGATAGAGTGCTGGCCTCCGGAGCCAGAGACGAGAGTTCGATCCTCTCCGGGGGTACCATTTCTTTCCCATTCGTCCATTCATCCCGTACCCTACGGCCGTCAGACCGGACCCGGTTAGTCGTTTCGGGGCGTGGCCCAGCGGCAGGGCGCCTGGTTTGGGACCAGGAGGTCGGCAGTTCGATCCTGCCCGCCCCGACCAACTACTCGCCGCCAAAGATGCACCGCCCAACCATGCGGCGGTGAGGTTGGTTACCCCAAAACGCTTGACAGCCCCCAACGCCTTTGCTAGATTCCTGCCATCCTCCGGCAAACGGAGTCCCCTCACGTCGTTGGGAAACCGGCCGTTGGGAGACCGGTTGATTCCGCAGGTGACGCTGAGGTGACGCTGTTGCCGCAGTCCCGTCCGCAGCGCCCCATCTGCCTGGTCTGGGAGTCATAGGCGTCAACCGCAGTCAAGATGTTGGTCAGGATACGATGAACAACCCCGACCCGGGGCCAACCCTGCCCGCTATGTTCGCCCGCTACCGGGAGGTTGTGGAAGAGGAGCTGGCGCAGGCTGTCCCCGCCTCCACCGGCAATTCTCTGCCCACCCTGATGCGGTACCACCTGGGATGGGTGGACCCGTCCGGCCAACCCGCCGTTACCCCGGCATCCCAGGGCAAGGCTCTGCGTCCCACCCTCTGTATGTTTGCCTGTGAGGCACTGGAAGGAGACCCCGCCCGGGCCGCTCCCGCCGCCGCCGCTATGGAACTAATCCACAACTTTTCCCTGCTGCACGACGACATCCAGGACCAGGACGTGGAGCGGAGACACCAGGCCACGGTCTGGTCGTTGTGGGGCATCCCCCGGGCCCTCGTTGCCGGGGACGCGATGCAGTCGTTAGGTGACCTCGAGATGCTCCGGTGCCATCAACCCCCGGTAACGCCGGCAGTCGCGCTGCAAGTCTCGGAGATCCTGAGCGAAGGCTACCTGGAGATGATCGAAGGGCAGTGCATGGACCTGGGATTCGAGTCCCGGACCGACATCACCACCGGCGACTACCTCCGAATGATTGCCGGCAAGACCGGGGCGCTAATCCGCAGCGCCGTCCACGTCGGCGCGCTGCTGGCCACCCAGGACGAGGAGACGACGCGGGCCTTCGCCAGCTTTGGCAGCCACCTGGGGCGGGCGTTCCAAATTCGGGACGACTACCTGGGCATCTGGGGCGACCAGGGTACGACCGGCAAGTCCACCGGCAACGACATCCGCCGCCGCAAGAAGTCCTTCCCGGTGGTTTATGCCTTCGAACACGCCGCCGGCGCGTCCCGGAACGAACTGCTGCGAATCTACGGGCAGGAATCCCTGGAAGACTCCGACGTTGAGCAGGTGATGGCCATATTGGATGAACTGGGAGCCGTGGCCAGTTCGGAGTCGGTGACCCAGGAAAGCGCCAGGGCGGCGGTGCGGGCCCTGGAAGGCGTGAGGCTGCCCGTATGGGCGACGGCCGAGGTGGAAGAACTGGTGGACTTTCTGGCCCGGCGGCTGTACTAAGCGGCGGAGGCCGGGCGGCTAACCGGAATTAGGGCATCGGCGATAACGGCGTAGGTTAACGGTGTAAAGACTATGGCTGAAGTTAAACCGGCCCAACGGCCCGTGGAGCTATCCCTGCGGCTGGCCGGGTATATGCTGAAGAACCGGCTGCTGCGCGGCCGCAAGCGGTTCCCGCTGGTCACCATGCTGGAGCCGCTGGAGATGTGCAACCTGGCCTGCATTGGCTGCGGG
Organism: Dehalococcoidia bacterium; assembly: GCA_965262735.1. Classification (GTDB taxonomy): domain Bacteria; phylum Chloroflexota; class Dehalococcoidia; order Lucifugimonadales; family UBA3495; genus CATOSK01. The sequence goes on along the minus strand of CBDHFS010000002.1, from coordinate 1,789,732 downwards.
CGTATCCGCGAATATCGGCCCGTCCTGGACCAGATGATGCCGGTCAGCGAGGCGTTGGCTGCGGTGGAAGAAGCGGGAGCGCCCATCGTATCCATTGCCGGCGGCGAGCCGACCATTCATCCCCACATTGACGACATAATCAACCAACTGGTGGCCCGCAAGTATTTCGTTTACTGCTGCACCAACGCCCTGCTGCTGGAGCGGATGCTGCGCAAGATTCCCCCGTCCAAGTATTTTTGCTGGGTGGTCCACATGGACGGGATGGAAGCGAAGCATGACGAATCGGTGGCCCGGCCCGGCGTCTTCAAGAAAGCCGTTGCGGGAATCGAGATGGCGGTGGCTGCCGGCTATCGGGTATGCACCAACACCACCGTTTTCAAGAACAGCGACGTTGACGACCTGCACGAAATGTTCCGTTGCGTCAGCGACCTGGGCGTCGAGGGTTCGATGATTTCGCCGGGGTACGACTTTGAGGACGCCCCCGATCGCGACCTGTTTCTGACTCGCCAGGAGTCCCGGAAGATATTCCGCGAATTGCTGGACCCGGCTAGAACTGAGGGAATGCGGTTCTACAACAACCCGCTCTACCTGAACTTCTTGCAGGGCGGACGGGAGTACCAATGCACCGCTTGGTCCAATCCCACCTACACGGTGATGGGTTGGCGCAAGCCGTGTTACCCCCTGGCCGATGAGCACGTTTACGACGTGGAGCAGCTGTACGACGCTGACCTCTGGGAGCGGCAGTACGGCGTGGGCCGGGACCCCCGCTGCGGCAATTGCATGATGCACTGCGGGTTTGAGTCGGCGACGATTTTCCAGGCCGTGTCCACTCCCAAAGACTGGGTAACGCTCATCAAGTCCGGCGCGGCCCACAAGGGCGGCATCACCGCGGCCTGACCGAACCGGGCAGGGCGACGCAGGGAGTGCGCAAGTGTTGACCATCGTAGCGGCAATGGAGCAGGAACTGGCCGGCCTGAAACGGGCCCTCGGCCCACAGCCGCCGCCCGGCCTGGACTTCCATGTCATTGGCGTCGGCAGGGATAGGGTAGAGCCAGGTCTCAGGGGACTGCTGCCTACCCTCAGGCAGCAGAGGCAAGGCGCTGAACCGCCCACGGAATTGCTGCTGCTGGGGTTTGCCGGGGGGGTTGACCCCGACCTGTCATCGGGAGACTTGACGTTGGCCGGCCGCTACTGCCGGTTGCTAACACAGCGGGGACGTCGGCACCTTGCCATCACGGGGACACCGGATCCTGAGGTTCTTGAACGATTGAGGGCTGAAGTTGCTGCTTGGAACAACAGGCCCTCCGAATTAAAGTTCCTGGAGCCGGACCCGACAATGTGGCAACACGCCAGGGATGCCCTGGCCCAAGAAAAGTTAACGGCAGTTGAGACTGATTCTATGACCGTGGAGGAGTTGGTGACCAACCCCGGTACCAAGCGGGAAATGCATCGTCGTTATCAAGTGGGCACGGTGAATATGGAGGACTACTGGGTGGCCCGGTCAGCTGCCGCCGCCAAAGTGCCCTTCCTGTCGGTGCGGGCCGTGCTGGACACCGCCGGTCAGCGATTGCCCTCCAACCTGTTGGGGCTATCCGGCAGCAAGCCGGGCTGGGCAACGTTGCGAGCCGCCGCTCATCCTTGGCAGCTCCCTGCCTTGTTGAGCTTGCCCCGGCAGATGCGCTTGGCCCAGGCGAGTCTCGCTCGCTTTGCCTTGGCCTATATCAATCATCGGTCTGCGGAATCTGGCAGTCTCCCGACCGGCAATTAGTTGGTTCCCTGGGATGAAAGTGCTGGTCACCGGGGCCACGGGATTCATCGGCGGCAACCTGGCCCGTGAGCTATCGGCCCGCGATTACGAAGTAGTCGCCCTGGTGCGGCCCGGCAGCAACACTTTGACCATCGACGGCACCGGGGTCGAGCAGGTCGAGGGCGACATTTTGGACGCGGAGTCGGTGCGGCGGGCTATTTCCGGCTGCCGGGCCGTTTTCCATTGCGCCGCCGCCTACACCTTCTGGTCCCGGAATCCGGCGGACATTTACCGGGTCAACGTGGACGGCGCCCGCAACGTTCTCAATGAAGCGAGGCGCGCCGGCGTGGACCGGGTGGTCCATACTAGCACCGTCTCCACCATTGGCCTGCCGCCCGGGGGGTTGGGCGACGAGGACTGCCCGCTGGACCCTCGCCACATCGTGGGTCATTACAAGAAGTCCAAGCACCGGGCGGAACAAGTGGCGCTGGAATACGCCGAGGCAGGGTTGCCGGTGGTGGTGGTCAATCCCGCCGCTCCCTTCGGCCCCTGGGACGTTAAGCCCACGCCGACCGGAAACGTGTTGCTGAGCTTCCTGCGGGGCCGGGTTCCGGTCTACGTGGATACCGGCATGAACGCGGTGTCGGTGGCGGACGTGGCCGTGGGGCACATCCTGGCCCTGGAACGCGGGCAGCCGGGACAGCGTTACGTGCTGGGCAACCGCAACCTTTCGCTGGCCGAGCTTTTCGGGATGCTGGCGAAGATAACCGGCCGGCCCGCGCCCACCCGCCGCCTGCCCTTCTGGGCAGCCATCGGCGCCGCCTGGGTGGACCAATTCGTCGAGGGCGTGGTGGCCCGCCGGGAGCCAACCCTGCCCCTGGAAGGGTTGAGGGTTGCCCGCACGCCAATGTACGTTAGTTGCGAAAAGGCGGTAAGCCAACTGGGACTGCCCCAGCATCCGGTGGAGGATGCCCTGGCCGAAGCGGTCCAGTGGTTCACCGCTTACGGGTACGTCGATCGAACCGGGAAAAACCCGTGAACCGGGAAAAACCCGGGTTCGGCAGCCCGCCCTTCCAAAAGGCAGGGAAGGACTTCCCTGCCCCCGTTGCCAGCGCCGTGCGTCATGGAGCGGTCGAGACAGCCATCGCGCGCAGCCATGCCTACTTCCGGCGCACCCAATACCCCGCCGGCTATTGGTGGGGCGAGCTGGAGTCCAACAACACCATGGAAGCCGAGTACATCATGCTGTCCTACTTCCTGGGACGGCAGGACCCGGAGAAGTGGCGCAAGCTGACCAACTACATCCTCAGCAAGCAGCGCGACGACGGGTCGTGGGGACAATACTACGAGGCTCCCGGCGATCTTAGTACCTCGGTGGAGTGCTACTTCGCGCTGAAGCTGGCCGGGTATTCGATGGATTCGGGACCGCTGCAAAAGGCGAAGGCCTTCATCCTCTCCAGGGGCGGCGTCCCCGGTTGCCGGGTGTTCACCAAGATATGGCTGGCCATCTTCGGCCAGTGGGACTGGAAGGGCACTCCCAACCTGCCCCCGGAGCTGATGCTGCTGCCTTCGTGGGCGCCCTTCAACATCTACGAGTTTTCCAGTTGGGCCCGGCCCACAGTGGTGCCCCTGATGCTGGTGTTGACCTACCATCCGGTCTGCCGGGTGCCGGAGTGGGCCAACATTGACGAACTGTTCCTTCAACCCCGGTCCGAGGTGGACTATTCGCTGCCCAATCCGGGCCTCAACCTGTCCAACCCCTTCCTCCTCAAGTCCGCCAGGGACTTGCTGCCCTTTCTCCTCTACCGCGCCGACCAACTCATGGGGCTGTACCGCCGATTCCCAATTCACCCTTTCCGCGGGACTGCGGGGCAGCGGGCCGAGGAGTGGGTGCTTTCTCACCAGGAACTTGACGGCTCGTGGGGAGGAATCCAACCGCCCTGGGTGTACTCGCTCATCGCGCTGCACCACCAGGGTTACCCGGCGGACCACCCGGTCATCGAACGGGGCTTCGGCGGAATCGAAGGGTTCGCCATCGAGACCGAAGACACCATGACCATTCAGGGCTGTATCTCCCCGGTGTGGGACACCTGCCTGGCCCAACTGGCCCTGCTGGAATCGGGAATTGCGTCCGGCGACCCGCTGGTGGTCAAGTCGGGACGCTGGCTGATGGAGCGGCAGATTCTTGCTCCCGGCGACTGGCAGGGCAGGGCCAAGAAAGTCCAGCCGGGCGGTTGGGCCTTCGAGTTCCACAACGACCTTTACCCGGACATAGACGACACGGCCGTCGTGATTATGGCTCTGTTGTTGGCCGACCTGGGCGCCGTTGAAGCGGCCAAGGGCGATGCGGTGCGCCGCGGCGTGGACTGGGTGACCGCCTTGCAGTGCAAGAACGGCGGTTGGGCCGCCTTCGACAAGGACAACAACCGGCAGTATCTGGTGGAACTGCCCTTTTCCGACTTCGGCGAAAGCTTGGACCCGCCCAGCGCCGACGTTACCGGCCACGTGCTGGAAATGTTGGGCCGTTGCGGTTATGGTAGAGAACATCCGCCGGTGGAAAAGGGCTACCGTTTTCTCCGCAGCCAGCAGGAAGACAACGGCTCCTGGTTCGGACGCTGGGGGGTCAACTACATCTACGGCGCCGGCGCCGTACTGCCCGGCCTTCAGGCCATCGGCGAGGACATGAGCCGGCCCTTCGTCCGCAAGGCCGTGGAGTGGCTGCTGGAACACCAGAACGGCGACGGCGGTTGGGGGGAAAGTTGTGGTTCCTACGTGGACCCGGCGCTGCATGGCGTGGGGGCCAGCACCGCATCCCAGACGGCATGGGCGCTGCTGGGGCTGCTGGCAGGCGGGGAGGTCAACCACCTCGCCGTCAGGGCCGGGGTTGGATACTTGGCCGAAACGCAGCAGGACGACGGAACCTGGGATGAGCCTTACTTTACCGGCACCGGGTTTCCGGGGTACGGTGTGGGAGCGCCGGGACGCCGGGCCAACGAGCAGGAAAGAGTGCGGCATCAGGACCTGGATATGGGAGCGTCGTTTATGATTAATTATCATCTTTATCGCAACTACTGGCCGCTGCTGGCCCTGGGGCGCTACCGGCGGTTGTCCGCCGGGGGATGATGCTGGTCTGGCAAATGACGCCGGGGGCTTGTGGGAGCAGTCGAGAGCAATGATGAATACCGGGCCCGGCATGACTCAACCCGTTACTGCCGCCGCCGAAAGCTGGTCGGTGGAAAATGCCTATGGCTACTGCGAGCGGTTGGCGCGCACCCATTACGAGAACTTCACCGTCGGGTCGCTGCTGATGCCCAGGAAGCTGCGTCGTCACCTGTACGCGCTCTATGCCTACTGCCGCACCGTTGACGACCTGGGAGACGAGGCTGCCCCCGCCGCCGGGCGACCCGGGGATGACGTGGCGGCCCACCGGCTTTCGCTGCTGGACTGGTGGGAGACCGAACTGGACACTTGCTACGGCGGGGAGCCATCCCACCCGGTGACGGTTGCGCTGCAAGAGACCATCGGCGCCTTTGACCTGCCGAGGGAGCCGTTCTTGAAGCTCATCGAGGCCAACCGAATGGACCAGGTGAACCGGCGTTACCCCGACTACGCCGGACTGTTGCGCTACTGTGATCATTCGGCCAATCCGGTGGGGCGTCTGGCGTTGCGCCTGTTCGGGTACGGCGACTCCGAGCGGCAGGCGTGGTCCGACGCTACCTGCACTGCCTTGCAGCTGACCAACTTCTGGCAGGACGTGGCCCGCGACTACGCCAAGGGACGAATCTATCTTCCCTTGGAGGACCTCGAATCCTTCGGGTACACCGAGGACGAGTTGGCCGGGGGCGTGGAGAACGACGCCTTCCGCCGGTTGATGCGTTTCGAGGTCGAACGGGCCACGGAGTTATTCCGTGAGGGCGCGCCGCTGGCAGGTACCCTGACACGGTCTGCCAGAGTAGACGTTGCCCTGTTCACCCGGGGCGGCATGGCGGTGCTGGATGCCATTCGCCGTCAGGACTACCGGGTGCTGCGCCAACGGCCGGTGTTGTCCCGCCGGCGCAAGGCCGGGTTGTTCCTATCCACCTGGATGGGCGCCAAGCTGGGGACCGGCATGGGCCTGCCCCGCCGGACCGGGAAGGAGGTGCGAGGTTGACCAGTCTGGCGATGGCCTACGACGAATGCCGTCAGGTTGCCCGCCGGGAGGCCAGGAACTTCTACTTCGCTTTCCTGACGTTGCCCCGGGCCCAACGCGCCGCCATCTACGTGGCCTACACCTTTTGCCGTTACTGCGATGACGCGGTGGACGAAGAGGGTTCGCTGGACCGCAAGGTGGCGATGCTGGCCGAACTTCGGGGAAAGCTGGGCCGGTGCTACGACGACCGGGCGCTGGACAACCGGGTGCCGGACGATCTGGTGGAAGAGCCTCTCTTTCTGGCGTTGGCCGACGTGGTGCGGAATTATGCCATTCCCCAGGAGTATTTCCTGGAGATTCTGGCCGGGGTCGAGTCCGATTTGGTCAAGGACCGCTACGCCAGCTTTGACGAGTTGCGCCAATACTGTTATCAGGTGGCATCCGCCGTCGGGCTGATCTGCATCCACATCGTCGGCTTCCAGGACCCAAGGGCCAGGGAACGAGCGGTGGACCTGGGATTGGCGATGCAGTTGACCAACATCGCCCGGGACGTGAAAGAAGACCTGGATATGGGACGCATCTACCTTCCCCAGGACGAAATCGAGCGGTTCGGCTATTCGGAAGCCGAGCTGATGGCCGGGACGGTCAACCCGGCCTTTGTCGAGTTGATGCGCTTCCACTGCCGCCGCGCGCGGGAGTATTTCGATTCCGGGTTCCTGCTGCTGCCCTATCTTTCCCCGGGTTCCCGGGCCTGTCCGGCAGTGTTGGGCCGGCTCTACTCCCGGGTTCTGGACCGCATCGAGGACGTGGACTACGATGTGCTGCATCACCGGGTCAGTCTCAGCAAAATGGAGAAGGTGCGGGTTACGGCCCAGACATGGCTCGTCAGCCAACTGAACCGCCGGCGTCCCAAACCGGCGTAGTGGTCCTTGGCGGCGGCGTCGCCGGAATTTCCGCGGCCCTGCACCTGTTGGAAGCCGGGTTCCCGGTAACTCTGGTGGAGGCCCGCCGGTTCCTGGGCGGCCGGGCTTTCTCTTTCGTGGATGCCGCCACCGGGGAAGCGGTGGACAACGGTCAGCACGTCATCACCGCCGGCTGCACCCGCTTCCTGGACTTGCTGCAACGGCTGGAAGCGCGGGAGCGCTGGTTCCTCCAAGAAAGGCTGGATATCCCGGTGCGTTCCCGCAGCGGCGTCGTGGGTGCGCTCCGTACCGGCCCGGTCCCTGCCCCCTTTCACCTGCTGGGGTCGCTGCTCCGGTATCCCCACCTGGGGCTGCGGGACAAGCTGGTCGTGCTGTCCGCCCTCGTCCGCGCCAAGTTAATTCGCCGGGATGAACCCGGCCTGGAGCAGACCACCTTCCGCCAATGGCTGGCCGAGCGGCGGCAGTCGCAGCAGGCCGTCGAGAAGTTCTGGAACGTCTTCCTGGAGCCGGTGCTGAACGACAATGTTGCCGACGTAAGCGCGGCGATGGGCCTGATGTTCGTGCAGGAAGCGATGCTGAAGGGCTGCCACGACCCCGACATAGGCTATGCCAGGGGAGGACTGCTGCCCAGCCTGGGGGAACCCGCCCGCCGGCGCTTGTCCGCCCTGGGGTGCCGGTTGATGCTGGGCTCGCCGGTCAAGAGAATCCTCGGCGGCGGGTCCGGGTCGAATGGCGGCGGGGCGATTACGGGGGTAAAATTGGGGTCGGGTGAAGTGGCCGCCGGCGGTTGCTACGTCAGCGCCCTGCCGTGGTACGCGCTGCCGCCGCTGCTGCCCGGTTACGTGGCGGACGCCGACCCGTTCTTCCGTCGGATTGGGTGCATTCAGGCGTCGCCCATCGTCAACATCCATCTTTGGTACGACCGGGCGGTGATGGCCGAAGATTTCTGCGCCTTTGTGGACAGTCCCTTGCAGTGGGTCTTCAACAAGGGCAGCATAGCGTCCGTGGATGCCCCGTTGTCTCGGGAGAATTCCAGCTCCGGGGATGCGCACCGTATTTGCGTTTCCCTGAGCGCCGCCTGGGATTACATAGACCTGCCCCGGGAAGAGCTGGCGGCGATGGCCCACGCCGAGGTCATCCGGGCCTTTCCCGCCCTCGGCGACGGGCCCGGTTCCGTTGCTGTTGCTGGTTCTGTTGCTGGTGCGCCGGTCGAATCGCCAAGGCTGCTGCGTTGGGTGGTGGTCAAGCAGCGGAACGCCACCATTCGCTGCCTGCCAGGGGTGGGCGCCCTCCGGCCCGGCAGCGTAACGCCCATTCCCAACCTGTTCCTTGCCGGCGACTGGACGGACACCGGGTGGCCTTCCACTCTGGAGGGAGCGGCCCGCAGCGGCTACAACGCGGCGCAGGCAGTTGCTGCCTCGGTGGCCGGGGATGGATGAGCTGGCAGGCCGGTTGTTGGGGAATTACCTCGGGGCCCTGGAGCCTGCCGCCGGTGGAGACGGGGGACAAACGGATTGAGTGGGGGCCCGGCGCCGCAATAAGCGACGACAGGCGATGATGGAGAGGTCGGAGAATCTATGGCGGAGGCCATCAGGGTAGCGGTTACCGGGTCTTCCGGGTACATTGGCACCCGGTTGCTGCGGGAACTGGAGGAAGCCCAGCTAGGGCGGTTGGTCGCCCTGGATAAGAAGCCGTTGGCCCTGCCTATCCACGGCATCCTGGCCCGCCGTCAGGACGTGCAGCAGCCAATCCAGGACATATTGCGCCAGAACGGGATAACGACGGTGGTGCATCTGGCCGCCTCGCCGAATTATGGCCAACCGCGGCGGGAGTCCCTGCTGACCACCGAATCCAACCTGCGGACTCTTCGCGCCGTTCTGGAGTCCTGCTCCTGGGCCGGGGTGAAGCACGTGGTGTTCCTCAGTGGCCACTCGGTTTACGGCGTCCATCCCAACAACCCGCTGCCTCTGACCGAAGACGCTCCCTTGCGGGTCAACGACGACCACCCCGCTACCCGGGAGAAATACCTCGCCGAGCAGGTCATTCAAGAGTTCGAGATGGACCACCCTTACATCGGGCTTACCGTGCTGCGGACGCCTCCGGTGCTCGGCCCCGGGGCTCCCCCCAATTTATCCCAGATATTCTATTGTCCCCACCCGCTGAAGGCGGGAACCGGCGACCTGCCCTTCCAGTTTTTGCACCAGGACGACCTAGCCCGGGCGATGACGGCGATAATCAAGAACAAGACCCACGGTGTGTTCAACCTGACCGGCGAGGGCGTTGCGTTCTTCAGCGAAATCTCCGAAGCGCTGCCCGAAAAGGTGCCCCGGTGGCCCCGGTTTCCGGTATACCAGGCAGTCCATTTGACCTGGAAGCTGGGCCTCCAGAGGAGCCGCCACGTCTCGCAACTGGACTTTTTGCAGTACCCGCTGGTCTTGAGCACCGGCAAGCTGAAACACGCCCTGGATTACCAGACCAGGTACACTTCCCTGGAAACGCTGAATTCCTTCGTCAACTCCACTCTGATGTGAGTTATGCTGCCTGCCAGAAAAGTCATCATCGACACCGACCCCGGCGTTGACGACGCCATTGCCATTCTAATGGCCCTGGCCGACCCGTCCCTGGACCTGCTGGGGCTGACCACGGTGGGCGGCAACGTATCCTTGGCCCAGGCCACCCGCAACGCGCTGGCCTTGTTGGAATACGCAGGGGAGTACGCCGGCGCGTCACGCATCCCGGTGGTCAAGGGAGCGTCCCGTCCCCGGCGGGGCAAGTTCCGGTACTCCCACGACTTTCACGGGCGAACCGGACTGACCCGGCGGCTGCCTCGTCCGTCAATCCGCCCAGCGCCGCAACCAGCGGTGGACTTTCTGGCGGCGCAGTTGGAGCAATGGCCGGGGCAGATCACCCTGCTTGCCCTGGGGCCGTTGACCAACCTGGCCCGGCTGCACCGGAAACACCCGTCGGCGCTGGATAAGCTCCGGTCGCTGGTGGTCATGGGCGGCGCCGTCGGCGTCCCTGGGAATGTTACACCCCACGCCGAGTTCAACTTTTACAGCGACCCGGTGGCGGCGCAAGAAGTGCTGGCAACGGGCGTCCCGATGACCCTGGTGGACCTGTCCGCCTGCCGGCAGATTAGCATCGCCCGGGACGAGCTGCCGGACGCCGATGGGCAGGGGCCGTTGGGACGGCTGACCCTGGAGTTGCTGCGGGGCTGGTTCGACACCGACCCCACCCGCCAACGGTTCGAGTTCTACGACCCGCTGACCTTGGCAGCCTTCATTGACCCGGCGATACTAGCCGTCCGTCCGGTTACGCTGGAGGTGGAATGCCGGGACGCTGACGGCTGGGGCGAGTCCAGGGTAATCGCCGAAGGGGGCCCGGTGTCGGTGGTTGACGCCGCCGCCGCGCCGAAGTTCTATGCCCTGCTGGACCAGCTTTTGGGGATTACCCCCGGCCGCCGTTAAGCCGGCGCCGGATGATGCGCCCCCCGGCGCCTCTGGGCTGCCGGGGGCCGGGGATGTCTTCTGTGCCCACCGGGCCAACGGATTTGAACGGATTTGTTTGATGACGGACGACCCTAAACCTCGGTCAGGTTGGGCGACAACTCTTCCAGCTCAAAGTCGTTTTCCCAAAGGAAATCAAGCTGGGACTGCTCGTCGTCGGTCAGCGGTGGGGCGTCCACCGCGGCGGTGTAGTTGTTCAGCTCGTCCAGGTTGGTGAAGTTGGGCAGCACCGACACGATGCTGGGCTGGTGCAGGCAAAACTGGATGGCCGCCTGGCTCAGCGTCCGGCCCACGTCCTCGCCGGCCAAGAACCCGACCCGCTCCACCTTGCGCAGCGCCTCCCGCAGCCACTCGGCCCGCCGGTGTGAGCGGTGGTCGCTTTCGTCAAACTCGGGGACTTGGGAATAGCGTCCCGTCAGCGCTTCGGATGCGTGGGGCACCCTCGACAGCAGCCCGACTTCCTGGTCGCGGGCGATGGGGAAGAAGTCCTTGGCCGGTTCCTGCTCCAGGATGCTGTAGATAATCTGGAGGCTGTGGACGTGGCGCTCCTTCATCGAAAGCTCGCCTTCCTCGAACCAGCCGATGTCCGGCCCCAGGGCCGAGCCGTAGTAGCGGATTTTGCCCTCGGTTTTCAGCTCCTCCAGGGTCTCAAAGACCTCATCCAGCTCAATGGCGCTGACCCGGGGGTTGTGAAGCTGATAGATGTCGATGTAGTCGGTGTTGAGACGGCGGAGGCTCTGCTCGCAGGCGAAGCGGATAAACTCCGGCTCGAACTTCTGGGGCCGCTCCTGGTGTCCGACCCGGGGGGTGACCGTGTCGTAGAAGTCGTACCCGAACTTGGTGGCGATGACCAGTTCATGCCGGCGGTAGCCGATGAACTTGGCCAGGATCTCCTCGCCGTAGCCCTCGCCGTAGGTGTCGGCGGTGTCGAAGAAATTGATGCCCAGTTCAACGGCGTTTTCCAAGAGGGCGGCGCGCTGCTCCTCGGGGATATTGCCCCACCAGTTGGTAGCCACGGTCCAGACCCCGAACCCAACTTCGGAAAGGCTAAGGTCGGTGCGGGGAAGCTGTCGGTATTTCATAGTTGGTTAAGTCCTTAGTTGGGGTTGGTACGATTAGTCCGTAGACACGCCCATTGTACGATTACAGAATACTCGATTATGGGCGATTCTGGCAAACTTTTGTTTGGGGTTAATGTCCGGCGGTTTCGAGAGTCTCTGGCCATGACTCAAGAGAACCTAGCCGAGGTCTCCGGGCTGGACCGTTCATACATTGGCGGGGTTGAACGTGGTGAGCGTAACCCCACCCTCTCCGCAATTCTTCGTTTGGCGTCGTCGTTACAAGTTTCTCCCGCCGCCTTTTTTGAGGGAATCGGCCAGAATGTCCCGGTTTCGGAACCTCTGTATGGGTTAAGGGCAGCCGCATCTGACGAGGGGCTGCTGATTCATTTCAAGTATGACCAGTTTGACGCTGAATTCTCGCTGCCAGATGCTACGCAGCAAGAATTTAACGAAGTGGTGAAAGTGCTTCGAGATGGTCTGGTAACAGACAAACGCAAGGCGGATGCCGTTGCAAATGCCTTCCTTCTTGCGGTACAAACCTGGCCGGATGCCAACCCCTCCGATTTGTGGATTTTCTTGATTAACCATGCGTATTGCGATCGCTCAAATCACCCGGTAGCCAATGCTCGGCTCAACTTGGAGCAAAGTTGGAAACGGACCAGTGGTTGGGCATTGGAACGGGTGCTGGTTTCCCATTACGGTCCGTTCCTTGGCGGCAAAGGTCTGCGGCTTGAAATTCCTAACAAAGCCCACAAAATAAGGCTTTTGGGACATCTGGATGACCCGCGGGTTATTCCCGACAAAGCCGACGTTTTGGTTTCTTATGAATGTGAAGGAAGCGAAAAGTTATTGGGAGTTGTCCACGTTAAAGCCAGCATCGCGGAAAGACGGACCGACGACGTGCCTATGAGTCAGGCGTTACTCGAAGCGGAGCATCTTTCGGTGTTCTGGACCATGGATAGCAAGGCATTTCCAGGAACGCGTCCTGTCAATCTCGGGGAATTGGGGGGTGTTGGCGATGGGCAAACGAGCGATAAGCGTCGGGATTTCGAGGAGCACGGCAACTTTTCGGCTTGCTTTTCATACAATCGCAACACTATTGCCACCACATCTGACAATGCAGCGTCTCGGATCTTTGGGTGCGACTTTACAAATCCAGACGATAGTTTTTCCCGGTTTCTAATTGATGCTCTGTACCAACGACTGAGCCGTTAAGTTGGGGGCTATCCTGTTCGTTCGCCAAACCCAACCTGTGCCTTGATTCCTGCACTTGGGCCTCGTCTATTTCGAACCCTATATAAGTGCATCCAAGCCGCAAGGCCGCCAACCCGGTTGACCCAGAACCGGAGAACGGGTCCAGCACCACCACGTCACGCCCATTGCGTCCAAAGGCTTCAATGCAGCGTTGCGGCAGTTCCACGGGAAAGCGGGAGCGATGCTGCAAGCCGCCGATAGTCTCGTTGGCAAATCTCCAGACGCTGGGAACAGGGGGAACGGAACGGAAGGCGTGGCGTTCATCGCGGGCCAGCAGGAAAATTGATTCATGCTTGCGGTGGGGCCGGCGGCAGCGGCCTTCGGGCATGGGGTTCTTTTTTTGCCAGATTACTTCTCCCCGGTACAAGTAACCCGATTCGACGAGTCCGATCAAGAGTCTTTGCGGCAACAACAACAGGTTGCCGTACCGCAACCAGCCGGTTTCTTTGTCCACAAATGCCTTGCGCTTGAACCTGGGTTTGGTATAAGCGGCGTTGTCGGGATGAAAACCTTTCTGGTCTGGCCCCAGCGAACTGTACTTGTAATCTTCCCTGCCCCAATTGACCGGGGTATTGTAGGCATCGCCCAGATTGAGCCACATGATGCCGTCCAATTTCAGCTTGGGCAGGAGGGATGCGAAAACCTTTTGTAAAGCGGTGATGTACTCTCTGGGGTCGGTTTCCGTACCGTTGCCCAGCGATTCCCGCTGACCCCAATATGGGGGACTGGTTATAACTAAGTCAACGCTGGCATCTGGCAGCTTGAGAATCAGGTCTAAACAGTCGCCCTGATATACCCCAGTCTGCCCAGTGTTGATCCTGGCGGGCGTTTGGCTCGTCATAGCTAACAACCCAAGTGCGGCATTGTAGCGTCGCCGTGATAGGGCAGATTCTCCACCCCATTCAGCGACGTGGCCGTCTCAGATGACATCACGCCCTAACCAACCCCAAACTCCCCCGGATGGCCTCTACCTCGCGCTGGAACTCCTCGTCGGAGAGGGCCGGGGTCAGTTGCCCCAAGTCTACCCGGGGGATGACTTCCACCCAGGACTTGCAGCCGCCGTACTCGGGAATGAATGGCGCCGTCGCCGGCTGCTCCATGCGGTAGACCCGCAGCAGCATGATGGACAGCGGCAGCATCGGCTTCCAGTGCAGCCGCGATTGGGCGTAGGCGTCCGTCCAGATGTGATGGGGCGAAAGGTCGTCCACCTTCTCCTGTTCCTCAACCTCCAGCAGCTCTTCCACTTTGGCGAAGTGGCTGAAGGTTATGGATTCGGACCTGGGGAAGTCGGACAGCAGCCGCGCCAAGTCGGGCTGACGTTCGGCCTTGAGCAGGTCTTCCCGCTGGTGCTCGTAGGTCGGGTACAGCAGGAACTCGGGGTGAATCACCCGGAAGTCCTTGCCTTCCTCGTGGATTCCTCCCTTGCGCAGCAGCAAAATCTGCGCTCCCCGGGCCAGGGCATCAACGGTTACGGCCCATTCTTTCAGGGCGACTTGACAACGGTTTGGCAGCATCGGAATCCTCCCCGGTTGGTTCTGGTTGCGCCGGGAGATTTGGGATAGGTGACGGTGACTAATGGTAGCACCGGCGGGCGGCAGGCTCAATCCCTGCCGCGTTCGGGTAACAGTTCAGACTTGGTGAGATGAATTGGTTTCAGCCAACTGCCACTTTTTAGGGGGTTTGGGGGATGAATCCCCCAACGTAACCCAACCCCCATATTCCGCCATCAGCCACTCCGCTCCCCTCAACCCTGAACAGTTACCGCGTTCGGTCAAGCAGGACCGGGTTTTGGACTTGGGATGAACGGTTTTAACCGGGTTGCAGGAACCGGCTGAGGCGCAGCATCCCGGCCAGGTTGCGCGTCGTGACCTCGGCCACTTCCTCCAGGGTGACGCCCTTGATTTCGGCCAGCTTTTGTGCCACGTCCTGTACGTGCCGCGGCTCGGTCCAACTGTGCCGGTGCTTCTTGAAGGGTTGGGGATAGGCGTCGGTCTCCAGGACGATGTTTTCCAATGGAATGGCCCGGGCCGTCTCCTGAAGCTCCGGCAGACGCAGCAGCGGCCGGGCCAGGGATATGTGGAACCCGCAGTCAATGGCCTCCCGCGCCGTTGCCTCGTCGCCCTGAAAGTAGTGCATCGCCCCGCCCACCTCGCCGGCGTGTTCCTCCCGCAGCACCCGGAAGACCGCAGGGTGCGACTCCCGCGAGTGGAAGATGATGGGCAGGCCGAGGCTCCGGGCCAGCCGGATGTGTTCCCGGAAGACCTGATCCTGCGTTTCGTGGTCGGGAGACTCCGGAAGGTAGTCCAGGCCCACCTCGCTGATGCAGACCACCTCGGGCCGCTCCCGGGCCAGGCTTTCCAACTCGGCACAGGCCGCGTCGTCCAGCGTCCGGTGCGCCTCCATGGGGTGAATGCCCACGCCGGCGTAGAAAATGTCGTACTGCCGGGCCATCTCGATGCATGCCCGGGTAGACTCGACGGTTGTTCCGGCGCAGACGATGAACCTGACATTGGCGGCTTCGGCGCGCTCCACGATGCCGGGAATCTCCCCCGGCGCGTACTGGTTCAAATGGGTATGGGCGTCGCCGAACACCAGGCTGTCAGGCGTTTCTTGTTCCGGTTGAATCTCTGATTGCGTCATGGATCGCACGTCCTCCCGGCGGTCAGGTTGGCCCCTAGTTTACACTTCCGGGGGGCGCGGGGGCCAATAACTCGGGGCCTAGCAAGGCGCCGGCGGTAACAGTTCAGACTTCGTGAGATGAATTGGTTTCAGCCAACTGCCACTTTTTTCCAGGGGGTTTGGGGGATGAATCCCCCAACGTAACCCAACCCCCATATTCCGCCATAAGCCACTCCGCTCCCCTCAACTCTGAGCAGTTACGCGCCGGCGGATTTCGTTGACACCCCATATTGCCGGTGTTAGGATAATTGTTGACCGATTTAGTCGACAATAGTAAATTGCCGTGGACACTGACCGGATAAACCGCCCGGCGTCCACACCTGAACCGGGGCCACCAACGTTTGGAGGAGCAATTATGGCCACCCAGAGGGTCATCTCGCGCGCGACGTCTGCCGAAGAATTGCAGTCCGACTACAAGTGGGGCTTTAGCATTGACATCGAGGAAGACGCCGCCCCCAAGGGTCTTAACGAAGACATTGTACGGCTGATTTCCGCCAAGAAGAATGAGCCGGAGTGGATGCTGGAGTGGCGCCTGCGCGCCTACCGGCACTGGTTGCGGCTCAATTACGAGGAACCCACCTGGGCCAATGTGCACCACCCAACCATTGACTTCCAGAACATTCATTATTACGCCGCCCCGGTCACCAAGGGCGACGGCCCCAAGAGCCTGGACGAGGTTGACCCGGAATTGGTGGAGGCCTTCAACAAGCTGGGCATCCCCCTGGACGAGCAGAAAAAGATGACCGGCGTGGCGGTGGACGCCGTGCTGGACAGCGTTTCGGTCGCCACCACCTACCAGGATATGCTGGAGAAGGCCGGCATCATCTTCTGTTCCATGAGCGAGGCGGTCCAGAACCACCCGGACCTGGTGCGGAAGTACCTCGGCTCAGTGGTGCCTTACGCCGACAATTTCTATGCCTGCCTTAACGCCGCGGTGTTCAGCGACGGCTCCTTCGCCTACATTCCCAAGGGAACGCGCTGCCCCATTGAGCTGATGACCTACTTCCGCATCAACGCCGAGGAGTCCGGGCAGTTCGAGCGCACCCTCATCGTGGCCGAGGAAGGCAGCTACGTCAGCTACCTGGAAGGCTGCACCGCACCTATGCGCAAGACCAGCCAGCTTCACGCCGCGGTTGTGGAGTTGGTGGCCCTCGACGACGCCGAAATCAAGTATTCCACCCTCCAGAACTGGTTCCCCGGCGACAAGAACGGCCAGGGCGGCGTTTACAACTTCGTCACTAAGCGGGGCAAGTGCGCCGGGCGCAACTCCAAGATTTCCTGGACCCAGGTGGAGACCGGCTCGGCCATCACCTGGAAGTACCCCAGCGTCATTCTCCAAGGTGACAACTCGGTGGGCGAGTTCTACTCGGTGGCCCTGGTCAACAACTACCAGCAGGCCGACACCGGCACCAAGATGATTCACATTGGCAAGAACACCAAGAGCACTATTGTCGCCAAGGGCATCTCGGCAGGCCACGGCGAAAACACCTACCGGGGATTGGTGAAAATCAACCCCTCGGCGACCGGCGCCAAGAACTTCACCCAATGCGACTCCCTGCTGGTCGGCGACCAGTGCGGCGCCCACACCGTGCCGTACATTGAAGTCCGCAATCCCACGGCGCAGATGGAACACGAGGCCACCACGTCCAAGGTCAGCGACGACCAACTCTTCTACTGCCAGCAGCGGGGGATCGGGATCGAGGACGCTCACTACATGATTATTAACGGCTTCTGCCGGGGCATCTTCCAGGAGTTGCCCTTCGAGTTCGCCATGGAAGCGTCCCAGCTGATGAAGGTCAGCCTGGAAGGAGCGGTGGGGTAGGACGCGAAATAGGAAGGGGCGATGTGGATGGACCACAGCATTCTGCGTCCACCTCGGTTGGCGCCTCGAATGTCTGTTAGGCGGGCCGTTATTGGATGACAGAGCGAATTGCTGTGGAAGAAAGAGTTAGTTGGCTGGAAGGGGCGTTTGAACAAATACCGGCCCGTTTGGATTCGATAGAAAACGGGTTGCGGGCCGAGATTAAAGCGTCGGAAAACGTGCTTCGGGCCGAAATGAAGGCGTTGGAAAACGGGTTGCGGGCCGAGATTAAAGCGTCGGAAAACGTGCTTCGGGCCGAAATGAAGGCGTTGGAAAACGGGTTGCGGGCCGAGATTAAGTCTGCGGAGTTGCGGATTACCTTGTGGCTAGGGGGGATAATCCTGGGTGCCTCCGGTTTGACCATTGCCGCAATTAAGCTGCTGCCGTAAGGCGTTGCTGCCCATCATAACCCCCGCTCCCGGTAAAGCAGCGTCCAGGCCGAGCCGCAAAAGGGTTCGATAATTATTACTACATCAACCGATGGTTTCCCGATGCCGGTATCTAAAAGGGCGCATAGCCGAACAGTCGGGTACGATACAACAACTCTGCAACCAGATTGACGCAGGGTCCTGGGATAGGTGCCGCCTAAAATCCCCTGCTGATAACCCTGATAATACGGAGCGGCTAAAAACGCCCCAAGAGGCCAATATACCAGATGACCGAAATGCTTAAAGTAAACAACCTCCACGTTTCTGTGGGAGACCAGGAAATCCTGCGCGGCGTCAACCTCTCCGTCAACGCCGGCGAAGTACACGCCATCATGGGACCCAACGGCTCGGGCAAGAGCACCTTGGCCAATTCGCTGGCCGGACGCCCCGAGTACATTGTCACGGGCGGCGAGGTCCTCTATGACGGCAAGGACCTGTTGGCCCTGGAACCCGAAGACCGGGCCCGCGTCGGCGTATTCCTCGCTTTCCAATACCCGGTCGAGCTTCCCGGCGTCCGCGCCTGGCAGTTTATCAAGGCCGCCGTGGACGCCAAGCGCGCCTTCGCCGGCGAGGAGGAGACCAGCGCCCGCGAGTTTGACCGGATGCTCCGCGAGCGGGTGCAAATGGTGGACATTGACCCGGAGTTGACCCGCCGCGCTGTCAACGAGGGTTTCTCCGGCGGCGAGAAGAAGCGCAACGAAATTCTCCAGATGGCCATGCTGGAGCCTAGGCTCGCCTTGCTGGACGAGACCGACTCGGGGCTGGACATTGACGCCCTCCGCATCGTGTCCGAAGGGGTCAACAAGCTGCGCCGGTCGGACAACGCTATCGTCCTGGTCACCCACTACCAGCGCATCCTGAACTACATCACGCCCGACTACGTTCATGTCCTGCTGGACGGTCAAATAGTCCGCTCCGGCGGCCCGGAGTTGGCCCATCAGCTGGAAGAAAAGGGCTACGACTGGATTCGCGAGGCGGTGGAAGCCGGCAACTGATCCTATAACGCTCCGCGCGAATGCTCCCGATATTCACCCTGGACAACTGGACACCAACTGAATCAACCATGACACAAACGCCTATCAGATTCCCCCAATACGCCGCCGATTTCCAGGCCCTGACCGCCGCCGAAGACGGGTTGGCCTGGCTTGGCCCGCTGCGCCAACGGGCGTGGGAGCGGTTCACCGAGCTCGGTATGCCCACCCTGCGCCGCGGCAACGAAAAGTGGAAGTACACCGACGTCCGCCGGGTGGCCAGCGTCGCCTTTACCCACCCGCTGGACCTGGACCCGGAAGCCGGGGTTGACCCGTCCCTGCTGTCCGCCGCGGCCCCCGGAAATCCGGGCTGGACCGGACTGGTCTTCATAGATGGGCGCTTTTGCCCCAGCCTTTCCTCGTCCCCGCCCGATGGTGTCGTCGCTGGCAGCCTGGCCGCCGCCGGCAACGGAACGCGGGCGGTACTGGAACAGCGATTGGCCCAACAAGCCTCTCCCGACGATGACGGTTTCGTCGCCCTTAACACCGCCTTCCTGAGAGACGGGGCGCTGGTCCACGTTCCCCGGAACACCGTCGTGTCCGCCCCGATCAACCTGGTGTTCGTTACCACCGGAAGACAGCAGCCCCGAGTCACTTACCCCCGCACCCTGGTGGTGGCCGAGAGCAACTCCCAGTTCAGTCTGCTGGAAAGCTACGTCAGCCTGACTGGCGACCGCTACCTCACCAACGCTGTTACCGAGATAGCGCTGGAGGACGGCGCCAACGTGGACCACTACCGGCTGCTGCTGGAAAACGACCAGGCCTACCATGTTGGCGTCAGCCGGGTCACTCAGGCGAGAGACAGCGTGTTTTCTTCCGCAGCCTTCGCCAAGGGCGCCGCTCTGGGCCGCAACGATTTTCAAGTCCTGCTGGACGGCCCCGGGGCCAATTGCTCTCTCAACGGCCTGTATTTCACCACGGGCAATCAGCACATGGACAACTTCATCAACATTGACCACGCCCAACCCAACTGCACCAGCCGCCTGCTGTACAAGGGCATCCTGGACGGCCAGTCCCGCGCCGTCTTCGGCGGCAACGTAACCGTCCGCAAAGAAGCCCAGAAGACCGACGCCCAACAGACTGACAAGAACCTGCTTCTTTCCAATGACGCCGAGGTGGACAGCAAGCCCAGCCTGCTCATCTACGCCGACGACGTGAAGTGCGGCCACGGCGCTACCGCCGGCCATATAGACGAAGACACTCTGTTTTATATGCGCAGCCGGGGCTTGGACGTGGCTACGGCCAGCCAAATCCTGATTCACGCCTTCGCCAGCGAAATCATTGAGAGGGTGGGGTTGGAGTCGCTGCGAAACTACCTGGACGGGTTGTATATGGAAGCCATTCCCAACGCCACCCTGCCGCTGGGGAGGACATCTTGACCGTCTCTAACGACGCCCTTGACGTGGCCCGCATCCGGCAGGACTTTCCGGTCCTTCGGCAGATGGTCAACGGCTACCCGCTGGTGTACCTGGACAATGCCGCCACCAGCCAGAAACCCCAGTGCGTCATTGACGCCCTGGTCCACTACTACACCACCCAGAACTCCAACGTTCACCGGGGTGTCCACACGCTGAGCCAGCACGCCACCGACGACTACGAGGCGGCCCGCAGCAAGGTCCGGCGGTTCATCAACGCCGCCGAAGACCATGAGCTAATCTACGTGCGCGGCGCCACCGAGGCCATTAACCTGGTCGCCCAGACCTACGGCCGCCAGAACATCGGCGCCGGCGACGAGATAATCATCTCCGGCATGGAGCACCACTCCAACATCGTGCCGTGGCAGATTCTCGCCCAGGAAAACGGGGCCGTCCTCAAGGTCGTCCCCTTCAACGACGACGGCGAACTGCTGCTGGACGAGTACGAAAAGCTGCTCGGCCCCCGCACCAAGCTGGTGTCTATGGTCCACCAGTCCAACGCTCTGGGCACCATCAACCCCATGCAGACCGTCATTGAGCTGGCCCACAGCCGGGGAGTCCCGGTGCTGGTCGACGGCGCCCAGTCCATTCCCCACATTCCCATAGACGTGCAAAAGCTGGGCTGCGACTTCTTCGCCTTTTCCGGCCACAAGCTCTACGGCCCCACCGGAATCGGCGTCCTCTACGGCCGGGAGGAACTGCTGGAGCAGATGCCCCCCTACCAGGCCGGCGGGGAGATGATTCGCTCCGTCACTTTCGAGAAGACCCTTTACAACGTGCTGCCCCACAAGTTTGAGGCCGGCACCCCCAACATCGCCGGTAGCATCGGCTTGGGCGCGGCCATAGACTACATAGACAGTCTGGGCATGGAGCAAATCGCAGCCTATGAGAAGGAGCTGCTGGACTACGGCACCGACTGCCTCAGCCGCATCGGCGGGCTGAAGCTCATTGGCACCGCCAAGGAAAAGGGAGGCATCCTGTCCTTCACCCTGGGCGACATTCATCCCCACGACATCGGGACCATCCTGGACTCCCGGGGCATTGCCATCCGCACCGGCCACCACTGCGCCCAACCCGTCATGCAGCGGTACGCCATTCCGGCCACCGCCCGGGCCTCCCTGGCGTTCTACAACACCAAGGCCGAAATCGACACTCTGGTCGAGGGCATTGACCGGGTGCTGGAGGTCTTCAGCTAACCGCCCGGACCGTGATAGAATCCCACCCTATCCTCAAAGGGTTAATCAGAAATGTCTGACCTTAGCGACCTTTACCAGGAAATACTGCTGGAGCACAACAGCAAGCCCCGGAACTACCGTCGGCTGGAAGACGCCACCCTTTTCGCCGAGGGGTACAACCCCCTGTGCGGCGACCAATATACCCTGTACCTCAAGCTGGACCGGAACGAGTTGGACGAGGATGTGGTCAGCGACATCGGGTTTCAGGGGGCGGGTTGCGCCATATCCAAAGCGTCGGCGTCCATGCTGACCCAGCGCGTCAAAGGAATGACCCTCCAGGAAGCCGAGGCGCTGTTTCACCAGTTTCACCGGATGCTCACCGAGCCCGGCGCCGAGTTGGACTACGATCTGCTGGAAGACCTGGAAATGCTCTCCGGCGTGGCCCAGTACCCCACCCGCATCAAGTGCGCCATCCTCGTCTGGCACACCCTCCGGGCCGCCATGAGCGGCAAGCAAGAGATGGTAGTCACCGAGTAAGCGGGGACGCCTACTGCACCGGCTCACGAAGAGCGGCTTCGGCGGGGGAACTCCGTCCACCCGGCTTGCCGGACCAGATTTTGAGATAGTTTCCACATGCCGCAGATGCCAGACTTCCCCCATGACGGCCTCTATGCCGACGCCATCATGGACCACTACCGCAACCCCCGGCGCTGCGCCCCGCTGTTGGGCGAAAACGTCGAGTCCCACCAGCTTAACCCCTTCTGCGGCGACGAAGTTACCCTGCGTATTCGGCTGGACGCTGAAGGACGGGTGGCGGATGTAAGCTCGGTGTCCGACGGCTGCTCTATCATACAGGCGTCGGCCTCAATGATGGCCGACTGCATGACCGGCAAGACCCTGGAGCAATTGAGAGGATTGTCGCGGCAATTCCGCAGCATGATGCAGGGGCACCCGCTGGAAGAAGAAACGCTGGCCGAGATGGGAGACCTGCCCGCTCTGCGGGTGGTGCGGCAATACCCGGTGCGCATCAAGTGCGCCCTGCTCCCCTGGGTAGCGTTGGAAGAAGGAATCAACCGGGCATCAACCGGGCCTTGAACCGTTCGTCCTGGGGCCCGCTTCAATCGTTGGTCCTTCGTTGGTTCTTATGTTCTCGAAGCAGACTTCCTTACCGGGGCGTGGCAAACCCTGGCGGAACGGCATCGAAGCCCCGGCGCAGTCCCCGCAAGTAGGCTATCTGCCCCAGGTGTTGGTAAAACTCCCCGACTAGCTGCCGGAACATGGCCCCCACCGAAAAGCTGTGCCACCAGACATCCGGGCGGTCCGACCGGGGCGTGGCTTCCATGCCGGCGTCGTCCAACCCCCGCAGGTACTCCAGCGTTGCCGCCCGCACCGCGTCGCCGTACTGGAGCAAAAGGGGCAGGTCCAGCGAAGGGAAATCGGCGACCTGCTGCGGCGTGTGGTTGAACCCGTTGTCCCGGGTGGGCAGGCCGAACTTATCGTTCCAGCCATCCCGCTCCCACATCTCGGTCTGACGCTGGGCGAAAAATTGCACCCACATATCTTCCACCCGCATCATGTGCCACACCGTCCAGCCGATGGGGTTGGACTCCGGCCCCGGCTGCCAGGCCAGCTCCTCCGGGGTCAGGCCGTCCAGCGCCTCCAGCAGCATCCCCCGCTCCTGGTTCAGCGAGTCTTCGATAAACTGATTCAGGTTCATGCGATTCGTCCCATTCATCCCCGAATCCACGGGGTCAAGCGTTGGGTCCCTAGAAGGACTCCCTCATTCAGGGGGTTTGGGGGATGAATCCCCCAACGGCCCCCCGGTCAATCCACCGTCGTTCCAGCTAGGCGGCCCCGCTGGGCGGCGCCATCGTCAGTGTCCGGCTTGCCAACTCCCGGTCCAGCCACAGCAGAGCGTCGCCCCGGTCGCCGATGCGATTCAACTGCTCCACCAAAGCGCCGGCAACCTTCTCCTCTTCAACCTGCTCGGTGACAAACCATTGCAGATGCACCTGCGAGGCCACGTCGCCCTCCTGCACCGCCTTGCCATACAGGTCGTTAATCAGCCCGGTCACGCTGCGTTCGTGGGCCAGGGTCTGCCGCATCACGTCCAGCGGCGAGCCGAATTCAAGGTCGGGTTGGGCGATGGGCAGCAGGGCAATCTTACCCTCGCGGTTCAGCACGAAGTCGTAGAGCTTCATCGCGTGGGAGTACTCTTCCTGGCTCTGGATTCGCAGCCAGTGGGCGAACCCCGGCAAGCTGATGCTCTCGCAGTAAGCCGACATTGACAAGTAGAGATATGAGGCGAAAAACTCGTGGTTGATGTGCTGGTTGAAAGCGTCCTGCATTGTTGGGCTGATGGCCATAGCGTCGTCCTTTGGCGCAAGAATTTTGTCCGGTCGCGGTAACAGTTCAGACTTGGTGAGATGAATTGGTTTCAGCCAACTGCCACTTTTTTCAGGGGGTTGGGGCAGGAGGTTTGGAGGATTCATCCCCCAACGTAACCCAACCCCCATATTCCGCCATCAGCCACTCCGCTCCCCTCAACCCTGAACAGTTACCGGTCGCGGGTTGGCATCCTTTGGGCGTTCCTTCCGTTGGCTATCCGTTCAGGAATGTCTCCACCGCGTCGTGAAAAGCGTCGGGCCGCTCGACCTGCGGTACGTGGCCGCACCGCTCGATGACCCGGAGTATAGCATTGGGCAGCAGTTCCCGGAACGCTGGGCCGTACTGGGGCGGCACGATTCCGTCGGAGTCGCCCCACAACAGCAGCGTGGGCATGGTTATCCGGTGGGCGCGCTTGGTCAGCCCCCGGTCAGGAATGGGCCAGACGAACTTGCCCACCGCCGACAGCGTCTTGGTGCGGTCCAGGTCGGCCTCCATCCGCTCCACCGGGTCCTCCGGGCGGCGGCTGTAAGCCTGGGCGATCTCGGATGCCGGGTCGTGCCAAAGCAGCGGGTCCCGCTCCGAGGGGGTGAGCACGAAGAAATCGGCGACGGGCGTGTCTTCCAGCCACAGACCGAGGGGCGCTGCCAGAATCAGGCGGGATACCCGGTCGGGGCGCTGGGCCGCCAGCTCCGCCGCCAGCATTCCCCCATAGGAATGACCCATGACGATGGCCTGTTCCAGCCCCAATTCCTGGAGCAGCTCTTCGTAGAACAGCACCAGGTCCCAAAGGTTGTCCAGGTGTTCCAGCCCGCTGCTGCCCGCCACTCCCGGGTGGGCCGGGGCGACGACGTGGTAGCTCTGTGCCAGCCGGTCCAGGAAGGGAGCCCAGCCGGTGAACCCGCCCGCGCCGTGCAGAAACACCAGGTCGGGGCCGGAACCCCCCTCGACCAATTGAACGTCGAACTTCCCTCCCTGCACCGGCAGCATCCGCTCTACGTGTTGGGTGGTGGGCGCTTCGACCATGACAAACCTGCCTTCGGGAACCGGCCGCAATCCGCCCGGACACGGGCGCGGCGCTTGCCGCCGGTCAAGTACTTTAGCGTCTCCTATGATACTACAACCTTGCCTCAATCGTCCGTCCTGAGAACAGGAAAAGACTTGCCTGCCGACCTTACTGACACGCGCCCCTTTCCAGCCCCGCCATCCCCGAGTTACCATATATTCGACTCGTTCAACCAAGTCCCGGTTCATTTCAGTGTGGTCGAAGAAACTGCGGGGACATGGCCGCAAACGGCAGGAAATGGCAGCCGGCTCCAAAACATCCTCTGACCGGCAAATGACACGAAATGGCACAAAATGACACGGTTTTCAGGAGTCCCATCACCCCGCCGGTCCCGTCTCACCCGTGATTGCTCCGAATCCATGACAGGCTTGGCTTGACACCTCAATTGATACCCCCATATAATCACGGCAAGGCGCAACCGTCGCATCCTGTCCTCGCTTCTCTGGCGCCCTTCTTTAGAACCTGCTCCGTTTCCCACTCAGGCAATGTTGCCTGGAATCTGTTGCCCGCCCGGGCTTAACATGATTAGCGTTGAGGCATGACCACCAAGTACATCTTCGTCACCGGCGGGGTGGTTAGTTCCATTGGCAAAGGGATTAGCGTCGCCTCCATTGGCCGCATCCTCAAAAGCCGGGGGCTATCCGTCACCGTGGTTAAACTGGACCCTTACCTGAACGTTGACCCCGGGACCATGTCGCCCTACCAGCACGGCGAGGTCTTCGTCACCAAGGACGGCGGCGAGACCGACATGGACCTGGGCCACTACGAGCGGTTCATAGACGTCGAACTAACCCGCGATTCCAACGTCACTGCGGGCCAGGTCTACATGGCCCTGCTGGCCAATGAGAGACGGGGCGATTTCTTGGGCGGCACCATCCAGACCGTCCCTCACGTCACCAACGAGATCAAGAAGCGGCTGACCAGCCTGGCTGAACGTTCCCAGGTTGACGTGATGGTGGTCGAGGTGGGCGGCACCGTGGGAGACATTGAAGGGCTGCCCTTCCTGGAAGCCATCCGGCAGATGCGCAATGAGGTGGGCCGGGATAACGTCTTTTACGTTCACTTGACCCTGCTGCCCTACATCAGCGCCACCGGCGAGTTGAAGACCAAGCCCACCCAGCACAGCGTTAAAGAGTTGCGCAGCATCGGCATCCAGCCCGACACCCTCATCTGCCGCAGCGACCACCCGGTAACCCCGGCCATCATCGAAAAGCTGTCGCTGTTCTGCGACGTGTCCAGCGAGGCGGTCATTCCACTGACCACAGTGGACAATGTTTATCAGGTCCCGCTCATCCTGGAACAGGCCGGCTTGGGGGACATCTTGCTGCAGGCATTGGGTTTCCCCGGACGGTCCCGGGACATGGGCGGCTGGGATGACATGGTGCGGCACATGAGTTCGCTCCAGCCAGCCGTGCCCATCGCCATCGTGGGCAAGTACACCGAGTACCCCGACTCCTACATATCGGTGCGGGAGGCCCTGCGCCACGCTGGGGTGTCCCACGACACCGGCCTGGAAATCCAGTGGGTAAACTCGGAAGAAGTAGAGCGCGTCGGTCCCGAAGCGCTGTTGGGCTCAGCCCGGGGCATCGTGGTTCCCGGCGGGTTCGGCAGCCGGGGCGTGGAAGGAATGATTCAGGCCGTGGGCTACGCCCGGCGGCACAACGTACCCTACCTGGGCCTCTGCCTGGGATGCAGGTTATGGTCATCGAGTGGGCGAGGAATATCCTGGGGCTGGCGGCCAACTCGTCGGAGTTGGACCCCGATACACCCCACCCGGTCATTGATATTATGCCTGACCAGCGCGGCGTAACCGACATGGGCGGCACCATGCGGCTGGGCGGCTACCCTTGCAATCCCGTCGCCAACACCCGCACCGCCAAGGCTTATGGCAAAGACCACGTAACCGAACGCCACCGCCATCGTTTTGAGCTGAACAACAATTACCGGGAACGGCTGGAGCAGTCCGGGTTGACCATCAGCGGAGTTTCTCCCGATGGCGGCCTGGTGGAGATTGCCGAAGTCCGGGAACACCCGTTCATGGTGGGGGTGCAGTTCCACCCGGAGTTCCAGTCCCGCCCCGACCGCCCCCACCCATTGTTCCGGGAGTTCTTCGGGATGGCCAAACGCACCTTTAGAGAGGGAGACCAGGCGACGTTGCCGCTGGAGGAGTAAGCCTGAAACTGAACGCACCGACTGCCTGCAACACTGGACCCCCGTTCGGGGCCCGCTTGGCAATCGCCGGACTGTGTTCTGGACTGCCTCCTGCTCCGAATCCCTGGCCCGGCGCCCTGCGAAAACGGTCCAGCGTTTCAATTCCCGGCCCAATTCCCGGGAATGTCGGCGGCTCTGGTTCTTGATACAACGCTAACCCGGCACAACGCAAACAGAACAATACGACAGAACAATATGGACTGAACAGCCCGAACCGCACCACAAATTACGCCCGAGCGGTTTACACGACGGCAGCCGGCTGGCGTACCGGACAGTCAAGAGGTGATTATGACTACCACGGCCCAACCAACCATAGACGTGGCCGCCTTGGGCGCCAAGTCCAAGGATGAACTCTTGGAAGTCGCCCACGGCATCGGGTTGGAAGACAGCCCCGCCCTGAACGGAATGCGTCGGGATGACCTGCTGGGTCGCATCTTCCAAACCGTTTCGTCCCAGCAGAACCTGGTGGCCTCCGGCATCTTGGAAATCATGGATGAAGGCTACGGATTCCTGCGGCAGATTGCCTACCACATGGCTGGCGGCGACGTTTACATCAGCCAGTCCCAAATCCGCCGCTTCGGTCTCAAGACCGGCGACACCGTTACCGGCCAGGTGCGCCCCCCCAAGGAGGGCGAGCGGTACTTCGGCCTGGTGCGGGTCGAGAAGGTCAACGACCTGGAACCCGACCAGGTCCATGCCCGTTCCCGCACTCAGTTCGAGTACCTCACCCCCATTTTCCCGGAAGAGATGCTGGTACTGGAAACCGAAAGCTTCAACCTATCCACCCGCATGATTGACCTGTTCTCCCCCATCGGCTTGGGACAACGGGGCATGGTCGTGTCTCCACCCAAGGCCGGCAAGACCACCATCCTGAAGCAGATTGCCCACAGCGTATCGGTCAGCATCCCCGAGGCTGTGCTTATGGTCGTGCTCATCGGCGAGCGTCCTGAAGAAGTAACCGATATGCGCCGCGCCATCCATGGCGACGTTTTCGCTTCCACTTTCGACGAATCGGTCGAGGAGCAGTGCCGCGTCGCCGAGCTGGCCCTGGAACGTTCCAAGCGCCTGGTTGAGACCGGACGGGACGTCATCATCCTGCTGGACAGCATCACCCGCCTGACCCGCGCCTACAACCTGGCCGTCCCCACCAGCGGCCGTACCCTGTCCGGCGGCATAGACCCGGTGGCCCTCTACCCGCCCAAGAAGTTCTTCGGCGCCGCCCGCAACATCGAAGGAGGCGGCAGCCTCACCATCGTCGCCACCTGCCTGGTGGACACCGGCAGCCGCATGGACGAGGTAATTTACGAGGAATTCAAGGGCACCGGCAACATGGAGCTGCACCTGGACCGCAAGCTGGCTGACCGCCGCTTCTTCCCGGCCATTGACATTGTACGCAGCGGTACCCGCCGGGAAGAACTGCTGTACACCGAAGAAGCCATGAAGCAAATCTGGCTCTTGCGCCGCATGATTTCCCTAATCACCAACGACGGCTCCGCTAGCGCCACCGAGCGCGTCCTGGAGCGCCTGTCCAAGTACAACACCAACGAGGAATTCCTGGCCAACCTCAACAAAGAAGCCTAGCGCTTTCACCAGCGCGTCCAATTATCCGCCCGTTGGTACTGAAACTCTCGGCGGACTTCCTCGACCCGTAGTCTCCTTGTCGAAGGGCCGCCGCCCGGTCTGGTAAAATAGTTACAGGACCGGGTGTGTAAACGTTCACTGTTAGCCGGTAGCCGGGGCGGGGCGGATGTCGCTGAGTCACAACCACGACAAGATCCTCATTGTCGACGACGAATGGGAGTCTCCCATTGTTAATGCCGTGCGTCGGCGGCTGGACGCCGAGGGCTGGAGCACCCAGGTGGTGCTGCCCGATGTCCAGCAACCCGGCGGCGATGAGTTCAAGGAAGCTGCCCTTTACGCCATTGAAGTCGAGCAGCCGGATGGCGTCCTGTTGGATGTGCGCCTGGGACAGTTCAGCGAAGACCAGTTCAAGGGCCTCGAAATTTTGCAGCAAATTGTCCGGCGTTATCCCCACCTGCCCGTGCTGATGTTCACCCAGTATACCCAGGGGCCCGAGCGCGAAACCGCCGTACGCGGCAGCCTCCAGTGGGACTCGCCGGTGGACTTCATTGACAAGCTGGCCAGCCCCGAAGAGGTAATCCTGCGGCTCCGGCGGCTCATCGGCCGCACGCCCGAGGCCATCTCCATTGGCGGCGTCATCTCCTTGGACTTGGCGGCGCAGATGGTGTCGGTGCAGCGGGACGGCGAATCCGTGCCCGTCCACGACATCAGCGGAATCAAGTTCGAGATTCTGCGCGAGCTGGCCACCACCTGGTACCGCAGTCCCGGCGAGCTGGTACCCTTCGGGCGGTTGGAGCGTCACTTCGACGGCGACGAAGCCCGGGCCTCCCTGCGCGTACGCATCCGCGAAATCAAGGTCTCCCTGGGCCACGCCCTCCACGCCAACTTCGGCGCCGGCGACCTAATCATCAACGTGCGCGACCAGGGCTACCGACTGTCGCCACCCAAGCTGTAGCCGAGCCAACTCCCTTGCCAGTCTTCAGTGCGATTCAAAAATGGCTCCGGGCCGGCGGCGCCCTGGCCGCTCTCGGCGGGGCCGCCGCTGCTCTGGCCGCGCCTTTCTTCGGCGAAAACCTCTTTGCCCAGGTCTGGGCGGTCGAGCCGTTGGCCTATATTGGAGCCGCCGCCGCGCTCGCTGGGCTGCTGGTCATCGTCCTGTCCCACTACCTGCCCCGATTGTTGGGCCGGGGCCGAGGCAACGGCCCGCCTCCCCGCTCCACGCCCGAAGTGTGGGGCGAGCTGACCCGTCAATACTTTGAGCTGTTCAACCACGACCTGGGCCGCCCCCTGCGCCGCATCTTGGGCAAGGAGCGTGAGCTGCGGGCCAGGTTCCAGGGCGCAGACCCGGAGCAGTACCCCAACCTGTTCCCCGAGGTCAAGGAACTACTGGACGAAATCGAGGGCCAAGCTCCCAACTTCCGTCTGATGATTGCCAACGTCGAAGTGCTGGTGCAGATGGAGGCCCCCTACAGCGACCTTCAAGTCCAGCCGGTGGAACCTGCCGAGGTCATCCGCCGCATCGTCTCCCGCTACGGCATTGCCGCCGGCGAGGGCGCCAGGGAAATCACCTGGTGGGCCGAGCCGTCCGAGTTCGGCATCGTCTACTGCGACAGCTCCGCCATCGAGCACATCGTCACCAACCTGGTGGACAACAGCGTCCGCTACGCCGATGGCCGAGTCGAGATCCGTCTGACCAAAAACCCCACCCACTTCTTCATCCGCGTCTGGGACGACGGCCCCGGCATCGCCGGCTACTACCTTCGCCACATCTTTGACCGAGGTTGGACCCCCGAGGTCGCCAAGCGCGAGGAAAAGACCACCTCCGGCCTGGGCCTATACATCGCTCGCACTCTGGCCCGGCGCAACGGCGGTGAGCTAACCGTCGAGAGCACCGCCGAACCGGACGTCAACCATCACACCGCCTTCCTGCTGGCCTTGCCTCTGCGCGACCCCCCCGGGGAGTCCCCCGCCGCATGACCCCTTTCATTCCGGGGATCCTTCAACCGTTGGCCCCGAGGGCCTTTCTATCGTTGGTCTTTTCGCCGATATGTTCGCCGGTATGTTCGCCGGTTCTGACGTTGACCCTGAGGTCCAACCCGGCCAGGCTTGTGGCCCCGGCGCTGTTGGCGCTTGCCGCCGCCGCATCCATCGCGCTGGCTGGCTGCTTCGACATCGTTGACCGACCCGTAATGCCCACGCCGCCGCCCACGGCTGCACCGCCGCCCACGGCCACACCGCCGCCCACGGCCACACCGCCGCCCACGCCGACACCCACACCCCGGCCCACGCCGCCGCCCACGCCGACACCCACACCCCGGCCCACGCCGACACCTACGCCCACACCCACGCCGGCGCCGCCCACACCCACGCCAACGCCGCCGCCCGCGCCCTTCGTCCAGGTTGATGAACCGGCCTTCGGGGCAACCATCAACACCCCCAGCATCAATGTCCGGGGAACTACCATCCCCGGCGCGCTGGTTACCGCCAACGGACACCGCGCCGCCGTCGACCAGGACGGCGAGTTCCGCGCCTTCGTTCCCCTGTCCCTGGGCATCAACGTCATAGAGGTCATTGCCGCCAACTTCCGCGGCGACGAGGCCCGCGTCTTCGTCGCCGTCACCTATGCCATGCCCATACCTCAGCGATTTACCCTTTCACTGGACGCACCCCCCGACGGGCTGGAGGCCGTCACCGAATTCCTGGAAGTGAACGGATCCACCCTGCCCCAGAGCACCGTTTCCGTCAACGGCGTCGTCGTGCGCGTCGACGCCCAGGGCGCCTTCTCCACCCTGGTCCGGCTGAGCCCCGGCGTCAACGTCATCAACGTCGTTGCCCAGGGCCCCGACGGACAGCGACAGCAACAGACCCGGACCGTAACCTTCCCCCAATAGCCACACAACCCTCGTCCAGCAACCCCCACAAAGTCGGACGCACTGCGGGGCGCAGGACTGAAAACGGTTGGGAAGTGCGGTTAAGTTGCTGAGGACACAAAACGGTGGGGAAATGCCGGTCTTGATGCCCCGAAAGGACTTCCTGTTTCCAACAGGGCCAAGCCAAGAGAGGCTGGGCCTTACGCCAAGAACCGGGTGAACACCTGGTTGGCAATCAGGTAAGCGTCGGGGGTCAGCCGCAGGATGGAGCCATCACGCTCCAGCAGCCGCAAGTCAACGAGGTCGGCAATCTGGGACTCGTAGCGGGCGCCCAGGTCGGCGCCGGCAGACGCCGAAGCATCGGCCAGGTCCAACCCGTCCAGCAGGCGCAGCCCCAGGAACATGGTTTCCGAGGCGGACAGGTCCGGGCTAATATGCTCACTGCCGCCGATGGGTGGAATGCCGGCCAGGACCGCCGCCCCGTCCGCAGAGTCCAGCCGGTCAATGATGCAGGGCTGCTGCCTGGCCCACCGCTCCACATTGGCGATGTAGGTTCGCGGCGAGCTGACTGTCCAGAAACGATGGCCGCCCAGCCGGGAATGCGCCCCGGGCCCCACGCCCAGGTAGGGCCGGTTCAGCCAGTAGGCCATGTTGTGCGTGGAAGCGCGTCCGGGCTGCGCCCAGTTGGAGATTTCGTAGTGGTGGTATCCGGCGCCGGCCAGCAGTTCCCGAGCGTATTGGTACATATCGGCAGCCAGGTCCGGGTCGGGTTCCGGCAGCCGGCCCTGCCGCACCCAGCTCTGCATCGGAGTTCCATCTTCCAAAGTGAGGCAGTAGAGGGAAATATGGGACGGCGCCAGGCCGGCCAGCCGCTCGGCCGTGTCCCGCCATTGGGTCATGGTTTGCCCCGGCAGTCCGTACATCAGGTCCAGGTTAATGTTGTCGAACCCGGCGTCGCGGGCGGTGGTGAAGGCATCCACGGCCTGCTGTGCCGTGTGGCGGCGGCCCAGCACCTGCAACAGCCCGTCGTCCAGGCTTTGGACGCCAAAGCTGATGCGGTTGACCCCGGCGGACAACAACCGGTGGCACAGCCCGGCAGAAAGGTCTCCGGGGTTGGCCTCAATGGTTATTTCCGCGGTTATTTCCTCGGCTATTTCCGGGGTCATTTTGGTGCCCGTTTCGAGAGCGGCTTGCGGGGAGCCGTCCGGGCTTGGCTCACTTGCGACGGCGAAGGACGACCGGATAGCGTCCATCAGCCGGGCGATGGAGCCTTCCGGCAGGTATGACGGCGTACCGCCGCCGAAGAAAACGGTGTTGACCAGCGGGCGTCCCAGACAGCGCCCCCAGAGTTCGACTTCGGTAACCAGGGCGTCCAGATATGGGGCGAAGAGGCTTTCAATTCCCTGATAGGTGTTGAAATCGCAGTAGGGGCACTTGGTCTGGCAGAAGGGGACATGAACGTACAGGGACATCCCGGAGGCCGGTACGACGCCGACCGGGTCTTCCCCGCCTTTGAGACCGCCGGCGTCGTTGTCATGCGCCATCGTCGCCACAGCAATGAAACCCTGGAGCGCGCCGGGGGTAGACGCTACTCGTCCACCGGGCGGGATGAGCCGTCCACCACCTTGTCGGGGTCCTGTTCTGCGACGCGGGGCGGATTGCCCAGATGTTGGTCAACGACGTGGCGCGGCGCCAGCTTGAACAGGAACAGCAGGGCGACGCCGGTGACAATGAAGTCGTCGAACCGGCCAATAATGGGCAGCCGGTCTTTCACCAGGTCAAAGGGCAAGATAACGTAGAGTAGGGCCATCGGCACCAGGGCCCGCAGAACGATGTTTACCCGCGGGTCGAAGGTCAGCCGCCATACGGCCATCGCGTACTTGAGGAGGCGGGGCAAAAACCTAGGCAGCAGCATCATGAGCAGCGGATAGGCTAGTCGGTGCACATTGTTCACGGCTCCCGTTTGTTAGCTTGGATTATAACCCAACACCCGCAGGCAGCGATAGGCAATGCCTGGCCTAAACTAATACCAAGGTGGGATGTGCATTTCGGGTTCTTGAAGATGACCGAGAGAACCCTACGACGCCCCAAAATCGCCTTTGGGGCGCCAAATGGGCGACCACTGGCAGAGCGGTCTAGGGATATGTACATTTCACCTTGGCTTTGGTTTAGCCCGAATCCACCGGTGGACACCGATAGACAGCGTGAGGACAGCGGAAGGGGGGTGAGGAAGTTACAGAAGCGATGGTCCGGGCTCGAATTCGGGTGGATGGGAGGTTGGCGGGCGGTCTGCAGGCGCTTTTGGGAGTGCCGATGGCGGTATGCAGAGGCTGTGGCGAGGGAGATGGCGGGATAGGACACGGCGAGAGGCGCTCGCGGACTGGGCTGGCGCGAGTTGGCGGGGACGTTCAGTTGGCCGGATGGCGGGTCAGTGGCAGACGGGCGCCGTCAGGCTGGGAGTGGAATGGCTCGCAGCCGGGCCAGGGCGCGGCTGAACTGCTCCTCCCAGGGCCAGCGCTTGGGAAGATGCAGGGTGATCCGGCGTGCCGAGCGGGTGAGCCGTCCGGCCAGGGCGAAGAACCGCCGCCGGAGGGTCTTGGTGGTCACGATCCGCTCACCGAGGCCGATGCGGGCTGTCCAGCGGGCCAGGTTGTGCGCCATCACCTGTACCGCCAGCCAGGCGCCGTTGGCGGCGAAGCGGCCCGAGGGGAGATGGTTCAGCCCGACGCCGTACTTGAGGTCGCGTATCGCATTCTCGATCTCGGCGTGGCGGCGGTGGTCAGCCTCCAGTTCCAGGGTCTCTCCGTCCCGGTCGGTGATGAAGCCGTGATAGCTGTAGGTGGCGAAGAGAGCCAGTTGAGAACCGGGCGCCGGCTTCACCCGCCGGACGATGAGCCGCACCGGCGCGGCATCCGGCTCACTCTGGAAGGGGGTGTAGGTGGTTTCGGCCACATCGGCGGCGCCGTCCATCCAGTAAGGAATCGGCGTCCAGGCATCTTCGGGTATCGCCTCGATGAGATTGTGCAGGCTTTTGTGCTGGCGGATGGTGATGGAGAAGCGGACGTCCATCCGGCGGCAGACGGCGACCACGGCGTGGGTATAGAAGCCGCTGTCGGCACGCATGGTGAGCTGCCCGCTGGCCCCGCCGCAGCGAACCCGGCTCACCGTCTCACGCAGGAAGTGGGCGGCGCCGCGGACGGTGTTGGACCGGCCCTCGCGCAGCCGGGCCATCAGCACGTCGCCGGTGCCGGCGGCGACGGCCAGCAGTGGGTGATAGCCCCGTGCACCGGTATAGCCGTGGTGGCGGGCGCCCTCCTTGGCCAGTCCGTAAGTCTCGCAGATCGTCGAATCAAGGTCGATGGTGAATGGCGCGCCGCCGGGTCCGGCCCCCGCCTGCCAGGCCCGGGCCAGCAGCTCGCGGCTCACCCGGTCCAACTGACGGACGTGGCCCCACCGGAAGCTGCGCAGGAAAGTGCCCAAGGTGGAGGGCGCCTTGACTACGCAGCCGAGAGCGCAGGCCGTCCTGCCGGTGCGCAACGCATCGGCGTCGTCGATGCAGTCGCCGCCCGCCAGCGCCGAGGTCACCAGAGTCGAAATCTTATCGCCGGTGTTGGCTCGGCCTGGGGCGCGGCCCAGGTCCAAGTGCCGGTCAACCAGTTGGGGCAGGCCCAGGTGCAAGGCCAACGTGGCGGGAAGGATCAGCCCGGCATTGTTGACCAGGCGATGGTCGTCGAAGGCGATGTGGATGCCGTCGGGGTGGTTGCGTGGTAGCATCTATTGGGTGCTCCTTGTTTCTGGTTGGTTTTCTGTCTCGAAAACCATTATCCCAGATGCACAGGAGCGCTTTCTGGTCTCTTCAGGACCCTGCTACACGCCCTCCTTCGGTGGATTGGGGTTTAGTAACAGTTCAGACTTGGTGAGGTAAATTGGTTTCAGCCAAGGCTTTCATCCAACTGCCACTTTTTAGGGGGTTTGGGGCAGGGGGTTTGGATGATTCATCCCCTAACGTAACCCAACCCTCATATTCGGCCATCAGCCACTCTGCCCCCCTCAACCCTGAACAGTTACCAGGCCTAGCGCATTTTGGACAACCGGGAGACCAAGGCAAACGCCTGCAAGCCGGCTGGGGCTAGGATTGCCTGCCTAAAAGTCCCGCGCAGTCATAACGCGATCGCCCTGCGGATTAGAGAGCTGGACCAACCCCGGAGCCAATTTTGGGATATAATGCCGTTGGCAACGTGACCAGCCCGCATACTGCCGCCGAAAATCGCAGCCGGGCGCACCAACGGCCTGGGCTTATGCGCCCGACGGATTTGAGGAGGCAACCCAAACGTCTTCACCAGACCCACACAGTACCGGCCCGGTTTCAACCCCCAACCAACCCCCTGAAACGCCATCCCGACGACGGCCGGGTCCCCGGCGTCCGGCTCGTTTTCAGACCTTCACCTCGCTGCGCCACCGCGACTTTCTCCTGCTGTGGCTCAGCAACCTGTGCAACGCATCGGCGGTCTGGTTCCAGCAAATCACGATTCCCTGGGTCGTGTGGGAAATCTCCGGTTCTCCCTTCCTCGTGGGAATGGCCGCGGGGATGCGCTCGATACCCTTCCTGGTCATCGGGCCGGTGGCAGGCGTCATCGCTGACCGCATTGACCGGCGCAAGATGGTGCTGGTGGTGCAGACAGCCATCGGCGTGGTGGTGGTGGTCTTCGCCGCGGCCGTTCATCTGGGATACGTGGTTGGCGGTATCGGGGTCTTCTATGCCCTGGTGTTCTCCTTCATAACTGGCGTCATGCACTCGCTGATTCAGCCGGTGCGGCAGGCAATGGTCGCCAACACGGTGCCCCGCGAAGACCTGTGGAACGCCATCGCCCTGAACTCCATCGCGGGCAACGTGGCCCGCGTGGTGGGTCCCGGGCTGGGCGGAGTGCTCATCGCCTGGCTGGGGCCGGCGATCAACTTCTACATCGAGGGAGTGTTCTACTTCCTGATGGCCCTGGCCCTGGTGCCCATATCGCTGCCCTACCGGGAGGCGGTCACAGCCACCCGGTCTTCGATGATGGCCAACCTGAAGCAGGGGTTCTCCTACGTAGTCACCGAACAGCGGGTACTCCGGCTGCTGCTGGTGGCCTGCATCTCCGATATACTGATAGCTCCCATCATCCACATGATGCCGGTGATTGCCAGCCAAGTTCTGGGCCGGGGTTCCGAAGTCTACGGGTTCCTGGTGCTGGCCACGGGCATTGGCGGGATAATCGCGACCATTTCCTTCGCCTCGCTGGGCGGCGCCTTCCGCAAGGGTTCCATCGGACTGTTGGCGCTGATATTCCTGTCAGGTTCGGCCATACTCCTGGGCGCCTCAACCTGGCTGTGGGTGTCTATGACGGCCATGTTCGGGTTGGGATTCTTCCGGCTGGTGTTCAAAATCAACAACAACACCCTGGTGCAGAGCACCATTCCCGATGGGCTGCGGGGGCGGGTAATGTCCATCTACCACTTGGACCACGGGATTACCCCGCTGGCGAGCATGACGCTGGGGCTGATGGCCGAATTCTGGCCGGCCAACGTGGTGGTCCTGGGAGTTGGCATCCTCAGCCTGGTCCTGACCATCTACGCCTTCATAGCATTCACCGACGTGCGCCGGATGTCCTGACCCGTCATTCCTGACCCGTCATCAAGGAAGTCCTTCAACCCGTTCGTCCCGAGGCTCTCGAAGGACTTCCTTGTCTGTGACACTTGCCCCTTTCCAACTCCGGCATCTCCCCGATACCATATTTCTATTGCTTGGGACTGGCTTGCCGCGTAG
The DNA here is from genome assembly GCA_965262735.1 of Dehalococcoidia bacterium. GTDB lineage: Bacteria > Chloroflexota > Dehalococcoidia > Lucifugimonadales > UBA3495 > CATOSK01. The sequence continues at coordinate 1,752,607 of CBDHFS010000002.1, read as the reverse complement.
TTTTCCCTGGGGGTTTTCCCTGGGCAATCGCACTTTCGGCGCAAATGGGACAGTTTGGGACAAAATGGGACAGAAAAACTCCCGTACTCCAAACCGCCGGGCCTGTTTCCCCTGCGTTTCAAGGGTGACAAAATACGACAAAACAGCGACAAAACGCGACATCAACCGGACAATGACACGACAATCTGCGACAAAACAACCTCCCGCGCTACGCTCAAATGTCATCAAATGTCGCCTTTTGTCGTATATTTTCAGTATTTCCCCCGGTGTCCCCAACAACAGCCCCAAGACTTCGGCAAATCCGAGAGTAATACCAACAAGCGGGAAACTGATATTACGCCGAAGTTAAGACGCGATTGCCCCGCACACCCCCGGTGTTGGCGCAGGCTGGGCGCTAGTGCTACACTGGCCGGGTGTAAAGGCTGATTTGCCCCAGGCACGCCAACCCCAGGCACGGAATCCGAAACATGGAGCCCCAAGCACGGCCGTTTCCCACGGCCTGAGCGCAGGAGGATATGATGGTCGAGTATGGCACAGCCACGGCATTGGAAACATTCGGTTTGGCGTCGGGTACGCCCGCTATCAAGTCGGTCGGCTCCCTGGCCTTCGGGCCGGAAGGCATACTGTTCGTGGGGGACAACGTGGGCGCCGCCATTTACGCCATAAACGCTGGCGACACCACGGATATCAGCGAATTGAGGCCGGTGGACCTGGACAATCTGGACGCTTCCCTGGCGGCCTACCTGGGCTGCTCCCGGGACGACGTTCAAATCAAGGACATGGCGGTCCATCCCTATTCGCAGAACGTCTATCTCTCGGTGATGCGGGGCAGCGGCGACGCGGCGGTCCCGGTCATTATCCGGGTGGACACGGAGGGCGGCATTTCCGATCTGCCGTTGGACAACATTTCCTTCTCCGTGACGGCCATTGAGGACGCCGCGGACGAAGACGACCCCCGCCTGGTTTCCCGGGAAAAACTGCGGACCGTTACCATTACCGATATGTCCTACGTGGACGGTCTGTTGATGGTGGCCGGAACCTCCAACGAGGAGTTCTCGTCCACCCTGCGGCGCATTCCCTTCCCCTTCAACGGTGCAACGCAGTCCAACTCCCTGGAGATTTTCCACGTTTCCCACGGCCAGTACGAGACGGCCGCGCCCATTCGCGCTTTCGTGCCCTACCAGGGCAACCGCAGCATCCTGGCCAGCTACACCTGCACGCCGGTGGTGCAGTTCTCCCTCGGCGACTTCGAGGCAGGCAAGCACGTACACGGCAAGACGGTGGCCGAGCTGGGCGCCCACAACCGCCCGCTGGACCTGGTTTCCTACGAGCACGACGGCGGGGAGTACCTGCTGGTGTGCAACGAACGTCACCCGCTCATCAAGATAGCTTGCCGGGACATTGACGGGCAGGATGCGCTGACCGTGCCGGACCGGGCTATGGACAATAGCCCGGCCGACCCCGTAACCCCGCCCAACGGCGTTCCGCGGCAGTTGCTGCCCCACCCCGGCGTCAAGCGCCTGGCCAACCTCAACGGCAGCGGCGTCCTGATGCTCCAGCAGGACGGGGACGGCAACTCCCACCTGCACACCTACGGCGTCGGGGAGTTGTGACCCAACCCCCCGGGATGGCGTTTCCGGGGTTGACCCTCGGCTGGTGCGGCCATGACGGCAAAAGTGCTTTGAGCGTCTGTGGTTGGACCGAGGCAGAAATCGACGAGTTGAAAGGGCTGGACGACGGCGGGCTTGGCCGGCGTTTGGCCCTGCTACCCGCCGAGGTGTTGGAATCCGGCGGAGACCCCCAAGCCGTCCCGCCCATCGCCGGCCGCTTTGAGTTGGCCGGCGATTGCGTTTACTTCCTGCCCCGGTTTCCCTTCCTGGCCGGGATGCGCTACTCCCTGCTGGCGCGCCGCCGCTCGGTAGGAGCGTCCGCAGACCGCCCTGAAATCTGGAACATCGAACGCCCGGCGGAGGACACCGCGCCCGTTGCCGGCGTCGTGGGCATCTACCCCAACGTTGCCGAAGTGCCGGTCAACCTGCTCAAAATCTACGTCCACTTCTCCGAACCAATGAGCGACGGCTGGGCGCAGCGCGCCATCCGAGTTTGCCGAGACGATACTCTTGAACTGTTGGAAGGGGTCTTCCTGCCAATGGAGCCGGAGTTATGGGACCGGCGGCGGCAGCGCTTGACGTTGCTGCTGGACCCGGGCCGCATCAAGCGGGGGCTGGCGCCCAACCTTGAGGCGGGCTACCCGTTGACGGAGGGCGTTCCCTTCCGCCTGCAAATCTCCACCGACTTTCGCGACTCCAGGGGGAGGCTGTTGCAGAACGGAGCAGAACGCCGTTATCAAGTCGGCCCGGCGGTGCGACAGCGGATTGACCCTGGGCAGTGGCGGCTGAGGGCACCCGCCGCCGGGTCAGTGGATGCCTTGACCGTGGAGTTTGAGCGCCCGCTGGACCACGCCCTGCTCCAGCACAGCCTCCGGGTCATCGGCCCGGACGGGGCGAACGTGGCCGGGGACGCTGCCGTTGGCCCGGGGGAATCAAGCTGGCAATTCGCGCCGGGGTTGCCCTGGCGGGAGGGCAGCCACCAACTGGAAGCGGCGCGAGAATTAGAGGACTTGGCCGGCAACTCGCCAGTGCGGGTCTTCGACCGGGACTTACACGAACCCGACGACAACCCCTCGTCCGGTCGGTTGACCGTGGATTTCACCTGCGTCCCAGCCCGCGCGGAAACCCGCTAGACATCCTCGATGTTGGCTGGCGGCAGTTCCAGTTGGGCCATGACGTCGGCGACGTTGGGGGCCTGGTCCAGGCCCTTCAGGACCCCAGCTAACTCGGTGGCTTTGGACTCTCCGGCGCGCAGGCCCACCAGGTAGGAAAACTTGGTGTCCAGGTCGGCCTCGGTCATGGGCCGGTAATCGGTCTCCCTGGAGACGCGACGGCCGTCGCGCGTGGCGATGGTGACCACGGTATGCCAGCGCAGCCGGGCGTCAACCCAGTCCTCCCGGGGCAGGACGCGGATGCGTTGCCGCATCTCCCGGACTTCGGGGCTGGCGCCGTGCCGCTCTTGGTGCGCTTCTTTGAACCCCATGCCTGGGTAGATGATGGCGATGGCCAGAGCGTCACCGCAGTCGGCGGGATGGCGCTGGGCGGTGAAATAGCTGTGGATGTCCGAGGGCCGCATCTCCACCAGCACGTCCTCGACGTCGGCGGCGGTCAGGCCGTGCTCGTCCGTTAGCTCTCGGATGGCCTGCCGCGGGGCCTGCAATCCGCCGCCGGTGCTGTTGCGCTTGAACATCAGGCCGCGCAGGTAAAACTCGCCGCCCAGACCATCGACGAACTCGGGCCCCGGGTCCTCAATGCCCAGGTAGCTGTCAAAAAACCCGGCGGGGCCGTCGAAAATGTCCTGGGGCGTGTCGTAGCCCGCCTTGGCCATCAGCGCGGCGGTAACGCCGTTCTTGGCGCCCATGCCGCCGCGGGTGAAGGACTTGGTCATGTGACCGGTCTCGCGGTGCCAGGCCACGATGCCGCAGGACAGGTGGGCGCCCAGGCTGAGGGCTGCGTCCATTCCCTCGGGCGGCAGCCCCAGGGCGACCCCGGCGGCCACCGCCGCGCCCATTGTGTTGCCCTCGTCAAAGGGGCTAACGTCCCGCCCGGTTTCCCGCTGCAAGCGGGCGGCCACGGCGTGGACCCGCTTGGATACTTCGTAGCCCAGGACCACTCCCCGCAGCGCCTCCCATCCCGGCGCTCCGGCCAGTTGGCCGGCGGTCATTGCGGCGGCCATGCAGCCGGCCAGGACGTGACTGCCCCGGGTGCTGAAGTCGTCAATGGCGTCCACCTCGTCGGCGTGGCCCAGGGTGCCGTTGACCAGGGCGGCATTCAAGACCGACGTGCGCCGGGGAAACCCGACCACGGAGCAATCTGCGGCGCCGCCGGCGATGTTGACGAACTCCATCAAACGGTGCGCCACCGGCAGCATCGAACATGCCAAAATGCTGCCCAGCCCGTCGTACAGGGCCAGCCGCACCGTGGTCTGGACATCCGGCGGCAGGTCACTGAACCCGGTGGCGGCAATCCAGTCTACCAGGGCTCGGGTGCGGGTCTGCGTGGCCATAATCGTCCCTCCACATTTTCCCACTGGGCCAAGGGAAGTCCAAGGAAGTCCTTCCAGAGCCTCAGGACGAACGGTTGGAATCAGGGAGTTATCAGCACCCACATGGGGCGCTTGCCAACATCGTAGACCTCCCCGGGAGTCATTTCGCCGGTGTCGCCGTTGATTTGGTAGGAGGCCAACCGCCCTGATTCGGACCCGGCGGCATAGAGGAACTTGCCCTGGGGGTCAATGCCGAACGCGCTGGGCACCTGCTCGGTGGCAACCCGGCCCGCCGGGGTCAACTGCCCGGAGCCGGCGTCCACGGCAAAGCTGGCAATGCTGTTGTGCCCCCGGTTGGGAACGAACAGCAAGTCCCCGCCGGCGGTTATCTGGATCATGGAGCAGGTGCTTCTGCCAGAGTAGTCGGCGGGCAAGGTGCTGACGGTCTGCATCGCCGCCAGCGTACCCGTGTCCGGGTCCAGGGAATACCCGCTGACGCTGCAACCCTGCTCGTCGGAGAAGTACACGATGTCCTTGGACGGGTGGAAGCAGTAGTGGCGCGGGCCGAGGAACTCGGTCAGCTCAAGAATGGCGGGCGAGTTGGGGGTCAGCTTGCCGGTGTCCTCATCAAACTTGAACTGGTAAATGACGTTGGGCCCCAAGGCATCGCCGGGGGGCTGCATCACGTTGTCGGAGATGCGGGCGATGTGGGGCACGAAGGCGTAGCGGTTGGAACGGTCAACCAGGATGGAATGTGCGCCGTTGTCGGTGGTAATCCACTCGATGGGCGGGAGGCTCACCGATCCGTCGTCGCCGATGGCGTGGACGCCGACGCGCGCTCCCTGGTAGTGGGACGAGAGCAGGAACCGGCCCCGGCGGTCGGTGGACAGGTAAGTCGGGGACTCCTGCAGCGGGATGGTGCCCAACAGGGTGAGGGAGCCGGTGTCCGGGTCGACGCTGAAGCTGGAGAGCTGGTTGGTGTTGCGGTGACCGACGTAGAGGTTGCGGCGGTTGGGGCTGAGGGCCAGCGCCGACGGCCCTCCCGCAATGGTCACTTCGCCCTTGGGGGTTAATGCTCCGGTGTTCTCATCCATGTCCAGAAGCAGGATTTTGTCGTCGTCCTGCAGGGCCACATACATATTTTGGGCCACGGGGACACCTCCTCATGCTCAGATGTTATGCTGGTGACTGCATTATACGCCCAAAGCGGAGATGCCGGCGCCGGGCTGCCGAGGCCCGGCAGCGGGACATCCCACGAGACTTACCGGGGGACGCACAAGGGGCAGGCACAGATGAAGATTTACTTTGCCGGTTCGATCCGGGCGGGCCGGGGCGACCAGGAACTTTACCAGCAGCTAATCCAGGGGCTGCAAGAACATGGGCCGGTGCTGACCGAGCACATCGGGGACCCGGTGCTGACCCAATTTGGGGATGATGGGCCTTCCGACTCGGCAATCTATGAGCGGGACATGGCCTGGCTGGACGAGGCGGACCTGGTAGTTGCCGAGGTTTCAACCCCGTCGCTGGGCGTGGGCTACGAAATTGGACGGGCCGAGCTTCTGGGCAAGCCGGTCATCTGCCTGTTCCGCCCGGGGCCCGAGCGATGGCTGTCGGCGATGATTTCGGGCAATCCACGGCTGACGGTGGAAAACTACGAGACGGTGACGGAGGCGTTGGCCCACGCCGGGGAGTTCATCCGGCAGGCGGCGGGTAACTGGCAAGGAAGTCCTTCGAGGGTCTCAGGAGGAGAGATTTTATGACTTGGCAATAGCCTAGCGGCGGTCCCGGTTACCACTGGACGAACATGGGCATGACCACGTGAACGTAGTCGTCGGACTCGGTGGGCTTGAACACGCCGGGGCTGGAAGGAGTGGTGGTTTCCAGCGCCACCTGCCCCCGCTCGAACACGGCCAGAACTTCCTGAAGATACCGGCTGTTGAAGGCAATCTTGGACTCGCCGCCCTCCATCAGCACGGCATCCACCTCGTCCTGGTTGTCCCCCACGGACTCGGACTTGGCCGACACAATGGCCTTGCCAGTGCCGCTGTCCTCGGCGTTGGGTTCCATTTGCAGGCGGATGATGTTGCTGCCGTCGCGGGCGAAAATGGCCGCGCTGCGGGCCGCCCGCAACAGGTTTTGCAGGTCGAACACGGCCCGGGTCTGGCAGCTCTGGGGGATGAGCTGGTCGTAGTTGGGGAAGGTGCCTTGGAGCAACTGGGACACCATTTCGACGCCCTGGGTGCGGAACAGAATTTGTCCCCGGGCCGGGGTCATCATCACCTCTATGGGGTCTTCCCCGTCCCCCAGGACTCGGCTAAGCTCGTTGAGGGTGCGGGCCGGCACTATCACTTCCACCGGCGACTCCACGGGTTGGGCCAAGGATCCGTGCTGCACCGCCAACCGGAAGCCGTCGGCGGCGGCCAGGGTGAAGCGGTCTTCCTGCAACTTGATTTCCACGCCGGTCAATATCGGGCGGGACTCCTCAGTGGCGGCGGCGAAGGCCACCCGGGCGATGGCCGCCCGGAACACCTGGGGGTTGATGCGCGCCGCAACGCCTTCCTCCACCGTGGGAATGGGCGGGAATTCGCTGGCGTCGGTGCCGTTGACGTGGGCGTTGGCGCGCCCGCAAGTAACCTCGAGCATCCCGCTGCCGGCGGGCAACTCCAGGTCAATGCGCTCGCTGGGCAGGGAGTTGACAAACTCGCTCAGCAGCCGGGCCGGGACGGCGATGGAGCCCTCTTCCTCGATGCTGGCGCCGATCCAGGTGGTGATGGCGATTTCCAGGTTGGTGGCCGACAACTTGAGCATGGACTGTTCGGTGCTGAGCAGTACGTTTTGCGTCACCGGCAGGGCGGAACGCGCGGCTACGGCCCGGCTGACCAGCGCCAAGCCGCGGCTAAAATTTTCTTGCAAACAGGAGAGCTTCATCTATCGTCCACCCGTATCGTCCACCCGGAATTTCAAGTAGCGGGTATTATAGGTTTGCGGCGGGCATTTGTCACCAATGGCGGGCCAGGACGATTGCAAAGTCCCTTTAATCGTTCGTCAGACTTGGCAATCTCCCTGCGCCGCCTCTCTTACCCTATGGCGAGCTCCCGAAGTAACCGATGCTCAGGTGGAAGGCGCCCATCCGCGCTGGGAAGTTGCGGTCGATTCGGGAGTTACGGTAGTTTGCTCTCCTGTAATTCTGGCCGCGTTCCTCGGATTATCCGCCGAACAAGTAAAGGCGGATGACTGCTAGTACGTCGTCCTTGGTCACGACGACGCCTTCAACACCAAAGAGATAGTCGCTGATGGCCTGCAACACTTCGTCCTTTTCAATCTCGCCACTGTTGTTGGTGTCGAACCTGTCAAGCAATGGGTCGTCAGCCGGGGCGGGTTCTTCCCCCTCGCAGAAATCCAGCCCAAGTTGACCAAGGTCAATGTCCGCGACATCCCGCAGTCCCGCCGGGATGCACCCGGTCAACTGGTTGTCGTCGAGGTACAGGATTGCCAGGTTGGCGAGGTTGCCCAATTCTGAGGGTATCGACCCGCTCAACTTGTTGTCGGAGAGGTAGAGGTATCGGAGGTTAGCGAGGTTGCCCAACTCCGGGGGTATCGACCCGGTCAACTTGTTGCGGCTGAGGCTCAGCTTTTCCAGGTTGGCGAGGTTGCCCAACTCTGGGGGTATCGACCCGGTCAACTTGTTGTCGTGGAGGCCCAGGGTTTCCAGGTTCGTGAGGTTGCCCAGCGATGATGGTATCGACCCGGTCAAATCCATGTAGTCGAGGTCTAGGGTTTCCAGGTTAGCGAGGTTGCCCAACTCCGGGGGTATCGTCCCGGTCAAATCGTTGAATTTGAGTTCCAGTTCCTGCAGGTTGGCCAGATTGCCCAACTCCGGGGGTATCGTCCCGGTCAAATCGTTGTATCCGAGCCGCAGTTCCCGCAGGTTGGCGAGGTTGCCCAACTCCGGGGGTATCGAACCGGTCAATTTGTTGGTGCCGAGGTCCAGTTCCCACAGGTTGGCGAGGTTGCCCAACTCCCGGGGTATCGAACCGGTCAATTTGTTGATGCCGAGGTCCAGAAATGTCAACTTGGCCAGATTGCCCAACTCCGGGGGTATCGTCCCGGTCAACCCCTTTTCGCTAGGGAACAAGCCTATAACGCGCTGCGGTGTGCCACCCACGCTAACGCCGTCCCAGTTGGCTATGGGGGTGCTGGCCGACCAGTCCAGCGTGCCGGTTCCCGCCAGGGTGTCCCGGGCTGACAGCAGGGCCTCGCAGTCCGCCACCAGCCCCGGGTTGTTGGATGGATTCGCCACCGCGACTCCATTGTCGCATCCCGAGGACTGGGCCGATGCGGCGGAGGCGGCGCCCGCCAGCAGGACAATGACCAGGAGCAGAGGTATTGCCATAACGAATCTGGTCATTTAATGCCCCCTTTTCCGGCAGTGCAGCTGGTGGGAAGGGAATACAGCCTGGCAACCGGTGGACTTCACCGGGATTATAATGGCGCTGACTTTGGCCCGCAACGCAGGGGAACCGGCCCAGGAATTTGAGCAGGGTAGTTTTTCTGTCCCATTTTGTCCCAAACTGTCCCATTTGCGCCGGAAATGCGATTGCCCAGGGAAAACTCCTGGGACAGCCAATCCCACGTAATATCAACCCCACGTCGTATCACGTAGTATAGGGTAGCGGGGAGTTGCGGGAGTTGGAAAGGGGCAAGTGTCAGGTGTAACTGTTCAGGGTTGAGGGAGGCAGAGTGGCTGATGGCGGAATATGGGGTTGGGTTACGTTGGGGGATGAGTCCCCCAAACCCCCTGAAAAAGTGGCAGTTGGATGAAAGCCTTGGCTGAAACCAATTCATCTCACCAAGTCTGAACTGTTACGGTCTCCGGGTATGCGCCAAATCCGTCCGCCGAGTTTGCTATAATTGCTACAATCACGGCGCGGGTGTTTCGTCATCATTTCAATCTGCCAACCCGCCAACCCCCTATCCGGTCCAACCCGGCGGGGCAAACTTTAAGGACATTTTGATCCAATGACCGACCTTCCAATGACCGACCTTTTGTTTCACGAGAACAGCTATTTGAAGGAATTCGAGGCCACCGTCACTGAGGTCGCCGGCGACGGCGTGACGCTGAACGCCACGGCGTTCTACATCGGCGGCGGGGGCCAACCCTGCGACACCGGGGTCCTCATCGCCGGCGGGCAGGAGTATCCGGTGACGCGGGTGGGACGCTCCGAGGGCAAGATAGTCCACCGCATTGACGGGCCGCTGCCGCCGGTGGGCGCCGCCGTCACCGGGCGCATAGACTGGGAACGCCGTTATTTGCTGATGCGCACCCACACCGCGCTGCATATCCTCTGCGGCGTGGTCTGGCGGGACTACGGGGCCAAGGTAACCGGGGGCGATATGCAGCCCGGTTCGGCGCGGATGGACTTTGAGCTGGAGACCATGAGCGCCGAGTTTGCCCACGAGATGGAAGCGCGGGCCAACGCCGAGGTTGCCGCGGCGCGGGACATCCACGTCGGCAACCTGGACCGCGCCGCAGCGGACCAACACCCGGACCTGATTCGCACCAAGGTCAACCTGCTGCCCCCGTCCATCGCCGAGGTTAGGACCATTGATATTTCCGGTCTGGACTTGCAGGCCGACGGCGGGACGCACGTAGCCAACACCGGCGAGGTGGGCCGGATCAAGGTGACGGGCCACGAGAGCAAGGGCCGCATCAACAAGCGGCTGAGGATTGCGGTTGAGGATGCGTAGGAAGTCTTTTGAGGGCCTCGGAATGAACGGATCGAAACGGCGGATATGCAAGAACTCATGGAATGGTACAGGGGGATATTACGGGGCTGGAAGTTGATCCGATCGAAGAGGTAACGGAAGCGGTAACGTTCGTCTGCTTTTCCGAGGGCATCCTGGAGGTCTACCGGGCTATGATGGATTCTGAGGAGTCCGCGTTATGACTCGAACCGTGGTGGGAATTGATGTCGGCGGCACGTTTACCGACGTTGCAGTGCTGACCGACGGCGAGCTGCGCATCCATAAGCTGCCCTCGACTCCCGGAGACCCTTCCGAGGGCGTGGCCCGCGGGGTGGCCGAGGTGGGCGTGGCCGAGGCCGAGGCCGACTTTGTTCACGGGACCACCGTCGCCACCAATGCCCTGCTGGAGGGCAAGGGAGGCCGCACTGCGCTGGTGACAACCCTGGGGTTCGAGGATGTGCTGGAAATCGGGCGGCAGAGCCGGGCCGAGCTTTACAACTTGAACATGGACCGCCCCCCGGCGCTGGCTCCCTGGGAACTGCGCTTCGGACTGCCCGAGCGGGTGGAACACGACGGGAACATTCTGGAAGACCTGACACCGGAAGCGCTGGATGCCCTGGTGTCGCTGATTGCCGAGGCCAAGGTGGACGGAGTGGCGGTCTCCTTCCTGTTTTCCTTCCTCAATCCGCTCCACGAACGCATGACGCTGGAGGCGCTGCAGCGGCTGCCCAACCCGCCGTTTATTTCCCTGTCCAGCGAGGTTCTGCCGGAGTTTCGGGAGTACGAGCGCACCAGCACCGTGGTCGTCAACTCCTACGTCGGGCCGGTCATGGCCCGCTACCTGGGACAGTTGGAAGAATCGCTGGGGCAAAACGTGCGGATTATGCAGTCGTCGGGGGGCAGCATCACCGCCCGCCTCGCCGCCGAGCAGCCCGTCCGCACCATTCTCAGCGGCCCTGCCGGCGGCGTGGTGGGAGCCTTCCATACCGGGGTGGAGGCGGGCTACCCGGACATCATCACTCTGGACATGGGGGGCACGTCCACCGACGTTTCGCTGTGCCCCGGCCGAATCAAGGAGACCACGGCGGCCAACCTGGGCGGCTATCCCATCAGCGTCCCCATGATCGATATTCATACCGTGGGCGCCGGCGGCGGCTCCATCGCCAGGGTGGATTCCGGGGGCGCGCTGGTGGTGGGGCCGCAGTCGGCGGGGGCCGACCCGGGCCCGGCCTGCTACGGGCAGGGAGAGCACGTTACCGTCACCGACGCCAACCTGGTCCTGGGCCGTCTCCGCCCGGACCGTTTCCTGGGCGGACGGATGCACCTGGACCTGGAACGGGCGCGGGCGTTGCTGGCTGGGCTGGCGGCGCAGATTGGCGCCGAGGTTGAGACCGCCGCGCTGGGCATTGTGCGGGTGGTCAACGCCAACATGGAGCGGGCCATTCGCGCCATTTCGCTGGAAAGGGGCTACGACCCCCGCCGGTTTACTCTGGTCCCCTTCGGCGGGGCCGGTCCGATGCACAGCTGTGACTTGGCCGGCGTGTTGGGCATCCCCAGGGTGCTGGCGCCGACCCATCCGGGGATTCTCTCGGCGCTGGGCGTGGCCGTCGCTGACGTGGTGAAGGACTACTCCCGCACCGTGATGCTGCGGGGCGGCGACCTGGAACGCCGCCGGCTGGAGGAAGAGTTTCATGGGATGGAAGGTCAGGCCCGCACGGAACTGCAAGGCGAGGGGCTGCCGTCCAACGAAATGACCGCCCGCCGCTTCCTGGACGTGCGCTACGTGGGGCAGTCCTTCGAATTGACCATTGACTGCCCCAACCTCGTTGCAAACCTGCGGGGCAGGCGGCCCTCGGACCTGCACCGCACGATCGGCAACAACTTCTACCGGGCCCACCTGCAAAGGTTCGGGTACGCCGACCGGGGCGAGCCGGTCGAGGTGGTCAACCTGCGGCTTAAGCTGGAGTTGGCGGTGGAGAAGCCCAAGGTAGACCCCCAACCGCTGGGAGACGCAGACGCATCGGCGGCCCTGGTGGGGCGGGAGCCGGTGGTGTTTCCGCAAGGCAGCCTGTCCAGCAATCTGTACGACCGGGACAGGTTGAGGCCCGGCAACCACATCGCCGGCCCGGCGCTGCTGCTGCAATTGGACACGACCATCGTGGTGCCGCCGGGCTGGGATGGGGCAGTGGACCCCTACGGCAATTTGGTATTGACGCCGACCAGTTAATCCGCATCAATTTAATCCGCATCAATCTTTCTAACTGCCTTTCTGACCGCTAGCCCAACCGGAGGACGTCCTGCTATGACCAGCCGAATCTCACCCCTGAAAGTCCTGGCTGTGTTCGCCCACCCCGACGATGAGGGGTTCGGAAGCGGCGGGACGCTGGCGATGCTGGCGGCCCAGGGCGCGCAGATTACCCTGGTGTGCGCCACCAACGGCGACGTGGGGGAGATTAGCGACCCCGGTCTGGCTACTCCCGCCACGCTGGCGCAGGTCCGGCAGGAAGAATTGCGGCAGGCGATGACGATTACCGGGGTCGAGGACGTGCGGTTCCTCAACTACCGGGACTCGGGCATGGCCGGCACCCCCGACAACCAACACCCTGATTCGCTGCACCAAGCCACAGGTGACAAGGTGGTGGAGCAACTGACCGACATCATCCGCGAGATATGCCCCGACTTGATGATGACCCACGACCCCTCCGGCGGCTACGGCCACCCGGACCACAAGGCCGTCTGCCGGCACACCACCACGGCCTGGGAAGCGTCGGCGGCCAACGACGACGGCGGGCCGGGACAAGCCGCGCTGTACTATGCCAGCTTTCCCCGTAGCGCGTTCCGCCGGATGTGGCAGGAGATGCTGGACTTGGGCATCAGCCCGCCCTTCGCCAGCCTGGATATTGAATCGCTGGGTACGCCGGATGAAGAGGTCACGACGGTGGTGGATGTGACCGCCCGCGTTGACACCAAGATTGCTTCGCTGAACTGCCACCGGACGCAGCTGGACCCCAACGGTCCCTTTGCCCAACTGCCTGAGGAGAAAAACCGGGAGTACATGAGCGTCGAGTATTTCACCCTGGTTGCGCCGTCTACGGGCGAAAATCAGGTGGAGATGCCCGACGACATTCTGAAAGCCCTGTCTGGAGAGTTCAATGCCTGTTGACGCCATCAGCCTGGAAGTCTTCAAGAATATGTTCATCTCCGTGTCCGAGGAAATGGGCGTCGCCCTGCAGCGCACTTCCTATTCGCCCAACATCAAGGAGCGCCGGGACTTTTCGTGCGCCATTTTCGACCCGCAGGGGCAGATGGTGGCGCAGGCGGCGCATCAGCCGGTACATCTGGGGGCCATGCCCGCGTCGGTGCAGGCCGCGCTGGACACCTTCCCCCAAACGCTGCGGCCGGGGGACATGGTGATTCTCAACGACCCCTACCTGGGAGGCACCCACCTTCCCGACATTACCCTGGTCGCTCCGGTCTACACCGGCAAGGGAGACGGGCAGCGATTGGCCGGGTTCGTCTCGAATCGCGGCCATCACGCCGACGTGGGCGGCATGACGCCGGGGTCGCTGCCGTTGTCCACCGAGCTTTACCAGGAAGGGCTGGTGCTGCCGCCGATCAAGCTGTCCAAGTCCGGGCGGCTGAACCAGGAAATCATCCAAATCATCTGCCGCAACTCCCGGACGCCGGAGGAGCGCAGGGGCGACTTGGCCGCACAGATTGCATCCATCAAGGTCGGCGAGAAGCGGTTGCGCGAGGTGGTGGAGTCCTACGGGATTGACGACACTCTGGAGCACATGGCCGCTCTGCTGGACTACTCGGAGCGGGTCACCCGGCGGGCCATCGCCGACATTCCCGACGGGTCGTACCACGTCTTGGACTACATGGACGACGACGGCCTAACCGAAGAGCCGGTGCCCATCGCGGTGACCATCACCGTTGACGGGGACGGGATGAAAATAGACTTCACGGGCACGTCGCCCCAGCGTCCGGGGTGCATCAATGCCCCGCAGGCGGTGACAGTTTCGGCGTCGCTGTACGCCATCCGCTGCGTTGTCGGCGACGACGCCCCGGCCAACCAGGGATGCCTGCGCCCGGTGGAGATAGTGACGCCGCTGGGGACGCTGGTCAACCCCCAACCGCAGCGGGGCGTGGCCGGCGGCAACGTGGAAACGTCGCAGCGCATCACCGACGTTCTGCTGGCGGCGCTGGCCCAGGCGCTGCCCCACGCCATCCCCGCGGCCAGCCAGGGCACCATGAACAACCTGCTGATTGGCGGCCACGACCTGGCCCGGGACAAGCCCTTCGTGTACTACGAGACTATCGGCGGGGGTATGGGCGCCCGGCCCGAAAAGGACGGAATCTCCGGTATTCACACCCACATGACCAACACCATGAACACGCCCGTTGAGGCTATGGAGTTCGCCTTTCCGTTGCGGCTGAAGCGGTACGCGCTGCGCCGGGGTTCGGGCGGCCGGGGGTTGCACAACGGCGGCGACGGGCTGGTGAGGGATGTGGAGTTCCTCAGCCCGGCCCGGGTGACGGTGTTGTCGGAGCGGCGCAGGTTTCCGCCGCCGGGCCACCACGGGGGCCACCACGGCCAGCAGGGCGAGAACGTGCTGTTCAAGGGCGGGTTTGAAGAGGTAAAGCTGGCGGGCAAGGAAACGCTGGACGTGAAACCCGGCGACATTCTGAGCATCCGCAGCCCCGGCGGGGGTGGTTGGGGCGCGCCGGAAGACAGTCCTGGTTAGCGTCGAGAGGCCGGAGCGGATTTTTTGGAGGTTTGGTTTGACTTGGGAAAAGCGATGCCAGACGCCAAGAAATGTCGTATAATGAGGCCGCATTATAGGCAGGCGCGGCCCATGCCGGGCGGCTTTGCTAAATGGAGGAGGAGATTATGCCAGACGTCTACTACGCCAGGACCAGCAACTTCTTGTCCGACTCTCGCGACAAGACCATCGTGACGGGGGACTCGGAAGAGGATGTCTTGGCGAAGATGTACGAGTATCTGCGGAGCCCCGAGGCTCGCAGCCGCTACCCCGCAGTGACCGATCCCACGGAGCTGGAAAACAACATCCGCCGGTGCATCTTCAAGAAGGGCGCCAAGGTGTTCGGCACCCGGGCCCCGCAGGAACACTAGACCGTCAACCACGGCAGCCGTCCGGCGTGAACCAGGCTTGCGCCAGAGCAGCGGCACATCAAAAAAGCCCCGGCTTAGCCGGGGCTTTTCGCGTCGTCCCGGGACGAAAGGGTTGGCCGGTCTAATTGCCGTCGTCGAAGCTGACCACGATGATGGCGTTGGCGATAAGGGTGCCGTCGTCGCCGCCGTCGTTGAGCAGTTCCAGACCGCCGGGCACCACATTGATGTAGCCGGAGCCGTGGGGCAGCACCGACAGCACCGCGTCCCCGTCTACCCGGTCCGGCTTGGGTACGCCGATGGTCACGTCAACCCGCATCTCATCGGCGGTCTTGCCCAGCATACGCTGGAACCCCAGGCTGCTGTGGTGGATCGCGTCGAACACCGCCCGCTGCGCTGCGGAAGTGTAGTCCAGCCCATGCACGTCCACGCCCATTCCCATTTCAGTGACACATCGTACCAACGCCATGTTTGCTCACCTCTCCTTGACTCGGCTGCCGGGACCCGCCTGCCCGAATTTTCGCCGGTGTTTCCCGGATGTGCAGTCCGCCGGGCGGCCCGGTCAGACCTGACGCAACCCATTACACCCCAGCGCAAGGCGGGCGTCAAGATGACCCGGGGCAACCAGCATAGGGCCTTTCATTCTCGCTGAGAGTTGCCCATTTAATGTGTTGGCCCTGAGGCCCTCGGAGGATTTACTTGTTGACCCGTTCGCCCTGAGCTAGTCGAACAGTTGTCCGCCGGTGGTTTGACAGCTTGGCCGCCCGGCCTCGACTGGCATGGCTATTCCCCGGCAATTTAAGAGAATGGAAAAGCCCTGGCCAGTCTACGGGTAGGCGACGACAAAGACCCTCACGCCCACCGCTTCCGCCTGCTCTGATTGCACCGGGTCCAGTCTCGCTGTGATGACCACGGGCGTGACCGTCCCGCCCGTCACGGCGGTGAGGATGCCAGCCCGCGAGTTGGCCCGGTCGATGTCGTTCGTGTCGGCGGTGATGGAGACCTCGACCACAGCGTGCTGGTTGTCCCGAGCTGAGATTATGATGTCGGCCTCGAAGAGGTCCGTGTAACCGTCCAGAGTGACGTGTCCGTCCCGGACGGCCCGGGCGACGGAGCTGTTTAACTGGGGGTCCACGAGGCCTTCCTGGTTCAGAGCCACGCGGGCGCCTTCGAACCCCAGGACAATCTGCGTACGGGCCAGGGCTTTGGTGCGGACGGTCCGTTCGTATTGCGCGCCTTCCAGGTTCCCCAAACGTCCCTCTATGTTGTCAAACCTCTGGATGAACCCCCGGTTGGTCTCTTCCTGGTACTCTTTGAATTCCAACAGGGATTGGTTGGTCTCCCTCTGTTCGTCGTTGAATTTCAGTTGGGCTCGGTTGGTCTCCCTCTGTTCCTCGTTGAATTTCAGTTGGGCTCGGTTGGTCTGCCTCTGGTCCTCGTTGAATTCCAACTGGGCTCGGTTGGTCTGCCTCTGGTCCTCGTTGAATTCCAACTGGGCCCGGTTGGTCTCGCTCTGAGCCTCGTTGAATGCCTGCTGGGACTGGACGAAGCGGTCGAACCGTTCCGGCAGCTCCAGGAGTTCCCGGGTCAGTAGGAGGGCACGCAGCGCTTCGGCCCAAGTGGGTTGCTCCTGAAGGATGCGCGCCAAGTCCTCAATGGTATTGATCGTGGTCATGGGCGTATTATACCCCAGCGAGATGACCAAGGGACCGTGCCTGGTCCGGGACTTTTCGTTTTCGCCTTGCTACCGTTTCTCCCGTTGGCCCTGAGCCTGCCACACCCTGCTTCTCCGGTAAACTTCCTTGTTCGACTGCTGTCGGTCACGCCGGGGCGAATGGCCTGCAATCCGAAACTTGGCATATTTGGCGCAATGATGTGCCCGCCATCGTTGAAGTTTACCCCGCAAAAATGGAATGATTGCAGGGTGTTATTATTGCTGAACGGTCCGGCGCAACCGGTCTGCGGCCAGCATCAGAAAGGCAACCTTTAATGCTTCTCAGAATGACCTACCCCGACGTTACCGCCGCCGATTACTGGCCCCTGCTTTCGCCTCAATTGGTCGAAGAACTCACCGAATTGGCCCATCGGGTCAAAGGTATGCGTTTCGTCCACGTCAATAGTACCGCCGTGGGTGGGGGGGTGGCCGAGGTACTCCAGTCGTTGGTGCCCCTGATGACGTCTCTGGGGGTGGAAACCGAGCGGGTCGTCATCAACCCCACTTACCCGCCCTTCTTTCAAGTCACCAAGAAGCTCCACAACCTGCTGCAGGGCGCGGACGGGAAGCTGAGCCGGGAAGAGCTGGACCTTTACCTGAGCACCATTCAGCAAGTGGCCAACGACATTCAGGACCGGGACTTGCAGGCCGACGTCTGGTTTCTTCACGACCCGCAGCTGCTGCCCCTGGCCCAAATGTTGCCCCGCCGGAACGGCGAAACGCGGCTGTGGGTGTGTCACATAGACCTAACATCGCCCAACCCCGGGGTAATGGATCAGCTCATGCCCCTCACCGCCGCCTACGACGGTCTGATATTTTCCCTGGACTCCTACGTCCCGCCGGGGTTGAACCACGGGACGCCGGTGTACATTGTGCCGCCGGCCATTGACCCGCTGACGTCCAAGAACTCCCCCATGCCGGCAGCCGAAGCCGTGGCGGTGATTGCCGCTATGGGCATTGACCCGGCCCGCCCCCTGGTGACGCAGGTGTCCCGCTTCGATTTCTGGAAGGACCCTTGGGGCGTCATTGACGCTTACCGGCTGGCGCGGAAGGAGGCGCCTGGTCTCCAGTTGGCGCTTCTGGGCATCAGCCAGGCTGCCGACGACACGGAGGCGCTGGACGTGGTGAATCGGGTGGCGGAGCACGCCGCCAACGACCCGGACATCCACCTGTATTTCTACCCCGACAACCTGCCCGACACCATAGACCGCATCGTCAACGCCTTCCAGTCGGCGTCGCTGGTGGTGATGCAAAAGTCCTTGCGCGAGGGCTTTGGTCTGACGGTGGCCGAGGCAATGTGGAAGGGACGGCCCCTGATTGGCGGCAACGTGGGCGGCATCCGGGTGCAGGTCGAGGACAGGGTGAACGGCTACCTGGTGGATTCCCCGGAGGAATGCGCCCGGCGTATGGTCAGCCTGCTGCGGGACCCGGCCCTGCGGGACCGGGTTGGGACCGCGGCGCGGGACAGTGTCCGCGAGAAATTCTTGCTGCCCCGCCTGGCAGCCGACTATCTGCGCGCCGCCGCCGAGCTGGTCTCGCCGGGCCTGCTCCGCAACGGCAACGGCCATGCCCACGGCGTCAACAAGTTCGCCGACCTGGAACACCTGCGGCCCTGACGCTGGGTCTCGGACGCTCCGCGCCAATGGATTACCCGGTCATGCCTGCCCGTAACTGTTCGAGGTTGAGGGGAGCGGAGTGGCTGATGGCGGAATATGGGGGTTGGGTTACGTTGGGGGATTCATCCCCCAAACCCCCTGAAAAAAATGGCAGTTGGCTGAAACCAATTCATCTCACCAAGTCTGAACTGTTACGCGTTCCCTTCCCGCTTGCCGCCGTCGTCGGGATGCTGTACAGTTTTCGACGACCGACCGCGGCATTTTCCACGGCTCCACATGGGACGGGCCGTGATTCTCAGTCTGGGAGGAGGGCTATGGCCAAGACGACCGTAATCGTGATGGTGGACGGATTCGACCCGGAATACCGGGAATCTTGTCCTGCGCCCAACCTGGACCGCATCGCCCGGCAGGGGTTCGCCGTCCAGGGCAAGGCCATGATGCCCACCGTAACCAACGTCAACAACACCTCCCTGGTCACCGCCAGCTACCCCGACGCCCACGGCATCGTCTCCAATTATTGGTGGGACCGGGCCGCCGGCGCCGAGGTGTACATGGAGTCCGGCGAGTTCGTGCAGGCCGAGACCATGTTCCAGCGGGCCACCCGGCTGGGAGCGCGGTCGCTGCTAGTGTCGTCGAAAGACAAGCTGCGCAAGCTGCTGGGCGACGGCCCCACGTTGTGCTTCTCCTCGGAGCAGCCCGTAGATTGGGCCGTCGAGCGCGCTGGCACTCCGCCGCCGGTGTATTCGGTGGAGGTCAACGGCTGGATAGTGGACGCCGCCCGCCATGTGCTGTCGCAGGAGCATTTCGACCTGGTTTACCTGACCACCACCGACTACGCAATGCACACCTATGGCCCGGACCATTCCGAAGCCGCCCGGCACGTTGCCCTGCTGGACGACGCGATCGGCAAGCTGATGGACAGCCTGCCCGATGTGGAGTTCCTGCTGACCGCCGACCACGGGATGTCCGCCAAGAGCCGCATGATTCACCTGCCGGCAGTCTTGGCCGAACACGGCATAAAGGCCCACGCGGTGCCCATCATCAAGGACCTGTACACTGTCCACCACTCCAACCTGGGCGGGTGCATTTACGTTTACGTGGATGACGCCGATATGCCCGCCGCACTGGATGCGCTGCGCCGTACCGACGGCGTGGACGCGGCGCTGCCCCGGGAGGAAGCCGCCGCCAAGTTCCGGCTGATGGAGCAGCGCATCGGCGACATCATGGTAATGGGCGGCCCGGAGGTGGTGTTCGGCAACCCGGACGAGGTGGAGATGCCGGCGGGTCTGCGTTCCCACGGCTCGTTGTACGAGGACGACGTTCCCATCATCGGCTGCGGCGGCTCCTACGAGGGCTTCGACTTCCACGAGAACCTGGACGTGGGCCGTTACGTCTTCGAGCGGGTGCTGGTCTAAGAGTGGCCGCGTCCCACCAAAATATGGCCTACCCCGTTCGGCCTGAGGGCCTCGAAGGGTTTCCCCAATGAACCCCGTCCGCGTGCTTGCTCCCGCCACCACCGCCAACCTGGGGCCGGGTTTCGACTGCCTGGGAATGTCCCTCGACCTTTGGAACCAACTGGACGTGCTGCCCGCTTCCCCCGGCGTGGACGCCCCGTTGGAAGCTCCGGTGGAAGCCCCGTTGGTCGAGGTCACCGGCGAGGGAGAGGGCGAGCTTCCGGCGGACGAGGACAACCTGGTCTACCGGGCGATGCGATTTTTGTTCCACGAGGCGGGGCAGGCGATGCCGCCGCTCCGTCTGCGGTGCGAAAACCGCATTCCGCTGAGCCGGGGGTTGGGCAGCAGCGCCGCCGCCATTGCCGGCGGGCTGGTGGCGGCCAACACGCTGTGCGGCGGTCCGTTCAATGCCAACGAACTGCTGGAAATGGCGGCCACCATCGAGGGGCACCCGGACAACGTGGCCGCCGCGGTTCTGGGCGGGCTGCGGCTGGTGGTCAGCGACGAACAACAGCTTTACACTGTGCCGATTGACGTTCCGCCGGAGCTTCAAGCCGTCCTGCTGGTGCCGGATGTCCGCATCAACACTGCCGACGCCCGCCGGGTGCTGCCGGAGCGCGTCACCGTCGCCGATGCCGTCTACAACATGGGGCGCGTTGCCCTGCTGGTGGCGGGAATGGCCACCAATCACCCCGAATACCTGTCGGTGGCGACGGAAGACCGGCTGCACCAACCCCACCGGCAGACCATTTTCCCGCCCATGAAGCTCATCTTCAAGGCGGCCCGGGACGCTGGAGCGCTGGGGGTCTTTTTGTCGGGTAGCGGCTCGACGATAATGGCGCTGACGCAGGGCCGGGAGATGACCGTGGCCTACGAAATGGCAGAGGCCGCCAAGCTGACCAGCGTGGAGTGCAAGCTGCTGGTGGTATCCCCCACGTCCCGGGGCGCGCACGTGGTGAGCGATGGGTAAAGGGAAGTCCTTCGAGAGCCTCAAGACGAATGTTTAGTGTCCTTTGCCGGACGAATCAGGGCATTCAGGCCGAATGTTTAGATTGATTCGGCAATCGTCGTGGACGGTGCATAAAGGTCAAGAATATGGCTATGACGACGCCACCGTTGCCCGAACCAGGCTCTCAAAGCCCTGAAGACCGTTGGGTCATTAGCCGACGGTTCATTCAACACGCGCGGGAGGAACTGGCCCGGGGCAGCCGTCTTCAGGCTGGCGAGAAAGCATGGGGGGCGGTGGCCCAGTATTTGAAAATCATCGGCGAAGACCGGGCATGGAACCACGGTTCGCACCGGCAGCTCGAAAGCATTGGGCGGCATATCCGGGCCGAGTTCCCGGACTATCACTCGCCCGAATTCGCCGATGCGCTGTCCGACGCGTATCACAAGGGACATGAAAATTTCTACGATAACCGGCGGAGCGCGTTGGAAATCGAAGAGACCATCGAGGGTGTTGAAAAAGCGCTGCCGATATTGGAAGCTATTACATCCCAGGCACCGCGATACTTCAGAATCGAATCCAACAGCCAGCGGCGCCGCCTGGTCGAGCTTACCGATAACCAGGCCTTGAAAGTTGGGGACGAGTCCCTTGCAGGATTCTCCCAGCATCACAACCCGCCCGGCTCCCATTAACCTTAACCTAGCCGCTGCGGCCGCTCCGGCGCCCTGTCGGGTTGGGAGTACAACGCATGACCCTGTTGGTGCATAAGTACGGCGGCAGTTCGGTGGCCGACGCCGCCAGGATTCTTAACGTCGCCCGCCGTATCGCCCGGGTCCGGGACGAGGGGGCGGATGTGGTGGCCGTGGTGTCCGCGATGGGCGACACCACCGACGACCTCATCGAGTTGGCCAACACTGTCTCGCTGGACCCGGACCCGCGGGAGCTGGACCTGCTGCTGTCCACCGGCGAGCTGGTCTCCTGCACCTTGCTGACGATGGCCCTGCGTTCCCTGGGCTGCGACGCCATCAGCCTCAGCGGGTCCCAGGCCGGGATTCATACCGACATGATGTACGGCCGGGCACGCATTCACCGGGTTGACCCCGACCGGATCAGGGGCGAGCTGGGCAGGGGGCGGGTGGCGGTGGTGGCCGGGTTCCAGGGGATTACCGATGGACTGGACATAACTACCCTGGGCCGGGGCGGGTCGGATACCACCGCCGTCGCGCTGGCCGCGGCCCTGGGCGCCGACCGTTGCGACATCTACACCGACGTGGAGGGGATATACACCGCCGACCCCCGCATTGTCCCCGAGGCCCGCAAGATGCGCGAGATTGGGTACATGGGTATGCTGGAACTGGCCAGCTACGGCGCCAAGATGCACCCGCGTTCCATTGAACTGGGGGCCGCCTACCAGGTGCCCATCTACGTCGCCTCGAGCCTGGTGGACGCGCCGGGAACGCTGATTCACCAACTGCCCGACGAACAACCCCGGGGTGAGCAAGTCATGGAAAACCGGATCAAAGTAACCGGCATTGCCAGCCAGCCCAACGTGGCCAAGATAACCGTCCGCTCGGTGCCCGACCGCCCCGGCGTCGCCGCCGCCCTCTTCGAGCCGCTGGCCGAGATGGGCATCAGCGTTGACACCATTGTCCAGAACACCAGCGTCGAGCGATTCACCGATATTAGCTTCACCGTCAGCCGCGCGGACCTGCTGCCGGCCCTGCGGGCAGTGGAAGGCTTGGTCCCCGAGCTGGGGGCCGCCGGCGTGGTTAGCGACGACACCCTGGCCTCGGTCAGCGTCGTCGGGTCCGGGATGCAGAACACCCCCGGCTACGCCTCGCGGATGTTCCGCATTCTGGCCGACGGCAACGTCAACATAGACATGATCACCACCTCCGAGATTCGCATTTCCTGTATGGTCCGGGAAAGCGACGCCGCCGAGGCGGTGCGCCTGCTGCACCGGGGCTTTCAACTGGACCAGGAGGACGGGTGACCGTGGCCGGTCTGTCCCGGGGGCGCCGTGCCTGAACCCTCGCCAGACTCCTCGACCGGACCCTTTCTGTCCGTGGTGATTCCCGCCTACAACGAAGAGGCTGTCATTGCGGCCACGCTGGGCCGCACCGTCGAGTTTCTCATCGGACGGGGCTACTCCTGGGAAGTAATCGTCGTTGACGACGGCAGCGCCGATAACACCACCGCGGCGGTGCGGGAGTTCGCCACCGGGCATCCCAACGTCCGGCTGCTCAGCCCGCCCCACGCCGGCAAGGGCCGGGCGGTGAAGCTGGGAATGCTGGCGGCCACCGGCAGCTACCGCTTTATGTGCGACGCCGACCTGTCCATGCCCATCGAGCAGGTGGAGCGTTTTCTGCCGCCCCAACTGACGGGCGTGGACGTAGCCGTCGGCTCCCGGGAAGCTCCGGGGGCGCGGCGCTCCGGTGAATCGCCGCAGCGCATAGTCACGAGCCGGGTCTACAACTTCCTGGTGCGGCTGATGGCGGTGCCCGGCATCGCCGACACCCAATGCGGGTTCAAGTGCTTCCGGGCCGAGGTCGTGCCGGCGCTGTTCGACCGGCAGAACCTGGACGGGTTCGCTTTCGACGTGGAGCTGCTTTTCCTGGCGTTGCGGGGCGGTATGACCGTGCGGGAAGTCCCCATTGACTGGCATCACCGGCAGGCCAGCACCCTCCGGCCCTTCCCTGACTCGCTATTCATGGCCCGCGACCTGCTGCGGATTCGTTGGCGGCATCTGACGGGCCGCTACCACTTCACCCACCCGTGAGCCAACCGTAAGCCCGCCGGCCAACCCGCTGATCCGGGTCTCCTTGAACCGTTCAACCTGATGCTTTCGAGGGATTTCCTTGAGACCCTTTCCGGTTGACTTGCCGATGGTTGTACCGGCCCGCAATGCTGGAACGCCAGGAGACCTGGCGATTGCCCTGGAATTGAGTCCGAAACTCCTTGACCTTACGTAAACCTTTATTGTAATTAGATAACCGGCGTTTCGGCCCTCGATCTGCGGGGGCGTTGGCGGACGTTGGATTTGGAAATATCGAGACCCCGGCGCGGGCATTGCCTGCGGTTCCCGTCCGAACGCCATTAGTCTGCCGGGACAGCGGAATCGGGTCATAGCATTGTTGGGTAGTTGGGACCTGGAGTTGGAAGGGTATGGAGCTAGATACCAAGAACCGAGCAAACACAGCAAAAACGACGAAAGAGTTGAGCAAAGAGGCCATCTCCCTGGCGTTGAGCGGGGAATGGGAAAAGGCCGCGGTGTTGAACCGCGTAATCCTGGACGTTTGCCCCAAGGACGTTGAGGCGATGAACCGGCTGGGCAAGGCGCTGATGGAGTCGGGGCAATACGGCGAGGCCAAGACAGTGCTGGTCAAGGTGGTCGAGGCCTCCCCTTACAACAACATCGCCAAGAAGAACCTGGTCAGGCTGGAACAACTGGAAGGCGCGCCCGCCCCGGCCCGCCGGGGCCGCAAGTTGTCGGGGACCCCCCAGTTGTTCATCGAGGAAAGCGGCAAGTCGGGCACGACCGTCCTGCAAAAGCCGGGCGCCCGTCAGGTGGTGGCCAGCGTTGCCCCCGGCGACCCGCTGACCCTCGCCGTCGAGAACAACGGCCTATGCGTCTACGCCCGGGATGACGAATACCTGGGACGGGTTGAGCCGAAGCTGGGCCGGCGAGTGATGCGGTTACTCGAGGCCGGCAACCGCTACGAAGCAGCGGTCATCGGCGTCAAGGAGCAAGGGACGTCAATCATCATGCGGGAGACTTACCGGCACCCCAGCCTGAACAACGTGTGTTCCTTCCCCGCCAAGAGCAAGGAAGACCACCGCAGGCGCCTGGGTGAAAACAACATCCGCTACCTGGAGGACAGCGACCTGGATGACCCCGAGGATGACGGGTTAATTGACGGCGAGCCCGGCGACGACCCGGACGATGATTTGGAGTGGGAAGAGTAGCAGGACTCCCTTATTGGCCGGATTGGCCGGCGCCCCGGGCCAGCGCGTCCAACTTGACCGCCACCCGCGACCGGAAGGGGCGCACCCGGTTTTCCGCGTCGGTCAGCCCCAGGGTAATGACGAACATCACGTCGTTGCCGTCGGAATGGGGGGCGAAGAACTCGACCACCTCATCGTCAAAGAAGGTGATGCCGCTGGCTCCCAGTCCCAGCGAATAGGAAGCCAGATACAGCCTGCCGCCCAAGATTCCGGCCTCGAGCTGCGCCGCCCGGTAGCCCCGGTCGCCGAACCGGGCCAGCGCGCGGCCCAGGTCGGCCATGACAAATGCCACCGCCGACGCGTCCGCGCTGAGGGCCTGCTCAAAGCAAAGGTGGCCGGACTCCTCCCGGAAGTTTCCCTCCCGCACCAAGTGAAGCTGTCGTTCGCCCGGCGAGTAGTAGTAGGCGCCGGGGGCGATGCCTTCCACCGCGTTGATCATCAGGTAGGTGCTGAGCAGGGTCGGGGTGTCGTCCCCGAGGAAATCGGCCGGTACGCCGGTGGTGGCGTGGGCCAGCATCGCGCTGAACTTGTCCAGCGGCGCAGGTTCCCGGCGAAACCGCCGGGTTGACCCGCGGGAGGTTATCACCGTTCCCAACCCGATTGCGTTCGTGGGGTCCAAGGCCGGCGCTTCCAGCGGGTACGCGCGCTCCGCGGACTGCGGCGTTGTGGTGGGCAACTGCCCCTTCCAGGCTTGCGCGTCTTGCCGGCGGGTAAGCAGCGTGGCGGCGTGGGTTTCCTGAACGTCCGGGTACTCAACCTCGTCCGGGAAAATCAGGGCAGCGTTCCCCGGAATCGCATCCACGCCGGGGGCGTCCTCCGCCGGTGGGCTGCCTCCCCCCGTCCCGACCGGGACCAGGCAGATGGTTGCCTCGTGGTGGCCGTCGGCGCCAACCAGCCGGTCAACTTCGTGGTCGACAAACCCCAGCGCGACCTTGGCGGGAAGGCCGGCGGCAGTGGCGGCGGCCAGCAGGTTGGCCGTCACAGTCCCGTTGTCCCAATGGCAGTAGCGGTAACCCCGGCTGCGGTACTTCCACGAGCTGCGCCAGAAGACCGACGTGAAGACAATGGTGACCGGCGCTCCGGCGACGGCCTCGTCGCCGGCGGCGGCCTCCGCCAAGGGACGGCGGTAGTCCCCCGACCGCAACTGCCGCAGCGCAAACGATTCCGGCGCGAAATGGTAGACCCCGGCGGCCAGCCCCGGCAGGTCGCCGCAAACGGCGTAGGCCTCGGTGGGGTACAGCGCGCCGGCGGACGCGGCGGCCCGGTAATGCACCTCGCCGGCAGTCCGCAGCCAGGCCTTGCGTATTACCCCGCAGGAGTAGTAAAGCAGCTGCGCCAGGGTGTTCAGGTCCAACTTCCCGGCGGGGCCCGGCGGTTGGCCTGCCACTGACGGCAGGGCCGGGGTTTCCAGGGCCAGGCTGTCATCAGGCAGGGGTATGTCGGGCAGGCCGGGATAGGACTTGTAGAGGGGCGGCTTGTTGCGCAGGTTGATGTAGGTCAGCTTGGTGGCTTCGTGGAATTGGCGGGTGGTGGGGGCGTTCTGGTTGGTCACGGAGCATCCCTCCCGTGGGTGCAGTGGGCGGACTGGTTGGACTGGTCTATGGGCGGCGGCGGAGGATTTCGACGGCGGCGTACTCAATCACCGAGCCCTTGACCGGGGGCAGCGGCTTCTTGACCGTCACCTGCACCGACTCCACCGGGTGGTTGTCCAGCAAGCGCTGGGCAATGTCCTGAGCCAGGGCTTCCAGCAGGTTCCTGGAGTCACCCTCCACGACCTGCTTGACCTGCCGGTACAGGTGGGTGTAGCTGACCGTGTCGGCCAGGTGGTCGGTGGCGCCGGGCCGGGACAGGTCCAACTCGGCCACCAAGTCCACCACGTAGGACTGCCCCAGCGCCTTTTCCTCGGTGTTGACGCCGTGAAAGCCGTAGAATTGCATCCCCTTCAGGATTATCCGGTCGTCGGCCATGACTTCGGGCCTAGCCGCCGGCCTGCTCGATGGCTTCGACCAGGGCCAGCAGGTTTTGCGCCCGCTTCACCACCGGCACATCTACCATCTTGCCGTCGAGGGCCAGCGATCCCCGGCCCGCAGCCTCGGCTTCATCCCAAGCCGCCACCACCTGCCGGGCGTAGGCCACCTCGTCCGGGTGGGGGCTGAAGGTGCGGTTGATCGTCTCTATCTGGGATGGGTGGATGGCAAACTTGCCGTTGTAGCCCAGCCGCCGCGCCGCCTGCGCGTCCCTTTCCAGCCCTTCCGGGTTGCGGAAAGCGACGTAGGGGCTGTCCAGGGAGGCGACACCGGAGGCCCGGGCGGCGATGGCGGTGGTGGCCCGGGGCACGTAGACTTCCTCACCGTCGTCGGTGCGCTGCACGCCCATGTCGTTGGTGTAGTCCTCGGCGCCGAAGGCAATGGCGACGACCCGGGGCGAGGCTAGAGCCATCTGCGGCGCGGACATCACCGCCCTGGCGCTTTCAATCCAGGGGATTACCCGGATGGCGCCGGGTTCCAGGCCGGCGGCGGCTTCCAGCGGGCCGATGATGCGGTCAATTTCCTGCAAGTCCCAGGGGGACTCGGTCTTGCCGACGCTGAAGCCGTACAGGCCGGGACCGATGACGGCGGCCATTTCGTCGCGGGTTAGGCCGGTATCCAGCGCGTTGCACCGGACCATCACCTTGCGACCGGGCCGGAGCAGGCGGGGCGCCCACTCCCGGGCCACCTGCCGGGCATTGACCTTCTCCCCCGGCGGCACCGAGTCTTCGAGGTCGACCATGATGACGTCGGCGTCGAACGCCTGGGCCCGGTCCAGCATATTGTCCCGGTTGCCGGGCACGAAAATCAAGCTGCGTAATAGTTCCAAGGGTTCCTCCGGAGTTTTGTGTCAAATGAAGGGTGTATTCTTGCCAAGGTCGGGGATTCATCCAAATTGGCGACATCCAAAAGTCGTTTAGCCAGAGGTGGTGGATGAAGCCTTTTCCATCAACGGGCCAATTACCTGGTTAAGCAGCCTGGAGGCATCCAGTATTTCCACCCCCAACAGATCCCCATCCTGGTCCAGTTCCAAGTTGAAGCCGGGATAAATTTCCACTACTTCCTCTTCCCGCCCTTCCTTGGCCAAATAGAGGATGTCTTCTTCGGAGTCGTAATGGACTTTAAGGCTCATATTTGTGCGTTTTTGTGCGTTGGCATTTCTTGGTTTGTCCCGCTCCTGAGTTACAGCAGGAAGGGTGGGCGAAACTCGTCATCGGGAACCCGTTCGATAACCTGGCCAACCGGGTTGACCCGGAAGCGCAATTTTTCAAGCAGTTCATAGCCGATGAGCAGCGTCGAGGCGGGCACTGCGATTGTGCCGAAAAGCTGTCCCATCAGTTCACCCTTTGCGAAGTAGGTGTTTACCTCCACGATCCCGGTGGCGCTCATGAGCTTGACGCTTCCCCCAGTTGGACCAAGGCCTAGTACCGCGTCAGGGTGAAACCGATGGATAGATACGGCGAAGCTTATGCCGGGCATCGGTGGTGGAGAAGCTCCAGTCGATGGTTGCCTCAGCCTGATTACGCTCGATCTCCAATGCCGCGATTTCGCGCTTAAGCGACACTTCATCTTCAATGCGGCGATTCAAACATTGGTTGCTGAAGACGCTGAACTCGATCTCCGCCATGTTGAGCCAGCTCCCATGTTTGGGAGTATAGTGAAACTCCAGCCGTTGGATCACCCGTCTGGCTTCCTTTGGCTCGAAGGCCTCGTACAGGGAGGCGGGTCTATGGGTGTTCAGGTTGTCCAGCACCACTCGGATCCTCTCCGCCTCGGGGTAAGCAGCATCCCCCAGCCAGCGCATCTGATGGGCGAAGTCGGTCATGGTGCGACGCTCGGTCACTGCCACATGCCTCCAGCCCGCCAGCGGCTCACAGGTCATGAACAAGTTCCGGGTCCCGTTGCGCTGGTACTCGTAATCAAACCGCTCCCGCCGGCCCGCCTTGGCCGGGATGGGCGCCCGCTTCTCGGCCACCAACTGCTTGGAGGTCTCGTCGAAACAGACTACGGGCCGCTGGGGGTCATAGGGTTCCGCATAGAGGTCCAGCACGTCCTCCATGCGGGCCACGAACTCGGCGCTCACCTTGGGGATGCACCACTCCTTCTTCCGCCACGGCTTGAGTTCGTTTTTTTCAGCACCTGCCTGACCGTCTCCCGGGAGATGGAGTCGGTCAACTCCAGCTTCACCGCCTGGTCGGCCAGCAATCGCAAGGTCCAGCGGGTGTGCCCTTCCGGGGCTGCGCTGCAGGCCACGGCCACCAGGTGGGCTTCCTGCTTTCCATCGAGTTTACGCCGTTGTCCCGGCCGCGGCAGGTCATTGAGGGCCCGCTGCAACCCGCCTTCCACGAAGCGCTGGCGCACCCGGCCGACCGTGGAGGGGCCGACCAGCAGAGCTTCGGCCACCTGCTGGTCGGTAAGGCCTTCATCGGCCTTGCACAAAATGAGGCACCGCTTCACTTTACGCCCCGAGGATTGGCCGCGCCGGGTGATACCCAGCAAATGTTCCCGCTCATCTTGGGTCAAGTTCACTCGGTATAGCTTGGCCGGCATTCCCCACGCCTCCCCACAATCAAAGAATGCCTCAATTATATACTTTCTTATATTTGTCAAAAATAGCCGGACGCGGTACTAGTCTCTCAATCTCTTCCATTGGCAACGCCATGTAGGTGGCCCCGGTGTCAACCAGGAAAGTGTACTCGCGGGTCTCGTTTTCTCCGAAGACCCTGGCCTGGACTTGGGTCACGCCCATTGGTGTATCTCCTTGGTGTATCTCCTTGGGAAGAAAGGTCATGGATGGTTCTCTTTTTCCACGATGCCTGTTACAGCAGGTACGGTGGATGCACCATATCGTCCGGGAACGGCTCGACTTCCTGTGCTGCTGGGTTGATGCGGAACCCCCGGTTTTCCAGCAGCCCGTGTCCGATGACGGGCTTGGATGCAGGGACCACAAGCCCACCGAACCACCGTCCGGCAAGCTCTCCATCGAAGAGGTAGGTGCTAACTTCAACGATCCCGGTGGCTCTCATGATCTTGACCTTGCCCAGGGTTTTCTTCAACCCCAATCCCTCAATCTCTTCCATCGGCAATGCCATGAAATTTGCCCCGGTGTCAACCAGGAAAGTGTACTCGCGGGTCTCGTTTTCTCCGAAGACTCTGGCCTGGACTTGGGTCACTCCCATTGGTTTATCTCCTTGGCAAGAAAGGTCATAGACGGTTCCCCTACTCCATGTCGCCCCAGGTTTGGCCCCACTTGGCTTCCACTTTCAGCGTTACGTCCAGCTCCATTGCCGCCGGCATTTCGTCGAACACCACGTCTTTCAGGGCGTCCATTTCCTCGGCTGGGACCTCGAAGACCAGTTCGTCGTGTACCTGCAAGAGCATCTTCGACTGCATTTGCTCCTGCCGCAGCCGGTTGTGGACGCGGATCATGGCAATTTTCATAATGTCCGCCGCCGTGCCCTGAATTGGCATATTGATGGCCATGCGCTCGGCTGCCGAGCGGACGTTGAAGTTGGAGGAGTGGATTTCTGGGATGTAGCGCCGGCGTCCCATCAACGTCTCAGCGTAGTTGGTCTCGCGGGTGCGGACCTTGACCGTGTCCAGGTAGGATGAGATGCCCGGGTATTTGGCGAAGTAGGTCTCGATGAAGTTGGCGCCTTCTTCCCGGCTGAACCCGGTCTGCTGCGAAATGCCGTGGGACGACAGACCGTAAATTACGCCGAAGTTGAGCACCTTGGCGATGCGCCGCATATCCGAGTTGACCTCGTTGATGGGCACCTCGAACATCAGCGACGCGGTGGAAGAGTGGATGTCCTCGCCCCGCTTGAAGGCTTCCAGCAGGCCGGAGTCCTGGGACATGTGGGCCAGCACCCGCAGCTCGATTTGCGAGTAGTCGGCGGAAAAGAGCAGCCGGTCCGGGGCTTCCTCGGCGATGAAGGCGCGGCGCACGTGCCGGCCCAACTCGGTGCGGATGGGGATGTTTTGCAGATTGGGGTCGCTGCTGGAAACCCGGCCGGTGGCCGAGCCGGTCTGGTTGTAGCTGGTGTGAATGCGACCGGTGCGGGGGTTAATCATCTCCGGCAGGGCGTCAACGTAGGTGGACTTGAGCTTGGAGACCTGGCGGTACTCCAAAATCTTGTCCACGACCGGGTGCAGTCCCCGCAGGGCTTCCAGGGAGTTGGCATCGGTGGAGTAGCCGGTCTTGGTGCGCTTGGTCCTGGGCAGCCCCAACTCGTTGAACAGCACGTCGCTAAGCTGCTGGGGCGAGTTGATGTTGACCGAGTGGCCAATGGACTGGTACAGGTCCACCTCGGTCTGCTTCATGTGCTCGTTCAGGTCGCGGGACATTTCATGGAGGGCGCCCTCCTCGACCTTGATTCCCTGCCTCTGCATATCCACGAAAACCGGCACCAGGGGCATTTCCACGTCGGTCAACAGGTGAGTCAACCCCTGCTTGGCCAGTTGGTCTTCCAGAATGGCGCGCAGGCGGGCGGTCATGTCGGCATCGGCGGCGGCGTAGGGCGCGGCGTCCTCGACGGGCACCTGGTCGAAGGTTATCTGCTTGCGGCCGGTGCCAATTAGCTTGGTGATGGGGGTCATCTCCAGTCCCAGGGTGTCCTGGGCAAGCTGCTTCAGTCCCAGGGTGTGCTTGCCCAGCAGATGGGCGGCGATCATCGTGTCGCAGTCCACGTTTTGGGTGTTGACGCCGTAGTTGGACAGCATCATCAGGTCGTAATTGGCGTTGTGGGCGCACTTGCGCAGGTCGGGAGACTCCATCAGGGGCCGGACCCGGGACAGCACCGTCTCCAGGGACATTTGCTCGCCTTCCCGGTGGCCCACCGGCACGTACCAGGCCTTGCCGGCCTCGCAGGAGAAACTTAGGCCGACCAGCTCAGCCCGCATCGGGTCGGTGCTGGTGGTCTCGGTGTCGAAGGCGAAACTGCCCGCCGTGGTCAGCGTCGTCAGCATTTCGTCCAGTTGTTCCGGCGTAACCACCGTTTGGTAGTCGCCGGCGGGAACGGGCGGTTTGGCGTCGGGCTGACCATCGCCCGCCGGAGCCGCTCCGGGTCCGGCAGGTCCTGTGCCACTGGGTATCCGGGGGATGACGCTGTGGAATTCGATTTCGGTCATCAGGTCAACCACGCTCTGGCGGTTGAACTGGCCGAACCGGCACTGTTCCCGGTCCAACTCGACCGGGGCCTGGCGGGAGATGGTCATAAGCTCCCGGTTGGTGAAGGCCCGCTCCTTATTTTCGGACAGGGAGGTGCGGACGCTGGGCGGCTTAACCTCGTCCAGATGCTCGTAAATCGCTTCCAGGTCGGGGTAAGCGCTGAGCAGGGCCATCGCCCGTTTCTCGCCGACCCGGGGGACGCCGGGGATGTTGTCGGAAGTGTCTCCCAGCAGGGCCTTGAAGTCGGGCTGCTGGGCGGCGGTCAGACCGGAATAGCGCGCAGAAAGCTCGGCCTCGTCGTAGACCTTGCGTTCCTGGATGCTTGATGCCAGGTCCACCCGGACCCGGGGGGATACCAACTGGAAGGTGTCCCGGTCCCCGGTGAGGATGACCACGTTGATTTCCTGTTCCTCGGCCTGGCGGCAAATGGTGCCAATTACGTCGTCGGCCTCGAAACCCTCGACCTCAAACACGGGTACGCCAAAGGCCCGCATCAGGTCCTTGACCCGCTGGAACTGGGGCCGCAGTTCCGGCGGAGTCGGCGGGCGCTGGGCCTTGTATTCCTCGAATTGCAGGTGCCGGAAAGTCGGGGCGGAAGTGTCGAAGGCGATGGCGCAGTGGGTGGGGTTCCAGTCCTGCAGCGCGCGCAGGAAGACGTTGGTGAACCCGTAAACGCCGGTCACGTCCTCGCCGGTGCCGGAAATGGTCAGGTTGCGCTGGCGGGAAATCGCCTGAAACGAGCGATGCACCATGGCGTGCCCATCCATCAGCATCAGCAGGGGTTGGTCGGAGGTGGGAAACAGCGCCAGATTACCTTCCTGCGGTTTGGCCATACTCGACACCTCCGGGGCCGGCGCACTGCCGGCAAAGTCGGCTGTGGGTTCGCCGTATTATACAACACCCCCTGACGGGGGGCGTTGGGCGCTGTTGCACCGGATTAGAGCGGGCCGAGGTGGAGTTTGCTTCCGACCGGGCCGGGGACGGTTGCCCTGGGGGTGGGGTTACGTTGGGGGATTCATCCCCCAAACCCCCTGAAAAAAGTGGCAGTTGGCTGAAACCAATTCATCTCACCAAGTCTGAACTGTTACTGCTGACGGCAGCGCTTGATATGACAGCAAGACCAGGTTACAGTGCTGTCAGCAGCCTAGCCGAGGTAGAGATACAAATATACAACATTGCGAAGAGGGCGAAACCCATTCGTACAAGGCTCAAGGTTATTACACCATGCAAATCGGGGACCACTTCTACCAAAGCGATTGGCCTGGCACTCCCAGGCAAATGGACAACGTTTACTGCAGGCCGAGAGGGTAAATTCTCATCGTGGAAGAAACAGGAAACAGAGTTGCGGCCTTCTTGAGTTCACCCATCGGTTGTGAATTCCTGAGCCTCATTGAAGAAGAGGGTTTCACCCCGGAGACCGTTGCCGTACCTCAGAACTCCCTATGGCTGGCTGTCTTGGTGGTGCATGCAATGGAAGTGTGGTTCGCCGAGCATGACGACGACGTAGCCAAGTCTCTGGCGAACGGGGAACGCCTGGGCGACTTGGCCCACACCATCTTGGCGCACCCTGGCACGGCCTGGTGGTTCGAGCCTGTTGACCTGAACCACCAGGTCTGGATTTCCCACAAAGGACACGCCCCGGACACCGCGGGCTGGGTGAGGCCCGGCTCGCCTCCCAGCGATGGGGATCGGTACGCCCAGCAACCCCGTTCCCGCCTTCGCCAAAATACATCCACCCTCCATGGGTTGGACGCCTCACTCTTGGTGGCTTACAGCGACGGTGTAGGGGACTTTATAGGTCAATTCCCGCTTCAGTGCTGGGGGCTCCAGATTTCGCCGGAGGTTAGGGTGTATGAAATCCACAGCCCTAAGGACTGGCATGAGTTGTGCGTCCGCTACCCGGCGCAGGGTCAATACGACAGTGGTGAAACCGGGGAATGGCTGGTGCCGGATTGGGGCGCGGCGTCGGCGGATTGGGATGGGGTACACCTAAGCCTGGGCGGACTGTTGACCACCGAACAGGTCCGGTACGGTACAGTACCTGAGCAAACCTGTCTCGACTCTTGGAACGCGGAGGAAACCTTCTGGCTCAGAAGCATTGAAGCCAAGACCTGGCGGCTTCCTGACTATGAGGATACCCGTGTTCCCAAGGACATTCCCAGACTGGCTGGGAAAAATTGAAGCCAAGGCCCGGCGGCTTCCTGACTGTGAGGAGACCGATCCACGACTCCCAAGAGGCAGCGCCCACCCAACTCAGGGGATTTGGGGGATTCATCCCCCAACGTACCCCAACCCCGTCCGTCCCAACCAGCGCCCCCACTAACCACTCCCCCGTCATTGGAACTCGTGGGAATCGGTGATTCTGGCTGTCCGCCCATGCTACAATTACGGCGCACTAAATTGGCGGGCCGGAATGGACGCGCTGGCCCAATCAGCCGCTTGGGACGCTTGCCAATGCCCATGTACGAATACCGATGCGACGACTGCGGAGGCCGCAACACCATTCTGGTGTACAGCTGGTCCAAGGACACCGACCGGGCTTGCCGTGGTTGCAGCGGGACCAACCTGGTGAAGCTGATTTCCGGTTTCACCATGCGCCGCTCCTGGGGCGACAGCCTGAATTGGGCGCCCAGCGGGGAGACTTTGAGCGACGTGAATGAAGACGACCCCCGCAGCGTTGACCGGTTCATGGGCCGGATTCAGCAGGAAATGGGCGGGCAGGTGACATCGGACTTCAACGATATGCGCCGGGATTGGTCGTCGGGGCCGGATTCCCACGGCCATGACCACGGGCATTCTCACCCCCACTAGCCGAGGATCTTTATAATCCGCCTTTATAACCCGCATTTTCAGCCCCGGCGATTTTAATAACTTGTTTCGGACGCTCAAGGGTCTGCCATGCCAATCTATGAGTACCGGTGCCTTGGCTGCGGCGGGGTATCGTCCTTCTTCCTGCGGTCCATCAACTCCCCTATCGACCCTTCCTGTTCCCACTGCCAGGGGAAGGACTTGCAGCGGCGGATGTCGTCATTCGCTATGGGCAAGTCCGAACAGTCGGTCCACGAGCGGTTTTCCGGTACGGGCGTGCCCGCCAAAGACTATTACAGCGACCCTCGCAACATCGGCCGCAACGTCGAAGACACCTTCCGGCGGCAGGGGATGGACCTGCCCGCCTCGGTGCGGGAGACCATTGATGCGGCCCGGCAGGGCAGCTTGCCCCCAGGAGTTGATATATGACCCAGGTTCCAAAAGCCAATTATGCGTTCATGGCGGCGGCGACTCCGGTGCTGTACGCCATGAAGGACAATACCACCGGGTGGCGGGTGTCCCTGGAATTGCTCGACCGGATAACCGACGTGGTGTCCAGCCTTGGCGACGAACCGCCCGAGGCCGAGGCGGGCGCGCCGGTCGTACGCCGGATGGAACACGACCCGGCCCGGACGCTGGCTGAGATTACGGCGGTGCTGGCCCTGCGGAGCGCGCTCCCGGACCTGAACGCCCACGACACTGAAACCCTGGACGAATTCGTCTTGTCCCTGCACGACTTTTCCACGAAGCTTGGCTCCTTCCTGCGGAAGTCCCAGGCCCACCGGGTCCGCGGGCTGTACGTCATCATAGACCCGCAGGTTACCGGCGGGCGCGATCCCTTGACGGTGGCCGAGGCCGCGCTGCAGGGTGGCGCCAAAATGCTGCAACTGCGGGACAAGCTGCGGGACAAGGGCCAGAGCCTGCCGCTGGCCGAGGCGCTCCAGCGGTTGTGCGAGGCCCATGACGCATTGCTGATTATCAACGACCACCTGGACCTGGCGGCGGCGATGGGTTCCGGCGGCGCCCACGTGGGGCAGACCGATATGCCGATTAGTCAGGCCCGGCGGGTGTTGTCCCCCCGCCAGGTGTTGGGCCGCTCCAACCGGGAGTTATCCCAAATAATCGAGTCTCAGCAGTTGGGGGCCGACCACGTTGCCTTCGGTCCCATCTACCAGACCGACACCAAGGCGATTGTACGCGACCCCCAAGGCCCCGAGCGTCTGCGCCGGGCCCGCGATGTAGCCACCGTGCCGCTGGTGGCCATTGGCGGCATCAACGCCGACAACGTGGGGCCGGTGGTGCAGGCCGGCGCCGATGCCGTATGCGTCACCGCCGCCGTGGGCGCCGCGCCGGACCCGGAGGCCGCAGCCAACCGTCTGGTGGAAGCTATCCGGCAAGCCGGGGGCAAGGTCTAATGCCCTCCCAGTACAACCCGGAATTTTCCGGCATAGTTGCCAACTGCATTGACCGCCTCACCGTCCGCCACCGCGCCCGGGAGCAGGCGCTGGCTGTTTCACGGGAGGTAATCCGGTTTTCCGCCAACGCCATCCGCGCCGTACACCGGGACCAGTTCTGCGAAGCTCGACGGCTCATCGACCAGGCTGGAGGGCGGCTCAAGGATACCGAGCATATCAGGCAGGAAAGCCCGGAAATCTACTACGCCGGGTTCCTGGCCGATGCCCGCAAAGAGTTCACCGAGGCCAACGTAACGCTGGCGGTAATCTCCGGCGGGAGCATTCCCCACCCGGAGGAGCTTGGAGTGGATGCCGCCGACTATCTCAACGGCATTGCCGAGGTCATCGGCGAGCTGCGCCGCTACATCCTCGATGCCCTGCGGCGGGACTCGGTGGACCGATGCGAAGAGTTGATGGCCGTGATGGACGAAATTTACGGCATCCTGGTCACGGTAGATTTCCCGGAAGCGGTTACCAGCGGTCTGCGCCGCAGCACCGACGCCATGCGGGGCGTGCTGGAACGCACCCGCGGCGACCTCACCCTGTCCCTGCGCCAACGCCGGTTGGAGATTCAGCTCCGCGAGTGGGAGCAGCGGCGGCAGACCTGACCCGGCGTATATCGCCCTCGCCGATTGCCTGGCCGCGATTCCATGCTTTCCCATCAGGAGTTCTTATGCCCGAAATGCGCATCACCTTCCTGGGCACCGGCGCCGGCAACTGCATCTACCGGAGCCACACGGCTATCTGCGTGGACTGCCCCGACGGGACCCGTGTCCTGCTGGACACCGGCTCCGGGAACTCGCTGCTGAGAAACGGGGCGCAGTTGGACTTGCTGGCCAGAGACTATCACCAGGTGCTGCTGTCCCACCAGCACGGCGACCACATGGGCGGCCTGCCCCACCTGGAAGGCCAGCGCACCATGACCAGCCCCGACGCGGCCCCGTTGCAGGTCTACGGCTCCGAACCCGCTCTGCAGAAGGTTGAGTCCCTGTTCCGGGCCACCAGCATCACCCACGCCGTAGACCAGGACGGCGTCGCCTCGGCCCAGGGAAAGCAGTTGGTCCGTTGGACGCCGGTGGCAGAATCGGAACCCGTCGTTCTCAGCGACGAGGTCCGGGCGTATTCCTTCCCGGTAGACCACATCCCGGGCGCGGTGGGCTGGAAGGTAACCGCCGGCGGTCTGACTCTGGTGTTTTCCGGCGACACCAAGTTCTGCCCCAGGGTGGCCGAGGCGGCTCAGGGCGCGACGGCGCTAATTCACGAGGCCCTTGGCGTCGAATCCGAACGGGAGAACACCCGCCGCCGGGGTCACACCACCGCCGCCGAGGCCGCCCGGATTGCCGCGGATGCCGGGGCCTCCTGCCTGATTATGACCCACATAGATTCCGCTTATCACTTCGACCAGCAGCCCCTCATTGACGAAGCCCGCCGGATTTACGACGGCCCCATCAGCGTGGCCGACGACCTCACGCAGATTACTGTCAGCAGCCCGTAGCGCAACCCTCGGTTCTTCCCATATAGTCGGTGCCAACCGCCCGGCGGCAAGTTCCGGGCCGGGACGCCGGATGCTTATGCCGGACGGTTATGAGGAGGGTTGTATCGTGTTAGCTGTTGCGCAGAGTTGTGCCGTGGTGGGGCTGGATGGGTACATCGTTCAGGTTGAGGTGGACATTTCCCCTGGATTGCCCGCCTTTCACATTGTCGGGCTGCCCGACGCGGCTGTCTCCGAAGCCAGGGAAAGGGTCAGGGCGGCCCTTCGGAACAGCGGCTGCGAATTTCCCATGCGCCGGATTACCGCCAGCCTGGCCCCTGCTGACCTGAAAAAGAACGGGCCGGCCTACGACCTGCCCATCGCCGTAGCCCTGTTGCTCAGCTCCGGCCGGGTGGACCTTCCCGCCGAGCCGTCCATTTTCCTGGGTGAGCTTTCGCTGGACGGCAGCCTGCGGCACACCAACGGGATACTGCCGATGGTGTCGGTGGCGAGGGACCAGGGATTCGCCGCGGTTTACGTCCCCCTGGCCGATGCCCCGGAAGCGGCGCTGGTGGAGGGAATACGGGTGTATCCGGTGCCGACGCTGGCGCACCTGGTGGCGCACCTGGAAGGAGAGGTCTCGATTGCACCCGCTATCGGCGACCTGTCCATCGCGCCGGCCACCGACGATCTGCCCAACGGTCCCAACTTGGCCCACGTCAAAGGGCAGGAACACGCCAAGCGGGCCCTGGAAGTGGCCGCCGCCGGGTTCCACAACCTGCTGTTCAACGGCCCGCCGGGCAGCGGCAAGACCATGCTGGCCCGGGCCCTGCCGTCCATCCTGCCCCGCATGACCCCGTCCGAAGCCCTGGACGTCACCAAGATTTACAGCATCAGCGGGGCATTGCCCACCGACTGCCCGCTGGTCTCCCAACGCCCTTTCCGGTCGCCCCACTACACCATTTCCAACGCCGGTCTGGTGGGCGGAGGCCGCACCCTGCGCCCCGGCGAGATAACCATGAGCCACCGGGGAGTGTTGTTCCTGGACGAGATGCCGGAGTTCAACCACAACGCCCTGGAGTCGCTGCGGCAGCCGCTGGAAGACAAGGTGGTAACCATCAGCCGGGTTACCGGCAGCATCACCTACCCGTCCAGCTTTATGCTGGTGGGGGCGCAAAACCCCTGTCCCTGCGGCTACTACTCCCACCCCCGGCAGGAATGCACTTGCAACGCTTCCACTGTGGCCCGTTACCAGAAGCGGATCAGCGGTCCCCTGATGGACCGCTTCGACATCTTTGTGGAAGTGCCGCCGGTGGAGTACGAAAAGCTGGTGTCGGAAGAGTCGTCGGAGGACTCATGCCGGGTCCGCAGCCGGGTGGAGGCCGTCCGGGAAAAGCAGCGTGTCCGGTTTGAAGAGTCGGGTTTCCTGTGCAACTCGGAAATGGGACCTTCCCAGGTCTCAGAGCATTGCCGGTTGCATCCGGCGGCGCAAGACCTGTTGCAGGCGGCCACCCGGCAGTTGGGCTTGTCGGCCCGGGCGTTTCATCGCGTCCTCAAGGTGTCCCGCACCATCGCCGACCTGTCCGATGAAGAGGAAATCGGCGTGGCCCACCTGGCTGAGGCCCTGCAATACCGCTCCCGCGGCATCGCATAGCTCAGCCGGCCCGGAGCATCTGGAATGTGGGGTCAGGGCATCCGGGGGTTGGTGGGAGAAAGGCCGGGCCCGGTTGAAGTGATGTCGGACGCCCTTGCGGCGGAGTCCTGGCAGCGGAATAACGAGGCACGGGAGCAACCGGTCAGGGCAGTGGCCTACCTAGCGCGGCTCAACTTGGGGTCTAGGGTGTCCCGCAGCCAGTCGCCAAAGAAGTTAAGGGCTAGAACCAGTGTGGTAATTGCCAGACCTGGGAATAGCGATAACCACCACAGCTTAAGAATGACAGACCGTCCCTCTGCTACCATAATACCCCAGGCCGCCGCTCCTGGCTCCAGTCCCAATCCCAAGAAGCTTAGGGAGGCTTCCAGCAAGATGACCTGCCCCACGAGAATGCTGGCCACCACCATCAACGTGTTGACTGTATTGGGGAAGATGTGGCGGCAGATAATCACCATCGTACTAACCCCGGCAATCCTGGCCATGATAACGAAGTCCTGTTCCTTTACGGCCAGCACGTCGCCCCGTATCATCCGGGCGAACCGGGCCCAGATGGTTACGACCATGGCCAGGACGATGGATTCTATCCCCGCTCCCAGAATGACCACGACTATCAGTGCAACCAGGATGGTGGGGAAGCCCAAGGCAACGTCGGCAGCGCGCATGAGTATCCCATCCAGAACGCCCCCCTTATAACCGGAAACCAGACCCACCAGGGTCCCGACCATCGTTCCCACAGCCAGAGCTAGCAGGCTGATTTTAGCAGCGGTTTGAGCGCCGAAGATCAGGCGGCTCAGCATGTCTCGCCCCAGGGTGTCGGTGCCTAGCGGATAGGTCCAGTCTTCCCCCGGCGCTATCCGAGAATTCAGCAAGCTGACCTCAGTGGGGTTGTGGGGAGCCAATAGAGGGGCAAATATAGCACAGATAAGAATAACGCCCATAATCACGATGGGAATTTTGGGCAGACGCTGCTGCCTCGCTTGCATCTGCAATTGCCTCAGGCGGCCGATGGCGAGGGTGTTCGTGATGGTCGTCAAAGTAGCCCCTCCAGCCTATTGCTAGTCGTACCGGATCCTCGGGTTGGTGTAGGCGTAAAGGATATCCACTATTAGTGCGGTGATAATGTAGAAGAAGCCGGCGGCCAGCACGGTAGCCTGTACCAAGGGGAAGTCCCGCGCCGTAATACCCTCAAGCATCAGCCGGCCCACCCCGGGCCAAGCAAATATTACCTCCACTGCGACGGAACCGTTCATCAGGCCCGCCAGAGTCAGGCCGGCGAAGGTGAGTATTGGAATCGCGGCGTTTCGCAACGTATGCTTCCAGATTACCATTCTTTCAGGAATGCCTTTAACGCGGGCGAACTTGACATACTCGCTGTCCAGCACCTCCAGCATGCTGGAGCGGGACAGGCGGACGTAGCCTGCCATGCCACCCCAGGCCAGGACAAAGGTGGGTAATATAAAGTGGAGTATACCCTCCCGGCCATAAGTGGGGAGCCATCCCAGGATAGCGCCAAACAGCAGGATCAACATGATGGCGACCCAGAAAGAGGGAGCCGCAATGCCGAGGACGGCGAACATCTTGCCGGCGGTGTCGAAGATAGTGTCTCGCTTTACCGCCGATAAGACGCCTAGGGGTACTCCTACTACTAGGCTTAGAACAAAAGCTGCTCCGGCAAGCTGCAGGGTGGCTGGCAACCGATCAACCAATACGCCCCGGGCAGACCTTGAATATTTGATAGACTTGCCGAAGTCGCCGTGAAGGATATCCTCCAGGAAATGCCAGTATTGCAGGGGTAGGGGATCGTCCAGACCCAGGTTTATCCTGAGCTGTTCCCAAGTCTCGTCCGTGGTTTCGGGACCCAAGAGGTAGGTTGCGGGATCGCCGGTCAGGTGGACGCTGGCGAAAACGATGACACTGAGGAGCCAAAGGGTGAAAACCGCCTGCAATGACCGGATTAATATGTAACGATGCATGGATTATCCTAATCCCAGATATGCTGCCTGGGATGATTGGGGTTGGGAACCAACCCGTTCAATAGTGTCTGTGCTGTTGGATACGGTAAGTCGGCGACATATGGATGGCTCCCGGGCCAACTGGCATGGGGATGTGCAGAGGCACCCGCCAGTTTGTTCGCTCCGCTCAATACCAGCTTGACTGAGTGCCCGCCCTAGTGTCTGAATTACCTCAGGGTCATCGTATATTGGCCGGACGGCGTGGGAGTCGTGGGCCAGGGTTCCCACGCCGCTATGCGAGGCCCCAAGCCCCAAGGCGTGTTCACATACCCGATGCTCAACGCATAGTGCTCATCCCGGAGGTCTTTGTACAGGTCAATGAGGGCTTGTTCCCGGTCTGCCAGGTCAATGACCGCCAAGGCCTCCAGGGTCCTCTCTCTTAGGGCGGGGTCGTCGTGAAACCTCCGGCTTGCGCCCTCCTGTCCGTATTCTCCCCTCGTAATACCCGCCGCATCCACGCGGGTCTCGTTGTCCCGCCAAAGCATCTGGCCAGCCAGGTCTCCTGCTGCCCAGGCCGCGTTCAGGGCGGTTGCGTCGCCCACTCGTACCGTCACGTCCAAGCTCAACTCCTTCTCAAAGAAGTCGGCGGCCACCTGGGCCGATTCGGGTAGCAATGGCATGTCCACGGATGGCCAGGTATTCAGAATCAGCTCCCCGAAACCCTCTCCATTTGGATAACCGGCGTCGGCCAGCAATTGCCGGGCCTTGTCGGGGTCGTATGGCAGGGGGTCTAGGCCAGGGCTGTAGCCGATGGTGGCGGGGGTGACGGCTCCGAATCCCTTGACTACCGCTACTTCAGGCCCTCCGTAGAGCCGTTCCATCATCAACTCTTTGTCGATGGCGTATTCCATAGCCATACGGACTTCCTTTTTGTTGAAGGGGTTGTCCGGGTCCACCCAAAAGTAGGGGAAGACTACCCGCCAATACGTACCCTGGTCGCCGAATATCACCCGTCCTCCTCCGGCTTCCACCTGGTCTTTGGTTTCCAAGCTGACTGCGGCAACATCGGCTTCTCCGGCCCTCATGGCGGCTGCCCTAGTAGCCTCCTCGGGGATCGCGACCAAGTCCAAGAAGGTGAATTTCATCCTTCTATCTTCGGGGAAGCCGTTATCGGGGTGGTAATAGTAATCGGCGAAGCGCTCCAAGGAGATTCTTTCGCCAGAGACGTGCTCGGTCAATTTCATCTGCCCGGCCATGATGGGGTTTTTGTCGTAGTCGAGTTCCTGCTGACTGTCGAACAGCAGGGGCCGCTTGGGATTGACTACAAAGGTCAAGCGGCCTAGTTCAGACATCTGCTGGTAAATAAAGCCCGAGTTGGGAAACTCGTGCGTTACCTCTATCTGGTTAGGTCCAGTCTGCTCTATAGATTCCGTAACCCGGGCCGCATCAATTCTAGCCGAACTGGTGCAGGCATCTAGGCACTCTTTGTCCCAGACATGCTGGAAGGTCCACATGACGTCGTCGATGGTCATTTCCGAATCGTCATGGAATTTAACCCCCTCCCTGATGTCGAAGGCCCACGTTAAGCCGTCGGGAGAAAGACTCCACTCAGCGACTATGCCGGGCAGCAGCTCCCCCTCGGGACTGCCTGCTATAAGCCTGGAACCCATGAACGTCGAATAATTAAGGTTCCCAAAGGCAGTATGAACATTATCAAACCGCTCGTTGCCAAGGAGGGTTACCGCCCAGGTCACCTTGCCGGGGTGTACGTCGGTCATCATCTTATCCACTGACGGCACGGCGGTCGCTGCGGGCATAGCGGTGGGTTGCATGGCCGAACCCGTTGTCTCGCTGGCCGCCGGTGGTGCTGTCGGGGCCGTTGTTTCCGGTGCTGCCGATGACCCGCAGGCTACTGTGGCCACCAAGAGTAAGGTGAGCGCCAGCCCCAATGCCAGGCAACCCTTTTCACAGAGTCGCTCCAAGTATTGCATAACTGACCTCCAATCATTAGCTTACGTAAAGACGGTAGAGTCCACCGGATTACGTTTGCATTACCCTAGCAGAACACTAATATTACAACGACGGATTACCAGAGCGGACCCAGATTTTGGCCTTGACGAACGCGAGCGACGCTCACATCAAGATGGCTTCGCCTCCCTCCCATGCGAAGCCGCAAGCGTCGCCGGCTAAATCCGTCGTTGTAATACTAGTGTGGTGTAACTGAAGTTAGTAGTAATAGTGTTGGCAATGAGGTATCCTTTCGATCACCGACTCAGGAGAGGGATGAGCATGGCGATCGGAAGGCCAATGCCGCCGCTGATATTGGACGACACCGAAAGGGAAACGCTGGAACGGTGGGTTCGCCGCCCCAAGACGGCCCAAGGCCTGGCGCTGCGGGCCAGAATGATTCTGGCCTGCGCCGATGGCCGCAGCAACACCAGGGTGGCTGCCGGCTTGGAGGTGTCCGACGAAACGGTGGGGAAGTGGCGTTCCCGGTTCTTGGAACGGCGATTGGACGGCCTGTCGGACGAGCCCCGCAGCGGCCGGCCGCGAGCGGTTACTGATGAAGACGTGGAACGGGTGATTACGCTGACGCTGGAGTCCACACCCAGGGACGCCACGCACTGGAGCACCCGGTCCATGGCCCAGCGTTCCGGTCTGAGCCACACCACGGTCAGCCGCATCTGGCGCGCCTTCGCACTGCAACCGCACCGCACCGAAACCTTCAAGCTGTCGGCGGACCCCTTCTTCATCGAAAAGGTTCGGGACATTGTGGGACTCTACCTTGATCCGCCGGACCGGGCGTTGGTCTTGTGCGTGGACGAGAAGTCCCAGATTCAGGCCCTGGACCGCACCAGGCCGCTGTTGCCCCTGCGCCCGGGCCAGGTGGAGCGGCGCACCCATGATTACGTGCGCCACGGCACCACGTCCCTCTTCGCCGCTTTGGACGCCAGGACCGGCCAGGTGATTGGCCAGTGCCACCGCCGCCACCGGGCCGTGGAGTTCCGCAAGTTCCTCGATGCCATCGAGTCCCAGGTGCCCGCCGGGTTGGACGTGCACCTGATTGCCGACAACTACGCCACCCACAAGACGGCGCTGATACGCAACTGGTTCGCCAAGCGGCCCCGCTTCCATATTCATTTCACGCCCACCAGCGCCTCCTGGCTGAACCTGGTGGAGCGCTGGTTTGGGCTGCTCACCGAAAAGCAGTTGCGCCGGGGCGTGCATCAGAGCAGCGGCGAACTGGAGGCTGCCATCTACCGCTACCTGGACGTCACCAACGAAGCCCCCAAGCCTTTGGTCTGGACCAAGACCGCTGACCAAATCCTGACCAGCGTGGCCCGCTTTTGCCGACGCACTTTAGATACAGGACACTAGTATTACAACGACGGTTGGCATGATAGGATGACGGGGTAGTTGGGGAAGGCTTGGGCAAGTGAGGCAGGGAAGTGGATGCTGCGGTTTTCGAGCAGGTGTACGGGGCCTTTCAGGGTTTTCACGCTTACTTCGCTCCGCTGTTTGGCCGCCGGGAGACGCGGGACCACAGCCGCCATTATCTCCAGGCCCTGCTGGTGCAATCCGGGGAGCGGCGCAACGCCGAGAATCTGTCGGAGGCGGTTCCGGCGTCAGCCAGGGTGATGCAGCGGTTTCTCGCTGAATCCCCCTGGGATGACGACACAGTCATAGGACGCCTTCAAGAGTACTTGGGA
This sequence comes from Dehalococcoidia bacterium, assembly GCA_965262735.1. GTDB lineage: Bacteria > Chloroflexota > Dehalococcoidia > Lucifugimonadales > UBA3495 > CATOSK01. Next base: position 1,707,652 of record CBDHFS010000002.1, on the reverse strand, counting down.
CCCCGGCTTGGACATCCGGATGCGGTGTGGGTGCTGGACGGCAGCGACTTCCCGAAGCAGGGCAGGAAGTCCGTGGGAGTGGCCCGTCAGTACTGCGGGAGACTGGGCAAGGTGGCCAACTGCCAGGCCGGAATGTTCCTGGCTTATGTCAGCCCGCTGGGACGGGCCTTGGTGGACAAAGGGCTTTATCTGCCGGAAAGCTGGACCTCGGACAAAGACCGGTGTGAGGCGGCGGGGGTTCCGGAGGAGAGGCAGGGCTACCGGTCGAAGACCCAATTGGCGCTGAAGATGGTGGAGCGGGCCTTGGAGCGGGGACATCTGAGGGCCGGATGGGTTGCCGGGGACGACGCCTTCGGGATGTCTCCGTCCTTCCGGGAGGGACTGGCGGCTCTGGGGATGCGCTACGTGCTGGACGTTCCCGGCGGCACCACGGTCTGGCCGCTGGAGCCAGTCTGGACCAGTCCGGAGCATCAGGGGATCGGGCGTCCCCGCAAGCCTAGGCTGGTGGGCGGGCAGCGGCGCACCATGGAGGAGCGCAGTGATGAATTGCCGGAGGAGGCCTGGCGTGAGATTACGGTGGCCGAGGGAAGCCAGGGTCCCCGCAGCTACCGGTTCAGCGCTCAGAGGGTGCGTCCAACCAGCAGGCGGAAGCCTGGCGAAATCCACTGGGCCATTTACCGCCGGAACCTGGACGGCAGCGAGCCCCGCTACTACCTGTCCAACGCTCCCGGGGATACTCCCCTGGAGACCCTGGCATACGTGGGTGGCTCCCGGTGGCGCATAGAAACGGAGTTCGAGACGGAGAAGAGCGACGTGGGGCTGGACGAGTACGAGACCCGCACCTGGGCGGGATGGCATCATCACGTGGCCCTGTGCCTGCTGGGCGGAGCGTTTCTTCTGAGCCTGCAACAGGCTTGGGGGGAAAAAGATGCCCCGGATCACGAAACCGCAGGTCTACCGGGTGGTGCGGGAGATGCTGCCCCGGGAACGGTTCGGGCCGGCTGAACTGCTGCGGTGGCTGGAGGAGACGCAAGAATGCAACGAGCGGGCCAGACGCTCCCATGCCAAGCGCCGAGCCGCCCTTCGTGCCTCCCCACACGTCCCTCCTTGAACCGTCGTTGTAATACTAATGGAGTGTCAAAGTGTCAATCGGCGTCTTTCGGCAGGGCAATCGCTTCTTAATTCGTAACGACACAGGGACTTGATTTTCATGGGGTCCGGTGGGCGGAGGACGCTTGAAATTCCGTTCGGGATCTGAAACACAGCCGACTTGACGAATGAGTGGGGCCTTAAAACTGACTGGTCAGTGTTAAAAAGGTCCATAACCCGCCCGCATTATCAAGAGACAAGATGTTCATTATAGCAATATCTGAAGACTCGATTGCCCTGGGTCTTTCGGCGTAACAGTTGACGTGGGACACTTGCCAGCTTCTTTGGCCCCGGCTATCATAGAGTCATGGAGCAGAGGCATGTGAAATACTCATTCGGCCCGGTGTCCAGCATTGAGGCCGAAACCTTTGGGGAGCCGGGTCGGCGGACCTTCCGGTTGGCAGCCGAGTCGGGTCTGGCGCGTTCTTACATCTGGCTGGAGAAGGAGCAGCTTTTCCAGTTAGGAATGCACCTTCAGGAAGCCATCCGCACCCTTTCCGAGGATGACCGGCTGAAGGACAGCAGTCCCGATGAGCCGTCATGGGGCGGGGGCGAAGAGTCGGTGGAGTTCAAGGCCCAGCGTATGTTATTGAAGTACGACGTTGCGGCCAATTCGTTCAACCTACAGTGCTTTGAGGGGGACGATTCCGAAGGGGGAGACTCCGAAGGAGAGGGGAACTCGGTTGGCGTGTGGATTTCACCCACCCAGGCCGACCGTCTTTACCGGGAAGCCCTGCGCATTTGCGCCGCCGGGCGCCCGCCGTGCTTCCTGTGCGGACTGCCCATCAACCCCGACGGGCACGTCTGCCCTCGGGCCAACGGCCATGCCGTAATGGAAAGCGGTTAAGCCGGATTACGGCCAGCAAGGTCCCCGGTGAGCTTCGACCAGTCCACTTATGAATTCCTCTGCCAGGGGGAATTCCTGTCCTCCGACTTGACCCCGGCCGGCTCTAACTACACCTTTCTGTCCAAGATTCGCCTCGGCGAGCGCGAAGGGTTCGCCATCTATAAGCCCAGGGACGGCGAGGTGCCGCTGTGGGACTTCCCCTCGGGCACCCTTTACAAGCGGGAGTACGCGGCCTACCTGCTGAGCGAAATCCTGAGCTGGGACTTCATTCCGCTGACCATCATTCGCGACGGACCCTACGGCATCGGGTCGGTGCAGTACTTCATCGAGCATAACCCCAAGGAAAACTACTACACGCTGCACGAGGACCACCTGGACGCCCTGCGCATGATTGCCTGCTACGACCTGGTGGCCAACAACACCGACCGCAAGGCCGGGCATATCATCATGGGTCACGACGGCAGGCTCTGGGGCATTGACCAGGGCCTGACCTTCCACGCCGACACCAAGATTCGCACCGTGATTTGGGACTTCGCCGGCGACCCCATTCCGGAAAAACACCTGGCTTCTCTGAGAAAATTAGCCCACCAACTGCCCACGCCCACCCCGCGCCTGCAGGAACTGCTGGACCTGCTGCGCCCCGAGGAAATCGCGTCCCTGGGGTTGCGGCTGGACTGGGTGCTGCGGGAGCGGGTCTACCCCGGCGCCCCCGGACGCCGGCGCCGCGGCTAACCCCCAGGGCGTCCCCGGTCAACGTCCCCGGTCAACCCGGTCAACAAGGAAGCCTTCGGGAGCCTCGGAACCGGGGGTTCGGGACGAACAGGGTCAATGTCCAGACAGCAGGGACAGGTCGAAGTCCTCCAGGCTGTCCAGGATGACGTTGGCCCGGGAGATGTCCAGGTTGCGGGTGAAGTAGGTGCGGACGGCGACGGTGTACGCCCCGGACCCGGTCGCCGCTTCGATCCCGACCGGCGAATCCTCGATGGCGATGCACAACCGGGCGGGTAGTCCCAGGGAGTTGGCCGCCAGCAGGTAGATTTCCGGGTTGGGCTTGCCGTTCACCACGTCGTCACCGCCCAGAATGGCGTCGAAGCGGTCTTGCAGGCCGATGGCTTCCAGCTTCAGCTGTACCCAGTCCCGCCGGGACGACGACGCCACCGCCGTGGGCAGGCCGCGGCGGGAGCACTCGTCCAGCAGGCTGACGACACCGGGTTGGGGGAGCAGGTCACGGCGCAGCACCCGACGCACCACGCTGTCGTACTGCCCAATGTAGGACTCTATGCTGTCCGGCAGCCGCCGCAGCCGCTTCAGGCGCACCCAAGTTTCCTCCACCGTCGTCCCCAGCAGGTGGGCCTCGTTCTCGTCCTCCGAAATGGGGTCATTGCCGGCGTCGGTAATAATTTGGTTGATGGCTCTGAGAAACAGCGGTTCGCTGTCTACCAGAACCCCATCCATGTCAAAGATGATTCCCTGATACTCGCCCATAACGCTGCTCTCCACGATAATCAAGCTGTGCTAATGTTGTGCCGCATCAGTTGTGCCGTAACCCTGGAATGGGTCTCAAAAAGGAAGTCCTTCGAGGGCCTCAGGACGAACGGATTAGGACGAACGGATTGAGTCCCCCTGCCCCTGATGCCCGGCTCCCACTACCCCTTTTCCTCTACCAGAAAACATGAGGACGCTTTGAAGACCGCCCACAGGGGCAGGCCGGGGCGGATGTTCATTTCGGTCAACGAGCTGCCCGTAATGTGGCAATTCAACGGAATACCGCCGCAATCCAGCGTGACCTCGTATCCGGGTGGACGCAGTTCTACGCTGGTCACCTTTCCCGAAATCTGGTTGCGCGCTGACGAGCTGGCCAGCCTTTCCGCAGCCAGAATTACGTCGGAAGCCCGCACGCCCACGGTCACCGGCTCCCCGATTTCTGGGTCGCTGATGGGGACCTCCAGCCGAAAATCCCCCGCGTAGTTAGGCGGCGCGTCCCGAATTACACACTCCATAGTACCATCCTGGGGGTAGCGGGCCACGACCCGCATGGGCAGCACGTTCTCGACGCCCACCAGCCGGGCGACCCGGCCCTGGCCCGGCTGGCCCAACACCCGCAGGGGTTCGCCCACCTCCAGGGTGCGGCCCTGGTCAATGACCTGCACCGCATCTCCCAGGGCCAGCGCTTCCTCCCGGTCGTGGGTCACCAGGATTACGGGAATGTTGGCTTGGGCCAGAATGCCGCGGACTTCGCCCCTTACCCGGCGGCGCAGCTCTCCGTCCAGCGACGAAAAGGGTTCGTCCAGGAGCAGGGCTTCCGGCCGGGCGGCCAGGGCCCGGGCCAGGGCTACCCGCTGCTGCTGCCCGCCGGACAATTCCCAGGTGCGCCGCCGCTCCAGCTCTTCCAGTTGCAGCAAACCGATCAGCTGGTCAATGGCCGCCTGCCCTGCCTCGCCGGAGCGGTTGGGCAGACCGTAGGCGATGTTCCCCCGCACCGACAGGTGGGGGAACAGGTGGCATTGCTGGGTCATGTAACCTACCCGGCGGCGGTGAGGCGGCGTCCACGAGTTGGTCTCGCTGTCGTACACCGTCCGCCCGCCGACTTCGATGCGGCCACGGTCGGGACGCATCAGCCCCGCGATGGCCCGCAAGGTCGTGGTCTTGCCCGCTCCCGACGGCCCGAACAACACCAGCACCTGCCCCGGGGAAGTTTCCCAGGCGGTTTCGAGGATGAAATCCCCGACCATGCAGCGCACCCAGCCGGCGGTCATGGCCGGCCCGGCCATTGGCGGCGGGCCAGCAGGCCCAGCGTCACCAGAACCAGCGCCGACCCGCCCAGCAGCAGCGCCGACAGGGTAAGCGCCGACCCCAGGTCGCTTTCCAGCGCCGTCAGGATGGCCAGCGGCATGGTCTGCGTCCGCCCAGGCAGGTTGCCGGCGAACATTATGGTTGCCCCGAACTCGGAGATCGCCCGCGCCCACGCCAGGGCCAGTCCGCCCACGATGGACGGGGCCGCCAGCGGCAGGGTCAACCGCCAGAACGTCGCCCAGGGCGAGACGCCCAGGGTTTGCGAAACATCCTCAAAGTCGGGGGACACCGATTGGAACCCCAGCTTGGCCGAGCGGATGTAAAACGGAGCGGCGACAAACACCTGGGCAAATATCACCGCTGCCGTGGTGAAGGGCAGGTTGATTCCCGCAGACTCCAGGGCGGAACCGATGATTCCCTGCCGCCCGAAGGCCATCAGCATCGCCAGGCCCACCACCACCGGCGGAAGCACGATGGGCAGCTCGACCAGAACGTCCACCACCTTGACGATTCGGGAGCCGCTGCGGGCCAGGTACAGGGCGAAGGGCGTGCCGAAGATCACCATCACCACCACGCTGATGCCGCTGGTCTGGAGCGACAGCTGCAGCGCCTGTAAGGTCAACGGGCTGGTCAGGCTGTCGGACCAGCTTTCCTGCTGCGCGGCGCGGACCAGCAACCCCAGCACCGGCAGGCCGACGAAGCCAACATAAAGGGCGGTGGCGGCCAGTCCGGCCGGCGCCCACAGGCTGGAAGGGGATGGAAACAGAGGGGATGGAACGCTGCGCCGCATCGTGGGGATTCAGGGCGGCGAGGTCGGCGGCGCGGCCAAGCGTTCGACGGCGGCAGCCGTGGGCAGCGGGGCGAACCCGTGGGCTTGAAGGGTCTGCTGTCCGGCGTCAGAAAGCAGATGCTCGATGAACCGGCGGGCCAGTTCGGGCTGTCCGGCGTCCCGCAGCAGCACGATGGGGTAGTTGGCAACCACGTTGGCCGAGTCGGGCACGTGGGTCACCTGCACCAGCGGCGCAATATCGGGGGAAACCGCGTCGCTGTGATAGACGACCCCGGCCTCGGCGTCGCCCAGCGCTACCTTCTGCGCCACCCGCCGCACGTTGGGTTCTTCGGACACCACGTTGGCCAACACCCGCTCCGCGAAATCCAGGGGATAACCCGGCTCGGTTTGCAGGTTGTCTAGCATCATCCGGGTGTACTGGCCCGCCGGGACGCCGGGGTGGGCCAGCACCACCTTAGCCCCCGGCCGGGCCAAGTCCATCACCGTCGCTGGCCCGGGGTAGTCGGTTGCGGTGATGACGATCAGACGGTTGGCGGCGAAATCCGCCGGTTCCCCCTGGGCCAGCCCGGCGGCGGCGATGGCGGCGGTGTGCTCCCGGTTGGCCGAGGCGAACAGGTCGGCGTCGGCCCCGTGTTCGAGTTGGGCGCGCAGTCGCTGGCTGCCCCCGAAGTTCAGGGCGACGCTCACGCCGGGGTTGGCCGCCTCAAAGGCGTCGGCCAGGTCCCGGAAGGCATCGGTCAGGGAGGCGGCGGCGAAGATGACCAACCGGGTGTTGGGAGCCTCCGGCGCGGCCCCGCCGGAACAGCCGACCACCAACGACGCCAGGATTACCGCGCCAACCGGAGCTATTTTGAGGGATTCGCGCAACGCCGCACCCGATAAAGAATGTCCCCCAGTATACTTTATGCCTTTCCGCCAGGGAAACCGGGGGATACAGCGACTGTTCAGACCGGGGGGCGAGCGCCTGGGGCAGAACGGGAGGGGTTTAATCCGTACTGCCTCCGCCCGTGCCGGCGTTTATCCAACAACTTTCGGCCCATTCACCATCTCAAGTCTGAACATTAGCGCGGCGACGTAACAGTTCAGACTTGGTGAGGTAAATTGGTTTCAGCCAAGGCTTTCATCCAACTGCCACTTTTTTAGGGGGTTTGGGGGATGAATCCCCCAACGTAACCCCAACCCCATATTCTGCCATCAGCCACTCTGTCCCCCTCAACCCTGAACATTTGCGGGGCAACCGTTAGCCTTGCCAGCGATAGGAAATGCGGGTAGACTAAGCGGCGTTGTACCGGCGATGTTGGCGGGTTGATTCCTTTGCTGTGGGGATGGGTCCGGGCGGATTGTGGGGCGTCAGCCACCCCGGTCAAGGCCAGCGCCGGTAATCCTAAAGGAGGAGGCTTGGATAGTAACGATGTTTGACCGAGACTCATTGAGTGCAATGTTTGAAGAACTTCGCGACGAGTATGAGCTGGAGCCCGATTGGGAGAACATCCAGCGGGATGCTCACTTGGGAGTAGCTTACGCCGACTCGGGTATGCTGGAAGAGTGCCGGGCCCAGTTGGATGGCCGCGTACTGGCCTACATCGACCAGCACAACCCCGGCTAACCGCCGCCAACCCCCGTTACCGATAGACCCTGGCCCCGGATTCCCGTAGCCGGAATCCGCTTGAAAGCGGCGCCAGGGTCTTTTTCTTTCCATTCTCCTGGAACCCGAATCTCCTGGAACCCGAATCGTCCGCCATCTTCTCCTCAGCCTGCGGTAGAGGCCGTTTAGCCGGGGTTGCTTTGGGATAGGGTACGTTGGGGAATTCATCCCCCAAACCCCCCGGATTGAGGGAGCGGCTTGGAGGGGCTGGGGATGAACGAGTTGAAAGGCTCCGGTTGGTGACAGTGGCGCGTTGACAGGCACGGTGGCCGCTGTCTAACGTATTTTGCATAGGGACGACCCTCCACATGGGGGCCGTCCCTTTCGTTTGTTTGGCCGTATTGCTGGTTGTTTGGAGAGGTGAATGATTTTGCTGAGATGTCGTCGCTGCTCATCGGGCCGCCTGTTCGTCCTGAGCAAGGTTTGGGCCACGGATAACGATGTTTACCGATGCCGCGAGTGCGGGTTCCTGTTCAGTCCGACGTCCCCGGCCCCGGCGTCGGAGGATGGGCAACGGTCCCGGCAGCAGGGAAGTCCTGCGCGACCCTGAGAACCAACGGGGGATGGCGGGGATTGCCCCCGCTCCCCGCCGGAAGCGGGCGCAGCGTTAAGCCCGAATCCACCGAAGGAGGGCGTCGGGTCAGCGTCCTGAAGTGGCCAAAGGGTGCTCCTCTGAATCTGGGATAATGGTTTTGTAACAGCAAACCGGTCCCAGAAAAGGAGCACCCAATAGATGCTACCACGCCGCCACCCCGACCGCATCCGTATCGCCTTCGACGACCACCGCCTGGTGACCAACGCTGGGCTGCTCCTTCCGGCCACCCTGGCCCGGCGCCTGGGCCTGCCCGAACTGGTACAGGAGCACCTGGACTTGGGCGAAGCGCCGGGCCGGGCCAACACCGGAGACAAGATCATGACGCTGGTGTCCTCCGCTCTGGCGGGCGGCGACTGCATCGACGACGCCGATGTGTTGCGCACTGGCAGGACGGCCTGCGCTCTCGGCTGCGTAGTCAAGGCGCCCTCCACCCTGGGCACTTTCCTGCGCAGCTTCAGGTGGGGCCACGTCCGTCAGTTGGACCGGGTGAGCCGCGAGCTGCTGGCCCGGGCCTGGCAGGCGGGGGCCGGACCCGGCGACGCGCCATTCACCATCGACCTTGATTCGACGATCTGCGAGACTTACGGACTGGCCAAGGAGGGCGCCCGCCACCACGGCTATACCGGTGCACGGGGCTATCACCCACTGCTGGCCGTCGCCGCCGGAACCGGCGACGTGCTGATGGCCCGGCTGCGCGAGGGCCGGTCCAACACCGCCCGGGGCGCCGCCCACTTCCTGCGTGAGACGGTGAGCCGGGTTCGCTGCGGCGGGGCCAGCGGGCAGCTCACCATGCGTGCCGACAGCGGCTTCTATACCCACGCCGTGGCCGCCGTCTGCCGCCGGATGGACGTCCGCTTCTCCATCACCATCCGCCAGCACAAAAGCCTGCACAATCTCATCGAGGCGATACCCGAAGATGCCTGGACGCCGATTCCTTACTGGATGGACGGCGCCGCCGATGTGGCCGAAACCACCTACACCCCCTTCCAGAGCGAGCCGGATGCCGCGCCGGTGCGGCTCATCGTCCGGCGGGTGAAGCCGGCGCCCGGTTCTCAACTGGCTCTCTTCGCCACCTACAGCTATCACGGCTTCATCACCGACCGGGACGGAGAGACCCTGGAACTGGAGGCCGACCACCGCCGCCACGCCGAGATCGAGAATGCGATACGCGACCTCAAGTACGGCGTGGGGCTGAACCATCTCCCCTCGGGCCGCTTCGCTGCCAACGGCGCCTGGCTGGCGGTACAGGTGATGGCCCACAACCTGGCCCGCTGGACCGCCCGCATCGGCCTCGGTGAGCGGACCGTGACCACCAAGACCCTCCGGCGGCGGTTCTTCGCCCTGGCCGGACGGCTCACCCGCTCGGCACGCCGGATCACCCTGCATCTTCCCAAGCGCTGGCCCTGGGAGGAGCAGTTCAGCCGCGCCCTGGCCCGACTGCGAGCCATTCCACTCCCAGCCTGACGGCGCCCGTCCGCCACTGACCCGCCAGCCAACCCAACGTCCCCGCAAACTCGCGCCAGCCCAGTCCGCGAGCGCCTCTTGCCGTGTCCTATCCCGCCATCTCGCTCGCCACAGCCACTGCAGGCCGACATCGGCGCCCCCCAAAGCGCCTGCAGACCGCCGCCAACCTCCCATCTACCCGAATTCGAGCCCGGATTATCGCGCCTGTAACTCCCTCACCCCCTTCCGCTGTCCTCACGCCGTCCATCCCTGTCCATCGGTGGATTCGGGTTAAGACAAGTTACCCTGCGCTGGGTCCCGACTGGCATCAGAGCGCCGGAAGCGGGCGCAGCGTGAAGACAAGTTACCCTGCGCTGGGCCTCGACTGGCATGAGAGCGCCGGAAGAATCGTCGGAAAAGCAATGAGGAGGGCATCGCAATACCAACGTGAAGGACGCAGAGACGAACAGCGGGGAAAGCCCCGGAATCGATTCCCTGAGCGCCATTGAAATTCCAGAGGTGGCGCCGATGACGCCGGGCCGGTTTGCTGCCGAAGTCCTGGGCGTGAGCCTGTGGGACAAGCAGGAGGAGGTGCTGGCAGCCCTGGAAGACCGGCGCCGGGTGGCGGTCAAGGCGGGCAACGGGTTGGGCAAGGGGTTCTGCGCCGGCGTGTCGGTTCTGTGGTTCCTGTACAGCCATGACCCGGCCCTGGTGCTTAGCACCGCGCCGACTTTCCGGCAGGTGCGTTACGTCCTTTGGCGGCAGGTGCGGACCCTTTACCGGGGGTCGAAAACTCCCTTGGGAGGCAAGATTTACGACACGCGGTGGGAGTTGTCAGAAGAACGGTACGCCATGGGGCTGTCCGCGGATTCAGCCGACCAATTCCAGGGGTTTCACAGCCCCAATATGCTGGTGGTGGTGGACGAGGCGGCTGGGGTCAGCGACGAAATTTATGAGGCTATTGACTCGGTGATGACCTCGGCGGAGACCAGCCGGCTGCTGCTCATCGGCAACCCCACCAGCATCACCGGGGCCTTCCGGAGGGCATTCCACGAAGAGCGGGGGTTGTACCATCCCATCACCATTCTCGGCACTGGACAGTCCCAACGTTCGGGCTGGGCGCATCGTGGTGCCCGGTCTGACCACGGCGGAGTGGGTCGAGGAGCGGCGAGAGGTCTGGGGCGATGATGACCCGCTGTTCGGCTCCCGGGTCCTGGGGGAATTTCCACAGCAGGGCGAGTACACGCTGTTCAGGCTCTCGGCCATCGAGCGGGCTGCGGCGATTGACTCTACGCCGCCGGCACCCGATTCCAGCGACGTTCCGGTCATCCTAGCGGTGGACGTGGCCCGGTATGGCCCTGACCGCAGCGTAATCCTGCGGCGGCGAGGGCTGCGGGTGGAGGAGATACTGACCTTCAACGGGATGGACACGATGGAGTTGGTGGGGCGGTTGTCGGAGGCGGTCCGGGAGCACCGGCCACAGCAGGTGGTGGTGGACGAAATCGGCGTCGGCGCGGGAGTGGTGGACCGGCTGCGGGAGCTGGGGCATCCGGTGCAGGGAATCAATGTTGCTCTGCCGGCGCGGCAGAAGCACCTGTTTGCCAACCGGCGGGCCGAGGGCTATTGGCGCATTCGTGAGCTGCTGGAGGCGGGGGACTTGCGGCTGCCGCCGGACAACCGCCTGGTGGGTGAGCTGGCCGCCATGCGCTTTACCTACGACAACGCGGGCAGGGTGATTATGGAGAGCAAGGACGCCATGAGGCGGCGGGGGATGCGGTCGCCAGACCTGGCCGACGCGCTGATGATGGCCTTCGTGGAGCCGGCGGCCAAGGCGAAGTTGTGGACGTAGGGAAAAGAAGTCCTGCAAGAGCCTCGGGTTGAATTGCGGGGTACGTTGGGGGATGAATCCCCCAACGTACCAGCACGATTGGGCAGTAGGCCGCACCTTCACGCTCACCATCCCGTTGCCGGAACCAGCCAACGCAGGCGGCCGCCCTCCCAGCAGGGCGAAAAAAGCGGGGAAGACTCCACGGAAGGCCACGCCCAAGACCCAGCAGGCAAAGCCTCGCCCTGAACCCGCCGTGGCTAATGCGGAAGCTAAGCTGGGATGTCCGCTCGATCAGGAGAGGAAGAGGCCCACATCTCCAGACCGGAAGGAACGCGCCAGGAAAAACGCCCGAGAAAAACGGGGCCAAGCCAAGAAGCTCGGGCTCTGCAGAGACTGCAGCTCAACGGCCATCGCAAAACAAACGCGCTGCGAAGGCTGTGCAGCAAAACACCGTTTGGGCCGGCGGCGGTGATGCCAGACCCAGCCCCCTTGAAGAACCTATCAGCGGGAGAGGAAGCGAACCAGAACCAAGGGAGAATATGGGCACGGTTAACTTACCGAAGCGTATGGACTACAATCAGCAGGAAAGAAAACCCAGCATGCCAACCAATGTCGACGACTCCATGCGCTCCAAGCAGCGAGCACCAGAAAGACAGAGGATTGATGGCAACGATTCCCCAATGGGACGACAACAAGGTCCTTCCTCCCATCCGTCCCGACACACCGGAAGGGCAGGAACACGAAAGTCTGTACAGAGCGCCTTACGTCGCATCGCTGGAACAATTCGTGACCCGTTTTGCAACAACCCCGGAAAGGATAGAACTGGCGAACAAGTTCCTGGACTACAGGGGCGCCCTTTACCAGTACGGAATCTCGGAGGGCTTCCAATGGATCAACGGAAGCTTTGTTGAGAATATAGAGGGCCGCGCACCAGACCACCGTCAACCGAAAGACATCGACGTGGTGACCTTCTTCTACAAGCGCGAAGACACCCGCGAAGATTACCCGGTTCTGTTCAACCCCTCCACCACTCAGTTGAACTTCAACGTGGATGCCTACGGAGTTGAACTGGGCCTACCGCTGGACATGGGATCCGCTGCACTAATCGGATTTTGGCACGGCCTATGGTCACACCGGCGGGACCACGTCTGGAAGGGATTCATACAGGTTGCGCTGGACCCGGGGGAGGATCCCCCAGCAAAGCGCTGCCTTGACGTCATTGCCGAAAGCGAAGAAAGAAGATGAACTACAGGGAATACTCCTTTACCGCCAGCGAGATAACGCAGCTGGAATACATACTGAGCATCACGCCCGAGAACCGGGTGGTCGAGCGGATTGGGCTGGAACACCGGCTTGCAAAAGCGAAGCAGAGGCTTGAAGGGGTACCCGTACCCAAACCGCCACGACCTGTCCGCCTCAGTTTCCGGGGAACCCCTGTGGTTGACGGAGAGGGCATCGACGCCAACTTCGGCGGCAAGGCCGCCACAACCTTCGCCGACTCTGTGGCGATCACGGTTGCCGGGTCCACCGGGCAACTGGAGGACACCGGCGCCATCCCCCGCAGGGGACTGAGCCAGCAGCTGATTTCCGGAGTGACCAGAGGATCCTTCGGTTTCGAGATCGAACTTCCGACATTCACTGGGGCCGAGGGACAGTCTGAAGAAGCCAGCAACGCCACCGAAAAGGCGGTAGAGATGATCCAGAACCTGCTGACAGTCGCGCTGATCGGAGAAGACGACGAGCTGGCGGAACTCACCGGTGAGATGCACCCAAGGGCGGTCAGGAAAGTGGCTGAGTTCGTCGGACTTATGAAGAACAACAGAGCCGGCGTGGAGATAGGCTTCAAGGGCAGAGAGGTCGCCCTCGGAAACTCCGCAGAAGTGGAGACAGCAGGCAGGCGACTAGCCGAAAAGAACATCCAACAGAAGACCGGCATCCTGACCGGGATCCTGCTCGGCACGGTTCCTGCCAGAAGGTTCTTCGAGTTCAGACCCTCGGACAGTGAAAGGCCCATCGAAGGAAGAATAGGGCGCGAGATTCAGGATCCCTACAGGGTGGGGGCAAGATTCACCAATCGGATGGTGAGGGCAAGAATTCGCTCGATCCAAGTGGGCCAAGGCCAACCCAAGTACACCTTGCTGGAGATACTGGGAACCATCGCCGGGCCCGAGCCCCTGTAGAGGAAAGGCAAAAATGAAAACACCTTTACGGAAACGAGGTCGAGTTTCCAATCCGCCTATGCATCGGAAGAAAGTACGAGTTTGAATGAATAACCACGGCCGGGGCCATCGGGTTTCCAGACCGAGAATCCCAAGACCTTCAGAACCGGACAGAAAAGCGAGCTTATGATCAGCACTGAACCCATCAGTGCCAAGACATCCTGGCACTCGCGGCTGCTGAGCGGCAGCCAGGTCCACGAGGTCCGGCTCGACCGCAACAACCTCAAGATCGTCGGAGGCGACCAGAAGCAGACGACGACTGTCCCAACAACAAGCATCCGACGTGTTCAGATCAGTAGGGGAGTCCTCCACAATGGTCTCTCCATCCGGTTCTTCAGCAGAAACAAGATCCAGGCGGATGGACTCCCCAAGGAAGAATCCGAGAGACTCTACCTCGCGCTGCAGGAAATCGTCGAGAGTAACCGGGAGCGGGAGGCCGCTGAGAAAGCGCGTGAACTCGCTCCCCGGATAGACGACCTGTTCTCCTGCCTGAACACTGCACTGTCCCCGGACCGGTACTCCAGACATTCGTCGGTAGCCGAGATACCCGAAACCGCAGCCACCATCGTTGAGAAGTGCGACAGGCGCACGGAAAACCATCTGGAGCCGCCTGCCAAGAAGGCACTTGAACGGCTCAGGAAGGTGGCGGATCTGCAAACCCTGGAAGACGACCGATCCGAGTCAAACCGCGGGTTCCTCCAGCGCATCGAACCCCTGGTCCAGACCTCGACCAGGGACATCCTGTCTAAGCCCGAATCCACCGATGGACAGGGATGGACGGCGTGAGGACAGCGGAAGGGGGTGAGGGAGTTACAGGCGCGATAATCCGGGCTCGAATTCGGGTAGATGGGAGGTTGGCGGCGGTCTGCAGGCGCTTTGGGGGGCGCCGATGTCGGCCTGCAGTGGCTGTGGCGAGCGAGATGGCGGGATAGGACACGGCAAGAGGCGCTCGCGGACTGGGCTGGCGCGAGTTTGCGGGGACGTTGGGTTGGCTGGCGGGTCAGTGGCGGACGGGCGCCGTCAGGCTGGGAGTGGAATGGCTCGCAGTCGGGCCAGGGCGCGGCTGAACTGCTCCTCCCAGGGCCAGCGCTTGGGAAGATGCAGGGTGATCCGGCGTGCCGAGCGGGTGAGCCGTCCGGCCAGGGCGAAGAACCGCCGCCGGAGGGTCTTGGTGGTCACGATCCGCTCACCGAGGCCGATGCGGGCGGTCCAGCGGGCCAGGTTGTGGGCCATCACCTGTACCGCCAGCCAGGCGCCGTTGGCGGCGAAGCGGCCCGAGGGGAGATGGTTCAGCCCGACGCCGTACTTGAGGTCGCGTATCGCATTCTCGATCTCGGCGTGGCGGCGGTGGTCGGCCTCCAGTTCCAGGGTCTCTCCGTCCCGGTCGGTGATGAAGCCGTGATAGCTGTAGGTGGCGAAGAGAGCCAGTTGGGAACCGGGCGCCGGCTTCACCCGCCGGACGATGAGCCGCACCGGCGCGGCATCCGGCTCACTCTGGAAGGGGGTGTAGGTGGTTTCGGCCACATCGGCGGCGCCGTCCATCCAGTAAGGAATCGGCGTCCAGGCATCTTCGGGTATCGCCTCGATGAGATTGTGCAGGCTTTTGTGCTGGCGGATGGTGATGGATAAGCGGACGTCCATCCGGCGGCAGACGGCGACCACGGCGTGGGTATAGAAGCCGCTGTCGGCACGCATGGTGAGCTGCCCGCTGGCCCCGCCGCAGCGAACCCGGCTCACCGTCTCACGCAGGAAGTGGGCGGCGCCGCGGACGGTGTTGGACCGGCCCTCGCGCAGCCGGGCCATCAGCACGTCGCCGGTTCCGGCGGCGACGGCCAGCAGTGGGTGATAGCCCCGTGCACCGGTATAGCCGTGGTGGCGGGCGCCCTCCTTGGCCAGTCCGTAAGTCTCGCAGATCGTCGAATCAAGGTCGATGGTGAATGGCGCGCCGCCGGGTCCGGCCCCCGCCTGCCAGGCCCGGGCCAGCAGCTCGCGGCTCACCCGGTCCAACTGACGGACGTGGCCCCACCGGAAGCTGCGCAGGAAAGCGCCCAGGGTGGAGGGCGCCTTGACTACGCAGCCGAGAGCGCAGGCCGTCCTGCCGGTGCGCAACGCATCGGCGTCGTCGATGCAGTCGCCGCCCGCCAGCGCCGAGGTCACCAGAGTCGAAATCTTATCGCCGGTGTTGGCTCGGCCTGGGGCGCGGCCCAGGTCCAAGTGCCGGTCAACCAGTTGGGGCAGGCCCAGGTGCAAGGCCAACGTGGCGGGAAGGATCAGCCCAGCGTTGGTCACCAGGCGGTGGTCGTCGAAGGCGATACGGATGCGGTCGGGGTGGCGGCGTGGTAGCATCTATTGGGTGCTCCTTTTCTGGGACCGGTTTGCTGTTACAAAACCATTATCCCAGATTCAGAGGAGCACCCTTTGGCCACTTCAGGACGCTGACCCGACGCCCTCCTTCGGTGGATTCGGGCTAAAGGACTGACCCAAGAACAGGCCCAAACCATCGCTACCGACGAGGACTGCACCCTGGTCTTGGCCGGCGCCGGCACCGGCAAAACAGCCGTCATCATCGGCAAGATCGCCCATCTGGTCCGTAACCAGGGCGTGGGACCCAGCTCCATCCTAGCTCTGGCATTTAACCGCAAGGCAGCCCTGGAGATCCGGGAGAGGCTACCCGAGGACCTGAAGGACGTCACAGTCTCCACCTTCCACTCCTTCGGCCTGCGGATCATCGCCGACCAAGGAGTCGCTCCGACAGTGTCGAAGCTGGCGACCGATGATTTCGCCTACCTGAAGGCCATGAACGGAACCGTGGAGGAAATGCTCCAAGACGAAGAACTCTCGAAGAAGGTCCTGAGCCTGATCGCGTCCCTGCCAGCGGAGTACCAATCACCATTCGACTTTGAGAGCCCGGCGGAATACGAGCAGCACATCAAGGACGCGGAGCTCAGAACCCTGAGCGGCGACCTAGTCAAGAGCTTCGAGGAGCTGACCATAGCCAACTTCCTTACGGCGAACGGGGTGGAGTTCCACTACGAGGCCCCCTACGAGATCGACACCGCCACCAGCCGATACCGGCAGTACCAGCCAGATTTCCACATTCCTCAAAACAACATCTACATCGAGCACTTCGCCATCAACCATGAGGGACAGGCCCCGCCAGGCTGGGACCGGTACCTCCCGGACATGGAGTGGAAGTGGCAGATCCACGCCCTCCACAAGACCACCCTGGTCGAGACATACAGCTGGCAGCACCGAGACGGAACCCTTCTGGAAACGCTGAAGACCAAGCTGGAAGAACTGGGAGTGGAGTTCGACCCGGTACCCACGGAGGAACTGGTCAAGCGGCTGTCCGAAGAGAGGATAAGTTGGCTGGCCCACCTTCTGGGGGGATTCTTGCACCATGTAAAGTCCGGCAACCTGCCACGGGAGGAGATAGACCGGAGAGGACAAAACGCCCGGGATCGTGAACGCACGGGAAATTTCCTTCAGGTGTTCAACAGTGCTCGGGAACGCTACGAGGGAATGCTCAGAACGGAGAACGCCATCGACTTCCACGACCTGATCAATCAGGCCGCGGAGATTATCCGAAGCAACGGCTGGGAGAATCCCTTCACCCACGTTCTCGTGGACGAGTTCCAGGACATCTCCAGCGGGCGCATGGCACTGTTGGAAGCCTTGCGGAAGGATGGTCTGGCCTACTTCCTAGTCGGAGACGACTGGCAGTCAATCTACCGCTTCGCCGGGAGCCAAGTCAGGCTGCTACACGATTGCGACCAGCACCTGGGCCACACGGAGCGGAAAGCGCTCACCCGCACCTTCCGGTTCGGAGAGGGAATCCTAGAACCCTCGGGCAGGTTCATTCAGCAAAACCCCGAGCAGACCGAGCGTCATTTGACCACGGAAAGGGAGGGCGAAGGCATCATCGTGATGGCCGCCAGGAACCAGCAGGAAGGGCTCAACCAGGCCGTCACGGAGATCATGGAAAGAAACGAGGGACGCAGGCCGAGCATCTTGGTTCTGGCCCGATACCGGTCCCGAAACCAGTTGATGAGGACACTCAGAACCGAGGCCCCCACCCAATTGAAGTTCAGCACGATCCATGCCGCAAAAGGACGGGAGTCGGAGTATGTGATCGTGCTGGATCTCGTGGATGGCCGGTACGGATTCCCCTGCATGACTGAGGACGACCCGCTGATGGAACTGGTGCTACCGCCGATACACGGCCAGCCATTCCCCCACGCCGAGGAGCGAAGACTCTTCTACGTGGCCTTGACCAGGGCCGTGCGTGGGGCATACCTGATCGCCGATTCCAGGAACCCCTCCCCCTTCGTGCGGGAGCTTCTGAACACTTCCCCGGAGGTCGAGAACCGCGGCGATCTGGCGCCGCCGTGTCCCGAATGCCCCCGAGGGTCGCTGGCGCCGTCGATGAGCGGAGAAAATCTGCGATGCAGCAACTTTCCCCGATGCGGACACATGACCCCAAGGTGTCGAGGCTGCTGTCTGGGCTACGTGACCATCCAGGATGGAGAGGGAAAATGCTCCAACCCAGTATGTGAGGCGCCGCCTCAAATATGCCCCAGGTGCGAGGATGGGATCCTGATCCCGCGGTCGGGAAGCACATTCTTCTGGGGATGCAGCCAGTTCCATGCCGAGCCCTCATGCCGGTACACTACACCGCGGGACCCCGGAGCCAGAGTTCCCAGGCAAGACACCCAACATCGGCGAGCACCGGTCCTGAGGGGAGAAGATCGACAAGTCCCAGGAAGCCGACGTGGACGCGGAAAGGACCGCTGAACCCAAACATAGAGCCGGGCGGAAAAAAAGGGTATAAAATGGCATGCGACCACCTAACACCGGGAGGGGGACCATGCTCCAGACTGCCCAGCCGAAGCTACCACGCCCCACGCATCCGGTCTTCGACTCCCAGCGCGGGAGAGGGAAAGCTCATACCTTCACAAGGAATGCGGAACCGCTGCCAGCCAGGGGCGGATACTCTGCGGGGGTCTCCGGGCGGTCCAGCACCCGTGGCGACACGCACGAAGGAGGTGCAAGTTGACAACCGCAGACATGGTAAGGACGAACGAACCGTGCCCGATTATCAACGACATGTTCAACAACTTCGTCGAGAGGGCAGTATTCTGGAAACGGCGGATACTCGTGTCGGCGGTCAGCCAGCCCCGGGAACAGCTGGAAGAGGGGTGCGGGAACATCGCATGGCTCAACCCCACCATGGAAGCAATCATGGGCCTCCCGTGGGAAGAAAAGAATCTCCCGGATGACCGGCGGCCGCCTGAACCACGGGCCGCAGCCCAGCTGCTCTGGGCCATGGTAGACATCCTGGAAGCGGACACGATTCCGCCGACCAGCATCGTTCCGACATCCACCGGCGGGGTGACGGCGGAATGGCATGTGAACGGCTACGACCTCGACATCGTGTGCGACCCGGACGGCAGCGTTCTGTTCTACTTCCTCGACCCGAACGGGAACGAGTACGAGGGGCCTGGGGAAGATTCAATGCAGGAGATCAGGAACTTCGTCCACAGCCTGCCCTCCAAAAGGGACTAGGCGGAGCCCAGGGGGATGACCGGGCAACCAAGTCAACAGTACGTGGGCGACGATGAAATCGTCTTGCGGAGGGTCCAGGATTACGAGCGCACAACGGACACGGAGGGAGGTCCAGAGAGACCTTCCAGCGACGCATTCATCCAGGGCGGGCCCGACGGGAACACATCGGTTTCACTCAAGACCGAAACGTCACCGGAACAACTGCTGCAGGGCTACCCCAACACATTCCTAGCCGAACTGGACGTCAGCCTCATCCGCTCCCTCGGACTGGAGGTCGAGCGGGACCCGAAGGATGATGACCCGGGGCACTGCAACATAACGGGCAGGAAAACGCGCGGCAAGGCACAGAGACTGGCGAGATCATCCCGGTGGGTTCCAGGGCACGGACCGACCCAGCCGAGAATTCCCCACACACCGCAGTAGGGGAACCTTGGTGCCCTTTGCTTGTAGCAGTGAGCTGTCGTAACATCCCGCCCATCCGCGCGCGGATAGGAATACATGGGAGTAGAAAATGGCCGAACGAAGCCCTAACTTTGCCGACAAGACAATCTGGACGGGCGATAACTTGGACATCCTGCGGGGGATGAACAGCGAGTGTGTCGACCTTATCTACCTGGACCCGCCCTTCAACTCCAACCAAGATTATGCCGCCCCCGTGGGCAGCGCGGCAGCGGGCGCGGCCTTCAAGGATACCTGGACCCTGTCCGACCTGGACGTGGCGTGGATGGGGTTGATTGCCGACAAGCAACCGGCCCTTGCCTACACCATCAAAGCTGCGGGCCTCAGCCACGGGAAGGGGATGCAGTCCTACCTGACCATGATGGCCGTTAGGTTGCTGGAAATGCACCGGGTTCTGAAGCCGACCGGGAGCATCTACCTTCACTGCGACCCGACGGCCAGCCACTACCTGAAAGCGGCTATGGACGGGGTTTTCGGAGCGGGCGGGTTTCGGAACGAAGTGGTCTGGAAACGCACCGCAGGGCGGTCTGATGGGAGGCGGTTTGGACGTGTGCATGACGTGTTGCTGTTCTATGCTGGACGGAGTGCCACTTGGAATCGTCAATACATGACACACGACCCCGCTTACGTGGACAGAGCGTACAGGAACCAAGATGAAAGGGGCCGCTGGCGGTCAGCTGATCTGACCGCCAGCGGCCCCCGTTTTGGCGAATCTGGCGAACCATGGAGGGGAGTTGACCCGGGCGCAGTGGGAAGGCATTGGAATACCCCTACTCAAGGGAAGATGAACACGTTCATAATCGAACACGAACTCATCCCCGGCTGGCCCGACGGTCTGCCTTCGGTGCAAGCCCGGTTGGATGCCCTTGACGCGGCTGGTCTCGTATATTGGCCCGAAAATGGCCGGATGCCTTCGCTCAAGCGATATTTGGAAGCAACCAACGGGGTGGCGGTTGAGGATGTGTTCTCGGACATCGGAAAGCTAGAGGCCTCCTCCAAAGAGAAGGTCGGCTATCCCACGCAGAAACCCCTGGCCCTCCTCGAACGCATCATCAAGGCCAGCAGCAACGAGGGCGACATCGTTCTCGACCCCTTCTGCGGCTGCGCCACCGCCTGCGTCGCCGCCGACAAGCTGGGCCGCAAGTGGGTCGGCATCGACATATCCCCGAAAGCCGTCGAGCTGGTCAACATGCGCCTCCAGCAGTCCATGGGCAGCCTGTTCCACCACGGCTACGTCACCGCCCGCACCGACATCCCCCGGCGCACGGACATCGAGGCTCCCATTCCCTACCGCCAGAACAAGCACGTCCTGTTCGGCCAGCAGGAGGGCCTCTGCACCGGCTGCCGGACGGAGTTCCCGTTCCGAATCTTCGAGGTCGATCACATCATCCCGCAGTCGCGGGGAGGCACTGACCATCTGGAGAACCTGCAACTGCTATGTTCCAGCTGCAACCGTATCAAGGGCGACCGGCCACAGGAATACCTCGTGGCGCGGCTGGCGGGAATTGGGGTGTAGGGCAATGAGAGCCGTTCTCAGCGCAAAGATTGGGCGAATAATTAGATTCGATAGGTTCGATTGGGATAGGCCTGGAGTCGCCTTAGCCATGTTGCTGTTAGTGGGAGAAAGCATTGCCGCAATTCTGGCGGGAATGTCCTTAAAGTCAGATGGCTACGACGGAGGGCGTCTGGCCGCATTACTCGGTGCCGCTGTCTTGGCACTTTACGTCCCGATCGCCGTTGGGCTCCGCAAAATACCGTTTGCGGCATCGACTGAGTATGAGAGCCGCAGAAAATTCGCAGGGAAAAGATTGGGCGTGAAAATCCCTCGCACGGGCGACAAGATGAAAAAAGGCGGGCGACTAGGCTCCGCACAGGTGGATCTGCCGGATGGCTCCGACGAATCAATACGCGTAGCAGTAGGGCGGGCCTACTCATTAGGGGATGCATACTTGGATCATTTATGCAGCGCGCCGCAGTGGACGGAGGACGTGAAACGGAAGATTTCGTCTGCAAGAATGTCTTTGTTTCCGCCTAGCGGCACTTTTTCTGCCATATCAGCACCGCCAGAACTGTTGAACCGATCGCAAGGGCCTTGAAAGGCCGCATGCGACAACGAAGCCCCGGCAGGAGGAGGACCGTTGATCACATCCGACACTGAGGCAGTTGCAGACCACGTGAATCAGGCGCTTGACCTCTTGGCGATGAGCAGGGAGTACCTGACGCAGAGCGACCTGCATCAGGCATCCGAAAGGGGTTGGGGCGCCGCCGCCCACATGGTCAAAGCCGTGGCCATCGCCCAGGGTTGGGAATACGAGAGGCACAGAGACTTCAGACAAGTGCTTAATTCAGCCTATCTGGCCACCAGCGATGACTGTATCAGGCTGTTGCGAGGCATCACAAACGAACTGCACGGCAATTACGAAGACGGGCTCTGGACCATGCGGAACGCCCACACCTTCAACGAGGCCGCCCTCCGCCAGACCCTCTCGGCCATCGCCCAGCGCTCCCGCGCCACCGGCGAGGACATCGACCGCGCCCTCGAGGAGGGCTTCCGGCAGGGCGTCGCCCAGGCGATGAGCGACGGCATCCTCACCCGCCAGGAGGAGGACCACCTCAGAGACTTCCGGGACAACCTTCCGGAAAACGAACTGCACATCGTCACCGCCGAGGCCGGGGCAAGGGCAGCCACAGGGGCGTCGACGAGACTGGAAGAACTCAAGGAAGAGCGTGGGGACAATCTCACTTGGAGAATCACCCGCCGCGAACTGCGGAGTTGGTTGCGAGCCTCAGAAGAGGGACGAGCCGTGGAGATCGCCGTAGGAAGACTCCTAAACCAAAGCCAAGGTGGGATGTGCATTTGCTGAGTGTTGGGAGTCGGGCCGGGAGTCTCGCAGGAATGTTTCGGCCCTTGACTGCAGGACAGTCCGGCAGCGCCGTTTCACTTCGTCTTTCCGGGTAGTCAGACCGGACAGGAATTTGCCGACCCTCTCCTCCACCGCCTCCTTGCTTCCCAGGCACAGATTGCCAGTGGCCTCCTCTCTCGCCCAGCCCCAGATTGCCTCATCGGCGTTGAAGTCCGGGCTGTAGCCCGGCAGGTTCACCAGCCTAATACCCAGGCCAGGCGTACGCAGGTACTCCCGCATCGCCTCTCCACGATGGGCCGGCGCGTTGTCCCAGATCACGTTCAAAGGCCCGGAATGCCTCTCCCTCAGTTGCCTCAGGAAGGCAACCGAGGTTCCAGAGTTGCTGTTGCCATCCAGTTCCATCCAATCGACCTCGCCCGTCTCCAGGCACACCGCCGAATAGTAGCTGGCCTTCTCCCCGTACCTGGGGCTGGTCGAGTCCACCAGGGCCGGCTCTCCCCTCAACACCCACTTGCCCCGCAGTTCGGCGTCCGCCCGGAAGTGGGCCTCGTCAGCGAACAATATCCTGGCTCTGGTCCGCCCAGCCTCCTCCCTCAGGGCGGCATACTCCACCACGAAGGCCTCCCGCTTCTCCGCATCTGCCTTGAGCAGGCGCTTCTTGGGGCGCTTGAAGGCGAATCCCAAGCGGTGCAGGTAATTCAGGCAGCTGCTGCGGCTCAAGCTGACGCCGCAGCGCTCCGAGACATACTGCCGAACCACCTTCCAATACCAGTTGGCCAATTCGATACCCGACGTGGCTGGCGGTTGCTGCACCACCCCTTTCAACTCCTCCTGCTGCGATTGGTCAAGGGCGGGGGGGAACCCCCAGTCTGCTCGAAAATCAAAGCTGCGGGACCGCCCTCGCCGAAGGCGGCGGCCCACCGTCCGATAGTGTGCGGGTCCCGCTCCAGCGCCTCCGCCGTGGCTGCTGCTGTCAAGCCCTGGGCCAGCAGCAGCATGGCGTACCATCGCTCCCGCTCCCGGGGCGTGGGCGCCAGAACCATCCGCCTCCGCAAATCCGTGACGCCCAGCTGCCATTGTTCCAGAAACCGCTCTATCTCTCTCACGCCCATCATCAACCCGCTCCCAGCTCCAACACACGCTAACCCATTTCCTACACAACTCTACCCCATATTTCTGCGCATTTCACCTTGGCTTTGGTTTAGGCCGCCCAAGGTTGGGGGTGAGTTCGAGTCCACCACGGTGGGCCGGACTGGACGAAATCAAGAACCGAGGCCGATTCCGATGTCACCCCGTCCGAGGGCATGGGGATAGTGTACGTCAAAACCGCCTCGTCCTCCACGATCTCGATGCCCTGCACGAAGTTGCGGATGAGCGCCTTCCGCTCGGGGAAGGTCCCTTCCCGGAATAACTCCCGGAAGTCCGCCACGTACCCCTTGATCTCCCTGCTGGTGGGCAACTCCGCCCGCCGCTGCTCCAACTGAGCCTCGGCCTCTTCCCGCGCCGCCGTTAGCTGGTCCTGGCGGCTCTTCAGGGACAGGATGCGGGGCGATAACGCCTCGATGGGCAACTGCTTGGTCTCCAACGCCTGGTAGAGGTTCTCCAACCGGGTATCCACGTCGGATAGCTCGCTGTTGATGGCCGTCAGCCTGCCGTTGACCTCGCCGGCCAGGTTGTCGATCTCCTCGGCCACTAGGGTCACCAGCTCGGTGATGGTCTCCTCGGTGAGAATCCGCTCCCTGATCTTCTCGATCACCAGGTCCTCCACCTTGGAAGCGTTCAGGTAGCGGGCGGTGCAGGCTCCGGCTCCCTCGCGGAACAGGCTGGCGCAGACGTAGTAGGCGAACTGGCCGCTCTTGGCCCCCTGGGCCGAGTAGGGTTTCCCACAGACGCCGCAGCGGAGCAAGCCGCTCAGGAGATACTGGCTGCCCACCCGTGCGGGCCGCTGCACCGTGGGCGCCCGCTCGTGGAGTCCCTGCTGCACCGCATCGAAAAGCTCTCGGGACACCAACGCGGGCCAGGCGTTCTCCACCCTTACAGGGTCTCCCGCCTTCTCGTCCTTGCTCTTGACTCCCCAAACGGCGGCGCCGGTGGAGGCCTCGTTCGTGAGCAGGTAGTGGACCACGTTCTTCTGCCAGCGCCTTCCCCGGTTGGTGATGCCCCGCCCGTTCAGCTCCTTGCAGATTTCCATCAGCCCGTTGCCCCGGCGGGAACTCTCGAATATCTCCTTGACGATGGGGGCGGCCACCGGGTCAACCTCCAGGGTGGGCCGGTCCTTCACCCCGTCGCTGACCTTGATGCGCTTGTAGCCGAAGGGGGCCTTGGAACCCAGGAAATAGCCCCGTGAAGCCGCCTCCCGCATCCCCCGGACAACCTCCTGCGCAAGATTTTCCGAGTAAAATTCGTCCACGCTCTCGATGATGGCCTCCATCAGCTTGCCGGTGGGGGAGTCGTCGGCGTGCTCGGTGATGGACACCACCCGGATGCCCTTGCGCCTAAGCATGGACTTGAAGGCCACGGCGTGCTCCCGTTTGCGGGTGAAGCGTGAGAATTTCCAGACCAAGATTACCTGGAAAGGGGCGGTGGCCTTGCTCCCCTCGTCGATCATGTTGCGGAACTGGGGCCGGTCGGCGATGCGGCCACTTTCGGCCTCGTCCACGTACTCGCGGGCAACGGTGTAGCCGTTGGTCTTGGCGAAGTCCCGCAGCGCCCGTAGCTGGGCGGCGACGGAGAGGTCCACGTCCTGCCGGTCGCTGGACACCCTGGCATACAGGGCCGCCGGGGTCAGGGGTTGGAACTGCTGGTTTTTCATGTCGTCCTCCTTGAGTGAGTGAATATATCCAATCAGACCCGCTAGATGTCCACCAACTCGATGCGGTCACCGTAACGGCGAAAGTCAGCGGCGTTGAACGTCAGCAAACGGCGCTCCCCCCGCGCCAGCATGGTTGCGACGATGTTGGCGTCGTGAATCTGGCGTCCCCCAGCAGGAACCTCCCGGCACAGCTCCACCAGCAATTCGGTAACCGCGGGGCCGTCCTCAAGCACCTGGAAGCTGCTGGTCAGTCGGCTCACGTCTTCCAGGGCTTCCTCGCGGCTGATGGCCACCGGCCAGGTCTGTGGACGGGTGACCACGGACAGGTACTCGCGTATTATCTGGCGGCTGATCCTGAGCGGCTCGGGGTCTCGAAAGGCGCGGTCCAGGCTGGCCCGGGCGGCGTCGTGGTGTGGCGCGCCTGGGACACGGGAGTTCACCAGCACGTTGGTGTCTATGAACATGGGAGGCTAGACCCTATCCTCGTAGAAGTCCTCTCTCCTGAGACTCAGGCCCTCCGGCCACACCGCCGTGGGGTGGACGGGCCATGCTTCGTCGAGGGAAAGCCTGGGTATGGGCATGGGGTCCGTTCGCCGGAACAGCAGCGTCTCGCCCTCCATATCGACCTCCGCCGTCTCCCACCCGGCCACGCTCCAGGCGAGGGCGTGGCTGTGACCGTTGCCTCCCCGCTGATTGCCCCACCAGGGCCGGTGCAGCCGTGCGGACGGAGGCAACTCGAAGCCGATGACCGCCTCGACCTCGCTGAAGGAGGTTTTCCATTCCTGCGCCTGGAGACTACTGAGGTACTGGTACAGTGGCTGGTACTTGCCCCGGAGCACCATCTGCCGGTACTTGTCCTTTTGGTCCAGGGCCATATCGCGTCTCCTCATCTTTGGTTGCGTCGCGGAAAGGTGGATGTCCAGATATATTGTAGTGAGTTAGTGAATTACGCGCAAGCACCTCGACGACCGGGCACTGTTCGACTTTGAATTTGGCAGATTCGGTTGGCCGGGTTGGCGGTGGGTTCATTGCGGATTCCAGGCCGCCTTGTATCATTAAGGAAACTCGGCGTGAGATGAGGAAATGGTCGGTACGTGTTGGATGCGGTTGCGTTGGGGCCTATGGAGGCCCAGCAAGCGGCGGTATCTGCGGTTGTGTGCGCTCAAGTTTTCGAAGTTGTGGTGGGATACCACGTGGCTCTACCTCGGCTTCGCGGCGGTTCTAAGCGCCTTACTCGCCGAAAAGGTGACAGGCGAACCCACTGTTATTTTGCTGTGCATCGCGATGGTTTTGGCCGTGCGAGATGTAGGGACTCTAAGGGCTAACAGAGTAACCTCGGCCCTATTGTTGGTTCTGGGTGTGGCGGCTGCATTCCTGTCGTTGCCCAAGGAGACCGAAGTTGGGGCCTTGAACCCTCAGCTATGGGCAGTGGTGGGGATAATAATTGGGGTTTCTGCTATGACTGTCTTTTTCTTCGTGATGTGCGTCCCGTTGGGGCGAGGATCAGGAAGAAGGAAGGGGCGGGGGCCGTCCAATAGGCCGTAGCGAAATTGTGGGCTAGGATGGGGCGCGATTGGTTTCTGAAGGTGTTCGCCTCTTGGGGCGGACAATTTCGGAAATTGCCTGCTCCCCTTCACCATCCGGCGCCAACCCGGCGCATGGCTCCCTACCTCAGCACGAACCACCACAGGAGGACGATCCCGATCAGCAGCACCAACAGCACGATGGCGGTTACGCGGACTGTGGTGAGCGCATCCTTGGTCTCCTTGTGCTCGGCAACCTCCTTCCGGAACTCCCTCTCAAGCTCGTGGTAGGGCCGGTTGGCGGTGGCGGCGGACTCCCTGGCCTCATCCCGCCCCGCTCCAACTCGGACGCTCTGAGCTGCCACTGGGATACGCTTTGCTCCAACTCCCGCACCGTCCGCTGAAGCTCCTCCTCCCTGGCGACGGACCGGCGCAGCAGTTCCTCGTCGCTCAGGTACTCCGGTCCCTGCATCCGCACGTACACCCGGCGGCCCTCCCGGCGAACCACGACCTCCCCCCGCCGGATCATCCGGTCCAGGGTGGACAGGGAGACCTCCACCTCCTCCGCCGCCTCCACCTTGGACACCCAGCGCACTGGCTCTTCCATCGCTTTTCACCTCGCTATAGGCTGACACGTCGGGGGGTTGCAAGTTGTCCAAACCCGGTACATTTTACTCCCGGTATTTTAGTCCCGCTTTTCAGTTTCCCCCCTGACCGGTCAGGCGATGCGTCAACTGTATTTTGTAGCTGAAATCGAGTGTTTTCGGGCCTTTTCGGCCTCCCCGGATCAGAGAATTGGGGCCTGCCGGGACAGTTCTGGACACCCAGCAGGCGATGTGGGGAGATGGGGCTGCGTCAGTAGACCCATCACGTAGCCCCCTCTATCGGACGCATCCGGTGCCGCAGGGGGTCCCACTGGTAAGCTCGTAGCCCCGACAGCGCCAGCCTCGTGGAGCGCGACTCCCACAGGGGACGCCAGGACCGGCCCAGCAGCCCCCGCCTTGTCAGCACCGGCGGACACGACACCAGGATGGGCAGCGACATCAGGTTCATCCGGGCCGCCGTCCGCACGTAGGTATCCTCCACCTCCTCGTTGTCCACCACGAACAGGGTGACGGGAAACGGGGCCATGTCTGCCTCGGGAGCGTTTGAGTGGTAGTAGCGGGTGTAGGGTCTGAGCCGGGCCAGGACCCCCCTGGGATGGCGGGAGCGCAGCTCGTGTTCCAGGTAGAAGGGGACGTGCAGGCCGTCGGCGATCAGCTTCCCCACGGCGTCCGGCGCGATGGCCGACTCGCCCCAGTCGAAGGCCCGGTCGGTCTTGGCCGTGGGGATGGACCAGGTTAGCTCGGAGTCTGCTGTAGCCTGGGCCTCCGCCGCCAGTTCCGACAGGAACCAGGTCACCCCGTCGGCGTGCCTGGTCTGCCGCGCCCAGGTGTCGATGCGGTGGCCCAGGTGCCGCCTGCGGCCCCGGTTGTCGGTGCTGAGCTCCGTGCTCCAGATGCCCCGCGTCGTCGGCAGTTGCGCCCGGTCCCGGTGGGTGACGTAGCGGATGCCCTCCTCCGACAGGGTGTAGCGCACGTCGCCGCGCTTGCCCCGGCGTTCCACCAGGCCCCAGGCATTCACCAGATTGTGCAGCATCTGGCTGAGCCTTCCCTCGGAGACGCCCAGCCAGCGGGCCAGGTGCTCCCGGGGGATCATCGGGTGGTCGGTGATCAGGTCCAGCGTCCGCTTTTCCGACGGGGTCAGGCCGAAGGCCGGCGCCGACGAAACCATCCGCTCCGCGTCGGGCAGCGAGGCCCGCTTGCGTTCCGGCGGCTCGGTGAAGCGCCCCCGGTTCGGGCTGCCGCGAGTGCTGATGAACTCCAGCGAGTAGGGCAGGCTCCCGAACAACCACGTGGCATAGCGCCAGGCATTGCTGTTCCAGTCATCCAGCGCCTCCCGGGACTCCACGGCGACGTAGGCTTCCTCCAGGTTGGCGTTCTCGCAGAACCGGGTCGTCAACCTCTGTTCCCAGACGCTGGGGGTCAATACCAGGACCGCGCCGGGGCGGCGCCGGTACCCGTACTCCGCGATGGCCCGCAGCCGGTCGTAGAGGGAGCGCCGCCGCAGGGCCGGACCCTGGCGCACCACTCCGAAGCTGCGCCCGTCGTGCCGGGTGATGGTGGCGTCGAACCGGCCCCGGCGGTGAAAATCCACCTGCGTCCGCAGCCCGTCGATGCCAGGGGAGAGGGACGCCGCCAGGCGGTAGACGGCGGCTGCCGCGTCCATCCGGCGGATGAGCAGGGTGAGCCACTCCCTGGACACCGGGTAGGCCCTGACAAAGTCCGACGGCGTGTCGAAGCCCAGGACTCCGGCGGCTTCGGCGATGCCCTTGCCGGTGAGGTAGTAGCGGTGGCTGGAGGGCAGGTGGGCCGTGCCGTGGCTCACCCGCCCGGCTATGCCGTTAGACAGCAGGCCAGCCAGCCCCCGGTGGATGGCAACGTGGGCTTCGCCCAGGATCATTGCCAGTTCCGCCGTGTCCACGAGGGGCATCCGGCTCAGGTGGTGCAGCAGTTCCTGCTCAGAAACGCCCATGTATCGAGCGTAGCAGACGGAAGCCCTGGCGGTCAGCAAGCAAGTGTCAGTGACGGCAAATGGTAGGCAGGCGGGCGCGGATTTCCCGGATGGGAGCACCCTGGGGCGCCGAGGTGGAGTACGCCTACCGCGCCCGTTACGACAGCCGGGGCCGGGTGTCGGTGACCCACGTTGTGGACGAGCGGGGCTACTCCGCCATGCTGACGAAACCAGAGCCGGACGGCGCTGGTCCTGGGGAGGACCGAACCTCCCCCTGAGCACGGATACAGCTACAACGGAAACGGGCACAACGCCGACAGCCTGCCCCTTACCGGATACGGGGCAGCGGACCGGCGGTCGCGCCTGTACTGGCCAACGGCCACCGCCTGGCACCCACCGAAGGGCAGCAGTCCCTGTTCTCCTGGGCCGAGTTCATGGCCGAGGAGCCAGTCAAGTCTAAGATCCGCAGCCGCGTCCTTGTTCGAGTGGGCGCTGACTGTGGAACAGGAGCGGGAGACCGAGCCGGTCGACGCGGGGCGCTAGACCGCGACACACAGGGGGAGGAACACCGAATCGCGGTGTTCCTCCCCCTGCACGGCCATGTATGCGGCCCTTTTCTGTTGCCCATTTTCCGGTGGGGCATTGATTCCTCTTCTTCGTTCGACCTCTTCTGCGTCAGATGGTCCCATCTGGGGAAGCGGCAGGCATGTAAGCCAATAAGAGGACACTCACTCTGGACCTGGCCTCCACCTTTCAACGTTGGCTGAAGGTCTGGCGGTCAAGGGCGCCAGCATGCGCCGGAGCGGTCAAACCGCCGTCGATCGGGAGGCCGACGAAGGGAGAGGCTGATACCCCGTTGCTCGACAGCGCCATGCGCCATAGCCAACACGCGCCGGGAGCGCCTCCAAGACGATATGGACGATATGGACGATATGCCGTCCGTCCCCGGCTGAGGGCGCGTGACTTCAGCAGTAGGGCAGGCCGCCAAGGGTGGACGAGGTGCTCAACTGGCCTTCCAGGCTGCCCGGCACGCACCCGCTCAACTCGTTGTGGGCGAGGTTCAGAAATTTCAGCTTGGAGAGGCTGCCCAACTCCGGCGGTATCTCCCCGCTCAAGTCGTTGCCGTCGAGGTTCACGTACTCCAGGTTGGCGAGGTTGCCCAGCTCCGGCGGTATCTCCCCGCTCAAGGCGTTGGTGCCGAGGTCCAGCCTTCCCATGTTGGAGAGGCCGTCCAGCTCCGCCGGTATCTCCCCGCTCAAGTCGTTGCCGCTGAGGCTCAGCCCTATCAGGTTGGAGAGGCTGCCCAGCTCCGGCGGTATCTCCCCGCTCAAGTCGTGTTTGATGAGGACCAACTGTATAACGCGCCCGTCGTCGTAGGTGTGGACGCCCTCCCATTCGCCGAGGGGAGCGTCGCTCAGCCAGTTGTCGCTGTTACTCCAGTTCTCACCGTCCGTTGAGTTGTAGAGGGCAACCAGGGCTTCCCGGTCCGTTTCGGCGGAGGTCGGCCCAAGGGTAGGCAGAGGCGGTCTGGTAGCCGCAGGTCCAGGCGTATCGGTGGCAGTGGGCGCGTCCCCTGACCCTGGCGTGGTAGGCGTCTGTGCGGGGGAGGCCGGCGTCTCCGGCTCATCGGTGGGCCGTTCCGAGTCGGGCACGTCTGTCGGCTCGGCGGTGGCCCGTTCCGATGACGGCGCGTCCGTGGGCTCATCAGAGCCGCCGCAGGCCAGCAGCAGCAACGGCAGAAGCAGTGCCAAGGCAAAGATTCCCAGGAAGAGTCGTGGCGTTCACATCTCGATTCACTCCCTACGTTTGCTGGGCCGCAGTGTGACGGCATGGTGCGTCCGAATTCTAACACCCGGCGGAAAATTGCCTGCACCGCCTTGGGCTGCGATTCCGAGGGTAATCGTACAACCGGGACGGGCGCAGTCGAAACAGGGGCCTTAATTCTCACCCTGCGGCGAGGTAATCCCTCGAGCTGGGGTTGCTCATCTGAAAACGGTCTTTGGGAAATTCGTCGGAGGCGGTCTGCAACTCTCGACTGTACCGCTTTCTGTTAGGCGTTAGGGGTTTTTATAACACATCGGAGCATGGTATGCCGTATCCCTACGCACCAGGAAGGCTGGCATGATGGGTGGGGAAATTGCGGAGGCGGCTCCACGCCGACGCCGGAATGACTGGTCGGGTTTTTGCCAGGCGCGCACCGCCGCACGATACGGAGGGGGTTGACGAACCCCAGGTCGAGCGGTTTAACGCGCCTGCGTTGAGACCGGCTTGGGAGGGGGTGAGAGAACTAGGCGCCGCCAGCGTCACCGCCACCGCCAGGGCCGCTCCTGGGAGAGAAGGTCTTGATTTTTGGGCCACCGTCCAAATCCCAGGAGTCGGCGCCGATGAAACCGCGGTAGGCGGCGTAGAGGCCCTCTCGGGTCTGTTCCCCGGGGGCGTCGGGGAGAAACCAGGGCGGTAGAGCGTTGATCTCGTTGATCCACTGTCTCGCTTCGTTCAGGGCCACGGCGTAGGGCAGCAGGGGGTCGGGCTGGCTGGGATCCAGGGAGGGGGAGACTCGGCGATTCCCGATCGATCGTCCGAAGGCCGACCATAGGCTGATCTCGCGTAACCCGGCCGGGGTGGGGATCAGGCGTCCTGAGGTCTCATCCCAAGCGTAGATTTGGAACACCAACGCTATCGGGATTCCGACGGCGGCGCCGGCCCACCAGGGCAGCCAGAAGTTGACCCAGAGGCCCACGCCCAGGGCCACGATTGCTGTGGCCAAGAACCACCCGATTTTAGCCAGATCACCCTGTCCCTGTTCTGCCATGACCTGCAAGGGGGGTTCGTCAAATATGCCCCGGGACTGCAGGACCTCGTCCAGATGGGTACTGATCGCTTTCCTCTGTTGTCCATACACGAATGACTGCAAGATTTTGGAGTTAGTCGTGGATACGGGCAGATCGTCGTAGACCACCTTTTCCCATGGTTGATCGGGTTCGAACTGCCGGACCAATTTGACGTCGGATTGGTAATTCCCTTCCTTGTGAGATGTGCCGGTGATGGTCAAGTTGCCCTTCTGGAGCATATCCACGAGGATGGACAGATAGGTTTGCGGGCCGACCTTACGGTTAACAAGCACCGACACCGCCGGGGCCGGAAGGTCGCTGGGGAGCATGGTCAAACCCGCGGGACCTTGGGGGTAGTCGGTGGCGGGCCAGCGGGATTTGCGGATGCGGATGGAGACGAAAAGCAGGGCGAACAGGCCAAAGGGGGAAACCCGGAGCGCCCAATAGAGGATATCGGTGGCGCGCGCCCAATTCACGGCGGGGAACAGGCTGATGAGGCGGGTCTTCTCGAAGACCCAGGAAGCTCCCTCCTCCTTGGCGGCGGTAGGTTCCGTGGATGGCCCATCCGCCAGTTCATCAGAGTCGCCGCAGGCCAGCAGCAGGCACAGAAGAATCAGCGCCAGGGCAAAGACTCCCAGGAAAAGGCGTGGCGTTCTAATCTCGATTCGCTCCCTGTGTTTGTTGGGTCGCGGTGTGACGGCGCTGCACGTCCCAAGGATAGCATGGGTCGGGAGGATTACCTGCCTCGCCACCCGGCGCGGTGGAATCAATGACCCGGCCAGTTTACCCTCTTGGCGTCTCCGATGCGACTCCGCCGGTGCCGGTGACTGTGCTGTACCTCGTGGGAGCGCTAATGGCAAAAAAACACCCGCCCAGGGGAGAGGGCCTAAGCCACAGTCCAGCGGACGGGGGGCAATTGCCCTTCGAAAGTAACGTTGGTGCCTTCGGGGAGGAGTCTGCCGCCGGTAGCCTGGCGGCACTGAATAGGCCAGCATCTTGCGAACCGTGTCCCGGTGCAGCCCGAATGTCCGCGCCGCCTCCCGGCTGTTCATCCCCTCCACCATTACCGCCCGGCGAACCCGCAGGTATACGTCCACCTTGTACATCCATCGCACCACCGATAAGCTCGACTTCAAGCCTATGTACGGCGGCAGGCGGTCCGGTTTGCAACCGCCAAATGTCAGCGACTACCCACCCGCACGGTCCACTTTTCAACGGTTCGGAAAGCAGTTATCCGCCACAAAATCAAGAGCCCTCGCCGACCCGGCGAGGGCTTCTGCGGAACCCCATCCGCTAATGGGTTGGCCGGCCTGTCTTCTCACGGCAGGTTTCACTGCCGGACCGGGCGTGGGCTGATCACATTACGATAGGGAAGGTAATGGTGAAAGTTCTTGATTTTATACAGTTTAGGTGGAAAAGGCCAGAATACTGCGAGTGTGTTTGCCGCCCAGCCTGCTGGCCACTGCCCTGCTGCTCCGGTCTCCCGGTCCCACCGGCTCCCCTTCCGCTCCCGCTCAAGTCCCTAGAGGGGACATCATCCGGTTATCACGCAGGCCTCTTACCGGGAATAGGCCGTTTCACTCCTAGCGATATTCGAAAAGCTTGCCGATTATCCTTGCGGGGTCTACAGATTGAACCGGGCAGACCGTCGTGAGGGTTATCCTCCTAATCCCGCTCAGGTAGTCGAAGTCTGTGTCAGAGCACTCCTCCAACCCGACCTCACTCCGATAATTCGCAACCATCTCATCTTTAACCTCAGCAATTTCTTGATCGGTTACCCTCTCCGGTGGTCTAACTGAAGTAACTAACTCGACCTCTTGCGGATTTGCTTTCTTTATCGTCGTTGGCAGATCAAACCTAAGAAGGCGGACCTCAAA
This sequence comes from Dehalococcoidia bacterium, assembly GCA_965262735.1. Lineage (GTDB taxonomy): Bacteria > Chloroflexota > Dehalococcoidia > Lucifugimonadales > UBA3495 > CATOSK01. Next base: position 1,673,859 of record CBDHFS010000002.1, on the reverse strand, counting down.
CACCAAGCTGTCACGCATGTCTGAAATCATGTCGTCCATCGAAACGACATCGCCTCGGACACCATCAAGATACCTCTCCCAAACCTCCTCAGACCAATTACTTTCATCGTTTATTAGGTGGCCTGTTCGCTCCAGGAAGGCATCCAGATCATGTTTCTGATATGTGAGCAGCACCATTTCGTTAGGGAGAAACGCAATGATCGCAATCGCACTTCCGCTTCTTTCCAACCAGTAGGTCACACCACCCGTTTCCATTCGCATGAAGCTCGCGAAGCCCAGATCTACATCCTCCATTCCCATTCCGCCAAGTAATATACCTCCTTTTTCGCTGTAATCACCTTGGCTATCCCAGGAGACGGCGAAATCCGCGTCCCGGAGAGTGAATTCGAAGTCACTGGTTTCTTTTCCAACCGATTTTGCATCCCATATATCCACCAAGCGCTGAAGCAGCGGCTCCAGGTCTGGATCGGCGGACATTGCCGCAATGTCCACATAATTGAATGACCGGATAGAACCCATGGCCAGAAACCTTAGCACATCTTCCAGATCATCATCGCCACCGCTTGCCTGCCTCGGCGGGCGGGTGGGTCCGGGGGTTGCGCCTTCTGCTTCTGCGCGGGCTGTGGCCGTGGGTGGGCGCGTAGCGCCGCCGCTGGTGGGCGTAGGCTGCTCGGTGGCTTGGCTGCCGCTGGTGGACGTAGGCTGCTCGGTGGCTTGGCTGCCGCTGGTGGACGTAGGCTGCTCGGTCGGTTGCTCGCCGCTGCACCCCGCCACGAACGCAGCGGTCAGCAGGACGCACAGCGCAAGCGCCAGACCCGAAAAGCTACATTTCATTTATCCTCCTGACAGGAGCGGCATCGCTCTGCACCTGCTATCGGCGCAAGAGTGGTCAGCGGTGCGTCTGCTCTCTCTGACCTCTCACGCCCTTGGGTCTATGGCGACCATAGCTGGCATACGCTGTATCCTACCACAATTCCCCCGGTCTCCAAAACCTATGTCCTGAACGTGCAGGAACGTTAGCCCCTATGCTGCGCAGGGCTTCGGTCGGCGAACCTGAAAGGTCAAGGAATCCCCAGGCACGCCGAGCACGGTACAGGTGGAAGATGAAGAGAACCGAGCGACGCTGCGTGGTATTCCTGCGGTAAGGTATCCGCAGCCGTTCAGGTTCTGCCTTCGGCAATCCTCGCGGACGCCGCCCGTGCGGAAACCAAAGGCCCCGCCTTGAGTGGCGGATCCTCGTATCTACACTTCTTCGTTACCTGCTTGAAGGACCGACTACACCGCCAGCGTGAATTTCAACGTGAAGGTTCTTGATTTTGTCCAGTTGGGTGGGCCTAAGTGTACCGTATTGCGAACTTTCCGGTGGGAGGTTTCCCTCTTATCTAACGAGGGACGGTGAGCTGGCTGTACCCTGAAGGTAACCCACACCTCTCGGTGTGTCCGGGCGGTCGAAGAACCGCCACCTAGCGTGCCGCCTCCAATTCGCAACCACATTATCCGCCCACACCGCGCCGAAGGCAAGCCCAGCGCCGGGTGAGACAATTTCGTGCGGATGTACAAGTCCCTGAGCGACGATGTCCCGCCATCCCGTTCCATAGGCAAAGGGAAGTACGACTACCTGGTGGGCCTCTACTATCCGAACGAAAAGCCCCTCGCTATGAGGGCAAAGGTCCGCTTCGCCGACCGGATTAGCTGGTAGTCAGATTCCGCCAAATGCGAGTGGTATAATCCCAACCGGAACCAATAACGTTTAGTTGCGTGGCGAAGACGGAGCAGAAAATCATGAAAACGGACAAGAACTACTACCCTTTTGTTCTCGCCGTTATTGTCTTGGCCATGATCTATGTTGGAATTCAATGGCTGTTCCAACAGTGGTGGTTCATAGTCCTGTTCGTTATCGCTGTCGTAATCTTGATTGTTGGTCTAGCCCTGTGGATATGGTCAAAGTTCAAATGAAGGCCCCCCAGGGGTATTGGATTCCCGGCTTAACCCGAATCCACCGGTGGACACCGATAGACAGCGTGAGGACAGCGGAAGGGGGGTGAGGAAGTTACAGAAGCGATGGTCCGGGCTCGAATTCGGGTGGATGGGAGGTTGGCGGGCGGTCTGCAGGCGCTTTTGGGAGTGCCGATGGCGGTATGCAGAGGCTGTGGCGAGGGAGATGGCGGGATAGGACACGGCGAGAGGCGCTCGCGGACTGGGCTGGCGCGAGTTGGCGGGGACGTTCAGTTGGCCGGATGGCGGGTCAGTGGCAGACGGGCGCCGTCAGGCTGGGAGTGGAATGGCTCGCAGCCGGGCCAGGGCGCGGCTGAACTGCTCCTCCCAGGGCCAGCGCTTGGGAAGATGCAGGGTGATCCGGCGTGCCGAGCGGGTGAGCCGTCCGGCCAGGGCGAAGAACCGCCGCCGGAGGGTCTTGGTGGTCACGATCCGCTCACCGAGGCCGATGCGGGCGGTCCAGCGGGCCAGGTTGTGCGCCATCACCTGTACCGCCAGCCAGGCGCCGTTGGCGGCGAAGCGGCCCGAGGGGAGATGGTTCAGCCCGACGCCGTACTTGAGGTCGCGTATCGCATTCTCGATCTCGGCGTGGCGGCGGTGGTCAGCCTCCAGTTCCAGGGTCTCTCCGTCCCGGTCGGTGATGAAGCCGTGATAGCTGTAGGTGGCGAAGAGAGCCAGTTGGGAACCGGGCGCCGGCTTCACCCGCCGGACGATGAGCCGCACCGGCGCGGCATCCGGCTCACTCTGGAAGGGGGTGTAGGTGGTTTCGGCCACATCGGCGGCGCCGTCCATCCAGTAAGGAATCGGCGTCCAGGCATCTTCGGGTATCGCCTCGATGAGATTGTGCAGGCTTTTGTGCTGGCGGATGGTGATGGATAAGCGGACATCCATCCGGCGGCAGACGGCGACCACGGCGTGGGTATAGAAGCCGCTGTCAGCCCGCATGGTGAGCTGCCCGCTGGCCCCGCCGCAGCGAACCCGGCTCACCGTCTCACGCAGGAAGTGGGCGGCGCCGCGGACGGTGTTGGACCGGCCCTCGCGCAGCCGGGCCATCAGCACGTCGCCGGTTCCGGCGGCGACGGCCAGCAGTGGGTGATAGCCCCGTGCACCGGTATAGCCGTGGTGGCGGGCGCCCTCCTTGGCCAGTCCGTAAGTCTCGCAGATCGTCGAATCAAGGTCGATGGTGAATGGCGCGCCGCCGGGTCCGGCCCCCGCCTGCCAGGCCCGGGCCAGCAGCTCGCGGCTCACCCGGTCCAACTGACGGACGTGGCCCCACCGGAAGCTGCGCAGGAAAGTGCCCAAGGTGGAGGGCGCCTTGACTACGCAGCCGAGAGCGCAGGCCGTCCTGCCGGTGCGCAACGCATCGGCGTCGTCGATGCAGTCGCCGCCCGCCAGCGCCGAGGTCACCAGAGTCGAAATCTTATCGCCGGTGTTGGCTCGGCCTGGGGCGCGGCCCAGGTCCAAGTGCCGGTCAACCAGTTGGGGCAGGCCCAGGTGCAAGGCCAACGTGGCGGGAAGGATCAGCCCGGCATTGTTGACCAGGCGATGGTCGTCGAAGGCGATGTGGATGCCGTCGGGGTGGTTGCGTGGTAGCATCTATTGGGTGCTCCTTGTTTCTGGTTGGTTTTCTGTCTCGAAAACCATTATCCCAGATGCACAGGAGCGCTTTCTGGTCTCTTCAGGACCCTGCTACACGCCCTCCTTCGGTGGATTGGGGTTTAATAGCGTCGTAGGTGGAACAACACCCTATAAACCAGCAGACCCCACTCTTGCGAAGCGGACCTAAGTCTACCGTATCGCGAACTTTTCGGTGGGACGTCGCAATATGAGGGGGTTCACCGCCTCAAATAGGCAACCCTAAGCCTTTGGTCCACATTATCAAGACCGCGCCTTGCAAATGCAAGGCGCAACCCTCCCCGGAATCTTCCCAAGCCTGGCAGGCATGGCCAGCTAGTGGCGGTATCCCTTCGCTCGCAACTAAAACCCTTACGCCGCGAGATGGTCGGTCGTCCGACGTGATGTTGAGTAGAGCTGACAGGAAGCCCCTGCTACTATGTCGGGGGCTTATTGGCTTGTGGCTGGTCGCACTGGCGTGGGATGTCGAAAAGGGGGCTAGGCCAATCGGTGGCAAGCGGCTGTTCAACTCCGTTCACGCTCTTTGAGCAAGGTTTTCAAGGCGTGTGCAAACTATTATTGTCATCAACAGCGTTCAGCGGCAATCGTCGTTTCATCCACCTTGGGAGCAGTCATGAGGACATACAATTTGTTTATCGGCCATTCGTGGCGGTACGGTGACCAATATGATCGGCTCTACCGCCTACTTCGCGCACGCCGGTACTTTGCGTTCAGGGATTACTCAGTTCCGCAGGATGATCCTATCCATCACGCGGCCACCGACGCTCAATTGCGGCGGGCGATCCGGGATCAGATGACCCCGTGCCATGTTGTATTGATTGTGGCCGGGGTATATGCCAATTATAGCAAATGGATCAGCATCGAAATCGATTTGGCCAAGAAGGGATTCCAGCTCCCGAAGCCCATTGTTGCCATTCGGCCACGCGGAAACACGCTAATCTCTCGAAGGGTTCGTGAGGCCGCTGACGAAATTGCGAATTGGAGCACTGAGAGCATTGTGCGAGCCATTCGTCGACTGGGGTGATGCAGCCCACAAGTTTGGCTATACAGTTGGCACTCCAGCATGGTCGTTGCAAGTACCATCCAACTTTCACGCTGGCAAATCGCCTGAAGTTATGATACCCAAAAGCGTGTCCCAACTGGCACTGATTGCCCTAGCCTGTAATGGGGCGCTTATCGACGAATCTGTCCTGTGGTACGCGAAATGGAACCGAAGAATTACGGCGACAATTACCAAGCCCATCTGATGGACCAGTACAAGCTCTACGTGGAGATGGCCGACCGGATCAGTCAGCGCCGGGACCAGTCGAACCGCTTCTACGCAGGTTTGGTGTCTGCGATCATAGGGCTTTTGGTCGTGATGGGCAGATTAGGAGTGTCCGGGAGCAACTGGAGCATCGCCCTACTCGCGGCGGGTTTGCTTGGGGCATCTCTGTCAGTAATTTGGTTTATCAACCTTGGTTCCTACCGCGTGCTCAATTCCGCCAAATATCGCGTCATCAACGAAATGGAATCGCAGTTGCCCTACGCCGGATACACGGAGGAATGGGCTTATCTCCGCCCCACGGAGGGACCTGCCAGATATTTCCAACTGACCAGGATGGAGCGTTATGTTCCTCTCCTGATCTTGGCGTTGTTCGTTGGGGTCATAGCCTATTCAATCTATACTCTTGTCTATGGTTACGGCAACGCGGCGGAACCGACCGTAACAGTTCAGACTTGGTGAGGTGAATTGGCCGAAGGCGGGTTGCCGAACGCTGGCACGGGTGGCGGTGGTTATGTCATATAAAGGGTATGGATACTGAAGTTGACCTCACCACCGTCGACCGCGATGTGCTGATTGCCATCATCGCCGAGTTACAGGCGGTGATTGAGCGGTTGCAGCGGCGGATTGCCGAACTGGAAGGCCAGGCGAAACCGGGCGACCCGCTCCGAATGCCCGGCCTCAAGGCGAAATCGGCCCGGAAGCCCCCAGCGCAGCAGGGGCCCCGCAAGGAGCGACGCCACGGCTTCGCCCGCCCGCGCATGACACCCACCCACCGGGTGGAGCACGTGATGGAGAACTGTCCCGATTGCGGCGCCCACCTGTCCGGCGGTTGGACCCACCGCACTCGGGAGGTCATCGAGTTGCCGGTGGTTCCGGCGCAAGTCACCGAGCACGTCTACATTGCTCGGACTTGCTCGGACTTGCCCGGCGTGCCGACGGCGCTGCACACCTCCGGCGGAACTGGACGGCGTGGTCCTGGGCCAACAGCGCCTCGGCGTCAACCTGCTCAGCCTGATCGCCACGCTGCGGGAAGAGGGGCGGCTGCCCATCCGCAGCGTCCAGTGGTATCTGGACACCGTGCATCAGTTGCGCCTCAGCGTGGGGGCCATCGTGAGCGCCATCCATCGCACGGCGCAGCGGGCCCAACCGGCAGTGGCCGCGATCCTGGACCGCATCCGCGCCAGCCCAGTGGTCCACGCCGACGAAACCGGCTGGCGTCAGAGCGGGGCCAACGGCTACGTGTGGACTTTCAGCACCCCCACCGAACGCTACTTCCTGCGGCGGGGTCGGGGCAAAACAGTCGTGGACGAGGCGCTGAGCGATGCTTTCTCCGGAGTATTGGTCAGCGATTTCTACGCTGCCTACCATCATTATGATGGCCCCAAGCAGCGGTGCTGGGCGCACCTGCTGCGGGACATCCACGACCAGCGAACCCGCTACCCCAAAGACGCCGCACTGGCCCGATGGGCCGCGGCAGTCCACCAACTCTATGTCGCAGCCAAAGCCTGCAACCATCACGAGCCATGGCAAAGGCGTGTTGCCCAACTGGCCTGGGAGCGGAAGCTGCTGGCCATCTGCCGCCCTTTCCTGTCTGACCCGTCGGCTGTCCAGGGCAAGCTGTGCCGGCGCATCGAGCGCCACATCAAGGAACTCTTCAAGGAACTCTTCGTCTTCGTGGCCGAACCGGACGTGCCAGCGGACAACAACCCGGCCGAGCGCAGCCTGCGCCATCTGGTTATCAGCCGCAAGGTCAGCGGCGGCACCCGGTCGGAGCAGGGCACCGAGCGCAAGATGACGCTGGCATCCCTCTTCGGCACCTGGCGCGCCCAAGGTCTAAATCCTCTCGCCGCCTGCCGTCAGCTGCTCGTTTCCCCTCTACTCTGAACTGTTACCGCTCGCCATCCGCGTTGACAGCTTGTCGGCAAACCCATAAACTAACGGAAACGGCATCCAAAAGCAGTTTGCACCCGGTGAATGAGCAAACGAGGTGGGGGCGCCTCGGCGCCAGCGACACGGCCGCTAAACAACATATTGCCGTGAACACCACTATATACGGTTTCTCTGATGAGTTGGCAAAACCTCACGACGCACACTAGCCTGCCATGCCAAGCAGTTTCGGACCACCCAAGTCTGAGTTGCAGGACGGTGGGCTTATTGTTTTGTACCCGCTGGGCAGCAGTCCACACCCAAGCCGCAGCAGAAAAACCCTAACCGTACAAATCTAGTGGAGGGATATACCGCGCGCCAATAAGGAGTGGAATTTCCCTGGGGTAGGACTAGGATGAATGCAGGTTCCAGACAAACGCCAATACCCGTTACGTGGTGGGCTTATCAGATAATCGTCGACAATGGTTCGGCAAGCTCAGGCCAGACGGAATAGTAGGCAGCTAGATGACTTGGGAATCATCTTGGGGTAGAGGGGCGGGCATTGACTAGACGAGTTTGGGGGATTATTTAGTGACCCGTCGAATCGCCTTGGCATTAGGGGCTTTGTAGGTGTTAGTAATGAAATGGCCGGACCCTTCGCTGGAATATGAGGAACATTATCAATGAATCAGAGAGATGACTGGGCTGTACGCGATACTTCGGTAGTGATGGTGGCGGACCGCCCTATAGAAACGTACACGCTCTCTGCAGAAACCTTGCGAGTTGCAAATGTCACGCCCCAGGATTGGGAAGAAGATCCACAGGGCGAGGGGTCAAGCCAGACACTCGTGGCTTACAAAAACGGTGTCACAATTTCATCTCAAAACACACGGTGCGTCTTCCAACTGGACCTATCCGGACAATTCCGAGAGGACTACGAAATTCACGCTGTTGCCAGACGCTACCTCGACGTAACGAGGATCGTACCGTACCGGTTTATCGGTATGAATTGGAGTTTGTACTCAAACCTGCCAGACCCGCAGGAGTGGCTCAGATATAACCTGCTGACACCCAAACAGTTCTTGCAAGCTGGGATCAACCTCGAAATACGCATGACCAAACCGTTGGAGTTCACGTCGTGCAACCTTACGTTCACGACCCGTGAATCCGAGGTCGTGCTCGATTGCAATTACCACTTTGACTTGAACAACATCTCTCCGATAGCGGCTATCGATCGGTGGATGGACTGCCATAGTCACCTCAAGGATGAGGTGGTTACCAATTTCTTGCGCTCGCTGTAAATTCAATCACTCCGAGGCACAGATGACGACATTCCAAAAAGCAGACTTGTTCAGTACGGCCCTTCTCGCACCAGGGTCGGCGCCACGAGCTCTTGAACAGACCAAGAATGAGGGAGAAACGATATTTTGCCATTCTTACTACCACTCTGCTCTGCCCGATCCAACATCCCAGGAGTTCCTGACTAGGCCCGGCCAACCTAATCAATGCCTCCTGTCACACCCTGGCTGGGTAGCGGCAGTGTACGGCCGCACTATTCTCCTATTTCGGGAGCAACCGGCACCAGCACCACAGAATGATTTTTTGATCCAGGTTGCCCTGTCAGTACCCGCTGCCCAGGGAGATCGCCAAATGGTAGGGTGGCCAGAACTCGGCTGCCAGAAATTGAGTGCTACTGCAGAAAAGTATCCGAGCATGAACGTGAATCGGCTGAATGAACCGACGTGGCCCACTGCAGAAATCGCTGGTATTAGCGCAGCGATTTTCGTGTCCGGCGTAACCTCGGTTGATTCAGGTCTAGCTTCCATCCTCAGCGATCACGTTCCTGACTTCACCACAGTTCATTTCGAGGAGGCTGACCAAGTCCCGGTTATGCTGTCCAACTCCTTGGACGAACTCGGACAAGCGACGGGGCGAGCAGAGGACGAAGGTTGGCCCGTACCAACGCCGGAATGTCTTGGCCGTACCGAGAGATTGTTGCGAAAAATGTTCGCAGTTCAGCCTCACCCGTACTGGATATACCCCACTCCAAACGGAGAGATGGTGATCGATGGTGGGTATCATGACGTCCGCGTCATAGTGACCCTGCCTCATGAAGGTGGAGCCATATACACCTACAGAACTACCGAGACCGGAGAACTTCGTGCGGTTGAATGCGCGGACTCCGATGAGATCCCGGACGATGCGATGAGTGTGATACTGGCTAGGATTGGTGGGGGATATGATCCGGCATGACGGTACAAAGCAACAGGGATCTTCACATCCTCTCACTACAGAACGAAGAAATCCTGATGAGGTCAATAACCAGCACCGCCGATCGACGTGACATCGTCGACAAGAAGAAGATCCCCATTCACTCGTTCAGCACAAAACCCGAGGAGTCGGTTGACCTTTTTACCTATATAACTCCGGGTGAGGCTATGCGGTTGGGCTGGAGCAGAGCTGTACAACGGGGCAAAGAAGGGGACCAGAGCAGGAGTCTACATGGTTGGCTCGTTCTCAAAGTTGAGGACGGGAAGAAAGAAGGAGGAAGCGTTAAGCATACACCCGAACAAACCAACCGCCACCATGTAAGCATCTGCGCGCCCCCTAACAGCACGGATTTCGCTAAGCACAGGCATAACTTGGCCGAACGATCAGCTTGGTGTGAACATCCTGGACCTTCTTTTCGAGCGCACGTTGTTGCAATGATTGCATCCCGAAGCATCTCCTAGCGTTGCAAATACTGTTTAGTGTCAGGGAAGATGTTTCGTCACCGTAAGAGGCTTGTTTCATCTCAGTGACACGAACAACCAGAGTATTCGGTGGCTGTCGTGGCAGGCAGCACCGTCCCACCACCTGACCGAGGAGTTGGCCCACCGGGGACAGACGTCCAGGCCGGTGGATGACCCGTGGATCACCGGCTACCGGGTGGACCGGCGGGAGTACACGCCGCAGGGGAACCTGCTGGAATGCACTCCGGGGGTTGAGGACGGGCCTGCGACCGAGGACGGCTAGGAAATCCTGCGCGAAGAGGACAACGGCAATGTCGGCACGTCCTTCACAGACTCCGACGATGCCGTTAACCTCGCCGGGGAAGACGTCCTGTACGTCTACCGTGTGCTGTCCACCAACTCCCGCAGCGTCTCCTCGGAATACGAAAAACAGGACTGGCTCTACATGCACCGAGTAGGCGGCCTGTAAGCGCCAGAGCGGGCCAAGAACGTGAAGGTCAACCGGTAGGGCCGCATACCCGGCAGGGACCCATCGTGAGAACCCCGGTGGCCCCCCTGCACAATCCACAGAGGCACCGCAGCCCCGCCAGATGCTCGTACCCAAGGGGCGCGGAGGCTGTGGAAGTAACAGTCCCCGAACGAAAACTCCACACCAGGCCCCCAGACCCAGGCCGGAGACCCTCCATCCCGGCCCAAGGTTGGGGCATTCCCGGCCCAAATGCCTTCCGTGCCCCCCAAAGTACCCAGAGGACTGAAAGACCCCTCCTCCGGGGAATCTGGCCCGCGGCGCCCGGCCCCTCGGGTGGAGACGAGAGGGGCCGGGCGGAACATCATTTCCATGACGGACAGCTCCCACCGGCACCGGCGGGAAACAGCCCGCGGAAAGAGAAGGCCACGCCCGAAAGAGGCGTGGCCCTCTGGTTCACAGCCGGCGGCCGCAACCTGTTGAGGAAACAGCCGCCGCCCGGATCGGGTCAGCAACCCTGGCGGCGGCGCCGAGCTACCTCGATGCCCCGCCGGGTGGCCTGCGAGTGAAGCTCCCTGCAGTTGTCGTTAAACCTCCTGTGGTAGTCGTTAACCGCTTGGATGATAGATTCAATCAGCCGGTCCGTGGGCGTGGAAGACACCCCGTCCTCGGAGACCGAAACCAACTCGACGCCAACCTCGCGGAGACCCAACCTGATCGCGTGCAATGCCACCATGTCGCGGCTCAGCCGTGCGAAGCTGTAAACTACCACGGTGTCGAAACCGCGCTCCGGGGACTGGGCATCAGCCAGAAGCGATTTCAGCGCGGGAAGAGCGCTGCCCTTCCCGACGTCGACGTACCAGACGATGTTTCCAGAGCCGTTCTGCTGGACGAACTCCTGCATCGCCTCCTTCTGGGCAGCGACGCTGCCCTGGGTATCGGAATTGTCTGAGGAAACCCTGATGTACCCGGCGATGAACCCACCGCCCTCGATATGCTCAACCATACTTGAACCTCAACAAACTTATCGTAATGACGCCACGGACAAAGCATGACGCCCGCCCGTGCCGTAAAATCAAACCACACCGGGAGATAACCCCCGGCAGAGGAGAAACTCCACATGACCATCAAAGCCACCCAGCGTTTCCCCCTGGACAACCTTCTCGAGTGCGGCCGCTGCGGCGGCCCCCTGCACCTAGGGAATGCTCCGGAGCCGGTATACACCTGCGCGGGCAGCCCGGACGAGACGGAACCATGCCCGGCGCCGGCCCTGCTGGCAGAGGACCTGAACCGGCACCTGCTCGGCCAGGTGCTTAGCGTGATCATCACCAGTGCGACCGGAACAATTTTCAGGGCAGCTGTGGTCGGAGCACTGGAGGAGGCCGGGCACGAAGACGCGGAAGCGGCTGACGAAATCTGCCGCAGCGTCGAATCCGTCCCAGCGTGGCTCATGGCATCAGAACAGGCGCTGGAGGGCGGAGCGGTGCTCGGCCGGTTCATCGACCGGATCCGGGTCGATCCTGGAGCCGCCGAGGTCGAGTACAAGCTGCCGCTGCCCGGCGGAACTCCGCTGGCCGGGATGCTCAGCCAGACCGTCGATATTCCGGCAGCGCTGCGGGCATGATCCCGAACTGAGGGGCTACTCATCCGAACCAGGCTCAGCCTGGGCCCGGAGATAGGACCGGGTGAGCCACCTGCCGCACATAGCCACGCCGTCCGGGTCCCAATCCTCTTCGGGATTGCCCGGAGGGTCCGGGGCGATCAGGTCATCGGGGACTTCTGCAGGAACCGGGCTGCGAGGGACGCGATCTGGGGTGGGGGCCATCTGGAACTCCTGGTAGAGTCCAGCAAACCCGAGGCGAACAGCAGGCGTTGCGCTTGATAAAGCAAAAGCGCGCCATTAGAATCACCATGAGCAAGCGAAAGACTCTCTCTCCTGGGTGTCCAAGCTCGGCTCCTCTCTGGCCGTCGGAACGCTCATTCCGGCGGCCTCTCTCTTTGAGGGCCGAACCCAGCTAGTCGAGTATACCTGGAGGGGGTATAGATACACAAGCGTCAGATGTCACTGAAGGGCAAAATAGGGTTGTCCGGGAGTGCCGGAATTCAATAGGGTAAAATTTCACAACCGGGGTCTGCAGATAACTGAGATACCTTGACAAAAACTCTACTTATAGCTATATAATAGACAACATCGGCAAGGAGGAAGTCGATGGCGTACACCACCATTGAGGGCTATATCTGTGACCGGTGCGGATACCGGTGGGCATCCCGGAACGGCACCGGGCTCCGGGACAAGAAGGACCCCCGGGTCTGCGCCAAGTGCAAGAGTCCCTACTGGAACAAGCCCCGGAAGAACAACCTCAGGCAGGACAAATGGGCCAACAGGTGGGCCCGCCCAACAGCACTGGAAACCCCTCCAGAGTAGAGAGCATGTCACGCCAACCAGGAGAAGGACCATGACGAACGGAAACCGCACCTCAGCCGCAACGGCAAAGGCCGTGGACTTACTCCAGGATCCCACGCCGAAGGGCATCCGCCCGAACCCAGGCTCCAGGACAAAAGACGGAGGCGACCCCATCCCGGTGGCAATCTACGTCCGGGTCTCGAGCGACCGGCAAGACGTGAACAATTCCATCGAAGCCCAAATAGACGAATGCACCCGGTACGCCAAAGCCCACAACATGGTCGTGGTGAAGGTCTACATCGACGAGGCGATGAGCGGGAAGGTGACCGCCCGTCCCCAATTCCAGAAGATGATCGTGGATGCCCAGGACCCGGATGCGCCATTCAAGACCATTCTGGTTTGGAGCTACTCGAGGTTCTCGAGGAACCAGCTGGACAGCGTGGTGTACCCGGCCAAGCTCGAACAGCAGGGAGTCCAACTCATCTCCATCACCGAGCCGGTGGACAACTCTCCCACGGGCCGACTGATAAGGTCAGTCATCCAGAGCATCGACGTCTTCTACTCCGACAACCTCAGTGAACAGGTCCGCAGGGGCCTGCGTTCATTGATCCGGCGGGGATTCTACCCGCACAAAGACGCTCCCTACGGTTACATGCTCGAAAGGGTCCAGGATGGGGAAGTTGAACACAACAGACTCATCCCAGACCCCACAACGGCCAAGATCGTCCGCAGGATCATCCTCGAAAGCGGCACCGGACATTCCGACACAGACATAGCGGGTGGGCTCACCGCCGATGGGATACCCACCCCGTCGGGCAAGGCAGAATGGGCGCCGTCGAGCATCGACGCGATTGCCAACCGGAAGTTATACGCAGGTTGGGTCATCTGGGGAGTCAACTCCACCAGCGGCGAGGACCCCATGGAGGAACCAGACTGCCATGAGGCAATCGTCGCGCTGGAGGAATGGGAGCAGGCCCAGAAGTCAAGGGCAAGCCGGGAGAAAAGGACGACCCACCCCCGGCGGGCCGGAAGCAAGCGCCTGATGAGCGACTTGCTCGTGTGTGTGAAATGCAATGAGATACTTCAGGTCCGGCCAGGCCAGGACCCAAGCGAATGCTCCTACACCTGCAAGACGAGACGGCACAACGCAGACAAATGCGAGTGCCCCATCCTGAAAAGCAGGGACTACGAGCCCCGGTTCATGCGAGCCGTCATTGAGGACATCCTCTCGCCGAGAAACACCAAGGCCGCCACCGAAATCATTTCAAAAGAACTGAAGATCCCCTACCAGGAAAAACAGGCGGCAATGGACCTGATAGAGAAGGAACTGACCAAGCTGGAACGCCGGGAGGACCGGATCAAGACGGCCTTCGAGGACGAAACGTACGACTCGGAGGAGTATAAAAGAAGGATGACACCCGTCCGAGAACGCAAAGCAGAGCTGAAGGCCAAACAGTCGGAAGTCAGGACCGAGATGGGCCGGGACGCCGCCATTGTTGCTGACCCCCAGGGAGTGCTCGACTTCGCCCAGGACATGAAAAAACTGCTGCGCCACTCTTCCCCGAAGGAAGCGAGGCAACTGCTGAAGAGATTCATAAAGTGCGTCTGGGTGGAACCCGGTAGAACCATAATCGAGTACCGCATACCACTACCAAACGATGGTCCCAACCCAGGGGCAACACGACGCGAACTGGCTCTCCATCCCGGAGAGCCAGTTTCAGTTAGGCCTACTGCCCAACCGACCCCCCTGGATAGGGGGGTGATTCGGGGTTGTGAGGATGAACGGGTTAAATAAGGAGGAAGGTTATGGGGTTGAATGTTTGGACTTCGGCGATTGCGGGGCCGTTGAAGCGGGCCGCCGGAATCATGCGGGTTGGGGATGCGCCGGAGGGAGCGTCCGGCGATGAGAGGGGGCATGATGTGCCGGAGAAAGCCTCGTCGGTTCCCAGCCCCCGGCGCGGAGCAGAGGAAATGGCGGCGGCCCGGTGGGGCTTTGCCGACCTGCTGGGCGGCGACGGGCGGGCGAGACCGGAGTATGGCCGCTACTATGCGTCGTCGGTGTCGGTGTATGCTGCCATTAAGCTGCGGGCTGATGCGGTCAGCCGCCCGTCCCTTCGCATCTACCGGCAAGGAGTCGGCAAACCCGAGGTTGACCCGGAACATCCGGTGGCGCGGCTGATGGCGCGGGTAAACCCGTGGACCACCAGCAACGACCTGTGGCGCAGCACCGAAATCCACCTGAACCTGTGGGGTTCAGCCTTCTGGACTCTGGAGCGGGATGCCGTCGGCGAATGGCAGATTTGGCCGCTGCGCCCGGACCGGGTGACGCCGCTACCCGACGAGCGGCGTTACCTGCGGGGGTTCGTCTACCAGGGCCGGTCGGGGCCGGTGGCCTACACGCCGGACGAGGTGGTGTGGCTGCGCTACTACAATCCACTGGAGGAGTATGCCGGGTTTTCACCGCTGACGCCCAGCCGTCTGTCGGTGGACACGGGCTGTGACGGCATGAGGTTCAATCGCAACTTCTTCCGCAACTCGGCGCAGCCGGACTTCGTGATGCTGACCGACGAGAACATGACCGACAGCGAGATTGCGGACTTTTACAGCCGGTGGGAGGCGCGCTACCAGGGATCGGGCAACGCCCACCGTCCGGCCATCACCAACTTCATCAAGGACATCAAATCGCTGGGAGTTAGCCACAAGGATATGGACTTCATCCAGGGTTTGCGGTGGAGCCTGGAGGAGGTGAGCCGCGCCTTCGGGGTGCCCAAGCCGCTGCTGGCCGACCTGGAGCGGGCCACCTTCGCCAACATCAACGCGGCGGAGCGGATGTTCTGGCGGAATACCATCGTGCCAGAGTTGAAGTTTCTGGAGGAGCAGTTGACCCGGATGCTCCTACCGCGGCTGGGATATCCGGGCCTCGGGCTGGAGTTCGACCTGTCGTCCATCGAGGCGTTGCAGGAAGACGAAAACCAACGGGTAAGCCGGGAAATGCAGCTGTTGGACCGGGGCGTGGTGACGATTAACGAACTGCGGCAGGAGCGGGGCATGGCAAGCGTCCCTTGGGGGGATGGGGGCCCGGGTTAGGGGTGTGGCGGTATGGCGCCCGCCAGTTGTTCAAGGGCATGACACAGCCGCCGGAATGACCGGGAATTTTGGTGGGCCAAGCCCAAGTCAATGGCTCTGCTGTACGATGCCTGGTGGGAGGTCTCCTTGTAGGTTTGTCCCCCAGGCATCAACTCCGTTATCCACCCCTTCGGGTCGCCAACGGACTTGACCGATCTGTTTGGCGCAATGGTGTCGGGGAAGCCGGCCCCTTCCTTGACGGTATCCCAACTGGCAAGGAACCAGGACTCATACTCTCGGTGGGCGCAAACAATTTCAACCGGCACCCTGACCCCGATTTCGCGGCACTGCCTGGACAACCGTTGGGCCAACTCCACGGGGCAGTCGTCATCAGAGTCCAAAAGAATGAGGATTGCGTCGCACTCCCTTTGGTTTTGGGCGTACCCCAGGAACTGGGCTAATTTGGTTTCCAAATTTGACCGTCCGTTGGTCACCACCACACGAGCCTTTCCCCGGGCCACAACAACGTCGGCCCGATTGTGCTTTTCCCACAGAATCCGGTACAGGAGATCCGGCGCGGCTGAAAGGTCCCCGACCCCTTCCACTATTGGCACGATGGTTGGCACCCCGGTTACTCTCCGGCGTCTTCCGGGTAGAGACCCATCAGTCCGTGCAGTTCACCGGCGGAAAACAGTCCTTCCCTGACCGACTTTAGCTGGTGGGGCGCTACCCTTCCCACTTTTGTTGAACCGCTTTCGGCGGAAACCGCCCTGATGCTCTCCACCGGCAAACGGTCGATCAAGTCCGGGCTGTGAGTAGCGACCACAACCTGTCCCCGGAGGGATGCTTCCCGCATGGTCTCCGCCAACACCGCCATCGCTCCGGGATGAATCGCCAACTCCGGCTCTTCCAGTCCAATAAGCGGTAGGGCCGGTTCCTGGAAAAGGGCAGTCAGCATGGCCAGCAGGCGGATCGTCCCGTCCGACTCGAAGGACAGGTCGAACCATGTGCCCTTTTCTTTCTCGTCGGCACGCTGATGCTTCAGTTCAACTATCTCGAAGCTACCTAGGCGCTTGACACGAAAGTCTCTGATTTCAGGGACTGCCCAACCCAAAGCGGATCTGAGATCCGGGGTGAAGCGGTTTGCGTCTTTCAGCATTCCCCGTAATGTGGACGCTAGATTTTCCCCTCCGGGAGACAGGGGGTGTGGGTCGGCGCTTTTCCTGATTTCGCGCAACGAGTTGGGAAAAATGTGGTAATGATGAATTCTGGACAATCCATTTGTTGCACGGCGCAAAGCTTGGTGGAGTGGATAATGATTGATAGCCGACTCACGATTTCGGTTCGACTCTATCAAGTCCAACAATGACAAGATGGGTAGAAAGCCTGAAGAAATCAATTGGAGGTTTTGGTCGCCAAACCCATCTTCTAAACGCTTCATCAAAATGGAACGCAAGCGTTCGGGTCCGGGTTCCTTAGTTCCTTTGAAAAATTCTGGTAGACCCACCTCGTTTAGTGATGGTTTTACCAATTTACCGTCCGCGAACTCAACCTCGCAGGACTCGACTTGTGGTTCGGCGACTGACAACTTGGCGAACTCACGTTTAATGGTGAAATCACCTTCACTGAGCCTGTCCAAAGTAAAGCTGTATTCGAGGACGCTCCTTGGGGAATCATAACGGAAGCCGATTTCGGGGTTCAACACCCTTCCGTTTCGGGCCCGTCGTCCTATGGAATCAATACCGCCGCGAGAGTTCACGGCGGTTTCGATACCGTATCTAACGGTATCGGCGAATAATCCCAAGATATCCAGAAGATTGCTCTTGCCCGAAGCGTTAGGGCCCACCAATACTGTTAGCGGGTCCAACTCCAAGTCGGCGTGTTCGATGCTTCGGAAATTGTTCGCCCAGACCTTGGTTATTGACGATCCCGATTCAGGTTGTAGCACCATCACTTTCACCCATCGAAATTAACGGGATTTTAGCCAGTATAGCACCGTTCCCCGGGGTAACCGGTACGGGACACTGTTGAGGACAGGACGCTAAATGGGTTAGTCAGCAGGAAAAAGAAGAAAAACTTGGAGCGGGCGATGGGATTCGAACCCACGACTTTTTGCTTGGGAAGCAAACACTCTACCACTGAGTTACGCCCGCTTGGGCTTTGATGATAAATCCGCTGCGTTGCGCTGTCAACGACGGGCGATTGGCGGAGGGGAGAATGGGGTACTTTGGGGGATTCATCCCCCCAACCCCCTGGATGAGGAAGTCCTTGAAAGGGACTTTACGATGGTCTGCTTCGAGGATCCCCTGCTACCCCCTTCCTTTTATATGTGGCATAATGGGGCCGTCTTGCCAAACCTCATTTTGGAGGAATCTTCTGCATGGTTGATCTTCGTCATGGCGCCGCTATCGTGGGTATCCACGAGCACGTCACCCGTTACGCCCCCGACCTGAGCGAGCTGCAAATTCAGGGCGAGAGCGTCATCAAGGCCCTGGAAGACGCTGGCTTGGCCAAGGACGACGTCGATGGCCTGTTCACCGCTTCCAGCAGCATCCGCAACAGCGGCATGAACCTGGCCGACTACCTGAATATGTACCCCAAGTACGTCGACAACACCACCGTCGGCGGCGGTTCCTTCGAGTTTCACCTGTCCCACGCGCTGACTGCCATCGCCGCTGGCCGCATCAACTGCGCCGTCATCACCTACAGCAGCCTGGCCAGGTCAGGAGGCGTGTCGGTGGGCACCGGCGGCGTGGGACGCTACGGACACCCCCGGCTCGACCCGTCGCCGGACAGCTTTGAGGAAATTTACGGTCTGACGACCGTGGGACTCTATGCCATGATTGCCCAGCGGCACATGCACCTGTACGGCACTACGTCGGAGCAGTTGGCCGAGGTCTCGGTGGCAGTGCGGAAACACGCTTCCATGAACCCGGACGCCCTGTTCCGCACTCCCATAACCGTGGGCGACGTAGTGAACGCCCGCGTCATTTCCTCACCGCTGCACCTGCTGGACTGCTGCGTCATTACCGACGGCGGCGGTGCGGTGGTGGTGGCCTCGCCCGAGTTGGCCCGCAACTGCCGGCAGCGTCCGGTGTGGGTGCTCGGGACCGGCGAGGCTATTGCCCACCAGGGAGCGGGACAGCGCGACCTGATGTATATTGCCGCCCACCAGAGTTCCCCTCGGGCTTTCGAGATGGCCGGCGTGACCCACGATGACATTGACATGGCGATGATCTACGACTCGTTCACCATTACCGTGGTGGAGACTCTGGAAGATCTGGGGTTCTGCAAGAAGGGCGAAGGCGGCGAGTTTGTATCTGGTGGTAGGCTTCAGGTCGGCGGGGAGCTGCCCATCAACACCGACGGCGGTGGCCTGTCATCCAACCATCCGGGGATGCGGGGCATCTTCCTGCTGCTGGAAGCCACCCGCCAACTCCGGCATCAGTTCGAAGGGACGCCGCGCCAGGTCGAAAACTGCCAGGTGGCCCTGTGCCACGGCACCGGCGGCGCCCTGGGGTCGCGCCACAGCGGCGGCACCGTAATTCTTGGGAGGGACTAGGTTATGCCTGAATGGAACAAGCCGTTGCCCAGCGTCGTCGGAGAAACCAGGCCGTATTGGGACTCGTGCCGACGGGGCGAGTTGGTGATCCAAAGGTGCGACAAGTGCAGCGAATACCAGTTCTACCCGCGGGGAATTTGCGCCAACTGCTGGTCCAACGACATCAAATGGGTCAGGGCCAGCGGCCGTGGCACCGTTTGGACCTACACCGTCACCTATCAGAACCGCACCCAAGGGTTTGCCCAGGAGGTTCCCTACGTGCTGGCGTTGGTGGAGTTGGAGGAAGGGGTCCGGATGTTCAGCAACATCGTGGAGTGCAACCCCCGGGAAGTCACCATCGGAATGCCGGTGGAGGTCACTTTCGTTCAAGCGACCGACCGGATTAGCGTCCCTTACTTCAAACCTGTAGCGGCGTAGAGGGGCAGCGCGTAAGCATGGTTATTGTCCGCCGGTGTAAGGGAGTATCGTTATGAGGGCGGAGGAACAACGGCAGAACCGGCAGATTGTCCTGACAGCAATTGTGGAGGCGGAGGACCGTCAGGCAGAGTTCTGCTGACACCCCCTCTCTATCCATGCAACGTCCCTTGAGTCCAAAGGTTCCCGGCATTCTAAGCCGCATTGTACAACTCTTGGGAGTCTAAGCAATCGCCACCAACAAAGAGGGGTGCCGAATTCGGCGCCCCTCTTGGGTTTACTGTCTGGTCTCTCCTTGGAGTGGTTGGGTTAGCGGGGGACCAGGTTGGGGGTGGGTTCTTCCGGCAGCGGCTGGGCCTGAATCTCCCGGGCGCGGGCGGCCAAGGCCGGGAAGATGTCGTCCACGACCCGCTGGTCGTAGTCGGCGGCCACGCCGGGGTAGCCGGCGCGGGCAATCATGTCCCGCAGCCTGCCGGTCCGGAACTGCTCCAGGGTCCACTCGAGAGCGTCGGTCACGAGGGTCTGGTCCCAGAAAATCCGGTGGTTCTTGTTGCGGGGGCCGTAGTGATAATGGGGGTCGATGCGGAAGCAGTCGAAGGCCAGCATTTCGGTCTCTTCCATGTAGGTGCGGCCGGGGGTGCCGGCCAGGTCGGACAAGACGTGAATGGCCAAGCCGCCGTCGCCGCCTGCCTGTTTCCGCATTTCCAGGCCGAACCGGAAGTTGCCGGCCTCGAACATATCGTGGCCGCGGTTGTGCTTGACGGTGTTGCGGCCGGTGGCGAACAACTCCCTGGCCTTGGCGTCCAGGTCACCGAGAACGCCGGCCACTTTGCTGGTGTCCACCGAGTTGGCGATGTCTTCGTAGCCGGCCGCGGTCAGCATGGCGGGGAGCATGTCCCGGATCTGGGTAATCGTCCAGCCGATGGGGTTGCCGTCAACGGTGGGGTCCATGCGGCACAGCTTGTTCTTGCCTTCCGGACCGTAGACGTAGCTGCGTTCGATGTCAAAGCAGTTGAAGCGCAGCAGGGTGGTGTCATTGCCGCCGGCTTCGCCCTGGACCAGGATGGCGACGCCCTGGTCGGAGTGGTCCTGGATGTTTCCGTCCCAAAGCTCGTGCTGGACGATGAATGAGACGGCTCCTGCCTCAAATTTCTCCCGGTTGCGTTGCTGCATAAAGCAGACCTCCTTCAATGAATGGTGAAAAAATGTAGGCGTGTCCCTTCCGCCTTCGGTGGTGTATTATATCACCAATTGCCGCCAACGAATCAAACTGTTGGACCGACGGTTAACACTCAGCGCCGGTGCGTACCCGGGACGGCCTGAATTCTTTCCCTGGCCGAACGTGGCGCTTGGCTGAAGCAAGCACGGTGATGAAGGTATAAGCATGGGAATATGCGTCGTCTGGATTGCCCGTACCTTGGCCGGTTTTGCCTTCGCGATAGTATTGACCTTTCTGGGCGATGTTGGGGGCCGCGTGATTAACCTGCTGCTGGGTTATCCGTGGCCGCAAGACTTGCACTTTACCATTCAGTTGGTGTCTATTGGCTTGGCGGCGGGTATCGGCGCCCGCCTGGGATGGATTAACCTGCGGTGGAACCGCTACTGGTCGCTGGGTATGTGGGTGGCGGTGTGCGCCGGCGCCGTGGCGGGGGTTTACATTGGCTACATCTATGGGCCGGGGGTAGACACCAGCTACTGGTGGAGCCGCTTCGCCCTGGACACGACCATCCACCTCAGCGCGGCCGTGGCCGGCACCGTGACGGCCACGGTAATCGGAATAACCCAACAGTCCCTGGAATTGTGGCGGGCCCACTCCCGTCCCAGGCTGGTTCCCATGACGCCCACAAACGTCCCGTTGGGGACGGACGACCCCACTCTTTCCAAGCAATAACCGCAATAACCCCGCAACCGCCTCTCTCTACTGTCCCAATGAGGGCACCCGGCCCCGTTGGGCCGGAGCCCTCCGCGTCCAGGGCAATTGCAAAGCCCATCAATCCTTTCTTCCCGTTCTTCCCCCGTATTCGCGGGGGCAAGCCCCTAGTATTACAACGACGGTTCAAGGAGGGACGTGTGGGGAGGCACGAAGGGCGGCTCGGCGCTTGGCATGGGAGCGTCTGGCCCGCTCGTTGCATTCTTGCGTCTCCTCCAGCCACCGCAGCAGTTCAGCCGGCCCGAACCGTTCCCGGGGCAGCATCTCCCGCACCACCCGGTAGACCTGCGGTTTCGTGATCCGGGGCATCTTTTTCCCCCCAAGCCTGTTGCAGGCTCAGAAGAAACGCTCCGCCCAGCAGGCACAGGGCCACGTGATGATGCCATCCCGCCCAGGTGCGGGTCTCGTACTCGTCCAGCCCCACGTCGCTCTTCTCCGTCTCGAACTCCGTTTCTATGCGCCACCGGGAGCCACCCACGTATGCCAGGGTCTCCAGGGGAGTATCCCCGGGAGCGTTGGACAGGTAGTAGCGGGGCTCGCTGCCGTCCAGGTTCCGGCGGTAAATGGCCCAGTGGATTTCGCCAGGCTTCCGCCTGCTGGTTGGACGCACCCTCTGAGCGCTGAACCGGTAGCTGCGGGGACCCTGGCTTCCCTCGGCCACCGTAATCTCACGCCAGGCCTCCTCCGGCAATTCATCACTGCGCTCCTCCATGGTGCGCCGCTGCCCGCCCACCAGCCTAGGCTTGCGGGGACGCCCGATCCCCTGATGCTCCGGACTGGTCCAGACTGGCTCCAGCGGCCAGACCGTGGTGCCGCCGGGAACGTCCAGCACGTAGCGCATCCCCAGAGCCGCCAGTCCCTCCCGGAAGGACGGAGACATCCCGAAGGCGTCGTCCCCGGCAACCCATCCGGCCCTCAGATGTCCCCGCTCCAAGGCCCGCTCCACCATCTTCAGCGCCAATTGGGTCTTCGACCGGTAGCCCTGCCTCTCCTCCGGAACCCCCGCCGCCTCACACCGGTCTTTGTCCGAGGTCCAGCTTTCCGGCAGATAAAGCCCTTTGTCCACCAAGGCCCGTCCCAGCGGGCTGACATAAGCCAGGAACATTCCGGCCTGGCAGTTGGCCACCTTGCCCAGTCTCCCGCAGTACTGACGGGCCACTCCCACGGACTTCCTGCCCTGCTTCGGGAAGTCGCTGCCGTCCAGCACCCACACCGCATCCGGATGTCCAAGCCGGGGTCCCAAGTACTCTTGAAGGCGTCCTATGACTGTGTCGTCATCCCAGGGGGATTCAGCGAGAAACCGCTGCATCACCCTGGCTGACGCCGGAACCGCCTCCGACAGATTCTCGGCGTTGCGCCGCTCCCCGGATTGCACCAGCAGGGCCTGGAGATAATGGCGGCTGTGGTCCCGCGTCTCCCGGCGGCCAAACAGCGGAGCGAAGTAAGCGTGAAAACCCTGAAAGGCCCCGTACACCTGCTCGAAAACCGCAGCATCCACTTCCCTGCCTCACTTGCCCAAGCCTTCCCCAACTACCCCGTCATCCTATCATGCCAACCGTCGTTGTAATACTAGGGTCTCACAGGACGTTCTTTTTGGCCGGCCGCCCCACATTTTGCGAGCATTTGCCGGGGACGGCGACTTATCCGCGGGAAGACCCTGTCTGACGAGTCACATGACCTGCGGAGGGAATTATCGGTGTTTCCGGGCAACGGAAACGTTGCGAAGGACGTCATTATGTTGAACGAAGTGGATAGCTAATTGCATGATAATGTTTGCGTAAATTGGTATGGCAACGCTAATCGTAACACCAAAGCATTGAATAGCAGTGTTCTTTTGTGATGGCTGCTTGGCATATTGACAATGCAATTTGTGGGTGCTAGACTCCCGCAAACTTGGGGGATGGGCGTCGGGGGCGCGGTGGTTTTAGCTCGCCGTCATAACCCGATAGCTTGGTTCTAACCGATAACTAACGAGTCCAAAGGAGGGTCAAGGTGCAGAAGATTTCTCATCGGATAGCATTATTTCGAACTTGGATGATTCCCGCCTTAATCGTGGTTCTGGCGTTCAGCGTTGCTTGCGGCTCCGCAGCGCAGAGCACCGACGCGGAACCGGCCGACACCTCCGCGGCTGCACCGCCGGCGGCGGAAGCAGTGCCGGCGCAGCCCACCGCGGTCCCGCAGGCCGCTGCAGAACCGGCGCCATCCATGACCGAGGTCAGTTCCGGCAGGGTGACTTTGATGTTGGGCGGTTTCGGCGCGGAGGTTTTCGATAACACCATCGGCAATCTGGCCAAGGAACCGCGCAAACATATCCACGGAAGCTTGACATCTTGGGACCGCATCGACGGGCAGATGCAGATTGGCGCCGGTATCGCCAAAAAGTGGGAAATGACCAACGGCGGCAAAACCCTGGTATACACGATCGGCGAAGGAGGCAAGTTCCACGGCGGGGCGGACATCACCACGGAGGATGTGTTGTGGACGCTCCAGCATACCGTCGGGCCGCAAGCCGGGGAGTATGGCGGCAGCGTTGCCATCGCTTTTTCCAAGATCTCCGAAAAAGTGGAGCTGGGACCCGGGCCCCGACAGGTCAGCGTGACGGCCAAGGTTCCCATACCTGACGTAGCAGTGTACTGGTCGGAGAATGAGGGTGGAGCTTCGTCGGGCCAGGTTATGCCCAAGCGCCCGCTCGTGTACAGCCAGGAACAATCGGACGCTTATAACCTGGACCCCGTCGGCGCCGGCCCGCTGGACTTGGTCGAGCACATCCCGCAGACGTCGATGCTCTTCGAACGGTTCGACGAGTTCTACTACCAGCCCGCAAACGGTTATCCGACCGACAAGCGGATGAAATTCAGCGAAATGCTGATGACGCTGGTCCCCGAAGAAGCCACCCGGGTAGCGGCTCTGTCCACTGGTGAGGGGGACATCGGGCGCATCAGCCAGGCGACCTTCAACCAGGTCGAATCTGGTGGTGGCAGCGTCGTCTTCAGCCCCGAATCGGTGATTATCGAATCTTACCTGTTTGGGTGCTACGATCCGTCGCTGCCCTGCAACGACAAGGGCGTCCGCCAGGCCCTCAACTACGCCATCAACAAGGAGGAGATGCGGGACGGTCTCTTCGGCTCTGAGGTGTTCAAGATAAACGGGTTCTGGATCGTAACCGAAAGTACCATCGGGTACTCCCCCGAGTTGGACCCGTTCGAATTCAACCCGGCCAAGGCCCGCGAGCTGTTCACTGCGGCGGGTCTCAAGAACCCGGACAATCCTGGTGGAAAAGACTTCGGGCCAATGGTGCTAAACACCTATCCGGATCCTTTGCTCCCTACCCTCATCGAGTCGGCCAGGCTGGCCGCCGCCAACTGGGAAGACGAGTTGGGGCTGGAAGTGGAAGTGCGGGTCCATGACAAGGTAACCTACGGCAAAATCCGCACCAAGACTCCTGAGAACTTCTCTGGTCAGGCCGTGTGGGTGGCACAAAATACCAGGATGGATGGCGCGGGAATTACCCGGGCGGTTGCCATAACGCCGCAGAGCGAAAGCGAGGCCAACCGCGCGTTCCAACCCAACACCAGGGTCCACAACGACCAGGAGATTTTTGACCTGTTGACCGAAACCATGCTTTCGACTGGTGGGCCGACGGCGGAGCAAGACTGGAACGCAGCCTACACCCGGATGCGGGACGAGTCCTACCACCTGTCTCTTGGTTATGTCAACGCTCCCTGGGGCGTCGGACCCCGCATTATGGGCTGGGATCCCTTCCCCGTCTGCGAGTATGCCTGTGCCTACCACACCATAACCATACCGCAGTAGCTCATGGTGCTTGGGCGTTACGCTTTCAGCGAGTATGCGGCTTAGCAGTTAACTTCGCCCCACCCTCCAGCCACAGGTTGGGAGGGTGGGGCTTCAAATAACCGTCGGAACAATTACGGGACAACTACGGAACAACCAATTTCTGTAGAGAGGTAGTCCGTGCAGCGCTATATCTTGATAAGATTGGTCCAGGCAATAATAACGCTACTCGGGCTCAGCATAGCTGTGTTCCTGAGCTCGCATCTAACCGGGGACCCCGCTCTGTACCTGCTGGGTCCCGACGATGGCCTGGCAGAATACGAGGTGATGAAGAAGAACCTGGGCTTGGACAAGCCGCTACCGGTACAGTACGCGAAGTTCTTGGGCGAGGTTGCCCAAGGCGACTTTGGCCGGTCTCACACCATGAACCGTACCGCACGGCAGTTGCTCTTCCAGGCGGCCCCCGCCACCTTTCAGCTAGCCTTCGCCGCCTTCGTCCTGACCGTCGTCGTCGGCGTACCCCTGGGAATCTTGTCGGCGATAAAAAGAGACACCATTTGGGACACCGCAGGCAAGTTTTTTGCCGTGTTGGGCATCGCCACCCCCAGCTTCTGGATTGCCATCATGCTGGTCCTGCTGTTCGGGGCGATCCTGGGCTGGCTGCCCACCTTCGGCCGGGGGGGGCCGTCTCACTATATTTTGCCTGCCTTCGTCCTCTCGTGGGCCAGCATGGCCGGAGTGGTCCGGTTGGCCCGCTCCAGCATGCTGGAGGTGCTGGACAGCGAGTATGTCAAGTTCGCTCGCATCAAGGGCCTCCAGGAACGGATAGTAATCTACAAGCACGCCATGAAAAACGCCATCATTCCGGTGTTGACCTTTGGCGGTTTGACATTGGCAGGCCTACTCAATGGCTCGGTCGTGATCGAGGTGGTCTTTGCCTGGCCCGGTATCGGACGCCTATTGCTCCAGGGCATTAGCCAGCGGGACTTCCCGGTGATCCAAGCCACGGTGTTGGCTGCCGGGGCCTTCTACGTTGTCACAGCCCTTCTGGTAGACATCCTCTATGCGTATGTAAATCCCAGAATTCGGTACGACTGACGAGGGAGGTTCTATGGCGTCGCTTACCGCTGCCCCCGGCATAGCTGACCGATTATTAGCCATACCCAGGCAAGCCAGGCAAGCCCAACTGCCCTGGATTGCCCTGACCATAATGGTATTGCTGCTGGTCTGCGCCGTTTTTGCCCCGCTGCTGGCGCCCCATGACCCTATGGAGGTCAGCATCCTGGAAGCCAAGATTGCGCCCGGCGAGGATCTGACGTACCCCCTGGGTACTGACATCCTGGGCCAGGATATGCTGAGCAGGCTGATCTACGGAGCCCGAACCGCGGTTTTGATTAGCATGATAGCTCTGGGCACGGGCGCCTTCGTGGGTACCGTGTTGGGCCTATTGGCCGGTTTCAAAACTGGGTGGGCGGACATAATTATTATGCGGGCCGCCGACGCCACTTTAGGATTTCCGACCATCCTGGTGGCGTTGATGATTGTAACCATCCTGGGGGCAGGCATTGAGAACATCGTCCTTGCGGTGGCGGTGACGGTCTGGGCCCGGTTCGCCCGGATGATACGGGGCGACGTGCTGGGAATAAAGGAGTTGGACTTCGTGGTCTCCGCCAAGATAGCGGGGGTGTCGACGGCGACGATAATTGCCCGCCACATATTCCCCAACACCGTCAATACCCTGATGGTCATTACCAGCCTGCAAGTTGGGCAAGTAATTTTGTTGGAAGCCTCTTTGAGCTTCCTGGGCTTGGGGTTACCCGTTGGGGCCCCTTCTTGGGGAATTATGGTGTCGGAAGGACGCGCGGTAATCCTGGATGTCTGGTGGCTGGCCCTCTTGCCCGGTCTGGCGATTACGGCGGTTGTGCTGGCGTTTAACTTCTTTGGTGACTGGATGCGCGACACGCTGGACCCCAAGCTGCGCCGGATATAGAGTCCCCTTGCTCCACTTAGGTTCGTCGTCGGCTGCCCGGTCTGGATGGCCCCAGGTCCGTGCAGCCGATGTTGTTTCTTCCCCTCTTCCGGGGCAACGGTATTTGCTGGCCCCACAGGCTCTCGCCAATCGCGGTTGACGATAGTCGGCGCATGTTGACAGAGGAATGCTTTTAATGTCTCTGTTGAAAACGAAACCCATCCATCAAATAGCCAATATAGGGCATAATAGCATTACATCAGTTGCATTGTTTGACACTATGCGGGGCCGATGCTAGACTCCGATCACCTTCCGGCCATGTATAGCCGAACTGAGGGCCGGGATGCAGGATACTGGAAAATGGTCGATGAGGCACAGGGCGATCGCTATACGTTAGGAGGAGGACTTTATGCGATATTGGTATGGTCTTAAAACGAAACCAGTTGCCTGGCTGCTTCCCATACTGGCGTTTACGCTGGTGTTGGCGGTAGCCTGCGGCTCCGCAGCGCAGACCACCGACGCCGAGCCAGCCGACACTTCCGGTGCTGCTGAGCCTCCCGCGGCGGTACAGACTCAGCCCACCGCGGTCCCCGCCGCCGCCCCGGAACAGCCGGCGGCAATGACCGAAGTACATCCCGGCACCGTGACCTGGATGATCGGCGGTCTGGGCAGCGAAAACTTCGATTACACGTTTGACGTGGGCGGTAGCAACAACTACATCCGCTTCTTCGGCGGGTTCCTAGTCGAAACTACTGAGACAGCGGAGTTAATCCCGGGAATCGCCTCGGATTGGGGTGTTTCCGAAGATGGTCTGACGTGGACCGTTACTATTAGAGACGGGGTCAAATTCCATGATGGCACGGACCTAACAGCGGAGGATGTGTGGTGGACTTGGTGTCACCAATGGTGCCCGGATGCCAAGGAATATGCTACCCAAAGCGCCGCCCAGTCCAGGGCGCGCATTATGGACAGAATCGAACAGGCGGGACCAAACAAGGTTACCATGACCACTACTATCGCCGACGGCAGTATACCTACTCTCTCGTTGTCCGCGGCAAGTTCCAGCCCTTGGGTTATCTTGCCCAAGCGCGCCGAACAGCACATTGAGGCAGATGTCGAAGCTTACGCCAAGAACCCGATCGGAGCTGGACCCATGCGGTTGACGAGGCATGTCCCCGCTGAAGTAATGGAGTTCGAGCGTTTCGACGACTACTATTACCAGCCGGACCTCGGTTTTGATGAAGACCGACGCGTGAAATTCTCCAACTTGGAGTTGCGACTGGTTCCAGAAGAGGCTACCCGAGTGGCGGCCATCCGGGCCGAAGAAGCAGACGTTGCTCCCGCAAGCCTGGACGCCAGGGAACAGGTAAAAGCAGGAGGGGGCCGACTCGTATTCGGTCGAGAAGGCATCTATTTCCGGGTGATGGTGATGGGATGTTGGCAAGAGCTGAATTACCCTTGCAGCGACAAGCGGGTCCGCCACGCATTAGATTACGCCATTGACAAAGAAACGATAAGAGATGAGCTGTTCGGAGGGCCGGAGGTGATGGAAGTAAAGGGGTGGGCCTCCACTACTCCCAGCACAATTGGTTACACCCAGGAACTAGACCCCTGGCCATTTGACCCGGACAAGGCTCGGCAGTTGTTTGCCGAAGCAGGCTATAAGACTCCTACCAACCCCGGAGGAAAAGATTTCGGGCAGTTGATTGTTAATACGTGGACTTCCACTGCCATGCCATTCCTGCCGGAATCGGCTCAACTAGCCGCCGAATTCTGGAGGCGAGAGTTGGGTATTGATACGGAAGTGCGTGTTGGGGACGAATCTGCCCTGAAAAAGGCTACCCTAGCCCAAGAGCTAAACGGCCAAATCTTATGGAGAGACAACGAAGCGCGAGTGGATGCCGGAGGTGGGCGGAGCAGCTACGGTACTCCCGACCACACCAGTCGTCTGCACAACAATCCCGAATTGTTCGAGACAGTGCAGAAAGCGATCGCGGTGACCGACCCGGAGAAGCGGGCAGAATCACTGGCAAAGTTATACCTGCGCCAAAGAGACGAAAGCTATGAATTGGGAGTCGGCTACATAAACATCCCGTGGGCTGTTGGCCCACGGGTTGCGGACTGGCAACCATTTTCCCTGGCGTTCTACCCCTCGGGAATTCATACCCTGGTTTTGAACGAGTGATCGTCTAATAAAGCATCAAACGTTAGCGAAATAATCGCTGTTACGTCTTAACAAGGGTTTCTTGGCCCGCCGTGCCTACCACCGGTAGTAAACCCGGCGAGCCAAGACTTTAGCCAATAGTCCTCCGAAGCTAAGCATGAGGAGCGTAGGTGCAACGTTACATTCTTCTACGATTCGTGCAAGCATTGTTCACGTTATTGATTCTGAGCGTGGCTGTGTTTTTGAGCGTTCACATAAGCGGGGACGCCGCGGTTCTCTTGGTGGGACCCGATGCCACCGACGCTGATTACGAACAAATCAAGGAAAATTTGGGGCTAAATCGGCCTCTGATCGTTCAATACGGCGACTTCCTGACGGACATCGCGCGGGGTGACTTTGGCCGGTCTCACCTGATGCGCCGGTCTGCCCGCGATGTCCTCTTGGAACGCCTGCCTGCTACTCTGCAACTGGCAGGGGCGGCTTTCCTGCTGTCGGTGTTCGTGGGTATCCCCTTGGGCATCGTTTCTGCTCTGAAGCGAGACTCCTTCCTGGACACTTTTGGCAAGTTCTTTGCCATCTTGGGCATTGCCACGCCCAACTTCTGGATTGCCATCATGCTTATCCTCCTCTTTGGGGCAATCCTTGGTTGGTTGCCCACCTATGGCAGGGGCGGCTTGGATCACTTCGTCCTGCCGGCCTTTGTGCTGGGGTGGTCGGCAATGGCCGGCATGGTGCGGCTGGGCCGGTCCAGTATGTTGGACGTGCTGGACAGCGAGTATGTCAAGTTCGCCCGGGTCAAAGGCTTGGCCGAGAGAATGGTGGTCTGGAAACACGCTTTGAAGAACGCCGTGATTCCCCTGTTGACCTTTGGCGGCTTAACCTTGGCCGGGTTGCTTAATGGTTCAGTTGCTATCGAGGTCGTCTTCGCCTGGCCGGGTATCGGCCGGCTGATGCTGGAGGGCATCAGCCGCCGCGACTTCCCAATAATACAAGCCACCGTGTTAGCTGCTGGCCTGTTCTACATCATCACCGCGCTGCTGGTGGACATTCTTTACGCCTACGTCAACCCCAGAATCCGCTACGAATAATGGAGGAGAGACCCGGCAGCTGTGAAGGCGCACACTATTGTACCCCTAGGCGGGCTTCGACACCTAGATAGCCGGGTGAGGCTGCTCAGATTCCAGTGGCTTCCGGTGACCGCAATACAGAATCCGCCCCCGTTTGACGAAAGCCATCATTGGTTTTTCAGGAGCGCAACCAAATTGTGAGTTGATAGACGTATAACATTCGCTAATAACCTATTATGGAGCGAAACACGGTTAAACTACCCGATACAATTGACAATCAATACCGCCGATGCTAGTATCGTGAAATCTTTTGACCGTTGCCGGCAGGGGAGGCGAACCCCTTACGCAGCGGGAAGTTATCGGCGGCAATACACACTAACTCATGGGGAACCCAGACTTGGTCAAAGAGGCACATATTATCGCTCAAGTATTAAGGGGGACATTATGCAGTTTTGGTGTGGTTCAAAAACAAAACCCATTGCGTGGCTGCTTCCCATACTGGCGTTTACGCTGGTGTTGGCGGTAGCCTGTGGTTCTGCGGCGGCCCCGGCGGACATACCGCAAGAGCCTGCCCAAGTCCAAGCTGCGCCAACTAGCGCTCCGGCTCCAACTGCCGCGCCGAAGGAGGCTATGCCAGCACCGGCCGCCATGCCCGAGGTGGCCCAAACCACATTCACAGTGATGGTAGGCGGCTGGGGCGGCAGGTTCTTGCCGATACACGGCACCAACTGTCACAACTACTTCAATATCGTGCACGATTTTCTGGTGCGCAGCGATGAACATCGAGAGTACATTCCCGGCATGGCTGAAGCGTGGAACATTTCCGAAGACGGCGTTACTTGGACTGTCACCATAAGGGATGACGGCAAGTTCCATGACGGTCGTCAGGTAACTGCTGAAGACGTTTATTTCGACTGGCTACAACAATTCGGTCCTGGGGTCCAAGAAGTCGCCACTAGCGGCAGCGCGAGAAGAGCCTCGCAGAATGTGGAAAAGATAGAGCTAATCAGCGACAACGAAGTTAGCTTGACCCACATCAATGCAGACTCAGGGTTCTTGGGCTTCATTTCAGACACCGACGGAGCTTGCCAGGGTGTCGTCACTCCTGGCTGGGAATTGGAAAATATCCACGACGAAAGCTTGATAGTGGCCTATGACAAGGACCCTGTGGGAGCCGGGATAATGAGCTTGGTTCGCCACGTTCAAGAAGAAGTCATGTCTTTTGACCGCTTTGATGATTACTACTATGAAGACCGCCGCGTACCCTTCAGTTCTCTGGACCTCCGAAAAGTATCTGAAGAAGCCACCCGAGCCGCAGCCCTTCGCGCGGGAGAGGCTGATATGGGCCCGGTCAGCTTCGATACTAAAGAACAAGTAATTTCGGGAGGCGGGAAGATTGTTGTCGGACAGGAAGGGACTTACCTCAGGGTAATCCTTTTGGGGTGTTATGTCCCTGAAATCCCGTGCTCGGATAAGAATGTGCGTCAGGCCTTGGCTTACGCCATCAACAAAGAACAGATGCGAGACGAACTGTGGGGTGGGCCAGAAGTCATGCAGGTCAAGGGTTGGGCATCGGTAACCCCCGGCACAATTGGTTATGAGCCGGATCTGGACCCGTTCCCTTACGACCCTGACAAGGCCCGGGAACTTCTGGCTGCAGCGGGTTACAAGACTCCTACCAACCCCGGTGGCAAAGATTTCGGCCCGCTAATCGTCAACACGTGGGTATCGCGAGCTGTTCCCTTCCTGCCAGAGTCCGCCCAAATAGCGGCTGACTTCTGGAACAAGGAGTTGGGAATCGACGCTGAGGTTCGCGTAGGAGATGAGACCAACCTCAAGAAGGAGACCGGCGCCAAGGGACCTCTACATGGCCAGTTGCTGTGGCGTGACAACGAGACCCGAAGGGACTCAGCCAGCATTTCCAGGTCCGCATACGGCACTCCTCCGACAGCCACAGCCAAAGGCAGTTACGTCAGTGAAGACCCGGAGATAGTCAAAATGGTGCGAAATGCCATGGCGGTTTTTGATCCGGTTGAGCGACACACTACCTGGCACGCCGTATACCAGCGCATGAAGGACGAGCAATATGAACTGGGTATAGGGTATGTCAACATCCAGTGGGGAGTGTCGGCTCGTGTCAAAGATTGGAAACCCCTCCCGCAGGCCTTCTATCCCTCTGCTCTGCATACGGTGGTCTTGGAATCAGCACCATAGCACACTAGACTACTTAAACAAGGGCTCTTTTGGATAATCATGAACTT
Source organism: Dehalococcoidia bacterium (assembly GCA_965262735.1). Taxonomy (GTDB): domain Bacteria; phylum Chloroflexota; class Dehalococcoidia; order Lucifugimonadales; family UBA3495; genus CATOSK01. The sequence goes on along the minus strand of CBDHFS010000002.1, from coordinate 1,641,269 downwards.
GAGGTCTCGTCCTAAGAAAGCTTGGGTGGGATCTCAAGTTCCCCAAGCCGGTATAGGGAACATCTGTGCAACGTTACATTCTGATGCGGGTAGTCCAAGCGTTGTTTACGCTTTGGCTCCTCAGCGTGGCCGTCTTCTTGAGCGTGAACCTCACTGGTGACCCTGCAGCCTATTTGCTGGGTCCTGAGGCACTCGACACCGACTATCAGCAACTTAAGAAAAACATGGGCTTAGATCGGCCGTTGATAGTCAGGTACGGAGATTTCCTGAATAGCATCATTCGCGCTGATTTTGGCAAATCTCATATTAAGGGAGTACCAGCCAGAGAGATATTGTTCGAACGGTTCCCGGCCACTCTGCAACTGGCCGGAGCGGCTTTCCTGCTATCAGTCTTCGTGGGCGTTCCATTGGGCATTTTGTCAGCGGTAAAACGGGACAGCATAGTGGATCACTTCGGTAAATTCTTCGCCATTGCAGGCATTGCCACGCCCAACTTCTGGATAGCAATAATGTTGGTTTTGCTGTTTGGGGCTATCTTAGGATGGCTGCCCACCTATGGCAGAGGCGGATTGGATCACTTTGTCCTTCCAGCTTTCGTATTGGGATGGTCGGCCATGGCCGGCATGGTTCGCTTGGGCCGTTCCAGCATGCTGGAGGTAATGGACAGCGAATACGTCAAGTTCGCTCGGGTTAAAGGCTTGGCCGAGCGAATGGTCGTCTGGAAGCACGCGCTGAAGAATGCCGTCATTCCGTTGTTGACCTTTGGGGGGCTGACGCTGGCGGGTCTGCTTAACGGCTCGGTGGCGGTTGAAGTGGTCTTTGCCTGGCCTGGCATCGGCCAACTGATGCTGCTCGGTATCCAGACCCGTGACTTCCCGATAGTGCAGGCCACCGTTTTGACTGCCGGGCTCCTATACATCATCACCGCGCTGCTGGTGGACATTCTTTACGCCTATGTCAACCCCAGAATCCGCTACGAATAGCTGAGGAGGACCCCGTGGCTGTAGAAGCGCAGGTTACTACATCTCCCGTTGGCCGGGTTCGGGACATGGGCAGCCGGATTCAGCGGATGCGTCTGCCCTGGATCCCCTTGGCCATCATGGCGATCCTGATCATCTGCGCTATCTTTGCCCCTTGGCTCGCCCAGCACGATCCCACCGCCATCACTATGCTGGACCGCCGTATCGCGCCCTTCGAAAACTCTTCCTATCCGCTGGGGACAGACATCCTGGGTCGGGATATGCTCAGCCGTCTCATCTATGGCGCCCGCACCAGCGTCTTCATCAGCCTGATCGCTTTGGGCACTGGCGCCTTCGTAGGAACTGTTTTGGGCTTGGCCGCCGGTTACCACGGCGGCTGGATCGACATCCTGATCATGCGTGCCACCGACGCGGCCCTGGGATTCCCGACAATCCTTGTAGCGATGATTATCGTAACCATCCTGGGAGCTGGGATCGAAAACATCATCCTGGCCGTGGTGGTTACCGTGTGGGCTAGGTTTGCCCGGATGATCCGGGGCGACGTCTTATCAATCAAGGAGTTGGACTTCGTTACCTTCGCCAGGATAGCGGGACTATCTGCGCCGGTGATTATCGCTCGTCACATCTTCCCTAACACGGTCAACACACTGTTGGTCATTACCAGCCTCCAAGTGGGACAGGTCATCCTGTTGGAGGCGTCTTTGAGCTTCCTGGGGCTGGGGCTGCCGCCGGGCGACCCGGCGTGGGGAATCATGGTGTCCGAAGGCCGCACTGTGTTGTTGCAGGTTTGGTGGCTGTCGTTGCTGCCAGGGGTGGCGATCACGATTGTGGTGCTGGCGTTCAACTTCTTCGGCGACTGGATGCGCGACTCGTTGGACCCCAAGCTGCGCCGGACATAGGCTTCGCCCGGGTAAGTCACACGGTACGGGACACAGATTGTTTCAGGGGGCGGCTAAGGTCAAGAGCCGCCCCCTGTTTGTTGGTTCTTTGCGGTATAATACCCGGCGTTGTGACTCCATCATCCCCATTCCGAGACCCCGGCGCCCAATTGACCCTGCAGCGAGGCCGCAATGATTGTTGTTGATACCCATGTCCACGTTGCCCTGCATACCTACGAGCCGGCGGAGATGCTGCTGACTCAAATGCAGTACAACGATGTGCAGCACGCCGTGCTGGTGCAGTCGTCGACCACCACCGACAACAGCTACGTCATCGAGTGTATGCACCGGTTCCCCCGGCGGCTGGCCGTGGTGTGCCGGGTGGACGTGGACAGCCCATCCGCCGTAGACGACCTGGAACGCTGGCGAAACGAAGGCGCGGAATCGGTGCGGCTCCGCAACTTCAACCGGTCGCAGGGAGAAGACCCCCTGGCTATTTGGCGGAAAGCTGCGGAACTGGGGATGAGCGTCAGCGTCGGCGGCCCGGTGGATGGGTTCCTGATCCCGGAATTCGCCGGCATCGTCGAAGCGCTGCCGGACCTGAAAATCGTTATTGAGCATCTGGGCGGCATGGGCTTCTACGCGATCAGCGATTACCAAGATACCCGCCCCTCCGACGACCAATATCGGCAGGCGCTGGAACTGGCCCGGTTTCCCAACACCTACGTCAAGCTGCACGGCATGGGCGAGTTCTGCCGGCCACCCTTTCCCTTCCAGGAAATCCCGCCCTACCTGAAAATGGCCTACGATGCCTTCGGCCCGCGCCGGATGATGTGGGGCAGCGATTACCCCCGGGTGGTGTTGCGGGAAGGTTACCGGAACGCCCTGCGGTTCACGATGGAACAGTTGCCCTTTTGCAGCTCCGAAGACTTGGAATGGGTCTTTGGCGGCACGGCGTTGTCGCTGTGGCGTTTCGCCTGAACCAAATCTGGTAGACTTAAGAACCGTTTCGATAAGGAAGTTCTTCGAAGGCCCCAGGACGAACGGATAGGAATTAAAAGGAACCACACGACGGAGGCTGCAATGGTATCACGAGGGTTCTTTGGCCGACGGCGGCCTCAACCTCCCCGGCCGATTCCGCCTGGGCAATATCTGGAAAACGGCTTCCCGGTGCTGTCCGCCGGGCCGACGCCGCGGACTCCCCTGGATACCTGGACATTCAGCTTGGTGGACAGCACGGCGGAACTCGTTGCCCAATGGTCTTGGGACGAGTTTACGGCGCTGCCCCAAACCGAGATTCTGGTTGATATCCACTGCGTCACCAAGTGGAGCAAGCTGGACACTACCTGGAAGGGCGTGACCTTCGACACCCTGCTGTCCGCCGCCGGTATCGCCACGCCGGACGACTACGTGATGGCTTTCTGCGACGGCGGTTATACCACCAATGTCCCGACGGCGGACCTGGTGGAGGGCCGGGGTATGGTGGCCCTGGAGTATGACGGCGTTCCGATAGCTCCGAACCACGGCGGCCCCGCCCGGCTTCTGGTGCCCCACCTGTACTTTTGGAAGTCGGCCAAGTGGGTGCGGGGACTGCACTTTATGCCGCAGGACAAACCCGGCTTCTGGGAGCAGGCTGGCTACCATATGTACGGCGACCCCTGGAAGGAGCAGCGGTACTGGGGCGACTGAACCCGCGCCGCCAGCTTCACGCTCAACCGCACCGCTGAACGCCAAACGCCATGACCCCGACGACGCCCGCCGGACGCCAACAACCCGTTAGCTGGCAAACCGGGGTGGTCGCCGCCGTTACCGTTGAGACCTACCGGGCCAAGACCTTCACCATCGAGCTTCCCCGGTGGCTTCCCTTCCGGGCCGGACAGCATTACGACGTCCGGCTCACCGCCCCCGACGGTTATCAAGCACAGCGCAGCTATTCCATTGCCTCCCCGCCGGAAACCACCGGGTTCATAGATCTTACCGTCGAAGAAATTCCCGACGGCGAGGTCTCGCCCTACTTCCATCATGTTGTGGAGCCGGGCGATTCCATTGAGCTGCGGGGACCCATTGGCGGCCCGTTTACCTGGGGCGTGGACGACGGCGGCCCGTTGCTGCTGGTGGGCGGCGGCTCTGGGGTTGTGCCTCTGATGTCCATGATACGGCACAAGCTGGCGGCGGCCCCCCAGGTTAAGGCCATTCTGCTCTACTCCGCCCGGGCGCCTGGGGACATCATCTACCGGGACGCGCTGACCGCAGCTAGCCAGGACGCTAACATGTTAGTGCTCTACACCCTGACCCGGCAGCAGCCGGTGGGGTGGGCCGGGTACTCGCGGCGGGTTGACCGCCCGATGGTCGAGGAGCTGCTGGCGATGCTTCCCGCCATGCCCGTCAGCTACGTTTGCGGCCCCACGCCCTTCGTCGAGGCTGCTGCCGATGCGCTGGTGGCGGCGGGGGCGCCGGCGGAAAGGATCCACACGGAGCGGTTCGGCCCTTCGGGGAGTTGAAGTCCTTCGAGGGCCCAGGACGAACGGGTTCGAGAACCTCGGGGTGAATGGGGTACGTTGTGGGATTCATCACCCAAACCCCCTGGGAAATGAGGGGGGTGCGGGACTGGGGTGGAGCGCGGGAGGGTCTCCTTCGACAGGCTCGGGGCGATTGAACTGTCAGAACCCGGTGGCGGCGCTCATTAGCGCCATGACCGGCGGGCCGATGATGCTCCAGAGGATTCCTAGACCGAACACGATGTCTACCAGGACCACCGCAATCAGGACTACCGGCCCCCATCGCTCTACGTAAGCATATTTTTCGGCCCAACGGGCCGGAACCAGTCCGCCGACCACTCGGGAACCGTCCAGGGGGAACACGGGAATCAGGTTGAACACTCCCAGCAGCAGGTTGAACAAAATCACCATCATGGCGATGTCGGTCAACCCCTCCCGCAGACCGCCGGTCATTATCAGGTTGGAGCGTCCCAGGGCCAGCGCGCTGACGCCCAGCAGTCCCGCTTTGATGGGAATAGCCACCAGAAACGCGACCACCAAGTTGGACAGTGGGCCGGCCAGGGCAACCAGGGTCATGCCCAGCCGTCCGCCGGACAGCCGATGATGGTCCACGGGCACCGGCTTGCCCCAGCCGAATCCCACGACCAGCAACATGAGAGTTCCGCCGGCGTCCAAGTGGCGCAGGGGGTTCAGTGACAGGCGGCCCAGACGCCGGGCAGTGCCGTCGCCCAGGCCGTTGGCAATCAGGGCGTGGCTGAACTCATGGATGGTTACGGCCACCAGCAGCGCAAAACATACGACTGTGGTGAGGCGCAGGAAGGACGCCGGGTCGCTGAGCAGCAGGTCGTAGGAACCGAAAAGCATGGCTTAGCCAGAGCCGCCGGATGTCGGGAGCGGATGGTCAGCCGGAACGCCGGCGGGGATGCCACGGCTACTCGTCGTCATCATCGTCGTCATCGTCGTCCGGCTCCGGAGCAGCCGGGGAAGCGAAGGCTGAGCCTGGCAAAATCGGACGGTTGCGGACGCGGCTCCGGGTCGTGGGCCGTGGCATATCCAGCAGCGCGGTCTTCAACTCACCCAGTCCCTCGGCGCCCAGGGCGGCAGCGTCCACCACCAGCGCGCTGACGCCAACGTCCCGCAGCGTCTCTAGGTCTTTCTTGCCCGGGGCCTGGGAGACTTCCAGCAGGATGTACTTGTCCACCCGCCGGCTGATGGTGCCCAGGGAAGCCAGGTCCTGCAGGGTCCACGGGCCGGAAACGCCGGTCATGGAAATCAAGAAGGCATCCACCGGCAGGGCGGCGACGGACCGCAGTTCCGCTTCTTCCAGCCCGGTGTTGACGCAGAGGATGCGGGCTATGTTCTCGGAGGCCAAGGCCGATGCGGCAGTCCCTTCAAGGTTGAATACCAGCAGGTCGGAGCCGCCGGACTGATAGGCTTGGGCGTCATCCTCGCTGAGCGAAGAGACCCGAGGCCCGCTGGGCATGGTAAGAGACTCGGCCAACTGCTTGAGGCCGTCGGGCCCGGCGGCGCCGGACACCAGAACGGCATCGGCGGTTGCGGCTGCCTCAAGTCCCCCGGCGTGGTCGGCCGAAACATGGGCCACCAATGCGATGCCGGGCAGCTTTTCGGCCCGGGTTGCGCCGAACCCCAATGGTGCGGTCACCCCGTCCCTGATTCGCTCCAGCACATCCAAAAACTTGCTCATCCGGTCTTCTCACTTGAAAAACATTTTATGTGTGTCTGCCGTCCGTTGTGACGGCCATCCGGGCAGGCCGGCAGTGTACGCCCGCCGCCGGGAACGATTATACCCTATGCCTGCCGATTTGTGGGTAAGATGAAAGTTGATGGGAAGCGATGTCTTTAACAGTGACCGCCGGAAAGATGGGGCCGGGTACTTTGGGGGGATTCTTCCCCCAAACCCCTGGAGGATGAGGTCCTGCGGGGAACCGGGATGAACGACTGAGAGGGATTGATGACCCACGGGTTTGGCGACGGGGTGGGCAACGCAACGGGGTTTTGGGGTATGATAGACGAACAGCCGGACGGACAGCCGAATGGACGGAACGGCAATCGGAAAGTACGAGGTAAGCAAGGAAAGCGCCTATGTTCAGCTACATCGACCACCTGGAATGTACCCAATGCGGCCAGACCTATCCCCACACCCGGTTGAGCAAAATCAGCGATTGCTGCGGCAAGGTTCTGTTTGCCCGCTACGACCTGCCCCGGATGCGCCGGGAGGTGGACCGCAGCGTGTGGCAGGACCGGGTCTCAAGTATGTGGCGCTTTACCGAGTTGATGCCGGTGTGCGATGAGGGGAACATTCTGACCCTGGGCGAAGGCGGGACGCCGCTGCTGGAGACGCGGCAGTTGGCCGCCAAGCTGGGGCTGCGGCATCTGTTTGTCAAAGAAGAAGGCCTTAACCCGACGGGCACCTTCAAGGCGCGGGGAATTTCGGCAGCGGTGTCCAAGGCCTCCGAGCTGGGCGTCACCGGGTTCACCATGCCGTCGGCGGGGAACGCCGCCGGGGCCGCCGCGGCCTACGGGGCGCGGGGCAACTTGCCAGTTAAGGTGTTTATGCCCCAGGATGCGCCGGCGGCCAACAAGAAGGAATCGTTGATGGCCGGGTCGGAACTCAACCTGGTGGATGGCCTGATTAGCGACGCTGGACGCATTGCCGTGGCCGTGGCCGAAGAGCAGTCCCTGTTTGACCTTTCCACGCTGAAAGAACCCTACCGGGCCGAAGGCAAGAAGACGATGGGGCTGGAAATCGCCATGCAGCTGGGTTGGCGGATGCCCGACGCCATCGTATATCCCACCGGGGGCGGCACGGGAATCATCGGGATGTACAAAGGCTTCCAGGAATTGCTCGAGTTGGGCTGGATTGAAGGAACGCCGCCCAAATTCATTGCGGTGCAGGCGTCGGGCTGCCAGCCCATCGTCAAGGCGTTCAACGAGGGGAAGGACACGGCGGAACCTTGGCCCAACGCCGCGACGATTGCCGACGGTCTCCGCGTGCCTGGCCCCTTCGCCGACTACCTCATCTTGCAGGCCATACGCGAGACGGGCGGGACTGCTCTGGCGGTGGAGGACGACGAGATGGTGGAGGCGATGTACGAACTGGCCGCCACCGAGGGGATTATAGCTTGTCCCGAGGGCGCGGCGACGCTGGTGGGGTTGAAGAAGCTGCTGGAGCAGGGGTTCTTGCAGGCCGACGATACCATCGTGCTGCTGAACACCGGGTCGGGGTACAAGTACCTGGACTTGATCAAGGATTCGGCGTAACGTCGGGTACCTTTGACCTGACGAGTTACGGATACTGTCCTGGTCGCCCGGCGTTACTGCGGTGATGTTGTTTCCCGTCAATGCGTAAGGTGGTCATGCCATCATTTCCCAACTATTGGACTGCCAGGATTGCCAGGAAACACCGCCTCCAAGACGGTCACGGGACGATTGCACGAGCAGAATCTATAAAGTACCATCGCGCCTTAATCCCATTGCACACCTCACTATGAAGCGAAGCAGAGGAACACATTATGACCACCACTGTCTTCAACGCCGATGTCGATTCCGAGATGCTAAATCGAGCCAGCGAGGTGCTTGCCAACGATGGTATTACCCTGATCGAAGCATTTCGCCAAATGTTGACTTACATTATCGTTGAAAGCCGGATGCCCGACTTCGAATGCTTCGACCCCAATGAAGAGACGCTAACGGCGATGTCGGAAGCCAATCAGGGAAACCTGGTTACCATTGGCAGTGTGGCTGACCTGATGGCCGAACTGAATGAGGACGATTAAACGGACCAACGTCTTCAAACGGGATTATAGACGTGAAAAGCGCGGTCAATATCGTGAAATCCTCAACCAAAGACCTTGAGGAGGTTTTGGAACTGCTGATTGCAGATGCAATCATGCCAGAGCAGTACCAAGATCATCCGACGCGGGGGACCCGGGGACGTCACCGCAATTGCCACGTAAGGCCAGACCTGGTTCTCATTTACAGCAAGCAAAATGTTGAATTCCTGGATTTAATCCGGCTGGGCTCACACAGCGAACTCGGTATCTGAATAAAGATAGTTCACCAAGTCTGGCAATTCCCAACCGGCTATTACCGGCTATTAGAGGAGCTTTAGTGGAAGTAGTGCTTAGTTCTCCCAGGGGTTTTTGCGCGGGCGTCGTGCGGGCGATTGACGTGGTGGAGCTTTGCTTGCAGAAATTCGGCCCGCCCGTGTACGTCAAGCACCAGATTGTCCACAATCCCTACGTGGTGGCCGAGTTGGAAAGCAAGGGCGCCGTTACCGTGGAGGAGGTGGACGAGGTGCCTCCGGGGTCGCTGGTGGTGTTTTCGGCCCACGGCTCGCCGCCGGAAGACTTCGAAAAGGCTGAGAAGCGGGGCCTGCGGGTCATAGACGCCGTTTGTCCCCTGGTTACGCGGGTGCATAACGAGGCCAAGAAGTACCACCGGGAGGGCAAAAAGGTGCTGCTGGTGGGACACCGGGGACACCAGGAAGTTCGGGGCACGATGGGGCAGGCGCCCATTACGCTGGTGGATGACAGCTCCGAGGGGGATATCCCCGACTTCGAGGATGGCGCCGACGTGGCGGTGCTGACCCAGACCACGCTGTCGGTGGGGGATACCGCCAGCGTGATCGACGCCATCACCGGCCGGTTCCCTGGGGCGACGGTGCGGAACGACATTTGCTACGCCACGACCAACCGGCAGGTCGCAGTCACCGAGATCGCCGGCATGGTGGATCTGGTGCTGGTCATCGGCGCCGACAACAGCTCGAACTGCAACCGCCTGCGGGAGGTAGCCGAGGCGCAGGGGGTCCCCGCTTACTTGGTCAACGACCCCAATGAGATTGACCCAGCATGGCTGGAGGGGGTGGCCAAGGTGGGGATTACCTCTGGTGCATCCACTCCCGAAGTGCTGGTGGACAGCGTGATTGAGTCGTTGCGGCCGGAGCGGGTCACGCTGGTCAGCACTGCCGACGAGGACGTTTCGTTCACGCTGCCGCGGGAAATGCGATAAGGGGACTAAAGAAGTCCTTCGAGGGCTTCGGAACGACCGGATTGGGTGGGCGCCGCCTTGCTGTATACTGCCAGCTTTTACGCTCGTGACCATTGGGTAGGGCAGCCCTACCGGGTGTCGCGGCAACACCCGCGCGGACGGCGGGTGGAGTGGGAGTGTCTGCCCTTTTTGTACCCGGAACAGGATGACCTACGCGCTTACCGGGAAGGCGTTCTGACTTTTGAGGAGTTCAGCAGGGTTTACCGGGCCGGGCTGGAGCGGCGGTATGCTCGCTACGGCATTGTTTCCAACGACGGGGATTCCAGCCCAGGGGAGCTGCGGGCCTGGTTGGATTCGGTCACATCGCTGGGCGATTTTACGCTGTTGTGTTTTGAACGCTGCGGGGAGCCGTGCCACAGACAAGCGCTCGCCGGGTGGCTGCTGGAAGCGGTTGACGGGTTGGAGGCGGGGGCGCTGCGGTAGGGATGGGTTGGATCAGGACTTCCTCATTGCTTCTGGCTAAGGGTTTGCGGTCAGCAGACGTTCCGCCTTTTCCACGAAGCGTTCCACCTGCTGAATAGTAGACTCCACCACTACCCGGGACGACCAGTTTTCGTAGAAGTTGGCGTGCAGGCCGTTAGCCGCCGCAAACAAGGGCCCCAACTCGGTGTCGCCGGTCTCGTTGACCAGGTTGTTGACAGCCGTGTGGAGGGCGCGGTGGTTGTCGTGCTGCCATCCCCGCTCGGCAGCGATGGCCTTGACAATCTGGGCTGCTGCGCCCCATCCCTTTTCGGAGGCTTGGGCCAGGTCTTCGTCAAGCTCCTGGTACGCCTTGGCCAGGAAAGCCCGGCTCTGGTCCCGGTATAGGCCAGTTTGCTGCATGGGAGACTTCCTCACGGGCGGGTATTCAGCAAGTCACTGTTTCCAAATGGTATGGGTTTAGGGAATCCTTGTCAAACGGGCTGGCGATGTGTAACGGTTCAGCCTTGGTGAGTTGAATTCTTTCCAGGGGGTTTGGGGGATGAATCCCCCAACGTAACCCAACCACTATATTCCGCCATCGACTCCTTCCCTCCTCTGAACACTGAACTGTTACGGCGATGTCTATGAGGAAGTCCTTCGAGAGCCTCAGTACGAACGGGTTGGGTGGGTAGACGGATGGTTTACCACTCAGGGCGCGGCGGGCGGGTCATTAGCTGCGTTATGGCTTCGCGAGGGGGCAGGTCTTCGAAGAGGACCCGGTGGGTGACTTCGGCGATGGGCATTTCGACGTTGAGGCTGCGGGCCAGTGGTATGGCGGCGGCGGTGGTGTTGACCCCTTCGGCCACGTTGTCCATGGACTCGCGGATTTGCGGCCAGGTCTTGCCCAAGGCCAACTGCTCGCCGACGTAGCGGTTGCGGCTCAACCGGCTGGCGCAGGTGGCGATGACGTCGCCCAGCCCGGACAGCCCGGCCAGAGTGAGAGGCTGCGCTCCGGCGGCCACGCCCAGCCGGACGATTTCGGCCAGTCCCCGGGTGATCAGGGCGGCCTTGGCGTTGTCGCCCAGGCCCAGGCCGTCGGCGATGCCCGCGCCCAGCGCGATGATGTTCTTGAGGGCGCCGCCCAGCTCCACGCCGACCACGTCGTCACTGGTGTACACCCGGAAGGTGGCGGACATCATGATTTTTTGTACCTCGGTCAGCGTTTCGCCGCTGCGGCCGGCAATGACGGTGGAGGACGCTTTGCCCTGTACGATTTCCTTGGCCAGGTTGGGGCCGGACAGGATACAGATGCGGGGGTGCATGGCCGGGGGCAGCTCTTCCTCAATGACCTGGCTCATGCGGCGGCTGCCGGGGATTTCTAGCCCTTTGGCAACGCATAGGACAGCCATTTGTGGGGTCAAGTAAGGCTTAATGGCCCGCAGGTTGGGGCGCATCCGGTCGGAGGGCACGGCGATGATGACCAGGCCGGCGGAAGAGATGGCCGCGTCCGCGTCGTTGGAGGCAGCCAAGGACGGCGGAAAGAGAATGCCGGGCAGGAAGCGGCGGTGCTGCCGGTGGCGGTTTAGGTCGTCCGACTCTTCGGGGGTGCGGGTGACGAGGGCAACGCGATGCCCGGACCGGCCCAGGACGATGCCCAGGGTGGTGCCAAAGGTGGTCGAACCTACGATGGCGACGCTGTCGTTCAATCAATTGCTCGCTTGACCCGGTGGGTCGGGGTTCTGTCAGAAAGTCCTTCGGGGTCCTCAGGACTAGCGATTAAGCCGAACGACGGAAGGGACTTTGCAGCCGTCCTGAGAAGGCGTTGGGTTGACGTGACACCCCCCGGCGTCAGTTTATCCTGGCGGCGGGTACGCCCAATCGTCGTTCGGTCCCGTTCAGCAACCGCTGTATGTTGTCGCGGTGCTGCCAGATGATGATGGCGCTGCCGATGAACCCGTACCAGATGTAGTTCAGGGGGTAAATGCCGACCAGGGACAGGCCCAGCAGGGAGCAGCAGGCGATGACCACGCCGATAATGGAACCCAGGGACAGGTAACGGCTCAACAGTGCGATGGGCAGGAACGCCACCACGGCGATTACGGCGGCGAAGGGCGCCATCACCCACAGCGATCCGAAACCGATGGCAACGCCCCGTCCGCCACGGAAGCCCAGGAACACCGGCCAGTTGTGCCCGGCCAGCGCCAGTACGCCGCCGCATACCTCGCCGATGGTCGAGTCCAGGGCGTACCGGGCCAGCAGCGCCACGGCTACGCCCTTGCCAAAGTCCAGCAGCAGGACCAGGGCTGCCATGCGTCGGCCCCCGGTGCGAAGCACGTTGGTCATGCCGGTGCGGCCGCTGCCGTAGTCGCGAACGTCCTCGCCGCGGGCCCAGTTCAGGAGCAGGTAGCCCCAGGGGATGGACCCGATAAGGTAGGCCAGGGGCAGGACGGCGGCGTAGCGGTAGAGCGCCGGGGCCTGGCCCAGGGTCAGGTAAACGCTGATTGACGCGGCGGCCAGCAGGGGCAGCGCGGTCAGAGAGAATAAGGCCGGGTTAAGTCGTCGGTTCATCCGGGCCGGAACAACAACCTCAAGTGGGTGCGACTGAAATCAAAGGTGTCCCTAATCCGGTTCTCCAAGTAACGCTTGTACGAAAAGTGTACCAGTTTGGGGTCGTTGCAGGTAAAGAGAAACGTGGGCGGATTGCAGGCAACTTGCCGCAGCCGGGTAATCCGCAGCCGGTCCCGCCGGTTACGCTTGACGCTGGGGGGGTTGTGGTCAACCAACGCCTCGGCCAGCAAGTATTGAAGCTCCCGGGCGGGCGCCCAGCGCAGCCGTTCTTCCCATAGTTCCAGCGCGGACTGCATCAGGCCGTCTATGCCCTGGCCGTGGAGCGCGGAAATGAAGCACATGGGGACGTAGGGCATGAAGTGGAGACACTCTTGCACACTGGCGACGGCGCGGCGCTTGGCGTTGCGGTCGGTGTCGGGAATCAGGTCCCACTTGTTGACGACCACAATCAGGCCCCGGCACATATCCCAGCCCAGACCGGCGATGTGAGCGTCCTGGGCGGTGGCCAGCTCGGTGGCGTCGGTGACCAGCAGGGTGATGTCGCTGCGGTCCACGGCGTTGACTGCCCGCAGGACGCTGTACTTTTCGATGCCGCGCTGGACCTGGCCGGGGCGCCGGATGCCGGCGGTGTCAATGGCGGTGATGTCCTGGCCCCGGTAGGAAAAGTCGGTGTCCAGGGCGTCGCGGGTGGTGCCGGCGACGGGACTGACGATGGACCGGTCGGCGCCCAGCAGGGTGTTGACCAGCATGGACTTGCCGACGTTGGTGCGGCCAATGATGGACAGCTTGAGCCGGGCCGGGGCCGCCGGCGGGGCGTCTTCATCGTCGTCTGAATGCGACGGGGGTGGAAGGTTGGGCGAGGGCAGGCGGAACAGGACCTGGTCCATGAGGTCGTAGATACCGTGGTTGTGATAGGCGCTGACGAGGTAGGTGTCGGAGATGCCCAGCCCGTAGAACTCGGCTGCGCCGAACTCCCGTCGGTCGTTGTCCACCTTGTTGACTACCAGAATCACGGGCTTGCTGGAACGGCGGAGCCGCTGGGCAATGTCCTGGTCGGCGGGGGTAAGGCCCTCGGTGGAGTCGGTGAGGAACAGGATGACGTCGGCGTCGGCCATGGCCATGTCGGCCTGCTCCTGTACCATTTCGCGGATGTGGCCTTCCGGGTCAGACTCCAACCCGCCGGTGTCCACCAGAACAAATTCAATGTCGTCCCAAGAGGCCTCGGATATGAGCCGGTCGCGGGTGGTGCCGGCCACGTCGGAAACTATGGCGTGGCGTCGGTGCAGGATACGGTTGAACAGGGACGACTTGCCCACGTTGGGGCGTCCGACGATAGCTACCACGGGCAGGGCGCGCCGGGAATCCGGCGGCGGGACTGCGCTGGCCAGGTCATCGGACGGAACCGGGGGAATTTGTTGAATCATGCTGCACCGCCTTGGGTATGCCGTTACGTTAGAGAGTGGAAGGCCCACTAAATCCGCTATCCTGGGGCCTTAAAGGGTCCCCTTTCCGATTGGGCATCCATTCTGGTGCGTGGCAGGAAAAGGGTTGGTTTCAGGATATATACAAGCAGTATAAGGCCGTCCGGCAGTCGTGGAAAGTCATTGCTCGGCTACCGCTAACAATGAAGGCTTTCGGGGCCCTTGGGACTGACGGATGAATCGGCGGATTTTCCCAACGAGCAGGCCTTTGAGATGGCTGCTTTTGGGGCAGTTGCTTAGCCGTGGCCGCAGATGAACTCCAGCAGGGCTTTCTGGGCGTGGAGGCGGTTGTGGGCTTGCGGGTAGGCTAGCGATTGGGGGTGTTCCAGCATCCCCGGGGCCACCTCTTCTCCATAATGGGCCGGCATATCGTGCATGAAGCCGGCGCCGGGCTTGGCCTGGGCCAGCAGGGTCTCGTCCACGGTGTACCCCTGGAAGTCTGCCCGCCTTTGGGCCGATTCGGCCTCATCGCCCATGCTGGTCCAAACGTCGGTATACACCACGTCGGCGTCCCGCACCGCGTCGGCCGGCGCCGTGACCGCGCTGACCTGCTGCGCCCCCTCGCCCGCGGCGGCCCGGGCCGTTTGCAGGGTGGCCGCGTCCAGTTGATACCCGGCGGGCGAGGCGATGGCAAAGCTGACGCCCAGCGGGGGCAGGCCTAGGCAAAGACTGCGGGCGACGTTATTGCCGTCGCCGATGAAGGCCAGCTTCAGGCCCGAAAGCGGGCCCTTGTGCTCGCGAATCGTCAGCAGGTCGGCCAGGGTCTGGCAGGGATGCTCCCAGTCGGAAAGGGCGTTAATCACCGGCACGGATGCGTACCGGGCCAACTCCTGCAACTGCTCGTGGGAGAAAACCCGGGCGATGATGCCGTCCACGTATCCCGACAGGACGCGGGCCACGTCGGACACCGGCTCCCGGGTCCCCAACCCCACTTCGTCGGGGCCGAGGTAGGTGGAGTAACCGCCCAGCTCCTCAATGCCCACCTGAAAGCTGACCTTGGTGCGCAGGGACGGCTTCTCAAAGAGCAGGGCGAATTTCACCCCCCTTAGCGGCTGGCCGGCGGCCTCGTGCTTCATCACCATTGCCCGCTCGATGACCTGCCGGGTCTCGGCGGGGGTCAGGTCGGTAATGGAAACGACATCTCTTTTGCTGGCGATTGCGGTCATGGCGGGGGTCCCTCTTCCGACTCGTGGCACAGCGCAGGGTTGGGTGGTGGTTCTCCGCTATGCCCCTTCGCCGGGGGAGCGGACGGCTGCATGATATATGAAAACCCGGTTTCAATTCAAGGCAGGGATCATTTTGTAACAGTTCAGACTTGGTGAGGTAAATTGTTTTCAGCTAAGGTTTTCAGGCAACTGCCAATTCTTTCCAGGGGGTTTGGGGGATGAATCCCCCAACGTAACCCAACCCCTATATTCCGCCATCGGCCACTCCCCTCAACACTGAACAGTTACTCCGGCTTGCGCCAATAGACGATACCCCGGCGCTTTGCTACACTGTCCCGGAATCAACAGTCTTTTCACACTCTTTTCCTTGAGGAGACGGCAGCAATGAAGAAAGTGGTCAGCGAAATTAGCGGCGTCGTTTTCAGCCTGCCCTGGCTGGTGGCCCGGGACGAGGGACTGTTCGAGGCCGAGGGCATCGACATGGAATTCGTCAAGGCGGTCAACAGCGGACGGGTGGCGCCTACCGAAAACCCGGATGAGGTGAACCCGATTCTGGGCCACGTGGCTTTCGAGCAGTCTCAGGTCGCCATCTATCGGGCTTGAGAGGAAGGGCAGGTCCGTCGGGCCTACGAAAGCAAGCAGGGCGCCCGGATAATCGCTCTCCGTTCCGCCGTGGCGACCCAGGCTATACTGGTGCGCCCTGATTCTCCCCATTATTACCCCGGCACCCTGGGAAACAAGCCAGTGGCGGTGCAGTTCCACGCCGGTTCCCACTACGTCGCTTTGCGATTGCTGTCGGGCTATATTCCCGAGGAAAAGCTGAAGCTGGTCCACTACGGCTCGCCCCAATTCCGGTTCGAGGCGATGCTGAACGGCGAGGTAGAAGCCGCTGCTCTGATGGAACCATGGATTACCCTGGCGGAAAAGCTGGGCTGCCGTCCTGTCTGTGAGGGTCATTACCTGGGGGCGGAGAATGCCAGCGACAACATGGACGAGGAAACGTTCGCCGCCATCAACCGGGCGATAGTCAAAGCCGTGGACAGGATTAACGCCGACAAGCGGAAGTACCTCCATTACCTCATCGAGGAACCCCGGTTCGCCGCAGTGGCGGCGCAATTCGGCGGCATCACGCCGGAGGACTTCCACCTGCCCCGCATCCGCTACTCCTACAACACCCCCTACAATGACGAGATAGTTGAAGATACATACCACTGGATGGTGCGCTGGGGTCTGCTGGACGGCGCCGCTTGCAGCGCCGACTTGGTGGACAACCGTTTGGCCGAACTAACCCCCGCCGACGATTAACCCGGCTAGGCCATGCCGCGACCGGGCCGGTGTCATTAACGCCAGCCCGGTTGCCCCGCGTACAGAATCGCATGACCTGGCCCAAGCTGCTTGGGCCAGGTCATGCGGAGCGGCGCTGGATCCAGTAGAACAACATGACTGTCAGGGGCAGCAGGGCGATGACTGCACCCAGCCCCACAACGATGAGCCACGGGCCGCCGGTTAGCCAGTGGTCAAGCAGTCCCTTAACCCATTCCAGCAGCGCGGGGTCTGCGGGTTCGTCGTGGTGTAACGGCAGGCCCAGCAGAACAAACCAACCCATGCCCGGTCCTATCCTGTCCTCTTAACCTTCAGCCCAACCTGCCGGTCTGTCCCGTCAATCCCCGGCGCCCACGGCGGCCGGCTGCGGCGCATACCGCGACGAGTACCGGCGCTCGCGGATGAAGAAGGCGGACAAGGCGGCGGGGAACAGCAGCGCCCCGGCTATGCCGAAGGGCACGTCGTAGGAGCCGGTCACGTCGAAGAGGTACCCGGCCAGCCAGATGAACACGAAGCTGCCCACGGCGTGGAAGAGGAAGGATATGCCGCTGATGGTCCCGATGGCCCGCAGGCCGTAGACGTCGGCGGTGAGGGCCGAGGTCAGCGGAGCGGTGGCAATCCAGGACAGTCCGGCCACCGAGGCGAAGAACCACAAGCTGGGAGTGCCGGGTATGAAGACCAGGAGCATATAGGCGCAGCCCCGCAGGAAGTAGGTGAAGGCCAGCAGGTTCTTGCGTCCGAACCGGTCGGAAATCATGGTGGCGCCAATGGCCCCGACGGCATTGAGAGCCATCATGTAGCCGAAAGCCAGGGCCGCCGTGGTGGGGGAGACGCCCAGGTTGAGGGCGTGGGGCACGAAGTGGACCGCCAGGGTGGCGGTGGTCGCGCCGCAGACGAAGTAGGACAGCGTCATCTGCCACATGGGGAGGCTGCGCAGGGATTCGGTCCAACTGGCGGTGTCCAGGGGCCCGCGGGCGTCCCGGCGGGACCGTCCGCCAGGGCTGCCGTCTGAATCGGAGTCCCCGTCGGGGGACAGGCCCATCTTCTCGGGGTCGTCGCGGATGAAAAGGTAGGCCATGGGGACGCCAAGAAACAGGACCATCAAACCCAGGACGGCCCAAGTTACCTGCCAATTCGTAGCTTGAAGCAGGTACATGGCAAAAGGAACGAGGAGCAGTCCGCCTATGGACACGCCGGCGGAGTTGAGGCCCATGACGGTTCCCCTGCGGCGGCGGAACCACTTGCTGAGCAGGGCGCCGGTGGTGGTGATGGATATGGCGCTGAGGGCGACGGAGCTGACCATCCCGAACATGAAGATGAGAAAAAACAGATGGAAGGTGAAGGCCAGCGAGAAGGTGGCCAGGCCCAGCAGGATTAGCCCCAGGGTGATGACGATGCGCCCGCCGAAGCGGTCGAAGATGCGGCCGACGAAGGGTTGGATGAGTCCGTTAAGCAGGAACCCCAGGGATGCGGCGAAGGATATGCTGCTGCGGCTCCAGCCAAAGTCCTCGCTCATGGGGACGACGAACACGCCGAACCCCTGCCGCGCGCCAACACCGACAAAGGCAATAAAAACGGTGGTGGCAACGACGTACCAGCCGTAGTAGATGCGGGGCTTGGGCAGGCTAGGGGACAAAAGGATGGCTCCTGGGCAATTTTTCAACCCTAGTATACGCTATGGGACAAGGGGGGGGTGGTTTGTGGGCTAAGCAGCAACTACCCGTGAACGTTTCCGCAACGATTCCTGGAGAGATTACTCAGGGAACAGAGTCAAGACAGCGGAATAGCGGTCCATGCCGTCCTCATCCCGTTTTCCCAGCTTGTAGCTGGCCACAGTTGCCCCTATGCTCTCTTCCCAAAGCGCCTGACCACCGACATCATAGGAAAATAGGTCTGGGTCCGTCTCCCGGATGATTTCGTTCAGGTTGACGTAGGCCAAGAACTGTTTGTCGCCCGGAAGATGCCCCACAGCCCTCTGGTACTCGGGGTTGGAATTCAGGTTTCCGCTTCCGCCCCCCTGCAGTTCGACGGTTTCTTCCAGCGAGTCCTCGGTGGAGCCGAAAATCAGGTACCCGTCGTTCAGGACGTAACCGGGAGAGTAGTCCATGTCGATGTCAAGAACCTGCGCGTCCCGGTCTGCCCCAACGTCAACGGACTCGAAACGAACGTCTCCCTCGTCCTCTATGAACTCTTGCAGTTCTTCAATGGTATCGGCCAGTCCATCCTCGCCGCCGCCCTTGTAGGACAACAATGCGACGAGACTCAGCGGATCGCCTTCTTCGATGTCGCCGTATTCATCAAGAGAAAGGTCCCAGACTGCCAAAGAGACATCACCTTGCAGGTGATCAAACAGGTCTTCTTCCAGGTCGACGCCGGTTACCTCGTCGGCCACTGCGATGGCGAGATCGATGAAAAAGTCGAACCCAGATCGCCTGCTGGCGGTGGGCAATCTGCTCACGTCCAATTCATATTCTATGGACTCAACCGCGTCATTTAGGTCGTCCACAGCGTATTCGCCCAGGACCTCGGAAATCGCGTGCTCGTTCAGGGTCTCCCGCCAGTTGTCCAGGTTTGGGTCAAACGCGAACGAGGCTAGGCCCAACGTATCTTCGGGAAGCATCCCGGCGGGGGACTCCAGGTCTGGAAAGTCCAGCGAATGATCCAGGACGGAGGGCATGACCAGTTCCGTCGTTATGGCCCGGTCTTCCCAGGCTGACGAAGCTGCGATCCATCCGGGGTCCAGCCTGCTCGGAATCTCCTCATCCAGTCCCAAGCGGAGGGCATCATCCTCAAGGATGGCTGCGGCGTCAACGTAGAGGGAGGCGAAACGCCGGTCAGGCAGAGCGGCGCGGGCTACCTGGAAGGACTCGTCGTCGGCCAGATTCTCCTCTAGGTCTCCTTTGATGCCGTCGATCACCACTTTTAGGAAGTCTTCCGTGGTGGCCAAGACCAGCAGGTCGCCGGAGAGGCCATAGGCCTGGTCTTCATATTCGTCCACCCAGGTGTCGAATCCCTCATAGGAGTCCGATTCAAAATCCGCTCCCTCTTCGCGGTCGATATAGGCCAGCCAATCTTCCAAGAAGTCCTCGGCATCACCCTTATCGCGGACCCCAATAGTGAGGGCAAACTGCATTTCGTCGTCCCGGCCCTCAACGACTATGGCAGCGGAAATGTCCGGCCCAGCCCAATCTTTCAGGTCTTCAAAGTCGGACTCGACGTCTTCTTCGAATTCCTCCTTGAATTCCTCGAACAGTTCCTGAAATTCAGGGATTTGGTTGAATCGATCCCAGATGTCCTGCGCGTTGTCGAATTGCCCCCCGCCGGGAGCCAAGGTGAGCCAGGCGTAAGCCAATGTATCTGCGGGATAGTAACTGGCGGAGTGTTCAGGAGACTTGGCCCCGGTTATTGGGTTCCAGATAAACCCGGGGGTCGGCACCACGCGCAATGCCATTCCAACAACAACAAGCACCACGACGACGACAACACCGGCAACAATCAGCAAAAGGGTTTTATTCATCCGGAAAGCACTCCCTGGGCTAGACTGTAGTGGTCCATGCGAGAACGAAGGGTTGCTTGTTGGTTGGTACCGTTTTCGGCAGCGATGGTTGGAAAACATTGGAGCGGCCACCGTGTTTTGGCTCACCAACCCTCGGCCGTCAGCGCAACTTGTGCTTGTAGCCGATTGACGGGAATACTGCTATTCCCGTCAATCATTCACACACCATACACAACCAAGGACGGGCAAGCAATTCTCACCCCCCGACAAACCTTTCCGCAAACCCGGCGGCCAGGAATGTGTCGCCGTCGGCGACGGATAGGCGGCGCGCGGCGACGGCGGCGTCTGGGGTGAGCCGGCCGTACATGACGAGGACGCAGGTCTCGCCGTCGCATTCCCAGGTGACGTGAGCGGGTTCCGCCGGTGGGTCGGAGGCGTCGGACATCTGCGCGACGCCGTCGCCGAGGACCAGGTCCATGACCCGCTCCGCGGGGTGGGCGATGCGGAAGCGGTAGCGGAGCGGGCGTTGTTCCAGTAGCGGGTCGGGACGGAAGGCGCGTCGGGCCGCCCGGTCCACGGTGTCCAGCAACGCGGCGACGCTTCCGTCGGAGAGGTGGTAGCCGTCTTCCAGCCGGGAGCGGATGTCCCAGCCGTGCATGGTCAACTCGGCGATGCGCTGGGTCAGCAGGGTGCGGATGGCCAGAGGGCCCGGCGGCCAGTAGACCAGGTTGTCCCACTGGTCCTGCCCACCTGTCGGAAGAGGGAGACCGCCTCACTGACGCGCTGGGTGAAGTCGTCGAGGAGACCATCCCCCAACCGTTCCCGGGCGTCGATGGCCCGCTGGTAGATGCTCTGGGCGAAGGCATCCTCGTCGTGCTGCTCCGGCGGAGGCGAACCCTCGGGCGGAGAGTGGTCGCCGGCCAGTCCCCGCAGCATCCGGGGGGCGAAGTCGACGCTGGTGAGGTGCCCCACGACGTCGGCGACGGTCCAGCCCTCGCAGGCGCTGGCGCGTTCCCAGGACTCGCGGGGCAGGGATTGTAGATAGGCGAGAAGTGCCTGGGCTTCGGTTTCTAGCAGGTCAATGCGATGGGTTGGAGTGGTCATGGTCTGCTCCTGGGAGTGGGGATTTGGGAAGTGGGGGGTCAATCCGTCAGCAGGGCTTGTAGGCGTTGGATGCGGGGGGCGCCGGCGGAGAGCAGGTCGTCGAGGAGACGTTTAAGTTTGGGGAGTTCGTCATTAATGACGTCGTGGAGCTTTTTTGCGTTGGTGGGAAGACCGTAACCGTCTAGCATCAAACCCACGTCACGAGTCGTCTGGATTAGCCAATCTTCCAATCTGGGACACAGCATTATCAACGTGTTGCCCCTCTGTCCGAGCCGGTAGACTCGCAGCCCTAATCGCCTTGACTCATCCGTTCCAATTTCTACGAATCTGTTCAACAGGTTAGGCTGGGGAGAGAAGGGGTCTTCATCCACCAACCCCCTGTAATTCGGCTGCCGGACCAACTGCCTTAGGACTCTTCCCTTGCCGTTTGCCCCGGTAATTTCCCCTTTGTCGACTCCCAACTTCCACGCCAGAGTCCTGTCAGCCGTACCTTCCACGTAGAGCATCAAGGCTCAAGATATCGGTCCAGGTTGGCAAAAACGTCCAGCTCAAATAGCTCCGGCAACTCGGATTGCGGAATTTCCTTTACCTTTGTTTGATTGTCCTCGGAATAAACAATGTTAATAGCGAGTTCGCCCTCCACAGCCTTTTCCAGCAGGGACATCAGGAAGTAAGGATTGTGGGTGGTGATGAAATACTGATTGTTATTTTCGTCCAGGGCAATGCTTTCAGCTAGATGGCTCGTGTATTCGGGAAAGGAATGGGCTTCCGGCTCCTCGAGGACTATTACCGAATTTTTGTTGGTTTCCATAGCTACGGTGTAAAAAGTCGACCTTTGCAATGTTTCCGAGACTAGTGAGTAAGGGAAGGAAGTTATGACCATATCGTCGAAATTGCGGGCTACGTCTATCTTATTTTCGTGAGGCCGGAGCCATAGCTTTAGACCCTGGCTGGCAAATGGCAAGCTCACCATCTGACCCAATTGGCGATTAGTCGCCAGCAAGGTAAGCAGGTTGCTGCCGTGGGGTGGTAGTAAATGCTGGCAAGCGGACGGGCGGAAGTGTTCAATCGCAGGGGAGCGGTAAAATCTCACTTGAGATGGCACGGTGCAAAACTCACGAAACGTTTCAACACCGGGACTGTATGTGGTCACGTTGCCAATTGTGTCCTCGTATCCTACCAAATCTGCTACACGGTCAGGTTCTTCATTTGGGTTGTCAGGCAACGCGTCTCCGCAAATTCCTTCAAACATCCCATTGTAGTAGGAGAGATAGAATTCCAAGCGGCCCCACTTAATATAGAGGGGTTTTTCCACTTCCTCATCGTAGAACAGGTGAGATAACCGTTCATGCCGTACAAATCCGGCCAACTGAGAATCGGGCAGGTCCTGCCGAGCACCGACAAACGATATCAACCCCAACGCCTCCAGGATGTTGGACTTGCCGGTGTTGGGTTCGCCGATGAAGATGTTGAACCGCTTGCAGGGCAGGGTCAAATCTTTGACCGACTTGAAATTGTGGATTTCCAGCGTCTCAATCATGGAGAGGTTGTTCCCCGCCGGTCCTGACTCCGTCGACGAGTGGACCGGCAGGGTTTTGCCCTAAATGTCCTTCAGCAAATTCGCGTCTTCGGCGGCGCTGTTGCCGGAGAGGCGGCCGAAGACCATGCCTGCCGACAGGCCGGAACCACCGGGGTAGTTGTAGTAGAACAGCCCGCCCACCATTTCTCCGGCGGCGTACAGGCCGGGGATGGGGTCCTGCGCGTTGGTCACCACCTGGCCTCGGTTGTTTATCTTGACCCCGCCAAAGGTGAAGGAGATGCCGGTGGTCACCGCCCAGCCGTAGTAGGGCGGCGTGTCGATGGTCTCGGCCCAGTTAGTCTTGTCCACCGCCAGGCCCTCGGTTCGGCGACCGTCCTTGACCGTGGGGTTGTAGGGAATGTCGGTGCGGACGGCGGCGTTGTACTCGTTGACGGTGTTGACCAGACCCTCGGGGTCTATGTCCAGCCGGGTGGCCATTTCTTCCAGGCTGTCGGCCTGGGCCATGGTTGCCTGGGAAATCCAGTATTCGTCCCGTAGCAGGTGCTTGACCTTCTCATCAAAGACCTGGAAGGCCAGACCCTGGGGCTGCGTCAGCAGGGCGCGCCCGTAAGTGACATAGGTGTAGTTGCGGAAGTCCAGGCCCTCGTCCAGGAACCGCTCGCCGTTGAGGTTGACGATGAGGCCGAAGGGGTAGGAGTGCTTCTGGAACAACTCGGTGATGACCCGGTCGCCGAAGGCCGGGGCGTTCATGTCCCAGGCCACGGCGTGGCAGCTGCTCCAGTGGCCGTGGGACTGGGCTCCTACATCCAGGGCCATGCGGATGCCGTCGCCGGTGTTGTAGGGGATGCCGCGTACCTTCACCGTCTCCCAGCCGGGGCCCAGGTAGCGGCAGCGCATCTCGGCGTTGGCCTCGAAGCCTCCGGCGGCCAACACGACCGAGCGGGCGTGAATGTTATCGAATCCCTCGGGCCCCAGCACCCGCAGGCCGCTGACCCGGCCCCGGTCGTCTTGGAGCAGGTTCATGCCCTGGGTTGCGTAGCGCACCTCGATGCCCTGGCGCTGGCAGACCTCGAATTGCTGGTCGGACAGGCCCTTGCCGGCGCCCACAGCCTCCACCACCAGGCCGCCCCAGAAGCGGAACTTGTCGCCGTCCCGGAAGGCTTGCCGCCCGAAGGACAGCACGAACCGGACGCCATTTTCCTGGAGCCATTTCATGGTGGGGTGGGCTTGGCTGACCAGAATTTGGGCCAGCTCGGGGTCGGACAGACCGTGGGTTACGCGCATCATGTCGTCGTAGTAGTCGTCCTCGGTGTAGCTGCCGACCTCGATGGAGTTTTCCTCGGTCTCGGACATATCGGGGATGAGGGCCTTGATGTCCTCGATGCCGTTGAAGGCGAAGCGTATGATGCCGCCGGTGAAATAGGTATTGCCGCCGCGGAAGTATTCGGGGGCTTTCTCGATAACCAGAACATCCTCGCAGTTTTCCCTGGCGGCGATGGCCGCGCTGAGGGCGGCGTTGCCGGCGCCCACCACCACTACGTCATAAACTTTGTCGGGCAAAACAGGACCTCCCCACGCTGAGATATTTGGCAGGTTATGCGGGTAAATTTCCCGCTAATGATACCCGGTTGGGCAGGCAGGGACAAGGAAGGGGGTAATGGCACAGGACGATCGGCCGGAACTGGCGGCCCGGAAATGTTTTGAGGCTCTCAGCAAGGACGGATGGGTCGCGGGAAGTCCTTCGAGAGCCTCAGGGCGGACGGGTTGAATCCCCGCCCGGTTACAAACGGGGCGGGGTTATGCCCTCCGCAGCTTGGGGTCCAGGGTGTCGCGCAGCCAGTCGCCAAAGAAGTTGAAAGCCAAGACTACCAGGGTGATCGCCACGCCCGGGAAGAGCGACAGCCACCACGCGCTGATTACAAAGTTGCGGCCCTCGGAGACCATTATGCCCCAAGCCGGCTCGTCGGGCGGAAGTCCCAGGCCCAGATAACTCAACGATGCCTCAGTCAAAATTACCTGACCGACCTGCAGGCTCACCACAACTAGCAGCGTGTTGATTACGTTGGGGAAAATATGACGCCAAATTATCGTCGCCTCGGGCACCCCGGCGACGATGGCCAGGGTCACAAATGCCTGTTCTTTGGCTACCAGCACATCCCCCCGCACCTGACGAGCGAACCTGGCCCAGGACGTAGCCGCGATTGCCAGAATGATGCTGTGAATGCCCGGTTCCAGCACCACGATGATCAACAGGGCAACCAGGATTAACGGAAAGGCGAGCACCGTATCCACCAGCCGCATGATCACCGCGCCAATCCACCCACCGCGGTAGCCGGCAATCAGGCCCAGCACTGTCCCCACCAATACCCCGCTGCCCAGGGCTATCACGCTGATGACGGCGGAAGTGCGCGCCCCGTAAATCATGCGGCTCAACACATCGCGCCCGATCCGGTCAGTGCCCAGGGGGTTGTCCCAGCTTTGGAAGGGTGGCACCAGGGTCTTCTGAGTCCTGATTTTGATGGACTCGTCCTTCCCCCTGGGATCGTGGGGAGAAATTACGTCGGCCAGAACAGCGCACAAAGCCAGCAGCACGACCACGGCAATGGGAATCCAGGGGTATCGTCTGAATGACAAGCTCTGCCGCCAAAAGCGGGCCGAGCGTCCTACTGCGTTGGCAACTGGGCTGACTGAGGCCATTTTCTTTCACCTTGACAAATGTGGGACAAGTGCCGGTCGTTGTTGTTTCGACCACCGGGGCCGCCGGCGCCTAAAGACGAATTCTGGGGTCCACGTATGCGTAGAGAATATCAACGACCAAGGCCATGACGATGTAGAAAACTCCCGAAGCCAGAATGGCGGCTTGGACCACCGGGAAGTCGCGCTGCGCTACCCCTTCCAGCAGCATCCGCCCAATTCCCGGCCACGCGAACACCACCTCGACCACGACGGTGCCGTTCAACAGTCCAGCCAGGGCCAGCCCCCAGAATGTCATGACCGGAATCACCGCGTTCTTGCAAGCGTGTTTCCAGACAACCACTTGCTCCCTCAACCCCTTGACTCGGGCGAACTTGACATACTCGCTGTCCAGGACTTCCAGCATGGAGGACCGGGTCAGCCTCACCACGCCGGCCATGACGGACCACGCCAAGACTATGGTCGGGAGGACGAAGTGGGCGAGGCTGCCGGACCCGAAACTTGGCAAGCTGGGCAAGCCTCGTTCGGCGGGCATGGCGGCCAGCAAGATAATCAGCAGAATGGCCAACCAGAAAGAGGGCGCGGCTTGCCCAAACAGCGCAATGACCTTGACCAAGCCGTCCCACGCCGAGTTGCGCCGCAGGGCTGCGGTAACTCCAAGGGGGATTCCGACGACGAAGCTCACTATTATGGAAGACATAGCCAGCTTGAAGGTATTTGGGAACCGCTCCAACAACAGGTCGATGGCGGGGGTCTTCCTGGTGGTGGACCGGCCGAAGTCGCCGGTAAGGGCATTGCCCATGAATATGGCGTACTGCACGAAGATAGGCCGATTCAGCCCCAACTGCTCTTTCAGGAGCTCCTCTTCGAAAGCCGTGGCGTCCGGGGGCAACAGGAAGGAAACCGGGTCTCCGGTGACGTTCAGGATGAAGAAAACCGCCGTGCTGAGCAGCAATAGGGCCAGGATGGCCTGGGCGACGCGGTTGATGATGTAACGGTGCATGGAAAGCCTCTGCAAGGAAGTCCTTCAAGGGCCCCGGAGCCCTGGCCCCGTTGATGGGGGCGGCGAACGCGACGAACGGTCATTAAGCGGCCCTCAAGAGCTTGTCCCCGTGGATACGCAGAGACGAACGATTGTTGAGGGCGTCCTGCATGGGCCTCAGAACGAACGATTTTGGCCGGCTTTCCCTTTGTCCTCGACGAACCAGGCAGGTCATCCCTGGCCGCAGGCGGCGCGGGGGCAGGCCGCCGGGACGTTCAAGGCCGGTGTCTGCCCCCTTGAGTCCATCAAGGGGGCAGACACCGGACAAACCCCGGTTGGCGCGTGATTCGGTGGAAAGCGCTACTCCTCTATCCGCACCGTCCAGTGGGCGTTAAAGAAGGCGGCAGCGGACCAGGGCTGCCATTCCTTGACGCGCTCGCTGACGCCCCAGGGCAGGTTGGCGTAGCCCATCGCTAACTGGTAGTGTTCGGCCTGGAGTTCCGGGAACACCTTGGCCAGGGCATCGTGCCTTTCCTCCGGGGCGGTTACCGCGAACCCCGTCCTGATTGATTCCCACAGGCGCGGGTCTTCGGCATAGCGGTTCACGTTGTCCGGGTCGTTGAAGCTGGAATGGGTTATGGTGCTGCCGTCCCATCGGGCCTCGTTGATGAACAAGCGGGCTTTGCCCACCAGTTCCCCCCCCCGCCGCTGTTGGGTAATGAGGGTCCGGTCGGTAACCGTCACCTTTGTCTCCAAGCCTAGCTCGGTAGCCCAGTTGTCAGCGATTAGCTGGGCCATGTCCGGGATAAAGGGAACGTCCCCGGGGTTCCAGGTAACAATCTCCATCACGCCGTAGTCGTTTCCTCCGGGAGACCCGGGCACCTTGTAGCCGGCGGCGGCCATGAGTTCCCGCGCCTTATCGGGCTGGAAAGGCTGGGGCGCCAGCTCCGACGTATAGCCCAACGACGTGGGGGTCACGTAGTTCCAACCGGCCAGGTTGTACTCTTCCGGGCTGTAGAGAGTATCCACGATGGACTGCCGGTCAATGGCCAGGTCCAGTGCCTGCCGTACCCGGATGTCGTTGCAGTTGGTCTCCGGCAGATAGCAGCGTTCCAGTCCAATGGTGACGTAGGTGGACTCCCGCGCGTAAATCATGCGGCCGCCGCCACCCTCGATTTGGTCCTTCACCGCTTCGGCAGCCTCGATCAAGTCGCCGTCTCCGGCTCTCAGGGCGGCTACGCGAGTGGAAAGCTCCGGTACGTTGTGCAGGTCCAGGAACTGGAACCGGGGGCGCCGGTCTTCGGGCGCGCCGAACTCGGGAGTGTAGTAGTAGTCGTCGAAGCGCTCGAAGTTCATCGTCTGCCCCGGGCTGCGGTCAATCATTTCCATTGGGCCGGCGCCCATCGGGAGCTTCTCGTAGGCTTCCTCGTTGGGACCGTAGGGTTCGCCCAACAGCTTCATGGGGTACAGGTTCATGCGCAGATTCCCGGCGTGGCCGTTGGAATTCCAGACCGCGAAGCCGGCATATGGCCCGTGCATCTTTACGGTGATTTCGTAGGGGCCGGTGATTTCCTGGGACGCAATCTGGCGGCGGTGCGACGCCTGGGTGGTGGTGGTTTGCTGGGGGTCCTCGTTCTCGTAGTCGGTCATGCGGTCCAAGCTGAAGAGTAGGTCGTCAATGGTGGCATCGCTCCCGTCGTGGAACTTGATGCCCTCACGCATATGCAGGATCCACTCGGTGCCGTCCTCGTTGATTTCCCACCGCTCCAAGGCCTCGGGGATAACCCCGCCCTCGTGGGTGGTGGAGGCCAAATAAGCGTGCATCAGCCTACCGTAAACGTGACACAACCCGCTACAGTATCTGGCGATGAATCTTTCGTTGCCGAAACCGCCGACGAGGACGTTAATCTTGCCTTGGAAGATTATCTCTGCTGGCAGGGGTGTTGGGGTCGGCTGGGCCTGAGCGGTCGCTGCCGGGGCAATGACCGGTGCGGGTGCGGATGCCGACGCGGAGGACTTGTCCGCCGACGCGGGGGCTGCGGCCCCGGACGCTGCGGCAGGTTGGGCCGGCGCGGGTTGAGCTGCGGCAGGCTCGGACACCGCGGGGTCGGGAGCGGAGGCCCCGCAAGCTACGGCAAACACGAGAAGCAGCATCGAAAGGGAGAGCGCTATTGACTTGCGGCTCCAATTGGAAAAGACCATCTTCATACCTCCATAAGTTACAAACCGGTCATCCTGTTGACAGGGCACTTACCTAATAACGGCAAGACCGGTGGTTAATCGGTATTGCCGACCGCGATATTAGACGTAATCAGTTATTTATATGGCAAATACCTGCATAATGATATTGCCTGAGACCCCATACGTGGAGCATTAGCGGCGTTATACACTAAGCACATTATGTTGTCAATAGTAAGGGCAAGGGTCATTAAGCCGATTAAATACGTAGCAAATTGGCAATTTAACGGATATATACGGTTACCACTGCACGCGCCTTTCCTATCATGCGGAGACGATTCACGGAGTGTTGTTGTGCCGGAAACGACTGTAATCAGCCGAAAACACGGTGATAGGGCAACATTCAGGAGCCTTAGCCCGTTGTCTTGGCGAACTGAGGGCGGCGAAGGATGCCGTAGGTGAGGATGCGTTACGGATTGGGGCTTCGAGGGCCTTCTGCGGAGGAGGAACGGGGTCGTAGCGGCGTCCTTGGGGAGGTCCTGCCGGGCCGCCGGTTCCAGACAAAATGGATGACCAACGCCAGGACCAGCCCTGCGCCCATGCCAAGAGGGATGAACAAGATGCTCAAGCCAGCACTGTAGAACAGCAGCCCGAGGTCTATTATGGCGCCGGGAACTCTGCGGTCGAAGTTGACCGCGTAAAGAACTCCGGTGGGAGCCAAAAATCCGATGATGCCCAGGCTAAAGTAAAGCCACTTCATGTTTGGTGTCGGCCAACGCACGGTCCTTTTCGAGTTGATGTCCTGCTGCCCGGATGCTGGGGCGGGATTAAACTTCGGAAAGCGGGCTTCCGGCAGCAGCTTTTGAGCGGAATGTGGTACGCATTTACCGGAACCTTAACCGAACCGGAACTTTGACCGGAAATGTTCAAGTTATGCTTCAAGCGTGAGTATAACCTGCCAGCATCTCGGTTGAAACCCCTTGGATGCCATGACAGGGGAGACCATACCAGGGAAGCCATCCCCGTCTTTCGCTCCTTGGCAGGAAAGGCGGATTATGGGCGCTTCGGCTGTCCCGATGCAGCCGCCTTGACGCCCGTTGCGGTGTTTGACAAAAACCGGGGCCCGTGCGATATTCGGCCTTGCCATTCCCGCATCGTCCTTCGGGGACTTGGTAAGACCGCGGCTCTTAGCCCAGGGGGTTTTGCCCCGGACGGAATGGCTTTGCCACCGCAACGATATGGCTAATGCAATCGGGTCGGGGAGTGAATTTCGCAGGAGGAACTAACATGGGTGACCGCATCGCAATCATGGGCGCCGGGGCTTTGGGAAGCTACACCGCCGCCTTCCTGGCCCGGGAGGGCGAGGACTTAACCGTCATTGATATGTGGCCGGAGCACGTCGAGACCATCCGGCGGGACGGCCTGCGGGCCAGCGGGAGCCAGGGCGATTTCACCGTGCCGGTCAATGCGATGCACCTGACCGACGCTCAGGGCATCACCCAGCCCTTCGACTATGCCTTTATCTCGATGAAGTCTTACGACACCGAATGGGCCACCCACTTCATCAAGCGCTACGTCAAGCCGGACGGGTTCTTTGTCTCCCTGCAAAACTGCTGGAACGACCCGGTCATCGGCGGCATCGTGGGCAGCGACCGCGAGCTGGGCTGCATCGCTTCTCATATTGAGGTCGCGCTGTGGGAGCCGGGCCATGTGAACCGGGGCGGCGCGCCCGGACGGGAACACGGTCATACCGTTTTCCGGGTCGGCGAGCAGAACGGCGTTATCACTGATCGGGCCGAGAACGTCGCCGGCAAGCTGGACTGCATTGACGCCGCCTACGCCACCGACAATCTGTGGGGCGAGCGCTGGGCCAAGCTGTGCCAGAACGGGATGGGCAACGCCATTTCGGCTATGTCTACCCTGGGTTCGCAGAACATGGCCCAGGACCCGCGCTGCCGCACGATTCGCATTCACCTGGCCAAGGAGGCCGCCAAGGTGGGCCTCGCCCAGGGCCTGAACGTGGTAGACATCAACGGCAAGTCAGCCTCCATGTGGGCCTCGGCCGACACCGGCGACGTCTATGAAGAGCTGGACGACTTCATGTCGCAGCAGGGCGGACGGGTCAACTGGCTGGCGTCCATGGCCCAGGACGTCCACAAGGGCCGGCGCTCCGAGATAGACTTGATGAACGGTCTCATCTGCGCCAAGGGGCGGGAGACCGGGATCGAGACCCCCTTCAACGACGCCATCGTGGAGGCCATGCACGGCGTAGACGACGGGTCCATCACCCCCGGCCCGGAGTTGGTGGACAGCATCCTGCGGGCCGTGGGGTGGTAGACGTAAGTCTTTCAGGGCACCCCCAAGACGAACGAACGATTGAAGGGACCTTTGAAGCGACCTTGCGATGGTCTGGGGTTGAAGCGCAGTAACGGTTCAGGGTTGAGGGGAGCGGAGTGGCTGATGGCGGAATATGGGGGTTGGGTTACGTTGGGGGATGAATCATCCAAACCCCCTGCCCCAACCCCCCTGAAAAAAGTCGCGATTGTATGAAAGCCTTGGCTGAAACCAATTCATCTCACCAAGTCTGAACTGTTACCAAGCGCAACGGCCCTTCTCAGACCGATGTTCGGCGGATTATAATGGAAGCTGCGCGGCAGTTGCGGGCGTAGCTTAGTGGTAAAGCTCTAGCCTTCCAAGCTAGCTACGTGGGTTCGATTCCCATCGCCCGCTCCAGCGCCAACGTCACCCAGGCAGTTGAATGCCCCGTCAAGCAATCTTGACGGGGCATTGTTTAGGCTGGTCAACATTTGCACAGGTCCTGGATTATATCTCCGGTTTCTTGATTCGCTGCGATTTATTGGGTATAGTATTTACCGCATATCAAACTAATTCCTACCATGAAAATGACTATATTCGTTGTCGGCAGGCAATTCGCATGAAACTGGTCCTTATCCACGGCGCCGGAAATTCCAGTCTCTCTTTCTACTATCAGCTACGCCATTTCCGCAATTCCAAGGCCATAGACCTGCCGGGGCACCCCATTGGCAGGCCGTGCGACACCGTTGACGGTTACGTTGAATGGGTACGGGGGTTCATCTCGGCCCGGCGGTACAAAGACGTGGTCCTTCTCGGACACTCCATGGGCGGGGCCATCGCCATGCAGTACGCTCTGCGCTACCCGGAGGAACTGAAGGGGTTGATTCTGCTGGGCACCGGCGCCCGGCTGCGGGTTAATCCGGAGTATCTGTCCCGCTCCGGCGATAGCGAAGCGGAGACCGAGTCCTGGCTGGAACGCCAGCGCTCCTACTACAACGGGGTTGAGCCGGACATCGTTGACGCTCTGATGAGACGTGCCCGGGAAGTGGGGCCCGGCGTGGAACTGACCGACCTGACGGCGTGTGACCGTTTCGACGTGATGCAGGAAGTGGAGGGCATAAGCCTGCCGACCGAAATCATCTGCGGGGCAGACGACCAGATGACCCCGGTCAAGTACGCTGATTACCTGTCGGACAAAGTTAAAGGCTCCGAGAAGCACATAATCCCCGGGGGTGAGCACTTTGTCCAACTGCAACAGTACCGGCAGGTCAACCACGCCATTGAGACGTTCCTGAAACGCCAGGACCGGGGATAGCGCCGCTGCCGGAACTAGCCGGCGTTGGGGTGATACCAGCGGCTCTGGTAAAACATCAGTGGGTCGCCGTCATCCTGTTGCACCAGTTCCTGTACTTCTCCGAAATAGACGGTATGGTCTCCGTAGACGTGGGCGCCGACCACGGTGCAACCCATGAAGACCATTGACTTGTCCAGAATCGGAATGCCGCTTTCGGTCATCGTGTAGTGGTAATCCACAACGCCGGTGCGGTCTTCGGGACGCCGGGCAAAATACGCCCCCAAATCCTCTTGTTCTTCCATTAGAATGTTGACCCCGAAACCGCCCCGGGCCTCAACGTACCCGTGGGTGTGGGTACCGTGGGCCACGCATACCAACACTATCGGCGGCTCCAGGCACACCGACGTGAACGAGTTGGCGGTCATGGAATGGGGAACACCTTCGTCGTCGACACTGGTCACCACGGTAACCCCAGTGGCGAACTTGGACATTGCTGTTCTGAACTCGTTTCTTTCTACCAAGGCCATACCTTCCAGGGCAGTTTGATGCGGGAAAAGTCGTGGGCAATTATAACCCTTCCCAGAC
This sequence comes from Dehalococcoidia bacterium, assembly GCA_965262735.1. Taxonomy (GTDB): domain Bacteria; phylum Chloroflexota; class Dehalococcoidia; order Lucifugimonadales; family UBA3495; genus CATOSK01. The sequence goes on along the minus strand of CBDHFS010000002.1, from coordinate 1,608,714 downwards.
TTCCCGCCAACACGGGCCGCGGGTGGCAGGAAATCGTCCCAGGAAAGTCATCCGAGCCCCGGGACGAATGGGTCAAGGGGCTTGGCAGTCGTCCCGGGGAAGGGGTAGAAGCATTGGGCAATGTTGGCCGGGGCAGTGTCCTTGAGACGGGCCGAGTCCAGCTTGGCCGCCGCGCCGGGCGGAATCAGCCCGGAGAACAGCTCGGGGTGGGTAAGCTGGGCCAGAATCTCCAACCCCTGCACCACCCGGGGGCCGGGCCGGCTGAAGAAAACGTGGTCAATGATATATACCTCGCCCGACTGCACGGCGGGCAGGGTCGTCCACCCGGGCTGCCCGGCCAGCCAGGATATTTCCCGCAAATGCCGGTCCAAGTCCGAGGAACACAGGTCGATGAACAGCTTTTCCGGCGCGTAGTCCAGTATCTCCTGCCACTCCGGGCGGGACGCCGGACAGCCGGGTTGGTACAGCTCCTGCCTGCCGCCGGCCCGCAGCAGCAGCTCGGGAATCCAGTGCCCGCCGATTACCAGCGGGTTGATTCCCTCCAGCGAGTAGACCCGGGGCCGGTGGGCGGTTTGGGCCACTCGGTCGTCAACCGCCGCGACCCTGCGCCGCATTTCCTCAACGAGCCGTTCGGCCGCTTCCGCAGCATCGCAGGCATCTCCCACCTGGACGAAGCTATGGAAAATCTCGTCCAGGGTTTTGGGGTTGAGCACCAGGACTTCGGGCTGCAGGGCAATTCCCTGGACGGCCCGGTCCACGGTGGCGGCGTCAACCTCGCAGAAGTAGCAAAGGTCCTGGGTCAGCACCACGTCCGGGGATTCCTGGTAGAGCCATTCCAGGTCCAGCTCGTAGGGGCTTTCGCCCGACTCCAGGATGCGGTGCATTGCCTGTTCCACTTCCTGGCTGGACATCACCGAGGGGTCGATTTTGCTGCGGCAAACAACCCGCTTGGCCGCGGCCTCCGGCGGGTAGTCGCAAAGGTCCGTCACGCCGGAAATCCGGTCGCCCAACCCCAGGGCAAAGAGAATTTCGGTCCCACTGGGCAGCAGGGAGCATATTTTCATGGCGCCGGTCAAGTTTGGACCGTTCCTTTCGTCCGCCGTCGGACATATCTACCGGCGGTCGAGCCGCTGGAAACCCGACGATGGACCGGGCCGCGGCGTTTGTGCCACTGGGCGGCCATTGTTGTATTATAAACACGGACGGACGCGCAAACCACATTAGAATGTACGGAGAGTGTACGGCGACCACACGGTCTGCACGCGGCGTCCGGGGGCTATCCGGGCGTTTCAATTGGCTGCATTATTGATGTATGGGCAGCCGTCCAGTCGATCCCGTTGGTTTTCCAGCCTTGAAAAACGTTCCTGAACGCTAATTCGGGCCATGACTCAAGCTAACACGGACGCTTCGCAAACCTGGGGTATAACCGGCCTGATGGGGCTGGGAGCCTTCGGGTTTGGCATTACCGGGATGTTTCTGGCGATGGAGGCCGTCATCCTGCCGACGATGGTGTTGGAGTTGGCGTCCGACGGCGTGAAGAACACCCTACTGGGAGGGTTGGGGTTTGCCGGGATGTTGGTCGCCGCGCTGGTACAGCCCATCGCCGGTTGGTACAGCGACCGAACATCCACCCCCCTGGGCCGCCGGGTGCCTTTCATGCTTTGGAGCGCGGTGTTCGTCAGCCTGGGCCTGTCCGGGCTGGTGGTGGCGGGAAGCTACTGGAACTTGTTCATCATGTGGCTGTTTATTCAGGCCAACGCCAGCGTTGGGTTCGGCCCGTTTCACGCGCTAATCCGGGACCTAGTGCCGATCAGCCGCATCGGAGTTGCGTCTTCGCTAAAAGTATTGGCCGACGGCGCCGGGGGCGTAACCATGGTCGCGGTCACCGGGCTGGTCATCAGCCGCTACACCGGGCCGGAAACCTCCTATTGGTTGGGGATTGCGCTGGGGATAATCGCCGTAACGCTGATTGCGTCGGCGCTCATCAGCGCCTACACCGTCGTTACCCGCGAGCGTCCCAATCGGTTCTCCTTCCGGCGAAGCGCGGAGACTCTGCGGCGCCGGTCGGGGCTGCACCCCCACCTGCCCTGGTACCTGCTGTCCCGCTACCTGCTGGTGACCGGCATCTTCGTGTTTCCCACCTACGGGTTCTTTTTCCTGGCTGACGTGGTGGCGGTGGAAAACCCGGCGCAGACGCTGGCATTGATGATTCTATCCGTCGGCGGGGCGTTCGTCCTCAGCGTTTACCCGGCCGGCCGGCTCTCGGACAAGGTGGGGCGCAAGCCGGTCGTCATTGGAGGCGCGTTGGGAGCGGCAGTCAACACCCTGGCCTTGCTGATGGCGGCCAACCAGTGGCAGGTGCTGGTTGTCGCCAGCCTCATCGGGGGTTCGGTGGGTGTGGTGCTCAGCGCCAGTTGGGCGATGGCCAACGAATTGGGAACAGAGGGGCGCGAAGGACAGCACATGGGCATCGTCAATCTGGCCACCATTGGCGGGGCGGCGTCGGCCAAAGTCCTGGGACCGGGCGTGGACTTGCTGAATCTGGCATCCCCGGCGCTGGGGTATTCCGGGTTGCTGATAGGCTGCGCGGTAGTGTTCATCGTTGGCGCGCTGCTCATTCTGCCGATTGACCCCCGCAGCGCGCCTGCTCCGGCGTCCTAAACCCCTGAGTCAATCCGTTCGGCCCAAGGTCCCCGAAGGACTTCCGTCTTCGAGATCCCCGGCTTACTCCCGCAGCAGCTGGCGGGCAATGGTCTGGCGCTGGACTTCCGAGGTGCCCTCGTAGATGGTGAGGGCGCGGATTTCCCGGTAAAGCTGTTCGACCCGGCTACCCTTCTCCAGGCCGGCGCCGCCGTGAATTTGCACCGCCTCATTGATGATGCGCGACGCCGCTTCGGTGGCGAACAGCTTGGCGTAGGATGCTTCCTTGATGACGTTCTCCTGCCCCGAGTCCTTCAGCCACGCCGCCTTGTAGCACAGCAGCCGGGCCGCCTCCAGCGACACCGCCATGTCGGCCAGCTTAAACTGGGTGGCCTGAAGGTCGCTCAGGGGGCGTCCCGACACCATGCGTTCCCTGGCATAGCTGACCGCGGCGTCGTAGGCGGCCTGACCCATGCCAATCGCCGCCGCGGCCACGGTGGTGCGGAAGGTGTTCAGCGTCCCCAGCGCCAGCCGGATGCCCTGCCCAGGCTCGCCGATGATGTTGGTGTAAGGGATGCGGCAGTCGGTGAAGACCGGTTCGCCGATGGGGTGGGGAGCCATCAGGTCGAGACGGCGGGAATCGTCAAAGCCGGGAGTCCCCGCTTCGACGATGAAGGCCGAGATTCCCCGGCTGCCGGCCTCCGGGTCGGTTTTGGCGAACACGGTGTAGGTGTGGGCGTCGCCGGCCTGGCTGATGAATTTCTTGACCCCGTTCAGGGTCCATTCGTCGTCTTCGGCGACGGCGGTGGTCTGCATTGACATGACGTCGGAGCCGGCGTGGGGTTCGGTGAGGGCGAAGGCGGCGATGCTGGAGCCGCCGGCGATGGGCGGCAGGTATCGCTCCTTCTGCTCGTCAGTCCCGCCCAAAGTGATAGGGAAGCTGCCCAACCCCTGCATGATGAAGTTGGTGTCGGCCTGGCCGCACACCTGGGCAAGTTCTTCGCGGATGATGCACAGGTCGGTTACCCGGATGCCGCGGCCGCCGTACTCGGCGGGCACGGTGTAGCGCAGCAGGCCCGCGTCGGCCAGAATGCGCATCAGCTCCGGCGATACCCGGTTGCTCTCGTCCACCTCGGCGGCGATGGGCGATATGCGCTCGCGGGCCAAAGTCCGCACCTGGCCGCGCAGTTCTTCTTGTTCAGGGGAAAGGTTAAAGTCCATGCAGACGACTCCTTTGAGGGGTTAATGATGGATAAATTGGGGCGTTGCGGATGCAGCTACGGTGGCGTTGACACCAAGCCGATATTCCGATATTATGTGCGCTGTACCCTCCCTATCAATTAGTTGTTAGGGTCAAGACCGCCAACCGGCGGTCTTTGTTTTTGTGAAGGGGCGTGCGGTGAAGACCAATTTTTATATAGACGGATTCAATCTGTACTACCTTGCCTTAAAAGATACCCCTTACCGTTGGCTCGACCTCTTCAAAGTCTGTCAAGCCCTGTTACCTTCACACCAAGTCAACCGCATCAGGTATTTCACAGCATTGCTCCAGCCACGCCAAGGGAACCCCGAAACCCAAAGAAGAGACCGCCAACGTGTGTACCTCCGCGCTTTGGAAACCATCCCTTCTCTAACTGTTCATTACGGACAGTTCCGGCCCCGCAGGAAGACCAGGCCATTATCCAGTTCCCCTCCGGGAAACCCCCAATTTGTTGAGATTCTGGATTCGGAAGAAAAGGGGACAGACGTAAACCTGGCGACGTACCTTCTCCTGGATGGTTTTGACCAAGACTACGAACAGGCGGTGGTGGTTTCCAATGATTCCGACCTAGCATTTCCAATCAAGATGGTGCAGGAAAGGCTTGGATTCCATGTAGGAGTAGTAAACCCCAATCTGGACCGGAAGGCTTACACCCCTCCTGAGCTTATGGATGCAGCCACCTTTCACCGAGGGTTGCGGGAAAACACGTTGCGCAACTCCCAGTTTACTCCTCAACTGTCCGATGCCTTCGGGACGATTAGCCGCCCCACCGCTTGGGAACCCTGACCTCCCATCACAACCCCAGCCTTCGCACTATTTCCTCGGCGTGGACCGTGGCGCCGGTTAGACCGGCGGCGTCCTGCCTGGCCAGATGCACCGCTGCCTTTACCATGTCCTGGGGGGTCGCCCAGGTGGAGAAGTCGGCGTCGGGACGCTGGGCCTGAAACCCCTCCGTCACCACCGGACGCAGTGGCTTCAGCACGTTCACCGCTATGTTGTACCGTCCCAGCTCGGCCGCCAGCCCCCAACTGAGCCGCTCCAGCCCGGCCTTGGCCGTTCCGTAAGCCTGTCCCATCAATGCGATGCCAGCGTCCCGGTCTTCGCCCAGGGTGGACGAGAAGATGTTGTCGGCGGCGTGGGACGATATGTTGATGATGCTGCCCCCGCCCTGCTCGATCATCGCCGGAACCGCCGCCTGGCAGCAGAGGAAGGGGGCGCGCAGGTCAATGTCCATCACCAGGTCCCACTCCTTGACCGTGCTTTGCAGGAAGGGCGTGTACGTCCCAACCCCGGCGTTGTTCACCAGCACGTCAATACGTCCCAGCGCGTCCAACGTCTGCTGCGCCAGGCTCCGAATATCCTCCTCCACCCTGACGTTGCAGCGGATGGGCAGCGCCCGTCCGCCCCGGGCTTCAATCTCAGCAGCGGTGGCGTGGATGGTGCCGGGAATGCCGGGACGCTCGGTTTCGGACCGGGCCGCCACGACCACGGCGGCGCCGGCTTCGGCCAGACCCAGGGCAATGGCCTTGCCGATTCCCCGGCTGGAACCCGTGACAATCGCTACCTTACCGTCCAATGACACCAATGACATGGGCTGCGCCTCTCAAACATGGATATCCCGGGCGTGGGTCATTCTTGCGGTTAGTCGTTCTTCCCGCAGGACTGAAGGACTCAGTTGGATTTTGTACACTCAGGCGGCGTAGGCCGTCCCGGGTGCGTTTGGAGTGCCGCGAAACCGTAAATTGGCGTGCTGCTCCTTCCCCGGCGCGCCCGGTCCCAACCTGGGTCAGGCCGGAGTCTCGACGCTGGCCAAGTCCACCGTCGAGGCGAATTCCCGCCCAAACTCATCGGGAGTCAGATTGGCGGCTTGTGCCAGCCGGTTCAGCCGGTCCGGCTCCGCCAGGTCCCACGGCTCCAGGCGAATCATGTACTGCCGGGCCGAGGCGTAATGCTCTGACGCAATGTCCACCGTCCTGACCCTCGTCCGCTCCTGGTCCCCGTCCCGCAGTTCGGCAAAGGACAACGCCCGCACGTTGCCCCGGTCGAGGCAGACTAGCCCGCCTACTCTCAGCGATTCATTCTGGGGCGGGGCCAGCAAAAACCCCACCGCGCCGTGGCCGAGAGAGCGGGTATAGTCTATGTCGAAGGGAATGGGCTGCGCCGACCGGAGTTCGTATCCCAGCGTGGTGTCCACAATGGACAGCGATTCCCCCCGGGCCGCAAACCGCCGCTGCACCTCCCGGCGTAGAATCATGGCCAATGGCACCTCGGCCAGGCGGACGGAACCGTAGGGGTCGTACTCCACCGCGACTCCGGACGCGGCGGCCAGGTCCTTGGGGTCGACCAACCCGCTGATGCCCTCGGCGATAATCGCCACACCCCGGTTCCGGCCCATTACCCGACGTTTCAGAATCGCTCCTTCCAGGTGCCGCGACACGTCGGCAAGGCTGGTTCCATCGTGGAATTCTTCCGGCACCAGCGTCAATGTCGCGCCCGACGCCTTGCCAATGCCCAGGGCCAGGTGTCCGGTGGCACGGCCCATGACCACAACGAAATACCAGCGGTTGGTCGTCCGCGAGTCTTCCATCAGGTTCAACACCGTCTGAGTTCCGATGTGTCGGGCCGTCTCAAACCCGAAGGTAGGCATACCCCCCGGCAGCGGCAGGTCGTTGTCAATGGTCTTGGGCACGTGGGCCACCCGCAGGCGTCCGTCGGCCGCCCGGGCCACTTCCGCCGCGGTAAAAGCCGTGCCGTCGCCGCCGATGGTGACCAGATAATCCAGCCACAGCTGCTCCAGCGTTGCCACCACCGCCTGCAAGTCCCCGGGCCGTTGCGTTGGGTTGGCCCGCGAAGTCCGCAACACCGAGCCGCCTTGAAAATGGATGCTGGAAACGTCCGAAATTTCCAGCGGGTTCGCCCGCATCCCGTCCACCAGGTCCGACGGCGGGCGCGGCTGCCCGGCCGTCCCGGCAATCAAGTGTTGAAACCCGTCGTATATGCCCAGGACTTCCAGGCCCTTGTTGATGGCCTCGATGGTCACTGCGCTGATGACGCTGTTGATTCCGGGAGCGGGACCGCCGCCTACCAAAATCCCGAGCCGCCCTTTCGATGGTCCCGTCATGTTGGCTACCTTCTTGCGGACAGATTTATGCAACGGTTCAGATTTTAGGGGAAACGAGCATCTGCCGTCAGGCATTCAGGGAGGGAGTACAACCCCGGCGCGCGCCAGGCTCCAAAGAGAGAAGCCGGGTCATCCTGCTGTCGGCGCCATGCCGCAATTATACGATTATATGACATAAGTGCCGCCGCCCATGCCGGCGTTTAACCGCCAATTTTCGGCCAATTCACCACCCCCCCCAATCTGAACAGTCACGGCGCCTGGAAATGGTTGACACGACTGGGCGGATAGTATACATTGCCGCAAACAATAAACGGGCTGCGATTACTATGTGCTCCAAACACGGATATTGGACGACAAAGTAAGGACACTAAATATCGGAAAACGTAGCCGCAGGCGCATAAATACTACGTAACCAGAGTACCGTGTTTCGTCAAAGGCCAAGACCACTGGCGAAAGTTGTTTGAGACCCAGAACGCTAACCAGGAGGAATGAGAATGAAGCCCCTTCGGTTCTGGAGACCTAACGTACCACTGTCCATTGCTTTGGCACTATTATTGGTGTTTGCCGTAGCTTGCGGCTCAGCGGCCCAGACGGAAGCCCCCGCATCGCCTGCCCAGCAGCCTCAGGCGGCTCAGCAGCAACCTGCCGCGGCGCCCGAGCAGGCCCCGCAGAAACAAGAATCGTCCCAGCCTTCCCAGTCCAGTCAGCCGTCGGCGCCCGCGGCAATGGATCCCACGGCCACCCCGGTGGTCGCGGCCACGCCGGTTCCCGGCATCTACAAGGCCGAGGTGCCGGAGTGGGTCAGCATCGGCGCCGGCCACCACTACAACGGCATCATCCGGTTCGTGCACCGGGCCAACCCGGGGTTCTTGGACCTGCATTACGGAGCGAGTTCCACCACGGTGCTGCTCCCTTCCGGGCCCAGGTTCAACCAGCTGCTGCAGTACGACCCGACCAATCCTTCCGAGATTATCGGCGATCTGGCCGAGAGTTGGGAGGTGTCCGAAGACGGCTTGACGCTGACATTCAACATCCACGAAGCCAACTGGCATGACGGGGTTCCCGTCACCGCCGACGACATCGTCTTCAGCGTTGACCGTATGTCCCAAAAGGGCGTGACCCGAGGCCGCGTAACGGCCATCCGCGACTTCTACGAGCACGGCTCGGCGACGGCTGTGGATGACCGCACGGTGGAAATGCCCCTCAAGTTCGCCTCGTCGACGGCCCTGGGATGGCTGGCGGTGGACTACTACAAAATCTATGCCCGTCACGTGGTGGAGAGCAAGACCCAGGACGAGTTGAACTGCTGTTTCGAGAACAACGTGGGGTCGGGGCCGTGGGTCTTCAAGGACTGGAAGAAGGGCGACTCGTGGGAGTACGAGCGGAACAACGACTACTTCCTGGACCCCATTCCCTTTTACGATGGGTTTAAGGTCTTCGTGATTGAAGACGCAGCCCGCCGCTTGGCCAGCATGAAGACCGGGCAGGTGGAAGCCTGGCTGGTGATGGGCGGCACCACCCTGGCGGATATGCTTCAGGTGCAGAAAGAGACCGATGGCAGGATGCGGGCCGTAACCAGCGGCGCCGGCAGCGTCCGTGGGTTCTGGCTGCATTGGAACCGCCCCCCGCTGGACGACCCCCGCGTGCGCAAGGCCATTTACCTGGCCATGGACCGCCAGGAAATCGCTGATATAGCCGCCGCGGGTGAAGGCATCGTCGGCAATTTCTTCCCGCCTGGATATGCGGAGACCGATGAGGAAGTCTTGGCACTGCCGGGATTGCGCTATGAGGCCGACGGCTCCAAGTACGCGGGGGACTTGGCGGAAGCCAAGCAGTTGCTGACCGAAGCAGGGTACCCGGACGGGTTCAAGCTCACCTTCAACGTCGACCAGGCCAAGCAGAGCCGGACCGAGGCTGAGCTGATCGCCGCCCAGTTGAAGGAGAAGCTGAATATTGATGTAGAGCTGCAGTCGCAGGATCGGGCCACCTTCTACGCGAACCTGCGGGACGCCAGCCACAACATGAGCATCATCGGCACCGGGCTGTACTTCCTGGAGCCCCAGACGGTGCTGGTGCAGTGGTACGCCAAGGACACCCTGCGTAACCCGCACAACTGGGAGAACCTCAGGATGAACGAGTTGATGCGGGTGGAAGCCAGGGAGTTGGACCCTGAGGTTCGGCGGGGTTACTACAAGGAGATGGCCGAAATCCTTAACGAGGGTGATGGGCACTACATAGTGCTCTACTGGCAGGGACGGGCCGGCGCGATTGACTACCGGATCCAGAACTTCCGGCCACCCTATCATCCCCACACCATCTGGCGGTGGGACCAGATCTGGTGGGATGAGAGCGCAACCCCAGCGGGCGGGGACGCTCCGCCCCTGCGGTAACGGAAACAGTCAGCGCGGAGACCTGGATGTGCCCGGGTCTCCGTGTCCGGCATTCAGGAAGTCCTTCGAGAGCCTCAGGACGAACGGATTAGGGGCCTCAGGGCAACTAATTGAGAGCCTGGAATAACGAGTTGAAGGAACGGCCTTTCGGATACCCGGCGTTACGACCAACGAACCCTGAACCTGGGGAGGGAGTGTGAAACAGTACATAGCCAGGCGATTCGTCCTCTTCATACCCACCCTGCTGTTGACCACCATCATCGTGTTCGTCCTGTTCTTCCTGGTTCCCGGCGATACCGCGCTGTTCATTTTGACCGGAGAGGAGGGAGCTGGAGCAGTTACGGAGGAGGACATCGCCAACCTGCGCCATGAATTAGGTCTGGACCGCCCCATCCACATCCAGTATTTCTCGTGGATCTGGGGCATCCTGCAGGGCGATCTGGGAGACTCCATCTGGTACAAGACCCCGGTGATTGACGAGCTCAAGGACAAGTTCGCCGTTACCTTGCAACTCGCCATTATGGGCATCATCCTGGCGTTCATCCTAGCGGTGCCGCTGGGAATGTTGTCCGCCGTCAAGCAGGACACGCTGCCCGACTACGTTTGCCGGATAATATCGCTGATCGGCATCGCCCTGCCGACGTTTTGGCTGGCAATCCTGATAATTTACGCCCTGGCCTACTTTTTCAACTGGCTGCCCCCGCTGGGGTACGCCACCTTGTGGGAAGACCCCTTCCTGAACCTGCAGCAGCTCATCTTCCCTGCCTTGGCCATTGCCTTCCACGACATGGCGTTCACCGCCCGGGTCACCCGCTCATCCATGCTGGAAGTGTTGCGGGAAGACTACGTGCGGACGGCGCGCTCCAAGGGGCTGCATGAGTTATCGGTCATCGGGCGTCACGCGTTGAAGAACGCCATTCTGCCGGTGTTGACGGTTTCGGGGTACCAGTTTGCCCGGCTGCTGGGCGGCGTGATTATCGTCGAGACCATTTTCGTGGTGCCTGGACTGGGCCGCTTCCTCATCGAGAGCATCATCCACCGGGACTTCGTGGTGATTCAGGCGGTAATCCTGCTGACTGCGGCGGTGGTGCTGGGTCTGAACCTGATCATCGACCTGATGTATGGCGTCCTAGACCCCCGAATTCGATACCAGTAAACGAACGGAAAAACCCGTCCTTTAATCTGACCGGGCCTGCCGATGCAGCCCGGTCGCAGGAGAAGACGCAATGCTGGAACAAGAAACTGCCAGCGCCCTGCCTCAATCCGGAGTTGGAGCGGCAATCAAGTCTCCGGTGGCTAATTCATGGAGATGGATGGCCCGGTTTTCCCGCACCAAGCCGCTGGGCGCCATTGGCGGAGGCATAACCATCTTCCTGATTCTGCTGGCGATCTTTGCTCCGCTGGTGGCTCCTTACGGGGCCAAGGAAACGTTGGGAAGAGAAAACGTCCACCTTTCGCCCAGCCCGGACTTCATCATGGGCACCGACCACGTGGGCCGGGACGTCCTGAGCCGGGTAATTTACGGGGCGCGCATCTCGCTCTATGTGGGCTTCGGCAGTGTGATAATCGGCGTGATAATCGGCTTCGTGCTGGCCATCACCACCACCTACGCCGGCCGCTACGTGGACTTGACCTTCCAGAGGCTGGTGGACTCGATGATGGCCCTGCCGGGCTTAATCATCGCCTTGGCCATCGTGGCTGTGCTGGGGTCGTCCCTGCAAAACGTCGTCATCGCCATCGTCATCGGAATGTTGGCGCCGGTGGTGCGGACGGTGCGTTCTCAAGTGCTGAGCCTGAAAGAGCTGGACTACGTTCTGGCGGCCACGGCCATCGGCGCGTCGTCCAAGCGGATAATCTTCCGCCACATCGCGCCCAACTGCATGGCGATTATATTGGTGGTGGCTACCTACTACCTGGGGCTGGCCATAACCATCGAGGCGTCGCTAAGCTTCCTGGGGGTGGGGGTACCGCCGGATGTGCCGAGTTGGGGCGGAATGCTGAAGCGGGCGGCGGAAGAGCACGTCCGCACCGCGCCTTGGGTAGCCATCTTCCCAGGGTTGGCCATCTTCGTGGTGGTGTTCGGCTTCAACCTGCTGGGTGATGCACTGCGGGACGTCTTCGATCCGAAGCTGCGCCAGCGGTAACCGCCCTACCCGGTCCGGCATTCGAGCCGGAAGCCGAGAAAAACAACCGGGGCAGCCGTTAAAACGGCTGCCCCAGCTGTTGGTCAGGGTCTTTTAATTGTTCCCCGTAATTCTTCGGCAAGCTCGGCACTGAGCTTGCCGGACTACCCCAATTTAGGGGGTTTGTGGGATGAATCCCCCAACGGAGCCCCGTATCCCGAAAATTAAAAGACCCTGGGTTGTAGGTGTCGTTGCTTGAATTGCAAGACGAGCGTGGACCCGCCCAGCGCTAAAGAGTGACCCGCCCTAATTCGGTTCCGGAAGGGCGTCGCTTTCCTGAATATGGCGCAGCCCCTACGCGGTGGATTCCCGCATTTCCCGCTCGGCGGCGATGGCTACGTGGGCCAGGGTTTCGGAGTAGCGGTTGGAGAACAACCGACCCACCGACGCATAGACGCGGATACCCAGCTCCGGCTCCCGGTAGCACAACCCCAGCAGCTCGGACCGGGGTATTGCCAGCACCCGCATATCGGTCAAGGCCCTGCCGGAAGTTACCAGCGTGCCCGACCCCAGGAGAGCGGCCAGGGGGAATGCCTCGCCGGGCAGGGCGATCCGCACCGAGATTTCGCCTACCTCTGAGTGGGTGGTCAGGTGGGCCTCTCCTTCCAGGATGACGTAAAGCTGGTCGCCCGACTCCCCGCCCAGTCCCAGGTTGTCCCCGGCGGCTACGCTTGTAGCTGCGCCTAGATCGCACACCTTGGCCAACTGTTCGTCGGAAAGGTCCCGGAACACGTCCACCTGCTTGAGGATCCGAGAGTCCACGGCCGGGTTGGCGCCGGCAATCTGGCCACCGTGGACGTAACCTTCCAGTTCATGGGCCCAGAACACCTTGACGTCAATGGGCGCCTTGCGTTGAACTTCCTTGGCGATGCTGGTTTTGATGTGCCTGGCCAGCAGCTTGCGGTCCTGGGTATACATGGCGATGAGGTCCGCCCCGCCGGACCGGGCGGCGTTGACAATGCCGTCGGGGATCGAGTCTGAGACCGCCACTTCGCAACGCCACTCCCCGACCTCGTCTTCCCCCCGGCTACCGCTGAGGCGGCGGGCCACGGCCCGCAGGTAGCCTTTGGCTTCAAGGCGGTCGGACTCTTCCTGCTGGCTGCCCAGGATTATGTGACCGGCAACCCGTTGGGTCTTGGCCGGCGGAATAACCTGGACCAATATGACTTCGGCGTCCGGGTCCAATTCGTCCCTGATTAGGCCGAAGGTTTCCTCGGATTCTCGGGACCCGTCCAATGGCAACAATACCCGGCGGTACATAGGGATCCTCCTGTTGGAATTTGCTCGGTGGGAATTTGTCCGGCGGAAGCGCGTTGGTATAGAACACACCCTGATTTCAGTCTAACACTCAGGAAGTCCTTCGAGAGCCTCAAGACGAACGAATCGAGGGAAAAGTCCCCCGGAGGACCTCACAACTTGCCGCCGGGCATATCGGGATGGGCGGTTGGGACTAACGCCCCATGCCAACGCGGACTTTCAAGACAGGTTCCCGGAAGATCGTCCCGGAAGATCGGCGGTCCGGATGCACCGCGGCTGGGTTAGTTTTTGCTCAGCACGGCGTGGATGTAGGCGAGGAAAGCGCCCCGCTCCATGCCCCGGCTCAGGTAAGCATCAGCGCCGGCCTGCAACGCTTCCTGCCGGCATTGCCCGTTGTCGTTCCCGACCACCACGATGGGGGCCGAGGTGAGGCAACGAGTGGCGCGCACCATCCGCCGGGTCTGGTCCAGGGTCTTGCCCTGGGACAGGATGACGATACTGGGAGCTTGTTCGATGATTTGCTTCAGCCCGCCGACACATTCGACGGTCTCCGAGACCCGGAACCCGGCACCCCGGAATGCCTGGACCGTGCTGTACCGCCCCTTGTAGTTGCCGATTACCAGGGCTCTGGCTTCTGTAACCATAATCCCCTCCTCGACGTTGGTCCGTTGAGTCATTCTTCTTGCACTATGGTTAATGAAACATAATAAATACTATTAGTCAACATTGTGCTTGTCTTCACAAACTTGCAACAAAATCGCGGGGGAACGGGCAGAGAATTGCGGTTCGCGACGGCAGTTGAATCTAGGCTGGCGGGAGCAATAAAAGCCGGCCCGGTCACTTGACCGGGCCGGCTTGGATGGCGCTTTAGAAGACGCCTTGGCCGGCGGGGGATCGCCGGCGCCGTTAGTGGACTTCAGCCGTTGGGACTTCCTGCTCCCGTTCCCAACGCTGCACCATCTTGCGCAACGCGGGGCGGTAGTCGAAGGTGTAATACCGGACTCCCGGGCAGGGGATCGAGAAGAACATCGGGGAGTAGTCCGGCATCGGGCCGCGCGCTTCATGGCCGCGCGCCTGGTTCTCCTTCTGCAATTCCGAAACTGCCATAACCCACCTCCTCATTTGTTGCGGTAGAGCAACCGTCGCCGGGCGTCCGCCAACTCCGGGTGTTTCCCGGCGGCTGACTTAGTATTTACAATACCAATATATCTTATCTGATATACCGTGTCAAGGGGTTTTGGCCCAATTCGACGAAATGAGTTGACGGGGGCGGTATGTCCAAGGCCAAGATGCCTATAAAAGTTCATGACCCAGCCGTTTGTGACGATTATCACATACTCTCGGGCAAGTAAGGAAGTCCTCCGAGAGCGTCAGGACGAACGGATTGAAGCGCGTCAGGACGAACATGATTTGATGGTCTCACGACGAACGCATCCAGGGGCCTCGCGGCGAGTTGGTTCTACACTTACCCGGCGGCCCACGGTCGGGACCGGGCCATTTGCCGGACGCCCTGGGACGTGGTAATGGGGGCTAGGCACCGGTCTCCCATGCAGGCGTACAGCGCCGCGCCGTCGTGCAGCGGGAACCCCAGCCCGCGGATTTGCCCGGCGTCCCGCTCCGAGTCCAATGGCTGAATCACTCGGTGGGGAGCGTAGGCCCGCAGCGCGGCCCGGTGCAGCCGCCGGTAGGCCGGGCCCGACGAATCGCCCACCAGCAGCAGGCGCACCGGCCCATGCGTAACCAGGTCCCGAGCCCGTCCCCAGGCCGCGCCCGCAGGCAAGAACAGCGCCTCCTCGTCTTCCTCCATGCGGCGCGATGCGTGGTCGCCCAGATAGCTCTTGCCGGGGACGACCCCCTGGAAAATCCCCAGCGCAGCCTCGGCTCGGCTCTCGTATCCGGCATCGCCGGTCAGGTGCGACAGGACGACCAGCGCCTCGGCCCACGCCGCGTTGTCCAGCGCCGGCTGCTCCCGGGGCAGCAGACCCGCTTCGAAGGACTGGGGCGGCGTGGTGTCGTAGCAGCCGCCGTTGGGAGCGCCGAACAATCGCTCAACCGTCCCGGCGACTTCGACCGCCCGAGTCAGGTAGTCCGGTTGGCCCGTTGACTGGTAAAGGGTCAGCCAGGCCCGCAGGAAATTCACCTGGTCCGCAAGGATGGGCGCGTCCCCCGACGTCCCGACCCGCCGCGGCAGCCCACCGGCGGCGGTCCAGCAGTCCCGCCCCAGACGCTCCAGAATGCCAACTCCAGCGCGGTGATAGACCGGGCTGCCCAGGACGCTGCCCGCCTGCACCAGGGCATCGGCGGCCAGGGCGTTCCAACCGGCGTAGAAGGTGCGGTCAACCGGCGGCGGCGAGGTTGCGTCCCGGTTCTTCCAGGGCATCTGGTAGAAGGGTTCGTCGGCGTCCTGGCTGGCGAAGAACAACCCCTCGTCCCCGCTAAGCAGCGTGGTCAGCAGGTAATCCAGGACGCCGGTCACGGCAGTTTTGTAGCCCGTCTTCCGGGTCAGTTGGTACGCTTCCAGGTAACACACCGCCAGACTGGCGTTGGAAACCAGCATCTTCTCGTAATGCGGCACCTTCCAGTCGCGGCTGACCGAGTAGCGAAAGAACCCCTGGTCTCTCCGGTCATAGATGCCGTGCCACATTCCCTCCAGAGTGGTCTCGACCATTCCCAGAATGGCCCGGTCGCCGGTCAGGCCGTACCGGGCGGTGAGGAACCGCAGCGCCTCCCAGGGGGGCTGCTTGGGCTCCAGCCCGAAACCGCCGAATTGTTCGTCGTACAGCTCCTCCAGCCGGTGCAGCACCGCATCGCTGGAAGCGTCGGTTGCGGCCTGCGCCGCAACGCCCGCCGGGGAGCGTTCGTCCGCCGGGGCGACTTCGCCGACGGACACCCGCTCCAGCAGCGCGGCCATCTCGTCCGGCGGGGTGTAGGGCCTTCCGGTAAGGAACGCGCCTTCCCCGGTGAGGAAGGCCACCGATGGAAAACCGCCCTGGTTGTACCGCAGCGATATGTCGGGCCGTTGGTCGACGTCGACGCGCACTGGTATGAACCGGGAGTTAATCAACCCGATGACCCGCTCATCGGAGTAGGAGGTCTGGTCCATGACGTGACACCAGTGGCACCAGGTGGCGCCCAGCGTGAGCAGCACCGGCTTGCCTTCGGACCTGGCGGCCTCGAATGCTTCTTCGTTCCAGTCCCTCCAGGAAATAACGTTGTCGCTTGCAAGTTGGCTCATCCGGTTCACCCCCGGCTCCGGGGCCGACAATGCCGATTCCCGGAGATGATTCAGGAAATGGTTCAAACTGGGGTGCAGTTTAGACCTTCGCAAACCTTTTTTACAGATGAACTTCCTTATTGACCAAGACGAATTTACCGGGACGATTGCAAAGTGTTTTGAGTCCGTGGATCGTGAGACGCCCCGACGAGGGCAAGTCAACCAGGAAATCCTTCGAGGACCTCAGGATGAACGATTGAAGGGACTTCGCAAAGGCCCTGCCCAAATCGGACCTGGCTTAACAAGAAGTTTACCTTCCGCACGGCTTTGTTGAATGAATGGGAGGTAGTGTTAAGCTGGAGGCATGAAGCGAAGACAGCAAGCCTCCAAAGCTCGTCCCAAGAAAAGCGCCAGCACCAGGAAATCCCAGTATCGGATACGTAACTGGCATGACTACAACGAAAGTCTGGTCCAGCGGGGTTCAATAACCCTATGGACCAGCGAAGAGGATATTCGGGCCTGGAAGCCCGACGGCCCCCGAAAGCGGGGTGGACAGGTTCAGTATTCCGACGGAGCAATCCAGTGCCTGTTGATGGTGCGCAGCGTCTTTCATTTGACCCTGAGGGCTACCGAAGGGTTTCTCCGGTCCTTGTTTCACTTGCTGGAGTGGGAGTTGCCGGTGCCGGACTATACCACCCTCTGCAAGCGCGCCAGGCGCCTGGGGGTTTCCTGGGGCAGGAAAGCTGCTGGGCCCTTGCATCTGGTCCTGGACAGCACCGGGTTGAAAGTCTTTGGGGAGGGAGAATGGAAGGTGCGTCAGCATGGCTATACCAAACGGCGCACTTGGAGGAAGCTCCATCTGAGCGTGGACAGTGAAACCCAGGAGATCCAGGCCGTGGTGCTGAGTGAGGCCAGCCTGGACGATGCAGGAGCGGTGCCCGAGCTTCTGGACCAGAGCACCGAGTCAGTGGAGCAGATGAGTGGTGATGGGGCCTACGACAAAAGGAAGGTATATGAGGGCTGCGCTGCCAGAGGTATCAGGCGGGTAGCAATTCCACCTCGAAAGGATGCCCGTATCTGGCAGCATGGGAACTGTGCTGCCCCGCCCCTGGTGCGGGACGAGAACCTGAGGAGGATTCGGAAGGCAGGACGCAAGCGGTGGAAACAAGAGTCGGGCTATCATCGGCGTTCCCTGGCCGAGACTGCCATGTTTCGGTTCAAGACCATCTTTGGTCCCTATCTTCAGGCCAGGAAGCTACCGCAGCAGAAGGTGGAAGCCAAGGTAAAGTGTGCCGCTTTGAACCGGATGACCCACTTGGGAATGCCCGATAGCTATCGAGTAGCATAGCTCGATTCAAAGGGTGTTGGGGCATTTCATGTGCTGCCAATATTCATGCAACAAAGCCCTTCCGCACCGTTAAAAACGTGGGCTACGGCATGGTTGACCCGGGTTAGCGTCCAACCCCTAAACTGCTTCGTTTACACGGGGTTTACTCAAGATTAGCCGTTTCGTTACAACTTCGTAACTCCGCCGCAAAACAACCGCCGTATCCTGTCCTCAAACGACAAGGACGGTTGGCAGCGGCAAATGGAACCTGGCGACTTAAAACCGGCAACGCTCACTCATTGCCCCTACTGCGCGTTTCAGTGCGGCATGGAGCTGGTCGGGACGGTCGGCAGCGCGACGGTTGCCGCCGACGCCGGGTTTCCGGTCAACAAGGGCGCTCTCTGCATCAAGGGCTGGACTTCTGCGGACGCGCTGGCTCACCCCGAGCGTCTGCTGACCCCGCTGGTTCGGGACGCATCGGGCGAGTTGGTCCCGGCAACCTGGGACGAGGCTCTGTCCGCCGTGGTAAACGCCTTCCGCAAGACCCAAGCCGAGCACGGCAGCCACGCCGTGGGCATCTTCAGCGGCGGCTCGCTGACCAACGAAAAGTCCTACCTCATCGGCAAGTTTGCCCGGGTGGCCCTAGGCACCCCCAACATTGACTACAACGGCCGCTTCTGTATGTCCTCCGCAGCCGCGGCCGGTATCAGGGCGTTGGGCGTGGACCGGGGCCTTCCCTTTCCCCTGGAAGACATTCCCAACGCCGAGGCCATCCTGCTGGTGGGCGGCAACCCGGCGGCAACCATGCCCCCCATCATGCAGTACTTCGAGGCCCAACGGGACAACGGCGGGCGGCTCATCGTCGCCGACCCCCGGTTCACCGCCACCGCCGAGTCCGCCACGCTGCACCTGCGCCTGACCCCCGGCTCCGACGCCGCCCTAGCCAACGGCCTGCTGCACGTCCTCATAGGGCAGAGCCTCATAGACGCCGATTATATCGAGAGCCGCACCGAGGGCTTCGACCGGGTGAAGGGAATCGCCGCCACTTACTGGCCGGAGCGGGTGGAGCGCATTACCGGCGTACCGGAAGCCGATCTGGTCCAGGCCGCGCACATCCTGGGACGGGCCAAGTCGGCGATGATTCTCACTGGCCGGGGCGCTGAGCAGCAATCGCAAGGGGTCAACAACGCGCTGTCCTTCATCAACCTGGCGCTAACCTGGCGCTGGGCCTGGGGCTAATGGGAAAGCCCAACTCCGGCTGGGGCTGTCTCACCGGGCAGGGCAACGGGCAGGGTGGCCGGGAACACGGTAGAAGGCCGACCAACTGCCAGGGTATCGCCTGATTACCGACCCGGCGGCCCGCCGGCACGTGGCGGCGGTCTGGGGCGTTGACGAGGCTGAGCTGCCCGGCCCCGGCAAGTCCGCCTTCGAGCTGCTGGACTCCCTGGGGCAGGACGGCGGCGTCCGCTGCCTGATGGTCATGGGGTCAAACGTAGCGGTTTCGGCACCCGACTCGCTGCTGGTCGAGCAGCGGCTGAAAGCCCTGGATTTCCTGGTGGTGGGCGATTTCTTCCTGTCCGAGACGGCGCAGTTGGCCGATGTGGTGCTTCCCTCGGCCCAATGGGCGGAGGAGCAGGGGACGATGACCAACCTAGAAGGCCGGGTGATACTGCGGCGGCAGGTTTTCGCCCCTCCCGGCGACGCCCGCACCGACCTGGACATCATTCAAGACCTGGCCCGGGGCCTGGGCAAGGAAAAGTTCTTCTCCTTTCCCGACGCCGAGGCCGTGTTCGACGAGCTTTGCCGGGCCAGCGCCGGCGGCCCCGCCGACTACTCGGGCATGAGCTACGAGAAAATTTCCGCCAACCAGGGGATGTTCTGGCCCTGCCCAGCTGACAAACCCGTCAACAACCCCTGGGGGACGCCCCGGATGTTTGCCGGCGGGTTTCCCACCGCCAACGGGCGGGCCAGGTTTCACCCGGTGCGCCACCAGTCGCCCGGCGAGGAACCCGACGAGGACTTTCCGCTGTACCTGACCACCGGGCGGGTGCTGGCGCAGTACCAGTCCGGCACCCAGACCCGGCGGCTCGCCCAGCTTAACGAAATTGCCCCTGGCCCGCAGGCCGAGGTCAACCCCGCCACCGCCGAGCGGTACGGCCTAGTTGACGGCGGGACCGTCACCCTGGAGACCCGGCGGGGCGCGGCGGTCTTCACGGTCAAGTTGTCTCCGCAAATTCGCCCGGACACCGTGTTCGCTCCCTTTCATTGGGTGGGGCGGCAGTCGGCCAACCGGCTGACCAACCCGGCCCTCGACCCCATCAGCAAGATGCCCGAGTTCAAGGTCTGCGCCGTGTGCATCCAGCTGGCTGACGCCCAGGCTCCGGGCGAAACGGCCAATCAGGATTAAGGTGCAAAGTATGTCCGACAAAGAACGCTTGGTAATCATCGGCAACGGCATGACTGGAGGCCGGTTCGCCGAGGAAGTCGTGGCCCGGGGCGCCGCCGACCTTTTCGACATCGTGATGTTCGGCGCCGAGAGCTACGGCAACTACAACCGGGTGCTGCTGTCCGGCGTCTTGGCCGGCACTCACACCGCCGGCGACATTTTCGTCAACTCGCTGGACTGGTACGAGCAAAACGGAATCAAGCTCTACTCCGGCGTCCGGGCCGGCTGGATTGACCGCATCAGCAAGTAGTTGTACGCCCCCGGCGGCATTGCCGAACCCTACGACAAGCTGGTCATCGCCACCGGCAGCAGCGCCTACGTCCCGCCCATGGCCAACCTGTACAACGAGGACGGGGCCTTCATTGACGGCGTTTTCGTCTTCCGCACCCTGGAGGACTGCCAGGAAATGACCGACTACGCCGCCACCGCGAGCAAGGCCGTGGTCATCGGCGGCAGTCTGCTGGGACGGGGCCTGGAAGTCCACGTAGCGCACCTGAACACGCACCTCATGGACACCCAGCTCGACCCAGAGCGGGCCAGATGCTCAAGCAGCAAATGGAATCGTTGGGCGTCAACATTCACTTGGGAAAGATGACCACCACCATTTCCGGCGACGGCCGCGTTACCGGCGTCAGCTTCCGGGACGGGGATGAGTTGGACTGCGACATGGTGGTGCTGGCCGCCGGCATCCGCCCCAACGTGGACCTGGCCAAGCAGGCCGGCTTGCAGGTGCAGCAGGGCATTGTCGTCAAGGACGACCTTTCCTGCCGCAACGACCAGGACCTATACGCCATCGGCGAATGCGCCCAGCACCGGGGCAAGCTCTACGGCACCATTACGCCGGTGTGGGAGCAGGCCGTGGCCCTGGCCGAACGGCACCGGGCATAACCCGGACGCTGCCTACCGGGGCACCCGGGTCTCCACCAAGCTCAAGGTCATGGACGTCGAGCTGGCGGTCATGGGCGACAAGGAACCGCTGTCCGACGCCGATGAACTGGTGCATTACAGCGAACCGGGCCGGGGCGTCTACAAGAAGCTCATCGTGCGCGATGGCCGGCTGGCCGGGGCGATTTTGTTGGGCGACGGCCTCACATCCGCCGGGGTGATTCAGGCTTTCGACCGCAACGGCGAGCTTCCCGCCAACCGCTCCGAGCTTTCTTCCCCGGCGCAGTGGGAAGCAAGGCGGTGGATGTGGCGGAACTGCCCGTAAACGCCCAGATTTGCAACTGCAACGGAGTGTCCAAGGGCAAAATCGCCGAGGCCGTCGAGGACGGCAACGTCACGTTGCAAGAGGTCTGCTCGGCCACCCGCGCCGGTACCGGCTGCGGCACCTGCAAGACGCAGGTGCAGGCGGTGGTGGACTTCGCCATTTCCATCGGCGGGGGCGGGGGCGAGTCGCCCTCCCAGCCTGAACCCAACCATCGGGAGTTGGCGCTGGCAGGCGTTCGATAGCCCATTGGCCAAACGCAAAAAGACACACCGGAAGCTGTGGCATGAACAAGATTGAAGAGTACAAGGCGGAAAAGGGCGGCCTCGGCGTCGTGGACGACCTGCCCCGCTACGCGGAAGGCTGGGAGGCCATTACCGACAGCGACAAGGAGCGCCTGAAGTGGCTGGGGGTGTTCTTCCGGCGGCAGACGCCGGGCCGGTTTATGATGCGCGTCCGCATTCCCAACGGCATATCCAACTCGGCGCAGCTTCGGGTGATTGCCGAGTTGTCCCAGGAGTGCGGCAAGGGTTTCGTGGACATCACCACCCGCCAGCAGATTCAACTGCTGTGGTTCCAGATTGACCAGGTGCGGCAGATTTGGGACCGGCTGGAAAGCGTGGGCCTCGTTTCTCTGCAAACCGGCATGGACAACATCCGCAACGTGGTGGGCTGCCCTGCCGCCGGCTTGACCGCCAACGAATTGCTGGACGCTTCCCCGGTGGTCAAGCAGTACAACGATATGTTCGTGGGCAACCCGGCCTACACCAACCTGCCGCGCAAGTTCAACGTCACCATCACCGGCTGCCTGAACTATTGCACCCACGGTCCGACCCAGGACATTTCGCTGACCCCGGCGGTGCGATTCGACGACGGCAAGGCAGGCAATGGGGAGCCGACTATCGGCTTCAACGTGGCCGCCGGCGGCAAGCAGGGTTCCGGGGGGTTCCGCCCGGCTTCCCCACTGGACGTTTTCGTCACTACGGTCAACGCCGCCGAGGTGTGTAACCAAATCACCCTGATTTTCCGCGACCACGGCCCGCGGGAAGCCCGCAACAAGCGCCGCCTGGCCTTCCTGGTCCGCTTATCGGTCCGCAACGAAGCCGAGGAGAAGACGGTCATGGAGGGCGCCAACTGCGGGACAGGGAATTGGGAGATGCCCCGCAGTTGGCGCCCTCCCCCGCGGACTGACGCTCCGCAGCCACTCAGGATCAAAAAGCTGGGCCCGAAAATTCGTTGAGCCCGGCATTTATACAACCCATTTAACTCACGGGAAGCGTGGTTCTAGCCTCCTCTTCCATGACTTGTTCCCTAATCCCCGACTCCTACAAACAGACTTGCAAGGATTCACACCAGCTTCTTCTCCTTCAACTTCGGTTTAAACCCACTTCAATCACAAATGCTTCCCGCCGATACGTCGCCCAACCATCCTTGACCATCCTCCAAAAACCCTCTACTCTCCGCCAGTCCCGCGCTCCAAGCACGAATATACGGGAACCAGGAGGAGGTTCATGTAGCATACCCGGCAGGACCAAACACCCATACAGGAGACCAACAACCTGAGAGGTGAACACCTTATGACCAAACTTTATGACCAAACTTTACTCAACTATCGCTGTTGCCGTCTTCGCCGCCGCACTCGGCTTTAGCCTCGTCGCTCTGGGGCCATCCCCGGCCCGCAGAAGCCTACAACACCAGAAATTGTCCCAACGGCGAACCCCTCCGCTGGCCCGACCAGACCGCCACCTACGACCGCAGCCACGGAGGTTTCCCTGATTGGTGGCAGGAAGAAATCGACGAAGCAGCCGACATCTGGAACGACGACGGTGGCGCCAACTTTAGCCTCCACGACTACACCGGCTCTGGGCACCAATGGAAGTCGAAAACACTAAGCAGAATCTGGAGAGTCGCAGAGACATCACCGGACCTCGACTTCTCAAGCTGCCAGTTGACAGACATGGATACGTGGTTCAACAGCATCTACGATTTCAACAGATGCGACACCGACCCCGGAGACTGCAACGAGGACGACACCTATGACGTGAAAGCCGTAGCTCTCCACGAGTTCGGTCACTGGTTCATCCTGGACCACACCCAAGGGTGGCGATACAGTTGCGTCATGCGGGACGGCGAGTCAGAAGACCGGACCCTCTGCGGCGATGACAGAGATGGCATACAAGCCATCTACGGCGCCGATTAACCCGGGAACTCGGAGGAATATCACATGAAACTAAACAAACTCTGGTCCAGCGGCATCCTCGCCGCAACCACCCTGATCGCCGTCGCCCTTACCGGCTGCTCGAACTCGGAGCCAACCTACGAGGTCCAAGGAATCCCCGGCAAGAGGACGGTCATGGGTATGGGCCTCTTGCCGGAGTGGGACCTTGAGGATATGGTTACGCGCTCCGACGCGGTAGCCATCGGCATCCTCGAAGAAGACCTGGGGACCAAGACCGAGCCGGGGGGATTGAACGACCCGCCAACCTATTACTACGAGTTCACCGACTACAAGTTCACCGTCGAAACGGCCTTCTACCCCAGAACGCTCCCCGACCAAATAGCAGTCCTGGCCGAAACCGGCGCAGTCCCAGGCAACGACAACATCTTTGTGCAGGGCCACGATGGAGTGCCGACCTTCGCCGTCGGGGAACGGGTGATTCTGTTCATGCAGAGCCTGGAGGATGAGGAGAGGTTCGGTGACGGAGCCAGCCGCCCGGTCCCGGACGGCTTCACTGTCGACGATTACTATATCGCCATCGTCGGCGGCGTCTATGGCAAGATAATGCGGAGCGGTAAGAAGTGGGAGGACTCCCGCACCGGAAAGTCATTCACCACAGACAAACTTGCCTCGGCCATAGAAGAAATCAAGAAGAACAGCTCCAAGTAAGCTCGGCCTGACCTGCGCCTGACGCCCAATGAAGCTTACCTGCTCATTGGGCGTCTTCGATTGCTGCACTTGATGATGGTTCAACAAAGCATCACTTCAACATGGTACACAGCCGTCTTTCCTTATACCATTCGTGACTGGAGCCCGTGTAGTGGTGGAAGCTGGAGTTAGCGCCGCTGTCGTCGTTCCAAATATCGGCAGCAGCGTCTATCTCATCTTTATTTCGGGACAGAGAAGCCCTTCAAGGGCCTCAGGACGAACGGATTTAGCAGCGCCTGACCCCCTGGAAAGGAGGGAGAACGATCGGCGGGCAGTCCTGGCAAGAGCCGCTCAGGTTTCGTACCGGGCCATCAGCCCTTCCAGGTTTTCCTTGCACCGGGGCCATTCGGATTCAATGATGCTGAAGACCACGGTGTCCCGGTAGGTCCCGTCGCGGCGGATTCGCTGGTTGCGGAGGATGCCCTCCTGCGTGGCACCGATGCGCTCCACGGCCCGGCGCGAGCGGGTGTTGGTTACGTCCACGGTCAGGCCGACGCGGATGGCTCCCAACTCCTCAAAAGCGTGCTCCAGCAAGAGGTACTTGCACTCGGTGTTGACCCCGGTACGTTGGTAATTGAGGCCGTACCAACTGGCGATGTCCACCGTCCGATTGGCGCGGTTGATGCTGGCGTATCCGGTCGAACCGGCGAACTTGCCGTCGGCCAGGCAGGTCACGGCGAAGGGCACTCTTATTCCCGCCGCAGCGTCGGACAGGCGTCCTTCAATCCAATGGCCCGCCTCCTCTACCGTGGTGGGCGCGGGCACGGCGAAGAACTGCCAGATGGACTCGTCGTTGGCGGCCTCCAACATGGCCGGGGCGTGTTCCTGGGTCAGCGGGTCCAGACGGACCACTTTTCCTTGCAGGGTCAGGGGTTGAGGGTCAAAACCGGCTGGCGTGGTCAATGTCCACCTCCCAAAGCTGTTGCCGTCCCATTATAACCGATGCTGGACTGCGCCCGGGGAACGGGCAAGGACAGGACTGGGGACAAACAGGCTGACGGAGGGGCGGCCTTAGACCATGAACACGGGAGAGTCGTCCCGGTTGATGCGGGTGTCCTGCGAGATGCCTTCACGGACGAAACGGGGCAGGTTAAACATTGAGGCGTGGCTCTCGTCGTCGTAGAACTGCAGCGGCTTGTTGAGGCGCTGTTCGACCGCGGCGTTGACGCTGCCGGATTGGCCCATCCCGGTCAGGTCGGCGTCGGTGGCCAGGTTGAACCCCCAAAGGGTATGGAACGCGGGAATATGCACCTGCCAGGGAACGACGCGGGTGAACACGCCCTTCAGCGTGTTGTGAATGGTGGTAAAGCACTCTTCCAGGGCCAGCAGTCCCGCCGGTCCCGATTGGGTTACCAGGATTCCGCCGGGGTTAAGCCTGGCCTTGGCAATGCGGTAGTACTCCTCGGTGTAGAGCAGGTAGGCGGTACCGCCCTCCAGAGGGTCTACCAGGTCCATAATCATCACGTCGAACCGCTGGTCGCAGTTCTCAAGGTAACCCCTGGCGTCCTGATGCAGAAGCTCCAGCCGGGGGTCGTCGAAGCTGCCCTGGTGGTGCTGGGGTAAATAGCGGCGGCACAAGTCCACCACCTCCTCATCCAGGTCCAGCATTGTCACCCTCTCCACCGAGCGGTGGGCCAGCGCCTCTCTCAAAGTTCCACCTTCGCCGCCTCCGCCGATGAACACGGTACGCGGGTTGGGGTGCAGCAGCATGGCCGGATGTACCAGAGATTCGTGATAGATGTGCTCGTCTTTTTCGGTCGACTGGGTCTTACCGTCCAGGACCAAGCTGCGCCCGAAGACCTCGGACTGCACTACCTCGACGGCCTGATACTTCGTCTTGCCCGAGTAAAGCACTTCCTGGACCTTCAGCATAACCGCCAGGTCAGGGAACACCATTTCCAGATACCACTTGCCGGAAATGTCATCCATTGCGCGCTCCGATACCGCTTCTACCCAACCACAACCTGATCCAGCAGACCCCGTTGTACCTCGGTGATGTCCTGGTCCTTGGACTCCAGCAGCTCGATCAGGATGTCGGCGGCGTCACGAGGCTGGAAGGACGAGCCGCAGGTGAAGATGTCGGCGGCGGCGTAGCAGAATTCCGGCCAAGTGTGTATGGAAATGTGGGACTCGGCTATGGAGAGGATCCCGGTCACGCCCTGGGGGCTGAACTGGTGGAAGGACTCTCCCACCACGTGGGCACCCAAATCCTCGGCGGCACGCCACAAAGAATGGCGAATGTGTTCCATGTTGTTGAGCAGCTGAGGGTTGCATTCCTTGAGTTCCAACAGTACGTGCTTACCTAGTACATTCAATCACCCGTCCTCCCTTTCGTTTTGCTTGCGTCCCCGTCGGTTCCGGCATCAGGCCGGGAGCGGGGATGAGTCCTAATTCTATATGCACACGCCAAGCGAATCAATACCCGCTCCAGCCAGGTAACTGTTGAGGGTTGAGGGGAGCGGAGTGGCTGATGGCGAATATGGGGGTTGGGTTACGTTGGGGGATGAATCCCCCAAACCCCCTGCCCCAAACCCCCTGAAAAAAGTGGCAGTTGGCTGAAAACAATTCACCTCACCAAGTCTGACAAGTCTGAACTGTTACCCAGCCAGGGCAATCGCGTCATAAACTGGGCGCATTGTTGGTATCTCTTTGGTATCTCCTTTGTTGGTAGGACGCTCAAAGTTACTACACTCAAATTCGCCGGGGTTTTGGGACGGACCCTGAGGACAATGGGGAAGGTAGGCGAAAAGGCTGAGAATATACGACAAAAGGCGACATTTGATGACATTTGAGCGTGGAGCCGGAGTTGTTTTGTCGCAGATTGTCGTGTAAATGTCCGCTGATGTCGCGGAAATGTCGCGTTTTATCACTGTTTTGTCACCCCTGAAACGCCGGGGAACCGGCCCGGGGATTTTGAGCAGGATAGTTTTTCTGTCCCATTTTGTCCCAAAGTGTCCCATTTGCGCCGGAAGTGCGATTGCCCCGGGCAAGACTCCCGGGTCTTTTAATTTTCTTGGGACGGGGGCTACGTTGGGGGATTCATCCCCCAAACCCCCTGAATGGAGGTGGACCGGCAATGCAGCACTGAGCTTGCCGGGGGCTTTACGGGGAAAATAAAAGACCCCGGGCAAGACTCCCGGACGGCCCACTCTCAAACGATATGAATACGATAGGGATTATGGTATCGGGGAGATGCCGGAGTTGGAAAGGGGCAAGTGTCAGGGTATGCCAAAATAATCATAACGCGATTGCCCATAACGCGATTGCCCTGCCGCTCCAGCGCCGAGCGTGGCCGTTTTAACTGCGGGGGCCTCTCGGCAGGCAGTTCCCCGCCAAACGGCTCCGGTCCGTTGGCCTGGAATGCCCACTTTGGGCTTGTAACTGTTCAGGGTTGAGGGGAGCGGAGTGACTGATGGCGAATATGGGGGTTGGGTTAGGTTGGGGGATTCATCCCCCAAACCCCCTGAAAAAAGTCGCAGTTGGCTGAAAGCCTTGGCTGAAACCAATTTACCTCACCAAGTCTGAACTGTTACTTGGGCTTTCGGACGGTTCACCGCCTCGCCCGATTTGGATATACTGGGAACCGCTGCTGGAAGATGCCGGCGGCTAGCGGCATTCCCCGTTGATTCCCCCGTTGATTCCCCTGTGAAGCGGAGGTTAAAGAGCATGACTCAGAACCTGGGCAGGGTGGAACGGCCTTCCGCCGAACAGTACCGGGGCAAGCGGAAGCTGCTGCTGGCGCCGCTGTTGTTTGCCCCGCAAGTCGAGGGCGAGGATGGCGCAGCTATCGTCGCCCGCTACTGGGAACAGGTGACGGCCCAGACCGGGGCGATGGAGGCCAGCCTGGGGCCGGTGTCGCGGGTCTACTGCGAAAGCCTGGTGGACGGCGGCGATGAAGGTCTCCAATACCTGGAACAGGCCGATGCCCACAGCGCCGGGCTGGTGCGGGATAAGTGCGGCAACGGGGCGGTACTGGAACCCACCGAGGATGGGGAAGTCCTGTTCGAGATTGTAGACCTGCAACGGATTCTGATGATCCCGATGACCAGCCAGCGGGTTGCGGGACGGATTCAGGGATGGTTCGGCGACGCCAACCGCAGCCGCTACGAGGCCATTGCCCAGCGCATTGACTCAACGCTGCTGCCCGACGAAATGGGCCTGCTGCTGATTGGCGAGCGGCACCAGGTCCAGTTCCCCACCGACATCGAGGTCTTCTACGTCGCGCCCCCGGCGCTGGATGAGTTCCGACGGTGGCTCCAAGCATGGATGACCCGTCAGCAAGAACGCATGGCATCCCCGGAACCGGAAGATTTCGCCGGGGACGCAGAGCCGGACACCGGAGCTCCAGAACCGGATATGCCCGAAGCGGACGCGCCGGCTTAGCCAAGCCGAATGGAACCCGTTCGTCCCGGGCGGGTAACTGTTCAGGGTTGAGGGGAGTGGAGTGGCTGAAAGTGGGTTGACAAACGCTGGCAAGGGCGGCGGCAGTTATGTCATATATATGACCAGTCAAGCCCGGTGCCGCCCCGAACCCCGACTGGCAAACCCGAAGGGACGGCGACTTTAGCCAGGGATTAGTAACCTTCGGTTAGCTCTACTTTCCATGGCCCATTGCCCCACCCAAGCATCAAGTATTCTTTTCCGGGCAACAAATCCAGTTCCTGCTCTTCCAGATGGATTTGCCCTTCACACGCGAGCACCTCAGGTTCGTGCATACCGTCTAGGCTGATGAATTGCAGCCTGAATGCGCCGTTCCCGCTATGCTGTATGTTCGCCCGTGCGGGTCTCAGACTGGTCCTGAATGGGCCTACGACTGTTGCTCCACCGTCCAGCCCGGCGCGGTAAGGGAAGTTTCCTTTGCATTGGCCCAAGTCGGGTTGGAAAACAGCGGAAGTCCATTCTCCGAACGCTTTCACCTCCAGGTGGTAGCCGACTTCTGGATGTGGGTCCCGCCACATCCCCTCGGTGACGCGCCACATTCCGATCATATCGTAGGTTCCGGTAAAGGAACATATTCCCATTTTGCTGTCGAGAACTCCCGGGTCGTCTCTCACCAAGTGGACCTCTCACGGGCTTGTAGTCTGTCCTTGTCCCGCCGTATGGTTAAAGTCCATCACCATGACGCCCGGCTTGAGAGTGAAACTGTAGGTTCTTCCGTCCCCTAAACCAGTGAATTCAAAAATTTGCCCTTCTTTTGCTATAGCAGGTGGCAATGGCCCTTCAGCTTCCCAGATGGGGACCGTCCAATGGTCGTCCATAGTTGCTACGGCAGAGCGGAGATCCCGTAGCGATTCCTCAAATCCGCGGTAGGAACTGCCCTGGGCGCTCAGGGAGCCGTCGAGGGCCATATTGACCCGTAGCTGATTCAGCTGTGGTCTGAAACTGTCCAGCTCCTAGTGGAACTGGTCAGTGATCGTACGCAAAACTCCCGCGTTTTCGCCCCGGTCGCCGATTTCCCATGAGCCATCGTCATGGTAGTCGAAATAGAGCCGTAGTGTAGGGCTGTAATCGTCAAACTGGCTGTCGCACTGCGACGTTTTCGCAATTTCCATGGTTGTTGGCAGCGACCAGGCTTCCATCGTGATAAGGTATTCAGTGTCGCTGAGCGGTTCTACTGTGCGACTGGCTGTCCGCAAATGCTCGAGGTACTTGTCAACAGGGTCCTTTCGGGGCTTTTCTTGCTGGGCGAAGCGGGTTGGTTCCGGATCCGGGTCTTGAAGCGGGACATTCTGGGTGTTGATGGTGGTGTGGCGTGAGCGCCGCAGCATCACTATGATTGCCACGAGCAGCAGAACGGCTATAACTGCCAGAAGACCTTGAAGCAAATAGTCTGAAGCAGCGAACATTTGATGGTTCTCCTTTGGGCATGATATCTAAGTTGCACTACTTACCCGGTTCTCTTCCCACCGCATCAATGCCGAGTAGCCGGTTTCGTAGGCGAACTTGGTATGGCAGCCCGGGCTGCAAAAGTAGGTGCCCACCTGGTGCAGCGGCAGGCCATCCTTCAGCGCGTTCAGGATGCGCTTGAGTGCGCTGAGTCCATACAGCGCCAATCCTACCGGTATCAGCACGGGTGCAATGGTAACCAGAAGCGGCCCTGCCCCCAACAAGGCCACCGCCCCGGTTACGGCGAAGCCCACCACTGCTGCTGAAATGGCCCGCATTGCGATGGACTTGGCTGCGTCAATGATGGCCTGTTCGCCGGTTTTGCGCCCCTTCTGGTAATGGATGTAGTTCTCGATGGCGGCAACCGGGGCTTCCATCAAACTGGCGAAGATCGCCGCAATTGTGGCGGATCCAACACAATCGCGAAACAGGGGTTTTGCTACGATTTTGGATGCGTCAAAGGCATTGGTGGCCCGCGCCTGCAATTCTTCGCCCAGGTCATATTTTCGGCTCCCCGGACGCGGTTGGTACCGGAGTCTTCCCAGATGATGTTGCTGTTGTCTTTTGCCAGGTGGGGTGAATTATGCACCGACTGGATGTGGCTGGCATCCTTGTCCTTCAGGAACTTTAATACGGCGTCCTCGCCGTAATTGCGAACGATAGTGGGGACGGATTCCTTGTACAGAGCCTCACGTTCGATGGTGGTTCTAGTGCCGTGTTCCGGGCGCAGACCGGCGTCCTTAAACTTGCGCTGCAACTCATCGCGCAGGCTGGAGAACGAACCGTCGGGAACGCCGCGAATGATGGTGCCAGCCTGCGCGGCAACGGCGAGACCAGCAATGGCGGATTTGGTCAGCGGGCCACTACTCTCGTCGGCAGTTTGACCTGGCCATTCATAGTAAATATCAACGCCAGCCTTTTCACCGGCCCCAATTCGCCGACCGCAGCGGGCGCAGGGCAAGCTGCGGGGTGTCTTGCCCGTGCTCCCTCCCGAATCCAGATGCCGGACGTAGCAGGTGTGTTTGCCCTGCGCCCAGCATTCCGGACAGCCGATGCAGTAATTCTTGAAATCGCCCCGGCCAACACCGGCGGGTGTTTCTTCGGGTAGTTCGGACAGGCACAACCGGCCCGCCTTGATTGTGTGCCGACACTCGGCGCAGCGCAGGCCGGGTTCGGCAATCATTTGCCACATAGGTGCACCTCTTCGTACGACAGCATAGGCTGACGATCATCGCCGCCGGCTGGGTCCTGTGACATAGTTACGCGGCCCCGAACGTAACAGTTCAGAGTTGAGGGGAAGAGAGCATTTGACGGCAGGGAATCAGGGGGTTCAGCCCGCGGGCGCGCCAAGCGCCGAAGAGGGAAGCCAGGGCCATCTTGTTGTCGGTGCCGCCGCTGATCTTCCGGCTGATTACCAGGGGGCGCAGACTTCGCTCGGCAGCGTTGTTGTCCGAAGGCACAGCGGGTTCGGCCACGCAGACGAACAACTCCTTGAGAACGGTTGGAACAAGGCCCCCGGTACGGCGGGTTTGCGCCCGCCTTGGTCACGCCACGGGCTGGCTGAAGGTTGCCCGCAACATCTCCGACGCTTGGTCCACTGCCTGCCTGCCCTTGTCCACCGCCGCCGCCATGCCGAAAAACCCGTGAATCATTCCGTCGTAGCGGGTGCAGGTGGTGGGGACTCCGGCGGACTCCAGAGCGCGGGCGAAAGCCTCGCCCTCGTCGCGCAGGGGGTCGTACTCGGCGGTTATGACCAACGCCGGAGGCAGCCCGGACAGGTCGTCGGCCTGCAACGGAGCGGCGTAGGGGTTGGATGCGTCGGCGTCGGATGCCAGGTAGTGGTCCCAGTACCAAATCATGCCGCCCCGGGACAGTTGGTACCCGTCGGCGTTGTCTACATAAGACCCGGTGTTGTAGTTGCGGTCGGTGACCGGGTACACCAGCAGTTGGAATCCCACGCTGGGGCCGCCCCGGTCGCGGGCCATCAGACAGACCGCGGCGGCCAGGTTGCTGCCGGCGCTGTCGCCCCCGACGGCCAGCCGGGAAGCGTCGGCGTTCAGGGCTGCGGCGTTGCCGGCGGCCCATTGGGTGGCCGAGTAGCAGTCCTCGGCGGGGCCGGGGAACTTGGTGTCCGGCGCCAGCCGGTAGTCCACCGAGATGACCACGCACTGCCCGCCAACGGTCAGGTTGCGGGACGTTGCGTCGGCGGAATCCAGGTCTCCAACCACCCAGCCGCCGCCGTGGAACCAGACCAGCACGGGAAACGGGCCGGCGCCCTCCGGGGTGTAGATTCGGATGGGCAGGGCGGTGTCCGGGCCGGGAATGGCGCGGTCTTCAACCTTGGCGACGTCGGGCCCGGTGGCCCGGGGGCGGGCGCGGCCGTTGGCGCGGGCCTCTTCGGGAGATACGGTGTGGTTTGCCGGGAACCCCAGGGCGGCTACGGCATCCATTACAGCCTGGGCTTGCGGGTCTAGCGGCATTTCTTAACCCCCTGTTATCGGTATGGGACGGGCGGGCGCCGCGTCCGGTGGGCGGCGCATGGGCGATCAATCCGGTGGGCCGGCGGTGGGCCGGCGCGGGGCCGGCGGAACGGGCCGGGTGATCAGACCAAGGCGAGTATAGGTTGGGCAGTTGAACAGCGTCAACCGGGGTCAAGGTTGGCACAGGTTTTTTTGATTTTCGGGGTACGGGGCTCCGTTGGGGGATGAATCCCCCAAACCCCCTAGATTGGGGTAGTCCGGCAAGCTCAGTGCTGAGCTTGCCGGGGGAATTACGAGGAACTATTAAAACACCCTGGGGGCAAGTGTCGGTAAGGAAGTCCTTTGAGGGCTTCAGGTGAGGGCTTCGGGACGAAGAAGTTGTGGAACCTCAGGACGGGCGGGCCAGAAACTCTTTTATCTGCTCCTGCAATGGCTGGGTGTCGTAGGCGTTGCAGAGGGCGGCGGCGTTGCGCATCCAGTCCCCCTGGAAATACCGCTCGTAAAGCACCTGGCGGGACCCGAAGGCGCTGCAAGCCAGGTCCCAGGCCAGGTGGAAAAGCTGCACCCGGTCGCGGGCGTTGGCCGTGTCGGTGTCCAGGTATCGGTCCAGGTGCTCGGCCAGCGGTCCATCAAAGTCCGCTTCGGTGGGCAGCCCCATCAGACTGCTGGAGCCGAGCAGTTGAATAATTTCGGCCATCCGCGGGTACATGCGGATGAACAGGCCGCGGGCGACGGCAATGGGAATTTTGGCCGGACACATGACGCCCCACTGGTCGAGTTCGGCGTTGGCCTCGGCGGTTTGCAGCAGCGCTTTCATAATTTCCAGGTTCTCCAGGGTTTCCGCCAGGAGCGCCTGAACCTGCGGGATGCTGCCGGAGCCGAGGGTGTGGACCACCATGCCGGCCAGTCCCGCCACGAACTCGCACTTGGCTACGTTTTTGGTGACGACCTGGTGGCCGGAGTGGGTGTACTGGTTGGTGGCGGCGGCCAGGTTGTTGCATAGCTCCTGGTTGCCGTACAGGAACACCCGCTCCCAGGGCACCAGCACGTCGTCGAAAAAGACGATGGCGTCCATTTCCTCGAAGCGGGAACCCAGGGGATGGTCGAAGTGGGACCTCCCCAGGTCCAGGCTCTCCCGGCACAGGAATTTCAGGCCGGGAGAGCCGCAGGGGATGGCGAAGGCAAAGGCGTACCGCCGGGAGTCGTCGCCGCCGGCCAGTAGCGAGCGGCTGGTGGGGTAGACGGCAATCTCGTCGGACAACGGCCCCAGCGTGGCCAGCACCCGCGGCCCCCGCACCACCAGGCCCCGGTCGGTCTCGTCCACCACGGCCAGCGCGACGTCGGTGCTGTAATTCGTGGACGACGCCGACGGAGACCGGTTGCGTTGCAGGTTGACCAGCGTGTGAGTCAGGGTCAGGTCGTTCTCCCGGACGTGCTCGTAGTAGTTGACGATGTTCTGCTTGAACTCCGGACGGTCCTGCGCGAAATAATCGCCGGCCCCGGCCATTGCCATCATGCTGACGTTGAGGAAGTCGGGGGTGCGGCCCATCATGCCGTAGCCGGTGTGGGCCCAGCGGGACATCATCACCCGCCGACGCTCCAGGTCGGCCACCGACTTGGGGGTAAGGAAGGACAGTCCCACCGGGTCGCCGCTGCTGGGCGACGGGTAGGTCATCTCGTCGCGGTGCGCCGGGTCGCATTGCAGGTCATACAGGGCGGCGATGGAGCGCGCCCCATTGGCCAGCCCGGGGAAGGCGGTAACATCGTCCACCCTCTGTCCGGCCAGGTGGACTTCCCGGGGCTGCTCTCTCAGGCCGGCCAAGTATTCGTTTCCCGTGCGGGCTGGCATATCGTCACCTTCTCCGTGGTTCTTTCTCCGTGGTTGCTCCACAATTTTCGTTGGTCCCAACCCGTTCGTCCCAAGGGCCTCAAAGGTAACAGTTCAGACTTGGTGAAGTGAATTGTTTTCAGCCGAGGCTTTCAAGCAACCGCCAATTGTTTTCCAGGGGGTTTGGGGGATGAATCCCCCAACGTAACCCAACCACCATATTCCGCCATCGGCCACTACACTCCCCTCAACCCTGAACAGTTACCTGTCTAGCAGGACGATCGCAAAGTCTACGCCAATGATGAAGTCCGGCGGTGGTGAGCTTGTCGAACCACCCTCCGTATCCGACGATTCACCCTTCGACAGGCGAGGGACGAGCGGGAAGGTCAACCTGCACCACTTTGCAATCGTCCTGACCTGTCTGGGTGTGACTAAAAGTGGTTGGAATGTCAATTCTATAGGAAAGGCAAGCGATGGCAATTCTCTTACCAATGTTAGTCGAATCCTATATCTGCCATAGGAGCCGGGCGGGCCCAAGTCCCTGTAGGACTCCTTGCATTTATCCCAACCACTTTTAGTCACACCCGACCTGTCTAGGCCATTTGTAGACCAGGAGGCGGGGTTATATTATAAACCCTTGGGTTCCCATTGGATTAAGGTTGGCCAAGCTGAACGAAGGGGAAGCGAATGATAAAACACAGGTTGTCAATGCCCCATCTGCCCAAGCTCATGTTCCTTACGACGTTGACTATCGTGGCATTGGTTGCGTTGGTTTCCTCCGACCCATCTGCTCCTACTTACGGTCATTCGACTTCAGGAAATGGTAACCATATCGCATGGATCATATCTTTAACTAAACCAGTGACGTTTTATTCGTTGAACGTTATAGACTCCGCCAGCACCTCCGAGAACAAGAGCGGCTCAGCCATGGTGACTAACGTGCACACGAACAGCGCTTATGTGCATAATGGCAAATGTGGTGCAAAATATTTCCCTTTTTGCTTCACGGCGTGGTCCGACCCCAAGATAGAATATTCTCACGAGACCAATGACTATACCCTTACAAGTTGGGACGTGGATACTTGCATTTTCCCGCCTCTTGCACATGCCAAGTGTTTTATTTCTGACACATCATTGGCCTGGTTTAGCTGGCCGCTTGATGCCGATGGGAAACGGACAGTTGGCATCTATCATTCTGAAAAATATTCTTGGTTGCCTTTGGGATCTATCAAGACTTTTGGGACGCCGACTTACCAAGTAGATTGACCACTCTCTTATTTGGCGCTGCACAATCACCGTTTTTCGCAATGGAGGGATAGAAGCCATGACTCGTAAGCTAATCTTCGCCGGATCGGTTGTTGCTCTTATTCTCGTCGTCGGATCTGCAGTTGCCGGGATCTCCTTTGCTCAGAAAGGGCAACTCAATCATATCTATGTTGAGAAAGATGGGGACTCAACTGTAGTAGCAGTCGTGGAGGGAAAGGACATCACCCGTGGGGAAGTGAGGATACCAGCAGAGAATCATCGGGCTGCGGATCCTTCCTTGACCGAGGATGAATCAAGGAAACGGGGGATCTTGGTGATGGTGACTGACCGAGTTATCGAAGCTGAAGTTGAACGCCGTGATCTTGTCCCTACCGAGACTGAAACAGAGGACTTCAGGCGGATCACTAGGGATTCCTGCCTTGGACCTGAGGGCCAGGCTTGCCGCGATGCCATCGAAGAAATGGGATACACGCTCGACGAGTATTGGACGGTTACTCTGCCTGAATATCAAAAGGAGTTGGGAAAGATAATACTTTTCCAAGCTGTCTATGCCGGACAGGCACTTTCTTCTGATTCCCATGACGAAGGGCTGCTCACAGCGAGCGATGATTTCACTGCTCGGTTGCGTAGCGAGGCGACTATCACCTGGAATGATGAAGCTTTGAAGCGGTTATATGAAGAGGCGGTTGCGGAATAAGGCTACTAGTATTACAACGACGGTATGGGTAGAAAGCCGGATTATCCTCTCTTGAAGGGTTAAGTACCTGCTCGTTCCCGCTTTGATCGAGTTCATTTAGGCGTTCAAAACCGCCCGAGAATTGCACTTTCCAGCAATGCGTCGTTGTAATACTAGCCTCCTGTTCCTAGAATTCGGAGCTAACCTGGAGTTGTCACATTCGAGAGCCCTTAGCTCTTTCAGGATGCTTATCTGATCCGGGGCACTCAAGGGTTTATGACGCCAAGGCGGACTGTTGAGGGCTGCTCTCTCAGGCCGGCCAGGTAATCGTTTCCCGTGCGGGCTGGCATATCGTCACCTTCTCCGTGGTTCTTTCTCCGTGGTTGCTCCACAATTTTCGTTGGTCCCAACCCGTTGGTCTCACCACCGTCCAACCCGTTCGTCCCAAG
This sequence comes from Dehalococcoidia bacterium, assembly GCA_965262735.1. Classification (GTDB taxonomy): domain Bacteria; phylum Chloroflexota; class Dehalococcoidia; order Lucifugimonadales; family UBA3495; genus CATOSK01. The sequence continues at coordinate 1,572,157 of CBDHFS010000002.1, read as the reverse complement.
GGCCTCAAAGGACTTTCATATTGCCCAGGTCCCGCCTTAACCACGTCCCGACGCTCTGCCCGCGTTAATTCCCCAGATACCGGCCGAGCCAGTGCATGGCGTGGCCGTTGAAGTCGGTGCAGGCCGAATGGGTCAAGCCGGGGTAGACGCACAGCGACTTGGGCGCGGTGATTCGCTCAAACACCGGCATGATGGTGCGGTAGGGGCAGGTCTCGTCCTTCATGCCGATGTCGAGCAGGATGGGACAGGTTATCCGGTCGGCCAGGTTCAGCGTGTCGAAGTAGGCCAGCGTATCCAAGGCCTGTTGCCGGCGTTCGGGGTGGGCCGTCACGTAGTCGTTCAGCTCACAATAGGGGCTGGTGGTAACGTTGATGGACTCCGGGTAGTTGCACATGAAGGGTTCCTCGGCCACCGCCGCGGTGATGCGGGAGTCCAGGGCCGCGGTGGACAGGGTGAATCCCCCGCCCTGGCTGCGGCTCCACATCCCGATACGGGACCCGTCAACCTCGTCGCGGGCGGCGAGAAAGTCCACCCCGCGCAGACAGTCCATGTAGGCGGCGCGGTAGTAATACCGTTCCTTGTCTCCCAGGTGGTGGGTCAGCTTGGTGGTGCCGGGGTCCACCTGCCAGTCTTGCAGGCTCTCGCCCTGGCCCCGGGGGAACAGGGTCAGCACGGCGTACCCGGCCAATGCCAGGTGTGTGGGAATGGGCTTGGCGCCGCCGTAGCCGGGCACGGCCAGAATTGCGGGCAGCCGCCGGGCCGGGGTGCGGTCGTTGGGGACGGAGTACCAGCCCCGGATGCGCTGCCCCTGAAAGCTGTTCACGGTTACGGCGTAAGACGTAAACTCCCGGTGGGTCTGCTCGGGAAGCTCGCTCAACTGGGGGTTGGGGCCGGTCTGGGCCAACTCGCTGATGGTGGCCTGCCAGAAGGCATCCAGGTCGGCGGGTTTGCCGGTGGGTTGCTCGGTGGATTGCATCGTCCCTCCTTTAGCTCTGGTGATAGACTGGGTCAAGCCAACGGGCGTAATCGGGGTGGTTGCCCCGGACAACTTGGTGGAACAGCGACTCCAGCCGGGAGACGACCGGCCCGGTCTCGCCGCTGCTCACCCGGTAGCGGTCCACGCTGACCACCGGCTGCACTTCGACGGCGGTGCCGCATAGGAAAATCTCGTCGGCGATGTAAAGCTCGGTGCGCTCCACGTCGCGCTCCACCACCGGGACACCCAGCTCCCGTTCCAGCAGCTCCCGCACCGTCTCGCGGGTGATGCTCTCCAGGATTCCGGCGCTCACCGGCGGAGTTATGGCGACGCCGTCGCGAACGATGAAGATGCAGGCGTAGCTGGCCTCGGCCACCTTGCCCTGCTGGTTCAGAATGATGCCGTAGTCGTAGCCGTTGATCTTGGATTCGGTGGAAACGTAGCGGCTGTTCTGGTAGTTGCTGATGGCCTTGGCCCGGGGCGGCATCACGTTGTCGGAGATGCGGTTCCAACTGCTGATGTTGCAGTGGGCCAGCTTGCCCGCCCCCAGGTTGGAGGGCGCGCTGCGGGTGGTGATGACGACCTGCCCCGGGTCTTCCCAGACCGCTTGATAGCCCGGAATGCCGCCAACGAAGTAGGCCAACGGCTGGACGTAGGTATCGGCCCGGTACTCGTTGGCCCGCAGGACGCCGACAATGGCGGCGGCCAACTCTTCCCTGGAATAGAGGCAGTCCATCCGCATGATTTTCATGGACTGGAACAGCCGCTTCAGGTGGGCGTCAAGGTGGAAGATGTAGAGTTCTTCCCGCTCGGCGTTCCAGTAGGCGCGGATGCCCTCAAAGACGGATGATATGGACGTCCAGCCTATCATGGAGATATGGACGGTGGCCTGGTCCCAATCCACCAACTGCCCGGCGTGCCACAGAAATTTGGGCGTCGCCTGGGCAGCGGGCTGGGCCTGGGGTTGAGATTTAATGTTGGGTTCGGTCATTGCGTTTAGCCTTGGGTTTGATTGAAACGGTTGACGCTGTGGCCAACTGGAATGTTACGCCACTACTGTGAATATGGCCTCAGCCAGTGGTTCAACAAATGCGACGGATTCGTCCGCCATCGTCGCGTCAATCGGCCATAAAGTACCGATGTGGGCATAGGAAGGGTCAATGTCCGACTCATGTGCGATCTTGTTGCGACGATCAACTATTAGTCTCAGAAGCGCTCGAATGTCCCGGGCGGTCGAATCCATTTCATCCGCAACCGCATTCCACAACTCAACTCCCGAGATAAGCCTGATCGCATCGGCGATGTTGTCCGGGTCTTGGAAGGCACGATAACCGTTCCGACTCCTAATCTGGTCTTCGAGCCAACTTGCGTTCCCAGGGTTATCAACTCCATCCAAAGCACTGCCCAAGGTAACCTGAAACCGCAAATAGGCTTCGGTTTGGGCGCGCTCACTACGGGAAACCTCCAACATACCCAGCCTTACCAGTTCGTGGACAAAATGGTCGAGCGCGCTTACCACCATCACCAATTCGGAGCGCAACAGGTCGGACAAGTCCAGGGCTTGTGTGGTCTGGAGGCTCAGAACCCGGTACAGGGAACCCAGCCCCCGGACACGCTGAATATCTCGGCGAAACTGTTCAATTGCAACGTGCAAGATCGGTCAATCCAATTATCCTGTCGGCAAGCCCGGAAAAAAGGTCCCTGAACTTATCGCGCGACTGAATAGTTTGCTCCAACACGGGCCCGGTCAGGCCAATCTGCTCTTTGGTCAGTTCAAACACCGGTGTCTGGGTCGTTTGGGATTTGGCGACAAGTGAATTGAAGTCCGGAATGGTCACCAGGCGATGCTCTTCGACGTGCTGTTCGGCGTAGCAACCCGATTGCAGCATCATGTCAATCCTGGTTAACTCAGGGACCAACTTGTCGTGTACCGCGGAGTCAATCTTGTTTATCCATGCCTGGAAGCTACTGGCCGGAACTCCGCCCCGCGGCCGGTAGTTCTGCACGACGGTTCCCAAGAACTTGGGTGTGATGTCGGGGAACGGATAAACCGCATCCTTCAGGATAGGCATGACGGACGCCTTCTGCGACCAAGCCCGCCATTTCGGAATCACGTTGGCCAACGAGTCGATAGCCATCACGGAGAAGTAATCGGGCGTTGTCGGAACGATGAAGAAGTCGCTGGTCAGCAGCAGGTTTTGATTAAGCGAACTCAGACTCGGATTCATGTCAATTAACACGTAATCGGCGTCATACTTTTCGGCGGTCAGGTCCAACAGGTAGGACAACGCCCCCGGAAGATTCTGCAGAGTCTGTATCGAGCCGGACAGTTCCTGCGCAATGCCCAGCGTGACTTCATACTCGGACAATCCGATGTGGCCGGGGAGGAGGAATAGACCGTCGCGCTGCTTTATTGGGAAACATTCGACAGGCTCTATCAAACTTGGCCTGGACTCGAATGCGGGCGCTAGGCCGGACTTAAGGTTGCGGTGTTTGCTGTTGTCATACCAATCCTCAAACCCGTCCTCCCCAAGCACGAGTCCCGTCAGGTTGCATTGCGGGTCCGCATCAGCGAGAACTACGGTCTTCCCTTTAGAAGCCAGCATCCAACCGAGGTGGAAGGTGGTCGTCGTCTTGCTGACGCCGCCTTTATGATTAAATAGAGCGATCTTCTGAACCATTTGTTGTCCCCCTATCGTCTCCGATTATAACAAAAGCGCAACGCAGCCGGCTGACCGCGGGGGAGCTATCGCTGCGCCCGAAATTCCACCGCGTTCCCAGGGCCTTCCTCAGGGCCTTTTAATTTTCTGGGACGGGGGCTACGTTGGGGGATTCGTCCCCCAAACCCCTGGATTGGGGTAGTCCGACAATGTAGCACTGAGCTTGCCGGAGGAATTGCGGGGAATAATTAAAAGACCTTGGGGCCTTCCTTCCCACGCACCCGGTTCCAACCCTTCCCTGTGCTATACTTTGGCGGTTTTGGAGTTGCCCTTAACCCACCCGACCGGACCCGGCAGTCCGGCGATTCGGAGGTCTCATCATGGCTTTGCTGGCCGCAACCGTCAATCAATTCCGCGGGGTGGTCCTGGACCCGGAAGGTCTACCGGCAGACGCCGGCGACTTCGCCGCGAGTCTGCAAGGATCGCTGGAGGAGTGGCGGTCGCAGCAGTTGCTGATGGTGTGGCTGGAAGTCCCCATTGGCAAGTCGGCGGTGATTCCGGCGGCGGTGGCGGCCGGCTTCACCTTTCACCATTCCGGCGAGGACTACGTGATGATGGCGCTGCGGCTGGTGGAGAACGCCTTTGTTCCGCCCTATGCCACCCACTACATCGGGGCAGGCGGCGTGGTGCTGAACGAGCGCAGGGAGTTGCTGGTGGTCTGCGAACGGCACCGCAACCCCGGTCAGGCCCCCTTCTACAAGCTGCCCGGCGGCGCCCTGTTGCAGGGCGAGCACCTGGAGGACGCGGTTATCCGCGAGGTTCTGGAAGAAACTGGCGTCCGCACCGAGTTCGATGCCCTGGTGTGCTTCCGGCACTGGCACGGTTACCGCTATGGCAAGTCGGACATCTATTTCGTTTGCCGACTGCACCCGCTGAGCCAGGACATTACCATGCAGGAAGACGAGATTGAGGACTGCCGCTGGATACCTGTGGACGACTTCCTTGGCTCGGAAGAAGTGAGCGTCTTCAACAAGAGCATCGTCAACGCCGCGCTGGAAAGCGACGGGGTGACTCCGACGGCCATTCCGGGTTTCGACGACGGGACCCGGGAGTTCTTCATGCCCAGGCGATGAAGCCGGTCAACCGTCTAATCGTTCGTCCAGCGGCCCCGCATCAAATCGTGCGTCCTGAGGCCCTCGAAGGACTTCCTTTCACGCTGCCTAATTCGCCACGGGTTCGGAAACCACCTTCCGGGGCCGGCCGCGCCTGCTGACCAGGGGAAGGACCGGCGGGGACACATCAGGGCTGTCGCTCTGGTGAAAGCCACAGTGAAAGCCGCAGTGCAGGCAAATGTCATAGGCCCCGTACTTGTCCCGTTCTTCCCGGAGGCCGCCGCCGCACCGGGGACACCCTTTCGACTTGAACGTACGCTTTTTCCTAATTGATAACACCGTACCTCCAGGCGGGTTGCCAATTCGAGCTTCGGCAGCCTATCCGAATCTTCCGGTGATGTAGGCCTCGGTCCGTTCATCTCTGGGGTTGGTGAAAATTTGGCGGGTCTCCCCGTACTCGACCAGTTCGCCGATGCGCCGTTCGTCGGCGGTGAGGAACGCGGTGTAGTTGGAGACCCGGGCCGCCTGCTGCATATTGTGGGTGACGATGATGATGGAGTATTTCTGCGACAGCTCCCGCATCAACTCCTCGATGGCCAGGGTGGCGATGGGGTCCAGGGCTGAGCAGGGTTCATCCATGAGTATAACGGTGGGTTCCACCGCCAGGGTCCGGGCAATGCACAACCGCTGCTGTTGCCCGCCGGACAGGGACAGGCCGCTGGACCTGAGACGGTCCTTGACTTCATCCCAGAGGGCCGCGCCCTTTAGGGAGCGCTCCACCAGCTCGTCCAGGTCGCCGCGGAACCCGTTGATGCGGGGCCCGAAGGCGATGTTGTCGTAGATGCTCTTGGGAAAAGGGTTGGGACGCTGGAAGACCATGCCGATTTTGTACCGGATTTCGGTGGGGTCCACCTCCGGCGAGTACAGGTCTAGACCCTCGAACAGAATCTGTCCCTCGGTGCGGGCAATGGGAATCAGGTCGTTCATGCGGTTGAAGCTCCGCAGCAGCGTCGTTTTGCCGCATCCCGAGGGGCCGATGAGGGCGGTAATCTTGTAGCGTTCGACGTTCAGGTCTATTTGCTGCACTGCCGGCTTCGTCCCGTAAAAAACGGAGACCTGCCGGGCTTCGATAATCCGGTCGGCAAACTGTCCGGCAGTCTGGTTGGCAGCAGTCTGCTCGGTGTTGACTTGTGTCATCGGTGTCTCCCTTCAGTCGGTCACTCGGCCCGTTTTTGGAACTTGTTGCGGAGAATCACCGCCAGGGCGTTCATGGTCAGCAGCACCACCAGCAGCACGATGATGCCGGCGGCGGCGTTGACGTGGAACCCTTCCTGCGGGCGGGACACCCAGTTGAAAATCTGGATGGGCAGCACGGTGAAGCGGCTCAGCGGCCCGTCCGGGGCGAAGGGAACAAACGTAAGCGCGCCCATGACGATGAGCGGCGCAGTTTCGCCCACGGCCCGGCTGACCGCCAGAATTGCGCCGGTGAGAATGCCGGGGAAGGCGGAGGGCAGCACCAGGTTCCAGATGACCTGCCACCGGGTTGCGCCCAGGGCGAACCCGCCTTCCCGCAGGGAAGGGGGTACGGCCCGGATTGCTTCCTGCGATGCGATGATTACGATGGGCAGTACCAGCAGGGCCAGGGTCAAGCTGCCAGCGATGACGCTCTTGCCCAGCATCATTATCCGCACGAAGATCTCCAGTCCCAGGATTCCGTACACGATGGACGGCACGCCCGCCAGGTTGGCGATGTTTATCTGGATAATGCGGGCGAACCAACTGCGTGAGGCGTATTCTTCCAGGTAGATGGCGGCGCCCACGCCCAGGGTGAACGCCAGTACGCCGGCGATGCCCACCACGTAAATGCTGCCCAGCAGGGCGGCCTGTATGCCGGCCCGCTCGGGGAAGCGGGAGGGGAAGCTGGTCAGAAAGTCCCAGCTCAGCCGGGTCAGCCCTTCGGACAGGACGTTGTAAAGCAGGGCCGCCAACATCCCGACACCGATCAGGATGGCGCCCAGGCACATGGCATGGAAGACCTGTCCTTTGATCCGGCGGGCCCGCTTCCGCCGCTGGAACTCGGTCTGGGTGATGATCGCCATTACTCGTACACCTCCCGGAACCTGTGCACGAAGTATTGGCTGGCCAGGTTCATCGCCAGGGTTATGCAGAAGAGACTCAACCCCACCGCAAAAATCGTCTTGAACTCCAGGCTGCCCGTGGGAGTGTCGCCCATGCTGACCTGAACGATGTAGGCGGTCATGGTCTCAATGGGAATGAAGGGGTTGAAGGTAAAGTTGGGGTTCTGCCCCGCCGCAATCGTCACAATCATGGTCTCGCCGATGGCCCGGGACATGGCCAGAATGAAGGCGGCGACGATGCCGGAAAGGGCCGCCGGCACCACCACCTTGGTGGCGACCTCCAGTTTGGTGGCGCCCAGAGCGTAGGCGCCTTCGCGCAGGGAACGGGGCACTGACTGCATCGCGTCCTCGCTGAGGCTGGACACCATAGGCAGAATCATGATTCCCATGACAATCGAGGCGCTCATGGCGTTGAACACCGAAACTTCGCCGGACAGGCCGCGCAGCATCGGGGTCACGAGCAGCAGGGCGAAGTACCCGTAGACTACGGTGGGGATTCCCGCCAGCACTTCCAGGACGGGTTTGACGACCCGCCGCACCCGGTCCGGGGCGTACTCGGCCAGGTAGATGGCGCTCAGCAAGCCCAGAGGCAGGGCGATGAACATTGCCCCGACGGACGTTAGCAGGGTGCCCGATATTAGGGCCCAGATGCCGAAGTGTTTGGACGCGAACAGGGGAGTCCACTTGGTGCTCCCCAGGAACTCCCACACCGACACTTCCTGGAAGAACAGTATCGCCTCAAACAACAGCACCGACACGATGCCGACGGTGGTCAAGATGGATACCGTGGCGCAGGCCAGAAGGGCCAGCTTGAGGATGTTTTCGGACAGGTACCGTCGCCGCCGGGAGCGGCTCAATGGTTTGAGTTGCTCTTCCATGAAGTCAGCTTGTCCCGCATATCCTGGCGTGTCAAGTATCATTGGGTTTCTTGGGTTTCCTTGGATTGTTGTTGGCAGCCGGGGATGTTTCCACCGCATGATTGCCGGCGTGTAAGTTCCGCGTAAGTTCCTGGCACAAATTGCGACAGGCAGGTTAGGCCGGCCGCAGCAACACCGGGAGACGGTCGTCAAGCGGAAATCCCTGCGCTCTGATGCCGCCTCCCTATTGCTTGCCGGTTATACCCGCTTTGGTCTAGCCGCCGCTCAGCACGTCGGCCACCGGGCCCTTCTGCGGGTTCCCGCCGCCGAACAGGGTGCCGGTGACGCCCTTCTGGAACCTGGCCAGGGTCAGATCGTACACCTCGTCCGGGAAGGGGATGTACCCCGTCTCGGACACCAGGGTGCGGCCTTCCTCGCTCAGGTAGTATTCCACGAAGGCCCGGACTTGGGGCATGGCGGTTGCATCTTCCCGGACGTAGATGAACAGGGGCCGGGACAGCGGGGCATAGGTCCCGTTGTTGATGGTCTCTTCGGTGGGCGTGATGCAGCCGCTGCCGCCGTCAATTCTCACCGCCTTCAGCTTGCCGGTGTTCTCGGCATAGTAAGCGTAACCGAAGTAGCCCAAGCTGCCCCGGTCGCCGGAGATGCCCTGGACCAGGACGTTGTCGTCCTCCGAGGAGGTCATGTCGCCCCGGGACGACTGGGACTCGCCGTTGACAGTCTCGGTGAAGTAGTCGAAGGTGCCTGAAGCGGTGCCGGGAGAGTAAAGGTCCAGGTCCAGGTCGGGCCAGCCATCGCGGACCTGGTTCCAGTTGGTGACGACGTCCTCGGCTTCCGGCCCCCAGACGGTGTTGAGCTCGTCAATGGTCATGCACTCGGCGAAGTCGTTGTCCGGGTTGACCATGACGGTGAGGCCGTCAATGGCCACCGGGATTTCGATGAAGTTAATGCCGGCGTCGCTGCAAAGGGCGACTTCCTTGGCCTTGACTGGACGGGAGGCGTTGGAGATGACGGTCTCGGAGTTGCAGAACTTCTTGAAACCGCCGCCGGTGCCGGAGATGCCCACGGTGACGCGGACGTTTTGCTCAGTGAGGATGCCGAACTCCTCGGCCACGGCCTCGGTGATGGGAAAGACAGTGCTGGAGCCGTCAATGGCGATGTCGCCGCTGAGGGTGGCGTATCCCGCCGCGTCAACGGTATTGGACCCGTCGCTGGACCCGTCGCTGGACCCGCCGCTGGACACGCTCCCCGGCGCCTCCGACCCGCAGGCCACCAGGAAAAGCCCCATCATAACCACGGTCACGGATATGGCGACCGATGCGGACCAGGAAAAGCTGCGCCGCCGCTGGCCCTTCCAAATGGTTTTCCCTCCGGGGACATTCATCGAAAATACCTCCTTGCTACACCGCTGCACCGGATTATTTGCCAACGGGGCAAGGTTACGCTTCTATTTTGAACAATCAATTATTGAATCGTTAACAAAGCATTAACGGCAGGTTAAGCGTGGTGAATCGGGGGGAGCATTGCGGGGGAGTATTGAAGGGAGCCTTTCGAGGGCCTCGGGACGTAAATGTTCAGGGTTGAGGGGAGCGGAGTGGCCGATGGCGGAATATGGTGGTTGGGTTACGTTGGGGGATGAATCCCCCAAACCCCCTGGAAAGAATTGGCAGTTGCCTGAAAGCCTTGGCTGAAACCAATTCATCTCACCAAGTCTGGACTGTTACCTCGGGACGAACGGTTTGACGGCCTCTGGATGAACGGAGACTTTCGACAGGCTCAGGACGGACGGGCAGGGCGGTTGTTGGGGATGGTGAAGGTGAAGACGCTGCCGGCGCCTTCTTCGCTGGTGACGGATATGGCGCCGCCGTGGGCTTCGACGATTTGCCGGGCAATGGCCAGCCCCAACCCGGTGCCGGTGTCGCGGCGGGAGCGGTCCACCTTGTAAAACCGCTCGAAAACGTGGGGCAGGTGCTCTGGGGCAATGCCGACTCCCGTGTCCTCCACCCGGAACTCGACGGCCCCGCCAACGACGGCGGCGGCCAGAGATATGCTCCCGCCGGCGGGGGTGAACCGCAGGGCGTTTTCCAGCAGGTTAATCAGCACCTGCCGCAACCGGTCGGCGTCGGCGGACAGGGCGGGCAGTCCGGCGCCGGCGTCGGTGGACAGGGTTATGTCCCGACCGGCAGCCGCCGGTTGGAAGCGCGCCGCGACCTCTTTTAACAGCGGGGCTACGGGCAACAGCGGGGCCCCGGGCACATCGCCAAGCTGCAAGGTCAGTTGGCCGCTTTCCAGGCGGGAAAGCTCCAGCAAGTCGTCAACCAGTGTGGACATCCGGTCCACATCCTGGCTAATGCGCCCCAGAAAGTTGCAAAAAACGTCTTCGTCGTCAATCCCGCCGGATTGCAGGGTTTCGACCATCGCCTTGATGGCCGCCAGCGGGTTGCGCAGCTCGTGGGATACGTTGCTGACGAACTCCCGCTGGCTGGCCTCGGCTTGCTGGACGCCGGTGTAGTCGTGAATGGTGAGCAGGACTTCCCGGGACGGCAGGTCGAGCAGCGGCGTGGCGGTCACGTTGAGGAACTTCCGGGGACGACGCAGCTCCACCTGGCCCGACTGAGTGGCGCCGGATGCGGCGCATTCCGCCGCTAACGTCTGAATCCGGTGGTCCCGCACCGCCTCGGAAAACCCGCGCCGCTGCAACTGGTCCGCCGGAAGTCCGAGAATTGTGGCGGCGGCGGGGTTGGATATGATTATCTGCCCGCCGGCGTCCACGACCACCACCCCGTCGGTCATGGCAGCGACCACCTCGGACAGCTTGTCCTTCTCCCCGGAAAGGGATTGGATGCTGGTCTGCAACTCTTGAGCCATCCGGTTGAAGGCGTCGGACATCTCACGACCCGGCCCGGATCCAGTCAGAACGGCGCGGGAGTCCAGGTCTCCATCGGCCATGCGGCGGGACGCGCCGATGACCGAGCGGGCAGCGCGAGCGGCGCGAGATGCCCACCACCACCAGCCGGCCAAGGCGGCGGCAATGGCCAGTCCAGCGGCCCCGGCTGCCAGCGCCAGCGGGTCCACGTTCAGGCCGGCCGCAGGTTGCGCGCGGGCATCACGCCTCGAAGCGGTAGCCCACGCCGCGGATGGTGATGATGCGCTGCGGGCATTGGGGGTAAGACTGGATTTTCTCCCGGAGCCAGCGGATATGGACGTCCACGGTGCGGGTCTCGCCGAAGTAGTCGTGGCCCCACACTCGTTCGAGAATCTGGTCCCGGGTCATGGCCCGGCCCTGGTTGGAGGCCAACAGGGCCAGTAGGTCGAACTCCCGCGGCTTGAGGGAAAGAGGTTCTCCCAACAGGGTTGCCGAGTGCCGGTCCAAGTCCAGCTCCAGGTCGCCGGCCCGAATCAAGCGGTGGCTGGCCTTGTCCCACCCACCACCAGCGCCGGCGTGGGAACGGCGCAGCATTCCCTTGACGCGGGCGATCATCTCTCTCATGCTGAAGGGTTTGGTCACGTAGTCGTCGGCGCCCAGCTCAAGCCCCACTACCTTGTCTATTTCCTCTCCCTTGGCGGTCAGGAAAAGGATGGGGACGCCGGACTCGCGGCGCAAAATCCGGCAGATTTCCAGCCCATCCAAGCTGGGCAGCATCACGTCCAATATAACGAGGTCAGGTTTGGAGGCGCGGGCATACCCCAGACCCTCGGCCCCGTCGAGGCAGGCCCGCACCTGGTAGCCTTCCCGTTCCAGGTTGTAACGCAGCGCCTCGACGAGGTTTTCCTCGTCCTCGATCACCAGCACGCTTTCGTTGGGCAATTCGTCCTCCCGGATGACCGGTCACTGACCACGCGGACAGTATATTATCTGCTGCCCAAATTTCCTAATTCCGCAGCGTGGGGCCCGGGGGTTGCTTGTAACTGTTCAGGGTTGAGGGGAGCGGAGTGGCTGATGGCGGAATATGGGGGTTGGGTTACGTTGGGGGATGCATCTCCCAAACTCCCTGCCCCAAACCCCCTGAAAAAAGAGGCAGTTGGATGAAAGCCTTGGCTGAAACCAATTTACCTCACCAAGTCTGAACTGTTACGGTTGCTTGACTGTGCTTGCCCAAATCAATAAACTCGGCGCAATGTGACTGGCGCTCGGTCGCCGGTCCAAAATAAGCACGAGGAGTCGGTGATGGCTGCCGTTCAAATGAACGTGTTGTTGCATCCGGCGGCGGAAGACGTGGCCGAGCGGCACGGCACAGCGTCGCGCTTGTCCGCGCTGGATGGAATGACCCTGGGGTTGATTGACAATCGTAAACGAAACGCCAATGTTTACCTTGAAGAGTTGGCCCGTGTGCTGCGGGATGACTATGGGGTATCCGACGTGGTGACCTACCGCAAAGCCAGCCAGAGTATGCCCACGCCGCCGGAGGTGCTGGATGACATGGCCGCCAAGTGCGACGCCATCATCCACGCCGTTGCTGATTGAGGGTCATGCACGACGTGGGGTCTCCACGACGGAGTAGAATCGGAAAAGCGGGGTAGGCCGTCGGTCACCGTCATCACCAAGGCGTTCGTTCACGCCGCGGGTCTGCGGGCGCGCACCTTGGGAATGACCGACCATCCGGTGGTGGTGATTGACCACCCCATCGCCAGCAAGACCCAGGGCCAGATTCAGGAGACCGCCCGCACCAGCGCGGCGGAGATTGCCCAGGGTTTGGTGCGCTAATTGTCCCTGACCGTCGGGCAGGCGGCGATTTCCTCAGCAACCTGCCCGGAACTCGTCCATCCTGACCCTTGGGGGGTAAACGTTGAGCGCCGGTAGCACTGCGCCGCGAGCCAGCAAGCTGGAAGTCGCCGGCTCCATAGTTGACATTAACCAGCACTTTTACCAGCAGGGCTGGACCGACGGCCTGCCCATCATCCCGCCTACGGAAGACCTGGTCCTGGATATGCTGGAAGCCTGCCCGGTGGACGCCCAGCACAGCCTGGGCAGGATGCCCCCCGCCAACGGGACGGTAACCGCCGAAAAAGTCGCAATCAACGCAGTCATGGCGGGCTGTATACCCGACTATATGCCGGTAATCCTGGCCGCAGTGCGGGCAGTCCTGCAATCCCAGTTCAACGTCGCCTCCATCACCACCACCACCGGCGGCGCGGCCCCGGCGGTCATCGTCAGCGGCCCCATTGCCGACCAATTGGGGATTCACGGCGGGACGGCGGTGTTCGGCTCCGGGCATCAGGCCAACGCGAGCATCGGGCGAGCCTTGCGGCTGACGATGCGCAACATGGGCGGGGCCACTGTCCACACCATGGAGAAGTCCACTCACGGTTGGCCAGGCAAGTACACCCTGTGCTTCTCGGAGAACCAGGAGGCCAATCCGTGGGAGCCGCTGCACGTCGAGCAGGGTTACGACTCGTCGCAGAGCACCGTCACCGTGGGAGCAGTGCGGGGCATTCACACCTTTGTCGAGGGCAGCCAGGAGACCGGCGAGGGCGTCCTGGAAACGATCGTCCGGGCGGTGAAGGGGGCGGGCATCTCCGCCTACTATTATCAACTGCGGGGAGCGTCGCCCATCCTGGTGTTGGGGCCGGAACACGCCGCCGAAATTGCCGCCGCCGGGTACGGACGCCGAGAAATCAAGGAGTACCTGTTCGAGAATGTCCGCATTCCGGTGGGCGAACTGCGGGAGCGGGGGCACTGGGGCGCCCGGGCCTGGCCCGACGAGTGGGAACGGGCCGCCGACAGCTACGGCGTGCCGATGGTTACCGACCCGGACAAGTACATCCTGGTGGTGGCCGGCGGCGATGGACGGCATTCATCATGGCTACTGCCCTGGTCCGCCACACAGCAAGCGGTGGAATTGGTGGAGTAGGGAGCGGCCAGGGATTTCCAAGCTTTGGTAAACAGCGAGGGCGGGTAAAGATCCGCCCTTTCTCTTTGGGCGCGGCGCCAGGGTTCCAGCTTAACCCGGCTTGGCGGATGTTATAATCGGCCAATAAGGTGGGTTCCATGATAACGAACATTGCCCTGGAAAATTTCAAGTGCTTCCGGCACCTGGACATCGCTCCGAAATTGATTACCGTGTTTATTGGTCCCAACGGCACCGGTAAGTCGGGGGTCCTTCAGGCGCTGATGTTGCTGAAGCAATCGAAAGACTCGGTGGATCCGTTGGTGTTGGATGGGGAATTGGTGAATTTCCCCTTGGAAGCGTTCATGTTGCAGGCCCCCAACTCTTCATCAGATGTAGTTAGGCTGTCGGTGGCCGGATACTTGTCCTCCGACTCAGAAGAAGTTGAAGGGCCATTAAAGTTTGAGGTCGACTTAGCATATTCAGGCCAGGCCACTCTGAAAACCGACCGTGGGTTGACAAAATGGATGGTCTCCGGCCAGGAGTACACTGTTTCTTTTCTCAGCGATCGTCCCCGCAATCGTTCGCCTATGCAAGCAGCCACCCCAAAAGGTTCAATCGGTTACCAAGTGTTGCCTGGGATCAACAGTTTCAGGGTCAGGGCCGGTATGGGAGGTGAAAACCCATCCCTCCCATTGTGGGAGGAAATATCTCAAGCGCCGGCGGATACGCTCACTAACTTGAAGATAGTACCTGCGGCGAGGGCTTTGGCTCTCGGACTTTATCCATTGGGGCCTACTCTCTCCGAGGATATATCGAATGCCGGCGGCTTGGGCAAACAGGAAGAGGACACTGCCACGACGTTGGCTTATTCTCGACGTGAAGTTGAGAAAGTTTCCTACCTGATGAAACAAGTTACTGGAGTTGGGTTCCGGGCGGACACCGTCCCGCCCCAATCCGCTAAGCCGGTGTCCGAATCTCCGGCGGGTGACTTTAGTCTTACGGCCGAGGGATTCGGGACCAACACCCTGGTCCACCTGTTGTTCGAGGTAGTTAGAGCCGTTCCGGGGGCTACGGTGTTGATCGAGGAGCCCGAGGTACACCTGCACCCAAAGGCGCAGGCGGAACTGGCGTCGGTGATGGTTGAAGAAGCTAAGAGCAACAACAAGCAGATAATCATGACGACCCACAGCGAGCACGTTGCGGGAAGGCTGTTGACTCTGGTGGCAGAAGGGAAGCTCTCCCCTGACGAACTCGCTATCTATTCTTTCGAGAAGGACGACAGCGGGGTCTGCTCGGCCACCGAAATCGAGGCGACGGAGCGAGGTCAGGTCAGCGGCGGGCTGAAAAGCTTCTTTGAGACCGACCTGGATGAAATGCGACGCTATGTTGATGCGTTGCGAGCCAATGCATGACCCCTCGCTTTATCCTGGACGAAAACGTAGCAATCCTGGCGCAACGAGGGCAAGACGAGCATGGCAACCCCAGCGCCGTCTGTGCCGACCTAATCCAGCAGATAATCGAGATTTGTCACACAATAGTCGTGGATGACGTTCTCTGGGACAAAATAATCGAACAACTGACCCGGCCCGGCTACTATCACCTCCAACCTGGCCCTTTCCTCGTCCGCATCTTGTCCCATGCTCTCACCATCGACGGAAAGGTCTATGGGTTGGGGAACACCGCACCACCTTTCGATGAGGAAGGGTCCATTCCAGTCGGAAGCCAGGACGACACTTTCCTGGTCAGGCTGGCGGTGGCAACCGGGGCTATTCTGGTCACAGCGGACGGCGCGCTGCGGGACGACCTGGTGTCGTGTGGGGTTCAATCTGCCCACGGCTTGACGGTTGTTTCTCCCGAGGATGCGTTAGGGTTGTTGTAACGGTTGTCTCCCCTATACGCTCCAACCAGGACTTCTATGCCGCTGGTGTCGGTTGAGGCTCGGGCTACATCCAGGTTGTACATACGCTGAAGATTCAGCCAGAACTCGGGAGTCATACTCAGGGCCTGTCCAATTCTCAGAGCCGTATCTGCCGTGACAGCCCGCCGGCAATGAACAATGTCGTTAATGCGTATTGGGGGGACGCCAATCGCTCTGGCCAGCCGGTACTGGCTGATGCCGAGTTCTTCCAAAATCTCTGCCAAGTGTTCACCCGGGTGGATGGGCGCTGGGGTGCACATGAGATTCTCTCCTCTCAAGAGCCGTTCCACTTCGCGGTTTCCGAACTTGTCCACTGCCGCCTAACATTAACGTAAGGCGTTAATAACGTCAAAGATGCAACTGATGACGGGCCGCTTTCTCCTCCTGCTTATCCCGGATTTCCCGGCCAGTCCCCAGGGTCTTTTAATTTCCGGGGTACGGGGCTCCGTTGGGGGATGAATCCCCCAAACCCCCTAAATTGGGGTAGTCCGGCAAGCTCAGCACTGAGCTTGCCGAAGAATTACGGGGAACAATTAAAAGACCCTGGCCGGCCCCCGGACTTGACGCCGCCGGGTTGCGGGTATAGCGTACAGACACCCTCACCGGAGCTTATCCGACCAGCTTTTGCCCCAATTCTTGGCACTTTTGAGGAGGTCTGTTCGATGACCACTACCGTTCAACCCAGCAGTGGCCAGTACCGGGTGCTGGGCACCCGCCCCATGCGTCACGATGCCTACGACAAGGTTACCGGGGCCGCCAAGTTCGGCGCCGACCTGAACCTGCCGGGGATGCTGCACGGCAAGGTGCTGCGCAGCCCCTACTCCCACGCCCGCATTCGATCCATTGACACCTCGAAGGCCGAGGCCCTGCCCGGCGTGATGGCGGTGGCCACCGCCGCCGATTTTCCCATTCTCAAGACCCGCCCTCTGGACTATGAAAACTTCCAGGGCAATCCCCGGCTGATGGGCGAAAACATTTTGGCAAACGACAAAGCCCTGTACAAGGGCCACGCCGTCGCCGCCGTCGCCGCCGTTAGCCCCCACGTCGCCGAGCAGGCCCTGGACTTGATTGAGGTGGACTACGAGGTCCTGCCCACGGTGCTGGGTTGGCGCGACGCCATGAAGGACGACGCCGCGGTGATTCACGAAGACATGACCACCCGCTTCCGCATGGACCGGGCCGGCCCCGGCGAGGACACGGGACAGAAGGGGAACATTGCCGGCCACTTGCAGCACCGGCTGGGCGACGTTGAAAAAGGCTTCCGGGAAGCTGACGTCATCTTCGAGAACGAGTACGAGACCCAGACCGTCCACCAAGGCTACATCGAACCCCACGTTTCCACCGCTTCCTGGTCCACCGACGGGCGGGTGACCATCTGGACCAGCACCCAGGGCGCCTTCGGGGTGCGGGCCGCCACCTGCGGCATCCTGGAACTGCCCGAGTCCCAGGTCAAGGTCGTCCCCATGGAGATTGGCGGTGGCTTCGGCGCAAAGGGCGTGACCTACCTGGCCCCGGTCACCGCAGTCCTAGCCCAGAAGAGTGGCCGCCCGGTGAAAATCGCCATGAGCCGCAAGGAAGTCTTCGAGGGCAGCGGCCCGGCGTCGGCCACCTTCATCCGCGTTAAGCTGGGGGCCAAGAATGACGGTACACTGACCGCCGGCGAAGCCTACATGGTCTACGAGGCCGGCGCTTTCCCCGGGTCTCCGGTGGGTGGCGGCGCTGTCACGACCTTCGGTTCTTACAACATCGAAAATATGCTGGTCAACGGCTACGACGTCATCTGCAACAAGCAGAAGGCCCAGGCTTACCGCGCCCCGGGCCAGCCCCAGGCCTCCTTCGCCGTCGAATCGGCGATGGACGAGTTGGCCGATAAGCTGGGCATGGACCCCATGGACCTGCGGTTGAAGAACGCTGTGAAGGAAGGCGACCGGATGCCCAACGGCGTCGCCCACGCGGTTTTCGGATGCGTTGAGCTGGAAGAGGCGATGAAGAACCATCCCCACTACCAGACCCCGCTGACCGGCCCCAACCAGGGCCGCGGCGTCGCCGTTGCCTTCCGTGCCCAGGGCGGCCAGACGTCTTCGGCGACCATTAACGTCAACAGCAACGGCACCATCAACCTGATTACCGGCTCGGTTGACATCGGCGGCACCCGCACCGCGGTGGCGATGCAGGCCGCCGAGGTGTTGGGTCTAATGCCGGAAGACTTTAACCCGTCGGTGGGCGACACCGACAGCGTGGGCTACACCGCCAACACCGGCGGCAGCCGCACCGCCTTCGATACCGGCCTGGCCGCCATCGCCGCCTCCGAGGAAGTGATTGTCCGTATGAAGACCCGGGCCGCCATGCTTTGGGAGGTACAGGATGAGGACGTGGACTTCCAGGACGGCAGCTTTGTCTGCACCAGAAACCCGGACGACCGCTTCACCTTCAAGCAGTTGGCGGCGCGTCTGATGCGCACCGGCGGGCCGGTCACCTGCTCGGCGTCGGCGCCCTCCACCGGCGTCGGACCGATATTCGCCGGCAACATCGTGGACGTTGAGGTGGACCCGGACACCGGCAAGGTGGAAATCCTGCGCTTCACCGCCTTCCTGGACGCCGGGCAGGCGGTCCACCCCAGCTTCGTGGAAGGCCAAATCCAGGGGGCGACGGTGCAGGGCATTGGTTGGGCCATGAATGAAGAGTATTTCTACACCCCCGACGGGACGATGGCCAACTCCAGCTTCCTGGACTACCGGATGCCCACGAGCCTGGACCTGCCCATGATTGATGCGGTGATTATCGAGGTGCCTAACCCCCGCCACCCCTTCGGACTGCGGGGCGTGGGCGAGGGCCCCATCATCCCGCCACTGGCCGCGCTGGGTAACGC
Source organism: Dehalococcoidia bacterium (assembly GCA_965262735.1). Classification (GTDB taxonomy): domain Bacteria; phylum Chloroflexota; class Dehalococcoidia; order Lucifugimonadales; family UBA3495; genus CATOSK01. Next base: position 1,553,775 of record CBDHFS010000002.1, on the reverse strand, counting down.
CGTGTCCCACGCCACCGGCGTCCGCATGACCAAGCTGCCCCTGTCGCCGACCAACATCATGGCGACGATAGAAGAGGCACGCGGCTAACGGTCAAAAGCGGGAATCAGAGCGCACGATTCACCCTTCCCGGCGGTTGCCGCCGCCGGGAAGGGTTCCGGCGCAAGGCACAACATGGAGATGGCATCGTCAGGGAAACGAGGATAATCGAAGTTGGCGGGACTTGGACGGGTCCGGTTAAAGCCAATCATTCAAGCAAGAACGTTGATATTCGCATTGGCGTTCGGTACTATCAAGTAGTCGTTCGTGCCGGTTTCGGGCATCGGGGCGAGGTCTGAAGCAACAGTGGACTCGGGCGATCTCAGGACTCGATTTTGGGCCGTTCACTGTGCGGTCTTCATGGGCTGTTTTGCAGCCTTTTCCCTGTATCACTGGCGTTATCTAGGGGGATGGCGGCCGGACAATTGGATGCTTACGCTGGGCGACGTATCCAGCGCATCCGTAGGCGCGGCTCTGGTAATAGCAATCACGACGGAGGTGGGCATAGCAATGGTACTGTTCGCACCGAAGATGATAGAAAAATTTAGGGCGCAGGGCGTTGAACAAGGGGTTAAGCAGGGCGTTGAACAAGGGGTTAAGCAAGGGGTTAAGCAAGAGCGTGAGAAATGGCAAGCGTGGCAACAAAGGGTAGATGCGTGGTATCAGAGGTTTCAGGAAGCGCAAGCCAACGGTCAGCCGTTTAACGAGCCTCCACCGGCTTCGGACGGAGGCCATGAGTCGCCCTAATGACGGTTTGCGGTTGAATTCCATAAGAGGCAGGCATCGCGATGGTACTGTTCGCACCGAAGATTATCGAGAAATTTAGGGCGCAAGGGGTTAAGCAAGGGGCCAAGCAAGAGCGTGAGAAATGGCAAGCATGGCAACAAAGGGTAGATGCGTGGTATCAGAGGTTTCAGGAAGCGCAGGCCAATGGTCAGCCGTTTAACGAGCCTCCGCCGGCCGAGGATGAACCCTGACATTCTTCCTGAACGGGGCGACGGATCACCTTCTTCGGTTAAGGCGAGTATTAAAGGGCATCTGCAACAGCCAAGCCGCGGCGCAGGCATTCCGGGGCCTTGCAGTCCGTTCGTCTGCGGCCCTTGAAGGGTTTCCTTGTTATAATGTCGGTCACGGTAATCAGTTTGATATTGGAAATGGAAGTTTAGGGAGGCACCATGAAGTACGATGTTATTGTCGTTGGTGGAGGGGCCGCCGGATCGGTGGTGGCCAGCCGATTGGCGGAAGACCCGAACACCTCGGTCCTGTTGCTGGAAGCCGGCACGGATTATCCTGATTTCGACAACCTTCCGGACGAAATCAAGTACGGCGGCACCAGGTTCGCGGAATCCCCGGACTCGGACCACAATTGGGCCCTGCGGGGGACCATCACCGAGGAACAGGGCGAAATCCACGTGGCGCAGGGCAAGGTCATCGGGGGAGGGTCATCCATCAACGGCCAGGCAATGCAGCGAGGCTTGCCCGAAGACTTTGACTCCTGGGCGTCTTTCGGCAACGATGAATGGTCCTACGCCAAGGTCCTGCCCTTCTTCAGAAAAATGGAGCACGACCTGGACATCCAGGACGATTTCCACGGAACGGACGGGCCGATGCCGGTAAGGCGCCGCCAGTCCGGGGCTTGGCCCGACATCCAAAAAGCCTTCCATGCCGCCTGTGTGAAGGCGGGCTACGGCGCTACCGAGGACACCAACGGCCCCAACCCTTCCGGCATTGGCGTTTCCCCCACCAACAATCTGGGCGGCGTGAGAATGAGCGCCGCGATAACCCATCTCAACCCCATGCGCCACCGGCTCAACCTTACGGTTCGGGGCGGGGTCCACGTCCAGAAAGTATTGTTCGAGGGTTCCAGGGCCGTCGGGGTGGAAGCCCAAAGCGGAGGCGAGGTCTTCACCCTGGAAGCCGACCGGGTCGTCCTGAGCTCCGGGGCAATCCGGTCTCCCCAACTGCTCATGCTGTCGGGCATCGGCCCCAAGGACCAACTCGACCAATTCGGGATACCCCTGGTCCAGGAGTCGCCCGGAGTAGGTCAGGGTCTGTGGAACCACCTCAGCGCCCAGGTCACCTACAAGGTCAAAGACGGGAAGACCCTGACTTCCGAAGACGTGGATGCCCCGCACTTTGGTCTGCACTACACTTCCCAGGGGTCCGGCGAGACTAACGACATGGTGCTGCGGACCAGCACTGTCGTTGACGAGCGGGAGGAGCGGGTCCGCGGCGTGCGTACCAGATACCTGAGCGGGGACGTTCCACCCGAACGCGCCGCCCGCATATCGTGTACCCTGGGGCTGCCCAAGGGTTCGGGATACGTCCGGCTGGCATCCGCCGACCCGGGGGTGCAGCCGTCCTTCAACTACCGCTATCTCCAGCATCCCGACGACATTCGGCGGGTGCGGGAGGGCCTGCGGTGGGGGATTAGCATCCTGGAATCCGAGGAATTCAAGGATGTGTTTGACCACCGCATCAGTCCGTCGGATGACATTCTGGCCGACGATGACGCTTTCAACACCTGGATACGTCAAACCGTGGGGACGGCCAGGCATGTTTCCGGGACCTGCAGGATGGGCCCCGACAATGACCCGATGGCGGTGGTTGACCAATACTGCCGGGTCAAGGGGGTACAAGGATTGTGGGTGGCCGATGCTTCGGTGATGCCGAGAATTCCCAGGTCGGGCGGCATCCATCCCACAGTTATTATGGTCGGGGAACGGGTGGTGGACTGGATCGCGGCGGGCTAACCCCCGCCTTGCCGCCGCCGGAACCCTGTCCTGTCCGATAGATGACCAACCAGACCGAACAATGACCGCCCGCTGTTCCTCGGAGCAGCGGGCGGTTTACAACTACGGCGAGAGGGGTAGATTGCCGGCTTAGATTGCCAGACTTAGATTACCAGGCTTGGTTAGCCGCTGCCGCCGTTTCGCCGGTAAATTTGCAGCCGGTGCCGGGCCGAGTCGGACACAATGAGCCGGCCCTCCCGGTCTACTTTGACGGACACCGGCTGCACGAACCGTTTTTCCGGCTCCAGGCTTCGGACTTGTTGGCGCTGCCCCAGCATATTCTCGGGGTTGGATGAAAGTCGGTCTTCCCCCCACTTGGACATGGTGGCGTCGCCCAGTAATTCCGCCACGAAATCGCCGCTGTCATCGAACACCTGAACCCGGTCATTGCCCCAATCCGCTACGTAGATAAACCCGCCGTTGTCTACCGCCACCCCGCTGGGACGGTTAAACTGCCCAACCCCGGAGCCGGTTTCGCCAAAGCAGGCCAGGAATTGCCCGGAGGGAGTGAACTTCTGAATCCGGTCGTTCCGCCAGTCGGCCACGTACACCATCCCGGCCTGGTCCAGGCAAATTCCCCAGGGAGTGTCCAACTGCCCTGGGCCGGAACCTGGCGAACCCCACTCGTTTAGGAACCGTCCTTCCCCGGTGAATTTCTGCACCCGGTGGTTGAAGCTGTCGGACACCAGCAGATTGTCGTCGGCGTCGAAGGCGATGCCGGCCGGGCGGTTCAGCTCGCCTGGCTCGGGTCCCGGGTCTCCCCAATGCGTCAAGCAATTACCGTCGGGGTCGAAAACCGTCACCCGATTCAACCACTCGTCGGTTACGTATACATTACCCTGGCGGTCGGTCGCCAGTGAGTTCGGCCAAGTGAATTGTCCGGGATCGCTGCCGAAGGAGCCGAACTCGCCGAGAAAATCTTCCTGCCCGATGGTGCATTTGGCCACCCGCTTGCCGCCGCCGTTGTTCTCCGCGGCATGACTCAGCACGTACATCAGGTCACCTGGTCCCAAGGCGACATCAACCGGGTTCCTGAAGCCGACCTGCCCGTTGGCGGCAGCGTTGCCTATGGTCTTGACATACTCGATTTGTGTCGTGGACACTCCGTACCCGACCATCGTCATTCCTCTTAGTGAAAGTAAGTCCAGGTGAAAGTGAGTCCAGGCATCCACTGCCTAGACCATCTGGAATTCCCTGGACGACACGATTAGTTGCAGCAGTCTGGCGACTCTTGAGCCGAAGGTTTCCAGTTCTTCCGCGGTGGCACATGGGGCCGGCCCGGATTGGGCCACGGTATCTATGAGTTCCTGCCGGCGGGTCTCAGAAGCCATCACCGGACCGGCCAGGTCGAGACAACCGTCAACCATTTGCTCCGGAGTAAGGGGAGATCCCAAGGCGGCCAAGCGGCGTACGATGCTGCGCACGCCGGGTTTGGACAGGTCGCCCACCTGGTCCGCCGCGAAGTTGATGCGTTCGACCAGGGCTCCGCTGTCGATCCATTCCTTGCCGGTGTGCCAGCCCTCGACGGTGGGGGGATTAAGCAATTCCTGGCCCATGAAATTGCAAGCTGCGGAAATTTCATGGATGAGGGGCTTGGGGGTAGTGTAGTCATCAACCAGGCGCATCACCCCGGCCACCAGCTCGGCAGGACTTTTCACCTTGGTGTAACGGGCGGCCTTGAAGAAATCGGACCCGAAAAGCGTTGCCAGCATCGACTGGATGTCGTAGTTGGAGCGGAAGTATTCGTCGGACAGCAGGTCGATGGCCGCCGGGTCTTGGGGTTCCGTGGTCGGCCATGCCGGGACCTGCGGCTCTTCCGACACGAAGAAGTTGTACAGGTGGCGGGAGATAAAGCGGGCAGTGGCCGGCTGCCGGCAAATGATGTCTATAATGTCCTCGCCGTTGAACCGCCCCTGCTGTCCCAAAAACGTCTTCTCCGAGTCATCGTGGTCGTCGGCCCGATACTCAAACTCGCGCAGAAACTCGCCCCAGGGGTACCGGGGTATGCCCGGCATAATGGTCCATCCGGTAAAGGCCCGGGCGCATTCCTTGACGTCGTCTTCCGTGTAGTTGCCCACCCCCATAGAAAACAGTTCCAGGAGCTCCCGGCCGTAGTTCTCGTTGAGGGCGTCTTTGTGGCTTTCACAATTGTCCAGCCAGAAAATCATCGCCGGGTCCTTGGAAAGCTCTACCAGCAGGGTCCTGAAGTTTCCCATCCCATGCTGGCGGAAGGTGTCTATCTGTTGGTGCATCTCGGGCGCGTTCTCGACCTTGGAAAAGCCGGTGGCAAAGAGATGATGCCAGAACAGGACCATCTTCTCTTCTAGGGGCCGCCGGGTACCGATCATGCGCAGCATCCAGTGGCTTTGCTGGGTCGGGATGGCCGTTCCGATGCGGAAATAAGGGAAGTAACGGTAGGCCAGGTCGTCATCGTAGGGCGGCGACGTTTCCGGGTGCAACAGTTCCGCCACAGTGGCTTCGTATCCTTTGGTCAGGTAATCTTCCAGAATGTCCCGGTTGGCGCCGAACCCGGCCCGGCGCATCAAGTGAGCAATGAGGGCGAGGTCATCCGAAGCAGGCATGGGTTAACCTCCTAAAATGCTGCTGTGATGTTGCTAGAAGTCCTCTATCCGGGCCTCGGGCAATTCCACGAGGCTCATCACGTCGGACACGTTGGCGGCATTTTCCAGCCCCTTCAGGGCATCCGCCAACTGCCGCGCCTGGTCTTCACCAGCCCGCATACCAACCAAGTCCGCAAATTTGGCGTCCAGATCCTCTTCTGTCATGGGCCGGTAGAAACTCTCCCGGACCAGCCTCCTGCCATCCCTGGTCTCGATGGTGACCATGGCACGGAAGCGCCCTTCCTCGGCCCATTCGCTTCTCGATAAGATGTCGATCCGGTCCCGCATCGCCAGGACCTCGGCGCTTTGACCGTATTTCTCGTTATGAGCAGCCAGAAACCCCGTCCCTCCATACACCGCGCCGATGGCAAGAACGTCTTTGCCTTCGATGGAAGGATGGTGGACTTGGGTTATTGTGTCGAAGCCGGTGGGTGGCACCTCCACCTCAATGCGGCTGATGTCTCCGGCGGTCAGCCCGTTTTCGGACATTAGGTCGACCAACCCCTGCCTCGGCGCCTGGTTAGGGCCTCCGGCGGAAACCCGCTTGAAAACCAGGTCCTGGATGGTGTAATCACCGGTTACAAATTCCGGTCCAGGGTCTTCTATTCCCAGGCGGCTGTGGAAGAAGCCCTGGTTGCCGTCGAAAATGTCTCTGGGTGCGTCGTATCCTGCCTTGGCCATCAGCGCGGCGGCGACGCCGTTCCTGGCTCCCAGGCCACCCCGGACAAAGGACTTGAGCATGTGCTCGGATTCCCGCGCGAAGGGGGTGATGCCGCTGGCCATGGTGGCTGCCAGACCAAAGGCAACTTCCATCTGCGCGGGACTCAGCCCCAGGGGTACACCGGCGGCGGCGGTGGCGCCCATAGTATTCCCGGCATCCAGCAAGGTACGCGCCGGGCCGGCCGTTATTCCTGACTCGCTTTGGACCGCGGCGGCAACCCGGTGAGTCCTCTTGGTCAGCTCGTACCCCAGCACCAGGCCCCGTAACACTTCTTTCCCCGAGGCCCCGGCGAACTGGCCTGCGCTCAACGAGGCTCCCATGTTGGCCGCCATGATGTGGGCCCCCAGACCGTCTCCCTCAATGGCGTCCACCTCGTCGGCATGGCCCAACGTGCCATTGACCAGGGCAGCGTTCAAGACCGAGGAACGGTCCGGGAACCCGATGACGCTGCAATCCGCCGGCCCGCCCACCAGCTTTATGAAGTCCACCGTGCGGTGGGCAACCGGAAGGAGAGAACAAGCCAGGTTGCCGCCCACGCCGTCGTAAAGGGCCAGCCGGGCTTGCCTCCTTACCGGGGCAGGGATGTCGTCGAAACCCGTTGAGAATATCCAATCGATTATCGTTCTGGTGGCGCTCTGAACAGCCATGCTTCCAGCCTCCAAGTCCTTGTCGCTTAGGTCCGAACGAAGGGCTAGCCAAGGGCACGGACGGGCGCTATTCGACGTCGATTTCCAGTTGTTGGAACAGGGACGCGACGTTCTCCTCCTGTTCCACGGCCAACAGGTTTCGTTCCAGGTCCAGCGCCCGTTCCGCGCTCACCCGCAAGCCGACCAGGGTGCGGAACTTCTGTTGTATCTCTTCGCTGCTCATCAACGGGTAACGCAGGTCCTGGCTAACTACCTCACCGCCCCGGGTGCGGACCGTAATGCCCATTTCCAGCCGCGCGCCCTGGCTCGCCCGGCCGGCTCTCGGGATAATCATAATCCGGGCCCGTTCCTGAAAGGCCTGGCACCGGGGGTCCTGGAGGTAGGCGGGGTCGTGAATGTGATTGAACGTAATCTCGCCGTAGACGGCGGCGAGAGTCAACACCGTCTCCATGTGTACCGATGGGTGATGATTCGTCTTGACCGTGTGGAACGCCGATTCGGAAACCGAGACCTCAATCTGTTCTATGTCGTCGGCGGTGAACTCGCTGCTCCGCATCAACTGGAGAAAGGCGTAGAGCGGCGTTTGGTCCGGCCCGCCCACCGGGAAACGTTTGTAGGCGACCTCACGCATCAGGTACTCGTCGCCCAGGCCGTCCATCACGTCGTGCCCGGCGCTGGGCAGGCCGAGGAAAGCATCGAAAAATCCGTGTTCGATGGTCATAATCTCCCGGGGGCCGTGGTAGCCCTGCTGGGCCAGTAAGGCGGACACCACGGCGGCTTCGGCGGGCCCGTCCGTGGTTCAGAGACTTGATTTGGTGGGTATCGTCCTGGTGGTGGCTGGATAGCCCGCAGGCTCCCGACGCCGCGAGGCCCAGCGCATTTTCCATTTCGTCCTGGTCCAGACCCAACAGCAGACCCGCGCTAACCGCTGCGCCCATCGTCCCGCCGACGCTGCCGGCGAACTCGGGCCGGGTGCCGTAGTGGCCCAGCACACTCTGGAAACGAGCCGCCACCTCGGACCCCAGCGTCAAGGCCAGCATGAACTCCTCCCCGGTGGCGCCGACGTGCTGGGCGGTGGACACCGCCGCGGGCACCGTGGTGGCGGCGTAATGTCCGGTTCCCTGCTGGCCGGTGGAGTCCACTTCGTCGCCGTGGGCGATGGCGCCGTTGGCCAGGGCCGCATTGGTGACCGAGGTACGCAGGGGCAGTCCGACGATGCTGCACTCGCCGGCGCCGCCCAGCCTGGCCGCCAGGTCCGCCACGGGCCGGCAGGAAGGCAGGGTGGCGCTGGCAACCATTCCTCCCAACTGGTCGTAAAGGAGGGTGACCGCTTCCCGGCGGACGTTTTCGGGGATGTTCTGGTATTTCGTTTCGCCCGCCCATTGGCAGAGCCGGGCGGTTGGGCCGTTGGTCGCAGCCATGAAAGCCTCTTTACGGCGTCGTGGATTCGGCGGTTTTCCCGGGTCTGCCGGCGGCGGAAAACCCGCCTGCGCTCGGTTGATGAACGGGTTGCGTTGGTGGATGGGTTGGCACGGCGGGATTCAAGGCCAGACGCGCCTTTCGCCGCCCCATTCTAGCACAAGTGGGCCCGTCGGCTGACGATTCGGCGCTGCGAAACCGGGACAGGTTAACCGGAATGGGGCGAGGAATTGGCCGATGGGGGATTGGCCTTATCTGCCCCGGCCAGGGGCGGGGTTTTCCAGCCCGAACAGGCCGAAGAGTTGGTCCGCTGAGAGCGAGGCGGTCAGGTCGAAGGATAGGTCGTCCACCAGTTCGTCGAACAACTCTTGCTTCTGCGCCAGAACCCGGTCTATGCGTTCCTCGATGGTATTGATGCACGAATACTTGAAGACGTGGACCGGGACGGTCTGCCCGTAGCGGTGACTGCGGTCTTCAGCCTGCCGCTCGACGGCCGGGTTCCACCATCGGTCGAGATGGAATACGTAGGAGGCTTCCTGCAAGTTGAGGCCCACGCCGCCGGCCCGCAGGGAAACCACCAGCGCCTTGTGCTTGGCATCGGCCCGGAACCGGCGGATGACGTCCCGCTTTTCTTCCAGGCTGAGGGCGCCGGTAAAGGCCAGCGGGTCGAACTCGCGGAGTACGCCGACGACGGCGTCTACGCCGAACCCGCCGCGGGTGTACTGGGAGAAGACGATGGCCCGGTGTCCCTGCTGGGCCAGGGTCTCGATTCGCTGGCGTATGTCGTCAAACTTGATGGACTGCCCGGTCTCCGGCTCAGCGTTGCAGATTTGCTTCAATCGCTGGATTAACTCCAGGACGTGCTGCACCCGAACGTCGGCTCCCAACTCCCGCAGGTGGACGATTCCGTCCCGTTCGGCCCGGTCATAGCTTTGCCGCTGCTTGGCCAGCAGCTCGATTTCCAGCTTGGTGGTCCACTTGGGCGGCAGGTCCTGGAGCACGTCGATCTTTTTGCGTCGGAGCTGGAGTTCCCGGTGCCGCTGGCGCAGCTCAAGGCCGGGGGAGTAGCGGGCTTGGGAAACCAACTCCCCGTGGTCCACGAATTCCACGATGGACGCCAGCTCTTCTTCGTTGTTTTCCAGGGGTGTGCCGGTCAGCGCCCACGAGCGGCGCCGTTTCAAGTTCTTGACCGCCGCGCTGGTGGAGTTGCGGTTTTTAATGCGCTGCGCTTCATCCGCCGCCAGCACATCCCAGGTCTTTTTCCTGACCGGAGACTGGAGGTTGTCACTGAAATCGGCCCGCAGCGTCTCGAAGCTGACGATTGCGACGTGGACCTCGGCAGACCATTGCCAGGCCCGGTCGGCGGGGCTGCCCCGAATGACCATCGCCTTCAGTTCCGGCGCCCACTTGAGCAGTTCCTGACGCCATTGGTCCAGCACCGATGCCGGCGCCACAATCAGGGCCGAGCCGATGCGCCGCTGCATCATCAGGACGCGCAGCGCGGCGATGACCTGAATGGTCTTGCCCAGGCCCATGTCGTCGGCCAGCAGAATCTTTTGGCTGTTGATTAACGTTCGCACACCGTCCAACTGGAACGGCATCAATTCGCCGGGCCAAGGAAGAAGCGAGTTGGGACCGGGCAGCAGGGACTCAATCGGCGGAGAAAGCGCGAGCCGAAGCCGGTCGGCCAAGGTGGGTTCGACGGCGGCCCGGGACGGGCGGACATCTCCGCCCGTGGATGATGGGGAACGGCTATTGCTTTGGGAAGCGGGCATCCCCGGTGATGAAGGCCCGTCAACCGAGTCCAGGACGACCGACGTGACCAACTCAGGGGAGCCGACGGGGGCTACGGGGAGCGAGTCAACCGGCGTGGGGAGTACGGCGGGCCAAGTCATGCAACCGACGGGGGATGGCTCGAACATGGGCAGGGGCAATTGCATGGGCGCCTCGGGTTCTGGACGACGGCGCCGCGAACCCGAGGTTCGCCGTCGCGGAGGCATTGCCCCTGTCAACCACGAAGGGATGAGCTTCACGACGCGAAAGCCTCTTCGATTCCCCGTCCGGCACGGTCAAACGGTTCAACCAGCATCTGGTTCCTGACGAGCAGCTCAACGGTGTTCGCGGGGGATTCCCCTGGTTTGGGCAAGCCGTTGACCCAATAAAGCGTAATGGCGTCGGAAATCCGTTGGGCTGTTTCCGCAGACGCCATTGGCGTCGAATCCTCTGCGGCCACCCGGCACAACGACGCTTCCACGGCAATGTCTCCGGCAAACACCGTTGGCGGCGTCTCCCGGGCCGGGGCCAGCACCACGTCGGGCCGGCGGGCGGTTGATTCGAACAACGCCTTGACCAGCCGGGACACGGCCTGACTTCTTGCCTGCCCGGCCCGCCAGAGTACGCTGGCGGGGGAGTCGATTCTGGTAAAGGTAAACTCCAAAGGTTCGCCGCGGGTTGACATGATGAACAGGGCGCCGCGGATGCCTTTGCCGCCGGGTTCGTCAATGAACCGGAGATACGCGGCCACGCCGGCCGGCTCGTTGTCCGTCAAGTCGCGAAATGGTATCGGCAACGCAAGCTCCCCTAATTCGCGTCGAAAGGCGCGCCCGCCTCTCGGACTATGCCGGGGTCATCGTCGTCAGAGGACGTCTGCTCCAGGTCAACGTCTTCCTCGTACCGGAATTGCAACTCGTTTTCCTCAATGTCCGGCTCCGATTCGGGGTACAGGCGGCGCAGGTCCCACTCGTTAATCCACCGCCGCACGAAGGAGCGGATGCGCCGGCGACCCCCGGCGCCAATGCCGTGGTCAATGTCCGGGGCATCCCAGCTATACGCCTCGGAGTGGATGGTCTTCAGTTGGTTATACAGGTTGGACAACATCTCGTCGTCGGGTTCGGTCAGCAGACGTTGCTCCCGACGTTGCTCCCGTTCGATTAGACGAATTCCGGTTTCGGCCCGGGCTGCGGCCAAGGTGTCAGCATCCCGCTGTCTGGCCCGCAGGCGGGGCGCGGCCTTGTCCCGGTCCTCTTTCTCGTCGAGAACGACGGAGGCGAAGTCCGCGGTAACGGTGCCGACCACCACCAGTCCTGGGTACTTCTCATCGGTGGCCTGGCCCATCCAGCGGGTTATCTCGGCGTAGGACCGGGCCCGCTGCAGAACGCTGTAGTTCGCCACCAGTTCAATTTCGTCCATCAGGATGACCCAACCCCGATATCCGGCGGCCTTGATTAGCTCAAGCACGAATCTGAGCTTTTGCGGGGGCAGTTCCCTGGCTACCGGCGCCCGGAAGGGGTAGGACTGGATTTGGCCTACGTGCCGTAGGCCGTCGCGCACACTTTTGAGGGGAATCCTGTCCCCCGACCAGAACCGAATTATATCGTTCTTTAGTTCGTGGTCGTCGAACTTCTCATAGACCATCATACTGGCGGGCAGGATTCGATGCAGGCCGTTGTCTTCCCGGTTAACCCATACAAAGAAATCTGCATAGCCCTGAGAGTTATAGTCCAGCTTCTGCGCCGTTTCTTCAACCATGTGGCCGGTAACGCCGGGCGCCCTGCCGTTTTCCACGGCGGCTTTGAACACCTTGTCCACGTCGAACAGGGGCGTTTCCTTGCTGACGACCACCCGGCTGCACACGAAATTCCGGGCCAGGGCTTGGGTTTCCAAATAACTCAGGAGGTGAGACTTTCCGGAGCCGAACTCTCCGGCCACCAGCATTCCCAAGCTAGAGTCGGGCATCCCCGAATCGTCGGACACACGGGACAAAAAGGCGTTGAAATCGTTTTCGACGGTCTGCTGGTTACACCCCAGGACAGCGACGGCGTCCCCGTTGGGCACCCCGTTGCGGAGGGCTTCCAGTGCGCGGCGGTTCTTCAAGTTCCGGTTGTCGGCGCCGTCCAACATGGCGATAACTCCTACTGGGCCGCATCCCCCAAACGTACCAGAGTGGACATGGGGTTGGCCTGGCTACGGGCCCGCACCTCGTCGGCAATTCTCCCGCGCAGGGCCTGGTAAATGGAAAAGCCCTTGCTGCGGGGGTCGTCGTCCAGGAAATCTTCGGTGGCGGTGACCAAGACGAACAACCCTTCCAAACGGTCCGTGCTATCAATGAGTTCCCGCAGCAGTTCATAGTGGTCCATGACCGCGGCCCGGGAGTAAAACCGCAGGTCATCCCGGGGATTTTGGCGCAGCGTCAACCTGGAATCGTTGAACATGACCACGGTTCCCGGGTATCCGGCAAACCTGACCCAGTACAACAGGGACTCCAGAAGATGTCTGGCGTTCGTGCGGGCAATGCTGTTGTAGATGAGGTAAGCGCGAACGTTGGAGACCCGCCGGCTGCGGCCAGTCAACCATTCGATGAGAGCCCCCGCTTCCCGGTTCTGTCCGAAGCCGCCCATTTCGGTGATGCAGAGGTGGGTCATCGCGACCCGGAAGTCTCTGGACATATTCCGGTTTTGAGTGACTGCACAGGGCAGAACCCGGCGCAGGTCAAGGGCTATCTGGCTTTCCTCAACGGCGTTGGCGATGCTGATGGCCTCAAGAACTGGGGTGTCGCTCAAGGGGTCAACCATGTCGGTCCGGTAGGGCACGTCCGGCACATCCCGGCACAGCCGGAGCACTACCCGCCGGGCCAGCAACCGCCAGTCAATTTGGTCAGCAATCCGGAAAAATACATCCTGGGCCATGTGGACGCGGGTTTCCCCTGCGTCCACGTTGGCAACTATGTACCCCAGATTGGAAGCTATCCGGGTGAACGCATCATGCAACAGCGGGGTCAGCTCTTCATTGGCGGGCACGGCGAACTTGATGGATGCCCCGCCGTCCCGAACGAAGCCGTCCAGGTACTCTTGTTTGATTACGTCAAGCCACTCGGAAATCGACAAGGAATTGATCATTGGCCGGCCCCGGCGAATTGAATACCGTAGAACAGGGAGCTTTCCCCGTCCGGCCCGATAAAGGAGAAGGTGCCGCTGGAAATCCTAGTGCCGGTGGACGCCGATAGTGACACCCGCGGCCCGGCCCGGACTTGCCTAACGCCGCTGGTTTCCAGGTTGTACAGGTCCCGGGCGAAGTCCAGTTGGCTGTAATCGGGGTTGGCTCCCGGGTTATCGTGCCATAGGTCGTATATGAGACTAAGCTGGATGACCCGCCCAACCCCTCCCAGCCCCAGACGGTCCGCGGTGTCGGACCGGGCCAGGGGGAGATAAATCTTGTACAGCCGCTCCAGGAATTGTCGTGGGTTAGACCGGGGCGGACTATTTTGAAGGTTTTCCAGGTCTGCCACGATTTTCGTTGGCCTGATAGCCACGGTTTTGCTCCGGTTGATTTGGACCCGTCCCTCGCTTGGAATCACCCGGACCACTGATGGGTGCGCGATTAACCTGCCGTCCTGTTCAAACACCTGAAGACCTTTGTTTTGGGCTTCCTGCTTCAACTCCTCGGCATACTGTCTTTCCAGGTAATCTCGCTCAGCCTCGGGATCGAAGGGCCATGCATCGGAGGCGTTGGCGACCTCTTGCTGAATCAAGCCGATGCGGTTCTGCAACTGTTGGCTGGTCCTTCTCACGGCGGCGATGTTGCCCTCCCGGGCGGCCTTTCGCAATTGCGTTACCAGTGAGGAATAGCTTTTCAGGGCTGTCAACACCGAATCCGCTGCTTTCTCGGCTGCGGCGAATCCATCTTCGAAAGTGGTCATCAATTCCCTCCCCTCAGTTCTCACAAATACTACCACAAGACCAGTCAGCCGCGACGACCGGCGCCGGTAATCCAGGGGGCGAATTGAGGGGGAGGCCGTTGTCAGGCGACGACGGCGGGTTCTACTTTGTGGCAGGCGGTCAGGTGGTCTTCTTCGATTTCCCGCCAGGCCGGTTCTACTTCCCGGCACATACCGGTTTCCAGGTAGATGGGACACCGGGGGTGGAAGCGGCACCCGCTGGGGGGGTTGATGGGGCTGGCTACTTCGCCGCTGACGGTCTCTCCCATGGGAATGTCCGGGTTGGGTTGGGGCACCGACGCCAGCAACGCGCGACTGTAGGGGTGCAGCGTGTTCCGGTACAGGTCATCCTTGGTGGCCAGTTCGACCATCTTGCCCACGTACATAACGCCCACCCGGTGGCTCATGTGCTCCACAATGGCCAGGTCGTGGGAGATTAGCAGGTAGCTCAGGCCCAGGTCGCGCTGCAGGTCTACCAGCAGGTTCAATATCTGCGCCCGTATCGAAACGTCCAGCCCCGAGACCGGCTCGTCCAGCACAATCAGCCGGGGATTCAGGGCCAAGGCGCGGGCGATGGCTATGCGTTGCCGCTGGCCGCCGCTGAACTGGTGGGGAAAGAAGGTGCCCGTCACCGGACTCAACCCCACGTTTTCCAGTAACTCCCCCACCCGCATCGCCAGATTCCGGCCGCGCAGTCCCTCGTGGACTTGCAGCGGCTCGCCGATGATGTCCATGACCTGCATCCGCGGGTTCAGCGAGCTGTAAGGGTCCTGGAACACGGCTTGGACCAGCCGTTTGTATTCCTTGAGGCCGCTGCCTCGCAATGCGACGATGTCATCGCCGCGGAACCGGATGGTTCCGCTGGTGGGCTGCTCCAGCAGCAGAATCATCTTGGCGACGGTGGTCTTGCCGCAACCGCTCTCGCCCACCAGGGCAAAAGTCTCGCCCTCGGCAATCTGGAAATTGACGCCGTCCACGGCCTGAATGGCTTCCCGCCCGCCGCGCAACCAGTTGCCGGACGCGCGGAAGTGCTTGACCAATCCTTCTACCTGCAACAAAGGTTCCGGCATCTTACGCTTCCCGCTCCGCCTGCCAGCAGTGGACAAAATTATCTTCGCCCAACGACGTGCGGGGCGGGTATTCCTCTTTGCACCGGTCCATCGCCACCGGGCAGCGAGGCCAGAAGGGGCAGCCGCTGGGGATAGCCCGCAAGTCCGGCGGCTGTCCTTCTATCTGGTACAGCCGCTCCCGCTTCACGCCCATGATTGGCACCGAGTCCAGCAGCGCCTTGGTGTAGGGGTGCTTGGGGGCCTTGTATATGTCCCGGACCGGGGCGCTCTCGACGATACGCCCGGCGTACATCACGTTTACCCGGTCGCACATCTGGGCGACGATTCCCAGGTCGTGAGTCACCCAGATGACGCTGGTGCCGTTGTTATGCTGGAGTTCCCGAATCAGCCCCAGGAACTGGGCCTGGATGGTTACGTCCAGCGACGTTGTCGGTTCATCGGCGATGAGCAACTCCGGCTGGGTGGTCAGGCCCATGGCGGCCACGACGCGCTGGCGCATCCCGCCGCTGAACTGGTGGGGGTACTGACCCAGCCGCAGCTCGGGCCGGGGGATGCGGACGGACCGCAGCGCGTCCAGGGCGCGCTCGATGGCCCGCTGCCCCCGTTCTTTCAGGTGAACCCGGACCGGTTCGGCCACCTGGTCCCCCACCGTGTAGACTGGGTTCAGTGAAGTCTGGGGGTCCTGCATAATCATGGCCATGCGGAGTCCCCGGTACTCCCGCATCCGGTGCTCTGGGAGGTCCAGCAGGTTCTCCCCCCGGAACCAGACTTGGCCGTCGACGATTTGGGCGCCGGGCCGGGGGACCAGCCGCATCAGGGACAGGCAGGTCATGGTCTTGCCGCTGCCCGATTCGCCGACCAGGCCCACCGCTTCGCCTTCGCGAACGGTGAAGTTGACCCCGTCCACGGCCTTCAAGACCGCGTTGCGCTGAAAGAAGTAGGTCTTGAGACCTTCGACGCGGAGTAATGTCCCTCGTTCTTCCATTTATCCTTCCCGGCGGCTCCGGCGGGCGGTGTCTTTCCTATACATAAACGGGGTTACATCTGCATACCGGACATAACGGACCGTAAGTCGGCGGCTTTCCGCCCCGGCACTTATAGCTGTCGGCGCCTTGGGTCCAGAGTGTCCCGCAGCCAATCGCCAAACAGGTTGAGACACATTACCGAGGCCAGAATAGCCAGACCAGGGAACAGGGTCAGCCAGTAATGGCTTTGAATGAAGTCTCTCCCGTCGGCCACCATCAACCCCCAGGCCGGCCGCGGCGGCGGAATGCCCACGCCCAGGAAACTCAGGGACGACTCCACTAAAATCAGGTGCCCCACTTCCAGGGTGGACAGCACGACGACAGTATTGAAGACGTTGGGCAGGATGTGCTTGACCACGATGCGGTGAGTGGGTGAGCCGATGACCCGGGCCAACGAGACGTAGTCCAGTTCCTTGATGACCAGCGCTTCCCCACGCACCATCCTGGCGAACCTGGCGGCTACGAAAGGGGATAATATGAAGATAACGTTGGTGAAGCTGGTCCCGAAGGCGCTCATAAACACCAACGCCACCAGTATGAGGGGCAAAGCTAAAATGGCTTCGACCCCTCTTTGTACCACGGCGTCGGTCTTGCCGCCCAGGAAACCGGAGGCCAGACCGAAAAAGGTGCCGGCGGTGCCACCCAGCAGAATCACGGCGATGGACAAGCTGAGGGAGACCCGAGTGCCGTGAATAATGCGGCTCAGCATATCCCGGCCCAGTTTATCCGTGCCCAGGGGGTGACTCCAACTGCCCCCTTCCTGCCAAGCAGGGGGGGCATAGTTGTTGATGAGTTCGTTCTTAATGGGGTCATACGGCGCAATCCAAGGAGCGAACACGGCGCAGATGATGATAATGCCGATACCGATGGTGGGTACCATCGGAGCGCGGCGTAAAGCGACAGCCGCAGAAATGGCCCGCCTCCGCAAAGCCATTCCTTGCGTTGCCAATAAGGGCTGGCCTGTTGATTCTGCCATAGACCGCTCCTTTCCTGAGCTTCCTGTCGTTAGCTGTTGGAGTATTTGATGCGGGGATTAACGACGGCGTAGGTGATGTCGACCAGAAGGTTGATGACCACGAAGAAGGCGCCAACCATGATGACCACCCCCTGTACCACGGGGAAATCGCGGGCCTGAACCGCATCCAATGCCAAGCGTCCGATGCCGGGCCAGGCGAACACAGCCTCCACGACCACCGATCCGTTCATAAACCCGCCCAAGATGAGCCCGGAGTACGTTAACACCGGAATCATGGCGTTGCGGAGGGCGTGTTTCCAGATTACGGTACGCTCCGGCAGGCCCTTACCTCGGGCCATGGTGATGTAGTCGCTGTCCAAGACGTCTAACATGCTGGACCGAGTCAGGCGCACCAAGCCAGCCACGACGAACCAGCCCATGGTAAACCCCGGCAGAATGTAGCTGGAAGGCCCGCTCCGTCCCGCTACCGGCAGCAACCCGAGGAAGACGGCAAAGAGCAGCATGAGCATAATGGCAATCCAGAATTGAGGGCTGGATTGCCCTAAAAAGGCAATAATCTTGGCTAATCTGTCAACCCAAGTATCTCGATAGACCGCGCTCAGCACCCCCAACGGCAACGCCATCAACATGGCGATCGCCATGGCTGTGGCGGCCAGTGAGAACGTAGCAGGCAGACGCTCCACCAGCAACTTGGTTACCGGCTCTTTGAGAATTTTGGAGCTGCCCAGGTCGCCCTGCACCAACCCCTTCAGGAATATCCAATACTGCACATGCAACGGTTGGTCCAACCCCAACCGTTCCCGGATTAACTGGATCGTGGCCTCGCTGGCTTCGTCGGGGACAAATGATTCCACCGGGTCCCCGCTGGCGCGAGCCAATATGAACACCAGCACGGTGATGAACAGGATGTTTATCAACCCTTGGAGGATGCGTCCGGCGATGTAGCCGAGCATGGCGCCGTCCCTTCTTCAAGTTCTGGTGTGGAGGGTAGCTGCTGGAAGAGTACCGCGGAGGTGACAACGATCCAGCTATCTTAACTTAGCTGTCCCAAGAACATCCGACACCGTTAAGCTTCCCGTCGTTGGATGTTTGAGCCGCCGACTGCCGGGTCGGCGGCAACTACAAGGCCAGACATACCTGTTTGCCGGCCTGGCCTGTCCCTAAAGTGACCGATTATGCGGGTCGGCGTTTAATGGGGTCGTGCCGTCCAGAAATTATGGGGGAACGGCCGTCCGGTAATGGGCGTCCATTCTCTGACCTTATTGGACAGGCCGAACACGGCGTTGGCCGTAATAACCGGCGCGTGCCAGAACTCGTTAGTCAGCCGCCGGTTGTACTCCATGATGTACTCTTCCTGCTTGTCCAGGTCGAACTCAGCGCCGGCTTGGTCAATCAACCCATCCATCCAGGGCGTAGAGTTGCCGACCACCGGGCGGGGGCTCCTTTCAGAGTGGTACCAACCCCGCATCCAGCGCAACGTATGATAGCGGGAGTCGTTGCCGCGGATAACCAGCGGGTAGGGCCGCTCATCTGGAGTGGGTTCCATTCCACGCTCTCTCAGGGTGCCGGAAAGGTTAGTCCAGTCGTAGACCTTGACTTCGCCCTCGATGCCAATCTCGCCCAGGTAACCCAGTATTGCCTCGGCCAAGGTGGGCAGCGCGGGGAAGTCGGAGTCGTTCAAATAGGTCTCAATTTGCACCTCGAACCCATCGGGGAAGGTCGACTCGGACATGAGCTGCTGGGCCCGTTCCAAGTCAAAGGGCTGCGCCTTCAGGTCCGGGTCATATCCGAAGGTGTTGGGCGCCGCTACGAAGTTCCCAATGGGTGAACCCTCCCCCTCGTACAACCGGTCGGCAATGGTCTGGCGGTCAATGGAGATTGCGATGGCTTCCCGTATCTTGGGGTCGTTGCAGGGGTGGCCTGGTGACCAAAGGTACCAGCACCACACCACGCTAACCGTCGTAGCCGGGGCGGACTTGACCTGCAACCCTGAGTCCAGGATGTCCTGTTTCACCGCAATGGATGCTCCAATGATGTCGGCAGCCCCGGTCTTCAGAAGGGCGATACGGGTAGCCAGTTCCGGGATTTCCAGAATCGTCACCGTCTGGAAGCCGGGATCCTTACGCCAGTGACCCACGTTGGCGGCGGTCATCTTGACGAACTGGTTGGGTATTCGGCTGTCGAACTCGTAGGGGCCGGTGCCAATGGGGTTTTGCCGGAAGGTGTCTTCTCCCGCTTCAATTTGCGCCTTGGAATAAGTGAAGGAGCCGGACGACAGGAAGGGGAAGCTTCCCCAAATCCCGGCGTTAGCCTCCGGCTCATGGGTCTTGACTACGAACTCCCGGTCGCTCACCGCGATCATGGACTCCGTCCGGGTGGCTAGGTCCAGTGCCGTGCTGTTCTCTGACCTTGGGTCGAAAAAGGTGCGGTTCCAACTGAAGGCCACGTCCTCGGCGGTCACGTCGGAACCGTCGTGGAACCTGACCCCGTCGCGAACGGTGAAGGTCCAATTCAGCTGATCGTCGGAAAGTTCCCAACTCTCGGCCAGACCCGGCACTAGCTTATTGTCGAAGTCCAGGTCTACCAAGAAGTCAAACATCTCTTCCATGTAGATGCTGGACTGAGGCACGGACAAGAGGCCGAGGTTGTCGGTGCTCATGTTGACGAGGTCGTCAGCCGACGCAATCAACTCCCCTGATGGGCCTTCTTCCACGGCCGATGGCGTGGGTACTGGCGTTGGCGTCGCTACTACCAAGCGTTCGACTTCCTTTTCGACTTCGACCTCAACCCTTTTCTCCACCTCCACTTGCACTTCCTTGGTGACCTCTACCTGTACCTCCGTTTCCACCACCCTCTCCACGACCTCCGGGGCGGCGGCCTCACCGCAGGCAATTATCAGTCCCAAGACCAAAATTCCGATAATAGCGATGGTAACCCTAGTCATCTACTCCTCCTGTTGGTTGTGCCGACGGGATGTATTGTCGCCAATAGCCGAGTCTTCTCATCAATAACGAGGGGCGAAGCTCGGTACGCCAGTCTGTTCAAGGAATTGTGACCGGTAGTAAGGGCTGCCGGTTTCTTCAAGACAATTGCACGGAGGAATCAGAGGTTTGGTAGCCTTTACTGTTAGCCACCCGTTTCGCCGGGCCTATCCTAATCGTAAACTCTAACCATGTCAAGTTGTCGTTAGCAATGCTTTGACAACGGCTTCTTGATACTCGCAAACCTGTCATATCTAGCCGAATACATTACGAATACTAAACATAGGAAGTTCATAATGGGCAATTCCGAGAGAATGAGACGCCCTGGAAATAGCCCGTGCGCTGCTTGAGTCCGTTCGTCCTGAGGGCCGCGCAGGGCTTCCTTTTATTACCGACTTTCACCCGGCTTTCATTAGATGCGCCGTTGGGCTAAGATTGGCGTAAATCTTGCCGCATTTGTTGCAAATTTTGTTCGACACCCAAGGAGGAAACATGGCCCGCGTTACCGGAAGTCACCTGATTGGACAAGCCCTGAAGCTGGAAGGCGTCAACGACGTCTTTTACCTGGCCGGCGACCACATCCTGCCAGTGCTGGACGTGATGGCCGACCAGGGTTTCAGGTTCATTGACACCCGCCACGAGGCGGCGGCGGTCCACATGGCCGACGCCTACGGCCGCATTACCGGGCAGATTGGCGTCGCCATGTACACCACGCCGGGTTTTGCCAACGCCATCCCCGGTCTGACCAACGCCATGCACAGCGAAAGCCCGTTGCTGTCCATCAGCGGCTCCGCCGACCTTGCTGAGGCGGGACGGGGTTCCATGCAGGAAATTAACCAGGTGGGCATGGCGACGCCGGTGGTCAAGGAATCGTTAACGGTGTACGACGCCCGGCGAATTCCCGACACCATCGCCCGGGCGGTGCGGGTGGCTTTCAGCGGCCGCCGGGGGCCGGTGCACATCACCATTCCCATAGACATCCAGGACCAGGAACTTGACGAGGACGAGGTGGTGTTCTACAACCCCGACGAATACCGGCCCAGCGAGTCGGTGCTGGCGTCGCCGGAGTTGGTGCGCCAGGCCGTGGCGTTGATGCGGGATGCCAAGCGTCCCTTTGCCGTGGCCAGTGACCCGGCCGGTTACGCTCAGTCCGGCGAGGCGTTGCAGAAATTCGCCGAGACCACCAGGATTCCGGTGCTCACCGAGGGGCAGGCGCGGGGCTTGGTGGCCGACGACCATCCCTACGGGTTCGGCTTCTTCGAGCGGGGGCTGAACCGGGCCGCCACGAAGATTAGGGATGCCGACCTGGTTATTTTGCTGGGCCGGAAGCAGGACTACACCATTGGGTTCTGCCGCCCGCCCAACGTGGCCGCCGACGCCAAGATTATCCAGATAGACCCCTCCGCCGTTGAAATCGGCCGCAACCGGGGCGTCAACGTGGGCATGGTGGGCGACGTGACCAGCGTTTTGGAGCAGTTGACCGAAGAAGCATCTAAGTACCAGTGGCAGGACCTGCCCTGGCTGGAGGAGATGCGGGCCAGCCGCGCTGCCCATGCCGAATGGGCCGAGAGCCTGGCCGTGCCGGAAACCCCCATGCACGCTATGTACGTCCACAAGACAGTGGAGTCCATGTTGCGGCCCGACGACATTCTGTCCTTTGACGGCGGCGACTACTGCCACTTCGGGCGGGCACTGCTGCCGGCCCAGATGCCCAAGCGGTGGTTCTACGTTTCGACGCTGGGGATGCTGGGGACGTCGCTGCCCTATGCCCTGGCGGCCAAGGTGGCCTATCCCGAATCACGGGTCATCAACTTCTCCGGCGACGGCGCCTTTGGCTTCAATGGAATGGAGTTTGACACGGCGGTGCGTCACAACCTGAACGTGGTGACCATTCTGGGCAATGACTCGGCTTGGGGCATTGACCGGCAGATTCAGCTGGGACTGTACGGCAAGACGGTGGGCACCGACCTGCTCCAGACCCGCTACGATCAGGTGGTGCAGGGGTTGGGCGGCCACGGCGAGTTCGTGGAGAAGCCCGAAGATCTGAAGCCGGCCATCGAGCGGGCCTTCGCCTCGGGCAAGCCAGCCCTGGTCAACGTGGCGATTCAGGGCGCCATCAGCCCCCGGGCCGAGGCGGCCATCGCCCGCCGCCGCGCCGCCATGGGATAATTGACGCGGGCGCCCACGGGTTTTCGCCGGGTCTGGCCAACGGGTCTGATCATTGATACACAATTCCGGGAGACAAGATTCCGGCGAAAACCCGCCGCCGCGGGGGTGAACCATGCTGACAATATCGGTCAAAAACCTGGGGCCAATCGCCGAGGGAACGGTGGACTTGAAGCCGCTCACGATATTCGTGGGCCCCAGCAACACCGGCAAGTCCTACATGGCAATGGCGGTTTATTCGGTGATGAAGGCCCTTAGGAATGATAGTTTTGTCCCGCCGAGGCGTATGGTTGTTGGCGGCGCCATGTACAACAGTAAAGGGTTTAGCGGCCCGTGGGATATGCCGGACGAAAATTCTGACGTTGTGAAAGCGGTTTGGACCTGGGCGAAACAGTTAAAGGAAGATGGACTAGACCCAAAGGAGCTTACTGTATCCAGCCTGCCTGACAACGTGCGGGCAGGTTTGGAGGATATAACCGTTCAAGAGCTGGACTTGGTTTGCACGGAAACGATAAGGCATTTTATGCAAGCGTTTGGGGAACCAGACGAGTTTGTCAACAAGGGTGCCAAACCCGAAGATTTCCGCTTGGTTGTACATCGGGACGAGCCACGGTTGAATTTGGATATTCCTCTGCAGGGCGAAGGGAATACGAATTTCAAGTTTGATATATCGGGAGCTGAAATAGAACCGTTCCCGCTCGAACTTTTGGATTATGAGCCTACGCTGGACGATCAACCCATTTTCGCCTCCCTCGATGTCATGAACTCCTGGTTAGGCTCGTTGTGGGGAAAGGTGTTGGAGGGGGTACCCCACGAAAGCTATTACCTTCCGGCGGCGCGGTCTGGCATCGTCCAAGGGCATAAGGTTCTGGTCGCCGAAATCGTTCGTCAGTCTGTACGAACAGGGCAACAAGGGCCCAGAATTCCAACCTTGCCGGGAATCACCACGGAGTTCCTGGGCAATCTCATAAGTCTTGACCGGCGTATGCGCCGCCAAACGCCCGACTCCGCAATGGAAGATGCTATTTCCTTCATCGAGAACGAAGTCTTGCACGGCAAGATTGACCTCGACCAATCCGCCGGGTTGCCTACCCCGGAAATTGTCTATATGCCTTCGGGATCACAGTCGGAAGCGGGCAAGTTCACCCTGGACCAAACCTCCTCCATGGTTTCGGAGTTGGCCCCGCTCATTCTTTTCCTCAAGTATCTGGTGCGACCCGGCGATATGTTGATTCTGGAGGAGCCCGAGTCTCACCTGCACCCGGCTGCGCAGCGAAGAATGGCGCAAGGGATAGTCCGGCTGGTCAACGCAGGGGTGAAGGTAATCATCACCACCCACAGCGATATATTCCTCAGCCAGATAAACAACCTGATGCGAATTAGCCACGCGAGTAAACGCTGGCTGCGGGAAAAGGGTTTCGACCCCCAGGACTGCCTAAAGCGGGACGACGCGGGCGCTTACCAATTCGCCTGGGACGCAGAGATAGGCGGCAGTGTGGTCAAGGAGTTGGAGATTACCAACGACGTTGGGATTGAAAACGATGCCTTCGACGACGTGATACATAATTTATACGAAGAAACGGTTACGGTGCAAAGGGTAAGGGTAAAGTGACCCTGGCGAACTTTCTTGGGACTATCCGGTGCCTCTACGCCGACTGCGTTACCAACTCCTACCAAGAGCGCGGATGCCGGTTGAGGCTTGGCGACATCACATCTGATTCGTTGGTAGCGATCCACGGTACGTTGTACCAGAAGAATCACCCTACTCAGGGAAAACTGGCCGACCGGACCATATTTTCAGCAGGACGGGACGGATTTATTTGCGCTTTAGAACTGAAAAGCGGCAACATCGGCTCGGTTTCCGCTGTTAAAGAGCAACTCCAACCTGGTTTGGACTTGGCCGCCAGTGTCCTTGATGACTGGCAGATTCGATCCTGGTACCCTCTGTTGTTGTTCGGTGGACGCCTTCATCGGGAGGACATTAGGCAGCTAGCACTTCCCGAGAACCGGGTGCGATTCCAAAACGAGCGGCGTCAAATCCAGTACCGTCGCTGTGGCTCCACCCTGAGCGAAGTCTTGAGTTCATAAGGAGCATCACCATGCCTACGACCCCTCATGGCGTCAATTTTGAGTCTCACCGGCCGGTGGTTATGGGACGGAACGGTATGGTCTGCTCCGGCCATCCGCTGGCGTCTCAGGCGGGCATCAGTATTTTGCAGCAGGGCGGCAACGCCGTGGACGCGGCCATTGCCACCGCCGCTGCCCTTAACGTGGTTGAACCCATGATGTCCGGCATCGGCGGCGACGGCTTCATCATGGTCTACCGGAAGGATACCGGACGAATCGACATTGCCAACGGAACCGGCGCCGCGCCCTACGCCGCCACCCGGGGCCTGTACCTGCGGGACGGCATCCCCATGAAAGGCATCATGTCCGTTTCCGTCCCAGGCCTGGTGCATTGCTGGCTGGACGCCCACGAAAAATACGGCGTTCTGCCGCTCTCCCAAGTGTTTGCTCCGGCTCTGAATCTGGCCGCCAACGGCTTTCCCGTGACTCACTACTTGGCCGCAGCAATCGCTTCCGACCGGATGTTGTGCGAATTTCCCACCTCCCGCGCCGTGTTCACCCGGGATGGCGTTCCATTGCGGCCGGGACAAATCCTGTATCAGCAAGACTTGGCCCGGACGCTGGAAGCCATAGCCCGCGACGGACGCAGCGCCTTCTATGAAGGGCCGGTCGCCGAAGCCATAGCCCAGTTCAGCCGGGAGCAGGAAGGCTTGCTAACCATGCAAGATCTGGCCGACTGCCGCTCGCGTTGGCAGGAACCCATATCCACCACCTATCGCGGTCATACGGTCTACGAAGCCCCGCCCAACTCCAGCGGCCACGTCCTGCTCCAGGAGTTGAACCTGGTCGAGCAGTTCGACCTGGAATCGTCCGGCTGCGGGACCGCCGAGACCGTTCACCTGATGGTCGAGGCCAAGAAGCTGGCCTTCATCGACCGGGAAGCCTATGTCGCCGACCCCGACTACATCGACGTCCCCGTCGAGGGCCTTATCTCCAGGGAATACGCCCGGGATCGGGCCAAACTCATCGACCCGAAACGGTCAGCAATGAACGTCGAACCGGGAAACCCTTGGGCATACCAGGCGCGCCAGCAGCAGGGGATGGGCACCGGACGGCGAGGCATCGCTCAAGAACAGGAGGACACAACCTGCTTTGTGGTGGTGGATGGGCAGGGCAACGCGGTTTGCCAACTCCAGAGCCTCCAGGGCGCTTGGGGTTCCAGCATCATCGCCGGCAACACCGGGGTTCTGTTGAACAACCGGATGACCTACTGGCACCTGGAAGAGGACCATGTGGACTGCCTGCAACCCGGCAAGAGAGTGCGCCACACCATGAACCCGGTGATGGTTTTCGACGGCGGGCCGCCGGACGGGAACGGGACGCCGCACCGCCTCAAGCTAATCCTGGGGACGCCGGGCGCCGATACGCAGGTGCAGGCCAACCTGCAAGTTATCAGCCACGTCATTGACTTCGGCATGACCGTTGCCGAGGCGGTCGAGTCCCCCCGCTGGAAAGACAACCAAAGCCCCACCGAGTCCAACATTCCCCACGTCTGCCAGGATGAGCTGTTGATGGAAGGGCGATTCCCGGCAGAAACCGTCAAGGGGCTGGAAGGAATGGGTCATCCGGTCAAGGTACTGGCGCCCTGGGACGGTGTAACCGGCCGGGAGATGATGATTCAGGTTGACCCGGAAACCGGCGCGCTCCAGGGAGCGGCAGACCCGCGCTACGACGGCTACGCCGTGGGGTGGTAGGGAATTAGAACCGGCAATCCGGAGGGGTTAACCCGGTACGGACCTGCGTTTGCGAGGAAATGAAACTATTGACAAATAATGCCGATCCGTGTGACAATCCGTATGTTCAATATCCCTTGGCGTTCTCCAGAAAATGGATCAAGTACGTCAGGTAATAATTTTCCAATGAAGGGTCGGGCAGTTCCCAAATTGCCCGGCTCTTTGCTTTTGTAGGTGCTGGACAATGGCGAGACTGGCGATATTCATCGATGGCGGTTATCTTGACGTTTTGGCAAGGGATGAATTCCACGTCAGAATAGACAATGGTAAACTCAGTTCCCAAATTACCCGAGTTGTCGCTTCCGCAACGGCAGAACCCGTAGATTTGTTGAGGACCTACTATTACGACTGCTTACCTTACTAAAGCAATCCCCCCACCGACTGAAGAAAAGCAGCGAGTTAGCCGAAAGCAAAACAGATTCAACGCTCTGAAGAAACTGGACAGCTACATCGTCAGGGAAGGCCGACTGATGTTTCGGGGTTTGGATGCCAACGGTCGCCCTATTTTTCAACAAAAGCGGGTTGACTTGCTGTTGGGTTTGGATTTTGCGCTCCTCAGCGGTAAGAAACAAATAACCCATGCGGCGGTCGTCAGCGGAGATTCTGACCTGATTCCCGCGGTTGAAGCAGCACAGCTCGAAGGGGTCTCAACATGGCTCTTCCACGGGCCGCGAAGGTCCGGTAACAGCGCCTACGCCAGCGAATTATGGATGGCAGCGGACAAGCGGTTCGAAATGGATCAAGAATTTATGGACTCTGTCGCCATGCTGCCCAATAGTCCATTGAATCCGTAAAAGGCATCATACTGTCAACTTGTGGGCAATCCATTCGGTGTGCTCAAGAAAGGTACTTCCTATGCGAATCCCGGGACATAGAAGAAGTCAGGAACCCGACGACGTGGGTAATCGAGCCGGCCTTTTCGCCGAGGCTGTTAGGGACGGCAGCATGGACCTGGCCTGGTCTATGCTGTCCCGCGAGACCCGGGGCATGAGATTGGGCGTATGGGCGACCCGCAACAACATCAATATGCAGGACGCCTACCAGGCCGGTTATGACCCGTCGCACTCGATGCGAAAGTCCATGCTGGAGGACTTCCGTACCACCGTGCTGGGTCTTTGGCCCCTGGAAGACCTGACCGACCTGGGCGTCGCCCCCACCAGCTACATCAGCGACGAACACGCCTTCGTCTTCCTGCCTTTCGGCGTCACACAAGACAACGACCGGGTGCAGGAACGCCGGATGATGTCCGGGTTGGTCATCCCCATGCGCCGGGAAGAAGGCGTGTGGCAGGTGGACTTGCCCGGTTGGAGGTTCCTCTACGAAGGGGAGAAGCCTTCGTGAGAACCGGCGGGCGCCGCGGGGCCGTCCAACGGCCCAGCGACCCGCTGCCCGGCAAGGGGCAGCCCGCCGTATGCGAGCTTTGCCGCCGCGACGTCGACCGATACACGGTGCATCACCTCATCCCCAAGGCCAGGGGCGGCAAGTTCGGCCCCACCGCCCAGCTTTGCGCCACCTGCCACCGGCAGCTCCACGCCCTCTTTTCCGAGTCAACCCTGGCCGCCGAACTGCATTCCATCGAGCTGCTGCAAGCCAACCCGCAAGTCCACAGCTACCTGAAATGGGCCCGCCGCCAGAAAAACGGCGCCAACTTTCCAGTGCGCAGGGCACGGGAGCGGCGGTAGGGGCGGGGCGGTCCTCTCAGACACGACATCCCACTGCCCAAAAGCTGACCTGTGGTGAACAGCCATGTCGCCGCCCACAAGATGGGTGGGATGGGTGCCGTCATGGTGTACCGGCTTATGCTGGATGGAATAGCTATAACGGAGGGTGACGGCGTACCAAGGCGGGAGGCCCGCGCTGGTCGCGGGCCTCCCGCCTACTTTGGTTGTTGGGGGCTGTTACGGGCCGCTCTTCTCGTCCATCACCGCTTCCCGGATGGCCTCTACCGAGACGGTCTCGAAGCTGCGGGTGTCCTCCCAGCGACTCCCCCGCTCGGTGAGTTTGCTAAACCTGCTGCCCGTAATGACGCGGTACCAGGTGGCCTTCGTGTATCCGGTGGGCGCGGTGTCGGTGGGTCCGTCCGCGTACGCGAGATCATCCAGACTGTCCAAGAACACCAGCACGCGATCGTTGACGGCGAACCCCGGTATTTGGTCGTGCTCGACCAACAAGTTCGCGTCATCCGACACGGGGTATGGACCCGTCATGACGGCGATGGATTCCGGCAGGGACGCCGGATGATACGAGGTCTCCACCGTTAGCTTGTAGTTGTGGAATTCCTCGTCGTACCGGGCATCCTCGCCTGGTGGCGCGGGACCGTCGATCGTCGTGGTGCCGAGAGCCTCGGATATCTGGCCCACCACCACGGCGTCGGACCGCCGCACCATTTCGTCCAGGTTCCAATCGAGTTGTAGTCCATGCACCGTAAGGATGCCGGTTGGTTGCTGCGTCGAGCATCCAACCAACAGGACGGCCACTGCCGCCAGCGCGATAATCGTCCTCATTTAATCCTCTCCGTAGATGTCTTGGACGTGATCCTTCTCGTGGTTGCACAGTGAATAGTCGGTTCGGTACTTGGGAAAGCTCACGCACGTGTATTGCCACGGCCATTCGGTGTCATCGAGGACAAACCAATGCGAGAACTCGTGCGCCGCCACGTGGCGGCGCACGAGTTCACCTTCGTCTTGGTCGCAATCGTCCCCACACTCCGAGAACGTGAAGCGGGTGTTGAAGAGGGACCCGGTGTCCGTCAACTGGCACAACTCGGCGTTGATAATCAAGGTATCGGTCAAGCCGGGCCGGTCGTCCCACGATCGGGTTTCCTTGTACCACTCGTGACCGGAACCCGTGTAATCGTGGAAGCTGAAGTTGGCCCCGCTGTCGTCGTTCCAGATGTCGGCGGCGGCGTCGATCTCGTCCTACCACCAGTCGTCGAAGTCGCCGTGGCTGCGGTCGTAGGTGGCGGTCTGGTTGGGCCAACGGCGGTACTCGCCGTTGCTGCACTGAGCGTCGTTGGACGCCGACGCGGGTGGCGTCGGGACCAAGAGGACCGCGGTTAACAGGACCGCAAACGCGGCCACAATGGTGATGTACAGTTTCATGTCGTCTCCTTCCAGAGACTCTCCTATCGTCCTGCCGCTCAACTCCCGGTCTTGCGGATGCTTAGCGGGTTCTGTACAATCAAAGGCTAATCCGCAAGGGCCAATCCAGCTCCGATTTCTCGTGTGTTTTGGGATTTGGAACGGGAAACCCGGTGGACGGACGCTGGGCTTCTTGAGCGTCCGACACACTCCCGTTTTGTCGGCCGGCGACCGGACAACCGGCATACCACCAATAGCGGGCCAATGGAAACGTTTTATATCTGGACCATAGGCTGTCAAATGAACAAGGCGGACTCCGAACGCTTGGGGTCGGCCCTGGAACAGTTGGGCCTGCAATCGGTGGAGCGGGCTGCCGACGCCGACGTCGTGGTGCTTAACTCGTGCGTGGTGCGGCAGAACGCCGAGGACAAGGTCGCCAACAACCTCAGCCTCATGCGCCCCCTGAAGAAGCAGCGCCCCGAACAGGTCGTGGCCCTCATGGGCTGCATGGTCGGCCCCAAGACCGAAGACCTGCACCGGCGCTTTCCCCACGTTGACCTGTTCATGCGTCCCCAACAGTACGAACCTCTGCTGGACCTGGTGGGTGAGCGGCTGTCGGTGGACTGGGAAGGATGCGTTGGGTCCCTGGCGCCCCTGCGCCCCGACGTAACGTCCTACGTACCCATCATCCACGGCTGCGACCTGATGTGTACCTTCTGCATAATCCCCTACCGGCGCGGGCGGCAAGTCAGCCGTCCGGTTGACGAGGTGGTCCGGGAAGTCGGGCTGCTGGTCCGGCGGGGAGTTAAAGAAGTCACTGTCTTGGGGCAGACGGTGGATGCCTACGGCCACGACCTGCCGGAACAGCCGGACCTGGCCGACTTGCTGGAGCAGCTCAACGACGTGCCGGACCTGGAGCGTATCCGGTTCCTTACGTCTCATCCCTCATATATGAGCCAGCGCATCGTGGAGTCCGTGTCCCGCCTGCCCAAGGTCTGCGAGCATATCAACCTGCCGGTGCAGGCCGGCGACGATGACGTTCTGCAACGTATGCGCCGTCCCTACACCAGCGCCGAGTACCGGGAGTTGGTCGGGACGATCAGGGATACCGTCCCCGGGGTATCGTTGAGCACCGACCTGATTGTCGGGTTCCCCGGCGAGACCGAAGAGCAGTACCTCCGGTCGGCTGAGCTTATCGAAGAGCTCCGTTTTGATAAAGTACACTGTGCCGCTTACTCTACCCGGCCCGGCACCACCGCCCACCGGGCGATGGACGACGATGTTCCCGCCCCGGAAAAGTCCCGCCGCATGAAGGCGGTGGACCGGCTGCAGGAAGGGATTGCCGGGGAGATTAACGGCGCCTTGGTGGGCCAAACAATGGAGGTCCTGGTGGACGGGTACAAGAAGGGCAAGTGGCAGGGCCGTACCCGCACCGACAAGCTGGTGTTTTTCCCCGATAACGTTGACCGGCTGGGACAACTGGTAAATGTCCGAGTTGAAAGCGCCGGTCCCTGGTCGCTGCAAGGCTGTCCCATAGCGGCGTGACCGGGATGGGCCTTAACCCCGGAGCTTGCCGGCCCCGGTATCGGCCCGTAAGGATGTGAAATGACGACAAGAGTCAAGAAACCTTTCGTTCCCATCACCGAAATCGAGCACGCCGCTTTTTGCAAGCCCGCCGACGAACTGCCGGCCAAGTCTCTGGCCGAGGAGTTGGCGGTCAACGTCCGTTGGCAGAAGATTCCCCCGGAGTACCTCCGTTTCAGCGCGCAGGAGTTGGACGAGCGCATCCACCACGCGCGGCAAAAGCTGGGTACGACCGTCACGGTTTTGGGACACCATTACCAGCGGGAAGAAATCATCAAGTACGCCGACTTCCAGGGCGATTCCTTCCTGCTTTCCCAGGAAGCGGCGTCCCGTCCCGACGCCGAGTACATTGTCTTCTGCGGTGTCCACTTCATGGCTGAGACCGCCCGTATCCTGTGCGCCCCGCACCAGAAAGTCATCCTGCCCAACATCACCGCCGGCTGCTCGATGGCCGACATGGCCCCGATGGAGGACGTCGAGGACGGCTGGGACGACCTTTGCGACGTGCTGAACGACCGGGGCGGAATCGTCCCGGTGACCTACATGAACTCCATCGCCGGCATCAAGGCGTTGTGCGGCCGGAACAACGGGGCGGTCTGCACGTCGTCCAACGCCGGCAAGGTGCTGGAATGGGCTTTCGACCACGCCCAGCGGGTGCTGTTCCTTCCCGACCAACACCTGGGCCGCAACACCGCCTTGAATCTGGGCATCCCCCTGGACGAAATGGTCGTGTGGAACCCCTTCAAGCCCCTGGGCGGCAACACCCCGGAGCAGCTAATCAACGCCAAAATGGTCCTTTGGCAGGGGCATTGCTCAGTGCATACCCGGTTCACCCCGCAGCAGATAGCTTCGGCGCGGGAGCGTTTCCCCGACGTGACGGTGCTGGTCCACCCTGAGTGCCCGATGGAGACGGTGCAGGCCGCCGACCTGAACGGCTCCACCGAATTCATCCGCAAGGCCATCAACGAGGCGCCGGCGGGCAGCGTGTGGGCCGTGGGCACCGAGATTAGCTTGGTCAACCGGCTGGCCCTGAACAATCCGGACAAGACGGTCTTCTGCCTGGACCCGGTAAGCTGCCCCTGTTCCACCATGTACCGCATCCACCCGGCCTACCTGCTTTGGGTGCTGGACAACCTGGCGGAAGGAAACGTGGTCAACGAGATTACCGTCCCGGCAGACGTGAAGGACGAGTCAATGGTGGCCCTGGAACGGATGCTGCAACTGCGGTAGCGGCCGGGTTGACGCCGTTGAGTCATTGGAATCCAAGTCCCCCGGTCCGGAACGCCACCAAGCCGGGGGATTCGCCTATAATTCGATTATAATTGACCGTGATACCTGCCTTGACCGGGCAGAGCGCCAACCCGGCGGGCGTTAGGCAATGAACAGCACCGACTTTGACTACATAATCATCGGCAGCGGAATCGCCGGGCTGAACACCGCCTTGCTGGCGCGGGAACACGGCTCCGTCCTGATAATCACCAAGGGCGCGGTGGACGACTGCAACACGCGGTACGCTCAGGGCGGTATCGCCGCCGCTGTCGGCCCCGGCGACTCCCCGGCGCTCCACTTGCAGGACACACTGGCCGCCGGCGCCGGTCTGTGCGACCCGGAGGCGGTGGATGTCCTGACCCGTGAGGGACCGCAGCGTGTCGCCAACCTCATCCAATGGGGTGTCCCCTTCGATACCAGCGAAGGCGCCGTCATGCTGGGCCGGGAGGGCGCCCACAGTATGCCGCGCATCCTCTACGCCGGCGGCGACGCCACGGGGCAGCACATCGAGCTGACCCTTTCCGGCATGGTTGCCGAGTCCAACATCACCGTGCTGGAGTACACCCTGGCCACCCGTCTGGGGCTGGAGAACGGACGGGTGCGGGTGGTTGAAACCCTGGATTCCCGGACCGGCCAGCGGCAGGCATTCACCGCCAACTTCGTCGTCGTAGCTACCGGCGGCGCCGGGCAGCTTTACCGCTATACCACCAACCCGGAGGTGGCCACCGGCGACGGCGTGGCCCTGGCTTACCTGGCCGGAGCGCGGGTCATGGACATGGAGTTTTACCAGTTTCACCCCACCGCGCTTTGGCTGGAGGGCGCGCCCACCTTCCTGCTATCCGAGGCCATGCGCGGCGAAGGGGCGGTGTTGCGGGACTGCCACGGCGCGGCGTTCATGGCCGGGTATCACCCTCTGGCCGACCTGGCCCCGCGGGACGTGGTATCCCGGGCCATCACATCCGAGATGGGCAAAGCCGAGGGCGGCCCGGTGTTCCTGGACATTTCCCACCTGCCCGCCGGCGCAGTCCAGAGCCGGTTTCCCACGATTTACCGGTTTTGCCTGGACTATGGCCTGGACATAACCCAAGAGCCGGTTCCGGTGGCCCCGGCCGCCCACTACATGATGGGCGGCGTCCATATTGATACCTGGGGACGGACCAACATTCCCGGCCTGTATGCCTGCGGGGAAGCGGCCTGCTCCGCGGTGCATGGAGCGAACCGGCTGGCCAGCAATTCCCTGCTGGACACGCTGGTTTTCGCCCAGCGGTTGGTGGCCAGCAGCCGCGGGTTGGCCCCCGAATCCGAATCCGGCGCGGGCGAAACCAACATTTACGCCGCCATCAGTCCCCGCCCCCAGGTTTGCGCCACCATGCCCGCCCCGGGCCGCGAAGCCCTGCAAGACCTGATGTGGCGGAACGCGGGCATCAACCGTAGGGGAACCCGCCTGCTGCTAACCGCGCGCATCCTGAATTTCTGGGAACGCGCCATGCCCGAACCCGCCTGCCGGGAGGACTACGAGCTGCGCAACATGACTCTGCTGGGGCGGTTGATGGTTGAGGCAGCGCTGCTCCGCAAGGAGAGCCGGGGTTCTCACTTCCGGGAAGACTTCCCGGACACTGCCCCGGATTGGCAGACTCACGTCGTGCTGGGCCGGGACATAGATTAGGTTGGACCGGGGAACGGTCTCGAATGGGGCTTTTAACAAGGAAGTCCTTCGAGGTCTTCAGGACGAACGGGCTGGAAGGGCATTTCAGGCAGTCTCCAGGTTTATGGGTTGAATAGCGGGTTGGATAGAAGGAGGACTCATGGGAAGTCAACTGCCGCCGGAGGTTTACCGCTTAATTGATGCTGCGCTGTCCGAAGACCAGACGTTCAACGACCCGACCACCGGCGTCCTGATTTCGCCGGACATTCGGGCGGTGGGAGCGTTGCGAGCCAAGGCCGTCGGCGTGGTGGCCGGGGTTGACGTCGCCGAGGCGGTGTTCCGGCGGGTGGATGCCGCGCTGGAAATGGAAACTCTGCTTCCCGACGGCTCGCCGGTCTCCCCCGGCGATGAGATTGCCCGGGTTGCCGGCAGTGCCGCCGGCATCCTGCAAGCCGAGCGGGTGGCGCTGAACTTCATGCAGCGCATGAGCGGGATCGCCACCGACACCAACCGATACGTTCAGGCCATCCGGGGCTGCCCAGCCCGCATCGTAGACACCCGCAAGACCGTGCCGGGACACCGCTATCTGGACAAGTATTCCGTCAGAATGGGCGGCGGGTACAACCACCGTTTCAACCTGGCCGATGGGATCCTGATTAAGGACAACCATATCGAGGCGCTGCGGGCCAAGGAAATGGACCTGGGCGGCGTCATCAAGACGGCCATTGCTGGCGCGTCCCACACCATCCGCGTCGAGGTCGAGGTGGAGACCCTG
Organism: Dehalococcoidia bacterium; assembly: GCA_965262735.1. Lineage (GTDB taxonomy): Bacteria > Chloroflexota > Dehalococcoidia > Lucifugimonadales > UBA3495 > CATOSK01. The sequence continues at coordinate 1,519,394 of CBDHFS010000002.1, read as the reverse complement.
GAGCAACTGCGCGAGGCGCTGGACGCAGGGGCGCACATCATCATGCTGGACAATATGCCTGTGGACACCATGCAGCAGGCGATGGGCATCGTGGACGGGCAGGCGGTGGTTGAGGCGTCGGGCGGCATCACGCTGGACACAGTTCGCAGCGTGGCCGAAACCGGCGTGGACCTCATATCCATCGGTGGTCTCACCCACTCCACCCACGCTCTGGACATTAGCCTGGACCTGGAGTTCAGCTAACCGGCGGCGCGCGCCGGCCCATGAATGGTTTCCTGCTCCGGTGGTTGAAGGGCCATACCAAGGCGCCTCAAACCCGCTTGTCCCAGTTATCGAAGGACTTTTGTGGCGACCGTCCCCCCGGTTCGACAGCTTTGCTTCTACCGGGTATCATCGTTGACGTGCCGGGCGGGTACGATGATGGCGCACCTACATTCGACCCCGCCACCGGCGATTATAGACAGTTGGCGATTATAAACAGTTGAGGAGGCGCAGCTATGGCGCGGCTAGGCGACGTTACCCGAGAAGAGTTGAACCCGGAAGACCATCAGTATTATGACTCCATTTCCGGCAGCCGCGGCAGCGTGCGCGGTCCCTACGGTGTGCTGCTGAACAGCCCGGACCTGGCGGCCCGCGTCGCTCACACCGGCGCTTTCGTCCGGTTTAACCTGGACCTGCCCGAGTCCCTGAAAGAAACGGTTATCATCACCACCGCCCGGGAAATCAAAAACCAGTACGAGTTTGCCGCCCACGCCCGGCTGGCCCGGCAGGCCGGGGTCTCGGACGAGGCCATTGCCGCCATCGCCAACGGTTCCGCTCCCGACGGACTTTCCGGCGAACCGGCGCTGCTGGTGTCCTACACCAAGGAGCTCCTGCAAGACCGCAAGGTCAGCGACGCCACCTATCAGGCGGTGGTGGACCAGTACGGCGTTGGCAAGACGGTGGAAATCACCGCCCTTATCGGCCATTACCTGCTGGTAGGCCAGATTCTGGCGGCCTTCCAGGTGGATCTGCCGGAAGGGGTGTCCCCGGAAATCCCCGACTAGGCGGCCCGGAAAGTCCGCCAAGCCCCAGTTCTCGGCCAGGGTCTTTTAATTTTCTGGGGACGGGGGCTACGTTGGGGGATTCATCCCCCAAACCCCCTGAATTGGGGTGGTCTGGCAATGCAGCGCTGAACTTGCCGGAGGAATGACGGGGAACAATTAAAAGCCCCTGAGTTCTCGGCCCGGTCCAATGATGCCGGACCGAGTTACCGGACAAGATAACGGACCAACGGAGGCCCGAATGTTACCCGCAGAAGGACTTTTGACCGCGCACCGGCGCAACTGGGATATGATTGACGCGGCGCTGGCGGACATGGACGACGCCCTGGTTGCCCGCATTCCGGCGGCGCAGTGCAACTCGGTGGCCTGGATTATGTGGCACATGTGCCGGGTGGTGGACACCTTCATCCACACCCGGCTCCAGGAAACCGCTCAGATTTGGGAGACGGGCGGCTGGCCCGAAAGGTTCGGCATGGACGCCGACCCCGAAGACCGGGGCGTGGGCTGGACCGCTGAACAGGTGGCGGCTTGGGACGCGCCCGGGAAGGACGCGCTGGTGGGGTATTACGGCGAAGTCCGGGCCGCGGCGGATGCCTACCTGTCCGGATTGACCCTGGATGAACTGGCGGTGGTCAAGGTGGTGCCGCCGGCCCCCGAACCCCGCACCGTGGCCGCCGCGCTGGGCCAAATGACCTGGGACGCCGTTGCCCACGGCGGGCAGATTGCCTATCTGCGGGGCCTGTTCCTGGGGATGGGCTGGCACCGTTAGCAAGGCCGGCCCGCTGGCGTGGGACACCCGGTTCGGGCTGAGGCTCTAAGCTGAGATTCCCGACGTACTTCCCCGGTCAACGCCGGGGCCGCTGGCGGTCGGCGCTGTCCAGCATCAGCGTGACCGGCCCGTCGTTGGTCAGGCTGACCTCCATGTGTTCCTGGAAGCGGCCGGTGGCCACGGTCAGACCGGTGTCGCGGAACAGCTCGACCGCGTACTCGTAAAGACGCCGGGCCTCATCGGGGGATGCTGCGGCCGTGAAGTCGGGGCGGCGTCCCTTGCGCGTGTCGCCGTAGAGGGTGAACTGGCTGACCACCAGCAACTCCGCCCCGGTGTCCAGGGCGGAGCGGTTGAAGCGGTTCTGCTCGTCGGAGAAGATTCGCAGGTTGGCAATCTTGCCGGTGAGATACGCGGCGTCGGCCTCACTGTCACCCTCGGCCACCCCCAGCAACACCACCAGACCGGGGCCGATGCCGGATACCGTCTCGCCGGCAACCCGCACCGATGCGCCGGATACCCGTTGGATTAACGCCCTCAAACCGGCTTACCCAACAAAAGTGGGGTGTCGTTGACGGTTGCCTGTCCTGCCAGACGGTCGGGAATGCTTATGATTCGCTGGAGGCAGGGGCGGCGGCAGACTCGGTCTTGGTATCGGATGAGGAAGTGGATTCGGACTTGGATTTGGAGGAGTCCGACCCGTTCTTGGCGGCTTTTTCTTCCTTCTCTTCCTTGGCGTTGTCCGCTCTGGTCTTGGGGCGGCCGTAGTCGGTGGTGTAGAACCCTGAGCCTTTGTAAATGACCGGGACGGCGTGGAAGACGCGCCGCCCGTCCCCGGAGCACAGCGGGCAAGTGCCGGTTCCCGCTTCCTTGAAGCTCTGGGTCAGTTCAAAGTCGTGACCACAGCTAACACATTGGTAATCGTAGCGTGGCAATCCAAGCCTCCTGGGGAAAAATGGGGCGGGCCGACGCTTTCGGACGGGCCCGAGTTCGTTACCAATTTATCAAACCGCCCAACCACTGTCAACGCGGGCAAAGCCTGGGTAACAGTTCAGAGTTGAGGGGTAAATTGGTTTCAGCCAAGGCTTTCAGGCAACCGCCAATTTATTCCAGGGGGTTTGGGGGATGAATCCCCCAACGTAACCCAACCCCATAATCCTCCATCAGCCACTCCGCTCCCCTCAACCCTGAACAGTTACAAACCTGGCGGAAGGAAATTTCGTTCTTGGACGGCGCCTGGAAACTCGGAACGGGAACCCAAGGAAGTCCTTCGAGAGCCTCAGGACGAACGGATTAAAATGGGCAACTTCACGAGAATGAAAAGTTCCTGGGGCTAACCTGCCAGGTCTTGCAGGGTTTGCTCGACCAGTTCCCAGGGGACGTCCTGGCGGACGACGGCCCGGCCTACGTCTTCCAGCATGACCCAGCGGTTGGTCCCCGACTGCACTTTCTTGTCCAGGGACATCGCCCGGCGGATGTCGTCCACCGGGACGCCTGCTGCCTTGATGGGCAGGTTGAACCGCCGGAGAAGGTCACGCTGCCGGTCCACCAACTCCCGGGAAATCATGCCCAGTTCGCAGGCCATTTGAGCCGCGCCCATCATGCCGATGGACACGCCCTCGCCGTGCATGAAGCGGCCGTACTCGGTGGAAGATTCCAGGGCGTGGCCGATGGTGTGGCCGTAGTTGAGCAGGATTCGGATGCCCAAGGTCTCGCGCTCATCCTGGCTGACCACCTCGGCCTTGATGGCCATGCTGCGGCGGATGACCTCGGTGGAAATCTCCGGCTCCACGTTCATCAGCGCCTCGGCGTGTTCCTCGAAAACGTCCAACAAGCCGGCGTCCAGAATAAGGCCGTGCTTGATGGCCTCGGCCCACCCCTCGGAAAGCTCCCGCTTGCCCAGGGTGGACAGGGCCTGCACGTCGGCTAGGACGGCCTGGGGTTGGTAGAAGGCGCCGACCAGGTTCTTGGCCTGGGGCAGGTTGACTGCCACTTTGCCGCCGATGGATGCGTCGACCATGGCGGCCATGCTGGTGGGGACTTGAATGAAGGGGATGCCCCGCAGGAAGGTGGCGGCGACAAATCCGGCCAGGTCGCCGACCACGCCGCCGCCGATGGCGATGATGGTCTGCCCGCGCTCGGCCTTGAGGCCGACCAGCCATTCGTAGATGGACTGGGCGAGCCCGAAGGTCTTGCTGGGTTCGCCGGGGGGGATGATGAAGATGTGGGCGGCGATGCCGGCGCGCTGCAATGACCACTGGGCGTCCCGTCCGTAGGGCCGCATGACGTTTTCGTCGGTAATGATGTAGGCGGGGCTTTTCACGCCCAGCTCCAGCAGGCGGTCGCCCAGCCGGTCCAGCAGGCCCCAGCCGGCGACGACGGGATAGCTGCCGCCGGAATGGTGAACGGTTGCGGCCAAGTCGGTGTTGGTCATGGAATACCTCCTCAATGCACGGAATGGCGTTGTCCCAGATAAATACGCCACTTGAATACGATAGAAACTACGTCAAGAGAAACTACGTCAAGAACTGTTGCCAATAACTTAAGGCAACACTTAGATGTTCTTCGGCCCATTCGATAAACCTGGGCACAATCGCCCCGGCGTCGTTCTCTGAAGTGAAGGTGAAAGGATTGACCGTACAATCCTTGAAGTATGGAGTTCCTGGTGATTTCATTTCATCTGAATCACCATCAGCGTGGTGTTCAATCAGGGCAAAGGCGGTTGCCGCCATTATCCCGTTGAGTTCTCTACCAACGTGATGCAGAGAAATTACGAACACCAGACGTGGATGCCTTGATGCCTCGCTATTCCTTGATAAATCATTGCCTAGCGATAGTTTTACGAAGTATCGGGATTCGTTAAAGTTCACCCAGTTCTTAGAGTTATTGGCCGTAACGATTACTTCCGCCCGGTACCAATGTTCCTTGTCGCCCGGCCCACCTTCATCAAGCATCGGAAGCAGAGACATGCCTGCTTCATTTAGTCGCTTGCTTATCGCATTGGCTTTATCTTCCAAACTGTTTCTGGCGCGGTCACGAAGTTTCTCGGCAAGGATATTGACCGAGCGCAATTGATCTGTCCGCTCTCTGTCTCGCCGTTGGATTTGCTCTACGATGTGGTCCACAACCTGATCAACCAACCCGGGCTGAGCCACCGGTTCTGGTTCGCCGAGGGCCTGTAAGACGGTCCGCTTTTCCAATTGGACAATCAGGTCGATAAAGGGATCCAAGTCACCGCCATCGGCCAACTCCAGAGCCTTGATGTATCGCTCACGGTCGTCCCTGGATATAACGATGGGCAAGAAGTTCTCCTTGACCAAGTGCCAGGTAAGCAACGCCCGCACCACCCGACCATTGCCGTCCTGAAAGGGGTGAATTTGCGTGAAAGCGTGGTGTAGCCAGGCTCCAGTCAAAAGTGGGTGATAAATGTCCCTTGCCTGCTGATACTCTTGGTAACGAGAAACCAGATTGTCTAATTCGCTTTCGACGTGAACCGGAGGGCAATACTCATGGATACTGCCATCCGGCCTAGTTGGGTTATTGGGTAGCGTCTTGAATCCTCCCTTGTCCAAGACGGCGTCGAAAAAAGTGCCAAACTGGTCAACTGCTCGGTACGTGTCCTGGTTCTTCGTGAGGCTGATGTGCAATTCTCTGATGAACTGCCTATTTAGCGGCATCTCGCGCTTTATACGTTGGTACACGAACTCAATAGACTCTTGGTGGTCTTGAAGCACCCTAACCAGGTCATCAGGTTCTTTGTTGGTGGCGTTACGGTCTATAAAGTCTGTTGTTATGCCCCTTTCAATCAGTGTCTCCGTCACCCCTCGGTCCAGGGTGTACAAACCTTCAATTATTCCGGTCTCGATGGCCCAGCTTCTTCCCAGCCTCTCGATAAAGGAGTCATATGCTTGGGAAGTTGAACTGCTATGCCGTTCTTTGATGCCAATCCATTGCTGTTGCAACGAGTCTATCTCGCCGAAATCGTACTGTTTACTGGCGACGTCAGCACGCTGGATAGGCTGCCATTTGTGTGCAATCATCGCTATTATTCTCCGACTTCCGTAAAGCCCAGCACTTCCTCCGCCACCTGCTCCACCGTCAGGCCGTCGGTGGCTATGGTGTGGTGGGCTTGGGAGTAGGCCGGGGAGCGGCGGTCCAGCAAGTCGCGGATGCGCCGCAGCGGGTCGTCCCCGGCCAGGAGTGGCCGCACCGGGGCCGTCGGGTCGGCTTCGCTGAGGATGCGGGCATGGATGGTCTCCGGCGTGGCCGACAAACAGAACACCAGCCCCCGTTGCAGCATCAGGTCCCGGTTGTCCGTCTGCACGAAGGCTCCCCCGCCGGCGGAGATTATCTGACGAGTGCCGCCGCAAAGGCCGGTGATTACGCAGTGTTCCAGGTGGCGGAAGGCCGCCTCGCCGTCCTGGGCGAAGATGTCCTCAATGGGTCGTCCGGCGCGGCGGACGATTTCTTCGTCGGCGTCCCGCAGCGGCCAGCCGGTGCGCTGGGACAGCAGGCGTCCCACGTGGGTCTTGCCGGTGGCCATGAATCCCACCAGGATGATGTTCTGGGGTTGCGTCTCGGGAGGATTCACGGCGGTTGCCCTGGGGCCTAGTCCGGCGGAAGTTGGGTCAGGTGCATCCGGCTGCCCTGGGTGGAGCCGGTCTCGAAGTAGAGGACTTGCTGGCCCACTGAGTTGGTGTTGGGAGTGTCGGCGACGAACTGGAAACCGCGACTGCAACAGTCGGCGATGCCGGAGCCGATGTCGTCTACAACGTAACCAACGTGGTCCATGCTGAGACTGCCGCCCAACGCCGCGGGGTCGCCGGGCTCGATTAGCTCGACCTGGACCTGCCCAAAGTTGACAAAGGCGTTGCGCCCGCCCCGCCGGGATGCGCCGCCGCCGATGTGAACGCCGTCCAGGTTATCCTGATACCAGGCGATGGCTTCTTCCAGATTGGGGACGAGGTAGCCGGCGTGGACGATGCGGGCGATGTCAACGCCCTGGCCGACGCCGGTGGCGTTGGGGACCTCGGGCTGTTGGGTGAGGTGCATGAGGCAACCGTTGGTGGTGGCCGGGTCGAAGTACAGGACTCCCTGCCCCAGCACGTTGGTGAAGGCCCGGTCAGTGGCGAACCGGAAGCCGCGGGCCTCCAGGTCGGCCTTGGCGTGTTCGATGTCGGAGACGACGTAGGCGACGTGGTGCATCGCCAGGGCGCCGGGGGACAGGCCGGCCTTGTCGTTCGGCTCGATTAACTCGGCCTCGACCTGTCCGAAGTGGACGAAGGCGTTGCGGCCGCCGCTAGGGACGGCGACGCTGGGGTTAAGGTCACTGCCGCCGGCGTTTTCACCGCCGAAATTGTCCTTGAACCAGGCAACGGCGGCGTCCAGATCGTACACCAGATAACCGATGTGCTGAATCTTGTCAAACATAACTGTTGCTCCTGAAAGGGGCGGGTTTGGCAGGGAATAATGCCGAATCGCAGCGGTGTTGCATTCAGGGTATTTTCTTCGTTTTTTCTTCCTGAAGACGCTGGATATTATGCCACAAACGCCGGAGGGACGCACACCGGGCGTTGCCTATACACGGCATTTCCGTGTTCGGAGAACGAGGTTACGTTGGGGGATTTATCCCCCAACGTAACCTCGTTGTGGTTCTGCCAATTTAAGGCCAAAGGGACTTGTCCATCCCCGCCGTCAAAACCGATTGACGATGACCCCGCCTTGTGATAATCTCTTGTGGGCTGAAGAAACACGAGGGTTATTGCAGTTTTAGGTAGATTTATGCAGATTTATTCCGATATGATTCTACATGGTTGACCTGCAACCCGCCGAACATGCGCCTTCCGAACAGGGGCAGTGGCTTTCGCTGGGCGAGGCCTGTCGCCTGCTTCAGGTAAAGGAAGGCACCCTGCGGCATTGGGCCGACTTGGGGCATCTGCGGGTCTATCGGACGCCCGGTGGACACCGCCGCTTTTCCAGGGAAGACGTGCTGAGTCTCACCAAGCCGCCGGCCAAGCCTGCTCCGGCATCCGGTGAGGCTGACAGCCGGGAACGGCTGGAAGGGTCGACGCTGCGGCGCATCCGCCGCCGGTTGACCCACGAGGACGTTGCCCGTCAGTCGTGGTATCAAAGTGTCGAGGAAGAAGGGCGGGACCGGATGCGCCTGTTCGGCCGGCGGCTGCTTTCGCTGCTTCTGCAAGAGTCGCAGCCCCGCCGCCGCAGGCAGGAGACGCTGGAAGAAGCGGTGATGCTGGGCCACGAGTACGGGGCGGAGATGGCCGACCGTGCCGTGCCGTTGAAGGACACGGTGGAAGCCTTCGTGTTTTTCCGAACTATGGTGCTGGATTCGGCCAACGCCGGGTCTTGGGCCCACGTATTGGAAATCGCCGACCAGGTGCTGGTGGGCATAGTGGAGTCTTATCAAAAGCGGCTGGACCGGAACGGGGCATAAGCGAAGGACGGGGTACGTTAACGGGGTACGTTGGGGGATTCATCCCCAACCCCCCTGCGTTAAAGAAGTCCTTCGAAGGCCTCAGGACGAACGGGTTTTTTCACACGGTTTTCAAGAACAATCTAACCGGCGATTAGCTCCGGAGGAGACGACGGCGGAAATGGACCTTATCGACCGCAACTTGTTGAACATCATTCAGAGCCGGTTTCCTCTGGCCGACCAGCCTTACCTAGAGATTGGCGGCGAGTTGGGCATCGGGGAACAGGAAGTTATTGAACGGCTGACCGAGTTGAAGCGGCAGAATGTGGTGCGGCAAATCAGCGCCATCTTCGATACCCGCCGGCTGGGGTATAAGACGACGCTGGTCGCCTTCGCCTATGAACCGGAGCAGCTGCACGAGGGGGCGCTGTTCATCAACCGCCACCCGGGGGTTAGCCACAACTACGCTCGGGAAGGGTCGTACTACAACCTCTGGTTCACCATCGCTGTCCCGCCCGACGGGGACCTGGAAAGCACGATTGTCTGGATGGCCGAGGAGACGGGGGCGCAGAACTACCGGATTATGCCGACCATCCGGTTCTTCAAGATTGGCGTCAACTTCGACATGGTGAACCGGAAAAGTTCGGCCCACAACTACAACCCCGACGCCAGCCCCGGCGGACAGGCTGAGGGCGCGGCCCAGCGTACCCCGGCGCCGGACTGGAATCAGGCAGTCCCGGTTGCCGAGGACGAGAAGCCGGTAATCCGCGAGCTCCAGGAAGACCTGCCGTTGATCGTCCGGCCCTTCGATGCCATGTCCCAACGCCTGGGCATTGACAACGCCCGGCTGTTCGTTCTGGCCCAGGACTTTGAGGACCGGAAGATTATGCGCCGCTTCAGCGCGGTGCTGCACCACCGTCGTTCGGGGTTCCGGGCTAACGCCATGATTGTGTGGCGGGTGCCGGAGGAGCGGTACGAAGAGGTGGGAATCACCATGGCCGAGCACTCGGCGGTGACTCATTGCTACCAGCGGCCCACCTTCCCCGACTGGCCGTATACCCACTTCACCATGGTCCATGCCACCACGCCTGGGGGTTGTGAGGAGATTGCCGGGGAAATCAGCCGCGCCACCGGCATTACCGACAACCTGATGCTGTACAGCAGCCGGGAGTACAAGAAGACTAGGGTCAAGTATTTCGTCGAGGACTACGAGCAGTTCTGGGAGACGGAGCAGGCGGCGGCAGCGGCCGTTAGCGACGACTGAGCAGCCGTCGCCGGGAAAATCATCTGAAAACCATCTGTCAGTATGCCAGTACGCAAATCAAGAGAAACCAGCCATGAACGGTCAACGTGCATACAGCGCCGTGGAGCGCAAGCAAAAAACCCGCACCTGGCGGCGGGCCAACAGCGGGCGGGTCAGCCGGAAGACGGCAACCGCCGCGCAGAACCGTCTGCGCGCCCTGCGGATGCGGGGCGAATTGCCCCGTTAACCGCGGGCCGTCCCTATTCCATTGAGAGGGTACGACAAGAAGGGACGACAAGAGGGTACGACAGGAACCAACCAAGGAAGTCCTTCGATGGCCCCAAGGACGAACGGATTGGACGAACAGATTGAATGGTGCTTCCCCTATTTTCGTGGAAATTAAGCAGGGAAGGAGCAGCTAACCAGAGGAGACCATGCCCGAATACTACCCCGTATATCTGAACCTGGCCGGCAAGCGTTGCGTAATTTTCGGCGGCGGCCGCATCGCCCAGGGTAAAATTGGCGCGCTGCGACAGGCCGGCGCCAGTATTACCGTCATCAGTCCCGACGTCACCCCCGGCATCCGGCGGGCCGCGGATGAAGGCGATGTGGAGTGGATTGTCCGTAAGTACCAGCCCGGCGATCTGGAAGGGTCGTTTATCGCGGTGGCCGCGACCAACGTCTGGTACGTCAACAGGGAAATCTTCGAAGAAGCCGAGCGTCTTGGGGTCCTGCTCAACGTGGTGGACGACCCCGACCTGTGCAGCTTTATCGCCCCATCCATCGTGAAACGCGATCCGGTGACGCTGGCCATTTCCACCGGCGGCGCCAGTCCCGCCTTGGCTCGCAAGATTCGGGAAACCCTGGCCGGGGACCCCAACCTGCGCTGGGCCGACTTGGCCCCGGTGCTGTCCGAGGCCCGCAAGGATATCAAGGAGCGTCGTGTCGTGGTGGACCCGGAGCGGTGGCAGTGCTGCATTACCGAGGAACTGCTGGAACTGGTCCAGTCCGGCCAATCGGAGCCCGCGCTGGCGCAACTGCTGTCCCGTCTGCTGGATGGCAGCCACCCGGACCTGTGCCCCAACCTGGAACAGTGCATCCCCAACAGCTGCCCGGTGCGCTCCCAGACCAGGGTCAAGGAGATGGTGAATTGAGTCTGCTGGCCCTGGGACTGAATCACCGCACCGCGTCCCTGGACGTGCGGGAGCGGCTGTCCATTGAAAAAGATCAGTTGCCCCAGGCTCTGGAGCTGCTGGCTGAGTACACGCCCCAAGGGGTCATCCTGTCCACCTGCAACCGGCTGGAGGTCTACACCTACGCCGACGACCGGGAGGCTGAAGCAATCGGTCAAGCTGCCTACGTGGGCAACTTCCTCAGCGCCATCTCCGGCATCCCCGGTCACCAGCTCAGCTCCCACATCTACCAGAGTCACGACGACGAGTGCGCCCGGCACCTTTTCCGGGTCGCCAGCGGGTTGGACTCGATGGTGGTGGGTGAACGGCAGATATTGGGACAGGTGCGCACCGCTTTCAGCGTGGCCAGCGAGTTGGGCCACGTGCGCGGCCCGCTTTCGGGGTTGTTTCACCAAGCGCTGCGCACGGCCCGTCATATACACCGGCAGACCGACATCGGCAGTCACTCCCGGTCGGTCAGCCAGGCCGGGGTGCAGCTCGCGCGGGGAATTTTGGGCGACCTTTCCAGCCGGCGGGCGCTGGTAATCGGTGCGGGAGACGCCGGGCGTCTGGTCGCGCAGGCGTTGTCCGACGCCGGGGTCAGGATGATGACCGTGACCAACCGCACCCAGTGGCGGGCGGAAGAGTTGGCCCGGGAATTAGGCGGCGCGGCCGTTCCCTTTGAGGACTTGGCCCTGAATCTGGCCCAGGCCGACGTGGTAATCAGTTCCACCGGCTCGCCCGGGTTCGTGCTGGACCAGGCGATGGTGGCGGATGCGGTCCGGCAGCGCGGGGGCCAACCGCTGCTGCTGGTGGACATCGCCGTGCCCCGGGACATTGACCCCGGCGCCGGCCACCTGGACGGGGTGCTGCTGCACGACATAGACTCGCTGCAACTGATGGCGGAGACGTCAACCGCCACGGTGCAAGATGAGCTTCGAGTGGCGGAGGAGATTATCGAGGAGCGGATTGGGACGTTCCGGGAATGGTGGGAATCCTTGGACGGGGTGCCCCTCATCGCGTCCATTCGCAGACAGGCCGAGGCCATCCGGCAGGCGGAGGTCGCCAAGACGCTGGCCAAGATCAAAGGGCGCTGGACCGGCGACCCGGAGGAGTTGGCCGGCTTCCTGGATGCCATGACTGCCGCGCTGGTCAAGAAGTTTCTACACCAGCCCACCCAGTTCCTCAAGGAAAACCGGGACGTGAATCATCAGCAGTTGGCCCGGCAGATTCTCAACCTGGAGGGAGGCTCGGGGAGGCGTGGCGTCAACTAACGTCGTCCGCGTCGGCACCCGGGGCAGCGCCCTCGCTCTGCGCCAAACCGAACAGGTCATCGGCTTGTTGCGGCCCGCATTTCCCTGGTTGGAGTTCGCCACCACGGTCGTCCGTACTCACGGCGACGCCAATGCCAATGCCCCCTTGGCCGGCATGGGTCTGGGCGTGTTCGTCAAGGAAATCGAGCAACTGCTGCTGTCCGGGGATGTTGACCTGGCGGTACACAGCCTCAAGGATATGCCGACCCAACTCCCGCCGGGGCTGACCATCGGTGCGGTCCTGGAGCGCGAAGACCCCCGGGACGTGCAGGTCAATCGCTGGGGACTCCCCTTGGCGGAAGTCCCGGAAGGTTCCCTCATCGGCACCAGCAGCCCCCGGCGCGGGGCGCAGCTGCGTCTCCACCATCCGGGCCTGAATGTCGTCCCCCTGCGGGGCAACGTGGAGACCCGGCTGCGGAAATCGGAAGGCGCCGAGTGCGACGGGGCCATTCTGGCCGCCGCCGGCTTGTCCCGGCTGGGGCTGGGGGAGCGAATCACCGAGTACCTGCCGCCGACCCGGTTCGTTCCGCCGCCCGGGCAGGGCGCGCTGGCCGTGGAGACCCGGGACGGCGACGGACGAATGCGAGACTTAATGGCCGCGCTGGAGCATCCGGCCACCCGCTGCGCCGTCACCGCCGAGCGCGCCTTCCTGGAAGCGCTGGGCGGGGGATGTCAGACGCCGGTGGCCGCCTACGCCGTCTGCGAAGGGGACCGGCTGGAGCTGACGGCGTTCGTGGCGTCCGTCTCCGGGGATGCGGCTTTCCAGTGCACCCAATCTGGTCCGGCAGCCGACCCCACCCGGCTGGCACAGGAAGCATTGTCGGAGTTAAGGGCGCAAGGGGCGGGGCGGTTGCTGGGGGCGGGGGAGTAGATGGCGCGGTAAGAGGGGAAGGCTTTTAGTGTAGTTTACTTGCGGTATTCTGGTGAAACGTTGAAGAACCTTAACATACCTAGACTGGATAGAAACCCGGATTTCCACGCGCTTCTTCGCAAATATTGTCGACTAAGCGAAGGCGAGGTATGGAATGACCGTGAGAGTGGTCATCGAGTTGGTTGCTTGGACGCGGCGAACGAGTCGGATGTGTTAGTTCTCATGGATGGGCGGAGGGCCTCTTTAGGTATTCAAGACCCCCCATACAATCTAGCCGCCTTCGACCTACGACAAATCGAAGATTTCATTGATTGGTGCCGATGTTGGGTCAAAGCCACAGACCTGGCTTTGGCAAAGGACAGTAGCTTGTACGTATGGCTTGGTGCTGACCAGCGAAACGGCTTTCAGCCCCTGCCGGATTTCATGCTTATGATGAGGCTGACGCCATTTAAGAGCCGTAGTTTCATCACCATGCGAAATCAGCGGGGATTTGGCACCTCTAAGAACTGGATGGCGGTTAGACAAGAGTTGCTTTACTACACGAAGGGCAAGCCAGGATTTAACGTCGAAGCGGAATACACCGATATCCCCAAGATACTAAAGGGGTATTACAAAGATGTTGGCCAGGAACGCACGGAAAACTTTGAACGAAGCAAATCTGAAACAATCAGGGCTGGGAATGTTTGGGTTGACGTGCAGCAAGTATTTTACCGGATGGAAGAAAACGTTAACGGATGCTATGCTCAAAAACCACTGAAAAGTTGCGAAAGGATAATCCAAGCGAGTTCTCAAGGAGGTGATCTGGTTATTGACTTTTTCGCACACTCAGGTTCCACACTGCTTAGTGCTGAAATGTTGCGGAGAACCTGTTTCACGATGGATGTGGATCCGGTATGTTGTGAAATTTCTATACGGCGATTAGAAAGATTTCGCCGGACAGGTAAACTAGGGTGGCAAAATAGCAACCCTTTTGAGCAGGAATGCCTCACTGACCCAGACCTTCAAGCTTTGATAGGAGTTGGGTCTGGGAGGACCACGATCCAGGCAACGTTGTTATAGAGTAAGGTATGGAAAAACTTCGTGAGCAACTCGAACAATTGATCGAACGTCTTGACGATACTGTGGAATTCGCCACTACATTAGAAGGGCTAGAATCCGTTTATCCTTTCAGTGAATTTGAATACATCATCTCCCATCTCTTGGCACAAGACAAGCTAACCATTGACGAGTATTACGAGATTAGAGAAGACTACTTTTACCGCAACCTTTATCTTTATTTGTTTGAGATAAGCGCTCCCCGGGGTTTTGGTGAAAGATGGGCTCAGGGACACCTGAGGGAGTTGGTTCCTTCTCTTCAACGACCTAGTCGGCAACTAGACCCGCAATACTCAGGCCAATATGATTTTTTCCTAGATCCTTCAATACGCATCGAAGTCAAAGCTTCTCGAGCAGTTGACTTCGACAGCCGGGAGCCTCTTTACATAAAGGCGTTGTCCTCCGATTCTTTACGACCTTTTGATATGAACTTCCAACAGATAAAGCCGCGGTATTGTGATGTCTTTGTTTGGGTTGCAGCTTGGAGGGATGTTATCAAGTACTGGGTTCTGCCGTCGTTTGCTGTCGAAACCAATCGGTACTATTCTGCTGGACAACACCGGGGTAATGTCGGAGAGGGGCAACTTCACCTAAAGCGAGACAACATTGACGACTTTGACATGTACTTGGTCAGGCCGGACGAATTGGAAAACGCAATACGAAGAGCCTACGAGGCAGAATACCAACCCAGAGCCAATCCGTAAATTGGTAAGAATCTATGACAGGTAAAGTTTACTTGGTGGGGGCTGGGCCGGGCGACCCGGGGTTGATTACCGTCAAAGGGATGCGGTGTTTGCAGCGGGCCGATGTGGTGGTCTACGACCGCCTGATGGACCCGTCGTTGCTGGACTCCGCGCCGTCGCAGGCCCAGCGGGTGTTCGTAGGCAAGGAGCGGGGCAGGCAAGCATTGACCCAGGACGAGATCAACGCCCTGTTGGTGCAGCAGGCCCAGGCCGGCAAGATGGTGGTGCGCCTCAAGGGCGGCGACCCCTTCGTGTTCGGGCGCGGCGGCGAAGAAGCCCTGGCGCTGGCCGAGGGCGGCGTCCCTTTCGAAGTGGTGCCAGGCATTACATCCGCCGTTGCCGCCGCCGCCTACTCGGGCATCCCCGTGACGCACCGCCGGATTTCCACCTGCTTCACCGTCGTCAGCGGCAGCGAAGACCCGTCCAAGCCTGAGTCGGTCATCCCGTGGGACGTGCTGGCCAACACCGGCGGCACCCTGGTGGTGCTGATGGGTTGGGCGGCCCTCGCGTCAATCATGGAAACGCTTCAAGCTAAGGGCATGGACCCGGGTACGCCGGCGGCGCTGGTGCAGTGGGGAACCTGGCCTCAGCAGAAAACCGTCACCGGCAACCTGACCGACGTGGTGGACAAGGGGCGGGCCGCCGGGCTAAAACCGCCAGTGATTGCCATTGTCGGCCCGGTGGTCAACCTGCGGGAACGCCTGCGGTGGTTCGACAACCGCCCGCTGTTCGGCAAGAAGGTGCTGATTACCCGCTCTCGCACCCAGGCGTCCAACCTGCGCAGTCAGTTGGAGGAACTGGGCGCCTACACGGTGGAACTGCCTTCCATAGAGATCGCGCCGCTGGAGGATTTCGCCGAGTTGGACGCGTCGCTCGACCGGCTCGACAGTTTCGCCTGGGTCATCTTCGCCAGCGTCAACGGGGTGGAGTCGGTGTTCGACCGCCTGCACTCGATGGGCCGGGATTCCCGTGCCTTGGCCTGCAACACCATCGGCGCCATCGGGCCGGCGACGCAGCGGGCGCTGGAGTCCAGGGGAATCATACCCGACTTCGTGCCGGCGCGGTCGGTATCCGAAGATGTCGTAACCGAGTTGTCATCCCGCCATTGGCAGGACGTGTTGGCGCTGCTCCCTGGCTCCAACATCGGGCGGGACGCGCTGGCCCAGGGCTTGGCCCGGCTGGGGGCGCGGGTGGAACGGGTCTCCGCCTACCGCACCTTGACGCCCACCGACGCGGCGGAGCGGGCGAAGAAGGCTCTGTCCGGCGGGGTGGACGTGATTACTTTCACCAGTTCATCCACCGTCAACAACTTGCTGGACATTCTGGACGGCGATGGGCAATACTTGGATGGCGCTTTCATCGCCTGCATCGGCCCCATAACCGCCGCCACGGCACAGGAACGGGGCCTGCGGGTGGACTTGGTGGCCGAGCAGCCCACGGTGGAAGGGTTGGTGGAGTCGCTGGCCGGGCACTTTGGGGTTGCCACGTCAACCGCACATTAGCCGGTTCTTGCTGAAAGCGTTGCAGCGGGTTCGTCTGCTAAACCTCCGGTCAACAAGGTAGTCTTTCGGGATCCCAGGACGAACGGGTGGGAACGCCCCAGGACCTGCCCCGTATCCGCGGGTACGAACGGATTGACCCAACCCGTTGACCCAACGGGCGGACTTTTGAGAGAGTTTCCACAAAGGAGAACCGAAAAGGAGAACCGAGTTATGTTAGGCTTTCCCGACATACGGTTGCGAAGAGTCCGCGAGTTGGAGTCGGTGCGCTCGCTGGTGCGGGAAACCCGGCTTTCCGCGGCCAACTTTATCTATCCACTGTTCGTCACCCACGGCGAGGGGGTTAGGCTGCCCATTGAGCCTATGCCCGGCTGCTTTCACCTGTCGCTGGACCTGCTGGCCGATGAAGCGCGGGAAATCGCCGCTCTGGGCATTCCGGGGGTGCTGCTGTTCGGGCTGCCGCCGGAAAAAGACAGCGTCGGCTCCGGCGCCTACGACCCGGAGGGCATCATTCAGGAAGCCATCCGGGTCATCAAGGAAGCTGCGCCGGCGTTGATGGTCGTCGGGGACGTCTGCCTCTGCGAGTATACCGACCACGGCCACTGTGGGGTCATTGACCGCGGACGGGTGGACAACGACCAGACGCTGGAACTGTTGGCGCGCACGGCCTTGGCCCAGGTGCAGGCCGGGGTGGACATGGTGGCGCCGTCGTCCATGATGGACGGGCAGGTGAGGGCCATCCGTCAGGCGCTGGACGCGGCGGGCGAGCAGGACGTGCCAATTATGGGTTACGCCGCCAAGTACGCCTCCTCGTTCTACGGTCCGTTCCGGGTGGCCGCCGACTCTACTCCCCAGTTCGGCGACCGGCGCAGTTACCAGATGGACCCGGCCAACGCCCGCATGGCGCTGCGGGAAATCGAGACCGACATTGCCGAGGGCGCGGACATCGTAATGGTGAAGCCGGCCCTGGCCTACCTGGACGTCATACGGCAGGCCCGGGAGCGGTTCGACTACCCGCTGGCCGCCTACAACGTCAGCGGGGAGTACTCGATGGTCAAGGCGGCGTCGCAGCTGGGTTGGGTGGACGAAAAGCCAGTGACCCTGGAGTTGCTGACGGCCATCCGCCGGGCCGGCGCGGACATCACCATCAGCTACCACGCCAAGCAGGTTGCCCGCTGGCTGCAGGAGTAGAGCGGGGTTAGAGGCATGGGCTATGACGGACATGGTTGCGAAGCAAGTCGCCGCCAAGCGCGCCGAGTGTCACGTAGTCGCCGAGCTGCTCAAACGCGGCGGTATCCCCTACCTGCCGGCGGTGGATGGCACCGCCGATTTGCTGGTTAAGACTGCCCAGGGAATTTTGCTTGAGCTGAAGTTTTTGCTGCCTGTTGAGCGGGCCGGAAAAGCAACGCGCACCTTTGCAACCCCTGACTATAAGCCTGACAAGAAACGCTTCATCCTCTGCGTAGAATTGGATCAGGAAGACGCTCCGATAGCTTGGGTCTTCCCGTCAAATGTTTTCTGGGCCTACTCCGGCGAACCCACCAAAAACGCTCTAATTAACTTGAACCTCAATGAGAAACGGAAGGATCTCCTGCCCCATGTCTTGGACAAATACCTTGTCGGGTTCCGCAACCGGTGGGAACTTCTAACGGATTACAAATACTACCGCCGTTTTATGAATTCCCCAGAGGGGTACGAAGACTTGGAAGACATTCTCTCAATGTTGATAGTGTCCGAACGGACATACGCCGAGGACGAATCTATCCCCTTCAAGCCTTTCTCCTCCGAACCCGCCGATGCCCTTTCAGGTTAGATACCGGAACCGCCGGGTAGAGCGGGACTTGCAACGCCTCGAAGAATCGGACCGACGGAGAATCAATGCAGCAATCGATGCGCTGGCCCCAAGTCCACGGCCTCCTGGCTCAGTCATGCTGCAAGGACGGCAGGGCGCCTACCGCATCCGGGTAGGCAATTATCGGGTCATTTACTCCATTGAGTACGCCATTAGGGTAGTATGGATTGATGAAATAATCCGCCGCAACGAACGCACTTACCGCCGCCGTTAATCCAGCTTTTGCAAACACGGTTAAGCATACAACTGACAGGACTTCACCATGCAACAATCCAACTCAGAACGCCTATTCGCCCTGGCCCAGCAGTATATTCCCGGCGGGGTGAACAGCCCGGTGCGGTCATTCCGGGCGGTGCAAGGCACCCCCCCGTTTATCGCCCGGGGGCAAGGCAGCCGGGTGTGGGACGTGGACGGCAACGAGTTTATAGACTACGTTTGCTCCTGGGGGCCGCTGGCCTTGGGTCACGCCCATCCCACCGTGGTGGAGGCTCTGAAGGCCGCCGCCGAAAACGGGACTAGCTTCGGCGCGCCCACCGAGGGCGAGGTTGAGCTGGCCCAAATTATCTGCGAGGCCCTGCCCTCGGTGGACAGCGTGCGTCTGGTCAGCTCCGGCACCGAAGCGTGCATGAGCGCCATCCGGCTAGCCCGGGCCTACACCGGCCGAAGCAAGATTATCAAGTTCGCCGGCTGCTACCACGGCCACGCCGACGGGCTGCTGGTGCGGGCCGGCTCCGGCGCCATGACCCACGGAGTGCCTACCAGCGCCGGCGTCCCCGACTCATACGCGCAGGAAACCCTGGTCGCCGACTACAACGACCTGGCGTCGGTGGAACGGTTCTTCGAGGAGTACCCGGAGGACGTGGCGGGAATCATCGTGGAGCCGGTGGCCGGCAACATGGGCGTGGTCCCTCCCGCTGACGGGTTTCTGGAAGGGCTACGGCGGTTGACCCATGAGCACGGGGCGGCGCTAATCTTCGACGAGGTCATAACCGGGTTCCGGGTGGCCTACGGCGGGGCGCAAACGCTGTACGGGGTGACGCCCGACATTACCTGCCTGGGCAAGATTATCGGTGGGGGCCTGCCGGTGGGAGCCTACGGCGGCAAGCGGGAAATCATGGAGCAGGTGGCGCCGTTGGGGCCGATGTACCAGGCGGGCACCCTGTCGGGTAATCCGCTGGCCGTGACCGCCGGAATCACCACGCTGAAAGAGCTGCAAAAGCCGGGAACCTACGAGGGGTTGGACGCGCTGGCCCAGCGTCTTACCGACGGCGTCGCTAGAGTGTTCCGGCAGGCGGAAATCCCCGGCAGCATCAACCGGGTGCAGTCCATGTTCACCGGGTTCTTCACCGCCGGCCCCGTGGCGGCGTTGGCGCAGGTGGAGCAGTCCGACGCCGGACGATACGGGAGGTACTTCCACGCCATGTTGGAAAGAGGCGTGTACTTTGCGCCCTCCCAGTTTGAGGCAGGCTTCGTCTCCACTGCCCACACCGAAGAGGATATTGACCGGACCATCGCAGCGGCCGAGGAGGCCCTGCGGGACTTGGGGTGACGAAAAACAAGGGGCGGGTCCAAGACCCGCACCCACTGTTTGATCCCATTGGGTGTTTGTCGGAATCAGGCGCCTACGGACTCAGCAGCCCTTCCACCTTTTCCACGAAACGCTCCACGTCGCTAATCCCGGCTTCTACGATACTGCGGTCATACCAGTTCTCGTAGAAGTTGACGTGCAAATCACTCGCGATTGCGAAAAACCTGCGCAACTGTTGGTCACCGGTTTCCCGCACCAACGCATTGACGTTTTGGTAAAGGGACCGATGGGTCTTGTGCGGCCAGCCCGTTTCTTCTGATACGGCCTTGACGATTTCCGCCGCCGCTCCCCAGGCTTTTTCGCAGGCTTGGGGCAAGTCCTCCGGAAGTTCCTCGCGGGCTTTGCGAAGGAATCCCCGGCTGTTTTGCTGGTACGTTAACGCCGGTGGCTGCATAACTCTCTGTCCCCATAAAGAAAAAGGGCAGGTCCCAAGACCTGCCCCGGTTGGTCAACCCCGTTGGGTGTTTGTCGGGGGTTAGGCGCCGTAGCGGACGGCGGCGTTGGGATCGCTGTACTCAACGCCCTTGGTGCCCCAGAAGACGGTGGCGATGTCGTCGCAGGAGGCAACCAGGTTCTCGGCGTTATCCATGCTGACGGTCTGCTTGCACTGGCCGGCCAGCTTCAGGGCGGCGTTGAACTTGGCGGCAATCTCGTTGGCGTCGGTGCCGGGCCAGGTGTAGTCGGCCCAGAGGACCCGCAGTTCGTGCTTGCAAAGCTCGGCGTGCTGTTCTTTGACCGTTACGTAACGGGACAAGGTGTTGGCGTGGGCTGCGGGGTTGTCGCCGGGCTCCAGGGCCTGGATGCGGAGCACCATTTTCTGGACGGTCTGGGCGGCGATTTTCGCCGAGATGGGGTCATAAATTCCGCATGGGATGTCACAGTGGGCTTGAGCCTTCTGTACTTGCAACCATCGGAGCGGGTTAAACATCGGTGAGCGTCCTCCTCCATTACGTTTGACAGCCCAAAGATTACAAGAAATAAGGAATTGGCGCAAGTCCCGGAGCGGGTGGCGCCAGGGCGGCAAGGGCGTCTTTTAGGGTCTCAACAGCTGTCCCGTGAATATAGAGGATGAACGTAATTTAATGGGCCGCGGCAGGGGCTTCTTGGTAACTGTTCAGTGTTGGGGGGGTGGCCAATGGCGGAATATAGGGGTTGGGTTACGTTGGGGGATTCATCCCCCAAACCCCCTGGAAAGAATTGGCAGTTGCCTGAAAGCCTTGGCTGAAACCAATTCACCTAACCAAGCCTGAACTGTTACGCTTCTTGTGTCAACAATGTCCAAAGGAATATAATTCGGCACGTTCCAAGGCCGTTGCGCCTGCCGGTTTTGACCCGTTTTTAATGACCCCGGTTAACCACTTCCGTTGAGGAGGCCCACCTTGGCTACCACCAGCGCCACCACCACGACGACCCGCTCCAGGGACCGTGCCCAGAACCTGCGGATGAAGCACCGCAGCAGCGACATCACCGAGGGGCCGGAGCGCGCGCCCGCCCGCGCCATGCTGCTGGCGATGGGTCTGACGCAGGATGACCTGGACCTGCCTTTCGTCGCCATTGCCAACCTGGCCAGTGACGTTACCCCCTGCAACGTTCACCTGGGCCGGTTCGCCGCCGCCGCCAAGGAAGGCGTCCGGCAGGGGGCAGGCACGCCCTTCGAGTTCGGCACCATTACCGTCAGCGATGGCATCTCGATGGGCACCGAGGGCATGAAGGCGTCGCTGGTCAGCCGGGAGGTCATCGCCGACTCCATTGAAGTTGTCACCTTCGGCGAGCGCATGGACGGGCTGATTACCGTGGCCGGCTGCGACAAGAATATGCCCGGCTGCATGATGGCCATTGCCCGCCTCAACGTGCCGTCCATCTTCATCTACGGCGGCACCATCATGCCGGGCACTTTCCAGGGCCACGACGTTAACATTCAGGACGTTTTCGAGGCGGTGGGAGCCTACGCCAAGGGCAATATGTCGCTGGAAGACCTGCGGGACCTGGAATGCCGCGCCTGCCCCGGCGAGGGTTCCTGCGCCGGCCTGTTCACCGCCAACACCATGTCCACCGCTATTGAGGTGATGGGTATGTCGCTGCCCGGCGATGCGTCCATACCCGCCATTGACCCTAGCAAGACCGACGAGGCGCGTCGGGCGGGCAGCACGGTGATGCGTTTGCTGGAAGAAGACGTGCGTCCCCGGGACATTATGACCCGGAAAGCCTTTGAGAACGCCATCACCGCCGTCGTCGCGATGGGCGGGTCCACCAACGCAGTGCTGCACCTGCTGGCCATGGCCCGGGAAGCCGGTGTCGATCTGTCGCTGGACGACTTCGACCGCATCAGCCGCAGCACGCCCTACATCGCCGATATGCGTCCCGGCGGCCGGTATGTCATGGCCGACCTGCACCGTCACGGGGGGGTCGCGCTGATGGCCAAGCGGCTGCTGCGGGCCGGCCTGCTGCACGGCGATACCATGACCGTCACCGGGCAGACGCTGGAGCAGAACGTCGCCGGCATTGCCACGGTGGAAGACCAGGACATTATCTACCAACCCGACGCTCCCCGCAGTCCCACCGGCGGGCTGGCTATCCTTTACGGCAACCTGGCGCCGGAGGGGGCGGTCATTAAAGTGGCGGGACATCAGGAAAAGGTTTACCAGGGGCCGGCCCGGGTGTTTGAGCAGGAAGAGCCGGCGTTCCGCGCCATTCAGGACGGACAGATTCACGACGGGGACATTGTGATTATCCGCTACGAAGGCCCGCGGGGCGGACCGGGAATGCGGGAGATGCTGGCGGTCACCGGGGCGCTGATTGGACAGGGCTTGGGGGACACGGTGGCGCTGGTCACCGACGGCAGGTTCTCCGGGGCCAGCCACGGCCCGATGGTGGGCCACGTCGCGCCCGAAGCGGCCAACGGCGGGCCCATCGCCCTCCTGGCCGAGGGCGATATAGTCACACTGGACATTCCCAACCGTCGGCTGGACGTGAGTGTCACCGAAGAGGAAATGGCCGACCGGCGGGCCAAGTGGCAGCCCTTGGAGCCCCGGTATACCACCGGCGTCTTTGCCAAGTACGCCAAGCTGGTGTCCTCGGCCTCGGAAGGGGCCGTGACGCAGTAAGTCCTCTGGCGGCAAGTCGTTTAACCCGGATGCTTGGCCTCTCCATTACAGCGATTGCCACAGTGATTGCCCGAAAATATGCTTAGCCTGGTCCTGCTTTCCATTCACATCGGGGCAGGGTCAATCGCATTGCTGGCCGCTGCCGTCGCCCTGGTCACGGCCAAGGGCCGCCCCCGCCATGTGCTGGCCGGGCGGGTGTACGCCGCCGGCATGACGGCGGTGTTCCTGACCGCCGTACCCCTGGCGATGCTGGGGGCGGACCTGTTTTTGCTGTTAATCGCCTTCTTCAGCTTTTACATGGTCTTCTCGGGTTGGCGGTTTGCCCGCAACCGGCGGGGGAGGCCCCACCCGGTGGATTGGGCCGCCACCGCGGTAATGGGGCTGGCCGGACTGGGAATGGGAACCTACGCCGTCGTCCTGGGATTGCAGGGTAATTCCCAAGGGATAACCCTGGTCGTCTTCGGATTCATCGCCCTGGCCCTGGGCTTGGCCGACGCCCGGTATCACCGCGCCCAACCCGCGCGCTACGTGCGGCGAATTTCCCGGCACCTCACCAACATGATGGGCGGGACCATCGCCACCGTCACCGCCGTGCTGGTGGTCAACGTGGACACCAACCCGGTTTGGGTCACCTGGATATTGCCCACCGTGGCAATGACGCCGCTGATTGTGTGGTGGAACGTCCGGTTGGCCCGGCGGGGCCGGTAGCCTGTGAAGTCCTTCGAGAGCCTCAGTACGAACGGGTGAGAGGGACTCGGCGCCTGGTTCCGTGGCGATGAGGGATGAAGGGGATGGCCCGGCTGATGGAGACCTGGAAGTCTCCCATGACCGTAATCCGCTAACCTGCCGTGTAACTGTTCAGGCTTGAGGGGAGCGGAGTGGCTGATGGCGGAATATGGGGGCTGGGTTACGTTGGGGGATGAATCCCCCAAACCCCCTAAAAAAGTGGCAGTTGGTGGCAGTTGGATGAAAGCCTTGGCTGAAACCAATTCATCTCACCAAGTCTGAACTATTACCCCTCCGCCCATTCCCTTGTTATGGTACGGTAACACGGACTATAATTTGCGGTATCCCGGTGTGTTACGGGGACGGCGTGCTGGGAAACGGTCTGCCGGTCCATTCACCGGCATTTTCGCCAATTCTTTGCGTTGGGGCGTGATTTGCCCGCCAGCCGCCGGCGGCGGGGTCAAGGAGAGAAAATGGACTACGGAGCAGAGGCCATCGCCCGGCACCGCGCCACCCGGGGCAAGGTCAGCATCGCTTCCAAAATGAGCGTGGAGACTATGGAAGAGTTGTCCATCGCCTACACGCCGGGAGTGGCGGCGGTAAGCATGGCGATTCATAACGACCCGTCGGAGTCCTACGCCCTGACCAACCGGGGCAACAACGTAGCAGTGGTCACCGATGGCTCCGCCGTGTTGGGGCTGGGCAACGTGGGGCCGGAAGCGGCAATGGCGGTCATGGAAGGTAAGTGCATCCTGTTCAAGGGCTTGGCCGACATTGACGCCTTCCCGATATGCCTGGCCACCCAGGATAACCGGTCCATCATCGAGACCGTCAAAAACATCGCGCCCACCTTTGGCGGCATCAACCTGGAAGACATCGCCGCCCCGCGCTGCTTCGAGATTGAGGCCGAGCTGCAAGAGTTGGGCATTCCCGTGTTTCACGACGACCAGCACGGCACCGCCATCGTGGTGCTGGCGTCTATCATCAACGCCTTGCAGGTGGTGGACAAGAAAATCGGCGAGGTCAAGATTGTGTTCTCCGGCGCCGGCGCCGGCAGCATCGCGTCAGCCAAGCTGCTTTACGACTACGGGGCCAGGAACATTCTGCTGGTGGACAGCCAGGGAATCGTGCATCGGGATCGTACCGACCTGAATCCGGTCAAAATGGAGATGCTGCGCCTGACCAACCCGGACGACGTGTCCGGCGGGTTGGCCGACGCCTTTCAGCAGGCCGACGTGTTCGTCGGGCTGTCGGTGGGGGACATCGTAAGCCAGGACATGGTGCGGTCCATGGCGCCGCGCTCCGCCGTGTTTGCCGCGGCCAACCCCACGCCGGAGATTATGCCGGACCTGGCCAGAGATGCCGGGGCGGAAGTGGTCGGCACCGGCCGCAGCGACTTTCCCAACCAGATTAACAACAGCCTGGCCTTCCCCGGTGTGTTCCGCGGCGCGTTGGACGTCCGCGCTCCCCGCATCACCACCCGCATGAAGATTGCCGGGGCCGAGGCGTTGGCCGGTCTGGTCGCCGAACCGACTGCCGAGTGCATCATTCCCTGGTCGTTAGACCGGGCTGTGGTGCCGGCGGTGTCCCACGCCGTGTCCCAGGCCTGGCTGTCGGAACACGGCCACTAGAACCGCCCCTGTGTCCATTCTTGGATATTTGACGGCGGCTTAAGGGAGGGACTGGTTTAGGGAGGGAACGCGTTCAATGATCGCCCGCGAAATGATGAGCGGCCCGCCGGTGACAGTTGGACCGGATGACAGCATCGCCGATGTTGCGAGGAAGATGCTGGCCGCCAACGTCAGTTGCATCCCGGTGGTGGACTCCGAAAGCCGGGTGGTGGGCATTTTGACCCACACCGACTTCGGCCTGCATCCCAAGTTCCGCCCCCTGGCGCACAACGTTTACTCGCTGCTGGGGGCCGCAACCACGCCGGCGCACATCGCCGAGGTTTC
The DNA here is from genome assembly GCA_965262735.1 of Dehalococcoidia bacterium. Taxonomy (GTDB): domain Bacteria; phylum Chloroflexota; class Dehalococcoidia; order Lucifugimonadales; family UBA3495; genus CATOSK01. The sequence continues at coordinate 1,493,994 of CBDHFS010000002.1, read as the reverse complement.
GAAGCAGGTGGGCAGGAAGAAGGTGCGTGATGTTATGCACCACCCTGTAACTACCGTGGATGTCGAGACTTCCATTGAGCGGGTGGTGGAGTTGATGCTCAACCGGGGAATTCACCGGGTGCCGGTCACCGAAGACGGCAAGCTGGTGGGGGTCATTACCCGCCATGATTTTCTCAAGCTGATTGCCTCCGAGTGAGGCGGGCCTTCCCGTCAGGTTTTACGCCCTGGGATTTTCATGCCTTCCCAGCGAAAAGGAGCGGCCATGCCCAGCCACACCATAACCATCGGCAACGTTGAACTGGTATCTCTGAGCGACGGCAACGGCGATCGGGAACCCACCTTCGTCTTCCCCGACAGCAGGGTCGAAATCTGGCAATCGGAGTACGCCGACCTGCTGGACGACGCCGGACACCTGCACCCCCGCTACGGCTCGGTGGTTGCCCGCACTGGCGGCAAGACGGTGCTGGTCGACACTGGCCTCCAAGCGGCTGATGGACAGTTGTTGCGGGACCTTCAGGATAAGGGAATCGACCGCAACGCCATTGATCTGGTGGTTATGACCCACTTGCACCCCGACCATGTGGGCTGGAACCTGACCGGCGGCAAACCCAACTTCCCCAACGCCCGTTACCTTGTCCCCCGCGCCGACTGGGACTATTGGAAGCAGCCCGAGGTCCTGGCGGACGCCGACCACGTGATGCAACAGGTTGTCCCGCTGGAAGGCATGAATGTCATGGACTTGATGGACAGCGGCTATGCCGTTACCGACGAGTTGACCACGGTGGACACGCCCGGGCATACCCCGGGGCATATGTCTCTGGTCATCGCCTCGGCAGGGGAGCGGGGGTACATTCTGGGCGATGTGGCCCACAATCCGGCGCAGGCCCACTACACCGATTGGAACCCGATCTTTGACATTCAACCCGACATCGCCCGCAGGACCCGGCACTCGGTGCTGGACCACCTGGAGGCGGAGGGCATTACTGTCTCCGCCGGCCACTTCCCCGACCCGGGATTCGGCAAGTTCGTCCGGCAGGGAGGCCGGCGGGTCTGGCAGGGGTTTTAAGGGAAAGAATCTCTTGTAATCTTTCAGAACGAACGGTTCGGTAAGAAAAGCCCTTCGAGGCCGTGAGCCTCGAAGGGCTTTTCGTTTTTCCCAGGGGGTTTGGGGGATGAATCCCCCAACGTAACCCAACCCCCATACTCCGCCATCGGCCCCTCCCCCCAACCCGGAACAGTTACGGACATCCTTGTTGGCGTTATCTGACCAGGGGTTGGCCGACCTGTCCCCAATAGGGTACTGCCAAGGCGAACACCACGCCAATGGCTACCAGGGTCATGGCTACGGCGAAGCGGAAAATTTCCGGGTTGTGCAGGTTGGCCCGCTGAAATATAAAGACCGAGGCGGTGCCGCCGGCGGTGTAATACACCACGGAATCGCCCACGACCACGGCGGCCATACCGCATACCAGAGGGTTCAACCCGAGGGCCGCTCCGCTGGCCATGCCCGTGGGAATCGCCAATGCCAGGTAACCAGCGATGTTCGGCATCAACATTCTGGTGAAGGCAAAGCAGCCGCAAAGCGCGAGCAGGACCAACAATGGGTAGTCCCGAAACTGAGTGGCGTGGCTTACCAGGGCCTCGGAGAACCAGGCGGCGGCCCCCGTGGTTGTCAGTGCGTGGGCCAGCGACAGAGACGTCGCTATGATGAAGAAGTTGCTCCAACCGACATTGCGCTCGAACACTTGCCAACTTAGGATGCCGACCCGGGGAATTAGAATGAGCGTTAGCGCGATCAACGCCGGCACGGCCGGGTGCAGGCCGTGGGCGAAGTCGGTGAACCACAGCACGGCCGTCATGGCCACGATGCCCGCCGCCCGGTATTCGATGCCAGTCATCGGCCCAGAGGACAATGACGCATTATCCTGGACGTCTTCCAGCCGGAAACCGCTCCGGTAAAACAGGTACAGGACGGTCCCGCCTACGATCAGGTTGGCGTAAAAAGGCACGCTCATCAGAATGAACCATTGGGTCCAGGAGAAGTCTCCCAACAGGCCCGAGGCAACCACCGGCGTAATTCCACCGGCCAGCAGGGCCGTAGAACCGAGGCGGTTGAGGCTGCCCAGTCCCATCATCAAAGCTTTGTAATAACTGTGTTCCTTTGAAATGCCCCAACGGGCGAGCACCTGCTCGTAAATGTGTACCATGATGGCGCCCCGGGTGCTGGCCGAAGGGAGGGCGAAGGTAAGGAGCGCAAAGGAAAACAGCATTTGGACATACAAGAAGCGCGGCTTGCCGCCTGCTCCGCGAATCAGGAACGTTGCCATGCGTTCGGCCAACCCGGACTGATGCACCGCCAGGCCCAGGGTCAGGATGCCGACGAGGAAGTAGGCCACCGGCTGAGAGAACCCATATAACCCCGCCCCGATGTCTGGGACGGCTCCCAGCAGCACCAGCAGGATGACGCCTGCGATCCCGGTAACCGGCACCGGGATGACCTCGGTCGCCCACAAGACCACGGCCAGGGTCATCACGGCCAACGCCCGCTGGCCCTCCGCGGACAAGCCCTCTGGCGAGGGCATCAGCAGTATAGCGACAAACAAAGCCCCGGCCGTGCCGAGCTTGATTAGCGTCATCCGGTCGGGAATCATTAGGGAGAAGCCACGGGCGGCTTGCGTACTGTCGTCTTGGGTCAAATCATGGTCCCGGGCCGCGGTGAAAGATTTGGGATGGGGACCAGGCCCATCCCCGCGTCACCCTCAACGGGCCAGGGAGACCCGCCAAGGCAACCAACGGCAATCAGGGGACTATATCCCCTGTGCAACCATTACGCAACCGCCCACGCAACGGGGTAACAGTTCAGACTTGGTGAGATGAATTGGTTTTAGCCAACTGTCACTTTTTTTCAGGGGGTTTGGGGGATGATCCCCCAACGTAACCCAACCCCCATATTCCGCCATCAGCCACTCCGCTCCCCTCAACCCTGAACAGTTACGCAACGGGCAGAGTCGGGGATGGGGGAAATTGGGAAGAATCTGAAAGGTCGGGCAAGAAGCGAAGAGGATGCGGGGGCTCAGGACGATGACGCCTCAAATCTCATGCAATTCGTCGCCGCGCCTTGGCGAATCCGGCTTCCAATACACACCGGCTATGCCGATTACTGCCGCATTGATGAACTTGTAGGTAATCCAGAACTCGCCGCCGGTAAACCCGAAGGTCTCCGGCGGATAAGGGAAGAAATCCAAGAGGACTTTTGATACGCCGTCCGGATGCGGGTTACTCAGAAGGCTGTCAAGTACCCGGAAGAACTCGCCACGATCTAACTCGCTCAGGGACTCCAGGAAGGACCGGGCAGGGTCGGATATTACCGCATCAAATGTTGCCAAGAGACTTGCGGACATCCTCAAGACTGGAATATCGCCCTTGGGCAAGGGCATCCAACCCGCGCCCGGTTAATGCCATGAATTCAGCGTCATTGGTCATTTGGAAGGCTAGGGACGGACTCTCGGGGTCTTCCATACCGTTCTCATCAAAAGTTGGCATATTCTCCATTAGTTGTGTGAAATAGGACCGCATCTTTTGATGCGTAATTGGCGACGAGTCCGGGGTATCCTGCCAAGGTGGTTCTGCATGGGTCATATTTCGCAAGTCCCAAGCGGACAACCGCCCATAGGTCTCCAACACGGAATCCAGCACCCGCCTCGCATCAGCATCAAACGACCGCAAGTCCAAGGAAAGCTGTGGCGGCGGCGGTATTGGGGATGCCCCAAACCCCTTGTACTCCCGCCACAGGGCAGGAACTACCGGACCATGCTGCCAGTGTTCGATGTCATCGAAAAACAGTGGTCTTCGCAGTTTCGCGAGAGCGACTCCCTGGGCATAGTAGCAAAGTTTTTGGAGTTTCATATTGGTAATGGGTTCGGCAGTAGCAGCCTGCCCTTGCTTTGCCAAAAAATAGCGGGCGATGTCTGGTGCCTTCAAAATAGCCATAAAATCACTCCGCTGTACGTTGGGGCTGTATGTTGGGGCTGTATGTTGGGGCTGTACGTTGAGATGGTATTGTAGTTACCTTCGCCGCTCTATGGCAACGCGGCGTTGTCACCGGTTTCGGCAATGGCGTGGGGGCAGGTCATTGACCTGCCCCCCTTAAACGCCAGCTCTATGGCGAGGCTCAAGACATCAGTAAAGATGGCATGAGACCCAGTGGCCCGGTTCCATTTCCCGCAGCAATGGCACTTCTTCTGAGCACCGGTCCATGACGAAGGGGCAGCGGGTATGGAACGTGCATCCCGACGGTGGGTTCATGGGCGAGGGGACCTCTCCTGACAGAACCAGGTCTTCCCGTTGAATGTCGGGGTGGGTCGGCAGCGACGCCGCGATTAATGCCTTGGTGTAGGGGTGCATGGGGTTGGCGAACAGGTCTTTCGTCGGCGCTTCCTCCACCATTTTGCCCAGATACATCACCCCCATCTGGTGGCTCATGTACCGCACCGTGGCCAGGTTGTGGGCGATGAGCAGGTAGCTAACCCCGTAACGGTCCTGCAAGCTCTTGAGCAGGTTCATAATCTGCGCCCGGATGGAAACGTCCAGCGCCGATACCGGCTCGTCCAGCACAATCACCTTGGGCTGGAGCGACAGGGCACGGGCAATGGCGATGCGCTGCCTTTGGCCGCCGCTGAACTCGTGGGGGTAATAGTCGGCATGGAAGTTGTGCAGCCCAACGTCCAGCAGCAGGCGTTCCAGGTTTTCGCGGGCCTCTTGCTTGCCCATAGTCTGGTTGGTCAACAGCGGCTCGAGGATAATCGAACCCACCCTCATCCTGGGGTTCAGGGAACTCCAGGGGTCCTGGAACACCGCCTGCACCGAGGCGCGGTACTCCTTGCGGTCGGCGTTGTTGAACTCGGCCATGTTCTTGCCGTTGAAGCGGATGAGGCCTTCGGTGGGGGTTTCCACCTGCAACACCATCTTGGCTGTGGTGGTCTTGCCGCAACCCGACTCTCCCACCAGGCTGTAGGTTTCGCCCTCGCGGATTTCGAAGGAAATGCCGTCAACCGCCTTCACCTGGCCGATGGCGCGGCGGATGACCAGCCCCTTGGTAACCGGGAAATACTTCCGGCATTCTTCCAGCCGGATTATTGAATCGGTTGACCGTTCAGTTACCGTTGTCATATTAACTCCCTTCCAGTTTCCAGCAAGTGGCGGTATGCCTTTCCCCCACCTGCATATTGTCGGGGAACTCCTCATTGCATCGGTCAAAGACGTAGGGGCAACGGGGGGCGAAGGTGCAGCCCGGCGGCAGATTGTCCAGGGCCGGCGGTTGTCCTTCAATGGAATATAGGAAATCCACGTCGTCGTCCACGTTGGGCACCGAACGCATCAACGCTTCGGTGTAAGGGTGGGCCGGTTTGTTGAACAGGTCCCGCACGTCAGCAATCTCGGCCACCTTGCCGGCGTACATCACCGCCACCCGGTCGCACATCTTGGCCACGATTCCGAAGTCGTGGGTGATGAAGATGATGGACATACCCGTTTCTTCCTGCAATTCCTTCAGCAGGGCTAGATACTGGTATTGGATGGTGGCGTCCAAGGACGTGGTCGCTTCGTCGGCGATGAGCACCTTGGGCGCGCCGGCCATGGCGATGGCGCCCACCACGCGCTGGCGCATTCCACCGCTCATCTGGTGGGGGAAGTTGCTGAACCGGATTTCCGGCGAGGCAATCTTCACCTTGTGGAGCAGCTCGATGGCCTTGTCTCTCAGAGTTGAACCCCGGTCCGGCGCCCCCTGCCGGACGGTCTCAATGACCTGGTTGCCCACGGTGAACACCGGGTTCAGAGAGGTCATGGGGTCTTGCAGAATCATGCAGATGTCCCGCCCGCGAATGTGCTGCATCTCGCTTTGGGTCTTCTGCACCAAGTCGTCCCCTTCAAAGAGGATCTTGCCTTCGACTATCCGGCCTGCCGGCTGGGGCACCAACCGCATCAACGACAAAGCCGTCATGCTCTTGCCCGAGCCGGACTCACCGACAATTCCCAGCGTCTCGCCGGCGTTGAGCGTGAAACTCACGCCGTCCACCGCCTTTACTACCCCGGTGCGGGTGAAGAAATAGGTCTTGAGCCCTTGAACGTCTAAAACAGGCGCTTGTGCCAATTTATCACCTCGACGGTCCAGATTTGTGCCGGGGAATCGCCGTGGCCTAGGTTCGCCGCAGCTTGGGGTCCAGGGTGTCCCGCAGCCAGTCGCCGAACAGGTTCATGGCAATCACCACGCTCGTAATCGCCAGGCCCGGCAGCAGGGAAAGCCACCATACGTTAATCAGGTTGTTGCGCCCCTCGGACACCATGATGCCCCAGGCGGGTTCTCCGGGGGGAACCCCGACTCCCAGGAAGCTCAGCGACGCTTCCAGCAAGATGGTCTGTCCCACCAGCAGGCTGACCACGATTAGCACCGTGTTGACGACGTTGGGGAAGATGTGACGAATCATGACCATGTGAGCCGGCACGCCGGCCACCACGGCCATGGTCACGAAGTCCCGCTCCTTCAGCGTGAGCACCTCGCCCCGTATTTGCCGGGCAAACCGGGCCCATACGGTAGCCATGATGGCAATGATGACGTTGAGAATGCCGGCCCCCAGAATTGCCACGATTATCAGCGCCAGCAGAATGGTCGGGAACCCCATTACCCCGTCGCATAACCGCATGATGAAGGCGTCGGTCTTGCCTCCGAAGTAGCCGGAGGCTATGCCGACGGCGGTACCCACCGCGGCACCGAATCCCAGGGATATGAGGCTGATGAAGGCGGAGATGCGGGCCCCGTAGATGAGACGGCTCAGCATATCCCGGCCCAGCATATCCACGCCCAGCAGGTTCTCCGTAGTGGCGAACGGCCCCACTCTTTGAACGCCCTTCAGCACATCGATCTCTTTGGGGTCGTAGGGAGCCAGCAGAGGGGCGAAAACAGCGCAAACGATCAGCACCGTCAAAATTGCAATGGGAATCCAGGGAAGCCGCAGGTCCGACAACTGCCGCATCCGGGACGCCCGACCGGCGGTGATGGTAGTTTCAGTGGTGGCAGTAGCCAAGGTGGTCCTCCGCCGTGGTTGTTGGTATAAACAGCCGTTTGAGAGCCTCGGGTCCTTCGAGCCTCAGGACGAACGGGGGCGGTCCTGTGCTCGCTTTGACCTACCCAGCCGGCCGGCTACCCGAACCGGATTCTTGGGTCCACGTAGGCATAGAGTATATCAACAATCGTCGCCATTACAATGTACAGGAGGCCGGACGTCAGGATGGTCGCCATGATTACTTGCGTGTCCCGCTCGCGGATGCTGTCCAGCATCAACCGACCCAGGCCGGGCCAAGCGAATACCACTTCAATGACAATGGCGCCGTTGAGCAGGCCCGCGAAGCTGACGCCGCCGAAGGTGAGAATGGGGATGATGGCGTTCTTCAGCGCGTGCTTGTAAATCACGATCCGCTCGCTCAGCCCCTTAATGCGGGCGAACTTGACGAACTCGCTGTCCATCACTTCCAGCATACTGGAGCGGGTCAACCGCATGAACCCGGCCATGATGAAAAGCGAGATGGTGATGGCGGGCAGGATGAAGTGGTCTATCCCGCCCTTGCCGTGGGTCGGCAAAATTTTCCAATAGGCGGCAAACAGCATAATCGACATGATGGCGATCCAGAACTGGGGCGCCGACATACCGACTATGGCGAAGACCTTGGCGAACTTGTCGATCAGGCGGTCGCGGTTAATGGCCGCTATGATGCCTAAGGGTATGCCCACGAACATGGCAACCATCAACCCGGCCGCCGCCAGTTGCAGGGTCGCCGGCAGCCGCTCGGCCAGCATTTCAATTACCGGCCGGCGCTTGATGCCGGAACTGCCCAAATCGCCCTGGAACAGGTCGCCCAGGTAGTTGATGTACCGTTGGTAGGCGGGTTTGTCCAGCCCCAGCTTAACCCGGAGTTCTTGCAACTCCGCCTGGGTGGTGTCTGGAGTAGACAGTACCAGCGCCAGGTCGCCGGTTTGTTCGGCGCCGAAGAACACCACGGCGCTCAGTACCAGCAGCGTGAAGATGGACTGAACGATCCGGACTGCAATGAACCTTTGCATTGATTTCAGTTCCCCTGATTGTTTGCCCCTGCCGTCCCGGTCGCCGGGGTCGTTCGATTAACCGGGTGGCGTTGAGGGTGATTATTTATGGTCTGGTTGCTAAAGTCAAGGAAGACCGTAAATGGCCTTCCTTGACCTTCTCTACCGATTGGGTTTCGGGGGGGCAGGCAGGTTCCTCTGGCAGTGCTTAGTTGAACGTCATGGTCCACAGAGCGCTGGGATATGGCGACAGGGGCCACGGGTCCCACGACGCGACCCGTTCGGCTACTCCGTAAGGCTGGTTAAGGTATCCTGGGCTGAAGTCGTAGTGCTTGTCGAACACTGCCTTCAAAGCCGTGTGATAAGCCTCGTGCCGTTCCTCCAGAGTTCCGATGGTGGCCAGCGCCGGTTTGATGATGTTGTCGGCCAGGTCCGGGTCCTTCGCGATATAACCGTCGGCGCTGTACCGGCCCAGCATCCGGCGTCCGCCGTCGAAGGTGTTTTCGTTGGTGCGGACCAGGTACTGACCGGCGATCTCGCCGGCGTACTGGTTTTTCTTCATCGAGACTTCTTCGCCGACGTTGACCTCGCAGTTGATGCCCAGGTTGGTCTTCCACATATCGCAAATCAGCTGCGAAACTTCCACCGTGAGGGGTGCACCCGCTCCGGTCCAGGTATGGATGGGGAAGACATCGCCGCCGTTGAAGCCCTCGCCGCCCGGGTAGCCGGCGCTGGCCATCAGTTCTTTCGCCTTGTCCGGGTCGAAGGCCAGAGGCGCAATGTCGTCTTCGTAGCCCAGGCCGGACGGGCTGGCGATGCCCTGGTAACCGGCGATGCTGAACACGCCTTCTCCTCCGTACAACTGCTGCACCACCGTCTTGTCAATGGCGTAGTCCAGCGCGTAGCGAATGTCGGGGTTGTTGCACATGATGGGCACGCCGTCGTTGTCGGTTTCACGCTCGCAGCCGTTGGCGTTAATCCAGATATGCACCGCCTCTTCGACGTAAATCACCTGGCCATCGCTGCTTTCAATCTGGTCGATGACGGTCAGGTTGGCCTCGATAAGGTCGGCGGCTCCGGCTTGCAGGGCCGCTACCCTGGTGGAGAGTTCCGGCACCAACCGCAGCGAAATCTGCCTGAAGGGGTAGGGCCGCTGGTCGGCCAGGAAGTAGTCGTCGAAGCGCTCGTAGAGAAACTCCTCCGTGGGCAGGTGGGCGATAACCTTGTAGGCGCCTGCCAGTCCGGGGGTGGGGGCCTTCTCGAACTCGCTGAACCGCACGCAGATTTCCACCGGCGTACACTTTTCTACCGGCTGGCCCTCGGGCAGGCTCTTGTAGTAGTCCAGGCTGTTGATGGTGCCCTGGGTGGTGTTGTCAATTTCCGACCAGGCGGCGCCCAGGTTGCCCAGCGGCGTCTTGGTGGATACCGCGAAGGTGTTGGGGCCGGTGATTTCCCGGTTGGTGATTTCCCGGGCCACCCGTACCGTGGATACGCCACTGGATTCCTCGGACACGTTGAAGTTGTTGCTGAACTCCAGGTCTTCAACGGTTATGTCCGAGCCGTCGTGGAACGGGACGCCTTCCCGGATGGTGAACTCCCAAGTGTGTCCGTCGGCGGAGATGCTCCAGTCCCTGGCGACGCTGGTAGCCGGGTCAATAACCAAGCTGCCGTTCTCCAGGTTGGCGCCCAGCAGCCAGACTTGGCTGAGGCGCTGCCAGAGGTTGTTCTCGCCGGACGAATACTTGTGCGTGAAAATCTCGTTGCCCTGGCTGGTCACCATGATGGTGAACTTGTCCACGTCTTCCGACTTCTCCATCATGACTTCGGGGGCGGATACGGCTACGGCGGTGGGAGCAGGCTTTGCCATGCTGTCAGACCCGCCGGTGGCCTGCGCCGGCTCCGGCGCTGCCGGTTCTTGTTTTGCCGGCTGTTCCTGGGCCGCGGGGGCGGTTTGTTCGGTCTGAGCGGCGGACCCGCAGGCCACCGCGGCTGCAATTACCAGAAGTAGTCCGAGGCTCCAGAATAGCTTGATCCCGGGCTTATACCGTCCTTCATGCTTCATTTGCGCTCTTCCTCACCGGGTGAAATACTGCGGTCTCCGGGGAAAACCTGGTCCCGGAATTGCCTGCCCCATGACCCAAACGGCATCCCAAGACAATAGCCGCAAGCTAGCATGATTGATATTGCTTGTCAAGGTTGCAACGGCGGCGAACCAGGGCTGTTTCAGGGCTGTTTCATGGGGGGTGTTGGAGCGCAATGGAGCTGACCGGGAAACCAAAAACGGGCCCTCAACGGGGGCCCGTTCGTATCAATACCAAGCCTTGTGGGACGTCTCATCCGGGCATAAAGCCCTTCATTCAATGAGTAGTGTTGGCTAGGGCAAAGTAGGCAGGTGGATATGGTGGGCCTGGCAGGTTTCGAACCTACGACCTACCGGTTATGAGCCGGTTGCTCTACCACTGAGCTACAGGCCCACGCTTATTCCAGCTTAGCCCCGCACCGAACGGGGTGTCAAGAAAGGCAGCGTATCAGGAAAGCCCCAGCCGCTCCCGGTAGTCCGGGTCCCAGCCGGCTATTTGACCGCGGGCCAGCAGTTCCCGCGGGTCCACCGTGGGCGTGGGTTCTCCCGTCGTCGGAACGCTGGCGACAACGGCGTCCTGCACCAGTTCATCGTAGACGCCGGGGTCCATGCCCAGAACACCTTGCAGGAAGTGTTGGTTGCCCTCGCCGAACTCCGGTGCGGGCCGGCGGATGCGCATGGGGGTGTTGGAAAACTTGTAGGGACGCCCCATGATGAAGCGGGAGCCTATCTGCCGCTCCGGCGGGAACTCCACCCGTTCCAGGAAGTTCCGCTCCTGGTAGTGAGGGTCAAAGTGTATGTCCCTGCTGTTGAGCACCGGGCCGGCGGCGATGCCCCGGCCCTGAAGGGCGTGCATCAGGTCGTAGCGGTCCCGGCCGCGGGTCCATTGGCCGACAATCTCGTCAATCTCGTCATGGTTCTTCTGGCGGGACAAGACGTCGGCAAAACGGGCGTCTCCGGCCAACTCCTCCCGTCCCATCAACTCGCACAAAGCCCCCCATTGGTGGTCGTCGGCCACCGACAGGGCAATCCAGGCGTCGTCGCCCAGGGCGGGGTAGCATCCCTGGGGCGCGCGGTAAGGGTGGCGGTTGCCGATGCGCCCGCCCTCCCGTCCGTTGGCGATGGCGTCCATGATGTACTCGGACAGGAACATCACCCCTGCCTGGTACATACCGATGTCCACCCACTGGCCCTTGCCGGTGAGGTTGCGGTAGCGCAGGGCCGAGCCGATGGCGAACACGGCAGTCCAGGTGGACAGGAAGTCAACAAAGGAACGCCCGGCCTTGGACGGTTCATCGTCCCGGTAGCCGGTAACCCAGCAATGGCCGTGGGTGCCTTCCTGGGTGGTGGCCTGGGCCGGGTAGCTGGAATAGGGGCCGTCGCCGTGGCCGTAGCCAGTGTTGGACACCAGGATGATGTCGGGCTTAATCTGCTTCAGGTTGGGGTAGTCCAGCCCCCAGCCGCGCATGACGCGGGGCGTGAAGTTTTCCATCACCACGTCGCTGACGGCCACCATCTCCCGGAACAGGTCCCGGCCGCGCTCGGTGGACATATCCAGGGTCAGGGAGCGCTTGCCCCGGTTCAACAGGTTGTAGGTGGAAGGCCGGTTCCACCAGTCCTCGCCCGGCACATTGTCGGGGAAGGTGCCGTAGAGGCCGCCGGTGCGGGTGATGTCGGGACGGCCGGGGCCTTCGATTTTGATGACCTCGGCGCCCAGGTCGGCCAACTGCCCGCCGGTGTAGGGCAGGGCGAAAACGTAGGTGGAATCCAGGACTCGGATGCCTTCCAAGGGCAGTCTGGGCATGACAGCATTACCTCTGGACAGGTTTGGCGATGTGAGCGGTGGCCGTTAAATGCAGTGGCCGGCTAAATAATGTTTAGCTGCCGGAGTTGGCAGAATTCTTCTTGGGAATACCCCAGGCCGTCTACGTAGATTTCCTGATTGTGCTGGCCCAGGGTTGGGGCGGCCCGGCGCAGTTGGTATGGGGTTTCGCTCAGCTTGAACAGCTCGGCGGGAACCTTGATGCTGCCGATGACCGGGTGTTCCACTTCCCGGTAGAAGCCCCGGGACTCCAACTGCGGGCAGTCCACCAACTCCATCGGGGTCTGGACGATTCCGAACAGCATCCGGGCGGCGGCGGCCTTGGGGAACAGCTCCCACTTTTCCCGGTCCTGGATGGCGTCCAGGATTACGCGGTCCATTTCCGCCCCGTTGCGGGCGCGCTCGGCCCGGTTGGCGAACTGGGGTTCCAGCAACTCAGGGGCTTCGAAGAAGTTGGCCAGGTCTTCCCAGGTGGCCCCGCCGCCGGCCTGCACGATTATCCAGCCGTCCTTGCAGCGCATGGGGTTCTCGAAGTTGTTGCCCTCGGCGCGGCGACGGGCCTGGACGCCGCCGGTAAAGGGGTAAATTGTCTGGGTGGCCATCATGGTGGAGGCGATGCACTCGGTGATGGAGACGTCGATATGCTCACCCTGGCCGGTGTTGGTCTGGGCGAAGAGGGCCATAGAGGTAGCCCCTGCCGCGAACAAGCCGCCTTCGTACTGCCCCTGAAACCCGCCGTGTTTCAGGGGTTCACGACCCTGGACCCCGCTGATGCTCATTATCATGCTCATGGCGTACTCGACGATTTCTCCGCCCTGGTACCCGCTGTACGGGCCATCTTGCCCGAAGGGGGTGATGGACGTGGTAATCAGGCCGGGGTTCGCCTGGGCCAAGTCTTCATGCCCGACGCCCCGCGCCGCCAGGTAGCCGGGCGGGAAGGATTCCACCACCACATCAACATATTCTGCCAGGCGGCGCAGGAGGTTCCGGCCGGTGGCGGTTTCGAGGTTGAGGGTGGCGCCCTTCTTGTTCAGGTTGGCCAGCAGGAAGAAGAGGCTCTTTTCCGGGTGGGGGTCGTCATGGTAGAAGGGCCCCATGCGTCGGAGCGCCGCGCCGCCGGGAGGTTCCAGCTTCAGGACATCGGCCCCGTAGTCGGCCAACAGCCGGGCGCAGAAGGAGCCGGCGATATCCTCGCTGAGGTCCAGCACCTTTACGCCGTCAAGCATTCCATCCAAAACAACGCCCCCGCATGGTCCGGGAAAGAGACACCCGTGTCTCATTCCCAAGAACCCAAGAAAATTCCGGCCCACAAAAGTTTCCGGCGAAGACACCGGGAAGATTCCCGGCAAGCCGGGACGGATTTTAGCCCAACGGCCCGGCGATAGCAAATGCGGGACAGGGCGGTAACTGTCCAGAGTTGGTGAGGTAAATTGGTTTCAGCCAAGGCTTTCCGGCAACTGCCAATTTTTTCCAGGGGGTTTGGGGGATGAATCCCCCAACGTAACCCAACCCTCATATTCCGCCATCAGCCACTCCCCTCCCCTCAACCCTGAACAGTTACGCGTTGGCCTTTAACTGGCGGTTGCCCATTCTATGTAGGATAATGGCCGGGCCAATCAAGCGCCGCCGCGTCCGGCGCCGGACTGTCCTGACGGCGCGCGGCCAACCCTGGCGATGCAGGGTGAGATTAAACAGGAGACGGGTAAATGCGAGAGAACCGGGTTAAGAAAGTGATGGCCGAGGGCAAGCTGGCCCTGGGCACCTACGTGACCTTTGCCGACCCGCAGGTCGTGGAGATCATCGGGCTGGCCGGTTACGATGCCGCCTTTATTGATATGGAGCACACCACCTTCGACCTGGCCCTGGTGACGGAGATGATCCGGGCTGCTGACCTGGTGGGCATAACCTCCATCGTGAGGGTGCCGGATAACGACGAAAAGCTGATTTTGCGGTTGCTGGACGCCGGGGCCGAGGGCATCATCGTGCCCCACGTTGACGGGTTGGAAGGCGCGCAGCGGGCGGTGGAAGCGGTGCGCTACGGCCCACAGGGGCACCGGGGAGGCGCCGGCGGCACCCGGGCCACCCGGTTCGGCACGGTGTCCTGGGAAGACCACATACAGCAGTCCAACGAGCAAATCCTGCTTTCGGTGATGACCGAGGATGAGCGGGGCATCGCCGACATCGAGAAAATCGCCGGTCTGGAAGGCATTGACCTGGTTTCCATCGGCCCCACCGACTTCTCCGAGTACATGGGCATTCGCGACCCGAGCAGCCCGGAACTGCGCGCCCGGATCAAGGAACTGGCCGGCCAAATCAAGGGCATCGGCAAGGCCAAGATGCAGTTTCCCATGAACCACGCCGCGCTGCCATTGGGACCCACGGAGCTGCTGGAGTTGGGTGTGGGGTATACCCACGTCTCGCCGCCGCCCACCGCGGTGCTGCTGCGGTCGCTGCGGGAGCGGCTGTCAGACATCCGGCAGCAGATCGGGTAAGCGGTTCGGGCCGCCATGTCCCGCGTACACCGTCCCCGGTCTCCCCGCAGGGACGGTGCGATATGCCCGTGGCGATCAACCATGCCGCGCATCGCCCGGTCGTATTTGACCCGGCTGGTGTTCCTGCTGGTTCTGCCGGCGCTGCTGCTCTCCCCAGCCTGCAACGGCGGCTTGGAACCGTCCCAATTGGGGCCGCTGCCCACGGCGCCGGGGTTGACGCCGTTCCCGACGTTGCCGGCAGCCGGCTCGTCCGGCGCAGCCATAGCTCCAACGCTTCCGGCCGCGCCGGGTCTGACGCCGCTCCCAACATTGCCGGCTGCCGGTTCGCCGGACGCAACCATAGCCCCAACGCTCCCGGCCGCGCCGGGGTTGACCCCGTTCCCAACGTTGCCCCTATACGGTCAACCGGCGAACGACAGTGAAGCGGTGGTGACCGTCGGCGAGTCCCGGTTTGCGGTGGAGGTGGCCGACACGCCGGAAGCGCGGCAGCAGGGGCTGTCGGACCGGGAGTCGCTGGATGAGGGCGCGGGGATGTTGTTCGTGTACGAGTCCGAGTCCCAATACAGCTTTTGGATGAACCGGATGCACTTTCCCCTGGACATGATTTGGATTGACGCCGGTTGTGTCGTGGCCGACATAACCCCCGACGTTCCCCCGCCGGCCCCGGGCCAAACCTCCGCCGACCTGCCCCGCTTCTCGCCGGACGCGCCGGTGCAGTACGTTCTGGAGGTCAACGCCGGGGTTGCCGACGCATCGGGAATTGCCGCCGGCGATCCGGTGGAGTTTGGCGGGAGTCTGGCGGGCAAGTCGGGCTGCTGACCGTATACGGGGACGTTATAGACGTTATAAAGGGGGTCCTTCCAGGGCCTCGGGACCAACGGGTTTGCGGCCCTCGAAAAGGACTTCCGATTTGACTAAGCGGGTCCGGCGTGGCTGAAGCCGTAGTAGTTGTCCTGGTCCAGAATCCTGGCTAGCCCCGACTCCGTGACGTTGATGGGGCGGACGGCGGTTGACCACTTGCCGGTCAGTTCTTCGTGCAGCTCCTGCAGAGGCGTGGGCCGGTTGCGGCGGGCCAGCAGCATACGGAACACGATTTCCTGAATGGGCATATCCGAGCGGATGTAGTCCTCTTCCTGAGGGCCGAACTCCGCGATCTCCTCGACCAATTCCTCGGGGTCGGTCAACTCGTGGTCCTGCTTCAGGAAAGAAGGCGATGCCGGGGCCCGACGGTCGGCCAGCACCGCTACGGCCGACCGGCCCAACGCCTTGACCCGGTCAAAGCTAATGTAGTAGGCGGGCGAGGCGCCAGCCTGAGAGGACGAGGACGCCGGGGTGGTCATAGGTCAACCTCTTCGTTCCAGTTCAGCATGATTATTTGGACCCGGTCGCCGGCGGCCTTGCTGGTCTCGTCGGCGGGGCAGATGGCCAGGCCGTTGGCCCGGGACATGGAGGTCAGAATGTTCGACCCCTGGGGGCCGGTGGGGTTGGCGTAGTACACGCCATCCCGGCGTTCGACCTCGACGCGGGCGTAGACCCGGCGGCCGTCGGTGTTGTAAATGGGACCGGTCAGCACTCCCTCCACCGACGGGCGGGCGGGCGCTCCCCGGCCCAGCATGGTCAGAATGGCCGGGCGTCCGAACATCTCGAAGGCGACCATGGCGCTGACCGGGTTGCCCGGCAGACCCAGCAAAGGTATCCGTTCACCGCCGGGATAATCCAGCGCGCCGAAGGCCAAGGGCTTGGCCGGACGCATCCGCACCGACCAGAAGTTCATGTCGCCCCGCTGGGTCAGCACGTCCTTAACCATGTCGTAGTCGCCCTTGGAGACTCCCGCCGAGGTAATCAGCAGGTCCGACCCGGCTCCCTGCTCCAGCTTCCGGTGCAGGTCGTCCAGGTTGTCCCGCGCGATTCCCAACACCAGGGGAACGCCGCCGGCGGCCAACACCGCCGCCGCCACGCCGGAGCTGTTGCTGTCGTAGATTTGCCCCGGCCCCAGGGGTGCGCCTTCCGCCACCAACTCATCCCCGGTGGAAAGGATCGCGACCACCGGACGGCGGATGACCGTGGCGTGGGTCAGCCCCAGAGATGCCAGCACCGCCACTTCCGGGGAACGAATCACCGTGCCGGCTTCCAGTACCAACTGCCCTTCCCGCACATCTTCCCCAGCGGGGCGGACGTTGCAGTAAAGAGGCAGGTCGGCCATGATGCCGATTTGGTCCAGGGTTTGCCCCGACTCCCGCCGGGCAATCTCGTCGGTTTCCTCGAAGGGGACCACCGTGTCGGCGCCGTCGGGCACGGGAGCGCCGGTCATAATCCTGATGGCGGTGCCCTCGGCGACGGTTTGGGACGACACCTCGCCGGCGGCGACGCGGCCAATTACCTGCA
Organism: Dehalococcoidia bacterium; assembly: GCA_965262735.1. Taxonomy (GTDB): domain Bacteria; phylum Chloroflexota; class Dehalococcoidia; order Lucifugimonadales; family UBA3495; genus CATOSK01. The sequence continues at coordinate 1,477,123 of CBDHFS010000002.1, read as the reverse complement.
ACCGGCGGGGAGCGTCAGCGGATGCGCCCTGAATATCCCGTTGGAGCAGGGCGTAGCCGTCCATCGCCGAGTTGGCCATCGGCGGCAGGCTCAGGGGCGATGCCACATCCTCGGCCAACACCTGCCCCAAGCACTCCAGGACCGGCTTTCGCTCAGTGGACAGGGCGCCGAAGCTCTGCATAATCCGGTCGAACGCCTCTTCCACCTCCAGCATATCCTCGGCGACGTGGCTGTGACCATGCTCGTGGCCGTGTTCTTGCCCGTGTTCCTGGCCGTGCTGCCGGTGGCCGCCGTGGGAATGTCCGTGCTCGTGGTGTTGCTGCATAACGGTCCTTGTGCGCTTAGCGGGTGCTGATACCCGGAAATTTACTATAACGGACGGGAAGGGGCAAGGGGGTTGGGGCGTTCCGGGCAGGGTCTTTTAATTGTTCTCCGTAATTCTTCGGAAAGCTCAGTGCTGAGTTTTCCGGACTACCCCAATTTAGGGGGTTTGGGGGATGAATCCCCCAACGGAGCCCCGTACCCCGAAAATTAAAAGAACCTGGCGTTCCGGCAGGGCAATCGCCGAGTCTATTCGGCCCGTGCATGGGAAGCCTGTCCCGGCAAGGCCCGTCAACCCGGGAATCCTTTAAGGGCCCAGCGCGAACGGTCCGGGCACGAACGGGTTGGACCAACGAATCGCGGTTATCCAGGGTCAGCCGGTGCGCAGGGTGGCGCCGGTTTCCCGTTCCAGGTTCCGCAGCAGACCTTCCAGCGCCCGGTTCACTTCCTCGTTGGTTAGCGTCTTCTGCTGGGACTGGAAGTAAACGTGAAGCGCCAGAGACTTGGCGCCGGCGGGGATGTTGCCGCCGGTGTATACGTCGAACAACTCGACGTGCTCGACCAGCCGGTGACGGCCCAGGATTGCCTGCACCTGTCCCGCCGGTACGTCGGCGTTGACCAGCAGCGCCAAGTCCCGGGTTGCCGCCGGGAAGCGGGAGAGGGACTTGAATCCCTCCCTGCCTCGCTGTCCGGCCTCAAGCACCCGGGCCAGGTCCACCTCGAACATTGCCACGGGATGGGGCCGCAGGTCGAACCGCTCCCGGATGTCCGGGTGAAGCTCGCCAACCAGGCCCAGGTCAACCCCGGCGGCGGAAATGCTGGCGCACCGGCCCGGTTGGAAGGCCGGGTCGGATGCCGGCTGGAAATCCGGCGCCAGCGAAAGCCGCTCCAGCGCGGCGGTCAACGCGCCCTTGGCGTCGAAGAACCCCAGGTATTCCGCAGGCTCCAGCCATGACGCCTCGCTCCGAGGCCCGCACAGCACCCCGGCGGCCATATCCCGTTCCTCGGGGAGGTCGTCTTCCCGGGGCAGGAACACCCGTCCGGCCTCAAAGAACCGGAAGGGCAGGTCCAGCCTTTCCTGGTTGTAGCGCAGCGTTTGCAGCAGGCTCACCCTCAGGGTAGGGCGCAGATACTCCTGGCCGGCGTTCATGGGGTTGGCGACTCGCAGTGGTGGCCGTCCGCCGTCCGCCTGCCCCACGGATTCCAGGCTCTCCCGGCTTATCAGGGGATAGCTGATGGTCTCCTGCATACCGGCGGATGCCAGGGCTTCGCGCACCCGCGCCTTGAGTTCGGTCATGGGTTCGGGGCGGTGGTAGGGGATGGGGGTGGACATCATGGTGGTGGGCACGGCGTCATACCCGATAATCCGCACCACTTCCTCAATGAGGTCTTCTTCAATGGAGATGTCGTTGCGCCAGTAAGGGACCGTCGCCTCCAGACGGCCCGGCCCGGTGTTCTCGGTAACGAATCCCAGGGATTGAAGGACCGCGGCAGCGGCCTCCAGCTCCAACTCCATGCCCAAGACTTGCTTGAGCCGCTTGAGGGTCAGGGGGACGGTGGGATGAGGTTCCCCGTCCGGGAAAATGTCTATGATCCCCCGGGCGATTTCGCCGCCGGCCACCTGCCGGATTAGCTGAGTCGCCCTTTGCAAGGCCAGGGGGGCCAGCTCGGAGCGCAGGCCTTTCTCAAACCTCTGGGTGGCGTCGGTGCGCAGCCGGAAGGTCTCGGCGGTCTTGCGGTTGTTGTAAGCGTTGAAGGTGGCCGATTCCAGCAGGACGCTGGTCGTGCCGGGGCCGATTTCGCTGTTGGCGCCGCCGATAACGCCGCCCAGCCCCACCGGGTCATGGGCGTCGGCAATGACCAGCACGTCCGGGTTAAGCTCCCGCTGCACCCCGTCCAGCGTCTCCAGCGTCTCCCCCGGAGCGGCGCGACGCACGATGATGGTGCGGTCTTTAACCTTGTCCAGGTCGAAGGCGTGGAGCGGCTGATTGAATTCCAGCATCACGAAGTTGGTCACGTCCACGACGTTGTTGATGGGACGCAGACCGGCGCGGGTCAGCCGGTCTTGCAGCCATTGGGGCGACGGCCCGATTTCCAAGCCGGAAATGACGCTGCAAGTGTAACGGCGGCAAAGGTCCGGGTCGGCAACGGAGACTGTGGCTAGGTCGGCGATGGGAGTGTCGCCTTCCGGGTAGCTCAGATCCGGCTCCCGCACCGTCTTGCCGGTGATGGCCGCCACCTCGTGGGCCACGCCCAGCACCGAGAAGCAGTCCAGGCGGTTGGGGGTCAGCTCCAGGTTAATTACCGTGTCGCCCAGGTAGGCGTCCAAGTCCATGCCCAGCGGCGCATCCTCGGGCAGGACGACGATACCCTCGTGGGCGTCACCCAGGCCCAGCTCCAGCTCGGAGCAAATCATCCCCTCGGAGACCACGCCCCGGATGCGGGCGGGCTTGAGGTTTTCGTGCTTGCCGCTGTGGGTGTTGTAGAGGTAGGCGCCCACGCGGGCGAAGCAGATATTTTGGCCGGCGGCTACGTTGGGCGCGCCGCAAACGACCTGCATCTCTTCGGCGCCGGTGTCCACGCGGCACAGGGAAAGCCGGTCGGCGTTGGGGTGCGGCTCGACGGCAAGCACCCGGCCGACGCAGCACCCGGTCCAGCCGCCGTACTCGGTGATGTCCCCGGCTTCGACGCCGGCCATGGTCAAACGGTGGGCCAACTCCGCCGGAGGCAGCTCCACGTCAACGTACTCTTTTAACCAACTCAGGGGTATCAGCATGAATTATTGCGGCGGTGCCGGGTCCTTTGTTTTTCTCAGGGTCCTTTACTTTTCTAAGGAAGTCCTTCGCGGTCTCCAGGACGAACGGGTTGAACCGTAACAGTTCAGACTTGGTAGGGTAAATTGGTTTCAGCCAAGGCTTTCAGGCAACTGCCAAATTTTTTCCAGGGGGTTTGGGGGATGAATCCCCCAACGTAACTCAAACCCCCATATTCCGTCATCGGCCCCTCCCCTCAACCCTGAACAGTTACGTTGAACCAACGGAGCTTATTCTATCAGACCCGGCCTTCTAAAATTGGCGCAAAAACCGCAGGTCGTTGGAGTAGAAATGCCGGATGTCGTCAATGCCGTACTTCAGCATCGCGACCCGCTCCGGTCCTACGCCGAAAGCGAAGCCGGTGTACTTCTCGGTATCGTAGCCGGCGCCGGCCAGGACCCGGGGATGCACCATGCCCGCGCCCATAATTTCAATCCAGCCGCTGTCCCGGCAGATGCGGCAGCCGCTACCCTCGCCCCGGCACGAGAAGCAGTCAATGGACATATCCACGCCAGGCTCGACGAAGGGAAAGTAGTCGCAGCGGAACCGGACGCGCCGGTCTTCGCCGAACAGGCGGCGGGCAAACTCGAATAACGTCCCTTTCAGGTCGGAAAAAGTGATGCCCTCGTCAACGGCCAGGCCCTCGATTTGGAAGAAGTGCCATTCGTGGGTCGCGTCGGTGGCCTCGTAACGGTAGCACTTACCGGGGACGACGACCCGCACCGGCGGCTGGGTGCTTTCCATAACCCGCGCCTGCATGGGGGAAGTGTGGGTGCGCAGGAGCATGGGCTGCCGGCCGGATTCGTCGCGGTAGTCAATCCACAGCGAGTTCCACATATCGCGGGCCGGGTGGCCTTCGGGGATGTTCAGCATCTCGAAGTTGTAGTGGTCCCACTCGACTTCGGGGCCTTCCACGATGCTGAAGCCCATTCCGGCGAAGGCGTCGGTTATCTCCCGTACAATCTGCGTGGTGGGATGCAGCCGTCCCAGGGCTGTGGGACGGCCGGGTAGAGTCACATCTATGCGGTCGCGGGCGAAGGCGTCCGCCTGCTGCGCCCGGCTTATTGCCTCGGTCTTTTGTGCCAGCCGCTCTTCCAGGTCGGCCTTGGCCCGGTTGCCCAAGGCGCCCAGTTCCCGGCGCAGGTCTATATCGAGGTCCGACAAGCTCCGCAACACGGTAGTCAGGCTGCCCCGGCGTCCCAGGTAGGCAATGCGCCATTGGTCCAGCGACGGCGGGTCTCCGGCCTGGTCCAATTCAAGGATGGCCTGCTCGGTCAAAGCGCGGATGGAATCTGTTGAAGGCTCGGTCAAAGCAATCCCGCCTAGTTAGTTTCGCTCGGATAGTATCGTCTGGGTGGTATTGTCCAACGCCGGGGAGCGGCGTCTTTCGTCACGCCATTATAGGATTCGGGAAAACTGCCGGTCAAGACGGTGGCGATGCCGGTGTATAATGCCCGCGCAGTTACCCCTCGATAAATTTCCCTTGAGGTGCCGGCCCGGCGGCAGCGGGCCTATATGCTTGGAGCAATTAACCGTTCAATCCGGCGCAGGTTCCACTATGGGTGGGTCATCCTCGGCCTGACTTTTACCAATCTGGTGATCGAAGGCGGGGCCAAGAACATGCAGCCGGTGTTGCTAGTGGCCTTCCGGGACCACTTCAAGAGAAGCGTTGCCCTGACTTCGGCCATCTTCTCCGTGTCGGGCCTGGTGGGGGCGGTTTCTGCCCCTTTTCTGGGGCGGCTGCTGGACCGATTCGGCCCGCGGGTCATGTTCCCCATCGCAGCCACCCTGATTCTGGTGGGGTGGCTCGCCAGCAGCAAGGCCGGGGAAATGTGGCAACTGTTCATCTTCTACAGCGTAATCGCCACGCTGGGACAGTTCACCATATCGTCCTTCTCGGCCACGGCCACGCTGGCGCCGTGGTTCCCCCGTTCCAAGGGAATAGTGCTGGGAATGGCGGACTCGGGGAACCCGGCAGGACAGGCGATCGTTGTCCCGTTGGCCCAGTTGATTGTTACAACCATGGGCTGGCGGATGGCTTACCAGGTGTTTGGGGTCGCGTTTTTCCTGCTGGGAGCGCCGCTGAACCTGCTCTTCCAGCGGCGGCCGCCGGACGGGTCCCCTGAGCCGGACGGGCCCCCTGAGGTCGTAGGGGACGCCGGCGGCGAGGCAGAGCAGGCCGATGCCGGGGAGTCGGGAGCAGAACCGGAGGAGGTCAAGCAGGTCCCGGTCCGGGATGCGTTGAGATACCCGCCGGTGTGGTTCTTGCTGAGCAGCCGGGGGGTGGGGTCGGTGGCGAACCAGATGACCACCGTCCACATCATCGCGTTTCTGATTTTGTCCGGCTATGGGGCGCTGGAAGCGGCGTTGGCCCTGGGGGCGGCCGGGCTGCTGGGGATAGGCGGCAGGCCGGGGTTCGGGCTGCTGTCCGACCTTTGGGGCCGGGAGACCATTTTCACCATCTGCATGGGGATGCTGACCGCGGCGCTGCTTACGGTGCTGTTGTTCGGCGACGACGGGGTCTGGTGGCCGCTGTTCTTGTTCATGGTGTTGATGGGCCTGAGCGATGGTCTGAACGGTTTGCTCATCGGCGCCAAGGCCGCGGACCTGTACCCGCCCCGGGTGCTGGGCACAGTGATGGGCGTGGTGGAAACCGGCCGGGGATTAGGGATTGCCCTCGGGCCGGTGCTGGCCGGGGCGCTCTTCGATTGGAAGCAGGACTACGTCCTGGCCTTCAGCGTATCCATTGTGCTGACGCTGGTGGGCGTGGCCCTTTTTTGGGGAGCCCGCTTAACCCAACGGGAGGCGCGCTACTGACGGAAGTGGGTCAGCGGAAGTGGGTCAGCGAGAAGTGGGTCATCAAGGAAGTCCTTCGAGAGCCTCAGGACGAACGATTAATGGCAGCTAAACCCGAATCCACCGATGGACAGGGATGGACGGCGTGAGGACAGCGGAAGGGGGTGAGGGAGTTACAGGCGCGATAATCCGGGCTCGAATTCGGGTAGATGGGAGGTTGGCGGCGGTCTGCAGGCGCTTTGGGGGGCGCCGATGTCGGCCTGCAGTGGCTGTGGCGAGCGAGATGGCGGGATAGGACACGGCAAGAGGCGCTCGCGGACTGGGCTGGCGCGAGTTTGCGGGGACGTTGGGTTGGCTGGCGGGTCAGTGGCGGACGGGCGCCGTCAGGCTGGGAGTGGAATGGCTCGCAGTCGGGCCAGGGCGCGGCTGAACTGCTCCTCCCAGGGCCAGCGCTTGGGAAGATGCAGGGTGATCCGGCGTGCCGAGCGGGTGAGCCGTCCGGCCAGGGCGAAGAACCGCCGCCGGAGGGTCTTGGTGGTCACGATCCGCTCACCGAGGCCGATGCGGGCGGTCCAGCGGGCCAGGTTGTGGGCCATCACCTGTACCGCCAGCCAGGCGCCGTTGGCAGCGAAGCGGCCCGAGGGGAGATGGTTCAGCCCCACGCCGTACTTGAGGTCGCGTATCGCATTCTCGATCTCGGCGTGGCGGCGGTGGTCGGCCTCCAGTTCCAGGGTCTCTCCGTCCCGGTCGGTGATGAAGCCGTGATAGCTGTAGGTGGCGAAGAGAGCCAGTTGAGAACCGGGCGCCGGCTTCACCCGCCGGACGATGAGCCGCACCGGCGCGGCATCCGGCTCGCTCTGGAAGGGGGTGTAGGTGGTTTCGGCCACATCGGCGGCGCCGTCCATCCAGTAAGGAATCGGCGTCCAGGCATCTTCGGGTATCGCCTCGATGAGATTGTGCAGGCTTTTGTGCTGGCGGATGGTGATGGAGAAGCGGACGTCCATCCGGCGGCAGACGGCGGCCACGGCGTGGGTATAGAAGCCGCTGTCGGCACGCATGGTGAGCTGCCCGCTGGCCCCGCCGCAGCGAACCCGGCTCACCGTCTCACGCAGGAAGTGGGCGGCGCCGCGGACGGTGTTGGACCGGCCCTCGCGCAGCCGGGCCATCAGCACGTCGCCGGTTCCGGCGGCGACGGCCAGCAGTGGGTGATAGCCCCGTGCACCGGTATAGCCGTGGTGGCGGGCGCCCTCCTTGGCCAGTCCGTAAGTCTCGCAGATCGTCGAATCAAGGTCGATGGTGAATGGCGCGTCGCCGGGTCCGGCCCCCGCCTGCCAGGCCCGGGCCAGCAGCTCGCGGCTCACCCGGTCCAACTGACGGACGTGGCCCCACCTGAAGCTGCGCAGGAAAGTGCCCAGGGTGGAGGGCGCCTTGACTACGCAGCCGAGAGCGCAGGCCGTCCTGCCAGTGCGCAACACATCGGCGTCGTCGATGCAGTCGCCGCCCGCCAGAGCGGAGGACACCAGCGTCATGATCTTGTCTCCGGTGTTGGCCCGGCCCGGCGCTTCGCCCAAGTCCAGGTGCTCCTGTACCAGTTCGGGCAGGCCCAGGCGCCGGGCCAGGGTGGCCGGAAGGAGCAGCCCAGCGTTGGTCACCAGGCGGTGGTCGTCGAAGGCGATACGGATGCGGTCGGGGTGGCGGCGTGGTAGCATCTATTGGGTGCTCCTTTTCTGGGACCGGTTTGCTGTTACAAAACCATTATCCCAGATTCAGAGGAGCACCCTTTGGCCACTTCAGGACGCTGACCCGACGCCCTCCTTCGGTGGATTCGGGCTAAAGGCAGCCCTTTTAAGATGGCCCTGGGACGAAGGATTAAAATGACTCTGCAATCGTGTTGGCTGGGCTTTCTTAACTGTTCAGGGTTGAGGGGAGTGGAGGGGCTGATGGCGGAATATGGGGGTTGGGTTACGTTGGGGGATTCATCCCCCAAACCCCCTGAAAAGAAGTGGCAGTTGGCTGAAACCAATTTACCTCACCAAGTCTGGACAGTTACGGGCTTTCCTGTGGGTTGACACGGGTTTTCCGGGGGGAATACAATTTTCGATGGTCAGACAGCGAGTGGAGGCAGTTTTATGCTGGAAATGAGCGTCGACAGTGTGCGCGTGAGTCCCATGAACTACCAACGGGTGGTTATGCTCAAACAGAAGGAGTCTGACCGCTATTTGCCGATATGGATTGGCCCGGCCGAGGCCGATGCTATCGCCGTCAAGCTCCAGGACTTGAGCGTCCCCCGGCCGCTGACCCATGACCTTCTGCGCACGGTGATAGATACCCTGGGCGGGCAGGTCAAGCACATACTGGTCAGTGGGTTGGAGAACGATACCTTCTTCGCCAAAATCGTCATCCAATTGAACGGCGACCTAAAGGAAATTGATTCCCGTCCCAGCGATGCCATGGCCTTGGCGGTGCGTACGCAGGTGCCCATTTTTGCCGAGGAAGCGGTCATGGACAAAGCGGGTGTCGTGCTCGACAAGGACACCGGCAAGCCCATCGTCCCGGACCGGCCGGGACAACCGGAAGCCGCCCCGGTCGATGAGGAAGAAATTGAGCGTATGTCCGCCTTCACCGACTTCATCAACGACCTGGATTTGGAGGACTTCGGAAAACAACAAGCCGGAGGAAGCTGAGGCGGCCCCCACCCGCTATTGGATGTTTTTGCGGCCCCGGCCTGAACCAGGCCGGGGCCTTTTCGTAACGTCATGAAGTTTAATCGTTGTCATCGGGGTAAATTGACTTTTAAAAAATCTGGTGATAACATCCACAAGGTTTTTTGACGGGCGCCCCTTGGTGGGTGACCGCGCTGAAGCTCACCGGGTTGGGCTGGTATGTTGCCGCCTGCGTCGTGATCGGCGTCGCCGGCGGGGTATTGCTCGACCGTTGGCTGGAAACTCTACCGATTTTCACGCTGGCCGGCACAATCGGCGGAAGCGTGACCGCATTCTGGGGTGTTTATAAAATGGTGCTGCCGGTTCTCTACGGGGCCAATCGCCAAACCACCGACAAAAACGGGAGGAACCTGTAGTGCTTGCCGGCGCCGCTGCCAAACGCCTGGTTGTCATAATTGGTGTAGTTTTGGTGGCGCTCCTGTTGGTGGGGCTGGTCCGAGGAGCTATTGGCTCGGCCATTTTGGGATCCGACCCCCTGGTGCCTCAACCGGAAATCCACCTGCCCCCGCAGCCTGTTTTCCCCGCCGCGTCCCGGGAGAAGCACCTGGGGCTGGCTGCCGAGGGTGACCACGCTCCCGCAGCCGCGGAACACGCCCCGGCAACCGACACCCACGGTTCCGAGACCGGCTCGGCGGAGAAGGGCGCCGAGGAAGAACATCACTCCACCCCCCTGGGCATCACCGAATTTGCCGTAACCAACACGATGCTGTCCGCTTGGGTCGCCAGCATCGTCATCATCCTGTTCTTTGTGCTGGGCGCGGGCCGCAAGAGCCTGGTCCCGGGCCGTTTCCAGGGCGTTATCGAGACGCTCTTCGAGGCGATTATCAACTTCTCTGCCGGCGTGTTGGGTCAGGACATGGCCCGCAAAACCTTCCCCATCGTGGCGACTATCTTCTTCTTCGTGCTGTTCAATGCCTGGCTGGGTCTGCTGCCCTTCTACCAATTCCTGGGCTTCACCGGCGACGACAACCTTATCAAGGTGCACCTGCTGCGGCCGGCCGGCACCGACCTCAACATGCCGCTGGCCCTGGCGCTGGTGTCCTTCGTCTTCGTCGAGTTTTGGGGGTTCAAGTCCCACGGCTTCGGCTACCTGACGAAGTTCTTCGCCTTCGCCAGCATATTCCGCAAGGGGTTGTTACAGGGACTCATTGAGGTTTTCGTTGGAATCCTGGAATTCCTCAGCGAGTTGATTCGCGTGGTGAGCTTCACTTTCCGGCTCTTCGGCAACATGACCGCCGGGGAAATCCTGGTGGTAATGATAACTTTCCTGGTGCCGCTGGTGGCCACCAACTTCGTCTACGGGTTGGAGTTGCTGGTGGGCCTGATACAATCGGTAATCTTCGCCGGGTTGACCTTGGTGTTCCTGTCGGTGGCGGTAAGCCACGAGGAGCATTAACGCAGGGCTTTAGCTCTACTATCAACCGGCGCATATCAACCGGCGCAAAATCGGCCCCCGGACTTCGGTTTCACAGGATTAGGGTTAGAAATAGGAGGCGTGGCACAAATGGATATGGTTCTTTTACAGGCGATAACTGGCGAAGCGGCCAAGCTGGTGGCTGCGGGACTCGCCATCGGCTTCGGCGTTATCGGCCCGGGCATCGGCATTGGCATTTTGGGAGCGGGGGCAATGAATGCCATTGGCCGCAACCCCGAGGCCACCGGCGCCATTACCACCAACATGATTCTGGCCATTGCTTTCGCCGAGGCGTTGGGAATTTACGCTTTGATCGTGTCGGTCATCCTGCTGTTCGTGGTCTAGGCTCCCGGCCCGGACCGCCATAAGGGGTAACAGTGACGCAACTAGGGGTAAACCTTCCCACGTTAATTGTCTACGTGGTGAACTTCGCCATTCTGCTGGGAGTTCTCTACGTTTTTGCCTACAAACCGCTGCTGCGGGCTATGGACCAGCGTTCCGAGCGGATTCGCGAGAGCCTCGCCGCCGCCGACCGGGCCCAGGCCGAAGCCGCCAGTTCCCAGGCTGACATCCAGGAGCAGTTGAACGAGGCCCGGCGGGAAGGGCAGCGGATGTTGGACCAGGCCAGGGAAGCCGCCGAGCGCTACCGGGAAGAAGAGATGGCCCGCGCCCGGCAGGAAGCCGAGGCGTTCGTTGAGCGGGCCCGGGCCGACATCGGGCGGGAGCGGGACGCCGCTATGGAAGAAGTGCGCGGCGGGTTTGCCGACCTGGCGATAACCGCCGCCGAGCGGGTCATTCGCCGCTCCGTGGACCGGCAGGCTCACCAGGACTTGATCGACCAGGTGCTGGACGAGACCGGCACCAATATGCAGCAGGACGCCTAACCCATGCCCAATGATGTTGCCGGACGACGCTACGCCCAGGCCCTGTTTGAGCTGGCCGTTGAACGCGGTGAGGTGGAAACTTGGGCTGAGCAGTTGGAGTTTGCCAGTCAGGTGGTCCAGGACGGCGAGTTTCGCTCCTTTCTGGCCCACGCCGAGGTGCCATTGGAGTCCAAGACTAACGCCGTGGAGGCCGTCCTGCAGGACTTGGACCCGCTGGTGAAGAACCTGGTTTCGCTGCTGGTGTCCCGGCGCGCCGCCGACTCTCTGCCCGCCGTTCACGCGGCTTACGTCCGCCTGCTGGACGCCCACCTGGGACGCCAGAGGGTCGAGGTTACGTCCGCGGTTCCTCTGGACGACGCAGAACTCCAGCGGGTTACAGACTTCGCCGCCGGACTGACCGGCAAAGAGGTAGTGGCTTCCGCCACCGTGGACGACTCAATCCTGGGCGGCATCATCATCCAAATCGGCGACCAACTCCTGGACGGCAGCACCCGCACCCGCCTGGAAGAAATGCGCCGTCAGATTCGGTCCGGCGTGCTTCAATCGGGTTCTTGAAACAGGCTCTTGAAAACCGTCTCAAAACGCTGTCTGAAAGTCTCAGGTTGGGTCGGTCAACAGGAAAGTCCCGGCAATATCCCCGGGCCCGGTGGGCTTGGAACGACGGATTGTCCCAACGCTCGGACTTTGAGACTGGTTCTTGTTGAGATAGTTTCTTAAAGGTAATAAGGAGACTTCTATGGCAATTAGGGGTCAAGAAATAGTTTCGCTGATTAAGCGCCAGATTGAAGAATTTGGCGGAGACCTGACCCTCGTCGACGTGGGTACGGTCGTGCGGGTTGGCGACGGTATCGCCAGCATCCAGGGCCTTCAGGGTGTGCGCTCCAACGAGTTGCTCGACTTTGGCAACGAAGTCTTGGGACTGGCCATGAACCTGGAGTCCGACATCGTGGGCGCCGCCATTCTGGGCGACCCCAACGCCGTCAAGGAAGGCGACCGGGTGCGCTCCACCGGGCAAATCATTGAAGTCCCCGTGGGCGAAGCCCTCATCGGCCGGGTGGTGGACCCTCTGGGGCGTCCCCTGGACGGGAAGGGTCCGGTCAACACCTCCGGCACCCGTCCCGTGGAACAGGTGGCCCCCAACGTGGTCGTCCGCAAGTCGGTGGACACGCCGGTGCAGACCGGTATCAAGGCCATTGACGCCATGATTCCCATTGGCCGGGGCCAGCGCGAGCTCATCATCGGCGACCGTTCCACCGGCAAGACCGCCATTGCCCTGGACTCGATTATCAACCAGAAGGGCGGCGACCTCATCTGCATCTACGTTGCCATTGGCCAGAAGCAGGGCAAGGTGGCGCAGGTGGTGGGCACCCTGGAAGAAAACGGCGCGATGGAACACACCATCGTGGTCAACGCTGGCTCCTCCGACTCGGCCCCGCTGCAATTCATCGCCCCCTACGCCGGCTGCGCGATGGGCGAAGAGTTCATGGCTCAGGGCAAGGACGTGCTGATTGTCTACGACGACCTGACGAAGCACGCCTGGGCTTACCGGCAGATGTCCCTGCTGCTGCGCCGGCCTGCCGGACGCGAAGCCTACCCCGGCGACGTTTTCTACCTGCACAGCCGGCTCCTGGAGCGGGCGGCCCGGCTCGGCGACGACTTGGGTGGAGGGTCGCTGACCGCCTTGCCGATTATCGAGACCCAGGCCGGCGACGTTTCGGCGTACATCCCAACCAACGTCATTTCCATCACCGACGGCCAGATTTACCTGGAGACGGAGCTGTTCAACTCCGGCGTCCGCCCCGCGGTCAACGTGGGCCTGTCGGTCTCCCGGGTGGGCGGCGCGGCCCAGACCCGGGCCATCCGGCGGGTGGCGGGACGTCTACGGCTGGACCTGGCCCAGTACCGCGAGTTGGCCAGCTTTGCCCAGTTCGGCACCGCCGACCTGGACGCAGGGACCCGGGCCCAGTTGGCCCGCGGCCAGCTTTCCACCGAAGTATTGAAGCAACCCCAGTACCGTCCTCTGTCCCTGGAGCAGGAAGTGGTCATCCTTTTCGCCGTCAACGCCAGCCTGATGGACGACGTGCCGCTGGACCGCTGCGCCGCCTTCGAGGAACAGTTGCTGCGGTACGTTTCCAGTTCCTTCCCGGACATCGTGACAGGCTTGGCCGAGTCCCGGGATGTCACCCCGGAAATCGAACCCGGCCTCATCCAGGCAATTACCGAGTTCAAGGCGACGTTCAGCGCAGACGCCTAGCGGCCTCTCTCCGGTTCCCGGGCGAAAATTCCCGGTGAAAATTCCGGAAATCAGGGTACGGAAATTAGGAAATTAGGATGGAAGCAAGCGCAAGCTAATGCCCAGCGTTAGAGACATAAGAAGACGCATTCGCAGCGTCCAGAACACCGGCAAGGTGACCAACGCCATGTCCTTGGTTGCGGCGTCCAAGATGCGCCGCGCCCAGAACGCAGTGCTGGCGGGACGGCCCTATTCGGAGAAGATTCGCGAGGTCATCGCCGACCTGGCGGCCCAACCCCCGGATGACGCCGCCGCAACGCATCCGCTGTTGCGAGTCCGCCCGGTGCAGCGCATTGGCGTCGTGGCCATCACCCCTGACCGGGGACTGGCCGGTGGGTTGCACTCCACCGTCAACCGGCGGGTGGCCCAGTTTATTTTGCAAAACGAGGCTCAGGTGCGGACGGTGGTGGTGGGCCGCAAAGGGCGCGACTTCATGGTCCGCTCTGGCCAGGACGTTCAGGCGGTGTTCACCGACCTGGGCGACCGGCCCGTCCTGACTGACACGACCCCCATTTCCGGCATGGTCATTGACTCCTACGAGCGGGGGGAAGTTGACGAGGTTTACCTGGTCTATTCCCGGTTCGTGTCCACCATGTCCCAGCAGGCGGTGGTTGAGAAGCTGCTGCCGGTGGACCCAACGCCTCTGGACGCTTCCCAGCGGTCCGGTTACATCTACGAACCCGACACCCTCGCCGTGCTGGGGACCCTGCTGCCCCAGTTCGTGGACATGGAAGTGTATCACGCCATCCTGGAAGCCATTGCCAGCGAACAGTCGGCCCGCATGGTGGCCATGCGCAGCGCCACCGACAACGCCAATTCCCTGGCTGGCGACCTCACCCTGGTGATGAACAAGCTGCGGCAGGACAGCATTACGAACGAACTTCTGGACCTGGTGGGTGGACAAGCCGCCCTCGAAGGCTAACCCCGCTGGTCCGGTGGAGGTCAGAACATGGCAGTCGGCAAGATAGTCCAGGTTATCGGCACCGTGGTGGACGTGGAGTTCCCGGCGGACCAGTTGCCCAACCTGTTTGATGCCGCGGAGCTGGACAACAACGGCGAACGGCTGGTACTGGAAGTCCAGCAGCACATCGGCAACAACTGGGTCCGGTGCTTGGCCCTGGGGTCAACCGACGGCTTGGCTCGCGGCGCCGAGGTTACCGACACGGGTTCCAAGGTGTTGGTTCCGGTGGGGCCGGAGACTCTGGGCCGGTTGTTCGACGTTACCGGGACTCCCCTGGACAACCTGGGTCCCGTTGAAGCCGGTCAGCACTGGCCCATTCACCGGCCCGCTCCCGCCTTTGAGGACCAGAACTCGAGCATCGAGTTGCTGGAGACCGGCATTAAGGTGTTCGACCTGATTACTCCCTTCCCCAAGGGCGGCAAGGTCGGCGCTTACGGCGGCGCCGGCGTGGGCAAGACTGTAATCATCCAGGAGCTCATCCGCAATATCGGCGCCGTCCACCAGGGCGTGTCGGTGTTCGCCGGTGTCGGCGAGCGCTCCCGGGAAGGCAACGACCTCTGGCATGAAATGCGGGAGTCCGGCGTGCTGTCCAGCACCGTCCTGGTGTTCGGGCAGATGAACGAGACCCCCGGCGTACGCGCCCGCATCGGGCTGACCGGCCTCACGATGGCCGAGTACTTCCGGGAGGAAGAACACCAGGACGTCCTGCTGTTTGTGGACAACATTTACCGCTACATTCTGGCCGGTATGGAAGTGTCGGCGCTGCTGGGCCGGATGCCCTCGGCGGTGGGCTACCAGCCGACCCTGAGCACCGAGATGGGCGCGCTGCAAGAGCGGATAACGTCAACCCGCTCCGGCTCCATCACGTCCTTCCAGGCCATCTACGTGCCTGCCGACGACTACACCGACCCCGGCATCGTGACCACCTTCGGCCACCTTGACGCCGTGGTGTCGTTGGAGCGTTCTCTCGCGTCCCAGGGCCTCTATCCCGCCGTGGACCCGCTGGCGTCCTTCGCCCGGATTCTCGAACCCCGCATCGTCGGCGACGAGCATTACCGGGTGGCCCGGGGAGTGCAGCAGGTTCTCCAGCGCTACCGCGACCTCCAGGACATCATCGCCATCCTGGGAATCGAAGAACTGTCGGAGGAAGACCGGGTGACGGTGTTCCGCGCGCGGCGCATCCAGCGGTTCTTGACCCAGCCCTTCTTCGTTGCCGAGGCGTTCACCAACCAGCCGGGCAAATACGTGCCGCTGCGGGAGACGGTGCGCGGCTTCGCCGAAATTCTCGACGGCAAACACGACGAACTGCCGGAACAGGCCTTCTACATGGTGGGCACCATAGACGAGGCCCTGGAAAAAGCTGAACAAATGCAAGCTGCGGCGTAGGGATTAAGCTATGGCTCCGATGCTGCTGGAAATAATTACGGCGGAACGCCAGGTCTATTCCGACGAAGTGGACGCAGTGGTCGCTCCCGGTATCGAGGGGCAGTTGGGCATCCTGCCTCACCACGCTCCTCTGATGACGGTGCTGCAACCCGGCGAGTTGCTGATTCGCAAGGACGGGGAAGAGGCTTTCCTGGCGGTGACCGGCGGGTTTATGGAAGTGTTGGGCAACAAGGTCACGGTGCTGGCCGACGCCGCTGAACGCTCGGAAGAAATTGACGAGCAGCGGGCGCAGCAGGCGGTCGAACTGGCCCAGGAAAGAATCAGAAACCGCGACTCGGACCAGCAGTTGGAAGAGGCGTTGCGGTCGTTGCGCCGCGCCCAGGTACGGGTGGGAATCGCCCGCCGACGGCGCAGGCCTAGCGCCCCCGGTATGGGACAACCCCAACCGCCAAGGCCCTAGCTATTCGTCCTTTCCGTTGGTCAGGTAGTAGGTCATGGACTGGAGTGACAGCACCGGGTCAATGTTCCGGATCTTCACCCCGGCCGGCACCTGCGGCGCAATCGGCGCGTAATTCAGAATCGCCCGGACACCGCACTCGACCAGGTTGTCAATCACCAACTGGGTGAACCGGCTGGGCACCGCCACCACCGCAATCTCTATTCCGTGTTCCCGCACCACCCGGGCCAGGTCCTCGGTGGGCCGCACAGTCACGCCTTCCACCGTCTGCCCGACCAACTCCGGGTCGTTGTCCAGGGCGGTAACGATGTGGAACCCGTCGGGCGTGAAGCCGGGGTAGCTGAGAATCGCCTTGCCCAGCCTGCCCACGCCAATCACCGCCACGTTCCACTGCTCGTTTAATCCCAAAATCTGCTGCAACTCCTCCAACAGGCGGTGGATGATGTAGCCGCGCCCCTGCTTCCCGAACCGGCCAAAGTAGCTGAGGTCTTTGCGAATTTGGGCCGGAGTCACCTGGAGATGCTCGCCCAATTGCTGGGAGTTGGCCACCTCTGTCCCCTGGGCCAGCATCTCTTTCAAGACCCGGACGTACTGGGGCAACCGGGTGACCACCACCTCGGGGACGGTGTTTGAGTAGTCCCAATGCGCCGGAGAGCTATTCGCCATTGGCCAATGCGCCTCCCTGTGTCGAGGGCCTGCGGGTTCGGTCGCCGCCGGTCAAGACGCTCGGCCCCCCGGATTCAAGAACTGCGGGGCGCCCTCCCTGCCCGTTCGTTTGTCTTGACGTATAATCTATATTGTACCCATTGGGCGGTCAACCCTCGGCGGTCAAGGAAGTCCTTCGACGGCCTCAGGACTAACGCTTGGAAAGACCCCGGGACGAATGACCGAAGACCAGAGAATCGAAAAGGAGGCAGCCTTGCACGTTGCAGTAGGGCGGTTGGATTTTCACCTGCCGATGTCGCGCAGCCTGAAAGACAGGCGGCAGGTGGCGAGTTCCCTCACAACATTGATAAGTAAACGGTTCAACGTGACGGTGGCCGAGGAAGGCGGCGACAATCGGCGGCAGGGCTTGACCCTGGCAGTGTCGGTGGTTGCCAACGACCCAAACCAGGCCCGCGAAATGCTGTCCCAAGTGGCCGGCTTCGTTGAAGAGTCCCGGCCCGACGTGGCCCTGCTGAGCCTGTCCACCGAGGTCATATCCGGGGTGTAGGCGCATATTCAGGAGCCACCGTCCGCGGCCCCCGGCAGCGAGGACATGAACTCGGCCAATGCGTCCCAGTAGACCGCTCCCCCGGCCAGGTAGGTGTCGTTGTGCCCGGCCTCGGGCAGCATCCGGAAAAACTTGGGCGGTTTGGCGGCCTCGTACAACGCTCGCCCGTGGGACGCCGGCACGGTTTCATCCTGCTCCCCGTGGATGATTAGTGCCGGGCAGTTTACCCCGGCAATGCGGCCCAGCGAGTTGTAACGGTTGCCGGCCAGCCAGGGGGCGATGGGCAGTTGGGGCATGGCCAGCCGGGACATATCCCGCAGTGACGTGAACGGGGACACCAGGACCATCCCCTCTGGCGGGTGTTCCGTGGCCAACTCCACGGCCACCGCCGCGCCCAATGACCGGCCAAAGTAGACCAGCCGGTCATCGGCAACGCCGGGCCTGTCCCGCAAGTACCGCAACGCCGCCCGTGCGTCCCGGTAGGTGCCCCGTTCCGACGGCTGCCCCTCGCTCTTGCCGTAGCCCCGGTAATCGAAAATGAACAGGTTGACGCCCAGCGTGTGGTGGACCAGCGCCAGCTCTTCAACCCGGTGCCCCATGTTCCCCCCGTTGCCGTGGAACCACAGCCAGGTCGTCTCGCCGCCGCCCGGCACGTACCAGCCGTTGAGCTTGCGGCCGTCGGCAGCGGTGAAGAAGACATCCTCAAATTCCAGCCCGGCGTCGGCCGGGGTCAACGCCACTTCCCGCGTCGGAAAGAACACGAACCGCCGTTCCAGGCTCTCCCAAAAGTTCACCAACAGCGCCGCCAGCAAGAGCGCCGACAGCAGCGTTTGGACGCCGGGGCGTATTCGGATGGACATGGCGGCGATTCCAACCGGGCGGCGGTCAACGGAAAAAGCGGAAGAACAAGTTGACAACGATGGTCAACGCCACGCTGATAATCAGCATCGAAACGATGGGGAAGAACAGCGTAAATCCCTCGCGCCGGACCACCAGGTCTCCCAGCAGGCGGCCCAGCCCCGGCAGCTTGGCCCCCACACCAGCGCCGTTCCCGCGACGGCAATCAGGACC
This sequence comes from Dehalococcoidia bacterium, assembly GCA_965262735.1. GTDB lineage: Bacteria > Chloroflexota > Dehalococcoidia > Lucifugimonadales > UBA3495 > CATOSK01. The sequence goes on along the minus strand of CBDHFS010000002.1, from coordinate 1,458,791 downwards.
CCGGCGACAATAAGCAGCTTGCCCATGCTGGAGATGTCCATAAGTGGAGTAAGCCTCACCGCGAGAGCGGCTCCCCCATCCTATCTGCGGGAGCCTTGCGCTACCACGTTGACCGGGTTACCTTGGGCGAAGGCTTCCAGGTTTTCCACCGACATTTCCAGCCCCCGCATGGTGCCGTTGTAGGCCATACCTCCAACGTGGGCCGAAAGCGTCACGTTCGCCAGCTTGGTGAAGGGATGTTCCGGCGGCAAGGGTTCCGCTTCAAAGACGTCCAGCCCGGCCCCGGCAATGCGGCCCTGCTCCAGCGCCTCCAGCAAGGCCGGCTGGTCCACGACTGCGCCCCGGGCGGTGTTGACCAGGATTGCCGTGGGTTTCATCAACGACAGCAGCGGCGCTCCGACCAACTTCTCCGTTTCCGGTGACAGCGACAGGTGCAGCGACACCACATCGGACCGGCTGAACAACTCCTCCAGGCTGACAAAGGCGATGCCGTACTCGGCGGCCCGTTCCGGCGTGGCGTGGGGCGTCCAGCCAATGACCTCCATTCCGATACCCCGGCCCAACTGCACCATCCGTTGGCCGATGGCTCCGGTGCCCACCACGCCCAGCGTCTTGCCGTAAAGCTCGTCAATAAACCCGCGGGTCCAGCCGCCCTGCCGGATGTGCCGGTCATTGTCCACTATCTGCCGCGACACGGCCAGAGCCAGCGTCAGGGCGTGTTCGGCCACGTAGGGCGCGCCGTAGGCCGGCGTATTGGAAACGGTGATGCCCAGCCGCTCGGCGGCGGCCAGGTCAACGTGGTCAACGCCGGTGCCCCACACCGAAAGAATCTTCAACTCCGGGCAGCCGGCCAGCACGTTCTCGGTGAACTGCACCGAAGACCGGATGTTGATGACGGCATCGGCCCCGCCGATGCGGGCGATGGTGTCGGCGTCATCGGCGGGCCGGTCGAAGTGCCATTGAGTATCCCCGGCCAACTGCCGCGCCCGATCCTCGTAGGGCGTCCCCGACAGCACCGGCGGCTCATCGTCGGGGACTACCAGGAGGGAAAACGGTCTGGAATTGGGCATGATAAAGGTGCCTAGATTCGGTCGTCACTCAGTTGAGTACGAGCATTTTTGGCCTATTGCTTCACGAATGACAGACCTCCTTGCTTCCAAGAGCCCCTCGATCTCATCTTCAAGCATACATCTGTAAGCTTTGTCATCAATAAAATGCGTTCTTAGAATGCTCTTCAGTTTTCCTTCGTCGTCGCCGAGTTTTTCGAGAAACAGAGGCAAGTACTCAGAAGGTTTCTTGTGACCCTTTTCTCTGTTCGTATCCCTTGAAATCAAGGTCCGATTCAAGACAGAGTTCACCTTCTGATGCTCTTTGAACACCGACAAAGGAAATATATGATCGTCTTCACACTGGTCGAGATTAACCTGCTGACCAGTAATCGGGTCCCGTGCACCCTGATTACTAATCGAACTGACGACACTACGATATACCCCAGATCGTTGGCCTAGTGCCTCGTCAAGCTCAGAGTCGTTGAAGGAAAAATTCCGTATCCATTCGGGCATCTTGGACTCATCTGCGAACCAGTCTCTGATTTCGCCGTAATCTCTTGCAGCGAAAGTATCGGCTGACCGCTGATAACGGGCAGAAAATACCGCACACCAGTACCAGCAATCAAGTTTTCTGAAAAGGGTTGCCATACTACCCCTCTCCTGAATTGAGTACAAAAGCGCCGCTAGAGGGACTACCATAGACCTAAACGGAATCCAGCGCGATTGGATGGAACCGTAGATTTCCTTGAGGCGGCGTACGCCTTTCGACAGGTTAATCACTGCCCGGCTCCAGTCATCGTTGAAGCCTTCCGGCTCTATTTTGAGCAGGTCTGTTTTTCTGCATTGACTATGTCGAGACAGGCACATTACCTTGAGGATATTCTCGCATCCTGTCTGCTCTGACCCCATAAAATCAAAACTGGCTTGGTAAGATTTGTAGTGTTCTTCCCAAAGGTCTCGCAACTTCACGTTGTGGGGGTAAAGCCTAGCAACTAGCAGGTCGAAAGTCGAGAGATTAGTGCCGAACCGGTTAATCCGTTCAAACGTCTCTACGACCGCTTCGGTTCCCTGAGAATCTGACATCGATATTACGGGGATTTGGTAACTGAAGATATTGTTTACACGATCCAAAACCGTATTCTTGTCGTCATCAGATTCCAAGAAACTATGCTTTTCTTGGTAAAGCCATTTGTAAAAATCACCTTGTTCCTTCAGCAGATTGAAAGGTAAATACTTACCTTCCGACACTTGTTCGTTTGCCTCGTTGATTCTTTTCGAGTTTCGAGTAGAAACTCCTTCGACAGAATCTTCCTCATCGCCTTTCAGCAAACTATCCAATTTCAAATAGAAATTATAAGGATTGCTTGAATCCCCGAGAGATATGGAAGGTTGATACAATGCATAAAACACGGAAGTTAATCTCTGCTGACCATCAAGCAACAAATCGATGTTATGGGATCCGGATGAATTGTCCAGTTTCGCGTTGGTTCCGGGATATATGTTTTCTACTCCTTCCAAAAGCCTGACCGAAAAAGGATTCCGTTCCCCTGATGTTTCCAGTACCAGGAAATTCCCAATGAAATAATCCTGCAAAATAGAAAACAAAAATCTCCTCCACTTGGTTAACAGGCCAAAGGAAACTTCTTTGGAAGTCCGGCAATAGCAATTCACCATTAACAGCTGAGCGTACCAACTCTATAATGTTTTTCGGGTTCGCTTCTCTAGCACACATATCTTACCCGCTTGGAATCCTCTGCTGACGTGATTTTACCGCGAAATAATGTCACGAAATTAGAAAAACGTCAAAGGGCCTAATCCTCCAAGCTCTCCGCCAGAATCTCCAGGACGTCTTTGGCTTGCTTGTCGGCGTCCTGGCCCTTGGACTGGATTCCCTCGGTCATCATTTGCAGGCAGAAGGGGCAGGAAACGCCCACGGTGTCGGCCTGGGTTTCCAGGAAATGGTCGGTGCGGACGTGGTTGATGCGCTCGCCCTGGCTTTCCTCCATCCACATATGCCCGCCGCCGGCGCCGCAGCAGAACCCCCGCTGGCGGCAGCGCGGCTCCATCTCCACCAGCTTCAATCCGGGAATGGCCCGGGCCACGTTGCGCGGCTCGTCATAAACCCCGTTGTGCCGGCCCAGGTAGCAGGAATCATGGTAGGCCACCGTGGTGTTCATCATCTTGACCGGCTTGACCCGCCCCTGCTGAATCAGCCGGTCAACGTACTGGCTGTAATGCAGGACTTCATAGTCGCCGCCGAACTGCGGGTACTCGTTCTTGATGGTGTTGAAGCAGTGGGGGCAGATGGTCACGACCGTCTGCACGTTGTACCCGTTCATCGTTTCCACGTTCTGCTGGGCGAGAATCTGGTACAGGTACTCGTTGCCCATGCGCCGGGCCGGGTCGCCGGTGCAGGTCTCCTCTTCTCCCAGGATGGCGAAGTTGACACCGGCGGACTTCAGCACCTTGACCATCGAGCGGGCGATCCCCTGGCTGCGCTGTTCCAGGGCGGCGGTGCAGCCCACCCAGAACAGCACCTCCGCCTCCGGGTTCTCGGCCATGGTGGGAACTCCCAGGCCCTCGGCCCAGTCGGTGCGGGAAAACTGGGTGCCGCGCCAGGGGTGGCCCCGCTGCTCCATGCTCAACAGCGCGTTCATGCCCGTCTCGGGGATCTTCGACTCCTCCAGCACCAGGCTGCGCCGCAGGTCTATGATGGTCGGCACGTGCTCCACCACCACCGGGCACTCCTCCATGCAGGCCCCGCAGGAAACGCAGTCCCAGATGGCCTGCTCCGGGATGGCGTGGTCAATAATGGGCTGCGGCTCGGTGTGCTCCGGGTCCCGCGGCCCCTGGTGGCCAATGGCAATCATGTGCTCTTTCAGGTTCTCGACAATGTGCATCGGCGACAGGACTTTGCCGGTGATATTAGCCGGGCAGGCATCGGTGCAGCGGCCGCAGACGGCGCAGGCGTAGCCGTCCAGCAGTTGCTTCCAGGTGAAGTCCTGCACCCGGCTCGCGCCGAACCGCTCGGCGTTTTCCAGGTCAATGGCCTCCAGCGTGCCCCGGGGTTCCAGCGACCGGAAGTAGGCGTTGAGCGGGGCGGCAACCATGTGGATGTGCTTGGAAAAGGGAATGTAGACCGCAAACCCCAGGATGATTCCCAGGTGTACCCACCAGAAAAGCGTTTGCAGCGCTCCGGCAGCCCCGGCAGACAGCCCTATGCCGGTGGACCAGCCGCCGATGGCCCCCCCGACGATGACCGCAGCCTCCGGGCCGTCGCCCCCCTGCGCCACGTAGAGGGCGTGGACCAGCAGCGTGACCACCATCAGAGCCGCAGTCAGCCCGACGACCACCACGGCGTCCAGGTTGCGGGTCAGGTCAAAGCTGAGCCGGTGCGGTTTGCCCACCCAGCGGCGCGCCACGCCCCACAGCAGCGCGGCCAGGATGACCACGGCAAAGATGTCCAGGTAAATGGAGAAGACCCGGACGCCGGTTGGGGTCAAAATGGTCTCGGCCAGGGGATGCCAGATGGAGTTGCCGAAGATGAAGATGCCGTAGCTGAGGGTGAAGGACAGGAATCCCCAGAATATCGAGGCGTGGCCCAGCCCCGCCAGGTCGAGCTTGCCGCTGCGGGGATCGGTGGAGCCGACCCGTTGCAGCACCTTGCGCTGCCCCAGGACGATGGCGGCGGCCCCGGTGAGGCGCTCCATGGGCCGGTCGAACCGGAGCGCCGGCCTGCCCTGCAGGACCAGCCGGAACACCCGCCGGTAAATCATGTAGCCGGACCAGGACATGGCGGCAACCAGCGCCAGGTAAACGCCGACCCACACCGGAATTGCACCGAATATGTCGCTTGGTGGGACCATGAACAGCCACTCCTTGAAGATGCGCCGACGGGTTGAAAGCCCGTGCCCCGGCGCGGCATTTGGGTTCTCGCTGCCGCCTGAGTTGACGCAAAAATACGCCGGTGGATGCGCCAATACCGTGCGCTAATAGATAGGGCGTACCAGTTTAACACGGCCCATTAACCCGTTCCAGTTGGGCGCCAGAGCGTAACAGTTCAGAGTTAGGGAGGTGAATTGTTTTCAGGCAAGGCTTTCAGGCAACTGCCAATTCTTTCCAGGGGGTTTGGGGGATGCATCCCCCAACGTAACCCAACCCCCATATTCCGCCATCGCCCCCTCTCATCCCCTCAACACCGAACAGTTATGTCAAGGCAATCGTATTATAACTTCGGCGCGTTGGGGGATAATCGGAGGTTGCGGGGAAACACAGGAGGCGGGAGCAGCAATCAGTCGGTGTGGAGGTCCCTTTCCGTCAACTGGAACCAGTGGACCGTCCCATCGTTGACCAGGGGCTGGACATGGTGGGTGTTGCGGAGGCTGGAGATGACCGCGTGGGCCGGGCGGTCGGTGAACTGCTGCATGAACTGGCAGTTGCGCAACACCCGGTCGGTGTCGCGCTCGTCGGCGGTGTATGAGGCTTCCATCGCAACGTACTGGAGGCTGCCATCATCGCCGGTAACCTCCATGATGAGGTCAGCCCGGAAGAAGCTGCGGAGACTGGCTCCGGCGATGCCGGTGGTGTGGCTGCGGTTGGCCAGGTTGTTCAGGTCGTTCTTGGTGAGCATTCTGACGAGAGTGAAACCAAGCTGGTCAAGGATGTCCTGATGGCGGTCCCAGGCAGCGCGTCCAACGAGGTCTCCCTTGAGAATCCCCATGTCATCAAGCATGCGTTGGTTGAACTCCCGCTGCTCGCCGTTGAACTGTTCCTCCCTGACGTTGATCTCCTTCAGCTCGGCGACTGATTCCCTGAGCTCGGCGATTGAGTCCCGGAACTCAGTGTTCGCCTCTCGCTGCTCCTCAACGAAGGCATTGAACCGCACCGGCAGCATCAGCAGTTCTTCGCCCAGTATCTGGGCGCGAACAGCTGCCTTCCATTCGGGGTGTTCCGTCAGGGCGTGCAGAAAGTCGGATTCCGTGTTGATTGTGGTCATATCTATTCCTTCGTTATGAAATTTTATCCGCCTGGGCTTGGACTTGGCAAGGGCGGACCGAAGCCGGTAACAGTTCAGACTTGGTGAGATGAATTGGTTTCAGCCAAGGCTTTCATCCAACCGCCACTTTTTTAGGGGGTTTGGGGCAGGGGGTTTGGATGATTCATCCCCCAACGTAACCCAACCCCCATATTCCGCCATCAGCCACTCCGCTCCCCTCAACACTGAACAGTTACCGGAGCCGCCGTGGGACGGGATGCCGTTAGGCGAGCTCCAGGAAGGCTTGAAACCCTTCCACCTTGCCCTTGCCGAACCGCTCCACGTAGACCCGGGAGTCGGCGCCGTCATCTGCGGGGCTGATGGTGATGGTGATATGGTGATGGTAATAATGCCCGGCAATTCATAACGCGATTGCCCGGGACGGCGCTAACCCCGTTCGTCCTCAGGACCTCCCGTAGTTCGTCCTGAGGCTCTCGAAGGACTTCCTTACTGAATCTACGTTTAGACCCCGCTAGCAGTCGCCGGCTTGGTATAATTGTCTGGTGAAGATTGCCACTCAACAACCGGCCAGGCCTGAATTGATTGCCTCCAAAGGGCTGGTTGGCCGCATTGCCCGGTCGTTCCGGCCCTATCTGCCGCAGGTAATTGCGGTGGGGGCCTTGATTCTGGTGTCTGCCGGCTTGGGCGTGGCCAACCCGCTGCTGATTCGCGTCGTGTTCGACGAGGCGCTGTTTCCCGCCACCGGCGGCCCCGATCTGAACCTGCTGTGGACTCTGGCCGTGGTCATGGCCTCCGTGACCGTCTTCACCAGCCTCATCGGCATCGTCCAGACCTACCTCACCAACACGGTGGGCCAGCGGGTGATGCGCGACCTGCGCAACCGGCTCTTCCGGCACCTGCAAAGCCTGTCGCTCAACTTCTTCACCGGCAACCGCACCGGCGAAATCCAGTCCCGGGTGTCCGACGACGTGGGCGGCGTGCAGAACGTGGTCACCAGCACGGTCACCGACGTCATCTCCAACGTGGTCATCTTGTTGAGCACCGCCATCGCCATGTTCCTGCTGTCCTGGCAGTTGACCCTGGTCGCCATCGGGGTCGTGCCTGTGTTCGCGGTGGTCACGCAGCGGGTGGGGCGCAAACGCCGGGCGGTATCTGCCGAGGTGCAGCGGTCCACGGCGGAAATGACCGCCATCACCCAGGAAACACTCTCCATTTCCGGCGTCATGCTGACCAAGCTGTTTGGGAGGCAGGACGACGAAGTAGAGCGGTTCTACCACGAAAACCAGCGGCTCTCCGACCTGGTAATCCGGCGGCAAATGACCGGGCAGGTGGTCTGGTCCATCATGCAGGCGTTCTTTTCGATTTCACCGATCGTCATCTACGTGCTGGCCGGCTACCTGCTGGTGGGCCTGGGCCGGGAGGGCATCTCCGCCGGTACCATCGTGGCCTTCACCACGCTGCAAGCCCGGCTGTACTTCCCCGTCGGCACCCTGTTGCGGGTCTCGGTGGAGCTGCAATCTTCGCTGGCCCTGTTCGAGCGCATTTTCGGATACCTGGACACCCGGCCGGAAATCGTTGACGCCCCGGACGCCGTCGAGCTGGAACCCGGACAGGTCACCGGGCTGGTGCAGTTCGATTCGGTCCGGGTCAACTACGGCGCCGTAGCCGGGCCGCAAGCGCAGCCGGAAACGGACTCTCTTTCGGCGTCCGGCCCGTCGCCCCACTGGGCGCTGAACGGTGTGAGCTTCCAGGTCCAGCCGGGACAGTTGGCGGCCTTCGTCGGACCCAGCGGCGCCGGCAAGAGCACCATCTCCTATTTGCTGCCCCGGCTGTACGACGCCAGCGAGGGTACGGTGAGCATTGACGGCCACGACGTGCGGCAGGTCAAGCAGCGGTCTTTGGCCAACATCATCGGGTACGTCTCCCAGGAAAGCTACCTGTTCCACGCCACCGTCAGGGACAACCTGATGTACGGCCGGCCCGGCGCCACCTCTGAGGAAATGGAGGCCGCGGCCCGGGCGGCCAACATCCACCAGCGCATTATTGAGTTCGATGAAGGATACGACACTGTGGTCGGGGAGCGGGGCTACCGCCTGTCAGGGGGCGAGCGCCAGCGTTTGTCCATCGCCCGCGTCATCCTGCACCAGCCCCGGATTCTCGTTCTCGACGAGGCCACGTCAGCGTTGGACACGGCCAGCGAGCGACTGGTCCAGGGCGCGTTGGAGCCGTTGATGAAGGGTCGGACGACCCTGGCCATCGCCCACCGCCTTTCGACGATTATGGCCGCCGACGTCATCTTCGTGGTGGACCACGGCCGCATCATCGAGCAGGGAACGCACCAGGAGTTGGTGGCCCGGAGCGGGCTGTACGCCAACCTGTACCACCAGCAGTTCCAGAGCGGCGACGTGGAATGCCTGTGCGAAGACGGCGTGGTGATGACCGACGGCCAAATCGTCTACGCCGAGAACACCCGGCTGGCCGCCACGATTTAGAAACTCTCCGAGAGGAAGTCCTTCGAGCGTCTCAGGACGACCTGGTCGAATCAAGTCCGGTGGGGCCCGGTGGACGAAGGGGGAGGGGTCGAACCAGGCTCACTTGACCCGGGGGATAACCTCTTCCTTCAACAACTGAATCTGCTGCAACACCTGGGCCTGGTCCATGCCGGGCCACTGCATCCGGAAAATCAGGTAGTTGGCGTCCAACTCCGCTTCGTAGCGTTTGATTTCCGCCACCACCTCGTCCGGGGAACCCAGCAGGAAACGGTCCTTGGCCAACTCCTGGTAGGGTACGCTGAAGCTCTCCTCGCCGGGCAGGGCCTTGTCCTGCCCCCAATCGGCGTATGCCTGATACTTGGGGGCCAGGTAAGGCTCGCTTTCCAGGAAGGCGGTTTCCCGGTCCCGCGCCACGTAAAGCTCCCGCATCATGGGCAGGGCGCCGGGCAGGGGGTTTCCGGCCTGCTCTAGGCTTTCCTTGTAGCTGCCCCACTGCTCCGCCACCATTGGGATGGTGGCATGAGGGTTGATTAGCCACGGATAGCCCCAGCGGGCGGCGCGGCGAATGGCGGCGTCGTTGTTGGCCGCCACCCAAATGGGCGGGTGCGGTTTTTGCACCGGACGGGTGGCCGGAGAAGAACGCGGCACGTGGTAGTATTTGCCGTGAAACTCCACTTCCTCTTCTTCCCACAGCAGCTTCATCACCCGCAGCGATTCCCGCAGCCGTCCGACCCGCTCGCCCCGCTGCACCCCGAAGGCGGCGTACTCTTCATCCCGGTAGCCCAAGCCGATGCCCAGGACGAACCGGCCACCGCAGATGGCATCCATGGTCGCCACGCTTTCCGCCAGCTCCACCGGGTTGTGCAGGGGCAGCAGAATGACCGTCGCCGCCACTTCCATGTCGCCCGCATCGGCGGCCAACCGGGCCAGTAGCGGGAAACTGGAGCTCATCTGGTAGGGCGCGGCCAGGTAATGCTGGCCGGTGCAGATTAGGTCGAAACCCGCGTCCCGCGCCGCGCGCACCTGCTCTGCGCTGTCCTCAATCTTCCGGGGCATAGACTCCCCGGGCAAATACTGGTTGGTCACAAAGAAACCCAGTTTCAAGCTGCACCTGCCTGCTCGTTTGGCCTTATTTGGCCGTTGACGGCGCCCCTGGGAGGATTGCCACCCGTTAACATAACGCTAAACCCGCCGTTGTTCAAGTCTTGCGGACAGGCCGGGCAGCCCTTAGAATTTTGCCAAACCTCAAAAAAGCCCAAAAATCCGGGTGGTGAAAAGGGAGCGTCGATGAAGATTGCGCGGGTACGTAGGAAGACGAATCCCAAGCCGGTCAACGTCGTGATAGAGGGCGACGATGTCTTCGAAATCAGGGGCAGTATCTACGCCAACTACCGGGTCACCCAAATCAGCCATCCCCTATCCGAGGTCACACTGCTCCCGCCCACCCTGCCTTCGGAGATTTGGTGCCCCGGCCTGAACTTTCTCGACCACCTGGAATTTGCCGGCTCGGTGCTGGGGCAGGGAACCCCACCCATACCGTCTCATCCGCAACCCTGGCGCAAGGGCCGGAACTCCATGACCGGCTACCGCAACCCCATCATAATCCCCAAAGACTCCGGGGGCGAAGTCCACTACGAAGGCGAGGCCGTAGCCGTCATCGGCAAGGACTGTCGGCGGGTCCGGCCCGACCAGGCCGACCGGTACATCTTGGGTTACACCTGCGGCAACGACGTAAGCGAGCGCAATTGGCAGGGCAAGGACTGGACCTTCTGGAGGGCCAAGGGGTCTGATACCTTCGCCCCGGTGGGCCCCTGGATTGAGACCGACGTCGACGCTCAGAATCTGGACTTGAAGGTGCGGATTAACGGCGAGCAGGTCCAGCACTGCAATACCGCCGATATGCTGTTCACCTTTGCCGAAGTGGTCAGCTACATCAGCCAGCACGTCACGCTGCGCCGGGGGGACCTGGTGTTTTCCGGCGCCACCGGCACAACCACCGCCATCAAACCAGGGGACCTGGTGGAAGTGGACATCCCCGGCATCGGCGTCCTGAGCAACCCGGTGCAGGCCGAGTTCGACCCCTCCGCCGATTAGAAACTACTTCACGAGGAAGTCCTTCGAGGGCCTCAGCACGAACGGTTGAACGACCGGACGCCCGGTTTCCGGACGCCCGGTTTAACGAATCGTTGGTTGAATTAACGGACTCTTGGGTCAGAAGTGCAGCAGCTTGAGCAGCGGCTCGGCGCTGCGGTGCGGCCCCACCACGGCCAGCTTCAGCAGGTTCTCGTCCACGACTCGGCCGGCTGCCCGTGCCACGTCCTCGGGACCAACCCCTTCGATAAGCGCCACGGCTTCCTCCACCGTCGCCACCTGGCCGGTCAGCAATTCCTGGGAACCCAGCCACGCCGCCACCGACCTGCTGTCCTCCATGCGCAGCAGCGTGCGGCCCTTGGAGAACTGCCTGGCCCGGTCCAACTCCGGCTCGGATACGCCTTCCCGGATGCGCCGTACTTCTTCGACGATGGCTCGTAACGACTCCCGGGTTTTCCTGGGTTCCACGGCGCAGTAGACCACCAGCGAGCCGCAGTCCCGGAAGTTGGTGATAGAACTGGCGACGTCGTAGGCCAACCCCAGATTTTCCCGCAGGTTCAGAAACAGGCGACTGCTGGACCCGTCGCCAAGGACGCCGTTCATCATGGCCAGGGCGTATCGGTCCGGGTCGGTGAGGGCCAACCCCGGCAGTCCCAGGCACAGGTGGGACTGGTCGGTGCGCCGTTGGTTAATGCGTACGTCCCGGCCCGGTACGCTTTCGATCACCGGCTCCCAGTCCAAAGCCGGGCAGGGCTGCCAGGATTGGGTCGCGTTTCCCACCAGTTCCACTACCTCGGCTTCGGTGATGCCGCCGGCCACGGCTACCACCGTGTTGGCGGGGTTGTATTGCCGCTCCATGTACCCGCGAACGTCGTCCAGCGTAATTGCCTTGACCGTTTCCTGGGTGCCGCCCACGTCGCGGCCCATCGCCTGGTCCGGCCACAGCGTCTCGTCAATGAGCAGGTCCGCCAGCTGCGCCGGGTAATCGTTGGTGGCCCGGAGTTCCTCCAGAATGACCTCGCGCTCCTTCTCCATCTCGGCCGGGTCCAGGATGGGATGCAGCACCATGTCCAGCAACACCGAGAAGGCTTGTCGGTAGTGGGGCTTGGCCACCTTGCACCAGAAGACCGTCATTTCCCGGTCGGTGCTGGCGTTCATCAACCCGCCCACGCCCTCAATGGCGTCGCTAATTGCCTGAGCCGTGGGCCAGCCGCGACTGCCCTTGAAGGGCAGGTGTTCGAGGAAGTGGGACAATCCCGCCAGTTCTTTGGGTTCGTAACGGGAGCCGGCGCCCACGCAGATCATGATGGACACCGACAGCGCGTGGGGCATGGGGGCGGCGAGGACGCGGAGTTGGTTATCGAGAACGGTGCGTTGGAACATTCCACCTCGTTAGAGTAAGACTTCACAGCAAGCCCTTCGAGGGCCCTGGGACAAACTTGAATGGCCCTCGAAGCTCGCCCCCGTGCCGCCCGGTGTATGTGGGGGCCTAAACGATTGAGTTGGCGGCTGAGTTGGCGGCGGACGGTTAGCTTTCCAGCCAGGAAACGTCGCCGTGCAGGTCGTCCGGGTGGGGTTTGGACGCGAAGACCTGGTACTGGCGGCGCGCCTCCGCGATGGAGGTGTCATCGCCGTGGCCGGGGTAGACCGCGGTCTCGTCGGGCAGGGTCAGCAGCTTACGGGTGATGCTGTCCAATTCCAGCCGCAGGGCCTCTGGGGAGCGGGACTTTCCCGGTCCGCCGGGGAACAGCGTGTCGCCGGAAAATAGGTGATTGCCCAGCAGGAAGCAGGTCGAGCCGTCGGTGTGGCCCGGGGTGAACAAGGCCCGCATGGTCTGGTTGCCGAATTTTATTTCGTCGCCGTCGTTCAACGGACGGGTGGGCGGCGAGGGCAGCAGCTTGGCGTCTTCTTCTCCGGACGATACGGGGGCGTCCACGGCCCCGGTGATTTCGGCGAACCCCAGCAAATGGTCCTGGTGGCCGTGGGTAATGAGAATGGCCTTGATGTCCACGTCGCCAACCTCGTTCAGCAGCTTTTCCGGCTCGGCGGGGGTGTCGATAATCACGCCTTCGTTGGTCGCCGGGCACACGACGATATAGCCGTTGTTGTTATAGGGGCCCATGTTTATCTTGGTAATCTTGATTTCGCCGTCGTAATGGAGTGGCATAAACATCCTCTCAGCCAAAGGTTTCAGAATGGGGACATTCTAGCAAACCGGCGATTGGGACGCCATTGCAGCCAGGGCGGCGTAACAGTTCAGACTTGGTGAGATGAATTGGTTTCAGCCAACTGCCACTTTTTTCAGGGGGTTTGGGGCAGGAGGTTTGGAGGATTCATCCCCCAACGTAACCCAACCCCCATATTCCGCCATCAGCCACTCCGGTCCCCTCAACCCTGAACAGTTACAGGGCGGCGACTCCTCAACCGGCCTGGGCCGGTCCAACACCCCAGGTCTGAACAGTTACCCATGACAACCGGCCGTTGACTGAGCAAAACCGCCTGGTTACAGTGGGGACGACTTATGGCCCGCTTGTTCGATCTCCACGTCCACACCACCAAGGGCAGTGCCTATAACAGCCTGACGCCGGAAGACCTGATTCTCGAGGCGGAACGCCCGGGACTGCAATTGGGCCAGGCGATGGTTAGGCGGAAACACCCGCCGAGATGAATCTGTGAAAGTGTTGTTCCTTGACGAATCCGGCGACCACAATTTATCCGTGGTTGACCCTAGTTATCCGATTTTCGTGCTCGGCGGGGTCATCATGGACCAGGATTACGCCGAAGGAACTCTGAGGGAATCCCTTGATGAGTTTAAGCTCGAAATGTTCGGCTCAACCGACATCGTACTGCATACCTCCGATATAACTCGCAACCGGAACGGATTTGAAGCCATGAAAGATTCAGGGTTTCGCAGCCGGTTTTTCGAACGGCTCAATGACTTGATGCAAGACTTGCATTATTCGGTGGTGGCCTGTGTAGTGCGTAAGGAAGAACACTTGAACCGTTACGGGGTGGCTGCCCTTGACCCTTATCTCATCAGCCTGGATATTCTGGTAGAGAGGTTCTGCTTTGAAGTCGGTCCGGTGCCCAAAGGCGGCGTAATCATAGCGGAGAGCCGGGACTCAACGTTGGACCGGGGACTGGAACTGGCGTGGTTGAACCTGAAAATCCAGGGCACCCGGTTCCTTCGGTCCAATGTCATAGACTCCCGGATAGCGGCGCTTAATTTGCGTGCCAAGAAGGACAATATCGCGGGGTTGCAGTTGGCGGACTTGGTCGTGTCGCCCATTGGCCGGCACGTTTTGGGCAAGACCGACCACAAAGACTGGGAAATTGTTGAGGGGAAGTTTCGTCGAAGTAGACAGGGGCGAGTGGATGGTTATGGTCTGGTGACCTTACCTCAACAAAGAAGGCCAGCCCCCGCTACGCAGTAACCAGCCTATCAAGTAATATCCTCTTCCATATTGTCCAATTAGTCAACCCCCTTGACTTGAGTGTAACTGTTCAGGGTTGAGTGGCGGAATATGGGGGGTTGGGTTACGGGGGATTCATCCCCCAAACCCCCTGGAAAAAATTGGCAGTTGCCTGAGAGCCTTGGCTGAAACCAATTTACCTCCCCTCAACCCTGGACCGTTGCCCTGACAACCGGCCGTTGACTGAGCAAAACCGCCTAGTTACAATGGGGGCGACTTATGGCCCGCTTGTTCGATCTCCACATCCACACCACCAAGGGCAGCGCCGACAGCAGCCTGACGCCGGAAGACCTGATTCTCGAGGCGGAACGCTTGGGACTGCGCGGCTTGTGCATTACCGAGCACAGCGGCCCGTGGGATCGGCACGAGTTCGAGCGTTTCGCCGCCCGGCACGAAGTGGCGCTGGTCAGGGCAATGGAAGCCGATACTGACATGGGCCATATGCTGGCCTTCGGCATTGACTGCTACCAATCGGGCTTTCACCATGCGGAGACGCTTTGCAAAGCCGCCCGTGCCGTCGGAGGGTTTGTCGTCAGCGCCCATCCCTTCCGGGGCGTGCTGGGCAAGCACATGAGGGAACGCCCTTACCTGTACCGCTCCTTGCCGGACCCGCTTCCGGAAGTACCCGATGATGCTCTGGACCACCCGGTCTTCCGGATGGCCCACGCCATCGAGGTCGCCAACGGCGGCACCGCCGACGAGGAAAACGCCTTCGCTATGAAGGTGGCCGGACTGTTGAAGATGCCGGTTACCGGGGGCAGCGACGCCCACTCCACCCACGGGCTGGGCAGGTTCGTCACTGCTTTCAGGGACGACATTCAGACCGAGGCCGAGTTTCTGAAAGCCCTCCACGACGGGTCGTTTTACCCGGCGGTGGGACTGAGAGAGGGCAACCTTCGGCCTTATACCCCTTAGAACCTGTCTCACGGCAAGTCCTTCGAGGTCCCCGGGAAGAACGGGTTGTCGAGACAGTTGCCTGACCGGCGCGGCGCCGGTTGGTCCACAATTCGACCCACAAGCGAAGCAATCCAAGGACGGGGAAGGCGGCGGGATATGGCGGTGAACGAGACGGCAACCACCGGGGAAATCTCCCGTCAGACCTTCGTTGCGCTGGACCTGGAGACCACCGGGCTGGACCATGACCGTGACTCCATCATTGAAGTCGGCGCCGTTAAGTTCCGGGGCGCCGAGGTCATAGACACCTTCCAGACCTTCGTTAACCCCAACCGGCCCATTCCCGAATTTGTGCAGCGGCTCACCGGCATCGCCCCCCGGCAGGTGGAGCGCGCCCCCCGCTTCAACGCCGTCGCCGACCGGCTGGGAGCCTTCGTCGCCGGGCATCCCGTGGTCGGCCACAACATTGCCTTCGACCTCCGGTTCCTGGGCACCCACGGCCTGACCCTGCCCAATCCGTCCTACGACACCTGGGACCTGGCCTCGGTGTTCCTGCCCACGACGCCGGAATACTCCCTGGTATACCTCGCCAACCTGTTGCAAGTGGAGCATGCCAACCCCCACCGGGCCCTTGAAGACGCCCAGGCCACCCGCGAAGTGTTCATCGGCCTGCTGCGCCGGGCCGGTCAGGCCGACCCCGGCCTGCTGGACTTCATCAACACGCTGGCCGGCAGCAGCCGGTGGGGGATGGGGTCACTGCTGGCAGAAGCCCGGGACGAGGGCCGTCCGGGGAAAGTTTCCGGGTTGACCGGCCTGGACCAGGAACATCTGACCGCGTGCCTGGCCCGGCCCCAGCGCCGCCGTCCGGCAGTCCGGCATGACGACGCCGAGGGACGGTCTGATACCGAGACTGGAGGCGGGGCTGGCATTGACCCGGCGGAGATTCTCGGAATGCTGGAGCCCGGCGGGGCCTTCGCCCTGGCCTTCCCCGGTTTCGAGTACCGGCCAGAGCAGGCGCAGATGCTGTCCCAGGTCTCCGAGGCCATCTTCCAGGGGAATCACCTGGTGGTGGAAGGCGGCACCGGCGTCGGCAAGTCCATGGCCTATCTGTTGCCGGCGGCCATTTTCGCCGCAACCCAGGGGCAGCGGGTGGTTATATCCACCAACACCATTAACCTTCAGGAGCAGTTGGTCCACAAAGACATTCCCGCGGTCATCGAGGTGCTGAAAGAGGCGGGCCTGGTTGAGGAAGGCCAGATTCAGGCCGCGCTGCTCAAGGGCCGGGGCAATTACCTGTGCCTCAACCGCTGGGGCAACCTGTCCCGCAGCGGTGGCCTGTCCGTGGACGAGGCCCGGCTGTTGGGCAAGACGGCGGTATGGCTCCAGCACACCGAGTCGGGAGACCGGGCCGAGGTAAACTTGCCGGGGCGGGACTCCTTCAACTGGAACCGGGTTTCCGCGGGAGACCGGCGCGGCTGTTTGACCCTGCGCAACGGCGGCCCCTGCTTTTACCGCAATGCCCGGGAAAGGGCTGAGCAGGCCGACATCGTGGTCGTCAACCATTCGTTGCTGCTGGTTGACCTGGTGCGCGGCGGTGGTCTCATACCCGAGTACCAGCGCCTGGTCGTGGATGAAGCCCACAACCTGGAAGAAGAGGCCACCCGGCAGTTGGGGTTTGAAATCCTGCAAGACCAGCTCGCCGAAAAACTGGAGCCGCTGGCCCGGCTGGTATCCGACGCGGAGGCTGTCCTGACTCAGCCCGGCGTGGCCGCCCCGGTCAGGCAGGAGGGCGCCGAGGTTGCCGGCGAACTGGCAACGATGCCCGCGGATCTGATGGCGCTTTGGGACCGGCTGTGGGTCGCCGCCGGCGTTTTTCTGAACGACCAGCGCGCCGGGGACTTCGGGCAGTTGCTGATTACTCCGCCCATGCGCCGGCACCAGTCCTGGAAGGACCTCGCCCTGGAATGGGAGAATGTGGACGTCTCGCTGGGCCGGGCCGTCAACCGGCTCTCCCATCTGCAAAACATGGTGGAACGCGCCAACCCGTCGTCCGGCGGGCAGTCCGACGGCGATGATAACCCGTTCAACCTGGAAGCCGCCGCGGTCCAGGAAGACCTGAACGTTCTGCGTGAGCAGCTTTCGGCGGTCATCGGGGCGCCGGCCGACGGGAGCATAACCTGGATTGCCCGGGACCAGTCCAAGGATGAGCTTTCACTGCACTTCGCGCCGCTGGGCGTCAACGAGTTTCTGGCCGACCGGCTGTTCGGCCAGACCAAGAGCGTGGTCCTCACCAGCGCAACCCTGAGCACTCAGGGGCAGGGAAGTTCGTCGAGGGCCGCAGGGCGGACTGGTCCGGATTGCAGCTACCTCCGCCAGCGTCTGGGTGTTGACGACGAAACGCCGGAGTTGCTGGTGGGGTCTCCCTTCGACTACCAACGGGCGGCCCTGCTGATGATTCCCGAAGATATGCCCCAGCCCAACGCCGACCGCTACATCGAGTCGGTGTCCCGGGTGGTGACCGACCTGGGGCGTTCGCTGGACGGGCGGACGATGGCCCTCTTTACGTCCCACGCGGCCTTGCGGGCGGTGGCCCACCAGGTGCGCGAACGGCTGATGGAACAGGGGGTGTATGTGTTGGCCCAGGGCGTCGACGGCTCCCCACGACAGCTCACTCAGAGGTTTGTCGGAAACCCCAAGAGCGTACTGCTGGGCACCAGCAGCTTTTGGGAGGGCGTGGACTTGCCCGAAGGCATATTGAAGGCCTTGGTGTTGACCCGCCTGCCCTTCCAGGTGCCGTCGGACCCCATCGTCAAGGCCCGGTCCGAGCAATACGACGACGCCTTCAACCAGTATTCCGTGCCCCAGGCGGTGCTGCGTTTCCGGCAGGGGACGGGGCGGCTAATCCGCCGCAAGACCGACCGGGGAGCCATCGTGGTGCTGGACCGCCGCATCACCGGGCGCAACTACGGCCACGCGTTTATCCAGTCCATTCCCCCTTGCAGCATGAAACCCTGCAACCTGGCAACGGTGGGAGACCTGGCCGCGGAATGGGTGGGGTAAGGAAGTCCTTCGAGACCCTCAGGACGAACGACTTGCAGCGAATGGCCTCGGGATAAACGCGGGATAAACGTCGGGATTAATGATGGAACTGGCTGTCCAACAACCCTTTGACCTGGAGTCCACCCTGGTGGGCGGGCAGGCCCACCGCTGGCGGAGCGACGGCGGTTGGTTTTCCGGCGTAGTCCGGGGCAATTTCGTCAAAATGCGCCAGACCCCGGAAGGCGTTGAATTCCGCTCCGGTCCGGCGCCTGAAACTGACATGATTCCCGTGCTGCAGCACTACTTCCGGCTGGACGACGACCTGGCGCAGGTCTACGCCGAGATATGCCGGGACGACCGCGTCGCGGCCATGGTTGAACGTTGGCCCGGCCTGCGCATCCTGCGCCAGGAACCTTGGGAATGCCTGGTGGCCTACGTCTGCTCGGCCAACAACAGCATCAGACAGATTCACAACAACATGGAGGCGATGTCCCAAGCCTTCGGGGACCCGGTGACCCTGGACGGGGACGTGCGCCACACCTTCCCGCCTCCGGCCCAACTGGTGGAGGCCGGCGAGCAGGGACTGCGGGACCTGAAGCTGGGTTTCCGCGCTCCCAACGTCCACCAGGTCACGCTCCGGGTGCTGGAGCGGTCGCTGGACCTGGACGAGTTGACCACTATGCCCTACGAGGCGGCCAAGGAAAAACTGATGGACTGCCGGGGCATCGGATCAAAAATCGCCAACTGCATCCTGCTGTTTTCGCTGGAAAAACCGCAGGCGTTCCCGGTGGACGTCTGGGTGCGCCGCGCCCTGGCCGAGTGGTACTTCCCCGGCCAAAAGCCCCCTACCAACCCGGTGCTGGAGCAATGGGCCCACGAGTATTTCGGGAATTACGCCGGCTATGCCAACCAGTACCTGTTCCACGGACGCCGGCTGGCTAAGTAGGGGAAGACGGGTAGGTCAACCGCCCGGGGTTCCCAGGAACCGACGGCAACGGGGTCGCCCCCGCAGCCGCAGTCAGGGTTGCAGCAGCAGCTTGCCGAAGAAGTTGGTCTGCTCCATCTCCCGGTGCGCCTCGGCGGCTTCGGCCAGGGGAAACACCCGATGCACCACCGGGTGAATCACGCCCCGGTCCAGCATCCGCACAATCTCCCGCATATCCTCGTTGGTGCCCATGAACCCGCCGTAGATCTCCACCTGCCGGGTGAACAGCAGCCCCAGGTGCAACTCGGCGCGCAGGCCGGTGGTGGCCCCGCAGATGGTGTAGCGGCCCCCGGGCCGCAGCGAGTTGAAGGCGGCGGTGAAGAACTCGGCCCCCACGTGGTCCACCACCACGTCCACGCCCTGCCCGCCGGTCAGCGCCTTGACCCGTTCGGCGATGTCCTCTTCCGTGTAGTTAATCACCTCGTCGGCGCCGAGGCTGCGGGCCTGGGCCGCCTTTTCGGCGGTGCTGGTGGTGGCGATGACCCGCGCTCCCACGACGTTCTTGGCTGTCTGAATCGCCGCCGTCCCCACCCCGGCTGAGGCCGACAGCACCAGGACGGTTTCCCACGGTTTGAGCTGGGCCCGACGGACCATCATGTTCCAGACCGGCAGGAAAGTGGTCGGGGCGGCGGCGGCCTGCTCAAAGGAAACGCCGTCGGCGATGGGGTGAGCGTTGACCGCCGGCACGGTCACGTACTCGGCGTAGCTGCCGTCGGAGGCGCTGCCCATAAACCGGGGCGGCGGCGCCGCGGCCTCCGGCGGGAAGGCGCTCAACTGCCCGGGGTCAATCAGCGGGTTGACCACCACCCGGTCGCCCACAGCCAGCCCGGTGACGCCGCTGCCCACTTCGACGACCTCGCCGGCGCAGTCACCGCCCAGGATCAGCGGCGGCGGAAACTCCCGGCGCAGCCCGCGGCCTCCCTCCCGGGTGTACAGGTCCAGCCGGTTCAGCGCGGCGGCCCTAACCCGGACCAACGCCTCCCGCGGCCCGCACTCCGGTTCGGGCCGGTCCCCGTAGGTCAACACTTCCGGGCTGCCGTGGGCCTCGATATAAACCGCTTTCATGGGCAACTAAACTCCTGTCTAAATCCGTTGTCCCCCGTCCCCAAGGAGGCATACTCCGTTCGTCCCTATGTTCGTCCCTATAAGGACTCTCCCATCTAGGGGGTTTGGGGGATGAATCCCCCAACGTAACCCATCCCCGTCCATGTTGCCCCGGCTACTGCCGGCCCTCGTAGCAATCGTTGCACATAAACACCACGGCCAGCGTGTCGTCGTGGCTTCCGATGCGGCCGCAATGGGGAATGCCGCTGTCCTCGGACCAGGGTTGATGAAACGATCCGCCGCACATCTGGCAGGCCGTTTGATTGAACCCGTCCAGAGGTCCTTCACAGATAACGCAGGACTCCCGTTCTTGTTCCTGGTCGTTTTCCTGGTCGTTTCGCTGAGTCACAGCCGCCCCTCCTTCCCGGTTAACCGGCCCTTCTTCGTCCGGCCATGAAATCCGACACCAAGGCCCGCTCGTCGTCCTCTGAGTGTACCACCCGGTCCAGCCGGGCCGCTCGCAGCCGGTGGAGCAAGGCACCCACCGCCGGGCCGGGCGGAATGCCCATAGCGACGACGGCATCCCCGTCCAACACCGGGTTGACCGAGACCAACTCCCGGCGATACTCGGTCATGCGCCGGCTCACCGCCGGGTCGCCGCACCGCCGGGCCACCGCATCAAGGGCGGCCTCGTCGCGCCCGGCCAGCAGGTCGAAAACCTGCGACGCGGGCAGGCCGGGGTCGGCCAAACGGGACTCCATGTCTCGCACCTCAATGGTGTCCTGCGCCGTCCTCTTCCACCGGGCAGGGGCGTTCAACCGGCGCACCAACTCACCGGCCTGCCCGCTGGTCAGTTGGTAAACCAGCAGCGCCCAGTAGACCGGCGCTGGCGCGGTCTCGGGCAGGGCCGCAGCCGATGCCCGGTCCAGCGCGGGGTGTATCGCGGCCAACACGCCCAACTCCGCCGCGCGCTTCAGCGCCGGCCCCGGGCGCTCCTCGGCCAGGATGCGTTCCAACTCGTGCCGAACCCGGTCGGCGCTCACCGTGTCAACCCGCCTTTCGGCCAAGGCCGCTCGCAACTGGGCTTCGGTGCCCGGTTCCAGCCGGAACCCGAACCGTTGCTCGTACCGGACGGCGCGGAAGATGCGGGTCGGGTCGTCGGTGAAACTGCCCGCGTGAAGGGTGCGAACCAACCCCTGCCGGAGGTCTTCCAGCCCACCGTGCCGGTCCAGCGCCCCGCCATTCGTTCTTCCCCGGGCGGCCAAAGGCAGAGCCAGAGTGTTGATGGTGAAATCGCGCCGGGCCAGGTCGTCGCTGATACTGCCGGGGACCACGTTGGGCAGGGACCCCGGCTGCGGGTAGCTTTCCCTGCGGGCGGTTACGAGGTCAACGCGGGCCTTACCGTGGGACAGGGTGGCGGTGCCGAACCGCCGATGGACCACCAGGCCCCAACCCGTGCCGGCTGCAATAGTTTGCGCCAACGCAACCGCGTCGCCCTCCAGCACTAGGTCCAGGTCCTTGACCGGGTGACCCAGCAGGGCGTCCCGGACCGGACCGCCGACCAGGTAAAGCGGCAGTTCCCCGTCCCATGCCCGTTGGCGCATGGCCCGCAGGAACGCCAAGTTATCGTCATCACCGCAGCTTTCGAGGGAGCTTTCGATGGACTGAAAAAGGTGGTGGGTATCCCGCAGTTCCGGCGTGGGAAATGGCCTCCTGAGTGTTGCCCAATTATAGCACAGGGCAGGACACCCCCCGGTTTAATGCCGCTGCGGGCCTTGGCGGGGTTGACCGGCGTTCGTCCCAAGTTTCCACGAGGGCAGTCTCTGATACCCTCAAAAAACTCCCACATCCGGGTGGTTTGGGGGATGCATCCCCCAACGTACCCCACCCATCCGTCCCAAGACCCCCGGAAGATATTCCTGGGTTGGTTGGCCGGGCCGGATGCCTGTGCTACAATCAACCCAACTTGGCCGACCGGAACTAGCGTTGCAAAACGCCGCCGGTTACTTTGGGAGTTCCGGCAGGCCAACGACCAATCCGGTTGACCCAATTGCTGACTAATCTCAAGGAGGTACGTCATGACCGAGGCCAACTTCACCACTTTCTACGACTTCCGTTGACCCTTCGTTTACAACGCAGCCGTGTGGCTGTCGAAGGTAAGGGAGACCACCGG
The DNA here is from genome assembly GCA_965262735.1 of Dehalococcoidia bacterium. Lineage (GTDB taxonomy): Bacteria > Chloroflexota > Dehalococcoidia > Lucifugimonadales > UBA3495 > CATOSK01. The sequence continues at coordinate 1,436,555 of CBDHFS010000002.1, read as the reverse complement.
GCAGACGGTAGAGGTAGACTGGCAGCCGTTTTCCCTGGCCCAGATTAACGCCGGCCCCGACGCCGAAATGAAGGTCTGGGAGCGGCCGGAGATTATTGACGGCTCCGACAAGACCCTGCTGGCCCACCAGGCCGGTTTGGCCGCCAAGCGCCAGGGCAAGGAAGCCTTCGAGTCTTTCTTCATGTCCCTGCTCCGGTCCCGCCACGAAGAGAAGAAGGACCTGAACGACCCCCAGGTTATCGATGAAGCGGTTATCCGCTCCGGCATCGACATTGGCCAGTTCAAGGAAGACTTGGTCGACCCCGACCTGCTGCGGCAGATTGGCGAGAGCCACACCAAGGCCGTCGAAGAATACGGCGCCTTCGGTGTGCCTACCTACGTCTTCCCCGACGGCGGTTCGGCGTTCATCAAGATGTTCATTCCCCCGGATGAAGAAGCCGGCGCCATTTACGACAACCTGACCACCATGGTGTCCACCATGCGTCACGTCGGCGAGGTTAAGCGCCCCCAGCCCCCGTGGCCCCACGGAGTCATCTAGCAGTGACCCTGCCCGCTGGGGATTTGGGCCGCGCGCTTGGGTTATCCTTTAACGACCAGGGCCTGTTGCAGCAGGCCCTGGTTCATCGTTCTTTTCTCAACGAGCAGGACGATTGCTCCAACGTCGAGTCCTACGAACGCCTTGAGTTCCTGGGGGACTCGGTGCTGGAATTGGCAATTTCCACCGAGCTTTACGACCGCCTGCCGTCCCTGGACGAAGGGGAATTGTCCAAAATTCGCGCCCAATTGGTATGCGATGACAGCTTGGCCGCCGCCGCCCGTTCGCTGGGCTTGGGCGACTTCGTGGTGCTGGGCAAGGGCGCAGAAGCGACGGGAGGGCGGAGCCGCAACACGATTCTGGCCGCAGTGTTTGAGTCCCTGGTGGCGGCGGTCTATCTTGACCAGGGCTACCGGCGGGCCAGCGCCTTTGTCCTGGAAACGCTGTCCGGTCCGGTAGACGACGCCTGCCGCTTGGGAGCGCCCCGGGAAAATCCCAAGTCGGCTTTGCAGGAGCATTTTCAGGGCTTGGGTAAACCGGCCCCGACCTACCGTCTGGCGGCGGCGAGCGGGCCGGACCATTGCCCGGTCTTTACCGTCGAAGCCGTCATGGATGACGAGGTAATCGGCCGCGGCGAGGGGGGCAGGAAAGCCGATGCCGAACGTGCCGCCGCTCAGGACGCGCTGCGCTGTCAACAACAGCCCACCGCCACCTGATTCCTGCGTTTCAGAACCATCTGGTCCAACACCCGGTAATCCACCACGGATACGACATATATGTTTGGCATCTTCAAGCGCGACCGCGCCGAAAACCGAAAGCAGATGGATGAGGGCGTCCGGCGCAGCCGCTCCCGCTGGTTTGGCCGAGTCCTCAATCTGCTCCGCTCTTCCAACCTCGACGACGAACTGTGGGAAGAGCTGGAAGAGATTCTGATTTCCGCCGACGTAGGCGTGGAATCGTCTTTGCGCATCATCGAAGAGTTGAAATCCCGGGTCCGGGACGGGGGCGTCACCGACCCGGACGCTGCTTTCGAGCTGCTCAAGGAGTCCCTGGCCGACAGCCTCTACTCGGAGAACGCCGCCGACGTTTGGCTGGACTCTGATTATGCCGGCAAGCCCTACGTGGTGCTGATGGTGGGCGTCAACGGCGTGGGCAAGACCACCAGCATCGCCAAGCTGGCCTACCACTTCAAGCAAGCCGGCAAGTCAGTGGTGCTGGGCGCGGCGGACACTTTTCGCGCCGCCGCCGAGGAACAACTCGAAATTCTCGGCCAGCGGGTGGGTGTCGACGTAATTTCTCACCGGCCCGGCGCCGACCCAGGCGCGGTCGCCTACGACGCTTACCAGGCCGCCCGGGCGCGCAATTCCGACGTGCTGATTATAGATACCGCCGGCAGGCTGCACACCAAGTCCAACCTGATGGAAGAGTTGAAGAAGGTCCACCGCGTCATCGCTCGGCTGGACGAGAACGCCCCCCAGCAGGTCCTCCTGACGCTGGATGCCACCACCGGCCACAACGGCGTCGCCCAGGCCAAGTCCTTCAAGGACGCCGTGGGCTGCACCGGCATCTTCCTGGCCAAGCTGGACGGCACCGCCCGCGGCGGCGTGGCCCTGACCGTCCAACAAGAATTGCAAGTCCCCATCCTCTTCGTCGGGACCGGAGAGTCGCTGGCCGACCTGGCCCCCTTCGACCCCCGGGACTTCGTGGATTCGCTGCTGGCCCCGGTACCCTGACCGGCGCCTTCCGGCAGGTTCAGGGTGTGCAAGTTGTCCGCTAGGAACCGGCGGCCACGTTGGAGCCACCGGATGCCCAACTCTCTAATGCCCAACCTTCCATCGCCAACTGACGCCAACTGAGTGACCGCTTTGGCGCAGCCCCTCATCTGGCTGGCCGCCCTGGAACTTCTGGGACTGCTTGCCCTTTCCCCGGCCTTTCTGCTGTTCCGCCGGCTCCCCGGACGGGGATACGGTTTCGCCAAGCCGCTGGCCTTGGTTTTGGCCGGCTATTTTTGGTGGTTGTTGGGCCACGTCCCGGCTGTTCCCAACTCCCCGTGGACCCTTGCCGTTCTGCTCCTCGTGGGCGGCGGCGTGTCTGTCTGTCTGGCCTACCGGCGCCGGGACGCGCTGCGGCAGTTCCTCCGGGAGGAGTGGAAGACCATCCTGGCTGCCGAGCTGGTGTTCCTGGGGTTTTTCTTCTTCTGGCTGGCGATTGTCGCCGACGTACCGCAGATAAATCACACCGAAAAACCCATGGACTTCGCCTTCTTCAACGCCGTCCTGACTGCCGGTTCCCTCCCGCCCGAAGACCCTTGGCTGGCGGGACATTCCATCAGCTACTACTATTTCGGACACCTGATGCTGGCGTCGGTGGCGAAATTGACCGGAATCGCATCGCCGGTCAGCTACAACCTGGCCGTCGCCACCATACCGGCGCTGTTGGCCTCCGGCGCGTTCGCCCTCGTTTTCAGCCTGGTCCGGCTGTCCGGCGGCTCCCGATCTGCGGCAACCGTCTTTGGGCTGGCCGCCCCGGTGCTGCTGATGCTCATCGGTAACCTGGAGGGCGGGCTGGAGCTGGTCCACTCCCTGGGCTGGGGTGGTGACGGGTTCTGGCAGTGGGTGGGCGTCAAGGGACTGGAGGGCGGCGGGCAGGGTTCCTTCTTCCCCGAGCAGCATTGGTGGTGGTGGCGGGCCACCCGGGTAATAGACACGCTGGCCGGTGGCCGCAGCTTGGACTACACCATCACTGAGTTCCCCTTCTTCTCCTTCCTGCTGGGAGACCTGCACGCCCACATGATGAGCCTGCCCTTCCTGGTCATGTTCCTGGGCGTCGGCCTCAATCTATTCCAGACTCGGGGACCCCTTGGCCTCCAATGGCTGCGGCGGCATCCGCTGGAGGCGGTCTTGCTGGCCCTGCTGCTCGGTGCGTTGGCGTTCATCAACACCTGGGACTTTCCCGTGTTTGCCGTCATCCTGGGACTCATAATCTTTGCCAGGGCAATGGGGGATCCGCGGGACCTCGATTCTGACGATGACGGGCCGGACGACTACGGCGCGCCTCGGGCGTCTCCTGTCTCTGCCGCCGTGCAGACTTTGGCGATGCTGGTCCCGGTAACTGCCTTGGGGGTGGTCTTGTTCCTGCCCTTCTACGCCAACTTCAGCAGTCAGGCATCCGTCGCGCTGCCGGTAACTGGGCCGGGGACGCGCCCCTTCCTGTTCCTGGCAGCCATTGGGTTCCCCGTCCTGCTGGCGGCGGCTTTCTGCCTCAAGCAGTTGTCCGGCGTGGGCCGACCGTCCCGGGCCGACCGGCCGGTCGTTGCGCTGGCAGCCGGAGTTTGCCTCGCCCCGCTGGCTCTGTGGGGCATAGGCCTGGGGCTGGTTGCATGGGTGGTTGGCCCCGAAACCCTGGGCGACCTGCGGGCCGGCAATCGTCTGCTGTTGACCGGGACTCTGCTGGGCTTGGCCGGGCTGGCCGGGTTCTCCGCCCTGCAGCGGGTGCGGCTGGACCGCTGCGCTTCGGCGGGTTTTGCCCTCCTGCTTACGGCGTCGGCCCTGGGGTTGCTGGCCCTGGCCGACCTGTTTTACGTGCTGGACTTCTTCGGCAACCGTATGAACACGGTGTTCAAGACCTACTATCAAGCCTGGTTGCTGCTCACGATAGCCGGGGCTTACGGTCTCTATTATTTGTGGTCTCGCCGCAAAACCGGCAGCCGGTCCGCCGCCATCGTCCAAATGGGCGCCGCCGGGATTGGCGTGGCGCTTTTGGCAGTGTCGCTATACTATCCGGTGGGGGCGATTGTGGACCGCACCGGCATCGGCGGCCCCGGTTACTCCTTCACCGGCAAGACCCTGGACGGCTTGGCTTTCCTGCATCCCCGCGATTCGGGGGAGTACCAGGCCATCGCCTGGTTCCGGGAAGAGGCGCCGCCCGGTAGACTGGTAGAGGCGGTGGGCGGCGATTACACCGGCTACGGCCGGGTGTCGTCGGGCACCGGCCGGCCCACGATACTGGGCTGGGCTGGCCACGAACACCAATGGCGCGGGACGAGGGAGCCGCTGGAGGGACGCGCCGAGGACGTGCGGCGCATTTACTCGGGCCGCGACCCGGCAGAGGCAACCCGGTTGCTGCAAAAGTACGGCGTCAGGTACGTTTACGTGGGCCGGCGGGAGCGGGACAGCTACGGCGAAGCGGGATTGACCGACTTCGGCGGCTTCATGGAAACCGTTTTCGCCTCCGACGGCGTAACTGTCTACGAGCTGCCTATTAGCGGGACAAGCCGTTGATTCAACCCGTTCGTCCCGGGTCTCATCCACCGGGTCCAATCCAATCGTTCGTCCTGAGGTCCTCGAAGGACTTCCGTACAAGAAGGACTCCCGTACAAAAGGACTCCCGTACAAGTTGAACCGTATGACCAACGCTGAAACTCGAAAACCTTGGCGGGGACGCATCGGCTGGCTGGAGGCCGGCTTTCTGGCGTTGTTGGTCGTTGCCCTGGGACTGCGGCTCTGGGAGCTGGGCGGACGTCCCATGCACTACGACGAGGCCATCCACCTGCACTATGCCTGGCGGCTGTCCAACGGGGACGAGTACTTCCATTCACCTTGGATGCACGGTCCCTTCCAAATCGAAATGTCCGCCTTGATATTCCGGGTGCTCGGCGATACCGACTTTACCGCGCGGGTTGGGTATGCCCTGTTCGGTACGGGACTGGCGGCGCTGCCCTACCTGTTGCGGCGGAGCTTGGGCAGGACCGGCGCGCTGTTCACCGGCCTGATGCTGGCGGTCTCGCCGACCCTGCTTTACTTCAGCCGGTTTGGCCGCAACGACATCATCATGGCTTTCTGGGCTGCCCTGCTTCTGGTCCTGATGTGGCGCCACTTCGAGGAGGACAAAGACCGTTACCTTTACCTGGCGTCGGCGGTATTGGCGGTGATGTTCGCCACCAAGGAAACGGCGTTCTTCGTTGCCGCCGCCCTGGGTGCGCTGGCCTTCCTGCTGGCGATACCCCAATGGGCCCCATTGCTATTCCGGCGCGCGCAGCTGCGGGACATGGCCGGACCCGCCGGATTTTGCCTGCTGATTGCCACCCTGACCCTGCCTCAATGGTCGGCGTTGGGCGCTTTGTTTCAGGACCTCGTCGGCTTGGACCTGATTAACCGCGGCGCCGAGTCGACCGGAATCACCGGGGCGCCGGTATGGGGCGGGTCCATGCTGCACTTGCCCGTGGTCAACGGTGGGCCCTGGGCGGCCGTCGCCTTGGTGGTCGCGCTGGCGTCGGCGCTGGCCTCAATTGGTGTCTTCCGCCAACGGGACCCCAACCAACGGGACCCCAACCAATGGGGACGCAACCAACGGGGACGCAACCAACGGGGACGCAACCAATGGGACCGCAACGCGCTGCTGGGGCTGGTAGCATCCCCGATGGCCCTGTCGGCCGCGGCGATTTTTGCCCTGTTCCGCCCGGTGGGGCACGCCCTGGACCCGGGCAGTCCATCCTGGGCGGCCGACCTGGCCGTGGCCGGCCTGCTGCTGACCGTAGCGGCGGAGTTGCTGCATCTGTCCCGCCCGCCGCTGCGGCCTTTGGCCCTGCGGGTGGCGCTGGTAACCTTCGCCGCCGGGGTCTATGCAATCCTGGCCACTCCTATCGTCAACGTCAACGCCGTGGTCAACGCTCTGCTGCCGTCGGGTGTTGCCTTGGAAAGCGCGGCCAACGGCATCCCGTGGAACTACGTCGGGGCCATCTCAATGGTCGCCGTTACGTTGGCCGTCTCGGTGGTCGCCGGAATAGCATGGCGGGGTCGTACCTGGCTGCTTTGCGCCGCTATCTTCTACCTGGTATGGATCTCCCTGTACACGACGGTGTTCACCAACCCGGCCGGCGCATTCAGCGGGGTGTGGCAGGGGATGGGTTACTGGATTGCCCAGCAGGAAGTGGCCCGGGGCAACCAACCCTGGTACTACTACTTGGTCGGTCTTTCGATTTACGAGACCCTGCCGCTGGTGTTCGGAGCTTTAGGGGCGTGGTATTTCCTGCGCAAGGGCGACGTTTTCGGGATGGCGCTGGTCTTCTGGGCGGGCCTGAGCCTATTGGCCTACACCCTGGCCAGCGAAAAGATGCCCTGGCTGCTGGTGAACATCACCCTGCCTTTCATCTTCCTGGCGGGCAAGTACCTGGGTGAGCTGACCGAGGCCGTCCAATGGCGCGCCGCCGTGCGCCTGGGCGTCTTCCTGCTGCCTGCGCTGGCCGGGGCCGTGCTGGTGGGCATCGTGTACCTGTTCCGGGGTTACGTCTCGGACGATGCGCCCCTGACGGCGGCCTATTGGCTGGCGCTGGTTAGCTTGATGCTGATGGCCGTCTTGGCCGCCGTGCAGGTGCGGCGGGTGTCCCGTTCCCAGGGCGCCGCGCTGCTGGGGCTGGGCGCCGCCGGCGTGCTGCTGGCCTTCGGGACCTGGAGCGCGCTGCAAGCCGCCTTTACCTTCGACGACTCGCGGGTGGAAATTCTGGCCTACGCCCAGGGCAGCGCCGACCATCTGGCGGCCTCCAGCGCACTGAGCGGCAACGCCCAACTGCCGGACGCGGCGGATAATCCTTCCCTGGTAGATTATGATGTTTGGTACCCGTTGCAGTGGTACGTCCGCCACGAGACCGAGGCGGGCGCCGTCCGGTTTTCCTGCTTCAAGGAAGAAGGCGAAGCCGGTTGGAGGGAGGACTGCGTTCAGGCTGACGGGACGGCGGCTCCGGCGCTGCTGGTCAGCGACTCAAACGACATTGAAGACGGGAAGCTGCCCGAGGGCTACCGCAAGACGGGCCCCCAGCGCGACCTGCTGTGGTTCCCGGAAAGCTACCGGCGTCCCGGCGAGCGCCGGCAGGAAGAGGGGCTGTGGGAAGAGCTTGGCCTGGACCTGGCGTTTTTCGCCGAGACCGCATCCACCCGCGAGGCTTGGCGGGAAGCCCTCGGCTACGCCCTGTTCCGGGACCTGAAGCGGGACTGGTACGACTCCAAGTACCACACCTATTCTCAATGACGCAGCCGGGGTCTGGCTGCGGGCGCGGGCCGGCAATATCAAAAGTGGCAACACCCGGCGGAATAATTGTTCCCGCAGTGCGCCACGACTATGGGATAATTGTATCATCCATACTTCGCCGGACATCCATGACATCCGAGGACTTCCGGAGAGGGTGGTCAGGCGAGTGGTGGGGAAAGCCCTTCGAGAATCTCAGGACGAACGGGGGTTAGGGCCCAAGGACAAACGATTGGATGGGACCAGGAACGAACGGATTGAACGAACGGGTTGAACGACGGATTGAATCACGGATTGAATCAATGTGGACAGCCCCAAAGAGAGGGACTTTGCGTCAGCTTCTAACCCATGAGGATTAACAGTTGGCGGTTCTGGCTGAGTGTCGGGACCGGCATCCTGCTGCTGGCCCTGATGGTCTACTACGCCGACGTCGGCAAAATTTCCGGCGCGCTGGCCGATGCGAATTACTGGTACGTGGCCCCCGCCGTAGCTCTGTATTTCGCCGCCGTGTATTTCCGCTCCCTGCGCTGGGTATTCCTGCTCTCGCCGCTGGCCTCCCTCAAGGTGAGCCGGCTGTTCGGGGTGGTGTCCGTCGGGTACATGGCCAACAATCTACTGCCGGCGCGGCTGGGCGAGTTGGTCCGGGCCTACGTCCTGGCCCGGAGAGAGCGGGTCAGCGGCAGCGCGGCGGTGGCAACCATTGCGGTCGAGCGGGTGTACGACGGGCTGACCCTCCTCGCCTTCGCCGCCGTGAGTGCGCCCGTCCTGCTGCTGCTGGGCGAGTTGGACTCGGCCGACCCGGCCTACCGCACCACCGGCATAGTGGTGGCGGCCTCGCTGGTGGTGGTGTTCCTGGGGATTGGCGCGGTTTTGACCCTGGCCAACTTTCCCTGGTTCTCCCACGGGGTGGACTGGGTCATAGACCGGTCTCCGGGCCGGTTTCGCCCCGGGCTGCGGGGCATGGCGTTGGGGTTCATCGAGGGGTTGGCGATTTTGTCGTCCCCGAAAAAACATCTGGTCCTGTTCGTTTTGTCTCTGCCCGTCTGGCTTCTGGAAGGCGGGACGTATTTCCTGATTTGCTACTCCTTCGGAATAGACCGCTTCTTCGACTCTCTCCTGGTCCTGGCGCTGGTTGCGCTGCTGCTGACCGCCACCTCCAACTTGGCGGCGGCCCTGCCGACCAGCATCGGCGGCATCGGCCCCTTCGAAGTTGCGGCACAGCAGACGCTGGTCGCCCTGGGCGTGGGGGCATCCGTGGGCGCCGCCTATGCCGGGTTCCTGCATCTGGTGGTATTATGGCTGCCGGTCAACCTGGTTGGTCTGGCCTTCTGGTGGCGGCAGCACCTGTCCATGGGAGAGCTGATTGACCCAAACCCACTGCGGAACCCGCGCCCCGCTCGCCCTGAGCCTGCCGTGGTTCCAGGAAAGGACAAGCCGTGAATTTCGGAATAATTGGCGGTGGAGCGGCCGGTCTGGCCGCGGCTTACGAGTTGTCCTGCGCCGGCCATCACGCCGACGTTTACGAAACCGCTCCGATACTGGGAGGTCAGGCTTCGACCTTCAACCTGGGCGGCGGTCAACTGGAACGCGGATACCACCACCTGTTCCGCAGCGACCAGGCGATGGTCGAGCTAATCAATGAACTGGGCCTGGCCGACCGGTTGCGCTGGTACACCTCCAAAGTCGGGCTGTTCCACGGCGGCCGGGTTTGGAACTTTTCCTCCCCCGCGGACTTGTTGAAGTTTTCCCCCCTGCCGATGAGCCAACGGATACGCGTTGGCCTGTGGAGCTTGCTGCTCCAGAAGACCCTGGCCTGGCACAAGTTCGAGAACGTCACCGCCCGGACCTGGATAATAGAACACATGGGCATGGACGCCTACCGGATTATCTGGGAGCCGCTGCTGCGGGGCAAGTTTGGCGAATACTACGACCAGGTCAGCATGGCCTGGCTGTGGGGCAAGTTCCGCCTCCGGGTATCCTCCCGCGGCAAGGCCTGGCAAAAGGAACGCCTCGGCTACCCCATCGGCAGCTTTGGCGAGGTCTTCGACACCCTGGCCCGCCGCATCGAGGAGTTAGGCAGCCGGGTTTTCGTTGAGGCCACCGTTGAACAGATAGAAGTATTCAACGGCGCTGCCACCGGCCTGACGGTCAGATCCCCCGAGTTTCTCCGGGAAATGAGGCAATACGACGGCATCATCGCCACCACCCCGTCGTACATCTTCCCCTCGCTGATTCAAGGCCTGCCCGAGGACTACGTGGAAAACCTGCGCTCCACCCGCTACCTTTCCGCCGTCCTGATTGTCCTGGCCCTGGACGAACCCCTGTCCGACGTCTACTGGATGAACATTGCCGACCGGTCAATCCCCTTCCTGGGGATCATCGAGCACACCAACATGATCGACCCCTCGCTCTATGGGGGCCATCACGTGGTCTACATCACCAACTACCTGAGCCGGGACGATCCTTTGTACAGCCTAAGCCCCGGCGAGCTGCTGGCCGAGTACCTGCCCCACCTGAAGAAGGTCAACCCCCGCTTCGACCTGGGCTGGATCGTCGAGTTGCACTACCATAAGGTGGACGGAGCTCAGCCCATCATCGGCTTGAACTACGGGGAGCGAATCCCCGACCACCGCACGCCCATCCGCAACCTGTATCTGGCCAACACCACCCAAATCTACCCCGAAGACCGGGGCACCAACTACTCGGTAAAAATGGGCCGCGAAGTAGCCCAACTAGCCATGCGGGACATGGGGTAAGGAGGCTAACAATACGCCTGAGGAGCCGTTGAGGGCAGGGGTCAGGCTGCTAGCTTGGCCCCTGTTAATTTGTAGATTATAGAACTGGTGCTGTTGTATATTGTGCCCAATTGCCGTGTGCTTAATGCACAATCATCTATCGAATCAGCCATGTCCAGTTTGCCCTCGCAGCGGGCGATTCGATATCCCGCCTCCCAAAGGTATACACACTGGCCAAGAAATCCGACGAATGTAATGACAACGCCTGCCATTAACTCAATGATGTAGAAGTCGAAAGCGTAGATGTTTGAACGAAAATCAATTAGTCCGGTAATCCCGCCTAAGGTGAGCAGCAGGACACCCACCGGGGTCACCAGTATGCACCATTTAACAAAGGTTAACCGGATCAAGGTCGCAGGCCTCAGGCTGTCTAATCTGACGGTCTCCCGATGCATCGCTCATAATGCCGAAACGCAACGTCAATGAGTCCACTCGTTCTTCCAACGAATCGACCCATCTTTTTACCAAACGTAGACCCGCCAAAGACAGTTCTATCCCCAACCAGGTTCCTACGGTTACCTCAACGAGTGTAGCAATGCCGAAAGCCGTAGCTTCCTCCACGGACGTGCCCAGCCGGGATGCACCGACCAAAATTCCGGCGACTACACCATAAAGAAATATCCGGAGGTCTACGTGTACGGCTTTTTTCGCTGTTTTCCAAGCCTGGTCGTGCATCGTCTAGTCCTTTTCCTGGAAGAAGAACTCCCATGTGGACCTAATGGCCTCCCCTGCTACTATGATGGCGCCGCACACCGAAACCACCACCGCACTGCCGACTAACGAAACTTCCAAGACAAAATCGAGGATTTCTTGCGATAGAGACCCTTCCGGGATCGAAAGATGAACCAGCGCTTTTAACGCGATACCCGACCCAACAAGTAACCCAGATATCCCAGGAATGCTATCGTTGCCAGGACAACTCTATGGGTGACATCTTTGAGGTTCCTGCGCAGTCTCACAAGCGCATTTTAACACACCGGTTTCGTCGTCTACCGCGACGACCGGTAACAGTTCAGACTTGGTGAGATGAATTGGTTTCAGCCAACTGCCAATTCTTTCCAGGGGGTTTGGGGGATGAATCCCCCAACGCAACCCAAACCCCATACTCCGCCATCAGCCACTCCGCTCCCCTCAACTCTGAACTGTTACGACGACCGTCGTATTATTCCGGTTCGGTTTGGCGAGTTCCCAGTTCTGTTGGAAGTGCCGCCCCCTAACCTGCCAGCCCCTCCATCTCCTCCTGCCGCCCCTGCGGACGCCGGACCCGCTGCGCCGGCTGGTACGCTGCCGGACGCGGCGGCAACTCAAACCCCTGCCCCGCCAGCATCTCCTCAGTCGTCCTCAACTGTATCTTCGCATAGTCCTGCTGCCACAGCTCCGAGTGATACAACCCGCCGGTCAGCCGTCCCGCCCCGCACGGGTGGGACCATACACTTCGCATAGGCCGCCCTCAGCCAACTTTGCCGGAACGCAAATTCCGATGCTATAATTCCCTGTGTTCAGGATAAATCAGGAGAACCTCATGGACGTGAAAGAAGCCGTCAGAGAGGCCAAGCAGTATGTCTTGGAACTGTTCGCTGGCGAAGAGATAATGGATCTTGGCCTGGAAGAAGTTAAGCTCGACGAGTGTTCAAATGCGTGGAAAGTAACGCTGGGGTTTTCGCGCCCCTGGGACCGGCGGTTTGCTCCGCCGGTTAACCTCCGGGAGTACGCTCAGAGACGTTCTTACAAAGTCCTTTGCATCAATGACGAAACCGGACAGGTCGAGTCCCTGGAAGACCGCATTTTGGTTGACTCCAAGTTGAGCTGATGCCCCCCACCGGATATTTTGTAGATACCAACCTGTTCGTCCTGTTCGTGGTAGGCAGTGAAAGTCGTGACTTGGTATCCAGGCATCGCCGATTGCGCGACTATACCGCAACCGACTATGACATTTTGCGGGGACTCCTTGACCAAGTCTCCCAGCGGTTCGTAACCCCCAACACCCTCACCGAAACCTCCAATCTTCTCGGTCAGCACGTAGAACCCGAGCGCTCTATGCTGTTCAGGCGGCTCCGCACCATTATTCAGGACAGTCGGGAAGTCGTCATTGCCAGTATGGCGGCGGCTTCCAACAAGGAATTCGAGCGGTTGGGGCTAACTGATGTGGCCCTGCTGGAAGCCATCAATGCTGACACCCCGTTACTGACCGTAGATTTCCGTCTATATCGGGCTGCTTTGGAGAAAGGCGCCGATACAGTAGTGAACTTCTCGGCTTATCGGGACATGTAACCGTCAGCGCAACCTCGCTCACAGAGACCATTGCCCGGCCCTACCCGGCTCTGCCGCACCCATTCCAATTCACTCCCTGTCCTGGACGCCGTTCCCCCTAACCCGCCAGCCCCTCCATCTCCCCCTGCCGCCCCTGCGGACGCCTGACCCGCTGCGCCGGCTGGTACGCGGCCGGACGCGGCGGCAGATCAAACCCTTGCCCCGACAGCATCTCATCAATCGTCCGCAACTGTATCTTCGGGTAGTCCTGCTGCCAAATCTCCGAGTGGTAAAACCCGCCGCTGGCCGCCTCCCGCTGCATCTCCCGCGTCGGCGGCTCCAGCGAAATAAACAACCCCATTGCCGCCTGCTCCCGCTCCACCACGCCTTTCAAGTCCCGCACCTGCGGCGACGACACCCGCCCGCCCTTCACCTGCACCACCACCTTTTGCGTCTCCCGCCGCGCCCCGTCGATGAAGTACAGCGCCCCATCAATGCCCCGGTCCGCTCCCCGACGTTGCTCCGACAAAGGTTGGGCCTCCAGCAGCGACACCGCCCAGAACTGGAACTGATAAGGGTCCTGCTCCCACAGCGCCCGCGCGCTCCCCGCATCCTGCGGCTCCCCCACCACCGCGTAATCCCGTCCCGGCTCCAGGTCGAAGGCCGTCTTCAGCCGGTTCTTCATCAGCGCCACGGCCAGATGGGTAACGTCGATCCCCAGCCACTGCCGCCCCAGCTTCTGCGCCACCGCCACCGCCGTCCCGCACCCGCAGAAGGGATCCAGCACCACGTCCCCCTCGTTGGACGACGCGCTGATGATGCGCTCCAGCAGCGCCTCCGGCTTCTGCGTCGGATAGCCCAGGCGTTCTTTGGCCATCGCGTTCATTGGGCTTACATCGTCCCAATGGTCTTGCACTAACGCACCTTTGGATTCTTCCAGGTACAAAATCCTCTGAGGAAATTTCCCTGCTTCAAACCAGATGCGTCCTTGAGCTTCCAAGCTTTGCATATTATCAAGGGTAAATCGCCAATTTCGGTCGTACCCTTTGTATTCATAACGCGGACCTCTGCCTCCAGGAGCCAACAATGACGCTAAGCGATAAAAGCGTCCATCCTCACCCTGTCTGTAATGCGCTCGGACGCTGGACTCCTTTTGGGGCCGGAACTGAGGGTTAAATGTAGATTGATTAGAACGTGCAAACCAAAAAATAGAGTCTCTACTTCTACCGAACCGTCGGGCATCGTTGTGGGGTAAGGATCTAACCCAAGTAACCTCATTCCTGAAATTCCCCTTCCCAAACACCGCATCCAGCAGAATCTTCAAGTAGTGGCTCGCCGTCGGGTCGCAGTGCAGGTACAGGCTCCCCGTCGGCTTCAACACCCGGTGCAGCTCCACCAGCCGCGGCGCCATCATCACCAGGTAGGCCATCATTGCGTTCTGTCCGATGAACTGCCGGAAGGCCGAAATCATGTCCTTCACCGCCGACGGCACGGCTGGGTTCTGGATGATGTCCAGCTCGTAGGTCGCCTGGGTCTCCTGCGTCCACTCCCAGGTATCGGTGAACGCCTTAATTTGCGCCGGCGACTCCTCCCCCGACTTCTCCCGGAACAGCACGTTGTAAGACGCATTCGAGTTAAACGGCGGGTCCAAATAAACCAAATCCACCGACGCATCGGCCACGTGCTCCCGCAGCACCAAAAGGTTGTCGCCGTAAAAAAGGGTGTTAGGCATCATTGCTTATCGGATGCAGGTTGGGACTCGTCTTTCTCGGTGCAGTTCTTGGCATTGATGATCGCAATCCTTGCTATCTGTTCCTTTGGTACGGCGTGGACACTGAATACTTCCAATCCCTCGCCCCGGTTACTAACGCAACCCCAGTCACTAGAGGAGACTTCAACATACGCGGGGCGCAGATACACGAAATTGTCGCCTCGCAAAATAACTCTAAAAACACCAGTTGGTTCGACGCCGTCAGAACCATCAGAGCCATGAACGAAGGGCACTGCCTCACCAGAAGTAGTTACGATAACCTCGGCCGGCCGGGCGTTCTCCATATTATGCTCGGCATCGACTTTTGCCATGGTGGACACCTGGAGAGACACCACTCCGACAAATATTATTGTTGGTAAGACGAACGAAACGAGCGGAAGCCCGAGCCATATCCAACCGTCGTTGGCGGTGTTCCTACTACCTGAAGATGCACTTAAGTGCTGGCCCTTCACCTTCGGGTTTTCCAGGAACGAAGCGAAAGCCAGAACTCCCCCGTACAACGTAACCCCGAACAATAATACCCACGCCAACCCCCACGCCCCTGGGAACAATTCCTGTACGAACTCCGGTGGGGGTACGAACGTTAGAGATACGAGCGACCCGAAGCCTATAACAGCAACGACCGACCCCCCCAATTATGTATCTGCCGTTCCAACTAATCCTGTCATGGCTCCAAATGAGACCCCACAAACACGCTGCTGTCAGAGCGGCCATTCCCAGTGCCACAATAGTCACATCCGGCGAAAATAACGCATAATCTATTGCGGTTAGACGAAAATCGGACTCAAGAATCCCGAGGATTTCAGCATATTTCTGAAAATATATCCGCCCCATCAGAACCGATAAGCCCACGAATATTGAGACGCCAGCTCCTAGCAAAGCGGGAAGATATCGAGCATTAGATTCACTCACGGCGTTTCATATCCATCATCAACTTATGTTGTCGCCGTAAAAGAGGGTGTTAGGCATGCATACCTCGAATCAACCGATCGGCACTGGACTAAGGCCGCCCGTCCTCGCAATCCGGAAAATAAACGGGCGCGGCGTAACCACGACAGCAGCTATGATTCTTTCGTATGCGTTTAGAAAGCATCGCATCTTTTCCCAACGTGTGGCTTGGGTCCCCCATAAATAGAAACACCCCATCCCGTACTGTTGAATCGCCGCTAGCTCCGCCGGCCGATGATGGTGACGGCTGTCGTGCCCAATAAGTATCCATCCCCGTTGCCCGACAACTGGCATCCATTCTGGGTCGCCCGCTTCGTGGCGAAAATGATTCTGGTGGTACTCTACGGTGGTGGGAAATTCCAGAACGCCAAGAGCCTTGGGCAAGGCGGTCCCGACATCCCGGTCGAAGAACAAAATTGGCCTATCGGGAACGTTTCCGGTCATTCAGGAAGCCGATTCAACCCCTTCAAAGTCAAGCCCGTGCCGCACATCTTCCTCGGATAGACCATAGTCCTCTGAAATGGAGGGGATGCTCTCACCCGCCTCGTGCCGGTCCTTCAGAACCCACGTCGGGAGTCCCTTGACCGTTGGAGTGCCGAAGGACATCCTGGGGTCTATCTTCACCGGGCTTTCCCTGCCGGCGACGTGCCACACCAGAGCGATATCCTGTTCGTAATCGAACTGCGAAAACCGGTCCGCGACCAACTCTTGCCAGCCGATTTGACCGTGGGCGTCAGCGGCTACCAGGTGGCCGATAGGTCCGGTGCCATCCAATTCCTGCAGATTCAGGAGCACCCGATGGCCTTCGGTAAACCATTTGTACTCCGCGAAGGGATACTCGGCCTTCAGCACGTCGGCGGCATATTCTCGTGCATCCCTGATGCGTTTCAGGGATACCCCAAGTTTCCGAAAAATAGCAACAAAGGCGACTTCCACCAATTCGTAGTACGACAAGTACCGTCTCGGGGGGCGTTCCTGCAGGGCCGGCCTTTGCGTTCTACTTCCCCGCTGCCAGTAACTTATCGTTTGAGCGGTAGCCCCCACGTATCGCGCCGCTTCGCCAACGCGGTATGCGGGCAGGTAAAGCCGCTCACGCCATGGCTCGGTATCGTGGTTGATTATTGTGGATGTCATAACAGCTTGGTCTCCTCTTGTGCTGCACTGCAACTTTAACCGCCCACTTCCGGGTTGACAACCATCGCCGTGCAGCGGCAAGACCTACGCCCCCGCTCAATTCCCTTCCCCCGCCAACACCTCCGCGTCCCGGATATAATCGGCCGTCTCCCGTATGTTCCGGGCAGTTTCGTCCTCTGGCTCGCAAATACCGTCGTAGAAACACATGCCGTGCAGGACGTGAGCCCTGAACCCGTAGCGTACCAACAAGGATTCTAGCTCCGGGTCATCCCGGCGCATTGCCCGGAACGCCCGCATCGTCCGGCCTGCCGTTCGGGGTTCGTCCCCGGTGCGGGCCAGGATGAATGCGTCGGTCGCCCGCTTGGTGGCGCCCCATGCCTTCTCCGCCGCGTTGCGCAGCTTGCCCTGGTCCAGTTGCTCGATGGCATCCTCATATAGAGTCCACGCGTCGGCGAAAATGGCGGCGCTTCTTTCTACTTCCAGCAAGAGTTACTCCTTGGCCGTAACTGTCCAGACTTGGTGAGATGAATTGGTTTCATCCAACTGCCACTTTTTTCAGGGGGTTTGGGGCAGGGGATTTGGATGATTCATCCCCCAACGTAACCCAACCCCCATATTCCGCCATCAGCCACTCCGCTCCCCTCAACCCTGAACAGTTACGTGCAGCGGCAAGGCCCACGCCCCCGCTCAATTCCCTTCCCCCGCCAACCCCTCCGCGTCCCGGATATAATCGGCCGTCCCCCGAATGTCCCGCTCCAACTCGTCCCCCGGCTCGCACATCCCGTCGTAGAAGCACATACCGTGCAGCACATGAGCCCGGTCACCGCAACGGACCGAGAGGTCGGCAATGGCCGGGTCTTCCCGGCGCAATTCTCTTATTCGGCGCATGGTCTGCCCTGAAGTTCGGGGTTCGTCCCCGGTGCGGGCCAGGATGAATGCGTCGGTCGCCCGCTTGGTGGCGCCCCATGCCTTCTCCGCCGCGTTGCGCAGCTTGCCCTGATCCAGTTGCTCGATGGCGTCCTCATATAGAGTCCACGCGTCGGCGAAAATGGCGGTGCTTCTTTCTACTTCCAGCAAGAGTTACTCCTTGGCCGTAACAGTTCAGACTTGGTGAGATGAATTGGTTTCAGCCAACTGCCACTTTTTTCAGGGGGTTTGGGGCAGGGGATTTGGATGATTCATCCCCCAACGTAACCCAACCCCCATATTCCGCCATCAGCCACTCCGCTCCCCTCAACCCTGAACAGTTACTCCTTGGTCTGGTTCCAACCATTACACCCCCGCCCGCTCCGCGCGAACCGGGGGTCTTCCAACTCGTTCATCCCGGGAGTTTTCCCCGTAATTCTTCGGCAAGCTCAGCGCTGAGCTTGCCGGACTACCCCAATTTAGGGGGTTTGGGGGATGAATCCCCCAACGGAGCCCCGTGCTCCGAAAATTAAAAGCCCCCGGTGCAGCGGCGATGAAACAGGAAAGCCCCTAAAGCGGCTGCCGTCCCGGAAACCCCTCGTTGGTCTCATGCCAGTAGGCGATGGTCGCTTCGCCCCGCAGCCAGCACAGATGGACCTCCCGCCCGTCGCGCAGCGCGGGAAAGTCCACCAGCCCCCGGCCCACGTCCCGCACCAGAATGCCCTCGTCGGTAACCTCTCGCAGTTGTCCCTGCAAGTCCCGGGTCAGGCGGTTGACCTCCCGCTGGCTTTGGCTGATTTCCTCCTCGCTACTGGAGTGGCCGTTGTTGCGGCGGCGGCGCAGCAGGGCAATCAACTCTTCCTGCCGGGCGGCCAGCTCATCCCGCACCGGCACCATTTGCGAGAACTTTTCCTCCAGCCAGGGCAGCTTGGCAATAGCTTCTTCCAGAGTGTAGTAGCGATTCATCATAATTGCCTCTACTTTAGCGCAGGCGGGTCAATTAGGGAAACCCGCAGCCCGGCTGTAACTGTCCAGACTTGGTGAGGTAAATTGGTTTCAGCCAAGGCTTTCAGCCAACCGCCACTTTTTTCAGGGGGTTTGGGGGACTCATCCCCCAACGTAACCCAACCCCCATATTCCGCCATCAGCCCCTCCGCTCCCTCAACCCTGAACAGTTACGCTGGACTGTAACTGTCCAGACTTGGTGAGATGAATTGGTTTCATCCAACTGCGACTTTTTTCAGGGGGTTTGGGGGATAAATCCCCCAACGTAACCCAACCCCCATATTCCGCCATCAGCCCCTCCGCTCCCCTCAACGCTTTAATACGCGATTGCCCTAAAACCGCCCCTAAAAAACCATCGACTTTCCGAGAAAAGCCCGTTATCCTGTGTCCACATTTTTATCCGTCCAGCTTATGTGAGGAGCAAGATGCCATCGGTTAAGTCAATAACAGGGAACAAGTTGGCCGCTTCTAGATGGCTGAGGGTTGGGGCCATGGCCTTGCTCCTGGCCATTGCGGCTTTCGCCGTGGTTGCGCTGTACTCTCCCCCAGACCCGGCCAGCGCCCAGTCCAACACGGCGCCGGTGATCGGCGCCCTGCCCACGGACTTGACCATCGCCGAGAACGCCAGCGGCAACGTGGGCAGTCCCTTCACCGCCACCGATGCCGATGCTGGCGACACCGTCACCTGGAGCGTGACCGGATCATCCGCCTTCACCATTGACCCTTCTGGCGGCCAGTTGTCGGTGAAGTCGTCCACGGGCCTGAACTATGAGGACGGCGCCACCCGCAGCCTCACGGTGACCGCCAGCGACGGCAACGGCGGAACCGACAGCGAGGCCGTCACGGTGACGGTGGACAACGTGAGGGAGCCGCCCGGCAGACCCGCTGCCCCGGCGGTGGCCGCCAACTCCACCACCAGCCTGACCGTCACCTGGCGCGCCCCCACCAACACCGGCCCGCCCATCACCCGCTATTACATCCATTATTGCCTCGACTCAACCGGCTGTGACGTAGCGATGAATGGAGCAGCCATCCCAGCACTGCGGACACGACGGCCACCATCGCCAACCTGAAGGAAGGCGGGAACTACCAGGTCCGGGTGCGGGCGAAGAGCGACGAGGGCCAGAGCCCCTGGTCAGCCATCGGCACGATCCCTCCCAGCGCCGCCGGCAAAGACAGCGTGCGCATCGCGGCCAACACCCTGCCGGTCATCGGCGGCCCCGACAGCGTGACGATAACGGTGGCCGAGAACACCCCCGGCAACCTCGGCGACGCCTTCAGCGCCACCGACGCGGACGGCGACGCCATCACCTGGAGCGTGGGCGGCACCGACGCCGCTGAGTTCGCTATCAGCAGCAGCGGGCAGTTGTCGGTGGCGTCGGCGGATGGTCTCAACTATGAGGACGGGGCCTCGGACAGGCCTACCCGCAGCCTCACGGTGATTGCCAGCGACGGCACGTCGGAGGACAGCGTCGCCGTGACGGTGACCGTGACCGTGACCGACGTGGCCGAGCCGCCCGGCAAACCCGTCCAGCCGAAGAACATCGATATCGTTGGCGCTAGGGTAGAATTTCGCTATGACGACCCGACAAACACTGGACCGCCGCTTTTCGCCGACCACTGGATGCAGTTCAGGGGGGTCCATGAATACAGTGCGGCGGACCCTGACCCCGCATGGATTGACAACCGCCCTGACGACAATCCTTGGAAAACATATTCTCCAACCATCCTTGTCTTGTCTGGGTCCGCGGGCAAGAAGTTGGAGTTTCGGCTACAGGCTGAGAACGCGGAGGGCTATGGTGAATGGTCGGACAGCTTCTATCTTATAATGAGTTCTTCCAGTTCTGGTAACCAACGGCCGGTGATTCACACAAGGCCCATCTATGGCTTGGAGATTGATGAGAATACCGCCGGCGCGGTTGGCGCTCCGATGCTGGCCACTGAGCCGAATTCAGGTGATACGCTCACTTGGAGTTTGACCGGGGCCAACGCCAGCTTGTTCGCCATCAGCAGCAGTGGGCAGTTGTCGGTGGCGGCGCCGGGGCTCGACTATGAGGCCGCGGCTACCCGCACCGTCACGGTGAAGGTCAGCGACGGCACGGATTCGGACAGCGAGGACGTGACGGTTAAGGTCAACGACGTCCACGGCGAGACCGGCGCGCCGGTCATCGGCGGCGGCGCCAGCCAGACGATAACGGTGGCCGAGAACACCACCGGCAACATCGGCAGCGCCTTCACCGCCACCGACGCGGTGGGCGACACCATCTCTTGGAGCTTGAGCGGGGCCGACGCCGGCTCATTCGACATCAGCGCCAGCGGGGGCCAACTGACGCTGGCCAGCGGCGTCACCCTCGACTATGAGACCACGACCTCTTACTCCATCACGGTGATTGCCAGCGACGAGACGAATACGTCCAGCGTCGCCGTGACGGTGACCGTGACTGATGTTACCACCGAGCCCGGCAAGGTCGGCGGGTTGACAGCGAAGTACGGCAGTCCTACTAGCGTCAGCCTCAATTGGAGCGAGCCAGCCAACAACGGACCCGCGATTACCGGCTACGATGTCCGTGTTCGAGTGGCCGGCGCTTCAACTGCCTGGGTGATGAAGCACACCACTTCCTCCGCCGGCGCAAACGTAGCCGTCACCGGTCTTCAATCTCAAAAAAAGTATGAGCTTCAGGTGCGGGCGGTGAACTCCGTGGGCAAAGGAGCTTGGTCCGACCTCGTTTACGGCAAAACCATTATACCCTCCACCGGCACGAATGAAATACCGGTCATCCACACCCATTCCGTGGTCGGCTTGGCAATTGATGAGAATACCACCGGCGCCGTTGGCGGCCCGATCGAATACACTGATCATGACGCCGCCGACACCATCTCTTGGAGCGTGGGCGGGACCGACGCTAGTTCCTTCGACATCAGCAGCGGGGGCCAACTGTCGCTGGCCACCGGCGTCACCTTCGACTATGAGGCCAAGAACGCTTACTCCATCACGGTGACGGTCAGCGACAGCACGGATACGGACACCGAGAATGTGACGGTGGCGGTGGGCAACGTGGACGAGTTGGGGACGGTGACCTTGAGCCCGGCCATGCTGGCGGTGGGTACGGAGATCACGGCCTCGTTGACCGACCCCGACGGCAGCGTCTCGGTTACTGCCTGGCGGTGGCTCAATTCCTCTGACTGGGACCCTGACACCTTGGACGGGACGTTTAACCCCATCAGCGGGGCCATGTCGGCGTCCTACACGCCGGTGGCGGGCGACCTGGCCCATTACCTGGTGGCTCAAGCTTCCTACGCCGACGGTCAGGGCCTCAATAAGAGCGCCACCGTGTTTTCGGACCATAGTGTGGCTGCGGGCAACGACGCGCCGGTCATCGGCGGCCCCGACACCGTGTCGTTCACGGTGGCCGAGAACGACCCCAGCAACATTGGCAGCGCGTTCAGCGCCACCGACGCGGACGGCGACGCCATCACTTGGAGTAAAGGCGGAAGCGCCGGGATCAAGTTCAACATCAACAGCGCCGGGCAGTTGTCGGTGAAGTCGGACGCGGGCCTCGACTATGAGGGGGACGGGGCCTCCCTCCAATTCACGGTGATTGCCAGCGACGGCAACGGCGGAAGCGACAGCGTCGCCGTGAGCGTGACGGTGACCGACGCGAACGACCCGCCGATCATCGCCACCCCCCTGCCCAACGACTTGACCATCGCCGAGAACGCCGCCGGCGGCAGCGCCATCGGCACCCCCTTCTCTGCCTCCGATGCGGATCCTAGCGCCACCTGGTACTGGAGCTTGGGCGGCGCCGACAAAGACTCCTTCAACATCACCGGGGGCCAACTGCAACTGGCCAGCGGCGTCACCCTCGATTTTGAGACCAAGCCATCCCACTCCATCACGGTGATTGTCACCGACAACAACGGTGACACCGACAGCGTCGCCGTGACGGTGACGGTGACCGACGTGAACGACCCGCCGGTCATCGGCGGCCCCGACAGCGTGTCGTTCACGGTGGCCGAGAACACCCCCGGCAACATCGGCAGCGCCTTCACCGCCACCGACGACGATGCTGGCGACACCATCACCTGGAGCGTGGGCGCCGCCGCCGCGGATAGGTTCAACATCAGCAGCGCCGGGCAGTTGTCGGTGAAGTCGGCCACGGGCCTCAACTATGAGGTGGACGGGGCCTCCCTCCAATTCACGGTGATTGCCAGCGACGGCAACGGCGGAAGCGACACCGCGAACGTGAACGTGAGGGTGACCGATGACAACACCGAGGCGCCGGACAAGCCCGACGCGCCGTCGGTAGTCGGGAATACCACCAACGTCACGGAGTTGACCGTGAGCTGGAGCGCGCCGGGCAACGACGGCCCGGCCATCACCAGCTACGGCGTGCAGTACCGCAAGAAGCTGACGCCGCCGTCGGGGACATGGAGCACCCATACCCACAGCGGGACCGGGACCACCGCCACCATCGGCAGCCTGACCGACGGCACCGAATACGAGGCGCAGGTGCGGGCCACCAACGCCGAGGGCACCGGCGCCTGGTCGGACAGCGGCACGGGAACCACAACCGCAGCGCCGGCAGCAACGATGGTAATAATTCCCGGGCCGGAGCCGAGTGAACATGGTTCTGTGGTATCTATTGCGGTCGAGACAGACGCCGCTGTCATGCAAATTAAGCTGTGGTCTGTGGAAGGGCCTGATCTCAACGGCACGGAAACACACATCTTGACAGTTACGTTGGACACGCCGAGGGTCCAGAAGCAACACCGCCTGATCGCCCACCCCGACGAAGCAAGTGTCCCGATGCGTACCTACGTGGCCGATGTGCTCACCGCGGCCGGCCTTTGGATACGGACCAGCAACACGGTCACTTACGGAACACAGCTGGTGGCAACGGAGGTCACGCTGAGCCAGAAACCATATAGCGGGTCCAGAGTGCAGCTTGTTATCAAAATGAACGGCCCGATTGACCGGATTGAGCTCTATCGTCGGCATGGCAGTGACGGAAAAGAACGTATAGCTCAGTTTGAGGAGAAGTCGCTGGCCTTGGAGATCGCAATCTGGGTCGTCAACTCGGATTCTCAGCGCACTTACTTCGTCAAGGTGCGCGCGAAGGACGGTACTTGGCTGACGTCAAACGACCTTACCCATCCAGAGTAGGGCGGCGGTTAAGCGGGTGCGGGCCTCGGTGCTGAGGGCGATCGCGTTCTCAGCATCGAGGCGACGGCAGGGATTCGGACAGCGCAGCCGTGACTGTGAAGGTGACCGGCGTGGACGAGCTGCCCGGCAAGACCGCCAGGCCGTCGGCAGCGCGTTCACCGCCACCGACGGGGATGCCGTTGACACCATCACCTGGAGCGTGGGCGGGACCGCCGCGGATTGGTTCAACATCAGCAGCGCCGGGCGGTTGTCGGCGGCGGCGGCCACGGGCCTCGACTATGAAGAGGGGGTCATCCTCCAAATCACGGTGATTGCCAGCGACGGGACGGCTTCCGACAGCGTCGCCGTGACGGTGAGGGTGAGCGACGAGATTGAGCCGCCTGGTCAGCCCAATGCGCCGTGGTGGGTGCGCTCCTCCTCCGGCGCCGCCGGCCTCAACAGCCTGGATGTCAAGTGGGCCGCGCCCACCAACACCGGCCCGCCCATCACCGGCTACGAGTTGCAGTACCGCGCTTCAAAGGCGCCGTCATCGGATGCTTGGTCCAAGTACGGCCAAACCGTCACCGGCCTTACCGCCACCATCACCGGCCTGACCCAGGGCACCAGCTACGACGTGCAGGTGCGGGCCATCAACGCCGAGGGCGCCGGCCCCTGGTCGGCCAGCTTCGCCAACGCAT
Organism: Dehalococcoidia bacterium; assembly: GCA_965262735.1. Taxonomy (GTDB): domain Bacteria; phylum Chloroflexota; class Dehalococcoidia; order Lucifugimonadales; family UBA3495; genus CATOSK01. The sequence goes on along the minus strand of CBDHFS010000002.1, from coordinate 1,412,350 downwards.
GGACCGACGGTCCAACGCCGAAGTAGCAGGGATGAAGCGTATGGCCGGCCAGCGGCCTCGGATGGACCGAGGATCGACCGACGGTTGATGACCCCGCCCGGCGTCTTCGCCGCTGCTCCGACGGCGTAAATCCGTAAATCGCCCCCGCGTCCCAACCCCAGCGGGGGCCCCAGAAGGAAGGCCATAGAAGGGAGGCCCCAGCTCGATTACGGGCTGGGGCCTCCCTTTCTTTCCAAAACGGACTGGACCATCAACCATCTGTGCCGTCGCGTTATGATTGTTTTGGCCTAACCTGACGCCCCGCCTCTTGCCAACCACGGCAACCCTTCCTTACCATAACCTCAGACCTGCATGACGCCTCCCAACCCGCCGCGGTCCAGGGGCAAATGACATTAAATGGCATAAAATGACACGATTTCCAGGAGTCCCAACTGGTTTCAGCCGCACCCCGCCCACCGTAACCGTTCAGTCTCGAGGGGATATACCGGCTAACCAGCCTGATTTCCAATGCCTGATTTCCAATGGTACCAAGCGTTTCGAGGGTTTTTCGAGTAGCAACACGCCATGAGGACGGCATAAGACTGCGTAATTGTCCAGTTACGAATTAAAACGCGATTGCCCTGGTTAGTGGGCGACGGGATATATGGTCCTGGGGTTAGCGGGCGGCGGGATATGCGGTACAATAACCGGCAAAACGATAACCGGCAAAACGATTAGTCGAACCGGCACGGGTGCGCCTGCCCCCGTCCGGTGGGAGCAGGCAATGCCCATCATAGACCATTCCCATGTTCCCGAGGTGCCCTGGCGTCCCGGCTACCGCAAGTGGGACGTCGCGGGCCACGAGCAGGGCGTCACCAGCACCTTCAGCATCAACACCGCCGAGCCGGGCGCCGGCGCGCCGCTCCATACCCACACCATTGACGAGCTTATCGTCATCCTCCACGGCTCCCTTGAGGTCAGCATGGACGGCGAGACTCAAACCGTCGGCCCCGACCACACCGTTGTCATACCCCCCGGAGCCGAACACTCCTTCCGGGTCATCGGCGAGGACACGGCGCACCTGCTGGTCTTCTTCCCCGCCCTGGACCCCTACTCGCCCAGGCACACCAGCTACCTGGAGGGCGCGCGCCCCGAGTCGGTGCGGGACTAGCCGCCGATGACCGGGGTCGAAACGGACAAGAACTGCTTTGCCGAGGGCGACTTGGCCCTGCTGCTGGATCGCAAGAACCGCCGCTACATGGTGACCCTGGCGCCGGAGCAGATATTTCACAGCCACCTGGGGCAGCTGCGCCACGACCAGCTAATCAACGCCACCGTTGGCGGCTGGTACCGCACCGATCGGGGCCACGTCTTCCTGGCCGTCCGCCCCACCCTGGGCGACTTTGTCCTGGAAATGCCCCGCGGCCCGCAGATAATCTACCCCAAGGACCTGGGCAACATCATCATCCTGGCCGACATCTTCCCCGGCGCTACGGTGGTTGAGGCCGGTCTGGGGTCCGGCTCGCTGACTGCCGCGCTGCTGCGGGCGGTGGGCACGGCTGGAAGGGTAATCAGCTACGAAATCAACGAGTCCACCGTCGCCAAGGCCCTGCGCAACATCGAGCAGGTAACGCCCGACACCTCCAACCTCACCGTCACCGTCGGCGACCTGTATCAGGGCATCGAACAGCGCAACGTGGACCGGGTGGTGCTGGACGTGCCGGAGCCGTGGCAGGCCGTGGCCGTCGTGGGCGACGCCCTGGTCATGGGCGGCATTTTCCTCAGCTTTCTGCCCACCGTGCTTCAGGTCCATCGCCTGGCGGAGCAGCTTCGGGAGGACGGGCGGTTCCAGATGGTCGAGACGGTGGAAACCCTGCTCCGGCCTTGGCACGTCACCGAGCGCAGCGTCCGTCCCGCCCACCGCATGGTGGCCCACAGCGGCTTTCTGACCACCGCCGTGCGCTGCGAACCCCGCAACGTCCGCACCGTGGCGGCATTGGCCGCCGCCGCCGGAGGTCCCGACGGATGGCCCGCCGGCCCTGAAGCTGGTGAACCCGTCCCCGAAGAATAGAAGGATAAAGGATAGAGGAGGTCAACTATCTGATGGACGCTTCAGTGGACGTTATGGACCGGGAGCAGACCATCCAATTTTTGCAACGGCACGTCAAGACCGGGATGCTGATGAAGCACCTGCTGTCAGTGGAGGCGTCCATGCGGGGCTACGCCGCCAAGTACGGCGAGGACTCTGACCGCTGGGGCATCGCCGGCCTGCTCCACGACTTCGACTGGGAAATCTGCCCCACGCCGGAGTCGCACCCCACCTTTGGGGCCGAGATACTGCGGGAGCACGGCTACCCGGAGGACATCATCCGCGCCGTGCTGACCCACGGCGACCACACCGGCATCCCCCGGCAGTCGTTAATGGAACACACCCTCTTCGCCGTGGACGAACTGTCCGGTTTCATCCGGGCCGTCACGCTGGTGCGCCCGTCCAAGAGCCTGGACGACGTTACCCCCGCGTCGGTCAAGCGCAAGATGCGGGACAAGAACTTCGCCAAGGACGTTAATCGCGACGACATCCGCCGCGGCGCCGAAGAATTGGGCGTGGACCTGGACGACCACATCACCTTCATCATAGAAAGTATGAAGCCGGTGGCGGCTCAGATTGACCTGAACGCCGGCGGGAGTTAGGGCGCGGCCTCATCCCACGGCCAGAGCCGCTCCAGCTCGAACTCCAACTCCGGCTGAGGCCAGCCTCCGGCGGCCAGGGGTACGTGCCGCTCGTTCAGCAGCGGCGGCGGCACGGTTGAAAGCAGTTGTTCCAACTCGCCCGTCGGCTTGGTCGCCAGCCCCCACAATTGGGCCGCCGGCATGTTCTTGCCCTGCACCAGAACCTTGAAGCTGCCCAACCCGCCGGGGCGCACCAGGTCAGTCAACCCGGTCAGGTTGGCCTGACATTCCCGGGGCGCCAGTCGCGTTGACGGGGCCTGCGATGCCAGGGTGTCCCGGAATCGCTGCCAGCCCAGGTTTTCGAGGAAGCGGCGCTGACTGGTGAACCCCACCGTAGCCAGACCGGCGGCCTCTCCGGCCCGCACCACGGACGTGAAGTCCACCTGCGCCGACATGTCCTGCCGGCCAATCCGCCGCAGCGGGGCGTCGGTCTGGGTGTGGCGGTAGTAGGTAGTCAGGCTGCCCCTGGGCCGTTCCTGCGCCGAGTAAAGCTCGGGGGCCAGGCCACCGTAGTCAATGGTCAGCACAAAACCGGCCTCCAAAGCATCGGCGGCCGCCCGGGCCCACGGGGCCAGGCCCAGGTTGATTTCGGCGCGCTGGCCTTCCGCCAGACCAATGCCCAACCCGTCCAACCGCCGGGCCAGTTCCGGCGTGGACGGCGCCGCCAGCGTCTCCGCCAACTCGTCCCCGTCCAGCCCAACGAAGACCTCGCGCAACTTCCCGCGGGTCATCTGCACCTGGTGTACCGGAAAGGCATCCAGGTATTCATTGGACAAGACGCAGCCTAGCACTCCCCGCAGGGGTACGCCCGATGCGGCCGCCCGCGACGCTCGGGGCAATCCTGCCTCGTGCCCCCGGCCAGCCCGCCGGTCGAGGCACAGGTAGCTTAGCGAGTCCCGGAATTCGCTGGGGAGGTTGGCGCTGAACGTGAGAATATCCCGGCACAGCAGACCGTCGCCCGCTCCCAACTCCACCACGGTAAAGGAAGCTGGCCGGTCCACCAGTTGCCACATCTGGAACAGCTGCAACGACAGCAGGGCCCCGAAGACGGGGTGCGCCATCGGGCTGGTGTAGTAATCTCCGGAAGCCCCGAAAAGTTCGCCCACGGAGTAGTACCCACCACCGGGCCAGTACAGGGCAGCATCCATGAACTCGGCAAAGGTTATGGGGCCGCCGCTGGCAACACGCCGTAGTATTTCTACTTCGGCGGGACTCATGCGGTGGCCCGCTTAAAAATCAAATCGCTGAGCATGGAACACTGTCTGGAATAACCCGCTCCCAAAAGACAGAGGAGGGTCGTAAGACCCTCCCCAACGAATTCCGGTGGAAACTTCCCGCGGTCAAGCCCGATACTCAAGACGCCCGGAAAACAAGATCAGCCGAACCCGACGCCGACTCACGGTTTATTTGCCCGGCATAGACATCGGATATGCTTGGTCAAGCGGCTAGGCCCGCTGTTCGATGGGCACGTACTCCAGGTCCATATCGCCGGTGTACTCCAGCAGCGGGCGAATTAGAATGTTGTTCTTGTACTGCTCCATACACTGGAGAGTCCACCCGGGGATGCGCCCCAAGGCGAAAATGGAGATGAACAGATCGTCGGGGATGTCCAGCAGGTAATAGATGGCGCCGGCGAAGAAGTCCACGTTGACGCAGATACCCTTGTCCCGGTAGGGCAGCATGGTGTTCTGCTCCAGGTGGGAGAGGATCTGAAACCAGCGCGGCTCGCCCTTCTTCTCACCCAGGACGCGGGCGCGCTCCCGGAGGTGGCGGGCCCGGGGGTCTTCGGCCCGATAGACGCGGTGGCCGAATCCCATGATACGTCCACCGGATTCCAGGTGATTGCGGGCGTACTCTTCGGCGTTTTCCGGGTTGCCAATTTCCAGGGACATCTTCATTACTTCTTCGGCTGCCCCGCCGTGGGCCGGGCCCTTGAGCACGCCGACACCGGTGGTTACCGCCGAGTGCAGGTCCGAAATGGTCGAGGCCGTTACGCGCGCTCCAAAGGACGAGGCGTTGGCGCCGTGCTCGGCATGAAGAATGAAGTCCACGTCCAATAGGTCGGTGGTTTCCTGATCCGGGACTTCGCCGAACATCATGTAAAGGAAGTTGCCGGAGTGGTTCAGGTCTGAATTGGGAGCCACCGGCTCCAGTCCCTGCCGCAGACGGTGATGAGCAGCCACGATGGTCGGTGCTTGCGCCGTCAGCCGAATGCCTTTGCGCAGGGTGGCCTCGACGGAGTTGTCGGTCACCTCGTCATCGAAGGCGGACAGGGCGGAGATGCCGGTGCGCAGGGCGTCCATGGGATGGCTGTTCTTGACCAGGTCCAGGACTTGGATAATCTCGTCCGGGATCCGGCGGTTGGCTCTCAACTTGGCGTCGAAGTCGGCCAACTGCTGGCTGTTGGGCAATGCGCCGTACAGCAGCAAGTAGACGACCTCTTCAAAGGTTGACTTTTCAGCAAGATCGTGGATGTCGTAGCCGCGGTAAAGCAGCTTGCCAACCTGCCCGTCGATGAAGCTGGACTCAGTGGTATCCAGGTAAACGTCCTTGAGTCCCTTCATAATTTCTGGGGCCATAACGAGTCCTCCTTGAGTGGGTGTTCCTGCGGCGGCAAAGGGTGATCAATGCAGTCAGATAAACGCAAAATGGCACGCAATGACAGCGTACCACGACCGGCGGCAAAGGGGAAGACGGGGCGGATTTTAGCATTGGCCTATGGGGGTGTCAAGGGAAGATTCACGGCGGTAACTGTCCAGAGTTGGTGAGGTAAATTGGTTTCAGCCAAGGCTTTCAGGCGACCCCCAATTTTTCCCAGGGGGTTTGGGGCAGGAGGTTTGGATGATTTATCCCCCAACGTAACCCAACCCCCCTATTCCGCCATCGGCCACTCCCCCCGCTTCAACTCCGAACAGTTACCCTGGGACGCAGCTTGTTGCGGTTTGTGGAGCGACTCATTGACCAACGCCCTGGACATCCGGGGTCAGGTGCGGTCAGGTGCGGTGGAGAGGCGCCGGGCCGGTTTGCCAAATCGCGTCGGGTAGGGACAGGACGATTGCAAATCCCCTTTAGCCCGAATCCACCGAAGGAGGGCGTCGGGTCAGCGTCCTGAAGTGGCCAAAGGGTGCTCCTCTGAATCTGGGATAATGGTTTTGTAACAGCAAACCGGTCCCAGAAAAGGAGCACCCAATAGATGCTACCACGCCGCCACCCCGACCGCATCCGTATCGCCTTCGACGACCACCGCCTGGTGACCAACGCTGGGCTGCTCCTTCCGGCCACCCTGGCCCGGCGCCTGGGCCTGCCCGAACTGGTACAGGAGCACCTGGACTTGGGCGAAGCGCCGGGCCGGGCCAACACCGGAGACAAGATCATGACGCTGGTGTCCTCCGCTCTGGCGGGCGGCGACTGCATCGACGACGCCGATGTGTTGCGCACTGGCAGGACGGCCTGCGCTCTCGGCTGCGTAGTCAAGGCGCCCTCCACCCTGGGCACTTTCCTGCGCAGCTTCAGGTGGGGCCACGTCCGTCAGTTGGACCGGGTGAGCCGCGAGCTGCTGGCCCGGGCCTGGCAGGCGGGGGCCGGACCCGGCGACGCGCCATTCACCATCGACCTTGATTCGACGATCTGCGAGACTTACGGACTGGCCAAGGAGGGCGCCCGCCACCACGGCTATACCGGTGCACGGGGCTATCACCCACTGCTGGCCGTCGCCGCCGGAACCGGCGACGTGCTGATGGCCCGGCTGCGCGAGGGCCGGTCCAACACCGTCCGCGGCGCCGCCCACTTCCTGCGTGAGACGGTGGGACGGGTTCGCTGCGGCGGGGCCAGCGGGCAGCTCACCATGCGTGCCGACAGCGGCTTCTATACCCACGCCGTGGCCGCCGTCTGCCGCCGGATGGATGTCCGCTTCTCCATCACCATCCGCCAGCACAAAAGCCTGCACAATCTCATCGAGGCGATACCCGAAGATGCCTGGACGCCGATTCCTTACTGGATGGACGGCGCCGCCGATGTGGCCGAAACCACCTACACCCCCTTCCAGAGCGAGCCGGATGCCGCGCCGGTGCGGCTCATCGTCCGGCGGGTGAAGCCGGCGCCCGGTTCTCAACTGGCTCTCTTCGCCACCTACAGCTATCACGGCTTCATCACCGACCGGGACGGAGAGACCCTGGAACTGGAGGCCGACCACCGCCGCCACGCCGAGATCGAGAATGCGATACGCGACCTCAAGTACGGCGTCGGGCTGAACCATCTCCCCTCGGGCCGCTTCGCTGCCAACGGCGCCTGGCTGGCGGTACAGGTGATGGCCCACAACCTGGCCCGCTGGACCGCCCGCATCGGCCTCGGTGAGCGGATCGTGACCACCAAGACCCTCCGGCGGCGGTTCTTCGCCCTGGCCGGACGGCTCACCCGCTCGGCACGCCGGATCACCCTGCATCTTCCCAAGCGCTGGCCCTGGGAGGAGCAGTTCAGCCGCGCCCTGGCCCGACTGCGAGCCATTCCACTCCCAGCCTGACGGCGCCCGTCCGCCACTGACCCGCCAGCCAACCCAACGTCCCCGCAAACTCGCGCCAGCCCAGTCCGCGAGCGCCTCTTGCCGTGTCCTATCCCGCCATCTCGCTCGCCACAGCCACTGCAGGCCGACATCGGCGCCCCCCAAAGCGCCTGCAGACCGCCGCCAACCTCCCATCTACCCGAATTCGAGCCCGGATTATCGCGCCTGTAACTCCCTCACCCCCTTCCGCTGTCCTCACGCCGTCCATCCCTGTCCATCGGTGGATTCGGGTTTAATCGTTCGTCTAATCGTTCGTCTTGAAGGCCCAGAAGAATTTCCTTGTTGACCCGTTCGCCCTGAGCTAGTCAAAAGGCCCATGACGAACGGACTCCCTCGCAGTCTCCGGTGCAGTCTCCGGTAGTGAAGCAACCCCGGCGCCCGTCGACGCTTCAGGGCAACATCCCCATCCGGCGGGCAACAACCGGCGCAGGTTATTGCCCGCTGCGCTCGGCTTCCAGGGCCTGCCGCAACGTTTCCGGGTCTACGCGGACTTCAACCCCGGCCCGCTCCTCTTGCAGCAGCATGGCAACCCGGGAGTCGCGGCCGTCCCAACCCCGGTTCATGGCCTCGGTCATTTCCGCCAGGGTCACGTTGGCCAGCTTCATGGGTACGTCGAACTCCCGGCCGACGCCCACCGCCAGGTCCACGTCCTTGCGGGCCAGGCGCAGGGCAAAGTCGGGCGGGTCGAAATTGCCGGGGAGCAGGTGCTCGGCCAGTCCCTCGAAGGTGCCCCGGCGTCCCTGAGCGCCGCGGCGGACTGCCTGCCAGAGGGCCAGTGGCTCGACGCCGGCCTTGACCCCCATGGTGAAGACTTCGGCCAGGGCGGTTTGGATGATGTATCCGGCGCAGTTATGCACCAGCTTGGCCACCGCGCCGCAGCCGATGGGGCCGACGTAATAAGCCTTGTCGCCGATGGCGTCCAGCACCGATTTGTAGCGGTCGAAAAGCTCCTGGTCGCCGCCTACCCAGATGGCCAGGTTACGGGAGGCCGCGCCCCGGGGTCCGCCGCTAACCGGGGCGTCCAGGACGTTAATCCCGCGGGCGCCCATGACTTCGTGAATCCGCCGGATTGCAGTGGGGGAATTGGTGCTGAGGTCGAAATAAGTCTTGCCGGCCTCCAGGCCTTCCATCAAGCCTGCCTCGCCCAAGGCCACCGCCTCGATTTCCACCGGGCCGGGCAGCGACGTAAACACCACCTCGCTGGCTTCGGCCACCTCGCGGGGGGTGTCGGCCCACACTGCGCCGGCCTCCAGGTGTCGGGTGGCCGACTCGCGCCGCAGGTCGTGCACCACCAATTCGTTGCCGCCTTGCAGACAGTTGTAAGCCATGCTGGAGCCCATAGTTCCCAGTCCGACAAACCCTACCCTGGTCATTGTGCCCTCCCGGTCCCCGTCGGCATTCGCTCCCCGGTCCAGGATTGGCCGGGGATTTACGCCGCTGGGTTGCGAATTTTGTCCGGCTGCCGGTCACCCGGCAAAGTTCCCCCATTATCGGGTAGGGGTTTGCAGCTTGCAAGAGCGGGGGTTCCTCCGTAACAGTTCAGACTTGGTGAGATGAATTGGTTTTAGCCAACTGCCACTTTTTTCAGGGGGTTTGGGGGATGAATCCCCCAACGTAACCCAACCCCCATATTCCGTCATAAGCCACTCCGCTCCCCTCAACCCTGAACAGTTACGTTCCTCCGTAACAGTTCAGACTTGGTGAGGTAGATCGGTTTCAGCCAACTGCCACTTTTTTCAGGGGGTTTGGGGGATTCATCCCCCAACGTAACCCACCCCATATTCCGCCATCAGCCACTCCGCTCCCCTCAACCCTGAACAGTTACGCAAGCCGCACGCCAATCGCGTTACGATTCTGTTGGCATAACCTGACACTTGCCCCTTCCCAACTCCGACATGTCCCCGATACCATATATCGCGTGGGGTTGGCTGTCTCGGGAGTTTTCCCTGGGCAATCGCACTCCCCTCGCAAATGGTACGAAATGGTACAGAAAAAACTTCCGCACCCAAAACCGCCGGGCCGGTTCGCCCGTATTTCAGGGATGACGAAACCGGAAAAAATGGTGACAAAATCAGACATTGGCCGGATATTAGCGGACAAGACCCGGACAAAAATCTCCAGCCCCCACGCTCAAATGTCCGAAAATGTCCGCTTTGTCCGATATTCTCAGCGTTTCCGCCTCCCCAACCGGGAATTGGGCTGCGTCGCGGGCCGGCGCCAGCCAGACAATGATGGCTGGGAGCGGCAACGATTCCCCGGTATCCCCAAGGTCAGTCCCAAAAACTCCGGCAAATTTGCGCCCCCTCGTGCCCCCTGCTGTGAAGCCGCCACCCAACCTTGCAGCAGGGGGCACGATTAGATAAAAGCGCCAACGCGAGGGAGGGCCGATTTACAGGGAGGGCCGATTTACATAGCAAATAATGCGCCCAATTTATAACGCGATTGCCCTGTCCGAAGGTCTAACTTGACGTTGGCGAGTCGTACAACTATGCTCAAGTCCAACGAGGTGGCCCGGCGTTGACGACACCGTTGATGGCAATTTGGGCCTCATACTTCACCAATTTGGAAAGGAATTGCAACATGAAAGTCCAAATAATGTCTCCCGCCGCAGACCGGGTGGACTTCAAGGTTCCGCCCGCTCCCAGACTTACCGGATTCGAGGGCAAGACCATCGGTCTCTACAACAACATGACCGGCGGCGCCGACGTTGCCGTGGACCGGTTCGCCGAGCAGTTGCAGCGCCGTTACCCCAGCGTAAAGTTCCAACGCTATGGCGGCGACCTGCGCCCGGGTCGCCCGGTGCTCAGCCGCGGCGTCCATATAGATGATGAGGAAGCCGCCCGCATCGCCACCGAGGTTGACGCCATGGTGGGCGCCACGGCGCATTGAGGGGGTTGCACGTCGTGGCTTAGCCATGACATGGTTGCCATGGAAAAGGCCGGCATTCCCGCCGTGGCCATTGCTGCGCAGAGCTTCGCCCGGGCCTGGCAGTCCTGCGTGGACGGTTGGGGACAGCCGACCACCGCTTTCGTCATCATCCCCCACGCCACCACCGGGCAGCAGCCCGACTTCATCCGCAACATGGTGGACGGGCAAATTGACGCCATAATGCAGGGCCTGACCACCTTCCCAGCATCCCGGGGGCCGGTTACCGCCCAAAAGACCGGCGGCGCCACCGAGGTCTTCACCGTGGAGATGGACGCATCCCCCGAGGGGTTGGACGCGGTGAACCGCTTCCTGGCCGAACGGGACTGGCACGACGGCATCCCCGTTGTGCCGCCCACGCCGGAACTGGTGGAGCGGATGCTGGCAGGCACCAGCAGGAGCCCCCAGGACGTGCTGATGGTGATTGAGCCGGGCTTCGGAGTCGCTACCGTCGAGAAAATCGCGATTAACGCGGTGATGGCCGGATGCCGCCCCGAGCAGTTCCCGGTGCTGCTGGCTGCAATTGACTGCCTGGCCCAGCCGGAGATGAACCACCGGGATATGCAGGTGTCGGGCCATACCGAGGCGCCGCTGATTCTGGTCAACGGCCCCATTGCTCAGCGGGCGGGCATCAACTGCGGCACGTCGGCGATGGGCCCCGGAGTGGTCAACAGCGCCAACACCGCCATCGGGCGCGCGCTGCGGCTGTGTCTAATCAACATCGGCTACTGCAAGGCCGGGACCGGCGATCCCAACTTCATTGGTCTGCCCACCAAGTTCGGTATGTGCATCGCCGAAAACGAAGAGCTGAGCCCGTGGCAGCCCTACCACGTTGACCAGGGGTTCCAGCCCCACGAAAGCGCCGTCACGGTGGTGACCGTGACCGGACCGGGCGATATTCTCGACTCGGGCTCCAGGAACCACAAGGACACGCTGAACAACATCGCCTCGCTGATGTACTATCCCGGATCAGGGGCTGGCGGATGGGTTCGCGGCTGGCAGTCGGCGCAGGTGGGCCACACCAACCAGCGGGTATCCTACCCGGGGCCGTACCATCCCATCGTGCTCAGCCCCTCCCGTGCGGTTATCCTGGCCGAGGCCGGGTTGAGCAAGCGGGACTCCCAGGAATGGCTGCATGAGCATTGCCGGGTGCCGCTGCAGCAGGCCATCGGCAGCCGGGGCGTGCCCAAGGACGAGAATGGCAAGTGGCTGCACCACCCGGAGTTGCAATCCCTGGAGAACGACCCTGACGCCACGATTCCGATGCTGGAAAACCCGGAGCAGTACCTGTTGTTCGTGACCGGCGGCACCACCCACTACGCCAACTTCTTCTACGGCACCTACGGCATCGCCACCCGGCCGGTTGAGGAATTTTAACCGCTGACGGGTCTGCCACAGCCGGATGTTCCGGCTGAAAACGGGCGGGGGGGCTTTGGTCTACTTGACCAAAGCCCCCCCGAATCGTTCGTACCTGCTCTCTGCCAGAGCCTTGTCCGTTACCCGGCGCGCGGGGTTTTATCCAGGGTGGGGGGCGGCTCGGCAAATTCTTTGCCTTCAGCTTCGGCTTCCAAGCGGCGCCGGTTCCAAGCTTCCCAGAGCTCTTGGTTATCCTTGATCCCTTCGCGGTATCGTCTTCTGAGGTATTTTTCTGCGAACATTTCGTATCCCTCTACGATGACCACCGTTTTCCCACGGCAATTGGTCGGGGATTGTCCCTGCTGCTGCCACCGGAAGATGACCAAAAGGGCCGGTTGCCTGTCAGACAGGCAACCGGCCCGGTGCAGCTACCCTGGGATAGGGATAGTGGGATAGGGATAGATTGACCTACTTGAACACCGCCAAGCACTTGTTGGAGTTGAAGATGTAGGTTTCGTAGTAGTCCACGATTTCCGGCTTGCGATCCAACTCGGCCATCGCCCCAGCCAAGCACATCCAGTTCAGCAGTTCCTGCTGTCCGGCGTCCTCAATCTGCGGGGTGGTCAGGCGGCGCCAGGCGTCGTAGTCGCCGGAGGCCAGTTCATCGAACCGCGCCCGGTCCGACTCCACGTCGGGCCACAGCCAGTGGTTCTTCTCGGTCAGGAACGCGTGGGACCAGCTTGACGAGCCGATTAACGCCACCCGCCAGGGGCTTTCCCTCAGCACCCGGGCGGTGGCGGCTCCCACCTCCATGCAGCGTTTGGGCGATGGGCCCGGCGGGTCCGGCTCACTCTCGTACTCGGTGGAGCCGCCCCGGTTGCGGATGACCCGGCTGCCGTAGCAGTTGACCAGGAAAGGCACCACCGGGTAGTTCAACCCGGTCCGGTCGTAGTCCAGGAACAGCAGGGTGTTGAGGATGGCGTGGCCCAGTCCCGGCTGGTGCAGCGGCTTGTAGGCGTAGGCCATGTCGACGCCGCTCTCAATGAGACCCGATGCCAGGGCGCGGGCCCCCGCCCGGTGGCCCGGGTAGGTGAAACGCGTGTCGCCGGATTCGTTCCAGACGTTGGCCTTGGCGCCGCCGTCCCGGGTGGCAAAGGGCTGGCATTCCATTTCATCGTAGGCCATGACGCAGAAGGGAGGAATGATGTCCTCCTTGAAATTCTCGTACTGGTCGTCGCCCCAGATGACGACAAAGTCGGGGGCGAAGGCGTCCAACTCGGCCCGCAGCTTTCGGAAGCCGGCCACCATGCGCCGGCGGAGCCGCTTGGCAGACTCCAGCCCCTCGTCCTCGCCGTACTCGATGCGCATGGGTTCGGGCCAGTTGACCGGGTTTTTCATCTCTGCCGGGACCCGGTCGTTGTGTTTCAGGGTGCGCTTGAGCGCCAGTTCGCCATCGCCGTCGGGGCGGGCCAATGTTGGGGCATGAGTGAGTCCGATACCCAGAATTTCGGCCATAACTGTCCTCCAGATCAGGCGTCCACGTTTACCGGCTCGGCAATCCCGCAATGGGCGGTCCCGGTTTGAGACGCGGTTTAGCTGGGGACTTTGTACCCAACCCAGGGCGGGATGTCAAGGCAAGGCCGGCGATGGCACCTGGTGGTCAGTGGTTAGTGGGCAGCCCCGGGCCTTCTGGCCACTAACCACTGGCCACTGGCTACTCCCGGGCAGCGCCGTCTTGAAGGGACTCCCGCAGGCAGCCAATCATCCGGTCCAGCGTGCTTTGGGCGACGCTGCCGATCATCCGCTGGCCGACCCTTGCCACCGGGCCGCCGACCTGGGCATCTCCTTTAATCGTCACCAAGGTCGTGCCGCCGGTTTCTTCCAACGTTACCGCGGAGTCTCCGTTGGCAAACCCCAGCCGTCCGTTGCCTTCCATTCTCATGCGGAAGGAAAAGGGCTGGTTCCGTTCCAGTAGGGAAATCTTGGCGTCGTAGCTGCCGCGCACCGGCCCCACCCCGATGTTGACCGACACCTGGTAAGTGTCCTCGTCCACCGCCTGCAACCGGTCCACCCCGGGCAGGCACCTGGCCAGAACCTCCGGGTCCATGAACAGGTCCCACACCCTGGCGGCGGGTGCGTTGAAAGTGTAGCTGCCTGTAATTTCCATCGAGCACCTTTTCCGGCGAGTTATTGCCGGACATTATATCAAGCGTGGATTGTGACAAGCATGGATTCCTGCGATTCTTCCGTGGCGGCTGGCAAGGCTTCGTTCACAAGGCTTCGTTCAAGGGTTATCGGGTCAGTGGTTATCGGGTCAGTTCAGTAAAGAAGCACTTCGATAGCCTCAGGACGAACGGGTCAAAAATGCCTCCGGGTGAGCGCGCCGTTGGCCGTTCCGTTGACTGCGATTACCCCCAAAGCTATACTCCACCCAGCAATCATGCCGAGATCGGTTATGGCCAAGTATACCAACCGGCCACTATTCCAACTAACCACATAAGACGCCCTAAATTGCCTGGGAGGTGTTAGCGTGAAAGTCCCCATCAAGGTAACGGTCAACGACCGGGTCTACGAGGTAGAAGCGGAACCCCGATTATTGCTGGTGGACTTGCTGCGCGATGAACTGGGGCTGACCGGCACCAAAATCGGCTGCGACACCAGCCAGTGCGGGGCCTGCGTGGTGCGGATGAACGGCTCCACCCTCAAGTCCTGCACCTGCCTGGCCGTCCAGGCCGACGGCGCAGAAATCACCACCATTGAGGGCTTGGGCAAGAACGGCGAGCTTCACCCGGTACAGGAAGCCTTCTGGAACAACCACGGCCTCCAGTGCGGGTTCTGCACCGCCGGCATGATTATATCGGTGACCGAACTGCTGGAGCGCAACCCCCACCCGTCGGCGCAGGAAGTGCGCGATGGGCTGGAAGGCAACATTTGCCGCTGCACCGGCTACCACAACATAGTCAAGGCAGCTCTGGCCGCCGCCGAGGCGATGGGAGGATAGAGCTATGACCACCAGAATATTCGGGTCGGGGATTCGCCGTCGGGAAGACCCCCGGCTGATTACCGGACAGGCCACCTACACCAACGACATCAAGCTGAACGGCATGGTCCACGCGGCCATCCTGCGCAGTCCCCACGCCCATGCCCGCATCACCGGCATTGACACCGCGGCAGCCCAGCGGGCCCCGGGTGTGCTTGCGGTGTACACCGGCGCCGACACGGAGAAGGTGCTGAACCCCATCCCCTGCGCCTGGTTGATACCCGACTCCGACGTCAAGGCCGTTGCCTATCCGGCGGTGGCCAAGGACGTGGTTCGATACGTCGGCGACGCCGTGGCTGTGGTGGTGGCGGAAGACCGCTACCAGGCCGAGGACGCGCTGGAGCTTATCGAAGTTTCCTACCAACCCATGCCGGCCACCGTCAACCCGGAGGCATCCCTGCGGGACGGCGCTCCCCAACTCCACGAGGACGCCCCCAACAACCAGGCTTTCCATTGGGTGGCCGCCGGGGGCGACACCGATGCGGCGTTTGAGTCCGCCGAGGTCGTGGTCAAGGACACCATCATCCAGCAGAAGCTGATTCCCAACGCCATGGAGCCCCGGTCCGCTGTCGCCAGCTACCTGTCGTCTATGGGCGAGCTGACTCTGTGGAACACCACCCAGAACCCTCACATCGCCCGGTTCGTGACCTGTCTGGTTACGGGCATCGGCGAACACAAGATTCGGGTCATCGCCCCCGAAGTGGGCGGCGGGTTCGGCAGCAAGATTGCCGTCTATCCCTGGGAAATGATTGTCGCTTTCTGCTCGATGCAACTGGGACGGCCCGTGAAGTGGACGGAGACCCGCACCGAGAACTTCATAGCCACCACCCACGGCCGTGACCACGTTGAATACGTGGAGATGGCCGCCACTCCCGAGGGCAAAATCACCGGCGTCCGAAGCGTCGTCTACGCCGGCATGGGGGCCTACCTGTCTACCGCCGGGCCGGGCATTCCGACAATTCTCCACGGGCTGATGTACTCCGGCCCCTACGACATCGCCAATATCAAGGCCGACATTTACGGCGTCTTCACCAACACCGTCCCGGTGGAAGCCTACCGGGGAGCCGGCCGGCCCGAAGCCACCTTCCTGCTGGAGCGGTTGGTGGATATGTTGGCGGTAGAGCTGGACCTGGACCCGGTTGAAGTGCGCCGCCGCAACCTTATTCCCAAGTTTGACGACGGCCACGACGTAGCCATCGGCCTGACCTACGACAGCGGCAACTACGAGGGCATCCTCGATGCCGTCCTGGACCACGTTGATTACCCGGCCCTGCGCCGGGAGCAGGCCCACCTGAGGGAACACGGCAGCTATA
This sequence comes from Dehalococcoidia bacterium, assembly GCA_965262735.1. Classification (GTDB taxonomy): domain Bacteria; phylum Chloroflexota; class Dehalococcoidia; order Lucifugimonadales; family UBA3495; genus CATOSK01. The sequence continues at coordinate 1,396,449 of CBDHFS010000002.1, read as the reverse complement.
TTGGCATCGGTGTCAGCTCCTACTGCGAAATCTGCGGCTTGGGGCCGTCCCAGGTAGCCGGCGCGGTTGGGTTCGGCGGCGGCCTGTGGGAAAGCGCCACCGTCCGTTTCTACGCCACAGGCAAGGTCAACGTTTTTGTGGGAACGTCCCCCCACGGTCAGGGCGAGGAGACCACCTTCGCCCAGATTGTCGCCGACGAAATCGGTGTGCCGGTGGATGACGTAGAGGTCATTCACGGCGACACCGACAACACTCCGATGGGCTGGGGCACCTACGGCAGCCGTACCACCGTCGTCGGCGGCGGGGCGGTAGCCCTGAGCATCCGCAAGATTCGCGAAAAGGCGAAGACCATTGCCGCCCACCTGCTGGAAGCCGCCGAGGCCGACATTGAGTACCGGGACGGCCAGTTCTTCGTCCAGGGTTCGCCCGACCAGGCCAAGACGATTCAGGACATTGCTCTAATGGCCAACGTCGCCTGGAATATGCCCGAGGGCGTTGAGCCGGGCCTGGAAGCGACGACTTACTACGACCCGCCCAACTTCTCCTACCCCTTCGGCGCTCATGTCGCGGTGGTCAGCGTGGACCCGGAAAACGGCCATATCGTACTGCAACGCTACGTGGCTGGCGATGACTGCGGCCCGCAGATTAACCCGATGGTGGTTGAGGGGCAGGTCCACGGGGGTGTCGTTCAGGGAGCAGGCCAGGCCCTTTGGGAAGGCGCGGTCTACGACGACCAGGGCCAATTGCTCACCGGCTCGATGCTGGACTACGCGCTGCCCCGCGCCCATCTGGTGCCCGACGTTGAGACTATCTCCACCGTCACGCCGTCGCCCACCAACCCGCTGGGAGTCAAGGGCATTGGCGAGACCGGCACCATCGCCTCGACCATCACGATTTACAACGCCGTCCTAGACGCCCTGCGTCCCTTGGGCGTAACCAAGCTGGAAATGCCGCTGACGCCGGAACGGGTGTGGCGGGCGATTCATCAACAGGGATAGCAGCAGGGATAGCATCAACCCAGGGTAGTATCAGCAAGGGTAGTGAGGTAAGCCATGTTTGCAGCGGCATTCGACTATCACAAAGCCAGTTCGGTGGCTGAAGCAATTCAGTTGCTCAACGCCAACCCGGACGCCAAGCTGCTGGCCGGCGGCCACAGCCTGATTCCCCTGATGAAGCTGCGGTTGGCCCGTCCCGCCGCGCTAATTGACATCGGCGGAGTCGCCTCGCTCCGGGGCGTTAGCGTCAACAACGGCTCCATCCGCCTCGGGGCGCTGACCACCCACGGCGAAATCGCCCGCTCCCACGACGTGCGCCACGCCAACCCGCTGATGGCCGAGGTTGCCAACGGCATCGGCGACCCGCAGGTGCGGAACCGGGGAACCATTGGCGGCAACATCGCCCACGCCGACCCCGCCTCCGACTGGGGTACGGTGCTGACCGCCCTGGAAGCCACCATCGAGGTGCAAGGGCCCAACGGCTCCCGCAGCGTGGCGGCGGAGGACTTCTTCATCGACGCATTCACCACGGCTTTGGCCGAGAACGAGGTGGTGACCGCCATTCAGGCGCGGGTCCTGTCCCGGCATGAGCACGGCGGGGGTCACGGCCCTGAGCATGGCCACGACCACGGTGATGAACATGGGCACGGCGACGAACATGGGCATGGTGACGAACATGGCCACGGTGACGAACATGGCCACGGTGATGAACACGGGCACGGCCATGACCACGGCCCCGCCCTTGGCGACATCCACGGCGACCTCGGTGAATACGCCAAGATGTCCCACCCTGCTTCCTTCTACCCGGTGGTTGGCGGCGCGGTTATCATCACCGTCGAAGACAGCCGCTGCACCGCCGCCCGGGTGGCCGTCGGCGGGCTGGTCCCGTCGCCGGTGCGCTCCCGCTCGGTGGAGCAGGCGCTGGTGGGCAAAGAGCTGACCATGCAAAACATCTCCGACGCGGTGGACCACCTTCCCGACGACCTGGGCAGCAACATTATCGGCGACGTTTTCGCCTCCGCCGACTACCGCTCCTTGGTGGCGCCGGTCGAGGTCAAGCACGCCCTTTACCACGCCATCGGGCTGGCCCACCACTGAGGAACCGTTTGAGGAACCGTCTGAAGAACCAGCGTTTTCAGCAATCAACGCCAAGGGCGGCGCACCGTTAAAGCCGCCCTTGGCTCTGACCCGCCCGGTGTCCTTAACCGGCTGGTCATCCTGCGTTAGACCCCCTTCTACGGCGAATCCGAACACTTGGAGACCCCTTTGACCACAACCACCAACGCCCCCGCCTCGGTTGACGACGTGCAGCAGCTTTTGCGGGACCAGCAATATATCGCCGATCGGCAGTTGGCGGTGTCGGTGTTCCTGTCCATCAAGCTGCAGCGGCCCCTGTTCCTGGAAGGCGAAGCCGGCGTAGGCAAGACCGAGATCGCCCGCGCGCTAGCCCGCGGCCTGGACACCGAGCTAATCCGCCTGCAATGCTATGAGGGGCTGGACGTCAACCACGCCGTCTACGAGTGGAACCACGCCCGGCAGTTGCTGGAAATCCGGCTCATGGAGGCGGGCGGAGAAGTGGACCGGTCGGCAGCCACCGCCGATCTCTTCAGCGAGCGATTCCTGATTCAACGCCCGCTGTTGCAGGCCATTGACCCCGATCGGGACCGGGCGCCGGTGCTGCTGATTGATGAGTTGGACCGGGCCGATGAGGAGTTCGAGGGCTTTCTGTTGGAGCTTCTGGCCGACTTCCAGATAACCATCCCGGAGTTGGGGACGTTCCAGGCCGCTCACCCTCCCGTGGTGGTCATCACGTCCAACCGCACCCGCGAAGTCCACGACGCCCTCAAGCGGCGATGCCTCTACCACTGGGTAGACTATCCCGACTTCCAGCGCGAGCTGCAAATTGTCACCACCCGCCTGCCCGACGCCCCCCGGCAGTTGGCCCAACAGGTCACCGGCTTTGTGCAGGAACTGCGGGAGACGGAGTTGTACAAGATTCCCGGCGTGTCCGAGACCATTGACTGGACCTCGGCGCTGTTGGCCCTGAACCAGACTCAACTCGACGCCCAGGTCATAGACGACACCCTGGGAATCATGCTCAAGTACCAGGACGACATTGAGATGGTGCGGGGCGAGCCGGTCCGTCATCTGCTGGAACGCTCCCAGAACCGGGGCCCCCGCCGGGGCGGCCGCGGCGGGGGGTAGGCTCCCCATTGACCGCATCCCCTACCAGTCCTCCCCCCGGTAACGCCCCCGAGGCCGAGGACGGCCACATCCTCCACAACCTGATGCTCTTTGGGGAAGTGCTGCGCCGCTTGGGGCTGGATTTCGGGTCGGGAAATATGCTGGACCTGGTGCGGGCCATTGAGGACGTTCCGCTGCGCCGCCGGCAGGACTTCCAGCACGCGGCCCGGTGTCTGCTGGTCCACCGCAAACAGGACATCCCCCTGTTCGACGACGCCTTCAAGGTGTTCTGGCGCCGCCCCAGCCACGGCATCAGCACCCGTGACCTGCGCTCCATGGGGGAAGAGCGCCGCTACCGCAGCCCCCGGATAGCCTCCGACGCGGCCCGCGACGGCGAGGCCGCTGAAGGTGGAGCGGATAATCCCGACGCCCCGGCGGTGGTGGACCTGACCCGTACCTACAGCGCGCGGGAAGTCCTGCGGGCCAAGGACTTTGCCGAGTACTCCCCCTTGGAAGTGTCCCAGGCCCGGCTGCTGATAGCAGAACTTGGCTGGGACCCGGGGATGCGGCGCACCCGCCGGCGGCAAACCGGCGACGGCCCCTCGCTCGACCTGCGGCGCACCTTCCGCAACAGCCTCCAATACGGCGGCGAGCTGGTCGAGTTGGCCCGTCTGGAACGCCGGACCAAGCCTCGCAACCTGGTCCTCATCTGCGACGTCAGCGGCTCCATGGAGCGGTATACCCGCCTTCTGCTGCACTTCATCCACACCATCGCCGCCGGCCTGGGTCAGGTGGAGTCTTTCCTGTTCGCGACCCGGCTGACCCGCATCACCCGGCATCTCCGCTACCGCAACATTGACCAGGCGGTTACCGAAGTGTCGCGGGCCGTCCCTGACTGGGCCGGGGGAACCCGCATCGGCGAGAACTTGCGGGTCTTCAACCGCAGGTGGGCCCGCCGGGTGCTCCGCAGCAGCTCGGTTGCGCTGATTATCTCCGACGGCTGGGACCGGGGAGAGCCGGAGTTGCTGTCCAAGGAGATGCACCGGCTCCAGCGCAGCTGTCACCGGCTAATCTGGCTGAACCCCCTGCTGGGGTCGGCGGAATATCAACCGCTGGCCCAGGGTATGCAGGCCGCCCTGCCCTATGTGGACGACTTCCTGCCGGCCCACAACCTGAACAGCTTGCAGGCGGTGGGCGAACACTTGACCCGACTGACCCCCCACCGCAACCTCAGCGCCGGGCGCCGCAGGGCCCGGGAAGAGACGCCCCCGGCGGACCCGGAGCCGCCGGTCCAGGAGCGCCGGGACTTCAACCCGGCCCTGGCCCCGACCTTCCGCCACCCTCTCTGGGGCCGCATTCCCAACCAGTAGCAGGCTTCCCGCGCTCCAGGGTTTTCCGAAGACCAATCCCCAACTGACCATAGGCCGCCAGCCGGGTTTTAGTTGACAAATTTGTTATTTTCTTAGATTGGTCAAAAACCGCCGGGGCTTCTCAAAGCTCCGTTTATGGCGGTCTTGTATAGTTGCCCCAACTTGCTTACCCGGAACGCAGTCCGAAGATTCAGCAGCTAAAGGGAGCTTATGCCAAGTCAGACAACCCGGAAAACGAAACTCATGCGAGACGTGGAAGCGAAATTCCAGAGGCCGGTGGAAAGTTTGGTGCCCGAGCTGGTCAACGAGCACGGCCTGACTCACGCGGCCACCGAATTAGGGGTGAGTACCGCAACTCTGGGGTACTGGATGTTGAAGCTGGGAATCCGCTACCGGCGGGTCGCCGTGACGGCGGACGAGACTATCGAGGTGAAACGGCCTGGTTAGCCCGCAAACACCGTCAAACGGTCAACGCCCCCGGATTGCTCAATCCGGGGGCGTTGACCGTTTCGTGGGAAGCCTGCGATTCCCTTCCCCTGGCCCGGGGATGGTCTAATAGGCCGGGCCTACAGACGGCCCCCGTCGTAAAGTCCCAGGAAGTAGGGTGGCAGCTTCCGGTAGCACTGGATGCGGTTGCGCTGCGAGTCGACGATAAACACCCGGTCGTCGGCATCTACGGTAACACCGATGGGGCCGCGCAGGAACCGCTCCCGCTCCAGGCCCTGGGCTATTTCCCGCTCCAGCTTCATTTCCGGGTTAGCTTCCAGCTTGGTCACTCCCCACTTGGACAGGGTGGCGTCGCCCAGGATTTCCGTGATGAAGGCGCCATTCAAATCGAAAACCTGGAGACGGTCGTTGTTCCAGTCGGCAACGTAAATGATGCCTTCGCGGTCAACCGCCACGTCGGTGGGGCGGCTGAACTCGCCGTCCCCCTTGCCCGGGGTGCCGAACTTCATCAGGAACTGACCGTCGGGGGTGAACTTCTGAACGCGGTCGTTGCGCCAGTCGGCGACGTATACCTCGCCGTTGTGATCAATTGCAATACCCCAGGGCATATTGAATTGGCCGTCGCCGTCGCCTTGGCTGCCCCACTTCATTAAGAACTTTCCGTCCTTGGTGAACTTCTGGACCCGGTGGTTGCCGGTATCCACCAAGTACACGTTGTCTTCCTGGTCCATGACGATGCCCGACGGCTTGTCGAACTGGCCGTCGCCGTCCCCGACCACGCCCCAGGAACCGAGCCAGTCGCCGTCCTTGGAGAACATGGCGACGCGTTGGAGCCACTCGTCGGTGACGTAGAGATTTTCCTCACTGTCCAGGGTGATGTCGGTGGGCCATATCAGGGAACCGGGCGCGGCGTCTTCGCCGGTGTCCATCAAGTCTGCGCCGAGGCGTCCGCCGTTGCCAATTTCGCCGACGTAGTCTTCGTCGACGGTGCAAACGGTGATGCGCTTGGAGTCGGCCCGGTAGTCGTAGGCCCGGTTGACCACGTACATCACCCCGTTTTCGCCGCGGGCGACGGAGACAGGGTTCTTGAATCCGGTTCCCGCCTCTTCACCGCGTCCGATGGTGTGGGTGTATCGGTACGTGGCCCCTTGTACTCTGGTTGTCATTATTTCCTCACTTGTGTTGGTGTCGGTGGCCCGTTTCCCGAAAGGGCGGCCCTCGTTGGACCCGCTGCCGCTTGCAAACGCGATTTACTCTTAACCTGGGGAAGATTCAGGAATTCGCCCCGCCATTCTTGGTAAGGAAGGGCGGAGGCTCGTCAAATTCTTGATTGCTGTCCCGCGCTGCCTTGAACCGTTCGTACCAAGCCGTCAATGCAGTTTGATACTCCTGAAGGGCTTCTTGACGGCCTTCCTGACGACCTCGCTGCAGCAACTTCGCTATCCGGCGCGGAGCGAACAGTACCATGTATGTGCCTCCCTCCAAAACGATTACTGCGAGAAGCGCCACGCCTATGGATGCGCTTGAGACCTCGCCCAAGGTGGACATCCAATCTGCTGTCCCCCACCCATTCAGAAAAACCCATTGGTAGCAGGAAAATCCCGCAAGACAGGCAACATAGATTGTACCGTAGATGACCCAGTAGGGAGTCCTGTTATTGTCTAATTCCACCTTGATTCAAGCTCGTCCCGCAACCGGAAACACAACCCGATTTGCCCGTTCGCTACGTGAACTGGTATTCCTGGGTCGAAACTATGAGTTGCAGCATTTGCGCCACCAACTCGGCGAACTCCGGATCGGCCGTGTCCACTCCCCCGCCGATTTTCGCGGCGGTGGAAGCGTGGCTCAGCAACAGGCTGCGGGTCTCGCTCATCAGGTTGTATCCGCCCAGCAGTTGCAGGCACCCGTCAACCAGGTCATCAACGGTTATGACCGGCCCCGGGGCGCTCAGCCGCGCGATGATGTCCCTGATGCCGGGGGCGTTCACCCGGCCGACTTCGCCGGCGGTGAAATTGACCCGCTCCACCAGGGTGCCGCTGTCAATCCACTCCCTGCCGGTGTGCCAGCCTTCAACCGTCGGCGGGTTCAGCAGGTCCTGACCCATGTACCGGATTTCCAGCCCCGCGTCGTACATTCGGGGCTTGGGTCTGGTGAAGTCTCCTACCAGCCTCAGGGTGCCGCATACCACCTCGGAAGGACTCTTAACCTTGACGAACCGGGCGTCCTTGAAGAAGTCGGAGTTGAACAGCAGCTGCAGCATGGACCGGATGTCGTAGCCCGAGCGGAAGTATTCGTCCTCCAGCAGCCTGATTGCCGCCGGGTCGTTGGGCTGGGTGGTCTCCCAAGCGGGGACCTGGGGTTCGTCGGCGACGAAGAAGTTGTACAGGTGCCGCGAAATGAAGCGGGCGGTGGCCGGCTGCCTGGCGATTATGCGGATGATGTCGTCGCCGTTGAGGTTGCCGGTCTCGCCCAAAAAGGTCTTTTCCTCGTCGCTGTGGTCCAGACGGTTGTAGAGAAACTGGTTGTAGTAGCGGCCGTAGGGGTAGCGGGGCATGCCGTTGGCGATGGTCCAGCCGGTGAAGGCCTGGGCGCAGGCTTTAACGTCATCCTCGGTATAGTTGGGGTGGTCGTCCATCCCCACGCCCATTGAAAACAACTCCAGCAGCTCCCGGCCCCAGTTTTCGTTGACTGCGTCCTTGTGGCTCAGCGGATTGTCCAGGTAGTACAGCATGGCGGGGTCCGTCGCCATGGCCAGCAGCAGATCGGAGAACTTGCCCATACCGAGGGTGCGGAATTTGTTCAACTGGTCCTGGATGTTGTGGGGCGCCATGCACTTGGAATCGCCGACGCAGAAAATGGAGTGCCAGAACAGGGCTATCTTCTCCTCCAACTGCCTGGGAGAGTTGACCATGCGGTAGGTCCAATACCCCTGGTTGGCGGACAGATAGCCAAGGTCCCGCCAGCCCATGTACCGCTCCATAACGTCCATGTCCAGTTGCGGCTGGTCCTCCGGGTGAAGGAGTTCATCCACCGTGGCCTCGTAGCCCACGGCGGCCCGGCGTTCCAACTCCTGGTAGGAAGCGCCGAACCCGGCCCGGCGCATTAGATGGGCCATTAAATCAAGGGCGCTGTCCGCCATACCTTTCCTCGCTGCGTGTCTAGCGTGTTGCATGTCTGCCGTTGGGGGTTCGGGGCGCCTTTCTGGGGAGCAAGTCAACAGCCGCTTCCGGGAACGGGCGTCCGCCATGTGGCGGCTTCCATCCCTCACCCGGCACCCGGCGTTGCGTGGAGCGCCGCACTGCGGGCTCCGGCGGGAGGGCAAAGGCGGGCGCCCGAGACACGAAGCCCCAGCGCGCCCGCCGGTTGAGCCTAATCCTTGGCGATGAAGTCCATCTTCTCGAAGCTGCCGTTGACGATGGGCTGGGAGTCCAGGCCCATCCAGTCTTCCAGCAGGGTGGCGTACAGGCCGCGGAAGTCGTTGTTAAAGTGCAGGTTGCCTTCCAGCAGCTTGTCCTGTTCCAGGGACGGGTACTCACCGTACAGCCCGCCCTTGACCCGGTCGCCGATGACGAAGGCCGCGCCGCCGGAGCCGTGGTCGGTGCCGGAGCCATTGTCGTGGACCCGGCGTCCGAACTCGGTGAACACCAGCAGGACCACGTTGTCGCCGGCGTTGTGCTCCTTCAGGTCATCGTAGAAGTCGCTGATGGTCTGGGAGACGTTGACGCACAGGCTGGCGTGGGCCGACATTTGCGTGGCGTGGGTGTCGAAGCTGTTGTATGGCGCGGTGGTGTACAGGAACCGGGTGCCCAGGTCAGCCAGGTGGACTTGGGCGATGTTCCGCATATACTGGGACATGGAACTGGGGCCGTACTCCACGGTGGAAGTGTACTTCTCCGGGGCGGTGGCCAGAATGTCGGCGCCGGTCAGGGCATCCATGCCGGTCTGGGACAGGTACTCCAGAACCGGCCCGCGGCCCATGACCGGGGAGTACATCCGGGAGAAGATGTCCAAAGCCTGCGTCCGTTCCTGCTCAACTTCGATGCTGGTCAGGACGCCGTAGGTCTCCAGGTTGCCCACCGAGGCGACGGGAACGGCGGGGGCGGCCATGGCCCGGGGCAGGCCCCGGCCGAAGTTCACGCCGGTCAGCACGTTTTCCTTGTTGGGGTCAGTGTCCCGGATAGCCCGGCCCACCCAACCCTGGTCGGCCAGCTTTTCCGGTTCGCAGGTGTGCCAGATGTCCATGGACCGGAAGTGGGACAGGTTGGGTTTGGGGTAGCCCACCCCCTGAATGATGGCGACCTTCCCTTGGTCGTACAGGTTCTTCAGCGGGGCGACGTTGGGGTTGAACCCCAATTCGTCGTTAAGGGGCAACACCTGGTCCTGGGGTATCACGATGTTGGGACGGTTGTCGTAGTACAACGGGTTGTTGAAGGGAACGATGGTGTTCATAAAATCGTTCCCGCCGGAAAGTTGCAGGACTACCAGTACAGGGTCCTTCTTGGTGCTGGTCATGTTTCCTCCTGGTCTTCTTTGGACGGGCCGCCTGCCCGTGATGAGGCGGTGCGGCCCTGTTTTGCCTGGTTTTGTGCGGGGTTGTTCCGGGTTTTCGATGGCAGAGTCTAGTTGAACTGGTATTCCTGGGTGGAGACGATGAGCTGGAGAATCTGCCCGACAAACTGGGCAAACTCCGGCGTACCGGTGTCCAGATTGCTGGCTGACTCGGCATGAGAGAGCAGCAAGGCCTGGTTCTCGTCGGTAAGCTCGTAATGTCCGAGCATTTCCAGGCAGCGGGCAATCAGCGTCTCCGCGGCCATAGCGGGACCTTCGGACCGCAGGCGTTCAACGAAAGCACTGATGCCCGGGGAGGTCACCCGGCCCATTTCGCCGGCGGTGAAGTTGATGCGCTCGACCAGGGTGCCGCTGTCAATCCACTCCTTGCCGGTGTGCCAGCCCTCGACTGTCGGGGGATTAAGCAGGTCTTGGCCCATGTAGCCAATTTCCAGCGCCGGATCGTAGATCCGGGGCTTGGGCTCGGTGAAGTCGCCCACGATGCGCAGCGCGCCGCAGACCACTTCCGACGGGTTCTTCACCTTGGCGAACCGGGCGTTCTTGAAGGTGTCGGAGTTGAACAGCACCCGCAGCATCGAGCGAATCTCGTATCCGGAGCGGAAATACTCGTCTTCCAACTCCTTGATTAGCTCGGGGTGGAGAGGCGGGACGTGCTGCCACGCGGGCACCTGCGGTTCGTCGGACACGAAGTAGTTGGAGAGGTGCCGGGCGATGAACCGGGCGGTGGCCGGCTGCTTGGCGATGATGCGGATGATGTCTTCGCCGTTGAAGTTGCCGGTCTCGCCCAAGAAAGTCTTGTCGTCCTCAATGTGGTCGTAGCGGTTGTACAGGAAACGGTTGGCGTAGCTGCCGTAGGGGTAGCGCGGGATGGCGTTGGCGATGGTCCAGCCGGTGAAGGCCTGGGCGCAGGCTTTAACGTCGTCCTCGGTGTAGTTGGCTTCGCCGTCCATGCCGACACCCATAGAAAACAGCTCCAGCAGTTCGCGGCCCCAGTTTTCGTTGACCGCTTCCTTGTGGCTGAGCTGGTTGTCCAGGTAATAGAGCATTGCTGGGTCGGTGGACAGGTACATCAACAGCTCGTCAAATTTCCCCAACCCGTGGCTGCGGAAGTTGTTGAGCTCCAGCAAAATTTGCCGGGCCCTCATGCACTTGGAGTCGCCGACGCAGAAGATGCCGTGCCAGAACAGGCAAACCTTTTCTTCCAGTTGCCGCTGCGAGTTGACCATGCGGTAGGTCCAGTAGCCTTGGTTGGCCATCAAACCGTTCATGTCCCGCCAGCCGTGCATATAGCGGTTCATCACGTCCATTTGCAGGTCGGGCAGGTCCTCGGGGTGGAGCAGTTCTTCCACGGTGGCCTCGTAGCCCTTGGCCGCCCGGCGCTCCAATTCTTCATAGGAGGCCCCAAACCCGGCGCGCCGCATCAGGTGGGCCATTAACGCAATATCGTTGTCTGCCATGCCTCAAACTCCTTCGAAGTATTTCAGGTAGCTGTGCGTCAATTGGCACTCACCCGACTCGCCATTTTGCGAGTTTTCAGACCCTGATAACGTATTATGGTTGGGTTTAATTGTCAATGCCCGGACGCTCCGGGTAACTGTCCAGACTTGGTGAGGTAAATTGGTTTCAGCCAACTGCCATTTTTTTCAGGGGGTTTGGGGGATGAATCCCCCAATGTAACCCAACCCCCATATTCCGCCATCAGCCACTCCGCTCCCCTCAACCCTGAACAGTTCCGCTCCGGGCTCCGTGTTTTTGCGTCTGCCCCTTCCGTCCGTCTCCCCGGACAGCCAAAAAAAGTCCGGTACAGGGCGCCGCAGGACTTCCCTGACTTCTCGGCTCCCATGAGCGGGCTGGGTGTGCTAAACTGCGCCGCCGGGGTTCACGGCCCGGGTAAATTACGTTTGGAGTAGATGTCATGGGAGTATACCGCCTGTATTCCGGCGACGACGGCAAGAGCCACATTGAGGAGTTGGACACCGACGCGATGAAGGAGATTAGTGTCGAAGGGGCGACGATGAATTTCGTCGTGTCCCAGCGGGAGCCGGGCCTGTTTTCCGACTTCCATCCCGCCCCCTTCCGGCGTTGGCAGGTGGGGTTGGTGGGCCGGACCATCATTGGTCTGGCTGATGGGACTTCGCACACTTTCGAGGTGGGGGACGTGCGGCTCATCGAGGACACCAGCGGCCAGGGCCACACGACCACTTACCCGGACGGATTCAACATAACCCTGCAAATCAGGCCGCCGGAAGACGTGGGTTTAGAAGACGCGGGTTAGCCGGAGCTAGACCGTCGCGATGGCGGACACCCCGGAGTAGTGGGGCATTATCTCTTCCACGAACAACTCCAGCGACTGCATCGCCTGTTCGTGAGTGAGGTCGCCCCACTGGAACGAGCAAACGAAGTAGTTGGCGCCAGTGGTGACGTACTCGTCCATGTACTCCCGGACGCTGGCCGGGGAACCGGCGATGACGCCGAACCCGGCGCCTTGAGTCGGCGTGCCGCCCAGCCCTCCCGGGGCCTGCCTCCGCCGATCCTGTTCTTCGGAACGCTGCTCCATCGCCCAGTAGAGGTCCCGGCGCGCTTCCCGGTCCGGCGCTCCCTCGGGGCGCATCCGTTCGTTGGGGACCAGGAATTGGGTCAACCCCCGGCTCTCGGCTTCCAATCGCCGGGGAGTGCCCAGGTTCCACTTGTAATGTTCCCAGGCCGGTTGGCCGATTCGCAGGGCTTCTTCATCGGTTTCGGCCAGAACGAGGTGGTTGACCAGGCTTATCTTGGGTTCGGTCCCTTGCCGGGTCAGCGCGCCCACCCCCTGGTGTTCCTCCCAAAGCTCCCGGTAACGCCTGACGTTGGCCTCGAAGCTGTCCAGCCCGCCGACGATGATGGTGTTCATCCCGTCCGCGGCGGCGGTCTCCACGTTGCGCATATACCAGAAGGGCGGATAGGGCTGCTGCTTGGGGTGCAGGCGCATGGGCAAATGCTCGAACTTGTGGAATTCGCCGTCGTAGTCGAGTTCCTCGTGGCTCAGGCCCTGCTGGATGATTTCCAGGGTTTCCCGGTAGCGGGCGAAGTTTACCTCGACGTCCGACTCCTGCCCCCAGAAGTAGGCTTCCAGGACGCCGCCCCGGCCCACGCCAATTTCCATGCGGCCGTCGCTAAGGTTGTCCAGCATACAGATTTCTTCGATGAGCCGCAGGGGATGATGCAGTGGCAACACATAGATGCACGGTCCCAGGTGAATTTTGCTGGTGCGCTGGGCCGCCGCCGCCAGGAAAACATTCTGCGACGGCGCCAGGCTGTGTACAGCGGGGGTGTGATGCTCGGCCAGGTGGTACCCGTAGAACCCGGCGGAATCCAGCCTTTCCAACTGTTTCAGACGCAGACGGTAAATCTCGTCCAGCTCGAGGCCGGGAACCGGTTCAATGTGGTCAAAGACGCCGAATTCTAAGGACATTACCGCTCCGTGGTTGGGTTTTGGTTGTTCCGGCCAGGCTGTTGGGTGTAGGGGTTGCCGGCCCTTCAAGAGCCTCAAAACGAAGGGTGGTTGTTGAACCCGTTCGTCCGGAGGCCCTCGAAGGACTTCCTTGCTACAGGTTCAGGCTACAGGTTCAGCGCCGCCTCTTCGTAGTCCCGTTCCTTCTGGTAGACCTGGAAGCGGTGGCGCACCGACTCCAGCACGAAGATGTTGCCCCCGTCGTCCACGTTGACGGCCACCGGGCGGCGGAAGCGCCACTCCGGGGTTAGGTCAACCCGCCGGCGCTGCTTGATGATTTCCGGGTTGGCCTCCAGGTAGGTCTGCGTCCAGGGCGAGGGCATCTGGGCATCTCCCACCAGGGATGTGACAAAGGTCCCATCCGGCCCGTAGACCTGCACCACGTGGCTGCCCCAGTCGGTCACATAGACGTCGCCGTCGGCGTCCACCGCCACGCTGGTGGGACGGTGCAGCGCGCCCAAACCCTGGGCGTCGCCCTGGAACGTCCTCAGAAACTGCCCGTTGGCGGTGAACTTCTGTACCCGTCCGTTCTTCCAGTCGGCCACGTAAACGTCGCCGGCGCGGTCTACGCACAGGCCCCAGGGCATATTGAACTGCCCCTCGCCGTCGCCGGCCTCGCCCCATTCGGTAAGGAACGCGCCGTCGCCGGTGAACTTCTGGACCCGGTTGTTCTCGCTCTCGACGACGTAGACGTTATCGTCCCGGTCAATGGCGACCCCGGATGGCCCCCGCAGCTGACCCTGGCCTTCTCCCGCCGTTCCCCAACGGGTCAGGAACTTGCCGTCCTGATCGAAGACGTTGATTTGGTGCAGGTTCTCGTCGGAAACGAAGACGTTGCCGCTGCTGTCTATGGACAGGGAAGCGGGCCATATAAACTGGCCTTCTCCGGCCCCGAAGGTCCCGAACTGGGTGATGAACTCGTGGTCGCGGGTGCAGATGCTAACCCGCTGCCCCAGTTCTTCGGCGCCCCGGTTCACGACGTAGATGCGGTCGTTGGGGCCGAAAGCAAAGTCCACCGGGTCCCAGAACCCCAAGCCGGCCATGCCGTACATACCCAAGCATTGGCTGAAGTTGAACACGCGGCCCGCCGCAATTGTAGTTAGCATATTACCCCCAGGTAATCAAAAGTTGTTGAGCGCCTTGTCCGGCGCAGGGCTAGTTCTCCCGCGACCGGCGCGCCGGCCAGTCGATGTCGTCACATCGGGACCGGGCCACTTTCATCATCCGGTCCGGTTGGTTGAACGAAGCCCATTTCAGAATCGGCTCCAATGGGGAAGGTCCTGCCCACCAAGCGGGCAATCCGATTCCGGTCTCTCTCGTTAGCGATCCGGAATGGTTCCGGGGGAGTGGCCCGTATGGAGTCCAGGTCGGCGATGTACCGCTCGACGGAATTGATGCCTTCTTCGATGTCCGTTGCTTCCAGGTCGTTCTCGTAGAAATTGAAGTGAATCGCCCGGGCCATCATCAGGCGTTCCTTCAAAGCGGGAAGTTTCCGCTCTGCCGCCAACTGGTCGGCAACGGCAAAAACATTGCGCTGGCCTCGGTGCCGCCATCCCCGCTGGGCCGCGACGGCTTTGAGAGCGTAGTTAGCCGCCCCCCAAACCTTTTCGGACGCTTGCAGGCGGTTGCCTTGGCTCAATTCGTTCCGGGCATGGGCAACAAAACGACGACAGATGGCCGCATAGTCATCGGGCGTCGCGGAACCAGGCTCAGGCAATTCGATGGTCAACCGATTCATCCTTCCAGGACTCGCGTGCTTTCCGGTGCGCCGTACAGGCAGACCGCGGCATTGGCCTTGATTCCCAGCTTGGCCGCCAGCGGTCTGCCGGAGTAACCGGGCGTTGTTGGCTTGGAGACGGGGCCGGGCATACTTCTGGAATCCCCGTCGTCCCTAGACGAAGCTCATCTGCTCGTAAGTTCCGCCGACGATGGGCACCGGGTCCAGGCCCAGCCACCGCTCGGTCAGCGAAGAGTAGAATCCGCGGAAGTCGTAATTCGGGGCCAGGTCGCCCTGTGACAGGGCCTCGGGGGCCAGCGACGGGTAGGTGCCGTACAGGCCACCCTGCACCGGGTCGCCGATGACGAAGGCGACGCCGCCCGCGCCGTGGTCGGTGCCGGTGCCGTTGTCCTTGACCCGCCGCCCGAACTCGGTGAACAGCATCATTATCACGTTGTCCGAGGCGTCATGCTCCCGCAGGTCGTCGAAGAAACTGCCGATGGCCTGGCCCATGTCGGTCCACAGGCGGGTGTGCATCGGCACCTGGTTGAAATGGGTGTCGAAGCTGCCGTGCTGGGTGTAGAACACCTGCGTTCCCAGGTTGGCCAAGTGTACCTGCGCCACGGTCTTGAGCGCCTTGGCGATGGGCGAATCGGGGTACTCGACGCTGGAGCTGTACTGCTGGGGCACGGCCTTGAGAACGTCGGCGCCGTCCAGCACGTTGCGGCCGGTCTGGCTCAGATAGTCCATCACCGGGCCGGAGCCGATGGTCGGGGCGTAGATGCGGGAGAAGATGTCCAGCATCCGTTCCCGCTCGGCCTGGCTGTCCACCACCGGCACGTCGGTCAAAACGCCGTAGGACTCCAGGTCGGAAACCGAGGTCACCGGCACGCCCTTGAGGGCCAGGGCTCGGGGCAGACCCTGACCGATGTTGATGCCGGTCAGCACGTTCTTTCCGGCGGGGTCAAGGTCGCGAATTACGCGGCCCACCCAGCCCTCGGTGCCTACCTTGTCCGGCTCGCAGGTGTGCCAGATGTCCATGGAGCGGAAGTGAGAGCGGGGCGAGTTTTCGTAGCCGATGCCCTGGACGATGGCGACTTTGCCCTGGTCCCAAAGGTCCTTTACCGGGCCGACGGTGGCGTTGAAGCCCAACTCGTCGTTGATGGGCAGCACCCGGTCAACGGGGATGCCCACGTTGGGCCGGTTGTCCCGGTAATGGGGGTTGGTGTAAGGGATAACGGTGCTCAGCGGGTCGTTGGCTCCGGTCATTTGCAGGATAACCAACACGGGGTCTTTTTTGGTTGCGGTCATTCGTTCATCCTCCCGGTTGTCTTCGGAGTCCCGGTTGGCGGGGCCGAATTCTGCCGGCCCCGGCCAGGTTTATGCAAACTGGTATTCCCTGGATGCGGCCACGAGGGCCAGGGTTATGCCGGTGCGCCGGTCGGCGTCGGCGGCCGCTTCTTCAGTGTCCCAGCTGATGTCTCCGCCCAGGGCGGCCTGGTCAACCAACTCCTGGCGGGTGGACTCGGACACGGTCAGGGGTCCCACCTGGTCCAGGCATTCGTCAACGAACCTTGCCGGCGACAGCGTGCCCTGTGCCTTGAGACGTTGGACAATGGCGTTGATGCCGGGCAGCCGGGTGTCGGACAGGTACTTGGCGGCGAAGTTGACGCGGCGAACCAGCGCGCCCCCGTCAATCCACTCCTCGCCGGTGTGCCAGCTTTCCACGCTGGGCGGGTTTAGCAGCTCCTGGCCCTGGAAGGCGCACTCGGCGGCGGCGGCCTGGTAGCCCATGCGGGGGCCGTTGAAGCTTCCCGACAGGCGCAAGGCGCTGACCACCAACTCGGCGGGACTCTTGACGTGGGTGAACCGGGAGTTCTTGAAGAAGTCGGAGTTGAACAGGGTGCGCAGCACGGCCCGCAGGTTGTAATCCGACTCGAAGTAGGCTTGAGTCAGCAGCTCGATGGCTTCCGGGTCTTTCGGCGGCGTATCGTTCCACGCCGGCACCTGTACCTCGTCGGACACGAAGTAATTGTAAAGGTGGCGGCAGAGGAACTTGGCCGTGGCCGGCCGGCCCACGATGATGTTGATGATGTCGTCGCCGTCGAAGTTGCCGGTCTCGCCCAAAAAGGTCTTCTGGTCGAAGTCGTGGTCCTCAGGCTTGTACTCGAAGTTCCAATAGAACCGGCCCAGGGGCAGGCGGGGAATCTTGGGGGCGATGGTCCACCCGGTAAAGGCCCGGGACGCTTCTTTAATGTCGTCCTCGGAGTAGTTGCCCACGCCCATCGAGAACAGTTCCAGCAGCTCCCGGCCCCAGTTCTCGTTGATGGCGCCCTTGTGGTTGCCGTTGTTGTCCAGCCAGTAAATCATAGCCGGGTTCTTCGCCAGCTCCACGAGAATGTTGGGGAATCGGTCCAGAGCGTGGCGGCGGAACATGGCGATTTGCTCGACCATTTCCGGCGGGTTGTCAATTTTGGAGTTGCCGGTGGCGAAAAGCTGGTGCCAGAAGAGGACCATTTTTTCTTCCAGCGGCCGCTGGGTGTTGACCATGCGGTACAGCCAATGGGCCTGGGACTGCACCGGCGCCATGCCGCCCTCATAGTTGGGGAAGTACCGGAAGAGAACGTCGTCGTCCACCGGCGGGTGTTCTTCCGGGTTGAGCAGGTCTTCCACCGTGGCCTCGTAGCCCAGCTCGGCCCTGGCTTCCACCTCAGCCCGGGAAGCCCCGAACCCGGCGCGGCGCATCAAGTGGGCCATCAGGGCAATATCGTCTTTTGTCGGCATGAAACGCCCTCCGTTCCCAAGAATTTGTCAAACTTTTCCAACTGATTGATCGCGTTCGCCGACGGAAAACACTCCGGAGTTTCCGGGATAACCTGAACTGCCGTCGAACGCCGCTTAGAGCCTATCCTAATAACCCTCCGGGTCTAGCATTTTCATAGCTGCCATGCGGGTTGTCACTTGTTTTTAGGATAGGCTCTTATTGTCAAAAACATTATAACGCCAACTCCTGCGATAGAAAAGAACGGCAGCACGACAAGAGAAGGGCAACCCCCTGAAGCAGTTGCCCAGGGTCTTTTAATTATTCCCCGTAAATCCCCCGGCAAGCTCAGTGCTGCATTGCCGGCCCACCTCAATAATTCAGGGGGTTTGGGGGATGAATCCCCCAACGTAGCCCCCGTCCCAAGAAAATTAAAAGACCCTGAAGTAGTTGCGAAGGAGTTACGCCAACGTTGGCACGGGCCTGTATAATACCAACATCCAACAACGCCAATCAGGGAACAACGGAACGAACATGGCGACAACACAACTGCCGGAGCCGGGCGAATCCAGTATTGAAGACCACGTGCAATTGAGCCGCTGGTTCTTGGAGCATGCCAGAATCGAGATTGCCAATGGCAACCGGCTCCAGGCATCTGAAAAGATTTGGGGAGCCGCCGCCCACGCCCTGAAAGCCATTGCAATCCAACGGGGTTGGCGTCATCGTTCTCACGGCAACATCCTTGACATCGGCGAACACCTCGGCCGGGAGTTTGACCGGGAAGGCCCGTTTTTCAATTGGCTCAACACCGCCGACGCGATGCACCAGAACTTTTACGAGAATCACCGTGGGGAAAACGCCATCCGGTTCGCCGTCAACGAAATCGAGAGGTTTCTCGACGAGTTGGACATGGTCAGGACGTCGTCACCCCGGCCCTTCACCGTTGACGACAGAGACGACAGCGAACGATTGGCCCGTCTTCTGGGCCTCCGTGGCAGCGAACGCCCTGCCATCGGCGACCGCTCCGACGTTGGGTTCAGTCAAACCCACTCGAACGGCGGACCGTAAAGGTACTGGAACGAAGGTACTGGAACGATTGACCCGCAACCCTTACACTGGCGCCATGAAGTTCGCTTTTTTCACCCATCTTCCCTGGCCCGAGGGCCGCGAGGCGTCCCAGGTAATCGCCGACACCACCGAGCAGGTCCAGTACGCCGAGGAACTGGGTTTCCATAGCGCCTGGCTGGCCGAACACCACTTCACGCGTTACTGCATCGGCTCTTCATCCCTAATCGTAGCCACCCACCTGGCCGCCCGCACCGAGAGGATTCGCCTGGGCACCGCCGTGCTGGTCTCTCCCCTGCACAATCCCCTGCGGTTGGCCGAGGACACCGCCACGCTGGACCTGATTAGCGGTGGCCGGCTGGACGTGGGCTTTGGCCGCGGCTCTGGTTCGGGCTACGAGTACCGGGGTTACAACATTGACCCCGACGAGAGCCAGCAACGGTTCCAGGAATCGGTGCGAATCATCCAGGGTCTTTGGACTACCCCCGACTTTACAATGGAAGGACAGCACTTCCAGGCCAGCCACGCCAACCTGGTGCCCCTGCCGGCGCAGCAGCCCCATCCGCCCATCTACCTGGCCGCCACCCGCAACCCGGTGACGCTGGACTTCGTTGTATCCACCGGCCACAGCCTGTGCATCGCCGTGGTGCAGGACACCAACGAAGCCCTGGACCTGTGCGACCGGTTCGCCGCCAAGTCCGCCGAGGCGGGGTTCAACCGGCCCAAGGCGGAGATTCCCTTCTTCCGCTATTTCTACGTGGCCCAGACCGAAGAAGAAGCCCGCCGCGACACTCAGGACAAGCTCAACTGGGTAATAGACATCATGCAGTGGCGCAACAACATCAACGAGGGCAGCGAGGTCTACCAGAACATGGACAATTGGCGCCGGCAGCGCCAACAGCAACCCCTGAGCTACGATTACCTGGCGGAAAACCGGGCGGTCATCGGCACTCCCCGGCAATGTGTGGACAGAATCAACGCCCTGCGCGAGCGGGGTATCGAGTATTTCGGCTGCAACTTCGACTTCGGGGGCATGGAGCACGACAAGGTGAGGCGCTCAATGAAGCTGTTCGCCGATGAGGTTATGCCCAACCTGAATTAGGAACCGAACCTCACCAAAACAAACCCGCAGACGGGATTCCGGCGTTACAATAGCATCGTCAATATCCGCGTCCCACGAACCGCAACCGTTCACAAACCTACCCTTACAAACCTACCCTTATGAGGAGGCAACACCATGACCACAGTAGGCGCCGGCAAGTATACCTACGAGGTGATAGAAAACTGGGCCAAGCTGCCCGAGGGCGATACCTTCGCCATGGTCAGCGCGATGGCCACCGACTCGCAGGACCGGGTTTTCGCCTTTCAGCGCAAGGACCCGCCCATCGTCATCTTCGATCGGGACGGCAACTTGGTGGACAGCTGGGGCAACGGCAACTTCTCCTTTGCCCACGGCATCTTTATCGAAAACGATACCGTTTACCTGACCGACCGCGACAGCTCGGTCTGCCTGGTGTACACCATTGACGGCAAGCCCATTCAGATGCTTGGCCGGCATGGGGTCCACTCGGACACCGGCTGCGAAAACCCCGGCGACCTCTGCCCCCGGGCCGCCGGCCCCTTCAACTACCCCAGCGAGTTGATTCCGTCCCCCTCGGGTGACCTGTACGTTTCCGACGGCTACCGCAACGCCCGGGTCCACAGGTTCACCTGGGACGGCCAGCTCAAGCAGTCCTGGGGCCAGCCGGGCAAGACCGAGCCCGGCCATTTCCACCTGCCCCACAGCCTGCTGATTCACGACGACGTGCTGTATCTGTGCGACCGGGAAAACCACCGCTTGCAGCTCTTCACCCTGGACGGCGAGTTCATCGCCATTTGGGACGACATACAGCGCCCCATGGATATTTCTGTTGACGGCGACGGCGTGCTGTACGTCAGTGAAGGCAGCGTGGACGGTTCCTCGGCCCGGGTCAGCGTGTTGGACACCTCCGGCAGCGTACTGTCCCGGTTTGACTGCCGCGGCCCGGGGCATGGCAGTTGGGTGGACTCTCACGGCGACATATACGTCGGCCTCAGCGACGGAACCGGCGTGGACAAGTTCGTCCGCCAAAGCTAACGGCAGTCTTTTGACCGGCTCTGGATACGCGGGTGAAGTTTCGCCTTCCCCGGGCGCGGTCGAGTGATTCACGGAAGATCCGGGCAGCAAGACTTCCGAGCGCGTACAGGAGGAAACCATGCTTTCCCAGATGGACAACGTGACCCTGACTCAAACCGGCGCCGGCACTCCCATGGGTGAAACGCTGCGCCGGTACTGGATGCCGGCGGCGCTTTCCGCCGAGCTCCCCGGCCCTGATTGCCCGCCCGTCCGGGTGCGGCTGCTGTGCGAAGACCTGATTGCGTTCCGCGACTCCGACGGACGCATCGGCCTGCTGGACGAGTTTTGCCCCCACCGGCGGGCATCGCTTTTCCTGGCGCGCAACGAGGAATGCGGCCTCCGTTGCGTCTACCACGGGTGGAAGTTCGACGTTGCAGGCAAATGCCTGGACATGATGAACGAGCCACCGGACAGCGACTTCAGGGACAAGATCACCACCAAGTCCTACCCGACTCTTGAGCAGGGTGGTGTAGTCTGGGCCTACCTGGGCGAAGCCGGCAAACAACCCCCGCCGCCCAACTTTGAATGGACCCTGCTTCCTCCGGACCACCGCCACGTTTCCAAGAATATGCAGGAGTGCAGTTGGCTGCAGGGTCTGGAAGGCGGCATCGACACCGCCCATGCCCCCATCCTGCACCGCACCATCACCACCGACACCGATAAGGCGGGCATTCGGATTGACTCGGACTTGGTCAAGGGCGGTGCTCCCTTAGTGGAGGTGGACGTCACCGACTATGGCTACCGCTACTCCGGCGTCCGCTCCCTGGGTGAGCGGGGCAGCATCGTCCGGGGATACCACTACGTCATGCCCTTCCACCAACTGCGGCCCAGCCAATCGGCCTTCCGGGGCCGCTCGGCCCACGCCATCATATCCGGCCATATGTGGGTGCCGATGGACGACCGCCATTGCATGATTTACAACTTCACCTACAGCTACGACGATCAACCCATCACCGAGGAGGAATGGGTTGCGATGGAGGAAGGCTACGGCCGGGGAGCGCAGCACATCCTTTCCGACTACCGCACCGTCGGCAACCGGGGCAACGACTGGCTTATTGACCGCGACGTGCAAAAGCGCGAAACCTTCACCGGCATCGAGGGCATCAACGCTCAGGACGTGGCGGTGCAAGAGAGCATGGGCTCAATTGTTGACCGCTCGCTGGAAACCCTGTCCCGCAGCGACATGGCCATCGTCCACGCCCGGCGGTTGCTGCTGGAAGCCACCCGCACCGTCGCTGACGGCGGCGACCCGCCCGGAACGGGCACCAGCTACTACAACATCCGGGCCATTGAGCGGCTGCTCGGCCCCGACGTCCAGTGGCGCGACGCCATTCTGGACGAGATGTATCCCGGCGACGGGAACGGATCTTCTCCCGGCGGCCGCCTCCCCGGGTTGGGCCGCACGGAGCAAGCCGGCTTCTAGCACACCCATTCATCCGCGCCCAAACATGAAGACGGCGGGGAGTATTCCCCGCCGTCCTTTTGGTAACAGTTCGGAGTTGGTGAGGTATATTGGTTTCAGCCAAGGCTTTCAGGCAACTGTCAATCTTTTCCAGGGGGTTTGGGGGGATGAATCCCCCAACGTAACCCCACCCCCATATTCCACCATCGGCCCCTCCCCTCAACCCTGAACAGTTACACCTCTTGTTGCGCCTGCTTACCGGAAGTTCCGGTCGGAAGTTCCGGTAAGGTTCGATTAGTCCGAGGCCACCGGCACTCTGCCCGCCTTCTTGTCCATGAAATCCTTGATGGCGTCGGCGTACTCGGCCCGGGGGAACTGCTCGCCGTTGGGGACCTTCATCCCGTCGGTGAAGATTTCCAGCCGGTTGCCGTCCGGGTCCAGGAAGTAGAAGGAGCGACTGCCGCTGCCTTCCAGGTTGCCGCCGGACTCGATGCCGTGGGTCAGCGGCCCGCTGACGATCTCAGCGCCGTGGGAGTGGATGTGGGCCAACGCCTTCATGAACTCGTCCCGGTTCTCCACCTCGAAGGCGACCTGCTGCACCAGGCGGGCGCGGCCGGGGACAGCGTCCGACACGTCGACGCCGTCCGGAGCGGTGGCGATGACAAAGTCGTGGTGGGTCTCGTGAAATCGCAGGAAGGCCGTCTCAGCGCCGTCGGGCCGGCGGCGGCGGGAAGTCACCTTGCATCCCAGGACCTCGGTGTAAAATTGGAACGACCGCTCAAAGTCGGATACCAGAATCCCCACGTGCCCGACGCGCATAATGTTGATGCCCATACCAAGTTCCTCCTAGCAAAAGTTGCGCCAAGTTGGAAACCGATTCGGGTGTTCACCCATGCCAGCCCCGCCCCGGCGGGGCCAAGGTTGTGGCCATTATACTACTATTGGGCAAGATACAAACCCGGTATTTCCGTGCCCGCCACGCCCCGGACTTATGGACGATAACGGGGAGCTGCCAACACCAGCAAACCGATCTGCCGGGCGTAACCGTTCAGACTTGGCGAGATGTATTGGTTTCAGCCAAGGCTTTCCGGCAACTGCCAATCCAGTGGTTAGTGGTTAGGGGCCAGTGGTCAGCCCCGGGCCTTCTGGCCACTAGTCACTGGCCCCTGGCCACTCCCGGGCGGGGGATGAATCCCCCAACGTAACCCAACCCCATATTCCGCCATCGGCCACTCCACTCCCCTCAAACCTGGGCAGTTACCCTGAGCCGCCTGCCCGGGCTTCCACCAAAACAGCCTACCCTGCCTCTGGCCGGGTATCTGGTGGCGTATCCGGTGGCGTTTCTTGGGCAGCCTCGGGCTCGTCCATCCGCATTTCGGCGGGTGGTCTCCGTCCGCCGTAGAAGTCGTTGCGCCGCCGCCAATAACGCCGCAGGCGGACAAACCCGTAGGCGATGCCGCCCAGCGCCAGCCAGACCGGAGCGAAGATGGCCAGCCAGATTAGCAATGTCCCCGCCCCCTGCGCCACGGCGGACAGCGTCCGGGTCGCCGTCTTGGCCGTGCTGCTGGCGCTCCACCCGCCGATGATGAGGCCCCTGGACTCCGTTACCTGCACATCGAAGGAACTGGAGTCTTCGACCGGTCCGGCGCTGCTTTGGGCGGTCACTGTCAATGTCGCTGTGTAGGATCGCGGGCGATAATCCACGTAGGTATGGGTTGCCACTGCCTTGGTGACCCCCTCTTCCGGGGCGCCCGTCACCGTCGCCGAGCCGTCGCCGAAGGCCCACCGGTATTGAATGTCCCACAACCCCTCGGGCCGGGTGAACGAGCCGTTGTATTCCTCCTCCTTGCCTTCTTCAACCACCCGTCTCTCCCCGGCAAACACCGCCAGGGAGGGAATCTTGGTGACGGTGGCGATGATTGTGTCAGAGCCTTCCACCAACCCAGCGGGGCCGGTACCGGTAATCTCAAACTGCACGATGTAGGGCGAGTCGCGGTCGTCGGAATAAGCGTGGTTGACGGTGGCGGTAACCCGCTGCCCCGGTTCCGTCGTCGGCGCACTGCCGCTCCTCGACAACGGTTGGGAGCCGTCGCCGAAGTCCCAGGTAAAAGTGAAGTCTTCAATGTCTTCCGGAGGCATGAAATGGGCCCGGAAACGGGCTGCCCGCCCCACGCTGAAAGTGCGGTCCGGGCCGGCGTCAACGGTAATGGACCCCGGCGCGAGGCTTAACTCGACTTCAATGAGGGAAAAAGCCGATGTCTGCTCCAGAAACTTGATGCGTCCCAGCAGCACTTCGATTTCGGCCTGTATCTCGACCAGTTCACTCCGGACCAGCAGCGCGTCTTCCACGCTGGTGGCCTGCTGCATCAGTTGGAGCATGGACTCTTCGGTGGCGCGCAGGGTCTTCAGAAGGGACTGGCTGTCCACGTACTCGTCGGTCACGTCGTCGCTGGTTGAGGATTCCGACACGACCTCGACCGCCAGTCGCCGCAGCCTCACCACCGCGTCGTCCAGGACTTGGGCCGGTACGCGAATCGCCACGAAGCCGTAGTGCTTGGAATTGCGGTCGGTGGCAACCACCCAGCCGCCCAATTCCCGGGCCACGCCGCCGATTTGGTCCACTGAACTGGAAACGTCGGACGCTACCAGGGACATGGTGACGGTGCGCACGATGATGCGCTCCTGGGCGGCCACCGAGGCCTGGACTTCCTGCAAGGAGGGGGCCACGCCGCCGCTCATCAGCTCGTCGGCGGTGTCGTCCGAGATGGCGGCGGGAGCATCGAAGTTCGCCATCGCCTCGGGCGCCGAGGCAGGCATAGGCGCAGGTGTGGCCATAATCTTCATTGACTCCACCGACTCCGCCGCCGCTGGAGCGTCCATACCCATACTCGTTTCCTCGAAATCCGAAGCCGACTCCGAAGCAGGCTGGGAGGCGCTGCCGCAAGCGGCGAAGGCCGAAGAGAGAATCACCAACAGAGAAAGCAACATCCAAGTCTTCATGCTGTGAACATACCCCAAAACTTTCGGAAGAACAAGAAAGGGTTGCATGATATACGACGGGATGGGTTGGGAGGTTCTGAACCTGCTGAGGAGACCGCCGGGGAAGGAAGGGTGACTAACCTCGCATTCCCTCCACCACTGCGGTCCCTTGCTCCGTAAGTTCCCGTATGTAGTGAAGGCTGGATTTAGCCCAAGTTCAGGTGGGATGGAGTGGCAACTGTTCTGGTGGGACGTTTGGGGAAGAACGGCGTGGTCTCGGTTGTCGGGGAGGCAACACTGTACTCTCCAAGCCTCTGTTTATATGCCTAAGGTGCCTTTGCATGAATTCTTCCGCGGATGTGGGGATCCATCTGTCCTTATGCAGGACTACTTTGCCACCTTGAGGATGTTCCAGAAACCAGTTTGCCCATTCGCGGTGATGGATTAAAATCTTGCCCAACGCCAAAAGCAGGGGTTGACTGCTGTCACCGCCAATGGTGATGATGTTACCACCCCAGTTATAAATTTCAGGGAAGAGACGCAATTGGGTTGCTCGGTCACGATGTTGGTCGTGACATACCAAGATGCGGCGTTGCGCTCGTGCAACCGCAACAGTGCGACATCGTTTTGAATCACATCTGGGTTGTCTCGGGGTGCCATCTCGACCTGGAACCCGACAGCTCGCAAATAATCGGACAATTCCGGGTCAACGTCGCCATCCAAGAGCAGTCGCTCCAGTCTAGGTAATGGGTGAGTTGAGGAACTCCTCGTACTCAATGGCTCGCTCGATACATTCTCTGGCAATTGGCTGATAGAGTTCAACGAGGCGGTCTGTTGATGTCCCGTTGCGGTGTTTGGCCGCAACAGTGGCGGTGAGAATTCTCGTGTTCCTGATTACCGGCTCACCACCCATGACATTCGGATTGATAGTGACGAATTGAGAGAACCCTTCGGGAAGAAGGATATCGCCGATATCGCCGCCTTGGTCCATGTTCCGCAGAATGTCGAACACATCGCCGAAGAGTTTAGTTTCGACTTTTTGGCCGCTCTTGTCTGCAGCCGTAATTTCCCATTCGTCCAGTCGATCCGCGTACACGTGATTGTTGGCTATGTAGACGTGGACATTGTTCCAGTCTTTGTCAGGGTGCCCAAAGCGATCGATAAGGTGCCGCAAGGCAGTACAAACGGATTGCATGTTCAGTTTCTTGTCTCTAATGGCCCTGCATAGCCGAAGAATAGTGACATCCGCGTAAGAATACCCCTCATCCACTACTTTACCGTCGGCCACAATCTGGATTGACGGCTTCAAGATGTTTCGCTTCTTCCAGTCATACAGCCTGCTCCGTGGAACGCGGGCAAGCCGGGATACTTGGGAAACTGAGTAGAATCCCTGGAACCGTTCCTCGGTGTTTGGCTCCTGCGTTTCCATTGTGGACATCTGAACTAGCCCCGCCACAAGTTTCGGTGGTAGGTGCGAATGGTACCGGGAGGGTGTAGCGAAGTCAATGAGCCGTAGATAACACGCAGGGTAGCGTCACAAGAGCCCGGCCGGTGTTATACTGCCCCCAAGCCGAAGGGGGTTGTGGCCCCGCCGCGAGGACAAAAGCCGGCCCATTACCCAACCGGAGGTCAGCTTGCTGCCGCAGTTTCGAGTCAGCCAGGAAGACGCAATCCAAGTCCAGGGGAATGACCTTCAGGCCACGGTGGCCGGTATATTTGAGAAGATGGGCGTCCCTCCCGACGACGCTCTGGTGGGCGCCGACGCCCTGGTGCTGGCCGACCTTCGGGGGGTGGACAGCCACGGCGTTTCCAATATGCTCCGCAGCTACGTCAACGGCTACACCAGCGGGCAGATAAACCCCCGCCCCGAAATCCGCATCGTCCGGGAGACCCCAGCTACCGCCAGCATGGACTCGGACCGGGGGTTGGGCACCATCACCACGCCCAAGGCCATGCAGTTGGCCATCCGCAAGGCGGCGGAAGTCGGCGTGGGGATGGTCACCATCGGCAACGCCCGGCATCTGGGCATGGCGTCCTACCATGCGATGCTCGCCTTGGAGCACGACATGATTGGCGTCTGCATGACCAGTTGCCCGCCCCGTACCCTGCCCACCTTTGGCGCCGAGCCTCGCCTGGGCACCAACCCCATCGCGATAGCGGTGCCGGCCAAGAACGACCATCCCTTCGTGTTCGACGCCGCCACCAGCTCGGTCGCGCAGAACAAGATCGAGATTGCCCGCCGCCTGGGGGCCAAGCTGGAACCGGGCTGGCTGGCGACGGAAGAGGGCGTGCCCATCATGGAAGAGGTTGACGTTCCCGACGTTTACCACCTGCTGCCCATGGGCGCCACCCGGGAGTTGGGGTCGCACAAGGGCTACGGCCTGTCTTGCGTGGTGGACATCTTGGCCGGGGTGCTGACCGGGTTCGGCTACGGCGCGTCGCCGGGACGCCCCAACTTCGGCCATTACGTGGCGGCGTACAACATCGCCGGCTTCGACGATCCCGACCACTTCAAGGAAACCATGGACGAGTGGCTGGGCATGATGAAGAGCACCAAGCCGGCCCCGGGCCACGACCGGGTGCTGGTGGCTGGACAACCCGAAGCGGAGATGGAAGAAATCCGGCGGCGGGACGGGATTCCCCTGCATCCCGAAGTTGTCGATTACATCCGCGACACCTGCGGTGAGCTTGCGGTAGAGTGCCGGTTCTAGCCAACGCCGGACAGCCATTGGACAACACGGTAAAACAAGACAACACAACAACCAGGGAGACGGGAAATGGTCTATCAGCTTCGCATCTACACCATCAACCGGGGGATGATGGACTCGTGGTTGAAGGTGTTCAACGAACACATCCGCCCGCTGCACGACCGGCTGGGCATCCCGGTGCAGAACTCGTGGGTCAACTCCGACCGCACCGAATTTATCTGGGTGCGCAAGTTCAACAACGCCGGGGAGATACCGTCCAAGGAAGCCGAATACTTCGCCTCGCCGGAGCGCACGGCCCTGGCCGACATCCCCACCAGCCACATTGCCAAAATCGAAGTCCGGGTTATCGAAGGCGTGGAGGCTGTCGCAGCGTAGCGGGAACGCAGGCGCAGGACTCGGACGGAGCCGCCCGGAGACGTCATATCAGCAATCAATGGCCGGTGGCAATGTCCAAATGTCAGCAACCGGAAGGGTGACCACTCAACCACGGCAAAATCACCCCTGTTTCCGCATCTCTATGTGCGGGATGTCCGCTTCCAGGAAAGTTTCGCCGTGCTCGACGTAGCCGTGCAGGGCGTAGAAGCTTTTGACGTACTCCTGGGCGTGGAGGATGAAGCCGGTCATACCCCGGCCTTGGCCCTGCTCCTCCAGGAAAAGCAGGATGCGCCCGCCCGTCCCCCGCCGTCGAAACTCTTTGTCAACGGCCATGCGTCCAATCTGCCCGGCGCCTCCACCCAGGTCGATGAGCCTTCCCGTGCCTACCACCCGGCTGTCATGCAGCGCGACGGCGTGAACGGCGGTGGCGTCGGCGTCGTCCAGTTCTTCCTCGGCGGGGATCTGCTGCTCGTCTACGAACACCCGCATCCGCACGGCGACGGCGCCCTGCCGTTCTTCCTCGGTTTCAGCCAGCTTGACAATCAAGTCTTGGGACACGGGGCCTCCTGTCTTGGATGTATGTCTCTTGGATATATGTCGGGTCAGGAAGATTCAGACGTCGTCTTCCGCCTGGTCGGAAGGAGACGGCACAGAGTTCTGTCGTTGGCGCAGTTGTCCCTCCAGCCGCCGCAGCGACTGTTGCGTGGCGCGGATTTCGTCGAGCAGGGTGTCCCGATACTGGAGTTGCTCCAATTGAGCCAGCCGTTCCTGCTTGGCTTCGTCCAGGTTGTTGATTACCACGGCGATGAACAGGTTGATGACGACAAAGGTGCCCAGCACGACAAAGCTGACGAAGTAAACCCACGCCATGGGGTGCAGTTCCATCGCCTTGTACATGATGTCGGTCCAGTCCTCCAGGGTCACCACGCGGAAAAGAGAAAGCAGGGAGATTCCCAGGTTGCGCCAATGGACTGGGTCGTGCTCGTGGAACAGTTGGTAGCCGACGATGGCGTAGATGTATACGACGAGGCTCATCAGGGCGACGATGTTCAACATGCTGGGGATGGACCGCACCAGCGTGGCCACGATGAGCCGCAGCTCGGGGACGGCGGAAATCAGCCGCAGCACCCGGAACAACCGGGCCAGCCGGGCGACGATGGCGAACCCGCCGGTGGCCGGAATGAGGGACGCGACGATGATGGTGAAATCGAAGAGGTTCCAGCCGCTCTTGAAGTAGCGGTCAGCCCGCGGCGCCAGGGCGAACATCTTCAGCGCCGCCTCGATGATGAACACCGCCAGGATCAACTGTTGGCCCAAGTCCATCCAGTGCCCGTAAGCATCTGTGACGCGGGGAAAGGTCTCCAGGCCCAACAGCACGCCGTTGAAGACAATGAGGCCAATGATGAAATACTCGAAGGCGTGGGCCTTGGTTATGCGGTAGGCAAAGTCGCGCATAAGGTGAGGAAAAGCTGCGTCAGACGGACCAAAGGGGCGGAACCCCTCCGGGGAGAGGTCGTCCGCTAACTCTTGATAACCTCCAGCGGGGCGAAGCTCAGCAGCAGGCGCTTGGTGCCCAATCCGCCGGCGAACTCGACGGTTACTTCCACGTCTCCGTTGGAGGCCGCCACGGCCTGCACCACCCCTTCGCCGAACTTGGCGTGGCGCACCGAGTCGCCTACGGTCATTGACGGCCGGGCAGGAGCCGGCGCCGCAGACATGGCTGCCGCCAGCCACGGGTCGGTGGTCACCACCCGCGACGCCGTTGATGGCCGGCGCGGGACCTCCGGCGCGGCGGCGACGTTGTACGCGGGGATTTCGTTCAGGAACCGCGACGCCACCGCCGGCCCCCGGAAGCCCATGAACCCCCGCCGGAACGCCCGCAGCAGGTACAGCTTCCGCTCGGCCCGCGTCATGCCCACGTAGCACAACCGCCGCTCTTCCTCCAACCCGGCCTCACTTTCCAACGAGCGGCTGTGCGGCAGCAGACCTTCTTCCAGGCCGACCATGAATACCACCGGGAACTCCAACCCCTTGGCCTGGTGCAGCGTAATCAGGGTCAGGGAGTCCGAGGCTTCTTCGTAGTTGTCCACCTCGGCCACCAGGGCCACCCGTTCCAGGAAGCTGGACAGACCGTCGGGGGGGTCCTCAGCGTTGAACTCCTGGGCCAACTCCCGCAGCCCCCGGATGTTCTCCCATCGCTCCTCCGGCGAATCATCGCTGTCGCGGATGTGGCGGTCCAGGCCGCTCTCTTGCAAGGTCAGGTCGATAAGCTGCACGATTGGGACCCGCAGGCGCAGGTCCATCAGCCGCTCCGCCACGGCGACGAAGGCGGTTACAGAGTTGACCGCCCGGGGCGTCAGTTGGACTGGGCATCGCTCTCCCGCGTTTTTGGATGCGGCCACCCGCTGCATGGTCTGGTACAGCGAAATGTTCTGGCCATGGGACCAACTCAGCAGCGTTTGGATTGACTTGGCCCCAATGCCCCGGGGCGGCACGTTAATTACCCGGCCCAGGTTGATTTCGTCCTGGGGGTTCTGCAACAGGTGCAGATAGGCCAGCAAGTCCTTAACCTCCCGGCGCTGGTAGAAGCGGACGCCGCCCACCAGCCGGTACTTCATTCCCAGTTGCAGGCAGGCTTCCTCCAGGGCACGGGACTGAGCGTTGACCCGGTACATAACGGCGCAACTGCCGGCGGGAACCTTTTCCTGTCGCACCAGCCGGTCAATTTCGGAGATTACGTAGGCCGCTTCTTCTTCCTCGTCGTAGGCTTCATGCACCACCACCGGCTCGCCGGCGCCGTTGTTGGTGTAAAGGTCCTTGTCCAGCCTCATGCTGTTGGACGAAATGAGGCTCTTGGCGGCGGATAGGATGGCCGCGGTGGAGCGGTAGTTCTGCTCCAAAGCGACGACCTGGGCCTCCGGGTAGTCTTTCTGGAAGCTGAGGATGTTGCGAATGTCTGCGTTGCGCCACGAGTAAATGGACTGGTCGGGGTCGCCCACCACGCAAATGTTATGGTCGTCTCCGGTGAGAAGCTGGGACAGCCGGTATTGGGCGACGTTGGTGTCCTGGAACTCGTCGATCATCAGGAACTGGTACTGCTGCTGCAACATCCGCCGCAACTCGCCGCCATTTTCCAGCAGCAGGACGGTCTTCAGCAGCAGGTCGTCGAAGTCTACGGCGTTGTTGCGGGCCAACAACTCCTCGTAGTAGTAGTACACCTCGGCCGACGCCTTCTCGAAGTAGTCGGCAGCGGCCCGTTCCAGGGCCTGGGAGTTCATCAACACGCTCTTGGCCCGGGAAATAATGGACTGCACGGTACGGGGCGGGACTCGTTTCGGGTCTATCTCGGCCATTTGCAGGGATTGCTTGAGGAGCGAAATCTGGTCGTCGGAATCGTAGATGGAATAGTTGGGGTTCAACCCCACCATTTCACCGTGTCGGCGGAGCAGGCGGGCGCAGAAGGAATGGAAGGTGCCGCCGGTGACGTTGTTGGCGCCAGGCCCGACCAGCCGCGCCACCCGGTCGCGCATTTCGCGAGCCGCCTTGTTGGTAAAGGTCATGGCAGCGATGCGGTGGGGCCGGATGCCGTGGTTGTGTACCAGGTGAGCGATGCGGTGGGTAATGACCCTGGTCTTGCCGCTGCCCGGTCCGGCGACAATCAGCAGCGGGCCCTCGACGGCGGTGACAGCTTCGGCCTGAGCCGGGTTTAGTCCCTCAAGGAGGTTGGTCCCGTTAATCATGCGGCCATTATAGCAAAGGGGGGCGTTGTGGGGATAACCACCTAACCGTCGGAATGTGGGAGTTGATTGACAGTTTGGCGATGGGCCAACGTTCACCTGATTGATGCGGGATGGTTACATCTGATGTTAGCTTACCGCGACCGAAGTTCAAGTAATTTTTCATCAATGGCAGATAGCCCTTCTAGGATTTGGGTGACGATGTCAAACTCATTCTTCGGGTCGGGGGGATTGCTAACCTGATTCGATCTGTGGGCTGTTTCTCCGCGGTTTTGCCCGAAAGAATCCGTTGTAGACAACCAAGTTTGGTCGATATTAGACTCACTTATACCAACCGGGAGAAGCAACCTCAGTATATTTTCCTCTTTGATACCATTATTTCTTGCCCTCGCATAATTGTTGAACCGCTTTCGAGATTCCTCTACGCGACTATCCAAGTCGCGTAGAACCCCTGGTTGTTTGGGATTAGGCACTCCACCAAGATGAGTGTCGACGTATGCAACCTATAGTCAAGAGGGGTTTAGTTACCTGTCGGTGCTTCTGCCAATTTTCAGCCGCGATGTTTGCAGTCTCGGATGCTATCTGTTCTAGGTACCATTCGATTTCCGCGTGGGCCAGCAGCCGAAAGGCCCGCGAGCGGTCAAACTGACGCTCGGTATAGGATCCTGTTGGGTGAAAGGTCTTTGGCAAAAAATGGTTGCGCAACTCCCTGATTCTTGATCGAAGATCACGAAAACTCTTCGAACTGGGCATCCGTGGTCTAACCTCTCGTCTTTGCCTTGGCTACGGAATCTGCGGCACTTCGAATTCTATCTCCAAAACTGACCGGAGCTTGCAGCCCCATTTGTTAAATCTAGTGAACGTAGACCGGATGCTCTTCGTGGTGGTCTGGAGCGCCTCGCTGAATTGATCGTCGGTTGCACACAGATCGACGAAAGCCTTTTTTACGTCGTCCTGTCTGTCCTTTGCCTGGTCTCCGATATCTGAGTGGCGAAAATAGAAGGTCATGACGTCGAACACTGCCCGGTTGAACCGTCCTACAAATCCATCGGGGTTACGCCACCGCCTAAATGCGTCATTACCAAAGACAGAGCAGGTTGTTTCAATGGCGTAATCGCATTGTTGCGCCAAACTTTTGATTTCCGATTCACGTGCATCCCAGCACTTGTTATATCGCTTGGAGGTACCATCAAGAAAATCCTTCAAATTCCCTTTGTACTGGCTAATTGATTCAGCGAAGGCGAAGAATCGAACCAATATCTCCACGTCCCGCATCCTGAAATCCGGGGCATTCAGACCAAGTGCTTTCTTGATCGAATCGCTATCCGCAGAGTACTGCTCCACGAAATCGGTAAATGGCCCAGGATTGAGCGCTTGTCGTAACTCTTGGGTAGAAAGCGGAACACTTCCAGTGTTGAGCCTGAGAAAGACGAGGTGCAAGAAGGATTCGTTTGACCAATTCCTGACGACGACTGTGCGAATCGTCTGGTTTTCGTAGGCTGTAATGTCTTCCCAAAAATCAGGGTCATCCTTCAAGCTGACCCATGTGCGCCCATTGAGAGTACGTTTGTTTGTTAACCCCGATAGTGTTAGTGGCTGAAACTTTTCCTGTTCATCATTGACACTGTCTTCAACCCCAAATCTCCGAATGGACAATAGGCGTTGCTTGCCGTCGATGACGATGTATGACCCTCTCTTGTTTTGGCGTTCTGCCAGCACAATTTGGGGAACAGGTAGACCCAAAAAAAGGGATTCTATGAACCGACTTTTACGATTATTGTCCCATGCTTCACGACGTTGAAAACGGGGAGATAGCTCGATGTTGCCACGCTTCAACTGCGACAGAACTGTTTCGGTAGTCCAGTCAGTAGATGTGACTACTGCTTGGGTTAGCACTATACCGAGGTCGGTCTCATCCACTTCCGAAGGGTCTTGTTCAAACAGGTCTAATTCTTGAAGCATGAAACCTCCTTCGTCCGTTCCCGGCAATCTGAGGCTCTATGATACACTTCTGGGCTACCGCGGTTCGGCGGCTCTGTCCCTGCCGCCTTCCACGCGGGCCTGGTAGCTTTCGGTGATGGCGGCTTCGGCGCGCTTGCTGTGCTCGGCGATGAACTGCTGCAACCGCCGCATCTCAGCGAGGGTCTCCGCGTCTTCGCCGGAGACGGTTATCCTCCGTTTCAGGGCGGTCAGCGATGCTTTGGCGTCGTCCACCTGTTTCACTGACTCCAACGCCGCTAGTTCATCCAGCGTGGCCTTCTTGATGGTCAGCAGTCGGCGATGCACCGCCACGGCGTCGGCCAGGCGCTCCTCAATCTCGCCCAACGCCGACAGCGAAGCGTCCAGCGAGGTCTGGCCGTACACCACCTGCCGGGGCAGGCGCCGCAACTGGGTGCGGAACTGGGAAATCATGGACTCCAGTTGTTCCTCTTTGTGGCGGATTTCCGCCAGCCCCAGGCGCAGAGTCGCCATGGTCTGCTGAAGTTGCGACATGGACATACGCTAGACCTCTTTGAGTGGACGGGTTTGATTGGACGGACGCGGACGGTCTAACCGTCCGCGTCCCGTTAACCGGATTGATGCGGCTTGGAATCGTGCGGCCCGGAATCATGCCGCGCTGAAGCCGACCCGGGGCAGGACCCGTTTCAACGCTTCGATGACCTCTTCAATGTCTTCCTGGCTCACCCAACCCAGGTGGCCGATGCGGAAGATTTGTCCCACCAGCTTGCCCTGCCCGCCAGCCAGCACCACGTCTTCCTCGGTGCGCATCAGGCCCATGAGTTGGGAGCCGTCTATGTTCTCCGGCATTTTGATGGCCGTTACCGTGTCCGAAGCCCGGGCCGGGTCGGTACAAAACAGCTCCAGCCCCAAGTTGACCACCGCGTCCCGGGTGTACTGGGCGATGCTGTGGTGACGAGCAAAGACATTCTCGACGCCTTCTTCGGACATCTTGTCCAAAGCAAGCCGCAGGCCGTACATAGCCGAAAGGTTGGGCGTCCAGGGAGTTTGGCCGCTTTCCAGGTATTTCCTGGCCTCACCCACGTCGAAGTAGAACTTGGGCATGGTGGAGGTGCGGTTGGCCTCCCATGCGTCGTTGCTGACGCTGATGAACGCCAACCCCGGCGGAATCATAAACCCCTTCTGGGAAGCGGTGCCCACCATGTCGCAGTTCCACCCGTCCACCGGCAGCGGGATACAGCCCAGGCTGCTGACGGCATCGACCAGGATGAGCTTGCCGAACTCGTTCTTGACCACGGCGGCGATGGACTCCAGGTCGTGGGTGACGCCAGTGGAGGTCTCGTTGTGGGTAATCATCACCGCCTTGATTTCCGGGTCGTCCCGCAATTCGCGTCGGATGATGTCCGGGTCAATCGGCTCTCCCCACTCCACGGTAATCCGCTTCAGGTCGGCGTTATAGGCGTCGGCGATGTCGCAGAATCGGTCGCCGAAGGCCCCGGCGGACACTCCCAGCACCTTGTCGCCCGGCGACAGGGTGTTTACCAGCGCGGCTTCCAGCGAGCCGGTGCCCGACGAGGTCAGGATAAACAGGTCGTTCTGGGTCATAAAGACCTGCTTGAGCAGTTGGGTTGACTCAGTAATCAACTCCAGGAATTCCGGCCCCCGGTGGTTAATCATAGGCTCGGACATCGCTTCCACGATGTCTTCCGGTATGGGAGTTGGGCCGGGGGTTCTAAGGTTTTGCCTGGGCAGTCTCACGGTTCCTCCGAGTTTTGGGCCAATTTCAGACCGGGCAAGGCCCCGGCGTAACGGGCATTATAGCACCTGAAACCGGGTTCGGTTTCAGGGAAAATCGCCCGAGGGGTTTCAGAGGGATTTCAATTGTCGCGGCCATCGGGTTGTCAGCAATCCGCCGGGGGTCAACAAGGAACCCCCCCAGGACCTCGGGACGAACGGATTGACGAACGGATTGACGAACGATTGATGTTTGGGGCACCGCAGTTACAAGGAGCCTTCCAGTTGGTTGATGACCAGGCCGGTGGGCAGCTTGGGGTAGAAGAAGGTGGACTTGGAGGGCAGACGCTGGCCGGCGCCGACGATTTCTTCAAAGGCGTCCAAAGGGAATGGCTTGAGCAGCAAGGCCAACTGCTGCCGTCCGTCGGACACCTGTTCCACCGCCAAGTCGGCGTCATGGAGGTAGTTGACGTACTGCGTCACCGCATCGCCCAGCACCGGACGCAGCGCCTTCTCGTCCAGAATCCATGCCTCGGAGATGGCCAGGCTGCCCCATGCCTGCCAGTCAATCCCGGGGCGGAGCATCATCAGGTAAGCCTCATTGGGTTGCGGCCCAATCATGGCCAGGGCATGGCCGTCCTTGCCCAGGAAAGCGACCTGTTCCAGCAGCCGGTCCATCCCCTGCGGCTCCAACTGCACCGGCTGAATCTCGAAAAGTTCGTCCAAGTTGTCCCGCACCTGGGCTAGTTGGCTGGGGGTCAAGCCGTTGATGGTGCGGTGGTAGGGCAGCAGCATCAGACCGGGATCGTCAAACTCCACCAGGGCCATCATCACGTAATCGTGGGCCGCGTCCCCGGCGGGGGCGCTGCCGGTGTCCGCTTTTTCGGATTGCCGGCGGCCGTAGCGCAGGGCCGCTTCGTAGCGATGGTGGCCGTCGGCCAGGAATAGCGGCCGGTCGGCAAAGAAGCTGGTAATGCGACGCTGCAACTCCGGGTCGGTCACCCGCCACAAGGCGACGCCGCTGCCGGAGGGGTCTTTAACGTCCAGGGCCGGCTGCCGGCGCATGATTTCCTGATACACCGAGCGCAGGTCGCCGTCGGAGTCCCGGTACAGGGTCATAATGGGGCTGAACTGGGCCTGGCAAAAGTCCAGCAGCGCCACCCGGTCCAGCACCGCCGGCTCCCGGGTAAACTCGTGGGGCAGCACCACCATGCGGTCGTACTCTTCGACCCGGACGCCGCAGAACAGGGCCAAGTGGCTCACCGTCCGGCCCTGCCACTCGTAGCCGTGGCGCATAAGATAGAAAGCGGCGTCGGAGTCACGGCGCAGCACACCGTCGCGCAGCCAGTCCTGGAACAGACCGGCAGCCTGGCGGTAACCGGCTTCCGGGTTTACCGGGTCGGGCTGCTCGCCGCCTTCCAGATGCACCGCGTTGTATGGGCTGAGCCGCTCCAGCGACTGCTTCAGATCGGGCCCAATCATGTCGTAGGGAGGGCACAGGGTGGAACCCAGGTCCGGCACCAGGGTTGGGTCATAGCGGCAACCGTGAAAGGGACGAACAACTGACATAGCAATACTCCTGCCGAAATTATAGAGCA
Organism: Dehalococcoidia bacterium; assembly: GCA_965262735.1. GTDB lineage: Bacteria > Chloroflexota > Dehalococcoidia > Lucifugimonadales > UBA3495 > CATOSK01. The sequence goes on along the minus strand of CBDHFS010000002.1, from coordinate 1,359,204 downwards.
TACCCAAAAATTCCGTCCATTAACCCAAACCCAAGTAACAGTTCAGACTTGGTGAGATGTATTGGTTTCAGCCAAGGCTTTCCGGCAACTGCCAATCCAGTGGTTAGTGGTTAGGGGCCAGTGGTCAGCCCCGGGCCTTCTGGCCACTAGTCACTGGCCCCTGGCCACTCCCGGGCGGGGGATGAATCCCCCAACGTAACCCAACCCCCATATTCCGCCATCGGCCACTCCCCTCCCCTCAACCCTGAACAGTTACGTATGGGAATAATTTGCCGCCAAATCGGTTAAAATATGGGGTGCAGCCAAGGGGTTGATCGGAAGGACTTAGCGGATGGGAACGTTTAACTGGCCAATGGTGGTAGCCAACATGGATGGGGATAAAATCCTGGAACTTCACGCAGCGGTGGACACTGGTGCTACTTACACCGTACTGCCTTCCAACTTGCTGAGAGAACTGGGAATTCCGGTGACACGAAAAGCCCGTTTCGAGTTGGGGGACGGCCGAATCCTGGAATTGGATGTCGGCGAAGCCAGGGCAACCATCAACGGCATTAGCGCCGTTACGCCGGTGGTCTTTGGGGAGGACAACACTCAGCCCCTTCTGGGGGCGGTCACCATGGAGGAGTTACTGTTGGCCGTAGACCCGATCCAGCAAAGACTGGTTCCGACTAACGCCATTTGGTACTAAAATGGACGTTGCGGCTGGGAAAAACAGAGCAATCTTCCGTATGTTATACTCGGCTTCTACGCTCCGTCGGGAACTCTGTCTGGCAGGAAGCCGGCCAACGACGGGAGCGACTCGACCGTGACATAAACTGACCACCGGGGAGCTTTATCCAGGAGTTTGACCAATGGCCGGCCCCATCACCTTCATTGACCGAGGCACCGTGACCACCCCCCAAGGGTTTTCGGCGGGAGCGACTTACGCCGGACTGAAGACCTACTCGGAAGACAAGCTGGACCTGGGGTTGATTGTTTCCGAGGCCCCATGCGCGGCGGCGGGGGTGTTTACTACCAGCACCATTAAGTCGCCCACCGTAACGGTGAACCGGGAACACTTGGCTCTGGCCCAAAGCCGGGCCATCATTGTCAACGCCGGAATCGCCAATACCTCGGTGGGGCGGCAGGGCTACATCGACGCCAAGGAAATGACGGCCATCGCCGCAGCCAAGGTGGACGCCAGACCCGAGGAAATTCTGGTGTGCAGCACCGGGGTAATCGGTGTGGAACTGCCCATGTCGCTAATCCGCGACGGCGTGGAGCGCATCGAGGTTGTCGCCGGCGGTGGCCACGACGTAGCCCGGGCCATGATGACCACCGACACTCGCCCCAAGGAAGTCGCGGTTAGCTTCGAAATTGACGGCAGGACCGTCCACCTGGGAGGTGTGGCCAAAGGGTCGGGGATGATTCACCCCAACATGGCCACCATGCTTTCCTTTGTCACCACCGACGCCGCGGTGGAACCCAAATTTTTGCAGGACACGCTGAAAGACGTGGCCGACGCATCATTGAATATGCTCAGCGTCGACGGCGACACCAGCACCAACGATACGGTGCTGGTGCTGGCCAACGGAATGGCCGGCAATGCCATGATTACCGCTGGCAGTCCCGACGCCGATACCTTCCGGGATGCCCTGTTCCAGGCCTGTGTGTATCTGACCCGGGAGTTGGCCCGGGACGGCGAGGGCGCGACGCACCTGATTACGGTGGACGTGACCGGCGCCCAGGACACCAAGGACGCTCGAAAGGCGGCCCGCACCATTTCTTCCTCGAACCTGGTCAAGTCGGCGGTCTACGGCGCCGACCCCAACTGGGGAAGGATTTTGATGGCCGTGGGACGCAGCGGCGCCGTTACCGACGAGAGCAAGATAGACCTGTTCGTCAACGGCGTGTGCATCATGGAGGCCGGCAGTCCGGTCCCCTTCCACCGGGACGCGGTGGTGGCGCTGATGCGGCAGCCGGAGGTCTCGATACGGGTCCAGCTCAACTTGGGAGACGGAGAAGCCACCGCCTGGGGATGCGACCTGACCCAGGAATACGTCATCATCAACAGCGCCTACACCACCTAACCGGGCGCCGCTCACCGCCGCGTTTGGTTTGCGCCGTCTTCACTAAACCCATACGAGCAGGCCGGGTTTTCGATTTTCCGGGTAAGTGGGACAACCCCCGCTTTACCCCGATGCCGGTCCCAAGACTACTTTTGTGAACAGGAGGACCAATTGTCCGGCCCGCCGTTAGTCGTGAAAATCGGTGGCAGTACCCTGGGCAGCCGCGATACCAGCCTGAAGGATTTGGTCACGCTCCAACGGGAGGGCCGCAACGTCATCGTGGTCCACGGCGGTGGCAGCGTCATCTCCGACTGGATGCAGCGGCAGGGCATACCGCCCCGCTTCGTCAACGGCCTGCGGGTTACCGACGCTCCCAGCCTGGACATCGTGGTAGCCGTCCTTACCGGCCTCATCAACAAGGATCTGGTCTGCCTGCTCCACCAACTGGGCGGCCGGGCCGTGGGCATCAGCGGCATTGACGGCGGCATTCTGGAAGCTCACATCGCCAACCCTGACCTGGGCTATGTGGGCGAGGTTGCCAAGGTCAATCCCGCGCCGTTGCAGGCCCTTTCCGATGGCGGGTTTATGCCCATGATGGCGCCGCTGGCGATGCACCGGCACGACGGGTCAGCCCACTCGGGGAAGCCACTGAACATCAACGGCGATACCGCCGCCGGAGCAGTGGCCCGGGCCATGAACGCCGAACGGTTGATTTTCTTGACCGACGTGCCCGGCATCATGGACGGCAACGGCCGGGTCATACCCTTCCTGGACCGGCGGAGGGCTGAAATCCTGCGCCGGTCTCCGGTTATCAGCGGGGGCATGATCCCCAAGCTGGACGCCTGCCTGACGGCCTTGGAACGAGTGCCGCAGGCGGAGATTATCGACGGTACACGGCCCAACGCGCTGCTGGACTGTATCAACGGCGCGGCCTCCGGCACCAAGATAGTGGGCAGCTTGTGAACCGTTTTCGGGCCCAATCCCGCCCGCTTGAGGAGGCGCCCACCCTACGGCAGGGAAATCCTTCAAGGGAAGTCCTTCAAGAGTCTCAGAGCCTGCCATCTCGTCTGCGGTCCTGAGTGCGGGAGCCAACGGTTTGAACGGGAGCCAACGGTTTGAAAAGGTGTCCTGCCCGCAGCCCTGCAACTCAGCGTCCCGCGATTTTTGACCCGGCGATTTTTGACCCGGAATGAGCTACGACCTGACCAACGACGCCGACAGTTCTCCAACTCCGCCTCTCCCCGGGATCAGCGCGCGTCACCTGCGCTGGATCATCCGGTGGGGTCTGGTCGCCTTGGGCGCGGCGGGGGCCGGCTTGCTGCTTTGGTGGCTGGTGTACTTTTACACCAACCTGGTCTGGTTCGACACCTTGGAGTTCCGGGGCGTTTTCGCCCGCATTGCTCTGGTCAAGGCCCTGCTGTTCTTCACGGGCGCGACTATCTCCGGCTCCTTCATCGCCATTAACTGTCTTCAAGTGGCCAAGCTGGCCTGGGGGCCGTCATCGCTGCCGGTAAACTCCGATGTCCTGCGGCTGTTGCTGTCCCTGGCGGGGTTGGCCGTCGTGCTGACCGTGCTGGTCGCCGCCCCCGTCTTCGGGACTTCGGCGGCGGGGCAGTGGGAGACCGTGTTCCTGTTGTTCAACCGGGTGCTCTTCGGGTTGTCCGACCCGGTGTTTAGCGAGGACTATTCGTTTTACGTGGTGACGCTGCCGGCGATGAACTTCCTGAAGAACTGGATGCTGGGGCTGTTCATCACGGCGATAGTTTCGTCCATGGCGCTCTACCTGGCGATGTTCGGTCTGCGCGGGGTCAACCTGGTGATCACGCCCCGTATGCTCAGGCACATGGCCCTGATGGGCGTTACGCTGATGATTACCTTGGCCCTGCACCACTTGCTGAGCCTGTTTGGGCTAGTCAATTCGGAAGGGGGAGCGGTCTACGGGGCAACCTACACCGACGTCAACGCCCGAGTGCCGGCGCTGTGGCTGATGGCCGTCATCGCGCTGCTGGCCGCCGCCGGAATGGCGCTGAGCGTTTACTATCGCGGCCTCCGGCTGATGGCGGCGTCCTTCAGCCTGTGGGCCATTATGGCGCTGCTGGCCGGAGTGGTCTTCCCCCTGGCCTTCCAGCGGGTGCAGGTCTCGCCCAACGAGTTCGCCCGGGAAGAGCCGTTCATCGTCCGTAACATCGAGGCCACCCGCGCCGCCTACCAACTGGACCAGATTAGCGTCAACCCATACCCGGCCGACGGCAAGCTGGACGCCGCTGCCATCCGGGACAACCAGGACACGCTGGACAACATTCGCCTGTGGGACCTGGGGCCGCTGCGGGACGCCTACAACCAGCTTCAGTTCATGGAGCTATACTACAACTTTCTGAATATGGACTCGGACCGTTACGAGGTGGACGGGCGGGTGCGGCAGGTGTTGATTTCGGCCCGGGAGCTGACCCTGCCCGAGGACGCCCAGAACTGGGTGAACCAGCGCCTTCAGTACACCCACGGCTACGGGGTGGCAATGAGTCCCGCCACCGACTTCACTCCCGGCGATGGCCGGCCCGAGTTTTTTATCCAGGACATACCCATCAGCGGCAAGTTGGCCGTCACCCGCCCGGAGCTTTACTACGGGGAATCGCCAACGGACTTTGCGGTGGTCAACACCAGCCTGCGCGAGGTCAACCCCAACGCTGGTTACGAGGGTTACGCCGGCTCCGGCGGCGTCCCGCTGACGTCCATCCTGCGCCGGGTAGCCTTCGCCGCGCAGTTGGGCGACGTGAACCTGCTGCTCAGTGACCGCATCGGCCCGGACAGCCGCCTCCAGTACCGGCGGCAGATTTCCCACCGGGTTGGGGCCGTCGCACCCTTTCTCAAGCTGGACCGGGACCCCTACCCGGTTCTGGACGAACAGGGCAAGCTCTGGTGGATTCAGGACGCCTACACCACCACGCACCGTTACCCCTATTCCACGCCCAGTGAGGACGGGTATAACTACATCCGCAACAGTGTCAAAGTCACCATAGACGCTTATAATGGCACCGTGGCGTTTTACGTCATAGACCCGGCCGACCCGCTGGCGCAAATGTACCGCCGGGCGTTCCCGGAGTTGTTCCAGGACATTTCCGAAATGCCTGCCGGCCTGCGGGAACACATTCGTTATCCCATCGGGTTGTTTTCTACCCAATCCCAGGTGTATTTGCGCTACCACGTCACCGACCCCCAGGTGTTCTTCAACCAGGCCGAGCAATGGGCCATTCCGCTGGAGACGCGCATTCAGAAGACCGGCGTGGAAGTAGTGCCGTCCTACCTGCAGTTGAAACTGCCGGGTGAAACCAGCGAGGAGTTTGTCCTGCTGCTGCCGCTGACCCCGGCGGGGGAGAAGAAGAACCTGGTGTCCTGGCTGGCGGCCCGCAACGACTGGCCCAACTACGGCGAGTTGCTGGCCTTTCAACTGCCCACCCACCGGCAGATTGACGGCCCCAGCCAGGTGGAGGCCCGCATTGAAAACGACCAGTCGGTGTCGCAGCAGTTCACCCTGTGGGCCGGCCCCGGTTCGCAGCTTGTTCGCGGGCAACTGCTGGTAATACCCATCGCTGGTACTATAATCTACGTGGAGCCCCTTTATATCCAGTCCCAGGCCCTGGCCTTCCCTGAGCTGAAACAGGTTATACTAGCCGACGAAAGCAACCTGGTGATGGCCGATACCATCAACGAGGGCATCGCCATGCTGGTGGGTGCCGAGCCGGAGGACGGCCTCGCGGATTCGCCCTCCGGCGCCAGTGGGACGCCGGAAGCCGCGGCCCGGAATCCGGAGGACGGAGCGCTGGGCCAACTGGGGCAGATGGAACAAGAAATACAGGACCTGCGGGAGTCGCTGCAGCGGTTGCAGCAGTCCCTGGACGGTCTGAGAGAAGCATTGGTAGGAGGAACCCCATGACCATTAGCGAAGGGTGGATTGCCAAGGAACAGCAGTATTACGCCCAGACCGTGCGCCGCCAGCCGGTGGTTATCGTGAAGGGCGAGGGCAGCCGGGTCTGGGACGCCGACGGCAAGGAGTACCTGGACTTCGTGGCCGGCTGGGCGGTGGACAATCTGGGCCACTCGCACCCGGTTATCACCCAGGCCATCGTCGAGCAGGCCGGTACGCTGATACAGACCTCCAACCAATTCTATACCGTGCCCCAGGTTATGCTGGCCGAACTTCTGGTCGAGAACAGTTGCCTGGACCGGGTTTTCTTCGGCAACAGCGGCGCCGAGGCCAACGAGGGCGCGCTGAAGCTGGCCAAGAAGTACGGCAAGCAGAACCGGGACGGCGCGTACGAGGTTATCACCGCCTTCAATTCCTTCCACGGCCGCACCGCCGCCACCGTTGCCGCCACCGGCCAGCCCCACTATCAGGAAGCGTTTCTGCCCCTGCAGCCGGGGTTCGTCCACGTGGACTTCAACGACGTGGAAGCCATTATGAACGCCACCACCGACCGGACGGCGGCGGTGTTGTTGGAGCCGGTGCAGGGCGAAGGTGGGGTGAACATCCCCGACGACGATTACCTGATCCGGGTGCGGGAGTGGTGCGACCGGAACAACCTGCTGCTGATTCTGGACGAAGTGCAGACCGGCTTGGGACGTCTGGGCAGCCTGTTCGGGTACCAGGAATACAACGTGGAGCCGGACGTGATGACCCTGGCCAAGGGACTGGGTTACGGCGTGCCTATCGGTGCGTTCATGTCTAAGGAAGCGGCGATGGCGCTGGTGCCGGGCGATCACGGCTCCACCTTCGGCGGCAACGCTCTGACCACCGCCGCCGCCTACGCCGGCACCAAGTTCCTCATCGACAACGACATACCTTCCCACGTCAAGCGCATGGAGACCCACCTGCTTGACCGGCTCAACGGTCTCAAAGCGCGCTTCTCCTTCGTCACCGAGGCCAGGGGCAAGGGATTGCTGGCTGCCCTGGAGTTCGACGGCGACATTTCCGGGCAGGTGCTGGCCAACGCCAACGAAGCCGGAATCCTGCTCAACGGCGTCCGTCCCAACGCGGTGCGGTTCATGCCCCCGCTGAACATCACCCCGGAGGAGATTGACGAGGGCGTGGCCCGCCTGGAAGACGCCCTGGCGAAGATTTAGCGGCGGTTGGCTTTACCGCCCCAAGTCTCCGTGCCACTGGAAAAGGAGCTGCCGGTATGAACCGAAAAGAAGTGGAAATGCTGGAACGCATAGCCATTGACCCCAAGGTAATGGTGGGCAAGCCGGTCATCCGCGGCAGCCGTCTGACCGTGCATTTTATCCTGGGACTGCTCGGCCATGGGATGACCATTGAACAAATCCTTTCCGAATATCCGGGTTTGGCCAGGGAGGATATTTTGGCCTGCCTTCTGTTTGCCCAGAAATCTCTTGAGGACATCACCTTCATGCCCTTAACCGCGGAAGGGGTCTAATCAGGTTTCTGGTGCAATCAGGTTTCTGGTGGATGAACGCGCCGGCCCCGGAGTAGCGCGGTGGCTGGATATGCGTGAACATGACGTGGTATCAGTCTTCCCGGATAACCGGGGGCTGGACGACCTCAGCATCTTGCAGCGGGCGTTCGCCGAAGACCGAATCGTCGTAACCTGCGATAAAGACTATGGCGAGTTGGTTTACCGTCTTGGGCAACCCCACAAGGGAGTAGTTTTGCTGCGTTTGGAAGACGAGACCACCGGCAGCAAAATCGCCAGGCTGCAACACTTGTTGGAGAACTTCGGTCACGTGCTCGATGGTAACTTCCTCGGTGGTAACTTCGTTGCCGCGACCGAATCAAAAGTCCGGATAGACTAGGCCGGCAACCCCCAACCCGGCGTGGGAGAATAAACCGCATTACCCGAGGGTCCACTCGAAAGAGTGCATTAAAGAGTGTATTAAGAAAATTGATTATGGGAACATTCTACGCAACTTTACGCGTTGGCCACCCGGATGGTGGCGACATGGCCGAAGTATCGGCAATGGTGGATACCGGGGCTGCTCACACCATGATGCCTGAATCTTTGTTGCAGCAACTGCACGTGGAACCGAGGGCCCAACGGCATTTTCTGCTCGCCGACGGCAGCGGCGCGTCATACGGCTATGGTATAGCCCGCATCGCCCTGGCAGGCCAGGAATGGCCTTGTCCGGTCAGCTTTGGCCCCGAAGAGCAATATCTTCTGGGCGCCACTACCCTGGAAATCTTCGACCTGACGGTGGACCCCTTGGGGCAAAAACTGATTCCCGCCGTACATCGGGCACGGCCAATCTGATGCCGGTCAACCTTGGGAGGGGGACAAGCAGCATGGCAGGGCGAGAGTTTTACGTCCTAATCGAAAAGGACGAAGACGGGTTCTATGTGGGCGAAGTCCCACAGCTCAAAGCGTGTTACAGCCAGGGCCGAACCATCGACGAGCTTCTCGATAATATGAGAGAGGTCATTCGCATCTGTCTTGAAGACGAGGAACCCGATAATGCGAGCGAATTTGTCGGTATTCAGAGGGTTGAAGTCTAGGTTGGATGGGACGTATTCCTGCGTTGAGGCCGGAAGAAATGGTCCGCGCTCTCGAAAAGGCCGGATTTCAGATTGTGAGGCAGCGTGGAAGCCACGTCCGAATGAAACATCAAGACGAAAGGCTGGTGACGGTTCCAGTACATCAGGGGCGCGATGTTGGCCGAGGTCTACTGCGCAAAATCCTTCGAGACGCTGGGATGACCACAGAGGATTTTCTCAGAATTGTTCACGAGTGATCCCAATCCGTTAGCTGCTTTAACGGAATGTACAATGTGCGGTGAGCAGAAAACCGCGAGCACCAATACCTTCTTGATGCCCTTAACCTTAGCGAATGCTGAATGAGTTCTTCCCAAAGCAAGAAATTACCAGCAACCGAAAGGGAGACCAAACGCAATGCCCCAACCCTCGTCAAATATCGACAAAATCGTCCTGGCCTACAGCGGCGGGCTGGATACCTCGGTGGCCGTGCCCTGGCTCAAGGAACGGTACGATGCGGAAATTATTACCTTGACCATGGACCTGGGCATGGTGGACTTGGCGTCCATCCAGCAGCGGGCGGTGGCGGTGGGCGCGGCCAAGGCCCTGACTGTTGACGCCCGGGATGTCCTGGTCGAAGAGTTCTTATTCCCCGCGCTCCAGGCCGGAGCAATTTACGAGGGTATGTACCCGCTGGCCACCGCCCTGGGCCGTCCTCTGATTGCCCGCTGTCTGGCCGAGGCCGCCATCGCCGAGGGCGCCTACGCCGTGGCCCACGGCTGCACCGGCAAAGGCAATGACCAGGTGCGCATCGACGTAGGCGTCGCGGCCCTGGCCCCGGACCTCAAGGTCATCGCCCCAATTCGCGACTGGGGAATGTCCCGGGAAGATGAGATGGACTACGCCCGCGAACGCAACCTGCCCATCAGCGCCGGCCAGAGCCGGTTTTCGGTCGACGAAAACCTGTGGGGCCGCAGCGCCGAGGCCGGAGAACTGGAAGACCCCTGGCGGGAGCCGCCGGAAGCGGCCTACGAATGGACTAGGCCCGCATCCGAAACCCCCGATGAACCCGCCTACCTGGAAATCCACTTCGACCAGGGAATACCCACCGCCGTCGACGGCGAAAGCATGAACGGAACGGCGTTGATTAACCACCTGAACACGGTGGCGGGCGAGCACGGCGTGGGCCGCATTGACCACGTGGAAAACCGGCTGGTAGGCATCAAGTCCCGGGAAATTTACGAGGCCCCCGCTGCGGTGACGCTCCACGCCGCCCACCAGGCGTTGGAAGCGATGACGCTGAGCAAGGACCAGGCCCGCACCAAGGCCAGGGTCGCCCAGGAATACGCCGACATCGTGTACAACGGGCTGTGGTTCACCGCCCACCGGGAGGACTTGGACGCTTACGTCCGCAGCACCCAGCGTTACGTCACCGGCGACGTGCGGGTCCGGCTGCACCGGGGAACCTGCACCGTGGTGGGACGGACCGCACCCCAGGCGTTGTACCAGCATCAACTGGCCACCTACGACCGGGGTGACCAGTTCGACCATTCGGCGGCCGAGGGTTTCATTTCCATCTATGGGTTGCCGGTGCGCATCCAGAACCGGGTCCAGTCCTGAAAGCATTTGCCACCACTGTTGTCAAAGCGTTTAAGCGAGTCGGTTCGACGATTACCGAGGTTACAGAGGGATGACCCCGCCCGCCGCTGAAATAGACCTGCTCCACCCGGCCCTGTCCAGGGTTGTCGATTGTCTGAAGGCTTACCAGCCGGAGCAGATAATCCTGTTCGGGTCGCGGGCACGCGGCGATGCCCGGGAGTTCAGCGACATTGACCTCATCGTCATCAAGGAGACCGCCACTCCCTACCGGGAACGTTTCCGAGAGTCCCGGGACTACCTTCCTGAAATGCTGGGCGTGGACGTGGACGTCATCGTTTACACCCCCGAAGAAGTGGAGCAGAAAATCGAAGCCCGCAGCCCCTTCCTGGCAGCGGTCTTCACCGACGGTGTGGTGCTCTATGACCGCAACCCCATCCCCGGCGCGCCGTCCCTCAAATCCCGCCTGAAGGAACCAACAATGGAGTCTCGGTTGCACAACGGGCTTATGTGGTTGGAAAGCGCCCGCCGGGACCTGCGGTTAAGCCGGTTGGCGTTAACCGAAGAGGAAACCGCTGGGGGCGCGTGTTTCCACGCCCAACAAGCCATCGAGAAGGCCCTCAAGGGCTTCCTGATTTTTCGCGGCCTGCCCCTGGAACGCACCCATCAAGCATCTGAACTGGCTCGAATGTGTGTCAACGAAGACCCCGGCTTATCCCCCTGCATAACTGCGGCCCAGGTGGTAGAGGACTACTACATCTCCACCCGCTACCCGGACGCAAACAACGTTTTCCCCACCTTCGTTCAGGCCCAGGCGGAACGGGCGGTGGGCCACGCCGAAAATACCATCGCCCTGGTGCAGTCCAAAATCCAGCCCCCGCCCTGAACGCGGCCACAGTCCCGCCGCGTCGCCATTATCTTGCTACGGAATCTTGCTACGGAGGATACATGACCCTAGCCGAACGCATGAACAACCTGGGCACCGAAACCGCCTTCGAGGTCTTGGCCAAGGCCCGGGCGCTGGAAGCCCAGGGACGGGAAATCGTACATCTGGAGATTGGCGAACCCGACTTCGACACACCCAGGCACATCGTTGAAGCGGGCATACGCGCCCTCCAGGACGGCCAGACCCACTACGGCCCCACCCCCGGCATTCCCCAACTGCGCGAGGCCATCGCCCGCAACAGCCGGGAAGTGCGGGGCATTGACACCGACCCGGCCCACGTCGTGGTCACGCCGGGCGCCAAACCCATCATGTTCTATGTCATCCTGGCCTTGGCCGAGCCGGGCGTGGAAGTAATCTACCCCAACCCCGGCTTTCCCATCTACGAGTCCATGATCCGGTTCTCCGGCGCCACCCCGGTCCCCATGCGGTTAATCGAGGAAAAGAATTACCACCCCGACCTGGACGACCTGGCATCGAAAGTCACCGACAAGACCCGGCTGATAATCCTCAACTCGCCCGAGAACCCCTGCGGCTCAGCCCTAACCCTGGAAGAAATGGAGACTATCGCTAACCTGGCCAAGCAGTGGGACAATCTCTACGTGATGGCCGACGAGATTTACAAGGACATCCTGTACACCGGGCAGCACCACAGCATTGCCGCCTTCCCCGATATGCCCCGGCGGACCATCATCCTGGACGGGTTTTCCAAGAGCTACGCCATGACCGGCTGGCGGTTGGGGTATGGCATCATGCCGCCGGAATTGGTGCCCCACATCACCCGGCTGGCGGTCAACAGCGTGTCCTGCGCCGCCACCTTCAGTCAGTTCGCCGCCATCGCCGCGCTGGACGGCCCCCAGGACGAAGTGCAGGCGATGACCCACGAGTTTTCCCAGAGGCGGCGGCTGATTACCGACGGCTTGCGCAGCATAGACGGCATCAACTGTCCCGAGCCGGAGGGCGCTTTCTACGTCTTTCCCAACATCCGGGAGACGGGGTTGAGCAGCGCCGAGTTCGAGGAACGCGCCCTGAACGAGGCGGGTGTGGCCATCCTTTCCGGGTCTGCTTTCGGCGAGTACGGCGAGGGTTACGTCCGACTGTCCTACGCCAACTCCCAGGAAAACATCGCCAGGGCGATTGAGTCCCTGCGGACGTTCGTCCGGGGGTTGTGACCCGTCGGGGGGCGGTCCGCATTCATCCGAATAGGGAGGGCCGATATGTTCATCAAAGTCGAGCCGGCCGGGTTCTTCATGTACACCGTACAGATGGTCTTTGACCAGGAACAACCGGACCCGGAAGACGTCGAAGTCAGGGGCTATCTGGCCGAGCATGAACTGGAACCCCGCTACGAGTGGGAGTCCGAAATGGATGGCCGCAACTGCCAATGGCTCCAGTTCGGCGGGTGCTATCTTGGACGCCACCTTGAGGACATCGGCAAAATCCAGCGGCAGGCGGTCGAGACGGAATTGCTGGCCGAGGAGATTAACCGTTACGTGGACTCCGCTCCCGAAACCGTCGCTGGGTTGTCCGGCGACGCGCGCCAGGAGTTGGTCGCCGCCCTGGTAGCTGAGTTCCGGCGGGAGGAGTACTTCGCCCCCGACGAACAGGGCCGGTTGACCGCATGCCTGGACCGGGAAGAACTGGCCGCCGCCGCTCATCGTCTGCTGCCCGCTGCCTGACCCTGCCGGCTTGTTCAGCCGGCTTGTTCAATGGTCCATTGGTCCGGGTCCATTGGTCCGGCAAGATTTCCGAATCCGTCCGATTGTGTTCGGGCATGGGGAGAGGAAGGGTGATATAGTCGGGCCACAAGTCCGGAGTCAGGGAGAGGGCAGGAGCGGATGTCCAGCGGGATTACTTGCCCAAGTTGCCGACGGCTCAACCAGGCTGACAGTTCTTTCTGCATCGGATGCGGTGGCAGGTTGACGGACTCCGGCGCCCCGGCCTCGGATACTTCTGCCGCAGCGCCAGGGGACGAGGCAGGACAGGACTTTCGAGCAGAATTGGCCTCAGTCCGAAGCCAGCTCAGGGAGGCCGGGCTGCTCCTCGACCAACTCCAGGACCGCATATCCCGGCTGGAACTCGGCCAGGTGGCGCCTGCCCCAGCCGGCAGCCCCGTCCCCGTTGTCCAGCAGCCAACTCCCGCCGCGTCATCCACCGTTGAGCGGGAGGCTCTGCCGCCGGACCTGCCCCGCACTGAGGATTCCCCACCGCTTGCGCCTCCGCCCGGTCCCGCCCTGTCTCCTAATCCTTCCGACGGCGGCAGTGACGCCGGGGACAACCAGGGGTTTCTCGGACTCTCGGTGGACTGGGAACAGGTATTAGGCCGCAACTGGTTCGCCATCATCGGGGCGGTGGCTCTGGTGTTGGGCATCGGGTTTTTCCTGAAACTGGCCTTTGACAACAACTGGATTGGCGACACCGGCCGGATCGCCCTGGGCATCGGGTTGGGGATCGTCCTGCTGGGTGTAGGCGAATACGCCCAGCGTCGAGTCCCTCTGTGGGCGCAGCCGGTCACGGCGGGCGGGGAGGCGATTCTATACCTGTCCATCTACGCCGCCTTCGGGCTGTACCAAATCCTGCGCCCCGATGTGGCCTTCCTGTTCATGGCGCTGGTGGTTGCGCTGGCCGGGCTGCTGGCCCTGCGCTACCAGTCCATGGTCATCGCGATTTTGGGCATCATCGGCGCATTCGTGGCGCCGGTGCTGCTGGGCCAGGACCTGCCCGACGTCCGGCTGCTGCTGGTATACATTCTGGTGGTTGACCTGGGGATTCTTGGTGTTTCCACCTTCCGCGACTGGCGTTGGTTCACCTTGTTGGGATGGGCCGGTTCATACGGCCTGTTCACCTACTGGCTGGCTGAATTCCCGGGATACGAACCGTTCCTGGTCCAGATAGCCCTCACCGGGGTATTTCTGGTGTTTGCCGGCGCGACCACCCTGTTCCACCTGCTGTGGCGGCGCGTCCCAAACCCCTTCGACATGACGCTGGTGGGCATCAACGCCATGTCGTTCTTCGGGCTGACGGTGGCCATTATGTGGCCGGACCACGAGCTATGGTTCGGGCTGATTGCGCTGGCGTTGTCCCTGTTCTATGGCCTGATTGCTTTCGCGGCGGTCAGGAGGACGGGAGCGCCCCCGCAAATCGCTCTAATCTCCCTGCCAATAGCGCTGGTGTTCCTGACCATCGCCGTGCCGCTGCAACTTAGCGGTGTCTGGGTTACTGTTGCCTGGGCGGCGCAGGGAACGGCGTTGGTCTGGGCCGGGTTCATGTTGCGCCGGTGGCCGATGCGGGCCTTCGGCCTTGGAGCTATGGCGCTGTCGGTGGCCCATCTGGTCCGGTTCGATGTGTGGGTCAACCTGGAGGGCTTCACGCCGGTGCTCAACGAGCGATTCCCGGTGTTCCTGGCCCTGATTGCCGCGTTCTACGCCGCCGGATTCCTCTACTGGCGAAACCGCGCGATGCTGGAACGCTGGGAAGAATACACCGCTGCCGCCCTGTTCGGGATAGCCAACCTGCTCACGCTGACCCTGTTCAGCCTGGAAATAATCAACTACTTCGACAGCCGTCAACGGGCGATGCCGGGCGCAGATTCGCAGCAATGGGTGGACCCGAACGCCGCCAAGTATCTGTCCCTGACCATCCTGTTGACAGCCTACGCTTTCATACTCTTGGCGGTGGGTCTGGCCCGCAGGCTGCCCCTGGTCCGGTGGGCGGGGGTGGGCTTGATGGGTTTAGCAGTGGCCAAGCTCCTGGTGTGGGATACCTTACTGGTCCGGCTTGACCCGTTGACCTTCACCACCTTTCTGAACGCCCGCTTCCTGACCTTTTTTATCGTGCTGGCGGCGTTGGCGGGAGCGGCCTGCTGGTTCCGTCGGGACTCGCCGCGATTGCCCGAAAACGAAGCGTATATCTGGCAAATTTTGGTGGTGGCCGCCAACCTGGTCGGGGTATGGGCCTTGAGCCAGGAAATCATCTACTACTTCGGCAGCCTGGAAGCCCGGTTGGGCAGCGGCTATTCCAGTGCCACGCATCTCTCGTTGACCGTGTTCTGGGCGGTTTACGCCATCGGGGTAATCGGGGCCGGCATCGGGTTGCGGTCGGCCCGGGTGAGGCAGGCCGGAATCGGGCTGTTGGCGTTGCCCGTAGCCAAGCTGTTCGTGTATGACATCTTCCTCTTGGAGCGGGGATACCGGGTCGCCGCGTTCGTGACTCTGGGGGTGTTGCTGCTGGGAATGGGCCTGGTATACCAACGCTACAGCCGGGCGGTTCGGGGGTTCCTCTTTGGCCGGCAGGCGTAGGGGCATGGTGCGGCGGTTCGCATGGTTGGCGGCGGCAGTGGCGGCGCTGTTGACCGTTCTGCCGTTGTCCGCCGCCCTAACCGAGGAAGACTGGCGTTACTACAAGACCGTCGTACTGCCGGACAACTTTAATCAGTCGGGACTGGTGGAGCTGGAGTTGGACCCGGAGGTCTACGCCTACGCCGCCCCGGGACTGGGCGACATCCGGGTAGGGGAACATGGGGATGCACGGGAAGAGCCTTACAAGCTGCTGGTGGAATCTGGGGACCACCGTCGGGCGCCGGTGGCGGCCAGGACGCGGGACTTGGGAGTAGTCCCGGGCCGGCAAGTCAGCTTCATACTCGACTTGCCGGTGGACGGGGCGATGCACAATGAACTGGAGGTCCAGACTTCGTCCCAAAACTTCCAGAGCACGGTGAAAGTTGAGGGCAGCGACGACGGTGATTCCTGGCGTACCCTGCGGGATGACGGCGTCATCTTCGACTTTACCATCAAGGAACGCAGCTTCACCGCCAGGGACACCCGCGTAACCTACCCGGACAGCACGGCCCGGTTCCTGAGAGTGACCATCACCGGGGAAGATACCGAGACCCTGAACGTCCAGGGAGGGGTGGTCTTCTTCGCAAAGCAGTTGTCGTCCCGGCGAGCTGGGCTTCCGTTGTCAATCATTGAGCGGGAGGACGACCCGGATCGGAAAGAGACAGCGTTGCTGTTGGACGCCGGCGGCCCCGGTTTTCCGGCCAACCGCATCACGCTGGACATTCCCCAACGCAACTTTCACCGCAGCGTATCGCTGGAAGGCAGCCACGACCTGGCAGAGTGGCGCTTCGTCCAAAGCAACGAGACGCTCTATGACTTCGATACTCCCAAGTTCGTTGGCAGCGACCTGACCATCGGGTTTGGCGAGTCCCGGTTCCGGTATTACCGGGTCACCATCGTTAACGAAGACAACCCGCCGCTGCCGGTGGCAACGGCACGGGCCGGCGGCTTCGTGAGAAAGCTGGTCTTCTCCGCAGACCCGGGCCAGTCCTACCGCCTGTATTACGGCAACCCCGATGCCTCCGCGCCGTCCTACGACCTGGAGCGAATCTTTCCTTACCTGGTCACCGAGGGTCTCCCGATGGCCGGTCTGGGGCCGCACACCCAAAACCCGGCCTTCGCCGTACCTGCGCCGCCGCCCCAGCCCTTCACCGAGCGTTACCCGTGGCTGCTGCCAACCGTCGTTGCGGTGGCGGCCCTGCTCATCGGGGCGTTTCTGACCAGCATCGTTCGGCAGCTCCGGGGCACGCTGTCCCCGCCGCATACCCTGGAGTAAAGCGGTCCTGGTCAATGCCCTGGAAGCGCGGATCAGGGTCTTTTAAGGGTCTCTTAATTGTTCCCCGTCATTCCTCCGGCAAGTTCCCGGCAAGTTCAATGCGGCATTGCCAGACCACCCCAATTCAGGGGGTTTGGGGGATGAATCCCCCAACGTAGCCCCCGTCCCCGGAACCGTCCCCGGAAAATCAAAAGACCCTGGAAGCGCGGATAGCGGGGTTGTCTGGAGCGGAGTTGCAAGGTCAGTAGAAGCCTCCGATGCAAGGAAGAAGCCGGGACGGCCGGCTCGCATCGGTTCGCCCTGAGGTCATTGAAGGACTGCCCCGTGAACTTGCCCTGCCGGGCTGCGGCTTATGACCGGGCCGTTGGAGTCCCGGCCCCCGTCTCTTTGGACGCTGCGCCGGCGGCGATAAGGTGGTTGCGGGCTTCGACCATCAGCGGATGCACCATCTTGCCGGCCTGCAACACCGCGGCGATTTGCCGGGTCACGAATTCCAGCACCGCCCGGTCCAGGTCATCCTGCGCCAACTCCATCAAGTAGGGCTGAAAGGGGTAACGGCGGACCTTGGCTGGGTCCAGCTTGTCCGCCAGAAAGACTATCTTGCCCAGGGGGTCCAGGGCGGGGTGGGCGAAGGTGTGCCAGCAGACCGATTCGTAGAGCGACTGGTCGTCCATTCCTTCTTCATGCCGCAGCAGCTCCGCGCCAACCGCGCCGTGCAGCAGGCCGGGGTTGTTGCGCTCGACCAAGTTCACCGGCAGGCCGAACCGGTCCGCATGGCGCAGCAGTTCCGGTTTCGACATGGCCTTGGCTATGTCGTGGGCAATGGAACCGACGCGGGCGCGGTCCACGTCAACCCCGTGGTGCGGGGCCAACTCCGCGGCAACCTCGGCAGTGCGGTGGAGGTGCGCCTGCAACCTCTGGGGAAGGGTTGCGGCCCGCTTCTCGACGCGGGCGGTTAGCTGGTCGTCCACCGGACGCGCTCCACTTATGCGGCGCCCAGCCCGCCCAGCTTCTGGCCGCCCAGCAAGTGCATGTGCAGGTGGGCAATTTCCTGGCCCGCGTCGTCACCCTGGTTTACTATCAGGCGGTAACCGCTGCCGGTAACGCCCTCCCGCCGGGCCATCTCCTCGGCCACGACGAACATTCGGCCAATGAGCTGCTCCTGGTTGGGGCCGATTTGGGCCAGGCTGGTCAGGGGCAGGATGGGGACTATCAGCAGATGCACCGGGGCTTGCGGGTTGATGTCCCGCAGCACGATGACCTGGTCGTCCCGGTAAATGGGGGCGGGATGCAGGGGGTCGCGGGCGATGTCGGAAAAAACCGATGAGCTGGTGGTCACAATGTCGTTACCTCCGGGAGCTTATGGGGCCAGGGACGTCTATGTCCCCTGCCGTGGTGTCAAGAGGGATTGCCGGGTAATCATCGCAATGGCCCGTATGGCCGGTCGTAAAAGAAGCTCGCATCGCCTCTTTGGGCCGCCCTCGCCTGCATCTCAATCATCCGGTCGCGGCGATGGTTGCCGACTCTCAGCGTCATTCTAATGAAAACAATCATTACCACGGCGGCTAGGGGAATCGCAATCAGAGGGTCGAGGAACAGGAGCCCCAGGATCACAAGCACACCAGCCAGGATGAGGGTTGCCATAATCCCGAATATCTTTTTTCGAGACATAACCGCCTCCAACCCGTCCGCCCTCGGAGCCATCCCAGGGCTTCCGCCCCAGGGTCTTTTAATTGTTCCCCGTAATTCTTCGGCAAGCTCAGCACTAAGCTTGCCGGACTACCCCAATTTAGGGGGTTTGGGGGATGAATCCCCCAACGGAGCCCCGTATCCCGAAAATTAAAAGACCCTGCTTCCGCCCGAAACTTTCTGATGGTCAGTCAGCCCTACTATACACCAACGGGCCGGCGGGCGTTGCGGGCGGGTTGGGCGGACTTGGCATAATCCCCGGCTCGGTCGTCTGGTTCGGCAATCCCGGTTCAGTCGTCTATGTGCTGGAGGGCTAGTTCCTTGTGGAAGTGGGCGTCGCCGTAGCTCAACTCCTGCACCTTGGCGCGGCGGGTGTAAAGCTGAAGGTTATGTTCCTTGGTGAAGCCGATGGCCCCGTGGCACTGGTGGGCCGTGGAACATACCCGCTGGTACGCGCCGCTGACCCAAGCCTTGGCCATCGC
Source organism: Dehalococcoidia bacterium (assembly GCA_965262735.1). Classification (GTDB taxonomy): domain Bacteria; phylum Chloroflexota; class Dehalococcoidia; order Lucifugimonadales; family UBA3495; genus CATOSK01. The sequence continues at coordinate 1,340,355 of CBDHFS010000002.1, read as the reverse complement.
CACCTCACGATCCGCCGCGAGGTCTTGGGACAGGCGCCAGGCCGCTTGATAGGCAATGTGGCGGCTGCCGTCAACGTCGGTCGCCATGTTCGAGCAATGGTGCTGCACCGCCTGGAAACTGCCAACTGGCCGCCCGAACTGGGTGCGCTGCTTGACGTATTCCACCGTCATGTCCAGCACCGCGTCCGCGCCGCCCACCATCTGCACACACTGGGCGGTTATGCCCCGCTGCACCGCCCGCTGTACGATGGGCCAGCCCTGGTCCACCGCGCCCAAAACCGCCCCGGCGGATACTTCAACGTTGTCCAGCGTTACCTCGCAAAGCCGGTCCGAGGCGATGCTGTTCAGTTGGTTGACGCTAACCCCCGGGCTGTCCGCGTTTACCAGGAAGACCGTGATGCCATGCTCCGGGCCGGCTGCTGTGCCGCTGGTCCTGGCAACCACCAGCAGGGTGGTGGCGGCGTGGGCGTCGGGGACAAAGAGCTTGGTCCCATTGAGGCGGTATCCGTCGCCGTCCGCGGTGGCGGTGGTCTCCACCCCGCCGGGTTCCAGCGTGGCCGAAGGCTCGGTCAAGGCCAGGGTCATCACAACCCTGCCGTTGCAAATGCCCGGCAGAATGTCCCGCTTCTGCGTGTCGGAGCCCGCGTCCAGCACCGTCAGACCGCCCAGTACCACCGTCGAAGCCAGCGGCCCTGGCAGCAGGGCCCGGCCCGTTTCTTCCAGCAGTACCGCCAGGTCCATGAAATCGCCGCCGGTGCCGCCGTACTGCTCGGGGAACACCAAGCCGGTCCAGCCCAGGTTGACCAACTGGCGCCAAAGGTCGTCGGTATGGCCACGCTCGTCTTCTTCCATCTCCCGCACCAGGGTCAACGGACATTCCTGGGAAAGAAACTCGCGGGCGCTGTTCTTCAACATCTGTTGGACTTCGGTAAGTCCCAGGTCCATGCTATCCCCCGGCGCTGCCTGTCTGGCGTGTCAAATCTCCGATGCGCAAAGCCAACCCAGTATAGCCCAAAGGCCATACCCGCTCAACAACGGCCCACCCTTCGCAGGGTCTTTTACAGGGTCTTTTAATTGTTCCCCGCAATTCCTCCGGCAAGCTCAGTTCTGCATTGTCGGACTACCCCAATCCAGGGGGTTTGGGGGATGAATTCCCCAACGTAGCCCCGTCCCAGAAAATTAAAAGACCCTGCCACCCTTCGCAAGAGCCTGTTAATTGTCACAAGGGTGTACATCAGCACCCCGTTTTAATCCGTTCGTACTGAGGTTCTCGAAAGACTTCCTTACTGGCCGCCTACTTCCGGGTCCACGCCAACAACGGTATCTGGCCCCACCTGTACCCAATGGAAGGCGGTTTCGCGGCCCACGGCGGCGAGGTAACCATCCTGTGGTTCGCCATCGCCGGCATCATTGCGGTTCTGGGCAGCCGCAAGTGGGGGCTGGAGCGGATGTTCCTCGGCAAGGAGATTTTGTAAGCCGGCCGTCCCCCGGTAGAGTTCCCGAGCCAATCATTTCACTACCCGTCACTCGGGTCAGCGGCAGGCCGCGCTTCTGCCCCGGAACGACCGCAAAGGCTTCCAAACCGGCGCTATCCTGTCTCCACGGAGGCAGCCTGACAGACTCTCGCAGGACTTCCTTAAAAAGACCCTCAAAAAGGACCTGCCCAAATTGACTACCACGAAGGGCGTGTGTTAGCCTATTCCTTGGTTACAGGTTGGCGGCGCGCCTTTTGGGAAAGTACCTTAATTTAGGCTTCACAGGGAGCGAAACGAGATGGAAGTTACCACGCTGGCGATCGAAAAACTCAAGGAAGTTATTGACCAGGAAGAGGAGAGCACCAACGCCCTGCGCGTGGTGGCGATGCCCTCGGAGCATGGCGGCCTGCAATATATGCTGACCATGGAGAACGAAACCCAACCCGACGACACGGTCCTGAAGATGGACGGCGTGGAATTTCTGATGGACTCGGACAGTGCCCCGTTCCTCGAAGAAGCGACCATTGACTACGTGGAAAACTTCGGCGGTCAGGTCGGCTTCGTCATCAACAACCCCATGTTCGCCAGCGCGGGCGGCTGCGGTTGCGGCAGCGGCGGATGTGGCTGCGGCGGTGGGGGCTGTGGTTGTGGCGACGGTCACGGCCACTAAAAACCCCTCCGGCAAACCCCGCAAACAAGGCTCCGAACCGACAGGGCCTCCCGAAATGGGAGGCCCTCGTTCATTGTAAAGCACACACCCCCCCGCCAGAACCGCCGCCGGTTTAATGCGGGTCACCGCCGTGCTCTCCGTGCTCTGACGATGGTGTATCCCCGGCGGGTGGACCGCTCTGGGAACGCAGCTCTTCGGTCTCAGCAACCCGAGTTCCCTCGGCCACGTCCACCCAGTACAGGACAATCGTGCCCGCGACGATAATCAGCAGGATGGACGTTACCGCCACCCGGGTGTCGAACAATGCGGTGGAGACGATGTACAGCGTCGGCCCGAACACCGCAGACGCCCGGCTCATAAAACCGAAGAACGAGAAAAACTCGCCGCTGCGCGACTGCGGCGTAATCTGGGCGAACAGGCTCCGCGCCAACGCCTGGCTGCCGCCGATAACCAACCCCACCGATGCTCCCAGCAGTAGCCACTGGTAGCCGGCGTCCAAGCCCAGCGGCTCCCAAAGCGCCGCCCGGACAATGGAGGGCCACCAATCCAACGGGCCCGCGCCCAATGCCGAGGGATGGCCGGGCCCAACGGCGGATTGCCCGTCCAGGTCGCCGCCCTGAACCGAAAGACTGTATGCTATCCCCTCGGTATCCCGCACCGCCTCCGGCAAGCGGCGTACCTCCTCAGCTGTCAAGGCGCTGCCTTCCTTCAAGACCCAGCGCTCGTCCCCCAACGACAGCTCCAATCCTGAGCCAGGCGGCGCCGGCGCCGCGTTGACGACATAATCTTCGGTAGCCGGCCGGTAGCCGACCTGAAAGTCGAAGTCGGTGTGCTCCCTGGGGGAAAGCGGAACGATGGCGACGCCGAAAAGGACGACCACAATCCAGCCCGACAGCGCCGTCATCAACGCCCGCTTGGTCGAAATTCGCTGCGCAAGCCATCCGAAACCCTTCGCGCCGGGCACTGCTACGAACTGGATTATCACAATCGTAGCCATGTTGAACGCCAGGGATATCCCGATGGTGTCGGCGGCAAACGCCCCGGCAATGGCCAAGACCGTCTGAACGCCGTCGTTGAACAGGACGTAGGCACCCAGATAAACCAGCGCCACCCGGAATCGGGAAAGCTCCCGGAATGTCCGGCTCAACTCCCGAAACCCCAGGGGAAACGCCGACAACATCGTCAGGCCCTTGACGGGCCGGCGGTTGGGCGGTTCCGGCAACACCCGCAGCGTCCATATACTCCACCCGAACCACCAGACCCCGACCGATGCAATGGCGGCTCTCGTAACCAGGTCTGCGATGCCGGAGTCCTGCGTCGCCAGGATGAACGCCAGGTGCGCCAGCAGGAGCAGTCCGCCCCCGGCATAGCCGTAGGCAAACCCGCGGCTGCTGATGTCGTCCAGCAGCGTCCGGGGCGCCAGGTGCGGCAGGAAAGAGTTGTAGAAGACCAGCGACCCGGCAAAGCCGATGTTGGCCAGGATGAACATTCCCAGCATCCACGCCCACGGCTGGGACATATACGCTGAAAAAAACATCAGCCCGGTGAATACCGAACCGGCGCCGGCGTAGGCCCAGAGCAGCGCCTTCTTGATGGGGACCCGGTCCGAGATTACGCCCAGCACCGGGCTGGATACGGCGACGGTTGCCGTGGAAATGGCGACTCCGAGGCTCCACATGGAGCTGCCGGTAAAGGTGATTCCCAGCAAGGAGGTGTTCTCGCCCAGGGCTTCCTTGAACAGGAACACGAAGTAGACGGGAAAGACAGCCGCAACGCCGGACGTGGCGAACGCCGAGTTTGCCCAGTCGTACATGCACCAGGCACGAATTACGCTCCGCTGCCTGGCGGGCAGGTCTCTTACTCTCATCAGTTCGGCCCAATCCTTCGCCGCTCTGCCCGCTCCTCGTCCGATGGCGTTGGCGCCGCATCCATCCTAACCCACCCGGCGGCCATAATGACAGGCAAGCGATTGGGCTGCGCCAAGCCCCCAACCTTAGCCCTGCTGCCCCGAGACCGGAACATGACTGACTACCGGTTCTTCCACCGCAAACAAGGCTTCCAGCCTCGGTATGCCACACCGCAACGAGCTTGCTCAGAAAGTCTCCGGTTGGCGGCCGGAGCAAGGCCGCCAACCGGAGAGGTTTGAAGTTGAAGGTCAAAGTAATTGTCTGCACTTGCCGCGAATGATCCGAAAACCTTCGGTCATGGGACGATACGACCTCTGCCGCAAATAACTTTGTGGCGTTAGGAGAGGAAACCCTGCTGACAGCTTGTAACAGTTCAGACTTGTCAGACTTGGTGAGATGAATTGGTTTCAGCCAACTGCCACTTTTTTCAGGGGGTTTGGGGCAGGGGGTTTGGGGGATTCATCCCCCAACGTAACCCAACCCCCATATTCCGCCATCAGCCACTCCGCTCAACCCTGAACAGTTACGACAGCTCAACGCAAGTTGACTTTTGAGCGGGGGCTAAAGGATAATCGTTTCTAGGTTTGCATGGGTATGCCCATGCTATTTGATACTCAGGATTTGAAGCTGGAATTTCATGGAGGAGACGCTATGGCTAACCAGGATATAGCCTTGATGGCCCACCTGATGCGCCGCGCCGGTTTCGGCGCCACCAGGGAAGAACTGGAAGAGCGGGCCGCGCGGGGCTACGAGGCCACCGTCGAGGAACTGCTGAACCCCGAGAACCAGCCGGCTCTCGACCGTTACGAGTTGGTCCGCTACCATCCCTGGACCTGGAAACCCGGCACTCTGCCCGGCATGGGCGCCGCCGAGTGGCTGTGGTTCATGGTCAACACTCAACGCCCCCTGGAAGAGAAGATGACCCTCTTCTGGCACCAGGTCTTCGCCACCGGCGTTTCCAAGGTTGACCACTACGACGAGATTACCCGCATGGTGGCCATGTTCCGCGAGAAGGGCATGGGCAGCTACAAGGAACTCATCACGGAATTGGCCCAGAATCCGGCCATGATTTACTGGCTGGACAACTGCGAGAACCACGCCGGCGCGGTGAACGAGAACTGGGGTCGGGAGCTTCTGGAACTTTTCAGCATGGGCGTGGGCAACTACACCGAGGTTGATGTGCGGGAAGCATCCCGGGCCTTCACCGGCTGGACCATCGAGCCCAAGCTGCCCCGCGGCCCGCTGGGACGCCACGACTGGCACTTTACCTACGTGCCGTCGGACCACGACGACGCGGACAAGACCTTCCTGGGCGAGACCGGCAATTTGAACGGTGACCACATCATTGACATCGTTTGCCAGCACCCGGCCACCGCGACCTTCGTCGCCCGCCACCTGTACAACTACTTCGTGGCCGACGAGGCCCAGGTGCCGGCGTGGGCGGTTACTCCTCCCCGGGACCAGGACGCCATAGACCTGCTGGCCGACACTTTCGTCGAGTCCAACTACAACATCAAGGCAGTCCTGCGGGTGCTGTTCAACTCGGACTTCTTCAAGAACGCCCGGTATGCTCGGCTCAAGAACCCGGCGGAAGTGGTGGTTGGCACCATGAAGCTGGTGGGCGGCTACGGCTTCCCGGCCCCGGGCATCGGCGAGCTTTCCCGCCAGGCCCAGTACATGGGCCAGGACCTGCTCAATCCCCCCAGCGTGGAAGGCTGGCACACCGGCGTCGAGTGGATTAACAGCGGCTCCCTGATGCGCCGGATTAACTTCACCGCCGACTTGGTGGGCGACGTGGAACGTCCCGGCGTCCAGTCCATTCTCAACCGGCTCAAGGTTCAAGGCGAGCTTTCTCCCGAGGCTTTCGTGGACACCTGTTTGGACCTGATGGGGCCGTTGGAAGTCAACGCTGAGACCCGCCGGGAGTTGATCGATCACACCGGCGCGGGCGGCTCTCTAACCTGGAACAGCGAGCCGCAAGCCGCCGAGCGGGTTTCGGAACTGCTCCAGCTCATCGTCTCCCTGCGGGACTACCAGTACGCCTAATCGGGAATCAGAATCAATGGAGGCTGGACTGACTGACCCGGCCCGGGCCGTCCGATAGTGCAAGATCGGCAACGCACTTCGATATGGAGCGTCCGGGAAGACTGGCAAAGGCTATATATCTTTCTGTTCAGCCTTCAATTCGTGGCCGTTGTTGGCTTCATAACATGGCATGAGATAAACTCCAAAACAGCCAACTCCTGGCCGGACTCTCTGATCGCAGTGGGCGAAACCATAAGCGGCTTGACCTTAGCCATTGCGGCGGAAAGCCTGGTCCTAACGGAGACAGTAATGGTACTGGCACAGTGGTACAAGGAAAGGTCGGAAAGAAAAGCCGCCGAAGCCGCAGCGCGAGCCGCCGCACGAGGTGCGGCCGAAAATCAACAAAAGTGGGAATCGTGGCTCCAGCGTCAAATGGAAGCCTCAGTGGTGACCTCGGAATTCACCGAGCCGCCGCCCTCCCTCGAACGGAAACCATAATGGTGCTGGCACAGTGGTACAAGGAAAGGTCGGAAAGAAAAGCTGCCGAAGCCGCAGTGCGGGCTGCCGCCGAAAACCAACAAAAATGGGAGTCGTGGCTCCAGCGTCAAATGGAAGCCTCAGTGGTGACCTCGGAATTCACCGAGCCGCCGCCCTCCCTCGAACGGAAACCATAATGGTGCTGGCACAGTGGTACAAGGAACGAGTGGAGAGGAAGGTAGTCGAAAACCAACAAAAGTGGGAAGAATGGAACCGCCGCAGAGAGCAGGCAGCTATCGAAGGCGTGGAGTTCACCGAACCGCCACCCTCACTTAAACGGAGACAGTGATGGTACTGGCACAGTGGTACAAGGAAAGGTCGGAAAGAAAAGCTGCCGAAGCCGCAGTGCGGGCTGCCGCCGAAAACCAACAAAAGTGGGAATCGTGGCTCCAGCGCAAAACGGAAGCGGAAACGGCAGGCGTGGAATTTACCGAGCAGACACCTTCCCTAAAATAGACAACCTCGCCGACCTAATTCAGCGAACGGAGGATAACCAGAAATGACCTCAACCAAGAAAGACCCGGTTTTGGTGGTGTTGCAGCTCAGCGGAGGCAACGACTACTTCAACACGGTCATTCCCTACACCGACCCGCGCTACATGGACAACCGCCCTGCAGTGGGCGTAGCCGCAGACCGGGTTATCAAAATCAACGACTCCATCGGCCTCCACCCGGAGATGGGACCGCTGAAGTCCTTCTACGACCAGGGCAACATGGCCATCATGCACGGCGTCGGTTACCCCAACTCCCCCCGCTCTCACTTCCGGTCCATGGACATCTGGCACACCTGCGAACCGGACAAATTGGGCACCGAGGGTTGGCTGGGCCGGGCCACCCGGGAAATCGACCCCAACAAGGAAAACGTGGTAACCACCGTCAGCTTCGGCCCCAGCCTCTTCAGGGCGCTGGTGCTGCCGGGTGTGCCGGTCTCCTGCGTTGACGACCTGAACAACTTCGGTATGCTCACCGGCATCGCCGAGGAACAGCAGCGCAGCAAGATTATCGACCGGTTCAGCCGCCTGTACTCCCCCACCATCGGCAGCGGCTTCGTCATGGACTACCTGGGGCAGACCGGCCTGGACTCTCTGGCCGCGGCGGACATCCTAAAGGCGGCCCCGGAGCGGTACTCCTCTGATGTCGAATACCCCGACACCCCGCTGGCCACCAAGCTCAAGGGCGTTGCCCAAATCCACATGGCCGACCTGGGCACCCGCATCTTCTACTGTGACCACGGCAGCTTCGACAGTCACTCGAACCAGACCGGGATGCACGACCGGTTGTGGAAGGACGTTTCCGAAGGCGTCGCATCCTTCTTTGACGACTTGAAGGAGCACAACGCCGGCGACAACGTTATCCTGTTGATGTTCTCCGAGTTCGGACGCCGGGTCCACGACAACGGTTCCGGTACCGACCACGGCGCCGGCGGGGTGGCCTTCGTCCTTGGCGAAAACGTCCAGGGTGGAGAGTACGGCGAATACCCGTCCACCGCTCCCGAAAACCTGGAGCAGGGCGATCTGGTGCCCAACATGGACTTCCGCAGCGTTTACTCCACCATCTTGGAAGACTGGATGGGACTGGACGCCCAGCCGTTGGTCGGCGGCGTCTTCGAGAAGCCCAAGTTCGTATAGCCCCGGTTAACTTGTGCCGGCCATCGCTTTACCGGAATCAGGGGCCCGGGGGTGGTAAACCTCCGGCCCCCTTGAACGGCGGGCATACGGCAAGCGTTCAACAGGTGAACCCAGAATAGTTCAGGCCCAACCGTGCCGGCATCACCGTCCGGTTGGGCGAGGGAATGAGATGCTAACACAAATTGCAGCGGGCAGGACCTATGACTACAGCCATTCCATCGGACGCGGGTCGCAGTCGGGATTGGGATTCAGTCAACCGGTCTCGGTGGCCCTCGGCCAAGACAACCTCATGTACATCGTCAACCGGGGCAGCGAGAGCATTAGCAACGTCGCTTGGAACCGCACCGGCATCGGCGCCCGGGTCAGCCGGATAACCGTCGGCCCCACCCCCGGCGACGAAGAGTTTCTGGGCGAATTCGGCAAGTACGGCTCCAACAACGGCGAGTTTATCTGGGGTTCGGGCGCGGCGGTGGACAGCCAGGGCAACGTCTACGTTTCTGACGAGTGGCTGAGCCGGGTCTCGGTATACGACCGGGACGGCGCGTTCGTGAAGAACTGGAGCGGGCTTGAGCGCGAGGACGGTAAGGCGCATGGCTTGGCCGGCATCGTCATTGACGCTGACGACAACGTCTACGTCACCGACGGACGCAGCCACGAGGTCCGCAAGTTCACCAGGGACGGCGGGTTTCTGACCGGTTGGGGCGGCCTCGGCGGCGAGAACGGCCGGTTCAACTCACCCTGGGGAATCGCCGTTGATCGGGAAGGCAGCGTTTACGTGGCCGACCACGGCAACGACCGGGTGCAAAAATTCACCCCCGGCGGCGAATGGCTGGCCCAGTTCGGTCAGCCCGGCCAAGGCCGGGGCTGCCTTGAAAAACCCACCGACGTGGCGGTAGACCCGCAGGGCGACGTTTACATCTGTGACTGGGGCGACAACGGGTTCCACCCCGGCCGTGTCCACGCCTTCGACCGGGATGGCAACTACATCGTCACCCTCACCGGAGACGCCCAGCAGCTTTCCAAGTGGGCGCAGATGACGGTTGACGCCAACGCCGACTACATCAAGCGTCGGCGCGAGGTCAACCTGCGCAACATGGAATCGGAATGGCGCTTCGCCGTACCCACCGGCATCGCCTACGACGGCGAGAATAACCGCCTCATCGTGGTGGACAACCAGCGCAGCCGCTTGCAGATTTACAAGAAGCTGCACCAGTACTTGGTCCCACAAATGAACCTGTAAGCCGGACCGCATAGACCGGACCGCATAGAATCGTTGTCAGCCTTCAGGTCGTGTCTGGCGCCGTCGGAAAATGGGGCGCCCGGTCATGCTTGAAGGCTGATTGCTTGAAACTCCCCCTGCAATTAACCGGGTGAGGCCTATCCTATGGACGCGGAACTAGAGGAGCGGTTCCTGCAACTGGCGCTGGACCGTCCGGACCTTTTGTGCTCAGAAGTACCTGTCGAAATCCTGGTGGCCTGCTCGGACGATGCTGAGCCGACTCCTTTTCTGGAGGAGTTCTTCGGCGCTGGTTTCAGCGGCTGGGCTTATCAGGAGTATGGTCGGCGTCTGCCCCAGCCGATTATCAATAACGCGATAATCGTCCTGTGGAACCGGGCTTGCCGCCTTAACACCCGGGTCATCACCGGCGAGCCGGACCCGGATCGGGGAAAACCCTTCTTCTCCGACCAGGACCTGTACGATTCCTGAGCCTGCCCGTCTGCCCCGCCTGGGTCATCCGGCACGTCAATCCCTAAAGACACGGCAGCGCTGAAAGGAAAGAAGCCTTTCAGGGGCCACAGAACGGATGATTCGAGGACTTGCAATCATCCGGCACTCAAACCTCTGCTTCACGCCGTCGCCGGCGCAGTATCAGTGCCCGTTGCCGTGGATGATGCAGACCCACACTTCTTCGTCAATGTCGAACTCTGGCAGGTAACTGTCCAGACTTGGTGAGGTAAATTGGTTTCAGCCAAGGCTTTCACCCAACCGCCACTTTTTGGGGGGGGTTGGGGGATGAATCCCCCAACGTAACCCGACCCCCATATTCCGCCATCAGTGACTCTGCCTCCGCAACCCCGAACAGTTACTCTGGCAGAGCGCCGTTGCCCTCCCGGTCAAACTGGCTGTTGACCGCGGTGAGGGCCTGCGGGCGGTTAAGATTCAGGTAGCCAGTCCTGCCCCCGGTGGGTGGTGGGGTGCCGCTTCGTATTCCCACCCCTTTCTATCCTCGTTAGCCGGTCTTGGTGGGATCTGGTCCCACTTTCTGCACTGCATCAGGGCGTGGAATACATCAACGGGTCAGCCTCTGCCGAAACAGAAAATACGTTCCAATTGCAACCGGAAAAGCGTTGACATACTCAGAACGCCGGTTCTATACTTCGAATATCACGTGATAGAACATACATTCGGAGTATTCAGTGATGGTCAGTACTTTAGTTGCTAATTCCCCAATTGATGCGGTGCCGGAGTTTTACCCCTACGAAGATACCGGGTGCGAAATGGCCGCATCCTGTCTCAATTGCCCGCTGCCCCGGTGCAAACACGATGACCCGGCCTGGTACCAGAAGAACCGCCGCTTGGCCAAGGACTTCAGGGTATACGCGGCCATTGAGACCGAGATGCTGTCGGCTGAGGTGGCGGCGGAGCGGTTTGCCGTGACGGTGCGCACCATCTTCCGCATCATGGAGCGCTGCCGGGAAGCGTTGGGCAACTCGGAAACCCGGCAGGATATGGTCCTCTTCGCCGCCTAACCGGGGGTCAGGGAGATGGTCTAGAACCTGGACTTGGAAGCGTGATTACGCGGTGGCCCGCGCCGACAGGTCCAGGGGAACCGAATCCCGGGACTCCGCCAAGCGATGTCCTGGAGTGGAAGGTTCCAGAAAGGTGATGGAATCGTAGAAGTCGTCCAAGGCCACGAAAACCCCGTTCTGCTCCACCCATTGCCTCATCCTGAAGTTACAGGAGTGGGCCCAGGACAGAACTTCCACCCTCCAACCGCGTTGGCGCATTAGTTCCAAAGCGCTTTGGAAACCAACGCCTTCGAGGTACCCGGCGCCGTCCCCGGTGAGCAGAACCACGATGCCAGGGTCGTCGGCCCAAATCAAGGCATCTTTCATCATTTCCAGCTGCAGCCGCTGATCTGGTATCTCTTGTTCTCCCAGGTCCGACCGTATCCGATTAAACAGTTCAACCCGAACTCCCTGGTGTTCCATCCGGTTCCACAACTGCCGCAGTTCCGGCGGCACCGACCCGGCGGCGATGGCTTTTCTCATCGGACGGTCGGCATGGGCCAGACGCAGCATATTCTCGAATCTAATCCGCACCCGGTAGCGCGCGTCTACGTGCTCGTTGCGTTCCTCGGCAATGCGCTGGGCCTCTATGAAGATATTGGAGTTATCCCGGTGAACGAACACTTCTTCCATAATTTCCCTCAATGCCGGCAGCCGCCTATCCCCGGGGCAGTCCCAGCCCACGCCCGGCGATGATGTTCCGCTGCACTTCCGAGGTGCCGGCGGCAATCTTGTGGGAGAAGGTAATCATCCAATGCTCCTGCATCCGGCCCTTCAGCGGCGCCCATTTCTCATCCCGGCCCAGGGAGCCGTACATCCCCAGGATTTCCAGGCAGGCGGCGGCGCTCTTCTGAAGGGTCTCGCTGCCGAACACCTTGCTAATGGACGCTTCCTTGTTGGGCACCTGTCCCTCCCCCTGAAGATAGGCCACGTTGTAGGCCATCAGCCGGGCGACTTCACATTCCACGTACCGTTCGGCCAGCAAGTTGCGTACCCACGGGGTTTGTATCAACGGCTCTCCGTTCCTGCGGTTCTCAGCGGCGTACTGCCGGGTCTCATCCAGCAATCGCCGGGCAATGGCCGAATAGTCAATGCCGGAGCGTTCGAAGTCCAGCAAGGTCACCGCCACGTACCAACCCCGGTTCTCCTCACCCACCACGTTGCGCCGCGGCACCCGCACGTCGTCAAATATGACCTGGTTGAACTCGTGCCCGCCGGCCATGTTTACGACGGGACGGACTTCGATCCCCGGCGTCTTCATGTCCACCAAAATGAAACTGATACCCCGGTGCTTGGGCGCTTCGGTGTCGGTGCGGGCCAGGCACATAATCCAGTCGGCCCGGTGGGCCAGCGTGGTCCAAATCTTCGACCCGTTGATAACGTAGTCGTCCCCGTCCAGCACCGCCCGGGTGCTGAGCGACGCCAGGTCCGAGCCGGACTCGGGCTCGCTGTAGCCCTGGCACCACTGCACCTCCGCCCGGGCAATAGGAGGCAGGTGGGTCTGCTTCTGCTCCTCGGAGCCGTGAATCATCAGCGTGGGACCCAGCATACGCACACCGAAAATATCCCGCCCCGGCGCCCGCAGGTAGGCCAATTCTTCGTTGTAAATGGCTGAGCGCACCGGCGAGGCATCTTGGCCGCCATACTCTTGGGGCCAGTGCATCGTCAACCAGCCCTTTTGGGCCAGCTTCTGCCGCATATCCTGGGTAAAATCCCAGTCCCATTCCTCGGGCCAGCGACCGCCGCCCTCCCAATCGTCGGGAAGCTCCTGGCGCACAAACGCCCGCAATTCCTGGCGGAAGGCATCGTCTTCCGGGGTGAACTTAAATTCCACTCCAAGGCTCCTGTCCAAGGCTCCTGTCTTGGAAACTTATAAACCATTCGGCGCCCGCAACGGTGGACGCTCTGTCAACGGGGGATCTTCTCGTAACAGTTCAGACTTGGTGAGGTAAATTGGTTTCAGCCAAGGCTTGCCGGCAACTGCCAATTCTTTCCAGGGGGTTTGGGGGATGAATCCCCCAACGTAACCCCACCCCCATATTCCGCCATCGGCCACTCCTCTCCCCTCAACACTGAACTGTTACATCCAGAGGCCTCTGAAGGACTTCCTTAACCCCAAGGTGGGGTTGTTACGGTCCGACGGCGACGCAGGTCACGGTGCGGACCACCCCTTCCACAATGTGAATTTTCTCGGTCACCACGTTGCCGACCACCGACATATCGTCGCCTTCAATCACGGCGATGATGTCGTAGGGGCCGGTCACCACGTCCACGGTGCCGATGCCTTCCAACTCCCGCAGCGTACGGGCGACGTCCCGAGTTTTACCGACTGCGGTTTCAACCAACAGGTAAGCCTTAGTAGCCATTGCGCCTCCTTGGCAAGCGTTGCATGGGAAAAGTTGAGGTCTTGAGGATGGACAATCAGACAATCAATCGTGGCCCCGGTCCGGGTAGTCGGGCCAACCGGAGCTAATTCTACGGTCGCCCCTTTCCTCTGTCAATTGAGCGTTAGGCGTATAGCAGGGTCTTGTAATTGTTCGCCGCAATTCCCCCGTCAAGCCCAGCACTGAGCTTGACGGACTACCCCAATTCAGGGGGTTTGGGGGATGAATCCCCCAACGGAGCCCCGTACCCCGAAAATGAAAAGACCCTGAGGCCTATAGCGTTAGGCGTATAATGCGGGTATGGACCGGCGCATGGAATTGCTGACCAACGGAATGGCCGAACTGGGGCTGCCCTGCGACCAAGGGCAGGTGGATCAGTTCGAGACCTACTTCCGGGAGTTGTCCGACGGCAACCGCCGGGCCAACCTGACGGCCATCACGTCCTACGACGACGTGCAGGTCAAGCATTATCTGGACTCTCTGACCCTGGTCCTGGCAGTGGGCGCGGACAACATTCCCGGCGCAGCTGTGATGGACCTGGGCGCCGGCGCCGGATTCCCCGGGCTGGCCGTCAAAATCGTGTTCCCGACGATTCAGCTCGCCCTGGCCGACTCGGTCCGGAAGAAGACCCGCTTCATGGAGCGCCTCGTCGATACGTTGGGGTTCACCGGCGTTTCCGTGCATACCGGACGCGCCGAAGAACTGGCCCGCCGCCGTGGCCTGCGGGCGTCTTTCGACCTCACCTTGGCGCGTGGCGTGGCCCGGCTGCCTACTCTGTTGGAATACGCGCTCCCCTTCTGCCGGCCCGGCGGACGGGTGGTGGCCTGGAAGCACGACGGTATTGACGACGAACTGGCCGCCGCGGCGCGGGTCTCCCCCATTCTGGGTGGCGGTCCTCCGGCGGTCCATCCGGTGACGTTGACCGGCCTAACCGACCGCCGCATCCTGGTGGTGGTGGACAAGGTTGCTGAAACTCCCGTCGAGTTTCCCCGGCGCACCGGCATCCCCGCCAAGCAGCCCCTGACTGGCGGGTGGGGTTGATGGCGGGTCCTTTTCGATGCTCGCCACGAGTTGCCCATTTTAACCCGCTCGTCCCGATTTCCCCGAGAGACTTCCTTATCCAGGGGGTTTGGGGGATGCATCCCCCAACGCACCCCCGGACTCCCTCCCGATTTCCCAGAACGAAAAGGACTTGCGGTTAAGGTCATGCGGTTGAAACGGGTTTGCGTCCCCAACCGCCCCGCCTGTATCATCATAGTGGCTGGAAAATAGTGGCTGGAAAACGGTGGAAGTACCCGGATAATCGCGCTCCGGGGATGCCGTTCATGGCGAAGAATTGGCCGGCGTTGGTCCACAGGAGGCCCTGAATGTCCGTAATGGTTACTGGCGGCACCGGGTTTATCGGCAACCGCATCATCCGCAAACTGGTCGACCGGGGCGAGGAAGTCGTCTGCTTCGACCTGGCTCCGCCCCGGGCCAACCTGGGGCCTTACCTGGACCGCATCAGCATCTACCGGGGCGACATAACCCAGGTGCCCCAACTGCTGGAAGCCTGCAACACCCACGGCGTCCACAAGATTATTCACATGGCTGCGCTGCTGCCGCCCGACACCGAAGACCGGCCCCACCTGGGAATGCTGGTCAACATTCAGGGGACCAACAACGTCTTTGAGGTGGCCCGCTGGACCGGCATCCAACGGGTGGTCTACGCCAGCTCCATCGCCGTCTACGGGGTGCAGGACACCTTCGGCGACCGCCCCATCAATGAGGAAGACCTGGCCGCTCCCGTCAATATGTACGGCATGACCAAGGCGGCCAACGACTTCGCCGCCGGCAAGTACCGGGACAACTACGGGCTGGATATCCGGGGCATCCGTATCTGCACCGTCTTCGGCCACGGCCGGGTCACCGGCATGACCGGAATGATTGGCGGGCTGATGGTGTCACTGCCGGCCGTGGGGCAGCCGGTGTCCATGTCCTTCGACCCAATGGAAGCCTCGCCCATGATTCACGCCGAGGACGCCGCCGAACTCTTCGTCGAGGTCGCCCTGAACGATGGGTTGAACCACAACGTCTACATCAGCGGCGGCCACCTGGCCACGATTCAGGACATGGCCGACGCAGTGCGGGAGTTTATCCCCGACGCCCAAATCACCACCGGCGACCGCCCGGTCCCCCACGTCTACCGGGTGGACAACAGCCGGATGCTGGCCGACGTTGGCTACGAAATGCCGCCCCTGCGGGTCCGTGTCCTGGAACACATCAACGACGCCCGCCGGGAAGCGGGCCTGCCGGAAATAAGCGGCTGACCGAACGCGAACCGGCTTCTCCTGATTCAGGTATAATGGCGGAGTTATCCGGAAAATCGAGCAATTCGTTGTACCGGACTTGACCGGAACCGTATAGCTAGGGGGAAACTATGAGTGTGGCCATCGGATACGTCCCGGGAGCTTTCGGGCAGGGTGGAGACAACCCCGGTTTCCTTAAGGAGTTGGTGGAGTTGGGCGACCGCTACGGCTACGACTCCATTTGGCTCAGCGACCGCATCGTCAGCGACCGGTTCAGCCTGGAGCCCATGATTGCCCTGTCAATGGTGGCAGCCTACTCCGACCGCATGAAGTTCGGCACCAGCGTCCTTGCTTTGCCCCTGCGCAACCCGGTGGTGCTGGCCAAGCAAATTGCCACACTGGACTACCTTTCCCAAGGCCGGTTCTTCCCCGCTGTGGGTCTGGGACAGGAAGAACCGGAGGAATACGAAGCCTGCGGCGTCCCCAAGGGCGACCGCGCCCAGCGCACCGACGAGGCTATAACCCTGATGCGCCGGTTGTGGGAGGAGGACAAGGTTACCCACGAGGGCAAGTTCTTCACCTGCCACGACGTTAGCATCACCCCCAAACCCGTCTTCCAGCCCTCGCCCCCGGTGTGGATTGGCGGCCGCAGCCCGGCCGCCGCCCGGCGGGTGGGGCGCGTCGGCGACGGCTGGCTGGTTTCCAGCGCCACCCCTGAAGAGGTTGGTGCGGGCCGCGACATCGTTTTCGACACCGCCGCCCAGTGCCATCGGGAGATCGAGGAAGACCATGTTGGCGTCCTGCTGGGCTACTACATCTCCGGCGACTACGAGCAGGCGGCCACCAAAGCCCACCAGTTCGTGACGCGCCACCGGCCCGACGCCCACTTCACCGAGTTCACCGCCGTGGGCACGACCGAGCAGGTCGGCGAGCTAATCCAGCGGTACATCGACGCCGGAGCCTCCAAGTTCGCCGTGCGTCCCCTGTGCGCCGGCGACGAGTCCATAGAGCAGTTGGAGATTATGGGGCAGGAAGTCCTGCCCGCCTTCCATCACTGAAACCATCCTGCGAACCCGCCCTGCGCCGGATTGTCCGCCGATGCGCCCTTCTGTAACGGCAGGGAACCCAGAACGACCGGGACCCCAGAACGACCGGGACCCCAGAACGACCGGGAACACTGGGGCGCATTGCCAACCCCAAGGCCCGGGATGACGGAGGTTGCGCTGGCCCGGCTTGGCAATCATCGCGTACCGTTTCTCAATCCGTGGACACTCGTGCAATCGGGGTATGAGACTGGTGAATCCACGTTTCCTGGCGTCATCACGTATCCCCGTTCTATGAAGAATCGCCTTGCTTCCTGATTCCAAGGCTTCACCGCTGTTCGACCGGCTGCGCGGCGCAATCCCCCCTGCTTTCCAATACCCCAAGTTCCGCGCCTTCTGGTTCGGTATGCTGGCCTCGGTCATCGGCTACCAGGTCCTCATGTTCACCCAGCTCTGGCTCATGTACCAGATTACCGGCTCCGCCCTTTCCCTGGGCTACGTCGGACTGGCCAACGCCGTCCCCGGCATTGTCCTGAACCTCTTTGGCGGTGTCTACGCCGACCGGCTCGACCAGCGCCGCCTCATCATCATTGCCCAGTTGGTCACCTCCGCCCTGGTGTTTCTCCTGGCGACCCTAACCCTGCTGGACCTGGTGCGCCAGTGGCACATTCTGGCCATCGCTTTCTCCGTGGGCGCGGTGGAAGCCTTCAATCAGCCCGCCCGTCAGTCCCTCTATCCCCACCTCATAGACCGGAGCGTCCTGGTCAGCGCCATTGCCCTCAACTCTTCCGTCTGGCAGGGGACCCGCATCGTCGCCCCCGCGGTGGCGGGAGTGGTCGTCGCGTTGGTGGGCTCCGCCGCCTCCTTCTACCTGGCCGGGCTGGGCTCGGTGGTAATGGCCTTGGTCATCTTCTTCCTGAAGATGCCGCCCATCTCCCGGGACAGCCGGTCCAGCGCCGTCCGGGGAATGTGGGAAGGCTTGAGCTTCATCTGGCGAAACCCGGTCTTTGCCTTCCTCATCGGCATGACCTTCATCAACAGCTTCTTCGGCATGAGCTACATAATAATGATGCCCGTCTTTGCGGAGGACATCCTCAAAGTGGGCGCCGAGGGACAGGGGATGCTGGTCAGCGTCAGCGGCATAGCGGCCCTGGCCACCTCGCTATGGTTTGGCTCCCGACGGCGCGCGTCCCACCAGGGATTCCTGATGATTGCCGGCGCGGTGTTGTTTGGCGGGCTGGTCGCCGCCTTCGCCATCACCTCCAGCCTGGTAGGTTCCTTCCCGCTGGCCCTGGGCCTCCTGTTTTTCACCGGGTTCGCCAACTCGACCTACATGATTAACGTCCAGGGGCTGCTCCACAGCCTGGTCCCCGACCGGATGCGGGGCCGGGTCATGGGTTTCTTCGGCATGACCTGGAGCGTCATGCCCCTGGGCGGCCTTCAGGCGGGCGCCCTGGCCACCGTGGTCACCGTACCCATAGCCGTGGCCATCGGCGGAATCGCCGTCGCCGCCTTCGCCATCGGTCCCGCCCTGCTCAACCCCCGTGTCCGCAACGTAGACGCCCTGCTGGCCCAGCGCGATGCCGACCTCGCCGCCCCAACCCCAACCCGGTCCCCCGAGTAATTCCTGGCAGTACCTCGTAACAGTTCAGCCTTGGTGAGGTAAATCGGCTTCACACAAGGCGTTCAGGCAACTGCCAACCCAGTGATTAGTAGTCAGCCCCGGGCCTTCTGGCCACTAACCACTAACCACTAGCCACTCCCCTCCCTTCCCCTCAACCCTGAACAGTTACAGGCAATTGGCCCGGTAGCCCGGCCGGGCATAATCCTGTATCATTACCCAACTGCTTGATGTCTCTGTCCCCCATACCCATCCTGGTGGGAGGTAACTGAATGATTACGAAAATTGGTAGCCTGTTTGCGGGCAACGTAGACCTGGACGACATCGGTCTGGCGGGAACGCCGGCCAACGACCGCTGGCTCCCCGATGACCAACTCGCGTCGGTCTTCGAAAAATGCGAGGCCATTTGCGAGGTCATGGACCGCCGGGGCTACAGCACCTTCTGGGCTGCGGAACACCATTTCCAGCGCGAAGGCTACGAGTGCATCCCCAACCTGCTGATGCTCTTCGTCCACCTGGCCCACCTGACCAAACAGCTCAACTTCGGCTGCGGCTTCAACATTAACCCCATGTGGCACCCCCTCCGCTTGGCCGAAGACTATGCCACCGCCGACATCCTCACCAACGGCCGCATCAAATTCGGCGTGGGCCGCGGCTACCATTCCCGGGAAGTCGAGACCTTCGGCAACCCCATCATTGACCAGGACGCCAACCGGGAGCTGTTTGAAGAGCAGATAGACGTCATCTTTAAGGCTTTCAACGAACGCTCTTTCTCCCACCACGGCAAGCACTACGACATCCCGCCCAACGTCCCCTACCGGGGCTATGACCTTGAAGAGATTACCCTGGTTCCCCGGCCCCGCACCCTGCCCGTGGAATGTTGGCAGCCCATCGTCAGCGCCAGCGACCGGGCCCTGGAATTCATGGCCCGCAACGGCATCAAGGGCATGATCGGCGGCGGTGCGGCCACCGGCGGCGCCAGCGACGATGTGGTCAAGCGCTGGCAGGAAGCCCTGGCCAGGCACGGCAAGGAGACCGAGCTGGGCGGCGACCTCATCATCAGCTATTCGGTCCAGATTGCCGACACCGAGCAGCAGGCCATTGACCAGGCCCGCGACTGGGTGGGCGAGCGTATCAAGATGTTCGGCCCCCTGGGGTTCGTCCCCGGCCTGACCGCCGAGCAGTTGGACGCCCTGACCGACCCCCGCCGCGCTCCTTCCGCCGGACTGCCCACCATCGAGCAGGGCGTCCGCTCCGGCTCCTGGTTTGTCGGCCCGCCCGACGGCATCATCGAAAAGCTTCAGGAAGTTCAGGACCGCTACCCCGGCCTGGAAGAAATCAACATCGGCGTCACCAACATGGGAATGCCCCTGAAGGACACCCTGGAGCAGTTGGAATGGTTCGGCGAGGCCGTCCTGCCCAAGTTCACCGCCCAGCAGCGGGTAGCCGCCCCCGCCGACTAGAGCGCTGTTACTTCACGACTTGTTCAGGAGCGGTATGCAATCTCCGACTTACCAAGTTTCCAGCAGACATTTGCTGCAACAGGCAGCCGAAGAATGGGGAAGGGGCGACTTCCGGCAAGCATCCGAAAAAGGCTGGGGCGCGGCCGCCCAGATGATAAAAGCCGTGGCTGACAACCGCGGATGGGAACACCACGGCCACTTCCTCCTGCGCCGGGCGGTGGACCGGTTGGTACAGGAAACCGGCGACACTCAGATATTCAACCTGTTCGGCGTAGCGTCAAGTTTGCACATCAACTTCTACGAGAACTGGTCCTCCGGCCAGGAAGTTGAGGCCGGCCTTCACGACATGGAGCGGTTCCTGGACAAGCTGGAGCCGCTGCTTTAATGGACCGCTGCAATCCCCTGTGGCATAACCGTAAACGATAATCATCCCGCGCCGGCACAGGAAACTTGACTAGATGACCGCAGCCCCCGACAGCGTTGACATGGACCCCCAAGCGTTGCAGGAAGTCGAACGGCTCTTCCACGAGCAGTTGTCCCAGAGACTCCATCCCGGCGCGGCGTTGGCGGTGTACCGTCACGGCCGTCTGGTCCTAGACCTCTACGGCGGGCTGGCCGACCGCGAATCGGGCAAGCCGGTGGAACGCGGCACCATGTTCGTCCTGTACTCGTCCACCAAGCCCCTGGCCGCCGTCTGTCTCCATATCCTCTGGCAGCGGGGCCGTCTCCGGTGGGACGACCCGGTGGCCGCCCACTGGCCCGAATTCGCCAAGAACGGCAAGGAAGGCGTCACCGTCCGCCACGTCCTCACCCATCAGGCCGGCTTCCCCGAAACCCCCTGGTCGCTGACCTGGAACAAGTGGCGGGACTGGGACTTCGTGGTGCAGACCATGGAGAACATCGTCCCGGAGTACGCCCCCGGCGAGGTCATGGCCTACCACCCACGCAACTTCGGCTGGGTCATCGGCGAACTGGTGCGCCGCATTGACGGCCGCCCCTTCAGCCGCTTCCTGCAAGAGGAAGTCACCGTCCCCCTCGGCATGAACGACGCCTACGTCGGACTGCCCCCGGAGCTGGAGCCACGGGTGTCCCGCGTCCACGCCATGGAGGACTGCGACCGCCCGGTATCCATCCCGGCCTACAACGAGCCGGAGGTCCATCAGGCGGTGCATCCTGCCGGCGGCGGCATCACCACCGCCCGCGACTTGGCCCGCTTCTACGCCATGCTGGAAGGCGGCGGCGCCCTGGAAGGCGCCCGCATTCTGACGATGGAGACCGTCGCCGAGGTCACCGCGCTGCAAGTAGAAGGCATGGACCTTTCCCTGGGACAGCACAAGAGCCGCTCCCTGGGCCTGGTCATCAACGACGCCCGCATGGGCCTCCCCGTCCCCGACGACAACCCCGACGGCGCAGCGTCGGTGCCATCCGACTGTCCCAGCTTCGGCCACGGCGGACAAGCCACCTCCGTCGGCTGGGCCGACCCCTGCCTGGGCTTGGCCGTAGCCTACATCACCAACGGCGCCCGCTCCGAAGACACCAACGTCCCCCGCCTCGCCGAAATCTCCAAGGCAGTCCGGGAGGCGTGCCGGTAAGGCAACCTCCACCAACTCAGGGGGTTTGGGGGATGCATCCCCCAACGTCCCCCTCTCCCATCAACTCGACGCACACCGTTACTGACAGGTGGTGCGCGTCGTCGAAGATCTCCTGTGCGCTGGCGGCTAAAGTCATGCCCCCCCTGCCCCTCGTGAAGTGTCATCCGTCATCTAATCCCATAGATTCGGGGGTTTGGGGGATGAATCCCCCAACGTACCCTGGAACCCCGCTGTTCCCGGAACCCCGCTGTTAAATGTAGGGATGCCGCCCCCTAATCAAACATCAACACCGTCCGCGCCACATTCCCCGCCTTCATATCGGCGAAGGCTTCATTAAGCTGCTCCAGCTTCATGTGCTGCGACACCAGCTCATCCAGCTTCAACCGTCCTTGGCGGTAAAACTCAATGTACCGGGGCATATCAGTGCGGAAGCGGTTCGACCCCATGCTGCTGCCCTGAATCTTCCGTTCCCGCCGCAGGAAGGACCCCGCGTCAATCTCAATCTTGGTGCCCTCGGGAATCATCCCGATGATTGTCGCCATGCCGCCGTCCCTCAGCATCTCGTAGCACTGCTCCGCCGTCTGCTTCAGGCCGATGGCCTCGAAGGAATAGTCCACGCCGCCGCCGGTCAACTCCCGCACCTTCTCCACCACGTCGCCGCTCGAAGCGTCAACGACGTCGGTGGCGCCGAACTGGGTCGCCATCGTCAGCTTGGTCTCCACCGTGTCAATGGCGATAATCCGCAGCGCCCCGGCCAGAACCGCGCCCTGCACGCAGTTCAAGCCCACGCCGCCGCAGCCCACCACCGCGACGGTGCTGCCCGGCTCCACCTTGGCCGTATTCAGCGCCGCGCCCAGCCCGGTGGTAGCGCCGCAGCCGATGAGGGCCAGCCGGTCGAAGGGAACATCGTCGGCCACCTTGACCACGGCGTTTTCATGGACCAGCATCATCTCGGCGTAGGAACCCAGTTGGGCCATCTGCGTCACAGCCACGCCGCGCTGGCTCAGGCGGGGCGGCTCGTCCCGGCCCCGCATCACGGCGGTGCGGGTACACAGGTGAGGGTCACCCCGCAGGCAGAACTCGCAGAGGCCGCAGAATACGGACAGGCACATAATCACCGGGTCTCCGGGCTTGACGTAGCTAACCTGGTCGCCGACGGCCTCAATTGTCCCCGCCGCCTCGTGTCCCAGCACCGCCGGCTTGGGAATGTTGTAGCTGCCTTCCACGTAATGCAGGTCGCTGTGACAAACGCCGCTGGCCCGAGTCCGCACCAGCACCTCCCGGGGCCCCGGGTTGTCCACCTCGATCTCTTCCACTTCCAGCGGGGTGTTGATTTCCCTCAATACTTGTGCCTTCATATCTTACCTTCCTTACACTTGAACCCGTCGGCTAATTTGACCCATTGATTTAAGTTGATTTGTTCCGTTCGGCCTGAAGCCCTCGAAGGACTTCTTTATCGGGTTGATTTCGGCCCGACTCTAGCATTGGCCGCCCCACCCGTCAACCAACTCCCAGGGCAATCCCGTTACCATTGTTTTCGCGTACTTCGCGTACCATGACACGTAACAGTTCAGACTTGGTGAGATGAATTGGTTTCAGCCAACTGCCATTTTTTCAGGGGGTTTGGGGGATGAATCCCCCAACGTAACCCAACCCCCATATTCCGCCATCAGCCACTCCGCTCCCCTCAACCCTGAACAGTTACCCATGACACTTGCCTCTTTCCAACTCCGGCATCTCCCCGTTACCATATTTCTATCACTTGCAATTTGGATTGGCCTGCGTGGGGCTGGCTTGCCCGGAAGTTTCCCGGCGCAGTCGCGCTCCCGGCAAAAATGACACAAAATGACACCGGAAAAACTTCCGCACCCAAAACCGCCGGGCCTGTTTCTCTGCCTTCCCAGGGTGACAAAACCGCACAAAACCAGGACATTCCTGGGATAAAACCAGACATAGACCGGACAAAAAGTGACAAAATCCTTCCGGCTCCACGCTCAAATGTCCGCTTTTGTCCGGTATTTCCAGCTTTTCCGCCTCCCTAACCGGGAATTGGGCTGCGTCGCGGGTCGGCGGCAGCCAGACAATGATGGCTGGGAGCGGCAACGATTCCCCGGTATCCCCAAGGCCAGTCTCAAAAACTCCGGCAAATTTGAGCGCTGCGCCAACGCTAGGGATCCCAAAGAATTCGCCGGATTTATAACGCGATTGCCCTTGGTGACGGCCCCCAAGCCCGCCGCTCCCGCGGCTCCCGCGGCGGCCGCCCCTGATTCAGGTTCAGGACAAATGGCGGTAGCCACCGCCACTCCGGCTCCGGCCATGGTCAAGACCGAGGCCCGCCGTGAGGAGTTAACGATCCTCACCGCCTGATTCGGCAACGAGGTTTATAACTCCCGGTACATCTCCGGCGACAAGGGTATCTGGTGGTACCCCAAGCAGGAGCGGATGATTAACGCCGACAAGGACCTCCAGTTGACCGACAAGGGCGTCGTCGTCAAGTGGGAACTCACCGGCGACAACATGGGATGGGAATACACCATCCGCGAAGACGCCATGTGGCACGACGGCTCTCCGGTTACCGCCGAGGACATTAAGTTTAGCTTCGACTGGACTATCAACGAATCGGCCGTTTCCCGCGTTCGCCAGCGCATCGTCAAGATTATTGACCAGCCCGCCCACATAACCAGCGATAACACCGTCAAGATCGTCTTCACCCAGCCCTACGGGGCACTGCCCGCCTCCATGTCCGAGACCGTGGCCAGCGGCGGTTCCGGCGGGATCCTCCACAAGGCCGGCTCCATTGACCTGGCCGACGTTGACGGACAAGGCGCCGCCGACTACGAGTCCAACCCCAACCCCTCCGCCGCAGGTCCCTTCAACCAGGTTGAGCACCTGCGCGGCGAGAAGATCACCTACGAGGTCTGGGACGACCACTTCCGCGACGACCGCAGCTACGCCTTCGACCGCCTGGTCGTCGAGCTGGTCGCCGAGCAGTCCACCCAGATGGCCGCGCTCCAGGCCGGCAATGCTGACATCATCCCCGCCGACCTCACCGTCCTGGACCAGATCCTGGACACCGGCGCCCGGATCGTGTACAGCCCCGAGTCCACCCTGATCTGGATTAACGCCAACAGCTGCAGCCCGGACCAGCCTGAGCAGCCCGGCGGAGCCGGGTTTGGCAAGGACCTTGAGGGCCGTGACCTGATGTGCGCCGACCAGCGCGTCCGCTATGCCCTGGACTACGCCATCGACAAGACCGCCATCCAGGCCTTCTTCGGCGGCCCCGAGGTTTTCGAAATCAAGGGCACCGCCGCCGTTTCGCCCTCCGGCCTCGGCTACAGAGAACAACCGATTGACGGTCTTCCCAGTGGCCTGGATCCCTTCCCCTACGACGGTGCCATGGCCCGCTCCCTGCTGACCGAAGCCGGTTGGGCCAACCCCGACAACCCCGGCGGCGAAGAGTTCAACTACGGCGAGCCCTTCCAGGTCTGGACCTGGCCCGCCGGAGCCACCGCTCCTCGTATCGTCGAGATGGCCGAACTGGTCTGCTCCATGTGGCGGAAGGAACTTGGTTTCGAGTGCAAGGTTAACGTCGGCGAAGAAATCTCCATTAAGGAGAAGCAGTACGACGGCACTATCCCCGGTCAGTACCTCGTCCGCTCCAATGAGCACGACTACGACGTAGGCTCCAAGTACAAGGGCCGCTTCGCCAGCGAAGTGGGCGGCGGATACATCTCCTACGACAAGGACCTCCATGTCGTCATCGACGAGGGTCTCGCCGCCGTCGACCCCGCGGCCAAGGCCGACGCCTATAACAAGATGCACAACGCCGTGCATGGCAAGCACTACGACTTCGCTCCCGGCTACCTGAACGCCCCCTATGGAGTCGCCGAGCACATCACCGCGTGGGAACCGTGGCCCATCAAGGTCCACCCCACCGCCCTCTGGACCATCGAATTCGCCCCCTAAGGGCGATCAACCCAGGTCCGACGGCGCCAAAAAAGGGGAGGCTCATCGCGAGCCTCCCCCTCCTCTTTAACCGTCGTTCCTCCGGGAATGGCCGTTGCACTTAAATTCGTCATTCCCGCGCAGAGGGGGAACCCGGACCCCCGCAAACCCAACTGACCACTGACCACTAGCTACTTTCCCGGTCACTCCCGCAGAAACTCCACCAACTCCCGGTTCACCGCCTCCGGCGTCTCCCACTGCAGAAAGTGCCCGCAGTTCCCCATGTTCTTCCCGGCCACGTTGGGAAAGAACCGCCGCCACGCATCCTCCAGCGGCCCCGATCCCATCACTTCCGCCGTCCTCGCCCGCCGCACCCCGAACAGGAACAGCATTGGAGTGTCCAACTGCCGCTCCGCGTCGGCCCGCCAGTCGGGCGGGTCCTCGTAGGCCGCTGCCCGGTAGTAGCTGAACCCGCCCCGCAGCGCGCCCGGCTGCGAGTAGGCTTTCACGTAGTGCGCCACATCCTCGTCGCTGATGGGATACTTGTTGATGCACCAGTCCCGGAAGATGTGACGCAGGTAAATCTCCTCCCGCCCCTCGATGAGCTTCTCCGGCAGGTCGAACTGCTGGTGAAAATAGGAATGCCACCGCTCCCGGATGGCCGCTAGTGGCTGGTTCCCCAACTGCTCGATGGGCGGCGTCGAGTCAATCAGCGCCAGCTTCCGTACTGCTTCGGGGTGGTCGAGAGTGAACCGGAAGGCCACCCGCGCCCCGATGTCGTGGGCCACCAGCCTCACCTGCTCATAGCCCAGCGACCGGGACAGCTCGTACATATCCGACGCCGCCGTGCGGGTGTCGTAGCCCGACAGCGGCTTGTCCGAATACCCGAACCCCCGCATATCCGGCGCGATGGCCCGGTAGCTCTCGCCCAAAACCGGAATCTGGTGTCGCCAGCTATACCAGAACTCCGGCCACCCATGCAGAAGGAACACCGGCTCCCCCTCCCCGTGGGCCACGTAGTGAATGTTTATCCCATTAACCCGCTCTGTAAAATGCTCCCATTCCATATCTGACACCCCCTGCTGGTGTTAGTTCTCACGCCGCCGGGCCGCCGGGACATGCCCAGGCCCCAGGGCCTGATAAGATTCTAAGCCAATTTCGGTTCTACTGCCCAACCTTGCGCCCAACCTGCCCCTTATATAGAATACCCCTTGCCCCGGCCTACCCGGGACCTCACTCCCCATGCCCAACTCAAGGAGGACTTATGCCAGACAACACCCTTACCGTCGGCAACGTCTCCATCACGTCGCTATCCGACGGGTTGTTGGAGTTCGACCTCTGCAACTTCTTCCCGTCGGTGCCGGAAGACGACTGGCAGCCCTACCGCGACCACCTCAGCCCCGAGGGCAAGGTCAGCTTCAACCTGGCCGCCTTCCTGATTCGCTCCGACGGCAAGAACATCCTGGTGGACACCGGCTTGGGGCCCAAGCCCGCCGACGCCCCGGAGACACCCTGGGGCGAGCTGATGAACGACTTCCAGGCTCACGGCATCCGTCCCGAAGAAATCGACGCGGTGGTGATGACCCACCTGCACCGGGACCACGTTGGCTGGAACCTCCAGTCCGGCGATGGCCGGTACGTCCCAACCTTCCCCAACGCCCGCTATTGGCTCAGCCGCGCCGACTGGGAAGCCTGCCATGACCCGGAACTTATCGAGTCCCGGTTCCCCAACGCCCCCACCTGCGTCTGGCCCCTGGAGGACTTGGGCCTCATCGAGTTCATGGAGGGCGAGTGCGCGATTACCTCCGAGCTGACCACCCTGCCATCTCCCGGCCACACCCCGGGGCACATGAGCATCGTCATCCGTTCTCAGGGTGAGTCGGCGCTGGTGCTGGGCGACGTGCTGCACAACACCGCCCAGGTCCACGAACTGGACTGGGCGTCCCGCGCCGACATCGACCCCGACGTGGCCCGCGCCACTCGCCTTACCCTGGTTGACCGCATGGAGCAGGAGGGTATGCCAGTGGCCGCCGTCCACCTGCCCGCCCCCGGCTTCGGCAAGATAGTCCGGCTGGAAGGCCGCCGTTACTGGCAGGCTTTGTGACCGTCCCCACCCCACAACGAGGATAACTTATGAAATTCGGCCTTTTCCATTCCGTCCAGCTCCCCGACCCCGATCGCGAGGGCGAGTATTACCGGGAGGCGCTGGACCAGGTGCTGTGGGCGGAACAACTCGGCTACGATTCCGTCTGGTTCACCGAACATCACTTCTCCCGCCACGGCATCGTCTCCGCCCCCTTCTCGGTGCTGTCCTACCTGGCGGCCAAGACCAGCGTCATCCGGCTGGGGACGGCGGTGACGGTGCTGCCCTTCCATAACCCGGTGCAAATCGCCGAGGAGGCCGCCACGGTGGACCTGCTCAGCGGCGGCCGCCTCGATTTAGGCGTGGGCCGCGGCTACCAGTGGGGTGAGTACCACAAGCTGAACATCGCTATGGACGAGGCCGACCGCCGCTTCCACGAAGCCCTGGACGTCCTGGTCCAGGGGTGGACCGCCCGGGAACCTTTCGAGCACCAGGGCGAGTTCTGGACCTTCAACGACATGACCGTGCATCCCAGGCCGGTGCAGCAGCCCCACCCGCCCCTGTGGGTGGCCGCTTCCAGCCAGCCCAACATCGACCGCATCGCTGCCCACGGCTGGAACCTGCTGGTGGGCAAGGGGGAGAGCTTCTCCCGGGTGGCGTCGCAGTTGGATTACTTCCGCGCTGCCGTCGGAGAGGCCGGCGGCAACGGCGATGATGCACCGGGACGGGTGACGGTGGCCCGCGCCATGTACACCGCCTCCAACTTCGAGCAGGTCGTTGCCGACGCCCGCGTTCCCTTCATGTGGTTCAAGGAGACCGGGAACGAGGTCGGCGCGCCCCCGGAGCGGCGGGGTGAGCTGCTCCCCGACAATTTTGCCGAGTACCGCCGCCGCTTCTCCGCCGAATCGTCGGTGGACTTCAAGCAGATGGCCGAGGAGGTCATCCTGTTTGGCGACCCCGGTGAAGTATCGGAGAAGGTGGAGGTCCTGCGGCAGTCCGGGGTGGAGAAGGTGATCCTGTTCGTCAACTACGGCGGCATCGAGCACCGCAAAGTCCTCGATTCGCTGGAGCTTTTCGCCAAAGAGGTCATGCCCGCCTTCGCCGATTAGGGCAGTTATGCTAAGTTATGCTGCTCCGCAACCGCCGGCGCCTTGACCCGGGCAGCGCGGTAGCGGCAATTTAAGGACGGAAAATTAAGGACGGAAAACCGTATACCAATGACCGAACCGGATTTCAGCCAGCAATACACGCAGTCCAGTGACCCTCCTTGGCCCGACCTGCGTGCCCACCCGCGCAGCTTCTTCAGGGCCCCGTTGTGTACCAACCTGGACGAACTGACTGCTGACGTTGCCTTCATTGGAATGCCCTTTGACCAGGGGACCTTTGGACGGCCCGGCGCCCGCTTCGGCCCCGACGCCATCCGGGACGCTCCCCGCGCCTACCCCTACTCGGACCCCGCAGGTCGCCAAGCCGAGGCCGAGGGTTTCTTTGACATTGACGCCGGCGATGAACTCCTGCGGGGCATCACCATGGCCGACTGCGGCAACGTCACCACTATACCCTCCGACGTGCTGAACAACTTCGACAAGTTGACCCGGTCGGTGGCTAGGGTGGTGGAACGGGGCGCGTTTCCCGTGGTGGTCGGCGGCGACCACGCCATCACCTATCCCGTGGTAAGGGGGCTCAGCAGCTTCGAACCGCTGAACATTGTGCATTTCGACGCCCACCTGGACTATTCCCATGATTACCAGGGCGCGTTGCAGACCCACGGCAGCCCCATCCGCCGCTGCCGCGAGCTGCCCTTTGTCGGGCACATTACGTCGGTGGGCATCCGCACCGCCCGCCGGCAACCCTACCAGGATGCGCAGCAGCACGGCAGCTTGATAATCACCACCAACCGTTTCCGGGAATTGGGTCCCCTGGGAGTGGCCGAGTTGATTCCCCAAGCCGCCAATCTGTACCTGACGTTCGACGTTGACGTCATGGATCCCAGCCAGGCCCCGGGCACCGGCACCCCGGAAATCGGCGGGTTGTTTTATCAGGAAGTCCGGGAATGTTTGGCCGCCATCGTCACCCGGAACAACCTCATCGGATTTGATCTGGTTGAGGTGGCGCCGCCCTACGATTCGTCAGACATTACCGCGCAGTTGGGGGCCAGATTGATTATCGACGTGCTGTCGGCCTGTTTCCCTTCAAGATAAGCCAACCAACTGGCCTCTTGCCATTGCCCTTACTGCAACTTAAGATAAGCTGCGTTGACCCGTCGGCCAGGGCAAGCAATCCCAAGTAAAGGCAGGAATTTGCTCACCATGCCCAGAGTACACGACCGGGGCGGCTGGCCCACCGAAGAACCCATTAACCGCAGCGAGCATGAGCTAATGGATTGGGAGCGCCGCATGGACGCGCTGCACCAGGTGTTGGGACAGAAGGGCCTGCGCTCCACTGACGAAATGCGCCGGGCCATCGAAAGCCTGGAACCCGCCGCCTACGAGTCCATGAGCTACTATGAGCGGTGGACCGCCGCGCTGGAAATCCTGCTGGTGGAAAAGGGAGTCCTGACCCCAGAGGAAATCGACGCCGAAGTCTCCCGCCGGTTGGGTGACGAATGACCGCCGTGGCCGCCCGTTACCGACCCGGCGACCGGGTCCGCGTCCGGGTGGGTTCCCCGCCCGGCCACTTCCGAACGCCGGTCTACGTCCAGGGAAAAACGGGCGAAGTCATTGCCCTGTGTGGTCGCTTCCGCAATCCCGAGTCCCTGGCCCACGGCGGCGACGGCCTGCCGGAGCAGCCGCTGTATCGCGTTCGGTTTTCCATGACCGGCCTTTGGGACGACTACACCGGGCCGCCGGGCGACCAACTCTTGATTGACGTTTACGAGCATTGGCTCGACCCCGAATAAGACATAAGCGCGGGAGGATTCCGTGACCGCTCAGCATGAAGACCACAACCACCCCGGAATGTCCGAGGATGCGGAGTTGGGACACTACGCCCGCCGCGCCCGGGCCATCGAGGCCCTGCTGTTTGCCAAGGGCGTCTGCACTGCCGGCGAGGTTCAGCGGGCGGTCGAGCTTAACGAGTCCCGCTCCCCCGCCGACGGTGCCCGCATCGTCGCCCGCGCCTGGGTTGACTCGGAGTACAAGGCCCGCCTGCTGTCGGAACCCATGTCCGCGCTGCGGGAGATGGGCTATTCCCTGCCCGAAACGACGCCCCAGCTTGAGGTCGTCGAGAACACTCCCGACGTGCATCACCTGGTGGTATGCACCCTTTGTTCCTGCTACCCCCGCGCCCTGCTGGGAACCCCGCCCGACTGGTACAAGAGCCTGGCCTACCGCTCCCGCGCCGTGGTTGACCCCCGGGGCGTCATGCGGGAGTTCGGCCTGGACGTTGCTCCCGACGTGGAAGTCCGTGTCCTGGACAGCGCCGCCGACCTGCGCTACCTGGTGTTGCCCCAACGCCCCGCCGCCACCGAGGGCATGAGCGAGGCCGACCTGGCCCGCCTGGTCTCCCGCGACAGCATGATTGGCGTCGCCGACGCCCGCTCCCCCGAGGCCGTCGCCCCCTGACGGTGCCGGTTGAGCAGGGGGTCTTTCAATTATTCCCCGTAAATCCCCTGGCAAGCTCAGTGCTGCATTGCCGTCCCACCTCAATTCAGGGGGTTTGGGGGATGAATCCCCCAACGGAGCCCGTATCCCGAAAATTAAAAGACCCTGACATAACCCTGGCCCCGGTTGCCCTAAATTTGCCCGGTGAGTAAACTAAGCCTCTGAACCCGATGTCAGATTCAAGGCAATGCCGCCGGTTGTCTCGCATCAGCAACCCCCGGTTGCGCCGCCAAACCGTTGAGGAGGAAGCAATGGCTGATTATGCACACCCGGACTCGTTGGTGGATACCCAATGGGTGGCCGACCACGGCAGTGACGCCAACGTCCGCCTGATTGAAGTGGACGTGGACACCTCGGCCTATGAGCAAGGCCACATCGCCGGCGCGGTGGGCTGGAACTGGCAGAGTCAGTTGCAGCAGTCCGTACGCCGCGACCTGGTTTCCAAGTCGGAAATGGAGGAACTGCTCGGCAGTTCCGGCGTCTCCAACGACACCACCGTCGTCCTGTACGGCGACAACAGCAACTGGTTCGCCTGCTGGGCCTTCTGGCAGATGAAATACTACGGCCACGCCGACGTGCGCATTATGAATGGCGGACGGGCCAAGTGGGAGGCCGAAGACCGTCCGTTGACCACCGGCGAAGCTGCGGTGTCTCCCGCGTCCTATCGGGCCCAGGACCCGGACGAGAGCCTCCGCGCCTACCGGGACCAGGTCTTGGCGTCGGTCAACGCCGGCAACATTTCGCTGGTGGACGTGCGCTCCCCCGACGAGTACAGCGGCGCCTTGCTGGCTCCCGCCAACCTGCCGCAGGAAGGCTCCCAGCGGGGCGGCCACATCCCCGGCGCGGCCAACGTCCCCTGGGCCCAGGCCACCAGCGAGGATGGCACGTTCAAGTCCGCCGACGACTTGCAGACCCTCTACGGCGGCCGCGGCATAGATGGCAGCCGGGAAACCGTGGCCTACTGCCGCATCGGGGAACGTTCTTCCCACACCTGGTTCGTGCTTACCCAGCTCTTGGGCCACGGCAGCGTCCGCAACTACGACGGCTCCTGGACCGAGTGGGGCAGCATCGTCGGAGCGCCCATCGAAAAGTAGCCGAGGTTCCGCCCGCGCCCTGTGGTCAAGGCCGTGGTCAAGGCAAAGAAAAGCCCTCCCGGTCAGGTTCAACCGGGAGGGCTTTGATGCTCAGACGGGTTGGCCGGCGGGTTGGTTCAATTCCGGCGGGTTGGTTCAATTACGGAGCGGGTATCAGGTCGAAGCCGGTGTAGGGACGCAGCGCCTCTGGTATGACCACCGAGCCGTCGGGCTGCTGGTAGTTTTCCAGAATGGCGATGATGATTCGCGGCAGGGCCAGCCCGGAGCCGTTGAGGGTGTGAACGAACTGCGGTTGTCCCCCCTGCTCCCGTCGGAACCGGATGTTGGCCCGCCGCGCCTGGAAGTCGGTGCAGTTGGAGCAGGAACTGACCTCCAGCCATTCCTGGCACCCGGCGGCCCAGACCTCGATGTCGTAGGACTTGGCCGACGGGAAGGACATATCCCCGGTGCAAAGCTGGAGAATTCGGTAGGGTAGCCCCAGCCGCCGGCAAACCTCTTCGGCGTCGGACAGCAGGCGTTCCAGTTCCTCGTCGGAAGTTTCCGGCTCAACGAACTTGTACATCTCGACCTTGTTGAACTGGTGTACCCGCTTGATGCCCCGGGTATCCCGGCCTGCCGCCGCCTTCTCCCGGCGGAAGCATGGCGTCTGGGCGACATAGTAGCTCGGCAGGAATCCCGGCGGCAGCACCTCGTCCCGGTGCAGGTTGGTAATGGGCACCTCGGCGGTGGGGACCAGCCAAAGGTCGTCCTCGTCGTCGTGGTACAGGTTGTCGGCAAACTTGGGCAGGTTGCCGGACCCCTCCATGACTTCCCGCTTGACGATGATGGGCAGCATCAGCTCGGTATACCCGTGCTCCTTGCTGTGCAGGTCCAGCATCCAGCCGATGGCGGCGCGCTCCAGCTTGGCGCCGTAGCCCCACATGGTATAGAAGCGGCTGCCCGACAGCTTGACCCCGCGCTGAAAATCTATGATGCCAAGTTGTTCGGCCAGGTCCCAGTGGGGTTTGGGTTCAAACCCCAGATCGGGAATGTCGCCCCAGGTGCGGGTTACGATGTTCTCCTCTTCGCTCAAGCCCCGGGGCACGTCAGGCCGGGGGATGTTGGGCAGGCCCATCAGAATTTCGTGGGTCTGCTCCTCGTACTCCCGGGTCTGCCGTTCTACCTCGGCGATGCGGTCTCCGACCCGGCGCATCTCGTCGATGACGTCCTGTGGTGGCGGCTGCCCCGACGACCGGGCCTGGCCGATGCTGCGGCTGACCTCGTTGCGCCGCGACCGCAACTGGTCGCCCTCGGTGATGGCCTGACGCCGCTGCGCGTCCAGGGCGAGCAGTTCGTCAATGGGGTCGTCTTCCCCGCGGTCGGCCAAAGCCTGCCGCACGACATCAGGCTCTCGGCGAATTAGTTCAATGGATAGCATAACAAAATGTACCCGTGGGAGTTTGGAAGTTGGGGTTGGTGGAGTTTCACGGCGCGGTTTATTCCACGTCCGCTGGGGTGGTTTGGCCGATGGTCCGCATCTGCGGGAACAGCAGCACGTCGCGGATGCTGGACTGGCTGGTTAGCAGCATTACCAGGCGGTCAATGCCTATGCCCAGACCGCCGGTGGGGGGCATCCCGTACTCCAGGGCAGTCAGGAAGTCCTCGTCCAGTCGGTCAACCTCTTCGTCCCGGTAGAGTTGCCGGATGTTTTCCTGGGCCTCAAACCGCTCCCGTTGCACTGCCGGGTCGTTTAATTCGGTGTAGGAGTTGGCGATTTCCATGCCGGCGGCGAAGGCCTCAAACCGCTCCACGTAGCCGGGCACACCAGGCTTGGCCTTGGCCAGGGGTGACATAACTTCGGGGTAGTCCAGTATAAAGGTGGGTTGGATTAGGTGAGGCTCGACAAAGGTGGAAAGGAGCTTGTCCATTACGCGCCCTCGGCTCTCCCTGGCCCCTGCCTCGGTTTCCATGCCCCGCTCTACCGCCGCCTTGATTAACGAAGCGTCGTCCGGGTAGGCGTCAACGTCAATGCCGCTGCGGTTATAAAGTTCTTCCCTGAAATTCACCCGCTTCCAGGGCGGGGCGAAGTCAATGACGTTCTCGCCATAGGGTATCTGCATCGTGCCGCGCACTTCCTGGGCCACGGTGGAAATCATGGACTCCACCATTTCCATTACGTCGTTATAGTCGGCGTAGGCCTCGTAGCATTCCAGCAGGGAGAACTCCGGGTTGTGGTCTTGGTCAATGCCCTCGTTGCGGAAAACCCGGCCAAGCTCGTAAACCCGGTCAAAGCCACCCACAATCAACCGCTTTAGGTAAAGCTCAGTGGCGATGCGGAGGTATAGGCGCTGGTTGAGGGCATTATGATGGGTGTCGAAAGGGCGGGCATGGGCGCCGGATGCCACCGGCACCAGGATGGGAGTGTCCACCTCCAGAAAGCCCCGGCCATCCAGAAAGCGGCGGATGCCGTTGATTACCCGGCTCCTTTGGGTAAAGGCGGACATTATCTCCGGGTCGGCAATCAGGTCCAGGTAACGCTGCCGGTAGCGGATTTCAACATCCCTTAGCCCGTGCCACTTCTCGGGCAGCGGCCGCATCCCCTTGGCCAGTAAGCAGACTTCTCGCACGTCCACGGTGACCTGTCCGGTGCGCGTCCGCATCATCCCGCCCCTGACCCCCACAAAGTCGCCGATGTCCAGGTCTTTCAGGATTTCGTACTCTTCATTGAGGATGTTCTGCCGCAGCAGGGCCTGAACCGTCCCGGAGCCGTCCCGCAAGTCCAGAAAGGTAGCCCGGCCCATCCCCCGCATGGAAGTTATGCGTCCGGCCAAGGCCACTGCCTGCGGCGTCGTTTCGGAGCCGGCGTCGTTTTCCGACGCCTCGAACTCGGCGATGGCGTCGGCGGTCGCCCCGGTACGGCGAAACCGCGGCGGGTAAGGGTCAACGCCCCGCTGACGGAGGCGATCCAGTTTAAGTTTGCGGCTGCCGAGCAGTCCGTCGTCTCGTTCTACCATGTTCCACTGATGGCCGATTTTGGAGAGGCCGGGTCCGGCGCAAGCGCCGCCAGGCTGTCCATGCGCGGGCCCGCCGGGGCCCGTTTGGAATTATCGCTAACTTGCCATTCGTTTGTAAACCCACCGGCGGCCCGAAACTGGGCAATGCCCGCCGCCAAATCCATACCATCATCAAAGAGCCATGTGGTATCATCCCGGCGCCGGCCCGACACTATTCGCCTCAGCAAATCAGGAATGTTGGAAGAAGTCCGTAGACTAGGTTTTAGTGAGGTGCTGACAACCCGATGAACATATTGCAAAGAATGTTGGGCGCCGCCAGCTTGAATCGCAACACTTACGAGGAAGTGGAACACGACCGGGGAGCTATGGTTCAGGCGCTAATAGTGGTGGTTGTCGTGGCCATTGCCACCGGCGTCGGCGGGGTTCTGGATGGTGACGGTGACTTGCTGCGGGGCGTGGCTTTCGGCGTCATACGTGGCGTACTGCTCTGGGCCGTGTGGGCGTTGGGGGCTTGGCTTGTCGGCACTACCATCCTGAAGACTCAGGACACCAGCGCCGATTGGGGAGAGTTGGCCCGGGGCACCGGGTTTGCCCAAACGCCCGGTCTGTTCAACACCTTGCACTTCGTGCCGTTTGTCGGTACGCTTATTCTAATCTTGGTGTTTGTCTGGCAGTTGGCCGCCATGTTGACGGCGGTGCGGCAGAGCTTGGACTACACTTCCACTTGGCGGGCGTTTTTCGTAGTCCTCATCGCTGCCATTCCGGTCCTCATAATTTTCGGAATACTCGTCACGGTCCTCCAGATTGGCGGGCCCGAAGTAGCGCCGTCCGTCGTCAACTAGCGGCTGTGACCGCCACTGAACCGTAATCGAGGCAGAGCAGTGCGAGACAAAGACAGCATCCGCGAAGAAATCTGGACCGCTCTTGAGCAGGCCAAGGTCGCCCGCGCCAAGAGCGTCCACGACAAGATTCCTCACTTCAAGGGCGCCGAGGCGGCGGCGGACCTGGTCGCCGGCCTTGAAGTCTGGCAACGGGCCAGGGTGGTCAAGAGCAACCCGGACAAAGCCCAACGCCCTCTGCGGCAGCGCGCTTTAGAAGATGGCAAGACGGTCTACATGGCCGTGCCCCGCCTCCGCAAGGAGCAGTGCTTCGTCGAGTTGGACCCGGCCGCGCTGAGCATCTCGCCGGCCAAGGCGTCCACCATCAGCGGCGCCGCCCGGGCCGGCAGGCCGGTTTACGTGGAAGAAATGCGCCCGGTGGACTTGGTAATCTCCGGCTCGGTGGCGGTCAACCGGCAGGGGGTCAGGATCGGCAAGGGAGGCGGTTTCGCCGACCTGGAATACGGCTTGGCCGTGGCCGCGGGCGTGGTGGTGCCGGGGACTCCGGTGGTCAGCACCGTCCACGCAATGCAAGTGCTGGATGAAGACCTGCCCATGACCCACCACGACGTTCCGCTGGACTACGTAGTCACCCCGGAGGAAATCATCCGCTGCGCCGGTGGCATCCCCACCCCTGCCGGCATCTACTGGGAAGACCTGGACCCGCAGAAAATCTCGGAAATCCCCCTCTTGCAAAAGCTGCTGGCGGCACTGGACAGATAGCCAACAACACCTAACGCTAAAGCCGCCGGTACAACCACGCCGAAAGCAAGGGGGACGGGAATTTGTTCCCGTCCCTCTTGCTCATTGAACCCGTTCTTCCTGAGGCCCTCGAAGGACTTCCTTGCCTGCCTACCCCGGCTGGCCCACCGTGTCCACCACGCCCAATTCTTCCATCAACTCCGTTATCTGCCGCCAAGTCTCGTCTTCCACGAAGATTCCCTCGGCGCGGCGCTTCTTCTCGGTAAGATACTCGATTTCTCCGGGGTAGAGGACTTCGCTGAAACCGGCGGCGGGCGGCGAGGTCTTGACGAACTCGGCGAACTCCTTGACCTCCTTCTTGAAGTCGGCCAGTGGGCGGAACCGCTCGACGTCAAACGCGACGACGAAAACCCCGTCGTTGTGCCGCGCCTGTGGGTCAATGCCAAAGCCCAACCCGGTGAGCAGGCCCGAGAAAATCTCCACCATGAAGGAAAGGCCATAGCCCTTGTGCCCCTGGTCGGCGCCCACCGGAAGAATTGCGCCGCCGGCGGGGTAGTCGTTGGGGTCGGTGGTGGGGTTGCCGTCCTTGTCGATAATCCAGCCCGCCGGCACCGGCTCGTTGCGGTTGCGGGCTAGGCTAATCTTGCCGGCGGCCACTGCGCTGGTGGCCATGTCCAGCAGCACCGGCCCCTCCAGTTCGCTGGGAATGCCCATGCAGATGGGGTTGGTGCCCAGCCGCCGTGCCCGCCCGCCAAAGGGGGCGACGGCTTTGGGTCCCGCGCCCGAGTCGGCGGTAATCATGCCGATCATGCCTTCGTTGAGAATCATGGTCGGGTAGTCGCCCAGCCGGCCGATGTGGCTTTGCAAGTGGACCGTGATGGCGGCGACGCCCTGGGTCTTGGCTTTTTCAATCACCATGCGGGTGGCCCGCTCGGTGACGACGAACCCAAAGCCCCAGTTGCCATTGATGACGGCGGTGGAAGGCGTGTCGTCCTCAACCACGAAGGGCGCGCCGGGCACGATGTGTCCCTTGTCAATGCGCTCACAGTATTCGGGAATGTGGATGACGCCGTGGGAGTCGTGACCGGTCAGGTTGGCTTTGACCTGATGCTTGGCCACGACTTCCGCCTCGTCCGTGGGGGTGCCTTTGGCGCAGTAAATATGGTACGCGACTTTTTCCAGGTACTCGGGCGTGAAAACGGGCATTAACGGACCTCCTCAACCAGCCGGCATCCCCGGGCAAAAGCCGCCCGTACCGACTCCGGAATTTATGCCGGAATTTGCTATGCAGTCTATTATCCCCCACCCCCTTTGTCCACCGGGCCGGACAAATGTCAGGGGTCTACGGCCGATGCTCCGCAATTGGCAAGCCGAATTTCCCGGAGTAACTGTCCAGACTTGGTGAGGTAAATTGGTTTCAGCCAAGGCTTTCATCCAACCGCCACTTTTTTAGGGGGTTTGGGGCAGGGGGTTTGGATGATTTGTCCCCCAACGTAACCCAACCCCCATATTCCGCCATCAGCCACTCTGCCCCCCTCAACCCTGAACAGTTACTTCCCGGATGGTTCCCCGATTCGGTCCCGAACTTTACGGCGTTACAGCCCGTTTCCAGGAGTTGCCTGCCGTTGGAATCCCGTCGGGATTAGTCTATAATGGCTTCGCCTACACCGAGCCCCGACGGAGGCGCCCACTGGGGAGAGCCACCACCCAACCTTGCGCAGGGGGACGGCTGGCAAAAATGAACAGCTATAGGAGGCAACCTTGCCCGCCCGTAAAACCGCCCGCAAGTCCATCAAACGCTACCAACGCAACCATAGCTTGCGCCGCGCCACCAGAACCGCGGTAAACGGAGCCAAGAGAGCGGCAGACGGCGAAGATGTTGAGCTGGCCGAAGCGGCGGTGCGGTCCGCGTTAAGTACGCTGGACAAAGCGGCGAAGAAGGGAATCCTTCACAAGAACAATGCTTCCCGCAGCAAGTCCCGGCTGGCCGCCCGGCTTAACCGTATGACTGCGGCTGCCCAGTAGTCCGTCAACCTGCCTTTAGACAACACGTTTTTAGATGGCTTGATTTCCGGCCCCCGCCCACGCCGGAAATGCTCACTATGGAGAGCCACCACCCAACCTTGCGCAGCGGACCGACTGGCAAATCGGAATCAGGCCGTCCCTGCGCTTTGACAAACCACTCACGGCGGGTCTATGCCCTGGCACTCCGGGACCGCAAACGGCGTCCGCTCTAGCCGCTCTAACCCTGCCTCCCCAAACCTCGCCCCGGCTTGCTGCGGAGAACCACCGCCCAACTCTGTGCCGCAAGCCGATTAGCAACATGGGGTCTTCCGGCCCCAATTCGCCACGTCGCAACCGGCTTGCTCAGAATACCCCTGACTGACACCTACCCCTTCCCAATTCCGGCAATCCCTCATTACAATGGCGACTGTCCCTCACTGCTGGCGCCGGCACGGACCCGCCACCCGGCAACACGGCAGGAAATGGGACAGTTTGGGACAAAATGGGACAGAAAAACTTGTCCCGTAAACCTGAGGCAGCCGGCTTCTACTCCCAATAGCCGCCAGCCCGTTTTGAGGGTAAACCCATGTCGAACGTGACACCCGATTCTTCCGCCGAGGCTTTGACCCAAGTATTGGCCGGACACGCTGCTCTGTTGTGGGGCGGTGAGAAGGCCGCTAGTTTGCAGGAGGCAATGACTCAGACCGCCCGTATGCTCCTGGACATCGGCCGCCGCACGCCCGGTTCGGATACCGAGCCCGGCTGCTACCCCGCATCCCAATC
Source organism: Dehalococcoidia bacterium (assembly GCA_965262735.1). Classification (GTDB taxonomy): domain Bacteria; phylum Chloroflexota; class Dehalococcoidia; order Lucifugimonadales; family UBA3495; genus CATOSK01. Next base: position 1,300,849 of record CBDHFS010000002.1, on the reverse strand, counting down.
CAGCAAGGAGGCAGCGCAATAATGACGACTTCACACCGCCTGGGTGTTTCCGAATCGGCGCAGGAAGTCCGCACCGGCGCCCTGTCTCCGGTGACGCTGGCCCAATCCCTGCTAGAGCGCATTGACGCCCTGGAACCTGCGCTCCAGGCTTGGGTCACCATCGACCGGGAGCAGGTTCTCGGCGATGCGCAGGAACGGGAAAACGAGGCGCGGCAGGGGCGTTTCCGCGGGCCGTTGCACGGCGTTCCGGTGGGCCTGAAAGACATCTTCTACACCGAGGGCATGGCCACCACTGCCTGTTCCCGCATCCTCGCCGATTTCGTCCCCGACTACGACGCCGCCTGCGTCGCAAAGCTGAAAGACGCCGGGGCAATTATCCTGGGCAAGGCCGTGACCACCGAGTTCGCTTCCAGCGACCCGTCGCGCAGCCGCAACGCCTGGAATCCGGCTCACACCCCCGGCGGCTCCAGCAGCGGGTCCTCGGTGGCCGTTTCCACCGGAATGTGCGCCGCGGCTCTGGGTTCCCAGACCGGGGGATCCACCTGCCGGCCCGCCGCCTACAACGGCATCGTCGGCCTCAAGCCCAGCTACGGCCGCATCAGTCGGCATGGGGTGGTGCCGTTGAGCTGGTCGCTGGACACCGTCGGGATTCTGGTCCGCAGCGTCGCCGACGCCGCAGTCATGTTGCAGGCCATGGCCGGCCACGACCCCCGGGACGACGGTTCGTCGGCAGAACCCGTCCCGGACTACCTGGCGCAGATGAGCGCTTTGGATCGTCCGCCCCGCATCGGCGTAATCCGCGAGTTTTTCTTTGACCGCTCCACCGACGAGGTGCGGGCGCACACCGAATCGGTCATCCAAAAGCTGGCCGCAGCGGGAGCAATCATCGAAGAAATCAGCCTGCCCCCCGTCTTTGCCGCCGTCCATTCCTGCCAGCGCATCGTCAGCAACGTGGAGGCCGCGGCGTTTCACGAAGAACATTTCCGCGAGCGCGCCGACGAGTATGGGCCGCGTATCCGTGCCAGTATCGAAATGGGTATGCTGGTCCCAGCACTGAGCTACGTGCAGGCCCAGCGGTTGCGGCGGGAGTTCCGTAGGGACATGACCGCCGCCCTGCAATCCGTGGACGCGGCGCTGATGCCCACGACGCCGGCCCCCGCCCCGGCGGACTTGAACACCACCGGCGATGCGGTGTTTCAAGCTCCCTGGACCAGCGCCGGACTGCCCACCATCACCCTGCCCTCCGGTCTCAGCGGCGACGGTCTGCCGCTGGGAGTGCAACTGGCGGGGCTGCCCTTTCAGGAAGGCCCCCTGCTGGCCGTGGCCCGCTGGTGCGAGGATGCGTTGGGCGTAGAACTCTGGCCCCCGGACTATGTATGACTCTGGGGGACTGGTCGAGGCCAACTTCGGCCCTGCACCGGAACATCCGCCCCAAACCGTCAAGTGCCTCAAGCCTGCTCCCTGCCCGTAGGCGTCCCGCGGGCAGGCCGTGACTGAGGCTTACGACTTGGTAGTCATCGGCGGGGGTTCCGCTGGGCTTACCGCCGCCGGTTTTGCCGCCCGGCTGGGTAAGAAGGTTGCGCTGGTTGAGCGTGACCGGCTGGGCGGCGACTGCACCTGGACCGGCTGCATACCCAGCAAGGGGATGGGCGAAGCGGACCCCTCCCCGATATTCAGGCGGCATAAGCATCACAAAATGGTCGGGTAATTGCTCCCCCAAAGGGTTCCATCCCTGCCGTGTTTCTGTTAGGGGGCCGAACAACCATCGGACGGTGGCATTCTCGATGCAGAAGGAGGTGATGGAATGGTGACTCAAAGGATCCTTATGTTAATCGGAGGTCTGGTCTTGTCGCTGGCCCTGTTGACGGAGACTGCCATCGTCACGGGTCAAGGGGAGCCCTCCACCGCAGTAAACGTGGATGAGGTCAAAGAGGACGTGGTCCGCGACCTGTTCGACGAGAATGGCAAGATGATGAATACGGACCAGCGTCTGGCCAAGGCCGCCGCGGAGCACGCGGGCGGTTTCGGCGGCTATTACTTTCACGACACCGACAAAAGCATAGTCTACGTTTATATGCAGGATACCAGCGAGAGTCAGGCAGCCAAAAACGCGTTCCGAGCGGCGGGCCGGAGCAAGTATCAAGTCACCCAGATCATTCCAGTACAGGGCGACTACGCCTTCAATGATCTGGTGAATTGGTTCCACGCCCTGGACCGCGCCATGGTGGCGGCCGACATCCACCCGACCACCGGCGGGGTGTTTGAAGTTGATAACCGCATTCGTTTCGGACTGGAGGACATGAGTCAGGCCGCGGACGCCCGGGAGATAATGGGCACCCTGGAGATTCCCGCCGGGCAGTCATCTTCGAGGAGGCCCAACCTCAGCTGCTGGACAGGGACAGCGTGCGGGCCAAATGGCGTCCCGTGGTGGGCGGGACCAAATACAACATCAGGTTGGGGAACCAGTACTGCACCCTGGTTTCGTGACGGAGCGGAACAACGTGGAGGGAGTCGTAGTGGCTTCCCACTGCACCAACAGCGACGGGGATATCGGCGGTGTTGACGACGCCAACATCTACCAGCCCAGCCGGAACCTGATAGTCAACAATAAGGTCGCAAAAGAGGAGATCGACCCGTCCCTGCATCACATCAACGACTGGGACTGCCCGACCAACTACCAGTGCCGGTACTCGGATGCGGCCTTCGCCGAGATGGAGTCCGGGGTGAGCATGGACCTGGGCGAGATAGCCAAGCCCGAAGGTGTTCGCGAGATCGACGTGGACCCGGCGGGCACCACCTTCGACATCACCGGGGAGGCATCCTCCTTAAAACCCGGCGACGATGTCTACTACATTGGGGCTACCCGGGGGTGGCGGACTGCCGAAGTCTCGGATGACTGCACCTACTACACGGTGAAGTACCGCGAGCGGATCATCTGCGTGGGAGCCGCCATCATAGGCGACGGCGGGCCAAGCCCGGCTAGCGGCGATAGCGGCGGGCCGGTCCTGGCTCCCGATGGAGGGGACGATGTGGAACTGCTGGGGACGATATTTGCCCGCAGCGGCAGCACCGTGTTCTACTTTTCGAGGATTGGCTACATCTACCTGGAACTGGGAAGTTCAGCAACCTGGGACGTGTGCACGTCGGGGTGCTAGCCCGCAAACAAGTAGAGGGAAAATCCTGGGCGTGACCATCGCCGGCGGCGCCGCCGGTGAAGCAATCCACGAGTGGATTTTGGCAATGGACCAAGGCATCAGGATCAGTGCCGTGGCCCGCTCGATGCACGTCTACCCGACCTACTCGATGGGCAATCAGCAAGCGGCGTTGTCGGCAACGCTGGAACGGATGCTGTCAAGACGGCCGGGCCGGATAATCAAGCTGCTGGGTAAGGTCCTGGGTTAGCCGAAGCCCGGCGGACAATAACCTGCCGGGCTTCGGAATGGGTGGGGTTTCGGAAGAGTCCGCTGGGCTAGAACACGGCGATGGGATTCACCGGCGAGCCGGTGGTGTTGTGCAGGCGCAGCGGGCCAATGGACACCAGGAACTCCCAGCGGTTGCGCTCCCGGCAGGCTTCCGCCACGTCGTCCAGGTTGGCGTTGTCCAGAATCCACAACCCCATGGCGGTGATGCCCACCTGGTGGATGGGCTGCATCACCCGTTCGTACTGGGCCGGGCTGACGTCATTGCCCGTGTCTGACCCCATGACGGCGATGCCCCGCTCGTGGAACAAGGGCAGACAGGCTGCCTGGCAGGCTGTGGAACCGGCCGAGCGGTCCACCGGGCCCTCAACGCCGCGGCGGTGGAGTTGTCCGGTGCGAATCAGCAAGATGTCGCCCTCTTCCACCTTGAATCCGCAGCGTTCCTCGGCGGCCAGGATGTCCTCGGGCATCACGCCCTCGCCCCGCTCCAGCCAGTCCACGCCGCGAATCATGGGCACGTCCACCAGGACGCCCCGGCTGGTGAAGCCCTTCTTCGCGGCGACCACCGAGCAAACAGTTGCGCCCAGGTTGGTGGATACCATGTGCGCCGGCTTGCCGTTGTAGGTCTTACCCTCCCAGAAGAAGTGGGCCAGGCTGTCCACGTGGGTAACGGCGTAGCCGTGGAAAATCATGCCGATGTAGTCGGTGGCGGCGGCGTTGGGACGGCCGCTCACCTTGTCACCGCTGTCCCAGCCTTCGCCGCTTTCCACCATGAAATGCACCGGCGGGTTGGGCACGTCGGCGGTGGCGTCCCAGAGAATGTCCCGGGCCAGCGAGACCGTCGTCCCTTCCTGGACCGTGGCGATTCCCCGCTTGGTTTTCTCCGGGGTAATCAGGTTGGGGGTGCCCAATTCATCGTCGGGACCCCAACGCCCCCAGTTGGACAGCTTGGAAAAGTAACCCAGGACTTCTTCCTCGGTGGGAATCTGAGCTGGCATGAGGCCCTCCTTGAGATAGTGGCTATGGATAGCGGTTACGGATATTGGTTACGGTATCTGGAAACCGGACGGTCAAAAATACAGCAATAGCGACCCCCCACTCTTGCAAACGGAAGGCGGCGCACCGGAAATTATGCCCTACGGTGGAATGCTGTGCAACAACGCCGGTCGCTCATGCCCGGCGCGAGTTGGTTGTTGGGATTTTGGGCCAATGATAAGATACTGCCGGAAGTTAGGTCATTGGAAGTTACGATTACTGAAGTTACGATTACTAAGTTACGATTACTAAGGTACGTCAATGAAGGTACGCAAGGCGGTCATACCGGCGGCGGGTTTGGGCACCCGGTTCCTCCCCATCACCAAGTCGGTGCCCAAAGAGCTGTTGCCCATCCTGGACCGGCCCATGCTGCAATATGTGGTTGAGGAGGCGGCCGAGGCAGGAATCGAAGAAGTCATTATCGTCACCGCCCGAGGCAAGGAATCCATCGCCGCCTACTTCCAGCCTGCGCCTGTCCTGGAAGCGCGCTTAGCCGAGTCGGGCGCGGTGGACTTGCAGGAAAAGGTGCGCCGCGCCGCATCGCTGGCCAGCGTTTCCTTCGTCATCCAGGAGCAGCCTCTTGGGTTGGGACACGCCGTCCTTACCGCCAGGGACGCGGTGGGCGACGAACCCTTCGCGGTGATGTTGCCCGACGACATCATTGCCCACACTCCGGGCGCGTTGACCCAAATGCTGGAAGTTGCCGACCGCTACAACGCCGGCGTGGTTGCCGTGGAGCCGGCCCCCTGGGAATTGGTCCACAACTACGGCGTGGTGGAAGCCGCCCAACGGGGAGACCGGGTGTACCAGGTACGCCGGCTGGTGGAAAAGCCGCCCCGGGAAGAGGCCCCGTCCAACCTGACCGTGGTGGGCCGCTACGTTCTACCCCCGGACATCTTCGAGTGCCTGGAACGCACGCCCCCGGGCGCCAAAAACGAGATTCAGTTGACCGACGGGATGTCGCTGTTGCTGGAAGACCAAAGCCTGTACGCCTGCGAGGTCCTGGGAACCCGGTATGACGGCGGTACTCCTCTGGGCCTGCTTCGAGCTTCCCTGGAGTTTGCCCTGGCGCAGGATGAGACGCGGGAAGCTGTCAAGGCGCTGGTGCGGAACCTCCCCTTGTAAATCCAGTGTAAGTCCCGGCGAACCCACATGATTTTGGGCAAGTAGGAGCCGCGTTGACCACTCTCAAAGACCAGCACCTGGAAAACATTCGCCGAATCAGGGAGCAATGCTTCGCGTTGCTGGAAGGCATGGACTATTGCCTGGACTGGAAGCCCGGGGCGGATGACTGGTCGGCGCGCGAGGTTGTGTATCACCTGGTGGATACGCCGGAGGGCGGAATTGGAGCGCTGGTTGCCGGCCTGCTGGACGGGAGCATAACCGAGTTTGACGTCACTCCTGACCTCAACAACATGGACCCCCGGCGGCTGGAGCACGGGTTCGACCGGGTGCAGGACGATTTGATTAAGGTGCTTGAAAGTCTGGAACAAGCCGTCGCCAACGTCAGCGATGATGCTATTCAGAACACCACCGCTACGGCTCACCTCACGGCCAGGGGTGAAGACCAGGAACGCACTCCCCAAATGCTGCTGGAAGGGTTATTCCTCCGCCACTGGACCGAGCACCTGGAACAGCTGCGCGAGTTGCGGGCCAGCCTGGGATTGTAGCCGCCTCGTTGCAGCCACATACTGGCGGGACGTCTTGCGACAGGCAGAGGAGGTCTACTTCCCGTCGCCGATTCCCAGCAGGCTCAGGAAGGCTTCCTGCGGGACTTCTACCCGGCCGATGCTTTTCATGCGCCGCTTGCCTTCTTTTTGCTTCTCCAGCAACTTGCGCTTGCGGGTGATGTCCCCACCGTAGCACTTGGCCAGAACGTCCTTGCGTAGCGCCCGCACTGTCTCCCTGGCGATGACCCGGCTGCCGATGGCCGCCTGGATGGGGACCTCGAAAAGCTGGCGGTGGATGGTCGAGCGCAGCTTCTGAACGACGTTCCGCCCCAACACCACGGACTGGTCCCGGTGGGCAATCATTGACAGAGCCTCAACCGGCAGGTGATTGACCAGCACGTCAATCTTGACCAGCGGCGCCGCCTGGTATCCATGGAAGGTGTAGTCCAGGGACGCGTAGCCCTGGGTGCGGGACTTCAACTGGTTGAAGAAGTCGGCCAGCATCTCGGCCAGGGGCATGGTATATTCCATCATCACCCGGGACTCGCCCCCGGAAGCCTTCTCGCCGTCGTCTCCGGTCAACCCTTGAATGTACTCGACGCGGCGGTACTCGGAGCGCCGCGAGTGCATCAACTCCATGATGGCCCCGACGTGGCGGCTGGGGGCCACGATGGTCAGGTTCAGGATGGGTTCTTGAATCTGGCTAATCTCGTTGGGGGACGGCAGCTTGGAGGGGTTGTCCACGCGGATGGTCTCGCCGCTGGTCAGCACGACCTGGTAGGCCACGCTGGGGGCGGTGACAATCAGGTCCAGGTCATACTCCCGTTCCAGCCTTTCCTGAACGATTTCCAAGTGCATCAGGCCCAGGAAGCCGCAGCGAAAGCCAAACCCCAGCGCAGTGCTGCTTTCGGGTTCCATAGTCAACGAAGCGTCGTTGAGCTGCAACTTCTCCAGCGCCGCCCGCAGGTTGGAATAGTCCTCGCCGTCGGCGGGGTACAGCCCCGCGAACACCATAGACTTCAACTCTACATAACCCGGCAGGGGTTGGTCGGAGGGGTCGCCAAGGTTGGTCAATGTGTCGCCGACAGCGCACTCCTGAACGTCCTTGAAGCCGGTGGCGATGTACCCAACCTGGCCGCTGTAAAGCACGTCTACCGGCTGGGGTGCGGGAGCAAAAACCCCCAACTCCACAATTTCCGAGGCCCGTCCCGAGGACATGACCACTATGCGGTCGGACTTGGACACCTGCCCGTTGGCCACCCGGACATAGCCGATTATTCCCTTGTAAGAATTGTAAATCGAGTCGAAAACCAGCGCACGGAACTGCTCGCTGGACTTGCCGGCCGGGGCGGGCACCCGCTCCACCACCGCGTCGAGGATATCCTGGGCGCCGGTGCCGGCTTTGGCGGAAACGTACAGGATTTCGTCCGGCCTGAAGCCGAAGACTTGCTGCAACTCTCCCGCGACCCGTTCCGGCTCCGCTTGGGGAAGGTCAATCTTGTTGACCACGGGAATCAGTTCCAGGTCGTACTCCATGGCCAGAAGGGTGTTGGCGATGGTCTGGGCTTCAATGCCCTGGCTGGCGTCCACCACCAGCAACGCCCCCTCGCAGGCGGCCAACGCACGGGAAACCTCGTAGCTGAAGTCCACGTGCCCCGGCGTGTCGATGAGGTTCATCTGGTACTGCTGCCCGTCGGGGGTGCGGTGGTTCATAGTCACCGCTTTGCCCTTGATGGTGATGCCCCGCTCCCGTTCCAAGTCCATCTGGTCCAAAAACTGGGCTTTCATTTCCTGGGGGCGGACGGTGCCGGTAATCTCCAAAAACCGGTCCGCCAGGGTTGACTTGCCGTGGTCTATGTGGGCGATGATACAGAAATTGCGGATGAGTTGGGGATTGGCCGCGGGGTTTATTACCGGGTTCATAGTGAGCAAATGGTATCACGGCGGCGCATCTCCCACAAGCACGGCGGCAGGCCGGATTGGGGCCGTTTGGTTTTCATAAAGAAGTTTTCGAGGTCTTGAGGACGAACGGATTGGGAGCCTTGGCAATCGTTCTGAACCTGCCCCGGGCTTCAGGGGAATCGCATTTTAACTTCGGCGCAGCATCAATATCTCTGTCGTTGATACTGCGCCCAAATTTGCCGGAGTTTTTGAGACTGACCTTGGGGATACCGGGGAATCGTTGGTCATTGATGCAGCCCAATTCTCGGTTGGGGAGGCGGAAACGCTGAGAATATCGGACAAAAGCGGACATTTGAGCGTGGGGGCTGAGGATTTTTGTCCGGGTCTTGTCCGCTAATGTCCGGGCAATGTCTGGTTTTGTCACCATTTTGTCCGGTTTTGTCACCCCTGAAAGGGAGGGGAACCGGCCCGGCGGTTTTGGGCGCTGTAGTTTTCCAGGTCTCATTTTGCACCATTTTTGCCGGGAGTGCGGTTGCGCCAGGAAACTTCCGGACAGCCCATTCCCAAAGGATATAAATACGATAGAGATATGGTAGCGGGGAGATACCGGAGTTGGAAAGGGGCAAGTGTCAGGTTATGCCAGAACAATCATAATGCGATTGCCCTGGGCCCCGCACCGTAACTGTTCAGGGTTGAGGGGAGCGGAGTGGCTGATGGCGGAATATGGGGGGTTGGGTTACGTTGGGGGATAAATCCTCCAACCCCCCTGCCCCAAACCCCCTGAAAAAAGTCGCGATTGTATGAAAGCCTTGGCTGAAACCAATTCATCTCACCAAGTCTGAACTGTAACCCCGCACCGGCTTGCGTTGACCGGGCCGGGGCGCAACATTATACTCGTTGTTGTCCTTTCAACGCTAACGTTTCAACAGTGCCGGAAGGACGGGGCCCGCATTAGGTATTAGACCGGGAGATTTGACCCTGAATCCAACCGAAGTTGCCCAATTGGTGGTGGAAGTAGCCTCGGAAAAGCTGGCCGAGGACATTGTCATGCTGGACCTGCGTCGGCTGGCGTCCTTTGCCGACTACTTCGTGGTTATGACCGCCGGCTCCTCCCGCCAAATCGAGGCTTTGGAGGACGACATCGGCCAGACCCTGAAAGAAGCCGGGGTCAGCCGATTTCACCGGGAAGGCGCCCGTGGCTCGGGCTGGGTGCTCCTGGACTACAGCGACGTCGTAATCCACATCTTCGGTGAGGAAGAACGGGAATACTTCGCCTTGGAGCGCCTCTGGGCGCAGGCCCCCCAGGTAGTCAGGGTCCAGTAATCCGGGGGCGCCGCTTCTTTTTCGCTGAAAACTTCTCCAGGCTAGAAGAGCCGACCAAGCCATCGGCGTGCCTACCCCGGCCCATTGCCACCCCTGTCGCGCCCGGTAATGCTTACAAACACGGTCGTAAGCAGCGCGGTGGGGAGCTTGGGGATGCGGCAGACGCCGCGCTTTGGACACTGCCTCCTTCCGGCGCCACACCCATCACCCAATGCCGGCCAGCCAGTCTTCCCCCGCCCGGCTTGACCGCCGCCGACAAAACGGGAGCGGTGGCCGGTTGGCGGCTTAGGCCCGGGAAATCCCCGCTGCGTTCCAGCCGACTCGGAAAATCGTCTGGAATGCCTACGTCCGCAAACCAGTCGTTCGGGTCCACGGATTTTCCTTCCGGGGCAAGGGAAGGCTCCCGGCGTGGGCCATTCTGCCTGATATAATTGGCGGTGACCTGGCAGGCGCGGGACGCTATCGGATGTCTCGGAGTCGAAGGGAGGTAACAGTTCAGAGTAGAGGGGAGGGGCCGATGGCGGAATATGGTGGTTGGGTTACGTTGGGGGATTCATCCCCCAAACCCCCTGGAAAGAATTGGCAGTTGCCTGAAAGCCTTGGCTGAAAACAATTCACCTCACCAAGTCTGAACTGTTACGAAGAGAGGTATTGCCGTGCAACAGTGGGTCGGTGTTATCCTGGCTGCCGGGGACGGCGCGCGGATGAAGTCACGCATCCCCAAGTCGCTGCATCGGGTCTGCGGCAAAGAGTTGATTCGTTACCCGGTGGAGTTGCTGCAAAGTTTGGGCGTCGAACGGGTCATAGTCGTGGTGTCTCCCGGCAATCGGACTGCGATTGAGGGTCTGTTGGGGGCCAGCGTCGAATACGCGGTGCAGCCGCGGCCCTTGGGTACTGCCGATGCGCTGGCTTGCGCGATGCCCTTGCTGGACGGCGGCTGCTCCCACATTTTGCTGCAAAACGCCGATGCGCCTCTGGTGCAGCCGGAGTCGCTGCGAACCCTGGCCGACTGCCACCTGAAGCAGGGCAACGGGATGACTTTCCTGACCGCCGAGGGCTTGTTTACCGAGGACCTTGGTCGAGTGCAGCGGGATAAAAACGGCAAGGTTGCCGGGATTGTCGAAGCCGCCCAATTCACCGGGGACCCGGGCCTGCCGACTGAGGTCAACGCCGGCGTGTACTGTTTCCGGGCCGGTTGGTTGGCGGAGAAGCTGGGAGCGTTGGATGTGAATCCCGCCAGAGGGGAAAGATACCTGACGGGTCTGGCCGCTTTGGGAAGCAGAGCGGCGGGCGTTCAGGGCGTGCCGGCCTTGGACCCGGCCGAGGCTTTCGGGGTCAACAACCGTGTCCAACTGGCCATCGCCGAAAGCGTGCAGCGGGACCGCATCCTGCAAAAGTTGATGCTGGCCGGGGTGACTATTCCCAACCCGGCGTCGGTATATGTTGAGGCCGGGGTGGTCGTCGGCCTGGACAGCACGATCCTGCCCAACACCATGCTGCAAGGCAGCACGGTTATCGGCGAAGACTGCGTAATCGGCCCCAACTCGGTCGTCCGCGACTCGGCCATCGGGGACGGGTGCCGGATAACCGCATCGATGCTGGAGGAGGCTGTGGTGGGAAGCGGCGTGGACGTCGGCCCCTTTAGCCACCTGCGGCCCGGCGCGCACCTGGAAGCGGGTGTCCACATCGGCAACTTTGTCGAGGTCAAGAATAGCCGTCTGGCGTCGGGCGCGGTGTCCGGCCACTTCAGCTATCTGGGCGACGCCACCGTCGGGGCCGGGGTCAACATCGGCGCCGGGACCATAACTTGCAACTATGACGGACAGGACAAGCTGGAAACAATCATCGGCGACGGGGCCTTCATCGGCTGCGACACGATGCTGGTGGCCCCGGTAACGGTGGGCGCCAACGCCGCTACCGGAGCGGGGGCGGTGGTGACCCGGGACGTGCCGCAGGGTAGACTGGCCGTTGGCGTTCCTGCTAGAATGTTGCCCAAGAAAGGAAATCCTTCGACTGGCTGAGGATGACACAGGTCCAGAAAGAAGTCCTCTGACCGGCTCAGGGAGAGCGGGTTTATTCCAACGGTTAATTCATCGGCGCAACGACGACCCTCTAAGGCCCTTGAGGCCAACCAAAAAAGAAGGGTAGTTCCTTCAAGGGCCCGCACGAGTCCGCGAGGGCAGAAACTTGGATACTGATAGTAGCTTATTACCATCAGCGTTAGTATTTTCGGCGTTCTTCCTCCTCTTCACGTATCTCAGCCTGGCTGAACACTCCGCCGCGGGAAGCTGGGTATTCAGCGGCCGGTATCCCCGTGGGCTGGGGTTCACCATCTCCGCGTTCAAACACGCCTGCACCATTGCGGTTTCCGTTTCCGGGTTGGCCTTGGCGTACAGCCTCGCCCCGTCCCTGGGGTGGTGGTACGTGACCATGCTGGCCCTGGCGCTTCTGGTGGCGCTGACCGGGGTAAACCGGGGCGCCTACGCGCTGTCCGGGCGCCACCCGGAGTGGGCCGCAGCCTGCTCCAGGCCGGTCCACGGCCTGCTCTCCGCCGTCGGCAGCCGGCGGGCGGGGGGAACATTCGCCGGCAGCGGTTCCCCTGAGGGTGTCCGGGGGGGGATCCACGCCGAACTGCAAGAGCAGGTGTTGGCCGCCGCCGTGGTGGGCAGCATTGACGAACGGGACCGGGAAATGCTCCAGTCCATTCTTCGGCTGGACGGTTCCACGGTGCGGGAGATTATGATTCCGCGGCTGGACATCGTGGCGGTGGACGCGAACCATTCCCTCAGCCGGGTCGCGGAGATTATGGGCGAACGGGGACACAGCCGGCTGCCCGTGTACGACGGCAACCTGGACAGCATCGTCGGCATCGTCCACTCCCGCGACTTACTGGCCGTCCTGGGCAACGGTAACCCGGGGGCTTCCCTGCGGGAAACCGTGCGGGCCGCCTTCTTCATCCCCGAATCCAAGCGGCTGGACGACTTGCTGGAGGAACTTCAGGAGAAAGCCCAACAGATGGCCATTGTGGTCGACGAGTACGGCGGCACCGAGGGCCTGGTAACCATGGAGGACCTGCTGGAGGAGATTGTCGGGGAGATTGAGGACGAGTTTTCCCGGGTGGAAGACCCGGAGGTGGTGCAGAACAACGACGGCTCGGCCCTGGTGGACGCCGGTGTGAGCGCCGAGGAAGTTGGGGAGATGTTCGGGGCCGAAATCGAGAGCCCGGAAGTGGATACCGTGGGCGGCTACGTTTACCGGACGCTGGGCCGTATCCCGCAGGTGGGGGATACGGTGCTGGTGGACGGTCTGCGGATAGAGGTGGTCTCCATGCTGGGCCGCCGGCTTCGCAAGCTCAGGATTGGCCCTGCCGTAGAAGACTCGGTGGCCTCTGCGTAACCGCTGTTCCGGGTAAACCGGGCCTTGCGATGTTCTCATGGGCTTCTATGTACCGCCTCAGGACCGCCCATTTCAACCCGTTCGCGCTAATTGGTCGGAAGGCTCGCCAGGAACACCCTCCCCGGTAATTGTGGAGCCGGCGATTTTCAGAAATCGAGAAAGGCGCTGACGGTCAGCGCCCTTCTTCATTGGTGCGGTTGCGGGGCCGGGTTGCGGACTGTCCGGCCCGGATGCCGGTGGAGTGTGCGGTTGAATCCGCCTGTCCTGTATTCCCCCGGGGAATGGTGTCGGCGCCGCGGGCCAAAGCCATCGGCTATGCAGCTAGGACCAACCAGGCCAAACCCGTGCTCCGGTCCAAGCCGGAAGGCAGGTCCGGGATTTACCCATAGAACATTGTAGCCTAGAACTATTGTAGCCTGCTTCCATCTAACGCCCTATCCCCGCCTGCTAACCTTCGACCCGACCCCCGGCGGATGCCTAAATCGGGGATAGAGCAGGCGTCAGCAACTGGCGACGGTTGAATGGAACAACGCCCGTCTTGTTGGGCCGCACACGACTACCCAGGAAACCCACCACACTTGACCACGGGCAAACCTGCCGCCAAGGGGCGGCGAATGATGACTAACGTGGCTGCCGTGGGCTGTTCATATTGCCTGGTGTAATGGGTTCGTTGCGGTATATGTCCCCGTTGCGGATTTTGATGTTGAATCCGCAGTCGGGGTTGATGCAAACCCAAGCCTTGTAATGGACTGCGGCTCCCTGACCGCCGTAGTCAGACAATGGCACTAGCCGGCCCACATCGCATTGTTGGCATTTTGGTAACGTCCAGTCTTCCACTTAACCACCACTCCGTTTCGTTGTTGCCGAGTCTAACACTGGCGTTTTGGCGAATGAAAGGCAATTGGGAAACGCCAATTGATCATTTTGCCGTCGCCGGGAACCTTTCAAGAGTCCCGCAAAAGTCCCGGCGACGCGTTTAATCAGGGCGAGAGTGGCGTTTAGGTCCCGTTGGGCAAGGTTACTCCAGAAAGTCCCGCAGCTTGCGGGAACGGGTCGGGTGACGCAGCTTGCGCAGGGCCTTGGCCTCGATTTGCCGGATGCGCTCCCGGGTGACGCCAAACTCTCGTCCCACCTCTTCCAGGGTACGGCTGCGGCCGTCCTCCAACCCGAACCTGAGCTGAAGCACCCGGCTCTCCCGGTCGGTCAAAGTGTCCAGGACTTCTGCCACCTGCTCCTTCAGCAGTTGGAAGGAGGCGGCGTCGGCCGGCGCCTGAGCGGTGCGGTCTTCGATAAAGTCGCCCAGGTGGGAGTCCTCTTCCTCGCCGATGGGGGTTTCCAGCGACACCGGCTCCTGGGAAATTTTCAGGATTTCCTCGACCTTCTCCGGGCCGATCTCCATGGCCAGGCCGATTTCCTCCGGGGTTGGCTCCCGTCCGTACTCCTGGAGCAGGCGCCGGTGCTGCCGCATCAGTTTGTTGATGGTCTCGACCATGTGGACCGGGATGCGGATGGTCCTGGCCTGGTCGGCGATGGCCCGGGTGATGGCCTGGCGAATCCACCAAGTTGCATAGGTGCTGAACTTGTACCCCTTGCGGTAGTCGAACTTCTCCACCGCCCGGATGAGGCCGATGTTGCCCTCCTGGATCATGTCCAGCAGTGCCATGCCCCGGCCGATGTACTTCTTGGCCACGCTGACCACCAGCCGCAGGTTGGCCTCGGTGAGGTGCGCCTGGGCCTTGTTGCCCTCGGCCACGACCTTTTGGAAAGACTGGCGGAAGAGTATGCCCCGTTTTTCCAACTGGGCGTAGGTTTCCTGTTGGTCCAACCGTTCCGCCAATTCGGGCAGGGTGCAGGATCCCAGGTCGAAGACGGCCTCCCGGGGGATAATCCAACTGTCCAGGGACAGGCGGACCAGCTTGGCGTAGATGTTTGACTCCTCTTCGTTGAGGGCGTCGGCGATGAACGCAATCATGTCCACGTTGACCTCGGCGTCGATGGCGGCGCGCAAGTCCGGGTCGTCGACGATTTGGGCCAGCGTGATGTCCCGGGGCAGGTCGAGCTGGTTGCACAGCGACCGGACCAGCGGTTCGGCGTCGGTTACCCGCCTCAGCAGAAGCCGGGTAGACTCCCAGGGCAGGGGCGGACGTCCTTCCAGTTCAAGCAGTTCTTTTTCCAGCACTTTCAGGTGTTTCTGGCCCTCCAGCTTGCGGGCCAATTCCCGTTCGTCCTTGGATGTCAGCAGACGCACGCGGCCGATTTCCCGGAGGTACATACGAACCGGGTCGTCCAGGACTTCCATGGTCTCGGTCTCCGCCTCCCAATCCGAGTCTTCGTTCTCGATGTCGGATTCCGTTGGGCCTCCATCGCCTTCCTTGCTGGCGGGCGAATCCTCGTCGGCATCGGCGCCGGACGCGCCCCATTGCTCCTCGGCGGCCTCGGTGTTAGCGGAAGTGGGAACCACAACGATGCTGCCGGCGCCGCCCTCTTCTTCCTCCTCGTCGCCCTTGACCTGGCCGATAATGCCCAGAATGTTGGGCGGGCCCTGATCGTCGTCATGGTTGTTTTCCAGGTAGTCTTCCGGATTCAATTCCCGGTTGTTGTTGCGTCTTACCATGTAGAAATAACCTCCAGTGTTACCCTTGGTTGACCGCCCCGGCGCGCCAATTGCCCCGGGCAGTCTCGTTTTCCCTGATGCGGGAGTTAATCCCCAGCAGAATGTCCTCCATGCCTTCGCTGGGCAACCCGCTGGGAAGCCCGTCGCCGTCTGCGCCAACGCCCTCCGCTTCCTCTGGCGGACCGGGCGAGTTCAGTTCGGAGAATCTCATCGCTTCTTCGGTTTTCAAGCCGCGCAGGTAGCGTTCTTCCAGGCGAAAGACCACCTGCGCCATTTCTTCGACCCGTTTGCCCGGTTCGGACGGTGGCAGGGGCTTGCCCAGCAGTTGCTCCAGGTGCGGGGTCAGCTCCTCCCCGACGGTCTGACGGATCCACTCGACCGCCACGTCATCAAACCCGTCGTCCTGCGCGGACAGGATAAGCTTCACTATTTCCCGGTTGGCTGGCCGCTGGAAGTATTCCGGCTGCAATGCCGGCAGCAGTTCGTACACCTCCGGGTGCTGCAAGATGCGGGCCAGGCAATGGTCTTCAATCGGGTCGTTTTCCAACTGGGCAAAGGCCGAGTTAGACCCCGCGTGTTCCGGGTTGCCGCCGGGACCCGGGCCGGATGCCTGGGGTGCGGCGGCCGGCGTCCTTCGGGTCGCCGGGTTCCCTCTGCCGGGTTGCCGAGACAAACGTCCCATGCTGGCCCGCAGCGTTTCTTCGCTGACCCGCAGGTGGTGGGCCAACTGCTGAAAGTAATGGTCCTGCAAGATGGGGTCGGACACCGCCGCAATAAAATCTAACAACTGTTGCGCAACCCACGACTTCCCCTGGGGCGTGGCGATGTCCACCTGGGCCGACAGGGCCGGCAGCAGAAACTCAAACAGCGGTTTAGCGTGTTCAATGAGCTGCCCCCACTGCTCCGGCGACTGGCGGATTACCTCGTCCGGGTCCAAGCCGTCGGGCAGGGCGGCCACTCGCAGGCTTTGCCCCTCCTGGCGGTGGTTTATGGTGATTGACTGTACCCGCCCCACGGCCTGGGTCTGGAACACCTTCCAGGACGATTCCAGGCTGCGCAGAGTGGCCTGTTGTCCGGCGGCGTCCGCGTCCAGCGCCATGATGATGTCGCCGGTGACTCGCCGGACCTCCGCGACCTGCGCTTCCGTCAATGCGGTGCCCATTGAGGCTACCACGTTGCGGTAGCCGTGCTGGTGCGCCATGATGGCGTCCATGTACCCTTCGACCACCACCATTCCCTGCTGCCGGGCCGTATCCCGGGCCAGGTGCAGAGCGTACAGGATTCGCCCCTTGTCGAATATGGGAGTGCGCGGCGAGTTCAGGTACTTGGGGTTGGAGTCATCCAACGCCCGCCCGCCGAATCCGGCCAACTCTCCCTGCCCGTTCCTGATAGGAATAATCAGGCGATGCCGGAACAGGTCTCGGTAACGGCCGTTGTCGCCGCCGGAAACCAGGCCGGCCTGGGCCATTTGCTCGGGCGAGAACCCCCGGGATGCCAGATGGTTCTTCATGGACTCGCCGTCGTCGGGGCTGAGGCCCAACTCGAACTGGGCAACGGTTAGCCGTTCCAGCCCGCGGCGTTCCAGGTAGGCCCGGGTCTCGGCGCCCTGGGAAGAGGCCAGCCTTTGCTGAAAATAGGCCTTGGCAGCCTCGTTCAGGTCGAAGGCGGTCTGCTGCTCAGTGCGGCGCTGCTGGCTGGGCAGCGCCACGCCCGTCTGCTGGGCCAGGGATCGGAGAGCCTCTCCGAACTCCAGGTTCTCCGACTTCATCACAAAGGAGAACACGTCGCCGCCGGTAGCGCAGGCGCCGAAGCAACGCCAGCTTTGCCGGTCGGGAAAGACATAAAAGGACGGGGTGCGCTCCTGGTGGAAGGGACAGTTGGCCTTGTACGACTGGCCGGAGCGTTGCAGCGTAACCTTCCCGGAGACCACCTCCAGGATGTCGAGACGGCTCTTTATGTCGTCGACAACGGTCATGCAACTACTCCCGCCGGGGCAGGGCGCCAATGCCCGGGTGTGGACAGTGCCCAGTGTCTGGTGGCTAGTTTCCGGGGACCTCGGCTTCCAGGAAAACTGCCGCCCATTGACTCTTGAATACGCTCCTGCGCCGACCGCCATTCCAGCCAACGAAAAACCCGAAGCAAAAAGAACACAGTAGGCCAACGCTATGATACCGGGTTTCGCCGTAAAAACCAAGGTTGCAAGCAGATAGCGTTCCGATTTAGGTGGTATTGCGACAGAGACGGGGCAGCCTCAAGGGCTGCGCCTACAGAGTCCCCAAGCCGAACCACCTAACTTGCAACGCTACCAGCAAAACCAGGAAGCCCTTCGGGGGCCTCAGGACGAACGGATTAAGATGCCTACTTTAAGACGAACGGGTCGTAGCGAGAATGAAAAAGTCCTGCCGTCCACGGTTGCTCCGTTGCCCGGCAATTCCGGTAATGGTATCCTTGTTGAAATTTTAACCGGCGCAGACTTGACCGGTGTAAATCACCCGGTGGGCCGGCCAATCCGGTCCGTCGGGCCAGGCAATTCAACCCGAGGAACAAAAGAGGGTGTATTGTGTCCTGCCAACCGTGGTTCCGGCAGTTGCCCTGCCCGGACGCCTCTCATTAAGGCGCCTCTGGTTGACTTGGGTGTTGCTGCTGGCGCTGGGCCTGGGGTTGACCGGTTGCTGGGGTTGGCCGGCAACCGGGATTGAAGCCGGGTTAAGGAGTCTGGGGAAAGCGGGCAATTTGAGCGTAGACCGAATTACCTACGTTGATGCTGCGGGCGACGTATACACCATCAGGGGCGACGGCACCGGCCGCCAGACGTTGACCTTGGGGAACCGCGTGGATTCGGGGCCAACCGGCCCGGTGATGGCCCAGTCCCTGGACTTCGACAGCTTTCACGCCTGGCCCACGTGGTCGCCCGGCGGCGAGAAGGTGGCGGTCTCCCGGGTCAGGCACTCGCAGGGCGGACGCACCGCCGAGGTGACGATTCAACTGCTGGACGCCGTGACCGGCCGGTCGGACACCATCTACAATAACGACCACCCCGGCTTGGTAGCCGACGGCTCGCCTCATTACCTTTACTGGTCGCCGGACAACCGCTCGCTTTCCTTCCTGGCCTCCACCCGGCAGGGGCTGGGGCTGTTTGTGCTGGACACTGAGAGCGGCGGGCCGCCGGTTCTGGTGGAAAGCGGCGCGCCGCTGTACTACAGTTGGAGCGGGGAAGGAAGCTCTCTGCTGGTACACCTCGGCGACGACCTCAAGCTGTTCCGGGGGCCTTCCGGTTATCTGCCCGGGGAGCTGCTGGCCACCGTCCGCGGCTTCCGGGTGCCGGCCTTTTCGCCCGATGGTCAATGGGTGGCCTACGTCGGACAGACCGATTTGGGCAGCGCCCTGTTCGTGGCCGACGTCAACAACCTGGGGCAGCCGGCGCAGTTGGTCGAGGTCAACGACTTTTCCGCGTTCATGTGGTCTCCCACCGGAGACGAATTGGTCGTTGGAGACCAGTCGGGCCGGGGCGTAGGGTTCGACCGCCTCCGGGTGGTCTCGGCGGGCGGCGGCGCCGTTATCTCCGTCACCGATGAGCCGTCCATCGCCTTTTACTGGTCTCCCAACGGGCGGCGCCTGGCGTGGGTGGGCCTGAACCGCGCGGACCGGAGCTTCCACTGGAACGTTTGGAACGCCGCAACCCCGCAGACCGCCCAAGCCGTCGAAAACCGGAATTTGATGACCTTCCAGCCCTCCCGCGATGTGCTGACCATGCTCAGCTACTTCGACCAGTACGCCTACTCCCATTCCCCTTGGTCGCCGGACAGTTCCCGCCTGGTGGTGGCCGGGACCGAAACCCTGCCCTACGAGCGGCGCAACGGCCACACCCCCACCGGCTCGCGGGTGTTCGTCATAGACGCAGCCGGCGGCGCTCCTCCCCAGGAGATTGCCGAAGGCACACTGGCCTTCTGGTCCTGGAACTGATGCCCTACCGACATACTTGCCCCCGGAACAGCCCCCGCCCGGCGCCTGAATGGCCGCCAGCCCCTGCCGGAAGCGCCCGCAGCCCCGCCCCGCCGGATGGCAACGGACGAACAAGTTACCTTGCGCTGCGGCCCGACTGGCATCAAGGCGGCTGACACTATGCGCCGTTTCTTTCCCCGCCGTTCCTGCTCCTGTGGCCTTACTGGGACTCCGGGACTGGCCGCGGGCGTAGTTGTGGGCCTGCTGCTGGCGGTGTCCTTGACGATGGGCTGCCGCCCGGAGCCGACGCCCACCCCGGAACCGCCGGTTGACCCCCGCGCGGTGCTGCGGCAGTCGGCGGACCGTCTTGTTGCCCTGCGGTCGGTGGCCTTCGACCTGGAGCACGAGGTCGGGGCGACGCAGCTGCTTCCGGGCGTTGAAATGACCCGGGCCTACGGGGAGACCGAAATCGGCAAAGGCTTCCGATTTACGGTGGAAGCCCAACTCGGAAGCTCTTACTTCGAGATCGAAGCGGTGGTGCTGGATGGACGGACCTATATGACCAACTTCCTGACCGGGAAATGGGAAGAGGTGCCGCCCGACACGCTGCCCTTCAATTTCTCCGACGTGGGCCGTTCCTTCGCCGCCTTGCTGGATTCGCTGCGGGACCCCGAGCTGCTGGCGACGGAGCCGCTCAACGGCCGGGACACCTACCGTCTCCGAGGTCTGGCGTGGTCCGACGACCTGGCGGTCTTGGTTCCCAACGCCGCCAAGGGTTATGAAGTGGAGATGGAGCTTTGGATCGACCGGGAGCGCGCGGACCTGGTGATGGCATCTATGACCGGTCCCGTCGTCGCCACCGATGTCCCGGAAGTGGTGCGGACGCTGAGGCTGACCGGAATTGACGCTCCGGTGGAAATCCTGGCTCCTGCCACGTTAGGCCGGTAAGCCCGCCCCGGCCGGTATGGGCAGCGGCTCGACAGCAACCGTCAGGGAGTCGCGGGCCGGGCCGGTGTGGCTGGTGTTGACGGTCATCGGTTCGGGGGCCCTGGTCACCGCCCTGGACCAAACCGTGGTGGTCACCGCGCTGCCAGCCTTGATGCTGGACTTGAAAGTCCCCATTACCGAGTTGGACCGGGTTTCCTGGGTCATCACGGCATACCTGCTGGGGTACACCGTGGCGATGCCGCTAGTGGGGCGGTTGGCCGACGTTTATGGTTGCGCCCGGGTCTACCGGGTCTCACTGGTCGTATTCATGGCAGGCACGACGGTGGTGGCCCTGGCGGGCAGCCTGGAGTGGGTCATTGGGGCGCGGGTGGTGCAGGCCGTCGGCGGCGGAGCCACGGTGCCGGTGGGAATGGCCATTGCCGTCGGGCTGCTCCCGCCGGAGCGGCGCGGCCTGGCGCTGGGGATTGTCGGTGGAGCGGCGGAAGCGGGCGCGATGCTGGGGCCGGTCTACGGCGGGGCCATCGTGGAATGGCTGGGCTGGCGGTGGATTTTCTGGCTCAACGTGCCGCAGGCCGCGCTGCTGCTGCTGGCCTTGCTGTGGCTGCCCAACCAACCCAACCGGCAGGCGCGGGTGGACTACCTGGGCGGTGCGGCGCTAATCGCCCTGCTGTTGACCCTGTCCCTGGCGGTCTCCCGGCAGGGCTTGTTTACGCTGTCGTCGCCGCTGCCCTTCGTCATTGGCGGGTTCGGACTGCTGCTGGCGGCGTTGTTTGCCTGGCAGCAGCGACGCTCAGACGCCCCGCTGCTGCCGCCCGTCTTGTTCCGTTCCGCGGCTCTCGTCACCGCCAACTCTACCCAATTCCTGGTGGGGATTGCGCTGATTATCGGCCTGGTCACCGTCCCGCTAATGGCCAACACCGTCATGGGCCGAGATCCTTGGACCGGCGCCCTGTGGCTGCTGCGCCTGACCGCGGCCATTCCGGTAGGGGCGATACTGGGGGGGTTGGCGCTGGACGCATTGGGCGCGCGAACCGTCACCGTCGCCGGTCTGCTGCTGGCAGCGGCGGGCCTGTTCCTGGTGGGAAGCTGGCGGTTGGACGTGGCCGAGCCGGGACTGACTCTGCACCTGGCCATCGCCGGGTTGGGGTTCGGGCTGGTAATCGCCCCCATCGCGGCCCATGCCCTGGATGCGGTTGGCGAAGACCACCGGGCGGCGGTGGCCTCGCTGGTGGTGGTGTCCCGAATGCTGGGCATGACCCTGGGGTTGGCGGCGCTTTCCGCCTGGGGCGTCGAGCATTTCCAGGCGTTGACGGCGGGGCTGGAAATGCCGCTTCCCCGCCCCGGCGAGCCGGCGTCCGAGGTTGCGGACCGGGTGGCCCAATACCAACAACGCCTGAACCAAGCCGGACTGTCCCTGTTCCACAACTTCCTGCGCGCCGCCGGAGCCATCGCGCTGGCGGCAACAATCCCGGCGCTGCTGATGCGGGGAACCAGGAACGGGCCGGGGTGACAGTTTCGGGTTGACGTTTAATGATACAAATGTTCTAATTCGAGTGTCGACTGCTGGTCCAGCCGGTTAGAATAGTTATGTATCGTTGAAACCGGGACGTACCCGTGTCAGAATAGCGGCTAGAATTTGTGAGGATGGTCCGAGGGACGCGCCGTGTTTCCGGCTTGGGATGAAGAAGGTTTCCCACAGGTGAAAGCATGATTACCTACGTTGCTTGCGACTTGTTTCAGAGTCCCGCCCGCGTTCTGGTCAACACTGTGAACACGGTTGGGGTGATGGGAAAGGGCATTGCCAAGGAATTCAAGCAGATATACCCGGAAATGTTCCGCGAGTATCAGCAAATTTGTGAAAAAGGCGCGTTCGATATTGGCAACCTCTGGTTGTACAAGACCACCAACAGGTGGGTTCTGAACTTTCCGACGAAGCGCCATTGGCGTCAGCCGTCCCACCCCGATTACATCGAAGCCGGACTGAAGAAGTTTGCAGATAGGTACCATGTTTATGGGATTACGTCTATCTCATTCCCGATGTTGGGCTGCGGAAATGGAGAACTGGACTGGGAAACCCAGGTACGGCCTCTAATGGAACATTACTTGCAGAAATTGCCGGTCTCAGCGTTTGTCCACTGCATGAGTCCGCAAGGTTCCGTTGTACCGGAGCATCGGGACGCCAAGGCCATCAGGAAATGGCTCCGTGACGAACCGGAGTCTCTGGCATTTACCGAGGTATGGGACGACTTGCGCTCGGAACTCGGAGACGGCGCCAAACTTACAGATGTCAGCGATGGCCAAAGTTTTGTTGCACGAGTCACCGATAACTCAGAGGCAGTTACTCTGGACACGGGCCAGGGTGCTCGCGACATCCCTGCCGACGCAATCATGGACTTGTGGCAACAAATAAGGGGAGCCGGGTTTGTTTCGGGAGACTCCTTTCCCTACGGTTTGGAAGCGGACTTCCGACTCGTTGTTCCGATAATGACAACGTTGCCGTATGTGGAACAGGTCGAAATGGACCACCGTTGCTTGGCAATGACCTCGCCAACTGTGGGCTTGCGTCTTGCTCCCAGGTCTCGTCCTTCCAGACCTACCGTGCGCCGCCGTCCGCAGCAGCTGTCCCTGCTGGCCGCAGCCGAAGCTGAATGAGACCCAGAGCCAATGCCGAAACCGACCGCGTTCGTGAGCATATCAACGCGCTGCTAGATGCCCCTTGGTTGGGCAAAACGCGCCGGTGGTGGCCTAGATTCCTGTTTCATAGCACTGACATCCGCAACATTGTAAACATACTCAAAGGCGGCGAACTGCTGAGCCGGGTACAAGCCCAAGCCTCGCATCAACTCGAGGTTGATATTGCTGCACCGGGCATAATAGCCCGTACTGCTTTGGAGTGGCAGGATTGTGTGCGGTTGTACTTCCGCCCGCGGACGCCAACCCAAGTTCAGAACGAGGGGTTCAAACCCCGTGGACGATGGGGGATGAATTCCCATTGTCCCGTGCCGGTCTATTTGTTGTTCGACTCAATAATGGTTCTATCGAGGGCTGATAGCCTCTTTACCGATGGCAATGCTGCGGCGTCGGGGGTTCGGCCTAGCGCCAATGTAGACGATTTACGGGAGATTCCCTTTCAGCGGGTTTACCATAATGAGCGGTTTGAACCCAACGAACGGGATGAAATTGCCCGTCATCGCAATGCTGAGGTACTGGTTCCACAACGGCTCGGGCTTGAGGGACTGCGGGCCATTATCTGTCGTAACCAAGCTGAGTATGAGACGCTGTTGCATCTTTTGCCATCCGGCATCCGCTCTCGCTGGGTAACCTGGATAAAGGTTCAGCCAGAACTGTTCTTTCGACAATGGACTTTTGTTGAGCAAGTGGAAATGACCAACCGCCGGGTGGTTTTCAGGTTCAACAAGGACTCCAAAACGCCAGGACCATTTGATGCCCAAATTGAGATTGTTGAAGCGCTGGGGGTAGGGTCTCAGCCAATCTTGCGGCGCTTTCCCAGGTTTATGGCCAATAACACGCTGGATTTGGACCTTAGCGACCTTCAAGACCCTACCGATTATTCGGTGCGCCTCACATTGGATGACCAACTTGCCTTCGCCAACCGTTATCAGGAGGACCGTCTGCCCTTCTGACCAGATTCAAGCCGCTTGTCACGGGCACGGTTGGCCGGTCCCCTTCAGGCTGGGGTTTCTTGGAACCATCCCCGACCGCATCGGCGGAGTTATCAGATGGAACTGAAACCTTTGGGCAACACCCGCGTAATGACGTCCGAGATTGGCTTGGGCACCTGGAAGTATTCCGGCGGTGACGCGCCGCTGCGCCGAGGCGTCGAGTTGGGGGCATTCCTAATTGATACTGCCGAGATGTACCACACTGAGGAAGCCGTGGGGCGGGCGGTCAATGGTATTCGGGACCGGGTGTTCATTGCCACCAAAGTCTTGGGACGGCACTTGAAGTATGGTGAAGTGTTGCGGGCGGCGGAGCAGAGCCTCCACTTGCTGGACATTGCCTGCATCGACCTTTACCAGATTCATTGGCCCAATTCCCGGGTGCCCATCGGCGAGACTATGCGAGCAATGGAACACTTGGTAGACGCCGGCATGGTCCGGTACATCGGGGTCAGCAACTTCTCGGTGCGGCAGCTGGCTGACGCCCAGTCCGCCATGTCCCGGCATCCCATCGTGTCCAACCAGGTGCTGTACAACTTGCAACGGCGGGGCATCGAGCAGGATTTGCTGCCCTACTGCCAGGCGAACGGGGTTACAATCATGGCCTACACTCCGCTGGCCGACGGCGCGTTGGCCGTCCCGCCGGACTCCGCCGCTTCCGGCCCGGCCGGGGGCCTGCTCCGCGCCGCCGGACGGGTCATGGGACGAAACCGGCAGTCGGAAACATTGCGGGCCGTGGCCGACGAGTGCGGCAAGACCCCGGCACAGGTGGCGTTGAACTGGTGCGTCTCCCGGCCCAACGTAGTCGCCATCCCCAAGTCCAACAGCGTCGCCCGCACTGAGGAAAACTGTGGGGCCTCGGGTTGGCGGTTGAACCCGGAGCAGTTGGAGCGGCTGGACCGGGCGTTTCCGGCATGACTGGTACCATGCGAGTTTAACCAACCCAAGGACGGCGGCGCGGCCCCGCCGATGCGTTGGCCGCAGCACTGACCATTAGCAAGACCGGAGGTGAGGATTATGGACTTTGAGCAAGCGCGTCCCTTCCTGGAAAACAATCACCGGGCCGTCGTAACGACGTTTCAACGGAATGGCGCCGCCCAATCGAGCATCGTCGTTGCCGGGGCCTACGAGGACAATGCCGTTGTGGTGTCGGTGCGGGGCCGGTCCGCCAAAGTGCGAAACCTGCGCCGCGACCCCCGTTGCACCGTGACCACCACCGCCGCCGATTGGCGCAACTACGTGGTGGTGGAAGGTGAGGCCACGCTGCTGGACTACCACAACACCGACGCCGAGGAGATGCGGGTCAAGCTGCGGGAGATGTTCCGCGCCTGCGGCGGCGGCGAGCATTCCGATTGGGAAGAGTATGACGTAGCGATGCGGGAACAGGACGCGGTGATTGTCCTGGTAGCCCCCGATCGCGTTTACGGCCTGCTAAGGTAATTACGAAGAACCTGTCAACCGGCAGTCTGACGACATCGCCGGGGGGCTCTTCCCTGCGGCTGTCGGATTGCAGGTTAAGCACGTATGCGGAGATTAGCAGCCTTAATCGCCGCAATAATTGCGGCGATTATCTGGTAGTTGCGGTGATTGCTGTGCCGCTTGTAATATGCGCGTATGATGCGGAGAATATACGTCCACCAGCAACCCGACTGGCCAAATTTGCATTGGCAGAACGATGATCTGACCGACCGGCTGGCTGCGGTCCGGCACGACCAGGGGCGGCTAATCGCCCGTATGGAAAACCTGGGTCTCAGCCTGCAACAGGAAGCGGTCGTGGAAACGCTGACCGAGGAAGTCGTAACCAGCAGCGGGATTGAGGGGGAAATGCTGGACCCGGAACAAGTCCGCTCTTCGGTCGCCCGTCATCTCGGCCTGGACATTGGTGGTCTGGCACCCGAGGACCGCAGCGTCGAAGGCATCGTCGAGCTGACGTTGGACGCGACGAAAAACTATGCACAACCCCTGGATGCAGACCGCTTGTTTGGTTGGCATACGGCCCTGTTCCCCAACGGGCGCAGCGGGTTGAGCCGTATCACGGCTGGGGCTTGGCGGGATGACAGCGCCGGACCCATGCAGGTAACGTCGGGTCCGGTTGGTCGTGAACAGGTTCATTTCGAGGCCCCGGCCGCGGATCGGGTGGCCCGGGAAATGGAGACCTTTCTGGCCTGGTTCAACGCTCCCTCCACCACCGACGGTGTGCTCCGGGCGGGGCTCGCCCACTTGTGGTTTGTGACCATCCACCCCTTTGACGACGGCAACGGGCGTATCGCCAGAGCCATGGCCGACATGGCGCTGGCCCGATCTGAAGACAGCCCGCAGCGGTTCTACAGTATGTCCGCTCAAATCCGGCAGGAGCGGTCATCCTACTATCGGGTACTGGAACGGACTCAGAGGGGTACCACCGACGTTTCAGAGTGGATGAACTGGTTCCTGGAGTGCTTTGGCCGGGCCATCAATAGGGCTGAGGTGTCTCTGGACGGAGTTCTCAGAAAGGCGCGGGTCTGGGAAAGGGTGGGGAATTCTTCGGTAAACGACCGGCAGCGGAAAGTAATCAATCTTCTGCTAGGTGATTTCCAGGGCAATCTCACCACTTCCAAGTGGGCCACGTTGACGAAGAGCTCCCAGGACACCGCTTTGCGGGACATTAAAGAATTGATAGACCGCGGCGTCCTGGTTCGCAACCCGGGAGGAGGGCGCAGCACCAGCTACGCCCTCCTCCCGGGTTGCGAACCTTAGCACCCATCTCCGGAATCTGCTTGAAAGCCCCGGCCGGGGCCTCCGGTTGCAAAAAGGAGAACGTAACGATGGAAGTAAAACCCTTCGAGATACACGTCAGCGACGCGACACTGGCCGACCTTAACCGCCGTCTGGCCGACACCCGTTGGCCGGACGAGCTGCCTAAGGCGGGTTGGGATTACGGCTCCAACCTGGACTACATGAAGGATTTGGTGGAGTATTGGCGCACCGGGTTCGACTGGCGGAAGCAGGAAAATCTGCTTAACTCCTTCCGGCACTTCAAGGCGGACGTGGACGGCTTGGACATTCACTTTATCCACGAGCGCGGACAGGGGCCGGACCCGATGCCTCTGGTCATTACCCACGGCTGGCCGGGGTCGTTCTTCGAGATGCACAAGATTATTCCCCTGCTTGCCGACCCGGCCTCCCACGGCGGCGACGCGGGAGACTCGTTTGACGTGGTCGCGCCATCCCTGCCCGGCTTTGGCTTCTCCGGTCATGCCAGGGAACGGGGAATGGAGGTGTCCCAGACCGCTGTTCTTTGGGAAAAGCTGATGACCGAGGGTCTTGGCTACGACCGTTTCGCTGCGCAGGGCGGAGACATCGGCGCCGGGGTCACGGCCCGGCTGGGGTACGGTCACGCCCAAAGTATGATCGGCATCCACCTCACCGCCGTCACTCGTCCTACTCCCTACCTCGGCCCCGAAGCCCGGGAATTGAACGAGGCCGAGCAGACGCTAATCAGCGAACGGGAGCAGTGGCAGCAGGCCGAGGGAGGCTACGCCCACATCCAGGGCACCAAGCCTCAGACCCTGGCTTACGGCCTGAACGATTCCCCGGCGGGTCTGGCTGCCTGGATTGTCGAGAAATACCGCACCTGGAGCGACTGCGGCGGCGACGTAGAGAAGCGGTTCACCAGGGACGAGCTGCTTACCACCGTTACCATCTACTGGGTGACCGAGTCCATCAGCTCGTCAACCCGTATGTACAAGGAAAACCAGAGCTACAACTGGGTCATGGGACGAGACGAGAAGATAAAGGTCCCCACCGGCGTGGCTGCCTTCCCTGTTGAGATTAGCCGTCCGCCCAGGGAATGGGCCGAGCGCTCCTACAACATTCAACGCTGGACCCAGATGCCCCGGGGCGGCCACTTCGCCGCGCTGGAAGAACCGCAGCTTCTGGCCGAGGAGATCCGGGAGTTCTTCCGCCCCCTGCGGTCGGCGTAGGGGCCACGTTTCCGCCGAGGTCCGGCGGCAGTTGACGGCTATTGACGTCTAGGCTTGCCGGCGTCTGAGCTCCGCCTCCAACTCCAGGACCCGCCGTTCGGCGGCCTGCCGGGCAGCGGCTTCCCGTTCTCGCTCTGCCTCAGCGGCCAAACGGCCGTCCGATTCCTCGTCGGCCGTCAGCAGGTATCTACCCGCGGCCGGGTCGTACCAGCGCAACTGTCCCTGCTCCCAGCAGATGTCCAACCCCAGCGTCTGGCTGTGGCCCCGGCAGCGCTCCTCGTCCGCCGTCACGATCTCAATCGGTTGATACTCCCCGTCCACCAGCCGGTCTCCCGCGAGAGGGGCATCATGGTACCGGCCGCCGGTGGGATCGAACCGCCAGTACTCCGTAATGCCGAATGCGGCGTAGTCGGCCCGTTTCTCCAGGTAGTCATTCTCTCCGGTGGTTGCCGAAGCAATCTCCAGGGCGAAGTCGGGGGGCTTGCCCTGCTCGGTGATGGCATAGCCCCGTTGGGCGATGATGCGGGCCCGGTCCACGTTAAACGCGATGAGCAGGTCGGGGATCCGGACGCCCTCGCGCCGGCCGGTGGTCCAGCCCACGGGAACCTCGCCCAACACGATGGTGGTGTCTGGGGCGCCGAAGTGGCGGCGCAGGGTAGACTGGTGGCCGGGGTCGTGGAGGTAGATGGGATTCTGCATATCGTCCCTGGGAGGAAAGACGGGGAATTGTCCGACCGGCTGCACTCCCGGCGTTCGAGAAGTCGGCTTGCTGGTCATGTTGGGGCCTCTTGTTGACGGACTTGCTGAGTGATTGGACCGAGTGATTAGACCGGCGCCGGCGGCGGCAGGTCGTGCCATTATACCCCGGCGTTCAACCGCCGGCCCGCCGCCCTGCTGACAATCGCGCGGCGTTGCGGGTCAAAGTCGGCGTCATTATAATCCCAGTGAAGTCCACCGGTTCGATCAGGATTAACCCTAGGCTTGCCGGCGTCGGAGCTCCGCCTCCAGTTCCAGGACCCGCCGTTCAGCGGCCAAACGGCCGTCCGATTCCTCGTCGGCCGTCAGCAGGTATCTACCCGCGGCCGGGTCGTACCAGCGCAACTGTCCCCGCTCCCAGCAGATGTCCAACCCCAGCGCCTCGCTGTGGCCCCGGCAGCGCTCCTCGTCCACCGTCACGATCTCAATCGGTTGATACTCCTCGTCCACCAGCCGGTCTCCCGCGAGGGGAGCATCATGGTACCGCCCCCCGGTGGGGTCGAACCGCCAGTACTCCGTAATGCCGAATACGGCGTAGTCGGCCCGTTTCTCCAGGTAGTCATTCTCTCCGGTGCTTGCCGAAGCAATCTCCAGGGCGAAGTCGGGGGGCTTGCCCTGCTCGTTAATGGCATAGCCCCGTTGGGCGATGATGCGGGCCCGGTCCACGTTAAACGCGATGAGCAGGTCGGGAATGCGGACGCCCTCGCGCTGGCCGGTGGTCCAGCCCACGGGAACCTCGCCCAACACGATGGTGGTGTCTGGGGCGCCGAAGTGGCGGCGCAGGGTAGACTGGTGGCCGGGGTCGTGGAGGTAGATGGGATTCTGCATATCGTCCCTGGGAGGAAAGACGGGGAATTGTCCGACCGGCTGCACTCCCGGCGTTCGAGAAGTCGGCTTGCTGGTCATGTTGGGGCCTCTTGTTGACGGACTTGCTGAGTGATTGGACCGAGTGATTAGACCGGCGCCGGCGGCGGCAGGTCGTGCCATTATACCCCGGCGTTCAACCGCCGGCCCGCCTCACGGCGATTATTCCAGGGCAACCGCGTTATAAATTCGGGACATTCTTTGGTATCCCTCGCGTTGGCGCTTTTATCTAATCGTGCCCCCTGCTGCAAGTTTGGGTGGTGGCTTCACAGCAGAGGGCACGAGGGGGCGTAAATTTGCCGGAGTTTTTGAGACTGGCCTTGGGGATACCGGGGAATCGTTGGTCATTGACCCAGCCCAATTCTGGGTTGGGGAAGGGGAAACTCTGAGAATATCGGACAAAAGCGGACATTTGAGCGTGGGGGCTGAGGATTTTTGTCCGGGTCTTGTCCGCTAATGTCCGGGCAATGTCTGGTTTTGTCACCCCTGAAACCCCGGGGAACCGGCCCGGCGGTTTTGGGTGCGGGAGTTTTCCCCGTCCCATTTTGTACCATTTGCGAGGAGAGTGCGATTGCCCCGGGCAAGACTCCCGGACGGCCCACTCTCAAACGATATAAATGCGATAGGGATTATGGTATCCGGGAGATGCCGGAGTTGGAAAGGGGCAAGTGTCAGGTTAGGCCAAAATCGTCGTAATGGGGTTGCCCTGCTGGCAAGCGTAACTGTTCAGTGTTGAGGGGAGGAGAGTGGCCGATGGCGGAATATAATGGTTGGGTTACGTTGGGGGATGAATCCCCCAAACCCCTGGAAAAGATTGGCAGTTGCCTGAAAGCCTTGGCTGAACACAATTCACGTCACGAAGTCTGAACTGTTACACCTGGGCAACCAGAGAACCCTGCCCGGGTGTGATGCCGCCCCGGACCGGAGTTCTATCTACTCCGGCCTAACCCCGTACCGGCGGGTCTGCGCGGCGTTGGCCCCGGTAGTCGGGGGCGTCAATGCCAATCCACTCCACCACCATGCTGTCCATCAAGCGGGAAGCCAGCCGAGGCTTGGCGTCGTCCAACTCGTCCATGCCGAAGGCCGTGGTGATGATGGTTGGCAGCGTCTTCTCGTAGCGGTACACGATTATCTGGTAGAGCTTCTCCTCGGCCCAGGACGTGCTGCTCTCAGCGCCCAGATCGTCCAGAATCAGCACCGGCACCGTCTTTATCTGCTCAAACAACTCGTCGTAGGTGATGGGGCTGTTGGGGCTGAAGGTGGTCCTCAGGTGGTCCAGCAGGTCGGGGACGAAGGCGAAAAACACCGGCTCGCCCCGTTGACGGAGTTCTCCGGCAATGGCTACGGCCAGGTGGGTCTTGCCCGAGCCGGGCGGGCCGCTGAACAGAATCCAGCCGTTGGGGTAAGAGGCGAACACGACGGCTTTCCGGTGGGCGCCGGCAATGAATCCCTGCTGGTCCGGGCTCGCGCCCATTCCGCCGCGCTGATCGAATTGGGCAAAGGTCATCCGGCGCAGCATATCCGGGGGCAAGTCGCCGATGCGCCGGGCCAGGCGGGTGTTGTACTGGCCCAACTGGAACACGCGAGAGAAACCGTCGGCGGCCTCGATGCGGGTCCGCAGCCCCTCGTCCAGACGCTCCAGCGGGCCGCGGACGGTGATGACGGTGGGAAGCTGGGCGTTGAAGCGGTGGTTGATTATCTGAAACAGCTTTTCCTGCGCCCAGGCCGTGGCGCTCTGGGTACTGAGGTCGTCAATGACCAGCAGCGGCACGTTGCGGACCTGTTCGAATAGCTCATCGTAGCTCACCGGATTGTCCGGCGCGTAGGTGGCCCGCAGGTGGTCCAGCAGGTCGGCGGCCACGATGAAGAAAGTCGGCAGCCCCCGCTCGACGCAGCGGTTGGTTATCGCCACGGCCAGGTGGGTCTTGCCCGAGCCGCTCGGCCCGGTGAGGGCCAGCCATCCGTGGGGAGCTTCGGCGAACTCCACCGCCGCGGTCATGGCCTGCTGAAACCGCTGCTGACTGCCGGTATCGGGCAGCGGGCCCTCCAGCTTGGTTGCGGCGAAGGTAATGCGGCTCAGCGGCCCCAGGTTGCTGTACCGGCGCAGGGCTGCGATGCGGGCTGCCGGTTCGCCGCCCCCCTGGCACCGGCAGGGAAACGCCTGGCCGAAGTCCGGGTGGCCGACGGGAACGGCCTTGCCCACCCACCCCGCGCCGTCGCAGTCGGGGCAGACGTCAGCCGGCCCCGGGTCCTCCGGGAAGATCACCGCGCCGCCGGCGGTATGCCTCAATGTATTTTTCTCGGTTATCTTGCGGAGAATTTCGCCGAGACTTTCCATTGTTGTTCCCCTCATCGGCCCAACGCCTCAAAATAGCGGCGACGTATGGCCAGCTTCGCTTGTTCCGGCTCACCGCGATCTGGAAGCCTTCCCGAATCCACGCCGCCGGATACAGCCCCTCAGCCTCTTTCAACTGCTCGGCAATCATCGGTGTCATGGACCCGATGTTGTTCTCGTAGAGCGCGTAGATGTTGGGCCGGTCCCGGCCCGGCGGTTGGTAACGCGGGTTGTCGTCAATTGCGGCCGGGACCGGAGCGGCTGCCCGACTGTTTTGGGCTTCCCTACGTGCGATGGCTTGACGGTTGGCCCCGGTGTTGACGGTGTAGAATATCCCGTCCGCTTCCTTCTCACCGGAGGCCTTCTCACCGGAGGCATCCTGAAATGCCAGGAGGGTGCGCCGCCGCACCGCCGCATCCAGCCCCCGGCGAATGGCATCCTGTGGGGAACTTCCCTGGCGGCCCAACCCCTCTACCAGCGCCCGGTCGTTGAGAAACTCGGCCAGCGATACCCTGGGCAGCGCGCCCTTCTTCTGCGCGGCCAGCCACAACGCCCGCAGAGTTACCTTCAGCTCGGCCACGTCGTCAATGCGCTCCAGCAGCGCGCCCAGCAGCGGGTCGGGCACCGGGGTTGCCCGGACGCCGTGGGGAAAGCCGGTAAACTCCCCGTCCGGCATGACCAGGGGGGACTCTCCATTGGCCGAGACCATCAGAACTCCTCTAAAACTCTTCGGGGCGGGAGACCAGCGACTCGAAACGCACCAAGTGGTCGCGGAACCGGAGCCGGACGCTGCCGGTGGGGCCGTGGCGGTGCTTGGCCAGGATGAGTTCGGCGATGTTGCGGGGGTAGGGCCGGCCCGGGAAATGCTGCTCCCACTCCTCTTCCGTGTAGTAGGCGTCCTCCCGGTAAATGAACAGGACGATGTCGGCGTCCTGCTCAATGCTGCCGCTGTCCCGCAGGTCGGAAAGCTGAGGCCGGTGACCGGGCCGTCCCTCCACCACCCGGCTCAACTGCGAACAGGTGAGGATGGGAACGTTCAGGTCCCGGGCCATCCCCTTGATGGAGCGGGAAATCTCGCTAATCTCCATCACCCGGTTCTCGCCCCCGCGACCCCGGTTGTTGCCCTGCACCAGTTGAAGGTAATCTACTACCAGCAGGTCCAGGCCGTGCTCCAGGGAAAGGCGGCGGGCCTTGCTGCGCATCTCCATCATGCCCTGAAACGGGGTGTCGTCAATATACACCGGCATATCGGACAGGGTGCCGATAGAATCTATAATGCGCTGCTCCTCGGCCTCGGTGTACAGGCCGAGCCGCAGCCGATGGGCGTCGACGCTGGCGTCGGCGGCCAGGATACGAAGCGCCAACTGCTCCCGGCTCATTTCCAGGCTGAAAATGCCCGACGTGATGCCGTTGCGGGCGGCGTTCAGGCAGGTGTTCACCGCCAGGGCGCTCTTGCCCAGGCCCGGCCGGGCGCCCAAGATAATCATGTCCGACCGCTGCATACCGCCCAGCAGCTCGTCCAGGTCATTGAAGCCGGTGAGAATCGGGCCGGTGTCCAACGCCGATTCGGCCAGGTCGGCCCGTTCGGCCAGGAACCGGTCGTAGACCTGCTTCAGAGGAACGAACCCCCGCTCCGTGTTAGCCGTCCGCACCTGGAACAGGGTGTCCTCGGCCTGCCGCAGGGTGGCCTCCACGTCGTCGGTGTCCTGGTAGCCCAGGGCCGAGATGCGCGAGGCAGCGTCAATGAGCCGGCGCATGGTGGCGGTGCGGGCAATCAGGTTGGCGTAGTATTCGGAGTGGGCCGAGGTGGGCGTAATGGAAATCAGGTGGCTCAGGTAGGCCATGCCGCCCACCGCGTCGAACTGGTTGGTCCGGGCCAACTCCCGGGCCAACGTCACCTGGTCAATGGCTTCGCTGCGTTGGAACAGGTCAGAACAGGATGCGTAGCAGATCCGGTTTCTCTCGCGGTAGAAGTCATCGGGTTTTATCAGGTGGGAGACCCGGAGAAACGAATCGCCGTCAATCAGCAGCGCCCCGACCAGCGCCTCCTCCGCCTCAATGTCGTGGGGAAGGAGTTGCTCCGCGTACATTTACCCTACTCTTCGACTCCGGCGGCGATGTGAATGGTCGCCGTAATGTCTGCCGACAGCCGCAGCGTAATGTCGTAGTCGCCGGGTTCCCGGATAGGCTCGATGACCTCCACGATGCGGCGGTCAATAGACCGTTCAATCGCCTCGGTCAACGACTGAGCGATGCGGGCGTTGGTCACCGCCCCGTAGTACCGGCCCGTGGGGGTCACCCGGGCCGAGACTTCAATGGTAGTGTTGTCCAGCAACTGGGCCAACTCTTCCATGGCCTCGGTTTCCCGCAGGCGTTTGGCGTCGCCGGTCGACTTAATCTTGTGGACCCGCTTCATAATTTCCGGGGTAGCAACCTGCGCCATGGCCTTGGGCAGCAGGTAATTCCTGGCATAACCGTCGGCGACCTGCTTAATCTCGCCGGCGTGGGCCTGGTTAGGGACATCCTGTAAGAAGATGACGTGCATGACAAGTCCTTTTGCGGTAAACACGGTGTAGGCGGCAATTATACCCCATGACGGAAGCCCCATAAAGGGACGGATGACAGCGGTTTACTCTACGCGCCATCAAACCGTTCTTCCGGGGGCCTCAAAGGACAGGGCCACCGCACTTGGGACAACCCGGGGAACCCTGGTAAACTCTCATAAACGGGTGAGAAGTCTGACGGGTGACAGTAACTGTTCAGGGTTGAGGGGAGCGGAGTGGCCGATGGCGGAATATGGGGGTTGGGTTACGTTGGGGGATTCATCCCCCAAACCCCCTGAAAAAAGTGGCAGTTGGCTGAAACCAATTCATCTCACCAAGTCTGAACTGTTACACCTGGGTTTCCTTCCCGACTTGCTCCCGTTGATTGACGCCCGGAGCCGTCCTGCCTAAAATCAGGTCAACCGCCGCTGGGTATCGTCTGGGCGCCAAAAGAGCCGGCCCGCACGCCCCGGCAGTTCCGCAGCGCCGGGCCGCTTACTCCTGCGCTTTCCGATAACATTGTGAGGTGATGATATGCCGGAGCCAAGAATTATCCGCCCCAAAGACGCCCTACCCCGGGATTTGGACCCGATGGGCCGCCGCGCCTTGCAGCTTTTCCGCGACACGGTCGGGGGCAACGACGTTGGCATCAACTACGGCGAATGGGAACCCGGCGCATCCAACGGTCCCCACACCCGCACCAAGGACGAGCTCATCTTTGCGCTCCACGGCAAGGGCGAGGTCATCGTCGAGGGCGGCGAGACCTACCCTATGGAGCCGTACACCTTCATCCACATTCCCGCTGGCACTACCCACACCCACCGCAACGCGGGCAACGGCGTCTACATCCAGGTCAGCTTTGCCCCCGACGGGCCGTATACCGAACCCTAGCCGTCGGCAACCTGATTAACGTAACCGACTACCCGAACCGAGCGAATTGCCCATGAGTTTCTGCGAGGACATCGAAGCCCGCACCCTGGAGATGCGGCAGGCCATCCTGTCCCACCCCTTCGTGACCGGGGTGGGTGACGGTACCCTGGCCCTGGACCGGTTCAAGCACTACGTCACCCAGGACTACGCCTACCTCATTGACTACAGCCGCGTCCTGGCCTTGGCCTCGGCGCGGGCGACCGACCTGGAAACCATGAGCTGGTTCGCCAGGCTGCTGGACGAGACCCTGAACGTGGAAATGGACCTGCACCGGGGCTACTGCGCCGAGTTCGGAATTTCCGCCGAGGAGTTGGAGGCTACCGAACCGGCGCCGACCACCATTGGTTACACCAGCTATTTGCTCAAGGTGGCCCACCAGGGCAGTTTCGGCGAGTTGGTGGCCGCGCTGCTGCCCTGCCAGTGGGGTTACTGGGAGATTGGCAGCCATCTGGCGGCCCAAGGCGAACCCGCCGGCGCGCCGTTGTACTGCGCCTGGATTCGTATGTACGCCGCCCCGGAGTTTGCGGAGCTGGCCCAGGCCATGCGGGATCTGTGCGATCGGATAGCCGAGCAGGCCGGGCCGGCGGAGTTGGCGGCGATGACCGACGCCTACATTACCAGCCTGCGGTTCGAGAACCGGTTCTGGGACATGAGCTACAACCTGGAACGCTGGCAGTGGTAGCCTGGCGCCGACAAATCCGTTTGTCCTGAGGCTCTCGAAGGACTTCCTTAAACTCAGCCCTTGACCGCCCGGAATATCAGGCAGGGGAAGGAGAAGTCTATATCCCCGTCTCCCGTGGGTCGAATATCAAACGCCGCCGTGATTTCCGGCGTCGCCGATAGGAAGTCCTGGCGCAGCGCGGCCACTTCATCCTCGGCGGTGGCGGTGCGTTTCACCCAGTCATTGAAGGTCAGGAAGACGCGGGCATCTTCCTGCTCGGCGGTTTCCAGGCCCCGGTCTGCCAGCAGGTGTCGAATGGCCGAAGCCTTCCAGTCGTTGACGTGGCTGAAATCCCGGCGCAGCTCCACGTCGTTCAACCACGCCGCGGTCGCGTCGTCCTCCGGCGCCACCGTGTCGACCATGACCAGCGCACCACCAGGCCGCAGCGTCCGGCGAATCTCGGAAAACGCCGTGGGCAAGTCGGTAAAGTGATGCCCCGCGGCGCGGCAGGTCACCAGGTCCAGGGAGTCATCGGCAAAGGGCAGGTGTTCGGCTGCGTTCTGGCAAGTCAGCACGTTCTCCAACTGCCGCTCCCCGCCAATGCGGCGGGCCTGCTCCAGCATGGGCCGGGTCAGGTCGCTGGCCACCACCCGCTGCGAGCGGCCGGCCACGGCGAAGGCGGTGAACCCCGCCCCTGTGCCCAGGTCAACCGTCCAATTGTAAGGCCCGGTCGAGGCCAGCCGGGCGATGCCGTCCAGCCGATCATCGCTGACGTGGACTTGACTGACCGCATACGCTGGCGCCTGCGAACCGAACATCTGCTGAGCTGCGGTTCCTTCTTGATTGGCTGCCATTCTGCTCCCCCGGACCCTGGAGAAGGGTCATAAACTCGCCCGGTATTGTGCTGGAGACAATCCGGGGTGTCAATCGCCCGCGCTAATCGTAACTGTTCAGACTTGGTGAGGTAAATTGGTTTCAGCCAAGGCTCAGGCAACTGCCAACCCAGTGGTCAGTGGTCAGCCCCGGGCCTTCTGGCCACTAGTCACTGGCCCCTCCCGGGCGGGGGATGAATCCCCCAACGTAACCCAACCCCCATATTCCGCCATCAGCCACTCTGCCCCCCTCAACCCTGAACAGTTACCTCTAATCACCCAACGCGCCGAAGTTCGTCGCCAGCACCGAAAAGTCAGCAACGTCGGTGATGCGGTCGTAGTTGAAATCGGCGTTGCCGCCGGGGGAGCCCGGTGCGCTCGTCAGGATAAAATCGCCCTTCAGAATTTCCAGATCCCGGCCGTTCACTGCGTTGTCACCGTCGGCGTCGCCGTAGCTCAGTGGGGGAACCGCAACCAGTATCACGTTGGATGTCTCCCCCGCAGCCGGCAGGACCATGCCGTCAATAACCTTCCCGATGGCCCGTTCCACCTTGACCCGAACGTCGTAAGGCCCCGGCTCAACCAGAGAAGCGGGAATGTCGGGCACCCGAAAATGACCGTTGGCATCCAGGGCGACTGATATGAAACTTGCCACCGGAGCGTCGAAACCGCTCCGCCAATGAGGGACCGCGCCGGGCTTCCACAATGAGACCTCCGCCTCGGCGGGAAACGGCAGGATGGTGGGGCCGCCGGCCAAACCCGATTCCACCTCGCCCACGATTCCGGGGGTCGTGACCGGCCCGACCCGCAGCGTGGCCAGTGGCTCCGACACAGTTGGCCGGACCAGCTCCCGCCCAGCGTTGGCGTCTGACAGGACCATCTGCGACCCCGGCGCGGCGTCGGACGTTCCAGGCTGCCGGGGGCCAATCCTTCCAGGTAAATCCGGCCCAGGGCAATCGGTTGGCCGGATGCCGCCAAGGGAATGCCCGGCCATTCTAGTGGAGATTCCGGCCCGATGAGCGCCACCGCAAAGTCCACCTGATTGCTGCTGGTGTCGTAGCGGTTCTGTACCGTGAAGTAGCGGACAGCCGGGGCATCCTGTTCGGCTAACGGAGAGATTTCTGACAGCGCCAGCTCCGGCTCTCCCCGCTCCTGCACGGCAAGACCTCCGGTCCGCCGCAAGTCCGCGGCGTCGCCG
Organism: Dehalococcoidia bacterium; assembly: GCA_965262735.1. Lineage (GTDB taxonomy): Bacteria > Chloroflexota > Dehalococcoidia > Lucifugimonadales > UBA3495 > CATOSK01. The sequence goes on along the minus strand of CBDHFS010000002.1, from coordinate 1,262,799 downwards.
GACAAAAGGACATGGGTTTCCCATGCCAGTAGACCACCGTAACCCTCTTCGGACAATGCAGCCAAGTTCCCCTGCACCACCAGGTCTAGCGCCGCGCCATGTCCAACGGGAATGCTCAAGTCACGCTGGCAAGGAGATACGTGGATGCGGCAGACTGAAAAGGAGAGTTCCGATGTGGCGGCGCTGACGTCGTGATTCCAGCAGGCGGCAGTTGCGGCCGCCAGGAGCAAGACCAAGGCCAAGGCGCGAACTAAGGCAACGCGACCCAATATGACCGCTTCGGAGACTGAGTTGAACTGCGGGACATCCGGGGTGGGCAGCGGCTAGTGACTGTGACTGCCTGCGGCAACGTCAGCGGTGGGGTGGAACTCGTGGTCTTCGCAGGCCACCCACCGCGACCCGTCCTCGTACACCTCTTTCTTCCAGATGGGTACGATTTCCTTGATGCGGTCTACGGCCCGGTGGCAGGCGAAAAAGGCTTCTTTGCGGTGGGGAGAGGCTACGGCGATGACCAGACTGACTTCTCCAATATCGACCGTGCCGATACGGTGGGCGATGGCGATGTCCTCGATGTCGAACTCTTCCTGAAGCTCCCGGCAGACTTCGGCCATCTTCTTCACGGCCATCTCTTCATAGGCTTCGTAGTCCAGCCGCACTACTCGCTTGCCCTCAAAGGTGTCCCGGGTAGTGCCGAGAAAAGTGACCACCGCGCCGTTGGAGTCCCGCCGGACGGAATCGGTAACGCGTTCTTGGTCCAGAGGGTCGTAGGTCAATTCAATCATGGCGGGAACCTCCGCTAACCGGGGGTATCAGGCAAACGTCGTCGCCGGGATGCAACGGTTGCTCGGGGTCGGCATACTCGGTGTTGACTGCGACGACAATCTTCACATCCGGCGGCGCCAAATTCGGGAACCGCAGCCGCACCGCGTCGGTCAAGTTGGCCACGGTGCCCCCATCGGACACCTCGAGCTGACAGCGGTTACAACCGGCCCGCTCCCGATACAGGGCAAAGAACGTCACGTCCAAAAACATCGCGTTACCGGCGTCATCCCTCCGTTGGTCTGCCAACCCAAGTATACACAAGGTAACGGCGCGTGTCTGCCTGTGGGGAAGCGAGGCGGATAGACCCAACCACCCGGAAACACAACCTTGCCTGCCCGTTTTATGCTTGCCAGCCAAACGGGTTATGCGTGGTATTCCGGTGGATCCGGACCTGTTCGCTCTGCTCGTACTCCTCTTGCCTGGCAAGAATATCTTGTATGACACTCCGTTGCCGTTCGGTTTGCCAGGGTGAGGCTTTTATTTCAACCCAAATTTTCCCGTTGCTTTCTATCCAAACCTGACCGAGGGTGTCAATCACCAATTTGGGAGACCGGGTCCCGCTCCGGAGGACGTGACCTCGGCTGAAATCAACGACCTGACGTTGCAGGACTGCGCCATCCACGTCAGTGACGGTGAGCACATATTCGGCCTCATTGCCCGGACGCGCCGGCAACCGGGCCGAGATGAAAGGTTTGGCCGGGTTAAAGTTGGGGACGAAATGCTGGTGCGGCGTATACTCCACGGGCGGTTGTCCGGTGCCGGTGTCCCGAAGGGTCACCCGGACTGGCAAACGACTCACGTACAGCGGACGGCGGTTCTCATCGTCAAACATATAGCAGGCGCCTATGCTCAGACCGGTCAACTCAGGGTCTCGAATCTCTGCGGGTACCAGGTCTTCGGTGTTAATCACTCGGTTGCAGTTGAATATTTGAGCAAGCCTTTCCCGGAAATACGGCGACTTGGTGGGGCCTCCGGTAAGAAAGATGCTGTCCAAGTCCTTGCCGAAAGCCCGAGGCATATCGTCTAATCGGCACGATGGGAGGTTCCCAATGGGGGACGTACCATCCTCACGCTTCCAGATTACCTTGGCGCTAATGTACGCTTCCCGCATCGCCGCCTGTGTCCATCCGAAAAATAGTTTCTTGTTCAGCGACTGTTCCACATCGGACCAAGTAAGATTGACTCCATCGCCCAGCGCCAAGCTCGGATTCGACGGGGAAACCTGCTCTTTGGCAAGTCTCAGGGAGATTGCCGGTCCCGTGTAGCCCAGCTTTTCTTTCAGAAGTTCTTCAATTAAGACACCCCCCAACGTAGGGTCGCCTTGCGCGGCGTACACGGTCATTTCCCCGTCGTCTCCCACCTCGGCTAGGGCGCAGTCGAAGGACCCACCTCCGACATCGTAAACCATATACGAACCGGGAGTGAGCTTGCCCAGCCGGTGGGCCAGGGCTAGAAACAGTACGGGCTCATCAAAGACATAGGACACCTTGTTCTCGCCGCCAAATTCAGATAACACCTCCGCCAGTATGGAACGGTAACCCAGCCCGGCGTGTACGGGACACCCGGCACGCCATTGGAACAGGCCGGTTATGCCGGCCCGTTGGAATGCCTCAGCCAGGATTTTCCGCATGATGTCCTGGACCGGCAACACTTGGCCCAACGCCTCAACGCACCGGGTTTCCGGGTTCCACCAGTCTTCCTTAAGCGTTCCCCTCGATTCCAGGTTCCATCTCACGTAAGGGTCGTCGGACAGGGCCCACCGCTTGATGTTGCGGACCACCACCGTGTCGGCGTCAGCTTCCAGAATGTCCGCATCCTCTCCGACGGTAGTTGTAACGGAACCGTCAAGCTGCCGCTGGAACGCAATTACCGCCGGCATGGTCGAAGCGTCGCCTTGCCCGATCAAACGAGACTCTGGTATTACTTCGGGACGCTCGGAGTCCCAAGTGGCGATGCGAATGTTGGTAGTGCCGAAGTCAACCCCGACTACTTGCATTAGTGAACCTCCGAAGGTTGTACGACCTTGGCCTTGATCAGCACCCGATCGCCCGTCAGTTTGCCCCGAACTATAGCGCCAGGAACACCCACGCGAACCTGCGAATCAATGGCAATGGACTTTGCGGACTTGTGCAGTCTGGGGTCAAACGGCACGGTTTCGCCAATCGTTCCCAGCCGCTCGGCTCCCCCGGCGCCCAGGGCCAGACCGAGCTTGGCTTCAACATTTTTCACCAGCGCCTGGGGATTGTCTGCCCATTCGGGCAGCGATTGCAAGGTTTCGGCCATCACCAACAGCATATCCTGGCGAATATCCATCCTGGATTCTTCTCTGCCTTCGGCGATTTGGGCCCGTAGACCCTCAACTCGCCGATTTAGCTGTTCCGCCTCCCGGCGCATTTCTTCCAGCCTGGCTTCGTGGGACAGGCGCTGTTTTTCCAACTCCTGGGCGTGTTGGACGCGCAGGTCTGCGATGTGCTGACGGGTGCCGGACAGCAGGGCGGACCAGACCGGGCCGGTTTGATGTTCAGCCGCCGCCCCGGACAGAGCCGCGCCAACTTGTTCCGCTGCCTTGTTGACCGCCTCACCTGAGCCATCGGACAGCAGCAGCGACGCCATAGCCAACAGGTTAAGCCGCTCGGTAGAATCAGGCAACCCGGCAGCGTGGCGGCTGCGAGCCACGTAGTCCAAGACCGCCTCTTTAGGAGCATCCCCTGCCGCCGACCGGACGATCAAATCCCGGATTAAGTAGACCCGCTCCCGGTAAGACAAACAGTCCAGGATGCGGTCCAGTTCCGAATGTTGGCGCAGTGGGCCGGTAGAACAGAGAGCGGCGATAACCAACTCCTGCGCCACGGCTGCCCGTTGGGGACGTTCGACTGCCTCAAGCAGTTCCGGGCCGCCGCCCGTGAGGTCTTGCAGCGCATTCCAAACGCCCCCGGTAAATGCCCGCCGCCAGGGGTTAGGCTGACCGGGCATTCCGCCGGCCGCAAGCAGCGCGCCCGCCGACTCCGCGGAGTATCCGGCCGCCTCGACCAGCCGCGCCAGCAACTCCCCAACCTGCGGCGCCAGGCTGAGAACGGCATCCGGCGGCGTCAGTTCGCGGAACTGGACGAATCCTCGGCTTACCGCTTCCGCCCAACCCGCGGCCACGTGTGAGGAAGGGCTGCCCGACTCCAGCAATTCTGCGGCGCTCCCCATGATTCGGTGCAGCGCCGGCGCGATGTCCTTGAGGGGCAGTTTGCCCAGGACGTTGCACGCCGGCTTGGTTGGCCTCGGACCCGGCGGAGGCGACGTGTCGTCGCTGAGCATCCACCGCTTCCAGTCGGCCGCCGTCGGGGCCTTGGTCTTGGCTTTCTTGGCCGTGTGGGGCAGGGTGTCCCAAGGCACGTCGGGCACGTCGGCAACCCTGGACATGAGCGTAATTTCACTGCGGTTGCGGACGTTGAAATTGCCGGACTGCTTTACCGCGGGAAGCACCCGTTTCCACCAAGTCTCCCAGGTCTTCCATTCGGAGCCGGGGTCGCGTACAAAGTTGCCTTCCAATTCGCGTCTGACATCTGTGGACTTGGCCGTCCGGCCCAGCGAGTCCAACGCCCAGGCAACCAGTTTCAGGGGGGCATCGCTGGCCCATGACTCGACGGAATCGGGTTTCGTTCCGTTCAGCGTCTCCAGTTCAGCGGCGGGTCTTGTTTCTTGCAGCGTCATTTCCTGTCCTGAACATTAGTATAGGGACGCTATCATAACAAAACCGCCCTCCGGTTGGCATCGCCGACGGCAGGACGATTTTGTCGAAAGAAAAGGCAGCAGAGGCGCGGCAGACGCCGCCGATGGCCCTTACATCTTCATCTTTTTTTCGCCTGACAAGTAGGCGTCGGGTTCTTTTTGAAAGGCGCGGTTGCAGCCGGGGCCGCAGAAGTAGTAGGTCTGGCCTGCGTGTTCCCAAGTCCCGCCCGGCGGGTTGTTGGTGTCCACCTGCATATCGCAGACCGGGTCAGTCGCGCGGTTGCTGCCGCGCCGGTTGAACAGTGGTATCCTCATCAATTCTCTCCCGGCACCGATTGTTGAACGCCATAATCTCCGGGGCACTCTTCCACCGGCGCAAGTGTCCCTAATCCAGCTCCCGGGCAACTTCGCCCAGCACCGCCATCGTCCGGGCAATGGACGCCTCCCGGTCGTCGCCGGCGTGGACCACCGACACCAGAATCTCGCCGGCGCCCGCGTCGAGCAGTCCCCGTAGCCGCTGCGCCACGTCCGCCTCGCCGCCGGACATCACCGTGCCGGCAATCATGGCGTCGCTCCAGGTCTCCTCCGCGGCCTCGGGGAACCCGGCGGCGGCGAACATCTGCTGGTAGAAGGGCATCCGGGGGTAGTTGGAAAGCTGCTGCTGCACCGCCACGCGAATTTCGTCCGCGTCTTCGTGAACGCAGACCGGGGCGTGGGCGATGAGGGGCGGCGCCTCCCGCCCGGCGGACTCGGCCCCCCGCTGGATGGCCGGCAGCGCCACTTCTTCCAGGTACGCCGCCGGACAGACCCAGCTGATGGCCCCGTCGGCGCCCTCGCCGCAGGCCCGGAACGAGCCGGGGCGCAGCGCCGAGGCCATGACCGGCACGTCCAACGGGGCCGGAATGCTGGCGTGGGCGTGGTAATACTCCCCGTCAAAGTCCACCGACCCGGTCTGGAGCAGCGCCTTCATCACCTGAATGTACTCCTTCAGGTGGCCCAGCGGATTGCGGAAGTTGAAGCCGAACATGGCCCTGGTGGTGGGCGCGTGGCTGGGGCCGATGCCTAACCGGAAGCGCCCCGGCGCCAACTGGGCCAACACCTGCACTTGCTGGGCCATCACGATGGGATGCCGGGGGAAGGTGGGCACGATGGACGTGCCGAAAGTCACCCCCTTGAACCGCTCGGCGGCGGCCCCGAAGAGGGTCAGGCCGTCCATACCCGCACCGCCGGTGGTCAACCACACCGTCGGAACCCCTGCCTCCTCCGCCCGGGCTATGTTCTCGAACACCCCGGCGACATCCGGCGCCGAAACCGCTACACCAATTCGCTTGCCGCTCATCCTGACAACTCCTTTTGCCCCAATTTTTGGCCGCCTTCGTTTCCGTCGGAAAGACACCCGTGGTTGCCCTTATTCTTCCGAAAAGTAGTCTCCGTCCAACCGTTTCAACTCAAAAGTTGCCCTGGTGGATATGCCAACCCCTACCGCCTGCCCAAAGTGCTGCTTCCCTGGTCTACGTAGAAAACATCGCCAACCAGGGAAACGTTGATTTGCTGGCGAAATACCCGGTCGTGCAACTCCCGCTCGGCGTTGTAGATTTCCCGGCCCCACTGAACCCGGTCGACGCGGGGGCCGCCGGAAAGCGCCTCGGACAGCACGCGCCCGTCGGTCGCGCCGGGGGACTCGATGCCCAGCAGATGCAACACCGTGGGGAACAGGTCGGTGTTGCCCGACGGGGCCGCCACTGTGCATCGTTTCTTGAAGTTGGGGCCGCGGGCGAACAGCACGTTGTGCAATTCCTGCCGGCTCATTGACCCGTGTTGCCCCTGCCCGGGAGCGCCGCTGGTGGAAACCACGTGCCCGGTGTAACCCTCGGCGTTGGCGACGGTGTTCCACTGCAAAGACACGCTGACTTCCGGGACGCGAGGCCCTTCATCGCCGGCCAACCACGCGGGCAGCGTCCCTTCCACCAGACCCGTTGCGTCGGACACCACCACCGGGCCGCACCAGGGTTGGCCCATCAGCCACTCGGCCACGTCCGCGGCAACGCCGGGGTCGCCGCCGTGAGTGTAGAACAGGGCTGAGCCGCCGTTGCCCGCGACCGCCACGCCGCCCGGACGGTCAGCCGCCGGGAAGCCGGCTTGGCGCAGAGCCGCTTCCACGTCAATCGTCTCGGCGATGGTCGAATACCCGTGGTCGGAGACCACCATCACGTCAGTCTCCCTGGCCCGTCCTGAGGTGCTCAACCAGTAGAGCAGCCGGCCAAACTCGGCGTCGGCTTCCCGCACCGCCCGGTTGGACAAGTCGGAACCCACCCCCGCATCGTGTTGCGACTTGTCCGGCTCCGACGACCAGATGAGGGCCACCCTCGGCTGTCGTTCGGGAAGGATATGCTCGGTGAGAATGCCGACGGCGTGGGCCATCCGGGGCGTGTTGGGCCGGGCCTCGTCGGGCCAAGGGCCAAAACGTTGCACCAGTTCTTGTTGTAACCCGCCGGGGCGGGTGAAGTCCGGGTGTATCGTTGCGCCGCCCCCGTTTTCGGGATTGGGGTTGTGCAGAAAGGCGTTGCCGCTGGTGCCAACGCCGATGGCGATGTATTCCTCGCCCCGTCGTCCCAGCACGTCGGCCAGAGTTGGGACCAACAGCACCCGCCCGGTAGACGCCTTGACCTGGCCCAGTTCCTGTTCCAGGGCGGGGATGGTCTGGTACGGGTCGAAATCCCGGACCATGAGTCGGTTGGCCGCCAACCCATGCCCGCCGGGAGTGCGTCCGGTGACCATGGTGGCGGCGTTGGCCCGCGTCACCGTGGGGAACACCGGGTGGTGGTTGGCGAAGGTCACGCCCTGCCCGGCGAAGGCGGACAGGTGGGGCATCAGCCCCGGATGTACCTGGGCCGGTTGCAACCCGTCGAACACCACAATCAACACCGTGTGCATAACGCCCTCCGTGGGTGATGGGGTGACCGCGGGCTGGACCGGGCCGCTCGTAAGTCCTTCAACCCGTTCGCGATCGGGCCCCTTTAATCGTTCGTCCTGAGACTCTCGAAGGATTCCTTATTCCCTTTGCCGCACCGCGTGGCCGCCGAATTGACGCCGGAGGGCCGCCAGCACCCGGCTGCCGAAGGGTTCTTCCTGCCGCGAGCGGAACCGCTGCTGCAACGACAGCGTGATGATCGGTATCGGCACCGCCAGATCCACCGATTCCTGCACGGTCCACCGGCCTTCGCCGGAGTCGTCCACGTAGGCTTGCAGGCTTTCCAGGTCGGGGTCTTCCTCCAGGGCCGCCACCGCCAGGTCCAGCAGCCAGGAACGGACGACGCTGCCGTGCCGCCAGGTCTCGGCGATCTGCCGCAGGTCCAGGTCGAATTCGGGCTTGGCCTGCAACAGCTCCAGGCCCTCGGCGTAAGCCTGCATCAACCCGTACTCGACGCCGTTATGCACCATCTTGACGAAGTGGCCCGCGCCCACCGGCCCCACGTTGCTGTATCCCCGGTCCGGCGCGGGGGCCAACGACTGAAAGATGGGTTCCAGCCGGCGGAAGGTCTCGGGCGGGCCGCCAATCATCAGGGAATACCCCTGGGACAATCCCCATACCCCGCCGCTGGTACCCACGTCCATGAAGTCCAGGCCATACCCGGCCAGTTTCCCGCCCCGGCGCAAGGTATCCTTGTAGTGGGCGTTGCCGCCGTCCAGAACCACGTCGCCCGGCGACAAGAGGGGTATCAACTCGTCAATGGTCTCTTCCGTGGGGTCGCCCGCCGGCAGCATCAGCCAAACCGCCCGGGGCGCAGACAGTTGGGAGACCACGTCTTCCAGGGAACCGGCGGTCACCGCGCCCTGGGATGCGCTGGCCTGTACCGCCTCGGCGCTGCGGTCATAGGCGACGATCCGGTGGCCGGCCAGAAGCAGCCGTTGCGCCATGTTCCCGCCCATACGGCCCAGGCCAATCATGCCCAATTCCAAAATCCAGCCTCGCTCGCTAAACCCGTTCGTCCCGAGGGAGCCAATGGACTCCCTTAATCCAGGGGGTTTGGGGGATGAATCCCCCAACGTCCCCCACCCCCGTCCGTCAGTTGGCGGCCTCCTGCCGGGCGCCGGTGAATACCCGGTACATTCGGGCGTAGTTGCCGGCAATGCTTGTGACCGCCTTGGCCCGGGAGATAGCGCCCTCCTTGCATTGGACGACGGGCTGCCAGAAAGTCGTCCGGCCCACGGCGAACCCGATGAAGCCGGGCGTCTGCGCCCCGACGGTCAGCCAGTGGTCAACCTTGGCGCCGTCCTCGCCCCGTCCGAGGATTATCAGGCCCACATTGTCGCGCCCGCCGGCCCGTGCCTGCGCCGAAACTGCCTGCGCCGATGCCGGGTCGTCCATGCCCTCCACCTTCCATACGTCCGGGTCGATGCCTGACGCTTGCATTTCCGCCATCGCCGCCGCCATCAACCCGGGCCGGACTTGGGCGTCGTAGTCCTCCGCCGCGCCTCCAGACCGCTCCAACTGTTCGCTCGTGGCCGGCACTAGCAGCTCGAACATAAACTTCAAGCCGCTGCCGTGTACCGCGTCGCAGGCGGTCTTGAGCTTCTCCCGCTGGGTGGCGTTGGACCCGGCGTCGCCCTCCGGGTTGTAGCGCACCAGCACCTTCCCGAAGGTTACCTGGGCGTCCTGCAACCGGGGCAGGAAGTTGCTGCCGTGCTCGAAGTCAAACTCCTCCTGCCCGCTCTTTTCCATGCAGGTGCAGGCGGTGATGCCCCGGGCGTGGGCATCGGCGAGGATTTCCCCGCCGTACTGTTGGTCTACCAGAATGGCGGAAGTGTCGGATGGGACGGCCCCGCCGGCCACTGCCTCCAGGTACCCGTCGTAGATGATGCGCTTGAAGGCCGAAAGTTCCCGCAGTTGTTCCGGCGTGACCCGGCCGTCCCGGATGCCCGCCAACCCGGCTTCAAAGGAACCCCGGTGGTCGAAGGGCAAAATGAACAGGTCTTGCTGGTAACCCAAGTCTTGCCTCATCACCGTCACGCCTCCCCGTCCTGTATCTATACCGGTCCGCCGAAAGGACTTCCTTGACTCAGGGGGTTTGGGGGATGAATCCCCCAACGTTCCCCTGATCCACCCAAACCATCCATCATTTCCCTGACCGCGACTGTGGGATCCTGCCCCAAATCCAGCCGCGCCGCCCGCCGGCCCGCTTCTTGCAGCGCTTGGAAGTCCCCCATCCACTGGGCTTGATTCAACGTTCCAAAGGAAAACCCGTAACCCGGAATCGCCAAGTCCTGCTCCGGTTCCACCGTCAGCAGCAGGTACAGACCGGAGTTGGGGCCTCCCTTGTGCAGTTGCCCGGTGGAGTGCAGGTAACGCGGCCCGTAGCCGACCGTGGCCGGGATTCCCCACCGTTTCGTGACCAAGGCCCTCAACCGCCCAAGTCCGCCGTTCAACTTCGGTGTCTCCCGGCCATAGACCAAGATGGCCAAGTAGTCCCCGGACCCGGCTTGCGCCAATAGGTCTGCCACGGTGCCGGAAACGGGACTGCCAGCGGCGGTTTCCCGGTTCTCCAGGACCCGGTCGGTGCGGTCTTTGGCCGATTGCACGTCGGGCTGGTCGAAGGGATGCACCCCAATCAACGCGCCGGCCACGGCTGTCGCAAACTCCCAACGGAAGAAATCACCGCCCAGGTCGTAACGGTCAGCCAGCTTTAATTGGATTGTGGGTTGGTGGATTGTGGGTTGGTGGATTGTGGGTTGGTGGACTATGGGCTGGCCTCCAATGGGCTGGCCTCCATCGGACGCATCCGGGGCGGGTTCCATGTCCTCCCCCACGCTCATGCGGACTGCCAGCCGGTCGCTGCCGCCGGATGCGGGGCTATCTGGCGATTCGCCAACCACGGGAATGGTGCCCTTGCCTGCTTTGCCCAAGCTCTCCGCCAGCAGCTGCTCCACCCATAGCCCAAAGGCCGCCACCGGCGGAGGGGTCTTGAGACTCAGCTTGTCCCGGCCCTCGGTCCACCCGGCGGCCAGGCAGGCGCCCAGCCACGCGCCGGGGTTGTCTGCCACCGGCCCACCGGGACGGCAGGCCTCGGCCATGTCGTCGGCCCGGTCCAGCAACAGCGCCAGGTCCACGCCAATGAGCGCCGCCGGGACCAGCCCGAAGTAGGACAAAACCGAGTACCGGCCCCCGATGTCCGGCGGATTCAGGAAGGCCCGGCGGAAGCCGGTCCGGGCGGCCATGCGGGCCAACCCGGTGTCTTGGTCGGTGATTGCGGCAAAGTGACCGCCCGCCCGCTGCGTTCCCACCGCCTGCGTAACCTGCTCGCGGAAATGGGCGTAGAAAGTGTTGGGTTCGATGGTCGAGCCGGACTTGGACGAGACCAGGAAGAGCGTCCGGGCAGGTTCAATGGCCTGGGTAACGGCGCGGACCGAATCGGGGAAGGTCGAATCAAGGACAATGAGTTCCGGGTGTTCCGGCGCACTGCCGAAGGTCTGCCGCAACACCTCCGGCCCCAGGCTGCTGCCGCCCATGCCCAGCAGCACGACATGACGGAACCCGGCCTCCCGGACGCTCCGGGCAAATCCTTCCAGCAACGGGAGTTGTCCCCGCATGACGGTGGTGACGGTCAGCCAGTCCAGACGGTTGCTGATTTCGGCGGGGTGCGGGTTCCAAACGGTATGGTCACGGTCCCAGATGCGGCGCACCAAATCTTCCCGGCGCAGGACGTCCAACTGCGCGTCCAAGCCGGGCAGATTCGTTTCGAAAAATGGCAGCGGGGCCACCGGCGTTAACTCCGCGGGCTTGGCGCGGCCAGCAGTTGGGAGCGCTTCCGCTCGATGTTATCCATCAGCAGGTCGAAGGAGTCGGCGAAAGCCTTCACCCCGTCCGCCAGCAGCTGCGCGGTTATCTCGTCCAGGCTAACCCCAGCCGCGGCCACCCCGTCGAGGGAGGCGGCTGCCTCGGTCACGCCCTCGGTCACGGTCAAGGCCGCCCGGCCGTGGTCCAAAAAGGCTTCCATCGTGGCGTCGGGCATGGTGTTCACCGTGTCCGGCCCCAGCAGCGTGTCGACGTAAAGCACGTCGCTGTACTCCGGGTTCTTGGTGCCGGTGCTGGCCCACAGCGGACGCTGCACCCGCGCCCCCCGCTCCCGCAGCCGGGCAAAGCGTTCCGAGCCGAAGGTATCCTGAAACGCCTGGTACGCCAGCTTGGCGTTGGCCACCGCCGCTTGACCCATCAGGTTGGCAAACCCGGCGCCGTTTCCATTGGGGGTGGAAAGCCCGGCCAGCGCGTTGTCCACCGCGGTATCCACTCGGCTGACAAAGAAGGAAGCCACTGACGCCACCCGGCTCACGTCGCCGCCCCGTCCGGCCAGGTCCTCCAGCCCGGAGATATATGCCTCCTGCACCTGAAGGTACGCATCCAGGGAGAAAATCAGGGTCACGTTGACGTTGACTCCATCGCCAATCAACTGCCGGATGGCCGGAATCCCCTCCGGCGTGGCCGGCACCTTGATGAGTACGTTGGGCCGGTCCAATTCATGGAAGAAGCGGCGGGCTTCCGCGACTGTGCCGGCAGTGTCTCCGGCCAGATGCGGGTTGACCTCCAGCGACGCGTAGCCGTCGGCGCCGACGCTGGCATCGTAAGCCGGGCGCAGCAGGTCCGCCGCGGCCCGGATGTCGCTCATCGCCAGGGTCTCATAGATTTCGTTGACGCTCTTGCCCTCCGACGCCAGCCGCAGCAGCGCGTCGTCGTAGTCGGAGCTGCCGGAGATGGCTTTCTCGAAAATGGAAGGATTGGCGGTCAACCCGCTGACGCCCAGGTCAATGAGCTGTTGCAGTTCTCCCGACTCAATCATTCCGCGCCCGATGTTGTCGTACCAAATGGACTGCCCCAGTTGGTTTGCCTGCCGTATCGTGTTGACCATGCTGCTACTCCCAAATAAATTCTTCCCGGATGAATCCGGCCCGCCGGTACTGATGTTCCTGAAAGACCCCTAAATTCAGGGGGTTTGGGGGATGCATCCCCCAACGTTCCCGGCCCGGTCCCATCGGTCGTACCGATGCTCTCGAAGGACTTCTTTTATCCCAGCAGTTGTTTCGCCTCTTGCACCACCCGTTCCGCGGTCAGGCCGAACTTCTCGTACAGGACGTCGCCGGGGGCCGACGCGCCGAAGTGGGGCACCCCGATTGCCGTCCCTTCCAGTCCCACGTACCGCTCCCAACCCATCGGGGAAGACGCCTCGATGGATACACGGGCCCTGATTTCCGGCGGCAGGACGCTCTTCCGGTAAGACTCGGGTTGGGCGTCGAACAATCCCCACGCGGGTATTGAGACCACCCGCGCCGAAATCCCCTGCTCCTTGAGCATCCGGCCCCCTTCCAGGGCAATCGGCACCTCGGACCCGGAGGCGATGACAATGACTTGCGGCGACGGGTCGGCTTCCCAAAGGACATACCCACCTCGCTGCACCCCCTCGGCGGGGGCCAGCGCCGCCCGGTCCAGCACCGGCAGGTTCTGCCGGCTCAACGCCAGGGCCGTCGGCCCGTTGCGGCGGCCCAGCGCCACCTTCCACGCCTCGGCCGTCTCGGTGGCGTCGGCGGGACGGATGACCTCCAGGTTGGGAATGGCCCGCAGCCCCAGAAGCTGCTCAATGGGTTGGTGAGTCGGCCCGTCCTGCCCCAATGCCACCGAGTCATGGGTGAAGACGTAGACCACCCGCTGCCCCATTAGCGCGCCCAGCCGCATGGCCGGCCGCATATAATCGGAGAAAATCAGGAACGTGGCGGTGAAGGGAATCACTCCGCCGTGCAGGGCCATGCCGTTGGCCACTGCCCCCATCGCGTGTTCCCGGACGCCGAAGTGAAAGTTGTGGCCGGAATACGCCCCCGGCCCAAAGTGGCCCTGGTCCAGCAGCAGCGTCTTGGTGGACGGCGCCAAGTCTGCCGAGCCGCCGATTAGCGTGGGCAGCCGCTTGGTAATGGCGTTCATCACCGCGCCGCCGGCGTCGCGGGTGGAGACGGACGACGCTCCGCCAGAGAACAGCGTGTCCAGGTCCAGGTCCCAACCCTCGGGCAGGTCTCCGCCGAGTTCGTCCTCCAAACGGCTGGCCTCTTCCGGGTATTCCAGCCGGTAGCGTTCCAGCCGGGCGTTCCATTCGTCCTGCAACCGGCGGCCCCGCTCCCGGGCCTGCCCCAAGTGTGAACCCGCCGCATCCGGCACGGTGAACGGTTCCGGGTAGGTCCAGCCCAGCGTCTCCTTGGACAATTGGGCTTCTTCGGCCCCCAGCGGCTCCCCGTGGACGCCGCCGGTGCCGGCCTTGTTGGGACTGCCGTACCCGATGACGGTCCGGCAGACCACCAGGCTCGGACGCTGCGTCTCCGCCTGCGCCGACCGCACGGCCTCGGCGATGCCCGCCAAGTCGTTGCCGTCCACCGGACCGACGACGTGCCAGCCGTAGGCGGAAAACCGCTGCGCCACGTCTTCCAGGAAGGCGATGTCCGTGTCGCCTTCAATGGATATGCCGTTGTCGTCGTAGAAGTAGATGAGCTTGTTCAACCTCAGCGTGCCGGCCAGCGACGCGGCCTCGGCGGCGACGCCTTCCTGCAAGTCGCCGTCGGAAACCAGGGCGTAGGTGTAGTGACTGACTATTTCATGGCCGGGGCGGTTGTAACGGTCGGCCAGCCAACGCTCGGCGATGGCCATTCCCACGCCGTGGGCAAACCCCTGTCCCAGGGGGCCGGTGGTCAGCTCGATGCCCGAATCGGGGTCGTATTCCGGGTGGCCGGGGGTCTTGCTGCCGAACTGCCGGAAGCTCTTCAGGTCGTCCAGAGAAATATCATAGCCGGTCAAATGCAGCAGGCTGTAAAGCAGAGCCGAGGCATGGCCTGCCGACAGGATGAAACGGTCCCGGTCCGGCCATTTGGGGTCTTGAGGGTTGTGCTTGAGAAATTCGTCCCAAAGGACGTAGGCCAGGGGAGCGGCCCCCATCGGCGCGCCGGGATGCCCCGACCTCGCCCGTTCCACCGCGTCCACCGCCAGGAACCGGATGGTGTTAATACACAACTCGTCAAGCTTGGCGTCGGCCATCCGCAACCCCCGTTTCGATACTGTGGTCAGCGCTTTGGCGGCTCAGCCGTGAAACGCGCAACGTGGGAGAGGGGGCTTCATCCAATCCCCGATTGCAATCCCCGGTTTCGCCGCCGCCCAGACCGGCCTTTGGCATGGATTATATAGCCTAATCCCCCAATTGCCCAAACCCGGCAATCCGTTCCTTCTGAGGTCCTCGAAGGACTTCCTTATTGAACGGATTTACCAATGAACGGATTTACCATTTGCCAGCCCTCTCTGAATTTAACCAGGGCAATGGGAAGGGCATTACAAGGGCATTACCGCGAAAATGGGCTTGGAAAATGGGCTTGGCCATCGCATTCGGAATGAGCGCGGCAGGGTCGCTCATTCAACCCCCTCGGCCCGGGCCGAAAGAAAATCCGTCCCGAAACGCTTCGGGACGGATTGCCCATGACGCAAACGGAAGGGACTGCCTCAAAAACCCGCCTGCCCTGAGGCCCTTGAGGGACTTCGGGAGGACTTCGGCGGAAGGGCTTTCCGCGCTTACCCGCCCTTCTTTACCTCGATGTGGGACAGGTTCTCCAGGAAATGCAGGATGGCTGAGTGGTCCAAATCCTGCTCCCCGTCGTTGACCAGCGACCCTAGCATCTGCTGCACCAGCGCGGTCACCGGCAGCGGCACGTTGAGTTCCTGCGCCGTTTGCAAGACGTTCCGCAGGTCCTTCTGGTGCAGCCGGATGCGGAACCCGGCGCGGAAGTTGCGGTCCAGCATCATGGGGGCCTTGGCCTCCATGACGGCGCTGCCGGCCAAGCCGCCCCTAATGGCATTGAAGACCCGTTCCGGGTCCACCCCCGCCTTCTGGGCCAGCACCATAGCCTCGCTTAACGCCTCGATGTTGGCGGCGACGATAATCTGGTTTGCCAGCTTGGTGGTGTTGCCTGCCCCGACGTCGCCCGTGAGCACCACGTTGGCGCCCATCGTCTTCAGCAGGTCGAAGCAACCGTCGAAGACCTCCTGCTTACCGCCGACCATAATCGCCAGCGTCGCGTTGATGGCGCCGGGTTCACCGCCGCTGACCGGGGCGTCCAGCATCTCAACGCCCTTCCCGGCGCACTCGGCGAAAATCTTCTGGGACATGGAAGGGGCGATTGAGCTCATATCTATAATCACCGAGCCTGGTCTGGCGCCTTCCAGCACCCCGCCGGGCCCCAGAATGGCCCGCTCCGAGTCGGCGGAATCCGGCAGCATGGTGATAACCGTGTCGGTGTTGGACGCTACCTCGCTGCTGGAAGAAGCCGGCTTGGCCCCCTCGGTGGCGAGTTCCTCCACCGCCTCGCCCACAATGTCGTAGACGGTCAACTCGTAACCCGCCTTCATCAAGTTCCGGGCCATGGGCCTCCCCATAATTCCCAGTCCCACAAAACCAATCTGTTCGGCCATCGTCAATAATCTCCAATAGGAAATTTGCCGGGGAATTCGCGTTGCCCGCTAAAATGGCACTTTACCACACAACGCCGGGGCCTATCCAATCCGTTGGTCGTAAGTAACAGTTCAGAGTTGGTGAGGTAAATTGGTTTCAGCCAAGGCTTCCAGGCAACTGCCAACCCGGTGGTTATTGGTTATGTGGTCAGCCCGGGCCTTCTGGCCACTAGTCACTGGCCCCTGGCCACTCCCGTGCGGGGGATGAATCCCCCAACGTTGGCCAACCCGATCTCAATCTCCCGCTGGACCCTCGCCGGACACCTCGTAAATCCCCGGCAGCTCACGAAAGCGGTGGTCCAAGTCCATACCGTAACCCACCACGAACCGGTCCGGGATGCTGACTCCCACGTACTTGATCGGGACTTCCGTAACCCGCCGGGAAGGTTTGTCCAGCAAGGCGCAAATCTCCAGCGACGCAGGCCGATGGCGTCCCAGGTATCGCCGCACCGCCGCCGTGGTGATTCCGGTGTCTACGATGTCCTCTACGATGACCACGTGCTGTCCCCGGACTGCCTCGGCGGGCAAACCCTTCTCGATTCTGGCTTTGCCCGAGCTGGTCTGCCCTGACCCATAGCTGGCGGCTTTGACGAACTCCACCCGGCGGATGCCGGTGTGCATTTGCCGCACCAGGTCAGCCGTGAAGATAAACCCACCGTTAAGCACACCCACCAGCGCTGGCGACCGGCCCCGGTAATCCCGGTCCAACTCTGCGGCCAACCGGCCCACGGCGGCGGCTATTTCTTCCGGGGAAAGCCAGGGTGTCAGCGACTGTTTCATCAGGAAAAAGTGGGTGCGGAAGCCGTCAATCCTGCTCGTTCATCCCAAGACCCTCGAATGAACATCTGGTTCACCGTCCCGCAACGCATGGCCGGAATTGTAACACGCCCACGGTTCCGCCCGGCATACCGCGCCGTTCATCCCGATGCCCTCAGAGAATACCCTAATCCAGGGGGTTTGGGGGATGAATCCCCCAACGTACCCCCGTCACCCCTCTAATCCAAAAGCGCAACTCCGTTGAGCCGGGGGGGTTAAGAGTCCCAACATTCAAAGAAACTCTCCAGCCCGGATGCAACAGGCCGGGCTGTTGTCAAACCGGCATTGTGCAAATTCGGCTTGCGGGTTTATCATTGCATAACCGCCAGGAATTGCCGTTCGAAGGGGTTGACCCAACGAGTCGCCTGGCCTGATTATGCTGATTCAACTGTCAAGCATGGAGGGTGAGGTCGTCATGGCTCAGGCTAAGACCGCTCTGGTGACCGGCGGCGCAGGATTCATCGGGTCCCATCTCGTGGACCGTCTGCTGGAAGACGGGCATACCGTAGCCATTGTTGACAATCTAAGTACCGGCAAGCTGAAAAATTTGAACCACCGCGCCGCGTTCCATCATGTTGACATAACCAGCGAGGCCATGATGGACACCTTCCGGCGGGTGCAGCCGGACCTCGTGTTTCACCTGGCCGCGCAAACCAGCGTCGGCGCCTCAACCAAGGACCCCATCGCCGACGGCGAGACCAACGTCATTGGCACCCTCCGCCTGCTGGAGGCCGCCCGGCAGATGGGCGTGGAGAAGTTCGTCTACTCGTCCACCGGCGGCGCGCTGTACGGCGAACCGGCGTCCAACCCCTGCACCGAGGACACCAGGGTGGCCCCCCTGTCCCCTTATGGATTGTCCAAGTATCTGGGCGAACGCTACATCGAGCTGTACAGCCGCACCTACCACCTCAATTACACGGTCCTGCGCTACGGCAACGTCTACGGCCCCCGGCAGGACCACAAGGGAGAATCGGGCGTGGTCAGCATCTTCGCCCAGGCCATGCTGGCCGGCAAACAGCCCCGCATCTTCGGCGACGGCGGGCAGGAGCGGGACTTCGTTTACGTGGACGACGTCGTCGAAGCCAACATACAGGCCATCAATCTGGGTGACGGCGGCGCTTTCAACATCGGCACCGGATGCGGCGCCAGCATCAACCAGGTATTTCAACTGCTGAAAGAAATCACCAACTACCGCTGGAAGCCGGACCACGGCCCGGCCCGCGCCGGCGACGTTTACCGCATTAACCTGGATTGCCAACAGGCTCTCCGCGAGTTGGAGTGGTCGCCCCGGGTCAGCCTGGAAGAGGGTTTGACCCGGACGGTCGAGTTCTTCCGCGAACACGCCCCGGTCGCAGCCTAGCCAGAAACAGGAGGATAACTTAATTGATGGAACCCGAACACGACGTCATCATCCTCGGCGCCGGCGCCGCCGGTCTGGCCGCCAGCCTGTACACCACCCGGGCGATGATGAAGACGGTACTGATTGAGTCCCTCGGCGTTGGCGGTCAACTGCTGATAACCGACGAAATCGACAACTACCCCGGCTTTCCCAAGGGCGTTAAAGGCCAGGAATTGGCCGTGATGATGGAAGAACAGACCACCCGCTTCGGCACCGTCATTGACTACGCCGAGGTCGAAAGCGTCGAGGACATGGACCAGCCGGTTAAGGTGGTCCGCACCGATGATAAGACCTACACCGCCAAGGCCGTCATCATCGCCTCCGGCGGCAGCCATAACAAGCTGGGCGTCACCGGCGAGGACGAGCTCGCCGGCCGAGGCGTCTCATACTGCGCCGTCTGCGACGGCAACTTCTTCCGCGGCCAGGACGTGGTGGTCGTCGGCGGAGGCGACGCCGCCATGGACGAGAGCTTCTACCTCAGCGGCATCGTCAACTCCGTCACCGTCATCCACCGGCGCGACGAGTTGCGGGCCACCCCCGTCCTTCAGGAGCGGGCCTTCAACAGCCCCAAGTACAAGTGGCTCTGGAGTCACGTCGTCGAGGAGTTCGTCGGCAGCGACTTGATGGAAGCTGCCCGCGTGAAGGACCTCAAGAGCGGCGAAGTCTACGATTACCCCGCCGCCGCGGCGTTCATTTACGTCGGGTTCCACCCCAACTCCGACTATCTCAAGGGCCTGTTGGACATGGACGCGCTGGGACACCTGTACACCGATATGCACATGAGGACCAAGCTCCCCGGCGTCTACGCCTGCGGCGACATCCGCGCCGACTCCACCCGCCAGTTGGGCGCGGCCGTCGGCGACGGCATCACCGCCGCCCTCGCGGCCTTCCACGACCTCAACGGCTGACCCTGCCCCGGCTCGTGGTTGCATCAAAGAAGGGCCCGGCGTTGCGCCGGGCCCTTTTCTCGGGCAGGGTCTTTTAATTATTCCCCGTAAATCCCCCGGCAAGCTCAGTGCTGTATTGCCGGCCCACCTCAATTCAGGGGGTTTGGGGGATGAATCCCCCAACGTAGCCCCCGTCCCAAGAAAATTAAAAGACCCTGCTTTCTCGGGCCCATTCCCGGGCCCTTCCCTATTTCAGCCGGCGGAAAGACCATCCTCAAATCGGTCGTCCCAAGGCCCTCAAAGTCCGTTCGGCCCAAGGACACCAAATCCGTCGTCCCCGGGCTCTCGAAGGACTTCCTTACAGCGGCGTAACCTCCCTCACCAGCAGCATCAAGCTGCCGGTGATGATTACCCCAATGGCCACGTACCGGAACACCGCCTCGTTGATGCGCTTCACTATCAGCGTCGCCAGCCCGAACCCGGCAACCAGGCCCGGCAGCATCAGGCCAATGTTGGCCAGCGTCGCCGTGTCCACCAGCCCCGAAGCCACGTATAACCCGAAGGCCGGCACGTAGACGACCAGAAAGAAGAAGGCCAGCGATGCCCGCATGGTGTCCGGGGGCCACTTTTGGGCGACGATGTACACCGCTGCCAGCGGCCCGCCAATGCTCAGCGTGGCTATGGACAACGAAGTCAGGAACCCGAACACCGGCCCGGAAAACCGCCGACGGGTCATCGGAATCTGGATGTTGAACAGGTGCAGCGCTCCCAACGCCAGTATGACCAGCGCAATGATGATGCGCAGCAGATGCGCCGGGGCATAGCTCAGCAACAGGACGCCCAGCGGGACGGCGCACAACCCGCCTGCCGCCATGCCCAGCAACTGCCTCAGCCGCAGGTGCCGCCGCGTTTGCGCCAGCACGAAGACGCACACGATGCCGATGATGGCGTTGACGACGACCACGGCCTCCTGCGGCTCCAGGAACAGCAGCAGCACCGGCGCCACCACCAGGCCCATGCCGAAACTCACCGTGCCCATGACCGTGGCCCCGGCAAAGACGGCAAACAGGGCTATCAGCAACTCTAACCCGGAAAGCAACCTGCCTCCACGTTACTAATCCCTTCGTCCTGAGGACCTTGAAGAACTCCCTCAATCCAGGGGGTTTGGGGGATGCATCCCCCAACGCACCCCACCCCCGTATGTTCAACGCATTCTTCCTGAGGCTCTCGAAGGACTTGCTTAACCCCAAAAGACTACGCTCCCGGAGAGTGACGCCGGGAGCGTAGCAGAAAACCGTCCGCCGGTGCAGACCTAGCCCGCCGGTGGCTTCCAAAAGTCCAACAGGTACTCAAAGGTCGTCCCCATCGTTATGTAGTTGGACGGCCACCCGAAAATGCCGATGCGGTTGACGATGTTGGTCCGGTCCCAAATGATGACGTTGCGAAGCTCGTATCCCACCTGCCGCAGCGCGTCCACCACCGACATGTGAATGGTAATCCGCTGGTTCTCCCACCACATATCCGGCACGTTGATCACGCAGTGGGCCTTTTCCTTGAGCAGCGGCAGCAGCCCCGCGAAAATCTCGGCCATCGCCTGCTGGTACTGCTCCAAGGTCAACGTACCCAGGTCCCGGGTGTCCTGGCTATACTGCTCAACTTTCCCCAACTGTTCGTTTTTCCGCTGGTCCGAGCGGCGGCTCTTGTTCTTCCGCGGCCGGTTCAGCAGGTTGGCGTAGGGGGGCGAGGTCAAAAGCAGGCTGACCGAATCCTCCGGCAGGTAGCCGGGGATGTTGCGGGCGTCTTCGCACCGGGCCAACTGCCGCGCCGGACCGTCCCCGCCATTTTCAGCCAACCGCGAACTGCTCAGCTCCACGTAGTCCGGTTTCAGGTCGAACCCCACGCCGTTGCGGTTCAGGTCCTGCGCCGCCACCAAGGTCGTCCCGCTGCCCGCGAAGGGGTCCAGCACCAACTCCCCCTCGTGGGTGAACAGGGAGATGCACTGCTTGGCCAGGGCTATGGGAAACGTGGCCGGATGCAGTGACTTGTTCCTCACGTCGCGGGACTCGTAGGCGAACTTCCACACGCCCAATTGCGACGTAATCCATTCCTTGGCGGTCAGGCAGTTGATGTGCTGCCGGGGGCAGGAACACAGCCGTTCCGTTCCGATGTCCAGCGGCCCGGCGCCAGGCGTTTCCGGTATGGACGTGGCGGGCAGCGCCGGTTCGGGCAGTGTCGGTTCGGGTATGGACGGTTCGGGTATGGACGGTTCGGGTATGGACGGGGCGATTATCGTTGGGACTTGGGCCGGGGAATCTTGTTGCAGTTCAGAAACCATGCGTCACCTGGCGCATCGGCGTTGGTAGGGTTTCAGCCGGGCGGCTGATTTGGCGGGGTGGTCTGCCGAGGCGCGCTTACCATCTGAACGCATCCTAACGGTGGGAAGCCGCAAAATTCGACGTGTTTTCTGGACGGCTTATGGGCATTTCGCGACGCTACGGCTGCCGCAGCACTCCCTGTTCCGCCGCGCGTCTCATGGCCAGGTTCACGTCCACCACCGGCGGCCCGTTGCGGCGGAGCACCACCTCCAGCCGCTGCTGCGGGGTCACGGCAAACTCCCGCTCGCCGTCCAGCGCCACCGTGCAATGCCGCCGTTCCAACTCCACCGGCTCCCCCAATTCCAGCCGCTCCACCCCGGTGACGGCTATTTCCGACACCACGCCCGGCGCGATGGGGGCCAGGACTTGGGCCTGGGGAGCGCCTTCTCCGGGGCCCAGCACGTACCGCAGTCCGCCGTCGTCGGCCAGCGACACCGGCTGAAGCTGTCCCCCCACCGCGGACAACCCGATGCCGAAAGGCTCGGCCCGGGTCAGGTAGACCTCGTACAGCGTTTCCAGGTCCCAGATGGCCCGCGACGCTACGAACCTCTCCCGTGACAACGCCACGTCCACCAGGGCCAGGTCCCGGTAGGCATCGTCCACGAACACTTCCAGCGTCTTGCTGACGGTAGCGACCCGGTCCCGGTCCAGCCTGCCCTGCGCCACCAGCCCGGCGGCCATGCCCGCCAGCGTCCCCTCGACCATTGTGGGAAAGACGTTGTTAGTGCCGGTGGATATGGCTACCAGCGGAATGGAAGCGCAGCCCTTGGCCACCGCCCGGTTGGTCCCGTCGCCGCCCAGCGTAACCAGGCAGTCAACCCCCAACTCCTCCATCATTGCCGCGGCGTGGGTGGTGTCTCCCTCGGTATAATGGGCCGGCATTTGCAGGAGGGAAAGTTCCAACGAAAGTTGTGAGTAATCCCGGGCGCGTCGGCATAGGTGCGCGCTGTCGGGCATGGCGACCACCGTTTCGATGCCCACCGCCTGCAACCCCAGCATCACCCGGCGCACCGTGTTGACCTTCTCCCAGTCGGGAATCACCCTTCCCAGGGCCACCAGCCGCCGGATGTCCTTGCTGGCCGCCGGATTAGCTATGATGCCTGCCAACGCCAAGATTCACCTCTCAGGTTTCCAAACCCCTTTTTATCGTTCTCGTCCTGAGGCCCTCGAAGGACTTCCTTGCCTGCCTTACTGACACTTGCCCCTTTCCAGGCCCGGCAACTTCCCGCTACCATATTTCTGTTGCCTGGCCGTGGGCTGCCTGGAAAAATTCCCGGGGCAATCGCCCTCCCCGAGCAAATGGGACAGAATGGGACAAAATGGTACAGGAAAAACTTCCCTACTCCAAACCGCCGGGTCCGTTCGTAACAGTTCAGACTTGGTGAGATGAATCCCCCAACGTAACCCAACCCCCATATTACGCCATCAGACACTCTGCCCCCCTCAACCCTGAACAGTTACGTCCGTTCCCCTGCGTTCCAGGGGCGACAAAACACGACAAAACGGTGACAAAATGCGACATCGCCGCGACATCAGTGGACAACGACACGACAATCTGCGACAAAACAACACCGGGCTCCACGCTCAAATGTCGCGAAATGTCGCCTTTTGTCGTATATTCCCAGCCCTTTCGCCTCCAATGTGCGCGATCCCCAAGGTCCGTCCCAAAACTAATGACACGGTTTTCAAGAGTCCTATCGCCTCGCTGCTCCCCCGGTCCAGGAAATGCCCTGCCCCAGGGTCTTTTAATTATTCTCCGTAAATCCCCCGGCAAGCTCAGTGCTGCATTGCCGGCCCACCTCAATTCAGGGGCAGGGCCTTTTCAGAGACGGGGATGAATCCCCCAACGTAGCCCCCGTCCCAAGAAAATTAAAAGACCCTGGCCCCTGCCCGACCCAGCATTGCGTTGTTATGTTGCGTTGTTATAATGGGCGCCAGCGTCGGCCCAGGGGGAAGCAGGATTATATCCATTCTAACCCGTCCGGGCCGGTAAGGTGTCCGGGCGCTTATCCCGGTTGCAACTAAACTCCCGGTCGCTGCCGGGCCGCATAGCCGTATCGAAATTCGCAAGAGGTTTGTCATGGACGAGGAACTGGGTTTCGCCCCCGCCACCGAGTTGCGCCAGAAAATCGACGCGAAAGAGGTGTCCATCGTCGAGCTAACCGAGCTATTTTACCAGCGCATTGAGCGGTTGAACCCCCAACTCAACGCCTATCTCACCCTGTGCCCGGAGCAGGCGTTGGCCGACGCGGCCCGCGCCCAGGACGCCGTGCAAAGGGGCGACACGGTCGGCCCGCTCCACGGCATCCCCATCTCCATCAAAGATCTGGAGTTGACCAAGGGGCTTACGTCCACGATGGGGTCGGCGCTGTTCCGTGACCGGGTGCCGGACATAGACTCGGCGGTGGTAGAACGGGTGCGGCAGGCCGGGGCGATTATTCTGGGCAAGACCAACACCCCCGAGTTCGGGCAGTCAGGCACGACGGAAAACCTGCTGGGCGAGCCTTGCCGCAACCCCTGGAACACGGCCCACACCCCCGGCGGCTCCAGCGGCGGGGCCGGCGCAGGGTTGGCCGCCGGCCTGTCCACCCTGGCCACCGGCAGCGACGGCGGAGGGTCCATCCGCATCCCGGCCAGCTTCAGCGGCGTCTTCGGCATCAAGCCGTCCCAGGGCCGGGTGCCCCGGTACGGCGGATATGGTCTGCCTTCGTCCAATCACTTCTCCCAGTCCGGCCCCATGTCCCGCACCGTGGCCGACACCGCCCTGCTGCTCCAGGTGTTGGCCGGCCCCGACCCCCGTGACCCAACGTCGATGCGGCAGCCGCCGGAAGATTACTCCGCCGGGTTGGACCGGGGCGTCCGGGGTTTGCGAATGGCCTGGAGTGGGGACTTGGGCTACGCTGGCGTTGACCCGGAGGTGGCCCGGTTGACGTCGCAAGCGGCGCAGGTCTTTCAGGAGTTGGGTGCGTCAGTCGAGGAAACGGACCTGTCGCTGGAAGACCCCTTCCCGGCCTTCTACGACATCTTCGCCACCGGCACCTACGCCGCCTACGGCCACCTGCTGGAGTCCCACCGGGACGACTTCACCCATTACGTCCGCAACACTCTGGAACACGCCGCCGCCCTGACCGCTTCGGACTTCTCCCGCGCCCTGCTGCGGGTGGACCAACTGCGGCGGCAGATGGAGGAGTTCTTCGACCGCTATGACCTGCTGCTGACCCCCACGATGGCGGTCCCGGCCTTCCCCATCGGCGAGCGGCCATCGGTAATCGGCGGCAAGGAAGTCAACCCCTTCTGGGGCTACCTGCCCTTCACCTTCCCCATCAACATGACTGGGCAGACCGCTTCCAGCGTCCCCTGCGGGTTCTCCACGGACGGACTTCCCATCGGCCTGCACATCGTCGGGCCGAGCGGCGCCGAGGCCAAAGTGTTGCAGGCATCGGCGGCCTTTGAACAGGCCCGACCCTGGGCGCACCACCGCCCCCCGGTGTCCTGAACCGGCGCAGGACACCGGCCAATTAAAACCGTTCGTCCTGGGGCCCTCGAAGGACTTCCTGCCGGGTACATGGTCTTTTAATTTTCTGGGGACGGGGGCTACGTTGGGGGATTCATCCCCCAAACCCCCTGAATTGGGATGGTCTGGCAATGCAGCGCTGAACTTGCCGGAGGAATTACGGGAACAATACAATAGACCCTGCTTCCGGCTACCCGCCGGGTTGCGCCAGCGCGTCCCGGAGCACCTCGGCTAGGTGGCGGGCCGGGCGTCCCGTGCCGTGTTCCACCTGTTGACGGCAGGACACACCCATTACGGCCACCTCCCATTCCGGCCCCTTGGCGTTGACCGCCGGAAAGAGCGACTGACCGCCGATGGTCATTGAAATGTCGTAGTGTTCCTTCTCAAAACCGAAGGAGCCGGCCATGCCGCAGCAGCCGGAGTTAACCAGTTCAACCTCGTAATTGGGAGGCAGCCGCAGGGCCTGAAGCGAGCTGGCCGTGCCCACCAGCGATTTCTGGTGGCAGTGGCCGTGGAACAGCACCCGCTTGACCGTATCGTCGAATTGCAGGTCCAACTCGTCCTTGTCCGCCAGCATCGCCAGAAACTCGTCAATCAAGAAGCTGTTCTCGGCCACCTTTTTGGCCCGGTCGTCGTTCACCAACTCCGGGTATTCGTCCCGGAAGGTCAACAGGCAGCTAGGCTCACAGCCAATAATGGGAACATCTTGCTCCGCGAAGCGGTACAGCGCGTCCACGTTGGCGCGGGCGGCGGCGGCGGCTTCGTCCATGAACCCCTTGGAAATCATGGGACGCCCGCAGCACCCGGCGCTTACCAACTCCACCCGGTACCCGGCGGCTTCCAGCAGTTCCACCGCCGCCGCGCCGACCTGCGGGTAGTTGTAGTTCATAAAGGTGTCGTTGAAGAGCGCAACGACACCCTTCGCGGCAGCTCCCGGCTGCCGGCGGTTGAACCATTGGGCGAAAGTGGTGCCCGCAAAGGACGGCAGGCGGCGTTGCGGATGCACCCCCAGGATGCTTCGGGAAATCAGCTTCCCCAGCGGGCTGGCCGCCCCCCAGTTGGACAGCGGCGCGAACCGGCTGCCCCATTGGTTGACCCGGTTAATGTGGGCGAACAGCTTGGCCCGCAGCGGCGCTTTGTTGGTCCGGTAGTAGTTGGCCAGGTACTCGTACTTCAGCTTGGCCATGTCCACCCCGGACGGGCACTCGGACTTACAGCCCTTGCACTCCAGGCAAAGGTCCAGCGCCTCGTACAGCCGGCGGCCAGTCATCGTACCCTCGGGCAAATTGCCGGAGAGCGCCGCCCGCAGCAGGTTGGCCCGGCCCCGGGTCGAATGTTCCTCGTCGCGGGTGGCCATGAACGATGGGCACATAGTCCCGTCCAGCTTGCGGCAGGCGCCCATCCCGTTGCACATCTCCACGGCGCCCGCGTAGTCGGTGTCCAGCGAGAAATCGAGGGTGGTGGCCATGCCGGTCGAGCTGTATTCCGTCCCGTACCGCAGGTTTTCGCCCATAGGAGGGCAGTCGAATATCTTGCCCGGGTTCATAATTCCCTGGGGGTCGAAGGCGCTCTTGACGTCCCGGAACGCCTGCACCAGCTCCGGGCCGAACATCTTCTCGGCCCAGACCCCGCGGACGATTCCGTCGCCGTGTTCCCCGCTCAGCGACCCGCCGAACTCCTTGACCAGGTCGCTGATTTCGTCGGCAATGGCAATCATGCGGTCAATGCCCGCCTCGTCCTTGAGGCTGACCAAGGGCCGGATGTGCAGACAGCCGACGCTGGCGTGGCCGTAGTACCCGGCCTCGGTGTTGTGGCTGCGGACTATCTCATCGAACCGCCGGACAAAGGGGCCCAGCTTTTCCGGGTCCACCGCGGTGTCCTCGACGTAGGGCAGGGGCTTGGCGTCGCCGTGAATGCTCATCAGCAGCCCGAGCCCGGCGGTGCGGATGCGCCAGACGTTGGCCTGAGACGGGCGGTCCATCAGGTTGACGCAGGCGTAGCCCAGCCGCTTGCGGGCCATGTCGCTGCGCAGGGCTTCCATTTTGGACGTCAACTCGGCTTCCGACTCGCCGTAAAACTCCACCAGCAGCAGGGCGCCCGGGTCGCCTTCGGCGAAGGACAGGTTTTGGGCAAACCCCAGCGACTCCCGGCAGCGGTCCAGCATCATCTTGTCCATCAGCTCGATGGACGAGACCGGGTGCTGCAAAACCTCGCGGGTGGCCTCGCTGGCCTCCACGATGTCCTTGAAGTGCAGCACTGCCAGGCTGGTCATTGTAGGCCGGTCCACCAGGTTTATCTTGGCCTCGGCGGTCACGCAAAGAGTGCCTTCCGAGCCAACGGCCATGCGGGCCAAGTTTACCGGCCCTTCCGTCATGAAATTGTCCAGGTTGTACCCGCTGACCCGGCGCATAATCTTGGGGTAACGCGCTTCGATTTCCGGGATGCTCTCGCGGGCCACCCGCAGCACTCCTCGGTAGATTTCCGACTCCAGCCCGGCGCCGGCGAGCTTGGCCTCCAGCGCCGGCCCATCCAGTTCCTGAAAGTGGGCGCGGGATGCGTCGGACAGCACCACGTCCAACTCCTGAATGTGGTCCAGGGTCTTGCCGTAAATCACCGAGTGCGCGCCGCAGGTGTTGTTGCCGATGCCGCCGCCGACGCAGGCCCGGCTGGCGGTGGTGGGGTCGGGGGCATACTGGAGATTGTGGGGGGCCAACTGCCGGTTGAGCTGGTCCAAAATGATGCCGGGCTGGACGCGGGCCCAGCGTTCTTCCGGGTTCACCTCCAACACCTGGTTCATGTACTTGCTGAAGTCCATGACGATGGCGTGGTTCACGCACTGGCCGGCCAGGCTGGTGCCGCCGGACCGGGGCAGCACCGGAATGCCGTTGTCCCGGGCCACTTCCATGACCGCCAGAACGTCTTCCACGCTGCGGGGAATGACTACCCCCACCGGCTGCATCTGGTAAATGCTGGCGTCGGTGCTGTACAGCACCCGGGAGAATGGGTCGAACCGAACCTCGCCGGACACGCGGCGGCTCAATTCCTGGGCCAACTCGTCCCGTTCTCTGCCGCGGATTTGCAGGGCCGTTGCTGTGGTCATGGAAATCTCCTCCGGGGGTCTCCGTAGGTGTTAACCCGGCGGTTAAGCCGGGACGCAATAGACCGGATGCTGCCGGATGTTGGTCGAAAGGCCGGGCGCCCAAGTTTCGGGCTAGCTTATCCCAAAGGACGGGGTGGTTCAACCAGAGGTGATTCAACCGGGGTTTGTTCAGGTTGCACCGGGCCGTCGGCAGTGGTGGCCCGGACGTCACCGGACGTCAGAGGTGGGTCAATCCACTTGGTGGCCCAGCTTATGCAGGAGTTCTATGGCCCACTGCCGGAAATACTCGTCTAACTCGGCCCCGCAATGGGGGCAGTCCAGGTCGCCGAAGCGGAACCTCGCGCCGCAGTTGGCGCAGGCCAGCACTTGGGATAACGCGGTCAAAACCGCCTGGATTTGTTGCTCGATGGTCAACGTCAGCCCCAAAAATTTAGAGTATCGAGGATAAACCGGGATGGCAATGTGAAGGGACAACCCTGGTTGCCAATCCCTGTTGGATAACATTGTACAACGGCGCAAGCCGGGTTTGCCGGACTGGCGGACGCCCGGCTTGCGCCGTCTAATTTCCGGTTGAATTAGGCCGCCGCTGCATTTATACTCCCGGCAGTCTGGCGCCGGGAGTATCTCGCCGAATAACTCACCAGCGCCGTCACCCTGACCGCTCACCCAAATCCCCACCTTGGAGGACGGCAGCATGGCAGACGTATTGGACGACATCGTAGAATCCTCACCTACCTACCTGGTTGCCACCGGGTTTGAGTTCACTGAAGGTCCCTTGTGGCACCCCGACGGCTACCTGCTTTTTGTAGACATCCGCACCAGCATCATCTACCGCGTCACGCCCGGCAGCTCCGCCGAGGTGTACCGCGACAACAGCGGCGGCTCCAACGGCCTGACCTTCGACCTGGAAGGCCGGCTGATTATGTGCGAAGGCGATGGCCGGCGCATCAGCCGCCGGGAGGCCGACGGGTCCATCACCAACTTGGCCGACCGCTGGGAAGGCAAGCGGATACACCGGCCCAACGACGTGGTATGCAAGTCCGACGGTAGCCTTTACTTCACCAACCCCAGCGGGCGCATCGACCCGGCGGACCGGGAGATAGATTTCGCCGGCGTCCACCGCATCATGCCCGACGGCACGGTCACCGCTGCGGTCACCGACACCGAGTATCCCAACGGCCTGGCCTTCTCCCCGGACGAGAGCGTCCTGTACGTCGCCAACACCCGGGAGTCCATGCATATCAACGCCTACGACGTTGACTCTGACGGCGCCTGCTCCAATGGGCGGGTCTTCGCCGATATGTCCTCCGACGAGCCGGACGGCGTTCCCGACGGCATGAAGGTGGACTCGGCGGGCCGGGTCTACTGCACCGGCCCCGGCGGATGCTGGGTTTTCGACTCCGGCGGGCAGGGCCTGGGCATCATCCGCCTGCCCGAAATCCCGGCCAACTGCGCCTGGGGCGGCCCGGACAACCAGACCATGTACTTCACCGCCCGCACCTCAGTCTACAGCCTGCGCATGAAGACGCCGGGCATCTCCCCGGGGCGTGCCGGGTAGCCAAACAACAGGCGAGTAGGTATCCATCAAGCAACCATGCCTAAAGTAACTGTCCCAAACCGATGCCTGAAATTTCAGTCTGGATTTTCAGTCTGGGACGGGCAACCAAGGAAGTCCTTCGATAGCCTCGGAGCCTGCCCTCGTGGATACGGGAGGCGATGAGGTCAATCAATGGATTGCTCCAACGAACGGACTTTTGAGACAGTTTCCGACAGGAGCGCCCCGTGAAAATAACCGATGTTGAGGCCATTGTCCTGGTCTGGCCGCCGCCCGAAAAGGACTTCTGGACCGCCCTGCGCACCATCGGCCGGGTCAACGAACTGGTGGTTCGGATTCATACCGACGAGGGCATCACCGGCATCGGCGAGGCCCACGGCCAGGGCGCGCCCTTCCCCGGCCTCTACACCCAGGACGCCCAGGGTAACCGGCAGGCTGCCGGGGCGTCCCGCATCGTCGCCGATGTGCTGAAACCGATGCTGGTGGGTGAAGATCCCCGGGACAACGAGCGGCTGTGGGACATGATGTTCGGCCTGAACCACCAGGTGGGCTGGGCTGCCGCCGGCTGGGGCCGTCCCCAGATGATGACCGCCATCGCCGGTGTGGACATCGCCCTGTGGGACATCAAGGGCAAGGCGGCCAATATGCCCGTCTTCCGGCTGCTGGGCGGGACCCGCCAGACCGTCCCCTGTTACGTCACCGGCGGCTATTACCAGGACGACAAGACCCTGTCCGACTTGGTGCAGGAGTGCGAGACCTACGCTGACATGGGCTACAACGCCATCAAGCTCAAGATTGGTCACGTCGGCGTTGATGAAGACGTGGCTAGGGTCAAGGCCGTCCGGGATGCCGTCGGGCCCGGCGTTGACTTGATGCTGGACGTCAACGAAGGCTACGACGTCCCCACCGCCATCCGGGCCGCGCATCTGCTGGAACCGCTGGGGATTCGCTGGCTGGAAGAGCCGGTCCACTGGTATGACCGTGTGGAAGGCTTGGGACAGGTGGCCGCCGCTACGTCCATCCCCATAGCGTCCGGGGAAAATGCCGCGCACCGCTGGGATGCCCGGGACCTGATTACCCGGGGCGGCGTCAAGGTCATGCAGTTCGACTGCACCCGCGCCGCCGGCATCACCGAGTGCCTCAAGGTGGCGGGAATGTGCGCCGCCCAGAACGTTAGGCTGGCCCCCCACCACGACCCGCAGGTCCACGGCCACCTGGTTGCCGGGCTGCCGGTGGGAGAAATTGTGGAGACTTTCCCCACCGCCGACCGGGACCCCATTTGGGAAGAGCTGTTCACGGTGCGCCCCGAAATCAAGAACGGCGAGTTGACCCTGCTGGACCGGCCCGGCTGGGGCGTGGAACTGGACGAGCGGACCCTTAACGAACGCGGCGTGTGGGCCTGACCCGGCGCGGAAAAAGCCGGATGCCGGGGACCGAATGACCTGGCTGCTGGTAGCTCTGGGCGGGGCTGGCGGCTCGCTGCTCCGCTACGGAGTGGGGCGCTGGGCGGCCTCCCAATGGGGGCCGGCCACGGTGATGGGCACGTTCATCGTCAACGTCACCGGCTCCTTTGTCTTGGGACTGTTGGTCGGGTTGGCGTTGGAGCGTACCCCGGTCCCGCCGGCCCTGCGCAGCATGGCAGCCGTCGGGTTCCTGGGCGGGTACACCACCTTCTCCACGCTGAGCTTGGAATCGGTGCGGCTAATGCTGGAAGGCGAATTGGTCCGGGCCGCCGCCAGCGTAATCGGCAGCATAGTCCTGGGGCTGGCCGCGGCTTACCTTGGTCTGTTCCTGGGCAACCTGATGAGCCGGACGGCGTGGTAACGCCTGGTGGTCGGCTTTGCATGAATCCGTTTGGCCGGTTTTGCCGTTCCGGTTTTGCCGTCGTTGTTACTGCGTTTCAACCCAATGCAGGACGCCAGTGCAGGACGATTGAAAAGTTATTGAGTCGGTGCTGAGCCAGTGCATCAAGAGCCGGTCAACGAGGGTGAGTCAACAAGGAAGCTCTTCGAGAGCCTCAGGACGAACGGTTGGGGCCCCCTCAGGACGAACGACTAAAGGGATTTAGCAATCATCCTGCGGCCTGTTGTCAAGGTCTTGCTATTTTGGTTGGGACGGCATATTCTTTCCGGCGTCCTGCTTGGATTAAATGGGCGACGCGTGGGCCGTCGTGTTGGCGCTGGCCGGACAGATTGACTTGAAGCCAGGGGGCAGTCCTTGGCAGTTGCCCAGGTCGCCCTGAACTTTACCCCGCCTTCGACCGGTCGGTTTTGACCGACCTGAACCCGGCCAGTTGTTCGATCGTTGTCTTTCCCGGGTTGGCAATAACAAAACACTTATCAGGAGGGCGCCGTGTCCCCTCTATCCGAGCACTTGACCATCCATGAGACCCCGCCCAACAACCTGGACCGGCTGCTAATCGCCTACGCCGGCTGGCCCGACGCTGCGGAAAGCGCCACCAACACCATCAAGTACCTGCTGCGCAAGCTCGGGGCCCGGAAGTTTGCCGAAGTTGACCCGGAGGAGTTTTACGTCTTTACCCGGGAGCGGCCCCGCTCGACCCGGACCCGGGATGGACGCCGCCTGATTCATTGGCCGGCCAACGAGTTTCACTACTGGTCGCCGGAAGGCTCCGAGGGCGCCCCGGGAATCATGTTCCTCTTGGGAGTGGAGCCCAATCTGCGGTGGCGCACCTTCTCGTCCCTGATTTCCGGTGTTGCCCACGAGTACGGGGTGCAAACGGTGATCCACGTCGGGGCGCTGCTGGATGCCGTACCCCACACCCGGCCGGTGCGTCTGACCGGCTCTTCGACCCAACCCGACTTGCAGCAGGCGTTGGATTCAGCCAGCGTGGGTACCTCCAACTACCAGGGACCCACCGGCATCAGCACCGCGGTAATGGACGCCTGCACCCGACAGGGCATGGCCTACGCCTCGCTTTGGGGGCACACGTCCCACTACCTCCAGGCCGCGCCCAACTACCGCATCAGCTACACCCTGGCCAAGAACCTCATCGCCCTGCTCAGCCTGCCCATCGACCTGAAGGAACTTAGCGCCGCCGCCGATACTTTCGACCAGGAAGTGCTCAAGGCGGTGGACCAGGACGAACAGTTGCAGGAATACATTAAAAAGTTGGAATCTCGCTACGACGAAGCCCAGTCTGACAGCGAAATGCCGGACCCATCGGCGGTCGTCCATGAGCTTGAGCAGTTCCTGCGGTCCCAGCGCGGCCGCGGCCCGGGCGAGGAAGGCTGAAGCGTAGCTGTTTAGGTCATTGCCTGGGAGCAACTGGGGAGCAACTAAGGTAGTTCTTCGGGGACCTCAGGGCCGGCCCACGGGTAAACAGAGGACGAAAGGACTGGATTAGGCCGATGGATTGGCTCACTGGGTTGCCTCACTGGGTTGCCTTAACGAGCGCAATTTTGAGATAGTCCCTTATCCGCACAAAAACAACGCCGGTCAATTACCGGATTATGCCTCCCAAGAAACGAACCAGAAAAACTGCCAAGCCTTCCATAGCCATATCGGAAGCCATTCGTTTGCTTACCGAGCAGTATGGGCCGTTGCCCGATGAACCCCGGCTGGACCCGGCCCACGAATTGGTCTTCACCATACTGTCGCAGCACACCTCCGACATCAACTCGGAGCGGGCGTTCCGCAGCCTGATGCAGCGGTTTGGCGAGTTGTACGCCATCGCCGCGGCCGACGTCGGCGAGATAGAATCGGCCATCAGCGTCGGGGGATTGGCCAAGGTTAAGGCTCCGCGCATCAAGGCCATCCTGACCCGCATACTGGAGTTGAACGACAACTCGCTGGAACTGTCCTTCTTGGCCGAAATGCCGCTGGCCGACGCCAAGGCGTGGCTCCGGCAGCTTCCCGGCATCGGCCCCAAGTCCGCCGGCATCATCCTCAATTTTTCC
The DNA here is from genome assembly GCA_965262735.1 of Dehalococcoidia bacterium. GTDB lineage: Bacteria > Chloroflexota > Dehalococcoidia > Lucifugimonadales > UBA3495 > CATOSK01. The sequence goes on along the minus strand of CBDHFS010000002.1, from coordinate 1,229,167 downwards.
CTGGGGATGCCGGCAATGGCCGTTGACACCCACATCTACCGGGTGGCGCAGCGGCTGGAACTGATCGGCCCCAAGGTCAGCGCCGACAAAGCCCACGACCTGCTGGAAGCGGCGGTTGAGCCGGAGCAAGTGTTTCCCTTCCACGTAGCCTTTATCACCCACGGTCGCCAGGTCTGCAAGGCCCAGCGCCCCCTGTGCGCCGATTGCATTATCGGCTTCGGATGTCCTGCTCGGGACCGAATGATGGGGCCTCCGGAGTCCAATGCTCCGCCGGCCCCGAAAACGAAGAAACCGGCCCGGGGCAAGCTCACCCAATTGCCCCACACTCCCGAAACGCAGGAGACGCAGCCATGAAAGTAGGAATCATCAACGTGACCGGGTACGCCGGCTCCGAGCTGGTTCGGATTCTGTACCAACACCCGGAAGTCGAGATTACGTCGGTCACCGGGCGCAGCGCCGCCGGGCAGGAATTGGGCGGTGTGTTCCCCCACCTGTCCCAACTGGACCTGACCATCACCCCCGAACTGGAGGGCAGCCTGGACCTGGTGTTCTCGGCCCTGCCCCACAAGGCCAGCGCCGAGGCGGTCATTCCGCTGCTGGAACAGGGCATCAAGACGGTGGACATCAGCGCCGATTTCCGGCTGAAGCAGGCCGCCGAGTACACCGAGTGGTACGGCGTCGAACACCCGGACCCCGCCTACCTGGAAGAGGCGGTCTACGGCCTGACCGAACTGCACCGCGACGAGGTAGCCGAGTCCCGTTTGATTGCCAACCCCGGCTGTTACCCCACCAGCGCCATCTTGGGGTTGGCGCCGGCGGTGCAGCACGGCTTAATTGAGGGCGGCATCGTCATTGACAGCAAGTCCGGCGTTTCCGGCGCCGGGCGCAGCCTGGCGTTGACCACCCACTACTCCGAGGTCAACGAAAACGTCATGGCCTACTCCGTGGGCGGCCACCGGCATCTGCCCGAAATTACCCAGGAGCTAGACGCCCTGGCCAGGGAAAGGCTCAACATAACCTTCCTGACCCACCTGATACCCATGACCCGGGGCATCCTCAGCTCTTGCTACGCCCAACTGCGGCCGGAGTACCTGAGCGACGGGGCGGACCCGTCCCGGCAGGTATGGGAACTGTACGAAGACTATTACCGGGACCATCCCTTCGTAGTAGTCACGGCGACCCCCCCGCAGACCAAACAGACGTTGGGCAACAACCAATGCTTGGTCTACCCGGTGGTGGACTCCCGCACGGGGCGGCTCATCGTCATCAGCTGCATCGACAATCTGGTCAAGGGGGCCGCGGGTCAGGCGGTGCAGAACATGAACCTGATGTGCGGTTGGCCCGAGGACCTGGCGTTGAAATCGCTGGCAGTGTACCCGTAACTGTTCAGGGTTGAGGGGATCGGAGTGGCTGATGGCGGAATATGGGGGTTGGGTTACGTTGGGGGATGAATCCTCCAAACCCTCTGCCCCAAACCCCCTGAAAAAAGTGACAGTTGGCTGAAACCAATTCATCTCACCAAGTCTGAATTGTTACGTGTACCCATAATGAGTTGTGGCGAAAACCGCCCGGCATATTGTATAATAATTGAAGTGCCCCGGTCGTCTAGCCAGGTTAGGACGCCACCCTTTCAAGGTGGAGATCAAGGGATCGAAGCCCTTCCGGGGTACCAACCTGTAATCCTTGGGCGTGGTTTCTGCCGAAGAAAGCAGGATCGTAGCAATGAATACCAATCCAAAACAAAAACAGGATCGTAACTTAATGAATGCCGATCCAAAACAAAAAAGGAGATTGTTATGCCCGCGGTTCTTAAATGCCTTTCCTTGGCGCTGATTTCTCTGGCCCTGGTGGGCCTGATTGCCTGCTCCGAAGAGGGAGTCACCCAGGCCGAGTTTGATGCGGTGAAGAAAGAGCTGGAAACGACCAAAATGGAGTTGGAAGAGGCCAAGGCTGGTCCGATGATGATGGAAGGCGGCCGACTGGAGACCGTTAAGGCACGGGGAACCTTGATTTGCGCCAGCAATAACAGCCTGTCCGGGTTCGGCTTCGTTGATGACGCCGGCAATACCAAGGGCTTTGACATTGACCTTTGCCGAGCGGTGGCCGCCGCCGTGCTGGGGGACGCCAACAAGGTGGAGTTCCGGCCCACTACCGCCGCCGAGAGGGGGCCGACGATGCAGTCGGGGGAAGTGGACTTGATGTCGCGGAATACGACCTGGACGTCCTCGCGGGACGCCCAATGGGGCAACTTCGCCCCGACGATGTTCTACGACGGCCAGGGTTTTATAGTTCCCAAGAGCCTGGGTGTGACGGATATGATGGAGTTGCAGGATGTGGCGGTGTGCGTACAGCAGGGCACTACCACCGAGCTTAACCTGCAAGACTTCATCAATCAGAACAACCTCAACGCTGAGGTGTCTACGTTCCTGGACAATATTGCGGCCAACGAAGCGTACCTGAGTGAGCAGTGCGACGCGCTGACCACTGACCGTTCCGCGCTGGTCAGCACGCGGGCCGGGTTCGACAGCCCGGACGACCACGTGATTCTGGCGGGCACCATTTCAGAGGAGCCGCTAGGTCCGGTGGTGCCTCACGGCGACGAGCAATGGTTTGACGTAGTATCGACGGTTATGGCTATTCTGATTTACGCGGAAGCCTACGGGGTGACTTCGACCAACGTGCCAACCGCCGCCACTGGCGACACTGCCATTGACCGGCTGTTTGGTCTGGAAGGTTCTTACGGACAGGAAACCTTGGGGTTGAGTGATACAGTGGCCCAGGACGTGATTAAGGCCGTGGGCAACTACGGGGACATTTACGACCGCCACCTTACCCCGCTGGGACTGCTTCGGGAAGGCAGCCGCAACGCTCTGTGGAGCGCAGCTCCCTGCACGGACTGCCCCAAGGGCGGGCAGGTTTACACGGCTCCCTTGCGGTAGCCACCAGAATGTCCGGTGGCTGAAATCGGGATGATTAGGGGACGGATGGTCAAGGCCATCCGTCCCCTTTTGGGTTATCCTTGAACCGGCTGGGGATGAACGGGGCGGGTTTAGTACTGCGTAAGGGATTGGTTATATGGCGGTAGTGCCGCGGATATTGAACTACGAGGGGGTGCCGTTTTGGCGGCATCTGCTGATTATCCAACGGGCGGCGCAGATTGTGTCGGGCGTGGTGGTAGTCGCCCTGATCGTCTGGTTTTTCGCCAACATCGGCAACGCCATCCAGGAACGGGATATTCCTTACGGATTCAGTTTTCTTACCAGGGAATACCAAACCCCCATCGGCGATTCCCCGGTGCTTCCCTATGAGTCGTCGGATACCTTCCACTACGCGCTTTGGGTTGGGATCACCAACACGCTGGTAGTGGCAATCGCCGGGGTTATCCTGGCAACGATCTTGGGCATCTTCATCGGGGTCTGCCGGTTATCGGGCAACTGGATTGTGTCCAAGCTGGCGATGGCCTACATTGAGTTTTTCCGCAACGTGCCGCTGCTGGTGCAGTTGCTTTTCTGGTTTTTCATCTTCCTGACGCTGCCGCCGGTGCGGCAAGGGTACGTTATCGCCGAGCGGATATACGTCAACAACCGGGGCATATCTATGCCCTGGCCTCACACATCCGATACCGGTACCGCCGTAATCTGGGTGGCGGTGGCAGCGGCGGGAATCGTTGCGGGCGTTTTGGTGAACCAGTGGCTGGCCCGGCGGGAACTGGTTACCGGCAAGGCGTCTTATCCGCTGATTGCAGGCTGGTCGGCGGCCATTGGGGTTGGGTTGGGGGCGTGGCTGGCGTTGAGCTTCTTTACCGGGGACTCGCCTTTTTTCGTATCGACCCCGGAACCGCAGGGGCGGTTTGGGTTGATAACCGGGGGGTTCACGGCGCGGGCCGGGCTGCTGGTGCTGCTGATTGGACTGGTGATGTACACCGGATCGTTTATCGCCGAAATCGTCCGGGCGGGGATTCAGTCAGTGGGACGGGGGCAGACCGAGGCGGCGCGAGCGTTGGGGCTTTCTCCGATGAACTCGCTGCGGACGGTTATCTTTCCCCAAGCGCTACGGGTTATCATACCGCCTTTGATCAGCCAATCCCTGAACCTGACCAAGAACAGCAGCCTGGGCGGGGCCGTCGGTTACAGTGACCTGGCTAACATAGCGTTGACGATGACACAAACGGCGCCGGCGGTTTCCATTTTTATGATGATTATGGCAGCCTATTTGGCGATGAGCTTGGCGTGGTCGCTTATCGGCAACTGGTATAACCGGCGCGTTCAGTTTGGCAGAGGATAAGCTATGACCACACCCGCAACCCCGGCCCCGGAAACGATGCTGCCGCCGCGCTCTGAAGTGGGAGTTACGGGCTGGATACATGCCAACCTGTTCGGCAGCCCGTTCAACACGGCGTTGACGGTTGTTTCGGGCGGCTTGCTGCTGCTGGCTTTGTGGTTCGGGTTGAAATGGGTCTTTGCGGGCGCCGACTGGACCGTGGTGGCAAGGCTGGGCGGCCGGTTTATCATCGGCCAGTACAATACGGCAGCGGCTTGCCCCGGCCAAGATTGTTTCTGGCGGCCTCAAGTCTCGCTGCTGATGGTAACCGCCCTGTTTGGCATGGGCTGGGGTCTGCGGGGGAACCCAGCCGCCCGCAACGTGGCCCTGCTGGTGGGTATGGGGACGGCGGCTTTTTCGCTGCTGCCGTACAACAGGGAAACGATGGGCATGGACGTGCGGCTGTTGCTGCTGGCCAACCTGCCCGCGCTGGGGTTGGGCTGGGCATCGGCCCGCTTTACTCCGCTGGGGTCCGCCAAATGGATTGTCATTTACGGGGTGGCGGTATTCATCCTGACCCTGGCTTTATTGCGGGGAGTGCCGGGAGCGCCCGGATTACAACCCGTTTCGGTCATCTACTGGGGCGGGCTGATGCTGAACCTGATTCTGGCGGTGGGAGGAATAGCAGCCAGCCTGCCCATCGGGGTTGCCCTGGCCCTGGGACGCCGCAGCCGCCTGCCGGTGGTCAAGCTGCTGTGTGTGGTGTTCATCGAGGTTTTTCGCGGGGTGCCGTTGATTACGCTGTTGTTCATGTCGCAGGTGCTGGTGCCGCTGGCCTTCCCGGAAGACTTCCCGCAAAACTCGCTCTTCCGGGCCGCAGTGGTGATTACCCTGTTCAGCGCGGCGTACATGGCGGAAAACGTGCGGGGCGGTCTGCAATCGCTGCATCCGGGACAGGCGGAGGCGGCCCGGGCGTTGGGCCTGCCGGAGTGGGAAACCACCCTGCTTATTTCGCTGCCGCAAGCCATCCGCAACGTTATTCCCGCCATCGTGGGGCAGTTTATTGGGTTGTTCAAAGATACCAGTTTGGTTTATATCATTGGTATGTTGGACATCGTGGAAATTGGCCGGGTGTTTGTCCAAGGCAATCCGGAATACCGGGGCAACGCGCGGGAGGTGTTTGTATTTCTGGCGGTGGTGTTCTGGGTTTTCACCTATGGCATGTCTTATATCAGCAAGAAGGTGGAGGAGCACCTTGGGGTGGGGCAGCGGTAGGGGGTTGGTCCGGCATGGGTTTTTGACACGAAATTGCGGGACGTGGGGTCGGGATGTTGGTTATTCTGGGCAGCAACGGGGAGGCTCTGATGGCCGTAGACGAACTTGCAGCGGAGACCGGGGTTGAGGATATTATCGTTTGCCGCGATGTACACAAGTGGTTCGGCAATTTTCATGCTCTGCGCGGCATCAGCACCACTGTCAAGAAGGGAGAGGTGGTGGTCATTATCGGCCCGTCCGGGTCGGGCAAGTCCACCTTCATCCGCACCATCAACCGGCTGGAAGAGCATCAGCGGGGAGAAATCATTGTTGATGGTGTTGAACTCACCAACGACGTCCGCAACATCGACGCCATCCGCCGGGACGTGGGGATGGTGTTCCAGTCCTTCAACCTGTTTCCCCACCTGACCGTTCTGAACAACATCACCCTGTCCCCAATGAAGGTAAGGAAACTCCCCAGGGAGCAGGCTACGAACATCGCTATGGAACTGCTGGAGCGGGTGGGCATACCGGAGCAGGCGGACAAGTTCCCCATCCAGCTTTCCGGCGGGCAGCAGCAGCGGGTGGCCATCGCCCGGGCCCTGGCTATGCAGCCCAGCATCATGCTTTTCGATGAACCGACCTCGGCTCTCGACCCGGAGATGATCAAGGAAGTGCTGGAGGTTATGCGGGAACTGGCGGCGTCGCAAATGACCATTTTGGCGGTGACGCACGAGCTTGGATTCGCCCGGGAGGTGGCCGACCGCATCGTCATGTTCGACGAAGGCCAGATAATCGAGGACCTGGAACCGAACCGGTTCTTTGAGGAGGCCCGGCATCCGCGGGTCCAACACTTCTTGTCCCAAATACTGTGATCCAACGGCCCCGGCGGATGCTTCAGTACCGGCGGGGAACTCACTGGCTCAACCGCGTTCTACAATGTTATTTTCAATGGAGGTTAAGCATGGCTGGAGTTAAAGAGAGTTTCGAGATTGACCTGAACCCTGACCACATGGCGTTCGTCCGCAACACAGTGGAAAAGTACGACTTGGCCGACGAGGGCAAGGCCTTGCGGATCATCATGGATTACATGATAATCAACCCCGGCATCCACGACGACGTCTTCACCGAGGTACGCTGCCTCCGCTGCGAATAACCGGCAGGAAGGCCCTTCAAGACCCTAAACGCCAGCCCCCGTGAATGCGGGGGACAAACGGGATGGGGGCCTCAGAACGAGCGGAATGAGGCCCCCATCGAGACCCCGTTAAGCTTCGGCCATGTGCTTGACGGCTTCCATGGCCAGGTAATAGCCGTAAACGCCGAACCCGTACACCGATCCCTTGCTGACCGGCTGAATGTTGGACACCGTGCCCCGGGCCGTGGGGTTGGAGGCGTGGACCTCAATGACCGGGAACCGCACTTGGGCAATGGCGGCCTTGAGCGGGCCGTTTCCGGTGGTGTATCCGGCCGGGTTGATCAGGGCGGCGTCAACGTCGCCTTCGTGGGCGTTGTACAGGGCATTGACGACCTCACCCTCGATGTTAGAGTGGATAATCTCGACGTCGATGCCCAAACCCTCGGCGTAGCCGCGGACCTGCTCGTTAATCTGCTCCAGCGTGTTGGGGCCGAACACTTCAACCTGCACTTTGCCTCGCATATTCATGCCTGCGCCCTGAATTACCAGTACCTTGGTCATTAACGCCTCCTCGGCTGTCTGTTTCGGTTGTTGGTTGGTGTTGCCTGGTGATTTGGGATGCTTGCTATTCCGTGGGTTCCTCGCTAGTGGGCGGGAAAGGCTGTTCGGTCACGTAGCCGGCAATCAGCACGTCCAACTGCACCATCAACAGCTTGTTCCACGCCAGCGCCGTCTGCCAGGCGGCACCGGCATCGGGCATCTCATCCCGCAGCAGTTGGGCTACCGCCGACTGGGTGAGGGACATTGCGCCGACCATAAACCGCAAGGGAATGGACCCCAGGTGGACCCGATGGGTCGGCGGGTGGCTGTGGACCAGCCCGATCGCCAGCAGGAACACCGGCAGATCTTCGTCCACCCGGAACTCGATGGAGTTGTGCAGCCAGCGGGTGAGGCTGTGGCGGCGGCGTTCGATGCGGTGCAAGTCCACCTCGCCCGTCTCGTCCAGGAAGAATTTCCGGGTTTCCGGGAACTCCAGGAAGTGGCGGTAAATGGCCTCGGTCAGCTCATCGGCATGCTCGGCCAGCAGCGGCCCGCTGGCCCTGACCAGCTCCAACTCGCCGGGAGTGAGGCCAACAAAGTCCATCATCTCCCGCATCCGGCCTGCCCAATCGGCTAACCCGGCCACCGCGCTGCTCCCAACCCGTCAGGCCGTTCGGACTTCAACGCTATCGTCTTTGCCTGCGTCATAGGTTCCGCAATTGGTTCGTGTCATTAGACTGAAAATATAACCCGTCCGCCCCGGTTCGACAAGCATACTATGATGTCCGTAACTGTCCAGACTTGGGGATGTAAATTGGTTTCAGCCAAGGCTTTCATCCAACTGCCATTTTTTAGGGGGTTTGGGGGATGAATCCCCCAACGTAACCCAACCCCCATATTCCGCCATCGGCCACGCCACTCCCCTCAACCCTGAACATTTACATCAAGCATCCTATGATGTCCGTCCGGTGATGTCCGTCCGGCGCAGAGGCGATTGCCCTGCACTTGGGCCAGAAACGACTGCGAAGTCTTTCTGCTCGTTCGTCCCCATATCTCCCCATATTTACGCTGGCAGGCTCTTGATGCCCTTGAAGGCCCTCTTTACTGACAGTTGTTTCTTCCCAACGCCATAGACCATCCCATAACATAAAACCGTGGGTTGCAACGCCGCAGCTTGCCCGCGCCGCCCCGTTCGTATCGGGCCAAATTGAAAGACGCAACCGGCGTCAATCGGACCAAAGCGCAAATCCAGGAATCGTCCGGCAACGTATGTATAACGTATTGGGTTTGATGACCGGAGTAAATTGATGAAATGATCTGAAAGGTGCTTGGGCACGCTGGTATGCCTTGGTTCCAATAATCCGAACTGCTGGTGTGAAACAAGAGCGGACGAGACCAAACCTCTGGCCGGCTTTCCGCAACAGTAGGAGTACCCGCCGACCCATTCGTCGGCCCAATCGCGAGTAACACCTGATTTACAGAATTAACGGACGACCCGCTAAACGAGGTTCAGTCATGGCCATCTTGCAACTCCTCGCCAAAGACTTGCCCCAATTTTACCGCTCGCGGCTCGTTGTCGGATCGGCCTGGGCTGTGCTGGCGGCAGTCCTCTTCCTGTTCTTCACCGGCTGCGCCTCCATTCCCTACGGGAACCTCTTCTCGCGGATCGACTTTACCGGCAATGATGGTCCAGCCCGGGTTATTTCAGTGTCTGGGTCTTCAGCCACCGCAAACCGGGGCAACTCGGACAACCCGTTGCCGCCATCAGAGATAACTCCAGACGCCATCCTGGCCGCTACCGAGCAGGTGATGGTCGAGATTTACGAACGGGTTACGCCCTCGGTGGTGCAGATTCGCGCTGTGACCCAGTTGGACCAGCCGCGTAGTCGGTCCCCGTTTGGAACGTTGCCTTTCGACTTTCAGCGGAGTGGAGGGTCGGGCTTCGTTTGGGACGATGAGGGCCACATCGTCACCAATCATCACGTCGTTGAAGGGGCGGACCGGGTTACTGTGGTCTTCGCCGACCGGACCGAACTGGAGGCCACGGTGTTGGGCACCGACCCGGATTCTGACCTGGCCGTGTTGGCGGTGGAAGCCGAAGGGTATGAGATGACCCCGGCGGCGCTGGGCGACAGCTCGGCGGTGCGGGTAGGCCATCTTTCCAGCGCCATTGGCAACCCCTTCGGGCAGGAATTCACCATCACCAACGGCATCATCAGTGGGGTGGGGCGCACCATCCGCAGCGGCAACAGCCCCTTTTCCATTCCCAGGGTGATACAGACCGATGCCCCCATGAACCCCGGCAATTCCGGCGGGCCCCTGCTGGACCGGCGAGGCCGGGTTATCGGAGTTAACACGCAAATCGCCAGCAGCACCGGCTCCAACTCCGGCATTGGGTTCGCGGTGCCGATCAACACCGCCAAGCAAGTAATCCCGGACCTTATCGAGAATGGCCGGTATGAATACTCCTGGTTGGGCATTTCCGGCTCGTCCCTCAGCGGCGATTACGCCGAACTCAACGGACTGCCCCGGGACATCCGGGGAGCGTTGGTCATTGAGGTCGCCGAGGACAGCCCGGCGGACCGGGGCGGGTTGATGGGCAGCGAAGACACCGCCACCCTGGAAGGGCTGGACTACCGGGTTGGCGGAGACGTCATCGTCGGCATTGACGGCACACCCATTCAGGACATGGACGAGTTGATTGCCTACCTTATGGAACAAACCCGGCCCGGCGACCGGGTCACCATCGAAGTTTTCCGAGGCGGCGAGCCGGAACGCCTTCGGGTTACGCTGGACAGCCGCCCCGAGTTCTGACCGCGCCCCGCCGGATGCGGTTTTGGCAAGACCCGGCCATTCCGGGCCGGGTCTTTTCCTTTGTCCCGCAGATCCGGTACTTGTATTACTTGTAGGAGGATAAAATCCCCGGCTTGAGTACCGCGGCGTTGGGCGATGCCGCTATCGCAGGAATTAGCCGGCTTGGTTCCTCTTGTCCTCTAGCTCCTTGATACGGGTTTCAAGATTGGCGATGGCAGCTTGGTATTCATGGTGGGCTTCCCGTCGGGCTTCCTTGAGGCCTTCCTCAAGTTTGGCGATGGTGGCTTCGTATTCCCGTCGGGCTTCTTCCCGGCCCTTGTTTATCCATCTCTCAATCAAAGCGGGAGCAAACAATACCACGGCGGCAACTCCTAGTTCCAAGATGATTACGAGGGTGAGGGCTACCCCGATGGCTGCTCCGGCAACATCGCTCAGGGCAGGAGCAAACCTATCGGATTGCCATAACGAAAGCAACCCCTGACGGTAGGTAAACCATCCAAAGCTGGCAAGGTAGATAAAGCAATAGGCGAACCAATAAAACCGCCTGCTTTTGGGCGGTTCATCAGACGGTTCCATCACGGGAAGCGTATAGGGCTATGCAATGGGATGTCAACCCGTCCTGCAACAAAGAGACAGGGCGAAGACAAAATTGTTCCACCGCTATCAAGGGCATGGGAGTAGGGAGTAGATCGCGTGCTGCTGCGTCCCGGTTTGACTGGGCTGGATCTGCGGATTAGACTTCCGGGTGTTCCCCACCAAATTTTGCGGGCCGGTTGGGCAAGGTCTTAACAACTAGCAACCCTGGAGAAGAACCTTATGGCCACTCTGGTAACCGGCGGCACCGGCTTTGTCGGAGCAGCTATAGTCAAGGAACTAGCGGCCCGCGGCCACGAGGTCGTCAGCCTCGACGTCATGCCCGATGACTCCCTGGTACACGGGTTCCTGGGCGCGTTGGACTCGCGGGTCACTTTCGTTACCGGCGACATTCTGGATACGGCGGGCCTTGACTCCCTTCGGGCAGCTTACACTATCGACCGGGTGGTCCATGCAGCGGTGTTCACCGTGAACCGCACCGACCGGGAAACCGCCCGCAGCAAGGACATCCTGGACATCAACCTTACCGGCACCGGCAACCTTTTGGAATTGGCCCGGGTGGCCCGTGTCGAGCGGTTCGTCTATGTCAGCTCCGGCGCCGCCTACGGCCTGACCCGGGACCCCGACCAGACCTACAACGAGGACGACCCTCCTCAACCCGAAAACCTCTACGGCATTACCAAGTTCGCCAGCGAGTCCCTCACCCGGCGTTACGGGCAGCTGCACGGGTTCACCACCGCCAGTCTTCGGGTCAGCACCCCCTACGGTCCCATGGAGCGCGTAACCGGCCACCGCGACAATATGTCCACCCCCTACCAGTGGACCGGCCAGATGCTGCGGGGTGAACCCGTTGCCATTGACCACGCCGATTATGGCCGGGACTACACCTATGTCCTTGACACCGCTTCAGGCATTGCCGCCGTGCTGGATGCCCCGGAACTGCCCCACGATCTGTACAACGTCACCAACGGGGTTTCGGTCACCGGCGGCGAGATTCAACGCAAGCTGGCCGAGCTTTTCCCCGAGACCCGATTGGTTGAGTCCGGCTCCGGGGAACCCGCGGGCGCTGCTCTCGGCCCGACGCGCGGGCCGTTGTCGGGATACCGGCTTTGGCATGACCTGGGCTGGACCGCCCGATATGACCTCGCCGCGGGTCTGACGGACTACGTGCAATGGCGCCGGGAATCCGAGTTCCTGGATTAGCCCAGGTATTCCGCAAGGGTCGTAATGCCGGCCCTTCCACCAATCGGAGCGAGAGGACAGACTGACGAGGAGCGATAACCTATGGCGCTTCCCCCAGACCGAATTGACTACCTGCCAATAATCGACCGGCCCGTCATCAAGTGGCCCAACGACGCCCGGGTCGCGCTCTGGATTTCTCCCAACGTGGAACACTACGAGTACCAGCCGGTGAACGCCGGGGTGCGCGACCCGTGGCCCCGGACGCCCTACCCCGACGTGCAGCAATACTCTTACCGGGACTACGGCAACCGGGTTGGCTTTTGGCGAATGCTGGAACCGTTGGACAAGCACGGCATTCGCTGCTGTGTTTCGCTGAACATGGCGGTGCTGGAGCACTTCCCGGAAATCGCCGAGGCTATGATCGAGCGGGACTACGACTTTATGAGCCACGGTATATACAACACCCGCTACCTGTACACCTACACCGAGGGAGAAGAGCGGGAATTCTACCGGGACTGCATCGCCACCCTGAAGCGGCACACCGGCAAGCAACTCAAGGGGATGCTGGGGCCGGCCATTTCCGGGAGCGTGAGCACCCCGGATCTGATGGCCGAGGCCGGGTTAATCTACCACACCGACTGGTTCCACGATGACCAGCCAACTCCCATCAAGGTCAATTCCGGCAAGCTAATCTCGGTGCCCTACTCCATTGAGTTGAACGATTCGTCGGTGCTGCGGGACAACCACTACGGCACGGATTACTTCGCCGACATCTGCAAGGCCCAGTTCGACCAGCTCTATCAGGAGGGTGGGGAAAGCGGTCGGGTCATGTGCATCGCGCTGCATCCCTTCCTCATCGGACAGCCCCACCGGGTTAAGTACCTGGACGACATCTTGGGCTACATCATGTCCCACGATGGAGTTTGGCAGACCACCGCCGATGAAATCGCCGATTACTACATCGCCAACTGCTATGACGAGGCCGTGGCCCACGCCCAGCAGTTGTCCGGCCTGCCGGCTTCCTGACGGGGGTCTAAGACACCAAGGAAGTCCTTCAAGGGCCTCATGACGAATGGGTTGCAAGACCTTTACAAGAAAGAACGGATCGACTCACAGGAGCGCCGCCAATATGCCTGCTCAACGCACCTTCGGAATGGACCATCCTCACCATGACTGGTCGCCCATAACTGCCCGGCCCGTCCTGCGCTGGCCCGGAAATGCCCCGGTAGCCCTGTGCGTCATCCTGGTGCTGGAACACATGGAGTGGCAGGCTCCGGCGGGCAGCTTTCAGGCGGCGCGGCTGTCCGGCGGCTCCGCTCCACGTGAATTTCCCGATTACGCCCGGCTGTCCCACCGGGAGTACGGGCACCGGGTCGGCATCTTCCGGCTGCTGGACGTGCTGGAGAAGCACGGCATCACCGCTACCATCGCGATGGACGCGCTGACCGCCGAAAACTACCCCTACCTGGTGCGCCATTGCCTCGACCGGGGCTGCGAAATCATCGGCCACGGCGTTTCCGTCAGCCGCATGATTACCAGCAATATGTCGGAAGATGAGGAACTTCAGTACATCCGCACTTCCATTGACGCTGTAACCCGGGCCACCGGCGCGGCGCCCCGTGGTTGGTTGGGGCCGGAGTATGGCGAGTCCCACCGCACGCCGCAGTTGTTGGCCGAGGCCGGTCTGCGCTACGTTTGCGACTGGGCCAACGACGAGCAACCCTACCCGATGACCACCGGCGCCGGTCCCTTCTTCGCCCTCCCCATCCTCTACGAGTTGGACGATGTGGCGGCGCTGGCCCAGCGGCGGGTCACGGTGGACAGCTACCAGAGAATGCTCACCGAAAGCTACGATACCCTGCATCAGGACGGCGCGGCCAACGGACGGGTAATGACGCTGAACTGGCATCCCTGGCTGGTAGGTCAGCCCTTCCGCATCGGCAGCGTGGACCGGGCCTTGGGTCACATGATGGAGCGAGGCGGGGTCTGGGCGGCCACCGGGTCGGAAATTGTGGACTGGTACCAGTCCCAGACCGCATGATAGTCGCATGATAGTAATGACGGGGTGACGGCATGGCTTCTTCACTGATTCGCGGCAAGTACCTGCTTAGCCCTGCCGGAACGGGCGGCGCAACCACCGTCCTGTACGACGCGGCGGTGTACCAGGAGGACGGCGTAATCAAGGACGTTGGCCTTTACCAGTCCCTCCGAGCGCAGTACCGGCCCGACGCCGAACTCGGTGGGCTGGACCATGCCGTCATCCCTGGTCTGGTCAACTCCCACCACCACGGCCGGGGCGTGTCCACGCTCCAGATGGGCACCTGCGACGACTGCCTGGAGCTGTGGATTCTAGCCGGTTGGGGACGCCGTCCCTACGATCACTACCTGATGACCCTCTACACCGCCCTGAACATGATGGAGTCCGGCACCACCACGGTGATGTACAACCACCCCCAAACCGCGACGGCTACTCTGAAAGAAGACGTGGACGCCGTCCTGCGCGGTTTTCTCGACGCCGGGATGCGTGTCGCTTTCTCCAGCTATCTGCGCAACCAGAACCGGGTGGTCTACGGCGATGACCGGGAGTTCCTGTCCGGCCTGCCGGGAGACCTGGCGGACGGCGTGCGCCGTTACCTGTCCGTTTCCGACATGACCGATGATGACTACTTTGCCTTCTTTGAAGAAGTCTACGGGCAATACCATGCCCACCCGTCGGGCAAGGTGCGGGTGCTGGTGAGCCCGGCCAACGTGCAATGGTGTTCCGACGATTTTTTGCAGCGCGCCAAGGAGTACGCCGCCCGGTACAAAACGGGCATCCATATGCACCTGGTTGAGAGCATCTACCAGAAGGACTACGGCGTCCGAACCTGGGGCAAGACGCCGGTGGAACACCTGCAAGACCTGGAGTTTCTGGGGCCGGAGTTGTCCTGCGCCCATGCCGTCTGGCTCACCGAAGGGGACATCGAGCTTCTGGCCGGGGCCGGGGCGACGGTATGCCACAACGCCAGCTCCAACCTGCGCCTCAAGAACGGCATCGCCCCGGTCAACCCCATGCTGGCCCGGGGGGTCAACGTGGCGATGGGCACCGACAGCACCGCGATTAACGATGATGACGACCTGCTTCAAGAAATGCGCTTGGTTGCCAAGCTCCACCGTCAGCCCGGCATCTCCCAACCGGCCATCACCGCCGAACAGGTCCTGGGAATGGCCACCGCCAACGCCGCCGCTCCCACCGGATTCGGCGAGGAAATCGGTGTCCTCGAACCGGGCCGGCGGGCCGATATGGTCCTGATACGACTGGACGGGCTAGAAGACCCCTACCTGGACCCGGACACGCCCCCGGTGGAGGCGGTCCTGGGCCGGGCCAGGACCCGGGACGTCGCCGCCGTCATCGTGGATGGCGAGGCGCTGCTGCAAAATGGGGCGCACAACCGGGTCAACAAGGACGACGTGCTCCGGGAATTGCGGGAACAACTCTCCCGCCCGGTGGAACCGGAGACGTTGGAAACCCGGCAGATGGCCCGGCGGCTGGCCCCCTTCGTGGAGCAATTCTACCGGAGCAAGTCGCCCGCCGGGGGAATGCCGCCGGTGGGGACTCCCCACTACGTCTTCAACAGCCGCACGTAATTCCCCGGGGTCAGGTTGATTTTGGACCGGCCCCGTGTTCCGGTTTGCCCCGATGGTCTTGAATGGCAGGCCGAACCGCTGGCTTTTTGACCGCTGGCTTTTTGGAGGTAACGATGGTCCTGGAGATTGAGTCGGCCCAGGGCGCAATGACCGGCGCCCGCTACGTCGAAAGCCTTAAGGACCGCCGGGAGGTGTGGCTGGACGGGGCCAAAGTGTCGGACGTGACTGATCACCCGGCCCTGACCGGAATGGTGCATGAACTGGCCCGCATCTACGACCTGCAACACACGGACGCCTATCGCGACGAAATGACCTTCGTTTCCCCGGAGACGGGGAAACGTTGCAGCCTGTCGTGGCTGCTGCCCCGGATCCACGACGACCTGAAACGTCAGCGGCGCAACAGCGAGGTCTGGAACGAGGAATCCTGGGGCCAACTGGGACGCAGTCCCGACATTCTCGCTCCTCACATCATCGGCCTGTATGCCATCCGCGACGCGCTGGGGCAGGTGAAAAACCCCCACTGCGACTTTGCCGAGAACATCACCAACTATCACCGCTACTGTATGGAGAACGACCTGTTCCTGACCCACGCCCTGGGTGACCCGCAGGTTGACCGAAGCCAGCAGCCGCAGAACGAAAACCGGGCCGAACACGAAGCCGAGGTCGCCCTGCACGTCGTGGAGGAGACCGCTGCCGGCGTCATCGTCCACGGCGCCAAGCAACTGGCCACCGCCGCGCCCATCAGCAACGAGACCTATGTGTCCCTGTCCGCGACCTTCATGCGGCGCGCCGACCCCCGGTTTGTGCTGGCCTTTTCAATTCCCACCAACAGCCCGGGATTGAAGATTCTATGCCGGGAACCCGTGTCCCAATGGCCGGGCGCCTTCGGCCATCCCCTTGGAGCAGTGTACGACGAGCAGGACGCGATGCTCTTCTTCGACCACGTTCTGGTTCCCTGGGACCGGGTTTTCATGCTCTACGACTCGGCTCCGCTGCTGCAACGCCTGGGGGCCGAGGCCAACTTCCGGGGTTGGGGGAACCTTTGCCGGATTCACCAGCGCATGAAGCTGATGACCGCCGTTGCCACGTTAATCGCCGAAGCCATCGGCGTCATCGAGTACCGGGAGGTTTCGGCCAAGCTGGGCGAAATGGCCATGCACACCGAAATGTGGCGTCATGCCATGGACGGCGTGGAGCACAACGTCTACCTGTCGGACAACGGCCTCATGTCCCTGGGGTCAATTTCCGGGATGAACATTTACTTTGCCCAGATGTCGGCCCGGATGGTGGAGCTGCTGCGGGAAATTTCCGGCTCCGGCATGATTATGCAGCCCAGCGAGGGTGACCTGGCCAACCCGGAGTTCCGCCCCTACCTGGACCGGTATATGCCGGGGAGGGGCGTGGGTGTGGAGTACAAGTCCCGCCTTTTCCGCCTGGCCCACGACCTGGCTGCCTCATCCTTTGGGATGCGCCAGGAAATTTATGAATACTGGCACGGCGGCGACCCCAATCGCAACCGGATCAACCTGCTCCGCACCTACGACCAAGCCGACATAACCGGCCGCATCAAGGACCTGATTTCCCGCCCGCTTCGGTCCTGAGGCGAGGGCGCAGGGCCGGCGTAACCCAGGCCGGCCCTGCTGTCCTGCACTTTTGCTATTCCCAGGTGGCAAAGCCCATGGCGCAGCCGGTGCCTGCCGGGGAGCGGTAGCATGGCACGTAGTCAACCACGTCCATGTCCAGGTGCTCGGTGGCTCCGGTGACGACAATCCAGTTGCGGATTTCCGAGCTGCCCGAGTTTATCTTTTCCCGGGGCAGCGCGGACAGCTTCTCCACGCTCTTGGCCTTCATGCCGGCCAACGTCTGCTGGTCCAGTTCCTCGTCCACCACGAAGTGACTCAGGCCGCCGGAGGCCAGGATGCCCACCCGGATGTCCTGGGGCCAGGACTCGATGGCCGACTTGAGCGCCCGTCCCAGGTTGTAGCACCGCCTGGGCGTGGGCTGGTTGGGCGGGTAGTAGGTGTTGAGCATGACCGGCACCGTCGGAATCGTCGCGCTAGTCATCAGCCGGTTATAGACGTACCCGAAGGCGTGTCCGATGCCGCCCTTGGCCCGTCCGCCGCGGCTGGGGTCGAGGAAGCTGGACCGCCCCACGTCGAACTCGGCATCCGTCAACTCCTCGATGATGTGACGGCCCAAGGCCGAATCGGTGGGAGCGTGCTGGTCTTCGGTGTTGTACCCAATCAGATGCCGGTTGCCGGTGGAAGGCCCTGCCTCGTGCCCGGCGACCTTAACTTGGCTGCCCCAGTACACGCAAAAGGCCGGCATATTGTCGTCCAGCAGGTACTCCTGCTGGTCGTCCCCGACCATTACCAGCACGTCGAGCCGGGCGGCGTACATCTTTTGCGAAAGGTGGGCGATGGCTGCCTGATTCTGCTGGTGCCGCTGCTCGAACCTCTCCGGCGTAATCTCTTTGGCGATGCGGACGGTATCGGTCCGGGCCAGCAGGCCCTCGTAGTTGGAAGTGATGCCGTCGGCGCCGATCAGCTCGGGGTTGCCCTTGTCCCGCTCGCCGCGTCCGGCCCAACCGTCTGCCGGCGTGCTAAGTTGCGGGCTGTGGGATGATGCCAAACCTAACACTAACTCTGCCATTGTCCAACTCCTTGTCCTGGTGTGGGTTGGTGTAGTTTCCGGCCCGGCGGAGGCCATTTCCGGTTATTCAGGGGAATGGATGCGAGCCGGGTGTGTTGGATGGGATGTTAGCACCAAGGCACCGGGGATACAATGCCGCGGCAATTCGGCCAGGGACCAACGGTCGGCGAACTCCGCACGAAGCGGGCGCAGCGTTAAGACAAGTTACCTTGCGCTGGGCCCCAGGGCAATCGCGTTTTAATTCGTAACTGCACAATTACTCGATCTCATGGCCTCCTCATGGCGTCTTGCTACTCGAAAAACCCTCGAAACGCTTTCTATCAAACGCTTTCTACCATTGGAAATCAGGCTGGTTAGCCGGTAGATCCCCTCGAGACTGAACAGTTACGGTGGGCGGGGTGCGGCTGAAACCAGTTGGGACTCCTGGAAATCGTGTCATTTTATGCCATTTAATGTCATTTGCCCCTGGACCGCGGCGGGTTGGGACAGGGTTATGCAGGTCTGGGGTTATGGTAAGGAAGGGTTGCCGTGGTTGGCAAGAGGCGGGGCGTCAGTTGGGGGAATCGCGTTTTGACTGCGCGGCATAACCGGTATCAAAGGAATTGATAATCCTTTCAAATCACCGGCATTTTTGTGCAACACTGGCATATCGTGGGGTCTCTTGGTCTATCCAGCCAGCCCTATTTCCAGTGATGGAGCGCGTTTCCAGGGTTTTGTTGAGAGACAAGACGCCAGAACACTGAGTAGTCGTGCAGTTACAATTTAAAACGTGATTACCTTGCGCTGGGCCCCGAGTTGCAAGTAAATCGGCGAACCCCGCACGAAGCGGGCGCAGCGTTAAGACAAGTTACGTTGCGCTGGGCCCCGAGTTGCAAGTAGAAGGAAATGATGGCGCGCCCGGCAGGATTCGAACCCGCAACCCCTGGGTCCGAAGCCCAGTGCTCTGTCCATTGAGCTACAGGCGCAGAGAGGAACTCGTAGCGCCTCCCGACCAGTGGCAAAAAGGTTTTCGCAAGTTTGCCTTGCCTTTTTGCGGGGAAAGCGGGGCGCTAATTGAAATAGGATTGGGGCGAGCGACGGGATTCGAACCCGTGATCTCCTGTGCCACAGACAGGCGCCTTCGACCACTTGGCTACGCTCGCCACGCTGCCGGTCATGCCGCCTGAAGATACCCGGCGGTAAATCCGAACCAGCCCAACAATCGTAACAAAAAGCAACCTTGGTTACAAGAAGGTCCCATTGCCGAGGTCTCAAGTCGTTGAATTAACCCGTCCGGGTTGACTACAATGGGGCCGCAGGGCTTTACGTTGCTCCGGTTCTCGATAAACGCGGAGCAGAAAATCCGACGCTAACCTGCGAGGTGGCAATCCATGGGCTGGAAACCCCTTCTGGCAATCATTTTCGGCATCCTGTTCCTGGTGGCCTGTGGCTCTCCCTCTGCTGACGCCCCCGAATCTTCAAGCGAATCTTCTTCAGCGTCCCCGGCCTCGACGGCGTCCGACCAAGAACCATTGGTTGGCGGCGGCAGGCTGGTCCGATTGTGGAGCGACCCCCCGACCCTGGACCCCCACCTGACCACCGACAACGTTTCCGGCGGCCTGGTCAACGAAATTTACGGCGGCCTGGTAACGCTGAACCTGGACCTGAACGTGGTGCCGGATTTAGCCGAGTCTATCCAGACCAGTCCCGACGGCCGCACCTACACCTTCACCCTGCGGGACAACGCCAAGTTCCACGATGGCAAAACGGTAACCGCCCAGGACGTCAAGTGGTCGCTGGAGCGGGCAACCGACCCCGCCACCGAGTCCCCGGTGGCGGACACCTACCTCTCCGATATTGTTGGAGTGTCGGAAAAGCTTAGCGGCGACGCCACGGAGATTTCCGGCGTCCGGGTCGTTGACGACCGGACCATCGAAATAATCACCGATGCCCCCAAGTCCTACTTCCTGGCCAAGCTCACCTATCCCACCGGCTTTGTGCTGGACCGGGAGAACGTGGAAGGCCAGGGCCACGACTGGCTGCGGGAGCCCAACGGCACCGGCCCCTTCCAGTTGGTGCAGTACGACATCGGTGAGATCTTGCTGCTGCGGCGTCACGACGAATATCACCTGGGACCGGCCCACCTGGAAGAGATCGAGTTCATCCTCAGCGGCGGCACTGCCATGCTGATGTATGAGAACGACGAGATTCACCTGACCGGCGTCGGCCTGGCGGACCTGGACCGGCTTCTGGACCCGTCCGAACCCCTCAACGCGGAACTGCGACGTATGCCTGCCAGCTTCAGCGTCGGCTACATCGGAATGAACGTCAACGAACCTCCGCTGGACGACTCCAAGTTCCGACAGGCGTTGAACTACGCCATTGACAAGCCGACCATCGCCGAAAAGGCGCTTTCCAACCTGTCGGCCCCGGCCAACGGCGTCATCCCGCCGGGGTTCCCGTCCTTCAATCCCGACCTGCGGGGCTACAACTACGATCCGGAAAGGGCCAAGCGGCTGCTCCAGGAGTCCAAGTACGCTGACCAGTTGGACGACCTGCCCCGAATAACCCTGAGCATTTCCGGCAGCGTTGGAGCCGAGCCACCCCTTGACCTGGAGGCGATTCTGAAGTCCTGGGAAGAACTGCTGGGAATTACGGTGGACATCCAGCAAACGGAATGGGCCACCTACCTGCAAGACCTGCACGACCGGCGTTATCAGATGTTCCTGATTGGCTGGGCCGCCGACTACCCCGACCCGGAAAACTATCTGGACATCCTCTTCCACTCCGAAAGTGACAACAATCACACCGGCTATAACAACCCCGAGGTGGACCGCCTGCTGGAAGAAGCCCGGGAGATACCCGACCAGGAAACCCGGTTTCGCCAGTACAATCAAATTGAGCAGATGGTCCTGGACGATGCTCCCTGGGTCCCCTTGTGGAACCGAGGCGAGCGGTACGCGCTGATTAAGCCCGGGGTGAAAGACTATTATCTGACACCGATGACCATTCCCAAGTACCGCCACGTCTATCTGGAGCCGTAGGGGGCTGCGGTTTGGGAGCGTATATTGCCCGCAGGTTGTTGTGGACGCCGGTATTGCTGTTCCTGGTGTCATTCATAACCTTTGCCCTCGGCCAGTTTGGGCCGGGGGACCCGGTGCAGATTCTGTTGGGCCAATACTCTGACCCGGAGACCGTGCAGCGCATCCGGGAACAGCGCGGCCTCGACGACCCCATCGCCATTCAGTACGCCCGGTACATGGGGAACGCCCTGCGCGGCGATTTCGGCGAAAGCTTCAAGTACCGGGGCCGTAGCGTCAGAGAACTTCTGATCAAGCGCATACCCATATCGGCGCAGCTGAACCTGGCGGCCTTGATAATCTCCCTGGGATTGGGCATACCCATCGGGCTGTTTTCCGCGTTGAGACAGGGGACGCCCTGGGACACCAGCTCGGTGGCGCTGACCCTGCTGGCCCAGTCAATGCCGGTGTTTCTCACTGCGCCGGTGATGCTCATAGTCTTTTCGCTTTGGCTGGATATTCTGCCATCCCACGGCTGGGGCGGCTTCTTTGACACCCACATCATCATGCCTGCGCTGGTGCTGGGCATTCCCGGCGTCGCCATCATCACCCGTCTGACCCGGGCCAGCACTTTGGACGTGGTGCATCAGGACTACGTGCGCACCGCCCGGGCCAAGGGACTTTCCGAGTTTACCATCAGGAACCGCCACATCCTGCGCAACGCGATGATTCCGGTGGTGACTACCCTGGGGTTCTCCCTGGCCGGGTTGGCCGGCGGCTCCTTCATCGTCGAGATTTTCTTCGGCATTCCCGGCGTCGGACTGCTGGCCATCGAGTCGCTGTTCTCCCGGGACTACCCGGTAATCATGGCGGTGGTGTTGATTGGAACGTCGCTGTTCGTGCTGGCCAACCTCATCGTTGACCTGATGTACCCGGTTATGGACCCCAGAATCCGTTTGGGAGGAGGCTACGTTGCGGGCTGAACCGGTCACGACCGGGCTGGGCGCCCCGTCAATGCGGGGCCGCAGCTTTATCGCGCTGTCGCTGCGGCGGCTGGTGCGCAAGAAGCTGGCAATGGTGTTCTTTGGGGTTATCGTGGTGATGTACGGGTCCGGCATCCTGGCCCCGTTGGTGACACCTTACGGCTACAACGACCAGGACTTGGACCGCACCAAGCAGGCGCCTTCCTGGAGCCACCCCTTCGGTACCGACCGGCTGGGGCGGGATATGCTGACCCGCGTTATATACGGGCTGCGGACGACGGTTATCATCACGGTTACCGCCCTCATCGGGGGCAGCCTCTTGATGGGGATTATCCTGGGGCTGATTAGCGGCTACATGGGCAAGTGGGCCGATGGGGTCATCATGCGGGTGGGGGAAGTCACCTCAGCCTTTCCCGAGATTTTCCTGTTATTGATAATCCTGGCTACCATCCGGCCCCGCATCGTTTCGTGGGTCCATGCCTTTGAAGACGGCACCGGCATAGACTGGATTGCCCGGCTGGGCTTCGTGGACTTCGCGCTGGTATCCTTTGCCCTAGCGATTTTCTCCTGGTTCGGCATGGCGCGTCTGGTGCGGGGGCAGGTGCTGCAAGTCCGGGAGAACCAATATTCGGAAGCGGCGCGGGCCGTCGGCGCCTCCACCGCCCGAATCCTGCGGGTCCACGTCTTCCCCAACGTGGTCAGCCCGGTAATCGTGTCGGTTTCCGCGGGGCTGGCAGCGTTCGCCGGGGCGGAGCTGTTCCTCAGCTTCATCGGCATCGGTGTCCAGCCGCCGACGCCCAGCCTGGGGCGGATGATTTTCGAGAGCAGCAACATATCGGTGCTGCGCAGCGACCCTCACCTGCTCCTGTGCCCGGTCATCACCATATCCGTGCTGCTATTCTCGTTCAACCTGCTGGGCGACGCGGTGAACGACGCCTTCAACCCGCGCACCCGTTGACGCCGCTATTCCCCATCTAATCCGTTCAACCACTAGTTTGTCCAGTACGTTGTCCAGTATGTTGTTTTGAGGAGTCCAACCGTTCGTCCTGAGGCTCTCGAAGGAGACTCCCTTGTTGACCTCCCTTCCATTCCGGGGCAGGGACTCTTCAGGAACTCTTATCGTAGCTACTAGGCTGGGCCCTTCCAGCGATTGACCAACAGCAACCCCAACCCTCCGGCAAACAGCAGCGGCAGCGCCGGGTCCAATGGGCCCGGCTCCTGGGAAGGGGTCAGACCGCAGCCCGGCGTGGCTTGGGGCGTTTTATCCCGTTCTTCCCGTTCTACTTGGTCGGGCACACTCGCTGGTTGCTCTGGTTGAACTACAGCGGGCGCCTGGACCGGCCCGGCCGGTCGGGCCGTCGGTGGGGGCAGCGATTCCCGGGTGGGCCGCACCGGTGGCGGCGGCGAGGGTTGCAGACCCACCGAAGCCCGCCATTGGGTGTCCAACTCGTACAAGCCGAACCCGTAGGTCTCTTCCAGAGCCTCGTCAATGTCCAGCGTATCGGCCTGCGTCCTGATTAGCTCGGCCATTTTGGCTTCGTCGTAGTTGGTCAACAGGTACTCGACCACCGACTTGCCCTGCCCGTAGGCAATGATCACCTCATCGGGGGTGCCGCTGAAGGTATTCTGGAACCACAGGGGACGCACGGCGTCATCCCGGATTGCCCGCTCCAAAGCCGAGTCGTAGTCCGGGGAAGGCCGCAGATTGCCGTACTCCGCCAGTCCTTCGTTCAGCCAGCGTGGGACGCGTTCGGCCGACGTGCCGGAGGCGTCAGCCACCAGCAGGTGCGTGAATTCGTGGGAGGTGGTGCCCAGGTATCCGCCCTGTCCGGCCAGCACCAGCAGCACCCGCTCATTGCTAAACGCGATGCCCTGAGTCACCAGCCCCTGGCTCACCGCTTGAGCCTGAAAGGGCAGAGCGTCCACCATATCCCGGTAGTTGGAGTAGGCCACGATGTGCAGCGGGAGCTCCGGGTCAATGCCAAGGATGGGCCCCATGCGCTCCAGGGTTGCGGCTGACGTGTTGAGAATCTCCTGGGCGCGGTCGGCGATGGTTTCCTGGTTGTAGTAGACGGTAATCAGACCGTCGGAAAGGGTTTGCCAGTCAAAACGTTGGTCCAGATAGACGAAGACCTGGTCGTCGGTCCGCAGGCGGCGGCCGGCCGTGTCGCGAATCTCGAACGAATACTCGATCCGCGTCCCCGGCGGGATGAACTCGCCTCGGGTGCCGCTGTGGACCACGGCTTCGCCCTGAATCTCCGTTCCCGGTTCAAACTCCACCACCCGGTAGGCGCTGCGGTTGGTCTGGCCCAGCTTCTTGAAGAACACCCGGATGTCGTCAATTTCGTCGGGGCCGGACGCGGTTACGAAAAACTTGATGCCGTCGGGGAAATCGCTTTCCGCCCGCTGGATGGTGACCGAAATATCGCCGGGGCCGGTTTGGGCCGGCCCGGCAGCCAGCCACCCGGCGGCCAACAGCATAGTAATGGGCAGCCAAATCAATGGTCTCACTTGACCTCAATTTCCAACCCCGGGACGCATCACCCCGGTGATGCGCAGGCAATTGGATGCAGGTTAAAAGTAAGGTTGCTTGCAGAGCCAGCCCGGATATTGCAAGCGCCCATAAACAATCATACCTTCCCCAGCCGATAATCACCAAACCAGCGGCTACGTTGTAACTGTCCAGACTTGGTGAGGCAAATTGGTTTCAGCCAAGGCTTTCATCCAACTGCCACTTTTTAGGGGGTTTGGGGGATGAATCCCCCAACGTAACCCAACCCCCATATTCCGCCATCAGCCATTCTGCCCCCCTCAACCCTGAACAGTTATGCCACGTTGGTCTTCGTGCCAACACCGCGGCCATTGCCAAGTCCGTTGCGTCGTTCGTCCTGAGACCCGCGAAGGACTTCCTACTGGTGCGAACCCCGGCTGGTGCGAACCCCGGCGCCGCCTTGACGCCGCACGGGGTAAAATCTACAATCATGGGGCCGGAAAACGCTGGTGGGTCGGGTTGGTCAGCCGGCGTCAGGCCCTTGGGAAACACCATCCGTAAACATACAGGCGCTGGCGGGTTTTACGCTTATGGCGATAAAAGTGGGCAAAGTCCCTTACATACACTCCGAACCCTTCTACTTCGACATGGCCCGGCGGGGCCTGGAGTTGTACGAAATGGTCCCCAGCGCGGTGGGGCCGGCCGCCGAGGAAGGCCGCATTGACGCCGGGCCGGTGCCTCTGGTGGACGCTTTCCGTCTCGAGGACCGTTTCCAACCCGTGTCCGGGTTCTGCACCGCCACCACCGAGGCTTCCGGCAGTGTATTCCTGTACTCCACCAAGCCCATCGAAGAGCTTGAAGGCGCTCGCATCGGCATCATTGACGACGCGCGGACCTCGCCCAAGCTGTTGGAAGTGCTGCTGAAGCTCAAGTATGGGGTGCAGCCGGGGGAATTCGTCGGACTTCAACCCCAGGAATACGACGCTTTCCTCCTCATCGGCAACCGGGCCTTGCGCCAGCGCCGGGGTGCGCGGGGATTTCCCCACCGTTACGACCTGGGCCAGGAATGGAATACCTGGACCGGTCTGCCCTTTGTGTTTTCCCGCTGGATTGCCCGCAACGACATGGACACGAAGGAACTGGCCCTGCTGGAAGACACGCTGTACGTGGGGCTGGAAGATGGGGTTGACACGCTCTATCACATGAACGAGCCTCGGGATGACCTGCTGATGCTGCCCCGGGACGTGGTGGCCCACCTCCAGGGAATCCGGTACTTCATCGGGCTGTCCGAGCAGAAGGGCATCAACCGCTTCCGCGAGTGTCTTGCTCAGATTGACCGCTAACTCCCGGCAGCCGTCTTTGAACCGTTCGTCCTGAGGTCCTGGAAGGACTTCCTTCGTTTCTCCGCCAGAGGAGCCTGTGGCCGCGATAACCGACCTCTGTTGCGAGGCAACGGGACGCTCCTGCGTTATCTGCGATTTCTCGCCTCCCCGCTCCGGGGACCCAGAGGCGGTTCAGGCCGCCGCCGCGTTGACCTCCGACGTCATCTCGGTCAACTACAACCCCGGTCGCTCCGTCCGAGCCGACCCGGCGATCCTGGCGGCGTCCATCCGGAAGCAATCTGGCTTGGACGTGGCGTTTACCCTGGCCACCCGCGACATGAACATTCTCGCCCTTCAGTCCCACCTGCTGGGAGCGCAGATGCTGGGGTTGGAAAACGTCATCGTGGTCCAAGGGGACCCATTTTCGGAGCCGGAATTGTCCCAGGTCAGGCCGGTCAACGATTACCGGCCTAGCCAGCTTATCGCGGCGATTGCCCGGATGAACCGGGGCGTCGACTTTCGGGGCGCATTGCTGGACAATCCCACCGATTTCTGCACCGGCGGCGCGGTTGACCTGGGCCGGGGCCTGGCCCGTGAAGCTGGGCTGGCCCACCGCAAGGTGCAGGCCGGGGCCCGGTTCCTGATTACCCAACCCGTCTTCAACCCGGTGGACGCGGACCGTTTCGAGGCCGCCTACGTCGAGGTCGCCGGAACGGAAATACCGGTGCCGGTGTTCTATGGCTTGCAGATAATGGAGCCGTACGGCGTAAGTTTTGCCCCGCCTCCGCCGGAGTTGAAGTCCGAATTGGCTGCGGGACGTTCGGGTGTGGAGTTTGCGTTGGAGCTGTTCCAGGATTTCCGCGCGGCGGGACGGCACAACATTTATCTGCTCCCTCCTATCCGGCGGGGCGGCGCCCGGGACTACGCGGCTGCCAAGTCCTTCCTGTCCGCCATTGGGCGATAGCGTCCAGCCACCCGGGACCCTGGCAATTCCAACCGTTCGCCCTGATGGCCCTGAAGGACTCCCTTTAAGTCGCGAAAATGATTTCCCCCGGATGCCGGGTCAACCGGGCGTCCGGGGGAAATTGTTTGCTGGCACGGCTGGCTGTCGTGGGGCTGGGTTTGCTCAAAAGCCGGTTAAGGGCTCCAAGCGGGTGGAGCGATCCCGTCAATGTCGGAAACTGCGTCAATCACCGCCGGCTTCCCCGACGCAATCGCCTGTTCCAACGCGCTCTGCATATCTCCGGGCCGTTCCACTCGTATGCCGAAACACCCCATAGACTCGGCCACTTTGCTAAAGTCCACGTCCGACAGCATCCAGAGTTCATCAGAACCAGCGGTCTGACCGCCGTAGGTCCGTTCGTTGCCGCTCTTCTCCTGGTTCAGGGAGTGGTTGTTGTTGACCACGGTGACCGTGTTGATTCCGTAGCGCACCGCAGTTTCCAGCTCGGTCAGGTGGTACCAGAAGCCGCCGTCGCCGGTGAAGCATACCACCGGGCGTTCCGGGGCGGCGCACTTGGCGCCCATCGCGGCGGGGAACCCCCAACCCAGCGAGCCGGCGCAGCGGAGGTAGCTCTGCTCCGGGTGGTTCAGGTCCAGCATGGTGCCCGTCCAGATCCCTGCGTGGCCGGTGTCGGACACCAGAATCGAGTCCGATGGCAGGAAGTTGGAGATCTCCTGGCACAGACGCTCGGGTCGCATGGGAGCGGTGTCGGAGTTGACGTGGACTGAAACTTCTTCCCGCCAGTCGCCAACCAACTGCTGGGCCCGCCCGACCCATTCCGTCCTCGGCCCCAGCGGCTCCATTACGTCGATGAGCTTGCGCAGGGATGCTTGCACGTCGCCTTGCAGCGCGGCTTGGGCCGGATAACTACGGCCCAACTCCGAAGCGTCAATGTTAATTTCCACAGTGGGAGTGCCGGGCGCCGGTACCTTCCATTCGTTCGTTACCTGGCTTCCGGTGCCGCTGCCCAGGTAAATCACCAGGTCGGCCTCGGCCACCACCCGGTTGGCGCACCAACGGGAGTAGGCGCCGACCACCCCGACGGCCAGCGGGTGGTTTTCCGGGATCGAACCTTTGGCGTTGAGCGACGTCACCACCGGGATGGACAGCATTTCGGCTAGCTGCACCAACTCGGCCTCGGCGCCCGAAGCGACCACGCCGCCGCCGGCGACGATGACCGGCTGCCGGGCCTGAGATATAACCTGCGCCGCCTGCCGTACCAACTCCGTGGACGGCTCCGGACGGAAGGGCGGCACCCGGGCGAATGATTCATCAACCAGCACTTCCAGGTCGGCCTCGCCCTCGCCGATCACCGTCCCGGTGGTGCCTTCAAAGTCCAGGTGCACCGGCCCGGGAATCCCGGAGGTCGCCGACCGGAACCCCTGCCGGAGAAATTGAGGCAACTGATCGGCGCCGTTGACCAGCACGTTGTACTTGGTCACTGCGTTGAAAGGTTCGGTGTGGTCAATTTCCTGGTACGAGTGCCGGTACTGGTCCGGTTGGGGACGTCGTCCGGTGATGGCCATCACCGGGGAATTGGCCAAGAAGGGGTCTTGCAGCCCCGCCGCCAGGTTGGCCGCCCCCACCGACTGGGACATACAGATGCCCACCTTGCGTGACGCGCGGGCGTACCCGTCGGCCATGTACGCTGCCGCCTTCTCGCCGTGGGTCATAATCCGGTTGATGCCCAGGGCCTCCATTTCCAGCAGGGCGCGCTGAATTATCACCGGCATGAAAAAGACGTGCGTTACGCCGTAACCCTGGAACGTCTCGGCAATGAACCGGCCCCCCGTCATCCTTGGCATGACCTACCTCCCCAATGCTTTCCGCCGCCCCGACTGTACCGAGGCGGCAAATTTACCGTTCTTTCAACTGGTTTTTCAATTGCTGCGGACCGGCGCCCGCCCGGCTACCGGGAGTCGAAGACCTCTTTGGCGACGCTGACGGCATTGGCCGCGGTGGGCCATCCCCCGTAGAACGCCATGTGGGTAATGAGCTCGCCAATCTCTTCCTTGGTGACGCCGTTGTCCAGCGCGCGGCCGATGTGGCCCCGCAGTTGGTTGGTGCGGTACAGGGCGATTAACGAAGCGACGGTGATGAGGCTGCGGTCCCGCTTGGACAAACCGGGGCGTTCCCAAACGTCGCCGAACAACACCTCGGCGCTCAATTCTGCCATCTTCGGCGCAATTTCCATCGCGGCTGCGCGTGGTTGAGTCATGGTGCATCCTCCTTGCCGGTTGTGGTTTCTCTGGGTGGAATTCCGGGGTCAGATTTCCGGGGTCAGATTTCAAGGAAGTATAGTACCCCAGCAGCAATTGCGGTAGTGCTGCCCGTCAGTTGTAACAGTTCAGACTTGGTGAGGTAAATTGGTTTCAGCCAACTGCCACTTTTTCAGGGGGTTTGGGGGATGAATCCCCCAACGTAACCCAACCACTATATTCCGCCATCGGCCCCTCCCCTCCCTTCAACCCTGAACAGTTGCCCCCTATCCGCCGGCAACTCCCCAGGTGTGCCCGAACTCGGCCCGTTCCACCAGGTTGGCGGTGAAGGTCTCGGCGGTCTGTTGGGCCAGCCAGACCGCGGCGGGAACAACCTCGTCGGGCTGCGCCATCGGAATGTGGGCGGTGCCGGGCCAGTCCCCGTTGCGGTTCATCCAGGTGTCCACCCGGCCCGGGCTGAACACGTTGACGGCGATGTTGTGGGGTCTGACTTCCTCGGCCAGGTTGAGGAACATCCGGTCCAGCGCGGCCTTGCTCATCGAGTAGGCTACCCGTCCGGGCCGGTATCCGCGAGCCGCCCCGGAGGTCACCGCAAAAATCGACCCTCCCGAACCGTTGCCCATCATCGCGGGCAGGGCGAATTTACACAGCAACAGGGGAGCGCGGACATTTACCGCCAAGCATTGGTCCAACGAGTCCAGCGTCAGGTCCGGCACCGGCGATTCGCAGTCGATCCCAGCGTTTGAGACCACCACGTCAATGCGTCCGAAACGCTCCAAAGCGGCGCCAACCAGGTGTTCAATGTCATCCGCCCGGGTAACGTCGCACTTGACCGGGTAAGCCTCTCCCCCTCGTTGGCGGATGGCGTCGGCGGTGCCGTGAATTGTCCCGGAAGCAAAGCGTTGAAACCGGTGTTCCGCCGCCGTCTCGGCCTCGGTGCGCGATGCCACCACGACCCGGCATCCGGCCTCGGCCAAGCCGCTGCAGATGGCCCTGCCGATGCCCCGGCTTCCGCCGGTCACGATTGCCACCTTGCCGGTGAGGGCGCCCGGTTCGTTACCGGACGCGCTCCCGGATTGGTTCCCGGTTTGATCCAACGCGGCCAAGTCCCGGCACCCGGTCAGGAAGCCGGCCGGAAACAGGGCAGGGATATGTTCTCGTCCAACTCCTGGAACACGACCTCTACCGGCATTCCGCACTTGACGACCGCTGGGTCCGGCTCAACCTCGACCAGGTTGGTGGCCATGCGTCCCCCGCTTTCAAACTCCACCACGGCGGTGATGTAGGGGGCTTTGTCGCGGAACGCGGGTATGGGCGCGCGGTGGACGATGGCAAAGGTGTGGACCGTGGCCCGGCCATCGGTCTGGACCCAATCGGTGTCCCGGGAAAAGCAAAGGGGGCAAATGTCCCGGGGGTAGAAGTAGGTGCGGTCGCAGGCGCGGCAGTGGCGCAGCCAAAGCTCACCTTCCTTGCACTTTTCCCAGTAAAAATCCGATTCGGGTTGGGGAACGGGCGGCGTGATGCGCGGGGCTGGTTGGGTCATTTCGTTCTCCCCAAAGGAGTGGTTCGGGGCGGCTGCCCCGTCAAGCAAGTTCGAGAATAAGGACAAATGCCGCCAGCGTCAAGCGGGGTTTGTCGGCAGTCAAGGGAAATCGCAGTGGGACCATCCGGCAACCCGCGGTAAACGGGCTGGAGCCAGCCCATGACAATTGGCCGTTGACAACGGCCGTCACGCCTCTTTAACGTAAACGATAGCCGTCGAAAACCCTTGGGCAAACCGCCCTTTAACCTGCGATTGACGCTGGAGATTGATGACCAATTCTGCGAGCCGGACCCCGGCCTCGGCCTTTCCGGTTGGCCCGGTCACCAAGCGACAAAACACGACAAAGTTGCTGCGGCCCCACGCTCAAATGTCTTGGTTTGTCGTGCTTTTCAGCAATTCAGCCCCGTCGGTCCTGCTCCACAAGGCGTAGTATTCCCATGCGATAGCCCCGGTTAGCAGCTTGGGACAATCGCAAAGTCCTTCATTCCTGAGTCCTGGTAAACGTACCCTGATCGCCGCCGGTTGTCCCGCTGCTGCCGATTGGGTTATGTTGGTGGCCGGGCGTTGCTAACCGAGACGACGCCGATTTAAGACGCCGATTTAATGGGAGACGATATGCGCATTGCAGTGATGGGGGCCGGAAGCATTGGCGGTTACTTTGGCGGGATGTTGGCCCGCGGCGGCAACGACGTCACCCTTATCGCTCGCGGCCCTAATCTGCGGGCCATCAAGTCCGCCGGGCTGAAAATTGTCACCGAGCAAGGCGAACTGCCGGTGGAATGCCGGGCCACCGACGACCCGGCCGAAGTTGGGCCGGTCGAGCTCGTCCTGCTGACCGTCAAGACCTACCACAACCGGGAGGCGGTGCCGGCCATGACGCCCCTGGTGTCATCGGACACCACCGTCCTTTGCTTGCAGAACGGGATCGACAGCTACCGGGCCGCCGCCGATGCGCTGGGGCAGGACCGGGTGATGCCCGGCGCGGCCTACATCGAAGCCGGTCTGCCGGAGCCGGGCGTGGTGCGGCAGACCGGGGCCGTGGTCCGCATCGAGTTCGGCGAGACCGGGGGTGGTGACTCGGCCCGGGGCCGGCGTATTCTGGAGACGCTGGAACAATCGGGCATACCGGCCCGGTTCAACCAGGACATCCACCGGACACTCTGGACCAAGTTCCTGTTCATCGCCACCATGGCCGGGACCACCACCCTGGCAAGGCAAACCCTGGCGGAGTTGATGCCCCGTCCCGAATGGCGGCGGGTCGTCGTCGGGTGTATGCAAGAAGTTGAAGCCGTTGGCCGGGCCACGGGCATCGCTTTGCCCCCCAACGTCGTTGACGACACTCTCGCCTACATGGAAGGTTCCCTGGAACAGATGCACGCTTCCATGCACTCGGACATCGTTGCCGGACGCCCCCTGGAGTTGGAGGCCCTGAACGGCGCCGTCGTCCGGGCTGGCCGCGAGGCCGGTGTCCCCACTCCCATCAACGACGTCATTTACGCCATGTTGAAACCCTGGGCGGACGGTCCGCCCGGCTGAGCAGGCGTGGTATTCCACCCATGGTAACTGTCCAGACTTGGTGAGGTGAATTGTTTTCAGCCAAGGCTTTCAGGCAACTGCCAATTTTTTCCAGGGGGTTTGGGGGATGAATCCCCCAACGTAACCCAACCCCCATATTCCGCCATCGGCCCCTCCCCTCCCCGCGACTTTGAACTGTTACCACCCACGCGGTCGGTTTGCCGCCGCCAACCCCGTCAAGTACACTTGGCAAATACGCTTGGCCATTACACTTGGATTAACCGGCCCAGTATCCCAAGTCTGTCAAAGCAGGAGGTACAATGCCCACCGAGCAAGAAAAACAGGAAGTCCTGGAAAGAGTCACCGAACTGCGCGGGTTCCGCTACGGCCTGCACGATTTCTACGCCGAATACGACCTGGAAGCATTGAAGGCAGTCAACCAGCACGTTGAAGATACCTACATTAACACTACGACCCTGGATCGCAAGACCAAGGAATTGGCGTTGGTGGTCGCCTGCGTCGCCAAGCAGGACCTCGTTTCGCACCTCCAAATCCACATGCACGCCGCCAACAAGGCCGGTGCCAGCCCGGAGGAAATCATGGCGGTGCTGGACTTGATCGGCGGCTGGATTGGCAACGTCGCCAAAATCAACGGGCTGGAAGCCTGGCGCGCCACCTTCCGCCCCGACATCCCCACCATCGACCGGGTAGTGGAACTGCGCTAGACGTATTTAATTCCCAGGCGGTCCCGATTGCGCCCCACCAATACCGCCGCGGCAATGGCGAATCAAGGAGAAGTGAAGATGTCAACCGACATGGAACGGGAATTGGAACGCACCACCGCGCTGCGTGGGTTCCGCTTTGGGCTGCACGACTTTGTGGCCCACCTGGGCGGGCCGGAAGCTCTGGCCCGGCACAACGACAACACCGAGGCCAATTACCTCAAGGAAGGCTTGATTGACCGGAAGACCAAGGAACTGCTGATAGTCGTGGCCTGCGTCGCCAGCGGCGACCTGGTGTCCCACGTTCAGCTGCACATGCACGCCGCCAACAAGGCCGGCGCCAGCCCCGAAGAAATCATGGCCGTCCTGGACCTGGTGGGCGGCTGGATTGGGAGCGTCGCGAAAATTAAGGGTTTGGAAGCCTGGCGCGCGACCTTCCGGCCGGACATTCCCACCATTGACCGGGTGGTGGAGTTGCGCTGAGAGTGTTGCCGACTCGGAAGCGGGTGGGAAGAGTCGGCAACCCCGGGCTGCAGAGAACATCTCAAAAGGCTGCTTATCCAGGACGTACGGCAACTCAGTCCGTACGTCCTGGGGGTCTCGAAGGGCCTTTTAAGTATTCCCCGCAATTGCCCCTGCAAGCTCAGTGCCGCCTTGCCGGACTACCCCAATTCAGGGGGTTTGGGGGATGAATCCCCCAACGTGGCCCCGTCCCCGGAAAATCAAAAGACCATGGGGGTCTCGAAGGACCCCCTTATCTGCAATCCCTCCCCGGGCTTGCTGGGCCACGCTTTGAGGGGGAGGGATCGTAAATATAGTTTCTTACTCCGGTTGAGACCCGGCAGAACTTAGAGTGTCCGGAATCCACTGCTCCAGCAGTGCTTCCAGCTCCTCCCCGCACTCCTGCAAGCGGTGTTCCGCCCCTTCGTAAAGCACCAACTGCTTCGGCTCTTGGGCCCAATCGTAAATCTGCACCCCGCAGCTGAAGGGCAGCCGGGTGTCGTTCTTCCCGTGGACGACCAGCAGCCGCTTGGGAGAAAGGAGGGAAGCCATGTTGGCGCCGTAGGTCTGGGATGCCAGGGCGGCTACCCCGCAAACATGACGGCTGGCGGCTCCAGCGGCTACCACCACCGCCCCTCCGAAGGAATGGCCTACCAACGCCACCGGGCCGTAGTCCTTCTTTTGCAGAAACATAACCCCGGCCAGCAGGTCCAGGACACATTCGGGAAAGACGTTGGGTTGCCGGTAATTCAGCCGCATCCCGGTGATTCCCTTTTCCCGCAGAGACTCACCCAACCGGGCGTAGACCCCGCCTGCGGGCCCGCCGAACCCGCCGCCCGCTCCGCAAACGTAAATTGCCGCCAGTTGGGAGTCCTCAGCCTGGTGCAGTATGGCCGGGACGTCGCCCCGGCTGGTGCGGAACACCAGGCCCTGCCCGGCCTCTCCTTCATGGGGTGGCCCGGTCAATACCTGGTGAATCTGCATGGTAGGGCCGCGCATGGAATCGGGTCGTGAAGGCTGTTGTGTCATCAAAACACCCTCGCTGCCAATTTCGGCGATTATAGCCGCTGCGCAGGGAGGTAGAAAAGCCGACCATTCCAACCGTAACAGCTTAGACTTGGTGAGATGAATTGGTTTCAGGCAACTGCCACTTTTTTAGGGGGTTTGGGGGATTCATCCCCCAACGTAACCCAACCCCCATATTCCGCCATCAGCCACTCCGGTCCCCTCAACCCTGAACAGTTACGACCGATTTTGACTGGTTTACAAGCCTTGACCGGTCTGGTAACATCACCGTACCAGTCCGGTAAATTGGGCCGAGGACTGGCACCTTTTTCGGTGGCGCATTCGTCTAGCGGCCCAGGACACCGCCCTCTCAAGGCGGAGATCGGGGGTTCGAATCCCCCATGCGCTACCAAATAACTACCCCCGCCCGGCTTTCTCCTCCCACTACGACACCCCTGCCAACTTTGTCCGTGTTCTTCCATCGTGAATAATGCTTGTAACCCCCGCCGCAGCGGGTTGCGGTATAATGCCCGCATAACTTCCAACAAGCGTTTTCAACTGATGAAGAGGTGTCTCTTATGATTAACCAAGACCGGCTTGTCGGGTCTTTTTGCGACTTGGTGCGGATTGACAGCCCTTCCGAGGAAGAGGAGGAAGTCGCCCAACACCTGATTCCCAGGTTGGAAAACCTGGGCTTGGCCGTGGCGAGGGATGCCTTCGGCAACGTTATCGCTACTGAGGCCGGGAAAAACCCGTTGTTGCTTTCGGCCCACATGGATACCGTCGAGCCGGGCCGGGGCATTCAACCCCAAATCCACGGTGAGCGCATAACCTCCGACGGTACGACCATCCTGGGCGGCGACTGCAAGGCCGGCCTCTCTGCCATCATGGAGGGGTTGGAGTCAATCATGGAAGACGGCCGGCCCCATCGCCCGGTCCAGGTCGTCTTCACCCGCGGCGAGGAAATCGGCTTGGTGGGCGCCAGTCACCTGGACTGGTCCATGCTTAACGCTACCGAAGCTGTCGTGTTTGACGGCAACGGCCCGGTCAACACCATCACCGGCTCCAGCCCCACCTACATGCGTTTTGACGTGGTGGTCCGGGGACG
Source organism: Dehalococcoidia bacterium (assembly GCA_965262735.1). GTDB lineage: Bacteria > Chloroflexota > Dehalococcoidia > Lucifugimonadales > UBA3495 > CATOSK01. The sequence continues at coordinate 1,193,698 of CBDHFS010000002.1, read as the reverse complement.
GGCCGCCCACGCCGGCGTGGAGCCGGAAAAGGGACTGTCGGCCATCCGCATCGCCACCGACATCATCAACCAACTGCCGCAAGGCCGCCTGGACGAAGAGACCACCTTCAACGTCGGCCTGATTTCCGGCGGCACGGTCCGCAACGCGGTGCCGGCCCTGACGACATTTGGTGGAGAGTTCCGCAGCCGCAACTCCGAAACCTTCGACCTGTTGAAGATTCAACTGCTCTCCACGCTGGACGAGGCCCGGCAGCGGTATCGGGAAGCCTCCATCGAGGAAGACCTGGAGGTAATGTTCCAGATGTACACTCTGGACCCGGAGGAGTCCATCGTCAGGCTGGCTACCCGGGTCATGGGAGACATGGGCATGGCGCCCAACATCCGGCCCTCTGGCGGTGGCACCGACGGCAACGTCTTCCGGCTCAACGGCATCTCCAACGTGGTGGTCGGAATGTCCACCAACCAGATGCACACCGTGGACGAGTACGTGGTCATACCGGATCTGGTTGAGACGGCCCGGTTCTGCCAGCAGGTCGTAACCTTCGGGTTTTAGCCGGCTCCCGTTGGTCTCCCTGATCCACGGGGACAGTTGCTCAGACGTTTATTGAAACACGCTCGTTCTGAACTCTTAAAATCGTTCTTCCTGAGGCTCTCGAAGGACTTCTTTATTGACCTTCCCGGCCGTGGGTCTCTACGACATCTTGCCAACGGTCTCCGAACTCCCGGCGCTGCCAGGCCCGAACCTCGGCAGCGCCGCCCTCTTCAATCTCGATGCGCCATTCCTCCGGGGCCAGCGCCATGCGCTCCAGGCTGGGGGCCGGCCAAATCAGGGCCGGGTCCAAGTCCAGCGCGGCGCCAATCTCGGTGCGCCGACGTTTCAACGATTGCAGCAGCGCCTTCCCGTCCGGCGTCCAGGGGTTGAAACGGCGGGGACGCTCCGGTTTGACAAAGGGTGGGCTGTCCAGGCCTCGGCGGGCGGCGTTGATTATGGTGGAATCCACGCCGGCGGAAAGGTGTGGTCCCAGGCTGGGCCCACATTCGGTCATCAGAGCCACCAGTCCCAGGTCGGCCGTTCCGTGCTGCGCGGCAACTAGCGACGACTGAATCAGGTCGTCGTTACCGGCAATCTGGAATGCCGGGCGGTCTTGACGCTCGGCCAGCCTTTCCCGCCAACCGTGTAACTCCTTGAGGATTGCCAACTCCCGGCCGTCCAGCCGGTCGCTGCCTTTCACCCGCAAAAACGCGAACTCCGCCGGTCCCGGACGGGTGAAGCGGGTCTGCGTCAGCCGGTGGCATTCCTCCTCGACCCATTCCAGCCGTTCCACTTCCCGCAGCCGCTCCCGCAGTGTGTCGGACAGCCGGACCAGGTGATTGACGTCGTTGGCGGCGTACTCCAACGCGGCGGGGCGCAGGGGCCGCCGGGCCCAGTTGGACCGCTGCAACTCCCGGCTCTTGGGGATGGATACGTTGAGAAAATCCGCCAGCACCGCCCCCAAGTTGGGCGTCCGGCAACCCAGAAATCGAGCGGCTATCTGCGTGTCAAACAACCCGCGAATGGAGAATTGGTAGTCCCGGTCCAGGGACCGGATGTCATAGTCGCAGCCGTGGCCGTCCTTGACGATTTCTGCGTTGCCCAGAATATCCCCCAACCGGCTGAGGTCATCCACGGCCAGCGGGTCAACGATGTAGCTGGCCCGGTCGGTGGCAATTTGGATTAGACAGATCCGTTCCCGGTAGGCGTGCAGGCTGTTGGCTTCCAGGTCCACCGCCAACTCCCGTTCCCCGCCAAGTTGGGCGGCGACGGCGTCCCAGTCGGATTGCTGGTCTATGATGCTGACTTCGTTCAAAATGCTCCCTGCGGGCCCGGTGTCGTTTTTGCGCGGCGGCAACGCCAGTATACCAACTCTGCCTCGCTCTGCGGACCTCGGCTAAAATCCTTCGCCCCAGCCTCAACCGTTCGCCCCGAGGCTCTCGAAGGACTTCCTTACCCGGAAACCCGGCCAATGATATACTGGGCCTACCTTACAAAGTATGGCTACAGAAAGGATTGGTCAGCAAAATGAATGGCGCGGAACTAAAAGCGGTTGGTCGACCCTTCCAAAGGAAACGATCATTGGAAGCGAGGGAGGCGATGAATGGATCTGAAAGAAGTGGCTTTGGCCATTCCCAAGAAGGCATTCGACTTCTCTGGTGAGGCGTCTCGTCTAGAGTTCTGGCTGTTTGTCCTCGCCTACTTGGGAGCAATCCTTATAGTGGGTGGTTTCTCAGCACCAGCATTACTTGTGATTTTCCTGGTTCTGCTGGTTCCATTCTTAGCGGTGTGTGTAAGACGTCTGCACGACGTTGGACTCTCCGGCTGGGTCATGCTTGTAGGGGTAATCCCTTTCATCGGACAGTTGGGGTTGTTGCTAATCCTGTGTCGGTCTGGCTCAAACTTAGGCGGAGGCTATTACACCGGACTTGGCACCGTTTTGGGTAATATGTTCCGAGGAGGTATACAGGGAGCTAGAACTGGCCAGAGAATCAATAGTAGAATGTCCTGGTTCTATAACTCCATTGGCCAGGCTACTGACGATTCTGATGCATCACGCAGGTGCCCCGATTGCCACAGGAAACTAGAGACCAGAGTTACGGAGTACTATTGCAATTGGTGCAGAAAAACCTGGGTACACTGATCCCCAGAGAACAAACTGGCGAGCATCTGGGCCAAAGTAGGCCCGGGCATTGCCCAAAATGTTTACAGGAAATAGAAGAGGCAAAATGAATGGCGCGGAACTAAAAGCGGTCTTGCAATCGGGCGGGCGGGTCTTTGGTACGATGATTAGCGTGGCCCGCAACCCTAAGTGGATTCCTTTCATGGACGGCGTGGGCCTGGACTACGTGGTGATTGACACCGAGCACAACTCCCGCAGCAGGGGCGAGTTGGGCGACTTCCTCGGGGTGTTCAACTCCACCGGCGTCGTTCCCATTGTCCGGATTCCCATCCCCGACTCCCATTACGTGACTATGGCCATTGACGCCGGGGCCCAGGGTGTGCTGGCGCCCTATTGCGAAACGGTTGAGCAGGTCAAGAGTGTGGTGGCCGCGGCCAAGTGGCGCCCGCTGAAAGGCGAGGCTGCCCGGCACGTCATAGACGGCGGTGAGCACATCAGCGACGACACCAAGCGTTACCTGGAAGAGCGCAACAAGAACAACATCGCCATCATTGGCATCGAAAGTGTGGCGGCGGTCGAAAACCTGGAAAACATCCTGCACGTCCCCGGCATAGACGGCATATTCGTCGGCCCCAACGACATGAGCATTCAGTTGGGCGTCCCCGATATGTACGACCGGGAGGAGTACCGCACCACGGTCAAGCGGGTCATTGACACATCCGAGGCCCACGGCATCCCGGTGCTGGTGCATCACCAAACGCCGGAGCTTTCCAAATACTGGATTAGCCAGGGCGCGCGGTTCATCCTGCACGGCACCGACCGCCGGGCTTTGGTAGAAGGCTTCCGCTCCGACTTTGGCCAGCTAAGGGACCACGCCGGGGCCTAACCGCCCCGGCCCCCTTTCAATCGTTTTCCCTGAGGCCCTCGAAGGAATTCCGCAAATCGTCAGTCCCGAGGGCTTCCTCAATTCCCCGGACGGTCCCACCGTTCCCTCAGTTGCTCTACGTATACTCGGTGATACTCCCCGTGGTGGCCGTTCTGCGGGTCGCCGGTCAGCTCCTCGGCCCACAGGTACTCCACGTCCTGCCACTGGATGGGAAACGGCGACTGGTCGAAGAAGTGGGTTACGGCGGCGTGGGAATCGGCGGCTTCCACGTACCCCATCATCTGAAAGTTGTCGTAGAAGTTGCCCTGTTGGGAAACGAAGCGGCCCTTCATTGCCGCCAGCACGATGTAAGTGGACATAAACGGAAACTGGTCTCCCGTCCGGGGCATGAAGAATTGGGCGCGGTGGGCCGGGCTTTGTTTGGTCTGGCCGGGCTTTATTTGGTCAGGATATGCACCGTGGTGACGTCGCCCGCCCCGGAGCATTGGGCCAGCCCCACCTTGGCGTTGGCTACCTGTCGTTCCCCCGCTTCCTGCCGCAACTGGGTCACCGTCTCGTGAATCATGCGGATTCCGGTCGCGCCGAAGGGGTGCCCCATTGCCAGCAGGCCCCCGTCGGTGTTGGTGGGAATCTCCCCGGTCAAAGCCGTGCGGCCTTCAAGAGTGGCCTGCCATCCCTCGCCCCAGGGCGCCAGGTGCAGCGCCTCCAACTGCTGAATTTCTCCGATGGTGGCCGCATCGTGTACCTGCACCAGGTCCACGTCCCTCGGCCCCAACCCGCTCATCTCGTAGGCTTGCAGCGCTGCCGGTTCGGTGCGGTAGGGACTGAAGGCCGAATGGTCGCTTCCCCGGCCGTTGTAGTTGCCGGAGGTCAGGCACGCCGCCGCCACCCGCACGGCGCGGCTCTCGTCCAGCCCGTAGCTTGCCAGTTCCTCCCGGGCGCACAACACCGCGGCGGCGGCCCCTTCGCTGGTGGGGCAGCACTGGAAAAGCGTCAACGGGTCGGCAATCAACCGCGACTCCAGCACTTCGGCGATGGTGTAGGTCTGCTTGCGGTGGGCGAAAGGGTTGAACGATGCGTTCTGCCGGGCCTTGACCGTCACCTGGGCAAACGCATCGGCGGGCGCGCCCGTCTCTTCCATGTAGCGGCGCATCCGCAGGGCATACCCCGCCATCATGTGGTCGGCACCGATGTACCGGTCCGGGCTTTCCTCAGACGTGACCGTCACCGGCCCACCCGGCACCTTCTCCGCGCCGAAGGCCAGGGCCAGGTCGAACATCCCTGACGCTATCCCCCAATAGGCTTGCCAGAAGGCGGTGGACCCGCTAGAGCAGGCGTTTTCGACGTTGATGATGGGGATCCCGGTCAGGCCCAGCTTGGCCAGAGCGGTCTCGCCCACCGACATCCCCTGATAATAAACGTGGCCGAAGTAGGCGACGGGAATGTCCTTCCACGCAACGCCGGCATCCCGCAGCGCCTCGACCACAGATACCAGGGCCATCCCCGCCAAATCTTCATTCGGGAACCGGCCAAAGGGGTGCAGACCCACCCCCACTACCATGACATCCCGCCCGGGACGGAACTGACTCATCTAGTCACCTTATCTTTTGCCGAATGGCGAGGTTTGTACGTCTCGACCGTCCGATAATTCAACCTGGTCACGGGGCAGGCCCTGATACCCTCTGTTTAATCGTTGGTCCCGAGGCTCACGGAAGGACTTCCTTATCGTTACGTGACCGGCCGCCATTGGTACACCCTAACGTCCTCTCCCTGCGGATGCCCCGGCACCGGGGCAACGACCAACTCCATCATCAAGCCGACCGCCAAGGATGAACTGTCCGCGTCCACCACCTCGGCCAGAACGTGGGGGCCTTCGGAAAGCTCGACTTCTCCCAGCACGTAGGGGACCGCCCCGGGCCACCCCGGCGGCGGCACTCGCACCACGGTGTAGCTGAACAACTTTCCCTTGGCCCCGAACTCAACGGGGGACAGGTTGTCGGACGTGCAGGACTGGCAAAAAGTAGCCGGCCCGAATATCCGCACCCCGCAATCAAGGCACTGGCAACCCAGCAAGACTCCGTGAAGCCCGTCGTCGGAGAGTTTCAGCCGTTGGGGGTCAATGGAAGGGGACATGAGCAGGTCGGCAACCAAGCGAAGGTAATTGGGGAAATCCCCCGGATGTCCCGAAGTGTAAATTTCGCCACCCTGCTTGTCAACGACGGCGCAACGTGGGTAACTGTCCAGACTTGGTGAGGTAAATTGGTTTCAGCCAAGGCTTTCATCCAACCGCTACTTTTTCAGGGGGTTTGGGGCAGGGGGTTTGGATGATTCATCCCCCAACGTAACCCAACCCCCATATTCCGCCATCAGCCACTCCGCTCCCCTCAACCCTGGACAGTTACCCACGTGGGCCGAGGTCTTTTCGTTCTCGTTGCGAGTTCCCCCTTTTAATCCGTTTGCCCTGCCCATCTAATCCGTTCGTCCTGAGGCCCTCGAAGGGCTTCCGTGCCTGTGACACTTGCCCCTTTCCAAAACCGGCATCTCCCCGCTACCATATTTCTGTGGCTTGGGAGATTTCTGTGGCTTGGGAGTGGGCTGCCCGCTGGTTCCTGGGGCAATCGCACCCAGTGTAAATGGGACAATATGGGACAGAAAAAAACTTCCATGCTCAAACCCGGTGGGCCCGTTTGCCTAGCGTTCAAGGGGCGACAAAAAGGCGACAAAACGCGACATTTCCGCGACATTATCGGACAATGACACGACAATCTGCGACAAAACAACCTCCGGCTCCATGCTCAAATGTCATCAAATGTCGCCTTTTGTCGTGTATTCTCGGACTTTTCGCTTCCCATGCCCGTGGTTCCCCAAGGGCCGTCCCCAAACTCCGGCAGATTGGACCGCAGCCCCAACGAGAGAGGTGCCAAATAAAGCGCCGAATTTATGAGGCGCTTGCCCTGTCATCGCTCCCTGCCAACCCTTGGCAACCGGCGGTTTCCGGCGTATACTCGGGTGAATTTCAGGCGGTCATAAGGCCCCCTGCGGTCTGCTTGTGACGCCACTCTAAAGGAGGGACCAAATGGCAAAACCCAAGAGAGTTGGTCATCTGGTGCTGAACGTCAAGGACTTGGACGCATCCACCAAGTTCTACACCGACGTCCTGGGGTTCGAGATCTCCCTGTCTCGGCCCACCGGCACCTTTCTGACCTGCGGCAAGATTCACCATGACCTGGCCCTGTTCCAGGCCCCCGAAGGCGCCCTGCCGGTGACCGAGGGTCAGTTGGGCCTGAACCACTTCGCCGTTCAGGTAGCAGACCTGGATGACTTGAAAGACGTCTACCAGGAACTCAAGGCCTCAGGGGCCAACCTGGACCGCAACACCGACCACGGCATGACCTCCAGCATCTACTTCTTCGACCCCGACGGCAACCGCATCGAGTTCTTCTGCAACAACACCGAGGCCGAAGAAGGCTTGGCAATGATGGGCGCTCCCTCCCGCCAGAACCGGGAGTTGGTGCTCGACTAGGATTCAACCGGCTAACCTACACGCCCCGACGTATCCCCTCGCACGAAGCGGGCGCAGCGTTGAGACAAGTTGCCTTGCGCTGCGCCCCGAGTTGCAAGGAAAGCATCGGGGCGTTTGCCTGTTCAAGACCATCCCCGCCGGGCCAAACCCGGCGGTGGACAAATTCGCTGCCCCTCTTCCGGGTGCGGCGGCTGGAGTCCAAGACGGATGCCAAACACGGTCAAACCCATCATCGTCGGCATCTCCGGGGGCAGCGGCGCCATCATGGCCCGCCGCACCGTGGACGAACTGCTGCGTCGGGCCATCCCGACCATCTGCGTTTGCTCCAACGGCGGCAAGCTGGTCTGGCAGGACGAGTTGGGAGAGTCCTTCAACGACACTCTGACCGAGTGGGTGGAACATCCGGCCTTCACCTACTACCCCATCAAAGACCTGCGGGCCCCCATCGCCAGCGGTACATTTGCCACCGGCGGCATGGTGGTGGTCCCGTGCAGCATGAACAGCTTGGCGGCGCTGGCCCACGGCGTGTCCAACAACCTGCTGCTGCGGGCCGCCGACGTTTGCCTGAAGGAGAGCCGGCGGTTGGTGCTGGTGCCCCGGGAAACCCCGGTCCACAGCATCCACCTGGAAAATATGCTCACCCTTTCCCGCATGGGCGTGACCATGCTGCCCCCGGTTCCCGCATTCTACTTGCATCCCAATTCCGTGGATGACATCGTGCGTTACTTCGTCGAGCGAATCCTGGTGTCTTTGGGCGTTGCCGACCAACTGCCCGAGGACCTGCAATACCGGGACCGCAGCGACGCCTAGCCGTCGGTTGGTTGAGTTGTCGACATGGCGCAGCTGAGCGGACCGGCCAAGCAGCAGTACGTCGCCGACCTGTTTGCCCGCATATCTCCCCGGTACGACCTGATGAATACCCTGATGACCGGGGGGATGCACCATCGTTGGAAACGGAAGACGGCCGCGCTGACCGCTCAGGGCCTTCAGGGGATCGCGCTGGACGTCGCCACTGGAACCGCAGACCTCGCCCTGGCGTTAGCCCGGCGTCCGGGAGTCAGTCACGCAGTCGGGGTTGACTTGCTGCCGGAGATGCTGGCAGTGGGCCGTACCAAGTCCCGGGACAAGGGACTGAGCGGCGGCGTTACATTGCTGGCCGGCGACGCCCTGTCCCTGCCCTTCCCGGACGGCTGCTTCGCCTGCGCCACCGCCGGGTTTAGCCTGCGCAATATGCCCGACCTGCCCCAGGCCCTGGCGGAGATGGTCCGGGTGGTGCAGCCCGGCGGCCGGGTTACCACCCTGGAACTGACGCCTATGGGCCGGGGATTACGGGCGAGGTTCTTCCGGCTGTACTTTCACGGCTTGGTCCCTTTGATAGGGCAGTTGATTGTGGGAGACCGCACGGCCTATACCTACCTTCCCGAGTCGGTGGACTACTTCCTGGAAGCCAACCGCCTGGCGGAGTTGTTCCGGCAGGTCGGCCTGGTGGACGTGGGATATTTGTCCCTGGGGTTCGGGACTGTCGCCCTCCACTACGGGACCAAGCCAGGAACCCCGGCATGAGCCGGCATGAGGATAATTGGATGGCTCCTTCGTAGCTTCGCCGTCGCTTCGCCGGAGGGCTGGCTTGTGCTGGCTTGCCTTGGTTAGACCGGCTCAGGGTGCCCACCCCCGACAGACTTGGCAATCATTCTGCGTTCCCGGTGGTTTTTGGCGATATAAGGAGCGGTGAATTATCGTTGTTACTGTTGCAACCAGTTGTTACTGGCCGGAGAATGGGATAAACTAACCTTAGCGGCGGCTGGCCGCCGTCCACGAAAAATTTACTTGGTAACCGAAGCTGACAGCCATGAGTTCCATCTTCGACAAGCTAAATCCCATCGTCCGCCGCCATGAAGAAATCGAAGCCGAAATGGGCCGGCCTGAGGTTGCGGTCAATTTCGAGAGAGTACAGGAATTGGCCAAGGAGCGGGCCACCCTGGAAGACTTAGTCGGCATCGCTCGGCGGTACGAGACTCTAACCCAGGAGCAGGGAGATCTCCGTGCGTTGGTGGGCGAAGGCGGCGATCCCGAATTGACGGCAATGGCCCGGGAAGAGCTGGAGGCCGCCGACAGTGGGATTGAAGAGTTAGGCCAAACCCTTAGAATCGCGTTGCTGCCCAAGGACCCCAACGACGAACGGGACGTGATTGTCGAAATCCGCTCCGGGACCGGTGGGCAGGAGGCCAGCCTTTTCGCTGCCGACCTGTACCGCCTGTACTCGCGTTATGCCCAACTGCAACACTGGCAAGTCGAGGTAATGGACTCCAACCCGTCGGACTTGGGCGGGTTCAACAAGATTGTCTTCGAGATACAGGGCAAGGGCGCTTTCAGCCGCCTCAAGTATGAACGCGGCGTCCACCGGGTGCAGCGGGTTCCGGACACTGAGGCCCAGGGAAGGATTCACACCTCCACGGCCACCGTCGCGGTCTTGCCCGAGGCCGACGAGGTTGAGCTGAAAATCAATCCCGAAGACCTGCGCATCGACATTTTTCACGCCGGCGGCCACGGCGGCCAGAACGTCAACAAGGTTGCTACCGCCGTACGCATCGTCTACGAACCCACTGGCGTGGTGGTGGTTTGTCAAGACGAGCGCTCCCAGCACAAGAACAAGCAAAAGGCAATGGCCATGCTGCGCGCCCGGCTGTTCGAAGCTGAGCAGGAGCGCCACGACGCTGAAATCAGCCAGAACCGCAAGGCGCAGGTTGGGACTGCCGAACGCTCCGAGAAAATCCGCACCTATAACTACCCCCAGGACCGCATCACCGACCACCGCATTTCGTCCAGCTTCCACCCAGTGCAGCGAGTGATGGACGGCGACCTGAACGACGTAATTGACGCGCTGGTGTCCCACGAACAGACCCAACTGCTTGGCGAAGGCATCGCCTAGCCGCGGTCATGCCGTCTCTACGCCAGGTCATCCAGCAGACTCACCGCACCCTGGAAGCCTCGGACATCCCCGACGCCCGGCTGGAGGCCGAGGTGATGGTGATGAACGTGATGCGTATGCCCCGCTCCGCGCTGTTCTCCCAGCAGGAAACCGAAGTCGCTCCCGCCCAGGAAGAGACCTTGTCTCAAATCATCCAGCGGCGGTTAAAGCGCGAACCCCTAGCCTACATCCTGGGGTACCGGGAGTTCTACGGCATTAACCTGCTGGTCAACGCCGACGTGTTGATTCCCCGACCGGAAACCGAGTCCCTGGTGGAACACGCCTTGTTCATGGCGTTGATGGGAATGGAGACCCCGGAGCTGGTCATCGCCGACGTTGGCACCGGCACCGGGGCGGTGGCCGTCAACCTGGCGATCCACCTGGCGGCAGCCCGAATTTACGCTATTGACAACGCTGACCCGGTGCTTGACGTGACCAACTACAACGTGCAGTCGCACAACGTGGCCGACCGGGTTACCTTGCTGAAGGGTGACTTGCTGGAGCCGCTACCGGAGCCGGTGGATCTGGTGGTGGCCAACCTGCCCTACCTGCCCACCGAGCGCATTCCGACCCTTCAGCCGGAAATCCAGTGGGAACCCGCTAGCGCGCTGGACGGCGGTCCCGAGGGGTTGGACTTGATTGATCGTCTGCTCCGGCAGGCCGCCGCTGGCAAGCTCAAGGAGCACGGCATCATTTTGCTGGAGCTGGACCCGGAGCAGGTGGCTCCGGTCACGCGGAGGGCCTTGGAATTGTTCCCCGATGCCGAGGTCTCGGTGGAAAAGGACCTGGCGCAGATGGACCGGATGTTGGTCATTAGCCGCGCGGCCGCGGACTATTAGGCCCGCGGGGGATTGGTTGTGCAAGAGGACACATTGTGACCCCAACTATACACAAGCAAGGCCCAGAACTGAGACGTCTTTGCCGGCATTTTCATGTACATCGGCTAGACCTCTTCGGCTCGGCCGCCATGGGAGAGTATGACGCACAAAAAAGCGACATGGACTTCGTGGTTGAGTTCCTGCCGGAGGCGTTACCCGCGTACGCAGACACCTACTTCGGTTTGCTGGAAGCCCTGGAGCAGCTTTTTGGCAAACCCGTGGACTTGGTTGTCGGTTCGACTATAACCAACCCGTACCTTCTGCAGTCGGTGGAAGAGACCAAGAAGCCAGTTTACGAGGCTTGAGACCAAAAAGCATCTTCACGACATGCAGCGTGCCGCTGTGCTTGTTGCCAGGTTCACCGCCCGCAAGACCTTCGGGGATTGCGAACTCGACGAGATGCTGCGCGCAGCTGTGGAGCGGGAATTCGAGATCATCGGCGAAGCAATGTCCAAGCTGGCGAGTATCGACCAGGAGACGGCGGGACGAATTAGCGGTTACCAACGCATCATCGCGTTCCGAAACATTCTGATTCACGGTTATGCCAATGTCGATAACCGGTTGGTTTGGAACGTGATTGAAACCAATCTTTAGACCCTTACCTGCGACCTTGAGGCCCTGTTGGCGGTAGAGTGAACAGATTCTCGGGCGAGACTCCCGCGAGTCTGTCCCGAAACCGCGCCGCCGAGGGTTATCACTAATATCACTGACGCAACTTGACCCCCCGGTGGATTGACGCCTCGGAGCCTTGAGCATACAGGGCGCAGATTGGAGTCCCGCGAAGGGCATGGTCAAACTCCGCTCCGAACCAAGGCTCCCCCGTGCTTCCCAATGCGGATTGTCTGGCTTGGCTGACCTCCCACGTTGGCCGGGATACCCGGTATTCCAGCGTGGAGCCGTCGGGTTGGGCGCCGTATCCCCAATGCCTCTGGGTCACGAATTCCTCAATCGAATCCGGCTGGGGCAGGGCCGGCGGCTGCAAGTCCCAGACCGCCATGTGTCCTTCGCCGCCGTGGCCGCTCCAACCGTATTCAACCCGGGGCAGACTGCTGCCACCGGCTGGAGCTTCCCCCGAATTGATCCCGGCGGAGCAACTCAGCTTCATGGCGGCAAACTGCTCGTGATAGATTAGCCGGGCGGTCAGGGCAGTCAGGCGGTGTGGGACCACTTGCCGGATGAACACCACGCCGTGCCGCAACTCTTGACCGGCGTCCCTCCGCACGTAAAACCGGAAGTTGACCTCCGGATAGCTGCCGAAAAAGGGCAGGGGAATCCCCAGGACTTTAGAGTTGAGGAACCGGAGCCCCACCAGGCTGACCAGGCATTTGCCCTGCCATAAGTCCAGCGAAAGACCCCGGGGCAGCCGCTGTTGCAGCGCGCCGGAGTCTGCTTCGTAGGCGAGAACCGCCAGGTCTCGCCAGGTCGCCGTCACCAGCTTGCCGGCAAGGTTCGACACGGAAGCTGAGGTCAATGCTGGCTATGGGCTATGCGTACTTGCCCGTCAGTTGGGGCGTAGTCCCTTCCAGTCCCGCATCCATGCGGTCAAGACGGGTATCCCGACCCCAAGTCCGCTTCAGGTCGTCGTGAACGTTGAAGCTCAGGGTGCCCAGTCCCTCAACCGACAGGGTAATCTCGTCGCCGTCCTGGAAGGCGCTGAGACCCCGGTGGTTGGTCCCGGTGGCGATGACGTCGCCGGGGTGCAGGGTGTGGATGGACGTAACCCATTCGACCACGCGGGGAATTTGGTGGGCCATGTCGTTGGTGTTGAAGTTCTGCTTGACTTCTCCGTTGACCGTCAGCTGCACTTGCAGGTTCAGGGGGTCGGCGATCTCGTCGCCAGTGACCAGCCATGGCCCCATGGGCGCGAAGGTTTCCCGCGACTTCATCTGATAGAAGGTGTTGCCGGCGGGCGGCAGGCCGCGGGCCGACCCGTCAATGAAGTTAAGGTAGCCGAATATGTAGTCGTAGGCGTCCTCGGCTTTGACCATGCTGGCGGTCTTGCCGATGACAAAGGCCATTTCGGCCTCGCCCTCGAAAATGGTGGCGGGGACGTCGGGCAGGACCATGGTGTCGCCGTTGCCGATGACCGCGTTCCCCGACTTGTGGAAGGCGTTGATGGGCGCCGGTTCGGCCCGGGTGCCGTCCTCCATGTAGTTGACCGCCATGGCCACGATGTTGTTGGGCTTGGGCACCGGAGAGCGGAGGCGGAGAGAATTGGCTGGGACCCCGGGCTGTTCGTTGACCACCGCCTCCAATGCGCCGCGGTGCTGGTCAAAGTTCTCGACCAGACGGTTCAGCAGGTCCTGGGGCGAGGTGTGGGGAAGGCCGCTGACGGCGGCGCTTACGTCCACCACCGAGTCCCCCTTGACCACACCCAGCTTGAAATCATCAAAAAACACGAGCTTCACGACTACAACTCCTTAATTATCTTCCCGATGGGTTTTACTGAATCCAACCTCGGAGCGGGCGCCGATGTCGGGCCGTTCGCTCCGGCGCAGGCCCAGCAGGTGCGCCACCCGGTTCCGGTCAGACTCGTTGGCAACAGTGAAGGGTCTTGGTTCCGAAGATCGTACCTCTTCCAGGTCGGCAACCAAGCTTTCGACCTCGCCTATGGCCCAGCGGATACTGTCTTCCTCTTCCACGTTCTCGTAAAAGTTGATGTGGAACGAGTTGGCAACGTGGATCTTCGTCTCAAAGTCGGGACGGCCAAATTCGTTGCCCAATTGAATGGCAATACTGTGAATGTTCCGGTGTTCTGTGTGCTGCCACCCGCGCTGAATTGCAACAGCCTTGAGCGCGTGCGCCGCGGCGCCCCAGAGCTTTTCAGAGGCTTGCAGGCGGTCTCCGCGTCGCAACTCGTCCCTGGCTTGGTCAATAAACCGATGGCTCATCGCCGCGTGGGCGTCAATATCGTTGGAGCGAGGCGGCGGCAGTTCGATGGTCACGGAATTTCTTCCCTCCGCCCGTATTATACAGGCATTGACCGCCCGTTGGCAGGGCTAAAACGGTGGTGGAGGACAGTTCCTCCACCACCGGAAATGCACCAAGCGTCTGACTGACGGTGTCAGCGCGGGCTAATTGGGGGTTACGGCCAAGGTGCGGACCTCGCCGAATTCCTTCTTCAACTTGTTCCACGACTCCCCGCCGTCCTCGCTGACGTAGAGGTAGCCGTAGATGCTGGCGGCGGCGATTACGTTGGGCCGCTCGGCGTGGGTGCCGAACCAGTAGACCACCGAGTTGGGGGACACCGGCAGCGGGGCCTCGTCCCAGCTCTTGCCCCCGTCCTTGCTCCGTCGGATGGTGCCCGTCAGGCCGGGGATGGAGTCGCCGTTGCCCACGAACATGGTGTTGGGGTCGTCGGCCTTCAGAGCCACGCCCCGGCAGTAGGAGCGGGCATCGTTCTCATTGAACTTGGGGAACTCGTGGTAATCCCAAGACTCGCCTTCATCGGTGCTGGTGGCGATGCCGAAGGGACTGGTAACGTAAACCGAGGTCTCCCGGCCCGGCTTGATGGCCATGCCGTGGACGTCCCCGTGGAAGGGGTCGGGTCCCAGGTCTGGCAGATGGACCCAGTTGTCCCCGCCGTCCAGGCTCTTGTACACGCCGTCAACCTCGATGCCGGCCCAGATGGTGCGGTGGTCGCGGGGGTCTACGATGACGTTGGTGGTGCGGGGGATGCCCACCGGACAGGGGATGGTTACGCCGATGTCCAGGTGGTCCCAGGACTTGCCGCCGTCCCGGGAGCGGTAGGCGTCGGGGCGGGCGCCGACGAAAATGGTATCGCTGTCCTCCGGGTCGACGGTGACCGACCAAGTCTGAATGCCGTCGTCCAGGGGGGACTCGATATGCTCCCAAGCGCCGCCGTTGTCGTTGCTGCGGAAGAGTCCCAGGTCTGACCCGGCGATTACCCGGTGGGGGTCATTAGGATAGACTGTCAGCGCCCTGATGTTGCACTCCGAGGGCAGGGGGTCGCGGACCCGGTTCCAGCTCTCGCCGCCGTCGGGGCTGTAAGACAGTCCGCCGCCGACGCTGCCTACGAAAATCGTATAATCCTTAGCCATTGGTGCATCCTCCTTTCGGTGCGATACCGTTGGTTATCCGTTTTGGTTCTTCCAGGTACAGGCGTATGATAGCGGCAAGCGTACAGAAATGCTACCGGAGGGCCGCGCTACCAAATGGCGATGCCCTTCGTCCGTCTACCCCGCCACCAGTGGCAGTCCCTCCTCTGCCCGCACGTCGTTGATTATCTCCAGCACCCTTTGGCGGAATGGGGCGTAGGTAATCTCGAACTCGTCCAGTAGTCGGCTGTTGTCCACCAGGTAGTTGCCCGACTGCTCCAACCCGCCCTCCTGGTCGAAGCTAATTCGTGCCTCGGGCAGGAATTCCTGCACCATGTTTGCTAGGTCGCCCAGGCTGATGGCGTGGCCGCCGGAGTTGTAGACCGGGTGGTGGCCGGAGTCCACCAGCAGCACCCGGGCGAATACCTCGGCGATGTCTTCAACGTGGATGGGCAGACGCATCATGGACTGGTACGGGAAGCTGACCGGTTCGCCCCGCGCCGGCAGCGTGATGCACTGCACGTGGTCGGTCGATCCCCGCACCTTGTCCGGCCCGGTTACGTTGGCGGGGCGGATTCCCGTGATGGACAACCCGTAATTCTGGATATACATCATGGCTTGGAACTCGTTGAAAATCTTGTGGGTGGCGTACTGGCTGGTCCCGAACATCCCGTCGTCCTCGTTGACCAGCCGGTCGCCGAAGTTGCTCTGTTGGCCGCTGACCGCGATGGAACTGGCGTACACCACCCGGTTGACTCCCAACAAACGGGCAGCCTCGAAGCAGTTGTCCATGCCCAGGATGTTGAGGCGCATATTCAGGTGAGGATTGATTTCCCCGCCGCCCAGCAGATAGGCTAAGTTGATTATCCGGTCGGGTTCGGCGACGGTGACGGCGTGGACGACGTCCTCAAACTGGGTGACGTCGCCGCGGATGACTCGCACCTGGTCTTCCATGCCAGGGAAATCAGCGGCGCCGGGGTTGATGTCCATGCAGACCACATCGTTGCCCCGCTCCACGAGTTTGCGGATGAGTCGAGGGCCGATGAAGCCGGTCCCGCCCAATACCAAAATCGCCATAGTTTCCCCCTTCTAAGACTGTTTTCCGGCTGGATTTGGGCCGAGTATAGGCGGCGCCTGCCGGAGGGTCAACAAAGATGCCGTCCGAGGGTATCAGGGCGGATGGAGTGGGATACGTTGGGGGATTCATCCCCCAAACCCCCTGGATAAGGAAGCGCTGCGGCTCTCGCTGGGATTGCCCCTGTATCCGCGGGGGCGGACGGATTAAATGGGTGAAGACCGTGGACATTTCCATGCAAAAATGGGACTATACCCGGCAGCAACGGTCGGGAGGTTCGCAGAGGCGCGATGTCAACTTACACCCTCAAAGCAGACACGGTTATCCGCAACGCCAACGTTATCACCATCAACCCGCGGCAACCAAAGGCTGAGGCCGTGGCTGTTCTCAACGGCCGAATTGTCGCCGTCGGCAGCGGGGCCGAAGTCTCGAATCTGGTTGGTCCCGGCACCGAGGTTTTGGATTTGGCCGGCAAGACCGTCATACCGGGTTTCATTGACGCCCACATCCATGTCCTCAACAGCGGCATCCGCCACGTCATGGCGGCGGACTGCGACTTGCCCAGCATCGCCGCAATTCAGGCGGCTTTGGCCGAGCGGGTGGCGTCCACCCCCGCCGGTCAGTGGGTCCAGGGGTTCAAGTTCGACGACACCAAGACCGCGGAGAACCGTTTCCTGTTCCGGGAAGACCTGGACGCGGTGAGCGTGCATCATCCCATTATGGTGGCCCACCGCGCCGGGCACATCTACTACCTGAACCGCGCCGCTCTGAGAGTTGCCGGGTTCAACAACGAGACGACGGACCCGCCCGGAGGACGCATGGGCCGCCACTCCGACACGGGCGAACTGAACGGTGTGGTGTACGAGCGGGCCATCGAACCAGTGCGGTTCGGGCTGATTCCCCCGGAGACCCCGGAGATTCGCCGCCAGGGGCTGACCACCATCTGCCAAATGCTGAATCGGGCCGGGCTGACCAGCGTCCATGATGCCCGGGTGGTGCAGGAAGAGCTGGCCACTTACCAGGAAGGGCGGGACGCCGGAGACCTGTCGCTGCGAGTGTATGCCCTGATGTACTACCCTCACTTTCCGGCGCTGCGGGATGCGGGGTTGAAGACTGGGTTTGGCGATGACCTCCTGCGGCTGGGCGGCATCAAAATGGTGGCGGATGGGGCCATCGCCGCCCGCACCGCCTACCTTTCGGAACCATACATCGGCAGCGATTGCGACCACGGCATCTTGGCAATGGAGCCGGAAGAAGTTGAACAGAACGTGATGCAGATGCACGAGGCCGGTTTCCAGGTGTGCATCCACGCCAACGGTGACGTTGCCATTGATATGGTGACCAGGGCTTACGAGAAGGCCCAAAAAGTCTTTCCCCGCAACGACCCGCGGCACCGGGTGGAGCACTGCACCCTGGTCAACCCGGAAATCCTCAACCGGATGCGCGCCCTGGGAACCATCGCCACCCCTTTCTGCACCTACGTCTACCACCACGGGGAAAAGATGCCCTTCTACGGCGAGGAACGGTTGAAGTGGATGTTTGCCCAGCGGTCGTTCCTGGACTACGGCGTGGTCTCCACTGGCGCCACCGACTACCCGCCGGGGCCGTTTGAGCCGCTGCTGGGTATTCAGAGCTGCGTCACCCGCACCGACAGCCGGGGCAACGTATGGGGCGCCAACCAAAAAGTAACTGTGGAAGAAGCCCTGAAGCTGTACACCATCAACGGCGCCTACGCCTCCTTTGAAGAAGACCTCAAGGGTTCCATTGAGATTGGCAAGCTGGCGGATATGGTAGTCCTGGGCGCCGACCCTCGGGAAGTTGATCCTACGACCATCAAGGACATCCCGGTGGAGCGAACAATAGTTGGGGGACGGACGGTGTTTGAGGGGTAGAGTCGGTGGGAACCGCTGGTGTCACCCTTGCCCAAAGTTAGGGCAGTGGAGTCTCGATGTCGACCTACAACCTTAAGGGGGAGGCTGGACTTCGCAGCCCCCTTCCATTGTTTGTTATCAGGATGCGGGAGTTCCATTCAGCGGGAGTTCCATTCAAAGGTCGAAACTTCTGGTTTTTGTGCCGATCCTCTTGTTGCTTGCTTCTCTCTATATCGGAGGAGTTTCGACTGCGGCGGCGGAATACGACGATGTTAACGCGAGCGGCTGTAAAATTGGGGGAGTAAACCCCGGGGTTGTTGACGGTCTGAGGGCTCGGGCCTGCAAGCTCAGCCTAGCGGCAATGCCTGTTTACGCCCTTGTGGGCGTTGGACTTAAGTTTACTCTAGGGACAGGGGCCCAGCCCAGCAGGAAGTTTGTCCTGATATTTGTCGCCGGAGTTCTTGTGGCATTTGCATCGGTTTTTTTAACTTGCGAGAGAGGATCTTTGGGTTAGTGTTGATGTCCGCCGCAGGTCTGGTGGTAAAACGCCCCCCAACGTGTCCCGGATAATTTCCGTCCAGGAAACTCCCCGAGGCCGGGGGCCTCGAAAGACATCTCAGGGGTATTTTATGCTAGACCTGCTTATCACCAACGGCCAGGTTATTGACGGCAGCGGCAGCCCCGGCTTCTACGCCGCGGTTTCCGTCGAGGGAGAACGCGTCGCCGTTCACCGGGGGGACGTGTCCCACCTAGAGGCCGCCAGGATCATCGATGCGGCGGGATGCGTCGTCTGTCCGGGTTTCATAGACCTGCACTCCCACGCCGGTTTGACCATCCTGGGCGAGCCGCACCACGACCCCAAGGTGCGGCAGGGCGTCACCACCGAGTTGGTCGGCATTGACGGAATTTCCCACGCCCCGTTCAAGACTCAGGATGAACTGCACCGCTACATCTGGCTGGACTCGGGCCTGAACGGCTACCCGCCCATGCCCGCCGACTGGCTGACCGTCGCCGAACTGCTGGGCAAGTACGACAACACCGTCGCCGTCAACATCGCCTACATCTTGGGCAACGCGCCCGTCCGCATCTGGAGCGTCGGGTGGCACGACCGGCCGTCCACACCGGCGCAGCTGGCCGACATGAAGGCGGTGGTGCGGGAGGCGATGGAAGAGGGGGCCTGGGGGCTGTCTACCGGCTTGGACTACCCCCCGGGTTCCTACGCCGACACCGCCGAACTGGCGGCCCTGTCCGAGACGTCTGCGTCTCTGGGCGGCATCTACCACACCCACACGCGCGCCAGCCTGCGGGCCAACGGGGTGCTGGCTCCCTGGGAGGAGGCGGTGGAAATCGGCCGCCGCAGCGGTGTGCCGGTGCATTTGACCCACTACCGCCAGCCGGCGCAGGGCGTCGGCAGCCACTTGGACTTTCTGGGATTGGTGGACGATTCCCGCGCCGAGGGTCTGGATGTCACCTTTGACTGCTACACCTACCCGTATTCCGGCACCACCGTTACCATTGGCCTGCCCCACTGGGCTAAGGACGGCGGGCCGGAGCGTCTGATGGCGGCGTTGCGGGACCAGGACGACCGGGAGCGCATGAAGCAGGAATTGGTGCGCGACCGCTTGGAAAACAACTGGCTGACCAACTTCACCCAGCCGCAAAACCGGCAGTACGACGGGCGGCTGATTACCGACATCGGCGAAATGCGGGGCCAGGACCCGGCTGATGCCCTCTTTGACCTGTTGCTGGAGGAAAACCTGGGCCTCTCCACCGTAGGGCTGGGGACCAATCCCCAGACTCTGCCCGCCTTCGTGTCCCACCCCTATGGGATGATTGCCAGCGACGCTATTCTCTTTGGCGAGTACCCCAACCCCCGGACTTACGGCTGCTTCCCCATCGTGCTGGCTGAGTTTGTCCGCGCCGAGCGACATCTGCGGCTGCCCGAAGCCATCCGCAAGATGACATCCTTCCCGGCCCAACGGTTGGGGATTCCCGACCGGGGGTTGCTGCGGGACGGGTTCAAGGCAGACATCGTGGTGTTCAACCCGGACACGGTGAAGACCCACGCTACTAGGGAAGACCCCAAGCATTACCCGGTGGGCATTGACTACGTAATCGTCAACGGGCAGGTGGTCATTGACCGGGGCGAAAACACCGGGGCTCTGCCGGGACGGGCGCTGCGTCGGGGGCGTCAGTCAGGCTAAACCATAACGACGAAGAGGTCCTTATGCCCGATTACTGCTTCTGCCCCCTTTGCGCCGGCCAACTGGAAATGCGGGACCGGGGCGGGTTGGCGCGTCCCACCTGCCCTGGCTGCGGGTTTGTCCATTACCGGAATCCCGCCGTCGGCGTGGCGGTGGTGCTGCTTGACGGCGGGACAATTCTGATGGGGCGCCGCTCCCGGGGCGGGTATGAAGGGCATTGGTGCATTCCCTGCGGTTACGTCGAATGGGGCGAGGACGTTCGGGATGCCGCCCGCCGGGAGTTCCTGGAAGAGACCGGCCTGTTGGTCGAGTTGGGGCCGGTGTGCGCCGTCCATTCCAACTTCCACAACCCCCAGTCCTTGACGGTGGGAATCTGGTTCTGGGGGCGCGTCACCGGCGGAGAATTGCAAGCGGGCGACGACCTGGATGCCGTGGGTTACTTCCCCCTCACTGAGCTGCCCCAACCGTTGGCTTTTCCCACCGACCTGCTGGTTTTGGAGCAACTGCGTCAATCGCCAGCCCCGCCCGAGGGGTGGTCGTTGTGACGCGGGCATTGGTGATTCAGCATCACCCGGTTGAGACCCTGGGCGGCAACTTTTCCTCGGTGCTGGCCGAGTGGGGAATATCCGTGGATACCCTGCCCGTCTACGCCGGGGCGCCTGATTACGTCTCTTTTGCGGCGCCTGCCCTGGAGGACGTAGGGTTGATTATCGCCCTGGGCGGGCCCATGTCCGCCAACGATGCCTTTCCCGCACTGCGGCAAGAGCGTCATTACCTGCGGGATGCCATGGAGCGGGACGTGCCGGTGTTCGGGGTATGCCTCGGCGCTCAGTTGATGGCGGCTGCCCTGGGCGGAGTCGTGCGTCCCACCGGCGGCTACCAGTTCGGTCTGCGCAAGATTGACGTGACCCCCGCCGGGTCCGAAGACCCGGTGTTCGGCGAGATTGAGATTCCGCTGGTTCCCACCCTCCACGGCGAATGTTTCTCCGTGCCGGACGGGGGGGTGAAGCTGGCGGAAGGGTATATGCTGCGGCGCGACGGCCGCTACCGGAAGATTAACCTGGCCTTTCGGTATGGCAACTCCTACGGGTTCCAGTTTGAGCCTCAGTTGACACTGGCAGATCTGAAAACGTGGAACCGGGAGCTGGCCGGCGACTACCGGCTGATGGGCCGTCGGTTCGACCCCGCGGAAGAGTCGGCCCGGAACCTGCGTGAGTTCGCCAAATATGCCCCGGCGTACCAGGCGCAAATGCGGCAGATGCTAAACGCCTTTCTGGACAACACCGGCGTCGTTTGACACCAATTTGCGCTGGTAGTAATCTTCAAGCATCGGCTCCCAAGCTGACATAAATGTCAGGTCACTTAACCAAGCCACCGAGGAGGAATAACTATATGCCTTACAATGGACTGATAGCTGAGACCATCAACATGGTTGGACACGAAGGCGACCAGATTGACGCCTACCTGGCCCGTCCTTTGGGCGCAGGTCCCTTTCCCGGCGTGGTGCTGATTCACCACATGCCCGGCTGGGACGACGCCTCCAGGGAAATGGCCCGCAAGCTGGCTTACAACGGCTACGCCTGCATCTCCCCCAACCTGCACTTCCGCGAGGGCAAGGGTAGCTCCCAGGCCAACAGCGAGAGTGTCCGCGATGCTGGTGGAATGCCCGACGCCAGGACGATGGGCGATGTGTCCGCCGCCATCGGTGTCCTGCGCGCCCTGCCCTATCACAACGGCAAGGTTGGCATCATCGGCTTCTGCTCCGGCGGACGCCAGGTCTATCTCGCCGCCGGCACCCTCTCCGGCATCGACGCCGCAGTCGACTGCTGGGGTGGCGGAGTGAACCAGGTCCCCGAAGGCGAACTCGAACGCTCGCGCCAGCCGGTTGCGCCCATTGACTACACCGCGGGCATCAGTTGTCCGTTGCTGGGTCTGTTCGGCAACGAGGACGCCCGCCCCTCTCCCGCTGACGTTGATGAATTCGAGGCGGCCCTCCGGCAGCACGGCAAGAACTACGACTTCCATCGCTACGACGACGCCGGTCACGGCTTCTTCGCCGTCGACCGCCCCAGCTACCGGGTCCACGCTGCCGTTGACGGTTGGAACAAGGTCTTCGAGTTCTACGGGCAGCACCTGAGCGCCGACGTCCGCGAAGCCGCCGGAGTCGCCGACAACTAGCCCATGCCGGTTGAGGCCGGCGCCCGGCAACCCTGGTTTATCTGTTGCAGCCCTCAACGGGGCTGCAACAGAGGGCAATCGCGTCATGATTGTTCTGGCACAACCTGACACTTGCCCCTTTCCAACTCCGGTATCTCCCCGCTACCATATCTCTGTCGTGTTTATATCGTTCGGGAACGGGCTGCCCGGAAGTTTTCCGGCGCAACCGCGCTCCCGGCAAAAATGACACAAAATGACACCGGGAAAACTTCCGCACCCAAAACCGCCGGGCCGGTTCCCCGGTATTTCAGGGGTGACAAAGCCAGACAAAATGGTGATAAAACCAGACATTGCCCAGACATTAGCGGACAAGACCCGGACAAAAATCCTCAGCCCCCACGCTCAAATGTCCGCTTTTGTCCGGTATTCCCAGCTTTTTCGCCTCCCCAACCGGGAATTGGGCTGGGTCAATAACCAACGACTCCCCGGTATCCCCCAGGTCAGTCTCAAAAACTCCGGCAAATTTGCGGTCCCTCGTGCCCCCTGCTGTGAAGCCACCACCCAACCTTGCAGCGGGGGGCACGATTAGACAAACCCTCGTGCCCCCTGCTGTGAAGCCACCACCCAACCTTGCAGCAAGGGGCACGATTAGATAAAAGCGCCAACCCGAGGGAGGGCCGATTTACATAGCAAATAATGCGCCCATTTATAACGCGATTGCCCTGGGCTGCAATATTTTCTGACCGGATTGTCAGCCCATGCTATAATTCGCCCACCTTTTTCTTGGGCAATCTTTCTATAACAGGCGGTGAGCATGGGGACCACTGAAGACATTGCCCGGTACGTCGTTGACTGCGGACCGGACGGGATACCCGACGCCATCATCCACGAGGGCAAGCGGTGCCTGATTAACTTTCTGGCCGTTGCCCTGTACGCATCCCGGGACCCGTCGCTGGACATCCTGCTGGATGTCTTTGACGTTGAAGGCGGGCGCAGTCTGGCGTCCGTGGTGGGCGCCGGTACGCGCACCAGTTTGCAGAACGCGGCCCTTGCCAACGGGTATTTGGGACACCTGGAGGACTACGACGACACCCATTTCCCAACGGTCATCCACCCCTCATCGCCAGTCTTGCCTGCGGCGCTGGCCTTGGGCGAACACCTGAACGCCAGCGGTCGGGATGTGCTCTCGGCGGCGGTGCTGGGAATGGAGGTCTGCTGCCGCATCGGAATGTCGGTGCATCCCTACCATTACGACGAGGGTTGGCACATCACCGGCACCTGCGGCGTTTTCGGGGCAATAATCGCCGCTGGAAAGCTGTCCGGCCTGGACCTGGCGCAGATGACCTACGGGCTGGGCATCGCCGGAACGCAGGCGGCGGGAGTGCGGGAAGTCTTCGGCTCCATGACCAAGCCCTTCCACCCCGGACGGTCGGCCGAGAGCGGTGTGCTGGCGGCCCTGCTGGCTCAACGGGGCTTCACGTCCACCACTTCCATTCTGGAAGGACGGCGCGGCTTTGCGGCGGTGATGTCGGAGAACAGCCACCTGGAACGGGCCACCGACGGTCTTGGCGAGTCTTGGGAACTGACCATGAACGGGTTGAAACCCTACGCCTGTGGGGTGGTGAACCACCCGTTAATCGACGCCATGATTGCCCTGAAGAATGAAGCCGGCGTCACCCACGAAGATGTGCAAACCATCGCCGCCCGGGTGCATCCGCTGGTGCTGGAGTTGGTGGACCGGCCCAACCCGCAGGTGGGGCTGGAAGGCAAGTTTTCTTACCAGCACAGCATGGCTGTCGGGTTGGTGGATGGCGGAGCCTTCCCGGCCCAATATACCGACGCCCGGGTGCTGGACCCGGTGATTTCCGGGCTGCGGGACCGCATCGAGGCGACGATAGACGAGTCAATGGCGGAAGACGCCGTCGAAGTGACCGTTACGTTGCAGGATGGGCGGGAACACCGGCATCGCGTCGAACACGCCACCGGCGCGCCGGAAAACCCTTTGACCGACGCTCAGTTGGACGAAAAGTTCCGGGCACTGGTGGGTGACGTCCTCCCCACAGCCGAGGTTGAACCCCTGTTGGCTGCTTTGTGGGACTTGGACCGGGCGGCAAACGTGGGCGAAGTGGTCGCCCTGACCCGCGTTGCCAACCGCACGGTGCGGAGGTAAGGAAGTCCTTCGAGGGTCAAAGGACGAACGGGTCGAGACGAACGGGTTGAGACGAACGAGTTGAAAGGAAGTCCTTGGAGAACCTCTGGGCGACCGATGGATGTCCCTATATCACTACTGCCAGAATGGTGAAAACCAGCAACTGCACCGAAATGTAGCTGTTGACCCGGAAGAAGGCCACGCCTACCCGGGACAAGTCGTGGGGCTTAATTAAGCTGTTCTCGTACACCAGCAGCGCCGCCGCGATCGCCCAGCCGACGTAGTAGAGTGGTCCCAGACCCAGCCAAATTCCGAGGGCCAGGAGGGACGCCGCCGCCAGGACGTGCATTCCTCGCACAATCCAGAGGGCGCCGGCGATGCCAAACTTGACCGGCACGGACTTGATGCCGTTGGCGCGGTCGAAGTCGTAGTCGGTGCATCCATAAATGATGTCAAAGCCGCCGGCCCACATCGCCACCGCGAAGCTGAGCAGCACCGCCGGCAGGTCCAGGCTGCCGGTGACTCCAACCCAAGCCCCGGCCGGGGCAATGGCCAGCGCCCAACCCAGCATTAAGTTGCAAGCCCAGGTGTAATACTTGGCGTAGGAGTACAGCACCACGTAGGCCGCCGCCACCGGAGCTAGAATTAACGCCAGGGTGTTGAGTTGCCAGGCCGCAACCAGGAATATCGCCGCCGACACGACCATCATGCCGATGACCTCGACCGGCGTCAGGAGACCCTGGGGCAGGTGGCGGTTGACGGTGCGGGGGTTCAGCGCGTCTTCCCTGGCGTTGATGACCCGGTTCCCGGACATGGCCAGCGTGCGCGCCCCGAACATGGCCACGTTAATCCAGATGAAGGCGTCCCATCCGGGCCAGCCGTCCGCCGCCAGCACCATGCCGATGTAGGCGAAGGGCAGGGCGAACAGCGACTCCCAGATGCGGATGGAGCTAAGGTAGAGTGGGACCTTGGCGACAACCCGGCGGGCCAGGGACGAGGATACGGCGTCGGCGTTCATAGGCCTTTCCTATAATCCGTACTCGGTCCAGCGGCGGTCCACCAGGGCCTTGATCTCGGGCGACATTTCGATGTCCGGCGGCCAACCCCGGTGGTAGCCTTCGCCCGGACCCTTGCGGGTGGCGTCTATGCCCAGCTTGCTGCCGAACTTGGCGGTGGGCGATCCCACGTCCAGGTCGTCAAGGGGGCCTTCCACCACCACCAGGTCCCGGCCCGGGTCCAGGTTGTTGGCCACCCGCCAGGTCACCTCCGAAGGGTCCTGCACGTCCACGAAATCGTCAACCACCACGATGGTCTTGGCCAGGCTCATCAGGCCCAGCCCCCACAGGCCGAACATCACCTTGCGCGCCTGTCCGGGGTACTCTTTCTTGATGGACACAATCACCAGGTTGTGAAAGATGCCCTCCGCCGGCATATTGATGTCCACCACCTCCGGCAGCATCAACTTGATCAAGGGAAGGAAAACCCGTTCGGTAACCTTGCCCATCCAGTAGTCCTCTTTGGGAGGGCGTCCGACGAAGGTGGTGGGATAAATGGGGTCTTTGCGGTGGGTGATAGTGGTGACGTGGAAGACCGGGTAGGGTTCGGCCAGGGAGTAGTAGCCGGTGTGGTCTCCGAAGGGGCCTTCGGGTCGCTCCTCGCCGGGGACGACGTAGCCTTCCAGGATAATTTCGGCGTGGGCCGGCACCAGCAGGTCAACCGTCTTGGCTTTGACTAACTCCACCCCTTCTTCCCGGATAAAGCCGGCGAAGGCCATTTCGTCCATGTCCGGGGGCAGCGGAGCTGAGCCGGCCCAAATGGTCGCCGGGTCCGCTCCCAGGGCAACGGCGACCTCCATTTTTTCCAGCCGATTGTCCGCGCTGCTGCGGTAGTGCTGGGCGCCTACTTTATGGGTTTGCCAGTGCATTCCCGTGGTGCGCGAGTCGAAAACCTGCATCCGATAGATACCGTAGTTCTGGACCCCGGTGTCTGGGTGCTTGGTGATGACCAGGGGCAATGTGATGTAGCGCCCCCCGTCTTCGGGCCAGCACTTGATGATGGGAAACCGGAAAAGGTCGACGTCGGGGCCTTCAAGAATAACCTGTTGACAGGGAGCATTGCGCACGGTTTTGGGTTGGAACGACCCCAGTTGAACCAGTTGCCCCAAGGTACGTAGCTTGTTCATCAAGCCTTCCGGCGGACCCTGCGCCAGTTGCAGCAGGCGCCGGATGCGCTGGGCCAGTTCGTCCAGGTCGTCTACGCCCAAGGCCCAGGCCATGCGGCGGTCGGTGGTGAACAGGTTGATTACGACCGGGATGTCGTATCCCTCGACGTTTTCAAAGAGCAGGGCAGGGCCGCCGGACTTCACGACCCGGTCGGCAATCTCGGTGATTTCCAGGTCCCAACTGACCGGAGTGGCGATGCGGTGCAGTTGGCCCTTGCCTTCCAAAAAAGTGATGTAGTCTCGGAGGTCGGTGAAATTCATCAGGCCCCGGATCGGAGTCGTCGGAGTCGGGTGGAATCGGGGAGCCGTGGGATCCCCTGAAGCGAATGCCATTGTATCGGCGGGGCATCGAGAAGTCCAACCGCGGCGGGCAGCGGGGCCAAGGATGTCTTTCGAGAGCATCGGGACGGACGGGTTCAGAATACCCAGAACGAGGATGTTAAGTTATGCGTCGCAAGTAACACCGTCCCGGCTGGAATCCTGCCAGGAAATAAGTAACCGGAGGCCGGGGCAGGGGTTTGCCTGGCCTCCGGTGTATTGTGCCGGAGGGGGCGGGTGGCTAGAGACCGCTGTTGCGGGCGTTGCTAAAGCAGTCGCTGCAATAAACCGGGCGATCCCCGCGGGGGCGGAAGGGAACCATGGCATCAGCGCCGCATTGGGCGCAGACGATGGGGTGCATTTCCCGAGGGGCGCCGTCGAAGCCGCCGCCTCTCTGCTCGGCGCGCCGGCCGGAGCGGCAGGTCTGGCATCGTTTGGGGTCGTTTACGAAGCCGCGGGAGTTAAAGAACTCCTGCTCTCCCACGGTAAAAACAAACTCTGCGCCACAATCCACACATACCAGAGTTCGATCGGATAGAGCCACTGACTGACCTCCTTGGTCTTGGTAAAATTGGCGGCTCAGCAGGCCAACCAGCGCCGGTAAGAAAACCCTTGGGCCTGGATACGAGGACGATCCCCGCCCAATGCTACTATGCCGTGTTCAATATATACTGACGTTCCGGTAATTGCAACGATTGGATGACCGGCCAAAACATAGCGTATAATCGTAACAATTACCGATTTAGGTGACCGATATGGTGCATTAGGCAATTGCATTGAACTAACGGGAAGTGGGGGGTCAGGCGGAAGTCGAACGGGAGGGGCCGCAGCGCCGGCAAAATAACCTGTCCGGGGGGATTGCCGGGCCGCCCGGCAATCCCCCGGCAACGTTGTCCCGGCAATTGGCGCGGGATGAAATCGGGTCGTTGCGCGGGTCGTGTTGGCCAACGGGTTGGGGATGTCCTTTGACAAGTTCAGGACGAACGGACTAAACAAGCAGGTCCCGGAGGGCCCCGGGACCAACGGGATTATATGGGCAGGGGAGGCTCTGGTGAGTCGTGGGGCAGGTCGAGTTCCACCGCGTTGGCGTTGAAGGCGAGCATGGTGTAGAACCCAAACAAAGTGGTCAGCTCGACCAGGCCCCGGTCGCCCAGGAGGTCCCGGACTGTCTGGAAGGTCTGAGGGGTTACCCGGCGGGCGCGGAACATTTCCATGCCGAAATTGAACACGGCTTGTTCGTCGTCGGCCATCGTCGGCAGGTCGGTCCCGTCGCGCAGGGCGTTAATCCAAGCGTTGTCCAACCCTTCGGCGCGGGCCTCGGCGGCGTGGGCGTGCCAGATGTAAGGGCAGTCCATGGCCCGGGCGGTGGTAATCATCGCCAACTCGCGCAGTTTCTTGGGGACGGTGGACTCGTTGCGGACGTAACCGAACAGCGGGATGGCGCGGCGGGACATTTCGGGGCTGTGCTTCAGCACGGACATGGGGCCGGTTCCGACGCCGCCGGGTCCGGCGGACACTTCATCGAAGGTCGCCCGCAACCGTTCGGGCACCGATTCCCGGGTAACCTGGGGTATTCGCGCCATGCTGCACCTGCCCGTGAGGATTTGCCTGCCAGGATTTGATTCGAGTCCGGGATGCTTGGCCGGGACGCCGGAGCAGGATATTACAGACCTGCCGCTGCCGCGGACTCCCGCATGGTCTTCAGATAGGGAATGCTGGACGTCTGGAGCAGCGTTCCCACGTTGCTGTGGAAATACTGGACGCCCAGGCCCAGGAACTTCGGGACCAGGTTGTCCGGGCAGCTTACCCCGGCAATGCGTCCGGCGTCGCGGATGATTTTGACGCCCTTTTCCATTTGTTCCTGCACTTCCGGGTGGGTCTGCTGGCCGGGGTATCCCATGGACTGGGACAGGTCGCCAGAGCCGATGAAGTAAACGTCCACGCCGTCCACCCGCACCAGTTCTCCCAGGTTGTCTATGGCTTCCACTTCTTCCAGCATCAAGCAGACCAGAGTGTTGTCGTTGGCCTGGGTCACATAGTCCTGGGTTGAGCCGGTAAACCCGTAATCGGCTGGGCGGCTGCGGCTGAAGATGCCCCGGTGTCCCAGGGGGTAATACTTCACCGCATCGACGGTGGCCATGGCTTCCCCTGCGGTGTTGACGTGGGGGACCTGCACGCCCCAGGCGCCCCGGTCCAGGAAGGGGGCGATAATCTCAGGCCGGTTGCCCACTGGCCGGACAATGGGGGCGATCCCGGTCAGGTCGGCGGCGCGCACCAGGTCTTCCACGTTGTCCACGGTGATGTTCCCGTGCTCGTTGTCCAGCAGTACCCAGTCGAACCCCAGTTGGCCCAGCATCTCGACCACTGGGGACGATGGGAAGGTAATCATCACCCCGAATACCGCTTTCCCAGCGGCCAGCTTCTGTTTCAATGTGTTTTCGCGCATTGGGAACTCCTCAAGTACCGGATTGAACTACATTGAATTACCGAGATGCCGGAATGCCTGCCGGAGCAGCAGGCCGGAGCTGACGGACGGGCCGGTTGGTTTCACCCGGCGACGGCTACGACAGCGCGCCGCAGAATGAACCCCATAACCACTCCGGCGACGGCGCCCATGAGCGCCACGGTTGCCCCGGACATGATGCCCAGAGGCACCGATGTAATTGCCTGTCCGTCAACGCTGGCCATTTGCAGGTAGGCGAAGTTGGTGCCAAAGAACAAGGCCAAAGCGACACCGACGGCGCTTCCCAGAATAAGCCCCTTATGCCTGGTGTAGAAGTTCTGGGGGTTGGGGACGCTGCTAACGGACTCGCCAATGATGGTTGAAACGGCGCTGATTAGCAGTCCGAGGATAGCCCAACCCACTGCCTCGCCCATCAGGTCGCCGGGTGGATGGCGGGGGTTAGGATCCGTGCCCAAGATTAGCAGGCCGGCATTGGCTGCCAAAGGAACGACAGCGATACAGGCGGCCAGAAGAAACAGTCCTAGTAGTGTTTTAGTCAGCTCGTTCAACGTATCCTTGCCGTCAATAATGGCGCCCCGCTATTATTTTGCTCTCCTATTTTAAGAACGGTTGGATGCAGCGTCAACCGGGGACGGGCAAGGGCATCGGGTAAAGGGTCGAGCAAAGTGGGGTTTTAAAAACTGTCCCGTTTTGTCCCATTTCCTGCCAATCCATTCTGCCCTGGGGCCTTGAAATGCCTTGAGGTGAATAGGGCCGTGATTTAACGGGTCCTGATTGGCAAGTCACAAGATATGGTAACCCCGGAATGGCGAGGCTGGAAAGAGGCAGGTGTCAGTAAACTTCACCAAGGCGCAAGCACGAGGGAATTGGGACGAAACGGACTTGGAGGGCGCGTCAAATCTGCTGTTTAAGGTTGTCGAAGTCATGTGATTGGCTGGGTATCGACGGACTATATGGCTCATATAGGGGTGAAAAAGAGCGATTTGATTATAAATTGGTGACGAAAACTCGCTGTTAATAGTGGGTTTTCTTGATTGACAAAACCGGGGCCAGTATGTATATTTTCCAACGATTGCTGGCAGGGAGTAAGCGGCGGTGTTCGACGCAATCTCTCTGTGGGTTTTTGGCAGATGCGGTTAGCAACGTGAGACCAGTTCCGGGGTCACCGAGTAACGCGAGCCACACAGTAATCTCGACATTACTCTAGGAGGACACGGAATGCGGAAACCTCGGTTGAATCGTTACCGCGCAGCGATCGCGCTCCCTGTATTGCTGTTGGCCTTGGCGTTAATTGCCGCCTGCGGCACCGCCGAAGAGCCAACTTCGACTCCCCTGCCCCCGCCGACTGCCGCTCCAGTGGCGGCGCCCGCCGCTGCTCCCACGGCCATGCCGGCGATGGCCGACACGCCTGCCGGCAGCATGATGGCCCAGGCTGAATACGCCCCGGCATTTTCCGACTACTGGAACCCGCCTACCGACTACTACGGGCAGCCGGTTTACGGCGGAACCCTTCGGATTAACTACGAAGACCCGCTCGAACATGCCAACCTGTGGGGCGCAGCCAGCGGAGTGACCGACCGGTTCCGGAACCCCACCACCAGCGGCCTGGTTATGGAAGACCCGTACAACGCCGGCGGCCCGTTCGTACCGGACGCTGCCGTGGGATGGACCGTCCATGACGACAGCCAGGGCATAACCTTCCAGTTAAGGGAAGGCGTGAAGTGGCACAATGGAGACATCCTTACCTGCGAGGACGCGCGGTTCAGCTTTGAGACTATGGCTACCGGAAACGGGTTGACCGCCAGCTACATGCAGGGTTCCCTGGGCCATGTGGATACGGACGCGCTGACCTGCGAGGACGATCTGAGCCTCAGCTTCCGCTGGGCTGCTCCGACCGGAACTCCTCTGCTGGCCTTGTCCAACCGCCGCGCCGCCATCTTCAACAAGGCCTGGTTCGAGGCCGGCGGTGAAGAGGCGATGTTCCAGGACGTTTCCGTCGGCACCGGCCCCTTTGTCTGGGCCGAAGGGCAATCCATTGGCGTCGACGAGCAGCGGTTTGAAAAGAACCCGGACTACTTTATCCCCGAACTTCCCTACGTCGACGAACTGGTAATCTTTGGCATTCTGGACGAAGCGGCGCAGCAGGCAGCGATGCTGGCCCACCAGACCGACTGGCACTGGGTGCGGAACTGGGGCCAATATGACGCTTACGTTGACCACGACCAAATTCAGACGGTCATACGGCCCACCCGGGGCAACTTCGAGCTGTGGATTAACCCCCGCATCCCGCCGTTCGACAACGTAAAGGTGCGTCAAGCGATCATCATGGGTATCGACCGCAACGCTGCCATTAAAATTCTTCAGGACGGCCGGGCCGCCGCCGGGTTTATCATGCCTCCGGGCAGTCCTTGGGAAATATCCCAAGAAGAAGGTTGCGCCGTCCCCGGCTGGTGCGTTTCCGACGACCCTGAAGCTACCAGGGCCGAAGCCAAGGCCATCCTGGAAGCCGAGGGGTTTGACTTCGACGAGACCTACCTGTTTACCGTCGAGAGCGATGAGCAGGTGGTGAACCGGGCCACCTTCCTGCAGGAGCAACTGCGGCTGATGGGGGTTAAGACCGACTTCGACCTGGTGGAGACCATCGCTTACCGGACCCTGGAGACCACGGGCGAGTGGGGCGCTTTCCTGCCCGGAAACGACACGATGGCCGCGGATGACCCCAACGCCGGTATGGGCCGTCTCCTGGCCTGCGAGTCGACCGGGAACCTGTGGACGCCGGCTTACCCATGTGATTCCACCTCCGCGGACAGCTACGACCAATTGCTGTCCCAAGCCCAGACCGAGACCGACCGGACCGCCCGCAAGGCGTTGTCCAACCAGATCGAACTGGCGGCGATGAAGGAATACCGCAAGTTCCCGGTTTATTGGGAGCAGGAAGCCGTGTCCTTCTGGCCGGAAGTCCGCGGGTACGTCCACTTCCCCGCTCCGTTCGGTTCATTCCGAAAGCATCAGCATATGTGGATTGACCCGGCCCGCAAGGACGACAGTTCTTCCTCCGGACAGACCTCTGGAGTGCCCGGAGGTTTCTAAAGCCAACAGGGGTTGATTGGCCAGGGCAGGCTCCGTTTCCGGGACCTGCCCTGGTGTCTAATCCCACCGGCCAAAGGTACGCATTGGCCCACGACCCCATTACCCGAACCTTTGATGGCAAAGCCCTGGACGCACTACTAAACCCCGCGATTGTAACTTCGTCAACCTTCGCGCATACGCTTGGACAACTGAAGTTGGCTATCCTTGACCATTAGAGGAGCGGTCGATGAGAACTTACCTTACCAAGAGACTACTTCTCTTTGTCCCCACCGCGTTTGGGGTGTCGGTCATCATATTTGCGATGCTGCACACCATCCCCGGCGACTACGCCACGGCCCTTCTGCTGGGGGGTGAAGAAGTATACGAGACTGCCACCCAGGAACAAATAGACGAGGTCAGGGAAAAGCTGGGCCTCAGTGGCTCCCTGCCCGAGCAGTACGGCCGCTGGCTGGGCGACTTCTTCCGCGGCGATTTCGGGACCTCGTGGCACACCCGCCAATCGGTGGCCGAGCGGATGGGCACCCGGATAATCACCAGCTTTGAGTTGGGGGTATTGGCTGTGACCATCGCCTGCAGCTTGGGCGTGGTGGGCGGCGTAATCTCGGCGGTGCGGCAGGACAAATGGATTGACTACGCGCTGCGGGCGTCCAGCATGACCCTCCAGGCGATGCCCAGCTTTTGGCTGGCCCTCATCGTTATCGTTTTGCTGGTGCTGGTCTTTGAGTGGATACCGTCAATTTCTTACGCGCACCTTTGGGAAGACCCGCTGCGCAACCTGGAAGTGCTGGTGATTCCGGCCTTCATCGTCGGGTTGCGCAGTTCCGCCGAAATCCTGCGGATGACCCGCTCGTCGGTGCTGGAAGTCCTGAAGGAGGACTTCGTCCGCACCGCCGACGCCAAGGGCCTGCGCCGGAACCGGGTGTTGTTCGTCCACGTGCTGCGGAACGCTTTGCTGCCGGTGGCGACTCTGGCCGGGTTTGAAGTGGTCTTCCTGATGAGCGGGCAAATCATCGTGGAGACGATTTTCAACCTGCCGGGGCTGGGCAAGCTGTTCGTGCAGGCAGTGGCGTCCCGCGACTACCCGGTCCTGCAGGCGATAGTAATGTTCATCGCCTTTGTGGTCCTGCTGGCCAACCTGACGGTGGACGTGATGTATGCGTGGCTGGACCCGCGCATCCGTTATGCTTAAAGCGGGTTGATTAGCGAGTTGATTGGGTAAGCGCCGTTCCCCAGGGACGCTTTACGAGGAAACGAAATGACCACTCCACGAGAGACCACCAGCGCCGAGTCGGTTCAGGAAGGGTTGATGGTAGGGGAGGCTACCCGCAGGCCGGGTATGACCCGGTACATTTGGTACTACCTGCGGAAAAAGCCCCTGGGCACCATCGGCTTTTCGATTGTGCTCCTGATGATTCTGACCGCCATCACGGCGCCGTTGATTGCACCTTACAGCTACCAGGAACAGAACTATGATGCGGTCCGGGAGGCGCCGAGCTGGAGCTTCCTGTTTGGCACCGACCAATTCGGGCGGGACATCTTCTCGCGGGTGGTCTACGGGGCGCAGATTTCGATGATGGTGGGCTTCCTCGCGGTGATTGCCGGCACCGGCGCCGGGGCGGTTGTGGGGTTGGTGTCCGGGTACTTCATGGGCAAGACCGACCACATCGTGCAGCGGTTGGTGGATATGTGGATGTCTTTCCCGGACCTGATTCTGGCGCTGACCATCGTGGCCGTGTTCGGGAACACGATTCCCAACGTGATTCTGGCCATCGCCGCCACCATCATGCCGCGGGGAGTGCGAGTCATCCGGTCTACCACCATCAGCATCAGGGAGATGGACTACACGCTGGCGGCGCGTTCCATTGGAGCGTCGGACCTGCGGATTATGCTGCGGCACGTGCTGCCCAACACGGTGGCGCCATTCCTGATTATCATGTCTTCCATGTTCGGCACCGCCATTTTGACCGAAGCGGGGCTGAGCTTCCTGGGGCTGGGCATTTCGGAACCCACGCCGTCCTGGGGGCGGATGCTCACCGGGCAGGCGGCGCAGTACCTGGCAACCTCGCCGTGGATTCTGATTTTCCCCGGCGTCGCCATCACCATCACCGTGATGGGTTTCGCCTTCGCCGGCGACGCGCTGCGGGATATATTCGACCCCAAGCAGCGGGGCCGGTAGCGTTACGCCAGTTAATTTAGAAGTCATTCCAAGGCCCCAGCCGGTCTTCCGTAAAAACGGGGGACGAACGGAAACGACAGTCCCCCATTGCCCGGTCAATGAAAGAGCATGGGGGATTTTGTTGGCCCGATCCCTGATTGATAACCTGGCCTGACCGATAACCTGGCGGCCTGATTTTGGGCCGTCCATCAAACTAAGACGGGAAACCAAGACAGCAAACCAAGACAGGAGCAGATTTTGACGATGCGGACCATTGACATCCACGCCCACATTTCCCCCCAATCATGTTTCGACGCCATGCGAGCCGGCGAGGACTGGCATGGCCTGTCCCCGTCCCAAATCAAGAATGGGCACTACGGCAATCCGCGGACGCTGTGGACGCCGGAGCAGCGCCTGGAGGATATGGACTCCCTGGGTGTGGACGTTCACGTCCTTTCCACCGGGGCTTATTTTTACCGTTACGACTATGATGCGGCGCAGGTCGCCGAGATGAACCGGGAATGCAACGACTACGTGGCGCAACTGACCCGGGAACGCCCGGACCGGTTCGCCGGGCTGGCCAACCTGCCGATGCAGGACGTGGCGGCGTCGGTGGCCGAGCTTGAACGCGCGGTCAACGACCTGGGATTGAAGGGCGCCATGATTGGTGACCACGTAAACGGCAAGACCTACGATGATCCGGAGTTCCTGCCCCTGTGGGAGGCGGCCGAGTCCCTGGGGGCGCTGCTGCTGATTCACCAGGGCGGAGCAACCGTCGTCAGTTCCAGGTCAGACCGCTACCACCTGCCCAACACCATTGGCAACCTGGCCGACCGCGCGACAACTTTCTCATCTTTTGTCTTTGGCGGGGTGATGGACCGGTATCCTAACCTGAAGATATGCTTGTGCCACGGCGGAGGGTACACCTGCTATGGCATCGGACGGATGGACCGGGGCTGGCAGGTGCGGCCCGAGGCCCGGGAGTTTATTCAGCAGCCGCCCAGCGCCTACCTGGACCGCTTTTACTACGATTGCTTGACCCACAGCGAAGAAGCGCTGCGTTATCTGATCGACTCCGTGGGGGTGGACAAGGTGTTGTTCGGCACTGACTGGCCCTTCGATATGTGCATTGACTGGCCGGTGTCCTGGGTGCTGGGCCTGGAGAGCCTGACCGACGCCGAAAAAGAAGCCATCCTTTGGAAGAACGTGGAAACGCTTCTGGGAGCGTAACCGGCCTCCGTTGCAACCGGGGTGCGTTGGGGGATGAATCCCCCAAACCCCCTGAATGGAGGAATCGCCTGACGGGCCCGGAGGTGAGGGGGGAACGCTCATCCAGGGGTTATTGGGATGGTTCCTTTTTTGTCGTGCGCCTTTTGCCACATCCGGCAAAAGGCGCATACTTCGCCGGTGGTGGCCTGGCCGCAGATGCTGCACTCACGCAGGTCGAAGTCTTCTTGGGAGGTTTCCATGATGGGGCGGATGCGGTCAAGGAACACCGACAGGAAGCCGTGCTTGGTGCCGGGAGACTTGGCCTCGATGTCGTCCAAAGCGTTCTTGTATATGATTGAACGCGCCCCCACCGAGTTGGGGCATTCCTCATCCACGTAATCTATGCCGCGCAGGATGGCGTTGGCGGCTACCTCGCGCTCGGTCATGGTGTACAGGGGCTTGACCCGCTTGACCAGCGTGTTCCGGTTGGAGGGCAGGGCTGGCGACTGGCGGGCCAAGCTGCCGACTTCCCAGTGCAGGACGTTGCCCATCAGGGTGGCGACCTCGTCGTCCAGGTTGTGGCCCATCGCCACCACGGTAAAGTCCCGGTCGTAGGCTTCCTTGTTGAGGATGTACCGCTTGCTCAGGCCGCAGCCGGAGCAGGGGACCCGCCGTAATGCGTTGGACAACTCGGGGACGCCCATGCCGTAGGACTCGGCCAGGTCCACAGTGATCAGGTCGGCCTGCCGCCCCTCGGCGAACCGCTTGGTGCGATGATAGGACGTATCGGAGTAGTCGCCGATGCCCAGGTGGATGTGCAGGCCGGTGGTGGGGTATTCGTGGCGCAGCAGGTAGTCCCACAGGGTGAGGCTGTCCTTGCCGCCGGACACGCCGACCAGGATGCGGTCGTCCGGGTCGAACATTTTATGACGGCGGATGGCCCGCTCCACCTGCCGGTCGAAGAACTCCAGGTAGTGGGGCTTGCAGAAGGCGGAGTGGTGGCGGCGCAGCTCAATGGACGCCGTTGCCTTGCACTTGGTACACCTCATCGAACCCTCCGAATGCCCACGGGAACCCCCTGAATGCCCACGGCGCCGTCGCCGTCCGTTTCCGAGTCAATGCGGCCCAAGTCAATGCGGCCCAAGTCAATGCCGCCGCTGATGGCGGTGACAATCTCCACGGTGTCGTCGTTGCGGACGACCACGTCGCGGGTCAGCAGGTCGTCGTTGCGGACCACCAGCACCTGCTCCGGGTTCAAGTCCAGCTCCCGCAGCAGGGCGTCAACCCGGCGGCTGCCCTCCAGTTCAAACTCGCGGCGGTGGGGATTTCTGATGATGACTTTCATAACCTCATTGTACACCGTAGTACACCGTACAACCCCGAAACATACCCGGACTGTCCCGGAGTTTAATTCAGGCGGGTTTGGGTGTAAAGGCGGGGTTCCTTCGATCCTTCGAGACAGGATGATTGTAAAGTCCTTTGAGTCCGTGCATGGTTAGCCCGTCGAACCAGGGTGAGTCAACGAGGAAGTCCTTCAAGGGCCTCAGGACGAACGATTGAAGGGACTTTGCAATCGTCCTGCCTTTGAGAGGATCATGGGGGCCGCAGGTTGGGACTCCTGAAAACCGTGTCATTTCGTGTCATTTCGTGTCATTTGCGCCCGGTGGTGCAGGACAACCCGTTTGGAACGGAACCGTTGGAAGCCGGAATGTTTTATCTGTCCCATTTTGTTTCATATAGTCCCATTTGCCCTTGCCGGCGAGCCGGGAAAGGCGAATTAAACAATCCGGGTTCAATCCGAGGGTTCAATATTATGGTAGAGGATGGGTGGCGTGGTTGGGAAGGGGGAAGTGTCAGTAGTAACTGTTCAGGGTTGAGGGGAGCGAAGTGGCTGATGGCGGAATATGGGGGTTGGGTTACGTTGGGGGATAAATCATCCAAACTCCCTGCCCCAAACCCCCTGAAAAAAGTGGCAGTTGGCTGAAACCAATTCATCTCACCAAGTCTGAACTGTTACGTGTCAGTAAGGAAGTCCTGCGATGGGCCTCGGTACGGACGGATTTGATGGTCCCATTTACGGATGACTGAGGAAAGAGGAGAGTAGTACAGATGGTGTTGGGATAGGTTGGCAGTCCTGTGGTCTCGATATCATTACGTTGACAAGGTACACCGTACAACCCTCAGCATACCCGGACTGTCCCGGAGTTTAATTCGGGCGGGTTTGGGCGTAAAGGCGGCGGCGGCCAAGGAGGCCGATTTACCACCCATCCAGTCGAAACGTCTGAAACCCAGGACAAAAGCGGACAATTCCGGACATTTGAGCGTGAGCGGGCAGGGTTTTTGTCCCAATTTGTCCGGTGATTGTCCGGCTTTGTCCGGTTTTGTCACCCGGTGACAGCGGGAATTTGAGGCCATGAAGCCGTTGGAGCGGCTGTTAGCTCTCTGGAAGTTCTCCGGAAGGTGGCAGCTAATTCGTCGATGCGGGGCCTGTTCTTGTAGTAGAACAAGTCGTCATTTGTGAGCCCGGTGATGTTCAGTGCCAGATTGAGCATATGGGGTTTCAGGTGGCGGTTGAGGTACATACCCATACCGGCCCCGGCTAACGAGCCGCCAATGCCCCCGATCAGGTTGCCAAGGCCTGGAAGGAAGCTGCCGGCCGCGGTGCCGGCCGTCCCGCCTACTGCTGCCATAGTGACGCTTATGCCCAATCGGGACATTACCTGCAAGGACTGGACAACCTGAATCTTGTTTTTGGTGGTGCGGTCAGCGGCTTTGAATTCCCTTTCGGTCTTGATGACGCTGTAAATCAGGCGCGCGCCGGCGAAGATCGCGCCAGCGTAAGGGACAATATCCACGATGCCATCGGGCACGTCGATGCCCATGTTTCCGCTGAGGGTTGCCAGACCATCTTCGATGCCTTCCACAAGCTCGTAGTCTGGGCCGACATCTGCGATTATTCGGTCTGCTAATTCTGGAGCGTCTTCAGAGATTCTGTCGTGCAAGTCGGAACTCGTTATGAAGGGGTAGTCCGATTCCTGCATGGCTTCCAGGGTACGGTCGTATTGTCTATCACTGAGCCCGGCTTTGACCTGTATTTCTACGTATTCTCCGTTTGGGTCAGTGCCACGAAGGTCCCAACCTTGCTGGTAGGGGTTATCGGCAAGTTCTAGGTCGTACCCAATTTCGTTGAGTTGGTCTCTAGCTTGAAACTCTGCAACTACGCCTTTCATTTTCCAGCCAAGTTCGTTAAGAGTGTCCGTACTACCTTCAGCCATTGCATCGCGCCAATATTCGACGACGTTCATATCAGGGTCAAAAACGTCCGTCCTCTCGTAGGCAGCCTGCAGATAGGAGTCGTTGATCTCCGTTTCCGGAAAATTGGTGCCTAAGATCGTGTTTGTCCTTGAGACGTCATCAACGAACACTCGCCACATACCGAACGACGCTGCCGAAGCGAATTCGGCGGCATACATCGCCCGGTCCATGTTTACGATGCCGGTGATGTGGTCCCGGAAGGACCGGTGTTGGTCGGACTCATCGCTCGGCAATTCGCGCAAGGCCGGAAGCAGATTGGATGATTGCATCGTCATGCCCCTCTATTTCTCCCGTTAAAATGCAATGCCCACGATTAGAGCAATAACGGATATGCCAACGGCGCCAGCGGCGACGCCTATGAGCAAGGTCTTGGCTTTACGCAACTGCTCTTGCAAGGCGGCCACCTCATTCCCGTGCTGGCGGCTCTGTTCTTCCCGCTCGGCCTTCGCCGCCTCCCGCTCGGCCCGATGCTGGCGGCTTTGTTCTTCCGCTTCGGTTTTAAATTCGGCTAGTGCCGCCGCCTGTTCCTCTCGTTCGGCTCTGGCTGCCGCCAACTCTGTCTCGTGCTGCCTTCGCTGCTCTGCCGCTGCGGCGTTAACGTCGGCCAGGGCTGCCTCGTATTGTTGTCGCTGCTCCTCGCGAGCTTCGGCCAGGGCCTCACTGATGGCATTGCCGGCGATTAGTGGCAGGTTTTCATGGTCAGATATGTGGGCGGCGAGGAGTTCGTGCTGGCGAATTACCCGGGGAATAAGCTCTTGGTTGATTTTGTCTTGCTCTTCCCAGAAGCGGAGTTTATCGGTAATTGAGACGGAATCTGCGGAGTCCTGAGTGGTCATGTTTCTGGCCTCCTGATGCGGTAACTGTTCAGGGTTGAGGGGAACGGAGTGGCTGATGGCGGAATATTGGGGTTGGGTTACGTTGGGGGATTCATCCCCCAAACCCCCTGAAAAAAGTGGAAGTTGGCTAAAACCAATTCATCTCACCAAGTCTGAACTGTTACCTGATGCGGCGCGCACTTTTCCTCGGTTGGGCTAAGTGTTACTCTACCATCACTTGCGACGAAACGATATTGGGGGATGTCATGATTAAAACGTTCTCGGCGTTGTATGCAGGTCATGTGTTGGAGGGGGAGGGCGTGGGGTTCGCCGGTACGCCTCACGATGACCGCTGGTTTCCCAACGAGCGGCTGATTCAAGCCTTTGACATCGCTAAAGAAGCCGCCATTCTCATGGAAGACCTGGGGTATGACATCCTCTGGATGGCCGAGCATCACTTCCAGCGGGAGGGGTACGAGTGCATCCCCAACCTGCTGATTATGAGCCAGTACCTGTCCCAGTTCACCAAGCGCATCAAGTTCGGGTGCGGGTTCAACGTCCTGCCTATGTGGCATCCCATCCGGCTGGCCGAGGACTTCGCCATGGTGGACATTCTCACCGGCGGGCGGGTGGTCTTCGGCGTCGGCCGCGGGTACCACACCCGCGAGGTGGAGAGCTTCGGCGCGCCCTTGCTGGACGGCGACGCCAACCGGGAGTTGTTCGAGGAACAGTTTGAAATCATTATGAAAGCCTTCAACCAGGAGGCTTTCACCCACCGGGGCAACCACTACTCCATCCCGCCCAACGTGCCCTACCGAGGCTACGAGTTGCAGGAGGTGACGCTGGTTCCCCGGCCGCTGAACCTGCCGGTGGAGGTATGGCAGCCAGTGGTCAGCGGCACCGACCGGGCCTTCGACTTCATGGCCAAGTGGGGTGTCAAGGGCGTTATCCTGGGCACCGGCGAGGAGTACGTGGACGGATGGATCCGGCGGTTCCAGCAGGCCAACGCGCGGCAGGGAAAGGACATGGAGTTGGGGCAGAACCTGGCCCTGGGCATCTGGTCGTACCTGGACGACAGCAGGGAGAAGGCACGGGAAGCGTTGGAGCCGATGTTTGAGGAGCACGTCAAGTTTGCCGCTCCCCTGGGGATGCTGCGGTACAACGACCGGCAAATGGAGGCCACCGGTCCCGGCGGGGCGGCGCGGCATATCGCCGCCGGTGTGGACTTCCAGGACGTTATCCAGAAACGGGCCTGGTGGGCCGGTACGCCGGAGGATACGGTGGAGTACCTGAAGGAGTTGGAGGACAAGTACCCGGGGCTGGAGCAGGTGATGATCGGCTTTCCGATGGGAGCGACGGCGCAGCAGTTCCGGGAGCAGATGACCCGCTTTGCCCAGGAGGTGATGCCGGCGTTCCGGGGGGCGCGGATGGCGCAGCCGGCGGACTAGGGGATGGTCCGTTGGGGGATGCATCCCCCAAACCCCCTGAATTAGAGGGAGTGTTGCGGAAGTTGAGAGCCTGCGCTCTTGGGGACCGGGGACGAAGGGTTTCCAAACAGGGCTTGTTGAGCGAGGGGCGCGGTGTGTGGTAAATTCGGTTGCAGTCAGTGGGGGGTGGTTCCCCCGTAACAGTTCAGAGTTGAGGGGATGGGCGTGGCCGATGGCGGAATATGGGGGTTGGGTTACGTTGGGGGATTCATCCCCCAAACCCCCTGGAAAAAAGTGGCAGTTGGCTGAAACCAATTCATCTCACCAAGTCTGAACTGTTACGTTCCCCAGGCGAATCTGGTCTACGGGAAGTTGAAGGAGGAAGATTATGAGTTACAAGCCACGGGGTCTGGGACACATTAACCTCTTCGTGCGCAACGCTGAACGGTCCCGGGAGTGGTACGAGGACCTGCTGGGTCTGACCACCTACGGGTTTACGCCGGGCCGGGCCGCGTTTATGACCGCCGATCCGGGCAACTCCCATGAAATTGCCCTGACCCAGGTGGGCGACGACGCGATGGGGCCGCAGCGGGGGCAGGTGGGCCTGAATCACATGGCCTGGTACATGGACAGTCTGGACGACCTGAAGGAGCTGTACCACCGCGTTAAGGAGCGGAACATTCCGATTGAGCGGGTTTCCGACCACGGCCATTCCATCGGTATCTACATCCATGACCCGGATGGCAACGGGATAGAATTGTCCTATGAGATGCCGCGAGCGGAGTGGGGCAACGCCGAGGGAGAGTACGTCATTGGCGGCGTCGGCGTGGCCAAGGGCCGCTTGTCTGGGCCTTGGGATGCCGAGATTGCGGAGTACGCGCGGGGTTAGGCAGTCTTTCGAGGGACCCGGGATGAACCGGGGGGTACGTTGGGGGATTTATCCCCCAAATCCCCGGGATAAATGCAGCTCAGGTTGAGCGGGGGATTGATGGCTG
Organism: Dehalococcoidia bacterium; assembly: GCA_965262735.1. Taxonomy (GTDB): domain Bacteria; phylum Chloroflexota; class Dehalococcoidia; order Lucifugimonadales; family UBA3495; genus CATOSK01. Next base: position 1,151,266 of record CBDHFS010000002.1, on the reverse strand, counting down.
AATTGCCGGAACGGAACATCGTGGCAACGGCTCTGGATGGGCAGTCGGTGATGACGGTCATCGGCGCGGCCCCCGGACAGCGGGGGCCGTGGCCAATGGTTACGGGCATCGTCAACGAGGATGCAGACATGGCGGGACCACCGCCGCCCTACCTGTCGGTGGCCGCATGGGCCGCTTGAACCGTCGTTACGCTGGTGGGCGTGGCCTACCGCGGTGGTATTCCCCTGGAGGACATTGCGGTTGACTTCCAAGTGGAGCCGGTGGAGCGGTCCTATGGGGCCGGTTTTGGTGTGCGGGAGCTGGTTACGCTGAAAGGAAACCTGTCGGAAAACGAGCGGCTGCGCCTGCACCGGGCCGCGCGGTTCTGCCCGGTGGGACAGGCGATGACCAAAGGCTCCATTGAGGTTGAAGACGAGGTGCAGTGGAGCTCCGGTGAGATAACGGCGTTGGCGGCTGCCGACGCGAATGTTACCGGGGATCCGGAGTTGTCCGGTCTGCTGCCGCCGATACCTGCGGGGACGGTACACGGGCAATATCTGCTAGACACCAAGGAGTTCAACGCCGACGGCGGCATGGAGAGTGAGGGCGAGACCAAGGTGTCCATTGAGTGCGGGAACCTTACCCGCACCAGCCGGTGGATTTTGCTGGCGGGGCACAGTTCCCAGGGTTGGGTGTCTCCGCCGTTTCCGCTTTCCCAGGCCGGATGGGCGGCGTCCACGGCAACGACGTTGAGCCGACTGCTCCCCGGCGCCGCCGATGGGGACTCACGGATACGGGTTGAGATGGCCCTGCCGCCGTCGGGACAGCGCGGGCAGGCCCAACATAACGCTGCCGAAGGGGTGGTGGCCCCGCGGCGGGTCCTGCGCCGGGTGACGGTCCCCGGCACGCCCAGAACCGTTCCGGTGGAGTTGGTGCAGGCGGCGCTGCTGCGGGACCCGATTTCCCGGGCATACAGCGAGGGAGGGGTGTTGCTGGATGAGGCAGTGGTCGTCGAGTAAGGAATTATTGGGACTTGGAGATCCCCGGAACGAATGGGGTGGGTTATGGTGGGGGATGAATCCCCCAAACCCCCTGGATAAGGGAATTTTGCGAGAGTCTTGGGGCGAACAAGGCGCGTTTAGTAACGTTACCACGCTGCCGGAACAGGAGATGCGGCTTTCGCAGGGGGCCGGTGGGCGGTACTGTGAGGGGTGCCCCCGCTGCCAGGATGCGGATGCAGGGTTTTGTACCATACGGCATCCGCAGTACAATAACTTGCATCCGGTCTGCCGCCGGTGCGGGCATTGCGTCCTCCGCGGCTCCCACAGCGATGACACTTCGGACTTGGACGGGGAGTAGACTGGGGTTATGATGGCTTTGAGAAGGGAAGTCCTTTGAGGGGCCCCGGGTAGAACGGGTGGGGTACGTAGGGGGATTCATCCCCCAGACCCCCTGAATTAGGAAGTCTTTCGGCAGTACCGGGCCGGACGTTAAATGGGTACTCCGGGCCGGCTGGGATTGTTGTTATGGTGTCCCAAACGCCTTAAAGGAGAGCTTTATGGTGAATTCAGCGCAGCATACGCAGACTAACGGGGCCGCGCCCGAAGATGGGGTTGAACAGTTTGACGCAATCGTCATCGGCGCCGGGGTGACCGGGCTTTACCAGCTTCATTGTCTCCGTCAGTTGGGGATGTCGGTCCGGGTCTTTGAAGATGGCAGCGGCGTCGGCGGAACGTGGTACTGGAACCGCTATCCCGGCGCGCGCTTCGACTCGGAGAGCTACACCTATGGGTATTCCTTCTCCGAGGAGTTGCTCCAGGAATGGGACTGGAAGGAGCTTTACTCCGGTCAGCCCGAAAACGAGCGTTACCTGAATTATGTCGCCGACAAGTTCGACCTGCGGCGGGATATGCGGTTCAACTCGCGGGTCGCGGTCTGTTCCTTTGAGGAAGACCGGAACACCTGGCTGGTGGAGATTCAAGACGGGCACAAGGCCCGGGCGCCGTTCCTGGTGACGGCGGTTGGCTTGCTGTCGGCGTTCTACGTGCCGGATTTCGAGGGTTTGGACACCTACCAAGGCGCTTGGTGTCACACGGGACGATGGCCGAAGGAAGGCATGGACCTGGCCGGCAAGCGGGTGGGGGTGATCGGCACCGGAGCTACCGCAGTGCAGTTGATTACCGAGATAGCCAAAGAGGTGGGACACCTTACGGTTTTCCAGCGGACGGCCAACTACTGCGCGCCGCTGCGGAACGGCCCCATTTCCGATGAGATGCAGCGGGAAATCAAAGCCAATTACCCGGAGATTTTCAAGAAGTGCAGCGAGACGGCGGGGTCTTTTGTTCATCAGTTCGACCCCCGCTCGGCCTTGGAAGTCTCTGAGGAAGAACGGCTGGAACAGTACGAAAACCTGTGGGCGGAGCCGGGTTTCAAGAAGTGGCTGTCCAATTTCTACGACGTGATGCTGCCCGGAGAGGCCAACGAGGACTATGCGGAGTTTGTGCGCAACAAGATTCGCGATCGGGTCCACGACCCGGTGGTGGCGGAAATGCTGGCCCCCAAGGATCACATGTTCGGTTCCAAGCGCCTGCCCTGCGAGAGCGGGTACTACGAGGTCTACAACCGGGACAACGTGCTGCTGGTAGACGTCAAAAAGGCTCCCATCGAGCGTATAACCCCCACCGGCCTCAAGACCACGGAGGCCGAGTACGAGCTGGATGTCATCATCTTTGCCACGGGGTACGACGCCGTAACCGGGTCGTTGAACCGCATTGACATCCGCGGTGCCGGCGGGCAGTCGTTGAAGGAGAAGTTCGCCGGCGGCCCGCGCACTTACATGGGAATCCAGAGCGCGGGCTTCCCCAATATGTTCACCATCAACGCCGCCTCGGTGGGCAACTTCGTGCGGGCCGCCGAGCCGTTGGTGGAATGGGTAACGGAGTGCATCCGCTACGTGCGGGACAACGAGTATGTCCGTATTTCGCCTACGCTTCAGGCGGAGGACGATTGGGTCAACCACGTCAACGAAGAAGGGTCGAAGCTGCTGCGCTCGCAGGCTAACTCGTGGTTCGTTGGGGCGAACATTCCCGGCAAGGCGCGGGCCTTGCTGACCAGCCCGGACGCCGCTCCAGTGATGCGGGCCAAGCGGCTGGACGTGGCAGCCAACGGTTACGAGGGGTTCCTGCTGGAGTAGCCGGATATGGGCGGGTGTGCGGACCCGCGGGTCCGCATCCACCATACAGAAAACAGTTGCGCCGGGTGCGGGTTAATGCAGCGCCCGGCGTTGTTTTTGGATGGGGTGCGTTGGGGGATTCATCCCCCAAACCCCCTGGATAAGGAAGTCCTTGGAGAACCTGAGAATGAACGGATTTACAGGCAGCGCTACCGGCCGGTCCTGCGGGTAATCATGGCGTCGGCCAGAGGGCTGGCGCCGGGCTTGACCACCACGTTGACCAGCGACGGCAGGCCGGAGTTGATTGCCCGATCTACCGCAGGAATCAAGTCTTCGGCATTCTCGACAAACTCCGCGTGTCCGCCCAGAGCTTCGACCACCCGGTCGTAGCGGCGGAATTGAAGGTCGGTGCCGACGGCCCGGTTGTAGTAGGCCAGTTGGAAGGTCTTGTCTATGCCCCAGTTGGAGTCGTTGCCCATAACGACGGTGATGGGCAGGTTGTGGCGCAGGCAGGTGTCGTATTCCATGGTGTAAAAGCCGAAGGAGCCATCGCCGCACAGCACGATTACCTTGCTGCGGGGGGATGCCAGCTTGGCGGCCATGCCGTAGGGGATGCCGGCGCCCAGGTGGCTCAGGGGCCCCAGGCGGATGAAATGGCCGGGCTTGCGGGCTGGCAGGTAGGACCGGGCCCACTGAACGTAGTCGCCGCCGTCCATGACGATGAAGGTGTCGTCGTCAATCAACCCTTCCAGCCGGGTGTAAACGTCCAGGGGATGGAGCGGCGCTTCGCCCTTGGCGTGTCCCCGAAGTTCTTCCAGCCAGGCGTCCTGTTCCTGCTTAATCTCGGCCACCCAGGCGTCCACGCTGGCCTTGCCTTTATGGGACGCGGCAGCGGTCAATTGCTCGGTGATGGCGCCCAGGTCGCCCAGCAGTCCGACGGCGACGCCCCGGTTGCGGCCGATTTCGGCCTCCGACGGGTCGGCCTGAATCAGCTTGGCGTCGGTGTCGAAAATCTGTCCGTAGCGGTAGCGGTGGTCCAGACGTTTGCCCAGCAGGAGCACCACGTCGGCCTCGCGGAACTTGCGGGCGGCCCGGTTCAGCGCGCCGTCGGCGTACCCGAAGCATAGGGGATGCTGGTCGTCTATCAGGCCCCGGGCCTGCTCGACGGTGAAGATGGGGACGCCGGTGGCCTCGACCAACGCTTCTAGTTGCTCGGGAGCGACGGAGTATCGGGCCGGGTTGCCGACGATAATCACCGGGCGGCGGGCGTTGGTCAGCAGCGAGGCGGCCTCGTCAATCAGGGCGGCGTCGCCCTGGGAGCGACCCATGTTGCGGTACTCGCGCGGCAGGTAGGGAGGAAGCTCTTCCTCGGATACGGCCTGCTCCTGTATGTCTATGGGCAGGGTCAGGTGTACCGGGCCGGGCCGCCCGGACATGGCGGTGCGGAAGGCGGTGGCGACGTACTCGGGGATGCGGCGGCGGTCATGAATGAGCCACGAACCCTTGGTGACGGGAGCGGCCATGCTCACCTGGTCAATTTCCTGGAAGGTTGTCATGCCCTTTTCCGGCAGCTCCGCAGAGCCGGCCACGAAAATCACCGGGCTTTCGGAGGTGTAGATGGCCGGCAGGCCGGAGATGGCGTTGGCGAAGCCGGGCCCGCCGGTGAACATGGCGACGGCGGGTTGGCCGGTGATGCGGGCGTAGCCGTCGGCCATGTGCATCGCCGCGCCTTCGTGCCGGACATCGATAAACTCGATGCCCTCGTCGGCGGCAGCGTCCACCAGGGGGAGAATTGTGTCGCCGACGATGGTGAATATTTTCTGGATGCCTTCTTGCTTGAGGCAGCGGATAAAAAGATGACCTCCATTGAGGTTGGGCATGGCGGCTCCTTCAGAATGGTTGAGATTTGGCTCCGTCGGCGGGTGCGTCCGATGAACGGGGCGGTTTCAAGCTTACAGGGCAGAAGGGCACGGCGGCAAGCCGGGCACGGAGTTAAATAAGGTCTTTTGATTTTCGGGGTATGGGGCTACGTTGGGGGATTCATCCCCCAAACCCCCTGAATTGGGGTGGTCTGGCAATGCAGCGCTGAACTTGCCGGAGGGATGACGGGGAACAATTAAAATACCCTGCCTGTAAAAGACCCTGTCGGTCCCACGGTGAGTGTTGCCAACCGGCGGTAACAGGAGTAGCTTGTTGTTGGGCTGTGACCGGCAGGAGATAGCTACCGGGAGATAGAGATGATGACAGACTTGGTATTGCGTACAGCCGTGGGCAGCTACGGCCACACGACACCGTTGAAGGACGGGACCATAGCTTCGAAGATGTTTGGCATGGAACATATCGAAGTGTCCCCGGTGGTCAGCATTTTCCGGCGCATGGTGCGCGGTCTGGAGTTCGATGTTGCGGAGATGGCCCTCTCGACGTACATGTGTGCCCGCGCCCACGGGAAGCCCTTTACCGGAATACCGGTCTTCTTGACTCGCGCCTTCTACCACGGAGGGCTGGTATATAATACACGCAGTGGAATCACGTCACCCAAAGACCTGGAAGGGCGGAAGGTAGGGCTGCGCAGCTACACGCTTACTCCCGGGGTTTGGACACGGGGCATCCTGCAAACCGAGTATGGTGTGGACCTGGAAGCCGTAACCTGGGTCCTGTCCGGCGATGAACACGTCGCCGAATTCGTCGCGCCACCAAACGTGGTGTCGTCCCCCAACAACGACCTGGGGGAAATGCTGCTCTCCGGAGAGATAGACGCCGCCATTGGCGCGGGACCAGTCGACTCGCCTGACGTCCAACCCCTGTTCTCGGAGCCGGACACGGCTGACGCCGCCTGGCACCGCAAGACCGGAATCTATCCCATAAGCCACATGCTGGTGGTCAAGAACGCGCAGCTGGAGTCGAATCCGGGCCTTGAGCGAGAGTTGTTCGACGTGTTCAAGACGGCCAAGACCCACTACATCGAGCGCCTGCGCTCTGGCGAACATCTAAGCCAGGCGGACCGCGCCTTGCTGAAAATGGCTGACGTAGTGGGGGATGATCCGATCCCTTATGGGTTCGAGAGTTCCCGCAAGACGCTGGAAACCTTCGCCCGATTCAACGTCGAGCAAGGAGTAATCCCTGAGAAGGTCGATCCTGAAGAGTTATTTCCCGCTTCTACCCTGACGCTGGTCTAGGGACCCGGATACATCGAAAGGTAACTGCTCAGGTTTGAGGGGAGGGGAGTGGCCGATGGCGGAATATGGGGTTGGGTTACGTTGGGGGATAAATCATCCAAGCCCCCTGCCCCAAACCCCCTGGAAACAATTGGCAGTTGCCGGCAAGCCTTGGCTGAAACCAATTTACCTCACCAACTCTGAACTGTTACATCGAAAGTTGCAGCGGGAAGTTCAGGTACTCATGCCTGAACTTCCCGCTGCTATGGTTACTGAAGTATGAGGAGAAACCGGTTGCGTGAAGACCTCCATGGAACCGGGGTGGGTCAGCCGCCGCGGTGGATTCCCCGAATCTTTTTTATAGACGCGATGCGCTGTTCGGCCAGGCGGTCGGCGGCCTGCGCAGTAGTGATTTCCTCACGGGTGGAGACCTCGATGACCTGTCCCATGATGTCGTAGATACGCTCGGTCTTTTCCCTGGCCCGGTCCGGGTTGTAGGCTGCGCCAAGCTCGGCTTCGACGTTGATGATGCCCCCGGCGTTAATCACGTAGTCGGGGGCGTATAGGATGCCCCTCCGCTGGAGATTTTCGCCGTCGGCGTCGGTCAGCAGTTGGTTGTTGGCGCCCCCGGCGACGATTTGGGCGCGCAGGCGGGGGATGGTGTCCCCGTTGATTACGCCGCCAAGGGCGTTGGGGGAGAAGATGTCGCAGTCAACGTCGTAGATGTCCTCGGGCGCCACCACCTTGATGCCCATGCTTCTGGCCCGGTCCACCGCTCCGGGATAAACGTCACAGGCTACCACGGCGGCGTTTTCTTCCAGGAGATGACCGGCGGTGTTGTAGGCCACCTTGCCGAAGCCCTGCATGGCAATCTTGCGCCCGGCGAGGGAGTCGTCGCCCCAGACGGACTTGGCGCAGGCTTTCATGCCCATGTAAACGCCCAGGCCGGTCATAATCGAGGTGTCGCCGCTGCCGCCGGCGGAAATGGCCAGACCCACGACGTGGCGGGTCTCCTGCCGAATGAACTCCAGGTCCAGTCCGGTGCTGCCGACGTCGGTGGTGGTCAGGTAGCGGCCACCGAGGGTGTCGACGAACCGGCCGTAGGCCCGGAGCATCGCCTCGGTCTTTTGGGTGCGGGAATCGGCGATGATGACCGCCTTGCCGCCGCCCAAGGGAAGCCCGGCCGCCGCCGATTTGTAGGTCATGGCCCGGGAGAGGCGGAGGGCGTCGTTGAGGGCATCGTCCTCGGTGGCGTAGGGCCAGATGCGGGTGCCGCCGCAGGACGGGCCGAGGGTGGTGTCGTGGATGGCGATGATGGCCCGGAGACCCGCGTCCGGGTCGCAATACATGGCGACCTGTTCGTGTCCGTAGCGTCCCATGTCACTCAATAGCTGCATTGGTCTTACCTCGCTTGTGGTTTGCCCGTCGGCGGGAAGGCCACGTTATTATGAATTAGTATACTAAGTATTACATATATATTATAACACTGCTTTGGCCGCATTCACAACGGTTTGTGACCAACCCGAGGTTGAACCCCTGCTGTATATACTACCGGCGAGGCCGGAATACCAACCTAGCCTGTCCGGTTCAACCACTGGTCAACCATTACCGCCCGTAGCGGCTATGCTGGACTTCCGGCGTGCCGGGGGGTGCTGGTTGGCGGTGAGTAACTGTTCAGGCTTGAGGAGAGGGGAGGGGCCGATGGCGGAATATGGGGGTTGGGTTACGTTGGGGGATTCATCCCCCAAACCCCCTGGAAAAAATTGGCAGTTGCCTGAAAGCCTTGGCTGAAACCAATTTACCTCAACAACTCTGGACAGTTACGGCGGTAAAATCGGCGCAGCGGCGGAAGATTGACCAAAACTCCGTCTCCGGTAGTATAATCGACCCAACGGTCTTTCGTGGCCGGGCGTACCCAATCAACTATTCTACCAAGGAGGTACGGAGCTATGACCCAAGAAGCAATGCATGTCCGCATGGGCGGAGACGTGGCCGGCTCGGAAGAGCTGATCCCCGCGGGAGCCGTGACCTTCGGCCTGATGTACCGCACCGGCGTGGGTGAGAAGAACGACGAAGGCATCTGCATCCACGTTTACGGCAACGACATTGCCGGGGACGACAAGGAGCTGCTCCGGCTGGACTGCTTCAAGTACGAGCCTCACTACCACTACCGCAACGCCACCGTGAAGCAGAACGAGCGGCTGATGCTGGACTACACCGCCGAGGGCGGCTCGGTGGAGTGGGCACTGGACAAGATCAAGAACCGGCTGCCCGCCATGCTGCTGCGGTGCCAGGCCGGCGAGACCGCCCGCACCCTAGACCAGCGGGACGTTGACGCCGCCCTGCCCAAGATTTCTGCGTGGGCCGAGAGCAAGACCCGGGAGAGCTACGGCTAGACGGCTGACAGTTGGGCCGGTCTCGACCCCGGTCCACCTCTGACCAGCGGCGCAGGCGAGGGCCTCGGAGCGCTCCGAGGCCCTCGATTTTGCGTCAGCCCGGCACGGGGTTGGGACCGCGCCGGCCCGTCCGCAGGGTGGGCAGCCGGTCCACAGCCCGGGCCCCAACAGGGAAGCCAGTTTATTGGAAGGAACCTCTGAACAAGTCGGCATGAGCCGGAATATATCGGCTGTTTCGTGCTTACCCAACCCATATTCTGAGCCACTCCACGGACTTGTTCAGAGTATCCTTAGAAGGAACGAATTATGCCCCCGAAACAGTACCAACACGCCCCCAGCCTGATTTTAAGCCCGGGAATGCGCTACACCGCCACTATCAAGACCAATCACGGCGACATGACCCTGGAGTTGTTTCCCTCCGAGGCGCCTCGGGCGGTGAACAACTTTGTCTTCCTGGCCCGGGACGGCTACTACCAGGGAAACAGCTTCCACCGGGTAATCAAGGACTTTATGATTCAGGGCGGTTGTCCCAAGGGTGACGGCACCGGCGGTCCCGGCTACCGATTTCCCGACGAAAAGAGCGAGCGTTCTTACGTGAAGGGTACGCTGGCGATGGCGAACTCCGGCCCGGACACCAACGGAAGCCAGTTCTTCATAGTCCACGGCCAGCGGGCCGGGCTTCCCCCTAACTACACCATCTTCGGCCAACTGCTCGTAGGCGAGGACGTGCTTGACGCCCTGGCCAACTCCCCGGTCGGAGCCGGTTCCGGCGGGGAAAGCTCCCGGCCCACCGAACGGCTGGAAATTAATGATGTCGAAATTGCGGAGCAACCCCACCAACAGGGCAGCGCCGGGTAGTCTGGGGGCGTCAGGAAGATGGGGGTAGGACGTTGGGGGATGAATCCCCCAAACCCCTTGGATAAGGGAATCCGTTGGGGACCTCTGAGCCTGCTCCTGTGCCTGCCTCAGTGGATACGGGCGAGGAAGGACGGGATGGGGCGGTGTCCAGCCAGAGTTGGTAGACTTGGCGTTTGGGCAGGCCCGAGGACAAGGTTACCTGCGCCACCGCCTCTTTCGCCCTGACGCCAGCTTGGCGGAGTCGGGCCAATTCCTGTAAAAGCACTGCCTGGGTGACCGCCCCGGGTTCGTCAGATTTCCGGCCCGCAGCTGCGGCCGTTTGGCCGGTTCCTTCGATGACCAGCACGAACTCGCCTCGCGGCGCCGTGAAATGTGCGACGGCCTCTTCGAGACTTCCCCGAAACATTTCCTCGTGCCGCTTGGTCAACTCGCGGCCCACGGCTACCCGGCGGTTGCCCAGGGCAGTCCTCAATTCTGCAAGGGTTGCGGCCAGCCGGTAAGGGGACTCGAAGAGTACCAGAGTTTCCGATGACAACGCGGCCTGCTCCAGCCGGGCGCGCCGTTCTTTGCCCCGGCGGGGCAGAAAGCCCAGGAAAAGGAAGGCGTCGCCGCCCAGACCGGACAGGGACAATGCGGCGGTAACCGCCGATACTCCCGGGATTACTTCAACGTCAAAACCGGCGGCGGCGACCTGGACGATTACCTCGCTGCCGGGGTCGCTGACGCCGGGCATTCCCGCATCGGTCACTAGGGCCACGTCTCCCAATTCCAACGCCGCCAGCAGCGCCGGCAGTTTGTGCCGCCAGTTGTGTTGATGGCAACTGGTCAACGGGGTGTGGAGGTCCAGGTGGTTGACCAGCTTGCGGGTGACGCGGGTGTCCTCGGCGGCGATCAGGCTCACCTCGCCGAGGATACGGCAGGCCCGCCGAGTCAGGTCTTCCAGATTGCCGATGGGCGTCCCCACCACGTAAAGCTTTCCCATGCGGGAAATTATAGCGCAGACGGGGCGGTAAGGAAGTCCTTCGACCCGGTCAGGAATGACGGGTCGGCTGATGAGCGTGGCGAATGTATGGGGTACAATAGGGGGCAGAGTAATCCCTCCGGGGTAAGGGCTTCCTTCGAGACTCGGGACCAACGGGGTGGGGTACGTTGGGGGATTCATCCCCCAAACCCCCTGGATGAGGGAGTCCTTTGTGCATCTCCTTGGGGGAATGGGCTGATGCGGCTTGTATGGAGCTTGACGTATGCCGTTAGTTTTCCGACGGAAAGCCGATGTCGCGGTGCTGGAAATTCACGGGGTTATTGGTTCCCAAGTGAGGGAGCCGGTGTACTCGCGGTTGTTTGACGCCATCGCTCGCGACCGGCGGCACCGGGCCCTGGTGGTGGACATTAACTCGCCGGGTGGCTCGGCCACCGCTTCGGACCTGTTGTACCACAATCTGAAGAAAGTCGCCCGGCACAAGCCGGTGGTGGCCTATGTGCGGGGGATGGGCGCATCGGGCGGGTATTACCTGTGCTGCGCCGCCAGCCACGTTGTGGCCATGCCCACCGCCTTGGTCGGTTCCATCGGCGTTATCTACCTGCGGCCGATTCTGGAACAGCTTTTGAGCCGGGTGGGGGTTGAAATGGCGGTGTACAAGGAAGGGCGTCTCAAGGACATGACCGGGTTCTGGCGCAGCCCCACCGACGAGGAATCGGCCAAGACGCAGCTGCTGATTGGTGAGATGTACGGCACCTTCGTGGATGTGGTGGCTGAGAACCGGGGGTTGGACCGGGACCGGGTGCTGGAGTTGGCTACCGGGGAGGTCTACACCGCCCGCCGGGGCCATGAAATGGGTCTGGTGGACGAGTTGGGCGACTTTGACCGGGCGCTGGAGATAGCCGCCCAACGGGGCAATACCCGTCCCCGCCCTCGTTGGGTCCGGCCCCGGCGTCCGCTCTCTGACCGGCTGACGGGCCGGGGCGACAGCCGGCAAGTGGAGAAAAGTCTGCTAACCGGGGAGTTGCGCCGGTTGCTGGCCGGTGGCCTGTATTACATTGAGCCGTCGTTGATGCCGGGGGAACACTGGTAGGCGAGGGCGATTAGGCAATGGTTACGAGGAGGTCCCGCCAGAGTATCAGGGTGACAAGGCGGCACGTTGGGGGATTCATCCCCCAAACCCCCTGGATAAGATAGTCCTTCAAGGGTCTCAGGACGAACGGGGCAAATTAACCGAGAACGAGGAAAGATGGTCAGACCAGGCTGGATTGCGGAGCATCCGCCGGCTTGCACCTGCAACGCCTGCGAAGAAAAGAAATTCATTAAGCGGGACCAGAACCGCAAGATTGGACGCAACGAGAAGTGTCCCTGCGGCAGCGGGCGCAAGTACAAGCGCTGCCACGGGACGTAGGGAGCAGTGACGTCCAAGTCTGTCCGGTTTGAGATAACGCAACCGGCGGCCCATTGTTTACCGCGCCAGATCCCACACGGTCTTTTCCATGAAAACCAGGCTCTGGCTAAAACGTCCTTGGATTCCCGCCTTCGCAGCAAAGACGGCGGCGGTGTTCCGCCGTCATGCCGTATAATTGCCGCACAGTTCCAAGCCGGAAAACCCGTCGTCGAAACGTAACTGTTCAGGGTTGAGGGGGGCAGAGTGGCTGATGGCGGAATATGGGGGTTGGGTTACGTTGGGGGATAAATCCTCCAAACCCCCTGCAAAAAGTGGCAGTTGGATGAAAGCCTTGGCTGAAACCAAATTACCTCACCAAGTCTGGACAGTTACGTCGAAACATCTAGCCAACAACCGACCTTCGAGGGCCGACATGATCACCAAATCCGTTGCCAAGGCCGCCCATCCCACTGGCTTCGTCCGGCTCCCGGACCCTCCCGAACCCGAGGACATGAACAACTACATATTCCTGCACTTCCCCGGCAATACTCACCATCTGGCCATGCACCTGGGCAACCTGGATACCACAATCATGATCGGCGACGCCTACATCAGCCGGGAACCGACGTCTTACCGAAAGGGATTGTTTCATCCGGATATGCTCATTGCCTTCAACGTCAACCCTGCTGCCAGCCGGGACCGCAACGGCTACGTCATTTCGGAGCAGGGCAAACCCCCGGACTTCGTAATGGAAATTGCCTCGCCCAGCACCGGCAGACGCGACGTCACATTGAAGCGGGCCGGTTACGCGGCCCTGGGGATCCCGGAATACTGGCGCTTCGATGATTCCGGAGGACGGCACGACGGCGCGCCCTTGGCTGGCGACCGCCTGGAAGGGGGCGTCTACCGGCCGATTCCGATCGAACGGATTGACGACCAGACCCACCAAGGTTACAGCGCCGTCCTGAACCTGCATCTCCGTTGGGAACAGGGCAGGCTGGGCTGGTACGACCCTGACACCGGACGGCACATTCCCACGTTCAGCGACGAGCGGGAGCGAGCCGACCGAGCCGAGGCGCGGGTTAGGGAGCTAGAAGCGGAACTCCGGCGGCGCAGTCAGCAACCCTGACCACATTTCCTCTATGCACCGGCCCCGATAAACATTCCCGCGGTTGCGGGTTTGCTTGATTTAACCCTTTTCCAGGCGTTTGGCTTCTTGCCAGAGGGCTTCCTTGTCGTCTAGGGGGAGGGAAGTGAAGTCCAGGCCACGCTGTTGGGCCAACTCTTCCATTTTGGTGTAGCGCCAGTGGAACCGGCGGTTGCCCTGCCGCAGGGCGTCCTCGGCCTGGAGGTTCAGCCAACGGGCCAGGTTGACCGTGGCGAACAGCAGGTCGCCCAATTCATGGGTCAACTCTTCCGGGGTGGATGCTTCCCGTAGTTCCTGGGCTTCCTCGGCGATTTTGTCCAGCACGCCGCTAATGTCTTCCCACTCGAACCCTGACCTTGCCGCCCGTTCCTGCATAAGCTGGGCATAGGCCAAGGCCGGTAGGGCGGTGGGGATGCCGTCTACGACGGATTTTCGCTCCCCCTTTTCCCTTCGTTCCTCGGCTTTGATGCGCTCCCAGTTGCGCTCCACCTCGCGAGCATCGTCCACGGTTGCGTCTCCGAAGACGTGGGGATGACGGCGGACCAGCTTGCGGTTGATTTGGGTGAGGACGTCGGACACCTGGAATTCGCCGGCCTCGCGGGCGATGTCCGAATGAAACGCCACCTGCACCAGCAGGTCGCCCAACTCTTCGGCCAGCAATTGAGGGTTGCCCTGGTCAATTGCCTCCACGGTCTCGTAAGTTTCCTCGACCAGGTTGCGTTTTAGGGACTCGTGGGTCTGTTCCCGGTCCCAAGGGCAGCCGCCGGGGGCCCGCAGGCGTTCCACGATATCCAGCAAAGTTTGGAACTCTCCCAGGGCGCTTTCGGGGACCTCTTTTTCCATCATGGCCGCATTATAGGGGTTGGGATGGTTGCCGAACACGCGGGGACTCTCAAAGAGCGCACCTTCGAAACCCATTTCAATCTGAGGACAGGACGGCCGAGGAAAACCACCGTCAGTAATCCTCGCAAGAAGGCCCATCCAAAAGCACAGAAACCCAAGGCTATTCAGACCAAGGGCGTTAAGCCCAAGACCCCTATGACAGACGAGGCCAAAAGGGAATCCCGGCGGAAATACGAAAAGACCCCCGAACGCCAAGAAGCGCACCGCCGGTACGTTCAGGAGCAGCGTGAGCGGAAAAAGTCCCGCGGCCTCTGCAAAGACTGCCCAAACCAGGCGATTCAGGGCCAGATCCGGTGCCCAACCTGCGCGGAGAAAAATCGCCAATCGCACAGGCGCAACGGCGCCAAACCATAAGTATCCCCTGAGCAGCAAGTCATGCTTGTGCAGCCTTAACGACCGACCACTGTAACCACCCTACCAGCGGGAGTATAATCCGCCCATGACCACCATCAACACCATCCAGGATCTTGCCCGCATCCTCCAGGAACAGCCCACCTGGGCCGAAGCCTTGCGCGCCCTCCTGCTCACCCAGGAACTCCTGGACCTGCCAGCCCGGTTCGACCGCTTCGTTGAAATCCAGCAGGAGACCAACGAGGCCCAAAGGGAATTCAACCAATTGACTGACCGCCGGCTCCACGCCCTCGAGGCGCGGCTGGACAGCATCGACGGCCGCCTGGACAACATGCAAGGCCGGTTGGGGAACCTGGAAGGCGGGCAGTACGAACGGACGGCCCGGAACAAAGCCCTGGCCCGCACATGGACCGTCCTCGGATTCAGACAACCCCGCGTGGTCCTGAACCAGGATGGCCTGACGGACCCCCAGTTGAGCAGAGCAATTGACCATGCGATCCAGGAAGGACGGGTAGCCGGACACAGCTATTCCGGTCTCTTTGAGGCGGACCTGGTGATATCCGCACGGGACAACCGGCACGCGGTCGTTGAGGTCTCCATAACCGCGGACGATGACGATATCAGCAGGGCCAAGGAGCGGGCCGACATCCTAGCTGACGTGACAGGCGGCGAGGTAACCCCCATGGTGGTCACCAGTAGACTGAACCCCATACAATCAGCCCAGGCAGAGGCTGCCGGGGTGAGCATATTCATTGTCCCTTACCCGTAAGCCGACCCAGACGGTCCTCCCAGGGAAACAGAGCAACCCTTGAATGTGGTATAAAGTAGCCGGGCAGTTCGAGGCTGCCCGGCCTTTCAAGCCAAACGGTGTTCGGTACCGAATGGCCCAGCCAGGGAGAACACAGAGGGTTCACCGATGGCAACCGCCATTATCGCACAAGCAGAGCATGAGTCTGCTCTGATAGCCGGACACCCCGCGCAGAATCAGGCCCGGGGTGATTTATTTTCCCCAAAGGAGCAAAGCTTGCATGATACCCAACTCAGCCCGATATCCAACTTCATCTGGGGAGTCGATGACGACTACCTCCGCGACATTTACGTAAGGGGCAAGTACCGCACATAGAACATCTGCTGGAGAAGCTCGAAGCGATCATGTCGAGCTGACCCAAACCAACAATGAGCGGCGAAACCGCCTGACCAGGGTGAAACAAGAGGTCGGCATCACCCGCTAGGCCTTCGGTGCCGGACAGGGACCGGCAATCGCCGCATGAAGAAAATCACCCGAAAAGAACCACCTCGGCACAGTCGATTTAGACTTCCCACAGATTCGGCAGGAGTACATCGTGCCCAGGATTTTTGACAATCTGAGCCCCAGCACCAAGCTAGCCCCAGCACTACAAGAAACACTGTCCATCTCCGACCGAGCAGATTTCTGCGTTGGCTACTTCAACCTGCGAGGTTGGGGCGAGCTCGCCCCTTACGTAGACCGCTGGAATCCAGAAGATGGGCCATGCCGTATCCTAATCGGAATGCAGCGTCTCCCAAGTGTTGAACTCAAGGAAACTCTGACGTTGCGCGACAGCCCACCAAGGATGGACAACGCCACCGCGCACCGACTGCGAGTTGAACTCGCAGACCAATTGCGCCAGCAGTTAGCCTACGGGCTTCCTACCAACGCTGATGAAGCAACGTTACATCGCCTGATCGAACAGCTCAAGGTCAAGCGAGTCATCGTCAAGCTGTTCCTGCGCCACCCGTTGCATGCCAAGCTCTACCTGCTCTTCAGGGACGATCCCAACAACCCCATCACAGGTTATCTGGGCAGCAGCAACCTGACGTTCGCTGGTCTGTCACAACAAGGCGAACTAAACGTTGACGTACTGGACCACGACGCGACCAAAAAACTGCAGCAGTGGTTCGAAGATCGCTGGAACGACCGGTTTTGTGTTGACATCACCGACGAGTTATTGCAAATCATCCAAGAAAGCTGGGCTCGCCAGGACCTGGTGCCGCCGTACCACGTTTACCTCAAAATGGCGTACCACCTTTCCAACGAAGCTCGCGCCGGCGTCGAGGAGTTCAAAATCCCCAGCATCTTTGGCAACCGCTTATTCGAATTCCAAACTGCTGCGGTCAAAATTGCGGCTCATCACCTGAACCGGCGCAACGGCGTGCTGATTGGAGACGTGGTTGGACTGGGCAAAACCCTGATCGCAACCGCGGTAGCCCGTATCTTTGAGGACGATTTGGGCACCCAGACGCTCATCATCTGTCCCAAGAATCTCGTCAGGATGTGGGAAGAGTACCGTGATGACTACGGACTCCGCGCCCGCGTTCTGTCCATCAGCCGAGTACTCAGCGAACTGCCCAATCTACGGCGCTACCACCAAGTCATCATTGATGAGAGCCACAACTTGCGCAACCGCGAAGGCAAACGCTACCGAGCTATCCACGAGTACATCAGCGAAAACGAAAGCAGGTGCATTCTGCTGTCGGCCACGCCCTACAACAAAACCTACCACGACCTGTCCAATCAACTGCGGCTCTTCATCAGCGAGGAGCAGGACTTGGGAATCCGGCCCGAGCAAATGCTACGCAACATGGGAGAAATGGAATTTCGGCGTCAGCACCAAGCCAACCCTCGCAGCCTAGTACCGCGTCAGGGTGAAACCGATGGATAGATACGGCGAAGCTTATGCCGGGCATCGGGGGTGGAGAAGCTCCAGTCGATGGTTGCCTCAGCCTGATTACGCTCGATCTCCAATGCCGCGATTTCGCGCTTAAGCGACACTTCATCTTCAATGCGGCGATTCAAACATTGGTTGCTGAAGACGCTGAACTCGCTCTCCGCCATGTTGAGCCAGCTCCCATGTTTGGGAGTATAGTGAAACTCCAGCCGTTGGATCACCCGTCTGGCTTCCTTTGGCTCGAAGGCCTCGTACAGGGAGGCGGGTCTATGGGTGTTCAGGTTGTCCAGCACCACTCGGATCTTCTCCGCTTCCGGGTAAGCAGCATCTGCCAGCCAGCGCATCTGATGGGCGAAGTCTGCCATGGTGCGACGCTCGGTCACTGCCACGTGCCTCCAGCCCGCCAGCGGCTCACAGGTCATGAACAAGTTCCGGGTCCCGTTGCGCTGGTACTCGTAATCAAACCGCTCCCGCCGGCCCGCCTTGGCCGGGATGGGCGCCCGCTTCTCGGCCACCAACTGCTTGGAGGTCTCGTCGAAACAGACTACGGGCCGCTGGGGGTCATAGGGTTCCGCATAGAGGTCCAGCACGTCCTCCATGCGGGCCACGAACTCGGCGCTCACCTTGGGGATGCACCACTCCTTCTTCCGCCACGGCTTGAGTTCGTTTTTTTCAGCACCTGCCTGACCGTCTCCCGGGAGATGGAGTCGGTCAACTCCAGCTTCACCGCCTGGTCGGCCAGCAATCGCAAGGTCCAGCGGGTGTGCCCTTCCGGGGCTGCGCTGCAGGCCACGGCCACCAGGTGGGCTTCCTGCTTTCCATCGAGTTTACGCCGTTGTCCCGGCCGCGGCAGGTCATTGAGGGCCCGCTGCAACCCGCCTTCCACGAAGCGGTGGCGCACCCGGCCGACCGTGGAGGGGCCGACCAGCAGAGCTTCGGCCACCTGCTGGTCGGTAAGGCCTTCATCGGCCTTGCACAAAATGAGGCACCGCTTCACTTTACGCCCCGAGGATTGGCCGCGCCGGGTGATACCCAGCAAATGTTCCCGCTCATCTTGGGTCAAGTTCACTCGGTATAGCTTGGCCGGCATTCCCCACGCCTCCCCACAATCAAAGAATGCCTCAATTATATACTTTCTTATATTTGTCAAAAATAGCCGGACGCGGTACTAGCAGCATTTGAGCAGAGCGAGTACACCGACGACTGGCGTGACCTTATGCGCCTGTACATGGTCCGTCGCACCCGCAGCTTTGTCCAGGACCATTACACCGAAACGGATCCCGACACCGGGCGCAGGTTCCTCACATTCGAGGACGGCAACCGCTCGTACTTTCCAACGCGGGTTCCCAAAACCGTCGGATTTGCCGTCAACGATGCTGATCCCAACGACCAGTACGCCCGGATGTACGCACCGGCAACCGTGGACGGGATTGAGAAACTGCATCTGCCACGCTATGGTCTCGGGAACTACGTACCAGACAATCCAGCTACGCCGCCGACATCTGCGGAAGACCACCAAATCCAGAACCTGGCTAGAGCCGGCAAGCGATTGATGGGCTTCTGCCGCACCAACCTTTTCAAAAGGCTGGAAAGCAGCGGCGCCGCGTTTGTCCAGTCCGTAGAACGCCACGCGCTACGCAACTACATATTCCTTCACGCGCTACGCAACGACCTGCCGTTACCGGTAGGCACCCAAGACGCCGAAATGCTGGACTCGCGCTTCACCGACGAGGATGTCGACGAAGCCCAAGGAGCCCTAGCCGACCCGGACGACGAAATCGAACAGGAAGCAGACGGCGACGCCCTCAATACCGACAGCGAATCCTACTGGACGCCGGAGGCGTTCGAGCAACGCGCCGCGCGTATATACGAGCAATATGCTACCCGGTTCCAGCGCCGGTTCACCTGGATGCGGCACGACTTGTTCCGCCCCAACCTGGAGACCGAACTCCAACATGACGCCGACGCATTGATTGCCCTGCTGCAGAGCAACGGGACGTGGGACTCAGCCCAAGACGCCAAGCTGAACGCTCTACAAGAGCTAATCACAGAATCCTACCCAGACCGGAAGATCATCGTATTTTCCCAATTTGCCGACACCGTGCGATATTTGGAACACGAACTGAAAAGCAGGGGCGTAGACCGCTTGGCTGGCGTCACCGGCGACTCTGCCGACCCAACGGCGATAGCCTGGCGGTTCAGCCCGGTCAGCAACGAAAAACACGAAAGCACTGAGCCAAGCCAACAACTGAGGGTGCTGATAGCAACCGACGTATTGAGCGAAGGCCAAAACCTGCAAGACTGCGCCATCGTGGTCAACTATGACCTGCCATGGGCCATTATCCGGTTAATCCAGCGGGCCGGCCGCGTGGACCGAATCGGCCAGATGGCCGAGGAAATTCTCTGCCACTCTTTCATGCCATCCGACGGGGTAGAGCGCATCATCAAACTGCGTGGCAGGGTACGTGACAGGCTGCGCGAGAACGCAGAGGTCGTAGGCACAGACGAGGCGTTTTTCGAAGACGACCAAGACGACCAGCCCATCATCAACCTCTACAATGAGCAGGCCGGCATCCTGGACGGCGAAGCTGACGGCGAAGTTGACCTCACATCCCATGCCTACCAGATCTGGAAAAACGCCATCACCGCCGACCCGCAATTGGAAAGGGCCGTTGCCGACCTACCTGACGTAGTATTCTCCTCGCACCAGCACCACGGAGACTTGCGACACCCCGAAGGGACCCTCGTTTATCTGCGGACCGAAGACGACAACGACGCACTGGCTTACATCGGACGTGACGGACAAAGCATCACCGAGTCACCCATCGACATCCTGACCGCCGCACAGTGTCACCCAGACACGCCGGCACACCCCCGGCACGAGGAACACCACCAACTGGTAGCAGTCGGCGCCAAGCACATCGCTCAACAGGCGCGGAACATCGGCGGGCAACTGGGTCGGCCCAGCAGCGCGCGTTACCGCACTTACAACCGCCTCAAGGAATACGCCGAGGGAATCAAAGGTCAACTATTCGACAACGAAGACCTGCGCCTAGCCGTCAACGAAATCTACCGCTACCCACTGCGTCAAGCCGCCACGGACACCCTGAACCGCCAAATGCGAAGCGGCATTGACGACCCAGGGCTATCCGAACTCGTCATCCAGATGCGCGACGAGAACCGGCTCTGCATAATGGAACAAGACAGCGCTGAACCCCAAGAGCCGCAAATCATCTGCTCAATGGGTCTATTTGACCACGAGAGCGAGGAAATGCCAGATGGCTACTGACATTCAAACCCTCCGTCCGTACCTACAGAACTTTGACCTCACCGGGTTGATGGTCGAAGGATTGGGTTGGAACCACCATCAAGGCTCTCCAATTTCCGTCGTAGCAGACAATGAGAGCTATGACTTGCACAGCGTCGCGGAAAAGGCAGGCTTCGCCGCTTACAGGTGCAGCCCAAGACCGGAAGGTACCATCCCGCCACAGAGCACACGCCGACAGATTGAAAAACAGGTGGCGCAGGCCAACTACGAGCATCTGATCATCTTTGTGAACGCCGACGAAACCGAACTGGTCTGGCAGTGGGTCAAGCGCGAATCAGGCAGGCCTCCCGCCGTCCGCGAATTACGTTACGACAAGGGACAGACGGGAACGGCCCTGTTGCAACGATTGCGCGGCATCGAGTTCACCCTAGAAGAAGAAGGCAACCTCGGCATCACAGATGTCACCGACAAATTCCAGCAGTCGCTGGACGTCGAGGGCGTAACCAAGCGTTTTTACGACCGTTTCCTCGAGAAACTTACGGCCTTCCAAAAGTTCATCAACGGATTCACCGAACAGGGCGACCGAGACTGGTATGCCTCGCTGATGCTCAACCGGATGATGTTCGTTTATTTCATCCAGAAGCAAAGCTTCCTGGACGGCGACGAGCATTACCTCCGCAACCGCCTCGAAAAGGTGCAGGAACAGGACGGCCCCGACCAGTTCATGCGGTTCTACCGCAAATTCTTGCTACGCCTGTTCCACGAAGGACTCGGCCAACCCGAAGCGGACCGACCAGTTGAACTTGCCGCCTTACTTGGCAAAGTCCCCTACCTCAACGGTGGCATCTTTGATCCTCACACTTTGGAGCGGGACAACCCCGACATCAACATCCCAGATGTTGCGTTCGAGCAGATTTTCCTGTTCTTCGACCAGTACCAATGGCACCTGGACGACCGACCGAGCGGCGCCGACAACGAAATTAACCCCGACGTACTGGGCTACATTTTTGAAAAGTACGTCAACCAAAAGCAAATGGGCGCCTACTACACCAAAGAGGACATCACCGGCTACATCTCCCGCAACACAGTGATTCCACGCCTGCTGGAAATGGCGCAAACGGAATGCCCAATCGCTTTCGAGCCGGATGGAGGCGTGTGGCGTCTCATCCAAGACGACCCGGACAACTACATTTACCCGGCTGTCGGCCATGGCTTCGCCTGGGATTACTCCCCAGAAAGCGTCGTCCGACTGGAGGAACCCCTAGCACTGCCAGACCACATTGCCCACGGGCTGGACGACAATGCCCAACGTGTCCGCTGGAACGAGACAGCACCGGAAGAGTACGCTCTGCCTACCGAAACCTGGCGTGAGTTAATCGCTCGCCGCCAACGCTACGCGGAAGCCCGCGATAAACTTGCCGCCGGCGAAGTGCAGAGCGTCAACGACCTCATCACGCTCAACTTGGACAGCGAGCAGTTCGCCCGGGACGTCATCGTCAACAGCGAAGGCCCAGAACTAAACCAAAGCCAAGGTGAAATGCGCAGACGGATAGGGTAAATTGGGGGGAATCTGGGTTAGCTGGTCTCAGGAGTTGCGAGGGGTTGATGATGGGCGTGAGAGAGATAGACTGGTCTCTGGAACAATGGCAGATGGGAGTGAAGGACTTGCGGAGGCGGATGGTTCTGGCGCCCACGCCCCGGGAGCGGGAGCGATGGTACGCCGTGGCTGCTGCTGGCCCAGGGCTTGACAGCAGCAGCCACGGCGGAGGCGCTGGAGCGGGACCCGCACACTATCGGACGGTGGGCCGCCGCCTTCGGCGAGGGCGGTCCCGCAGCTTTGATTTTCGAGCAGACTGGGGGTTCCCCCCCGCCCTTGACCAATCGCAGCAGGAGGAGTTGAAAGGGGTGGTGCAGCAACCGCCAGCCACGTCGGGTATCGAATTGGCCAACTGGTATTGGAAGGTGGTTCGGCAGTATGTCTCGGAGCGCTGCGGCGTCAGCTTGAGCCGCAGCAGCTGCCTGAATTACCTGCACCGCTTGGGATTCGCCTTCAAGCGCCCCAAGAAGCGCCTGCTCAAGGCAGATGCGGAGAAGCGGGAGGCCTTCGTGGTGGAGTATGCCGCCCTGAGGGAGGAGGCTGGGCGGACCAGAGCCAGGATATTGTTCGCTGACGAGGCCCACTTCCGGGCGGACGCCGAACTGCGGGGCAAGTGGGTGTTGAGGGGAGAGCCGGCCCTGGTGGACTCGACCAGCCCCAGGTACGGGGAGAAGGCCAGCTACTATTCGGCGGTGTGCCTGGAGACGGGCGAGGTCGATTGGATGGAACTGGATGGCAACAGCAACTCTGGAACCTCGGTTGCCTTCCTGAGGCAACTGAGGGAGAGGCATTCCGGGCCTTTGAACGTGATCTGGGACAACGCGCCGGCCCATCGTGGAGAGGCGATGCGGGAGTACCTGCGTACGCCTGGCCTGGGTATTAGGCTGGTGAACCTGCCGGGCTACAGCCCGGACTTCAACGCCGATGAGGCAATCTGGGGCTGGGCGAGAGAGGAGGCCACTGGCAATCTGTGCCTGGGAAGCAAGGAGGCGGTGGAGGAGAGGGTCGGCAAATTCCTGTCCGGTCTGACTACCCGGAAAGACGAAGTGAAACGGCGCTGCCGGACTGTCCTGCAGTCAAGGGCCGAAACATTCCTGCGAGACTCCCGGCCCGACTCCCAACACTCAGCAAATGCACATCCCACCTTGGCTTTGGTTTAGTACGCGCCTTTTGGAACGCGCTGACCAAAATCTCCGTGCTTGATCCAGCATGTGGCTCCGGCGCCTTTCTATTTGCCGCCCTCAATATATTGGAACCGTTGTACTCCGCCACCATGCAAGCAATGCGCGACTTCCTAGCGGACTTGCAAACCTCAAAACGGTCGCGCCCGGCTAATGCACTCCGAGATTTCCAGAACATCCTCAACACAGCCGGCCAGCACCAGAACGAGCGGTACTACATCCTCAAGGCCATCATCGTCAACAACCTCTACGGCGTGGACATCATGGACGAGGCAGTCGAAATCTGCCGTCTGCGCCTGTTCCTCAAGCTGGCCGCCCAACTCGAAACCTACGACCAGATAGAACCACTGCCAGACATCGACTTCAATATCCAGGCCGGCAATAGCCTCGTCGGGTTCACCTCTGCCGACACCGTCCGTAAGTCCATGACAGTGAACTTGAAAGGACAACAGAGGATGACAACCCCTGAAGACGAAGCCACCTTGAGTCGTATTGAGGCCAAAGCAACGGAGATCGCGCGCGAGTACCGGTACTTCCAACAGATCCAGACTGAATACGACATGGGCTACGCGGAGCTGTCCGAATCCAAGCAGGACCTCCAATCCAAGCTCAACGACCTGCGGGGCGAACTGGATACTCTGCTCGCCAGAGAGTACGGAGTGGGCGCCAACAATATGACGGCATTCCAACGCTGGCAAACCAGCCATCAGCCGTTCCACTGGTTCGTTGAGTTCCACCGCATCATTCACGAAGGCGGGTTCGACGTGGTGATTGGTAACCCGCCTTACGTACGGACCAATAAAGTGCTCCAATCGTACAAGCTGAGGGAACTCGTAACGGCGAAATGCCCCGACATCTACGCCGCAGTCGTGGAACGCAGTGTCAATGTATGTCGAAACGATGGGCGAACCGGAATGATCGTGCCGTTGAGCCTTACGTTCAGCTCAAAATTTGACCCACTGCGCAACTATCTATACGCGGAATGCGGCCCCATCTGGTTCTCGTCATTCGGACGCATCCCGTCTGCCCTGTTCAGCTTTGACACCAGGGTTCGCAACACAATCTGCATAGGGCAAAAATCATCCCGGAAACCAAAGCAGTGCTTCACCACGAGGCTACATCGTTGGTACGACGCCCAGAGACCGACTCTGTTCGAAAACCTCCAATACGCAACATTCTCACCTGGGCTATTTGGGAAGCTAATTCCCAAAATTGGCAACGTGCAATTGCTCAGAGCCTTTGAGACACTGCTCGCGAAGGGAACTCATCGGCTCCAAAACGAACTCTCCGCAACCCGCCAAGGGTACCCGCTGCACTTCAAGCAGTCAGCCTATAACTGGCTGACGTTTTGCGTCGAACGGCCACCAGCGTACGATCCGGCCAACAACCGCATTCCACAAACGCAGTACGGAGCGGTAAGCTTCAGGGATTCTGAAGACCGAGACCTAGCGATGCTTCTAACGAACGGCAAGCTCAATTTCCTTTGGTGGGCCGCAATCGGCGACGACTTTCACCTGACACAGGCCAACATTGTGAGCAATCCCGTTGCGTTGAGGACCCTTGAAAAACAACACCGGGAATCGCTGTTGGCGCTTCTGCCGGAACTGGAAAGCGCAATGGACGCCAACTTGGTGTTCAAGCTCAATGCCGGAAAGAACATCGGGAACTACAATCTAGTATTACAACGACGGTTGGCATGATAGGATGACGGGGTAGTTGGGGAAGGCTTGGGCAAGTGAGGCAGGGGAGTGGATGCTGCGGTTTTCGAGCAGGTGTACGGGGCCTTTCAGGGTTTTCACGCTTACTTCGCTCCGCTGTTTGGCCGCCGGGAGACGCGGGACCACAGCCGCCATTATCTCCAGGCCCTGCTGGTGCAATCCGGGGAGCGGCGCAACGCCGAGAATCTGTCGGAGGCGGTTCCGGCGTCAGCCAGGGTGATGCAGCGGTTTCTCGCTGAATCCCCCTGGGATGACGACACAGTCATAGGACGCCTTCAAGAGTACTTGGGACCCCGGCTTGGACATCCGGATGCGGTGTGGGTGCTGGACGGCAGCGACTTCCCGAAGCAGGGCAGGAAGTCCGTGGGAGTGGCCCGTCAGTACTGCGGGAGACTGGGCAAGGTGGCCAACTGCCAGGCCGGAATGTTCCTGGCTTATGTCAGCCCGCTGGGACGGGCCTTGGTGGACAAAGGGCTTTATCTGCCGGAAAGCTGGACCTCGGACAAAGACCGGTGTGAGGCGGCGGGGGTTCCGGAGGAGAGGCAGGGCTACCGGTCGAAGACCCAATTGGCGCTGAAGATGGTGGAGCGGGCCTTGGAGCGGGGACATCTGAGGGCCGGATGGGTTGCCGGGGACGACGCCTTCGGGATGTCTCCGTCCTTCCGGGAGGGACTGGCGGCTCTGGGGATGCGCTACGTGCTGGACGTTCCCGGCGGCACCACGGTCTGGCCGCTGGAGCCAGTCTGGACCAGTCCGGAGCATCAGGGGATCGGGCGTCCCCGCAAGCCTAGGCTGGTGGGCGGGCAGCGGCGCACCATGGAGGAGCGCAGTGATGAATTGCCGGAGGAGGCCTGGCGTGAGATTACGGTGGCCGAGGGAAGCCAGGGTCCCCGCAGCTACCGGTTCAGCGCTCAGAGGGTGCGTCCAACCAGCAGGCGGAAGCCTGGCGAAATCCACTGGGCCATTTACCGCCGGAACCTGGACGGCAGCGAGCCCCGCTACTACCTGTCCAACGCTCCCGGGGATACTCCCCTGGAGACCCTGGCATACGTGGGTGGCTCCCGGTGGCGCATAGAAACGGAGTTCGAGACGGAGAAGAGCGACGTGGGGCTGGACGAGTACGAGACCCGCACCTGGGCGGGATGGCATCATCACGTGGCCCTGTGCCTGCTGGGCGGAGCGTTTCTTCTGAGCCTGCAACAGGCTTGGGGGGAAAAAGATGCCCCGGATCACGAAACCGCAGGTCTACCGGGTGGTGCGGGAGATGCTGCCCCGGGAACGGTTCGGGCCGGCTGAACTGCTGCGGTGGCTGGAGGAGACGCAAGAATGCAACGAGCGGGCCAGACGCTCCCATGCCAAGCGCCGAGCCGCCCTTCGTGCCTCCCCACACGTCCCTCCTTGAACCGTCGTTGTAATACTAGCAAGGTGCCGCCAAATTACAGACAGTGCAGACAAGATATGGCTAGAAGCAACGGGTCTGAGCGACCTGTGGGATGACATTGAACTGGAACACTCTCAGATCGTCAGGACCTCATTCGCCGACGAGTAGCCCTAACAACCGCGTACAGCGTGGACCACCCGATGGGCAGGGACAGCGTTGCCGCGTTGAAACGCCCAGCGTTGGGAAGCTCCCCCAAAATGATGACACCCGGCCGTGGCGCGGGACCATCCCGCACTAGCATGTGGACATGGACACCTACCGGATGGAGCGGAAGGTGGCCATGAGCATCAGCTTGGCCGAGGAGGATGCGGAGATTGACCCGGTGCTCGCCACCGCCGGTGGGCAACTCCACGAGCGGGAAATGGACCGGCTCTCCAACATCATCGAGGAGTTCAACAAGGCCTGGGGAGGGATATTCAGCGAGCCGGAGCGGGTCACGGAGATAATCAACCGGATGCCCAAGCAGGTCCTGGAGGACGAGCCCTACCGGAACGCCAGGATGAACTCGGACAGGCAGAACGCCCAGATCGAGCACAACGCGGCCATGCAGCGCCTCGTTACCTCCATGGTCAGATGCCAGACGGATCTCTACAAGGCCTACTCGGGGAACCCAGACTTCCGGGAGTGGCTCAACGGCGAGATGTTCCAGTTGACGTATCGAGGAGACTAAACCAAAGCCAAGGTGAAAAGCGCAGGGACATGGGGTAAATTTGCGGAGGAACGAGGTTACCCTATCTGGAACGAGCGAGGGGTAGTGATGGGTGTGAGAGATATGGATCAGTTTCTCGAACGATGGGAGATGGATGTGCCGGGCGTGCGCCGGCGGATGATTCTGGCGCCGGTGCCCCGGGAACGGGAACGGTGGTACGCCCTGTGGCTTCTGACCCAAGGCTGGACTGCTCAGGCTACCGCCGAGGCGCTGGAACGGGACCCACACACCATAGGACGGTGGGCGTCGGCCTTCGGCGAGGGCGGGCCTGAGGCCCTGATATTCGAGCAGACCGGTGGTTTCCCCCCGCCCTTGAAAGGGCGCAGCAGGCGGCGCTTCGAGGGGCGGTGCAGGAGTTGCCCGCCAACTCAGGCATCGAACTGGCCAACTGGAACTGGAAAGTGGTCTGCCAGTACGCCTCCCAGCGCTTCGGTATCAGCCTGAGCCGCAGCACCTGCCTGAACTATCTGCACCGGCTGGGATTCGCCTTTAAGCGTCCCAAGAAACGGCTGCTCAAGGCGGATGATGCCCAGCGGGAATCCTTCCTGGGGGAGTACGCCGCCCTGCGGGAGGAGGCTCGCAGAACCGGAGCCAGGATATTCTTCGCCGACGAGGCCCATCTCCGTGCGGACGCCGAACTTCGGGGCAAGTGGGCGCTGCGGGGAGAGCCTGCCCTGGTGGACTCCACCAGCCCGAGGTACGGCGAGAAGGCCAGCTACTACTCGGCGGTGTGCCTGGAGACCGGCGAGGTGGAGTGGATGGAACTGGAGGGGAACAGCAACTCAGGAACGTCGGCAACCTTCCTGGGACGAGTTGCGGGAGAGGCATGGCGGTCGTCTGAACGTGATCTGGGACAACCCTCCGGCGCACCGGAGCGAGGCGGTGAGGGAGTACCTGGGGCCCCCCGGCTTGGGGTTAGCAACAGTTGCCGGTCAGGCATATTGTTGTTGATTATGGATGTAGTCAGTCGCCGCATCAGCCTGACCGCCTGGGGTCGCCTTCACGGGTTCGACAAGGCCACCACTTCTCGATTGCACCATACGGGCAAGCTGCCGCCCGAGCTTCAGATAGAGCAGTTGCCCAACGGACGGTACTACGTGGTCGTGCCCCCGGAGAACGATGGACGTTGCGTGGTATA
This sequence comes from Dehalococcoidia bacterium, assembly GCA_965262735.1. Taxonomy (GTDB): domain Bacteria; phylum Chloroflexota; class Dehalococcoidia; order Lucifugimonadales; family UBA3495; genus CATOSK01. The sequence goes on along the minus strand of CBDHFS010000002.1, from coordinate 1,123,197 downwards.
CGCTCGGGTTTCCTCCGGAGACCAGAGGGAAGACCTGGATCGGCAGGTGGGCCGGGTCGTCGAGTGGGCGACGCAGCAAGGTTACCGGCCGGATGAGGTGGTCAAGGAGATCGGTTCCGGCCTGAACGGCAACCGGCGTGGTTTGCGGCGCCTGGTGTCGGACCATACGGTCAGCATGATAATGGTGGAGTACCGGGAACGGCTGTGTCGTTTCGGATTCGAGTACGTGGAAGCCGCATTGGCTGCTCGTGGGGCCCGCATTCTGGTGATGGAGGAAGGAGAACTGGAGGATGATCTGGTGAGGGACGCAACCGAGGTGATGACGTCGCTGTGCGCCCGACTCTACGGTCGGCGTTCCGCCCGCCGTCGGGCGGAGCGGGCCTTGGCCGCAGCAAGGGAAGGATTATGAAAGCCACCTGCCAGTCCCGCATCTCGGAGTACGTGGACATTGGTCGTGGGGCGGGAGATGCCGCCCTTGCTGCCTACGCCGAGTTGTACGGCCGCGTAGAGCGCAGGCTGTTCGCGGATGCTGCCGCGGGCAGGTCGGCTGTTTCCTTGAAGAGTGCGTACCTGCAGTGGTACAGGATACCGGCGCGGATGTTCAACGGGGTGAGGGTTTCGCTGGAGGGCAAGATTGCGTCGGTCCGGGAGCAGCAGAGGCTGCGGGCCGACGGCCTGGAGCAGCGTATCCGTCGTGCGGTGCGGCAGATTGCGGCGGCGGTTGAGCGAGGGCAGGCTGGCCAGGTCCCACCAGAAGCGGCGGCGGTTGGGCAGTTTGAAGACCAGGCTGGCAGCTTTGGAAGCCGACATTGCGGCTGACCGGGTGCGCCTGTGCTTTGGGTCCAAGGAACTGTGGCGTAAGCAATACCATCTGGGAGCAAACGGCTAAGCCCGAATCCACCGAAGGAGGGCGTGGGGTCAGCGTCCTGAAGCGGTAAGAAGGTGCTCCCGTGCTTCTGGGATAATGGTTTTGAAACAGAAAACCGACCCCAGAAAAGGAGCACCTAATAGATGCTACCACCTAACCATCCCGACCGCATCCAAATCACCTTCGACGACCACCGCCTGGTGGCCAATGCCGGGCTGATCCTTCCGGCCACCCTCGCCCGGCGCCTGGGCCTGCCCCAACTGGTCCAGAAGCACCTCGACCTGGGCGATGCGCCGGGCCGGGCGAACCCGGGCGACAAGATGATGACCCTGGTTGCGTCTGCGCTGGCGGGCGGCGACTGCATTGACGACGCCGACGTGTTGCGCACCGGTGGGACCGCCCGCGCCCTGGGCGGCACAGTCAAGGCACCCTCCACCTTGGGCACCTTCCTGCGCAGCTTCCGGTGGGGCCATGTCCGCCAACTGGACCGGGTGAGCCGCGAGTTGCTGGCCCGGGCCTGGGCGGCTGGGGCCGGACCCAGCGACGCACCATTCACCATCGACCTCGATTCGACCATCTGCGAGACCTACGGCCTAGCCAAGGAGGGCGCCCGCCACCACGGCTACACCGGCGCCCGGGGCTATCACCCGCTGCTGGCCGTCGCCGCCGGCACCGGCGACGTGCTGATGGCCCGGCTCAGGGAGGGCCGCGCCAATACCGCCCGCGGCGCCGCCCACTTCCTGCGTGAGACGGTGGGACGGGTGCGCTACGCCGGGGCCAGGGGGCAGCTCACGGTGCGGGCCGACAGCGGCTTCTACACCCACGCCGTGGTCGCCGTCTGCCGCCGGATGGATGTCCGCTGCTCCATCACCATCCGCCAGCACCAAAGCCTGCGGAACCTCATCGAGGCGATTCCCGAGGAGGAATGGTCGCCGGTCCCCTACTGGATGGACGGCGCCGCCGATGTGGCCGAAACCACCTACACCCCCTTCCAGAGTGAGCCGGATGCCGTGCCGGTACGGCTCATCGTCCGGCGGGTGAAGCCCACGCCCGGTTCCCAACTGGCTCTCTTCGCCACCTACAGCTATCACGGCTTCATCACCGACCGGGACGGAGAGACCCTGGAACTGGAGGCTGATCATCGCCGCCACGCCGAGATCGAGAATGCGATACGCGACCTCAAGTACGGCGTGGGGCTGAACCATCTCCCCTCGGGGCGCTTCGCCGCCAACGCCGCCTGGCTGGCGGTACAGGTGATGGCGCATAACCTCGCCCGCTGGACGGCGCGGCTCGGCCTGGGTGAGCAGATAGTGACCACCAAGAACCGCCGGCGGCGGTTCTTCGCCCTGGTCGGACGGCTCACCCGCTCGGCACGCCGGATCACCCTGCATCTTCCCAAGCGCTGGCCTTGGGAAACCCAGTTCAGTCGCGCCCTGGCCCGGCTGCGAGCCATTCCACTCCCAGCCTGACGGCGCCCGTCCGCCACTGACCCAACGTCCCCACCAACTGAACGTCCCCGCCAACTCGCGCCAGTCCGGTCCCGAGCGCCTCTTGCCGTGTCCTATCCCGCCATCTCCCTCACCGCAGCCACTGTAAGCCGCCATCGGCGCCCCAAAAGCGCCTGCAGACCGCCGACAACCTCCCATCTACCCGAATCGAGCCCGGACCATCGCTTCCGTAACTTCCTCACCCCCTTCCGCTGTCCTCACGCCGTCCATCCGTGTCCACCGGTGGATTCGGGCTTAGCGGGACCGCGGTTGTACAGCGGGTCAGCCTGTTACCAGGCCCAACTTCAGCCTATAGTCTTGCTAAAGGCGAGCACCACTCCCAGGCCAGTGGAGCCCGGAAGAATCCCGATGGCTGGTGGGATATTTCGGGAAGCATCTGCCGATCGTCAGCCAGTGAGGCAAAACCGAACCTTGCTCGTTGCCAACCCGCTCAGTATGAAGCTGGCTTCCCCGAGGGGCTTTGACCGAAACACTCCACCAGAGGACAATGGAAAAGATTCCACCCTCCACCACCCCGGAACTGGAGGAGAAAAGATGGACATCTACCAGTTGGACTACATTCTCCACGAGCCCCAGGAGAGCCACGGCTGGATGTACCGGGCCGAAATCCCCGACCTGCAGGGCCTGGGGAGACAACCCGGCGGAAACCCTGGAGGATCTCAGGGAAGTGGCCAGGAACATGATCCAGCTCCGCAGGGAAAACGGGGAACCCCTGCCGCCGGGGATATCTGCCCAGAGCCGCCACAAAGGCAGCTTGACCGTGGCCGCGTGACCTATCGGCAACTGCGCGCCGGAAGCTGGACGCCTGGCCTGCCGATTCGAGCGCCAGGGCGCCGGAACCGGTTATGAAACAATGGAGAGAGCGGAACAAGGCTTGTGATAGAATACTAACAGGATATGCAGGATCATGCGCAGATTGCTCTACCATGGTTGTTGCTTAGCCCGAATCCACCGATGGACAGGGATGGACGGCGTGAGGACAGCGGAAGGGGGTGAGGGAGTTACAGGCGCGATAATCCGGGCTCGAATTCGGGTAGATGGGAGGTTGGCGGCGGTCTGCAGGCGCTTTGGGGGGCGCCGATGTCGGCCTGCAGTGGCTGTGGCGAGCGAGATGGCGGGATAGGACACGGCAAGAGGCGCTCGCGGACTGGGCTGGCGCGAGTTTGCGGGGACGTTGGGTTGGCTGGCGGGTCAGTGGCGGACGGGCGCCGTCAGGCTGGGAGTGGAATGGCTCGCAGTCGGGCCAGGGCGCGGCTGAACTGCTCCTCCCAGGGCCAGCGCTTGGGAAGATGCAGGGTGATCCGGCGTGCCGAGCGGGTGAGCCGTCCGGCCAGGGCGAAGAACCGCCGCCGGAGGGTCTTGGTGGTCACGGTCCGCTCACCGAGGCCGATGCGGGCGGTCCAGCGGGCCAGGTTGTGGGCCATCACCTGTACCGCCAGCCAGGCGCCGTTGGCAGCGAAGCGGCCCGAGGGGAGATGGTTCAGCCCGACGCCGTACTTGAGGTCGCGTATCGCATTCTCGATCTCGGCGTGGCGGCGGTGGTCGGCCTCCAGTTCCAGGGTCTCTCCGTCCCGGTCGGTGATGAAGCCGTGATAGCTGTAGGTGGCGAAGAGAGCCAGTTGAGAACCGGGCGCCGGCTTCACCCGCCGGACGATGAGCCGCACCGGCGCGGCATCCGGCTCGCTCTGGAAGGGGGTGTAGGTGGTTTCGGCCACATCGGCGGCGCCGTCCATCCAGTAAGGAATCGGCGTCCAGGCATCTTCGGGTATCGCCTCGATGAGATTGTGCAGGCTTTTGTGCTGGCGGATGGTGATGGAGAAGCGGACGTCCATCCGGCGGCAGACGGCGGCCACGGCGTGGGTATAGAAGCCGCTGTCGGCCCGCATGGTGAGCTGCCCGCTGGCCCCGCCGCAGCGAACCCGTCCCACCGTCTCACGCAGGAAGTGGGCGGCGCCGCGGACGGTGTTGGACCGGCCCTCGCGCAGCCGGGCCATCAGCACGTCGCCGGTTCCGGCGGCGACGGCCAGCAGTGGGTGATAGCCCCGTGCACCGGTATAGCCGTGGTGGCGGGCGCCCTCCTTGGCCAGTCCGTAAGTCTCGCAGATCGTCGAATCAAGGTCGATGGTGAATGGCGCGTCGCCGGGTCCGGCCCCCGCCTGCCAGGCCCGGGCCAGCAGCTCGCGGCTCACCCGGTCCAACTGACGGACGTGGCCCCACCTGAAGCTGCGCAGGAAAGTGCCCAGGGTGGAGGGCGCCTTGACTACGCAGCCGAGAGCGCAGGCCGTCCTGCCAGTGCGCAACACATCGGCGTCGTCGATGCAGTCGCCGCCCGCCAGAGCGGAGGACACCAGCGTCATGATCTTGTCTCCGGTGTTGGCCCGGCCCGGCGCTTCGCCCAAGTCCAGGTGCTCCTGTACCAGTTCGGGCAGGCCCAGGCGCCGGGCCAGGGTGGCCGGAAGGAGCAGCCCAGCGTTGGTCACCAGGCGGTGGTCGTCGAAGGCGATACGGATGCGGTCGGGGTGGCGGCGTGGTAGCATCTATTGGGTGCTCCTTTTCTGGGACCGGTTTGCTGTTACAAAACCATTATCCCAGATTCAGAGGAGCACCCTTTGGCCACTTCAGGACGCTGACCCGACGCCCTCCTTCGGTGGATTCGGGCTTAGCAGGAGCGTCATGTGTATCATGCAGCCTAAATTGATCCTGCACGGTGCGACTGGGGCGGCAATGAACGGTTCAGAAGGCAGGGTATGGAAAGTAACACGCCGCAGGGCACAAATCCCGCTGTAACCCACAACGCGCTGATAATCACTCTGGGTGCGCCGAGCATCGACCCCGGGCACATTAATCCTGATTTTCTCCGCTACAACGGGGTCGTAAATCCCGACTGGCAAGTTGATACGCCCGTTGTTATTGAATCTGGGTTTTCCTTGGTTCGATACACTAATGGATTGGCAATTTCGGCTAGCGATGACTACATCAGGGTTTCCCATACTGGTGACTCGTTAGTCATGGGCGAAATCGTCACCGCTGACATTGTAGGCCGCTACTTAGGCGTGGCCCCATGGCCGGTGGAGTACAACTCGATCATGACCGACTGGCGGGGTACTGTCAGCTGTGGTAGCAATGGGCTCGCCCACGAAATTTCCCCACTATACGCGTTGGGGCAGGGTGTAAAATTCGGGGACATAGCACCAAGGATGCAAGCGAGGGCGTTTTACAGAGAATCGCCTGACAAGTCAATAATTTTCTATCTCGCTGAATCTTTAGAAGAAAAAGTGATCACTGAAATACGATTCAGTGCGCACATCCACCGTGATATGGATGATGTTCCGTCGGAGAAGCGGGAAGAATACATTCGCTCCGTTTTGGAGAAATGGGAAGAAGATATCGGAGACATGGAGGAATTGGCTAACCAATTCTATCGCACCTATGCTCCCAAGGAGGATTGAAAATGACGCCCAATCGACCTGCGGCAAGGAGAGGGAGTGTTGCAGGGAACCGGTTCCAGGAGGATAACTGGCCCGAGCATGAACACAACGTCGTCTCACACCCCGGTGAAGAGTTGTCAACGTACCGTCGAGTGGAACCTTGCTCCAAATACCCACCTGCAGACCTGTCGGGTGCCTGTTCGGAGTGGCTAGACGACAAACTTTCGGGGATTGCTTCCCCAATAGAAATACATGGGGGAGGTGAGAAATGGATATACTTCGGAATTTCTGGTGGCCAACGGGAAGATGACCAAATAACGACACCAATACCCAATGAGTTGGCGGAAGCCTTACAGGATCTTGCGGATGTCCCTGCCGACGCTGAAGAAGACGGGCTCGACTTGCCTTCTGCGGTAGCTTTCCAGAACGCAGAGAGGTTGTTGAAGGAAATGCACTTCATTTCCCCACGCCGTTTTGGGGTCTATCCGGTGTCTGATGGCTACATCGCCATTGATGCCCGCGGGGCCAACGATGCGATAGCAGTGGTGATGTGCCAATCTGATGGTAGCGTTCTATGCCTTGTCACCATCGGCAACGAGCCTCGACGTTCTTGGTATTACACGGCAACCGGTTTGCCTGATGGTTTTATTCGCGAGGCATTGTTGGCGCTAGGGGAAGAATCGGCTAGATGACCTCAGGGTACTCAACCCCGCCCAGCAATCCGGGTCCCATCAGCGCATGGGAAGAATTAGGACGTTGCGTGTTTTCAAGATCTCAACGCCGGAAAGCCTCCAAGAACCGGACACCGCTGGAAGTCTTCCTTGAGAAAGAAGGCGAGAAGAGAATCTCAGTTGACCGCCTTTCATGTGCTCCGGAAGCCGAGGCCATTGCTAATGCTAGGAGGGTTGGCGAGGAACGCGACCCTCCTAGAAATTTCTACGGATGGGCAGTGGTCAGCGTGGAAAAAGCTCAAGAAGTCGGTTGTGATGCGACAGAGCTTCCACCTGTTCCTAACAACCCTTACCATGCTGATATCTTACTGCCCGATTCCCCTACAAATGCCCGGGAAGCTCAAATGCACTTCGCATCGGCATTGGCTGGTAGGTCTACGTGGAGGGATTGCCCGTCATCATAGATCGGATATAGGGAGACCATTCTTCAGGTTTAAGCGTAGGCTTGTAGTTTTGCACATACCTCACCGGCGGAAACCCGTTGATAAAGATCAACCAAGGCCGGTACGATCGAAAAGCTTTGTCGAGCAACCCGGTCCCCGTCGCCCCGGTGTGTCAACACCGGGGTTCGCTTTAGTTTAGCCCCAATCCACCGAGGGAGGGCGTGTAGCAGGGTCCTGAAGAGACAAGAAAGTGCTCCTGTGCTTCTGGGATAATGGTTTTGAAACAGAAAACCGGTCCCAGAAAGGGAGCACCCAATAGCAACTGTGTTGGATGTCAAGAGGAATGATCAACGAGTGCCGGATTCGTGCCTGCCCAGGAAGCGCGATGCTTGAGCAGGGCATTGAGGATGACGAGCAGTTTGCGCATACACGCGACCAGGGCCACCTTCTTCGGTTTACCAGCCGCCAGCAGCCTCCGGTAGAAGTCGCGGATCACCGGGTTGTGGCGTGTCGCGGTCAGTGCCGCCATGTAGAGGGCGGCCCGCACCCGGGAGCGTCCGCCCCAGACGGTGCGTTTGCCCCGCAGGGCGCCGCTGTCCCGGTTGAAGGGAGCCACGCCCACCAGGGCGGTGATCTGCCGGCGGTCCAGCGTGCCCAGCTCCGGCAGGTGGGCTAGCAGCGTGAGGGAGGTCTGCTCGCCCACGCCAGGTACGGTACGCAGCAGGTCGTCTTTCTCGCGCCACACGGGACCCCGGCGGAGAGTCTGCCTCAGCCCTTCGTCCAAATCGTTCAACTCCTGTTCCAACCAGGCGATGTGGGCCTCGATGCGCGGACGCACGGCGCTGACGACAGTACCCAGTCGGTTCTTCTCGGAGACCCCGCGACGGCCACGCCTCGCACATCACCGGAGGAACACCGATGACCCCCACAGCCGGACCCGGACCCGCCATCCTGTTCCCCGACCTAGACCTGTAAGGAAGGACAGCTGCGACACAGCCTTGCCCCGGTCTATAACCTGCGGCGTCGAATCGCCTTCGCGTCAGCCCTCGTTCCGCTCCTGGCGGCCGTCGCCATCCTCATGGCCCAGGCGCCGCCCGCTGCGGCGCAGTCCGGGCCCCCGGCCCAGCCAACCGGGCTGACGGCGGGCTCGGTGAGCCACGACTCCGTGACCGTCACCTGGGACGATCCGTCGGACAGCTCCATCACCGGCTACCGGGTCCTGCGCCGCTCCCGGGACGGCGACACCTACGGCGACGGCCAGGGCGCGGCCGAGTTCGCGGCGATAGAGGACGACACCGGCACGGCGGCAACCTCCTACACCGATTCGTCGGTGACCCCCACACCCGCTACGTATACCGGGTCGAGGCCATCAACGACAACGGAGTCAGCGAGCCGCTCCAGCTACGTCAACGTGGAGACCCAGGAGGCTCCTGTAGAACCGGAGGAACCGGAGACCCCAGAGGAACCGGAGGCCCCGGCCCAGCCCACCGGGCTGCTCACCGCCGCCAGCGAGAGCCAGGTGCTGCTGAGCTGGGACGACCCCGGCGACGATTCCATCACCGGATACCGGATGCTGCGCCGCTCCAAGGACGGAGACACCTACGGCGACGGGCAGGGGCCGACCGAGTTCGGCGTCATCGCCGAGGACACCGGTTCAGCCGCCACCTCCTACACCGACGACACGGTGGCGGCGGGGACCCGCTACGTGTACCGGGTGCGGGCCATCAACGCCCAGGGCCCGGGACCAGAGTCCCCCGACGCCTACGCCGAAACGCCGGAGCCCACCCCCGACCCGGAAAAGGAGCAGCAGACGGTCAGGGCCACCATGGACATCTGCGACCGCACCCAGGCCGTGGAGACCGCCATCCTGGCGACTTCAGAAGTCACTGCCACCGACTGCTCGGCTGTGGACGACGCCGAGCTGGCGAAGATCACGAATCTGAACCTGAGGAACAAGGGCATAACAACCCTGCAGGCGGGCGACTTCGCCGGGCTGACGGGGCTGACCGATCTGAACCTGCGGAACAACGACCTGACCGGGCTGCCGGCGGACGTGTTCGACGGCCTGACCAACCTGAACCTGCTGGACCTGGACAACAACGACCTGGCCAGCCTGCCGGCGGACGTGTTCGACGGCCTGACCAGCCTGCCGGCGGACGTGTTCGACGACCTGACCAGCCTGGACGAACTGATCCTGAGCGACAACGACCTGTCGTCGCTGCCGGAGGACGTGTTCGACTTGCTGACCCAGCTGCTGATCCTGGACCTGCAGGGGAACTCCAGCCTGACGCTGCCCATGTCGGGGGACCGCGTCCTGCAGAATCTGGTGAGCCTGACCAACTACAACAGCGCAGCGTACACGTCGCCGGCCAGGAACATCTGCTCGCGAACCAGCCAGGTGCAGACGGCCATCCTGGCGGCCACGCCGACAACTGACGACGTCTGCTCGGTGGTGTTGAAGAGCGAGCTGGCGGAGATCACGTCCCTGGACCTGTCGAGTCAGAGCATTTCCGCCCTGCGGACGGGCGACTTCGCCGGGCTGCCGGGCCTGACCTACCTGGACCTGTCGGACAACGACCTGCCCGGCCTGGCCGAGTACGTGTTCGACGATCTGGCCGCGCTGACGACGCTGGACCTGTCGGACAACGTCCTGAGGGGCCTGCCGCAGACCGTGTTCGACCCGCTGACCGCGCTGACTTCGCTGGACCTGCAGAACAACGCCTCGCTGACGCCGCCCGTGCCGGAGGATCGGGTCCTGCTGCCGTTGTCGGCGTTGACCAGGTACAACGGCGCAGATTACACCCAGCCGGCCAGGACGGACATCTGCTCCCGCACCGACGACGTGGAGACGGCCATCCTGGCGGCGGTGCCCTTCACCGTCGCCTGCGGCCAGGTGGCGGAGGCGTCCCTTGCGGCGATCGCCTCCCTGAACCTGTCGGACCAGGGCATCTCCGCCCTGCTGCCGGGGGACCTGGCCGGCCTGACGGGCCTGAACTCCCTGAGCCTGACCTTCAACCAGTTAACGACGCTGCCGGAGGACGTGTTCGCCCCGCTGACCAGTCTGACCACGCTGGAATTGGCGGCCAACAACCTGTCCAGCCTGCCGGCGGACGTGTTCGACGGCCTGTCCAGCCTGACTATGCTGTCCCTGGAGATCAACCATCTGACGGCGGTGCCGGTGGGCGTGTTCGACGACCTGACCAGCCTGGCCTCCCTGGACCTGGGCGTCAACAGGCTGACGGCGCTGCCGGAGAACGTGTTCGACGACCTGGCCGCGCTGACTGAGCTGTACCTGTCGGACAACGACCTGAGCGGCCTGCCGGAGACCGTGTTCGACTCGCTGACCGCGCTGGAGACCCTAGACCTGCGGGGCAACGACCCCGGCTGGACGCTGCCGGAGCCGGGGCAGCGCCTCCTGTGGTACCTGGTGAGCCTGTCCACCTACAACGGAGAGCCCTACGTGTCGCCCAACGTCCCGGAGCCGCCGGGACAGGATTTCCCCGACGACGCAGACACCAAGGGAAAGCTGTCGGTCGGAGGGTCGGTCACCGGCAACATCAAGGATATCGAGAATACCCCTGACACAGGAGACGCCTTCCTGGTGACCCTGAAACCGGGCACGACCTACCGCGTGGACCTGGAAGGCGAAGCTGCCATGCAGGGCACCCTGTATGACCCCTTCCTTGAGATTTACACCCTGAACCCCATGCTGGTCGGTTCCGACGGCGGCCCCGGCAGGAACGCCCGGGTGGAATTCGAGGCGAAGATCCCCGGAGAGTACCGCATCAGAGTCAGCAGCACATCAGGGTTCACCGGCACCTACCGGCTCTCCCTGGACGAGAAGAGGGTCCCCCCAAGGCGCCCTCGGCCCCCTCGCCGCTGTCCTACGACTCGTCCCTCATCGTGAGCTGGACCGCGCCCTCCGACGACGGCAACTCCCCCGTCACCTCCTACGACCTGCGCCACATCCCCAGCGGCAGCCCCGATGCCGATAAGGAGGCCGACGCCAACTGGACGGTGATCGACCCGGCCTGGGCATCTGGCCCCCGTCTGCGGTACGAGATAACCGGCCTGACCAACGACACGGAGTACGACGTGCAGGTGCGGGCGGTGAACGCCAGGGGCGACGGGGCCTGGTCCGCGACCGCCACCGGGACCCCCGAGGAGCTGGTGGACCAGATGGGCAACTGGTGCAACCGCGCAACGGTAAGGACTGCGGAGAGATACTGCGACCTGGACAACACGGGGCGGCTGGCGGTGGGGGTCGTGTCCAGGGGGGAGATCGGAGAGGAGGGGAACTCCTGGGGGGCGCGGGACGCGGACTGGTTCCAGGTGGAGCTGGAAGAGGGCAAGACGTACCGCATCGACGCCCTGGGCGACCCCACAGCGGCGACGGCACCCTCGGCGACCCGTACCTCAGGGGCATGTACGCCGTATACCGGGGGGGAGAGGAGTTCCGGCCCGGCGGCCGCCTGACCGGTGACAAGGACAAGGTCGTGAGCGTGTGGCGCTGGTGGGCCCCGCCGGGCGAGCCCGCCGGGGAGCTGGTGTTCGGCTCCTACTACAACGACGACGGCGGGCTGGGCTTGAACGCGCGGCTTTATCTGCGCGGGTTCGAGCCGGGGGCGTACTTCGTAGCAGTGTCGGGCGTGAGCTCCCGGGGCACCTACCAGCTGACCATGACCGAGGTGGAGGACGACGACCCGGGCATACGCTCCCTGGCGCCGGGAGGCACGGTCGGCGGCGAGCTGGACTTCCCCGAGGACGAGGACGTTTTCGAGGTGCAGCTGTCTGCGGACACGGAGTACGAGGTCCGGCTCGAGCCCACCGGCTCCGGCTGGGACAGACAAGGTGACGAGTGGCCCCAGATCGCCGAAGTGACCGACGTTACCGACGGCGCCAACCCGACCGAAGTGACCTGCGGCGGCTACAGTGACCAGAACAGCGCGGTCAAGCGCGTGAACTGCGTCTTCACCGCCTCCGAGGGCGGCGCGTACCGGATCACGGTCCGTGGAAGCATCACCAGCAGCAGACAGGACTATTCCACCGGCCCCTACAAGCTGACGGTGACGGCGCGGTAGGCCCAGGCCGGGCCTCGCCCGGTGCGCAGGGACCTTGAAACGCAAAAAGGGCCGCACACATGGACGCGCTGGCGAGGCCGTCGACCCGGAATGGCGTGGGTCCGCCCGGGCTTCGGGGCGGCCGGGAAGCTGGCGCACGGGCGGCGCAGGGGAACGGAACGCCGCGCTCCCCCTTCCCTCCCGTTGGAGGAGCCCGGCGGCCCTGTCCCGGGAGGAGTGACCCCATGCCGAGAAAGCACACCGGCTACCGAAGAAACACCTATGCCTTCCCGACCGACTTCCCGCAGCGCGTGGAACGGCTCAAGGAGGAGTCGGGCCTGTCGCAGGCGGGGTTGTCCCGCTGCCCGGGCACCTATCCCCACACCGTATGGCGTTGGACTGAAGGCAGGGTGCGGCCCAACGGACAGCACATGATGGCGCTGCCGGACTTAGCCGAGGACCTGGGTCTCGGCTAGATATTCACCGGTTAGGGAACAGCGCGCCGGTGAGGTCCTGCGACCGCAGAGGCCCCGGAACGCAAAAAGGGCCGCATACATGGTTAGGCAGGGGAGGCCGTCGCAACCAAAGGCGACGGCCTCCCCCGTATCTTGCGGCCTAGCGTCCCGCGCCGACCGGCTCCTGCTCCAGGCTGAGCGCCCACTCGAACAGGGATGTGGAGACGGGCTTCGGCCCTTCGGTCAGCAGCAACCGTGATTGACTGAGAGGCCGGGCCCAGTATCGAAGAAGCAGGACCGGGCCTCTCCGGCGTGTCGCACCGCCCGGCAGAGGAAGGGAACAGGCACCGCCAGAGGCGGTATCCACCGGCAGCCGGTCGCCCGACCTGACGGCAGCCATTTTGTGCAAAATTGGGCAAAACACCTGGGTCCACACCCCGGCATTTTGCACAGTTTTAGCTACGTGGGTAAAATTCTCCCACTATCCCTTAGTTTAGGCCCCAAATGGGTGGCCACCGACGGTGCGTTCTAGCGATATGTACATTTCACCTTGGCTTTGGTTTAGATGGCATCCCCGGTGTGGTACTCTAAGAGGCGCACCGCAGCCGCGGAAGGTCAACCTCGGACAACACGGGAACGATAAACGGCATCCGGAAACCGGAGTACGCCAAGAACCCCGGCATGACCCAGGAGGACCATTAAGAATGACGCTGACCGAACAGAACCCAGTCAGCCATCTCCTTGACGACATGGTGAAGTGCCAGCACTGCGGCACCTCCATGGCATCCACCGGAGAAAACTACGAAGAAGCGACCCACTACGTCTGCCAGACCAAGGCGGAAGGCTGCGACACTCCGGACGTGGAGGCCGAACCCTTCAACCGCCTTATCATAGGAAAGGTGCTTGAAGGCATCCTCGACAGCGACAACACCCGGAAGCTAGTTGCCCTAGTCAGGGAAGCGGCAATGGAAGAAATCGACGAATACGACGACGCCGCAATGTCTAGAATGCAAGCCTTCCAATCTATATTGGATGAACTCAGAAAGCGGAACGCCGGAAGCAAGCCAACCCCCAGTGAACGTAACAGCTGGACGAGAGTAGTATGGGATGTCGAGGACGAGCACCTCGAATCCCGAGCACGAGCAGCCCAACGCTGGGAAACGGCCACACAACCAGACAAAGTCGCAGAGTACGCCCACAACCCGGACACCTTCTTACGGCCCGGCAACATCCGTACCACCAAGGCCATTATGGAATTGGCCATAAGGGAGATCTTCGTAGGCCCGGAATCCGCAACGATCAGGTACACCATGCCAATGCCTCCCGGCAACTCGGCAAAGGCTCAGGGTACCGAGGAAGTCACGCTCTAGCTCCTGCCCCAAAGATCCAGACAGGAACGCCACCAGCGAGAGTACGACCGCATGGACTGCCCAAGCCCTGCAATCAAGGGCCAGATCCGAGGCGACACCTGTGCCAAGGAACACCGGCAATACCGCAGGCGATTGCAGAAAGTGGCCAGGGCCTCCGCCCAGACCTCGTTCATCGCAGCAACTCATCGGGCCCCAAGCGTTCTCTGGGCGTCAACTCACGCACCACCCGGCACACCTTGGGCCGGGTAATCCGGGGCATCTTTTTCCCCAGTCCTGTTACAGGCTGAGCAGGAAAGCCCCTGCCAGCAGGCACATGGCGATATGGTGATGCCAGCCAGCCCAGGTGCGGGTCTTGTGCATGGAATCAGAGAGCCAGGACGGAAGGACAACCTGCAGCTTCAAGGTCGAGGACCAGATCAAGAAAGTTCCGTTATCAGAGCGATGATGCAGCACAGAGCGTCCATCGCCTCAGGAGGAACGACTTGCTCGGCATTCACCAGCCCAACAGGGACCACGAACACCGGGCTTCCAGGAAGCTGATGAACCTGGAGAACTCCGACGAAGGCCTGTGGGCACCGAGGTCTGACACTGCGGGATGATCCGGCACGTAAACGCGGACGGGGAACCCGTCACCGGCGTGTACGTGGACCCGGAAAGAGGTGCCCGCCCCCCGGGTGGGGACGAGGAGGGGCCGGGCGGGCGACGATCCCCCCATGACCGAAGTTTCCAACCGGCACCGGCGGGAGACATCCCGTAGAAGGCGAAGTCCACCGCCCGAAAGGCCCTTGGCCTTTTCGTTCACCGTTGACGGCCGGAACCCATTTGGGAAGCCGACCGCCGGCTGGAACTGGTCAGGAACCCCTACGCTTCGGACCATCCGGGGCGAACGGCGTGAAGGGACCGGCACAGGGGACACCCGTGCCGGTCTTCTGATTTCTCGTGCCAAGCTCCAGCCCACCAGGAAGTGTCCAAGATCCACCCTACATGGAACTCCAATTTTGCACAGTCCTGAACTTGTGGGTAAAACCTGAGCACAATCCCTTATATCAGGGCTAGATCGCTCATCACCGCCCGAATCATCAAATGCCCGATACTTCACGGAAGCGAACAAGCGAGGGCAGCCCGGCGGGCGGCTCCGATAGAGACGAGGTTGCCCGCGGTTCTGATCATTGGGAGGCTGAGACCATCGCCCCGGCGCCTGTCGCACACAGACCACCGGATTGCGTGAGCACGAGCAGGACCCGGAGAGTTCTGCGGGTATCGAAAAAGGGACGGATCACCCGTCCCTTTTTCATTTCCCGACCAAAGAAGGTACTGAGACCTTTACGGAAACCCGTATTCCCTATAACCTGCAAGAGAGGAACAAAATGAACCAGACCAGTCATGCCCATAGGGATCATCGAGGAGCCGGCGCCGGCCGGCGCGACCTTTCGACTGACCCCCCAAGGACAACAAGCCGGACTCGGAACCGACACCCAAGTGACCGTCTGGCAGTATCACCCACAGCAACTAGCCATGGCAAAGTACGCCGGACGCATCACCCGAATCGGGGATGAAACTGCCACCTTCTCCATCCTAAGGGCGGAGGTGGACGAGAGGTGGCCTGCGGAAATCAACCCTCTGGGACCAGGGGCACCGGTGTACTTGGCCCAGAAGGGGTCATTTGAGCCCGAAGTTACCCAAACAGCTACCACGATACACTGGAATGAGGAACAAAGATGAAACGCCCTCGCTCCGCGCGAAGCATTTCAGCAATCTGTGTTATCGGCTTTGCACAATAAACGAGAATTCGAGTGGAAAAAAACATTTCCTGCACAATATATCTGCCGTACGCGAAATCCTCACGCCGCCTGCCCCTGCGACCCGTGCCCCCGCATGTCAACTGCACGCCGGATGCAATCCTCGAGGGCAAGAACCTCCGGCGGCAGATCCAAGGGTATGTCTCTCATCCAGACCTCGCGGGCAATCACCCGGAGGTTGTAGGCGATCAACTTCACCAGAGCTTCGTTCGTCTGGCCATCGAAGCTCTTGGCACGGAGCTTCTCAGGAAGTACCCGCTTCACCGATGAGTTAGTGGACTCCACGTTACTGCGCGGGTGATATTCGGACATGAATTGCTCATAGTTCTGCTGGAAGCAGCACAGGTTCTTGGACCACTCCGATTCGGGGGATTCGGGCTTAGGCGGACAACAACGCAGCGGAGCGCAGCCTGCGCCCTACGGTGGTAAGCCGGAAGATCAGCGGCGGGACCCGTTCACCCGAGGGGAGCCACACCAAGAGCGTCCTGGCTTCCCTGTTCGGCACCTGGCGCCTGCGCGGTCGCAACCCCTACCAAGCACTGAACTCCATCCTCTCCCAACCCCTACTCGCCCCAGCCTGAACAGTTACCCGCCGGGTTCGGTCTATGGTAGGATGAGCGGACAATCGGCCGAGTGGTTGGATCAGACGGCACAATCCCGGGTACCCATACCTGAGGGTAGCCCATGAAGACAGCCTACGCAATTTACTTCGGTATCTTCCTGACGGTCGGCGTACTGGTGGTCGTGAGCTCCGCCGGAAATTGGCTACCGCAAGACCTCCCTGAGTCGCTGGTGTCACCGGCGCAGTCAACCTTGAGGGAATCCATTGCCTACTATCTGCGGTGGATGGCCGTCATCATGATCGTGCCGATGCCATTCATCTGCTTGATCGCTTGGTGGCGCTATCATCGACGGCACAACCGGGTCAATTACCCCAAGCGTCGCGGACAGGTTACGCGGTTGCCGGGCGACCAGCCAGCGCCCTTAGTTTCGGTGCTCAAGAGTCGTGAGGTGAGTGACCGTACACTGCTAACCATCGTCCTGGATATGTGCAGCAAAGGCTCGCTGGAACTGCACGACGTATCGCTCGGAGGGCAGTATTCCCTGAGACAGTCTGGGGAGCCGGAGCACGATTGGGAACGGTCGATATTGGACTCCATGCCGAAGACAAGGTTTAAGCCCAAGGACTTGAAAAACCGATTACAGCGCCGCAAGGATGACATCTCGGAACAGATGGACGATTACCTGCAGGGCATCGGCTGGTTTGACGGTGGACCTCTTGGCGACAAGAACACCGGGTCCTCCAGCGGAAATGTAGAAGCGTGTTTTCTTTTCGCGGCGATGCTTGCCGGGATAGGCTGCGGGATGTGGGCGGACTGGTATTGGCCGGTGTGGGCCAGCAGTCTGACCGGAATGGCCTGCGGTGTGGTGTATCTGTGTACAGCATTCGTGGCTGTTGCAGCGGCGTCTGCGGACTTGCCGCCCACGGAGCTGGGGCAGGGCGAGATTAGCCTGTGGCGGCAATGCGAGAGGTCATTCCCACGTATCGCTGCTGCTGCTGACACGCGGGAACGGGACCGGTTGCTGCCTTATGCCGTAGCGCTTAACGCCGCCAAGCCGTGGTTCTCTGGCCAGACCCCGTCCTGGTTCAGTGTTGATGGCCGGCAGGAAGGAAGCTACGGATTTCGCAAATTTATCATGGACGACGCATGGGGTCTGGCAGGGCGACCCAGTAAAGGCGGCTCTACCAGTGGTGGTGGTTTCGGAGGTGATGCCGGAGGTGATGGCGGAGGTGGTGGGTAGGCCGCTCCAACCTCTGTTTGTCCTGAGCCAGATCAACAACCGGCTGCGCAACGAGCATCGTCATCCGCTCCTTCAGAAATGACTTCGGGCAATTATATACCCGACGCCATCCGGTCATCCCCGTGCAGGCGGGTTGGCGGAACGGGTGCAACGGTTCCTCGACGAGCCGTCCCATGAACCACCCGGCGGCACAATCCAGCCCATCAGTCACCTTTCCGGCAGTTCCCAGAACTGGTTACTGGGTACCTTCCTCCTTATGGCGGGTCACGGCCTATTCGACTTGATTGACCGACATACTCTTGTTGCTCCAGATGTCGACCACTGGCCCCCACGTTCTTGCAGTTCGCCGAAGATCCCGGCGATAATCGCCGATAATAGGTCTCTCTGGTGAATCCGCCGGGAGCGGTACTCCCCGGGCATGCGCTGAACGCCGGGTCGTTCAGGATTCCCAGGAAGACCATACCCCGGTCCCGAAGGCCGGTATGTCGTCCGACCCGAGGAAACAACCCTCCGCACCTTCCGGGACCGGATGGCCACCCAGGACCTCCCCAGAGTGAGCACCGGGTCGGCAACCCTGGACCAGGCAGCGACCGGCCGGATCACCGCCGAGGCCGAACGCGCCTCCCCGACCACCGGGGACGGCGGCGCCGCCCTCAAGGAGCTCGGGAACGCCCTCCGCCGGGCCAGCATATCGGACACAGACCGCCGGCATCTCCTAGTGGTCTAACCGCTTTGAAATGATGGATATAAGATACTGGCCCGGATGCCCGACAAGACTTGAGGCCCATCAAGATTCAACGTCTTGAATCCATCAATTCAAAAAAGTTGGACTACTAGTCCGGGCCTGGGAGTCAGCCGCCGAGGGGACCCTGGAGGATGGACTGCTCTCCCTCGACGAGGAGAATGCGCTCTACCGGTACCTGGACCACTTCGGGCTGACCGCCCAGGGCGTCAACGAGAACGGCGCACACACGGCCATCGTGCAGGCCGCGGTTATACGGGACGTCACCATGGGCATCATCCCCCAGAGCCAGAACATCCAGCGCCGAGTCCCCTTCAACTTGATGAAGTCCGAGCGGCTTGTCTGGGTCATCCAGAGCGTGGACTACCTGGAAACCGTCACCAGAAGGGAGTGCCGGGGATTGTCCCAGGGAGTCAGCATCCGTGTGGCGAAGAGACTCTATTACAGCCCCCGCCAGTTCCGCAGCCGCGCTGTCGAGTGAGAGGAGACCGCGAAGGCCAATACCGGCCTCCTGGGCCTCACCGCCAAGCACCTGTACTTCTCGGGAAGCCGGAAGAAGTTCCGGGTGTGCTATGACCGGATCGTGAGCTTCGAGCCCTACGAGGACGGCCTGGGCATCATGAGGGACGCCCAGACGGCCAAACCCCAGAGCTTCCGCACCGGGGCCGGCTTCGCAACGCTGGGCAGGTTTGCCCTGCTACTCCCGTCTCCCTTGCTTGAGCAAGCTCGCGTGATTCGCCTACAACCTGACCACCAACCTGGCCCAGATGTGGGGAAAGAACTGGCCTCGGACCTCTCGGACAGACCAGGGCAGGGGCCGCTTAAGAAACAATAGGTGAGCCTTCCCCGGCTCGCCTTTTCTTCTTCCGCCAATTCGGTAAAAGCCCGGAACATCCACCCGTCGTACAATGAGATTGCGGAAGGACGGGGCAGCGGACCAAGGGTATCACCCCGAAGAGCCGGACCAAGAATAGCTGAATTAAAAAACTTCTTGCACAAAACATCGGTATTGAAAAAACTCTTTTGTGCAAAGCCTGTGTTATCCCGAATACTGGTATGGGACAAACCCTCGGTGTGCAGGTCACAACCGGTATGGACAGCAACCAGGAACAGGCGATGGACAATCAAGAAACATAGGAGGTCCTCCACCTATGACGCTGATCGAACGGAACCCAGCCATCCACCTTCTGGACGGTTTGGTGAAGTGCCGGAACTGCGGAACACAAATGGAGACGGCTGGGGAGTCCTTCAACGAGGCTCCCAGGTACGTGTGCGTCACCAGAAACGAGGGCTGCGACACCCAGGACACCCTGGCCGAACCCTTCAACCGCCTCATGGTAGCCCGGACAATAAACGCTATCCTCGATGACCGGAACACGCAAACCGTCCTCGGAAACGTGCGCGGAGAGGCAATAGAGAGGGACACCGAAGACGTGAAGGCCATCTTAGACCTGCAGGACAGGAAACCGGCCTTCGCAGCCTCATTGGAAAGAATCCGCCGATTCCTGGCGAAAACCCGGAACCGGCGAGCGAAGCAGCCAGATACCGGCGACGGATCGAGGCTGAGTACCTGGAAAGATGGGAGCGGGCAGGACCCTATTGGAACATAGTTCAAAACCCGCGGGAGGCCGCGAAATACTCCGCGAGACTCGATACTTACCTAAGGCCCAGCAACGCCCGGATCACCAGGACAATCATGGAGATGGCCGTGAGGGAAATCCTAATGGGACCCGGATATGCAACCATCAACTACAGGTTGCCTGTGCCGCCGGGCGGAGGGCCCGAAGCTAGAACCTCTGAGGAAGTGGCCACCAAGTAATCACAGGTTCCCTATGCTCCCGCAAGCACCTTCAAGATAGTTTCCGCAGAGTCGGCCCACACGGTGAAGACATGGCGAGGCCAGCAGGAACCAACCATGCAGGACCTCGGATGCACCCGGACAGTCAGCCTGTCAAATACCAACCGCGGGACCACTTCCACTCCCAGTTCAGCCATCACACCGGGCTGTACTTGGGTAACCACCACATGATGCTCTTCGCTCTCAGGGAAAGAAACGCCTCCGCCAGTGACCCTGAACCGCGCCTGTGGGTTCACCGGAAACAGCCCGAGAAACTGCTCCGCAGGCAGCACAAGGGAGAGCATTGTCAGGATACACTGTCAGCCGGGTCATTCCCCGGCAGGAAACTTTCGGCCGTCCGTTGCCCCGTCGACCGTCCATTGCAAGGATGAGTCCCAACCAAGGGTCATGACCCAGACAACCCTTCAGCCGAGAAAGTTCAGCGGGAGTGCAACACAACCTGCGGGATTCGCCGTCCCTAGGGGGTGTCGTCAAAGTAATTTAGTCCAAATCGCCATGGCCCGAATCTGGCAGATGGCCAGGTAAGAAAGGGAGTTCTTGGCATACCGGGTCGCCACTCCCCGCCACTGCTTGAACTCCAGGAAACCGTTCTCCACCAAATGCCGCAACTTGTACAGCGCCCGGTCGTAGTCCCGCTTTTCCTTCCGGTTGCTCTTGGGCGGTATCACCGGATTCATCCCCCGGGCCGAGGCCCCGGCCACGATTTCATTGGTGTCATAGGCTTTGTCCGCCAGCAGGTGTTCCGCCTTGATGCCCTCAATCAGGGGCAGCGCTTGGGAGCAGTCAGCCACAGTGCCTGCGGTCACCGCCAGCCTTACCGGCATTCCGTGGGAGTCCACCGCCATGTGCAGCTTGCTGTTGAGCCCCCTTTTGTGCGGGCAATGGCTTGGTTGCCGTCCCGGGCCCCGGCGCTGTGGGGATGGGTCTTGATGTAGCTGGCGTCAATCATCAGCCATTCATAATCAGGGTCATCCATCACCGCCTCCAGCAGCCCGGCCCAGACGTTCCGGTCCCGCCAGCGGCAGAAGCGGCGGTGGGTGTTCTTCCAGTCCCCGTAGTCCGGGGGCAGATCCCGCCAGGGGGCGCCGGTGCGCAAAATCCAGAACACGGCGTTGATGAAACGGCGGTTATCTTGGGCCGGCCGGCCTGTCTTGCCCTTGCCGCCGGGGAGAAGGGGTTCCAAGATTTCCCATACCCGGTCTGAAATATCGTGGCGCCGGTGCGCCGGCGCTGCGGCTACTGCTGGCATTGCCCAATCCTGCTGCACTAATTGCAATATCAGCTTATTATCACACTCTCACTTTGACGACACCCCCTAGGAAGCGCCGGCCAAAACAAACATTGGGTCAGCCATCTCCCCCCGTGATATCCACACAACACGGCAGGAGACAGTCTCATCCTCCAGCACCTTCGTACCCGAAACCATACGGGCAAGGAATTCACTGACGATGTTCGAAAGTTCATCCAGCGGGTAGGAAGCCCCCGCCAATTGTTGCATTACCCGCCTTTCCATGTCCGCAACCGCCGAGAGCCCCTCGTCCGGCAATTCCCGAACCGGCAGGCCCCGCCCAGTCTGCCGGAACAGCGCCAACGACTCGGCCGTCCAGTCCTCCAGCATGGCTCCAAGGACCGCTTTGCTGATGAGATCAAGCAGTTCTGAGCCTGGATCATCACGAGACACTCCGCCACCCCCATGGAAGAATCAAGAAGGATTCGAACTCTCTACTGTTCATTCCCGCCTTAACAACAGGCCGAGTCCCCGTCGCGTACTCACCAGAACGCAGTGCAAGAAAACGAGCCGGCAAGAGCACAAACCTGTTATGGTATATTATAACTTACTGATGCCGGGCAGCATACCTCAGATTGTCAGTAAACAGCCTTGCGAATCGAATCCTCGCAATGGAGTTATCCCAACAATGAGCAATGAAAATGGTAGAGCAGAAAACATTGGAATAGGGGCAGCCTCGGCTACGCATGGGAGAAACGGGGTTAACAGCACAAAGCAGGACTCCCTCCCCATCGGGGCGGTTCTCAGACAACTCCGAGGTGAAAGAACACTCAGGGACGTGCAGAGGGAGACGGGAATCGCAAACAGCTACCTGTGCAACGTGGAGCGGGGAAGCCAACAGCCTGGCCTCAAGTTCCTGGGAAAAATGGCGGAGTTCCACCAGGTTGGAGTGGCGGACATAATCCGGCAAGCCGAACTGCTCAGAAACTCCCACGTCGACCCGGAGGAATCTCTTGAAGCCGACGTCGAACGCAGCTACCAGTTCATCATGGACGACCCCAAGCTGAGGTCCTGCGAGGAACTGGAAACACATCTTTCCATCGAGGCAAAGCGCCACATGATCAGAATGTATGAACTTCTGACCGGACGCCTCATCCTGAACTGAGCAACAAGCACTCAGGCGAAGTAGCAAGCCCGCACCCAGAATGCTCCAGCTGGAACTGAACATGTGGAGGGAGCAATCATGCCCGTCAAGAAGCCAAAGGAGCCAAAGGAAGGAGAGCCCAAAAGGGTCGCCTTCTACATAAGATTTTCCAGTTGGCACCAGGATGCCGAAAACTCCAAGGAGGGGCAGCTCATGGCCCTCCAGGCGTACACGGATGCCACCGGAGGCATAAACGTCGGAATCTACCTCGACGAGGGCATCAGCGGCAAGAGTGAAGTACGTCCAGGCCTCAACCAGTTGATGCAAGACGCTCGGAACCCGAACCGTCCCTTTGACGAAGTCGCCATCTGGAAGTTTGACCGACTTGGCTGCAGGGCCAGCAGCGTCGACCGGCGCACGTCAGAACTCGAAAGCCTCGGAATCGAACTTACCGCCGTCAAGCAGCCTATGTCGGGAAAGCCCTCCGTGGTGAGGTTCGTCAGGAACCTCCTGGGCAACGTAGCCGAATTCTTCAGCGACAACATGGGCGAGGACATAGCCCGTGGAAAGCTAACATCGGCGAGCCACGGTGTCTGGACCAATTCGTCCATCCCGTTCGGATTCGAGAGAGAATACCGGATGAACAGGGGCAGAATGCGGGCTTTCCTAATCCCCAACCCTGAGACGGCCCACATCATCGTGCGGATGGTCGGACTGTACCTCGGCGGTACAGGCATCAGAAAGATCGCCGAAACCTTCCGGGACGAGAACATTTTGGGCCCCAACGACAACCCGTGGACTCCGGATAGGGTATCGAGCATGCTCAAGAACATCGCATACGCCGGGTTCATCCGAATCGGAGAGCGCTCAAAATTTGATGACGCAGAATTGCTGGTCATCGTCCCTGACATGGAAATCATAACCCTGGAGGAACACAACCGGGTCCAGGAAACAATGGCCTCCCACACCCCCCAAAAAACACACCCCCGTGAGGTTGCCAGCATTCACTTGCTCAGCGGATTGGTCTACTGCGACAGATGCAACGGCAAGATGAGCCCCACGGGTGGGGCCCGTTCCTACTACAACTGCAACCTGAGGCGCAACGGGTTGTGCCCATCCTGCGACACTCCCAACCCCAGGGCCGAACAGCTTGAGGCGGCCGTGCTCCAGCATATCCTCGAGAAAATCCTCATCCCAAAAAACACAGAACGTATAGTCGCCATGGTGGCAAAGAGTCACACAGGAACGACGCTGGAAGTAGAAGAAGAGCTGAGGAACGTCAATTTAGAAATCGACAAGCAAAAGGAGTCCAGGAAGAACCTGCTCCATCTGGTCGAGGCCGGGCAGGCCGTGGAAGGAGACATCTCGGAACGCCTTGGGGAAATCAGGGAAACACTTGACCCGGTTGGAAGCGAACGCCCTGAGCGCGAAGGCAAAAGTCGCAAACGAGAAGGCCCTCACCTCAGACCCTAAGAAGGTGACGACCTACGCGAAGACCCTGGACACTTATCTCCGGGGAACCAACGTGGACCTCACAAAGGAAATTCTAAAAGAGCTGATCATTCAGGTAAGAGTCCGCCCCGGAGTAGAGAAAGACACTGCAACGATAATAATCAGGTACAGAATTCCAACTCCACCAAGGGAATGGACCGAGAAGACCGACATTGGAAAACTGTTGCTCCGGAAGAATGTGCGCTCTTTGGAATACCCCGCCCAACCGGGCGCAATGATAACTTGAGTTCGACATGGCAGCGGATAGGGAAGGGCAGGACCCGTGGCGGAAATTCCACGTTACCCTGGGCATTTTGTTTGTGCCCGGGGTGATCCTGCTGCTCATCGCCGGTGGCCTCATCTGGGCCATCAACGACCTGGGGCTGTATGACCGCGGGTTTGAGAAGTACAACATCTCGCGTCACACCGGCATCACCCCCGGCGGTTTACACGAGGCCGGGGCCGACATTCGCGGCTACTTCAACTCGGCGGCGGAGCCGTTGCTGGTGACGGCGCAAGTCTATGGCGAAGAGCGCGAGATATTCAACCACCGGGAAGTGGAGCATATGCGGGATGTGAAAGGGCTGGTGCGGGGGGTCTACCTGGCCGGGGGCGGGGCACTGGTCTACGTTCTGGGGGTGATTGTCGGGGGATTCTGCGGATTTGGGGCGGCGTTTACGCGAAGACTGGCCTGGATGTTGCTTTGGGGAGGGGCCGCGACCCTGGGAACGCTGGCGGTGTTCGGGGTGGCGGCGGCGGTTGGGTTTGGCTGGCTGTTCCTGATTTTCCACCAAATCAGCTTTTCCAACGACCTGTGGATGTTGGACCCGCGCACCGACTATCTGCTGATCATGTTTCCGTTGGGGTTCTGGTTCGATGCCACCCTCAGGGTTGCGGCCACCGCCGCCACGGGAGCCGGGTTGTTGATAGTGGGAGCTGCCGCAGGGTTGCTCTACCTGCGCCGGAAGGTTACGGGCGTTGTGCCCCCAGCGGCGTGAGGCGGGGACGACAAAGTCCCTTCAATGCCGTGGTTAGGGAAGTCCTGACGAGAGTCTGAGAACTTGGCCTTCGGGGAGGCGGGGGACGATGGGTTGAAATGGAAGGCTCATGGCCAACACGGCGCCAATTGAAAGTGACCCGTGAAAACGTAACTGTTCAGGGTTGAGGGGAGCGGAGTGGCTGATGGCGGAATTGGGGGTTGGGTTACGTTGGGGGATTCATCCCCCAAACCCCCTGAAAAAAGTGGCAGTTGGCTGAAACCAATTTACCTCACCAAGTCTGAACAGTTAAATTTAAGGCACCCGGTGGCAGCGCTCTGTGGAAGCGCCATGGCCCAGGCAGGAAATAGGGGGCCGCCTTTCTCCAGCAGGTTTAGGAAAGCGGGCTGAGAGGCTTCCCAACCCGCCATCGCTGACCGTAAGACAGTTGCCTAATGCCCGCAGCCGCAGCCTCCGCCACAGCAGCCGCCTCCGCCCATGGGAGGCAGCGGGCCGAACTCGGTGGGGCCGGAATCGCCCCTGGATACTGCGGCGAACACGGAAATGGCCCGGCGGGCGGGCTGTTCGCACCTGGGGCAGTCGGCGCCGGTGGCGCTCATGTTCTGGAGTTTGTCGAAGCGGTGGTCACAGGTGGGGCAATGATATTCGTACAGAGGCATACGCACCTTCCTGGTTTTGTGTTGTTGGTTGTCGGTGAGTGTGGGTCGAGTCTGGCTCGGTTGAGGTAACGCGGCGCCCGCGGCTGGGGGCGCCTTGGGGAAGTGTGGGTATAGGCCAGACTTTCCATCCAGACTGCCGTCTTGAATGTACCCGACGCAGCCTTGGCAGTCAAGACGGGTGTATGGCCGTAACTGTTCAGAGTTGAGGGGAGCAGAGTGGCTGATGGCGGAATATGGGGGTTGGGTTACGTTGGGGGATTCATCCCCCAAACCCCCTGAAAAAAGTGGCAGTTGGCTGAAACCAATTCATCTCACCAAGTCTGAACTGTTACATGACGTTTCCCGGCTTGACACTATTACCGGGTGATGCCAGACTACCTTGGTCGTTTACCGGCGATAATAGTTGAACCGTTATCAGGAGGAGATATGCCCGACGTTAAGATTGAAATCCGCGCCAACGGCCCCTACCGGGTCACCGGCCCCATTGACCTCACCGACCAGAGCGGAAACGCTTACAGTATTCCCGAAGGGCAGTGGGTGTCCCTGTGCCGCTGCGGTACGTCTGACAACAAGCCGTTCTGCGACGGCACCCACCGCGACTGCGGGTTTGAAGGACCCAGCGAAGCCAAGTAACCAACGCTGAATGGCAGGCGTATGACTCCGGTTGAAGCCTGCAATGAAAAGGTAAATACCACCGATCGGGGCCCAGTCGTTGAGATTGGGCCCCGGTCTGTTTATATTAGCCGTGCCGGCCAATCGGCAGTGCCAAGAACCTCTTACAGGAGCAATGCCATGTCCATCCAAACCAATGCCCGCCAAGCGGCCCAACTGCTTTGCGCAGCCCACACGCGGAAGCAGATGTACGACCCGCTGCCGGATGGACTGGCCCCCCAGACCATTGATGAAGCGTATCAGGTCCAGAGCGAATTTCTCGAGTTGCTTTCCGAACTCTACGGCTTCTTGGCCGGTTACAAGCTGGCCTACACCACGCCGGCGATGCAGGAGCGTGCCGGGCTGACCGAACCTTGCGCCGGCGGTCTGTTGGCGTCCGGCATCCGGCATTCCCCGGCGTCGCTGGATTCCAACGACTTCCTCAACTTGGGGGTGGAGTGCGAAATTGCAGTGGAGCTGGGCAACGAGCTTGCGCCTTCGGGCGCCCCGTACACCCGGGACGGGGTGGCGCAGGCCGTCGCCGCGGTGATGCCCGCCTTCGAAGTGGTTGATTTCCGCACCCCGGAGTTGCAGGGACGGGCCCGCGCTCTGACCGCAATTTCCACCAACATTTCCAACGCCGGGGTCGTGCTGGCTCAACGGGTGGACGATTGGCGAGGGTTGGATCTGGCGTCGGTCCGGGGCGCGTTGTGGATTAACGATGAATTGGTTGGGGAAGGGCACGGCTCGGACATCATGGGACACCCCTTTGAGCCGCTGGTATGGCTGGCCAACCGCTGGGCCGAGCGGGGTCTCAGCATCCCGGCGGGGGCAATCGTTATAACGGGCAGCATCGTCACGCCCAAATCGCTCAGCGCGGGGGATGTTTCCAGGGTATGGGTTGAAGGGTTGGGTGAGGCACGGCTGACGGTCGCATGACTCTCCAGTGTTGAGAACATCCCGTCTTGGGTTGCGCTTTGCTTGACACCCGCGACGGTTCGCCCGTAGTATCAGCCAAAATCGGACCAGGAATGCAGACCGTGATAGGAGGAGACTGTTATGGAATTCGGACTGTTTATGATGCCCCTGCATCCGCCCCACCGGGGCTATGCCGATTCATACGACCGCGATATTGACCTGCTGGTTTTGGCCGACCAACTGGGATACCACGAGGCCTGGGTTGGCGAGCATATTACCGAGATGTGGGAAAACGCTCCGGTGCCCGAGTTGCTGATCGCCAAGGCGTTGGCCCTGACCGAACGCATCATCTTTGCCACCGGGGTCACCATGCTGCCCTTGCACCACCCGGTGGACACGGCCCACCGCATCGCCATGCTGGACCACCTGGCCCGGGGACGGTTCTACTGGGGCATTGGTGTGCGCTCGCTGCCCACCGACCTGCACCTCTACGGGATCGAGTATAACTCCATGGACGATGTGCGGGAGCAGGGTAAGGAGGCGCTGGAAGTTATCCTGGGCCTGTGGGCAGCCGAAAACGGACATTTCGGGTACGAGGGCAAGTATTATCAAGTCCACGCGCCGGAAAACGACCCGGAGTTGCAGCGCCGGCTGCACTATAAGCCCTACCAGCAGCCCCATCCGCCCATCGGGGTGGCCGCCTCAACGCCTGGCTCGGACTCCATTCGGATGGCAGGTGAGCGGGGCTGGATTCCCATGACCAACCTGATGTCGAAGCACGCCAAGGAGCTTTGGCAGACGGTGGAGGACGGGGCCGCCAGCACCGGTCTGACTGCCGACCGGGGCCAGTTCCGCCTGGGACGGGAAATCTACGTCGGGGAGACGCCGGAGAAGGCCAGAGAAGAGGCCCGGATAGTCCTCGGTCAACCCTTCGACAACCACCAGTGGAAGAACCGTAAAGCTGGGGGCAACCTGGCTTACGTGAAGGTGGACCCCAACATGGCCGACGAGGCGGTGGATGTTGAGTACATGATTGAGAACGTCTGGATTGTGGGCGACCCCCAGGAGTGCGCCGACAAAATCCGGGCCCAGTACGAGGACATCGGCGGGTTCGGCCATCTGCTGCTCATCACCCACGACCCCGACGACCACTCGCTGGTCCAGGGCTCCCTGAGGCGGCTGATGGAAGACGTGTCGCCGCTGGTGGCTGACTTGAAGTAACAAGGAAGTACGGGAAAAACGGAGAAGGAGCGGGTTTGTCGCCCGCTCCTTCTTTTTGTCTCTAGGTGTTTGCGCGTCACCGCTGACAGAAGACGGTTGACAGGTAGGTTCCCTTTGGGTAAGGTTGCCGGTATCTTCAAAGGAGGCCAAGACTTTCATGCCAGACGGGTATATCAAATGCAAGATTTACCCCGAGGGGTTCGAGGGGTTCGGTGTGTTCGCCGGTCTCGAATACGGGGTGGAGTTGGACGTGGGAAAGGAAAAACCCCTAATAGCCTGGGTACAGAAGCACAACTTCATTGACGTGGATGAAGAAAAAATGGAAGGGAAGGTGCGGGTTTGCGTAGATGAGAAACTCTATGACGGAGTGCGGGTTTTCTTTCCCCACGGTTCCTTAAACGGACCGTCATCTTTCATCGTTGACCCCGGCCGCATTGAATACCCTAGGTCGTGATTCTTGGCAACGATGATATAAGGCGCGCCATCGAAAGAGGCGAGATAAAAGTGGACCCTCTTCCAGAGGAGGGCCAGTTTTCGTCTTCGGCCTTAGAGCTATACCTCGGAGCAACCTTCCAGCGTTGGGAAAGGGACAGCATAAACCGGATTCCCGATATGGGGTTAAGCAACGTTCTGGATCCCTCAAAGATTTCTCAATTCCGAGCATTAAGCGCACAGCACTTGGTTCCTGCTCTTACGGATGCAGAGGGTTGTTGTCCGCTTAACCCTTGGGAATTTGTGCTGGGCGTAACTCGCGAGAAGGTAGAGTTGCCCAGGGAATCAAGAATCGCCGCCCGCGTAGAAGGCCGCAGTACCCTGGCCCGCATCGGACTAATGGTCCACATCACTGCCTCTACTATCCATCTTGGCTGGAGCGGGCAAATTGCCCTGGAAATCCTGAACGTTGGCCCCTGGCCCATTACGTTACGGCCAAACGAGCTGAACATCTGCCAGTTAATTTTTGAACGGGTTGGGGAATCAACTTTCGATGGTCCGGATTCCCAATTCCAGGGCCAAGATTCCCCCGGTGGTGTCTAACCTTGATATACCGTGACATTCCCCAGCGGAGGCCGACCCCCTACCGGAACGCCGGGATTACGTGCTTGCCGAATAGCTCGATGGACTTCATTACCTGTTCGTGGCCGATGGTCTCGGTGGCCATGAGGAACTGGACCTGGTCAACGCCGGTGGCCTCGTGCAACTTGATGGCGTCAATGCAGCTTTCCGGGTCTCCCGCGACAATTACTCCCCGGTCGGCCAGGGTGTCGGCGTCCATGTCTTCCCAAATCTTCTGGGCCAGCCCGGCGCCACCGGACAGGTCGAATTGGGTGGCCGTGCCTTCTTCGGAGGTTTCCTTCACGTCAATGTAGCGGGAGAAGTTATGGACCAGGTGTTCGGGGATGCCGCCCCACTGTTCCAGCAAACGGGAATAGACGTCCTTCTGGTCCTGCACGTAGGGACGGCCCGGCCCGAAGAAGGTCTTGAGCGAATCGGCGCAAAGCTGGCGGGCGCTTGCTTTGTCCTCGCCGCAGTACCCGAACAGCGAGCTCAGCCACTGGTTGTTGACCGCTGCGCCCACGGGGTTGGCCTGCTGAATGTTGCGCCGGTAGTCCTGAATATGCGGCTCCAGGACTGATGGGGCGCTGATTCCCAGAGCCATGACGCCGATGCCCTTTTCCGCCGCCATTTCGTAGGTGGAGGGTTGGAGAGCCGCCACCCAGATGGGAGGATGGGGCTTCTGGTAGGGCTTGGGCAACACTTCCCGGGGCGGCACCTGCCAGAACTTGCCCTCCCATTCGAAGGTCTCAGACTCCCAAATCTTGGGAATCATGCTCAGCGACTCTTCCCACATATCCCGGGTGTTCCGGGGGTCGATGCCCATGCCGGTCTGCTCAAAGGGCGCGGAACGGCCGGTGCCGAAGTCCACCCGCCCGTGAGACAACTGGTCAACCATTGCGACCCGTTCCGCCACGCGCACTGGGTGATGATAAGGCAGGATGACCACGCCGAAGCCTAGCCGGATGCGCTTGGTCAAGCGGCTCAGCGCGCCGAAGATGACCTCCGGGCAGGGCGAGGAGGAGAAGGTTGTGAGGAAGTGGTGCTCCACAAACCAAACGTAGTCAAACCCCATTTCGTCGGCCAGGATACACTGCTCGATGGTCTCTTCAACCACCGCGTGGTCGTCCAAAGTAGGGCGCTGCATCTCGTAGGCCAAGCCAAATTGCATAACGTTACTCCCGGTCCGGTCCGCCGGCTGATTTTGGGCCATTGTAACGGGGGCAGGTCAAGGGGGCAAGTTGGTTTGGCGGGATGCTCGACCCGCGAGTTAACGGGACCAATGGCGTTAATGAAATACCCATCCAAAAAATAATCTCTCGGGGGCGAACGGGCCGATATGACAGGATATGGTTGACAAGGGGAATTTGCCTTGATAGCCTGAGTGACAGAACATAAGTTTTGAGTGGGGTTATGGTTACGAAAAAAAAGATTTCAGACAGGGGCCGGAAAATTCTGGAGTTCATTCGGGAGTTTATGCAGGAAAACGGCATCCCGCCGACGGTGAGGGACATCCAGTCGGCTTGCGACATTAGCTCCACGTCGGTGGTGGACTACAATTTGCGGCTGCTGGAACGGGATGGCTATATGCACCGGCGCCCAGACGTGGCCCGGGGAATAGAACTGCTGGATGGATCCGGGAACCCGGTTTCCAACTCTCCCCGTGTGCCTATCCTGGGTCCCATTGCCGCCGGTATGCCGCTGCCGGTGTTTTCTACGGAAGGGGCGGCATCCAACAGCGATTTCGACACCATTGAGGTTTCGCCGGAACTGGCCCGCCGTTACGACGGTCTGTTCGCGCTGTCGGTGAAGGGCACATCCATGATCGATGCGCTGGTTGACGACGGGGACGTGGTGGTGGTCCAGCCCTGCCAGTTAGCCGGTAACGGGGCGATGGTGGTGGCGTGGCTCAAAAGCTCGGAAGAGGCGACTTTGAAAAAGTTCTATCTGGAGGGGGACAAAGTGCGGCTGCAACCGGCCAATTCCACGATGGACCCCATTTACTGCGATGCGACCGACGTGGAAATCAAGGGCCGGGTGGTGAGCGTCATACGCAAGTATTGAGGAACTGCCTCAAGTTCACCGGGGAGTACTTTTCACCGGGGAGTCCTTCGAGAGCCTGGGGACGAATCCGTTTAACCAAGTTGTTCGGGGCTTTGGCGCTTGACGGTTGTTGGAGACCCCTTCAAGAATTTGAAGGCGAAGGATGAAGCGGGTGACCGTGCGTTATTGCCGGCTGTTGGTCAACGCGCCAT
Source organism: Dehalococcoidia bacterium (assembly GCA_965262735.1). GTDB lineage: Bacteria > Chloroflexota > Dehalococcoidia > Lucifugimonadales > UBA3495 > CATOSK01. Next base: position 1,091,574 of record CBDHFS010000002.1, on the reverse strand, counting down.
AGGTCGCCACGATGAAGGGAACGCAGTAGGTCAAGGGAATCTTCCAGTACAGAGCGTTGTTCCACTGGCCGTTGAGCAACGCGTCGCCTTGGTTGAGGGCGGTCAGAACCGTCCCGACCACTAAACCGGCGATGAGGGAACGCTTAATCAAGGGACGGTGCAGCAAAGCGCATCTGAAGCACTTAGTCAATTGGGCCGGGGTTACACTAGGAAGGGGGTCTGATTCCATGCCGGGAGTTTTGAACGCGAATGCCCGGCGGGGGCGCAGGGTGGCGGCGCACCGGGCGCAAACGGCGCTGGAACCCTCGGCTTGTCGGGAGGGCAGCATTTCGGTCATAGTAGGGAATGCCGCTTTCCCCGCCGCACGGTTAAACCCCGGGGCCGGTGGGTGCGTAGGGTGAGGGAGTATCCAGGCGGAAAACCTTGTCGGGCTTCCAGGTATTTCCCGACGGGTCGCGCTGGGCGATGGCCAAGAACCGTCCGTCTTCGCTGTACAATCGGAACTGTTCCAGATACCCGGCATCGCTCGCTGATCGGCCGACTCCGATGGATTGTCCTTCCCTGAGATATTTTTCCGCCTGGGGGGCGACGGTCACGCTGCGCAGCCGATGCAACACGGCGTCGATGGGGTGCAGGTGCGTCAGCCAGCCGTTTTGGTCCGCCGCCACGGATTCCTCGAGTTGTTCCAGGGTGATGGCGTCTTCAATGGAGAACCCGGCGCTGGAAGTGCGGACCAAGCCGGTGACATAGGCCCCGCAACCCAGGGCGTTACCCAAGTCGAAAGCCAGGGAGCGCATATAGACCCCCTTGCCGCATTCGACCTCCAGCGTAAGCGCCGGAACATCCACGGCAACGACGGAAATGTCGTAGATTTCCACGGTTCGGGCTTCCCGTTCCACCTCAACCCCGGCCCGGGCCAGCTTGTACAACCGCTGCCCCTTGACCTTGACCGCGCTGTACATGGGCGGAGTCTGTTGCACCACGCCGACGAAGGGGGGCAGGGCCGCTTCCACCGCCTCTCGGGTGATGCCGCTGGGGTCCCCCGACGTTACAGGTTCTGCCTCGGCGTCGAAGGTAGCCGTGGTCTCGCCCAGCTTGATGTCCACCCGATAACGTTTGGCCCCGCTGAGCACGTTTTCCATCAAGCGGGTGGCTTGCCCGAAACAGATGGGCAGCACACCCCACGCCAGCGGGTCCATGGTGCCGGCGTGGCCCACTTTTTGCCGCTGGCCGGTGATCGCCTTGATGCGGCGCAATCCTTCCATGGAAGTTATGCCGACCGGCTTGTAAAAGTTGAGAAATCCGGTGTGAACCGGAGCGGACTTACGGCGCGTTGTATTCATGTGAAGCCGACCGGGGTTGGTTGTCGGGGACGCCGCGGGCGGTGGAATCGTCCCTCGTGTCTTCATCCGGTCCGGGCGGTTGAGCTTTCAGTTGGTCCATCATTCGCAACAGGGAATTGGCGTCTTCCATAGACTCGTCCAACTCGAACTTCATGAATGGAACGTAACGTAAGGACAGACGATCCCGGAGCTCATGGCGCAAGAAAGTGGCGGCCGACTCGATGCCGGCCAAGGCCTCACGCTTGGCGTCGGCGTTTCCCATGACGCTAACGTAAACCCGGGCATTTCGCAGGTCGTCGGAAGTCTTGACCTGGGTTATAGTTATGACGCCATTGATCCGCGGGTCCTTGGCTTGGCGGGACAAGAGCTGGCTCAGCTCCTGACGCAACAGGCCGTTGATGCGGTCTACTCGTCGGGACATTGGGCACCCCCGGGACGAAAAATAAGGCCCACGGACCGCGAATCGGGCAGACTAAACTTGTACCCGTTCCTGCCGATGGGCTTCGAGGACGTCCCCGGTCTCGTAGTCATTGAACCCCTGAAGCACGATACCGCATTCGGTCCCGGCGTTGACGTCGTTGACCTCGTCCCGGAAGTGGCGCAGGCTGGTGATGGGGCCTTCGGCGATGGTTTGAGTTCCCCGCACTACCCGTATGCTGGCCCCACGGGTGACCCGCCCGTCCAGGACCCGGCAACCGGCAATCTGAACGCCGCGGCGGGACGGGAAAATTTCCCGGACTTCGGCCCGGCCCAGCGTGACGTCGGTAAAGGTAGGCTCCAACATCCCGTGCAGGGCCCTTTGTATGTCTTCAATCAACCGGTAGATGATGTTGTAGTGACGCAGTTCAACACCGGCCCGTTCTGCGGCCCGTTCTACGCCGGGTTCGTCCCCGACGTTGAATCCGATAATGATCGCCTGGGACGCGCCGGCCAAAAGGACGTCGGACTCGGTGATCGCGCCCACGGCCGAGTGGAGAATGCAAACCTTGGCGTCGGCGTCGGTGAGCTGTTCCAGCGAGTGACGCACCGCCTCGGCGCTGCCCTGAACGTCGGATTTAAGCACGATGTTGAGTTCCTTGACATCTCCGGCGTCAATTTGCTTGACCACTTCTTCCAGGGTGAGAGCCCGTGCCTGAGACTGCTGGGCGGTCTTGGCGCGTTGCCGTTCGGTGGAAATGCTGCGGGCTACCTTTTCGTTGGCTACCACCGCGAACAGGTCGCCGGCCTCGGGAAGGATGCTGAAACCGAGCACCTCGCCGGGTTGGGACGGGCCGATTTCACGTACCGATTCCCCCTGGTCGTTGCTAATCGCCCGTATTCGGCCCCAAACACTGCCGGCGACAACATGGTCGCCGATTCGGATGGTGCCTCCCTGGACCAACAGGGTGGTGGTAGGTCCCCGGCGCCGGTCCAGCTTGGTCTCAATGATTACCCCGGTGGCGGGCCGGGAGGGGTTGGTCTTGAGGGCGGAGATTTCCGCCAAGACCTGAATGTTTTCCAACAAGTCGTCCAGACCGGAGCCGGTGCGGGCCGAGACGTCTACGGAAATGATGTCTCCACCCCAGGACTCGACGAGGAGGTTTTGCTCGCTGAGCTGACGCTTTACCCGTTCCGGGTCGGCGCCGGGGAGGTCCATTTTGTTGATGGCGACAATCATCGGAACTTCGGCGGCTTTGGCGTGGTTGATGGCTTCAATGGTCTGGGGCATCAGGCCGTCGTCCGCCGCAACCACCAACACGGCGATGTCGGTGACGCGGGCTCCCCGAGAGCGGATGGTGGTGAACGCCTCGTGGCCTGGTGTGTCGAGGAAAGTTATCTGCTGGCCGTCGTGGTCAATTTGATAGGCGCCGATGTGCTGAGTTATGCCGCCGACCTCGCCTTCCGCAACGCTGGCGTGGCGGATGGCGTCGAGGAGGCTGGTCTTGCCGTGGTCAACGTGGCCCAAAATGGTGACCACCGGGGGACGGGGGACCAGACTGCCGGCGTCTTCGCCGGCAGTTGCGTCCCCAAAAAGGTGCTTGCCCGGCTCATCAGGATCGGCGACGCGGGTGCGGATTCCGAAGGCAGAAGTCACTAGGGTCGCGACTTCGTGGTCGATGACCTGGTTCATGGAGACCATGATACCGTTGCGCATCAACTGCTTGATTACGTCTATGGGGCTTTGGTCCACCAACTCTGACAGGTGCTTGACGGTCAGGGTTTGGGGCAATACCAATACCCGGGAAGGGCCGCGACGACCTTCCCGACCACCCCGGGGCGGTTGGCTCCGCGTTTCTACCGCGGTTCTGCGTCCGTCAGAGGTCATTTAACTCGTCTCCGGTGGGTTTAGATTTTAGGTTGATGGGCCGGAGGACCGTTGGACGCCAAATAAGGCGGACAAGGCGTTCTTATCCTGGGCCGATACGGGGACGCGCATACCTCGGTCCAAACCGCCGCGTTCCAGCCCTCTTTGCCAACAGGAGCCGCCGGGGCAAACGTAGGCTCCCCGGCCACGGAGCTTGCCCGACGGGTCGAGGGTTACGCTGCCTTCAGGGGTGCGCACTATGCGGACGAGATCGGCTTTCAGGAGCTTGCGTTTGCAACCGATACACTCGCGTTCCGGCTGATGCCTGGGTCTTGGCAATTCGTCCTCCACCTCCCCACGGTTAGGCGACGCCTAACGGCGCGGGCCGGGGCGATTGCCGCCCCGGGCGGCAGCACCGCCGCGGCGGCCTCTCCGGTCGCGGCGTCCACCACCCCGGTGCTCTCCGACAATATCCTCGGCGAACCTGATTTTGCCGGCGTCGGGGGTCAGGACGAGCGCCTCCGGAAGCGGGTCGGCCTCTTCTTCTTCCACGGGTTCGTCCGGTTCCGCCATGTCGTCCAGGGTAAAGGAGTCCAGTTCGTCCACGCTCAGTCCCAAGACCGGCTCCTCGGACTCGCTTTCGGCGGGGGCATTGGCCTCTTCTTCCTGTATCAGGGCTTCCAGCAGCGCGTCTTCATCAATGACTTCCACCGGAGGGGTTGCTGCTTCTGCGGCAACGGTCTCGGCGACTGCCTGGGTTTCCACGGCTGCCACGACTTCGGCCTCAGCGGGCGGGGTCTCGGCGGCCGGTGCAGCCGCTTCGCCTTCGACGATGGCCTCGGCCGCTGCCACTGCGGATCTGGCTTCGGCGGCGCGCCGCTCGGACTCCTGTTGGGCGGCCAAGCGAGTGCGCTGCTCCTGTTCCTTCTGCCGGGTTTCCTTGATTTCGTCCCACTCGGTGAGACCCTTGATGTCCAGGCGCCAACCGGCCAACCGGGCTGCCAGCCGGGCGTTCTGGCCTTCCTTGCCGATGGCCAGCGAAAGTTGCCGGTCGGGTACGACTACGGTGGCGGTCTGTTCCTCCGGGGCCAGGTCAACGTGGACTACCTCGGAGGGACTCAAAGCCTTGCCGATGAAAACTCGGGGGTCCTTGTCCCAAGCCACCACGTCGATCTTCTCGCCCTGGAGTTCGTTGACGATGCTCTGAATCCGGTTGCCGCGAATGCCGATGCAGGACCCGACGGGGTCAATGCCCTCCTGGGTGGAACTGACTGCAACCTTGCTGCGGAAGCCGGGGTCCCGGGCGATGGCCTTAATTTCCACCACGCCGTTATAGACCTCGGGGACTTCGATTTCAAACAGCCGCTTTAGCAGGTTCTTGTTGCTGCGGGACACCAGAATCTCCGGACCCTTGCTGCCGTTGCGGACGTCCAGCACGTATACCTTGACGCGCTGGCCTTTGCGGTAACGCTCGGTGGGGACCTGTTCATCGGGAGGGATGATAGCCTGGGCGCGGCCGAGGTCCAAGGAGACGACGCGGCCGGGGTCAATCTGTTCGACCACGCCGGATACGACGTCGTCCTTGTGCTGGACAAACTCCTGGAAGAGGTGGTCGCGCTCCGCTTCCCGCAACCGCTGCAGGACAACCTGCTTGGCGGTTTGGGCGGCGATGCGGCTGGCGTTGTGAGGGAGAGGCTCCGGCGAAGCTATTTCGTCGCCCACCACCGCCGTCTGCATGATGGATTGGGCGTCGCCAAGGCCGATTTCCCGGTCGGTGTCTTCAACCTCGTCGACCACAGTCCTCAAAGCGAACACGTTAACGTCGCCGGTGTTGGGGTTGAGCTTGACCGTGATGTTCTGGCCCGATGCCGGGTTGTCCTTCTTGAATGCCGAAGCCAAGGCGACTTCGATGGCTTGCAGCACCTGTTCCTTGGGCAAGTGCCGTTCGGCCGATAGCTGGGTTAACGCTATTAAGAAATCACTTTTCATTGAGCATTCCCCCGTAACTGTGAGCGCCTCAGGACCTGGCCCGGCCCCTTAAACAAGAAAGCGGGATTAACCCGCTTTCCGAAGAAGTTATTCAACAGCAGTATACCATTGGCCTTTGCCGGTTTCAAGTTTCGGCCACGGCAGGTTCAGCAGTGACCCGCCATGAACGGCCCAGCGACTGCCGGGACGGCGGGGAAATTATCGCCAGGGTTGCCACGTTGCCAGGGTCAACCGGGGTCACCACCAGATTTTCCCCTTGGACTCGGCCTCCAGTTGTTCATACTCCTTGGTCCACAAGCTGGTGCTCAGGTATTTCCAGCCGCCGTCGGCCAGCAGGCAAACGATGTTGCCCTGCTCCATGCGCTCGGCCTGGCGAAGGGCGGCGTAGACCACTGACCCGGAGGATACCCCGGAGAAAATTCCCTCTTTTTCGAGCAAGTCGCGGGTGGTACGGAAGGCGTAGAAACTGCCCACCATGATGCGGGCGTCCAGCAGGTTCAGGTCGAGAATCGGCGGAATGAACCCGTCTTCCAGGCGGCGCAGGCCGGAAATAAAATCGTCCGGCTCCGGGGCGACGGCGACTACCTTGATGTCGGGGTTGTGTTCCTTGAGGCGGCGGGCGACACCCATCAGTGTGCCGCCGGTGCCCAGCCCTGCAACGAACATGTCCACATCGGGGAGGGCTTCCACGATTTCGCGGCCCGTGCCTTCGTAATGGGCATCGGGATTCCCCTGGTTGCCGTACTGGTACATCATCAGGTAATCGTGGGGGTTCTTGGCGACGACCTCGTGGGCCACGTCAATGGAGCCGTTGGTACCCAGCGCGCCGTCGGAGTAGATTATCTTGGCCCCGTAGGCTTCCAGCAGCTGGGTGCGCTCTTGGCTGACGTTCTCCGGCATCACGACGGTCACCTTGTAACCCTTGACCCGGCCAATCATGGCTAGGGCGATGCCGGTGTTGCCGCTGGTGGGTTCGAGGATGGTCCGGTTGGCCGAAATCTCCCCATCCCGCTCGGCCCGTTCGATCATCTTCAAGGCGATGCGGTCTTTGACGCTGCCGGTCGGGTTCTGGCCTTCCAGCTTGGCATAAATCCGCACCCCTTCCCGGGGGCTCAAGTTCTGGAGTTCCACCACCGGAGTATTGCCGATGGTGGCGAGGATTCCCTTGTAGGTCAGGTTTGTAACCATACTGCTAATTGTTCGCCTGAAGATGCGTCGTTAGTAAGGGCGTTGCGGCCGGGTTAGTCGTTGGCCACGCCGATGCCTTCGGGCTCGGCCACGCCGCAGAAGATTTCGTAGTCGATAAGCTCGGTTACCGTCGGGTTGTCCCCGCAGAGCGGGCAGTTGGGGTTGCGCTTGAGCCGGACTTCGCGGAAGTTCATGGACAGGGCGTCAATCAACAGCAACCGGGAGCTGAGAGACTCGCCGATGCCCAGGAAATACTTCAGCGCTTCGGTGGCTTGTATGCTGCCGACGAGCCCGGTTAGCGCGCCCAACACTCCGGCCTCGGCGCAGTTGGGCACCATCCCCGGCGGAGGCGGTGAGGGGAAAAGGCAGCGGTAGCAGCCCTGGCCGGGCAGGAACACCGTGGCCTGTCCGTCGAAAATGAGGATGCTTCCGTCCACCAGCGGCTTGTTCAGCAGGTAGCAAGCGTCGTTGACCAGGTAGCGGGTGGCGAAGTTGTCCGCGCCGTTTACCACCAGGTCGTACTGGCTGATGATGTCCATCGCGTTGTCCGACTCCAGCCGCACCTCGTGGAGCACGACGTTGACGTCGGGGTTGTAGGCATGGATGTTATCCTTGGCGGATTCCAGCTTGGGCCGTCCCACGTCCGGGGTGTGGTGCAGAATCTGACGCTGGAGGTTGGACAGCTCCACCACATCGAAGTCCACGAGTCCCACGGTGCCTACGCCGGCCAGCGACAGGTAGACCGCCGCCGGCGAGCCGAGTCCCCCGGCGCCGATGATGAGGGCTTTGGCCTGCATCAGTTTGCGCTGTCCCGCGCTGCCAACGTCGCCCATGATGATGTGGCGGCTGTAACGTTTAACCTGGTTGGGTGTCAAAACTACGGGCTGCTGTGTCATTGTTGTCGCTCTCCTCGGGGCGCCGTTGCCCGGTCGGGTTTAATGGCTTGAATTAACTTTCGTCGTGCGGCGTCGGCTTCGGGCCGGCGCTGCCGGCGGGGTGGTGACGCAGGGAGAACCCTACGGATGATGTATCACCAACCGCCAGTTCTTTGTTCCCGGTCAATTCTATCAGCCGCCGGAGTTGGCGGTTGGAGTTGATTGTGAAGGGCAAGGGAGCCGCATATTGTAAAGATTCCAACACCGGCAGCGCTTCCTCAACCTCTTCTATCGTCTCCTCGATTTCCTGGAAGCTTCGCTGGTTGTCGTAAAAATTCTCATGCCCTTTGTGATAGGCATCCGAAAGGGCTACGGCGAGTTGCGCCTGGTCGTATTCGGCTACGAGATGGCGCCCGACGCTGTCCAATTGGCAGTGAGACTTGTGATACCAACCTCGTTGCTCGCCGATGATTTTCGAGTACTGAGCAACCGCTCCCCATGCCTTCTCCCCGGCCTGAAGGCGATTGTCCCTCTCCAGGTCCTGTCGCGCATAGAGGATAAACCGTTGGCTGATGACCCGGCGGTCTGCGGGGCTTTGGACCCCGGGTTCGGGCAACGGCGGTACTGTTGGCATATCGGCGTTTCTGTCCGGCATTGTCTTGAAGGTTAGATTACACAACCGTTTATTGCCAGGGTTTCGCGCCCGTCTAGGGGCTTGGATACGAGTGATCCGGCGCTCAAGGAGGGTCCCGAAACGTTTCACAGAATGTTTTAGTGGGCTAAATCTGGTACATACCCTGGCCGCTCAGGTAGCTTTGCCGCTGTGCAATGTGGGCCAGGGTGGTGTTGCTAAGGACGCTGTGAATCGAGTCCTCCACCGACTTCCAGACCTCTTGTTGGGCGCAGGAATCGGCAAACATACAGTCGGTGGGCGAGGTGAAGCAGTCCAGCGGGGATGAGTTTCCTTCCAGGGTGTGCATAACCATGCTCAGCGTGATCTCCGACGGCTCCATGCCCAGGGAGTGGCCTCCCTGGGGACCGCGGCGGCTGCGCACCAAGCCGAACTTGTTGAGGGTGGTCATCAACTGTTCCAGATAAGGCTCCGGGATTCCCTGCTTGTAGGCAATTTCCGAAGTCTGCACCTGCCCTTCCCCGAAGTGCATGGCGAGTTCGACCAGGGCGCGGACTCCGTAGTCCACCTTCATGGGGATTCTCATGTTCCCCACCTCCAACGCTTTAACCCTTGCAAGGGATTATAGCACCGCGACGCCCCTGGTGCCATTGCGGGATGTTGGGCATCACAGGGCCTTGGGCATTTGAGTTGTCGCAGAGCAGTAATCGTTCAACCCAGTATTCAACCCAGTAACTGTTCAGCAAGGAAATCCAAGTAAATCCTTTGATGGCCTCCTGGGATAACGGGTTCAAGGGGGCCGCCGGCATTAATCCCCGCCACCGTAATCCCCGCCACCGTCGGCAGCCCCGATGTTCTGGGGGCTAACCGAGCAAACGGTTGGCCAACTCCAGGAAATTGTCTACCTCCAGGTCGGGTTGATGGTCGTAATCTTCGGTGGGAAGGCCGTAACGGTTCACGTAGGCTCCCCGGAAGCCGCAGACGCGGGCGCCCAGGATGTCGAAGGAGTGGGCGGCCACCATCATGATTTCTCCGGGGGAGGCTCCAAGGACCTGCGCCGCCTTACGGTAGACCGCCGGGTAGGGTTTGAAGGCCCCGACCGACTCCACGGAAATGATTTCGTTAAACGCCACCTTGATGTTGTTCTCGGCCAGATGTTCCAGGAACCACTGCTCGCCGTTGGACAGGGCGACCAGCGCGTAGCGTTCTCCCAGTTGGCGCAGACCGTCCACCGCGTCGGGGTAGGGCCGGAGGTCCCGGTATACCCGCATAAACTCGCCCACGTCGTCGTGGTGGAATTGAACGCCGTGCAGTTTCAGGCAGTAAACGAAGGCGCGGCGGCAGGTCTCCAGGTAGCCGCTGTGGCCCAGCAGCAGCAGGTTGTCCTGGTACTGCTCAATGCGCTGCCGGCCGCGCCAGTCATCCCAGAAGGTAGTCTCATCAACGGCGGCTCCGCGGCGGCGGAGGAACTCCCCGGCGGGCGGGGCCAGGCTGCCCGCTAAGTCCAATACGGTGCCGAAAATGTCGAAAGTGAGGGTGTGGACGTTGGCCCACGGCTCAGGGGATGGGGTTGCTGAGGACAAGATTGCTCTCCCGCAGTTGCAGAATTCAAGGTAGGCCTGTGCCGCCGCCGCCGGAAGCAATTATAATCTATGCGGCTACAAGAGCGGGCTGCGGTGGAACCGGCTGGCGATGGAACCGGCTGCGGCGGGCCGCCAATTCCGCATCTGGAGGAAGGATGATTCGGGGACTGTTCGTAGGCGTGGGAATCATGCTGGTTTGCCCGTTGATACCGGTGGCGCATTTTGTCCTGGTGCCCGCCAGTCCATTTATTGCCGGATATTTTGGCATTAACTATGTGCGTGGGGAAACCGGGTCCCCTTCAGCCCTAGCGTTGCAGTACGGCGCACTGTTGGCCCTGGTGTTGCTGGCGCTGACGGGCGTTCCAGCAGCGGTGTTCACGGTTTGGTTCGACCCCCCGTCCAAATTCCTGGCCCTGATTTGGATTGGAGTGGCAATTTTTACCCTGTACACCGGGAGCATGGCCTGTCTGGGCGCCATGTTTTCCAGGATGCGGCGGAACCAGCAAGCCGCTCTTGAGACGACCCAGCCGGCCAGCGACCGTGATTGACATACCCAACGGCCAAAGGTACTTTAAGGCCATCGGGCAACATAACTCTGCCCTGCCGAGGCGTGGAACCCCTGAAATTGCTCTAGGGACGCTTTGGTCAAGAAACGCTAAGGAGGCTGGGAGATGGCGGTAGTTGACACCCATTGCCACGCTTCACCCTACTGGTTCGAGCCGGTAGAAGTCCTGCTGGACGAAATGGGCCGCAACGGAGTAGACCACGCGGTGCTGACTCAATTCTTCGGTGTATACGACAACTCTTACCTGGTCGAGTGTACTAAACTAAAGCCAAGGTGGGATGTGCATATGGAGGAGGTCAAGCGACGGCGCCGAACCCTCCTCCAAGTACAGGCGGAAGAGCTTTACTGTGGCGCCTGAGCCAATCTCTATCGCCCCACAAATGTAGATCCCACCTTGGCTTTAGTTTAGGCGCTTCCCCGGCCGGTTCTCGGTAATTGGTCTGGTCGACGTTGAGGACCCAGCGGCCCCTGAGCGCCTGGCCGACTTGCATGAGCAGGGCGTCGAAGGAGTCAGGTTTACCACGGGTATGCGCTCGCCGGGAGACGACCCGCTGGCAGTCTGGCGGGCAGCCTCCGACCTTGGGATGATTGCCAGCGTCATGGGCCCGGTGGAAGGATATGCCGCGCCCGAGTTTGAAAGCATCATCACGGAACTGCCGGACCTGAAGGTGGTCATCGAGCATCTGGGCGGCGTCGGCGCTTTCTGGGGGCCTGGACGTCCGGATCGGGAGATTCCCCAAGAGGCCTACCGGAAGGTGTTGGACTTGGCCAGGCACCCCAATACCTACATGAAGATTCCCGGCCTGGGCGAGTTTTGCGCCCGTCCCATGCCGTTTCAGCAGCCCTATCCCTTTGCGGAAGTGCCGCCGTTAATCGAGATGGCCGTGGATGCCTTCGGCGCCGACAGGCTGATGTGGGGCAGCGACTTTCCGCCGGTGGCCAACCGGGAGGGTTACGCCAATGCCCTGCGGTTTGCCCGGGAACGGGTGCAGGCGCGCAGTCAAGAAGAAGTCGGCTTGATATTCGGGGATGCTGCGTTGAATATGTGGAATCTCGGCCGATAGCCGGCAGACGAAACGGCCGGGTATCCCGCCCGGGTGTCAGGAAAGTGGTCAAGGACAGGAGGTTGAATATGCCCAGATATGCTTTGGACCTGAACAGCGGCGCCGGACGGCAAGCGGCCGGGGCGCAATGGAAGGTTGCCCCGGGGTTGGTGCCGGGAGAAGAGAACGAGGGGTTGACCGCGCGGTTGTTGTCCACCCCGGCCCGGCTGGCCGACTACGATGATTCGGCGTGGGACGTTTGCGAAAATGTGCGGCAAAGCCTTTCCGAAGGGTTCACCTTCGCCTGGTACCGGACCACGGTGGTGATTCCGGCGGAGATTGACGGAAACGACGTCACCGGGGCCCGGGTGTTTTTCGAGACCAACTTCGACAACTATGGGGAGATTTGGGTCGATGGCGAGATTGACCGCACCACCGGCTCCATAGCCGGTCTCAATGCCCAGCACCGGGTGGAAGTCAGCGGCAGCGCCCAGCCGGGCGATAGCTTCGTGATAGCCTGCCTGGCGTTGAATGGTCCACTGGCCAACCCGCGGGGCGGTGTATTCATGCGCTACGCTACCCTCGCCTTTGAGGCCACCGACAACTGACGGGCTGGTAACCGGGGCCTAGAGAGCCTCGGGACGAACGAATTGAAAAGGTTCCGGGGGGTGCCCACGTCAGGGTCTTTTGATTTTCTTGGGGCGGGGGCTACGTTGGGGGATTCATCCCCCAAACCCCCTGGATTGGGGTGGTCCGGCAAGTTCAGTGCTGAGTTCGCCGGGGGAATTGCGGGGAACAATTAAAAGACCTTGCTGACTACTTAGAGACGCGGGACGAACGGGTTGGAGGAGCTTGGTATGGGACCGAAATTTGGCATCAGCCTGTCCAACCGATCGGTGCTGCTTGGCCGGGCGACAATGGACGACCTGATTGAAGCGTCGCGGGCTGCCGAGGAGTCCGGGTGTTTCGACAGCGTTTGGGTGGGTGACAACCTGCTGTCTAAACCCCGGATCGAGTCGGTGGTTACCCTGTCGGCCATTGCCGCCCACACCCAGCGCGTCCGCCTGGGTACGATTTGCCTGGCCAGCTTTCCGCTGCGGCACCCGGTACTGTTTGCCATCCAGTGGGCCAGCCTGGACGTGCTTTCCGGGGGCAGGACTGTCCTGGCCGTGTGTAACGGCGGGTCGGAAACCTTTGGTCCCGCGTTCGCCACCGAGTTGCGGGCGATGGGCGTTCAGTCCCGGGAGCGCGTCGGCCGGGTGGTGGAAGGCGTTCAGATTCTGCGGCGTCTGTGGGCCGAGGACCGGGTATCCCATGCCGGGCGGTTCTACCAGTTTGAGGATGTGGAATTGCTTCCCAAGCCGGTACAGCAGCCCGTACCCATCCTCATCGCAGCCAACCCGAAGCCTGGGCAGGCCGACGATGCGACGGTGGAGCGCATTCTGCGGCGGGTGGCGCGTCATGCCGACGGCTGGCAGACGGATGCCACGCCGGTGGAGACTTTCCGGGACCGCTTCAGCCGAATACAACAATACGCCGCCGAATTGGGACGAGACCCGGAAGCGTTGGACTCGTGCCTGCATCTGTACGTCAACATCAACGACGATGCTGACCGGGCCTTTGCCGAGTCGGTGGAGTTTCTGGCGGAATACTACGGTGCGGGAGCCATTACTGACGAACGGTCCAAGCTTTGGCTGGCCGTCGGGCCGCCCGAGGCGGTAATCGAGAAAATCCAAGCCTACATCGCGGCGGGGTGCAAGACGCCGGTGCTGCGGTTCGTCGGCCCGGATTTGAAGGAGCAATTGGGCCGGTGCATTGAGGAAGTGCTGCCCGCCTTTCGAGTGCCGGAGAAGGCTATGGCGGGGCCGTAGCCGTTACTCCAGCCCCACCTTGTGAATGAGGTCCAGCAGCTCCTGGCGGGTTTCGTCGGTGATGCCCGGGCCGGGCTGCCTGACCTTGGGAGACTTAATCAACCCCCGGTGGAACAGGGCTTGCTTGCGGATGGCAACGCCAATGCCTTCCTGGAACTCGAAGAGAAGCAGCGGCAGGGTCCGGTAGAACACTTCCTCGGCGCGCTCCCGGTTGCCCTCGGCCATGTTGCGGTAGATGTCCACCAGCACCTCCGGGTAGGCGAAGCCGGTCATTGCTCCCGCTGAGCCGCGGGCCAACTCGTCCAGCAGAAACACGCCCCCCAAGCCCCCGAAGATGGCCATTTTGTCGCCAACCAGATTGCGGATGGCGGTAATCTTGGTGGGAGTCGGGGGGTCTTCCAGCTTCAGGTATTGGGCTGCCGGGATGGACTCGGCCAACTGGGCGATGAAGGCCGGGGCCATGTGGACGCCCGAGGTCTGGGGGTAGTCCTGGACCACGATGGGGATATCCACGGCGTCGGCGATGCGGCGGTAATGGTTTAGCAGTGCGTCCGGGTTGGGTTTGCCCATTGTTGGGGCCGAAATCATCACGGCGGCGGCTCCCAATTCCTGGGCTTCCAGGCTGTAGTCAATGGCGGCGCTGGTACCGTTCGCCGTCGTGCCGACGGTAACCGGCATTCCGTTGGCCGCTCCGATGACCTCTCCTGCCACCTGGGAACGCTCCTTGTCGGTCAGCCGGGCGACCTCACCGGTCACGCCCAGGGTGACGACTCCGTTGCAGCCGGTTTCCCGGGCTTTTTCCACGAGACGGACCACCGATTTCAAGTCCGGGCGTTCGTCATCGTCAAAGGGGGTGGCAAGCATCCAATGCACGCCGGTAAACTTGGCGCTGGTCGAGCTGGTCATGTTACGTCCTTGAGGTCCCGGGCCTACGCCGGGACGCTGGTGATGCCCAAAGTGTTGAGAGTAGCCGCGGCACCGTCGGGCACTTTCAACCCCCGCCCGACGCTGAGGGATAACTTGTGGTTCAATGCCCGCAGCAGATGGGACCGGGGTCGATGGCCTTGGCTCAAGTGCCGGGCCAGGTCGTCCAGGGTGTTGTAGGCCTGGTCAACGTTCCAGTAGAAAGACAAAAGCCACGCCAGTTCCCGCTCGTTGGTCGGGGCGGGAACGTCATCCAGGTCCAGCAGGGCTTCGGTGACCTTGGTGTAGCGCAGGATACCGGCCTTGTCGTTGGCGTCCCGTCCGTAGTATCGGCGCTGGCTAAGTTCATGGACGCGCGACTGGTAATCGGCTTCCCCGTAAATGTTGATGGGCAGCCATTCCTTGCGCAGGTCCATTGCCTCGTTGCCGTCGGCGTCAACGATGGCGACGGCGATGTCGGAACCGAGAGTGGCGTCGTACTGGAACTTGACGGCCTCGCGCAGGAGCGCCTCTTGCAGCATCAGCGTGAGTTCCCGGGGAATCTTCTTGTACTTGGCGCCGCTGGCCTCGTCGTTGGTGTCGGCGCCGACGCCTCCGGTATTGAAGACGTAGTAATGGTGAGGCAGGCCGCCGCGCTCCATCTGCTGGAGGATGTAGTGCAGCAGATTGGCGTTGTCGTCTTCCAGCCCGATGATGAAGGGGTCTGAGAAATACTCGACGTAGGGGCGGCCAATGGCCCCGACAGCCGCGCCCATTTGGACCGCCTCGCCGTACATCAAGACACGGATGTACTGCTCCAGGTTCAAGCGGCGCAGGGGGGGAACGACCGTGTTCTGACGCATCACCGCCTGCCAGAAGACCTGGTCGGTGTAGCGCATGGGTATGTGGACCGAGTCCTGCACCGCACCCCCGGTGATGTCTCCTACCAGGCGCCGGGTGCCCTTGCGGGTCAGCAGCCGGGAGCGGGACAGAATCATACGCATATTGCGCACTGGGTTTTCCAGGTAGTTGGGGGTGAAGCCCTCGATGTTAACCGGGACGTTCTCCAGGGTTTCCTGCGGGTTGGGTTCCTCGGAAGTACCGCGCACAACGTCAAAAGTAATGGGGTCGTCGTCGCGAGTCAGACCGAAGGGCATGGCATAGAAGTTGTTCTCGGTGCCGTCAATGCCGTGGGTGATGCGCAGCCGATGCTCGCCCCGGGTAGTCTCAATGGGCTGGTCCAGCGGCTGAATCAGAACGATGTCGTCGTTCATTGGGTAGACCCCTTCCTCGGGGTCGTTGGGGAGCTTGAGCAGCTTGGCCAGGTCACTCCTCGCCAGCTCGATCATAATGGTGAGGGTGCTCTTGCCGTGCAGGGATGGACCGATGGTAACGATGGCTGTATTCAGGGGGCGGCCGTCGAGGGTCTTGGCGCGGGCCATGCTGAGGGCGGCCTGGACCGCCAACCCATTGTTCTGCTTGACCTGGAACATGGCGATGGACAGCGGGCCCATCTTGTGCTCTCCAACGTAGTCAAACCCCAAGTGCAGGGAGAGGCCTTTGGTTGGGGCCTTGAATATCAACTGGGTCAACCCGGCGTCAATCAACCGTTGCTTCAACTCTGCCGACAGGTCCAGCTCGTTGAGCCAATCGGGAATTGAGACCTCAAGGATGTCAGGGGCCTCCTGGAATTTTGACTCCGGGAGGTCGAAAGTTAGTTGGCGCCACATATAGGGGGCTTGAAGATACCGGACGCCGAACAGAAGCTGCCGGGCGTGGAAGGACCGGTGGGGAGTGTCGCCAATCTGGCGGTCGGTCTGGATGATGCCGGCCCCGTCGGCAAAGGACTGCTGCATCCGCCGGACGATGGTCTCGAACACCCCGGTGAACAGGGCCTGATCGGCCTCGGAAAATGCTTCGGCGTCCCGGTTTTGCTCGAACCCGTCAATGAAGTACTTGGTCAGGTCGGGGCGGCGGATCACACCCAACTGGCTGAAGAAGTCGAGCCCCCCGTTGTCCAGGCGCACCACGGCTTCGGGCCAGACCTTGGTGGCGGCGCGGCCGGCGGCGTTGGACTCTTTGGCAGACTGCCGCAGGTCCTGGACTTCCCGGTAGATTTCCTCCTGCCGTTCCTCGGGCATATCCTGCAAGACCGGCATATTGCCGACCAACCAGGTTTGGGATGGGTTGTACAAGTCGGAGTCGGTGCGTTGACCTTGCCTGGCAAGACCTACCAACTCTTCCAGAGCCCGGCTGAATGCCGGGATGACCGCGGGACCGCTGAGGTGTGAGCCTGCCCTGGGCCGGTCCTGCGGCTTGTTTTCTTCGTCTGACACGCCAGTCCCCCTAAGAATTCGTCCGGCTATGGCGTTTTAGGTTGCCGTTTTGCCGGGATTGGAAAGCGAATTTATGCTACATTGTTAAGCTAACGCTGTCAAAGTTGACGGTACATCCGCAACAGTTCAGGGTTGAGGGGAGCGGAGTGGCTGATGGCGGAATATGGGGGTTGGGTTACGTTGGGGGATGAATCCCCCAAACCCCCTAAAAAAGTGGCAGTTGGATGAAAGCCTTGGCTGAAACCAATTTACCTCCCCAAGTCTGAACTGTTACGTACATCCGCCAGGGAAATTGCGTTAAAAATCCGGCACATTCTTTGGTATCCCTCGCGTTATCGTTAGGCCCAAATTTGCCGGAGGTTTTGAGATCGGCCTTGGGGATATCGGGGAATCGTTGCCGCTCCCAGCCATCATTGTCTGGCTGCCGCCGGCCCGCGACGCAACCCAATTCTTAGTTGGGGAGGCGAAAAAGCTGAGAATATCGGACAAAAACGGACATTTGAGCGTGGAGCCGGGGGCGTTTTGTCACTTTCTGTCCGGTCTATGGCCGGTTTTGTCCCAGGAATGTCCTGGTTTTGTCGGGTTTTGTCACCCCTGAAAGTCAGGGGAACGGGCACGGCGGTTTGGATGTGGAAGTTTTCCCGGTCTCATTTTGTATCATTTTTGCCGGGAGCGCGGTTGCGCGGGGAAACTTCCGGGCAACCCATTCCCGAACGATATAAACACGATAGAAATATGTTAGCGGGGAGACACCGGAGTTGGAAAGGGGCAAGTGTCAGGGTATCCCAAGACGATCATAACGCGATTGCCATGCACGCAAGGGCGGTTTGGATGTCCTGGTTTGTATGTTCTCCGGCGCGGTGTTGTAGGGGATTCCTTCGGGTCCCTCAGGACGAATGGTTGTAACTGTTCAGAGTTGAGGGGGGCAGAGTGGCTGATGGCGGAATATGGGGGTTGGGTTACGTTGGGGGATGAATCCCCCAAACCCCCTGCCCCAAACTCCCTGAAAAAAGTTGCGGTTGGATGAAAGCCTTGGCTGAAACCAATTTATCTCACCAAGTCTGAACTGTTACGAACCGTTCAGCCGCCTTGACACTGTTCGCCGGGTCTGGCTACCATTTGCCCACCGTCCTATCCACGCTCTGCCGCGCGCTAGAGGTTCCCCGAACGATGAATTCCCCTGACCTTCGTCAACACCTGGCTGACCTTCAATCGGGTAAGCAGACCGTGGAAGAGGTGATGCAATTCCTCCGCGACTATCCCTACCAGGACCTGGGTTTTGCCAAAGTAGACCATCACCGTCCCCTGCGCACCGGTTTCCCCGAGGTGGTGCTGGGCCGGGGCAAGACGCCGCAACAGGTGGCGGGCATCGTGACGTCCTTGAACGGAAGGGGCCATCCGGTGTTGGTTACCAAGACCGGGCGGGAGGCGTTTGAAAAGGTTGCGGAAACTACGGCGGGCGCCGTGTTCAACGAGTTGGCGGGGGCTATAATCGTGCCGGGAGACGCTCCCGTCCTGCAGACGGGCGGCGTGGTGGTGTTGACCGCCGGGACCGCCGACCTGCCGGTGGCGGAAGAGGCGGCGCTGACGGCGGAACTGATGGGCAGCCGCGCCGTCAGGGTCAACGACGTGGGCGTTGCAGGACTGCACCGGCTGTTGGATGTTCGGCCAACGTTGCAGGCGGCGCGGGTCGTTGTGGTGGTAGCCGGAATGGAGGCGGCGGTTACCAGCGTGGTGGCCGGGCTGGTATCAGCGCCGGTCATAGCGGTGCCGACCAGCGTGGGCTACGGGGCCAGCTTTGAGGGGTTGGCCGCGCTGCTGGGGATGTTGAACAGCTGCGCCCCGGGGGTGGCGGTGGTCAACATTGACAACGGGTTCGGAGCAGGATACCTGGCGGGTCAGCTCAACCGGATGGCGCCGCCGGCGGTTCCCGGCGAGAAACCGCCGGCGGAACTGGCTGGGGAATCGGAGTGACCGGCCGGCGTTTTCTACTGCTGGCGCTGCTGGCGTCGTTGTTGTTTGTAGGCATGGCGGCTTATGGGGACTTCCATGACGTGGGGCGGCGTCTGGCCGCGTTTCCCGCGCATTACTTCGTTATTGCCCTGACGCTGGCCGGGCTGAACTTCCTCTTGCGGTTCCTGCGGTGGAACTACTACCTGAATACTCTCAACGTCTCTGTGACGCCCAGGGTGAACCTGCTGGTGTTTCTCAGCGGGTTGGCGCTTTCCGTGACGCCGGGCAAGGTGGGCGAGTTTGCCAAGAGTTATTACCTGCGGAGCCGCTCGGGGGTCCCGGTAACCACCTCGATTCCAGCCATCCTGATGGAGCGCGTAACCGACGTGATTGCAGTGGCATTGCTGGCACTGTCGGGGCTGGCATTCGTGACCGGCCCGGCCCGGTGGGGGCTGCTGGCCCTGCCCCTGGTTTGCGTGCTGCTGCTGGTACTGGCGGCGTCCCAGCGCAGCGAAGTTCTGCTGCGATTGCCCGGTCTGCGGCGTTGGCGGAGCGGGCTTGCGGACTCGCGCCAGGAGCTGCGCCGCCTGACCGTTCCCCGGGTATTGGCTGCCGGCGTCGGCCTGGCGGTCCTGGCCTGGGCCAGCGAAGGGTTGGCGTTTTGGGTGGTGGTCCTGGGTCTGGGGTTCGACCCGGGCCCGTGGTGGGCGATGTCGGTCTACGCGGCCGCAACCATCGCCGGGGCCGTCACCACCCTGCCCGGCGGCCTGGTCGGTACGGAAGGCGCGTTGACGGCGTTTTCCCAGCAGGCCGGGGCAGGCAGAGATGCTGCGGTGGCGGCCACGCTCTTGATCCGCTGGGCTACGCTTTGGTTCGCCGTTGCGGTGGGAGCCGTAGCGTTGGCGCTGCTGCACCGCCGGGCGCGGGCCGGGGTGTCAGGCATTGACCCGGCTGGGGGGAGGCCGCAAAGTGACGGGTGAATCACGGTCTGCAACCGGGGATCCCTGGCGATAGGCGTACTCCGGTGCAACGATTGAAGGCCGTCGTACAAGCCCTGCGCCCCAAGCAGTGGGTCAAGAATGGCCTGGTTTTTGTCCCGCTGCTGTTTGCCGTGGACCAGGCTTGGTCGGTGGACGACCTGACCCCGTTGCCGGGGCTGCTGCTGGGGCTGCTGGCGTTGTTCGCCGGGTTTTGCCTGATGTCCGGCGGAATCTACCTGATTAACGACCTGTGGGACCGGGACAGCGACCGGGCGCATCCGGAGAAGAAGCTGCGGCCCATTGCATCGGGTCGGGTTTCGCTCCCGGTGGCAATCGTATTGGCGTTGGTCTTGGTGACGGTTGGGTTGGGGCTGTTGTTCGGCCTAGGCCCGGTGTTGGGCGGCATCGGAGCCTTGTACGCAGTCATCAACCTGGCCTACTCGGCAGGATGCAAACGGATTGCCCTGGTTGACGTCATGATGGTGGCCAGCGGTTACGTGCTGCGGGCCGGGGCCGGCGCGGTGGCCGTAGGGGTTGCGCCGTCTCCCTGGCTGTACGTCGTCACCGCGGCGGCGGCGCTGTTCCTGGTCCTGGGACGACGGTATGCCGAACTGCGGCTGGCCGGGGATGACGAAATCTCCCGGCGACCAGCGCTGGCCTACTACGCCGGGCCGTTCATCGGACAACTGCTGAACATATCGGCAACCACCGCGCTGGTCAGTTATACTCTTTATGCGATCGAGGCGGACAACCTGCCCGGCAACCACACCATGCTGCTGACGGTTCCCCTGTTTGCCTTTGGCCTGTTCCGCTACTTGCACCTGCTGAACCACAGCCCGGAGGCCGAGTTCCCGGAGCAGCTTTTGACCCGCGACCCGCAGTTGGCGGCGGCGGCGGTCGGATGGCTGGTGGTTGCGGCTCTGGTCCTGTTGCTAAACGGGTGAACCGGCCTCGAAATCGGCCTGCTCGGAGTGTTGGATGTCAACGCCGTTAGTCCCGAACAACCCCTCCCCCGGACCTGACCTGCAAGAAGCCCTGGCGGAGAGCGGGCGGCGTCCGCCCAACGCGCCGGTGGTCTCGGTGGTGGCCACGCAGCCGGAAACCGTCCTGGAGGACTTTGGCCGGGCGATGGCGTTGGCCGGGGCCGACCGCCATCTAAGCCCGGACCGCTCGACGCTGCTGAAGATAAACATATCCTGGCAGCATTGGTATCCGGGCTGCTCCACGTCGCCCTGGCAGTTGGAGGGCGTAATCCGCGCCTTGCAGAATCAGGGTCACCAGGACTTGATTGCCGCCCACAACGGGACGGTGGTGGTGAACTCCTTCGAGGGCGAGGAGAACAACAAGCACAAGGTGGTGCAGGACCGTTACCGGCTGCCCACGGTACACCTGGACACGCCGCCCAACGTTTGGGTTGACTACCGGCCCAAGGCCGAAATGCTGGTGCTGGACGACATTTTCCCCGAGGGAATCCAGATTCCCGAAATCTTCCAAGGGAAGGACATCGTACATCTGCCCACGATGAAGACCCACGTTTTCACGACTATGACCGGCGCGATGAAGAATGCCTTTGGCGGGTTGCTGCACCGGAAGCGGCACTGGACCCACTCGGTCATTCACGAGACGCTGGTTGATTTGCTGGCGATCCAGCAGGAGATTCACCCGGGTATCTTTGCGGTGATGGACGGCACCTTTGCCGGGGACGGTCCGGGTCCCCGGGCGATGCGGTGGCACATCAAGGACCGGATTCTGGCCGGGGCGGACCAGGTGGCCGTCGACGCGGTGGCGGCGCACATGATGGGCTTTGACCCCATGAGCATCCGGTTCATCCGGCTGGCCCACGAGCGGGGGTTGGGATGCGGCGACATCTCGCAAATCGAGGTGGTCGGCGAGGACATCAGCAACGTCAACTGGGGATTCAGCGGCGTCGAAAACACCTTCGCCAGCCGGGGGCAGAAGATGATTTACTGGGGGCCGCTGAAGTTCGTAGAAAAGCTGCTGCTGCGCAGCCCGCTGGTAGGGTTGTCCTTCCTGGCATCCAACGCCTACCACAACGGCTACTGGCTCAACACCCACGGCCGGCGGCGTATCAACGCCGCGCTGCAAACTAAATGGGGCAAGCTGTGGGAGAGTTATTAACCGCCGTTGGTATTTCAGAAAGGATGGTCTTGATATGCACCTAATCCGGATGATTTTCGGAGGAGTCCCTCCGATGACCGAGCCGGTAGAGTTCAGGTTTGACGAGCGGGTGAATATGTTCGTTGGGCCGAATGCGTCTGGGAAAAGCACCGTACTATTAATCCTGGCTAACCTACTCAATGGCCCGGGGAAAAATAGCAAGAGACCAATTTCGGAGGGATTCGATGCCCGCAGGTTAGTGTTCATTTCTGATGATGAATTTGATAAATTAGTTCGGGATGTCCCGTCATATCAGAGATTCCCCAATTATTTGTCGGCCAGCCAAGATTGGGCTGGGACAAGGGAGGAATACCATGAACCGGAGGTCGAACCTGCCGTCGTTTATATCGGCTCGGTTCGTGAAGGACTTCCTGGCATCTCTGGCATTGAGGACCCGTATAACTTCGGATACACATTTGAAGAGATAGTGGATGGGCCTTTCAGCGGTTCCCGTGCTATGTGCGCCTATGAAATGTTAGGCAAGGAACTTTGGGGTGAAGAACGTAAGGATTTCCCAGAATTTGCACAGGTGACTGTGATGGACGCTGTTGAGCTGGGTGATGCTTGCAGCAAGTATATTTGTGATGAAATTATCCGAGATTCAGCCTCGCACAATTATATTCCGGGTCCCGACGTCCGGGGATACTTGAACCATCCTCTTGCTGACCCCAATAAGATACCTGTGCACCGCCTGATGGGTATAAACACCAATGATATTCGCAATTTTGACAATCTTCCTTCGAACGAAGAGCCGTCGTATTCGGCATACCAGGAAGATGCGAATTCTGTCCCAATATACCTTGGTCATCTGAGTTCGGGAACGGAAGGGACACTGCTTTGGATACGGTGGCTCGTCCTCAAGATGGTTCATCATTACGGCTTCGAGCGTGGCTGGCAAGAAAAACCGGCCATCCTGCTGATTGACGAGATTGAGAACCATCTGCACCCTACTTGGCAGCGGCGGGTAATTCCGGCCTTGCTTGAGCATTTTCCCGGGTTGCAGATTTTCGCGACCACCCACTCGCCCTTCGTGGTGGCCGGGTTGAAGGCGGGGCAGGTGCATTTGCTGAGCCGGGATGAAGATGGGGTTGTCACCGCCACTACCAACCCGCAGGATGTCATCGGCTGGACTGCGGACGAGATTCTGCGGACGATGATGGGGGTGCCCGACCCTACCGACGATGCGACGGCGATGGCTGCCGAGGAACTACGCCGGTTGCGGAATGGCGGCCCCGCAGCCACCGAAGTTGAGGAACAAGAACGCCAGGAAAGGATCCTGGAACTACGCCGGAAGGTAGACCGGGACTTGCTGGCCGGTGGGCCAATGGCCGCGCGACGAGAGTTGTTTGAGGAGCAGTTCGCCGCAGCGTTGGAAAAATACCGGCAGTCCTCTCAGGGTTTGAACCAGGAGAACGGTTAGCAGTGCACACGGTCCCCCGCTCTCCGGAACCGGGTTTTTTGGCCTCAATTGCAGCAGTTCGTTCCCAATGGAGCGAACTGAGCTTTGAGGAACGGCGGAATATCCGAGATGCCTTGCGGGAGGATTTCTCCGGTTGTTGTGCCTATTGCGAGAAACATTGCTCGGGGAGACCGGGAGTTTCCGAGCATGGGGAAACCATTGACCACTTTCGGCCTCGGAGTAAGTTCCCCGATGAGTGGTTGCGCTGGCCTAACCTGATGTATGCGTGTGTCCGTTGCAATGACTCAAAGGGCAACTCGTGGCCTGAGGTGACAGACAATTCCAACCGGCGATTGTCCATAATTGCCCGGTACAAACCGGTGTCCTCTTATGTTTCCCCGAATGTGCACCTCGGACAACCTTCGGCAGAGAATTGTTTTGCCTACAGGCTTACAGATGGCATAATCGTTGCCGCCGAGACTCTCTCACCAGATGAGTGGTCTTTGGCTTACCGGACTATTGATGACTTGGACTTAAATTCGGACCGTCAAGCAGCCGGAGACTCCTTGCCCTATCTCCGCAGAGAACGTCTCGACTTTGTTATAGATGCCATAGGCGACCCGACGATGGACATCGACAGGTCCATGTCTATCTTGGGAGCGTACTCCCAGCCCGACCAACCCTTCTCAAGTTACATCGCCGCGTATGTTGAGTCTCTTGGGATTCGGTGACTTCCACCGTCTATGCCGTATGGTGCGTCGCCGTCCCACCAAAACGAACCCGCCCCGGAGCTGGTTATGACCGTTCAGAGCATTAGCGCTGTTACTTTAGCCGTTAGGGATATGGGCCGAGCGGTGGAGTTTTATCATGTCAAAGTTGGCCTGGAGATGCTCTATGGGGGCGCGGATGCCGGGTTTACCAGCTTTCGGGTGGCCGGCAGTTACCTGAACCTGATTCGGGATGCGGCCCATACCCCGTGCTGGTGGGGCCGGTTGATTTTGTACGTCGACGACGTGGATGCTATGTACCGGCGCCTCGTTGATGCCGGGCTGAAACCCGATGACCCCCCGGCGGATGCGCCCTGGCATGAACGGTACTTCCACATCAGCGACCCGGACGGCCACGAGCTGAGTTTCGCCAAGCCGCTGTCGTAGGAAGGGGCAGGAGCGGGCGTCCCTCCGGTCAGAGTTGCTTGACGAAGTATTGGACCGTCATGGGGCCGTAGGGTTCTTGACGGGTGGCCTCAAACCCGTAGGCGGCGTACATCTTCACCGCCGGCTCCAGGTGGATGACGGTGGACAGGGCGATTCGTGAATAGCCTTCCCGCCGGCAAAAGTCTTCCACCGTTTCCAACAACCGCCGTCCCAAACCACGGCGTCGAATGCTGGCCGAGACACTCATCCGGCGCAGCTCGGCCTCCGAGTCGTCAACCTGCTGTACCCCAACCGTTCCCTTGATCGCGCTGTCCTGTTCGGCCACCCAGAATGCGCTCCTGGGGCGTTCGAGGTAGTTGGCGGGGATGTCGGACAGGTCGGCAGCCAGGGAATGCTCAATGTAGTGGCGGACGTCGGCTTCCAGGGGAGTGCCTTCGGCGAAGTCCAACTGCCCGCGGGCGAACAACGCCCGGACGGCATCGGCGTCGGCGGGGCGGAAGGTTCGAATGTTGATCATGCGAGGAAGTCCTTCGAGGGTCTCAGGGCCAATGGGTTTGGCTCAGGATGAACGAATTGGCCGGGGCTACACGTTGATCAGGAAGTGGATAACGTCGCCGTCACGGACCGGGTAGGTCTTGCCTTCGGAGCGGAGGACGCCTTCCTTGCGTCCCTGGGCCAGGCTACCGCACCGGGTCAGGTCTTCGTAGGGGATGACCTCGGCTCGGATGAACCCCCTGGAAAAATCGGTGTGAATTGTCCCGGCGGCTTCCTGGGCCGGCATTCCCTGCTTGACGCTCCAGGCCCTTACTTCGTCCTCGCCGACGGTGAGGAATGAAACCAGTCCGACGGTGGCGTAGCTGACCCGGATAACCTGGGAAAGGGCCGACTCGCCCAGCCCCAGGTCTTGGCGGAACTCCTCAGCTTCTTCGTCGGACATCATGGCGAGTTCCGCTTCCAGCTTGGCCGAAAGGCAGACCTCCCCCAAATCCGGGGTCAGCTCGGCTTCAACGGTCAGGTCGGACATAGACACGCCGTCTTCGGACTCGCCGGTGTTGAAGGCGGCGATGACCGGCTTTCCGGTGAGGAGCTGGTAGTTGACCATGAACGCGGCTTCCGATTCGGTCAATTCCTGGCGGCGGAGCGGGACCCCGGATTCCAGGGCGGCCTTGACCTTGTTGACCGTCTCCAATTGACGGACCACCCGCGGGCGCTCGTCGGGTTTGGACTTCTTGATGCCGTCTTCCAGGCGGGTCACGGCCCGGTCCATGACCTCCAGGTCGGCCCAGGCCAATTCATCCAGCATCGCAGTCAAGTCACGGCCCGGGTCCACGCTGCCGGCGGGAAGGGGAACGGATGGGTGGTCAAAGGCGCGGACCACCAGCAGAAAGGCGTCGGCGTTCTGGAGGACGTTGCGGTGCCGGCCGGTTATGCCGCCGGACTTGCCCTCGGCAGCAGCCCCCGGGATGTCCCAATACTTGATTTCGGCGGGGATGACCTTCCTGGGCTGGTACATACCGGCCAGGACGCCCAGGCGGGAGTCGGGGACCTTGACCACGCCGACGTGGATTTCCGACCCGCCGCCGGCGCCGGTGGCTTCGGCGGCGCCGCGGGTGAGGGCGTTGAACACGGAGGTCTTGCCGCTTTGCGGCTGACCGATGATGGCAATGTCCATGTGTTGGATACCCCGGTTGGGTTGATTAGCTGGGCTGACGGTAAGGGTACCGGGCAGTTCTAGCCGGTGGCCAGGACGACGGTGCCGGTCGAGGACAGGGAGCCGCCGGTGCCGTTGACGATGGACAGCCCGGCGGGTTGGCCGGAACCGTCGCGGCGGTTTACCTGGCGATCCCCACATTCGCCCCGCAGCTGGCGGACGGCTTCGACGAGCAGGAAGCTGCCGTACATACCAGGGTGGGTGTAGGACAGCCCGCCGCCGCTGGTGTTCAGAGCAAAGTCGCCGCCGGGAGCGGTGCGCTGGTTGGCCACAAAGTCGGGGGCTTCGCCGGGGCCGCAGAATCCCAGCCCTTCCAGGGTCAGCATCACGGTGTAGGTGAAGGAGTCGTAAATCATGGTCAAGTCCACGTCGTCGTGGGTGATGCCGGCGCGGGACATGGCATTGGGGCCGGACTCCCGGGCAATCAGCGACGTGTAATTGGGCATGGTGCTGATTAGGTTGTGGTCGTGGGCCTCGGCGGCGCCCAGAAGCCATACCGGCTGCTTGCGGCAGGACACGGCTTTCTCGGCGGTGGTGACGATGATGGCCGCGCCGGAGTCGGTGACCAGGCAGCAGTCCACCAGGTGGAAGGGCCAGGACACCCACCGGGAGTCGTGGTAATCGTCGAAGGTCATGGGGGTCTCGTGCATCACCGCCTTGGGGTTGAGGTTGGCCCACTTGCGGGTGGACACGGCGATTTCCGCCATTGCCTGGCGGGTGCGGTCTTCGCCGTACTCGTGCATATAGCGGGTGCAGGCCATGGAGTAGTTGACGGGCTGGCCGACCAACCCGTAGGGGGCTTCGTACTGGGCCACCGGCAGGTTGGGGTCGGCGGGAATCCGAGCCCGGGTGGAGCGTCCGGCCTGGCCGTGGGTAATCAGCACGGTGTCGCAGTAGCCGGCGCGAATGGCGGCGGCGGCGTGGGCGACGTGAATGACGAAGGACGAGCCGCCCACCGAGGTGTTGTCGGTGAACCCCGGCTGGATTCCCAGGTATTCGGCGGTGGCCAGGGTGGAGAAACCGGCGGTGAGGAGGCCATTGACGTCGCTCTTGGCGAGCCCGGCGTCTTCCAGAGCGTTGTAGGCGGCCTCGGCGTGGTGCTGAAGGGAAGACTTGTTGGGGACGGTGCCCATTTCGTCGGACTCGGCCACCCCAACGATGGCGATTTCCCGGTCCCTGGACCTGGTAGATGTCATTACCCGTTCCTCCGCCCGGTTTTTGTGCTGGGCGTACTGCCAGCGGCGGGCCTCAGTGATGT
The DNA here is from genome assembly GCA_965262735.1 of Dehalococcoidia bacterium. Taxonomy (GTDB): domain Bacteria; phylum Chloroflexota; class Dehalococcoidia; order Lucifugimonadales; family UBA3495; genus CATOSK01. The sequence goes on along the minus strand of CBDHFS010000002.1, from coordinate 1,064,330 downwards.
TACAACAACCGGGATGTTACAACAACCGGCGAAAATGGACAACGGTTGAGGTTAGCACGGATGGCAATAACTGTTCAGAGTTGAGGGGGTAAATTGGTTTCAGCCAAGGCTTTCAGGCAACTGCCAATTTTTCCAGGGGGTTTGGGGGATGAATCCCCCAACGTAACCCAACCCTCATGTTCCGCCATCGGCCCCTCCCCTCCCCTCCCCTCAACCCTGAACAGTTACGTTGGACACACAGGACGATTGCAAAGTTTTTGGAGTAGGTGCATCTTGAGCCGGTCCAACCAGGGCAAGTCAACAGTGTCAGGTTATGGTAAAACCATGATAACTCGTCAGCCCCGGTTTGGTGGGGCGGTTTTAATCCGGCGGGGGTGTTGGTAGAATGGATTTAGAGTTGGGGAGCGGTTCAATCCATGTAGTCCGGCCATGTAGTCCGGCTGTGTTGGCCGGAATTTCGCTCCCATTGTCCACCGAGGTAACCCATGCCCCGAAATTTCTGGATGGTAATTTGCAACGAAGAGAACTTCCATATCACCCGAGACCTGAACTTCACGGTACAGGGGTTGAAGGCTGAACACCGGCGCAAGGTGCAGCGGGTGGAGGCCGGTGACCGGATGCTGTACTACGTTTCCGGCATCCGGCGGTTCGCGGCAACCGCTACCCTGACCTCGACATACCGGGAAGAGGAAACGGTTATTTGGAAGAACGAAGGCAGCGTAGATTGGCTGTACCGTATCGACATTAAGCCCGAGGTGGTGCTGGAAGAGTCCGACTACATTCAAGCCGGTTTGCTGGCGCACCGGCTGGACTACATACGCCGCTGGCCCCCGGAGAACTGGTACATGGCCTTCCAGGGGAACCTGCACCTGCTGCCCAAGAACGACTTCTTTCTCATCGAAGAGGAAATGAAGAAGCTGAAGTTTGGTCCGGGCTACGTGGTGCCGGTCGAGCCTCCCCAGGAAAAGAGCAAGCCCCGCGCCCGGCGCAACCGGGGCGTCGGCGCAAACCGGGGTGGGCAGAAGGGGCCGGACAACCCGGCCAATGATTCGCCCAACAAGGAAAACGGCCCGGTCAAGGCCCGCAACCAGTCTGACACGCAGGGAAAGCGCTAGAATCCTCCAGGTCGGCCAAAGCGGCCATCACTTCTTCCAGGACTTGCGGCTCCGTCTCCGTGGCCGCGGCCTTGGTCAGGGTGGAGTGCGCCTGCTGTCCGCCGATGCGGCCCAAGGCCCAGGCGGCGTGGCTTCTGACCAGTGGTTCAGCTTGAATAACCGCGTCACCCAGGGCGGCGACGGCCTGGGGGTCCTTGAGATTGCCCAGGGCCACGCAGGCGTTGCGTTTCAGGCCGGTCAGCTTGGCCCGCATGATGGGCGTCCCCTGGAACCGTCTTAGAAATTCCTCCGGGGTCAAGCCTAGCAGTTCCACCAAGTCCAGCGTTGCCAGCTTCCGGTCGCCCAACTCCCGATTGCGGGTGGGCTGGGCTTTGCGGTTGACCGGGCAAACCTCCTGGCAAATGTCGCACCCGAACACCCAATCCAGCATCAGGGGCCGAAGTTCCACGGGAATCGCGCCCCGGTTCTCGATGGTGAGGTGGGAGATGCAGCGGGAGTTGTCCACCACGTAGGGGGCGACGATGGCCCCGGTAGGGCAGGCTTCAATGCAGCGGACGCAGCTTCCGCAGGTCTTGGTCAAAGGCGGGTCGGGCTCCAACGTCAGGTCGGTGACTATCTGGCCAAGGAATACCCAGGAACCGACTTGTGGAGTGAGGATGTTGGTGTTCTTGCCGAACCAGCCGAGACCGGCCCGGTTGGCGGCGGCCCGGTCCAGCATTGGCCCGTCGTCAACGTACCATCGGGCGGCTACATCGCATTCCAGGCGTTGGGACAGACCGGCAACGTAGTCGCGCATCCGTTTCTTGATGATGCGGTGATAGTCCCGCCCGCGGGCGTATCGGGCAACCTTGCCGCGGGGCGGGGTGTGGCCGGGATCGGGCGGTTCCTGCGGTTCGTCCGGGAAGTAGTTCAGGCCGAGGCAGATGATGGAGCGGGCGCCGGGCAGAAGCTGTTCCGGGTCGCTGCCCCGCCGCACTCGCTCCGGCGTATACCACGGCAGCCCGTCCATGAGACCGGAGTCTATGCGCTCCAGGGCGATGCTGCGGTCCTCGGCAAATTCGTCGGCGGACGCGATGCGAACGAGGTCGAAGCCGCACTCGGAGGCAAATTCCTTGACGATGGCGGTGAGTTGCAGTGTTTCGCTCATGGGCGGTGAAGCCGGGCTTGAGTCGGTCCGCTGATTACCCATCGGTGGGCAGGTTTTCGTTGAGGTAGGCGCCGGAATAGCCTTCCTCGGTGGGGCAGTCCAGGGGGAAGAACACCAGTTGGGCCACCCGCGCGCCCTGCTGAAGGTGGTAGCCTGCCGGGTGATGCACCACCATCAACGCCTGGGGGCGTCCGCGATACCCGGCATCGCCGACGCCGGTGTGGATGCTGACGCCGCTGCGGAGAAGGCTGGAACGGGGATAAATCAGGGCCATCAGCGAGCGGGGCAGCGCGACTTCTTCCTGGAAGGTTATCAGATAGTGGCCCGTGGGCAGGTGCAGCCAGCCTTCGTCATCAAAATCCAGCGGTTCCAGGGAGGAAACTTCCCGCCGGTCTGTGTCCCGGCCCATGCTGCCGGGGGTCAACAGCCGGTGGATTTCTGCTACGGTAAGGTCGAAACCGTTGGGCTGGAGCTGGTCTGTCGCTGACCGGTACCCCCCGAGCAACGGTGGAGACCCGGCGATTAAACCGGCGATGGACTCTCGGCTGAGCAAGTATCTCCTCCCGCAGCCACGGCTGGTAAAATCAAAGGCCCGAACCAAGTTTATAACAAAACGGTTCGGGCCAGTTAGCCAGGAAGTCCTTCGAGGGCCTCAGGACGAACGATTCGGGGCTTTAGTCGTGCATGAAGTCCTGGATGTCCGCCGGCAGGGGCACGTACTTAGGAATATCGGAGACTATCACCTCGGTGGTGAGAATCATTCCGGCGACGCTGCCGGCGTTCTGCAGGGCGGACCGGGTGACCTTGGCCGGGTCTATGATGCCGCGCTGCACCAAGTCGGTGTACTCGCCGGCCTCGGCGTCAAAGCCCCAAGCGCCTTCGCTTTCCCTGACCCGCTCCAGGACCACCTGACCGTGGTAGCCGGAGTTCTCGGATATGAGGACGAGGGGCGCGCTGAGGGCGTCCTTGACGATGCGGGCTCCCAACGCTTCGTCGCCGGAAAGCCCGGCGATGAGGTCGTCGAGGGCTTGTTCGGCACGGACGAGGGTGACGCCCCCGCCGGGGACGATGCCTTCTTCGACGGCGGCGCGGGTGGCGGCCAGGGCGTCTTCGGCGCGGGACTTGCGCTCGTTAAGCTCCGGTTCGGTGGCCGCGCCCACCTTGATGACGGCGACGCCGCCAGCCAGGGCTGCGAGGCGTTCCTGCAACTTTTCCCGGTCGTAGTCGGAAGTGGTGTTCTCGATTTGCACCCGAAGCTGCTCTATGCGTCCGTAGACCGCCGATTCATCCCCGGCGCCTTCGATGATGGTGGACTCGTCCTTCAACGCCACGAGACGGCGGGCCGAGCCCAGGTGGGATAGCTCGACACCGTCGAGGCTGAGGCCGGTGTCGTTGCTGATGACGGTGCCGCCGGTCATAATCGCCAGGTCTTCCAGCAGGGCCTTGCGGCGGTCGCCGAACCCGGGGGCCTTGACGGCGACGCCGCCGACGGTGCCGCGGAGCTTGTTGACGACCATGGTGGCCAGCGCCTCACCCTCGACGTCCTCGGCGATGACGACCAGCGGGCGGCGTCCGGCCTCGGCAATAATTTCCAGGGTGGGGATGATGTCCTGGGCGGAACTGACCTTCTGATCGGTAATCAGGAACAGGGGTTGGTCAAGCTCGACTTCCATGCGCTGAGCGTCAGTCACGAAGTGGGGGGACAGGTATCCCCGGTCGAGGCGCATACCCTCGACCACGTCCAAGTCGTCTTCTATGCTCTTGGACTCCTCGACGGTGATGACGCCCTCGCGGCCCACCCGGTCCATGGCGTCGGCGATGAGGTTGGCGATGCCTTCCTCGTGGGCGGACAGGGCGGCGACCCTGGCGACCTGCTCCCGGTTTTCGACGGGCACCGACAGCTTGGCGATTTCGTCCACGACGGCAGCGACGGCACGGCTGATGCCCGACTTGAGGTTGGTGCCCGAGGCGCCGGCGGCCACGTCTTTAAACCCGTTTTGTATGATAGAGCGGGCCAGGACCACCGAGGTGGTGGTGCCGTCGCCAACCACGTCGTTGGTCTTGGACGCGGCTTCTTTGATCAACTGGGCGCCCATGTTCTCGTAGGGGTTGGGCAGGACGACTTCCTTGGCAACGGTTACGCCGTCGCTGCAAACTACGGGCAAGGCCCACACGCGGGCCAGCAGAACGTTGCGGCCGCTGGGTCCCAGGGTTAATCCGACTACCCGCCCCAACTCGTTGACGCCGCGCATTAGACTGGAGCGCGCTTCATTGCTGAATGACAGCTGCTTTTCCGGCATTGTGTGATTCCTCCAAACAGTTTTGCGCTGGTTGTTTTATTTCAGAAGTGTTTTGGTGTCGCGTAACACTGGAAGCTCCCCCGTTGATAGACGGGGGTTTCCAACAAACAAATATGCTGTAGGGCGGCCCGGTTGTCAAGACTGGCTGCGATTGGGTAACAGTTCAGGGTTGAGGGGAGGGGCCGATGGCGGAATGCGGAATATAGTGGTTGGGTTACGTTGGGGGATTCATCCCCCAAACCCCCTGAAAAAAATTCACTCCACCAAGTCTGAACTGTTACAAGCCGGGCGATTGTATGGATCAGGGGTTGGGGTCAGGCAAGACGGGCGGCGGGGCCCACAGCTTGACGCCTTCGGCGCCCTTGACCTGCCGGGCAAGCGACGCAACGGGACGGCCGGATGCGGGGTGGCGGGCTTGCGGGGCGATTTCGGACAGCGGCGTCAGCACGAAGGCCCGGTCGGTCAAACGGGCGTGGGGAATCTGCAAGTCGGGGTCGGCAATAGACACGATTTGGTCGGCGTAGAGCAGAATGTCCACGTCGATGAGGCGGGGGCCCCACCGGAAGTTGTGTTGCCGCCCGACGGTCTGTTCCACGTCTTTGGCCAGCTCCAGCAGCGGGGCGGGAGCCAGCGTGGTTTGTGCCTCTACAACGCAGTTGAGGAAAGGAGGTTGGTCGGTATATCCCCAGGGGTCGGTCTCGTAAATGGAAGATGACCGCACTATTCGCATTTGGGGAGACGCGGCCAGCAGCTCGACGGCTTGGCCCAGGTTGTCGTCCCGTTGGCCCAGGTTGGATCCCAGGCCCAGGTAGACGGTTACCGGGTCCAATTGGCCGGTCTCCAGTCCCGCACAATTGCGTCGGTCATGCGGCAGACCCGCACCATCTCCCGGACGTCATGCACCCGCACGATGTCTGCGCCGCCTGCGATGGCGATGGCGACGGTGGCGGCGGTGCCTTCCAGCCGTTCTTCCACGGGCAGATCCAGCACCAGACCGATGGTGGACTTGCGGGACGTGCCGACCAGCAGGGGGAAGCCCGGGGAGCGCAACTCGTTCAGCCGGCGCAGGGCTTCCAGGTTGTGGTCCGGCGTTTTGCCGAAGCCGATGCCGGGGTCGAGGATGATGTTGCCGGGACTAACCCCGCGCTGCCGGGCGAGCTCGCCGCTTTGGCGCAGGCCGTCAATCAAGTCGGGGATGAAGTCGTTATACGCGCGCGTGGTTTGGTTGTGCATCAGGACCAGCCCGGCGCCGGCTTCGGCGACGACAGCGGCGATCTCGGGGTCGGCCTTCAACCCCCATACGTCGTTGACGATTACCGCTCCGGCGGCCAGGGCGCGGCGGGCGACTGCGGCCTTGTAAGTGTCGACGCTGATGGGCAGGTCCACGTTGGCGGCGACGGCTTCCAGGGCCGGAATTAGCCGGCGCAGCTCTTCGCCGGGGGACACGGGTTGGTGGCCGGGGCGGGTTGACTCGGCGCCGATGTCAAGGAGGTCTGCGCCTTCGTCCCGGAACCTCAGGGCCTGGTCCACGATGGCCGGGATGTCCGACCCCAGCCCGTCGCCGGAGAAGGAGTCCGGTGTGACGTTGATGACGCCCATGACGTAGGTGCGGCGGCCCCAAGCCAGGGGTTCGCCGCCGGACACCTTGAGCCGGTCAAAGATGGCAGATGATTGAGACATGGCTACGTATGCCATTTTACACCTTTTTGCACCTGAAGCAGGGTCTTTTGATTTTCTGGGGACGGGGGTTACGTTGGGGGATTCATCCCCCAAACCCCCTGAATTGGGGTGGTCTGGCAATGCAGCGCTGAACTTGCCAGAGGAATGACGGGGAACAATTAAATGCCCCTGACACCTGAAAGCCCGGCCTTGCATGGGGGTTCGGGCCTCTGCTAGAGTGAAGCCGATTTACGGACCGGGGGACGGGGAAGCGGTTATGGCCCTGGAAAAACGGCCGATTGACGAAAAAATTGAGGCGCTCGACCGGATGCGCGAGCAGGCGCAACAGGGCGGGGGCCAGCAGCGCATTGACCAGCAGCACGACCGGGGGAAGCTGACGGCCCGGGAGCGGCTGGGTAAGCTGATGGACGAGGGGTCTTTCCAGGAAATAGACTCCTTTGTGACCCACCGGGCAACCGAGTTCGGTCTGGGCGAACGGACGTTCCTGGGGGACGCTGTGGTGACCGGCTACGGCTCGGTGGACGGACGGAGGGTCTTCGGCTACGCCCAGGACTTCACCGTGTTCGGGGGTTCCCTGTCCGAAGTCGTTGGCGAGAAGATTTGCAAGGTCATGGACCTGGCGGGCAAGTCGGGCTGGCCGGTGGTCGGGCTGAACGACTCGGGCGGCGCGCGGATCCAAGAGGGAGCTTCCAGCCTGGCGGCCTACGGAGACATTTTCCTGCGGAACACGCGCTACTCCGGCGTGGTGCCGCAGATTTCGGTGATTATGGGACCCTCGGCCGGCGGGGCAGTGTACTCCCCGGCGATTACTGACTTCATATTCATGGTGCGGGGAATCGGCCAGATGTACATAACCGGGCCGGATGTGGTGAAGGCGGTGACCGGCGCCGAAGTCACCCACGAGGAGTTGGGGGGAGCCGACTCCCACGCCACCCGGAGTGGGGTGGCCCACTTCGTTTACCCGTCGGAGGAAGAATGCCTGGCCGAGGTGCGCCGCCTGCTCAGCTTCCTGCCGTCCAACAACGTGGGAGATCCGCCAGTCTACGCCACCGGCGACCCGGCGGGGCGCGCCGACCCGGAGCTGCGGTATATCGTCCCCGACGAGGCCAACCGTCCCTACGATATGCGCGACATAATATACCGGCTAGTGGACGACGAAGAATTCATGGAAGTCCACCAGGACTACGCCCCCAACGTGGTCGTGGGGTTCGCCCGGTTCAACGGCAACTCGGTGGGGCTAATCGGCAACCAACCGGCTTACCTGGCCGGGGTGCTGGACATCAACGCTTCGGCCAAGGCGTCCCGCTTCGTCCGGTTTTGCGACTGTTTCAGCATTCCGCTGGTTACGCTGGTGGACGTGCCCGGTTTCATGCCCGGCGTGGACCAGGAACACGGCGGGATTATCCGTCACGGGGCCAAGCTCATCTACGCCTACGCCGAGGCCACCGTTCCCAAGATTAGCGTCATCACCCGCAAGGCCTACGGCGGAGCCTACATCGTGATGAGCAGCAAGCACCTGAGTTCGGATGTCAACCTGGCTTGGCCGTCGGCGGAGATTGCGGTGATGGGGCCGGACGGCGCGGTCAGCATTATCCACCGGGAGCAAATCTCGAAGTCGGACGAACCGGAAAAGACCCGTCTGGAGTTGGCTCGGGACTACCAGGAAAAGTTCACCAGCCCCTACGTGGCGGCCAGCCGGGGTTACCTGGATGACGTGATAGACCCGGCCCAGACCCGGCCCAGGATAGTTTCGGCCCTGGACGTGCTTCAGGGCAAGCGGGACAGCCTGCCGGCTAAGAAACACGGGAACATTCCTTTGTAAGCTTGTGTTGTAAGCTTGTGTGAGGAAGCCCCTCGAGGGCCTCAGGACGAACGATTAAAGGGACTTCTAAAGGGACTTCGCGATAGCTCAGGCCAGTCGCCCGGCCCGTTGGCGATAGGCGCAGGCTGGTATAATCGCGGTGCGTTGGACCGATTTTCCGCAACCGTGGCCCGCAGTTGCCCAGCGTGTACCGGCCGGCGTACAAAGGCTTGCTCCAACCCGGGGACCTCTAGCAGGGTTGTCAAAGGGAGACTTGATGGAATTTGGACTGTTTGACCAACTGCCCTGTGCCCCCAGCCAGGACGTGTGCGCCCGCTACAACGACATCATCGCCCAAGGGCAGTTGGCCGACCGGCTGGGGCTGGACGCAATCTGGCTGGCCGAATACCACTTCAACCCCCGCTTCTCGGTGCTGCCGGCCCCGCTGCTGCTGGCAGCGGCCATCGCCCGCTGCACCGAGCGGGTCAAGATTGCCACGGCGGTGAACCTGCTGCCGCTGCATCAACCCGTCCGCCTGGCGGAAGAGTGGGCGACTCTGGACGTGCTGTCCGGGGGGCGCGCGATTTTTGGCATCGGCCGGGGTTCCAACCCGGAACACTACCAGGGAATGGGAATCGCGATGGAGGAAGGCCGGCCCCGGTTCCTGGAGGCGCTGGAGGTGGTCATCAAGTGCTGGACTGAGGAGCGGCTGGACTACCAGGGCGAGTTCTTCCAGGCCGAAGATGTCGCGGTGGTGCCCAAGCCGGTACAGCAGCCACACCCGCCGGTTTACATCGCGTCCAACAGCGCGGACACTTTTCCGATGGTGGGAACGCTGGGCCACAACCTGCTGGTGACGCCGCTGATAATAACCAAGCAGGGGGTCAAAGACGGTCTCTCGGCTTACCGGCAGCAACTGCGAGCCAGCGGCCATGACCCGGCCAAGGTGAAGGTGCTGCCGACTCTGGCCGCCTGTGTGGCCGAGAGCAGGGAGAAGGCGGAGGCGGTTCTGAGGCCAACCATTGACAATTACCTGGGTGTGCTGCGCGGAGGCCGGTCCCGCGGTTCGGGACGGGCGGCGACCATCACCACCGATGAATTCCTCAAGGACTATGCCATCGTCGGTGACCCCGAGGAGTGCATCGAACAGATTGAGGCCATCCGGGAGATGTTTGACTGCCAGGGCGTTATCTTCTGGCATAACATCGGCGGGTTGGTGCCCCACGAGCAGATTGTCAAGTCGCTCCAGCTTTTTTCAGACAAGGTCCTGCCCCACTTCCGGTAAGGGAACGGCTGCGGAGGTTTTCCCAGGGTCTTTTAATTTTCTGGGGACGGGGGCTACGTTGGGGGATTCATCCCCCAAACCCCCTGAATTGGGGTGGTCTGGCAAGCTCAGTGCTGAGCTTGCCGAAGAATTACGGGGAACAATTAAAAGGCCCTGCCTTCGAGAGTCTCCAGAAGAACGGATTGAATCGACGGATTGGGAATGACCGGAACAGCATGACTACGATACCGCCACTGATACCCCCACTGCCCGAACCTGGAAATCAAAGCCCCGAAGACCGCCGAGCCATGAGCCGCAGGTTCATCTTGCAGGCCCGGGCAGAACTGGAACACGGCAACCGCCTGCAAGCCGGGGAGATAGTAGAGGCGGTGGAGGCAGTCGAGGATGCGCTGCCGTTGCTGGAATCGCTGGATTTCCAGCCTCCCCGCCCCTTTGTCATCAGGTCCAACCAGCAACTCCGGCGGTTGGCGCAGCTGACCGGCAATCGAGAGCTGCAACTGGGAGATACATCTTCCGTCGGGTTTTCGCTGAGGCAATCTGAACCCCCAAGCGGCGGCGGCCAGTGAACGACTCCCGCCGCGTCTTTTCCAACCCGGCCAATGCCGGGACGATGATGATGCAGGCGTGGTCAACCATGCCGACACGCTCAACCAAACGGGCCTTGAAATGACGCTGTTTGAGCATGACCGGCAGCAAAGGGCGGTGGGTCTGGCGCCCCTGCCGGAGCGGATGCGGCCCCGCTCTTTTGACGAGTTCATCGGGCAGGAGCATGTGCTGGGGCCGGACCGGGCGCTGCGCCGGGCGATTGACGCCGACCGGACGCCGTCATTCATACTTTGGGGGCCGCCGGGCAGCGGCAAGACCACGCTGGCCCGGCTGGTGGCCGGCGTAACCGAGGCCCATTTCGAACCCATCAGCGCCGTTACCTCCGGGGTTGCCGACCTGCGGCGCATCGTCGCCGAATCCAAAGACCGGCAGGGCCTTTACCGGCAGCCGACCATCCTTTTCGTGGACGAAATCCACCGCTTCAACAAGGCGCAGCAGGACGTGATTCTCCCTCACGTCGAGGACGGCACGTTCACCTTTATCGGCGCAACCACGGAAAACCCGTCCTTTGAGGTCAACGCTCCCCTGCTCTCCCGCTGCCGGGTGGTGACGCTGCGCGGCCTGGAACCCGAAGAGATGGGACAGGTCATTGGAAGGGCGTTGGCGGATGCGGAACGGGGGTTGGCCGGCTGGAACGTGCAGCTTTCCGACGAGGCGTTGGAACACCTGGTCAACATCGCCAACGGCGATGCGCGGGTTGCCCTGAACGCGCTGGAGACGGCCGCGGTGGCCACCCCCCCGGATGCCGGGCAAACCCGCCGGATTGGGCTGGACACCATATCCGACGCGCTGCAACGGCGCTCGCCGGGGTACGATAAGGCAGGGGACAGCCATTACGACACCATCTCGGCGTTCATCAAGTCGGTGCGAGGGTCGTCGCCGGACGGCGCGCTTTACTGGCTGGCCCGGATGATTGAGTCGGGCGAGGACCCGCTGTTCATCGCCCGGCGTTTGGTCATCCTGGCTGCCGAAGACATTGGGCTGGCCGAGCCGCAGGCGCTGTCAGTGGCGATGGCGGCGCAGCAGGCGGTCCACTTCATCGGGATGCCCGAGGGCCGCATCCCGTTAGCCGAGGCGACGGTCTTTCTGGCAACTGCGCCCAAGAGCAACACGGCTTACATGGGGCTGGAGCGGGCGATGGAGGATGTGCGGGGACTGCCCAACGAGCCGGTGCCGCTCCACCTCCGCAACGCGGTCACGGGCTTGAGCCGGGATATGGGATATGGGAAGGGATACCGGTACGCCCACGACCATCCCGGGCATTTTGCGGAGCAGGACTTCCTGCCGCCGGGCTTGCAAGGCCGGCGCTACTTCCAACCATCCACCGAAGGGATGGAGCCGGAGATTGCCGCGCGCCTGCGGCGGTGGTGGGGCGAAGATACAGAGCCTCCGTCAGACGAGGGGGCTTGATTCTGCTGCGTCCGGTTTTGCCGGAAGGTTTGTGTTACCCGCCCAAAGCTACCCGGCCAAAGCCGCAATCACATCGGCGGACTGCACCACGTCGGCCTGGCGGGGAAAGATGCGCTGGGTCAGGAAGTCGTGGACTTCCGGGTCGGAGTCGGAGCAGCAGTCTTCGACGATGATGATACGGTAGTCGGCGTCGGCGGCGAAGCGGGTGGTGGACAGCACCACGCCGCTGGTGGCATATCCCAACAGGATGATGGTCTGGATGTTGTTGGCCCGCAGGGTCATGTCCAGATCGGTGCCGTACAGGGCGTTGACCCGGTGCTTGCCCACTACCACCTCACCCTCGATGGGGGCGACGCCGGCGTGGATGACCTGCATTGGGTCGCTGACCGCCGGGGCGCCTGATGCCTTGCGCTGGCTGAAGGTCTTGTTGCGGTCGCTGATTTCGACGTAGCCCGGACGGAAGACGGTGGCGGAGTAGCAGACGAGCAGCCCAGCGGAGCGGGCGGCCTGCTGGAGGGCTTGGGTCTTCTCAACCACGCCGCGGTCTACCGCGTGGGGCATGGAAGCCATCATGTCGGCGTAGAAATCGGCAATCAGCAGCGCGGTGGTTGATTGTTCCAAGGTTACTTCGGGCATGGGCGGTCTCCTGACGCGGGTCGGTCTACGAATGTGGTTTCCGGTCTTTTGTTTTCCGGGCTAAGGAAGTCTTTCCAGAGGCTCGGGACGAACGGGTCTAAGCGGACTTCATTTCTTTAACGGCCTGGGCGGTGCGGGCAAGGGCTTCGTCAATGTCGGCGGAGTCAACCTCCCTGTGGGTGACCATGCGGATGGAATGAGGGCCGGGCGAGCTGACCAACACTTCCTGCTCCCGGAGACTAGCGATTAGGTCGGCAGCGGTCCCTACGGACTGGTCAACGTCGAAGATGACGATGTTGGTGTAGATGCTGTCCGGGTCGACGGTAAGTCCGTCGATGTTGGCCAGGCCCTGGGCCAGCCGGCGGGCGTTGGCGTGGTCGTCGGCCAGCCGGTCAACCATAGTGTCCAGCGCGACCAGGCCGGCGGCGGCCAGTATCCCAGCCTGGCGCATCCCCCCGCCGACCATCTTGCGCCAGCGCAGGGCTTCGTCAATGAAGTCCTTGCTGCCGCACAGCACCGACCCCACCGGGCAGCTTAGGGCCTTGGACAGGCAGAAGGAAACGTCGTCCACGTCCTTGACCAACTCGCTGGCCGGGACTTCCAGGGCCACGGCAGCATTGAACACCCGCGCGCCGTCCAGATGCACGCTGGCGCCGGCGGCGTGGGCCACGTCGGCCACCGCCTTGGTGTCCTGAGGGGTCAACACCCCGCCGCTGCAACGGTTGTGGGTGTTTTCCAGGCAGACCAGCCTGGTTGGGGGCATGTGGATGTTGCCCGCGGGCCGGATGGCGTCCTGCAAGTCGGCTGGGTCAATTTCCCCCTGGGGGCCGTTGGGGACGAGGCGGACTTGCACCCCGGCCAGCGCGGAGGCCCCGGCGGACTCGTTCCAGAAGATATGGGCCTGGTCGCCCATTACGACTTCGTCCCCTCGGCGGCAGTGGGACAGCACGGCCACGAGGTTGCTCATGGTGCCGCTGGCCATCAGCAGCCCGGCTTCTTTGCCCAGCATCTCGGCGGCCTGTTCCTGGAGTTGGTTGATGGACGGGTCTTCCCCGTAGACGTCGTCGCCGACTTCGGCGTTGGCCATGGCGCGGCGCATAACCTCGGTGGGTTTGGTAACGGTGTCGCTGCGCAGGTCTATGACGGTCATGTTCTACCTCTCAGGCCGGTGGATGCCGGTGGTTGATGGGTTGGGCCGGCTATGAAAATCTGATTAGAACGGCTGATTAGAACGGACTGGAAACGGCCAAAGTCCGCCCATTATTCTAGCAGTATTCCTTGCCAAACACTACCGGGTTTCCTTAAGATTAGGGCAGCCTGGGAGCATGGCGACGCGGAGGGCCAGTTATGCGGCAAAGCGCAGTGACGTTCAAAGCCAAGGGCCTCAACTTTGAAGGGGTAATGGCGACGCCGGACGACGCCGGCGGCAAGGTTCCGGGCGTGGTTATTTGCCACCCGCACCCCCTTTTCGGCGGGAACATGGACAACAACGTGGTGCTGGCCGTCTCCTTCGCCTTGGCGCAGCAGGGGATTGCCACCCTTCGGTTTAACTTCCGGGGCGTGGGCAACAGCGAGGGGGAGCACACCAAGGGGGAACAGGAACACCACGAGGCGTTGGCGGCCATCGAGCTGCTTCAGGCGTGGCCTGACGTGGACGAAAAGCGCATTGGGCTGGCGGGATACTCTTTCGGAACCAGGGTGGTTTGCGCTCATCCGGAGCTGCACAAGGCCCCCAAGGTGTTTGCGCTGATTTCGCCGTCTTATGAAGCGCTGGAGACGGCGGCGCTGAAGAAGAACAAGCAGCCCAAGCTGGTCATTACCGGCGACCGGGACAAGCTGATTCAAGCCGAAAATCTTCAGCCGGTTCTGGATTCTTTTGCGACGCCGCCGACTTTCAAGCTGGTGCCCGGCGTTGACCACTTTTGGTTCGGCAAAGAGGACCTGCTGGTTGACGAAGTAAGCCCCTTTTTCTGCGAGAATCTGGCCTAGATGGCGCATGACCCGCCGCCGCCGGCGGAACCCGAACTGACCCGCCGCCGGCCCATCTATCTGGACTTCAACGTCCTGCAGTTGGTCGCCCTGGTTTTCCTTCTGGACCAACTGACCAAGTACGTGGTTATTGAGTTGCTGAACCCCGGGATGTCCTATCCCTTCCGGGGGTTTTTCCGCTTCACCCACGTCCACAACACCGGCAGCGCCTTCGGCATCTTCCAGGGACTGAACACCCCTCTGATTTTCGTCTCCTTTGTAGGCATCGTCATCCTGGTGTTGATTTACCGGAGCCAACCCAACCCCAGCAACCTTCTGCGGTTTAGCCTGGGTTTGCAACTAGGCGGTGCCTTGGGCAACCTGATAGACCGCCTCCGCCTGGGGTTCGTCACCGACTTCATTGACATCGGGCCGTGGCCGGTGTTCAACATTGCCGACGCCGCCATTGTCACGGGCCTGATAATCCTGGGATGGGTCTTCACCAACAGCGGGTCGTCAAAACCGGAACCGCGCCCACCCGCCGAGGAGTTCGTCCCTCAGCCGGTGCCTTCTCAGCCGGTGCCTTCAGTAATTGACCGCCGTTACCGGGCGACCGGCTCACGCTACCGGGCGGCCGACTTATCTGACTTGGAAGATGAGCGGGATGAGGAAGTCGTCTCTCCCGGTTTTGAGGAACCGCTCACGCCGGAACCCGGCGGCTCTTTAGACGATTTGGATATGACCGAGGAAACAGCGCCGGAGCCGGAACATCCCGCACCGTCCGATGCCAAGGCGGAATCGCTGCCGGGCAGCCCGGAGCTGCCGTCCGTTGTCTCCGACTGGGGTGGCCCGGACCCGGACATCCCCCGAGTCCACCGGGAAGGGACGCCGTGACCACCACTGCCGGCAGCGGGCGCCGGTGGGACTTGAAGGTGAGTCACGGCCCGATGCGGCTGGATAGCTACCTGGCCCAACATCTGGAGCAGTTGACCCGCAGCCGCCTGCATTCCCTCATCAACGAAGGGCACGTTCTGCTGAACGGCGGGTCGGCAAAACCCGCCCAGCAGGTGCGGGCGGGAGATGCTATCGCCGTGACAATGCCGCCGCCCCGTCCCATTGGACTGGCGGCGGAACCGATTCCGGTGCCGGTGGTGTTCGAAGACGATGACGTCGTTGTGGTGGACAAGCCCGCCGGGCTGGCGGTGCATCCCGGGCCGGGCCATCCCGATGGGACGTTGGTGAACGCCCTGCTGGCGCTTTGTCCGGGGATTCAAGGGATCGGCGGGGCGCTGCGGCCGGGCATTGTCCACCGCCTGGACAAGGACACCTCCGGGTTGATGGTTGTGGCCAAGAACGATGCGGCCCACCATCACCTGTCGGACTCGCTCAAGGAGCGGCGGGTGTCCAAGGGCTATCTGGGGTTGGCGGTGGGTTCGCTACCCCAACCGGAGGGGGTTATTGACCTGCCCATTGGCAGGCATCCCCGCAACCGGAAGAAAATGGCGGTGGTTGAGGGGGGCAAACCGGCGCGAACCCGCTACCGGGTCACTGAAGAACTGCCGGGAGTCACCCTTCTGGATTTGGACCTGGAAACGGGCCGTACCCATCAGATAAGGGTCCACCTGGCCCACCTGGGAAACCCGCTGGTCGGCGATGCGGTTTATGGGCGGGCCGAGGCTTCGCCGGGCCGTCAGTTCCTCCATGCCGGCCGGCTGGGGTTTGAACACCCGGCCACCGGAGCATTCATGGAGTTTCGGTCCGAGCTGCCGGAAGACTTGGCCGTGTCGCTAGCGCGATACCGGAATCGTTAAGGGAGTCCTTCGAGAGTAACTGTTCAGGGTTGAGGGGAGCGGAGTGGCGGAATATGGGGGTTGGGTTACGTTGGGGGATGAATCCCCCAAGCCTCCTGCCCCAAACCCCCTGGAAAAAGTGGCAGTTGGCTAAAACCAATTCATCTCACCAAGTCTGAACTGTTACCTTCGAGAGCATTAGGACGAACGGAGTCCGACGAACGGAGTCCAAGGTTGTGCTAAAATATCCTGGAATTGACGCCATGCCACCAGAAACTGGCAGGCGAGGCGGTTCCGGGCGCCAATTCGCATATCCGGCCAAGACGGGGATTAGGCACAATGACGGCGGGGCATCCACTTTCTTCCACCGATTTCATCCGCACCAAGATTAACGAGGACGGCGATACCGGCAAGTACGGTGGGCGGGTCGTAACCCGGTTCCCGCCTGAACCCAACGGCTACCTGCACATCGGCCATGCCAAGTCCATCTGCCTCAACTTCGGCGTAGCGCAGGAGTACGCCGGTGTCTGCCACATGAGGTTCGACGACACCAACCCCACCACGGAAGACGTCGAATACGTGGACTCGATACTGGAAGACGTGCGTTGGCTGGGTTACGACTGGGGCGAGCATCTTTACTACGCCTCGGACTACTTCGACCAACTGTACGAGTTTGCCCTGGAGCTAATCCGGCAGGGAAACGCCTACGTTGACAGCCTGAGCGCCGAGGAAATCCGGGCCCACCGGGGGACGCTGACCGAGCCGGGCCGCAACAGCCCGTACCGGGACCGCTCCGTAGAGGAAAACGTGGACTTGTTCCTGCGGATGAAGGACGGGGAATTTGAAGACGGCGCGCACGTTTTGCGGGCCAAGATAGACATGGCCTCGCCCAACATCAACCTGCGGGACCCCACCCTGTACCGGATACGCAAGGCCGAACACCACCGCACCGGCGACAAGTGGCAAATCTACCCCATGTATGACTATGCTCATGCCTTGTCGGACTCCATCGAGGGGATAACCCACTCTTTGTGCACCCTGGAGTTTGAAGACCACCGGCCGCTGTACAACTGGTTTCTGGATTCGCTGGATGTCTACCACGCAGAGCAGACCGAGTTCGCGCGGTTGAACGTGAGCTATACCGTGATGAGCAAGCGGAAGCTGAGGGCCCTGGTGGAAGGTGGCTGGGTCAACGGCTGGGACGACCCCCGGATGCCGACTCTCTCGGGCCTGCGCCGCCGGGGTTATACGCCGGAGGCAATCCGGAATTTTTGCGAGTCGGTGGGCATTGCCAAGCGGGACACCGTAACCGAGTTGGCCCTGCTGGAACACCATCTGCGGGAAGACCTGAACCGGCGGTCTCCCCGGGTTATGGCCGTGCTGAACCCGTTGAAGGTGGTGCTGACCAACTACCCGGAGGGGCAGGTTGAGGAGTTTTCGGCGGTCAACAACCCGGAAGATGCGAGCATGGGCGCCCGTCAGGTGCCGTTTTCCCGGGAGATTTACATTGAGCGGGACGATTTTCTGGAAGACCCGCCGAGCCGGTTCTTCCGGCTGGCTCCGGGTCGAGAGGTGAGGCTGCGGTACGCCTATTACATCACCTGTACCGAGGTGGTCCGGGACGAAAACACCGGGGAGATTACGGAGCTGCATTGTACCTACGACCCGGAGTCGCGGGGCGGTTCGTCCCCCGACGGCAGGCGGGTCCGTGGCACGCTGCACTGGGTATCGGCCCAACACGCGGTTGCCGCCGAGGTGCGGCTTTATGACACGCTTTTCCGGCAGACCGACCCGGATGACGACGCGGAGGGCGGGTTGAGCGAATCCCTGAACCCGGACTCGCTGATAGTAATTCCGGCGGCGCAAGTGGAGCCAAGCCTGGCTGGGGCGGAACCGGGCAGCCGCTACCAGTTTGAGCGGCAAGGTTATTTTTGCGTTGACCCGGCCAGTTCCCCGCCAGACCGGCTGATTTTCAACCGGACGGTGCCGCTGCGGGACTCCTGGGCGAGAATCCAGGGAAACCGGGGGACGCCGTAATTCTGGCGGTCATACTGACAAAGAATCCGCTATGGTATCGTTGGTATCGTTCCCCGCGTTTTCGTTCATGGAATGAAGCCGCCGGTACGACCGGCCATTGCCCCATCGCCGTCCCGGGAGGAGATTGCTTTGACTAACGCTGGCTCAGGGGCATCTATGAAACCCACGAAACCCACGAAACCCACCGGGAAACCCACCGAGCATTGGGCTAATATCGGGGAATTGCGGATGCGTTTCCTGGATTGGGGAGGGACCGGCGCTCCGGTGCTGGCTCTGCACGGCTTGGCGTCCTCGGCCCACTGGTATGACCTGGTCGCCCAGCGGCTGAATGACAAGTTTCGCGTTATCGCCCCCGACCAACGCGGCCACGGTCAGACTACGCAGGCGGCGACGGGCTACGATTGGCAATCCCTGGCGGGAGATGCCGACGGCTTGCTGGACCACTTGGGGATTGACCAAGCGGCGGTGCTGGGCCACTCGTGGGGGTGCAACGTGGGTATTAACCTGGCCGCCCGGTTCCCCGACCGAGTCAGCGCCCTGGTGATGATTGACGGG
This sequence comes from Dehalococcoidia bacterium, assembly GCA_965262735.1. Taxonomy (GTDB): domain Bacteria; phylum Chloroflexota; class Dehalococcoidia; order Lucifugimonadales; family UBA3495; genus CATOSK01. The sequence goes on along the minus strand of CBDHFS010000002.1, from coordinate 1,046,000 downwards.
GGCACCGCCGGGGAAGTACCCGCGCGGCGCAGACTTGGGAGCAGTTCAGGACCCGCGCGCGCCCCCGGGACGTTTCGGGGGACCGGGCGCAGTTTCTGGACCGGCTGCGCCAGCAGATGTGGTTTTGCTGGAACGACGACATCGAACGTATCGTGCAGACCATGGTGTACGAGGACGACGCAGGCCAAATCCAGGACATTTTGAGGCCGGAAAACCACGCGCAGGTGATGAAAGCGATGTTCGACGAGCCTACGTCTACGGTGTGGCCGTTGGTGCGGTGTCCCGTCTTGCTGGTCCCGGCCGGGCCGCGCCCGGAGCGGGCCGGGACGGAGCAGGCGTTGGTCAAGGAAGAGCGGGTCGCTGCCGCCGTCGCGGGAATCGCCCACGCTGCGGCGCAGTGGATTCCCGAAACGGTCCACGACATTGGCTACGACAAGCCTCAGGAGTTGGCCGAGATAATCCGGGAGTTCCTTCAAGGCTGATTGAGGAAGTCCGGCCAAAGCCTCGGGACGAACGGTTTATGGGGCCTCTTAAATGGGGCCTCAAAGCCTGTTCCCCGAAGATGGGGGCCGATTGGCCGCAAGCATCTGGGCAAACGGGTCGAATCGCGGCCCGCGCGGGCCCCGGGGGTTTTCAAGTTTATTGCTCATTCGTTCCCGGCGCGTCCCGGGAGAAAGGTAACGGTAGGCACCGTGTCCGACAACGTTAGCGGCAACGTAAGGGTGAGGTACGCGCCAAGCCCCACGGGTTTCCCACACATCGGCAATGTTCGCACCGCCCTGTTCAACTGGCTTTTCGCCCGGCGGCACGGGGGAAAGTTCATCGTCCGGGTGGAGGATACCGACCAGGAACGGCTGGTGCCCGGGGCGGTGGAGAGCATCCTGGACGGGTTGGAGTGGCTGGGCGTCGACTGGGACGAAGGTCCCCGCGTTGGCGGGCCAGTCGGTCCGTACCTGCAATCCGAGCGGCTGGAATTTTACCATGAGGCCGCGGAACGGCTCATCGCGCAGGGCAACGCCTATCGCTGTTACTGCCCCCGGGAACGGCTGGCCCAGGTCCGGGAGGAGCAGCAGCGGGAGAAACGCTCCATCGGTTACGACCGCCGCTGCCGCTCCCTGACCGATGCCGAGCGGGAGCGGCTGGAGGCTGACGGCGCGCCGTCGGTGGTGCGGTTTGTCATGCCCGTTTCCGGCGGCACCGACGTCGACGACCTGATTCGGGGTCACGTCGAATGGAAAAACGAGCTGGTTGACGATTTCGTCCTGATAAAGTCCGACGGGTTTCCCACATATCACCTGGCGGTGGTGGTGGACGATCACCTCATGGGAATCAGTCATGTGCTGCGGGCCGAAGAGTGGCTTTCCAGCACGCCGCGCCATCTCCAGCTTTACAAGGCGCTGGGCTACACGCCGGCGCAGTTCGGGCACCTGCCCATGATTTTGGGGCCGGACCGCTCCAAGCTGTCCAAGCGGCACGGCGCCACGTCCATCATGGAGTACCGCGACGCGGGATACCTGCCGGCGGCCCTGGAAAACTTCATGGTGCTGCTGGGCTGGTCGCTGGACGACCGTTCCGACGTGATGTCATTGGAAACCGTCAAGCAGGAATTTTCTCTGGAACGGGTGGGCAAGCCGGCGGCTATCTTCGACATTACCCGGCTGGACTGGATTAACGGGGTGTACATCCGCCAGCTCTCCCCGGAGCAACTGGCAGAGGAAATGATGCCGTTCCTGGAACGGGACCTGCCCGCAGAGTTTACCCCGGTAGACCGGGAGTACCTGCTGAAGATCGTGCCGCTGATTCAGGAACGGCTCAAGGTGCTGGCAGACTCAGCCTCGATGACTTCCTATTTCTTCGGCGGTGGGCTGGACTACGGCGAGGCGAACCTGGTGCAGCGCGGCATGGACGCCGACGGGACGATTGCGGCCTTGGAAGCGGCGTCCCGGACCCTGGCCGGGGTTGAACCCTTCGACGCCGGGGAGTTGGAGCGGACGCTGCGTGCCGCCGGGGAGGAACTGTCGCTGAGACCCCGGGAGTTCTTCGGGCTGCTGCGGGAAGCGGTCACGGCCCGGTCGGCCACGCCGTCCCTGTTTGGGGTCATGGAAGTCCTGGGCCGGGAGCGGACGCAGGACCGGGTTCGCGCGGCGGCCAACCACCTGCGGGATAGCTGAGGTTGATGCACAGGGGCGGTTCCGGTCGGCAGGTTCCGTGGAACCGCTTCCCCGTTACGCCTTCCGCAGTCGTCCGGCCCCATCGGATTTTTGGCGTTGGTCCGGGTGCCTGGGTCAGGGTCTTTTTGATTTTCGGGATACGGGGCTCCGTTGGGGGATTCATCCCCCAAACCCCCTAAATTGGAGGTAGTCCGGCAAGCTCAGTGCTGAGCTTGCCGGGGGAATTACGGGGAACAATTAAAAGACCTTGGCGCCGGGGGGGTCCCGCTTTTTTGACCTGGAGCGGCCTCCGGTTACCCCCTGCGCCTGACTTCTGACTTCGCCCACCCTCTCACGGACACCACCTCGAATCGCTGCTGCTTTCCCCCTCGGCCCGATTGCCGGGCGTGGGGCGATGTTGCGCGCATAACGGGCATAGCCGGTCGTTTTGGGCAGCGGTAGGAAATGCCATATAAATCTAAGAATTGCTTCAAAATCAATGAATCGGCCAGACCAATATAGGCCAATCTCTGCCTTGATAACCTCCTAGCTAACGACGGTTATCGTTAATTAAGGTTAATTGTGATAAAAGTTGCAATCCCGTTCCACGCCGGCTTAGCCGACCCGATCAAGGTCTCCCTGCCGTGGGCTGTCGAAGGCTAAAACGGGTACACTGTTGGCTGGTTGAACGAGGACCGGCGACGGGCAAAGCCGGTGGTTTTGGGGAGAGTAGCGGCCGTGGGGCTTGCGGGCCGGGAGTGCCGCCGGGGACGGAGGTTGGGCCGGGTTGGACAACGGCAGGCGCTCCCGAATGAATCCAAGAATGATTTTAAAATGATTTGAAAAGTCAGACCAAAATTGGCTGACCTCCGCCTTGACAACCCCCTAGCTAACAGCCGTTATCCTTGGATGAAGGAGATTGTGACGGAAGTTGCAATCCCGTTTCCTGCCAGTTTAGCCGACCCGCTCACGGTTTCCCTGCGGGGGTTGGCGAAGGCCAAAACGGGTACGCCGTTGGCTTGGTTGGACGGGGAAACCCGACGGGCGGCGGCAATGCCGGACATTTCCAATATCGCACTGAAAAATGGGGGGGCTGTGCCTGGGCAGCTTTCCGAAACGTGAGTTTGTAGGGGAGGTGAGTACTCGATGATGGTAACTCATGCGAAGGTAATCAGCGACGGTAGTATCAAACTTGACGCTGGGTCAGTGTTTGGTCAAGTTCCCAAGACTGCTTGGGAAACCTCGGTCAACACTGACCGGAAAAACCGCATGACTCTGGGCCTAACGTGCCTGGTCCTCCAGATCAACGGCAAGAACATTTTGGTTGACACCGGAGTGGGTTCCAAGGACAACGACAATAACGTGCCTGGTCCTCCAGATCAACGGCAAGAACATTTTTGACACCGGAGTGGGTTCCAAGGACAACGACGACAAAGAAGCCCTGGGGTTAGGGCCGAGCCGGTTGATCAAGGGCCTGCGCAACCTGGGGCTGACGCCCAAGGATATTCACATGGTTATTCTGACGCATCTCCACTTTGACCATAGCGGCGGATGCACCAGGCTGGACCGGACGGGGGACCTGGTGCCGACTTTCCCCAAAGCCGTCTACTACGTGCAGGAGGAATGTTGGAACGACGCCAATAACCCCAACGAGCGGTTCCAGGGTTCCCACCGGGCCGACAACTTCCTGCCCATTAAGAACCGCAGCCAGATAGAGCTAATAGACGGCGATGCCGAGATACTTCCCGGCCTGAAAGTTATCGTGACCGGCGGCCATGCGCCGGGTCATCAGATGGTTTTGTTCAACCACGGTGGGGAGCGGGTGGCGTTCCTGGGCGATTTGGTTCCTACCCACCACCACCTTAACCTGCCGGTGATTTCCGCGTTCGACTATTCCCCGGAAACAACCCTGGAGCAGAAACGGGAGATTTTGGACTTCGCTCAGCGAAACGGATGGCTGCTGGTCTTCTCCCACGGCCACGACGTCAAGTCCGGGTACCTGGAACGCCGGGGCTTGAACACTTACCTCAGCACTTTGTCTTTAGAAAATGGTCCCATACCCGCCTGAAGCATCCCCTCGGTATTTTCCCGCCGGGCCGGTTTCCGGTTAAAGCATTCTCACGGCCCGGCGATTTCCTCATCATCAGCCATCAGGTCCAACCCCGATTAAGCGTCGCAGGCAAGGCAGACGACTGCCGCGTCACGGCCTTTTCATTCTCTGAAGTTGCCGGGAATCCGTTCGCGGTGAGCTGGTCGAACCACAGCCGGACCGCCCTTCGACAAGCTCAGGTCCAACAGGAACAACGGTCGAAAGGGAACAACGGTCGAAAGGCGAAGAAAAGGAAAAGCTCTGGACCACCGTGCCGGATTGCTTGCTCCGCCGGGGCAGGGCCGCTACGGGAGCGCGTGGGCCATCACGGTGCCGCCCACGGTGCCGCCCAAACGGGCCGGCGTTATGGTGTTTCTCAGGTCCGCTGTGGACTTGGCCGAAACGCGGACGTAGTTGTCGGTCAGACCCGACCAGACCATTGAGTCGTCCCCCCGCCGGGAAGACTCCCACAGCACCGGCTTGACCTGGCCCTGCTGTAGTTGACGAAAGGCCAGGAAATGGCGCCGGGAAACTTCCAGCATCGCAGCGACCCGGGAGCGCTTTTCCGAGGGGGGAACATGGTCGGCAAGGAATGCGGCGCCGGTGCCCGGTCGGACGGAATAAGGAAAAACGTGCATATCGCTGAAACCCAGGGCGTCGGCAGTGGCGATACTCTCGGCAAACTCAGCATCTCCCTCGCCGGGGAACCCGACGATTATGTCGGTGGTGACTCCGGCGCCGGGCACGGCGTGGCGCACTTTTTCCACGGCCCGCGCCGCCTGTTGCGCGGTGTAACGGCGGTGCATCGCCCGCAGCACCGGGTCGCTTCCGTTCTGCAAGGGAATGTGGAAGTGGGGACACAGGCGGGGGTCTTCCCACAGGCGCAGCAGGGCGCCGCTGATTTCCTGGGGTTGCAGCGAGGAGACGCGAATGCGGGGGATGTCGGTCTCCGCCAACACCCGGCTAAGCAGGCGGACCAAGTCGGCGCCGGGCAGGTCGAAACCGTAGGAACCTAGTTGGGTGCCGGTTAGCACCACCTCCTGCGCCCCTTCCTGCCGTTGGCGGTTAATCTGCCGGATTATTGACTCGGGGCTGACGCTGCGCTCCCGGCCCCGCACTTTGGGCACGATGCAATAGGCGCAGACCTGGTTGCATCCCTCCTGAATTTTGACCATGGCCCGCAGGCGGCCCGCCGGTGCATCGCCCCCGATCCCCGCCGGAGAGGTCGCAGCGTTAAGAAAAGTTGGCTTGCGCTGAGCCCCGACTGGCACAAAAACGGGGACCGGCTCGGGCATGGAGCCGCCGAAACTGGGGGGTTGAGGTACAACATTTCCGGCAGTTTCTGCCTGGCCGGTCAGGGCCCCGGTGACCAGGGCAACCAGGGACTCCTTGCCAGTGTTGCCGACGACCAGGGAAACGGCGTCCATCTCTTGCAGTTCTCCCGCCGCTCGTTGGGAGTAGCAGCCGGTGGCGACGATGAGGGCGCCGGGGTTGCGCCGGTGGGCTGAGCGCAAGGCCTGGCGGGCCTTGGCGTCGGCTTGGGCGGTGACGGTGCAGGTATTGAGGACGAACACGTCGGCGTCGGCCGCGGGCGGCACCAATTGGTACCCGGCTTGCTGGAACTGACGCGCCAGCCGGCTGCTGTCGGCCTGGTTAAGCTTGCAGCCGTGGGTGTGGATGGCAACCGTGGGGGAACGCTGCGCGTTGGGAGTCATGGCGCTCAGGATGCCGCTTCGCCAGAGTCAAAATCTCCGGCAGGAGTCCGGTCAGGGGGCGAGGCCAGGTCCCACAGCCGCTCAATGGCCGCGCTGATGTCGTCCAATTGGAGGAAGAGGTAGTCCAGACGCGTCCGGGAGTCCCGCACCCGGTCGACGGTGTCGGTGAACCCGGAAAGCTGGTTGAAGGCCTCCCGGATACGGCGGTCGCGGTGTTCCTGTCCCAGCCGGCGGGCGTATTCCCGGACCTGGGAATCGCCATCGAGTTGGTCGCCGCGGCTCAGGGCCACTCCTTTGACGGCCAGGGTAAGGCTGCCCCAAATCAATTCTTCGGAGCGGGACCAGCGACCGCTGCGCAGTTCACGCAGGGCATCGTCCAGCAACCGCAGACTCTGGCCACGGTAACGGCGAAATCGGGCGTTCAGTGCGGGCGCGGTCATCTGATACTCCATTCAAGGAACGGTGCGCTTCGACGGTGCGCTTCGACGGTGCGCTTCGACGGTGCGCTTCGACGGTGCGCTTCGATCGAGGTTTGACTATGCCTGGTTCAGGCTGGGGTAACAAAACAGCCGTCAACCAAGCCGTGGACTCCGGTTTCCGCAGAGCCATCCCCGGCTAGACGGTGGAAATGTAAGAACGGAAGCCCTCCAACGGCTCAGGACAACTCGCTTTCGCTTGGCCGAACACGCGACGCGTCCTCAGTATACAAGGCTTCCCGTAAACCCTGCCAGCGTTCATCCGCCGGGGGGCTGTCCCAGCCGTCGAAATGGACCAGTTGTTCCACCGGCAGACGGTCGCGCCACCCCACGGTTTGCAGGACCGGGTCGGGCGGAAACTCCTTGGGATAACCCAGGCATAGGTAGGCCACCGGGACGATGTGGTGGGGGATGCCCAGGATTTGCCGCAGTTGGGGGAGCTTCAGGATGCTGACCCAGCCGACGCCGATGCCCTCGGCGCGGGCGGCAAGCCAAAGGTTCTGCACGGCGCAGCAGGTGGAATAAACGTCGGTCTCCGGCATGGAATTCCGGCCCAGAACTACCTCGGCGCGGGTGGGGTCGCAGGTGATGCACAGGTTGATCGGGGCTTCCAGAATGCCCTCCAGCTTGAGGGAAAGATAACCGGAGCGGCGGGGTTCATCAAAGAAGCAGGCGGCGGCCTGCCGCTCACGTTCGAACAGCGCTTTGACCTGCCGGCGTATGGCCGCATCCCGGACGATGATGAAGTCCCAGGGCTGCATGAAGCCCACCGATGGGCCGTGGTGGGCGGCCTGAATCAGGCGGGCCAGGGTACGGTCTTCGATGGGGTCGTCCCGGAACTCGCGGATGTCCCGCCGCTGGTGAATCGCCCGGTACACTCCCCGGAGTTCATCGCTGGTAAAGGGCTGGCCCGGCGCGGGCCAGGCGACGCTGGCCGGCGGATGACTTTGTTGGGTCATGGTTTACTCTCCCGGGGTGGCTGGATGATGCCGGCGGCAGGTAAGGAAGTCCGTCGAGGGCCTCAGGACGAATGATGTTGAATCAACGGACGGTCCCAATGAATGTCCTTTTGAGATAAATTTCAACCCAAAACGGAAACAGCCCCCGACATGAATGGGGGGCTGTTTGCATGACGTAGCTCCCGCTCATTCCTCGAAGCGGTCTAGCCGGCGCGGCAGGTCTCCTGACTCATGGATTATCATCTTTCGGCGCCTTCCCGTCCGGTTAGAACCGGGACAGTGGCTGCGTGTTCGCGGGCCGAAAGACTGCCAATTACAGTGGCGGGCCCGTTCCGGACTTGCACCGGATTCCCTATTCTCCCCAACGCTGGGGCACCGCGCATTATTCTGTTTCCAAGGCCAACCTAACACGGCGCTCAACGGCGGTCAAGGGGAAATCGTCACGGCGAGGGGGCCGGGGTCCGATATGATAGTCCTTCGAGGACCTCAGGATGAGCAGATTGGATAGGCTCAGCGCAAACGGGGTATGACGGTGTGGGGGAATTGCCAAAGCTGTTGCTGGATGGCAACATATGGGACGGTTAGGGGATGTTGCGCCAGTGTGACGCTGCGGCTTAGCGGTATGAACGGTGGTTCGGTCCAGCGGGCCGGTTTAGCCAGACCAAGCGGGAGGCAAGCGGGATGAAATACGACTACGTAATTATCGGGGCCGGCTCGGCGGGGTGCGTCCTGGCCAACCGGCTCACCGAAGACCCGGAGACGTCGGTGCTGTTGCTGGAGGCGGGACCGGACTATCCCAGCTTCGAGCAGGTCCCCATCGACATCAAGGACGGGTACAACGTTTGGCGGTCGGCCTATGGCCCGCACAACTGGGGGTACACCGCCATCGCCACGCCCCGGCAGCCGGAACCCATCCAGATTCCCCGGGGCCGCACCACGGGCGGTTCCAGTTCCATTAACGGCCAGGTGTTGTTCCGGGGCGTCCCTGAGGACTATGACAATTGGGCGGCCTGGGGCAACGACGAATGGGCCTTCATCGACGTGCTGCCCTACTTCCGCAAGCTGGAGAACGACCTGGACTTCCCCGGCGGCGACTTTCACGGCAACGAAGGTCCGATTCCGGTGCGGCGGTTCAAGCGTCAGGAACTGCTGCCGACGTCCCTGGCCTTCTATGACGCTTGCGTGTCCTTGGGCTTTCCCCGGGACCCGGACCAGAACCACCCAGATTCCGACGGCATCGCATTGCGGCCGTTGAACAATATTGACGGGGTGCGGATGAGCACCGCGCTGACTTATCTCAGCGCCAGCCGCCACCGGATGAACCTGACCTGCCGGGGCGACGTCACGGTACACCGGGTGTTGTTCGACGGGCGGCGGGCGGTGGGAGTCGCCGCCGAAAGCGGCGGTGAGTCCTTCAGCGTGGAGGCGGAGAACGTTTTGCTGAGCAGCGGGGCAATTGCCTCCCCACAGGTGCTGATGCTTTCCGGCGTGGGGCCGGCGGCGCACCTTCAGGGTTTGGGAATACCTCTGGCGCTGGACCTTCCCGGAGTGGGCGAAAACCTGCGGGACCATCCAGCGGTTTTCACCTTGTTCCGAGGCCACGGCGAGCCGCCGCCGGATACGTCTCCCAGCATTCAGGTAGGGCTGCGGTACAGCGCCGCCGGGTCGCCGACCCGGGCCGACATACAGTTGGCGCCGATATTGATGACCAGCGAGCACCGGCCGGCCAGCGTCAGGATTGAGTCCGACGACTTCCACTTCGGGTTCAGCGCGGCGCTGCAAAACGCGACCACCGCCGGGCGGCTGCGGCTGGCGTCGGTTGACCCCCACGTACAGCCGGAGCTTAACTACGATTACCTGTCCGACGCCGGCGACCGGGCCCGGATGCGCGAGGCCGTACGACTGGGGCTGAGGCTGGCCGACCACCCGCTTTTCAAGGACCTGGTGGCGGAGCGGCTTAACCCGACCGACGCGGACCTGGCTTCGGACGAGGCGTTGGACGACTGGCTGCTGCGGAATGCTTACACTCAGCATCATTCCTCGGGGACGTGCAAGATGGGCAAAGCGGACGACCCGATGGCGGTGGTGGACCAGCACTGCCGGATCCACGGGCTGGAGAACATCCGGGTGGTAGATGCGTCGGTGATGCCCGACGTGATACGGGCCAACACCAACGCCACCACGATAATGATTGCCGAGCGGGTAGCCGACTGGATAAGAGGGGGGAATTAGGGTCTGGAGTATTTGGAGTGGGGATAGACGGTCAGAAGGTAGCCGACAGAAGGCAGCCGAGTGTCTATACGCTGAGTTTGGTGAGAAAGAGTTTCTGACCCGTCAGATTTCGCCTGATACGATGGCCCGGTTGGTAGAGCTTCTGGAAGTCAGAGCATCCGGGCATCGGGGCCGCAATACCCAAGTGGGTAAGGCTATTGGGTCGTTGGACGGAACAACTCACACTCTTGGCACCGGACAGAAGGTCAAGATTAGCGTAAATCGGCCAGAAAACTTGCACCTGCCCCGTCGTTTCCGGTTTGTTGAATTGGCGTCGGTTGACGACGAAGCGCTGCATAGAGGCAGCAGCGTTAAAATCGCCAGCACAGGCCTGACCTACACCGTGGTGCTGGTAGAATCCCAATATGGTTACTCGGTAAGCTGCCCCGCGCTGCCAGGTTGCCATTCCCAGGGTAGGGACCGGGCGGAAGCGTTGGAAAATATACGCGAGGCTATTGCCGGATGGCTGAAGCATGAAGTGCGCGCCGCTGAGGGCCGCACCCGGATGATGCTGGACGATTATTTGTCGGCGGGATATGCTGCCAAAATGCTTGACCTAGACTTAGATTAAGCTGGTCCCGTGCCGCCTTTTATCAACGATGTTTCCGTTGGTGTTTCCTTTGCCGATGCTCTTGCCAGGTTCAGGTTAGCAGGCTGGAAAGATGACGGGCAAGAAGGTTCGCACCGTTATTTTTCCCACCCCAATCGGCCAGGCGTCCGGCTCAGTTTACCGGACCATCGGCGACGAGATATGGACCCGTTGACGCTGGGGCGCATGGTGGAGTCTGCCGGTCTGCCGGTCTGACTGTTGCCTAGTTCGGGCAGTTGACCGGCGGAGGACACCGCCGGAACGCCCGCCGGATTCGCCGGGAAGTGTACGGTATGTCGGATTAGCGTTAATTTTGCCGCAATAAAAGGCCCGAATGTCGGGCTTGGAGCTTAATACTCAACCTGTGTCAAGGATGGTACAGAAAGAATGGCTACTAGCGGACCGAACGTAAGAATTGAGCGCGACTCCATGGGGGAAATGGAGGTGCCGGCGGATGCGCTTTACGGCGCTTCCACCATGCGGGCGGTGCTTAACTTTCCCATCAGCGACCTGCGGTTTCCCCGCACCTTCATCCGGGCCCTGGGTCTAATCAAGCAGGCTGCGGCCCGGACCAACATGGATTTGGGGGTGCTGGACGAGAGCATCGGGAACGCCGTGGTCGCCGCTGCCCAGGAAGTTATTAACGGGCGGTACGACGACCACTTCGTTCTGGACGTATTCCAGACCGGCTCCGGGACATCGACCAATACCAACGCCAACGAGGTTATCGCCAACGTGGCGTCCCAGGCTTTGGGCGGCGACCTGGGATCTCGCATCGTCCATCCCAACGACCACGTGAACCTGGGTCAGTCCTCCAACGACGTCATTCCCACGGCCATTCAGCTTGCGGCCTTGATTGCCGTCAAGGAGGACCTGATTCCTGCCTTGGAAAACCTGCGGGGAGAGCTGCAAAAGAAGTCGGACGAATTCTGGCCCATCATAAAGACGGGACGGACCCACCTGCAGGACGCCACGCCCATACGCTTGGGGCAGGAGTTCCTGGGGTTCGCCGGGCAGGCCGAGTACGGCATACGGCGGCTGCGGCGAGTCCAGGAGGCATTGGCCGAGGTAGCGCTGGGCGGGACCGCGGTAGGCACCGGGGTCAACACCCACCCGGAGTTTTCCCAGCGGACTTGCGAGAAGCTGTCCCAGGTCACCGGGGTCGAAATTCGGGAAACGGGGAACCACTTCCAGGCGCAGGCCACGCTGGACGCCACCGTTGAGGCCAGCGGCCAGTTGAAGACTATCGCCGTTAGCTTGCACAAGATAGCCAACGACATCCGGTTCCTGGGTTGCGGGCCGCGGGCGGGCCTGGGGGAAATTATCTTACCGGAGGTCCAGCCGGGCAGCTCGATTATGCCGGGCAAGATTAATCCGGTCATCGCCGAGTCAATGGTGCAGGTGGCGGCGCAGGTGGTGGGGAACGATGCGACGATTACCCTGGCGGGCCAAGGGGGATACTTCGAGCTTAACACGATGATGCCGGTGGCCGCCTATAACATTTTGCAGTCCATTGCGCTGCTGGCGGCTTCGGCGGACAACTTTGCGGTGCAGTGCGTGGCCGGAATTGAAGCGACCGACGTGGGGCCGGGCATGGTGGAGCGGGGGTTGATGTTGGGCACCGCGCTTTCGCCGGCCATAGGGTATGACGCGGCGGCGGGCATTGCCAAGCAGGCGGCAGCCACGGGCAGGACCATTCGGGAGGTGGCCCTGGAAGAAACCGATCTGTCGGACGCGCAGTTGGATGAACTGCTGAACCCGGAGGAAATGACCAAGCCCAGCCTGGAGGTCCGGGGCGGCGGCGGTTAGGAACGGACAATTAGGAACGGACAATAAAGAAGTCATTATGCCGGTCGGCCCGGAGCGCAGGGCAACTTGTTCGTCCGTTGACATTCCGTCGGTGTTGGGCTGCGGGCGCTTCTGGTGAGGGGTTCGAGTGAGGAGTTCGAGGGCCTCAGGACGAACAGCCCGGAGGGCACCGGAAGGAACGATTGCAGGCAAGGCGGCGCACGCCGGGGAAGGCCGAAAAACGACCTTTGTGACAAGGAGAAAATTGCGAAACTCCCCGGCTGGGCTTGCTACTGCTTGATGGGGGACGGATACCGTCATAGTGAGAGACGAATTCCACCCACCCTGATTGCTCGACGAATCCTATTTGCGCTGTCACTCTCCTCGCCCTTCGGTAACTAAGGAGGTTCGCAATTTTCTCTGACAAGTGCTGGTGTTGACAACCGGGGCCGATTGTGTATAATGGTCGGTTACTGGTTTATGCCACGTCTACTTACTCTTTTTACTTTCCGGAACCCCCTGAAGACCTTGCCCCTGCTGAGCCTTTTTTCCGGGCGTGCAATCCCCGTCACCCTATCCTAATCCCTTAGGAGAATGCAGTATGAGTATCTCTTCGGAGAGCAACGGCCTTCCTGTGCCAGTGTCTCGTTACAAGTCTTACGCGCGCATCCCGCAGGTGCTCGAGGTTCCCAACCTCATTCAGAGTCAGCTGCAATCGTCCGATTGGCTTAAAACCGACGGTTTGAGGGAAGTCTACCGGGAAATTTCTCCCATCTCCGACTATACCGGCAAGAAGTACGAACTGCATTTCAACGACCATTACTTCAAGGACCCCAAATACTTGCCCGTTGAGTGCAAGGAGCGGGAGATCACGTTTTCCCAGTCGCTCTACGTCAAGACTCAACTGGTGATGAAAGAGACTGGGGAGATTAAGGAACAAGAAATTTTCATGGGCGACATACCCATGATGACCGGCAACGGCACCTTCATCATCAACGGGGCGGAACGGGTGGTGGTCAGCCAGTTGGTCCGCTCGCCCGGGGTGTATTTCGTCTACGAGAAGAACATTCCCAGCGACCGGAACCTGTGCTTCGCCAAGCTCATCCCATCCCGGGGCGCCTGGTTGGAGTTCGAGACCAGCAGCAAGGACATTTTGTCGGTGAAGGTGGACCGCAAGCGGAAGGTTTCCGCCACGGCCTTCCTGCGGGCCCTGGGTGTCGCCACGGACGAGGAGATGCTGGACCTGTTTGAGCAAGTGGACAAGGACGAAAACCACCTGTACATCAGGTCCACGCTGGACCGGGACCCGACGCCGGAACCGCGCGACCTGAACTTCCGCCCGGACGACCTGAAGGCGGTGTGGGAGTTCCGAGCCGATCTGTGGAAGTCCCGGGCGGATGAAGAGTACGACGTGGAACTGGCCCGGCGCATCGCATTTTCGCAGATTGAGTTCTACCGGCGGCTGAGGCCGGGCGAACCGCCAAGCCTGGAGAACGCACGGAACCTCATCAGGCAGCTGTTCTTCGACCCCCGGCGGTACGATCTGGGCCGGGTGGGCCGGTACAAGCTGAACCGGCGGCTGGGCCTGACGGACCACGCCGATGAACACGTCCTGACCATGGACGACATTATTGAAGTAATCCGCACCATTATCAAGCTGAACCGCGGGGAAGACCACCCGGATGACATTGACCACTTGGGTAACCGCCGGGTCAGGGCCGTCGGCGAGCTGGTGCAGAACCAGGTGCGGGTCGGTCTGCTGCGCATGGAGCGAATGGTCAAGGAAAAGATGACCCTGGTGGACCCGGAAATCGCCGCGCCCCAGGGGTTGGTAAACATCCGCCCGGTGGTGGCGGCGGTCCGCGAGTTCTTCGGAGGTTCGCAGCTTTCCCAGTTCATGGACCAGACCAACCCGCTGGCCGAGCTGACGCACAAGCGCCGTCTGTCGGCGCTGGGTCCGGGCGGGTTGTCGCGAGAGCGGGCCGGCTTCGACGTGCGGGACGTTCACTTCTCGCACTACGGGCGCATCTGTCCCATCGAGACGCCGGAAGGACCAAACATCGGCCTCTTGAGTTCGCTGGCGTCTTACGCCCGCACCAACCCCTACGGGTTCATCGAGTCTCCCTACCGGCGGGTGCTCAAGCAGCTGCCGGCGTCGTCCCCCGAGTTGGGGGGCCGGACGGTCACGGAGGCCGTGTTGGACGAGGACGGCAAGACTATCGTGGCCAGGGGGAAGCGTATCCCCGCGAACCGGGTGTCGAGAATCAACAAACTTCCGGAAGGCACCGTGGTCCACGTGTGGCCCTTCGTGGCCGGCGGGGAATCCGACGTGCTGTATCTTTCGGCGGACCAGGAGGAGAATTACCACGTCGCCCAGGCCAACTCTTTGCTGGACGACCTGAACCAGTTCGTCCACGACCGGGTTGAATCCCGGGTTGGCGAGGATTACATCGAGGAATCCCCCGACCTGGTGGACATGATGGACGTTTCGCCGATGCAGATTATGAGCATATCGGCGGCGCTGATTCCCTTCCTGGAGCACGACGACGCCAACCGGGCCCTCATGGGTTCCAATATGCAGCGGCAGGCGGTGCCTTTGCTGCGTCCCCAGGCCCCAAGGGTGGGGACGGGCATCGAAAACCGCGTCGCCAGGGACAGCGGACAGGTGCTGTTGTCCGAGGCATCGGGGGTGGTCTCTTCGGTCAACGGCAGGGAAATTAAGGTGGTGGATGAAGACGGCTCCGAGCACGTTCAGCCCCTCATCAAGTTCTCCCGGACCAACCAGGGCACCTGCTTCGATCAGCGGCCCACGGTCCAGAAAGGGGACGTGGTGTCGGCGGGCGACCCGCTGGCGGACAGCTCTTCCACCGACAACGGCGAACTGGCGCTGGGGCAGAACGTTTTGGTGGCCTTCATGTCCTGGGAAGGTTACAACTACGAGGACGCCATCATCCTCAGCGAGCGGCTGGTCAAGGAGGATATGTTCACCTCCATCCACATCGAAAAGCATGAGATGGAGGCGCGGGAAACCAAGCTGGGGCCGGAGGAAATCACGCGGGATATTCCCAACGTGGGCGAGGCAAGCCTGCGGGACCTGGACGAACTGGGCATTATTCGCGTGGGCGCCGATGTGGGGCCCGGCGACATTCTGGTGGGCAAGGTGACTCCCAAGGGCGAGACCGAGCTGACGGCGGAAGAGAAGCTGCTGCGGGCCATTTTCGGCGAAAAGTCGCGGGACGTTAAGGACACCTCGCTGCGGGTGCCCCACGGCGAGCGGGGCAAGGTCATCGACGTCAAGGTGCTCAACCGGGCCAACCGGGACGATCTGTCCCCCGGCGTCAACCAGGCCGTGCGGGTATGGATTGCCCAGACCCGGAAAATCTCCGTCGGAGACAAGATGGCTGGACGCCACGGGAACAAGGGAGTGGTTTCCCGTATTCTATCCCAGGAGGATATGCCCTTCCTGGAAGACGGGACTCCGGTGGACATAATCCTGAACCCCATCGGCGTGCCCTCCCGGATGAACTTGGGGCAGGTGCTGGAGACTCACCTGGGGTGGGCGGCCCGGGGCTTGAATTATCACGCCCAAACCCCGGTGTTCGACGGCGCCAACGACGACTCGATTGAGGATGCCATGGGACGGATGTGGTTCGCCGAACAGGCCGGCGCCATGGATTACAGTCCCACCGGCTCCGAGTCGCCGGTCATAGACTTCGATAAGGTGCACCGCTGGTTGACTGAGCGGGGTTACGATGGACGCCGGCTGTTGGATGAAAACGTCTCCGGCGAGGCCCGGGAAGTGTGCCTGCGGCTGTGGCTGAAGGAAGTCGCCAACGAGGACCCGGAGGGGTTGACCCCGGCAGAGATGCACGAGTTGGCCCTTAAGGTGCATCGCGAAAATAGAGCGGATGACGATGGCAAGTTAATTACTCCGCCCACGTTCGGCAAGTTCGAGTTGTACGATGGCCGGACCGGGGAACGCTTCGACCAGGTGGTTACGGTGGGCAGCATTTATATGCTGAAGCTGATACACCTGGTTGAGGACAAGATTCACGCCCGCTCCACCGGGCCCTACTCGATGATTACGCAGCAGCCGTTGGGCGGCAAGGCCCAGTTTGGCGGCCAGCGGTTCGGCGAAATGGAGGTCTGGGCGCTGGAAGCCTACAGCGCGGCCCATAACTTGCAGGAGGTGCTCACCGTAAAGTCGGACGACGTGGCCGGACGGGTCAAGACCTACGAGGCCATCGTCAAGGGTGAACCCATTGGGCAGCCCGGCGTGCCGGAGTCCTTCAACGTGCTGCTGAAGGAGCTGCAAAGCCTGGGTCTGTCGGTGGAACTGTTGAACGAAGAGAACCGCAGCTCGTTGAACGCCGGAGTGCGGGACGAGTCTGAACTATATCAACCACTGGAGGCGGATTAAATGGTTAGGATGGCCGATCGTACAGAGACCCCGGCGACCAATTTCAACGCAATCAGGATATCCATCGCCTCCCCGGAGCAAATCCTCAACTGGTCCCACGGCGAGGTGACCAAGCCGGAGACCATCAACTACCGGACGCTGCGCCCTGAGAAGGACGGGCTGTTCTGCGAGCGGTTGTTCGGACCCACCAAGGACTGGGAATGCTTCTGCGGCAAGTACAAGAAAATTCGCTACCGGGGCGTCATCTGCGACCGCTGCGGCGTCGAGGTGACCCGGGCCAAGGTGCGCCGGGAGCGGATGGGGCATATCCGGCTGGCCGCGCCGGTGGCCCATATCTGGTTCAGCAAGACCACCCCCAGCCGGCTGGGTCTGTTGCTGGACCTGTCCCCCCGGAACCTGGAACGGGTGCTTTACTTCGCCCAGCACATCATCGTCTCGATTAGTGAAGAAAAACGGCAAGAGGCGATTGAGCTGAAACAGGCCAACCACGATTTCCAGGTGGAAACGCTTCAGCAGGAGGCCTCGAAGAAATTTGCCGAGTTGACCGTCAGGTTGGAAGCCTTGCCAGAAGAGGGAGAAGACCCGGCTGCCGATGCCGATCGTTTCAGCATTCGGATGGAGAAGGATGAGGCACAGGACCAGCTGGATAAGGGTGAAGGCCAGGTCCGGGAAACCCTGCAAGCGGCGATTGACGAACTGGCGGACCTGCGGGTCCACCAGTTGGTCGCAGACTCGCGCCTGCGGGACTTGAGGGAAAACTACGGGGACGTCTTTGAGGCGGCGATGGGCGCCGAAGCCATTCTGGCTATCCTGAACACGATCGACTTGGAAGGGCTGCGGGAACAGTTGGCGCAGGAGATGCGGTCCACGTCGGGCCAACGGCGCAAGAAGGCCATTAAGCGGCTGCGGGTGGTCGAGTCTTTCCGCAAGAGCGGGAACCGGGTCTCCGACATGATTCTCAGCGTCCTGCCGGTTTTGCCCCCGGAGCTGCGGCCCATGGTGCAACTGGACGGCGGACGCTTTGCCACCAGCGACCTTAACGACCTGTACCGGCGGGTGATTAACCGCAACAACCGGCTCAAGCGGCTGATGGACCTGGGCGCCCCGGAGATTATCATTCGCAACGAGAAGCGGATGCTTCAGGAATCGGTGGATGCCCTGATTGACAATGGCCGCCGGGGCCGGCCGATTCAGGGCAGCCACAACCACAAGCTCAAGTCTTTGTCGGACTTGCTGCGGGGCAAGCAGGGACGTTTCCGGCAGAACCTGCTGGGCAAGCGCGTGGACTACAGCGGCCGATCGGTCATCGTTGTCGGTCCCGAACTGGCGATGCACGAATGCGGGCTGCCCAAGCGTATGGCGTTGGAGTTGTTCAAGCCCTTTGTCATGCACCGGCTCGTGATGATGGGCATTGCGCCCAACATCAAGAGCGCCAAGCGCATGGTGGAGCGGACCCGGTCCGAGGTCTGGGGGATTCTGGAAGACGTTATCAAGGACCGTCCGGTCCTGCTGAACCGGGCGCCCACGCTGCACCGGCTGGGAATCCAGGCGTTTATGCCGACGCTGATCGAGGGCAACGCCATTCAGATTCACCCGCTGGTCTGCTCGGCGTTCAACGCTGACTTCGACGGGGACCAGATGGCCGTCCATGTCCCGCTGTCGCGGATGGCGGTCAACGAAGCCAAGGTCGCCATGCTGAGCACCCACAATATGCTGTCTCCGGCGTCCGGGGAGCCGTTGGTGGCTCCCACGCTGGACATGGTGATGGGGTGCTACTACCTCACCGAGGAAAAAGAAAGGGCATCGGGCGAGGGGAAGCAATTCTTTGACGCTGAAGAAGCTCAAATCGCCCATGCCTCCGGGTTGATTGACCTGCGGGCCCGGATTCAGGTCCGGCAGGTCAGGGGAATCGACTCCGACGATTGGACCGTGACGACGCTGGGGCGGCTCAAGTTCAACGAGATCCTCCCCGATATCATCGAATTCAAGAATGCCAGGATGGACCGGACACGCATCCGGGAGCTGACCTCCGAGTTGTACGACCGCTTGTCCAACGAGGAAACCGCCGAGGTGCTGGATGCCATCAAGGAGTTGGGTTTCCAGTACGCCACTACTTCGGGCATTACCATCGCCATCAACGACATCCAGGTGTCGCCTAAGAAGGCTGGTATTCTCCAAAAGGCGGCGGGGCTGGTCAGCAGTTACGAAGAGCAGTACTTGTCGGGTCTTATGACCGAAGATGAGCGGCACAAGCTGGCGGTGGAGGCTTGGACCGGGGCCTCGGACGAGACGGAAGAAGTGGTGCGGGAGGAGTTGGACAATTACGGCGGAATCGCCGTTATGGCCCAGTCCGGGACCAAGGGCAATATCTCGCAGATTAAGCAGATGGCCGGTATGCGCGGGCTGATGAGCAAGCCCATGAGCAAGACGACCAGCCGGGATACCTCGGTGCAGAGCATCATCGAACTGCCCGTCAAGTCCAGCTTCCGGGAGGGGCTGACTGCCCTGGAGTACTTCATCTCCACCCACGGGGCGCGCAAGGGGCTGACCGACACTGCGTTGAACACCGCCAACAGCGGCTACCTGACCCGCCGCCTGATTGACATTGCCCAGGAAGTGATTGCGCTGGAGCAGGACTGCGGCACCTACGACGCCTTCTGGGTGGTGGCCCGGCCCGACGACCTCAACCCCGTGGACCCCGGCCGATCTACTCTCGTCGAGCGGGTGGACGGAAGGCTGGCAGCCACCGCCATCGCGGACCCGCAGACCGGGGAAATCATCCTGGACCGCAACGAGGAAATCGACAAGGACAAGGCCCGGTTGCTGATCGAGGCCGGCATCACCGAGGTGCCGGTGCGTTCGCCCCTGATCTGCGAGGCCCGGCGCGGCGTGTGCCAGATGTGCTACGGAAAGCTGCCGGCCACCGGGGAGCTGATCGAGGAAGGTCAGGCCGTCGGCATCATCGCTGCCCAGAGCATCGGGGAGCCCGGTACCCAGTTGACCATGCGAACCTTCCACACTGGCGGAGTGGCCGGAGTGGACATTACCAGCGGCTTGCCCCGGGTTGAAGAGTTGTTTGAGGCCCGGATACCCAAGGGAGTCGCCGGGCCGGCGCTGCTGGCCGAAATTGACGGTGTTGTGGACGAGGTAGTCGTGGAAGAAGGGGCCAGGCGGATACGGGTGGTCAGCCGAGAGGAATTTCGGGAGGACTACCCACTGCCGGAAGGCGCCCAAGTCTTGGTGGCCGACGGTGAGTTGGTTGAACCGGATATGATTCTTGCAATTCCTGCCCCGGGTGAAGCGGGGGAGGCGGACGGCGAAGAAGCTGTGTCCGGGCTGGTTGCTCCCGTGGAAGGCCGGGTCGAGATGACCGCCTTCGGGTTGGCCATCGTTTGGGAGGACGTGGAAATCTGGGAGCGGCCGGTATCGCCGGGAGCCAGGATTTTGGTGAACGTGGGCGATGAGGTCCGGGCCGGGGCCGCATTGACCGAAGGTCCGTTGAACCCCCACGACATTCTCAACATCCGGGGCAAGGACGATGTGCAGCGTTTCTTGGTGGACGAAGTGCAAAAGGTGTACCGCTCCCAGGGCGTGGGGATTCACGACAAGCACATTGAGATTATCCTCAAGCAGATGATGCGCCGGGTTCAGGTGGACTCTACCGGGGACGCCGACTTCATCCCGGGCCAGATGGCGGACAAGTTCGAGTTTCACGACAAGAACGCCCGCGTTCTGGCCGAGGGCGGGGAACCGGCCACCGCCAAGCCCGTTTTGCTGGGGGTAACCCGCGCATCGCTGTTGACCGACAGCTTCTTGGCGGCGGCATCCTTCCAGGAAACTACCCGGGTGTTGACCCAAGCCGCGGTGAGCGGCGCCCGCGACTGGCTGATGGGGTTGAAGGAAAACGTCATCATCGGACGGCTGATCCCGGCGCGGCTGGAGAGCCTCAGCGTCATCCAGGAGCCGGAACCTGAATTGGTGTCGGGATTTGAGGAGATGCTGCCGGCAGACTGGCTGGAAATGACCAGCGAAGTCTCGACCGAGTTTCCTTTTGTTCCGCAAAACCAGGAATCTCCGGTTGCGGCCGGGTTCTCCGTTGACGTGGTGGAGACCGAAGAGGTCGATGACGACGACGGCTTGCACGATGACGACGGCGATGACGACGTTGTAGAGGCGGCCGTTGACGAGGTTGTTGGCGACGAAGAACCGGAGACCGGCGGGAACGCCGGCAGCCACATCTTCTCTCCGCTGGATGATTAGGCCCGGAACCATTCCGAATCTTGGGGGCGCCATGGGACGATACCCACACTTGAACCTGGGGGTTGACCTGGCGCCCCAAAACCCCCATCACCTCAAGTTAGCCAACCCGATAATGATTGCGTCCGGCACGTTCGGGTATGACGGCTATGGACGAGGCATTACGCCGGATATGCCCCTGGACCGCTTGGGAGCGGTAATTCCCAAGACCATCACTCGCCACCCCCGGGAGGGCAACCCGGAACCCCGCTGGTGGCCCCCCTCCTTCCGGGAGGCGCGGGACGCAGGGGAACCGGTTTACCTGAACTCCATCGGCCTGACCAACCCCGGCATTGAAGCGGCGCTGGCCGAAATGGTCCCGCAGTGGCATCAATGGGGCGCCACCGCATTGCTCAGCCTATCGGCGGAATCGTCGTCCGAATTCGGCGAAATGGCCGCGATGACCCGGGGCGTGGCCGGGTTCAAGGCGGTGGAGCTGAACCTGAGCTGCCCCAATGTCGAAAACGGCGCGCTGTTCAGCCATGACGCCGCATCCGCCGCCGGCGCGGTGTCCGCCGTCCGGGGCCACGTCGAGCTGCCGCTGCTGGTCAAGCTGGCCCCCAACGTCCCGGACATTGCGCCGATTGCCAAGGCAGTGGTCCATGCCGGGGCCGATGCGCTCACCATCTCCAACACGCTGCCGGCAATGGCCATTGACGTGGAGCAGAGCAAGCCGGTGCTGGGCAACATTACCGGCGGGCTGTCCGGGCCCGGGCTGCGGGCGGTGTCGCTGGCGCTGGTCTACCGGGCGGTCCAGGTGGTGGATGTCCCGGTTATAGGCGTTGGCGGGGTCTTCACCGCCAACGATGCCCTGCAATATCTGATGGCGGGAGCGACGGCGGTGCAGGTGGGCAGCGCCAATCTGGCCAACCTATGGGCGCCCTTCACGATTCTTGATGAACTGGAGGACTACCTGCGGGAGCGGGAGATTGTGGACATCCACGAGGTTATCGGGTCGGCGCAACCGTAAACCCTTGTCAAATAACAGGAACGGAAAAGGCCCGGCCCGATGCTGCAAAGCATCGGGCCAGGCCTTTGTGTTAGGTAGGAATACCTGCGCGTCCCTACGGGGCGGGCGGGCCCTCTCCTACACGGCCTGAGCTGCCAGCGGCGCGGCAGTAAGTTGCAGGCCACTGCCGTTGGAGTCCACCAGAACGTGGTCGCCTTCCTGGAAGTCGCCGGACAGGATTCCCCGGGACAGAGGGTTTTCCAGGTGACGTTGAATTGCCCGGCGGAGGGGACGCGCGCCGTACACCGGATCGAACCCTTCTTTAGCGAGCCATTCTCCGGCGGCAGCAGTCAGCTCGAAGGTGATGCCGCGCTCCTGGAGCCGTTCCCGGACCTCGGCGGCCATCAGACTGACCACCCCCACGATCTCTTCCTGGGCCAGGGACCGGAAGATGATGGTCTCGTCAATGCGGTTCAGGAACTCCGGTCGGAAGGTCTTCTTCAACCCCTGGTCCACCGCGGAACGCAGCCGTTCGTCGCGGGCGGTCTGGTCTCGGCCGTCGGTGCGGAACCCATAGGGCTGGCGTCCCAACTCCCCGGTGCCCAAGTTGCTGGTCATTATCACCACGGTGTTGCGGAAGTCCACGGTGCGGCCGTGGCCGTCGGTCAGCCGGCCATCCTCGAGGATTTGCAGCAGCACGTTGAAAACGTCGGGATGTGCTTTTTCGATTTCGTCGAACAACACCACCCGATAGGGACGCCGGCGCACCGCCTCGGTCAGCTGCCCACCGTCATCATAGCCGACGTAGCCCGGCGGGGCGCCGATTAGCCGGGATACGGCATGCTTCTCCATGTACTCGGACATATCTATGCGGACCATGTTGCTTTCATCGTCGAAAAGGAACTCGGCCAAAGCCTTGGCCAACTCGGTCTTGCCCACGCCGGTGGGTCCGAGGAAGATGAAGCTGCCGATGGGCCGCCTCGGGTTGCTGAGACCCGACCGGGACCGCCGGATGGCCTCGGACACCGCGGCGATGCCCTCTTCCTGGCCCACCACCCGCTGGTGCAGGGTCTCCTCCATGTGCAGCAGGCGTCCGGCTTCCTTTTCCAGCAGGCGTCCGGTGGGAATGCCCGTCCAGCGGGAAACCAACTCGGCAACGTCGGCCTCGTCAACCACCATGTCCGGGTCCCCGTTGCCCTGGAAGCTGAGCTTTTCGTCAGCGTACTGGCGCTCCAGCCGCAGCCGCTCCGTCTTGTGCTGGGCGGCCTGCTCGTATTCGGAGCGTTGGGCCGCGGCCTCTTCCTGGTTGGTCAACTCGCGGATGCGGTTCTCCAGGGATTGCAGGTTGCCGGGCAGGGTTTCGGCGTCGATGCGCAGCTTGCTGGCGGCCTCGTCAATAAAGTCTATGGCCTTGTCGGGGAGCTGCCGGTCGCTGATGTACCGCTCGCTGAGGCGGGCGGCGGCGACCAGCGCCGAGTCGTCTATGCTGACCCGGTGGTGGGCCTCGTACTTGGGCCGCAGCGCGCGCAGAATCTCCACGGTTTCATCCTGGCTCGGCGCTTCAAGGTACACCGGCTGGAACCGGCGTTCCAGGGCCGAGTCTTTCTCGATGTAACGCCGGTACTCGTCCAGTGTAGTCGCGCCGATGCACTGGAGCTCGCCCCTGGCCAGGGCCGGCTTGAGCATATTGGCGGCGTCAATCCCGCCCTCGGCTGCCCCTGCGCCGACCATGGTGTGAATTTCGTCCAGGAACAGGATGACTTCCCGCTGGGCCTGCTTGACTTCATCGATGACCGCCTTGAGCCGTTCCTCGAATTCACCCCGGAACTTGGACCCGGCGACTAGGGAACCCATGTCCAGGGCGAGGACCCGGCGGCCCTTCAGGGACGATGGGACGCCGCCGGCGGCGATTTGCGAAGCCAGCCCTTCGGCGATGGCCGTCTTGCCGACGCCGGCTTCGCCGATGATGACCGGGTTGTTCTTCTTCCGGCGGGTCAGCGTTTGCATGACCTGGCGGATTTCATCATCCCGGCCAATGACCGGGTCCAGCTTACCCTGGGCGGCCAGCCGGGTCAGGTCAATGCTGTATTTTTCCAGGGCGCGGTAGCGGCTTTCGGCCCGGGGGTCGCTGACGCGGTGGCTGCCGCGGACTTTCAGTAATGCCTGGTACATCAGGTCGCGGTTGATGCCGAACTCCGCCAGCGCCTTGGCGGAATCTCCCTGGGGTTCCATTGCGGCGGCGACAATCAGATGGTCGACGCTGATGAACTCGTCGTTGAGCCGCTTGGACTCCTCCAGGGCGTTTTCCAAGAGCCGCTGCACCCGGGGCGTGGCATAAATCTGGGCGCCGTCCTGGACGGCCTTGGGCGAGGACTCCAGCGCCTGGTGCAGGCGGGTCTTCATCGCCTCCACGGACACGCCCAGTTCCTCGAAAATGCGGGCCGATACGGCATCTTCCGAGCCGACCAGGGCGAGGAGAACGTGCTCCACGTCCCATTGAGTGTGCCGGTAGTTGCGGACCAGCTCCTGGGAACGCTGCAACACCTGCTGCGCTTGCTCGGTGAATTGCTCCGGTCGAAGCACCATTGTAAGTTCCTCCTTGGCGGCGCCGGCGGCAAACGGGCCGGCGCGGGGTATTCGGGGTTGTTTGGCGAGTCCTTTGAGAGCCCCGTGACGAACGGGCAGACGGCCTCAGGGCTTGTTCCTGGTTGGCCGGCCCAGCCTTTGCCCCTCAGTCAACTTTGGTGATGGCTGCTAGGCGGGGCGGCGACGGCTTCTGGCGTTGATCCGGGCCTCTTGCAACTGGCTGGTCAAGGAACGGACCTCTTCTTCCAATTGTTCAATGCGGTCCACCAGCTTCAGCGCGACTTCCGCGCCGGCCAGGTTCATGCCCATTTCTTCGGTGAAGGTCCTTATCCGGCGCAGCCGGTCAATGTCTTCCTGAGAATACAGGCGCTGCCTGCCGATGGTGCGAGAAGGCCAGACCAACCCGACGCGTTCGTAGTAACGCAGCGTCTGGGCGTGCAGGCCGACCATGCGGGCGGCGATGCTGATGACGAAGCAAGGCTCGCTGGCGGGTTGTTCTTGGTAAACCATCGCTACTTCCTGTTTGTGCTTCCTGTTTGTGCTTCCTGTTTCTGACTTCCGGGCATTACTTCCGGGGGTTACTTCTTGACCCTGCTTTGCGGCCTTACCATCCGTTGCTTCCCTGGAGGTCCTTCAACTGGCGGTACAGGTCGCGCTGTTCTTCGCTGAGGTTGGTCGGGAGCCGGACCTTGACGGTGGCGAACATATCGCCCCTGGAGTTGGGCCGTCCCAGGGTGGGCATCCCCTGACCGGTCAAGCGGAACCGCCGGCCGTTTTGAGTCTCCGGCGGAATGGTCAACGCGACCCGGTTGAACAGGGTGGGGACGGTAATTTCTGTCCCCAGAACGGCGTCTTCAACGAGAATTTCGAAGTCCCGCAACAGGTTGCCTCCCTGTCTCTCGAACACCGCATGGGGTTCGACCGAGACGGTCAGATAAAAACTGCCCTGGCTGCCCTGGCCCGCGGGGACGTGGACTTTGGAGCCGTTGTCTACTCCAGGAGGGATTTTCACCTCCAACCGGCGGCCGTCGGACAAGTCCATGAGCCGGGTCGTGCCCTGATATGCCTCGTGCAGGCTGACTTCCACCGGGTACTCCGCGGTTCGGGACTGGTTGGCGTTAGCCCCGAAGTTGCGGAATATGGTCTGGAAAACGTCGCCGGCTTCTGCGCCCAAGCCGCCGAAGGTATGTTCGTCGGCTACGCTGGTGCGGTAGAAGTTGGTCCGGTGGGTACGGGCCCGGGACTCGGCTTCCTCAATCTGGTCGGCCTGTTCCCAACGGTCGCCGTATCGGTCATACTTGCGGCGTTTTTCCGGGTCGGACAGAACGCTGTGGGCTTCGTTAATCAGCTTGAACTTGTCCTCGGCGGAACGGTCTCCGGGGTTGACGTCGGGATGGTACTGCCGGGCCTTCCTTCGGTAAGCCTGGCGAATCTCCCGTACCTCGGCCGTCTTCGTGAGTTCCAAAACATCGTAGTAATTCGGCATCCTCGCACCGCCAACACTTTCGTTTGGAATTATTTTACCTGAGCTAACAATATCATTCAAGGATTATTGCCAGTCTTGTTGTGTCAATAGATAGTATAGACAACAGCATTATAATTGACAATATAATATCAAGTATATACAATTGCTTTAGTCAAGTTATGCCAGCGGGGAAGACCCAGAATGGCGGCCTGACTCAAAATGGAGACTCAACACCAGGGAGGTTGACGAGTATGTACTTTAGGAGATGGGAACCCTTCGCTCAACTGCGGGAGATGCAGCGGGACCTGGACCAACTGTTCCGGGGCAGCCATGCCGCCGCCGGCGCCGACCAGGATGACGGCCAGGCGTCGGGCCGCTGGATGATTCCGCTGGACGTGGCGGACCTGGACAACGACTTCGTGGTCCACGCTTCAGTGCCGGGCATGAGCCCGGAGGACATTGACCTGACCGTGGACCACAACGTCCTCACCATCAAGGGTCAGACTGCCGAGGAGCGGAACCACAAGGAGGGCGAATACGTGGTGCGCGAGCGGCACAGCGGCAGTTTCCAGCGGTCAGTGCGGCTGCCGGAGGCCCTGGACGTGGACAATGCGTCGCCCCGTTACAGCAACGGCGTCTTGACCATTACCTTCCCCAAGGTGGAGGCCCGGCAGGTCAAGAAGCTGTCGGTGGCCCCGGAAGGTCCGGCGTTTCCCGCCGCCTGATTCCGGCGCCGGCCAAGTCCCGTCGGGGGAGCGCATAACGCGCTCCCCCGTTTTTGTATTCGCGCTGGAATCATCGGGGAGCTTCAGAGGGACAACTCGTGGATGCGGGGGGCGAACGGGTTGAAAGTGAGCTTTGATGTTGACGATCCGCCTTTTGTAACTGTTCAGGGTTGAGGGGAGCGGAGTGGCTGATGGCGGAATATGGGGGTTGGGTTACGTTGGGGGATTCATCCCCCAAACCCCCTGAAAAAAGTCGCAGTTGGATGAAACCAATTCATCTCACCAAGTCTGAACTGTTACCCGCCTTTTGCCGTGCTTGTAGGTAAAGGCGGGAGGTGCTAAAATCTTTGGGTTGGAATGCGCAGCCCCGTGCAGCGCGCCATTCCCCAGTAGCTCAGTGGTAGAGCGGGCGGCTGTTAACCGCTAGGTCGCAGGTTCGAATCCTGCCTGGGGAGCCACTCCTCCTCCTCCTCGTCTTTCTCCTCCGTTCAAGTAAGGCGCTAATGCGTCCGGTAATTCAGTTGGCCGGGGCAGATGCTACCGTTTTGCCTGGGCTTGCGTTCGCTGCGAGGGCTCGTTGTGCATTGCTCCGGGTGCGCCGGAGGATTTTTGCAGTGATGTTTCTCATTGCCCTGACCAGTTCTGCGACAGGGCGTCGGGAATCCCCCTTACGGTTTCAGGACCAATGAAATGGCTTTGGAAAACGCAGGCAGGGCGTCTAAACCCCAGCGTTTGAATTGACGAAATTAGTAGCAGGTGCCGGGTTGCAGGCCACAACACAAACAACATTCGGAGTAAACTTGCGGGGATGTTGATTTATTCCGACGGGTTGACAGAAAAAACCTGCTCAAATATGATGAATGTCGGGAAAATGCACAAAGAACGACGGAGAACACCAGAATGGATGAACTGGACCGCAAAATCATAGCCCTGCTGCAAATGGACGGGCGGGCGTCCAACGCCAAAATCGCCCGGGAAGTGGGCGTTAGCGAGGGTACCGTCAGGCGCCGTCTCCGCCGCTTGGTTGACGATGAAGTGGTCAACGTCGTGGCCGTGCCAAACCTGGAAAAACTGGGTTATGCCACCACTGCGCTGATTGGCCTGCAAACCGGTCCGGGCAAGTCCGATTCCGTCGCAGAGGCCATCGCCTGCTTGCAGGAGGCGCACTACGTGGCCGTGACGACCGGCGCCTACGACGTGTTCGTGTGGGCGGGTCTGGAATCGGCGGAAGGGCTGGGACAGTTCCTGCGCGCCAAGATCGGTATTATCGAGGGTGTGCAGCGGACCGAGACTTTCGTTAATCTGTCCATCAAGAAGCGCACCTACGGGCTGGTGTTGTAGCATCCCGAAGGCATTGGACGAGCCTTCCCCCGGCCCTCCTCCGGAGAGGACGCAGCGGAGAGACCACCTAACCTTGCGCTGCACCTCGACTGGAATGGGAAAGCGCCGCGGGAAGGTTGTCCGATTCTTGCAACCGAATGGCCCTATGATATAATTCAGTGGTCGTTGCCACGCCGTCGCTAACGCTGGGCAGGGCGCGACGGCAAACAGGAAATTTCCAGAGGAGCAACAAGGGAGGAGCAACAAGGAATGACCTACATAATTACCGACCCTTGCGTTGGTGTTAAGGATGCGGCCTGTGTGGACGTTTGCCCGGTGGACTGTATCTACACTCGGGACGCCGACGATATGTTCTACATCAACCCGGACGAATGCATTGACTGCGCCGCCTGCGAGCCCGTTTGCCCGGTAACCGCAATCTTCGCCGAGGACGCAGTGCCGGATACCTGGAGCGAATACATCGCCAAGAACTACGACTACTTCAAGGGCACCGATCTGTCCAGCCTGCAACGGAAGTAGGGTTTCAACCCGGCGCCCCGCGAAAAAACTCGTTGGGTAAAAAGAACCCTTGAGGGAGCGACTCCTTCAAGGGTTCTTGCTTTGCGGACCCGGGGCGCACCCGGTCCCGACAACCTCAGCCCAGGTCGTCCAGGCAGGCGTCCAGCGGTTTTTGGATGCAGGTGAAGATGGGGGTGTCCCGCAGGGTGTAGGGGCGCGCTTTGGACTCTCTCAAGTCCATCACCAGGTCCAGGAATATTCCCGGCTCGTCGGTTTCAAATCCCAGCACAAACTCCTGGTCGTCCAGGCCGAAGGAGTAAGACGTGCTTATCTTGACCTGCGGGTACTTGTGGCCAATCTCGAAGTGTTCGTTCATCAGGGCCTGTCGATCACTCATGGGCAGTTGGTACCATTCGTGGGTCTTGACGAAAGGGTAGACGAACAGGAACTTGCGGCCGACCATGCGCATTGTTGCCGACGTTCCTTCCTGCGTTCCTTCCTGGCCCTCGTGCTGGTGATGTTCTACGTAGGCGGAACGGCGGGTCATGGCCAGATAGGAGTGAGGCGTGGTCAAATGCCGGCCCAACTCGGTGCGGTTCACCCGGGCGGCCAGCGCGTTGACGGCCTCCAGGGTGGGACTGACCTTCCACAACAGCAGGTCCGCGTCGCCGCGGGTCCCAACCAGGCTGTAGCTGGAAACGGCAACCCGGGACGAGAACTCGTCCAGGACTTCGGCAAACTCGGCCTTGGATGCCTCCCTCTGGGCCTGGGGCAAGGCTTTCCATTCGGGAGCGACCTTGTAGAAGGTGTACTTCACGAAGTCTCGTCGAGAGTCCTGGGTCATGGTTCCCCCTGTTGGCGCTTTGTTTCGGAAATGCAGGGAAGTCCTGCGAGAGCCTCGGGACGAACGATTGAAGGAAAGTCCTGTGAAGGAAAGTCTTGTGAAGGAAAGTCTTGTGAAGGAAAGTCCGGCGAGGGCCTCGCCTTGAATCATATCAACGCGCCGCCGCCGCTGGCAACGGGGATGACCGGGCAATCGCGTTATGAGTGGTTTGGCATAACGTGACACTTGGCCCTTTCCAACTCCGGCATCTCCCAGCTACCATATTTCTATTGTGTGGGAGTCGGCTGACCGGGAAAACTCCCGGTCAGCCGACTCCCACACGCAAATGGGACAGTTTGGGACAAAATGGGACAGAAAAACTTCCCTACTCGAAATCGCCATGCCCGTTACCCAGTGTTCAAGGGGCGACAAAACAGCGGCATCAGCGGACAATGACACGACATTCTGCAGCAAATAACCTTCGGCCCCACGCTCTAATGTCATGAAATGGCGCCTTTTGTCGTATATTCTCAGCTTGTTCCCCAATGTCCCTCCCAAAACCCCGGCAAAGCTGAGCGCAACGGAGTGGCTGATGGCGGAATATGGGGGTTGGGTTACGTTGGAGGATGAATCATCCAAACCCCCTGCCCCAAAACCCCTGAAAAAAGTGGCAGTTGGCTGAAACCAATTTACCTCACCAAGTCTGGACAGTTACCCAGCAAATGGCCCGGGCACGGCGGGGGTTGTTGGGAATTGTTGTTCGGGGTGATAGAATCGGGGCTGCCGAAGCCCCGATTCCGCTTTTGTTACCGTTGAGGGACTGGAGGTTTTAGCAGCCTGGCATGAGGTTGCGTTAACACGGAAGGAATGGCCTTGCGGCGGGTCGCGGGCTACGACTGGTTGATGGTCTTTTGGTTGATGGTCTTTCATCCGGCCGTGCGGCCCGGGCAGCATCTTCCAGCAAGTCAACCATTTGAATTAACCAAAGCAAATTAACCGGAAAGAGGTGACTTTATGGTACTGTTGGGCGCCGAGCAATACACCTACGAGGTAGCTGAGGGATGGGGTACGCTTCCCGACGGCTGGAAGTTCAAGGAGGTGGCCTCCGTGGGCGTGGACGCCAACGACAACGTCTACGCTTTCAACCGGGGCGAGCACCCCATGATTATCTTCGACAAGGACGGGAACTTCCTCCGCTCCTGGGGCGAAGGCGTTTTCCCCCGGGCCCACGGCATCACGATGGCCCCGGACGACACCATGTTCTGCACCGACGACGGCGATCACACCGTCCGCAAGTGTGCTTTGGACGGCAAGGTGCTGTTCACCCTGGGCGTTAGCGGGCAGCCGGCCCCCTTTATGAGCGGCGATCCCTTTAACCGCTGCACCCACGTCGCCATTGACCCCCGCAACGGCGACTTTTACGTGACCGACGGTTACGGCAACGCCCGCGTCCACAAGTATTCGCCCGACGGCCAACACCTGTTTTCCTGGGGACAGTCGGGTACCGGGCCGGGGGAGTTCAACATCGCCCACAACGTCGGGACGGACAAGGACGGCTGGGTCTACGTCGCTGACCGGGAGAACCACCGGGTGCAGATATTCGACTCCAACGGCAAGTTCGAGACTCAGTGGGTCAACATGGCCCGTCCCTGCGGCCTGTACATTGACCAGGAAGCGGGCCTGGTGTACATCGGCGAGCTGGGGGCAGCCATAGGGGCAAACATCCAGGCCACCGGGCTAGGGCCGCGGGTCAGCATTTACGACACTTCGGGTAACGTGGTGGCCCGGCTGGGCAACCAGGGCGAAGGGGAAGAGCCGGGCAAGTTCATCGCTCCCCACGGGGTCTGTATTGACTCCCGCTCCGACATCTACGTCGGCGAGGTATCGTGGACTCACACCCGCAGCTACCCCAACCCCAAGGACGAGCTGCGCACCCTGCAAAAGCTGGTCAAGAAGGGGTAGGCCCAACACGACGGAAAAGGACGCCCCTGGAAAGGAAATGACATGGAAATACGTGTGGGCAGCCTGGTGCGGGACGCCAGGGAAGCCACCGGCGCCGCAATAATCATCGACGTCTTCAGGGCGTTCACCACCGCCGCCATTGCGTTTGACCACGGCGCGGAGACAATCACCCTGGTGGCGGAAGTGGAAGAGGCGCTGGCGCTGAAGGAGCGGGGCATCGGCGACGTGCTGATGGGCGAGGTTGACGGCAAGCGCCCGGAGGGTTTCGACTTCGGTAACTCGCCCTACGAGGTTTCGCAGGTGGACTTCACGGGCAAGTCGGTGGTGCAGTCTACGCGGGCCGGTACAGTGGGGGTGGCCGCCGCCGCCAACGCAGACACCATATACCTGGGGTCGCTGGCGGTGGCGCAGGCCACGGTGCGGGCGGTGTTGGCCGACGACCCGCCGGCGGTGTCGATCATCGCAATGGGGGACCGGGGAAGGTTCCGGTCGGATGAAGACGAGCACTGCGCCCTGTATCTCCGCAACCTGCTGGAAGGGCGGCAGCCCGACCCGGATGCAGTGCGCAGTTTGGTGCTGGCAGGCGGCGATACTCAGAAGTTCTTCGACGACAGCCAACCCCAGTACGACCCGAGGGACGTTGACCTGGCCCTGGAAATCAGCAAGTACCCGTTCGCCATGAAAGTCACCCGGGAAAACGGGCTGCCGATGGCTAGGAAATACTCCGTGTAAGCCGCCCGGTTCGTCTCCTGTCTCCACGGGGCGGGTTCCGAGGCCCCTTGAAGGACTTTCTGGGAAGGACTTTCTGGCAACCCCCGGTTTATCCTGGGGTCAAACGGTTTCCTGCCGCTTGCCGAACCGGGCGATGCTCAGGTGTTCTAGGCCGGGCACGTCGGAGCGGCCGCGCAGGATGAGATCGGCGATACCGGAACACATACCGGAGCTCCAGAGGATTCCTTTCCGACCGCCGCCGGTTACGGCGTAGAGGTTGTCCCATCCGGGAAGCTGACCTACGATGGGGATGCCGTCTTCGGTCCAAGGGCGCAGGCAGGCCGTCTGGTGGACCAGTTCGGCGTCGGCCAGGAAGGGGGCGATGTGGACCAGTTCATCCATGATGCTGTCCCGGGCCGCGATGGTGGTCGCCTCGTCGAACCCGGCCCGCTCCTCGGTGGTGCCGGCCCAAATCAACCCGTCAGGCTTGCCGGCGGCGTAGCTGTGGCCGTAGTGCAGCGACGCCCGCAGCGGTTCGCCGGGATTCTTCAATCGCAGCATTTGCCCCTTCAGTGGGGTCACGGGTATTTCCACGCCGCACCAGCCGCCAGCCTCGGCAATCCACGGCCCCATCGCCAGGACTACCAGCCCGGTGGCCAGACGGCCGCCGGGGAAGGTTACACCGGTACACCGTCTGCCGTCGGTCAACAGGCCGGTGACCCGGCGCTGCAAAATTTCGACTCCCTGCCGCTCGGCGGCTTGCGCCGCGGCCAGCGTGTAGCGGTAAGGCTCGACGGCGCAGGCGCCTTCGACGTACATTCCGCCCAGGCATTCGGGGTTGATGCGGGGTTCAATCGCGGCGATCTCGATGCTGTCCAGCCAGCGGGGGTCGTACTGCTCCACCCGCCGCTGCCACTCCAGATTGGCTTGCAGAGTTTTAACGGCGGTTTCGTCGAAGGCCAGAGTGAGACGGTTCACCCGGTTGACCTGATGGTCAACGCCGCCGGCCTCCCGGAGTTCGTCGGGCAGGGTAGCGTGACGGCGGCTGCACCAAAGGCTGAACTCCAGCAGCGGGTCGGGAATGCCGGCGCCTTCCAGGTCGCCCATCTCGCCGAAGGCAAACCCGGAGGCGTGGCTGCCCACCGAGTCTCCCTCAAAGAGGGTGACCTTGACGCCTTCCCGTGCCAGCAAGAAGGCGGTCAGGCAGCCGGCGATGCCGCCGCCCACGATTATCACGTCGGAAAGGGAGTTGGATTGCTGTGTCACCGGAGAGCCGCCTTCCATCCCCCATTGATTATTTTCGTGATGGTCCAGGTTGGGGGATGCCGTCAAGAATGATTGGGAAGGATAGCAGGCTAGGCAAGGCTTTGCAAAAGCCGTTCATTCCCGCTCAGGTTGATTGAGACCCGCATATCCACAATAAATCCGTTTGTCCTTGCAATCTCAAAGTATTTCCCTGTCGGATTGTTCCCTGGCCTGTGCGCGGTCACGGACCTTAGGATACAATTTCTGGGTTCGTCAACCAGTCAGAGCAGCGAGGTTAGAGAGTGGCCAACAATTCATGCGCGGCGCGGTCATGTCTGGTTGTGGGCGGGTTGTTGGCGGTCATGCTGCTGCTGTTAATCATCGTTTGCCGGGTGACTGGATTGGGAATATGAATGAAATTCAT
This sequence comes from Dehalococcoidia bacterium, assembly GCA_965262735.1. Classification (GTDB taxonomy): domain Bacteria; phylum Chloroflexota; class Dehalococcoidia; order Lucifugimonadales; family UBA3495; genus CATOSK01. The sequence goes on along the minus strand of CBDHFS010000002.1, from coordinate 1,012,518 downwards.
CGACAAAAGGAAGTCCTTCAAAAGGAAGTCCTCCGAGTGCCTCAAAACGAGCGATGGAAGGGGCGCACGAGAACCTCAGGATGAACGGGTGGAATGGGCGCCTGTCCGGGGGATAGCTCGATTTTGGGCTGTTTTTACGCCTCGACCGCGTTTTGGAGATGGGTGATGCTTCTGACCTGTCCGTTGGGCTGCATTCGTACCGCCACCAAGTCGATGCGCCACGAGGCGGTTTCGCAGTCCCGCTCCTGCAGGTAGGTTTGGGCAGTGGCGGTCAGACGCTGCGCCTTGGCGGGAGTGACCGACTCTTCCGGGGAGCCAAAGGCGCTGCCGGTGCGGGCTCGGACCTCGACGAACACCAACTGCGCCCCATCCTGCGCCACGATGTCCACCTCCCCCCAACGGCAGCGGTAGTTGCACTCCAGGACGGTGTAGCCCTTGTTCAGCAGAATCCGCCGGGCCAGTTCTTCCCCACGGTTGCCCAGCCGGGCGCGATGGTCCGGCATTAAACGCCGGAGGCCGCCGCTACGGGTGCTGCGGCTTGCGTCCCCGCAGCGAGGGCGCGCACGGGGCCGAAGCTGCGGCGGTGAATTGAACACGGGCCGAGGGCCTGAAGGCGGGCGACGTGGTGCTTGGTGGGGTAGCCCTTGTGCCGGGCAAAGCCGTAGCCGGGATATTGCTCGTCGGCCCGGCGCATCCACCGGTCGCGGGTAACCTTGGCGACAATGGATGCGGCGGCGATGGAGTAGCTGAGGTTGTCCCCCTTGATTACGGTCTGGAAGGGGAAGGGGCAGGTCTTCAGCGGCAGGTAATCGAACAGGACGTGCTCGGGCTGAACGCGGAGGCTGTTCAGGGCATTCATCATCGCCTGGATGGTGGCGGGCAGGATGCCCAGGGCGTCAATGTCGTCGGCGTCCTGCTGGGCCACGGCCACGGCGAGGGCGTGGCGGCGAATCAAGGCCAAAGCCTCTTCGCGGCGGCGTTCAGAGAGACGCTTGCTGTCGTCAATAGAGGCGAGCCACGGCTCGGAGCCGGACAGTTCGGCGGGCAGAATCACCGCGGCGGCCATAACCGGGCCGGCCAGGGGGCCGCGTCCGGCTTCGTCCACCCCGGCGACCAGGGTCCGGCCCCGCAGGTGTACCCGGCGTTCCAGGTTAAAGTCCGGCATTCATCCTCGGCCCGCGTCCGCCAACGTACCCACGTCAGCCGGTCGTGGCGCTGGCAGCGGTATCCCGTTCCCCCGGGGCCGGTACGTCGCCGTCAATGACGCCCCCGCCCAGCACGATGTCGCCCTGGTAAAACACGGCGGCTTGCCCCGGGGTGATGGCCCGCTGGGGCACGTCGAACCGCACCTTCGCTCCATCTTGGGTTGCGAACAGGACTGCCGGGGCTTCCTCGAAACGGTAGCGTATTTTCACGCCCACCGGGGTCGGGGCTTCGGGTGGGCTGCCGGAGACGTAGTTGACCCGGGAAACCTGGAACTCGCGGTGGTAGAGGTCTTCCTTGCTTCCGACAACCACCCGGTTGGCGTCGGGTTCCAGCCGGACGACGTAGCGGGGTTCGCCGCCGGAGAGACCCAGGCCGCGCCGTTGTCCGACCGTGAACATCTCGATACCTTCGTGGCGGCCCAGGACGCCGCCGGCGGTGTCCACGATGTCACCGGGCGTGGGTTCAAGCCGCTCTTTCAGGAAGGACTTGTAGTCGCCCAGGGGGATGAAGCAGATGTCCTGGCTGTCGGGCTTCAGGGCGTTGGGGAAGCCGGCGTCCAGCGCCATTTGCCGGATTTCGTCCTTGGCGTAACCGCCTACGGGCATCAGCGTGTGGGAGAGCTCGGTCTGGCCCATGCCGTACAGGACATAAGACTGGTCTTTGGCCGGGTCCAGTCCCTTCCGCAGGGAAAACCCGGCGGGGCCGGGTTCGATGCGGGCGTAGTGGCCGGTGGCGACGCAGGCAGCGCCGAGGGCCTGGGCCCGGTGGGCCAGAAAGTTGAACTTTATCTTGTCGTTGCAGGCGATGCAGGGGTGGGGCGTCCGGCCCTTTTGGTATTCGGCGCAGAAATAGTCTATGACGAAGGACTGGAACTCGTTCTGGACGTTCAGGACGTAGTGGGGCACGCCCAACCGCTGGCAGACGCGGCGGGCATCTTCTACATCGTCAACGGTGCAGCAACCGCGGTAGTAGTCGGGCAAGTCGGCCTGGTCGAGGCTGTAAAGCTTCATGGTGACGCCCACGACGTCGTAGCCCTGCTGCTGCAACAACAGGGCGGCCACCGATGAATCCACGCCGCCGCTCATGGCGACCACTGCTCGTTCATTCATAAACCCAACATAAACCCAAAACTCCCCAAGTCCAGCCTAGCACAACGGTCAACTGCCGTTCAACTTGGCGCGGTTGCTCTGGACGGGTTTGAGACCAGGGGAGGCCGAAATACTGAAAATATACGACAAAAGGCGACATTTGAGCGTGGAGCGGTAGGTTGTTTTGTCGCAGATTGTCGTGTCATTGTCCGTTTTGTCGCGGCCATGTCGCGTTTTGTCGCTGTTTTGTCGCCCCTGGAACGCAGGGGAACAGGCCCGGCGGTTTTGAGTAGGTAAGTTTTTCTGTCCCATTTGCGCGTGGGAACCGGCTGACCGGGAAAACTCCCGGTCAGCCGGCTCCCAAACAATAGAAATATGGTAGCTGGGGGATGCCGGAATTGGAAAGGGGCAAGTGTCAGGTTATGCCAAAGCGATTGGATAACGCGATTGCCCTGGCCTGGCGGTTTGCCTATGTACCGGGCCTGCCCCGAGGGGTTAGGATAAGTGTTAGCCCGAATCCACCGATGGACAGGGATGGACGGCGTGAGGACAGCGGAAGGGGGTGAGGGAGTTACAGGCGCGATAATCCGGGCTCGAATTCGGGTAGATGGGAGGTTGGCGGCGGTCTGCAGGCGCTTTGGGGGGCGCCGATGTCGGCCTGCAGTGGCTGTGGCGAGCGAGATGGCGGGATAGGACACGGCAAGAGGCGCTCGCGGACTGGGCTGGCGCGAGTTTGCGGGGACGTTGGGTTGGCTGGCGGGTCAGTGGCGGACGGGCGCCGTCAGGCTGGGAGTGGAATGGCTCGCAGTCGGGCCAGGGCGCGGCTGAACTGCTCCTCCCAGGGCCAGCGCTTGGGAAGATGCAGGGTGATCCGGCGTGCCGAGCGGGTGAGCCGTCCGGCCAGGGCGAAGAACCGCCGCCGGAGGGTCTTGGTGGTCACGGTCCGCTCACCGAGGCCGATGCGGGCGGTCCAGCGGGCCAGGTTGTGGGCCATCACCTGTACCGCCAGCCAGGCGCCGTTGGCAGCGAAGCGGCCCGAGGGGAGATGGTTCAGCCCGACGCCGTACTTGAGGTCGCGTATCGCATTCTCGATCTCGGCGTGGCGGCGGTGGTCGGCCTCCAGTTCCAGGGTCTCTCCGTCCCGGTCGGTGATGAAGCCGTGATAGCTGTAGGTGGCGAAGAGAGCCAGTTGAGAACCGGGCGCCGGCTTCACCCGCCGGACGATGAGCCGCACCGGCGCGGCATCCGGCTCGCTCTGGAAGGGGGTGTAGGTGGTTTCGGCCACATCGGCGGCGCCGTCCATCCAGTAAGGAATCGGCGTCCAGGCATCTTCGGGTATCGCCTCGATGAGATTGTGCAGGCTTTTGTGCTGGCGGATGGTGATGGAGAAGCGGACGTCCATCCGGCGGCAGACGGCGGCCACGGCGTGGGTATAGAAGCCGCTGTCGGCACGCATGGTGAGCTGCCCGCTGGCCCCGCCGCAGCGAACCCGGCTCACCGTCTCACGCAGGAAGTGGGCGGCGCCCCGGGCGGTGTTGGACCGGCCCTCGCGCAGCCGGGCCATCAGCACGTCGCCGGTTCCGGCGGCGACGGCCAGCAGTGGGTGATAGCCCCGTGCACCGGTATAGCCGTGGTGGCGGGCGCCCTCCTTGGCCAGTCCGTAAGTCTCGCAGATCGTCGAATCAAGGTCGATGGTGAATGGCGCGTCGCCGGGTCCGGCCCCCGCCTGCCAGGCCCGGGCCAGCAGCTCGCGGCTCACCCGGTCCAACTGACGGACGTGGCCCCACCTGAAGCTGCGCAGGAAAGTGCCCAGGGTGGAGGGCGCCTTGACTACGCAGCCGAGAGCGCAGGCCGTCCTGCCAGTGCGCAACACATCGGCGTCGTCGATGCAGTCGCCGCCCGCCAGAGCGGAGGACACCAGCGTCATGATCTTGTCTCCGGTGTTGGCCCGGCCCGGCGCTTCGCCCAAGTCCAGGTGCTCCTGTACCAGTTCGGGCAGGCCCAGGCGCCGGGCCAGGGTGGCCGGAAGGAGCAGCCCAGCGTTGGTCACCAGGCGGTGGTCGTCGAAGGCGATACGGATGCGGTCGGGGTGGCGGCGTGGTAGCATCTATTGGGTGCTCCTTTTCTGGGACCGGTTTGCTGTTACAAAACCATTATCCCAGATTCAGAGGAGCACCCTTTGGCCACTTCAGGACGCTGACCCGACGCCCTCCTTCGGTGGATTCGGGCTTAGGGATACTCTGAACAAGTCCGTGGAGTAGCTCAGAATATGGGTTGGGTAAGCACGAAACGGCCGATATATTCCGGCTCATGCCGACTTGTTCAGAGGTTCCTTAGCTTTTCCCGGGTACAACTCAGGAAGCCCGACGGAGGGGGATGATGGAGGTCTACGGCGGGCCCGGCGGGCGGCATTCGCATATCAAGTACCGCAATATGTTCGTGCAGGTGATTCTGTTTGTCATTACCTTGGGCATTTACGGGATATACTGGTTTTATTCCACTTACAACGAAATGACGCGGGCCAACGGCAAGACGGAAGCCAAAGGCTGCCTGTGGACCTTCCTGGTGGTGATTCCAATAGCGCAGTACTTCGCCTTTTGGAAACACTCGATGGAGTACGCCGAGGTCGTCGACCAAAAATACCCGGGCATCGCCATTTTCATCATCTGGCTGGTATTCTCGCCGATTGTGTGGTTCATTGTGCAGAGCGACCTGAACCGGATAGCCCGCAGTTAGCGGCTGGACCGTTGGTCTCGAAAGTTTAGCGTGTCAGGAAGCCGCCGGATATTTGATTGGCGGCAACTTCGGCAACATAAGGAGAAACATCATGCCAACCACATTCGGATGTTCCGCCCCCAGCCGGGGGCCAATGGCCGGGCCGGACAACCTGCGGGCGTTGGTCCAACGGGCTGAAGACCTGGGGTTTGACTCGGTTTGGGTCAGCGACCACATCGTCCTGCCGCGGGATGTCAATTCGTTCTACCCCTATGCCGCCGACGGGGTGGCAACCTTTACGCCGGACCAACCCTACTACGAACCCATTGCCACGCTGAACTTTCTGGGGGGCTGCACCCATCGGGTCCGGCTGGGTACTCACGTGCTGATTCTGCCTTACCGCAACCCGGTGCTGACGGCCAAGATGCTGGCGACGCTGGACGTGCTTTCCGGCGGCAGGCTCATCCTGGGCGTCGGCGTGGGTTGGATGGAGGAGGAATTCAAGGCGCTGGGGTTGGATACCTTTGCCCAGCGGGGCGCGGTGACCAACGAGTACATCCGGTTGTTCAAGGAACTGTGGACCGCGGAAAACCCCGAGTTTCACGGGGAATTTTATGACGTGGCCGGCGCCGGGTTTCTGCCGAAGCCGGTGCAGAAACCCCACCCGCCGATTTGGGTGGGCGGCCACACCGGGCCAGCCATCCGCCGGGCGGCGGAGTTGGGCGACGGCTGGATGCCAATTGGCCTGCGTCCGCCCGCCATTCTGGAGCCGGAGGAGATGGCCGCGAAGATTGCCCGGCTGCGGCGGTTGAGCGTCCGGGCCGGGCGGGCCGAGGACGCGGTGGACATCTGCTTCAGCACCAACGTGGGCTTCAGCCAGCCGTCCCGGGCAGCCCGCCCGATGATGCAGGGACGGCCGGAGCAAATCGCCGCCGATCTGCGCCAGTACCAGGACCTGGGGGTGACCAACTTCATCGTCAGTTTCCCTGGTGACAGCGTGGACGCTCAGAAAGAGGCGATGGAGCAGTTCTCCCGGGAGGTCATGCCGCTGATTCCCCAGGAGTAAGGGAAGTCCGAGTAAGGGAAGTCCGAGTAAGGGAAGTCCATTGAGGGAAGTCCATTGAGGGACCAAGAGCCTGCCCCGGGATAGGAGGGCAGGCTCTTGGTTGTTGCTACGGGCAACGGTTCGTAACTGTTCAGGTTCGTAACTGTTCAGGTTCGTAACTGTTCAGGGTTGAGGGGAGAGGAGTGTCCGATGGCGGAATATGGGGTTGGGTTACGTTGGGGGATTCATCCCCCAAACCCCCTGGAAAAATTGGAAGTCGCCTGAAAGCCTTGGCTAATACCAATTTACCTCACCAACTCTGGACAGTTACACGAGGACGCCTTGGTAGAATTGTCCAAATGCCGGACAATGCACCCCACATCTCAGCCCACCGGGGACTCGGTGACGCCGTACTTGCGCTCCAGTTCGTAGACTTCATCGAGGCCCAGCAGGCCGGCCACGTCCCAGCGGGTGCCGTAGCGGTTGGGGTCGACGCGGCCGTCGTTCTTTAGCTCGGTGAAGGCTTCCTTTAACTGCTTGTAGATGAGCCAGATGGTGCTGCCGCAAATCATCAGCTTGTAACCCAACGACTCGACTTCCTGAGTCGAGGTCAGGTCGCCGTTGTACATCCGGGGCATATCCGGCAGGTCAGCGGCGTAGTTGCGCAGGTCGTCGAGAGACTTGATGCCGTCCACGAACACCAAGTCGGCCCCGGCGTCCCGGTAGGCCCGGCAGCGGCGCACGGTGTCCTCCCAGCCGGTGACGGCGTAGGCGTCGCAGCGGGCGATGATTACGAAATCCGGGTCTCTGCGGGCGTCCAGGGCAGCGCGGATTTTCTGGACGTGCTCTTCCATTGGCACCACCTGTTTGCCCTCGAAAAACCCGCACTTCTTGGGGAAAACCTGGTCCTCGATGTGAATCCCAGCCACGCCGGCGGCCTCGTATTCCCGTACCGTGCGCCGGACGTTCAGGGCGTTGCCGTAGCCGGTATCGGCGTCGCAGACCACCGGGATGTCCACGGCGTTGGCGATGTACTTGGCGTTGGTCACCATCTCGGTCATAGTCAGCCAACCCACGTCGGGGAAGCCGCGCTCGGCGGCGGTGCCGGCGCCGGTCATGTAAACGGCGTTGAATCCCACCGACTCGGCGATTCTGGCGTGGAGGCCGTTCATCACGAAGGGGGCGACGATCAAGCCGTCGGAGTTGAGCATTTGCCGCAGCTTGGCGGCGGGCGTTGATGTTGTAACCATAAGGGTTTCCTCCTGCAGAATTCGGATTCAAGAGTGGATGAACAGAATTAGCTAGAACTACCTACCCCAACCCTTAATTCGTAATTCCCAAATTATCCTGTCCATCAATGTCAATTAAGTGAGACGATGGCTGTTGATAATCTGCCAACTCAGGTCAGTGGCCCAGCCACCTTTGTTCCAGTCATCCCCGGCGGCGTCGGACTCGAAACGAATGATAACCAACTGCCAGGGGTTGGCCCTCTCCGGCATTTCCAAGTGTCCGAATACCTCTCGGGCAAAAGTTATCGCGCTCTCAAACACTTGGGGCGGCAGGTTGGCGTGCTGCATCAGGGCGATGCGTAGGGAATAGTCTTCCCGGTGCGGTTCCAGATAGGGCGCCAATCCGTAAACCCGCCCCAGGATTTCGATGATGGCATCTCGCAATTGACGCAGTTGATTAACAGTTATTGCGGCTCTGGAAGCGGGGTGTACTTCGCCGGCAAAATCGAGAAAGATATTGCCGGCGTCATCGGGCGCAGCAACAACTGGACGATGGTACAAAATGATTCCGCGAGACTCTCTGGCCACCCGTTCGAGGCCGGCGTCAACTGATTGAACCATCTCCTCCGGGCAGGAAAAATAGTCAATGAGGGGCAGGTGAACCGGGTGCATTTCCGCGGCCCAGGTTCCGTACTGATTGCAAAGGGTCTGCCGTACCCGATGGATTTGGGCGGTGAAGGGGGGTTGTAGAATTACTGATATTCCGTAGCGGATTGACAACGATTCATCCCCAAGCCCGGAACACCCGGGCCTTGCTAAGAAAAGTGACTAGCTGAATAAAGCGGTCCACGCCGGAGCGGTGAGGGTCAGGGCGATGACGATGGCCGCCACTGCAACGATTAGCCCGACGGGAGTGCGGCGGGAAGGGCTGCCCTCCATGTCGTTCGATTCCAGGGTATCCGGCGGGGCGATGCCCAGCACGTCGCGGGCAGTCGTTACGTCGGCCTGGAAGACGTACAAGCCGTGAGGCAGGTTGAACGCCGAACCCCACAGACCGGGGCCGCCGTGCAAGCTGCGGACCATGGCCGGGATGCCCTCGGAGCGGAGCCGCTGTTCGGCCATGCGCGCCATGGGTTCGTTGTCGAATATGTTGAGCCTGACCTGTTTGCCGCGGGTCCGCGGGGCCGGTTTGGGCGACATATTCCCTCCATGCTGGGCGACGCCGTTATTATAGCAGAGGGGATAGGCAGGGTCAGCGGGACAGTCCAGAAGCAGTTATTGGAGAGCGGGAAGGGAACGGATTAAGACCCAAGTTTGGGGCGTTTTGGCCGTAAGCGGTTGCCCTGGCTCGGCGGTGGTAACAGTTCAGAGTTGAGGGGAGAGGAGTGGCTGATGGCGGAATATGGGGGTTGGGTTACGTTGGGGGATTCATCCCCCAAACCCCCTGAAGAAAGTGGCAGTTGGCTGAAACCAATTTACCTCATCAAGTCTGAACTGTTACCGCCGTGGCGGTGGGTTGTGATATAATCACTGCCACGCTGAAGGGCCGAGGTGGTGGAATTGGTAGACACGCGGTCTTGAGGGGGCCGTGGGCGAAAGCCCGTGTGGGTTCAAGTCCCGCCCTCGGCACCAAGCGCGGGGCGGCAGTTGCGGAACTGGCTTGAGCCGGTTCCGGATACTTTATCGAGGCGACGTAGCCAAGTGGACTAAGGCGGAGGTCTGCAAAACCTCTATTCGGCGGTTCGAATCCGCCCGTCGCCTCCAACAGCGTCTTCTTAATTTATGACGGTCGGACAGGACGAGATTTCTTTGAGGGGAGTGCATCACACTCCCCTCATTATTTTTGAGGGGCGGGCTTGGTAACTGTTCAGAGTTGAGGGGAGAGGAGGGGCCGATGGCGGAATATGGGGGTTGGGTTACGTTGGGGGATTCATCCCCCAAACCCCCTGGAAAAATTGGCAGTTGCTTGAAAGCCTTGGCTGAAACCAATTTGCCTCACCAACTCTGGACTGTTGCCCGGCGCCCCGTTTCTTGACAACAAATAGTGCCTTTGCTAACATCGGCCTTGCTCTTGACCGTCCGGGTCAACCGTTCTTCAATGCCATTTTCCAATGCGTACCGGAACCCCTGCGAGAGGGCGCAGCGTTAAAACAAGTTACTCTGCGCTGTGTCCCGAGTCAGATAAGTACCCCCTGCGAGAGGGCGCAGCGTTAAAACAAGTTACCCTGCGCTGTGCCCCGAGTCAGCTGGAGCCTATGCTGTGTCTTTTGTAAGTGGACTGAAATGCCGGGAATGCAGCCGGGAATACCCCGCTGAGGCGATTAACGTTTGTGATTTTTGCTTTGGCCCTCTTGAGGTCGTCTACGATTACGATGGCATCTCCGAGACCCTCAGCGTCGACCGGATTTCCCGCGGGCCGCTGAGCATCTGGCGGTACCAGGACCTTCTGCCCGCCAGCGGCGAAGACCCGGTGGATATTATGGCCGGCTTCACCCCGTTGATTAAGGCCCGCAACCTGGGCCGCCGGCTGGGGCTCAACAACCTCTACATCAAGAACGACAGCGTAAACCCCAGCTTTTCCTTCAAGGACCGGGTGGTGTCGGTGGCCGCTACCAAGGCGGTGGAGTTCGGGTTTGAAACGCTGGCCTGTGCCTCCACGGGCAACCTGGCGTGCAGCGTGGCGGCCCACGCCGCGCGGGCCGGGGTGCGGTCGGTGGTGTTCATCCCCTCGGACCTGGAGCGGGGCAAGGTTATCGGCGCGGCGGTCTACGGCCCGACGATGGTGGCGGTGGACGGCACCTACGACGAGGTCAACCGGCTTTGCAGCGAGGTGGGCGACAACTACCCGTGGGCGTTCGTCAACATCAATATGCGCCCCTACTACGCCGAGGGCAGCAAGACCCTGGGCTATGAAGTGGCCGAGCAGTTGGATTGGCGCTTGCCGGAGCACGTTGTCGTTCCGTCGGCGTCGGGGGCCATGTTCACCAAGATTTGGAAGGGGTTCAACGAGCTGGCTTGCCTGGGCCTGCTGGACGGCGTTGAGGGTATGTCCTTCGGGGCCGACCAGAACACGGTGCATCATCCCGCCGTCGGCACGAGGATGCACATGGCACAGGCCGAGGGGTGCTGTCCCATTGTGACTGCCTGGAACGAAGGGCAGACCCACGTCCGGCCGGTGCGCCCCAACAGCATCGCCAAGTCGCTGGCCATCGGCAATCCCGCCGACGGCATCTACGCTTTGCGGGTCATCAAGAACTCCGGGGGCAGCGGCAACGTGGTCCCCGAGGACCAAGTTGTCGAGGGTATCAAGCTGCTGGCCGAGACTGAGGGCATCTTCACCGAGACCGCCGGCGGCGTGGTCATTTCGGCGTTGCGGGAGCTGGCCCGGTCGGGGGCCATCAAGCCCGACGAGTTGACCGTGGCCTACATCACCGGCAACGGGTTGAAAACCCAGGAAGCGGTCGAGGAAGTGGTCAATCCTTTGTCGATAAAGCCCACCCTCAGCTCTTTTGAAGAGGCCATGAGCGGACGGGCCGCGGTGAGTTCGTAGGCATCAGGGCCGCCGACGGATGGGGCCGATAGATGGGGTCGCTGGCCGGGATGGTTGGCTGGATGATGGGAGCGGGAAGGTAGCTGAAGATGGACCGTCAACGGGTCCGGTTCACCTTTGAGGGTGAGCTGGTCAAAGAGCCTATAATTTACCGGCTGGGCCAGGACTTTCACATAGTCACCAACATTCGCCGCGCCGACGTGCGGGCGCAAGACGGTTGGGTGGTCCTTGAGCTGGACGGGGAAAAGGAAGAGATAGAGCGTGGCCTGCAATGGGTCAGCTCCACCGGAGTGCGCGTTGACCCGGTGGGCGGCGACGTAATTGAGGGTTAGGCTGCCTGCTGGAGATTAAACCGAATGACGCAAATAGCTCAGACAGGACCGAGTGAGCCGGAAGCGGACGCCATCGCCGATTATCGCCAGCAAGCGCGGGCTTTCCTGAATCATAGCTGGGATTATCTGGCTCAAGACGATCTGCACCAGGCATCGGAAAAGGGTTGGGCTGCCGCAGCGTGGATGGCAAAGGCGGTTGCTGAGGCCCAGGGTTGGTCGTATAACCGACACGGAGAGTTCTTCCGGGTTATGCGGCTGAGTGTGGAACTGTCCGGCAATGCCCGGTTAGCCGATGTGTGGCCGGCGGCTAACCTGTTGCATGAGTTTTTTTATACCCGCAAGCTGTTTTTGGATCCGGAGCTTGTCCAGGAAAGACTTTACCAGGTAGTCGAACTGCTGGATATCCTGCAGCCGCTGACTGAATTACAGGCGGCCGCCGACTGATAAATTAGGAGGAGTTCCTCACATGGGCGTCTTAGTTCGCATTCCCACCCCCCTGCGGCGCATGACCAATGGCCTGGACAAGGTTGAAATGGACGAGTCCAACCTGTCGGAGATGATTGACAAGCTGGAGTCGGACTACCCTGGTTTCAAGGAGCGGCTGATCGACGAGGACGGCGAGCTGCGCTACTTCGTCAACATTTACCTGAATGGCGAAGACGTGCGCTTCCTCGACGGCCTGGCAACCTCGACCAAGACGGGCGACGAAATCAGCATCGTGCCGGCAGTAGCCGGCGGCGGCTGAACGGGGCGTCTCGCGCTCCGGCATCCTCCCCTTTCCCTGCCGCACGGGGAGCAAAAACGCTTTTGCTCCCCGTGCAACATCGGCAATCCTTGCTAGGCCCGCCAAGGATTGCCCTCTTCTTCCTATGAGATTATCAGTGCTATCCCTACTAACCCCAACAAGACCAATAATGCGGTCGCCAGAATAGCCCTAAAACATGGGGAAGGGTAATCTTCCTGGGGTAGCCTCGATTCGGCACTGTAATTTGTCGTGGTACAATGCGAAATAAATCTGCATTTAAGATTATTCCGGCATAACCCAACTTCGGGTTCACTATGCTTGGAGGCCGCAAGAAATAAATATGGTACAGACGCAGACTTACCGAGGGCGGAGCAAGGCGTTCCTGGCCAAGGCCCGGGAAGAACTTGCCGCCGGAAACCTGGAGCAAGCGTCCGAGAAGGCGTGGGGTGCGGCGGCTGTGATGGTCAAGGCTGCGGCAACACAGAGAGGATTGGGCCATGACACGCACAACCATCTCTTCGGAGTCGTGCGCACTTTGAGAACAGAATCGGGAGACCCAGAGATGCGGAGACTGTTCAATGATGCCAACGGTTTGCATCACAATTTTTACGAGCGCCGGTTATCTGCTGACGAGGTACGTGACGACATTGATTCGGTGGAGAGATTCGTGGGAAAGGTAGAGAATCTCCTTACGTAGTGAATCGGTTGGGAATAGTCTGGGGTGGGCAAGCACTAACGCCTGCCCATTTTTGCAAACCTTCTCCGCCCTTACGCCGGGAATCCTTCAACCCTCATTTTCGATTGTGAGTTTCACCTGTCGCCCCGGTGCTCCTTTGAATGTCCACAGGCCCTAATACCCGCCAAATGCCCGGCCAAATACCCGGCCAACCACCCGGTCTAGGCAAACTTTTGGCTTGCCCCCTTCCTGGCATCGCCGCATCGCTGGAAAATCCCCTACGGAGTTGAGCCGATGGTTACGGCAGAACACCTGGATATAGACGACCCCAAGTATTCCGGCGCAGCGGCCCAAATCCTGCGGCGGCACGACAACTTTGAGGCCGAAGCCAACATCACCAGCGCCGTGCGGGACTTCCTGATTATGACCGGCCTGGCCAAGAACGATGAGATTCAAGAGGAAAACCCGCCTTCGGATACCTCCCGCCGCGCCGTTGACCTCACCGCCCTGGATACTTTCGTGGAGTTCAAGCGCCGGATAGGCACGGCCGCCGGAGGGGAGCCTCACCCGGAAAACGTCAGGCAACTGGACGACTACCTGGAGCAGTCGGAACAGCAGGGCCGGGTGCGGATGGGCGTCCTGACCGACGGCAAGTATTGGCTGCTGCGTTGGCCCGGCGCCGGCGCGGTCAACACGGCCCCGCCCTACGGATTCACCCTGGACTCTGCCGACCGTTGGATCCCGCTGTACGAATGGCTGCGGGACAATGCCCTGGAAGCTCTGGAAAACAAGCCCTCGGACCGGGGCAGCATCGCCGAACACTTTGGCCCCAACTGCCCCAACTACCGGCGGGACATCAGCACTCTGACTTCCTTGTACCGGCAGGCCGGAGCCTACGAAACGGTCAAGGTCAAGCGGCAGCTTTGGCACGACCTGCTGCGCACCGCCCTGGGGGAAATCGCCCGCAGTCCGGCAGAAATGGACGACCTGTTCATCCGACACACCTACCTCAGCGCCGTTATCGGCATGGTGGTGCAGGCTTCCTTCGGCATAGACATCCGCCAACTGGCCGCCAACGAGCCGGAGGACCTGCTCTACGGACGCCGTTTCCGCAATGACACCGGCTTGCAGGGGATTGTGGAGTCGGACTTCTTTACCTGGCTGGCGGAAGTGGGCGGCCGGCCCTTGCTGCAAACCCTGGCCCGCCGGATTGCCAAGTTCGACTGGCAAAAGGCCCCGGCGGACGTCGGCGCCATTCTCTATGAGACCGTCATTCCGGCCAGCGAGCGGCGGCAGTTGGGCGAATACTACACCCCGGACTGGCTGGCCCGGGCGATGGTGCGGGAACTGATAACCGACCCGCTGAACCAGCGCGTCCTGGACCCGGCCTGCGGGTCGGGAACCTTCATCGCTGAGGCGGTGGCCCACTTCATCGAAACGGCCCTGCCCGAAAATGCGGCGCCCAAGCTCCACCCCAAGGAAATCCTGGACAAGCTGCGGGACGCCGTAACCGGCATTGACATTCACCCGGTAGCCGTTCACCTGGCCCGGTCTGCCTGGACGCTGGCCGCAAGGCCGGCCATTCAAGCCGCCAGCGACGCCGGTTTTTATAGCTCTTTATCCATCCCGGTGTACCTGGGCGACGCCCTGCAACTGCGCTTCCGCACCGGCGATATGTTTGCCCAGCAGAACGTGACCATCCGGGTGGACGATGAAGCCAACACCGAGCTGATGTTTCCGATGGCCCTGGTGGAACGGGCCGAGAACTTCGATTCCCTCATGGGGCAGGTGGCCGAGGCCATCCAGGTCGGGGACGACCCCAGCTTCGTTCTGGATGACTACGGATTAACCGATCCCGGGGAGCAGCAGACTCTTCAGCAAACCTTTGCCACCTTGCAGCGATTGCATGACGAGAACCGGGACCACATCTGGGCCTATTACACCCGCAACATGGTGCGCCCGGTGGCCCTGTCCCGGGCCAAGGTGGACGTGCTTATCGGCAACCCGCCCTGGATCAACTACAACCAGACGGCGGACGTCCTGCGGGATGAGTTGCGCAACCTGAGCCGCGACCGATACGGAATATGGGCCGGGGGCCGCTACGCCACTCATCAGGATGTCGCCGGCTTGTTTTTCACCCGCAGCGTTGACCTGTACCTGAAAGAAGGCGGCGTCATCGGCTTCGTGATGCCCCACAGCGCGTTGCAGACCGGGCAATACTCCAAGTGGCGCAGCGGCCGGTGGGAGTCGCCACCGACAGGCCGGGGCGCAGCCAGGTCCTCTACCTTTACCGTGTCGGTGGATTTCGGCCAGAAATCGGCCTGGGATTTGGAACAACTGGAACCTAACGACTTCTTCCCAGTGCCTGCCTGCGTCGTATTTGGCCGCAGTACCGTCACCAGCGGCGTCAATACCCCGCTGGCCGGGACCGTAGAACGCTGGGTAGGAAGGGTGGGATCCGACGACGTGCGCCGGGAATCCAACGCCATTACCGACACGGGAACGGTTGGCGATTCGCCTTACGCCGCCCGGTCGCGGCAAGGGGCGACAATCGTTCCCCGCTGTCTGTTCTTCGTCAACGAAACGGAGAATACCGCCATCATTCAAGCCGGTCAGACCGTCACGGTAAACCCCCGGCGCGGTGGGCAGGACAAAGCACCCTGGAAAGACCTGGACCTGACCGCCATCCACAGCCAGACCGTTGAGGAAACCCACCTCTTCGACGTTCATCTGGGCGAGACCGTTGCGCCCTACGTCAACCTTGAGCCGTTGAAGGCGCTGCTGCCGTTGAAGCAGGGCACCCACGCCATACCCACCGACGAAGCCGGCCCAGGCGGAATCGGGTTGGGCGGGCTGGAACAGCGGATGCGGGGCCGCTGGCAGACCGTCAGCAGGATGTGGGAAGACAACAAAGCGTCGGCCAACAAGCTGAATTTGTTGGGAAGGCTTGATTATCATGGCGAACTGTCGTCTCAACTGGAATGGCAAAAGGAACCGGGCGAGCGGCCAGTGCGGGTTATCTATACAAGTTCCGGCACACCGACGGCATCCTTGGTTCAAGACGATAAAACGTTGGTCGATTACACCTTGTTCTGGATGAACTGCAAGGATAAGGAAGAAGCCAATTACCTGTTGGCAATCATCAACAGCGATGCGCTCTATGAGTCGGTTCAACCGCTAATGGCGAAAGGCCAGTTCGGGGCGCGTCACTTGCAAAAGCATCTGTGGAAGCTGCCGATACCGGAGTATGACCCGAAGCAGAAGCTGCACGTGGTCATCGCCAAGGCCGGGGAACGGGCGGTGGCAGGTGCGGCGGATAAGCTGGCGCAGGTGCGGCAGGAACGGGGCAGCAAGTTCACCGTCCGCATCGCCCGGCAGAAGTTGCGGGCCTGGCTGCGGTCATCTCCCGAAGGCAAGGAAGTGGAGGCGGCGGTAAAGGCGCTGCTGGGTCAGGGGGTGGACTACCGGGGGACGATCACCATTGAGGCGGACAAGCGGTTCGGCAAGCCCTGCATCCGCGGCATCCGAATGACGGTCCAAGACGTGATGGAGTACCTGGCCGGGGGTGAAACTTGGGCGGACCTCCTCGACGACTTTGACAATCTGACCGAGGAAGACCTGCACGTCTGCCTGTCCTTCGCGGCGGCGGAGCAAATGGATGATGACTACAGCCGCCTCCGCAATGCTGTTATTTGACCAGAACTTGTCGCCCAAGACCGCTGCCGGTGGCAAGCAATATAATCCTGATGCCACTGGTCCTACGCATTCAGGTAACCCCTTTCTGCTCCCGAAGGTCTAGCGTCTTCTGCTCCGGTAGGACGAGACTCCCCACCCGGCCCCAAAACCGCCCAACCCGATGCTCACCTTGGTTATTAAGTCCGCCAATAATCCATCCAATGACTGAATGGCCAAAAACGTGCCGAACCCTACGCTCACCAAGATTACGAACGCCACAAACCCAAGCAAAAGCCACCGTGAGTGCTTCCGGTCTTGGTAGTCCAACCCCAAGTGATCCCGCTGCAACGAGATGATCTCGGTAATGTGTTCCCCGGTAAACCGGTCGAGCAGTGGATTTTCCGCGCGTATCGTGGTCGATGCGGTAGCGGCGAACATCTGGAGGAACTCCCGTTGCTGGGCTTCTGGAAATTTCTCCAGCACCGAACCGGGGTTTATAGGTTCAGGGGTACCTTCGGACTCCCCTAGTGTATTTTCCGGCACGTTCCTTATGTCATCAGTACTCAAGGATTAAGGCAAGGATTAAGGCTCCCGGCTTTGCCACACAACGTTGGGCACGGCATGGGATGAACCAAAGCCCCAACTATTAATGGCCGGGGTCCACTCCTGCAATGAGCGGATTACTCCTTCGAATGCAACGGCGATGTACTGCCCCGAGGCTAATCTAAGCAGGGCGGATGCTTCGCCGTCGGTTATGTGACCCTGTGCATGAACCTTGGCGACGGCGTTGATAGCCTTGATATAACTTTCTTGGAGGGTAGCCGGCCGCTCCTCCAATATCTGGGCGTATTCAGCCCAGGACATCGGGATTGATTGTGCATTTTCTGGACGG
This sequence comes from Dehalococcoidia bacterium, assembly GCA_965262735.1. Classification (GTDB taxonomy): domain Bacteria; phylum Chloroflexota; class Dehalococcoidia; order Lucifugimonadales; family UBA3495; genus CATOSK01. The sequence goes on along the minus strand of CBDHFS010000002.1, from coordinate 995,365 downwards.
ATGTCCTGATTCCTTACCAACATCGGACCATCCCCTTAACGGTATAGGGCACTTCACCGGGAAACAGATGGAAGGCCCAAACAACTAGCAGGTGAACAAACTATACAAAAGGGCGGCTTTCTTGACAAGAAGCCGAGGAACCCACCGCCCCCTACCCCTCAACCTCGGTGCCGCCGAGGCCCTCTTCCTAATGTGTTATCGTTATTGCCATCAACAACTGTTGCAGAGGTCATCGTGGCTGAGAGAGTGTATAAGAAATCGCATGAATTTGACCGGGTGTTGAACTACTACTGGGCCGAGCAGGAAATCAGCACTGGCATTTTTGTGGTGTTGGAAAAGCAGAAAGAGGCGAAGATAGCTGCGGATAAGCTGTCCGAGGCGTTGGAAGAACAGGGGCAGGCCTGTCGGTACACCGGGGAAAAGACCCGTTCGCTGGAGAGCCAAAGGAAAGCCCTGGAAACTGTCGGGGGTATGAGCAAGATTCTGGAGAAGCACCAGGAAGCCCTGGATGCCCTGGGTGATGTGGGCAAGGCGCTGGAAAACCAGAAACAGGAGATAGAAGCCGTGGGTGGGATGGACCGACTCATCGAGCAGCATCAAATGTTCATGGACGCTGCCCGCGAGTTCAGTCCAATTTTCACTATCGAACCGGGCAAGCGCAACGGCCAGCCCTGCATTCGCGGCATCCGCATGACGATTAACGACGTGCTGGAATATCTTACGTCGGGAATGACCGATGAGGAGATACTCCACGATTTCCCCAACCTTAACCAGGAAGACCTGGACGTTTGCCGCGCCTTCGGAACCTACATGGAAGGACGCTTCAAGTCCTTGAAACCCTAATGCGGTTGCTGTTTGACCAGAACCTATCCCCGGACTTGCCGCAGTTACTGGACGACCTTTTCCCTGATTCGCTCCATGTTATCGGCATTGAATTGGATGCAATTGAGGATGGCATTATTTGGGAATATGCCAAAGCTCACGGTTTTGTCGTGGCGACAAAGGATAAGGACTACCGAGATTTAATCAGGACTTTGGGACCACCGCCGAAGGTTATCCTGATAACCTCGGGCAACGGACCCACCTCAAACGTGGAATCGGTGCTCCGGGAGCGCTTCGCCGACGTGGTGGCCCTGCTTCAGGATGACCGGCGGGGTCTGCTGGAATTGCCCTGAAGGGATGATTGCCCCGCGGTGGCGGGTGCGGGGCATCCCGGTTAATCGGGAGGGCGTTCATCCCCACCGCCCCTTTACCCATCAACCTCGGTGCCGCCCAAGCCCTCTTCCTTGAAGAGTTGGGCTTTGTGGGCGTAGTTTTCGGCGGTGCGGCGGATCATGGCGTGGTGGCGTTCGGTGGTCGGTTCTTCCCGGGCCGAGGCCGGTACGCCAACCACGAAGGAGTTGGGGCCGAATTCCCGCCGTTCCAGCACCACCGATCCGCTGGCGATGATGGAGTTTTCGCCCAGAATCACGCCGTCGTTCAGCGTGGCGCCGTTGCCGATTAGGCAGTGGGTCTTGATGTGCTTGGCGTGACTGGTGACACCGTGTCCCAGGGTAACGTAGTCCTCGTAAATGGCGTCGCTGTCGGCGTGGAGCACGCAATTGTCCTGGATGTCCACGTATTCGCCCAGCGTTATTTTGATGGTGTCGGCGCGGATGACCGAACCGGGCCACACGCTGGAATAGGCGCCGATTTCCACGTCGCCCACCACGTAGGCCGCCTCGCTGACCCAGGCGGTGGGGTGGACTTTGGGGGTCTTGCCCTGATAGCTGCGAATGGTCATGTTCTCCTCGTTTGCGCGTCTGGCGCGTCTGGTTTGATGGGTCGTTGAGTTGCGATAGTCGCGATGGGGTTTTATGCCAAGGGACAGCACCCCTGCGAGAGGGCGCAGCGTTAAGACAAGTTTCCCTGGGCTGCGCTCCGAGTCAGATCAACGGTCAGTCCCCACGAGCCGCCAGCCATTTTGCCTTTTGGCGGCGACGGATTTCCTCGTCGGTCGGCCGGTAGTCCGCCCAAAAAGATTCCCGGAACTGGTCAAACCGGCCCTGCAAGATGGCCTCCCGCGCCTCCTGCATCAGCCGGAAGATGAACCGCAGGTTGTGGACGCTGGCCAGCCGCAGCCCCAGCACTTCCCGCGCCTTGAACAGGTGCCGCAGGTAAGCGGCGGTGAAGTTTTGGCAGAGGTAGCAATCGCAGTCCGGCTCCAGGGGGGCGTCCCAATCGGCAAACCGGCGGTTGGAGATGTTGACCCGGCCCTGCCGGGTGAACAGGGCCCTGTTGCGGGCTACCCGAGTCGGCAGCACGCAGTCGCACATATCGACGCCGCAGGCCACCGCCTCCACCAGGTCTTCCGGCGAGCCGACGCCCATGAGATAGCGGGGCTTGCCGGCGGGCAGGAGGGCGGTGACCTGCCCGGTGGTCTCGTACATCTGAGCCTTGGACTCGCCCACCGCCAACCCGCCGATGGCATAGCCGCCGCAGGGGATGGACGTGATGAACTCGGCCGACTCGGCCCGCAAGTCGGGGAAGGTGCCGCCCTGAACGATGCCGAACAAGGCTTGGGAACGGGCAGTTCCGGATGTTTCGTGGGTCTCGAAGCACTCCCGGGCCCAGCGGTGGGTGCGCTCCATAGCCCGGGTAATCTCGGCGCGGTCGGCCCCGAAAGCGATGCACTGGTCGAGGCACATGATGACGTCGGCGCCCAACCCTTCCTGGTTTTGCGTCGCCAGCCTGGGGGTGAAGCGGTGCTCGCTGCCGTCAACGTGGGAGCGGAACCTGATGCCGTCGTCGTCCACCTGTTTTAGAGACCCCATGCTGAAAGCCTGGAACCCTCCGCTGTCGGTGAGGATGGGCCGGTCCCACCCCATGAAACGGTGCAGCCCGCCCAGCCGCTCCACCATTGCGACGCCGGGGCGCAGGTAAAGGTGGTAGGCGTTGCTCAACACCATTTCGGCGCCGACCGCGGCCACCTCTTCGGGCGTCAGGGTCTTGACCGTGGCCTGCGTCGCCACCGGCATGAACGCCGGTGTGGACACCGTACCGTGGGGAGTCGCCAACTCCCCGGCCCGGGCCTGGCCGTGGGTTTTCAAGAGCCGGAAGGAAAACCGCGATTCGGTCATGTACCGTCCACCTTGCCTTGAATCTCCTTAACCCCGGCTTTGACCGACATCCCCTTGCGGCGGGCCACCGCTCTGGCCAGCAAAGCCGTTATCACCAGGCACATGATCCCGGATACGCCCAGCAGCACGTAGGCGGCGACGTCTCCCAGGAACCCGGCGCCGGGCAGAAGGCTGGCCGCCTGCTCCAGGGCCACCGCCGCGCAGCCGCTGAGTACGGTTATGCCGTAGAGGATGCGGATGCGTCCGGCATCCACGAACCGGGTGGCGGTCGCGCCAATCTGCGAACCCGCCGAGGCTGCCGCCAGGACGATTATCGCCATCAGGGGGTCAACCTGGTTGCCCAGGGCGTAAACGAAGGTGCCCACCGAGCCGGTGATGATGACCTGGAACAAGTCGGTGCCAATGGCCACGGTGGTTGGTATGCCCACGACGAACACCAGCACGGGCATCAGGATAAACCCGCCGCCGGCCCCCAGAAGTCCGGCAAAAAAGCCGATGCCGAATCCCACGGTTACGGGGATGAAAATGGAAATGCGGGTGATGCCGGACACCGGCAGGGCAACATACGTTGACCGGGCGGGCATCCCCGGCAGCTTGACCGAGTGGGGCGGGATGCGCAGGGATTGGACCCGGTGGGCAAGCCGCGCGGTTGATACGGCTTCTCCCCCGGCATCCGCAGAGCGGGTGTTGTCATGCCTGCGGCGATGGGTCTTTATGTAGTCGTAGATGAGGAAGCTGCCCAGCAGCAGGAGGACGGCGACGTAGACGTAGCGGATGACCGGGCCGGCTAGTCCCGCCGACTCCAGGGCGCTGTTGAGACGTTCCGCGAGAAACACGGCCGGAATGGTGCCGCATACCATCAGGGAGCCGAGCTTGAAGTCCACGTTGCCCAGGCCCCGATGCTTGAGCATATTGATGATGGAGGAACCCATTATCAGGGTTAATCCCGTCCCCACCGCGAAGATGGGCGGTACACCGAAGACCAGCAGTCCGCCGGTTATCAGGAAGCCGCCGCCCACGCCGAAGAAGCCGCCCAGGGTGCCGACAATCACCCCCAGCAGCCCCAGCAGAATGGGATTCACCACCACGTCGGCGTTGGGGAAAAGCATGGCTACCTCTGGTGGCCCGTCGCCCGGTCACCGTCTCCCTTCCGGGATCTGCCGGAGAAAGCCAGGGCCAGCCCGCGCAGGGTCAACTCCCAGAAGCCGAACAGGACCAGGCCGGCGGAGGCGATCACGACCATCACCAGCAAAGACCAGAGCAAGGGGTAGCCGTCGCTGAAGTTCTTGAGGAAGTGGGACAGCGATTCGTACATGGGTCAAGTATAACCCACCGTCCCAACCGGAATCTGCGTCAGGACGATTGCAAAGTGTGTTGAGTCCGGGTGATGGTTAGCTGGTCCAACGATGGCAAGTCAACAAGGGAGCCCTGGGACGGACTCAGAATGAGCAACTATAAGGGACTTGGCGATTCCACCGGCGTCGGGTAACTGTTCAGGGTTGAGGGGAGCGGAGTGGCTGATGGCGGAATATGGGGGTTGGGTTACGTTGGGGGATTCATCCCCCAAACCCCCTGGAAAGAATTGGCAGTTGCCTGAAAGCCTTGGCTGAAACCAATTCATCTCACCAAGTCTGAACTGTTACCGGCATCTGCGGTTTTTGACTGGCCAAAACGCCGGGGTTATACTGGACTGGTTGTTGCGACTTTTCCCGCCAGGGCCGGCCATTGCAGACCTTCCCCGGTTTTTCGACCCCGCCGCGACCTTCATTTGCCGACGTTTCTTACAACCCAGTTGGTTTTGCCAGGAGTGTATGCCCTTGTTGATGGACCAGGACCCGGACGTTGCCCGGGCTATTGAGCAGGAAAACGACCGCCAGCGGGACAGCGTGGTTCTGATTGCCTCGGAGAACTACGCCAGCCGGGCGGTCCTGGAAGCCCAGTCCGGGGTAATGAACAACAAGTACGCCGAGGGCTATCCCGGCCGCCGCTACTACGGCGGATGCGAGTTCGTTGACGTGGTGGAACAGTTGGCTATCGACCGGGTTAAGCAGATATTCGGGGCCGAGCACGCCAACGTCCAAGCGCATAGCGGCGCTCAGGCCAATATGTCGGTCTACTTTGCCCTGCTGGAGCCCGGCGACACCGTGATGGGAATGCAGCTGGACCAGGGCGGTCACCTGACCCACGGCGCATCGGTCAACTTTTCCGGCAAGCTGTACAACTTCGTCCCCTACGGCGTGGACCGGGACACCGAGACCATTGACTACGATGAGGTGGAGCGGCTGGCCAGGGAATGCCAGCCCAAGCTGATTGTCGCCGGATGCAGCGCCTACGCCCGGGTTATTGACTTCCCCCGCTTCCGGGCCATCGCCGACGAGGTTGGCGCGATGTTGATGGTCGACATGGCCCACATCGCCGGCCTAATTGCCGGCGGCGCGCACCCGTCGCCCCTTCCCCACGCTCACGTTGTGACCTCGACTACGCAAAAGACCCTGCGCGGGCCGCGGGGCGGGCTGGTGCTTTGCCAGGAAGACCTGGCCCGCAAGATAGACTTCGCCGTGTTTCCCTTCATGCAGGGGGGGCCCTTCATGCACGTCATCGCGGCCAAGGCCGTCTGCTTTGGCGAGGCGCTGCAACCCGAATACGCCCGCTACGCCGCCCAGGTGGTGGCCAACGCCCAGGCAATGGCCCGGGATCTGTCCGAAGCCGGTCTGCGGCTGGTGTCCGGCGGCACCGACAATCATCTGCTGCTGGTGGACCTTACACCGCTGGATCTGACAGGGCGCGAGGTTGAGGTCGCCCTGGAGCAGGTGGGAATCAGCGCCAACAAGAACGCCATACCCTTCGACCCCAAGCCGCCGCGGGTGACCAGCGGGCTGCGGCTGGGGACTCCGGCCATCACCAGCCGGGGCTTTAATGAAAAGGATTGCCAGCGGGTTGCCCACTTGATTCTCCGGCTGGTCACCAACATGGGCGACGATTCGGTCAAGAAGGAAGTTGCCCAGGGCGTGAAGGAGCTTACGGCCAACTTCCCGGTGCCGGGCCTGGACCTTTAAGCCGGATGTATTCCGAATGTATTACTGTGCATCGCAATGCCGTTGAACAATGGTTTGGGGGGCTTTTAACCCCGTGGGCCGGTCCCGGAGACGGGCGAGCAGCCCGTGTCGCGGCACAATTGCCGGTGAAGACACGTCCTGGCGTGTTGAGCCTCCCTTGAGCCAATGCTATAATCTCTCCTAGTGTCAATTTGAAGAGGAGTCCTGTTTGCGTAACTACGAACTGGTAGCCATCCTCAGTCCCATGCTCAACCAGGATCAAGCCACCGAAGCCTGGGAGCATATTAAGGACTTCATAACCAACCGCGACGCCGAGATTACCCGGGAGCAGGCGTGGGGTACCCGCCGGCTGGCGTATCCTATCCGCAAGGGTTCGTACAACTTCCTGGAGGGCAGCTATTACCTGACCCAGTTTGCCACGGAGCGGCCCTTCAACGTGGAGTTGGAGACCTTCCTGCGCTTGGACGAGCGGGTGTTGCGGTCTCTCGTGACCTTGACGGATCCCAGCCTGCCGCTGGCCCAGCCGGGCATGGCTGCGGCCCGCGCCGCCGCTCAGGCCCAGGCGCAAGCTGCCGCCGCTGCCGCCCAGGCGGCTGCCGAAGCAGCGGCTCCCCCTGCCGATGATGCCGCCCCCGTGGCGGAAGCGCCTGCCGCGGATGCCCCGGCCGTTGAGGCCGCTGCCGCCGCGCCGCCCGTTGCGGAAACTGCTTCCCCGGCGGAAACTGCTGAGCCGGGTGAGGCTCCGCCTACCGAAGCTGACGCGCCGGGTGAGGCCCAGCCGGAACCCGAAAGCTGAGGTAACGGCGATGAACAAAATCACCGTAATCGGAAACTTGGGCCGCGACCCGGAAATGCGCTACACCCCCAGCGGCCAGACTGTCACGTCCTTCAGCGTTGCTTCCAGTCGGCGGTACACGACTAACGGCGAACAGCGCGAGGAAACCGAGTGGTTCAACGTCAGCGCGTGGGGTCGCTTGGCCGAGACGTGCAACCAGTACCTGACCAAAGGCCAGCAGGTTTACGTCGAGGGCCGTTTGCGCAGCCGAACCTACCAGGCAAATGACGGGCAAACCCGGTTTTCCAATGACATTTTCCTGACGGACGTCCAATTTTTGGGCAACCGCGGCGGCGGCGGCGACCAGGCCCCCTACGGAGACGATCAAGGCCAGGGCTATGGCAGTGGAGCAGGCGCTGGCCGCGGAGACTCCGGTCAAGGCTACGGTGGCGGTTACGACCGCGGCCCCTCCGGCGCTCCGTATGGTGGAAATCCGGGGCAGGATTTTGACCGCTCAGGCCCCAACGACCCGGTGGACGACCTGCCTTTCTAGCCCAGCTAACAATATGGGAGGAACATCCCGTTTATGACGACGACACAACAGCCGACCCCCGCCGCGCCCCAACCCGGCGCTGCGCCTCAACCGGCCGCTGCTCCCCAGCCGGGAGCGGCTCCTGCCGGCGTTCCTCAACCCGGAACTGGCCCCCGTCCCGGTGGACCCCCGGGCGGCGGCCCCCGTCCCGGCGGGTATCGTCCCGGCGGTGGATTTCGTCCCGGCGGCGGCCCCCGTCCCGGCGGCGGTCCGCGTCAGGGAGGGCGTCCCCGCGGGCGTTACGGTCCCCGGCGGCGGGTATGTTCCTTCTGCGTCGAACACACCAAGCACATTGACTACAAAGACGTCGACCGGATTCGCCGGTTCGTGTCCGACCGGGCCAAGATTGAGCCGACCCGCAAGACAGGCGTGTGCGCCAAGCATCAGCGGCTGTTGAGCACGGCCATCAAGCGGGCCCGCCACTTGGCCCTGCTGCCCTTCGCTCCCACGCCATCCATCAGCATGGGCTACCGCCGCTAGAACGGCAGCCGCCCGCGCCGGGGTTATTGGCCTGCGTTGTTTTGCATTATTCAGCGCGGTAAGCATATCCCCGGCTTAATTTTTGGCACGATTTTCCGCGCAATTTCTTAGAGGTCTGGTTGGTTATGGTTCTTCCCTGGCGACGCCGGGAAACTCCCCCGGAAGAAACGCCGGATCCCCGTCGCCGCTCTCGCCGCCAGCAGCGGGGTTCTCAACGCGCGGCGGTGGAAGAGGCCCGGCAGCAGACCGCCCGGGCCCAGGAAGAGCGACGGCGTCAGCGTCTCGCCATCACAGTCGGCGCCATATTGATCTTGTTCATCGTCGGCATCGTCGCCGTGGGCTATTACAGGGAGTTCTACGAGCCTCCCCGAGTGACCGCCGGCGAAATCCGGGGCGTCAAGTTCACTATGGGCAACCTGGTTGACCGGATCCGGGTACTCCAGGGAATCCGCCGTTACCAGGGCGGTTTCGTTGACCTTAGCGTCGTACCCTTCGAGTACCTTCAGGACTTGCTCCATGCCGAGATTCTCCGCCAGGCCGCGCCGGGATTAGGCATAACCATTACCGACGAGGAAATTGACGAGGCCCTGAAGGGCCAGTTCTATCCCACTCCCCCGGATGGACAGGATGCCGATCCCGGGCAGTTGGACCGGGAGTTCGACAACAGCTACACCGGCTTTTTGATCCAGGTAAGGCTCACCGACGAGGAGTACCGTGAACTGGTTTCGGATCAGTTGCTGGGACGTCAACTGACGGTGATGTTTGCCGGCACCATTCCCGAAAAAGCAGAGCAGGTTGAGGTAGAGTGGATCCGGATGGAGCTCCAGGATGCCAATTTGGACCCGTTGGTCGTCCGGGAACGGTTGGATGAGGAAGAATTCGCCAACGTGGCCGCCGAAGTCGGGGCGTCGGCAGGGTTCGCCGATTTCAACGGCTACGTCGGCTGGGTTCCCCAAGGAGCCTTCCCCGACCTGGACGAAACCATATTCGGCAGCGAGGGAAACGGCGAGGAGGAAAGGAAGGTAGAGCCCCTGCCGGTGGGCGAAACCAGCGATCCGGTGTTCCTACAGGAGGGAGTCTACATAATCCGCAAGATAGCCGGCCCCGAGGAACGGGAACTGGAAGTCATTATGCAGGTCAAGCTCGCCCACGAGCTGGTGGAAGAGTGGCGGAACGAGCAATTGTCCCGCGGGTCGAAAGAGGGCTGGTTGAAGATTAACTTCGACAGCGACCGTTACGCGTGGGTCGCAGACCAGATACGGTTGACCGCGCCGCGGGTCGAGCAGCCCCCGCCCGGCAACCAGGGCGGGCTGCCGGTTGGAGGTCCCTAGCTGGGGAAGATGAGCCAACTCCGCGAAATTAATGTTGGACTGATGGGCTTGGGGGTCGTCGGGGGAGGCGTGGCCGGCGCTCTGCTGGACCCGTCGCAGCCGGTGGCGGCCCAGGTGGGTCTGCCGGTGAACCTCAAGAAGGTGCTGGTGCGCGACCCGGGCAGGCACCGGGATTCCCCGGTCCCGGCGGAAATGCTCACCACCAACCCGGAAGATCTGCTGGGCGACTCTGATATTCATGTCGTGGTGGAAGTTATCGGCGGGGTGGACCCGGCTGCCCGGCACTTGACCGCCGCGCTGGCATCGGGCAAGCACGTCGTTACCGCCAATAAAGAGGTCATGGCCAAGCATGGGCCGGAGCTTTTCGACGCCGCCCAACGGGGACGGGTCAACCTGCTGTTTGAGGCCAGCGTCGGTGGTGGCATCCCCATCATCGGCAGCTTGATGCGCCAGCTTTTGGCCAACGAAATTTGCTCTATCCGCAGCATCATCAACGGCACCACCAACTACATCCTTACCCGCATGGCCTACGAACACGCCTCATTTGACGACGCTTTAGCCGAGGCCCAGCAGCGGGGTTACGCCGAGGCCGACCCGACCAACGACGTTGAAGGGTTTGACGCGGTGTACAAGCTATCCATCCTGGCATCGCTGGCGTTCCACCAGAGAGTCGCCCCGGAAGCGGTCTACCGGGAAGGGATATCCGGCCTTCAACCCCAAGACTTTCGTTACGCGCAGGAGTTGGGGTACGCCATTAAGTCTCTGGCAATTGCTACCTTGGAAACGGGCGGGGAAACGGGTGGCATTGGCGCGCGGGTCTACCCGGCCCTGATTTCCCTGGAGAATATGTTGGGCAAGGTGGACGGGGTGTATAATGCGGTGGAAGTGACCGGCAGCCTGTGCGGCCAGGTCCTGCTCCACGGCATGGGAGCGGGCCGGGGGCCGACCACCAGCGCGGTGGTGGGAGACCTAATAGACATAGGGCGGAGAATCCAGGCCAACGAACCGCCGGCGGATGCGGCGCCGGGCTACTCCGGTAGACCCCCGCTTCCGGTAAAGCCGGTGGACGACCTTCAGACCCGTTATTACATTCGTCTCAACGTCACCGACCAGGCGGGGGTGCTGGCCCAGATTTCCCGTATCCTGGGAGACCGCGACATTAGCATCGCCTCCGTGTTGCAGAAGGACACCTTCCCGGAGGAACAAACGGCCGAGTTGGTCATCACCACCCACCCGGCCCGGGAAGCATCGGTCCGGGAAGCCCTGGGGTTGGTGGGAGCCTTGGGCGTGGTGAACCGGGTAAGCAATATGCTGCGAATTGAGGAGTAGCCGGAGCCGGCCGGGTACAACCGGGGTCAGCTCAGGAAAGTATGGGAATCGGGGTTTTACAGAAGTATAGGGACTACCTGCCGGTGAGTGACTCGACTCCCATGATTACCTTGGGGGAAGGTGACACTCCGCTGGTCAAGTCCAACCGGCTGGGGCCGGACTTGGGTTGCGGTGAGCTTTACTTCAAACTGGAAGGCTGCAACCCGACCGGATCGTTCAAGGACCGGGGCATGGTGGTGGCCATCGCCAAAGCCTTGGAAGAGCATAGCGTGGCGATAATGTGCGCTTCCACCGGGAACACCAGCGCATCGGCGGCCGCCTATGGCGCCTACATGGGACTGCCGGCCATGGTCCTGATTCCCAAGGGGGAGGTGGCGCTGGGCAAATTAGCCCAGGCAATGGCCTACGGGGCCCGCATAATCATGGTTGACGGCAACTTTGACGTCGCCCTCAAGCTGGTCCGGGATTTCACCGGCAAGCATCACATCACCTTGGTCAACTCCGTCAATCCCCATCGGCTGCAAGGTCAAAAGACCGCGGCGTTCGAAGTGTCCGACGTCCTCGGCGATGCTCCGGACTTCGTGTTCATCCCAGTAGGCAACGCCGGCAACATCACCGCCTACTGGCAGGGTTTCAAGGAGTATCGGAACGCCGAGATAACCACCCGCCTGCCGCGGATGATGGGCTTTCAGGCCGACGGCGCCGCCCCCATCGTGCGGGGGTATCCCATCAAAAACCCCCAGACCATCGCCTCGGCCATACGCATCGGCAACCCGGCCAGTTGGCAGAGCGCGTTGCGGGCCAGGGACGAGTCCGAGGGGACTATTGACGCCGTGACCGACGATGAAATTCTGGAAGCTTACCGCCTGCTGGCCTCTCAGGAAGGCGTGTTCGGGGAGCCGGCGTCGGCGGCCTCCATGGCCGGCTTGATAAAGATGGTCAAGCAGGGTCTCGACCTGTCGGGCAAGCGGGTTGTATGTATAATAACCGGGTCGGGCCTCAAGGACCCGGATCTGGCGGTCAGTAGCGTCAAGGCCCAGACCATTGAGGTAGAGCCTACCCTGGAAGCGGTGGAAGCGGTGGCCTTGTCCGGCGCCCAGTGAGCCGCCATTCCATAAGACCAACCGATAGAACCAACCGACAAAACCAACCAGCACTAACCGGCAAGCCAAAAGGAACCGTCATTCAGCAGCAGCGCATCCAAAACGCGGTAATCGAAATCCTGGACGCCATCGGCGACGACCCGGGGCGGGAGGGTCTCCTACGAACTCCCCATCGCGTCGCCAGTATGTACGCCGATTTGTTCTCCGGCATCGGCCTCGATCCGGCCGATGCTATTGACGCCGTGTTTGACGAAGAGCACCGTGACCCGGTGGTGTTGAAGAACGTGGCCTTTTTCTCCGTCTGCGAACACCACTTGCTGCCCTTCTTCGGTCAAGCGCATCTGGCCTATGCTCCCAACGGACGGGTGGCCGGCATAAGCAAGCTGGTCCGGTCGTTGGAAGTTGCCGCTCATCGTCCTCAAGTCCAGGAAAGACTGACCGGGCAGTGGGCCGACGCGGTGTTCACCGCCCTGAATCCCCGGGGGTTGGTGGCGCGGGTTGAGGCCGAGCACCTGTGTATGTCTATGCGGGGGGTGCGCAAGCCGGGCAGCAAGATGGTGACGATAGCCATGCGCGGCGGCTTCGACGGCAGCGGTTTAGACGGCGGGGAGTTGCTTTCGTTGCTGGACGGGTAGCGTTAGCTGCGCCGGATTTGACCAAATGGAGCCCATTTGTAATTTGCATCATTCAGGCCGTGTCAGGTAGGTAAATGTCGTTCACGCCAATCGAGTCCTTTCAAGAGGTTCGGCAGCAGTGGGAGTCCCTGCTGTCGGTGTGCTCGGCCAACACCCTGTATCTCACCCCCCAATGGCAGGAAATCTGGTGGGACACCTACGGGCGGGACCGGGAGATGGCCGGATTCTACATTGAAGACCCGGAAGAACCGGAAGGCGTAATGGCCATCGCCTCCCTGTCCCGGCAAAACGGCGTCGCTTCGCTGCTGGGGAGTCCCGAGACCTTCGACTACAACGACTTCATGATTCGGCCGGGGTACGAAGCCCGGTTCTTCCCGCAGTTGCTGGAACGCCTTGACTCGCAGGGCTTGGGCCGGCTGGAGCTTTACTCGCTGCGGGAATCTTCGCCAACCCTGCAACACCTGCCCGACCTGGCCCGGGACAACGGGTATCTGGTTGAAGTTTCCGAAGAGGATGTCGCCCCGGGTTTGGACCTGCCCGGCAGTTGGGACGAATATCTGGCGTTGCTGTCCAAGAAGGACCGGCACGAACTGCGGCGCAAGTTCCGGCGTCTGGAAGGTTTGGGAAACTGGCGGTCGTACACCGTCGCCGACGAAGCGGAAGTAACGGAGCGGCTGGGCGACTTTTTGCGGTTGATGCGCATGAGCGACCCGGAAAAATCGGAATACATGACCCCGGAACGGGAAGAGTTCTTCCGAGACATGGCCCGGCGTACCGCGGAGTTGGGGTTGATAAAGCTCTTTTTCCTGGAGCTGGAAGGCCGGTTGGCCGCGTCCAGCCTTTGCTTTGACTACGGCTCCACCCGCCTTTTGTACAACAGCGGCCACGACCCGGAATATCGCTACTACAGCGTGGGTCTGCTGCTCAACGCCCTCTGTCTGCGGGACGCCATCGAGCAAGGCAAGACCTATTTTGACTTCCTGCGTGGGTCCGAGCCATACAAGTACCACCTGGGCGGACGGAACCAAATCCTGTATCAAATGGTGGTGAGCAAGAGTTGAGCGTCGACCGAGTTGCCTTCGTGAGCTTTCACGCCTGCCCGCTGGCCGCCCCGGGCGAGGGCAAGTCCGGCGGTATGAACGTCTACGTGAGGCAACTGGCCGAGGCCCTGGGCAGCTTGGGCATCGGAGTGGACATCTACACCCGGGACCACCCGGGAGCGGCGGAGGCAGTCGAGGATGCGTCTCCGCTGGTTCGGGTGATTCACCTGCCCGGCGGCTCTCCCGACTCTCCCATGGACACCCTCTTCGACCACCTGCCAGGCTTCCTTGAATCTCTGCGGGACTTCCGCTGCCGCCACAACCTGAAGTACGACGCGGTGCATTCCCACTACTGGCTCTCCGGTTGGGTGGGCCGCGCTCTGGCCAGGGATATGGGCGTTCCCCAGATAACCACCTTCCATACTCTGTCCCTAATCAAGATGCAGGCTCGGGCGGGCGAGTCCGAACCGGTGCAGCGGCAGCGGGTTGAGCGGGAGTTGATAGCGGAAGCCGACCGGGTGGTTGCCTTCAGCCCCCACGAGCGCGACGCCATGGTTCGCCTGTATGGGGCGGATGCCAACCGCATTACCCTGGCCCCCTGCGGCGTTGACCTGTCCCGGTTCCAACCACTGGACCAGGAGGAATCCCGCCGCCGGTTGGGCCTCAACGGCGAAAAGGTGCTGCTCTACGTGGGACGGATGGAGTCGTTGAAGGGACTGGACCTGCTGGTCCACACCGCCGCGCAGATAGAGACCTGCCAGGGAGTCCGGGTGCTGGTGGTCGGCGGAGACGACGGGAAGCAAGGCGAGGCAGCGCGCATCCGGCGTCTGACGCAAGACCTGGAAGTTGAAGACCTCTTTGATTTTGTGGGCCGCGTCGACCAGGCGGAACTGCCGGTGTATTACAGCGCTGCCGACGTTTGCGTCGTCCCCTCATTCTATGAGAGCTTTGGACTGGCCGCCCTGGAATCCATGGCCTGTGGAACGCCGGTGGTGGCGTCCCGGGTCGGCGGGTTGTCCACGGTCGTCCAGCACGGGCGCACCGGCTACCTCAAGCCCTGGCGCTGCCCAGAGGCTTTCGCCAACTCGGTGGAAATGATTATCTCCAGCAAGGCACTTCAGGCCAGCATGGGCGTTGCGGCGCGACGCCGGGCCGAAGACATGGGATGGGACCAGGTCGCGGGTCAAATGTTGGACATCTACCGGGAAGAATCTCGACTGGTCCCGCCAAGGGTGACGGAAGAGTAGGCCAAGACCCGTGCCTACCCGATTGGCCTGACTCGCGAAATCCTTTCTGCCGCTGCCCTGCGCCCTACAACGCCCCTTCAGACCTGCGCCCGCCGCAGGCGGAGGGAGTTGGTCACCACCGTTACCGAGCTGAAGGCCATAGCCAGCGCCGCCAGCATGGGATTGAGGAATCCGTGCTGTCCGAAGAAGAACTCCAGCCCGCCGGGCACCCCGCCCAGGGCTTGAAACACCGGATAAAGCGCGCCTGCCGCCACCGGAATCAGCAGCGCATTGTAGAAGAAAGCCCAGAACAGGTTTTGCTTGATGGTGCGAATGGTGCGGCGGCTCAAGTCCAGCGCCGTCACCACTGCGCCAACATCGCCGCGCATCAGCGTGATGCCCGCGGACTCCATGGCCACGTCTGTTCCAGTGCCCATCGCCAATCCGACGTCGGCCTGCACCAGCGCCGGAGCGTCGTTGATTCCGTCGCCGACCATCGCCACTAAATGCCCCTCGGCCTGCAACCGCCGGACGACGGACACCTTGTCCTGGGGCAGCAATTCCGCTTCCACCCGGTTGATTCCCAATTCGCCGGCGATGGCCCGGGCCGTCGGGACAGCGTCCCCGGTGAGCATCACCACCTCCACGCCCCGACGGTGCAGAGCGGCCACCGCTTCACGGGAGGAGGGTTTAACCGGGTCGGCCACGCCAATGACCCCCAGGGCAGTGCCGTGGGTCGCCACGAAAATGGGCGTCTTACCGGCCTTGCTCAATCCCATTGCCCGGTCTTCCAGAACGTCTATGTTGATGCCCTGGGCCAGCATTAGCGCGCGGTTGCCCAACCGGACGGGCATTCCATTTACCAGGGCTTCAACGCCCAATCCGGGACGGGCCTGGAAGCCATCCGAGGGGGCGTCTGCCATGACGGGAAGCCCCCGGTCCTGGGCTTCCCGGACGATGGCCTGGCCCAGCGGGTGCTCTGACCCGTACTCGGCCGCCGCCGCCAACCGGAGCAGGTCGGCTTCGTCGCCGTTGAGGGCAATCACATCGGTCACGGTCGGCTGTCCGGTGGTCAACGTGCCGGTCTTGTCCAGGGCAACCACGTCAACCCGGTGGGCAATCTCCAGGGCCTGCGCGCTGCGGACCAGGACGCCATGCTCGGCCCCCTTGCCGGTGCCCACAATCACGGCGGTGGGCGTAGCCAGCCCCAAGGCACAGGGGCAGGCTATGATTAACACGGCAACGGCCACTAGGACGGCCAGTGTGAAGGCCGGGGCTGGCCCCAAGATCAACCAGAAAAGAAATGCGGCCAGGGCTATGCCGAGAATCGCCGGGACGAACCAGGCGGAGACCCGGTCGGCCATGCGTTGAATGGGGGCCTTGGATGCCTGCGCTTCTTCCACCAACTGGATGATGCGGGCCAACATCGTGTCCTGCCCCACCTGGGTCGCCCGGTAGGTGAAGGCGCCGGTGCGGTTCAGCGTGGCCCCATAGACCGAATCGCCGGTCTGCTTGTCCACCGGGATGCTCTCTCCGGTCAGCATGGACTCGTCCACCGAGGAGTATCCCTCGATTACCTCGCCGTCCACCGGCAGCTTTTCCCCTGGACGGACTACCACCAAGTCGTTCAATCTAACCGCGTTGACCTCTATTTCGACTTCCCCGTCTTCCCGCCGAACTCGGGCGGTGGCTGGCCGGAGGTCCATCAGCCGGCGCATAGCCTCGGTGGTCCGGCCGGTAGCCCGGGCTTCCAGGTAGCGGCCCAGCAGGATTAGAGCGATGATGACGGCGGACGTGTCGAAGAAGTAAACGGTGGAGATGCCAACTCCGTTCAGCAGGTCCGGGGCGGCGGTAGAAATTACCACCACCGCCGCGCTGTAGCCATAGGCCACCGAGGTCCCCAGGGCGATGAGCGTGTGCATATTGGCAGTCCCGTGCCGCAGTGCGCCCAAACCAGAGGTGTAGAAAGGCCACCCCGCCCAGAACTGAATGGCGGTGGCCAGTCCCCAGAGCAGGAAGGGGTAGAACCCCAGGTTGAGCAGACCCGGCACCCAGGGAAACAGTTCCATGGTCCCGGCCAGCAGCGCCAAAGCGCCGGCTGCGGAGAACAGGAAACGGGTCCGCAACGTCCGTATTTCGGAAACCCTGGCCCAGCGGTCCATTTCGGCGTCGGCGCCGCCTTCAACCCCGGCGGACTCCAGCCGGTAGCCGGCATCCTCCACGGCATCGCGGAACTCGACCATTCCGGGCAGACCTTCGACGTGCTCGACCGAAGCCCGGGCGGTGGCCAGGTTGGCTGACACCTCCGTTACTCCGGAGACCCGGGCCAGGGCGTGTTCGACGTGGGATACGCAGGCGGCGCAGGTCATGCCGCCGATGTCTAGGACAGTCTTGCGGGTAGGGATGCCGTACCCGGCATCGGACACGGCGGCCCGCAGCGCCTCAATGTCCACCGGAACGGGGCCGCCCCGGCCGTCGCCGCCCGCACCGCCCAGCGTCACCGCGGCGGTAGAGGTGGCCAGGTTGACGGAAACCCCGGCAACGCCGGGCGCGGCAGCCAGAGCGTGTTCAACGTGGGAGACGCAGGCGGCGCAGGTCATCCCGGAGATGGGCAGGGCGATGCGGCGGTTGTCGCCTACGGACACCGCTGTTGGTCGGTCCTCACCGGCTGGGGTTGGCGCAGGTATTGTTGACATGGCTATGTTAAAAGGAGTCGTCCGATTTGGCCGCGACAGTCTTATTCCATTCGGGGAGAGGTCCGGGCCGCGGGCGGCTGCTATTCGCCTGCCACCGATGACTCTGGCGGCACCGGGGGCCGCTGGTCTATGGGAATTCTGCCCTGCTCCAGCCGCAGGCGGTCCCGGGCGCTGGTTGGCTGTTCAAGGTGATGTATCTCGGCTTGCAGGGCTTCGTTGACGTAGGGGACAGGTGCATTCCCGTTGGCCAGAATTGCTTCCAGTTTGCTAATCAACGCTGCCGCATCGTTTATGACTTCCTGCACCTGGAGCGGGTTGAATTCGTGGTGATAGAAGTTGTAATGGGCCTCTCTGACCGAACGATAATACGCAGATATATTGCCATCCCCCTGTTCGGTGGCAATGACAGTTGCTATTCTGGCCAGCTTCCAGTCGGCGTCACTGAACCAACGCCGTTTTTCGGCGACGGACTTGATGGCGTGGGCCGCCGCTCCCCAAGCCTTCTCCGAGGCTTGAAGGATGTCCTCCCGGTCCAGTTCGTCCTGGGCCTGTTGCAACAGGCGGCGGCTGATTGCGATGTTGCGGGCCGACTCTTCATCCGGCGACGGACCGGGAGCGGTATTCAAGGGAGAGGTCATTGGCAGAAGCCTCCGGGTTGTATCCATATCTTAACACAGTGGTTAACTCGCTATTTTGGAGCCTGTTGCCTTTTGGGAGGCCCCGTCAATGGAAGGCTTGCCTTGACAGATTGCGGTGGCGGTATCAGGATAGCGGGAACGTTCTGAAGGGCAAGGAAGGGGAACAGAGGGAATGGCATTTATTGACTTGCGACCCAACCGGCTGGCGGTGGGAGGAAAACCCGTCCACTACGCCTGGGTCATCGTGGCCGTGGCCGCCTTGATGCGTCTCAGCACCTCCGCTTTCCGCTCATCCCAGGCGGTCCTGATCCCCCGCATCGTGGAGACCTTCGAGTGGAGCTATGGCGCCGTCGGCGGAGCCTTCGCCCTGCAGTGGGTCGTGTCTGGAATGTTCGGACCGGCGGCAGGGTGGATGGGTGACCGCTTTGGCATCCGCATAACGATGCTGATTGGAGCGGCGTTGTTCACGGCAGGCATGGTGCTCACCGGAATGGTCAGCAACCTGTGGCAGTTCTACCTCTTCTTTGGCGTCATCCTCAGCATGTCCATGGGTATCTTCCAAGTCCCGTTGACGGCCGCCGTCACGCTCTGGTTCCGAAGGCATCTGGGAGTGGGAATGGGTACCTTGCAAGCCTCCCAGGGAGTGGGTCCCCTGGTCATCGTACCCCTGATCCTGCTCATCGTAGCCGTGTTCGGTTCGGGAGAGACCGGAAGGCATCTCGTCTCCTGGCTGCCCGGTATCGGAGGAGCGGAGAACGGCCTGCGCGCCGCCTTCTGGCTCCCGGGCATCGGCGGCGGGTTAATGCTCATCGCATTGATCCGGCTCTTCTACAATGAGCCGGGAGAGATCGGCATGAGGCCCCTGGGCGCCTCGAACGATGAACCGGTGCGCCGGATGCAAACCGGCGAGGTGGCCAAGGTCAGGACCCAGGTCTTCCTGCGACGGGCCCAACGGACATCGGCCTTCTGGAACCTCATCGGCATCCACTACTGGGGTTGCGCAGGACACGCCATAATCCTCGTCTTCCTGGTAGCAATGGCGGAAGACCGGGGCGTCTCCCAAGCGGCCGCGGCAGGAACATTCGTGGCCCTGTCGGTAACCAGCACCCTCACCCGGTTCGGCGTCCCCATCGCTGCCGACTACCTGGGCAGCAAGTGGGTGATGGCGGTGTGCTTCTTCCTTCAAGTCGTGCCGGTCTTCATCCTGTTCTTTGCCCACGACGCCTGGATGTTCTACCTGTTCGCCATTCTCTTCGGCATCGGTTTCGGCGGCGAGATGACGGCCTTCCCCATAATCAACCGGCAATACTACGCCCACGCACCGATGGGCACGACCTACGGGTGGCAGATGATGGGAGCGGGACTTGGCATGGCGTCGGGGGCTGCGCTGGGCGGGCTGCTGGTGGACCTGACCGGCGGCTTCACCGCCACCATGGCCCTTTCGGTGGTCCTGAGCGCCATGGGGGTAATTTCCATCTTATTCCTGCCCGCTACTTCCCGCCAGCAAATTTCCGACTGGGAAGAGGGATTGCCGGAGGAAGTGCGGACGGCCGCAGCAAGGTAGCCGCAGCGGCGTCGGGGGGTCAAACCGCCGGTGGGAGCAGTGGGTGTGTGGCATGCCCTGCTCCCATATTGACACTTTCCGGAAGTGAGTGATTCTCTGGTCGTGCCATAACCGGCAATAACGTTAAGCAGGAGGTTCTTGTTATGTTGGACATTATCATCCGCAATGGGCAGGTGGTTACCCCTTGGGGTGTCGGTGATTGGGACGTGGCAGTGCAGGGCGAGCGCATTGTCGCCATTGCCGCAGCCAACACCCTGACTGAAGAAGTCGGACGGGTTATTGACGCCACCGGCAAGATCGTCATTCCCGGCGGTATCGAGCCCCATGCCCACATCGCCGCTCCAATTATGGGGCCCGGCAACCTGCGCACCGCTCCGCCGGAAGAGGTCAGCCGCGCCGCTCTGTTCGGCGGCACCACCACGCTGATGGACTTCGCCATCCAGTACCCAGGAATAAACATTGCCCAGGCCATCCAGGAGCGTACCGACGTCTGGCAAGGCAACTCTTACGCCGACTACGCCCATCACCTGATGCTGCTGGGGGAACTTCCCGTTCCCATCCTGGAATCACTGCACGAGCACGTCGAGGACGGGTTCGCCTCGGTCAAGATATTCACCACCAACATCCGCCCGCCGGAAATGTCCGGCGAGTCCCGCATGGTGCGTATGGGCCACCTGCACGACCTGATGGAGGAAATTCAGCGCAACGACGCCATGTTGATGGTCCACTCGGAAGACGACGACATGGTGCAGCACATGTACCAAAAGCTGGCCCGCGAGGAAGAAAACGAGTGGTGGAATATGCACCTCGTCCACAGCAACGAGTCCGAGGACGTGTCCTTCCGCCGGGTCATCCGCGTCGCGGAATGGACTGGCGCGCCGGTCTACTTCGTCCACGTCAGCGCGCTTCAGGGAATCAACGCTATCGGGGAGGCCCGGGCCAAGGGAATGCCCATATACGGGGAGACGCTCCACAACTACTGCTGCTTCAATGCCGATAACTACCGGGAAGAGAATGGCATGAAGTACCACACCTACCCGTCGCTCAAGTCGGAAGAGGACCGGCAGTCGCTGTGGCGGGGCATCGCTCAGGGCGGGCTGAACACGATGGCCACGGATGAATACTGCACGTCGTGGGACTTGAAGATTCAGGGGCGCACCGTGCGGGACGTGACCGGCGGCCACAACGGCGCCGAGACCCGGGTCGGCGTGACCTACAGCGAGGGCGTATCCAGGTTGGGTATGTCACTGGAACGGTTCGTCGACGTAACTTCGACCAACGCCGCCAAGATCATGGGCTTGTACCCGCGCAAGGGGGCCATTGCTCCCGGCAGCGACGCCGACATCGTGCTGATTGACCCCAGCATCCAGCGGCCGCTGACCATGGCGGATTTCCACATTTCGGACTACAGCATTTGGGAAGGATGGCCGGCTGCGGGTTGGCCGGTGATGACCATTATGCGGGGCAAGGTGGTGGTGGAGAACGGGCAGCTGAACGCCTCTCTCAGCGACGGCAAGTTCTTGACGCGGAAAGTAAACCCGGAAGTCACCAACCGGGCAGCCTGCTAGGGGCGGCTAGATGGCCCATCCCGGGGAAACATGGTAAATCAACCAAGGAATGAGGTCGCCGTTTTCGTAGATTTGGAAAATCTGCGGTATTCAATGTTGAATCTGCACGGGGTCGAGCCGGATATAGGCCGGATAGTTGAGAAAATTCGCACCTACGGCCGACCTACCGTCATGCGCGCCTACGCCGACTTCTCCGAACATGAACCTGTGCGTGGGCAATTGCAGATTGCCGGTATCGAAGCGATAAACGTTCCGGTTAAACGTATCAAACCGCCCAGGTAGACGAGATTCGGTTGAACGTGTCAAGAATGCCGCCGATATGTGGTTGGCGCTCGACGCGATTGCCGAAGCATCCGACGCCGACAACTCTGGGATGTGCAAGACGTTCATGTTGGTAACCGGGGATGCCGACTATATCAAGCTGGTCACTCAAATCCGAAACCGTTACGGCCAGCGGGTGATAGTGTGTGGCGTCCCCGGTTCTACTAGCAGAGACTTGGTATCTGCGGCTAATGAATCTGACCCGGTGGAAGTACCGGAGATCGTGTTAGCAGAAGATGCGGAGGTAAAGCGGGCGTTAGTGGCTATGGCTAAGCGTGGGCCAGCGCCATTGGAGTTTTGGACAATCAAGATATTGGACCGTTGGGGGCAGGACGATAGGAACAAGATTCCCGGAACTCCCAAGCAGTGTAGAGATGCGTTGCAGGAGTTGATCGCGGAAGGGGTGTTTAAGCAGGAACTCAGGAACTACACCACCAAATCCGGGGGTACTCGGCAAACCATGGCCGCGGACTTGGATGACCGCAAAGCTGCTGAAATTGGCTACCTTTAGTTTAATGCCACAAAAAGACCCCTCTGCTAAAGAGGGGTCAGGCATACTTGGATACGAGGTTATTGCAACAAACTAATCTAGTGAAGCCATTTTAAGCCACGATCCGGGAGAATGTCAAGAGTTTCATCTGGACTCCGGACAATCATGGCCCATGTCCACGGATCCGGCATGGAGACCTTTGAGGGAGCGCCGACAACACGGTCCGGGTTTGTTTGGCAGGTTGGGTATGTCTTTCAAGTGCCCGGAAAAAGCTGTTTAATTTGTCGCGGCAACCCACACGTCCCAGGCGAATGAACCGAGGTTCTTACCCCGGCGGTGTTACCCCCCGGCGAAGAAGTCGAAAATGTTGCCCAGCTTGGACGTATCCCCTTTGTAAATCTCGGTGAAGCCGCACTGGTTGCACGAGATGGTTGTGAACTTCTTGTTCTGGACGTCAAAGAACTTGGCGAAGTTGCCGCCGGTGGCCCGAAATTCGTCGGTAGTATACCCGGTGTGATTGCACTTGGCGCAGTAGTAGCTGGTCCTGATAGCAGACATTTTCTTTCCTCCAACCCAAGGTCGGCCCGGCGCTGGCGGACGCTTCGTTACATAACAGTATGGCTAAACGGCAGAGGCGTTTCAAGTATTGGGGCAGACGTTTCCACAGGATTTTGACCGGGGTCTGGTTGGCCTTTATCCCTTGAAAGGTCTGCCAATTTTCGCGGCGCCGACAGGTTAAATTGTCCGGTCACAACGGCGTTTTTTGAATGGCTTGTCGCCTTGACAGCCCCATCTGGTCATCTATACTGGCCTTCGGGCTGGGGCCAATGGCTTCCCCGGTTTAGTGTCAGCGTTTGCACATGCAAAATTTCCAGGAGCCCGGCTCGAAATTGACCTTCGACAATCAAACATCCGGTGAATCCGCGCCGTCTTCGGCCCTGGCCGGGGTTCGGGTGGTGGAATGGGGGAGCCTGGTTTCGGCGCCCTTCTGCGGGAAGGTGTTGGCCGAACTGGGGGCCGACGTGGTAAAGGTGGAACCGCCCGGCTCCGGTGACGACAGCCGGCGGCTGGGCCCGTTTCCCGACGGCGAGCCGGACCCGGAACGCAGCGGTGCATTCCTGTTCGCCAACCTGAACAAGCGGGGAATAACCCTGGACCTGGACCAGGCTTCCGGCAGGGCCGCTATGGACGGCCTGCTGGAATCGGCCGATGTTTTTCTGGAAAACCAACCCCCGGATGTCCTGACCCAGGCAGGTCTTGACTACGAAACTTTGTCGGGCCGCTTCCCCCGCCTCATCGTCACGTCTGTTTCGCCCTACGGGCGCAGCGGGAGCTACCGGGACTACCGGGGCTGCGACCTGACAGCTAATGCCATGAGCGGCCTCAGCTTCGGCACCGGCCATCCCCACCGGGAGCCGCTGACTACGCCGATGCACCAGGCCAGCTATCTCGCCGGGGTTGGCGGGGCTTTTGCCACCCTGTCGGCGCTGCTGGGGCGGGACATCACCGGTCGCGGGCAGTTGGTGGACGTCGCCGAAGCCCAGGTCATTGGCACCCTGCTCACCGGCTACCA
Organism: Dehalococcoidia bacterium; assembly: GCA_965262735.1. Lineage (GTDB taxonomy): Bacteria > Chloroflexota > Dehalococcoidia > Lucifugimonadales > UBA3495 > CATOSK01. Next base: position 971,829 of record CBDHFS010000002.1, on the reverse strand, counting down.
CCTGCCGACGTACATCTACCGGGGCGTTGCCGGCTTCCGGTCGGGCAACCGGATGCGGCTGGGCCTGTTCCCCAACTGCGTTCTGCCCTGCAAGGACGGCTACGTTTGCATTGACGCTCCCCAGATGGAGCAGTACCAGCGTTTTCTCGACCTGCTGGGAGAGCAGCAATGGATGGATGAGCCGCGGTACCGGGACCGGCGGGCGATGAGCGACCAATATCCCGCCGAGGCCGAATCTCTCATCGCGCCCTGGTTTGTGGAGCGCACCAAGGAAGAAATACTTCAGGCTTGCCTCGAAAACCGCATCCCTTGCGTGCCGGTCAAGACCTTCGATGAAGTCCTGCGGGACGAGCAGCTTAATTCCCGCGACTACTTTCAAGTTGTGGAACATCCCGCCGCTGGCAGCTACCGCTACCCCGGCCCGCCCTACCGACTGTCGGCGACTCCCTGCCGCGTGGTGCGCCCCGCTCCCACCCTGGGGCAGCACAACCGGCAAGTGCTGGAAGAAGCAACGAGGCCGCCGGGGTCGAAGTTGTCCACCCCGGTCAAGAACGGGGCAAGTCAGACCGTGGGGGTCCCGTCCGCCGGCATCTTGCCCTTGAGCGGCTACCGGGTGGTGGACTTCGGCACCGCCTGGGCCGGTCCAATGGCCGCTCAACTGCTGGCCGATCTGGGCGCAGAGGTAATCAAGGTGGAAAGCCGTGCCCGCATGGACGGCCTGCGGCTGGGGCGACCCATCATCGGCGAGGACATCGCCGGGGGTGACCGGGGCTTGTGGCCCGAGCTTCAGCCGGTCTTTCACGGCATCAACCGCAACAAGCTCAGCGTCACCCTCAATCTCAAGACGGGCGAGGGTCTGGACCTGGTGCGCCGGTTGATTGCATCGAGCGACGTGGTGATGAATAACTACTCGCCCGGGGTCCTGGAGCGCATGGGGTTGGCCTACCCAAAATTGAAGGAACTGCGGCCCGACATAATCCTGGTGTCCATGCCGTCGGTGGGCGAGTCCGGCCCGATGCGCGACATCCTGGCCTACGCTCCCATCATCCAAGCCCTGTCCGGTCTGATGAGCCAGGTTGGTTACGATGGGGAGGAGCCGCTGGTGGGCGAGCTTCAGGCCCCGTGGAGCGACGTGGTGGCCGCCGTACATGCGGCCCTGGCCGCCCTGGCCGCCCTGCGTTACCGCAACCTTAGCGGACAGGGCCAGTTTGTCGAAGTGGCCCAACTGGAAGCGACCGCTTCCATGCTGGGCGAGGGGATGTTGCGGTACCAGATGACTGGCCGGACGCCTCAGCCGGTGGGTAACTACGACCCGGATTTTGCGCCCCACAACAATTACCGATGCGCCGGCGATGACCAATGGGTTGCCATCGCCGTCCGCACCGGTGAGGAATGGGACGGTCTGCGCCGGGCCATGCGCAACCCGGATTGGGCCAGTGATGTCCGATTTGCCACCAAGTCCGGCCGCCTGACGAACATCGCCGAGCTGGACCGCCGGGTGTCCGAATGGACGGAGCAGTGGCCCGCTGAGGAGTTGGTGGCGCTTCTACAAGGCCACGGCATCGCCGCGATGAAGGTGATGAACATTGAGGACCAGTTCATTGACCCCCACCTTCAGGAGAGGGGGGCCTACGTGGAAGTCGAACACCCGCACGTGGGCATTGAGTGGATTTATGGAATGCCGTGGCTGTTGAGCGACACTCCCGGCGGAGTCCGCACTCCGGCGCCGGCGCTGGGAGAGCACAACGATTACGTGCTGGGTGCGCTGCTGGGAATCCCGGCCACGGAGCTGGAGCGTTTGTCCGCAGCGCAGGTGGTTTACTAGCTCCACCGGGTTTATGTTGGTGCAGACTCGTCCGGGCCCAACGCCAACCCTCGATGTGTCTTGCGCTTGTCTGATGAAAGACGGCAGGCCGGTCTGCCGTTCCCAACCATCATCATCTGGTTGCCGCCGGCCCGCTCCTGGGCCGAGGGTGACAGCGTTGAGACAAGTTGCCTCGCGACTGCCGCCCGATGGCAAAAAGGGGGCGCGGCCCATCTCCCGGCAGGGATCGAAACCCGGATGAGTCGGGCTGTAACTGTTCAGGGTTGAGGGGAGGGGAGTGTCCGATGGTGGAATATGGGGGTTGGGTTACGTTGGGGGATTCATCCCCCAAACCCCCTGGAAAAAATTGGCAGTTGCCTGAAAGCCTTGGCTGAAACCAATTTACCCCACCAACTCTGAACAGTTACAGCCGGGCTGCCGCCCGTGGGACTGCGCCCAAAGCCTGTTATACTGGGCGGGCCGATATTTCGGCGGACTCAGGCGGCGCCCCCGATTCTAGCCGGAGGGGGCAGCGTTAAGACAAGTTACTCTGCGCTGCGCCCGGCTGGCAATGAAACCGGCGCCCACGGTGAGGCGAACGGCAAACTTGGCTGATATTTCCATTGCCATCCTGCGGGAAACACTCCCTCCCAACTGGCGGTTCCCCATTGTCTGACGGTCCCGGGCAGCAACGTCCCGCACGAAGGGGCATTCCGCGCCCGCCATCCGTGTTTTACGGGTGGTGGGTAGTCGCGATAAGCGTCATTGCCGACGGCCTCAAGCACGGCAGCTTTAACCGGGGCTTCACAATATACGTCCTGCCAATCCGGCACGAATTGGGAATCGGCGTGGCGGCTATCGCTTTCGCCGATATGATGGGTCGCTTGCTGGGTGGGGTGCAGGGGCCGGTGGTGGGTTATTTGACCGACCGCTACGGTCCCAGGGTAATGCTGTTTTTCGGGGCGGTGGTCTCCGGCCTGGGATTTATCGCCCTGGCCTTCGTCCACAATTACATCGTCTTTATCCTCGTGTTCGTTGGCTTGCTGTCGCTGGGATTCCGTTCCGGCTACAATAACGCATCCATCACCGCGTTGAACCAATGGTTCCGGCGACGGCGGGGCTTGGCCATGTCCATCGCCTCGGTGGGCAATGGCCTCGGCGGCGCAATGGCCCCGCTGGTCGGGTTGCTGGTGGTCACCGCTGGGTGGCGTGTTGCCGTCTTCATCTCCGGCGCCATCATCATCCTGGTCATCGGGCCGCTGTCCCTGCTGTTGCGCAACTCTCCGGAGAGTATGGGCCTGCTGCCCGATGGAGACCGGCCTGAAGACGCTTCCGGCCCGGAATCAACCGCTCGGCAGCAGCCCGGCGAGGCTGCGGCGTCTACCCTGCCCCGCCGGGCGCAGCTTCCCCGGGACGTGGACTTCACCGCAAAAGAGGCGATGCGTACCCCGACCTACTGGCTGATTGTTATGTCGGTGGGGTTCCGCAACACGGTCCACTCGGGCGTTTCCTTTCTTCTGGCCCCGATTATGGTCTGGTTCCTGCAAGGAACCGGCCGGGGCGAGACCGAAAGCCTGCTGATTGCCTCTTTCTTTGTCATGGCGCTGGCGTTAAGCACCATCGTTTTCAACCCCGCCGTGGGCCTGCTGGGAGACCGGGTTTCGAAGCAAAAGCTCAGCGCCGTCTGCATGGTGGGAGGCGCGCTGGCGCTGGCTACGCTGTTGAACCATAGCGGCGACCTCTGGCAGCTTCTCATCTTCGCCGTTCTCCTGGCATTTTCCGAAAGCGCGAACCCCCTGGCCTGGGCCATTATGGGCGATGCCTTCGGGCGGCGTTCCTTCGCCACGCTGCGGGGCTGGCAGCACTTGCCCGACCAACTGATGTCCATGAGCACGCCGGTCTGGATGGGGTGGATTTACGATAACACCGACAGCTACTACTGGGCCCTGTTGCCCCTGATCGTCCTGTACATCATGGCCGCCGTCGGTTACTGGACCATCCCCCGGCCGCGGCTCCCGGCCCGTCTGCGGACTCGCGATCAAGCCCTCTCCGGGAGGGGGTGACGGGGCCGTGATGGGCCACACCTGTCAGCCGCTGAGTTTTCTTTAGCGCAACTAACCGGGAGAGCGGTTCTGAGCCGGTACTGCCGGCTGCACGTCGGGTATAATCAAGCTAGGCAAGTCCGGATGTTGCGCGGTTGGCGCAGACAGGACGGTCGCAGCCTCTTCATCGTCTCACGTAATCTCACGGTCTCACGTAATCTCACGCACAAAACCAGGGGTGTATACCCAGGAGTGAATCATGGTTCTCGAATCAGGAAGAATAACCCGGGAAGGAATAGACCGGCTGCGGACCAGGTTGGGCAGCTTCAACCGGCCGCGGCAATACGGCGTGGGCCTGTTCAACGAAGAGGCGTCCCGCAGCGCCATACGGCACTTCTGCCAGGGAATCGGCGACCCCAACCCCCTGTACTGGGACGTCAGCTATGGCCAAACCTCCAAGTTCGGGACCATCACCGCCCCGGCCTGCTTCCTGTACAGCGTTTACTGGTGTTCCGGGCGCACCGGCGGACTGCCCGGCGTCCACGGCTTTCACGCGGGCAATGATTGGGAGTGGTACCGGCCCATTTACCTGGACGACAAAATTTCGGTGCAGGAACAGTTCACCGGCCTTGAGGAAAAGGAAAGTCAGTTTGCCGGCAAAATACTGATTCAGTCCAGTGTTACCCACTACTACAACCAGCGCGGCGAGGCCATCGCCAAGACCCGGGGTTGGCAGGTGCGGGCCGAGCGCACCGCCGCCCGGGAGCATCAGAAGTACACTTTTGAACCCTACCAGTACTCCCGCCAGGAGATCGAGACTATCGCGGAAGCGGTGCTCAACGAAGAAATCCGTGGCAACAACCCCCGCTGGTGGGAGGATGTGCAGGTGGGCGACGAATTGATGCCAGTGGTCAAGGGGCCGATGAGCCACGGCGACATAACCGCCTTCGTCGCGGGCTGCATCGGCGGCATCTCCCACGGCATTCAGCTGAAGGAGATGATGCGCCACCCCTCGTGGGGGTTCACCGACCCCAACACCGGAGCGCAGGAAGCGATTATCCGGGTCCACGACATTCAGGAAGCCGCCGAGAGCGCCGGACTCCCGGGCGCCTACGACTACGGCTGCCAGCGTTGCTGCTGGATGGGCAACCTGCTCACTCACTGGATGGGCGACGATGGGTTTCTCCGCAATATGTACGTTGAACTGCGCCGGTTCAATGTGGTGGGCGACACCACCTGGTGCAAGGGCAGGGTGACCGGCAAGCGTGACGAGAACGGGGAGAAGCTGGTGGACCTGGAAATTTGGGGCGAGAACCAGCGGCAGGAAATTACCACCAAGGGGACCGCAGTGGTGCGGCTGCCTTCCAAGGCCGCAGCTGGGCTTTAGCCGGTAGGTCTTGCGGATTAACAAGTTCGGATGGTTTGGCATACGCTAATCCATGCCCCAGGCGAGGTTGCGGGATGACACAGCAAAAACCCAGGACCAAGCTCACCGTCGCGGACTACATGAACACGCCGGACGAGGTGCGTTATCAACTCATCGACGGAGAGTTAGTTTTGGCCCCATCACCTAATGACAAGCACCAGGTGGTGTCGTTGCAGTTGGCCACCGCGTTGAACCAGTTTGTTCGTCAGTTCAGGTTGGGCTCGGTGCGTTGCGCTCCCTTCGACGTGGTGTTTCCCGACCATGAAGTGTTCCAGCCGGACATCCTGTTCGTTTCCAACGAGCGCCGGGACATCATCACCGAGGCCAACATTCAGGGCGCGCCGGACTTGGTGGTGGAAATCCTTTCTCCGTCCACGGCGCGGTATGACCGGGGCCACAAGCAGGACATTTACGCCCGGGAAGGCGTGAGGGAGTACTGGATAGTAAACGCGGCTACCGAGACCGTGGAGGTTCTGACGGCCAGGAACGGCGGCTGGAGATTGGCCGCCGCCTTTGGGTTCGAGGATAGGCTAGTGTCGCCCCTGCTGCCGGGCTTGTCGGTTGACTTGGGGGAGGTGTTCGCAGCAACGTGAAAGCTAGAAACTAAAACCCGAACTTCTCCGCCGTCCGGGCGAAGCCTTCCATTGCCCCCTCCAGCACCCGGTCCTCAACGCAGTAGGAAATTCGGAAGTAGCCCGGCGTTCCGAGGTTTGGATGGCCTGCCAAAATCTAACCCACCTCAAAGGCGAGGTTTCACCATGACCCAGCAAAAACCAAAGACCATGCTCACCGTCGCGGACTACATGAACACGCCGGACGAGGTTCGTTATCAACTCATCGACGGAGAGTTAGTTTTGGCCCCATCACCGACCCCCGGACATCAGAGAATTGGTCGTCAAATAATGCGAGTGCTGGACGGATTCGTTCAATTGCACCGTTTGGGAGAAACGTACTTTGCTCCCTTGGACGTGGTGTTTCCAGACCATGAAGTTTTCCAGCCGGATATCTTGTTCGTATCCAATGAGCGCCGGGAGATTATCACCGAGGCCAACATTCAGGGCGCGCCGGACCTGGTGGTGGAAATCCTTTCTCCGTCCACGGCGCGGTACGACCGGGGCCACAAGCAGGATATCTACGCTCAGGAAGGCGTGAGGGAGTACTGGATAGTGAACCCGGCTACCGGACCGTGGAGTTCTGAACCCGGCTACCGAGACCGTGGAGGTTCTGACGGCCAGGAACGGCGGCTGGAGATTGGCCGCCGCCTTTGGGTTCGAGGATAGGCTAGTGTCGCCCCTACTGCCTGGCTTGTCGGCTTGGGGGAGGTGTTCGCGGCAACGTGAAAGCTAGAAACTATAACCCGAACTTCTCCGCCGTCCGGGCGAAGCCTTCCATTGCCCCTTCCAGCACCCGGTCCTCAACGCAGTAGGAAATTCGGAAGTAGCCCGGCGTACCGAATCCCCGCCCCGGCACGGTCAGGACGTTGAACTCCTGTAACGCTTCCACGAATGCCAGGTCGTCCTCCACGGGCGACTTGGGGAACAGGTAAAACGCTCCCTGGGGCTTGACCACCGAGTACCCCATTTCGGTCAACTGCGAATGCAGGAAGTCCCGCTTGCGCTGGTAGTCGCCGGGGTCCACGCTGACCCCCTGCAACTCTCGGACCACATGCTGCATCAGGGCGGGAGCGTTGACGAAACCCAGCGTCCGGTTGCAGAAAGTGAATCCGTTGACCAACTCCTCCCGGTCGGGACAGGCCGGGCTGACCGCGATATGGCCGATGCGCTCACCGGGCAGGGCCAGGTCTTTGGCGTGGGACGTGACGACGATGGCGTTCTCATAGTGCGGGAAGACTTGGGGGTAGGTCAGACCGTCAAAGATAATGCGTCGGTAAGGCTCGTCACTGATGAGGTAAATCGGCGCTCCGTTGTGGGTCTGCCGGGACCGGAGCAATTCGGCCAACTGCCGGAGGGTGTTGGCCGGGTACACCACGCCGGAGGGGTTGTTGGGCGAGTTGATGATGATTCCCCGGGTGCGGGAAGTCACGGCGGCTTCGATGGCGGCCAGGTCCGGCTGGAAATCGGCGTCGGTGGGCACGACCACCGGCTGTCCCTGATGGTTTTCGATGTAGAACCCGTATTCGACGAAGTAGGGCGACAGAATAATTACCTCGTCGCCCGGGTCCAGGATGGTCTTGAGAACGACGTTCAACGCCGCCGCCGCTCCGCAGGTCATCACCACGTCGTTGGCGGTGAAGTCCAGGCCGGTCTCCCCCCGCAGGCTGTCGGCCACCGCCTGCCTGGTCTGGACGTATCCGTTGTTGGGCATGTAGCGGTGCATCCCGGGTAGTGGGTTCTCGGCCAGACGCCGCAGCTCCTGCCGGAACTCTTCCGGCGGCTCAACCACCGGGTTGCCCAGGGAAAGATCGAAAACGTTTTCCTCGCCGAATTGGGCTTTCAACGTGATGCCGACCTCAAACATACGGCGAATCCAACCGCCTTGCTCGATGGACTTGCGGACACTTTCGGAAACTGGCATAAGAACCCCCCGCGCCGGTTGCGGCCCCGGCGGATGGTGACAAGGGTTGGTGAAATCAACCGGGGCCAGGAAGCAATGATACCCGGCGAGGTCCCGGTTGTCGAAAGGGATGTTGCCGGTGGTCTACTTGGTGCCTCTCCCAGCCATCGTTGGTCTGGCTGCCGCCGACCCGCTCCCTCCGGGGGCCCTTTCGGGAAAACGTCGGCGTCGGCCCTCAGCGTGTTCCTCAGCCTTCGCCCAGCCCACGCCTTCCTCCCCTGCCGGGGTGTGGCTAGTGGCCGGTGGCTAGTGGGGGTCGGGTCCGGGAAAACGTCGGTGTCGGCCCTCAGCGTGTCTCTCAGCCTTCGCCCAGCCCCCGCGCTTCCCATCCCTGGCGGACGGCTCCCAGCCCTCCCCCCGTGGCCCTGCCGGGCGCAGCAAGGCCCCCCCGGTCGTCCTAACCGGGGCCTTCCCTGCACGAATCAGCAAGCTGAATGTTTAGTCGCCGTCCCGGGCAATGTCTTATCGCACTCCACCATTTCCAACCCCATCCCATCCCCGAACCGCGCCCCCACCCGTTCCGCCACGGCGGCCAGGTCCACTTTGCGGCCCAACAGTTGTTCCATTGACGTTACCTCGCCGTCGACGATCCCGCAGGGGACAATGTTCTGAAAGTAGGAAAGGTCGGTGCTCACGTTGACGGCGAAGCCGTGGTAGGCGACGCCGCGACTGATTTTCACCCCAATGGCGGCGACCTTGGCCCCGTCCACCCATACGCCGGTCAACCCCGGGTTCAGCCCGGCGGCTATCCCGAAATCGGCCAGGGCATGGATGATAACCTGTTCCAGCGTCCGCACGTACTGGAGCGGCCCGCCCCAGCCTTTCAGGTCCACCACCGGGTAGGCCACCAGTTGGCCGGGGCCGTGGAAGGTTATCTGCCCGCCCCGGTCCGTCTCCACCAGCTCAACGCCCGACGCTGCCAACTCTGCGGGGGTCAGGAGCAGGTGCTCCGGCTTGCTGAGGCGGCCCAGGGTGTATACCGGCGGGTGTTCCAGCAGCAACAGGGTGTTGGGTTGCCGCCCTTCGCGGACGGCTTGGGCCAGCTCAACCTGCCAGTCCCAGGCCCGGCGGTAGTCCACCGTCCCCGGCCTGACGGTTATACAATCCGGGCGGCACACCGGCGGGGGCATGGCGGCTAGTAGATGAGGGTGTCGGCGTCGATGGACTCCAGCCGCCGCTTCACCGATTTCAGAAACGCGCCGGACTCGGCGCCATCGTTGATGCGGTGGTCGAAGGACATGCAGACGTTCATCATCGAACGGATGGCGATGGCGTCGTTAATCACCACCGGCCGCTTTTGTATGGCCTCGGTGGTCAGGATGGCCGCCTGCGGAGGGTTGATGATGGGCTGGGACACGGTGGAGCCGAGGACACCCGTGTTGTTCAGGGTGAAGGTTCCTCCCTGAACGTCGTCCAGGGTAAGCCGCCGGGTCCGGGCCCGGGAAATCAGGTCGCTGATGCTGTGGGCCAGCCCGGCTATGCTCAGGTGTTGAGCGTCGTGGATGACCGGGACAATCAACCCTTCCGGCCCGGCTACGGCGATACCCATGTTGACCCGTTTCTTGACGATAATCGCGTCACCGCCCCAGGTGGCGTTGAGAGTCGGGTTTTCCCGCAGGGCTTCCACAACCATCTTGATGACAAAAGGGAGGTAGGTTATCTCGACGCCCTCCCGCTGCTGAAAGGTGTCGCGCAGGCCGCTGCGGACCGAGACCAGGTTGGTAACATCCACTTCGACGGTGCTCCATGCGTGGGGAATCTGGGTCACGCTGCGGACCATTGCCTCGGCAATCATGCGCCGCACCGGGGTTAGCGGGATGCGTTCCTCGTCGTCCCCGACCGATGGTGGTGCCATTCCCAACCAAGTCTGGTCCGGCTGCCGCCGGCTACTCCCTCCGGGGGGGCCTGCCGGGGGGGTTGTCGGAACCGGGGCCGGGGCGGGCGCGGCGGCGGGTGACTCCAGAAATGCCAGGACATCCTGACGGGTGATGCGGCCGCCCATCCCGCTTCCGACAATCCGGGACAGGTCAACGTTATGCTCCCTGGCCAGTCGCCGCACCGCCGGGGACAGCCGCGCCGGTTCTGCCTTTTCGTCAGGCTCAGGGGGGGCAGGCGCAGGAGTCTGCCCCGGCGTGTCCGACCCAGGGGGTTCACCGTCGGGGCCGCCGCCAGTGGGGCCGACCGGACGCTGGTCTCTAATCAGGTAGCCGGTGGTGCCGGGGTTGGCAGCCGACGCGGAAGGGGTCCGCGCCGGGGAAGTGGAGGGTTCCGGGACCGCCGGTGGAGCAGGGATCGGGGGGGCTGGGGCGTCGGCAGTCTCGACCTCGGCGATGGGCGCGCCCATAGGCACGGTGTCACCCTCTTGCGCCAGAATCCGCAGCAGCGTGCCGGAGACCGGCGACGGCATTTCCATAGTCACCTTGTCGGTGACCACTTCCACCAGCGGGTCGTATCTTTGGATTGCATCCCCGGGCTGCTTCAGCCACTTGCCGATGGTGCCTTCCACCACCGATTCACCAACCTGGGGAAGCTCAATCAAAAGCGCCAAACCTTACCTTCCCACGTATGTCGTTCGCAGACTTCTCCGCTTGAAATGCCTTCTTGCCATCGGCGCGCAGCGCTAATACGCCGCCAACTTATCCAGGGCTGCGCCAATCTTGTCGGCGGTGGGCATGTAAGCTTCTTCCAGGGTCAGGGCAAAGGGCATGGTGGGAACGTCCGGGCCGCACAGCCGCATCACCGGGCCGTCCAGGTACTCGAAAGCCTGGTCGGCGGCCAGGGCAGCAATCTCGGCACCGACGCCGCCGGTCAGGTTGTCCTCGTGGACGATCAGCAGCTTGCCCGTTTTCCTCACCGAGGCCAGCACCGTCTCGGTGTCCAGGGGCCGCAGGCTGCGCAGGTCAACTACTTCCACGTCTATGCCCCGGTTCGCCGCTTCGTCGGCGGCTTCCAGGCAGTAGTGCAACACCAGCCCGTAGCCAACCAGGGTTATCTGGGAGCCGGGCCGCTTCACGTCGGCGGAACCGATGGGCAGCAGGTACTCGTCTTCCGGCACCTCGCCCCGCACAAGGCGGTAGGTCTTCTTGTGCTCCAGAAAGATGACCGGGTTGTTGTCGCGGATGGCTGACTTGAGCAAGCCCTTGGCGTCGTAGGGGGTCGCCGGGGCCACCACCTTCAGGCCCGGCGTGTGGAAAAAGTGGGCTTCGACGTTCTGCGAGTGGAAGAGCCCGCCGCGAATGCCGCCGCCGTAGGGAATCCGCACGACCATCGGCACGGGCAGCCGGCCATTGGTGCCGTAGCAGGTGCGGGCGGCCTCGCCGATGAGTTGGTTGATGCTGGGCCAGACGAAATCCGAAAACTGCACCTCGGGGATGGGCCGCATCCCGCCGAAGGCTGCGCCCAGCGCGATGCCCATGATTGAGGCTTCGGCCAGCGGTGTGTCAATAACCCGGTCCGGGCCGAACTCGTCGATGAAACCCTGGGTGGACAGGAACACGCCGCCGCGCTGACCCACGTCTTCACCCATGACGAAGACCCGGTCGTCGTGGTGCATCTCCTCCCACATCGCTTCCCGGACTGCTTCAATTACGGTCTTGACGGCCATTGTTCCTCAGTGCAGTGGCTAGTTGCCAGTGGTTGGTGGCTAGTTGGGTCCGGGCCCGAGCCCGGGAAAACGTCGGTGTTGCCCCCTAAGCGTGTCCCTAAGCCTTCGCCCTGCCCCCGCCCCCTCAGTGGCCCTGCCGGGTGACCAACCCGTTCTGTCCGGTGCCTCCCTTGGCGTCCTGTCGGTCGTGGGCCGTCCGCTACCCGCCCGCTCTCTCCCGGAACCCCCCCGCGTCCGGGGACCTGTCGGGGTTCGGGAGGAGCCGCCGCCTTGCGCCCCGGGTTGGGTTACCCAGCTACTCGACGAAAAGATTGTCCAGCATGGTCGACGCGTCCGGGGGAAGCGCGGCGTCGGCGGCGTCGGTGGCCTCGTCAATGGCGCGGCGGGCTTCGGCGCCGATTTCCTCGATGCGTTCCGTGGTCAGGAACCCCTGCTCCACCAGAAGATCGGCCAGGGACACCACCGGGTCCCGCCGCCGGGCGTTCTCCACCTCGTCCGCCGGGCGGTAACGGCGGTCGTCGTCATCGGTGGTGTGGGGCATGAACCGCTCCAGCTTTAACTCTATCAGGGCAGGGCCTTCCTGCCGGGCCCGGCGGATGGCTTCGCTGGTGGCCTGGTAGACGGCAAGCAGGTCCATTCCGTCCACGACCACGCCGGGGAAGCCGTAGCCGTCGGCCCGGTTGGCGACGTCGGTGATGGCCATTTGGGAGCTTTGCGGCACCGAAATGGCGTAGCGGTTGTTTTCGCAGATGAACACCACCGGCAGCCGGTGGACGCCGGCAAAGTTCATAGCCTCGTGGGTCTCGCCCTGGCTGGAGGCGCCGTCGCCGAAATAGACGAGGCACACCACGCCGGTGTTCTGCATCTTGCCGGCCAGAGCGTAGCCCACCGATTGGGTCAAGCCGGCGGCGACCACGTTGGAAATCTGGATGATGTTGTGTTCCAGGTCCGCGCCTTGCAGCGGGAACTGGCGGGCGTTGCTGTAAGGCTCGCCGTCCTTGCCCATGAAGGACTTCATCACCTGGGTCGGGGACAATCCCGCAGCCATCTTCAGGGCCAGGTCCCGGTAGTAGGGGAATAGGAAACAGTTGCCGTCTTTTTCCGCGGCCAGCAGGGTGCCGAGCTGTCCGGCTTCGTGACCCTGGGACGATGCGGCGATGGGGACCTTGCCTTGGCGGTTCATCATCCAGATGCGTTCGTCGGTGGTGCGGACGAGGACCATTCTGGTGTAGATGTCCACCAAGTCTGCGGCGGCCAGGCCGTCGGGCAGACTTTTCTCCCCCAACGCCGTCCCTTGGGTCTCGGGCCGGGTTGGCTCTTTTGCCCCACGCCCGGCGTCGTTAGGGTGGGTGGTGGCATCACGCCGCCGGGATAGGAGGGGTTCCAGGCGGTTTTGTAGGTTGCCATGCGGCGGCTGACCGTCGGCTCGCTCATGGTGCTCGGGGTTGGGGCTGGCTTGCGTCATGGTATCCTCATGCCAGGTATCCTCATGCCAGTCGGCCTCGGTGGCATCCGCCGATGGTAGGTCAATTATTGTGCCAGTCGGCCCTCAGCGCAAGGTTGGGTGGTGGCTCTCCGCTGCTGGCGCTTCCGGCGGGATTAGGGCGGCGGCAGGGCAGAGTAACTTGTCAGGGTGTTGTCCTTGCCGAGGGCTGGGCTGCGGGCGCTTCCGGCGGGGGCTGGCGGTTCACTCTGGGTTGCCTCACCCATTATATAGTGCCGGTTCCAACGCCGTAAACCAGCCGGTAGTCACGGCAGGGCAATCGCGTTTTAATTCGTAACTGGACAATTACTCGGTCTCATGGCGTCTTGCTACTCGAAAAACCCTCGAAACGCTTTCTACCATTGGGAATCAGGCTGGTTAGCCGGTATATCCCCTCGAGACTGAACAGTTACGGTGGGCGGGGTGCGGCTGAAACCAGTTGGGACTCCTGGAAATCGTGTCATTTTATGCCATTTAATGTCATTTGCCCCTGGACCGCGGCGGGTTGGGAGGCGTCATGCAAGGCTGGGGTTATGGTAAGGAAGGGTTGCCGTGGTTGGCAAGAGGCGGGGCGTCAGTTGGGGGAATCGCGGGTTAACTGCGAGGCATAACCGGGATCAAAGGATTTGATAATCCTTTCAAATGACCGGTCAAATGACCGGCATTTTTGTGCAACACTTACATATCGTGAGGTCTCCTGGTCTATCCAGTGGTCTAACCAGCCAGCCCTATTTCCAGGGATGGAGCGCATTTCCAGGGTTTTGTTGAGAGACGGACGCCAGAACACTAAGTAGCCGTGCAGGTAGAATATAAAACGCGATTGCCCTGGATAAAGGGGAGTCACGTTTTAATTCGTAACTGGACAATTACTCAGTCTCATGGCGTCTTGTTACTCAAAAAACCCTCGAAACGCTTTCTACCATTGGAAATTGGGCTGGCTTGTTGGACAAGAGGACCCCAAGACACGCCAGTTTTGTCCGAAATGCCGGTGATATGAAAGGATTATCAATCCCTTCAATACCAATTGTGCGCGGGATTTATAATGCGATTGCCCTGGTAGTCACGGTAACAGTTCAGACTTGGTGAGATGAGTTGGTTTCAGCCAACTGCGACTTTTTCAGGGGGTTTGGGGGATGAATCCCCCAACGTAACCCAACCCCCATATTCCGCCATCAGCCACTCCGCTCCCCTCAACCCTGAACAGTTACCCCCGCGCGCCCCTGCGCGTATTGATTGACACTTGCCGGGGTTGCAAGTACCATAAATCTAATAGCCGTCCTTGCAAGAAGCCGGTCAATTTTAACCTCAGGACTGCCCAGTAACTTGATAAACGCATTGGCCGGTATCGGTAGAGCGCTCATAAAACCCTACGCAACCATCCCGCTCCTAGTCATTGCCGGGGTGGTGGTTGGCGTTCTGATATTCGTCAACGTGTACCCCGGCAAGCCGCAAATTGGCGTCATCACCCTCCCTTTCACCGTAATCAACGAAGAGTCGGCCTACGTCATCACCAGCTACCTAGACTATGCCCGCCGCAATCCCAGGGTTAAGGCGGTTGTGATTTCGCTGAGCAGTCCCGGAGGCGGGGCCGCCTCCAGTGAGCGACTCTACCTGGAAACCCGGCGGCTGCGGGAAGAGAAGCCCGTGGTCATGGTGATGAACGGTCTGGTCGCCAGCGGGGGGTACATGATGGCTATGGGCACCAGCCACACTTACGTCAAGACGTCATCCCTGGTCGGCAACGTCGGCGTCATCGCCGGCACCAACCCCTACCTGCCCTTCGTCCCGCCGGAGTATATCGTCGTCAGTGGTCCGTCCAAGCTATCCGGCGCAACCCGCCGGGAGTGGGTCGGGCTGGTGGACCTGCTCAAGAAGAGCTTTGCCCAAATGGTTGTGACCGAGCGGGGCGATAAGCTGAAGATTACGCCGGAAGAGCTGACGGAAGGACGCTTGTACGCAGGCATGGAAGCCGTCCGTTTCGGGCTGGCCGACGAAATCGGCGACGACAGCGCCGCCATTGACCGGGCCGCCAGCATGGCTGGCATATCCGACTACGAACTGCTGGACGTGAACACCGAGGTCAACCGCATCTTTGTTCAGAAGATACGGCGGATATTCGCCGAGTCCGAGTCGGGCGAGGTGGACGTGATTCTGCCCGCCGTGCTCGGTCTTCCCCCGACCGCGCCAAACTCATCCGGCGCGGTCCACGCCACCGCGGACGGCGCGGGACGCACCAAGCCGGTCACCCTGACGGAGCTGAGGCGTCTGGCCATAACCGGCGCGCTGACCGGAGCCGACGATGATCCGCTGCCCGGGTTCCCACTGGAAATAAAACGACCCGACATTTACTACATCTACGCCGGCGAATATCCCCAGCAATCTTATCCAGGACAGCCAGATGCCGGCGACACTCCTTAAGGTCATCTTATATGCGCTGGTGCCAGTGGTGGCAGCCCTGGCGGTCTTCTGGGCCGCGTATCTTTACGTGAACCAGAGCACGAGCCCCAACCCGCCACAATTGGCCCTGTTCCCCAATCATGGCACGAGCTACAACCCATCCAAACCAGGGTTGTTCCCCTTTGAACAGATAACCGAGGCCACCCCGCTTTCCGGCGCCGTGGGGTTTGTTGACGTGCCCAAGACGCCAACCACCCGGGGCATGCTGGTTGTTGACTTGGCCCACCGCAACGCCTTCTTTGAGGAAGAGTTGACGACGCTGGTTTCCCGGGTTGCCGACCGGGGGTACGGGGTGGAATTCATGGAGGCTCCCCCCAAGGATGCCTCAAGCGCGGCGGCGCTGGGAGACCAACTGGACCAGGCGAACAGCTTGCTGATAGTCAACCCGGTCCAACCCTATACCGGAGCGGAAGTGTCCGCGGTGCAGCGGTTCTTGGAGCGGGGTGGGCGGGTGCTGCTGGTGGCCGACCCGGGTCGCCCGCACCTGATTAACAGCATCGGCGGACCCTTGGGCCTGGAGTTCCAGCCGGACTACTTGTTCAATCAGGTGGAATATGACCTCAACTTTCAGAACATTGTCGTCCGGGAGTTTCAACCCCATGCGCTGACCGGCGGCCTGAACGAACTCGCCTTCCACACCACCGGTTCGGTCAAGTCCACCGGCTCCGGCCTGGCTTTCACTGACGCCAACACCGAGTCTTCTCTCTCCGGCAAAGGCGGGGGCGCGTCGCCCATCGCCACTGGCGAGAACCGCAACGTCGTCGGGGTCTACGACCTTACCTTCATGGTGCCGCCGCAAAACCTGCTGGCGGACAACAACCAACTGGTCTCCAACCTCGCCGATTTTCTGACCGGGGGGCAGCGGCAGTTCGACCTGGCCCACTTCCCTGACTTTTTCCAGGGGAGCGTCGATATCGTGCTCGGCGACCCGTCGCTGGTGAACGCCGGCACGGTCCTCCGCAGCACCTTCGGACTGGTGCAGATACCGGCGGAGCTTCGGGAAGAGGAAGACCTGGCCGCGGACACGGTGTTCCTGGGTTTGTTCGACAATGCCGGTCTGGTAGGCTCTTATTTGGAAGCCAACGGCATCCGGATTGACGGCAGCGTCACCCTGCCGGGGGTGGCTGATATTCCCACGGAAGGCACTGCCGTCATCGCGCTGGTCCGTAGCCAGGACCGGCAGATACTGGTAATCCTGGCAGACTCCGGCGAGACTCTATCCGATGCGGTGACCCGGTTGACCTCCGGTAAATTCCAGGATGGTCTGGTCAACGATTATGTAGGGGTGTACAAGACTGAATGAAACTGAAGACGTGCATCATGCAGGTCGTGGCCGCCGGAGCTATTGCCATTTTCGTGGCGGCGTGCAGCCCATCGGCCCCGCCGCAAGCCGCCCCGGCGCTGCCGGAATCCCAATCGGCCGCGGCCCCGACCCCGGTGCCGGTGAATGCTATCAGGACCGCCCAACAGTTTGCCGCCGCCCAAGCCCAGATTGAAACGGATTGGGACGGGTATCACCAGGAGTTCGACCGGTGGCGGGCGGGCTTGACTTCGTGCAGCCGTGACGCCGCCGGGGAGTCGTTCCGCGGGTTCGCCTCGGACGTCTCAACGATTTCGGTCCAGGCCAAGGACCTGCCTCGTTCTGCAGATGTCCGGGACTTGGCGGATAAGTTGGTTGACGCGGCCGAGGCGGAAGAAGCCGCCCTGCGCCGTCTCAGAGACCGGTGGCAGCCGGGCAACACCGCCCTTTTTGAAGAGGTGGAAGAACACCGCTCCATGTCCATCAGCGCCCAACTGGCGGTGGCCGATGGCCTGGAAGACCTGATCTACGTTGACTCGGAGATCTCGGACGTTATCGAAGAGTTTGCCGAGGAATTTGAAACCATTGGAGAGGATTGGAAAGCTCTGCAACAGGGCTACGCCGAGTTGCGAGACGGCCAGGACGACCTGAGCAATGGAGAAACAATCGAAGAGTTGGGCGATTTGCTGGACAAGTTCGCCAAACTTCGGGAGGCGATTGAGGAGCTGCCTTCGTCGGTCGTCACCGACCGCCTGATTGACGACCTGCTTGACGCCCTGGATGAACAGATGGAAGCATTGCAAGCCCTGCAAGGAGAATTGGAAGACACGGCCGACTCTTCCCAGGATGTGCCAACTGTCGTCCCGAAGGCCGAACCGAAACCGAATGCCCCTCCTACGATAACGATTGCCACCCCGGAGCCGCCCGGAACCCCGGAGGCTGAGATCGGCGTTGACGATACCGAGGAACCCACTCCGGAGGGTGACAACGGCGTTGACGATACCGACAAGGCGCCGGAACCCCCTCCGGAGGCTGACAACGGTGTTTCCTTCGAGGATGCCGACGACAGCGCTGACGAATCGGACGAAGTCCTGGCCGAAGTGCAGGCTAAAATAGCAGAGCTCCTGGAAGACCCGTCTGCCGGATTAGACGTCGACTTGGAAAAGGTGGAGGAGTTCGAGAGGGAGTACCTGACGCTGGTGAACGCGTGGGACAAGTTCCACGCCGGATACGGGCGTTGGCGCGCCACCGACGGAGGCTGTGACCGGGCCGAGGTTTCGGCAGAGTTGGCCGGGTTCTCGGAAACATTGGGCGTTCTGGCCGGCCAGGTGCGGAACCTGCCCAGGGTATCCTACCTGCGGCCCATGGGCAACTCGCTTATTGAGGCGGTCCAGGGGGAACAGGAGGCGATGCGGGTGTTGAGCTACAACTGGCGCCCCTTTAGCACCGACGCCTTCCGGGCCTTTGACCTGGAACGCAACTCTTCGCGCGAACTGCGCCGCCAGACTGAGGTCGGCGTTCAGGAACTTCTAACCCGTTTCGGCTCCGGTTAGCCCCTGAAGAACCCCGTTAGTCCCCGCAGATATGGGGGCTGACAGGTTGTGCCGCGGCTAGGCGCCGGTGATTATCCGCTCGCAGACCTGCGCCGCCTGGAAGACCTCCGGGACCAGCGCGGTCTCCCCCTTGGTGTGAAACCCCCGGACGCCGATGCCCACCGGCAGGGCGGCGATGCCGTGCTGAAAGAAAACGTTGGCGTCCGAGCCGCCGCCGCTGCCTTCCAACACCGGGTCCAGCCCGGCCTCGGCTAGGGCACGGGCCAGCATGGCCACCGAGTCATGGTCCGGCCCCACGCAGTACGAGCGGTAGGCGTTGCGAATGTCCAGAGCAACCTCGGCATGGGGATACATGGCGCCCACCTCAGCAAACACCTGTCGGAACTCCTCGGTGCAGCGTTCCAGCTTGTCCTGGTCCCGGCTGCGAATTTCGCCGTCCAGAAATGCTTCCTCGGGGATGATGTTTCGCTTCAAGCCGCCTTCGAGCCGTCCGACGTTGGAAGTGGTCTCAGCGTCGATGCGGCCCAGGGGCAGCCGGGTCAGGACGTGCCCGGCGATGATCAAGGCCGAGATGCCCTTCTCCGGCTCCAGACCGGCATGGGCGGCCCGGCCCCGGATGCGGGCCTGAACGATGTTCTGGGACGGGGCAGCCACGGTAATGCGGTTGACCGCGCCTTCACCGTCGAACACCACGCCGCGGCGGGCCGACAACAGGCCAAAGTCCATGTTGTGCGCCCCGTTCAGGCCGCCTTCCTCGGCGCGGCTGAAAGCCACCTCCACGGTAAGATGGGGACGGCCCGACTCCACCACCGCCGTCAGCGCCTCCATTATGATGCTGACGCCGGCTTTGCAGTCACCGCCCAGGATGGTGCTGCCGTCGGTGCGCAGGACCTCGCCGTCCAGGATGGGATTGATGCCCCGGCCGGGCTCCACGGTGTCCAGGTGCGCCGAAAGCATCACCGGGTCGCCCTGTCCGGGCAGCGTCGCGATGACGTTGTTGAAGGAGTCGTGCTTGACGTCACAACCCAGGGCTTTCAGGCGGGCGGACACTTCCCGGTCTATGGCGTCCTCTTCCCCGGTAGGGCTGTCAATGCGTATCAAGTCCATCAGGGTTCGGACCAATCGTTCCCGGTCAGCCATGCCGTCCTCCTTGGCGCTTTCTTGCCAGCGGTTCCGCCAAGTATAGGGGAATCGCACCGGCATTAGAAGCGGCGCATTGCGGCGCATAAAGGGTCTTTTAATTGTTCCCCGTCATTCCTCCGGCAAGTTCAGTGCTGCATTGCCAGACCACCCCAATTCAGGGGGTTTGGGGGATGAATCCCCCAACGTAGCCCCGGTCCCCAGAAAATTAAAAACCCTGCTGGGGACGAACCAGTTGATGGACTTGCATGTCCATCGGAAGCCTCGTAGGAAGCCTCATAGGACAGCAAAGAAGGGAGAGCATTGCTCTCCCTTCTTTGCTGGTAAGTGCCGGCTATTCGCCCGTCGTATCGCGGCGGGGTGGGACTGCTCCGACCCGCCCGGGCAGTCCCACCCCGCTATGCGCCGGGGTCCCGGTCCCGCCTTTCCTGGTGGGCGCGTTGGGCGGTCTTGGCGTCGGCGAACGCCTGTCCTTTAGAGGCCCGCCACGGCCCCACGGGGACGATGCACCGGCCCTGTCCCGTTACCTGGATATACCCCTGGAACTTGGTAGGCTTCCGGCGCGATTGACGAATTCCGGCGGTTACTGCGCGGTCTTTGAGCCACATAATGCCGCTCCCGGTCGAGACGTCACTGCCGCCACAACACAGCCACTCAAACCATTGTCAAGCCATTGTGTAGAGTTTTGGTTAGTGCTTGGCTAACCCAAGACCAAATCTATATAATGATTATACCATATCCCGATAAATGGCGGCGCTGGCGGCTTTTGCCGGACGAGTCCCCTCCGAGGCCGCAACCTTGCCAGGAACGGGCGGCGGTGGTTATCATTCCGGCAGTTGCCCCCTCCCGGCGCCGACTGTTGGACGCACGGTTTTTCCGGGGGCACGGTTTCCCCAACACTTGCTTGCAGGAGGTCCTCCATGGTGGCCAAAAAAGGCTCAGCGGTTATGATGGTCTTCGTGGACATTGACGCGGAGATGGACGCCGACTTCAACGCCTGGTACGACCAGGAGCACATCGGCGACCTGCTCAATATGCCGGGGTTTCTCAATGCCGGGCGTTACCAGGCCCTCAAGGCCGGCCCGCGGTATCTGGCCTGCTACGAACTGGAATCGGTGGAGGCGTTGCAGACGCCCGAGTATCTGCAATTCCGCAACGAGCCGTCGGAGTGGACCAAGAAGATGTCCCTTTCGGTCAACGGGCGCAGCTACGTCCGCAACGTTTGCTCCCAGATTTACCCGCAGGAAATTGACCCGGCCACGACGGGACGGGGTATGGCTCCGGCGTTGCAGGTTGGGCGCATGGACGTGCCGGTGGACATTGAAGCCAAGTACAACGAGTATTACGACACGGTGCGGACACCGGCCAACCTGGAAGTCCCTGGCTGTATTGCAGTGCGCCGGTATCACGTTGTCGAGGGCGGTCCCAAGTACACCACCATCTACGAGTTTGAGCACGAGAAGGTGCCGGAGACTGCTGTTTGGAACCAGCGGCGGGGCGAGGACCGGATGCACGAGTACATCGGCGGCGTCTACGGGCACGCTCCGGGGTCTCCGGGGGTCTACCGCCGGGTGCTGCCGTCCCGGGCGTTCTAGCCAGGTAAGGAAGTCCTTCGAGTGCCTCAGGACAACGGTTTGAGGAGTCTCGGGGCGAACGGGTAGGGGATGTCCCCGGGCGAACGAGGGGGGTAAATATGCCCATCCCCGTTGTCGAGGAAAAGCCTCCGGGTTACCCGGAGGCTTTTCGGTTAGCGGGCTGTGCGGGACAACCCGGGGCGTTGCCCTTACAGGGGCGAAAGGTCGTTGTAGGGCTGGCTGTGTCCCTTGGCAGGCTGCGCCGGAATGATTGCCATGGGCTTGGCTGGCATCTGGGGAGCCGGCAGGACGTTGGCCCGTTCGGCGGCCAGCTTGTCCGGGGTGACGACCTGGGCGAGGATGAAGTTGCTCACGTCGCGGCGCAGCGGTTCGTCCAGTTCACAGCCCCGGAGGTAGCCGAACTCCGGGTCCAACTGGTCTACGAGTTGCTTGATGCGGGTCTGCCCGTGACGGCTGGCAACCAGGTACTCCACGCTCTGCGAGTCGCGGCCCATCTCCTTTTGCTGCTCGCCCAGCTCTTCCAGTTCCTGCTCATAGTCCATCTGGTCCACGATGCTCATAGCTTGGTAGGCTTGCTTGCGGTGGCCGTCGATTTCCTTCAGGACGGTGTACAGGGAATAGACCAGCTTGGCCACGGTATCCAGGTTGGTGGGCACGCCCATCTGCTTATCCGTGGCGGCTGCGACTTCATTCTTAGCCAGGTCCAGGGCATTGCTCCGGTTGTGTTCCCGATCTTCCTGCCTCTGTAGCTTGGCAATCTTCTCCCTGAGTTGGGGGGCCTGCGAAGCCAGGGATTCAAGCCTGCTGACTTCCTGCGCGGCTTCCTCGGCGCGCCGCAGTTGTTCCTCGAGCGACGAAGTGTGTAGTTCTACCATACGTTTGTCTCCTTTATGTTTCGTGCCGGTTTCCTGGTGTCGTAGAAATATCTGCCGCGTTCTGCAGGGTGGCTGCAAATGGGTCCGGGCGGCTGCGCCTCACCCCCCACCTCCTCCTGGCGTCGCTTCCCGTGCGGGCCGACCCCGCGCCATTCGGGGGAAGCCGGTCAGGGTGGTTGGGCAGCCCATGATTCGGGGCCGTCTAGGCGAACGCTGGATTCAGCGCGACTCCTTGCCGAGGAGGGCCGTCGGGACGCCGACCCGTTTCCGGGACTATGGGCGGATGCCTGTATTCCCGGCATATCCCGGCCCCATTGGTCAAGCTCTTGCTGTCGGTCCGCCTCCGCCGCTTCACATCCACCCGTTGCCGACGACCCTTGCCGTAGAACGGATTCAGGTACGAGCCTTTGACCCCGGCGCGCCCCGCCTCATCAACCCAACCGCAACCCAACCGCCGGATAACCCGCCACCGCGGACATTGCTAACTCGTCAGATAAAATTAAACCGCATCGGTTCTTCCAGGTTCAAGGGATTTACCGGCAGGAATTGACCATTATGTAATTGCCCCCACCCCAGGGGAACCACCCCAACATTCCCGGGACGAACGGTTCCTGGGACTTGTCCCATCATCCCGTCATCCCGCTGTCGAACGGCTCGGCTTGCTGCCCCAAACCGGGCGGCGACGGGTTATAATGCCCCCGTCGCACCAAAAACACACATCGCCAAAGAGCCTAAGAGAGGGTTTATGCCGATTGAACAAGTGGCTCCAGAACTGGAGCGGATAGTTTCTTCCGATGCGGAGATTAAGGAGCTGGGCGCAGGTTTCGGTGGAGACCAGGGCCCGGCGGAAGGCCCGTTGTGGTGGCACGAGGACGGGTACCTGCTGTTCAGCGACATTCAGAACAACTGCCGCATGAAGTGGTCGCCTGAAGGCGGAATGACCGTGGCCCACGCGCCCACCAACCGCTCCAACGGCCTGACCCGGGACCTTCAGGGCCGGTTGCTGGCCTGCGAGCACGACAGCCGCCGGGTGACGCGCACCGAGCTTGACGGCAGCCTGACCGTAGTGGCCAATAGCTTCCAGGGCCGGCAGTTAAACCGCCCCAACGACGTGGTGGTGAAGTCCGACGGCAGCATCTACTTCACCGACCCCTGGACGCACCGGCGGCCCCGGGAGCAGTGGGAGCTGACCTTTTCCGGCGTTTACCGGGTGTCGCCGGACCTTGGTACCCTGACGCTGCTGGTCGGCGACTTCCTTACGCCCAACGGCCTGGCCTTCACTCCCGACGAGAGCGTCCTGTACGTCAACGACAGCCGCCGTGGCCACATCCGCGCCTTTGAGGTGGCGGACGACGGCACCCTGGTCCTGTCGTCGGACCGGGTGGTCGCTGACCTGACCGGTCCCGCCCCCGGGGTTCCCGATGGGATGAAGGTGGACGTTGAGGGCAACATTTACTGCGGCGGCTCCGGCGGCCTGTGGATTCTGGACCCTGCCGGGCGCTGCCTGGGAACCGTGGTCCACGGCCAGCCGGCCACCACCAACCTGGCCTTTGGCGGCAGCGACTGGAAGACTCTGTTCTTCACCAGCCGGGCCACTGTGGGCAGCGTCCAGTGCAAAATCGCCGGAGTCCCCGTACCCGCAGGCCGTTAAACCCCCGTTCGTCCTGAGGTTCTCGAAGGACAAGCTTGTTTCAGGAGGTAAGCGTAATGCCAGTTGAAAGACTTGCCCCGGAGTTGGACCGGATCGTTTCCCCGGATGCGGAAATAAACCAGTTGGCCGACGGTTTCGGCGGCGACAGCGGCCCTGCCGAAGGCCCGGTGTGGTTCCACGATGGGGGCTTTCTGCTGTTCAGCGACATTCACAACAACCGCCGGATGAAGTACGGACCCGGCGGGCAATTGTCGGTGTTTAGCGAGCCCACCAACCAGGCCAACGGCCTGACCCGCGACCCGTCGGGACGGCTGCTGGCCTGCGAGCACCTGACCCGCCGGGTTACCCGGCTGGAACCCGACGGCAGCATCACCGTTGTCGCCAGCAACTACCGGGGAGGACGCCTCAACCGTCCCAACGATGTGGTGTGCAAGTCCGACGGCAGCATCTATTTCACCGACCCGGGCTTCCCCACGCCCGGGCTGGACCTGGACTTCAACGGGGTGTTCCAGGTGTCCCCGGACCTGGGAACCATCACTCTGATAGTCTGGGACTTCTCCCGTCCCAACGGACTGGCCTTCTCGCCCGACGAGACCGTCCTTTACATCAACGACAGCCGCCGCCGGATTATCCGGGCGTTCGACGTGGAACCCAACGGAATGCCCGCGCTGGCCTCCGACCGCATCTTTGCGGACCTGGGCGGCGACCGTCCCGGCAACCCGGATGGCATGAAGGTGGACACCGAAGGCAACGTCTACTGTGGCGGCTCCGGCGGAATCTGGGTGATGGACCCGTCGGGCAACCACCTGGGTACCATCGTTCACGGCTATCCCGGCACCACCAATATGGCTTTTGGGGGCGAGGACTGGAAGACCCTGTACTTCACCACCCGCAACACCCTGGGGAGCATCGCGGTGAACGTGGCCGGGGTCCCCGTCCCTGCGCCGGGCCGATAGTGCCGGACCCTGGAACAAGTCCGATGCCGGCCCTGGCCGGTTTCCGGTCCCTGCGCCCGGCGTGGTAATATTATCCTATGTCGGCAGGGCCGCCAGGGGCGGCTTGGAGTCGCAACCAAATCGAACACGGAGGAACGGAGGACGTTATGAAACTGCTCAGAATCTCCCGCATCGACCACGAACCCATCGCTACCGCCACCCCCATTGAAGGCTGGACCGGGGGCGAGGTCAGCCGGACCCGCCAGCCCCTGCTGCCCGACGGGGCCAGCGAATGGTTCAGCAGCAGCATCGTCAACTTTGGCAAGGGCTGCAGCACCGGCTGGCACACCCACGCCACTGACCAGATTCTGGTCATAACCAGCGGCAACGGCACCGTCGCCAACGAGGAAGAGTCGCATCACGTCAGCGTGGGCGACGTCGTACAGATCCTGCCCGGGGAGAACCACTGGCACGGCGCCAGGGCCGACTCGTCCATGGCCCACATCACCATCACCGGGATACCCCGCTAGGAACCCCCGCTAGGAGACCCAGGGTTGGCCAGCGGCGCGGGTGGAGTACGCAATTCCGCAACCATCCGCCCGCGGCCAACCCGGCAAAGCCCGTAGGCGCAGACAGGCAGCTGCGGATGGGCGATTGTGGAACTGCGGCGATTTGACCATCACCGGACTCGCCGCCGGCTGAGGGGTAGGGGCGTTGGAGAGCAAAGAAGCATCTTATGGGGCGCAATGCCTTTTCGGGCGCCGCCGTCGCTGGGGCCGCGCTGGTGGTTTTCGGCGGTGTGATGCTCCTGGGAAACCTGGGGTTCCTGGGCGATTCCTTCACCAGCGGCAGCTTCCTGCGCCGGTTCTGGCCGGTCATTCTCCTGTGCGTTGGACTGTGGAGGTTTGCCGCCGATGGCTTCAAACTGCGCTGGAAGTCCTCGGCCCTTTTGGTGCTGGGCGTGGGGTTCTTGCTCTTCAACCTGGGCTGGTGGAGACCCAATCTCCGGCTGGTTTTCCCCGTGGCCCTCATAGGACTGGGGGCCGTGGTGGTGTTGATGATAAGGAATGCGTATCGCCAACATTGATACAAGCCCAGAAAACCTGCGGTTCAAGCGGAAGCGGCTGCACATCGCAGCTGGAACACAAGCGGCATGATCCCCGGAGGCATATCGTGTCTACCCAATTAAAGCCCTACGAGCAGACTTGGCTGGACGAATATCAGGAAGCCCTCCGGCAAAAATACGCCGGAGTGTTCGACCGGCTGTTCGCCTATGATCGCTCCTACAGCTCCATGCCCCTGCCGGACTACACCGTGAACGTCGTGTTGATACTCAAAAAGGGAGACCGACAGACCATCAGGGACATTGAGTTCCTGGGACACGAACTCGCGGTGTTGACCGAAGCCATACCTATCATCCAGGCCTATACCGAAGAGGACTGGCAGCGCCGCAAAAAGGAACACAGATTGCCGTTCCTGCGGATGCCCCCGGAAGAGTAAGCGTATCGTTAACCCAAGTCCGACGGACGAGTTGAGGTGCGCCGTGGAAGCCCTGGGAGCCGCCGGTGTGTGCCGGGACAACGGTTTTTATGCAGACGCCGTTTCCCGCGCATATTACGCCAATATGCATGGCGCCAAGGCCGCCCTGGAATCCCGCCATGTTCACGCCGCTAGCCACCAGGGAGTCATAAGCCAGTTTGGCCTTCATTTCGTGAGTACCGACTTGATTGAAAGAGAGTGGGGCATTCTCCTTAGCCAGAGCTTCAAAGGACGTGTGGCAGCCGACTACGACGCCACTGCGGAGTTTGACGAGACGGATGCTGACCAAGCCTGCGACCGGGCCGCCGCTTTCCTCCACCGCATCCGGGCGCTGCTGGGTCCCGGCCTTGCCCAATGAGATGCAGATGGGGATGGCCGGTAGTTCCCTGGCGGGTTTGGCCGGCTTGTGCTCCGGGCGCTTTTGGACTAACTTATATCGCCAACGACCGCCACCCAAGGCCCAAAACTTGAAAGGAAAGGAGAAGATATGGACGTAGTTCAGGAACAATTGGTCAACAGCAAGACCATTGCCGTGGTTGGGCTGTCCGATAACCCGGACCGGGCCAGCTACGGCGTGTCCAAATATATGCAGTCCCAGGGCTACCGGATTATTCCGGTCAATCCCATGATTGAGGAAGCCTTGGGGGAGAAGAGCTACCCCGACCTGAAGTCGGTGCCGGAACCGATAGACATGGTGGACATCTTCCGGCGGTCCGAATTGGTGCCCCCGGTGGTGGACGAAGCCATTGAAGTCGGCGCTAAGTACATCTGGATGCAGGACGGCGTGGTACACGAGGAGGCGGCCGCCAAGGCCGAAGCCGCCGGCATTCCGGTCGTCATGGATGATTGAACCCTTCGCCAGCATCGCCGCCGGTTCGGCGGCAACTAGAGACTATCTCAAAGCTCGGCGCGCCGGCGCATTAAGGGCTTGCGCCGGCGACCCACCGCTGTTTCGGTCGTTACTGTTCAGGCTCAGGTTGTTGTACCGTCCCAGGGCCGGTTGATGCCCACGGGTTGGGGCGTCAACCGCTCGGCTTAAATCCCCAATGCCATCGCCAGGTCTTCGGTTCCCCTCAGATCTGAATAGTTAAATCCAGGTTAAACAGGGCATATTCAATCGTTCGTCCCAAGGGGCCCAGGTGGCTTCCGCATTGCCCAACGGCGTCGCCAAACTTGACATTCGGGTATGGCGTGAGTATCATTTGGCTATAATGATTCAAAGGTAAAACTCGTTTACGGATTGCGGATGGAGATGATTACGAAAAGCTGCATTCGTTGGTAGCGTTTACGAAAAACGCGGCGAGGCTCCCAGACACGGTTCCGAGATGTGACCTTGGAGTTTGCCGGGTCATACGCAGGAACCCCGGCTTGAATCTAACCGCGAATTACCGATGAACAGCCCTCTGGTAAACAATCCACGGCCTTGAAGCAACCAACACTGGACATTACAAAAGGAGGAACCGAATGGCAGAACAAGATCTCGCGTTAATGGCTCACCTGATGCGCCGCGCCGGGTTTAGTGCGTCGTATGAGGAATTGGAACGTCGCACCGCCAAGGGGTACGAAGCGACCGTCGAAGAGTTGCTCAATCCCGAAAGCCAGCCTGACCTGGAAATGGACATCCTCGAGCGCCGCTTCATCGACTGGAAGGAAATGAACGCCCTGGAAATCAACCAGGCCTACTTGACCTACCGGATGATCAATACCGAGCGTCCACTTCAAGAGAAGGTGGCCCTGTTCTGGCATGGCATCCTCTGCACTGGCAACTCCAAGTGCGAGCACGGCCGCCAGATCCAGCTCCAGTTGGACATGTTCCGCGAAAAGGGCATGGGCAAGTTCGACGAACTGCTCCGCGGCTTGGCCCGCGACCCGGCCATGGTGTTCTACCTGGACAACTGCATGAGCCACAAGGGCGCCATCAACGAGAACTGGGGCCGGGAACTTCTCGAGCTCTTCGCCATGGGCGTCGGAATGGACGACCAGGCCAACTACAGTGAGGACGACGTTAAGGAAGCCGCCCGCGCCTTCACCGGATGGACCATCACCAACGCCATCCCCCGCTACCCCTACGGCCGCTACGAGGCCCAGTTCATCTACAACCGATACGACCATGATGACGACGAGAAGACCTTCCTCGGCGAGACCGGCAATTTCGATGGTGACGACATCGTCGCCATCATCTGCAAGCAGCCCTCCGCCGCTCGCTTCGTCGCCCGCCACCTCTACAACTTCTTCGTCGCCGACGAGGTAGAGGTCCCCGCCTGGCAGCGCACGCCGCCCCGCGACCCTCAAACCATCAAGATGCTTGAGGACGTGTACTTCAGCTCCGGTTACGACGTCGGCGCCATGCTTCGCGCGCTGCTCAACTCCGACGCCTTCAAGGACGCCCGGTTCGAGAAGGTGAAGAGCCCCACCGAGGTGGTCATCGGCACCGTCCGACTGGTCAAGGACTTCACCTCTCCCAAGGTCGGCCTGCAGCCACTGGCCAACAATATCCGCTACATGGGCCAGGACCTCATGAATCCCCCCACCGTTGAAGGCTGGCACACCGGCAAAGAGTGGATCGACAGCGGCACCTTGGTTGAACGCATCAACTTCACCGCCGACCAGGTTGGCAACGTCAGCCTCCCCGGCGTCCAGGACATCATCAACCGCCTTGGCTCCGAGAACATCAGCGACCCTGCGGCCCTGGTCAACCGGTGCCTGGAAGTGCTTGGCGGCTACCAGTTGGCAGGCGAGACCCTTGAGTACCTGATCGACCACGCCTCCAAGGGAGGCGCCGTCAGCCCCGGCACCAAGGAGTACTCCACCCGCGTGGCCGAAATCCTGCAGCTTATCGTGGCGACCCAGGAGTACCAGTTCGCCTAGGCGCCCCGGCCAAACCCAGAGACTCCATCTTAAAAAGGAGAACAGGACATGACTTCCACTAAGAAAGACCCGGTGCTGGTAGTCCTTCAGCTGTCCGGCGGCAACGACGCCGTTAACACGCTGGTGCCCTACGGCGACCCCTTGTACTATGACCACCGGCCGGCTGTCCGCAGCCCCGAGGACCAGATCCTCAAGCTGAGCGACAAGGTTGGCTTTAACCCCAACATGGGTCCCCTCAAGAGGCTCTATGACGAGGGCAAGGTTGCGGTCATGCAGGGCGTTGGGTACCCCAACCCCAACCGCTCCCACTTCCGCTCCATGGACATCTGGCACACCTGCGAGCCGGAAGCCCAGGGGACCGAGGGCTGGCTGGGCCGCACCATCCGCGAGATGGACCCCAACAAGGACAACGTTCTCACGGGCGTCAACTTCGGACGCGGCCTTCCCCGCGCCCTGGCCGCCCCCGGCGTTCCCGTCGCCTCCGTCGGCAACCTGGCCACCTACGGCGTGCTGACCGGCATTGATGGCGAGGACCAGCGGGCCGACGCCCTCGACGTCTTCTCCCGCATCTACTCCCCCACCCTCGGACGCGGCATGGTCGTCGACTACCTGTCCCAGACCGGCATGGACGCTCTCAAGGGAGCCGACATCCTCAGCACCGCCCCCGAGTCCTACTCCTCCACCGTGGAGTACGGCGGCGATGTTGTGGGACAGTACATGAAGAACATCGCCCAGGTCCACCTGGCCGGGTTCGGCACCAGGGTGCTCTACACCACGGCCCCCTACAACAGCTTTGACACCCACGCTGGCGAACTCATGGCCCACGCCGACCTGTGGACCAAGACCTCTAACGCCATCGCCGACTTCTACGACGACATTAGGCAGAACGATGCTTCCGACAACGTCGTCCTGCTGGTCTTCACCGAGTTCGGCCGCCGGGTCCACGACAACGGCTCCGGCACCGACCACGGTTCCGGCGGCGTCGCGTTCGTGGTTGGTGAGAATATCAAGGGCGGCCTCTACGGGGAGTACCCGTCCCTTGAGGAAAGCCAACTGCTGGAAGGCGACCTGCTCTTCAACAACGACTTCCGCAGCACCTATGCCACCATCCTTGAGAACCACATGGGCCTCGACGCCCAGCCCATCGTCAATGGCAACTTCGAGAAGTTCGACTTCATCTAAGCCAACGCCATAACGCCTTCCCCCGTCAGGCAAGGCGGGGGAAGGCCCTGGAAACCCTGCACTTTCGCGAGGTGAAAATGGCTACTCAGACTCTGAGTGTAACCCTCCAGTATGACAAGACCATCGGCCGCGCCGAGTTCGGCGGGCCGGGGTTCCGCAACCCCGTGGCGGTAGCTGTGAGCGAAGACGACACCATGTACGTGCTCAACCGCTCCTACGACTACCGTCCCGACGGCAAGCGAATCACCATCTGCACCACTGACGAAGACTACATCGGCGAGTTCGCCCGCGGCGTGACCACCCAGGGCGACGGCGAGCCCGTGGCTTGGGACGGAGCCCTCATCTGGCCGACCTCCATCGCCCTGAACAGCGAAGGGAACGTCTACGTGGCCGACGAGGCCCTGGACCGCATCTCCATTTACAGCGGTGACGGCGATTTCCAGGGGAAATGGGAACGCTCCGGTTCCGGCGACGGCGAGTGGGACCATCCCTCCGGCCTGGCCTTCGGCAAAGACGACGTCCTCTACATGGTGGACAGCGGTAACCACCGTATCCAGAAGCTGACCAAGGATGGCGAGTTCATCGCCCAGTGGGGCAGCCAGGGCAGCGGCGACGGCCAGTTCAACATGCCTTGGGGCATCACCGTGGACAAGCGCGGCAACGTCTACATCGCCGACTGGCGCAACGACCGCATCCAGAAGTTCGACGCCGATGGTAACTTCCTCATGGCCTTCGGCTCCACTGGCGACGGTGAGGGACAGTTCAACCGTCCCACGGATGTGGCCGTCGACCCGGACGGCGACATCTACGTCGCCGACTGGAATAACAACCGCCTCCAGGTCTTCGACACCGAGGGCAACTTCCTGACCCAGACCACCGGCGAGGGAACCCTCTCCAAGTGGGGCGCCAACAAGCTGGACGGCGGTAATCCCGAGATGTGGCACGAGCGTGCCATCGCCCAGGGCATCGAGCGCGAGAAGGACTTCTGGGGTCCCGTCGGTGTGGCCTGCGACGCCCAGGGCCGTGTCTACGTGGTCGAGTCCGCCCGCTCCCGCATCCAGATTTTCCACAAGCAGTACCCCATGTTCTACGGACCGGGTGAAAACGGCGCCAGCGGCCGCCTGTAAGCTCGGCGCGAGGATAATTCCACGGCCAGGACAACCGTTCTCCGGTTGGACCACCGAATACCGCCCGCCTGTCCCTTTTGGAAGGGATGGGCGGGCCAATTCTTGCCGCATCAGAGTGTGGTGAGCCATTGGACCGGAGGGTGAACGATTTGCAAGGAAGTCCTTGGATGGCTTCAGGACGAACCATTGAAGTGACTTTGCAATCTCTTTTGGGAGCGTCGGGTTAATGGATGGCTTTAGTCGCATAAGCTTTAGTTGCATAAGATGAGCCTCTCCCGCTCTGCTTCGCAGCGTACCCGCGCCGACGCTTCGTGATATAATAAGTTTTTCCACGCATTATTTGGAGGAACGCTTGTGGCCAGCCAATCCGAGGTGGTCAGCCTGCTCAAGCCCCTGGGTATCAGATTGACGCCCCAGCGGCTGGCCATCGCCGAAGTTGTCATAAACTCGGCAGACCACCCCACCGTCAGGGAAATCTTTGACCGGGTGCAGGCTTTCTTTCCCTACGTGACCATCGCCACTGTCTACTCCACCCTGGCCACACTGGAGCAGTGCGGCATTGTCCGCGAACTTCCCTTCCAGCGCCATTCCCGCTACGACGCCAACCTGGCCCCCCACGCCAACCTGGTCTGCATCGTCTGCGACTCGATCATAGACGCCGATGTAGGGCAGGACACCGTGGCCGAGCTGGAGCGGTTGGTCTCCACCGAGGCCGATTTTCAGGTCGCCTCCCAGCGGGTGGACTTCTATGGCTGGTGTTCCGGGTGTAACCCGGAACGTGGTGTGTAACCCCGGCTAGGCTCCAGGGTATCCCATTATCCGCTGAGTCCCTGGCATTGCCGTCCGTTCCAAGTCTCTCGTCTGTAACTGTTCAGTGTTGATGGGAGTGGCCGATGGCGGAATATAGGGGTTGGGTTACGTTGGGGGATTCATCCCCCAAACCCCCTGGAAAGAATTGGCAGTTGCCTGAAAGCCTTGGCTGAAAATAATTCACCTCACTAGGTCTGAACTGTTACTCCCGTCTCTCTGACCCCGCCTTTCACCGGGAACACTGCTACAATGGGCCGAGTATTGCGGCTGTTTTCCAGACTGCCGCCGTGGCTGAGGGCCGTCAACCGTGGCCTACCTTTCCAGGCTCAACCTGATTAACTTCCGCGTCTTCTCCCAACTGGACTTGGACCTGCCGTTGGGCGTGGTGGTGCTGTCCGGCGGCAACGCGGCAGGCAAGACAACGCTGCTGGAGGCCGCCTACCTGTTGGCCATCGGCCGGTCCTTCCGGGCGGAAAACGAACGCGAGGTCATCAATTTCCAGGCCGGCGCCAATGGGGAGCAGGCGCTGGTTGGCGGCGTTGTCGAGACCAAGGACCGGCGGTTGGCGGTTAATGTCGGCTACCAGAGCGTCGTACCCACGTCCGCAGGCGGGCCCGGCGAGGCCGACGCCAGGACCCCGGGGCAGCGGGGCGGTTTGGGGTACTCGGTGTGGAAGCAAATCCGCGTAGACCGTCAGCGCTGCACCGCCGCGGAACTGGTGGGAATAGTCGGGGCGGCCCTGTTCAACGCCGCGGACGTTGACCTGGTATACGGTGCCCCGTCGGTGCGCCGCCGCTACCTGGACATCCTGATTTCCCAGGCGGATACGCGGTACATCAAGTCGCTGCAACGATGCCAGCGTGTGGTTAAGCAGCGCAACCAACTGCTGAAGATGGTCCGGGACGGCCGCGCCGGGTGCGGCGAAATGGAGTTTTGGGACCGGGAATTAGTTCGGGAAGGGGCCTGGATAACCTGGCGCCGTCACCAGGTTATCCAGCGCTTGTCGGACCTGGGGGCGGAACACCACGGCCAACTTGCCGACGGCGGAAGTGGTATGTTGCTGGAATACCGCCCCAGCGTGGCCGGCAGCGGAGACCTGGCTGCCACCGAGACCCGGTTCGAGGAGTCGCTGGCGGCGTTCCGGCAGCGGGAACTGGCCACCGGGGCTACCGTCGTTGGGCCGCACCGCGACGATTTCCGGCTGCTGGTCAACAACCTGGACATGGGATCCTTTGCCTCCCGAGGAGAAGCGCGCACCCTGGCGCTGGCCCTGCGGCTGGCGGAGGCATCCTACCTTTGGGAAGCGCGGGGCGATGAGCCGGTGCTGCTGCTGGACGACGTGCTTTCGGAGATGGACCCCGGACGCCGGCAGCGGGTGCTGCGAAAGCTGGCCCAGTACCAGCAGGTGCTGATAACCACCACCGACCCCCAGGTCATGCGCGAGCATCTGGGCAATGGCGCGTCCTACTTCACCGTCGCTGCCGGTCAGTGCCGGCCCGAGCCCGTTGCGGACAGCGATTCTTGACCAGCGGCGTTTCAAGCTCGCAATGCTATAATCTTCTCCGGGCCGGGCGGCCATCCGGCGCTGGCCAAGGCCACGAGCAGGGGCAAGAGTCGAAGAATGGCAGGGTTGCTGGAAAACCTGGGGTTGAATAGTATCCTGGGAGCATACGCCGCTTCCGCGGCGATTGTAGTTGCCGGGCTGCTGCTGGCGGTCATCTTCAGCAAGGCCGTCTTTCCGGTTGTTATTCGCCTGACCCAACTGTCGCCCACCAATCTGGACTCCCGGCTGATAACCAGTGTCCGCGCGCCGGTAACCTTGAGCATTTTCTTAATCGGGGCATACCTGGCCATCGTCCTGCCGTGGCAGATCCCTGAATTCAGGTTACTGTTAATCAACTTGGCCGGACGGTTGGCCGGCATCGCCATCGGGGCCTGGGCGTTGGTCAAGGTGATTTCGGCGGTCTCCACTTGGTACACCGACGAAATCGCGGATCGGACGGAATCGGACCTGGACAACCGGCTGATTCCCTTGGGCCGGCGGTTGGCGATAGGGGTCGTGCTTGGGATGTCGGGCCTGCTGGTCATGGACCAACTCGACGTCAACATCAGCCCGCTCATCGCCGGACTTGGCCTGGGCGGTCTGGCGGTGGCGCTGGCGTTGCAGCCCACGTTGGCCAACGTATTCGCCGGCACCTACGTGATGACCGAGGGGGTCGTGACCCCGGGCGACTACATCGAGCTGGAGAACGGCGTCGCCGGTTACGTTATGGATGTCAGTTGGCGAAGCACCCGCTTGCGCACTTGGCACAACAACCTGGTTGTAATCCCCAACGCCAAGTTCGCCGAGACCATCATCACCAATTACCAGGAGCCCCAACCGGCGGTCAACGTTTTCCTGCCCTGCGGCGTCAGCTACGACAGCGACCTGCGCTTGGTGGAGCAAATATGCCAGGAAGTTATGGACAAGTTGCTGGACACCGACCCGGACGCGGTCAAGGAATACGGCGGATGGTTCGGGTTTGAGAGCTTCGGCGAGTCCAATGTGGAGTTCTGGTTGTTCATCCAGGCCCGCAACCGGCTGGCCAGCTTTCCTCTGCGGACCAGGTTGATGCAAGACCTGCATCGGCGGCTGCTGGAAGAAGGTATAGTCATCAACTACCCGGTACGCACGTTGCAGTTCCCCCCTGGCTGGTCGCCCAACGGTATGCCGGAGGAGGTCAGGCCGGAGACGGCGGCCCCACGGGTAAACCGGAGACAGCGGCGGGAGCCTCGGTCTGCCATGCGACGGGACGCCCGCGCCTTCCCACAATCCGCCCGCGACGGCGATGGACCCGGCGCGCCGGCGGGCCCCGACCTCGGGTAGGCACCGGGTATCCCTATTCCCGGCGCTGGCCGGTGCTTGACGGCTCGCTGGAATCGGTACACATAGAGGACCAACCACGGGGGACCAACAGCGCGAAAGGGACCCACGATACATTACGGCTTGGCGCCATGGCAATGTTGCTGCTCCGTTTTCAAAGGCGACTATAACCGTACAAGTCCCTCCGGCGGATCGAAGTATAGTCCGCCACGCCCACAACCGTGGGTCAGGTCCATTTCCAGCACTCTTCCCAGGCCGCTAAAAGCGCCGGAGCAAAGTCTCTGGCTTTCTGTCTATTCTGGTAACACCGCCGAACGCCTGACCGGGCTCACCGGAGATTTGTCGAATGCAATACTCCAGCCGGCAACCCGGCCTTCGCAACCTTAGCGGCTACTAACCCTCGTGGCATCTACATTTTCTTTCCGCATTTTCCTGTGGGCGTATGCGGGTTTCGCCTTGGTTTCAATTTAATCCTCGACTTCGACGATCATCTCTATCTCCACGGGCATGCCGCCGGGCAGGGTGCTCATGCCCACAGCGGAACGGGCGTGGCGTCCGCGTTCTCCGTAGAGGCTGACCAGCAAGTCGGAGGCTCCATTGGCCACCCGGGGGGTGTCCCCGAAGTCCGGGGCGGCGTTGATCATGCACAGCAGCTTGACCACCGATTTCAGCTTGTCCAGGTCGCCGATCTCGCCCTTGAGGTTGGAAAGCAGGTTGAGCATCGTCAGCCGGGCGCAGTCGTACCCCTGCTCGATGGTAAGGCCGGCCCCCAGCTTTCCGATGTGCAGGAAGCCCCCCTCTGGCAGTCCCGGGCCGGTGCCGGAAAGGTAGACCAGGTTCCCGGTCCGTACCGCCGGGATGAAGTTGCCGATGGCGGATTGGCGGGGTTCGGCGAGTTGGTAGCCCATTTCATTCAACTTAATCTCGATTTCCGGCATCGGCGCCTCCGTTTTATCAGGATTGACGGGCCGGACTCACGGCCCGGTAATCAGGGCAGTTGGACAATAGAGATCCAGGCCGGACGGTTGCCCAGGGGAGTGGTTGCTACCCTGGTAAGTTGGCCCGAACCGTCATTGATACCGAAGGTGGCCATGTTTCCCGATTCCTGTCCGGCGGAATAGAGGAATTTTTCATCCGGCCCCACGGCCAGCGCGTTGGGGACGGGCTCGGCGTCAACGATGCCGTTGGCGGCGAGTTCTCCGGTCGCGGTGTTGACGGTGAAGCAAGCGAGGCTGTTGTGGCCCCGGTTGGGAGCGTACAAGAAACGTCCCGAACCGGTCACCTGAATCTGGGAGCAAGTGTTCCGCTCGGTAAAGTCTGCGGGAATGGTCGGGACAGTCTGGAACTGGGCCAGGGTGCCGTTGGCGGTATCCAACCGGTAGGCCCCGACGCTGCACCCCTGCTCGTTGGAGAAGTACAGGACATCCAGGGACGGATGAAAGCAGAAATGCCGCGGCCCCTGGAATCCATCCGGCTCCACCTGGGCCGGCGAGTTGGGTTCGATCTGGCCGGTGTTCTCGTCGAACCGGAACTGGTAGATGCGGTTGGGGCCGTTCCCTGCGATGTGGGGTACGAAGGCGTAGGTGTTGGTGGGGTCGGTCTGCATGGCGTGGGCGCCGGTAGCCGTCTCCAGCCATACCACTGGACTCCCGCCCACCGACCCGTCATCGCCGACGGGGTGGACGCCGACGTGGGCCCCCTGGTAATAGGCCGACAGGACGTATCCGCCCTTCCGGTCGGTGCCAATGAAGGTTGGGTTAAACTCCAGGGGCACCATGCCGGTGCGGGACAGTTCCCCGTTGGACTGGTCAATATCATAGCTGATGAGTTGAGGGTCTTCCCGGCAGCCGACGTAGAGGTGGGTGCGGTCCGGGCTGACAGCCATGGTGAAGGGTCCTCCGGAAACGTCCAGGTCGCCCCGGGGTGTCAGCGAACCCGTGTCCGGGTCAACGGTGAACGTCGCAATCTTGTCGTCTTCCTGAACTGCCACGTACATATAGTGGGTCATCGTATCTTCTCCTTGCGTCCGGTAGAATCAGGTGAATCCGAGTCCTGGGTATTCCAGCGGGGGTCAAGCATCCGGCCACCGCGCGAGGAACTCGCGCATCTGGGCCACGCACCACTCCGGGTAGATGGCGTTGATCCCGTGGCCCAGGCCGGGGTAAACCACGAGGCGTGAGTTGGGCAACTGATCGGCCATGAACTGCTGCTGCTCCAGGGTGGACGTGGGTGACTCTTCGCCGGTCAGCAGAAGCGTGGGGGTTGCCACCTCCTTCAGGTACGGCCGGAAGTCCAGGGTGTCCAGGTAAGCCTGAAGTTTGCGGCCGATGGAAGGAGAAGTGCGATCCATCTCGGAAATGTACCAGTCCTTCATCCCTTCGGGCGCCACCCGAGTGTCCAGCCGGTTGTTGATGGTGGCGGTGGACCAGGTCCCGACGCTCTGGCTCATCGCCGTGTCCCAGTCGCCTTCCGGGTCCGTGCGGCCGCGGCGGGGCAGGCGGCAAGGGGTGTTGCACAGGACCAAGGCCCGCACCCGGTCCGGGAAGGCGTGGGCAAAGCTCAGGCCAAGTATTCCCCCGAAGGACTCCCCCACATAAACCACCCGGTCGATGCCCAGACGGTCCAGGATGGCGTTCAGGTCTGCCATGAAAACATCCAGGGAAGGCTCGTAGGCATCCTCCGCGATGGAGGACTCGCCCATTCCCCGCAGGTCGGGGCGCAGGACTCGGAACTCCCGGGATAGCAGGGGAACCCAGTTGTACCAGAATTTGCCGCTGCGGGAGAAGCCGTGCTGCAGCAGGATGGCCGGCGCCAGACGCCACGGGTCGGTGAAATCGTCGTCGTGATAGTGAAGCTCCACTCCGGGAGACACGCTTAAAGTTGCCATGCCGCCTCCTGCGGATTCCGGGTTATTCCTGCGTTGGCCGGTTGGGAATTTTTGCAACTCGTCTCCCGACCGTCATACCTGGGGCCGGACACCCCTGCTCGGGGAGACCTGTTCGTAGCCCGCCGCTACCTGGAACAGCAACCCTTCATCGAAGGGCCGTCCGATGAACTGCACGCCGATGGGCAGGCCATCCCCGTTAAACCCGCAGGGTATGGTAATCGCCGGCAGCCCGTTTCCGTTCATGGGGCTGGTGTTACGGGAAATCACTCCTGAACCAGGTCCCCGGACCCGGTGGGTTTCTCCCTGGATTGTGATGTGGGTTGCGTCGATCCGGGGCGCGGCCACCGGAGCGGTGGGCGTCACCAGGAAGTCCACGCCCTGCAGGACGCGGGCGTACTCTTCCTTGATGAGGCGCTGCACTTTCATGGCTTTGGAGTAGTCCCGGCCCAGCACGAACTGCCCGGCCATAGTGCGGTTGATGACGTCGGGCCCGTACTTTTCGCGGGCGGCGGCCAGGTAGGGTTCGTGGGTCACCATCCCGTCGGCGAGGCTGGCCGCCCGCAGCGCCCCCACGTACTCCATGCTGGGCAGGTCCACTTCCACCACCTCGACGCCCAGCTCCTGGAGGGCGGCAATGGCATTTCTCACGCTGGTTTCTACCTCCGGGTCAACAAGGTCGAAGAAGTAGTTGGACGGCACCCCCGCCTTCAACCCGGACAAGTCCTGCCCCAATTTTTCCCGGTAGTCGGGCACCGGGACGGGGACCGTGCTGGGGTCGAGGGGGTCATACCCGGCGATGGCCTGCAAAACCAGTGCGCTGTCGCTGACGGAGCGGGTCATGGGACCGATGTGGTCGCCGTTGAAGCTGGTTACCAGCAGCCCCCGCTGGCTCACCCGTCCGAAGGTCTGCTTCAGGCCCACCACGCCGCAGAAGGTGCCCGGCAAACGCACCGAACCGCCCAGGTCGGTGCCCAGGGAAGCGAACGTTACGCCGGCGGCTACGTTGGCCCCGCCGCCGCCGCTGGAGCCGCCGGGGATGTGGTCCAGTCCCCAGGGGTTGTGGACCGCGCCGTAGTGGGGGTTGTTGGAGGTGGCCCCGGCGGCGAACTCTTCCAGGTTTTCCTTGCCCAGTATGATGGCGCCCGCCTCTTCGCAGAGGGTAACCACCCGGGCGTCCTCGCTGGGCACGTTGTCGGACAGTACCAGGGAACCGACGGTGGTGCGGATGCCCTGCGTGGCGAGGTTGTCCTTGATGCCGATGGGGATTCCGTGGAGCGGCCCGCGATATTTCCCATCGGCCAGCTCCGATTCCAGCTCCCGGGCGCGGGCCAGGGATCGTTCGTGGAGCAGGGTTATGAAGGAATTGAGCTTGGGTTGAAGCCGGTCGGCCCGGGCCAGGGCGGCCTCAGTGACCTCGACCGGGGAAACCTCCCGCGACTCTATCCTTGGGGCTAGTTCGCTGATGGTCAGGTCCAATAGTGCGTCATTCGCCATCGTTGGTCCCTCCTTGGGTCCCTTCCTGGGTCCCTCCTTCGGCGGCGCGGAGCAGCCGGCTGGACATGGTGTCGGACAGGTCCAGGTGGGCTATCCCTGCCATGGCTTCAATGTAGCTGTCCACTTCGGGCCGGACCAATTCCAGTTCCTCGTCGGACAACTCGAAGCCCCCGTACTCTCGGATCATGGCTCGCATCGTCTCGTTGGAAATTCCCATCTGCCCTCCTCGTGCAAAAACGCTGGGCCCCGCCCATCCGGGCTGGCGCCGCAGGTTAGCGGTCGATCAAGATTCCGGGGTTCAGCACCCAGTTGGGGTCCACGGCGGACTTGGCGGCGCGCAGAGCGGCGGCGAATGGCTCCGGCCGCTGCTGATCGTACCAGGGTCGGTGGACCCGGCCGACGGCGTGGTGGTGGGTGATGGTCCCACCGGCGGCCATGACGGCGTCGGACGCCGCTTGCTTGATCTCCTCGTGCATTTCCAGCTCGGCGCCTGGCCGCCCCATGCCCTCGAAGGTGAAGTAGGGCGCCGGTCCGTCGGGGTAGACGTGGGTAAAGCGGCAGGTGACCCGTCCACCGCCGCAAACCCGGTCCAGGGCGTCCTGCAACGCGTTCCGCACCGATGCGTCCAACTCTGCCCAACGCTCCCAGGTGATGGCGGTCTCCAGGGTCTCCGCGACCACCCCCAACCCCATGGTTATGTTCCTCTGGTAGGGCGCGCCGATGAACGAGTTGCGCCAGGCTCCCACCGCCTCCGGGCGGCGGGCTTCATCCCTGGTCCCGTCGACAATCCTTATCTGGTCATCGCCCACGGAGCCGCCGCATTCCCGGGCAATGGCGATGACCTGGCGCATCTGCTCGCCCTGGGGCAGTTCGGACGACTCGAACCCCAACACCAGCACGGCCTGGGTACCGTCGAAACCCAGGGCATCGGCAGCCTCGCCCGGGTCCAGCAGGCGGCAGTTGGCCGGCCACAGCTTGGTCTGGACGATTTGCCGCACCGCCTCAGCGCCCGCCGCGAACGAGGAGAAGGTGACGGCGGCCGACGCCCGGAAGCGGGGACGGGCCTGAATCCGCATCCAGGCTTCGGTGATGATGCCCAGCGTTCCCTCGCTGCCCAGCGCCAGCCGGTCTGGGCTAGGTCCGGCGCCGCTGCCCGGGAGACGGCGGGACTCCCAAACACCCTGGGGAGTGACCATGCGGACCGACTCGACGAAATCGTCGATGTGGGTCTGGTTGGTGGCGTAGTGTCCGCCGGAGCGGGTGGCGATCCAACCGCCCAGCGTGGAGAACTCGAAGCTCTGGGGATAATGGCGTAGGGTGAACCCGTGAGGGCGCAGCTGTTCTTCCAGCGCCGGGCCGTACACCCCGGCCTGGATTCGGGCTGCGCGGGATACGTCGTCAATCTCCAGAACCCGGTCCAATCCGCCAAGGTCGATGGACACAATGCCAGTGGATTCCTCCGGCGGCTCCACCCCGCCAACCACCGAACTGCCGCCGCCGTAGGGGATGGTGACGTATCCCCGGCCCGAACACCAGTCCAGCAGGGCTTCGACGTCTTGCTCGTTGCGGGGGTATGCCACCACATCGGGCGGGTTCGGGAACCGGAGGTTGAAGGCGCGGATGCGGTCGCGAAAGCTGCGGCCGTAGGTATGGACGGCCCGTTCGTGGGTGTCGGTGGAGCAGATGGACGCCAGGGAGTCGGGGACACTAATCCGGGGATTCCGCAGGTCCAGGTCCCTGCTTGTTGGAACCGGCGGGACGTTCACGGAGATGCCGTACTTGTTGGAAAGACTTGCGGCCAACTCCCGGCGTTGCGCCTCGGTCGGCTCATCCGACTCCATGCCCCAGGCCCAGAAACTTCTTCTTGGCATTGCTTACCCCTTCAACCCGGCGTGAGGGCGTGAGATCGAAGGACCATCCCGTCTATTCGGGCGATCCGTTATTCGGGCAATCCGTCCGTTGGAAGGGATGATACCCCCGCGCTCATTCCGGTACAAGCCGGACCAGGGCTATCGCAAGAACCGCAGCCCAACCCACCAGACTCGCCCAACCTCGTCATTCCCGCACCCGCAGGGGGAACCCAACCCTCCTTCGTAGGTTCCTTTCCTAAACTAAAGCCAAGGTGGGATCTACATTTGTGGGGCGATAGAGATCGGCTTAGGTGCCACAGTGAAGCCCTTCCATCTGTAACTGGAGGACGGTTTGGCACCGCCCTTGATCTCCATATGCACATCCCACCTTGGCTTTAGTTTAGGTGGCGTTTTCAGAGATGGTCCCAACCGGCCGCCAAATCAGGGGGGTCAGAATTACCATCGGCAGAATCAGCAGCAACGCCAGCCCCGCGTTAAGGCCGATCGCAAAGGTAATACCCAGGGCATCGGCAATGGCTCCTATCTCCAGCGGGCCAACTATCTGGGCGGCGCCGTTGGTCAGACTGTTCACCCCCACGATGCGCCCCCTGATGCCCGCCGGTGACGCCAACAACAATATGGTGCTCTGCATTGTGCTAAATCCGGCGTGCGCGATGCCGGCCAGGAGCAAAATCGCAAAAGAGACGGCGAACCACGGCGACCAGGTTACGGCCAGCACCAGGGATGCCATGACTAGAGAGCCGGCAACAAACAACCGGCCGTGGTGGCGGATATTCCCCTTCACGGAAATTATCGAGGCGCCGATCAAATTCCCGATACCTTCGCTGGAGGTCAGGAGTCCCACCAGGAACGGGCCGACCAACAAATGGTCGCTGGCGATGACCGGGATGAATTCCTGAATGCGCAGGACCATGGCGTTCATCACCATTGAAATCAGCAGCACCCCGAGCACCATCCGGTTGCTCAAGGCGTATCCAATTCCCTCCCCCAGGCTTTGCCACACCGCTAATTGCGGCCCGCTGCCCTGGCCCCGATGGGGCAGCCTCAGCCGGACCAGCAGCAACAGAGCAGCCAGGTCCAACACCGTTAAGACAACATAGGCGCCGGTGAAACTGGTGGCGGCAATCAGGATGCCGGCGGTTATTGGCCCCGCGATTTTGCCGATGGTAGACGTCATAGACTCCAACGCCACTGCGTTGGCGATACGTTCCGCGCCTACCAGGTCAAACATCGCGGTGCGGCGCGATGGGTCCTCCAGCACCTTGGCCAGGCCCTGGAGAAAGATGACAGCGAACACATGCCAGGGTTGGATGGCACCGGCGGCGAGCAGCAACAAAATGACTGCTGCTACCCCGAAATAACAAGCGTGGGCGGTGACCATAATGAGACGCCGGTCCAGGCGATCGGCGATGACGCCGGAAAAGAGGGAGAGCGCCGGTCTGGGAGCGTTGAGGAAGACAGCCAGCAGCCCCAGTTGGAAGTACGAGCCTGTGATTTCCCGAATGAGCAGGATGAGCACCAACAGTTCCATCCGCCGTGATGCCTCGTGGAGTACCTTTGATCCCCAGAGAATACGAAAGTCTCTGTTTTGCAGGACCGCCAGGGCTGGGACTCTGGAAGTCTCT
This sequence comes from Dehalococcoidia bacterium, assembly GCA_965262735.1. Lineage (GTDB taxonomy): Bacteria > Chloroflexota > Dehalococcoidia > Lucifugimonadales > UBA3495 > CATOSK01. The sequence continues at coordinate 929,124 of CBDHFS010000002.1, read as the reverse complement.
CGCAAGCGGGTTACTCCCCCGTTCTCCGGATACCGGCTCCACCCCGGGAATGTCCGTGGCTGGTCAAGGCTGTGGGCCAGAGAGATGGCAGGCGACTCCTGCCATCCGGGTTAGACTGCCCAAAAGCCAAAGTCAGCCAGGCCCCCGGTTCCAAAGGGTTTACCAGGGTATGGCAATTATACGCCGCCCCGGGATCTCTTGATGATTTCGAAATCCAGAATGCAACTTTTCCATGTTCATGCTTTAGTACTACAACGACGGCTTTGACTGGCGACGCTTGAAGTTTCTTTTCGGGGGTGGCAAAACCATCCTCATTTGAGCGTAGTTCACGATTGGCATAGGTCAAAATCTGGGTGCATGATCGTAACCCGTCGTTGTAGTACTAGAAGTCTGGACGGAAAGCCATTGGCCGGGTTTCGCGCTACGCCAAGCAGACGTATTCCAATCTCATACGGCATGGTAGTGCATGCAATACGTTTCAAGAACCAACTGTTACATCGACAATCGACGTTAAGAAAACGACGGCTTGGGGAGAATCGGGGTTTCCGTCCGAGTTTCTAGCCGCCTGCTAGCGCGGGAGTCCGTGGGCTTCACCACCGCCGCCGCCCTGGTCCACGAGTTGATGGAGGCCCGGGACGAAAGGCGGCTGCTCAACCTGCAGCGGAATCTGTCCCGCCTCAGCCTGCTGATCGTCGACGAACTGGGCTCGTGCCCCTGCCCCCCGGCGCGGAACCGCTCTTCGAGGTCTTCAGCCAGCGCTACGAGCGCGGTGTAAAAGGCGGCAGTAAAGTGGACCGGACTGACGGTTTGGATGCAACCTCTCCCAGATGTGGGATTTACATCCAGACACGGTAACTAATCAGAGGGAGTTGCGCCCAGTGAAAATCTCCCCGTTCATCCAAGGCCTGCCGAAAGCAGAACTCCATCTCCATATCGAAGGCACACTGGAACCCGAGTTAATGCTCCACCTCGCCCGCCGTAACCGCGTCACCCTGCCATTTGCCACTCCCGGCGAAGCACAGGACTCCTACCGGTTCTTAAACCTGGACGAATTTCTGAACGTATATTACCGCAGCATGTCGGTTCTGCTCTCCGGGGATGATTTCTACGAACTCACCCGCGCCTACCTGGACCGGGCCGCGTCCCAGTCGGTCCGGCACACCGAGATCTTCTTCGATCCTCAAGCCCACACCTCGCGTGGAGTGGACCTCGCCGAAGTGTGCGGCGGCCTAAGCGAGGGCCTCAGGTACGGAGAGGAAAGGCACGGAATCTCATCCAGACTGATCATGTGTTTCCTGCGGCATCTGGACGAGTCGGACTCCATGAAAACCCTTGACCAGGCAATGCCCTTCAGAGACCTGATCCACGGGATTGGGCTGGACTCCACCGAGTTGGAGAATCCGCCACGAAAGTTCACAAGGGTATTTGCCAAGGCCCGAACCACCGGGTTCCGGTGTGTAGCCCATGCGGGAGAGGAGGGGCCGGCCCGCTACGTCCGGGAGGCCGTGGAAACGCTCCAGGTGGAACGAATAGACCACGGCTGCCGCGTTCTGGAGGACCAGGAACTCACCCAGGAACTGGCTGAACTGGGGATCCCGTTCACAGTCTGCCCTCTGTCCAACGTCAGGCTGCGGGTGGTGGACAACATGGAAAAACACCCGCTGCGACAGATGCTTGACGCGGGGCTGAACGTAACTCTGAACTCGGACGACCCGGCGTTTTTCGGGGGGTATGTCAACGAGAACTACCAGGCAGTCTCGGACTGCCTGGGAATCGACGACTTAACGTTGGGGGAAATAGCCCGGAATTCGTTCAGGGCAGCGTTTCTGGACGACGTCCGTCGCTCTGAGCTGCTGGCTGAGTTGGATGCCTACCTGGGTGGCGGTTGACCGCCACGGGTAGGAGGGTATCCCACTAGAAACGCCGCCTCCCAGGTCGCGGACGAGCCGGAAGGCTCCTGACTCACTCCGGAACTGCGGACCCCTGCTCCTGGCCTGACCCCGACCGGCTCCCAACTCAGTTCTTTCTCATCGTGCCGGTGGTACACGATTCCTCCGCCGCAACTGCATGGTTGATCTTTAGACCGGTTCGGGCGGCGATACTCTCCTTTCCTTCCCCAAGGAACACCGCCATGATGCGATCACCGTCGTATCCGGTGATCGCCCCGCCCTGGTCCCTTGTAGGGCATCAGGGTGGGGAGGGCCGTTCGGCGCTGCTGCTGGCTTTAGCCGTGGCGTTCTGCAAGGCGGCCAGCGCCTTCCACTCCGTCGTCGCCGAGCACAGCATCACCCCGGGACATGTGGCACAGTCCTGCGCCCCCTCGGCCATCTTCCGGCACTGCTCCACCTGCTCCGGGCGGTCAGCTCCGGTGGCCGTCAGGTCCGTTTCCCGCCAGCCTTGGCCCGGTCCTGACCTAAACCAATACCAAGGTGGGATGTGCATTTCGGGGAGATTGACGATGACCGAAAGGACTCCACGGCACCTCATATCACCTTTAGTCCCCAACTGGGTGGGCACCGATAGTGCGGTCTAGCGATATGTACATTTCACCTTGGCTTTAGTTTAGCTTGATTCGCGCGCTGGCCGAGTCCACCTGATAGGCCCCTGCGGCCCAGCATCGACCGGTGGAAGAACTTTGCCGCTGTGCTGCCCTCGCTGGTACTGGGGCAGGCTGCCAACCGGCCATGCTCCGTGCAGACGCTGCAATTTTCACCCAACCCCTACCTGTCCACCTGTTGGATGGTCCAACGGCTGACCTCCAGGCGCTTGGCCAGTTCCCGCTGGCTCACTCCCTTCGACCGCTCTGCCCGGATGTACCCCCGTTGCCGCTCGGTCAGGCTGGGCCGCCGGCCAGGGAAACGCCCCTCGGCCCGCGCCTTCGCCTGCCCCGCGACCGAGCGCTCCCTGATCGAGTTCCGCCACCACTCGCTGAAGGCGAGCACCATCGTGAGCTGGAGCTTGCCGGCGGCCGTGGCCGTATTGAAATCTTCCGACAGGGACCGGAACTCCACTCCCGCCCGGTGCAGGCCCTCGATCACCTGCAGCCCGTAGGTCAGCCCCCTGGAGAGCCGGTCAATGTGGGTGACCATCAGGGTGTCCCCCTCGACCACTAGGTCCAGCAGTTCCAGGAGGCCGCCGCGGTCGTTCTTGGCCCCGCTGGCTTCCTCGGCTCGAATACTGCCCAGGGAGCAGCCGGCGCGGACCAGCCGCTCCACCTGCAGGTCCAGATTCTTGTCCTCCGGCTCTCTCACCGAGACCCTGGCGTAACCGTAGAGCGTCATCCCGCTGCACCCCTGGCTGGAATAGTAAGAGTATACCGTACAGCCGGGGGGAAATAAACCGGGTTTTCCAGCCACCCCCTGAGCTACAATTCGTCCCCCTGTCCCCCCTGACAGGGGTATGTATCATTTCAGAGTGAGCGAAGAGGAGTGAGTAGTGAGAGCTGCATCAAACCCTTCCGGACCGCTTTGCCAGTCTTGCCAGCTACGAAAATGGGGGCTTCCATATCCATCATGTGGATGTCCGCTTTCGCGTGAATGACGGTCCGGTGGTGCTTTTGAGGTCATTTTCACGCCAATTCATGCTTTACATACCCTTGTCAGCCCTGTCCCCCACCGGGGCGGAACTGCTCTTCGAGGTCTTCAGCCAGCGCTACGAGCGGGGCTCCATCCTGGTCACCACCAACCTCCCCTTCGACGAGTGGACCGAGGTCTTCGGGTCGGAGCGCCTCACCGGAGCGCTGCTGGACCGCCCACCCACCACGTGCACATCCTGGAGATGAACGGCGACAGCTACCGGCTCAAGCGCAGCAGAGAAAACGCCGCTTCCCAGGCTTCAGGAGACGCATAGGTAACCACGGAAACCGTCCTGATTCGCACGCGCTGTCTGCTGGCACAGCTGTATGGGTGACATTCTCCCTGAACAATTGGTGCGGACATTTATGCTGGCCAGCAGCCCCTGGTGGTACACTTTTGCTCCGCCCCAGTTGTCGTTGTCCAGCGAAAACGTCCTCGCTAACTGACCAGCATAAATGTCACATTCTCCCTATGGAGAATGTGACTTTGACTGCCAAAGAACAGACGAGACTTCAGGTCCTGAACAGCCTGCTGGCTGAACACATGACGGTGGATCAAGCAGCCACGCTGATGGGTGTCAGCTCACGCCACGCCAGACGCATTCTGGCGGCTTACCGGGAGGGGAGCGCAGCCGCCCTGGCTCATGGTCATCGCGGCCGTACACCAGCGAATGCCCCACCTGAGGCGGTGATGGCCGGTGTGGTCCACCTGGCCCGCACTCGATACCAGGGAACCAACCACACCCATCTCAGCGAGTTGCTCAGTGAACGTGAAGGCATCGACATCGGCAGGACTACCCGGAGGCGCATCCTGGTCAGCGCCGGGCTGAGCAGTCCCCGGAGAAGGCGCCCACCCAAGCACCGGGTCCGCCGCCAGCGCATGCCCCGGGAGAGTATGCTGATCCAGATGGACGGTAGTCACCACCCGTGGTTGGGGGACCAGACACCGCCGTTCACGCTGCTGATCGCCGTGGACGATGCCACGGGCAAAGTGGTCGACGCCCTCTTCTGCGACCAGGAGGACGCCCACAGCTACTTCCTGCTGGTCCAGGGTTTCGTGCAGCGCCACGGCGTGCCCATCGCCCTTTACACCGCGACCGGCACGGGGTCTTCAAGCACACACCAGGACCCGGACTGGCCGGGACGTCAACCCAGTTCAGCCGGGCCATGGAGGAACTGGGGATTCAGATGATTTTCGCCCTGTCTCCCCAGGCAAAGGGCCGCGTGGAGCGAGCGGCGGGAACCTTCCAGGACAGGCTGGTAACTGAACTCCGGCTGGCCGGCGTGAGCAGCATCGGGGAAGCCAACAGCGTGCTGGAGCAGTTCCTGCTGCGGTTCAACCGGCGCTTCGGGGTTCCTCCGCAACACCCAGAGCCTGCATTCCGGCCTCTGGACCCAGCGCTGTGCCTGGAACAGGTCATGTGCTTCAAGCACCGCAGGACGGTGGCCAGGGACAATACGGTGAGATTCCAGCTCCACACCCTCCAGTTGTTGCCAGGGCCGGAACGCAACAGCTATGCAGGAGCAGCGGTGGAGGTACTGGAAGGACTGGACGGCCGGCTTTCGGTACGGCATGAGGGGAACATCATTGCGTCCCAGGAAGCGCCACCCAGCCCGGTATTTCTCCGAAACGGCCACCAGCATTCCGCACCTGTTCCTGTCCCACCCTCCGGCGCCAACGGCTTGGACCAACGTTGGACAGCGGCTCTCCAACCACTGGACTCAAGGGTAGACGACGACAAGGATCAGGCGGCCATCCCCGACCGTGCAGATTCAACCAGCAAGCCCAAAGTCGCCTCTGTGCGCAAGCCGACATTCCTTCAGAAGGAGAGATGGAAGGCGATCCAGAAAGCCCGACGCAAGGGGATGTCTCTGCGAGCAATTGAGCGGGAATTGGGAATCCACAGGGGCACCATAAAGAAATACCTGGACGCTGAGGGTCCCCCATGGCGACAATCCCTGGTGGGTCCATCGGCGTCATCATCTGATACTATCGTAGCCTAACCGGGTGACATTTATGCTGAACACTTAGCCGGACATTTTCCCTGAACTTCGACATCGCAGTGGTACACCTTGTCGACGCCCTTGACAGACTCAACAGCGCCTCATAATCACCTTTAAGCTCCAACTGGGTGGCCACCGACAATGTGGTCTGGCGATATGTACATTTCACCTTGGCTTCAGTTTAGCTGTGTTGGCGCCCTTCCGGCAACCTGGGTAGTTCGACCCACTTGGGATAGCCTCGGGAGCGGTGGGAACTGACAAACGAGTCCGCGGGTCAACCTTCCGCATCCAACTCGTCCATCCGGCTTTCGTGGACGCTGGACCAGTAATGGGACCACTCTTCGCGGGTGGCCCGCTCCGTCTTGCCAGGGACGTAGGCGGGGGACACCAGCGGCAGCGCCCGCTCCACCCTGACCAGCACGTAGGCCCGTGCCGGCAACGTGACCTGATGCACTCCTCGCGTGCCCGTCTGGAATGCGTGGCATATCTCGTCGAACAGTTCTCCGTCCTGTTCCTTTCCGATGATGCTGGCGGTCCCCTTGAAGCGGTAACCCTTACGGGAAAATATGTCCACCAGGTTGATTTCCAGGACCGGATTGACGCGCAGGTTGGCCATCGTCACCGGCGACGCCAGGTCGGCGAACACCAAGTGGTCGTCGTCCCAAACCGCCGCCGTACCCTTGGGCGACAGGTTGGGGGTGCCGTCCGGGCAGACGGTGGCAACGAACCCCAGCCACTGCTGCCGGACCACCCGCTTCATGTCCTCGGTCAAAATCCCCATATCTGCATCCCCGGACCCTGATATTTTCGAGCTGTGGTTGCGCCGCCCGTCTCACTGGGCCGTCCAGCCCCCGTCAATGACCAGTTCGCTCCCGGTCATGAACGACGACTCGTCCGACGCCAGGAACAGGACACCGTAGGCCACTTCCTCGGGACGCCCGTACCGACCCAGGGGTGTGCGGGAAACCAGCAGACGGTGGCGTTCCTCGTCGGCCCGCCCTTCTTCCGTCATGGGAGTAGCGATCGGCCCGGGATGGACCGAATTGCACCGGATGCCGTCCTTGGCGTACCCAATGGCGGTTGCCTTCGTCAGCAGCCGCACCGCTCCCTTGGACGCTTGATACTGGGGACTGCTGTTGTCCGTCCCCACCAGTCCCAGCTGGGAAGAGATGTTAATGATGGAACCGCCGCCCCCCTCGCGCATGACCGGAACGACGGCCTTGCTGCCGAGGAAAACCCCCTTGGCGTTGATGGTCATCACCCGGTCCCATTCCTCGACGGTCGTATCTTCTACCATCCCCCGGCCGCTGACGCCGGCGTTGTTCACCAAGACGTTCACCGGCCCGAACTCCCGCACCGCCATTGCCACCGCCGCTTCCCACTGCGCCTCGACGGTTACATCCAGGGGAACGAAGATGGCGTGACCTCCGGCGTCGCAGATTTCCGCCGCCAATATCCGGCCCTCTTCTTCGAGGATGTCGCCGATGACCACGCTGGCCCCTTCCTGGGCAAACATCCGCGCTTCCACCGCGCCCATCCCCGGGACGCCGCTGCTCACTCCCCGGGCGCCGCCGCTGATAATGGCCACCTTTCCTTCCAGTCGCATGACTCGCCTCCCTCGGCAAACACGGATGATGGGTGATGGCAGTTTACCACCAAAATCTGACCGGCATAGGTGGGGGTTGCAGGACTATCGCAAGAAGACCAACCTGACCCTCCTTGGGTGCCCTCTTCCGGAACTCGTCATTCCCGCGGAATGAGGATGACCGCTCCAAGACTGCCTGTCAGAGACAATCCACTGAGGGGAACTGCCAACCCTACCTGCTGTCGGAAGGAGTTGGTTGCCGGCTCTGCTCCCCGGAGCGTAGGGCGGACTCGGACTCCTGCACCATTCCGGTCAGGCGGCGCAGGTCGCGGCTGGTCAGCGCCGCGCCCACGACAAACACGACAACGGCCAGCCCGCCGACGGCAATGGCGAAGGGCGCAGTGATCAGCCCGGCCAATGCCCCGGCTTGCATACCTCCCAGGGGCCGGATGTTATAGGTCATCCCATAGAGGCCCATGACCCGCCCCCGGATGTGGTCGGGCACCAGAATTTGCATCGAAGCCTGCAGGGCGGTGTTCTGCATCGTGTTGAACACTCCCATCACGAACATGAGGGCTAGCGCCAGCGCAAAGCTCCCGACCCAGAATGAAGTGAGGGCAAAGGCTACCACGGACGCCCCGCTCAGGATTCCACCGCCAATGATGAGCAGTGTCTTGGACACGTTGCCGCCGCGGCCTGCGAACCAGATGCTGGTAATCAGCGACCCTATTCCTCCGACGCCCATCAGCCAGCCCTGACCGTCGGCGCCCACTTTCAATATGTCAACGGCGAAGACGGGCATGAGGGGAATGTAGGCCATGCCAAAGAAGCTATTGAAGAAGGTCAGGATAATCAGGCAGGAGAAGATGGAATTCCTGGTGACGAAGCTAAGCCCCTCCTTCAAGTCCTGGAAGGAGCTGGTCCTGGAACCCCCGGAAACATGGGGGACCGGGAGAAAGTAGACCACCACGGCCATGACCAAGAAGCCCACGCCGGATACGTAGAAGGCGGTGGCGGTGTCGAATATGGCTATGATGATGCCTGCCACCGCCGGGGCCATGATGCGGGTGCCCGGCCATACTGCCGAATTCATGGCCACGGCGCTCATCATGTCCTTACGCTCTATCAGGTGGGGGAACAAGGCCCGGCGCGCGGGTTGGTCGAAGGCTTCAATGGCCCCGGCCAGGAAAGCCATTGCCAACAGGTGCCATACCCGCACCAAGTCCAGTAGGGTAAGGGTAGCCAGTCCGATATGAGGACGGCGATGGTCGCCTGGGCCACCATTATCAACCGTCGCTGGTCCAACCGGTCGGCGGCCACGCCCCCAACCAGGTTCAGCAGGATGGCTGGTACGCCATTGGCCAGACCGACGTAACCCAGGGCCAGCGGTGAACCGGTAATCTCGAAGATTAACCAAAACTGGCCGAACCGCAGAATCTGGAACCCACTGACGGATGCCACCATGCCAAACCAGAATGCCCGGAATGCCGGGTAGCGCATGGCCGGCGGCCCGCTGACGGTTAGTTTTTTCAACGTCGTCTCACCCCGGATTTCTCACGGGGCAGAAGGATTTCCCAACGGATGATTGGGTTATTTGGTTCATAGACTTGAAGCTGGCTATGCTGCTCAGGGTCTTCTGGTTCCCAGCGAATGTCATTCGGCGCCGCTCCGACGGATGTGGTTCTTGGCAAGCTCCCCGGGATGACGCGGCAGGGGCTATCGCGGAATTCCGGGCCGCGCCGGCCAAGCCGGCCTCACCCCACGACACGGGGGTCTGGGATGAAGACTGAAAGACCTATATTTTACTGGCATCCGGCAACCAGAAGCCGGTATGCCAGGTCCCGGATCCGGGTCTTTTAATTTTCGGGATACGGGGCTCCGTTGGGGGATTCATCCCCCAAACCCCCTAAATTAGGGTAGTCCGGCAAGTGACGTCGGGTTCATTATATCTGCGCAAGGGGTTTATCCGGTTGCGGTCACCGCCATGCCAATACCCTTACCCTTTCCAGGGATACGCCGGTTTCTATTCCCTTCCAACTGTCAGGGCGCCGACCGCAATGGTTGAAAGGCTCACCGGCAATTGCTGCCAAGTCGCGCCGCGGTCCTCACTCTGGAACAGTTTGCCGCCGTCGGTGCCGGCGTACACCTTGTCCGGGTCCTGCAGGTCCCAGTCAAAGGCCACCACCATGTCTTCGGCATTCTCCCCCTGCCCTAAGCCTTCGACCAACTTCCAACTCAGGCCTCCATCCGTGGACCGGTAGAACTGGGGACTATTGCGCCGCGCGTTGGCGGATACCGTGACCAGCACCAGGTCGGCGTCGTCCGGGGACGCCGCTATGTGCAGGGTATACCGTCGGTCCAGCCCGGCGTTAATCATCTCCCACCGGCCTCCTCCGTCATCGGAGCGATAGGGAGCGCTGGCAGTAGCGACGTAGACGCTCTCGGGGCGATCGCCGCTCAGGCTCACGCAGTGAATGTCGGCGTCGAGACCCGGCAATTGCCGCCAGCTAACCCCGCCGTCGCGGGACCGCACCATTCCACCCACTTCAATGCCGGCGTACAAGCGATTGGGGTCGTTGGGGGCAACACGCAGGTCTCGCACATGAGATTCGCGCGTTGGAGCATGGAATCCCCATTCGGTCGATTCCGGCACGGTGCGAAAGCTGCTGAACTCCTCCCAGGTGTTCCCGCCATCCGAGGAGCGGAAAACCGCCGCCGGTTCGCTGCCAACGTAAACGGTTTCAGCCTCGGCGGGGTGGGCCAGCACACTGTGGGCATAACCGGAGGGGTAGGAGTCAAGGGGATTCCACGTTAACCCGCCGTCATCCGTGCGGTAGACACCCGCCTCGTACGCCGCAAGGTAGGCCCGTTTCGATTCGGCGGGGCTGGACGTCAACCGGGCCGCAGCGTGCGCCAGGGGTGTGATGGGACCTTGTTGCCAGGTTTTTCCTCCGTCTGCACTGATGACGGCGCAAACACCATCGTGCATTCCGACGTAAATTCTCTTGTCTTGGGACATATGCCTCCTCCTTAAACGAAAGGATTGAGATGTGGTTATAGAAAAAACAACCACGGCCTACCGGGGTCGGGATCCTGATGGGAAGTGGCTCTACCCTATCCAACTTGGATGGGATGACGGCGACGGGCGACTCCGGCACAGCGTTAGGCGGTGGTTACTTCGGTCAACCCCGGCGTATATCTTCATCAGGCCGGCGGCCCCCCAGAGCCTGTTTTCAAGAGTCAATCAAGAAGTCCCCAGGCTGGCGGAGCGTTAGATGAGTCATAGCCAAATGAACCCAGCTAGATGGACACAGGCCACGGTAGTGGCGGGTGGGTATGGGTTGCGGTCCACCTTTGCAGTTTAAGATATTTCTAATTCTTTGGAAACACCCTTTAGAACGCGTCATACCAAAAGCATAGGCTCTTTCAACGGCGAAGTGATTTGCAACGGCGTCGTGTTGGGTGTACTTACGTTCCGTTGTTTCAGTTCCTGACCTTGGAGTCAGGAAGCCTTGGCGGAGATGCGCAAGGCCGCCGACGCGCCGGTGGGTGGTGGAGCGGACCTCGGGATGGTTGTCGAAAACCGGTCCCTGTTGGTGAGATATGACAGGAGGGCCAGAAACTACCCGGGGCTGCTCCAATTGGCCTTCGGGTTATTGTGGTACCGCGGCTGGTTGTGTGGCTGACCTGCTAAGCAAAAGCGCGGGTTTGGATAGTTTCTTAGCTGATAAGTCCCAAACGCCTAGCGTCTTCGGAGGTCCACTGGGCATCGCCTAACACTTGGGCCAATGTGCCGCGAGGGAGAGTATCGCTACTTCGGTGAAAATTAAGGACGACTCTTCTGCCATCGTCATGCCGGTACACCCGGTGCGACCCTCTGCTGCGGCGGAGCAAGAACCCATCCCGTTCCAGTGCTCGAATTAGCTCTCGGATGGGTGTGTTTCGAAGCGAAAAGCCCAGGTTTTCCGGTGTAGTCACACCACAATTACTTGCAACGCTGCATCAGGTTCGACGGGAATGTCCTCCCCACACTCGATCATATCTTCCACCACTAGTTCCGCCGCTTCCTTTAAACATTGGAGCGCATCCTCCTTGGTGTATCCCCAGGTGGCGCAACCGGGGAGGGCCTCAATCCATGCGCTCCAGCGGCCGTCTTCTTCTTCTTGCAGGGTGGGCTGGAAGGTGTAGGTCATGTTGAACGATCCTGATGCTCCGACCGTTAGTGTGCTACTTTGCACTACCATTACGGTATTGTCCCATTGCATCCACAATATACCATATCTCAAGATACGATAGCTCAAGCATTCTGCATGCCAATTTGACGGCATCAGGGCAAGTCGACGGGATGGGGAGACGTGGGTCCCTGCTTTGGTAGGAACCCACCCGGATCAGGGCATTCAGTTGAGGTTGAACCGGACGCCGGCGAACTGCTCTCCCTCGGCCGGTTCCCCCGGAGCGGGCCAAGCCTGAACCGGCGGGCCAGGGTAGGCGTCGAAAGAAGCCAGGGGTTCAGGCGCGGGGAGCCGGCCCGCCCCGTACAACAGAGCAGAAGCGGCGGAAATGGTCTCGGCGTCGGCGTCGGCCCGGTTGACCAGCACACCCTTTTCCAGCGACGCCAGAGGAGCGCCGTCGCGGAACACCACCCGGTTGCCGGGCAGGGCGGGCACCCGTTCACTAGGGGTGACGATGCCCACCAGGTTCAGCGGGTCGCAGGCGGATACCACATCCATGCCGTTCTTGCCGACGGAGGCCGGGGAGCGGTGGGTCTCCCGGAGCATGGTCACGGCGTCGGGCAGGGCGAACTGCTCGCCGACGAAACCAGCCACAAACCGCCCGCCCCGGATTTCGCCGCGGGCCTCCAGCCGTCGGTAGACTCGCACCAGGTCCCTCCAGCGTGGAGCCATTCGCTCCCGGGCCAGCAGTTCCGGGAAAACCACCCCGTACCGCCGTAGCAATTGCAGGGCCTTGAGTTCCAGGGTATCCGCCATCGGGTCCAGGGCTTCCAGCAGCGACCACCTGCCGGACCCACCCCGGCGTTGGGACATCGGGCGGCGGGCGCCGTTGGGTTGAGCGCCGTTGGGTTGGGCGCCGTTGGACCCAGCGTCTGTGGGTTGATTCCGGGTGGGTTGCCTGCGCGATTCTGTGAGGGGGCTGCGCCGGTCGTGGCGCTTCCGGTCCGGCCTGGCGCGGTCCGGTTTCCCGTTGACGCGCTCCCGCAGCGGGGCCACGCTGTCCGACGTAACCAGCCCGTTGGCCGCCAGCGACCACAGGGCCTCCTCCACGTCCGATGGCAGGCGGCGGGTCCGGGAAATCAAGTCCGACATGAAGCATGCGCCCCGGTCCGACAGGACTTGCAGCAGTTCTTCCGCCGCGCCGGTCTGCGCCGGGCCAGCGCCGGGCAGCGGGTCCAGCAGCCAGTCCAGCGAGTCCCGCAGGGACAGGGTGATGTTGGAGACCCGGGACAGGGGGGCGGCGCGACTGCCGTTGCCCGGCCCGGAAGACGCATGGCCGCCACGGGTCAGTCGGCCCCACACCACGTCGCCGCCCAGGCACAGCCGGTCCAGTAAGGACGGGTCGTAGCCGGCCACCCGCCTGGCCAGCACCTCGGTTTCCCAAGCGGCGGCGGCAGTCTCAAACCCTTGGAGCTTTTCAATGACGTCCAGCAGCCCGCCCTCGCCGCGAGCCTGCCAGCCGCCGGCTGCGTTCTGCCATCGGAACAGAAAGCGCATGAGGGAGGACTGCGGCACCGGCTCGACTTCGCTGCGCAGACGCCCCACGGTGGCGCGGTGAATACGGGCCAGAATCCGCCGGTCGCAGAACTCCTCATCGGCGGCCCCCGGACGGAAGTTGCCCCGCAGGACCAACCCCTCGTTTTCCAACTGGGCCAGAGTGATGACGACGTCGGAAACGGTCAGGCTCAGGCGGTCTGCCATTTCAGCGGCGGTGAAGGGGCCGGAGGACTCGGCCCAACCCCGCACCAGGTAGAGCGCCGCTGCTTCCCGGTCAATTCCCCGGTCAATGTCCTCAACGCCGGACTCATTGCCGCCGGAACCAGTCTTGCGCGGTGTCGCTAAGTGCAGCCGCTCGATGTCCGCGTCCGGGTAAGCGGCGCCCACCAGCGTCGCGTGTTCCGCCGCCAGGCAGGCGTCTTTGCCCGAGGGCAGGGTCAAGCGCAACGACCGTCCCGCCTGCGCCAACTGCCGGAGCCACTCCAGCAGCATATCCTGGGACGCCCAGGACGAACGTCCCCAAAGCTCCGTTTCGGGAATGACTCCCAGGGTTAGCAGGGCGTCGTGAAGCTCGTCGGCGTCTCGAATGGCGGGCCAGGCATTGGCAGACTCTTCGCGGAGGGCTTCCGGGTCCAACGCGGCCAAATCCCTGGCATCGTCGGGCAGCGCACGGCGCAGAGTCACCGCCCGCGCCCGCCGCTCTTCCAGGGGGGCATCGTCCAGGAAGGCGTAGGGCATGGCGTTGAGAATCTGGTGGGAAAACACCGAGGGCTGCACCGTGTCCCTCGCGAACACTTCGATTTCGCCGCTGCGAATGGAAGCAAGGACGGCTTTCAGACCCTCCAGGTCCATGGCCTCGGTTAGGCAATCCCGGGTGGTCTCGAACACCAGGGGATGGTCCGGGGGAACGATGTCGCCGGGGTCGGCGTTATCCTGGCATTGGACCTGCGCCGGAAAGACGGCGGCCAGCAGGTCGTCCGAGCGCATCCGCAGCAGGGGAGCGGGAACCTTCTTGCCGCCGGAGTGGCGGCGCAGGGCCAGGAAGCGGGAGGCGTTCCACCGCCAGCGGGTGCTGAACAGGGGCGCCTGGAAAACCGCCTGGGTCAGCACTTCCTCCACGGTGTTGGGCGACAGGTAGGTGAACACCTCGCCCAGAGGGAAGGCCATGTTCGGACCCAGGGAGAAATTCAGGCCGTCATCGGTGGCCGAGGCTTGCAGCTCGAAGTCGAAGGTGCGGCAGATGCGCTTGCGGAGGGCCATGCCCCAGGCGCGGTTGATGGCAGCGCCGAAGGGAGCGTGGATGACCAACTGCATCCCGCCGCTTTCGTCGAAGAATCGCTCGGCCACCACCCGGTTGGCGGTGGGTACGACGCCCAGGACGCGCTTACCCTCAACCAGATAGGCCACCAACTGCCGGGCGACTTCGGGGGAGACGCCGGCTTCGGATGCAAGCCAGGCCTCCGCTTGGGGCGGGTCTTCCAAAAGCCGGTCCACGGCCTCCCGCAGTTGGGTAATCTCGTCGGAAAGCTCCCAGGTTCGGCCGGGGGCTTCGCCCAACCAGAAAGGAATGGTGGGTAGGTGGCCCTGCGCGTCCTCAACCCGGACCCGGCCGCTTTCGATGCGGCGGATTTTCCAGGGAGTGTTGCCCAACAGGAAGATGTCGCCAGCCATGCTTTCAATGGCGAAATCCTCGTTGACGGTGCCGACGAAGGTGGCGTCCGGGTCGGCCACCACGTCGTAGTCGGCGTTGTCGGGGATGGCCCCGCCGCTGGTCAGCGCGGCGATGCGGGCCCCACGGCGGCCCTTCACACGGTCGTTGATGCCGTCTCGGTGCAGGTGGGCCCCGCTGCGTCCCTGCCGCGGGGCGAATCCCTGGGACAGCGCCTCAACCACCTGATCGAACCGGTCCCGGGGCAGGTCCCGGTAAGGGTAGGCCCGGCGGCACAGGCCGAACAGGGCGTCCTCGTCCCATTCCTCGGCGGAGCAGGCGGCCACCATCTGCTGGGCCATAACATCCAGCGGCCAGGACGGAATGGCGAAGGTGTCCAGGTTGCCCTGCATCAGCGCGCGGGACAGGGCGGCGCACTCCAACAGTTCGTCCCGGGTCAGCGGGAACAGCTTCCCCCGTGGGGTGCCCCCGACGGTGTGACCGGACCGGCCCACGCGCTGCACCAGCAGCCCGATGGAGCGGGGCGACCCAATCTGGCATACCAGGTCTATATCGCCAATGTCTATACCCAGCTCCAGCGACGCGGTGGCCACGCAGACCCGCACCTGGCCGTTCTTCAGTTTCTGCTCGGCGTCCAGCCGGGTGGCGCGGGACAGGCTGCCGTGGTGGGCTACCACCGCCTCTTCGCCGAGACGGGCGGTTAGTTGGTGGGCCACCCGCTCCACCAGCCGCCGGGTGTTGACGAAGACCAGGGTAATCGCATGAGTCTCGGTCAGCCCGGCAACGGCATCTAGGGTCTCGCCCCAAATTTCATGGGTGGCGATAGGGCCAAGTTCCTGCTCCGCCGGCAGTTCCACCGACAGGTCCAGCTTCCGGCGGCTGCCGATGTCCACAATCACGCAGTCCGGCGTACCCACATCCCGCCCGCCGTGATGCTCTTTTTGGATGTGTTCGTTGCCCACTAGGAAGCGGGCCATTTCGGACAGGGGCCGCTGCGTGGCCGACAGACCGATGCGGGTTACCGGCTCTTCCGACAGTTGGCACAGACGCTCTACCGACAGCATCAGGTGGGCGCCCCGCTTGTCGTCCGCGACAGCGTGAATTTCGTCGAGAATCAGGGTCTTGACGTGCTTGAGTCCCCGGCGTCCGCTCTCCGAGGTCAGCAGGATGTACAGGGACTCGGGCGTGGTGATGAGGATGTGCGGCGGGCGTTTCGCCATACGCTGCCGCTCCGACGCCGGGGTGTCGCCGGTACGCACCGCCGTCGTTATCTGCGGCAGCGGCGTACCCAATTCCTCGGCCAACGCGCTGATTTCTGACAGCGGGACCGCCAGGTTCTTTTGAATGTCGTTGGACAGGGCTTTCAGCGGCGATACGTAGACGACTTGGGTGGTTTCGGGCAAACCCTCGTCAATCCCCTGGCGCACCAGTTGGTCAATGCAGGTCAGGAAAGCGGTAAGCGTCTTGCCTGAGCCGGTGGGCGCGGCGATAAGGGTGTGGCGGCCCTGGGCAATAGCCGGCCACCCGGCCAACTGCGCGTCAGTGGGTGTGTGAAACCGGCTGCGGAACCATTGCCGGATTATGGGATGAAACGAGGACAGGGACATACCTGGATTTTAGCACAGCCTCGGAAAAGCGCACCCATCAACTGTCAGTAAAACCGGGACGATTGCAAAGTCCTTTTGATGGCTCGTCCAACCGCTCGTCCTGAGGCTCTCGGAGGAGTTCCTAGTGGCCCTACTGCCCGGCCTTAGCCCTCAGTTCAGTGGAGGAAATGTCTACCCGGAAATCCGACTCCGGGAGTTCCTGGAAGATGGGACTGAACCCCTCCGGGATGGGCACGTCCCGGAGGCTGCGGAAACTTCCGTCGTGCTGCCGTCCGGCTACGAGGAACCGGCACCCCCAGGACCACATATCGGCCAGCGCGCCCAGCATGGCGTCTTCGCTGTTGCCGTAGTACCGGGGGTCTACCAGGCGCACGGCGGTATCCCAGCCGATGACGAACGCCGCCCCCGGGAACAGCCGGGCCTTGCGGTGGAAGGTCGGCGCCCCGGTCAGCGCCACGGTTCCCCGCCCCCGGAACTGTCCCAACCGGCTGAGGATTTCCGGCTCGGCCAGCGGCGGCTTGTCCACGTTGACCACCGAAATCTCAAACGCCACCGGCTGCCCCAGGGCGCGTTCCGCCGCCTCAGCCAGCCTTTGGTGACCCTCGTGGAGCGGCTGATACGACCCAGGAAAGATAGTCCCGCTAAATCCAGCGTCGGGTTCCATCCGCCCGTCAGGGTAGACCATGACGCGGCCAACATCGCCGGCCAGGAGCTGCGCCACGGGAGACGGATGCAGAACGACGCCGCGGCGGGGATGTTCCAGATCGGTCAGCTCATCACCGCTCACCTTGAGGCCGGAAAATCCTTCGTCCTGGGTCACACTCGGCCGTTCGTTCTGAAGTTGTCGAAGGATCCCACTGGCGACTTCAGGCGCAATACCGCTGGCTTCGGCCAATATCATCAGCAGCAGGCGGCTGCACAAGTCCTCTTCGCCGCTGCGGTCCCTCGCCCCCTTTTCCAGTACCAGGTCGCATTGCAGCAGCCGGGACTCGTCCCAGGCGGCGATGCAGCAGCGGTGGTCGCCCCGCTTGGGCCGGTTGGTAACCAGGGTGGCGGTGCAGGCCAGGCCCAGCGCCGGCGAGTCGTCCTCCCGCAATTCCATCGCGCGGCGGTAGGCGGCGCGAGCCATGGCCCGCGCCGTGACCTGGGACACATACTGCTCCGGCTCGTGGCCCAGGAAGTCAATCATGGACAGCCGGCCATAAGGGACAAGTGTTTCCAGCAGGGTGTTGGAAGCGCCAGGCACACCCAGCAGCCAGGCCAACGCCTGACTCCCGGCGCCTGCCACCGCCACCACGGCCTTGTGGGGAGCGGCGTGAATCTTCTCGATCAAGGCAGTAATCTCGTCCATTTCACCATCCGGTTGCCGACGTCTGTGAGGTCGACTCGGGCCCCAACTTCCAGGGGGTTTGGGGGATGAATCCCCCGACGCCCCCCGGTCTCCCCAAAAAGCAAACTCTGAACCCTTCGAGGGACTACCTTATCAAGCCCATCGTCTGCCGGGAGACCGCAATCTGCCGGGCCGCACGTTCATCCCACTCGGCATTCCATTCGTCGGGGATGCGGCGGCGGGCGTCCGGCCACCACAAGGGTTCGCCGTCTTCGAGGGTCTCGCCGTACAGGACTTCGCCCAGAAAACAGGTCATATCCCCGCCGTCCATGTCGTTGACCACCCGGCAGTCCAGGTAACCCCAACAGTCCTCGAGAATGGGGCTGCCCGACTCTCCGGACCTGAAGGGGATGCCGGCGAGCTTGTCCTCGTCTCGACCCGACCGGAACCCCAAGGACTTCATCAATTCCAGTTGGTCGGGACGCAGGAAGTTCAGGGCAAAGGCCCGGCTTTGGGTTATCAGGTTCCAGGTGTGGTTTTCCTTGTAGATTTGCACCAGCACCCGGGGAAGGTCGGGCACCACCGAGGCTGCGCCAACCGAAACGGCGATTTGGGCGTTGGTCTGCTCATTCCAACAACTGGTGACGGCGACTATCGGCGACCACAAATGCCGCATCATCGGAGCGATGCGGCGTGGGTCGAGTCTGCCGCTGGAATCTGGGGAAATTTGATTGGTGTCCGGCACTGTAAACCTGCAATACCCGGCCCGTCTGAATTGCCGTGGAGTGTACCACTATTCAATCCGTTCGTCCTGAGGCTCTCGAAGGACCTCCTCACCGTCACCAGTCGGGAGAGTGATCCTCGGCGGTGTTGTTGGTCAGGCGCCGTTGGTTCGACCCGTCCGCGTCCATGACCAGAATCTCGCCCTGCCCATAGGCGTAGGAGACGAAGGCAATGCGTTTGCCGTCCGGAGACCAGACCGGGTCCCTGTCGAGACCTTCGTTGAAGGTCAACCGCCGGGGCTTGTTGCCGTCGGCCCGCATGACGTAGATTTCCAGGTTGCCGTCCCGGTTGGAGACGAAGGCGATGGACTTGCTATCCGGCGACCACGCCGGGGAACGGTCTGACACCGGCCCCCGGGCCAGAGGAATCTCCCGAACGTCCCCGCGCCAATTGCCGCCGCTGCCGGGGGCAAGGGCGTAGATGTCCTCATGGCTGTCCGCTTTACGCACAAAGGCCACTCGCTGCCCGTCGGGAGACCAGGACGCCCCGGTGTCATTACCAACGGTCAGACGGATTTGGTCCACGCCCTTGGCGTTCCGCAGCCACAGACCCGGGCCCGCGCCGCCGCCGGACCCAGTGTCGGAGAAGACAATCCACTCCCCGTCGGGGTGCCAGTCGCCCAACTGCTCATCAAGGTCGTTGGCGGTTACCTTGATGACCTCAATCAAGTCGTTGTCCCTTGCCGTCCCCACCGAGTATATCTCCGGGGAACCGTGCCGTGGAGA
Source organism: Dehalococcoidia bacterium (assembly GCA_965262735.1). Lineage (GTDB taxonomy): Bacteria > Chloroflexota > Dehalococcoidia > Lucifugimonadales > UBA3495 > CATOSK01. The sequence goes on along the minus strand of CBDHFS010000002.1, from coordinate 910,118 downwards.
CACGAACGCCAGGGCGTCGCTTTCGGGAGACCAGACTGGCGGATGGGTAACGCCCGCGTTGGTGATGAGAGTGCGGACGGTCTTCTTGCCGCGGTCGTACACCGAAATGTTGGTCGCGCCCGACTTGCCGCTGAGAAAGGCCACCTGCCCGCCGTCCGGCGACCACCGGGGGGAATGGTCGCCGACGAGGTTGTCTGAGATGAGGGTGGTTGCCCTGTTCTCCGGGTCCAGCAAGAACAGCTCGCCCTTCCCGCCGGCTTCGGACACGAAAACGATGGGTTGCCCGCCCAGTGAAAAGCAGCCGGTCATCAGCAGCGCCGCCAGTACGATAACGCTCCTGCGCAAACCTTCAAAAGCAAACCGACGTATCCGCATCACACCACCCCACGGGGCCGGCCTCACTCGCGCCCCCGAGTCCCAAACCCATTATCCATTATAAAGAACCACTGACCCGGATTCCCTTTTCGTGAGACAGGGTTTTGGCCGAATTGCCGGGGTCCGCAAAACGTGAGAACTCATCAAGGGCATGACCCTTGCCCACTATCAAACAGGTTGACTCGTCATGCTATGTTTTGACGCGATTGCCCTGCCCGAAGGCCCGTTGCTTTTGCAGGCCAAAGTGGGTCGTATGTATATGGGTCGTATGTATAATAGAAGGCAACACTGGAGGGGGGAACCTTATGACCATGTTGGATGGACGACCCGCTGAACCGGCCAAAAAACGAAAGCGGGTAAGCCGGGTGGAAAGGTCTCGCCGGATTTGGGAGGAAGTCGAACAGGCTGTTGCGGCTGTTGCTGCCCGCAGGGGGTGGCCGCACGAGAATTTCGAGGACCTGGACCAAGCGGTGCGGCACCTGGATGAGGAGAACCCCAATCCATACCGGAGTTTTTGGACTGGATTCCACGCTTCCCTTTTGTTTCGGGATAATGCCCAGTACGATTTTATGGAGATGTCCGAGGTAAAAGCCACCCAGCCGAGGGCGGAAAAATTCGTCAAACGGCTGGAAAGTTTGTAATCGTACCCAAGAAAGGGATGGGCGCGATTGACACCGGAAGAACACATCGCTGAATCCAGGGACTCTGCTCTAACCGCAGAATGTCTTTACCGCAAAAACCGGCCTTTGCAGGGAGCAGAAATAACTTGGTGCTCCGTGAAGCACGCCATCAACGCTATCGGTGTGCAGCGGGGATTGAAACACGGCGCCTACCGTCAGAAGCTGCAAATTGTTAAACTGCTGGAAAACGAAGGTTATGCAGACTTGCAAGACCCGCTTGATCTTGCCCGGCGCCTGCACGTCAATTCGGACCAAGGTTTTTTGAAACCTCAGGAAATAGTGGAGTATCGAGAAGCATCAGCCACTTTGACGGAACGGCTCCTGGCAATAGCGTTGGCCGCCCAGTGATTCCGGAAGGGTAGGGGCAAGGGTGTGTGGCTGGAAATTCCTTCAACCTTGACAATGTAATTGCCCTTCTTTAGCATCAACTCAGCCGTGCCGGTCCGGGGCGTTTCCGGCAGCGCGGCAAGGGCATTTGCAAGGGCATTTGGATGTTGGAGGGTGACATGAAAGCCTTGGTCGGAGCAACATTGGTTGACGGCTCCGGTAGTCCGGCAGTCAACGACAGCGCCGTACTTATAGACGAGTCCCGCATCGTGGCCGCCGGCCCCCGCGCCGCTGTGACCCTGCCCCCGGATACCGAGGTTATCGACGTCTCCGGCATGACGGTGATTCCGGGACTGATTGACTGCCATGATCACCTGGCATCCAAAGGGTATGACCTGGCTAGCCGCTGGGACCTCAACGACCCCATTTCTCTGGGACACCTCCGCACGGCCTACGTGATGGTCCGCACCCTCGCCGCCGGTTACACCTGCGTCCGCGACGCCGGCGGGTTGGACGCCGGGTTCAAGATGGCCGTTGAGGAGGGACTGTTCCCCGGGCCGAGGCTGGTCAATTCCGTAAACATCATCTCCCCCACCGGCGGTCTGTCCGACCGGCGCAGCGGCTCCGGCCACAGCCACAGCCACGACGACCCGCGGCTGCCCTCGGGCGTGGCCGACGGCGTGGACGGGGTTAGGGCCAAGGTGCGTGAAATGGTGCGCGTCGGGGCCGACGTCATCAAGTTCGCCACCACCGGCGGGGCCAGCTCCCGCCCCGGGCATGGCCCCATGGACGTCGAGTTCACCACGGCGGAAGTGGCCGCTCTTGTCGACGAAGCCCGACTGCTGGGACGCAACACCATGTGCCATGCGGTGGGTGGCCCGGGGCTGCGGGTGGCCGTTGAAGCGGGCGCCGGCTCCATTGAGCACGGCTGCTACCTGGCCGAAGACCCGGACCTGCTCAAGATGATGGCCGACAAGGGCATCTTCATGGTGCCGACTTTCGAGGTCTACGAGTTTCACTCCACCGTCAGCGCGCCCCACATGCAGGCCCGCGCCCGCGCCCTCCGGGACATCCACCGCGAAAGTATGCACCTGGCCCTGGCTGCCGGCGTGAAGGTTGTGGCCGGCACCGACGCTGGTGGGTTCGTCCACGGCGACAACGCGCGGGAGATTGAGCTGCTGGTGGAAAAGGGAATGTCGCCGATGCAGGCAATTCAGGCCGCCACCGGCTGGGCGGCCGAGTGTGTGGGCCTGGACCGGGACATCGGGACCATTACCGCCGGCAAGCTGGCCGATTTGCTGGTGCTGGCCGATAACCCGCTGGACGACATAACCGTCCTGCGGGACCAGGACCGGCTGATGATGGTTATGAAGGGCGGCGAGGAGTTCATTGACCAACTGCCCGTCGGAGAGCCTGTCCCCGCCTGACTTGGCCGGAGCTGTAATCGTTCGTCCCGAGGTCCTTGAAGGGCTTCCTTGGTAACGTGTTCACCGCCCGTGTGTGTCGACGGGGACAGGTTGTCAGGCTCGAAAAGCCGTTGGTCCCGAGGTTATCCACGGACTTCCTTTCTACGCCCGGCGGTGCGACTAGAGGATGCAGTTCCACGTTCTCACGCTTTTTCCCGAGGCCCTGGAAGGCCCCCTGCGTCACAGCATCCTGGGCCGCGCCCGGGAGCGTGGGTTGATTTCCGTCGAGCTGACCGACATCCGCCGCTACACCCGGGACAACCACAACACTGCCGACGATTACCAGTTCGGGGGCGGCGCAGGTATGGTGATGAAGCCGGAGCCGATATTTGAGGCAGTGGAAGACGCGCTCAGCGTCTATGAACAGGATATGCGCCGGGAAATCCCGGTGGTGTTGACCTCTCCCCAGGGCGAAACCCTCAACCAGCGGCTGGTCGAGGAGTTGGCCGGTTTGCCGGCGATCGCATTGATTTGCGGCCATTACGCCGGCGTCGACGAACGGGTCCGGCAGGGGCTGGTCACCCGCGAAATCAGCATCGGCGACTACGTGCTGACCGGGGGAGAACCAGCCGCGCTGGTAATCATCGATGCGGTGGCCCGGTTCATCGAAGGCGTGGTCGGCGCGCAGGAAAACGTGCTGGAAGACTCCATTACTTCCGGCCTGCTGCAACACCCGCTCTATACCCGACCCGCCGAGTACCGAGGCATGACCGTGCCCGACGTGCTGCGTTCTGGGCATCACGCGGAGATCAACCGCTGGCGGCGGCAGCAGTCGCTGAGCCGCACCTGGCAGCACCGGCCCGACCTGCTGGCCGCCGCCAGCTTGTCCGACGACGATCAACGGTTCTTGCGGACTCTGGGCTGGATGCCCCCGGCGCCTCCGGCTCAGGGAGCGCCGGGCCAGGAGCTTTAGGAAAAGATGGCAAAGGCGGGTTTCAGGTTCAACACCGTCGTCCGCGTTCGCTGGATGGAGTGCGACGCCCAGGGCATCGTGTTCAACGGGGCTTATCTGGGCTATCTGGAGGTGGCCCAAGCCGAGTATTTCCGCAATCTTGGCTTCAGCATCTACCGCATCGCCCAGCGGGGTTACTTCGACAGCGCGGTGGTTAAGACCACCCTGGAGTTCAAGGCGCCGGCCCGGGTGGACGACGTTCTGGAACTGCACACGAGGGTCGCCCGCATCGGCAACACCAGCCTGGCCCTGGAAGTGGAGATTTACCGGCAGGACTCGGACCAACTGCTGAGTTCCATCGAAGCCATCTACGTGGGGTTCCACGCCGACACACTCCAGACCCGGCCTGTCCCCGATGCCATACGCACCCTGGTTGACCATTTCGAAGCCACTGGAGAGACCCTGCCCCTGGAAGGCTTCCCGGAGCTCCACGCCGCCGCCCGATGACCTGCGAATCCCGTCGTCTATCCTGAGGCCCCTCAAACCCGTTCGTACCTGGGGGGCCTTAAATCGTTCGGCCCGAGGCCCTCGAAGGACTTCCTCGTACCCTGGGCGCAAGGCCGGATGCCGTCGGCAACCCCCAGCCCATGTGCTAAACTGGCATCGCCGTCAGGTGTGCCGACGGCACGGAATACCTCAGGCAAGGGCCCTGAGCGCGCCGCATCCAACGGATTTCCCCACCGGGGACGAGCAAACATAACGAGGAAGCGCAATGGCTGTCTATACCAACATCGGGCGTTCCACACCCCGGCGAGACGGAGCCGACAAGGTAACCGGCTCCACCCAGTACACCGGCGACCTGTCCCTGCCCGGCATCCTTTGGGGCCGCTGCCTGCGCAGCCCGTGGCCCCATGCCCGCGTCGTCAGCATTGACACCACGGCGGCAGAGCAGCTGCCCGGCGTCCACGTGGTTCTGACCGGCGCCGACGTTTCGGGGATACGCTACGGACGTCGCCTCCACGACGTGCCGGTCCTGGCCGAGGAGCGGGTCAGGTTCGTCGGCGAGCGGGTGGCGGCCGTGGCCGCCGTTGATCGGGAAACGGCAGAAGCCGCCCTGCTTCTAATTGACGTCGAATACGAGGAACTGCTCGCCGTTTTCGATCCGGAGGAAGCCCTTGGCGACGGCGCCCCCGTTCTGCATCCCGATTTCAACGGGTACTACGGGCTGCCTCGCCCGCTGGAGACGCCCTCCAACGCTTTTGTCAGCGACGTTTGGGGCAAGGGCGACGTGGAGGCCGGTTTCCGCGAGGCCGACTTGGTGGTCGATGGGACGTACACCGTGCCCCGGCAGCATCAAGCCTACCTGGAAGGCCACTCGTGCCTAGTGTGGATTGACGAAGACGACCGGATTCAGGTTTGGGCATCGAACAAGGTTCCCTACCAGGTCAAGGAGCAGCTGACCATCGCCCTGGACCTGCCCAAGGACCGAATCCGCCTCAACCCGGTGGACATCGGTGGCGACTACGGAGGTAAGGGGTCGCCGATGGACATTCCCGTGGCCTACTTCCTCGCCGCCAAAACCGGGCGGCCGGTGCGCATGGCGATGGACTCCATCGAGGAATTTACCGCCGGCAATCCCCGCCACGCCGCCACGGTGCACCTCAAGACCGGCGTCAAGCGCGACGGGACCCTGACCGCCCAGCAGGCCAGGGTACTGTTCAACAGCGGCGCGTATGGCGGGTTCAAGCCGGCGCCGGGCTGTAACCTGGGCGGCGCAGCCAAGGCCGGCGGCCCCTACCGCATACCGCACGTCCACATTGAAGGCACCCAGGTATATACCAACACCGTGCCCGGCGGGTTCATGCGCGCCCCCGGAGAGCCGCAAGTGGTGTTCGCCGCGGAGTCTCACATGGACGAAATCGCCCGTCAACTGAATCTTGACCCGGTGGAGTTCCGGCTGAAGAACCTGCTGCAAGACGGCGACATAGACCCTATCGGGACGGCTTACCAGGAAATTCGCGCCCGCCAAACCGTCGAGGCGGCGGTGGCGACATCCGATTACCGTTCTCCCAAAATTGCCAACACCGGGCGGGGCATTGCCGTGGGTGAACGCGCCGGCGCCGGCGGGGAGTCTCACGCCGCGGTTACCCTCAACCCTGACGGCTCCGCGCTGGTCAATTCTTCCATCTTCGAGCCGGGCACCGGCACCTACACCGTGCTCAGCAAGATTGTGGCCGAGGAGTTGGGCCTTTCCGTGGACCGGGTTCGGGTGGAGGTTTGGGACACCGACGCCGTGGAGTTCGACACGGGTGTCGGCGGCAGCCGGGTCACGCGCATGGCCGGCTTGGCCGCTATGTTGGCATCGGCGGATGCCGCCCAGCAGCTCTACCGCATTACCGCCGACCTGTTCGGCTGGCCGGAGGAACAGTTGGCTGTTGAGGGCGAGGCGATCGTGCGGCGGGACACCGGCGAACGGCGCCCGTGGACTGAAGTGTTGGAGCGCATTGGCGGCTCCATCACTGGCCGCGGGTCAGCGGTGGACCCGGAGCGCTCCCCGGTCACGTCCTTCACCGCCCAGGTCGCTGAGGTGTCGGTGGACCCGGAAACCGGCCAAGTGCGGCTGCTGCGGTTGACCACCGCTCACGACGTCGGCACGGTGCTCAACCCGTTGGATCACCAGGGCCAGATAGACGGCGCGGTAATCCAGGGGGTGGGTTTTGCCATGACCGAAGAACTCGGCGTGGAAGACGGCCGCGTTTCCACCGTCACCTTCGGCGACTACAAAATTCCCGGCATCGCCGACATCCCGCGATTGGACACGGTGCTGCTAGAATCCGACCTGGGTTCCGGCCCCTACCACGCCCGGGGAATTGGTGAAAACCCCAGCGGGTGCGTGGCCCCGGCCATCGCCAACGCCGTGGCCGACGCGGTGGGCGCGCGTATCCACAGCCTGCCCGTCACTGCGGAGAAGGTGTACGACGCGCTGACCGGCGGGCTGGGAGCTTAGAAACCATCTCTAAAGTGCGCTCGCTGCATCAATTGCCGGCCCCGTATCCCAGGGTCTTTCAAGGGTCTTTCAGTCGTCCACCCACCAGTGCAAGAGGGAACTTCTCCCGACAATCGAAAGGCCCGGCCACGTATCCTTTTATTAACGGTGTTTCGAGGGTTTTATGGACGCCAATCAAGACCAAGCGTTGAGTTTCCTGGCCCGGTTGGGCAGTCATCCGGCCACCGCGTTCTACGAGGCTGGCGTGGCTACGGAAGTCCGGGCCATCCTGGACGAAATCGGCGTCGGCTGGACTGCCGACGAATTCGGCAACATCATTGCTCTGCTGCCTGGGGTAGACCCATCGGCGTCCCAACTGCCGCCGGTGGCTTTCGTCGCCCACATGGACCACCCCGGCTTTGAGGCGGTTGACCGGGACGGTGATTTCCTGGTAGGAAAGGCCGCGGGCGGTGTTCCCGCCGGCAGCTTTGCGCCGGGCATTCCCCTTCAGGTGGTCACGGCTCAGGGCGAGCGTTTGCCCGCCGCAACCGCCGGTCCCCACGGCGACCCCGCCCAACGTCAGGCGCTCATCCGCCTGGAAAGCCACCCGCCCGCGGAGATTGATCTGCCCTGCTCGGTGGTCTTCGACTTGGTGGACTTCTCGCTGGATGAGGGGGTCATCCGTATGCGCGCCCTGGATGACTTGGCCGGTTGCGGCAGCACCCTGGCGGCGTTGGCGGTGTTGGCCCAACAGCCGCCGCCGGGCCCGGTCTATGGCGTCTTCACCCGCGCCGAAGAGGTTGGGCTGGTGGGCGCGCGCCTGCTGGCCGAGGCCGGGACGCTGCCCAAGGATACGCTGGTGGTCTCGCTGGAATCGAGCCGCACCCTGCCCGGGGCAGAAATCGGCGGCGGCCCGGTCATCCGGGTTGGCGATGCCGGCTCAACCTTCAACGCCGAGGCCGAGGCGGTCCTCATCAAGGCGCGGGAAGTGTTGCAGGAAAGGTTGCCGGGGTTCAGGGTGCAGCGGCAATTGATGAGCGGCGGCGTTTGCGAGGCCAGCGCCTTCGGTCTGCACGGCTACCGCAGCACCGGCATCGCCTTTCCCCTGGGCAACTACCACAACGGCGCGCCTGAGGACCGCATCGAGGCCGAGTACATCAACCGGAATGATTTCCGCGGCGGCGTGGAACTGATTTTGCAAGCGGCCCGGTCGGTCCCGGAGCGGAGCGACACCGCTTTCCAACGCCGGTTGCGGGATTTGGATCCGGAGCTCCGGCGGCGGTTGTTGGGGTAACGGAGCTACGTTGGGGGATTCAATCCCCCAAACCCCCTGAATTGGGGGGTTTGTGTAACTGACGGGGTTACAGGCTTTCCAACGTTTTCTGCGCGGTGACGCCAATGTCGGCTGGGGTGGGGATGATGACCGCGCCGGCGTCCCGCAGGGCGGCGATTTTCGATTCAGCCCTGGCTCCCTCGCCGGTGATGATGGCCCCGGCGTGACCCATGCGCTTGCCCGGCGGGGCCGTCGCCCCCACGATGAGGGCGCACACCGGCTTGGTCATGTGTTCCTTGATGAAGGCTGCGGCTTCCTGCTCCATGCTGCCGCCAATCTCGCCAATGAACACCACCATGTCGGTGTCGGGGTCGTCGTTGTACAGCCCTAGAATCTCCGAGAAGCTGCTGCCGATGATGGGGTCGCCGCCGATTCCCACGCAACTGGACTGGCCGATTCCCAGGGCGGTCAGTTGCCCCACCGCTTCATAGGTCAGGGTGCCGCTGCGGGAAACCACGCCCACCCGGCCGGGAAGGTGGATGGCCCCCGGCATGATGCCCACCTTGCAGCGGGCGCCGGGGTTAATCATTCCAGGGCAGTTGGGTCCGATGAGACGCACCGGTTTGTTCTGGATAAACCGGGACACGCGCACCATATCCTGCACCGGCACGCCTTCGGTGATGCAGGCGATCAGGGGCACCCCGGCGTCCACCGACTCGACCACCGCGTCGGTGGCGAAAGGCGGCGGAACGAAGATTAGCGAGACGTTGGCGCCGGTCTCGGCCACGGCCCGCTCCACCGAGTCGAACACGGGCACCTGGTCATCGAACAACTGGCCGCCCCGTCCGGGAGTAACGCCGGCCACCACCTGGGTCCCGTAGGCGAGGCAGGCGCGGGCGTGAAAGCTGCCCTCCCGCCCGGTGATGCCCTGCACCAAAATTCGCGAATCTTTGTTTAACAGGATACCCATTCAGGGATGCTCCATATCTCCGGGATGTCCGTGGTTGACGCCTTGCTAACGGCCAGTATGCCCGTTCTCCAAACCGGATTATTTACACTGAGCAGCGATGTCTCAGCGCCGCGCTGGCCTCCGGGGAAAGCCGGTGTAAAGTTGAGCGGCGGTCCAGGTTTCTCCGCCTATAATCTTGGGAAAGGGTGTCTTTGGCAACTTGGTATAACCATTCAACCCGGTGAACATAATCCATCCCCTCTTCAAGAAGACTCGGTTCGGCGTCAACCAAGAGGGCCCGGATAATCCCTATGTGATAGTTACGGCCTCTAGGTTCGTAGGTAGCGACGGCATCCCCTACTTCCATGTCCTGGTTGAATTTTCGGATTTCCCCCGCCCATTTAGTCAGAGTTCCGGTCCGCTCATCCGTCCAATAATCCCTCAAACGGTCGGCGATTTCGTTCTGGGACTCAACAGATCCTACTGGACCGATAGCCCAACCCATCACGACTACACCATTTCCCAGGAAATAACCGGCCAAACGGTTGCGTAGTTCAGCGCGGACGAACCATATATCGGAATCAGGCAGTTTTTCGTTGTTCATGCTCATCGTTTGCCCCTTACTCTCTCGTTTAGAAGAGAGGAACGATCCGGTGTCCGCTACCCCGCCCGCTTAACCGCCTCGGCCGCTTCGGTCAGCGTTTCGGCGAAGGTCACGTTCAGACCCGACCCGGCCAGGATGGACTTGCCTTCTTCCAGGTTGGTGCCCAGCATCCGCACAATCAGCGGCAGTTGGGAGTTGCGGCGCTGGTAGGCCAGCACGATACCCCGGGCTGCCACGTCGCAGCGCAGAATGCCGCCGAAGACGTTGACCAACACCCGCCGCACCTTGGGGTCGGACAGGATAATCTCGACCGCCTGGGCTACTTTCTCGTCAGTGGCGCCGCCGCCCACGTCCAGGAAGTTGGCCGGCGCCGCCCCGGCCGCGTTGGTCACGTCCAGGGTAGCCATCGCCAGCCCAGCGCCGTTGACCAGGCAGCCCACATCGCCCTCCAGGTTCACGTAGGCAATGTCCTGGTCGGCGGCTTCCGCCTCCAGTTGGTCCTCCTGGGTGCGGTCCCGGAGGGATTGGAGGTCCTGGTGCCGGAACATGGCGTCGTCTTCCAGGTCCATCTTGGCGTCCAGAGCGACCACGCCGCCGTCGCTGGTGATAATCAGGGGGTTGATTTCCACCAGCGAGCAGTCATGGTCAACGAAGACCCGGTACAGGGAGGTCAATATCTGCGCCGCGGGACGGGCGGACGGCCCCTCGATGCCCAGCCGCTCCGCCAACCGGCGGGCCTGGAAGGGCATCAACCCCAGGCCGGGGTCAATGGGTTCGGCGTGGATGTCCTGGGGACGGGTTTCTGACACTTCCTCAATGTCCATGCCGCCGGCGGCGCAGACAATCATCACCGGCCCCCGGTGGACCCGGTCTATGGTGATGGCGGCGTAGAGTTCCTGGCTAATGTCGGCCAGTTCCTCAACCAGCACCGAGTTGATGGGCACACCCTCGGCGGCGGTCTGGTTGGTGACCAGGTTCCGGCCCAGCATGGCCTGGGCCGTCTGGGCTGCCTCTTCCGGCGTCTGGGCGACCTTCACGCCGCCGGCCTTGCCCCGGCCGCCGGCGTGGACCTGGGCCTTGATGACGGCCCGTCCTCCCATGGATGCGGTGGCTTCCTGGGCCTCTTGGGGGCTGTTGACTAGCAGGCCGCGGGGAATGGGAATGCCGTAGCGGGAGAAAATCTCCTTGGCCTGGTACTCGTGAAGCTTCATCAAGGCTTCCTTCTCAAAATTCTCCCCGGCTTACGGGGTTCCGCTGGGGCCGGCCAGGTATCGGAACAGCGGCGATTCGGCGCTCAGCACAACAGTGTCGTTCTGGTTGAGCAGCGCCTGGTAGGCGACCAGGCTGCGCCGGAAGGCGAAGAAGTCCGGGTCCTCGTTCAACGCCGTGGCCAGAATGCGGATGGCTTCGGCCTCGCCTTCACCCCGTATCTGGTTGGACTCCCGGTCGGCCTCGGCCAGAATGATGTCCCGGTTTCGGTTGGCTACCGCCCTAATCTTCAGGTCTTCCTCTTCACCCTCGGCCCGGAACTTGGTGGCGATGCGGTTCCGCTCGGCTCTCATGCGGGTGAAGATGCTGGAGGTCACCGAGTCGGGGAAGTCGGCGCGTTTCAGGCGCACGTCAATAATTGCGATGCCGAATTCCCGTTCCGCCACTTCCGTCCGCACCCCTTGCAGCACCTCGTTGAGAATCTGGGTCCGGGTGTCCCTGCCCTCAAACAGGGGCAGTCCGTCATCGTCCTCCACCGGGTTGCCGGTGTCGTCCAGGATCGGCTCTGCTCCGATAATCTCAAACCGGTCCCGCAGCGCCACCCGGTCGCGCATGGTCGAGTTCACGATGTTTCCCAACCGGCTGCGGGCGGTGGCTTCGTTTTGCAGCGTCTTGCGGAACTGCACCGCGTCAGTGATGCGATAGCGGGCGTAGGAGTCGATAATCAGGTTCTGCTTTTCTTTGTCCGGCATGGCCTCGGGTGGGGCGTCGATGCGGAGGATGCGCTTGTCCAGCCGGATGGCCTGGTCCAGAAAGGGGGCCTTGAGGTATAGGCCCGGATGCGTGGTGACGGACTGCACTTCGCCGAACCGGGTGACGATGACCTGTTCCGTCTCGTCAATGACGTACAGCGCTTGCCGGGCGACTATCAGTCCGATGACGATCAATACCAGGAATACGATTACTGCTTTCATTCAAAGTCTCGCAAATTCCTTGATCAAGATTTTTCGGGTCAGCTTCGCTGGAAATGGCCTCGGGAGCCTCTAGGGCGATGGGCCGAAGGGCACCGGGGTCAGCGCGCCGTCGCCGCCCAAAATAAGCACCGTCTCGGTGCCCGGCGTCAACACTATCTTGGTTATTCCCGGCAGCACCTGCTCCATGGCTTCCAGGTACAGCCGCTGGCGGGTGACTTCCTGGGAATTCTGGTATTCGTTCAGCACTGACGTGAACTGGTCGGCTTCACCCTGGGCTCTGGCGATGCGGGCTTGCCGGAAGGCTTCTGCGCCCTCCTTGATTCGTTCGGCGTCACCTTCGGCCCTGGGGATGATGTCTGCCTCGAAGGCCCTCGCCTGGTTGATGCGGGTGTCCCGCTCCTGGCGGGCCCGCAGCACGTCGTCGAAGGCGTCGCGGACTTCCTCCGGGGCCTTCACGTCCTGGAGTTGGACCGCCTCGATGTTGATGCCGGTAGTGTAGGCATCAACAATTTCCTGCAAGCGCTCCTTGGTCCGGGACTCCACTTCTTCACGGTTGCGGACCAGGATGTCGTCAATAGAACGCTGACCGACCACCAGCCGCAGCGCGGCCTCGGCGGCGTCCTTCAGGGTGCGCCCGTCGGGCCGGCCGGTGGGGATTGCCCGCGTCTCCTCGCCGGGGTCGTGCACCCGGAACAGGAAGTTGTTGAGGTTCTTGATGTTGTACTGGACCACCATTTGAACGTCTACGATGTTCAGGTCACCGGAAATCATCAGGGCTTCCGTCGGGAACGGGCTGGTGACGCCGGTGGCGTTGCTGCGGAAACCCAGCTCCATGCTGCGGATCTCCGTGACCAGCACCACGTCCCTTTTGCCGATAGGGGAAGGCCACCACCAGTGCAAGCCCTGCTCGGTTACCGGACTGCTCTGAGCTGCGCCAAATAGGCGCAGGGCAGCATTCTGACCGGGGCCGATGGTGTAGATGCCGGTGCCCAGCCAGACAACGGCGATGATGCCGATAGCGGCCAGCAGCAGCAATCCCACACCGCCGCCGCCGAAGCGTTTACCTATGGAGCCGAATCCGTCCCTGAACCGGGACAGCACATGGCCAAAGTCCATTTCCGGTTGTCGTGGGCCTCCGGGTGGGTACATTTTACCGTCCTTTTTCCCGTGGGACAGGCCCACGGAATGGTGTGGTTGATACGTTGGCTGATACCATTGAAACTGAGATATGATTTTAACACTAACTGGCGGCTCCCGTCTGTTTCGTTATGTTCCGGCGCAGACCGGTTGCCAAGCCAGTTTAGCCAGGTCTATTTGATCGTTCGTCCTGAGGTCCTCGAAAAACTTCCTTATTGGATTGACTGGATTGAATTGACTGGGCCTGTGGGGACGTGCTTACCAAGCGCAGACTCATTAGACTTTGCGATTGGACTAATGTTGACTTTCGATGAGTCAACAAGACCGTTGCGGGCCGGTATAATGCGTGTTTACGATCATCGGCCCGGCGCCGCAGGACTGACCCGCGCTGACCGGCCACCGGGACGAGAGGCGAATGGAGGCAAAACCATGCCTGAATCCGGCTTGACCATATCCCCCGGCGCTGACCAAACGCGCATCCAAGTGACCTGCCCTCATCAGAGCGGGTTAATCTACGTGGTGCCTGCTGAGCGGAGTTGGGTCTGCTCGGCGGAACAAGCGCCGGCCCATGCCCTGGCCGGGTTCTTCCGGGAGTTGGTGGAATTGCGGGACCCACGGGTTGCGGAGTTGATGCAGTCCTGGGGGTTATATTACCGGCAACTCCCCTTGGAAACGCCGGAGCCGGGAGAGGGAGCCGAGGTTTCCGCTGACACGGAACCGTAACAGAGTAAGGGTCGTGTTGGGGAATTCATTCACAACACGACCCTTGTTTCCCCCCGAGGGCATTGGCTTTAGGTTTCTCTTGGTTATCCTGGCCGTGCCTCGAAATGGTTAGCCGTCGGATTCCCCAACACTTGGGTCCCCGGCCTGACAGTTCCGACTGGATAGCGACGGCGCCGGGTGGGGTATGGTCGGCGGCTGGGACGGACGAGGCGCGTAGGGCGGGGGCGCGGCCGGCGGCATGACCGGGGTTCCGGTATCGCCTTCGGCGCCAGGGTCTTCCAGGTTGAACAGCCGGGTCAGCATATCGCCGGACACCGATTCGTGCTCGATGAGAAATTCGGCCACCTGCACCAGCTTGGGCGTGCGGTCAATGAGTATTTGCCTGGCGTTCTGGTAGGCGCGGTTGGTCAAGTCCCTGACTTCCAGGTCAATTTCTTCGGCTACGTGGTCGCCGTAGTCCCGCTCTTCGTTGATTTCCCGTCCCAAGAACACCAACTCTTCCCGCTTGCCGAAGGTGCGGGGTCCCAGAGCCTTGCTCATTCCGTAGCGCTTCACCATTCCCAAAGCTATCTTGGTGGCCTTCTCCAAGTCGTTGCTGGCCCCGGTGGTAACTTCGTCGAAGATTAGCTCCTCGGCCACCCGGCCACCCATGGTAACGGCCAGCATATCCTGGAACTGGTTCTGAGTCCACAGGTAGCGGTCTTCCTCGGGCAGCAGCGTAGTATGGCCGCCCATGTTGCCGCGGGAGACGATGGAAATCTTGTGGACCCGGTCGGCGTGGGGCAACGACCAAGCCACCAGGGCATGACCGGCCTCGTGATAGGCCGTCATTTCCTTTTCCCGGGTGCTGATGACGCGGCTCTTGCGCTCGGGGCCGGCGACGACCCGTTCCACCGCTTCTTCAAACTCCGGCATATTGATAGACTTGAGGTTCCTGCGGGCGGCCAACAGCGCCGCCTCGTTGACCAGGTTGGAAAGGTCGGCCCCACTGAACCCTGGCGTCTCCTTGGCCAGGGTGTCCAGCCTAACTTCTGGCGCGATGGGCTTGCCCGCGGAGTGCACGTTGAGGATGGCCTGCCGACCGACGACGTCAGGCAGGTCCAGGGTTACCCGGCGGTCGAACCTGCCCGGCCGCAACAGGGCCGGGTCCAGGATGTCCGGGCGGTTGGTGGCGGCGATGACGATGATGTTGGTGTTGGTCTCGAAGCCGTCCATCTCCACCAGGATCTGGTTCAGGGTCTGCTCCCGCTCGTCATGCCCGCCGCCCAAACCGGCACCCCGGTGGCGGCCCACGGCGTCAATTTCGTCCACGAAGACGATGCACGGTGCATTGCGCTTTGCCTGTTCGAACAGGTCCCGCACCCGGGCTGCGCCGACGCCCACAAACATCTCGACGAATTCGCTGCCGCTGATGTGGAAGAAGGGCACACCGGCCTCGCCCGCCACCGCTCGGGCCAGCAGCGTCTTGCCGGTTCCCGGCGGTCCCACCAGCAGCACTCCCTTGGGGATGCGGGCCCCCAGGGACAAAAAGCGCTCCGGGTACTTGAGAAACTCGACAATTTCCTCAAGCTCGGCCTTGGCTTCGTCCACACCGGCCACGTCGCCGAAGGTAACCGAGGGGCGGTTGAAGGGCATCATGCGGGCGCGGCTGCGTCCGAAGCTCATCGTCTGGTTGTTGCTGCCCTGGGCCTGGCGCATCATAAACAGAATCAGGCCGCCGAAGAAAATCAGGGGCAAGAAGTTGAGCAAAATGCCGAAGAAACTTCCCAGGCCGCCGGACCCTTTGAACACCACCTGAACGCCCGCCGGACCGATGGCCACGCCGTTTTCCGTCAGCAGGCTTACGATGTCGGTCTGGTCCCCCATGCGGCTGGTCAGTTGAGCCCCGCCCGACCCGCCGCTGACTCGGGGGATGACGGTCAACTTTTGTCCTTCAACGACAATCTCGCTGACCTCGTTGCGCTTGGCCCGGTCAATCACCTCGGTTATGGGCACCGGGTCGCTGGCCCCGAAGGTGGGGATGAGGGTGTAAAAGACGATGATTACCCCCACGATTATCAGGAGGTAAACCAAGCCGTTCCGGAGCCACCGATTGCTGCCCATACGTGCCTCAGCCCTTCGCCCGTTCCGCCTTTAACTGCGTCAAATCATATCTTAACGGAGCAGGCGCGAAAATGCAAAAACCGGCTTGGGACTCAGGCCAATCGCGCTTTTGACGGAAGCTTTTGACGGAAGATCGTGCCAGGCACGTCGCGCCGGAACAGGCTCGCGGAACTTGGGAACAAGCCCATTACAGTCCGGTGCGATGCGTCAGGCGCCGGACAGATCCCGGGCCGGTGCCCGCGTGGGCAAATTCAGCCCTTCCAGGAACCTGTTGAGTAGGCCACGCCGCTCCGGTGAACGCGATGCGAGCCGTCGGGAGATATATGCCAACTGCGCCGGTTGCGGCTCATGGGTTCCGCGCCGAACGGCGGCCGGTTCAGCGGAACCCGTCCAACGCTTTATCGAGGTTGAGGGCCGAGCTTATCAGCGCCAGGTGGGTGAAGGCTTGCGGAAAATTGCCCAGGCTCTCGCCGCTATGTCCGGTCTCCTCGGCATATAAACCCAGGTGGTTGGCGTACCCCAGCATCTTCTCAAACATGAGCTGGGCCTGGTCCAGCCGGGTCGGGTCGGTCCAGCCGGCCCGGGTCAGGGCTTCCACCAGCCAGAAGGTGCAAATGTTGAATGTCCCTTCCTCGCCGCTGATTCCGTCGGGTGATGCCTGAAGGTCGTAACGGTAAACCAGGCTGTTGGACACCAGCCCGCCTTCCTCCGGGGAACAGTTGATAGCGTCCAGGGTTTGAATCATCCGGGGGTCGTTGGGCGCCACGAAGAACACCAGGGGCATAATTAAATTGGAAGCGTCGAGTTGTTCGCTGTCATAGGACTGAACGAAGGCCCTCCTCTCTTTGCTCCACCCCCGCTCCATAATGTCCTCGTAGATGCGGTCGCGGGTCTTGTGCCAATGCTCCCGGTCAGCCGGAAAGGAACGGGCATCGGCCACCCGAAGAGCGCGGTCGATGGCGACCCAGCACATCAGCTTGGAGTAAACGAAGTGCCGCTGCCCGCCTCGGATTTCCCAAATCCCTTCGTCGGGCCGCTCCCAGTTTTCGCACACCCAGTTGATCAACCGCCGCAGATGCACCCAGAAATCATAGGAGATGGGATTGCCGTAACGGTTGTACAAGTAGACGGCATCCATCAACTCGCCGTAGATATCCAACTGCACCTGACCGTAGGCCCCGTTGCCGATGCGCACTGGGCGGGAATCCCGGTAGCCGTCCAGGTGGTCCAGGGTCTCCTCGGTTAGTTTGTGCCTCCCGTCTATGCCGTACATTATCTGAAGCGAGCCGTCCGGGTTTAATTCGGTGGCCCGGGCCTCAATCCACTTCATAAACTGGGCGGCTTCCTCCGTGAAGCCGATGCGCAGGAGGGCGTACAGCGTGAAAGCGGCATCTCTAATCCAGGTGTAGCGGTAGTCCCAGTTGCGCACCCCTCCCACATCCTCCGGCAAGCTGCAAGTAGGGGCGGCGACGATGGCGCCGGTGGGATGATAGGTCAGGAGCTTCAACACTAGGGCCGAGCGTTCCACTATCTCGCGCCAGCGGCCCCGGTAGGTGGAAGTGGCGAGCCACCGCCGCCAGTACGTGACGGTGTCCTCGAACATCTGCTGGCTTTCCGTCTGGGAATAGGGCGGCAGATAGTCGCCGCAAGACTCGCACACTTCGCCAATGGCAAAGGCGGCGTTCTGCCCTTCTTGCAGGGTAAACTCGGCAACCATGCCCTCTCCGGGTATCCCCGCGTCGGCGAACAACTCCCGGCGCAAGGGGACCGCTGTTGAAAGCTGCAACCAAATCGTGTTGGAGATGAAGTACGCCCCTGATTGGGCGATTTCCACGATTTTATGCGAGTCTCGTCCGTAATTGAAGGCGGGGAAACACTCCATGCGAAAACGCATCGTGCCCCGCACCACGTTGACCCGGCGGACCAGCTCGTTGTGCTCATGCTGGTAGTGGCGTTCGTTGGCCTCCATCGGCATAAAGTCCGTGACCTCCCCAACCCCGTCGGGAGAGAGGAAACGGGTAACCAGCACGTTGGTCTGGGGCCAGTAGATTTGCTTGTGGGTTACGCCGGCGGTGTTGGTGGGGGCGATCTTGAAGTGGCCGCCCTTTGCTTCGTCCAGGATGGCGCCGAACACGCTGGGCGCGTCAAAGCTGGGCATACAGAACCAATCAATAGACCCGTTTATGCACACCAGCGCAATGGTGTGCATATTGCCGATGATCCCGTAGTTCTCGATGGGCTGATAGCTCAAACCGCGCCCCCAATCATCCTGATTGGCGTTTGTGACCTAATGAGGCGAGACTAATTGGCGGGACAACCGGCTCGACCCGCCCGCTTGCCGCTCGTTGCGATATAGTGCTCCTTCATCTTAACAGTTTGCAATCCTGGATTATTAGCGGGCCGGCTCTGCTTTTTCCGGCCAATTGTCGGGAAAGCCGCCCGGTATTGCAGACCGCGGTCCGGCGTCCCCAAGTGTAATCGCCCCGGCGCGCCGGCCCCCGTTTGTAAATCAATCGCTGGAAACGGTATGCTTGGCGACGGACTCTGGGCGCCTCGCATCCGGCGCGGGCCGCTCTGCCGGCGCCCGGTATGGCTGGGCTCCCTTGGCGCCGAACCCCTTTGCGTAACCGCTGTGGAGTGTGCCGCATGACCCGACCGCAGGTTTACCTGGAACGTTTTGGACCGCCGGCGGGGGAGCGGTTGCAGCGTCTGGTTGCCGAGGCCAAGGCCGCCGACCCCCTGGCGCCGGTTACGGTGATTCCCCCCAGCCACTACGCCGGAATTTCGCTGCGGCACGTTCTTGCCGGGGACGCCGGCCTGCTCAACGTCCGGTTCATGGTCGCGGCCCGGCTTGCCGAATATCTCGGCGCTCCGGTCATGGCCGATCAAGGGCGGCGTCCCATGTCCGGGCCGGTGGAGTTGGCCGCCGTGCGCGCCGTGTCCGGTGACGCGGCGGACCTGGCCGTCCTGGGGCCGGTGGCCAGGCATCCGTCCCTCCATCGGGCGCTGAGATCCACCTTCCGCGACCTGGCCCCCCTGGGCAATTCGGACCTGGAGCAGTTGGCTGCCCTCGAACCACTTCAAGAAGATACCGTCAGACTGTTTCGCCGCTTCCGGGAAAAGACCCGGGGCTACTACCACCAGGAAGATATGGCGAGGGCTGCGGCCGAAGCCGTCCGGTCCGGGACTGGCGCCGCCGCGCTGCGGGACATTGGTGCCGTAATCTTTTTTCTGACCGCCGAGTTTTCGCCCGCCGAAACAGACCTGGCCCACGCGCTGGCCGAGGCCGGCCTGTGCAGCCTGGTCATCGGGCTGACCGGCGAAGATGAGGCTGACGCCGCCTCCTGGAAATTGGCCGAGTCCTTCGGTGTGGTCTGCGGCGGGGTCTGCGGCGGGGTCGCCGTCAATGGAACTGCCCCCGCAACCGGAAGGGCAGAAAATGCCGGGGACCTCGGCTGCGAGGTACACGGCATCGTGTCCGCCCCCGACGTCCGTGAGGAGGTGCGCCGGGCGGTGCGGGATATGCTGCGGGCCGCTTCGGACGGAGTGCCCTTCCACCGCATGGCCGCCCTTTACCGGCAGGCCGACCCCTATGCCCACCAACTGCAAACGGAACTCAGGCTGGCCGGGATCCCCATAGCAGGGCCGGCCGCGGTCCCGGTCAAGGACTCGGCCCCCGGACGCCTTCTGCTGGGGTTGCTGGATGTTATTGAAGATGATTTTGGACGGGCCCGGTTGATGCAGTGGCTGTCCGAGGCCCCGGTGTCTCACGGCTTCGATGATCCCAGTGGCGGCTTCGCTGCGGCGGAACTGATGATCTGGGAAAGGGTCTCTCGGGAAGCCGGCGTAGTCCGGGGTTTGGGCCAGTGGGGCCGCCTGCTGGAACCTCTGACCCGCGAGGACCACCGGGACCAGGCCAGCCAGTCGGTAGATGCTGCGGACTGGCGGGGGGAAACCACTCCGGCCCGGGCCCGGGCCGCTCAGGGCCGGGCGGCAGCATCGGCGGGATTGCTCGCGTTCGTCAAGGGGTTGGACGGGTGGCTACCCCCGCCCGACGGGAGCAGATGGCGCGATTTCAGCGATTGGGGGAAAGGGGCGTTCCAACACTACGCATCCCGGCTCCAACAGTGGCCCGAGGAACAGCAGGACGCCCACGACCGGGTCATTGCCGCGCTGGAACAGCTTCGGGAACTTGACGATGTTGAGGAAGGCGCGACTCTGGCCAATTTCAGGCAGGCTCTGGAAAACGCCCTGTCCGTCCCTGCCGGACGCAGCGGAGCAACCGGCAGCGGCGTGTTCACCGCCAACATAGACACCGCCCGGGGAATGGAGTTTGATGCCCTTTGGATCTTCGGCATGGCCGAAGGCGTTTTCCCGCCCAGGCCTCGGGAAGACCCGTTGCTGCCTGATTCCGCCCGCCGGGAGTTGGGCGAGGGAAAGTTTCCTCTGCGCCTGGCGTCGTCGTTGGAAGAACGCCGGGTGTACCTTTCCGCGCTGGCAGCCGGCCAGCGCCGGTTCCTGTCCTATGCCCGGACCGACCCCGGCGCGCGCCGGGGCCAGCACCCGGCGCGCTGGCTCCTCGACACCGCGTCATTGCTGTCCCGGCTTTCCTGGCTTCCAGGGACGTCCGGCGGCAGTCCACCGGAAGACCGGGTCTCTTCGCAAGAATTGACCCAAATCAGCGCGCCCTGGCTGTCAGTAGTACAGTCCCCGGAACACTCCCTGCAAGACGCCGCGGGTGGCGCCGCCGCCGATGGGCATGAGTATGACCTGGAGTCCCTGGCGAAATGGTGGCATGCCGGCGGTCGGGTAGACCAGCATCCGTTGGCCGAGGCTGCCTCACCGCTGGGCCGGGCCTTGGCCATGAATCGAGCTCGGGGCAGCCAGGAGTTGTCCGAATGGGACGGCTACGTCGGCGGCATCGCCTCCGCAAGCCCGCGGCTGTCTGGCGCGGTGACCCGAGTGGTGTCTCCCACCCGGCTGGAAAGCTGGGCCCGCTGCCCTTTCCAATTCTTCCTCGGCAACGTCCTGAACCTGTCGGCTTGGGACACCCCGGAGGATGTGCTTACCCTTTCAGGCCTGGAACGCGGCAACCTGGTCCACGCCATTCTGGAGCGGTTCATCAAAGAAGCGGTTGAATCCGGCCCGCCCGGTCCCGGCGTTACCTGGACAGACTCCGACGCCCGACGCTTGGGTGTCATCGCCGAGGAAGAGTTCAAGGCCGCCGAGCGAAAAGGCGTCACCGGACGCCGGGTCATGTGGGAAGCCGTCAAGGAAGAAATCCGTCGGGAACTTGGGACCTTCCTGGAAAAAGATGCCGAGCGCCGGGCGGAACACGGTGTGCTCCCTTGGCAAGCCGAAACGAGGTTTGGGTTTGATGACTCGCCGGTAACGCTGGAACTTCCCAATGGAGAAAGAGTGCGCTTCCGGGGCATGATTGATCGGGTGGACGTTTCCCCCGACCATTCCAGGGCAATCGTCACCGACTACAAGACCGGCAGGTCCGACTCATACCAGGATATTGCGAAGGAACCGCTGGGGCGCGGGACTCACTTGCAGCTCCCGGTCTACGCGCTGGCCGTGCGCGATGGCCTCCTGCCCAACGCCTCCATCGAGGCCGACTATTGGTTCGTTTCCGACCGAGGCGAGTTTGGGAGGATTCCGGTGGCGCTGGACAAGGTTGAACCGGACTTTCTGAAGACAGTGCAGACCATCGTGACCGGCATCCGCGAAGGCGTTTTCCCGGCCAACCCCGGCCTGCCTGGACGGTTTGACTCGGCCAACTGCTCGTTTTGCGATTTCCAGCGGGTCTGCCTCTCGGGGAAAGAGGTGCGTTGGGAACGCAAGCAATCTTCGCCGCAGGCCCTTCCCTACACCCGCTTGGCCCAGCCACTCCCCGACGCTGGGGAAGGAGAGGAGTAAGCATGACCGTAGCCGCAGCGTCCGCCGACCAGCATCATCGCCTGCGTATCAAGGACTGCTTGGACGAAAACCTGTTCGTCGAGGCCGGGGCGGGAACGGGCAAGACCACGGCGTTGGTGAGCCGCATAACGTCCCTCATCGCGTCGGGCCGGACCGATATGAGCGGGTTGGCGGCAATTACCTTCACCGAAGCCGCCGCCTCCGAACTGCGCGAGCGGGTGCGCCGGGAACTGGAAAAAGAGGCCCGCGAGGGGCAGGATGCGGACGAACGCCAGCGTTGCGGAAAGGCCGCCCGCGAGATGGAGTTGGCGTCAATTCAGACTCTCCACAGCTTTGCTCTGTCCCTGCTCCGGGAACTGCCCCTGGAGGCCGGGTTGCCGCCGGTCTTTGACACCCTGGACGGTATACAGGCCGACCTGGGGTTTCAGGAAGCCTGGGAAGAATGGCTGGACCAAGCCCTGGATTCCGATGAACTCAGCCCCCAAATCCTGCGCGCGTTGTCCCTGGGCCTGCGTCTGGCCGACCTGCGGCTAGTGGCGGCAGCCCTCCACCGGGACTACGATCTGGTGCAGCAAGTCCCATTCCCCGAAGCCCCCCCGCCGTCCCTGACCATCGTGCCGCAGTTGGCCGAGGCCGCATCCGAGGTTGACCGGTTGCTGCCCCTCGCCAAGAACGGCCCGTCCGACGTTCTCTATGCCCACGCCCAAGCCGTGTCCAACCTCGGCCGCCGCATCCAGGATGCCGGCGAGGGAGCATCCATCGGAGCACCCATCGGAGCATCCATCGGGGCATCCATCGCGCTGTTGACCGCGGCCGGGAAGCTGTCCACCACCCGGGGGGCGCAAGGCAACTGGGGGACCGATCCGGTCTCAGGCGTCAACGGCTGCACGTTCCTGAAGGCTCTTTTCGCCGAACTGGAAGAGACCCGGGTCCGCGAACTGGAGCAAATCCGGCTGGCGGCGCTGTTGCCCCTGCTGCAAAGCGTCCGGCGCTTCGTGCTGGAGCAGGTGGAGCGGCGCAAGACCGAGGGACGCGCCGAGTTCCACGACCTGCTAGTGTGGGCCCGGGATATGCTGCGGAACAATCCCCGGGCCCGCCGGCACTTTCAACGCCGGTTCTCCAACATCCTGATTGACGAATTCCAGGATACCGACCCGATACAGGCCGAGATTGCCTTTTTTCTGGCAGGCAGCCCCGACGCCCCGGCCGCCGGGGAAACGGCGGATTGGCGGGCAGTCCAAGCGGTCCCCGGCAAACTGTTCGTAGTGGGCGACCCCAAGCAGTCCATCTACCGCTTCCGCCGCGCCGACATTTCCGCGCTGGAAGAGGTACGGGGACAATTGACGCAAGAGTCCGTCCCCCTGGTGCAAAACTTCCGCTCGCAGACCGGCGTCATTGATTGGGTCAACCACGTTTTCCGCCAATGGATGACCGGCGCTGACCCGGCCGACGGCGGCCCGGTGCTCCAGGCCGACTATCAGGACCTGTCCGCTTGGTGGACACCCCCCGACGCAACCCCTCCCCTGGGAGTCCACCGCATCGGCGGACAGGTGGATGGCCCCGCCGCCGAGGTGCGCCGGCAGGAGTCCCTAGCCGTCGCCGCTCTGGCCCGGCAAGTGAAGGCTGAACTGTGGCAGGTGCGCGACGGGGATTCCGGCGAGTTGCGGGATGCCGAGTACCGGGACATCTGCTTGCTGATGCCCGCCCGGACCAGCCTCGGCTCTCTGGAGCAGGCGCTGGAAGACGCCGACGTGCCCTACCGCATCGAGAGCGAGTCCCTGGTGCTGGCCACGGAGGACGTTAGGGAGCTGCTGAACTGCCTTCGGGCCATAGACAGCCCCGCCGACCAGGTGGCGTTGGTAGCCGCGCTGCGTTCGTCGGCCTTTGCTTGCAGCGACGCCGAGCTGCTCCGGTTCGTGGATGACGGGGGCCGGTTCGACTATTTCAACCCCGGCGCCGCTTCCGGGCCAGTGGCGGACGGCTTGGCGGCGCTGCGGAAGTTCCACGACGAGCATTCCTGGAGCCTGCCCGACGAACTAATCGAACGGTTCATCCGGGACCGCCGCATGATCGAATCATCCTTCGCCCGCCGCCGTCCCCGCGAACGTTGGCGCCGCCTGCGCTTCGTGGTGGAGCAGGCCACCGCCTTCCTTCACGCCGGCGGTAGTTCGCTGCGGGGTTTCCTGGACTGGATGGACCGCCAGGTCAGCGAGCGCGCCCGCGCCGTGGAGTCGCCGGTCCCGGAAACCGACGAAGATTGTGTGCGGATTATGACCATCCATGCCGCCAAGGGCCTGGAGTTTCCCATCGTCATGCTCACCGGTATGGGTAGTACCCGCCGGCATACCCCCGATCCGGTGGTCGTCGACCGCTCCACGGGAAAGGCTGAGGTACGGATTCCGGCAGCCGCGGAAACTCACTTCCGGACAGGGGGGTTTGAGGCCGCCGACGGGCTGGAAAAAGCGGCCGGCGACGCCGAGGTGGTCCGGCTGGCCTACGTAGCCTGCACCCGCGCCAAAGACCATTTGGTGCTGAGCTTGTTCCGCGGCAAGAACTCCGCCAAATCACCGGCGGCCCAGCTTGAGCAGTATTGCGCCGCCGCCCCGGGGTTGTGGCGCGAGATTGACGCCGACGGCCTCATCGGAGCGGTCCCCGTCGGAACCCCGACAGGTGTCCCAGCATCGCTGGTGGCCCTGGACGACTTTCCCCAGCGGCGGGAAGCCTGGCAGGAACAGCGGAACGCCACCATTGTCCGGGCTGGCCGGCCCAGGGCCCAGGGGGTCACCGCCGTCGCCCGCTTGAGCATCGACCAGGCCAAGGACCAAGCCGAGGAAGGCGAGGTCTCCTACCGTCGAGGACGCGGCGGTACCAATCTGGGCCGTGCCGTCCACGCCGTCCTGCAAACCGTAGACCTGACCACCGGCGACCGGGTTGGGGAAACCAGCATCGCTCAGGCCGCCGCCGAGGGCATCCCGGAACTGTCGGGGCAGGTTGAGTTGTTGGCCCGCAACGCCCTGGAATCCACGGTGGTGCGGGAGATGGTCGCCAGCGCCAATTCGGGCCAGGCCAACTATTACCGGGAAGTGTTTGTCAGCGCCCCGTTGGACGGCGTTTTGGTCGAGGGTTTCATCGACCTGCTGATTGACGGCCCCGGCGGGCTGACTATCGTTGACTACAAGACCGACGACGTGAACGCTGCGGGCGTGTCAGCCTCGGCCTCGCAGTACCGGAGACAGGTCGGGCTGTATGCTTGGGCGGTCGGGGAAGTCACTGGCAAGCCGGTCCGGGAGGCCGTCCTGCTGTATCTCCGTCCCGATGTCGAACGCATCTTCCACGACGTTGACGAGTTGATGGCCGAAGCCAGGGAAGCCGTCGCATCGACGGCGTGAAGGCCCGCCGGCGCCGGTTGCGATTCAAGCCGAAGCGAGAACCATGATACCCGTCAATTTCCATCCAATTTCCATCCAGGAGGGCAAGCTATGACCACCGCGCAGATACCCACCGAGGAGCAAGTTATCGGGTGGCTGGAGTCCCTGAGCAACTGGGGGCGCTGGGGCGCCGACGACCAGCTTGGCACCCTGAACCTGATTACCGATGCTAAGCGGCAGCAGGCCGCTGCTCTGGTGACCGAGGGAATCAGCGTCACCTGCTCGCGCTTGATCGTCCCCGAACAGGCGCCCGACGTTACCTCCATTCCCCCGTTGCACTACATGATTCGGGCCGGCGACAGTTGCCCGGAAGAAGGACCGGGCGGAACTTCCGACTTCATCGGATTTTCCTTCCACGGCTTGACCATCACTCACCTGGACAGCCTCTGCCATCAAGTCTGGAACGGCAGGATGTACAACGGACGGCCCGCGTCGGAAGTGAACTCGGACACCAAGGCCAACAGCCTGAACATTGACCAGGCCCAGAACGGCATCGTCACCCGCGGAGTCCTGCTGGACGTCGCCCGCGTCAAGGGCAAGGACTGGCTGGAGGCCGGCGAACCGGTCTTTACTGCTGACCTTGAGGCTTGTGAGCAGGCGCAGGGCGTCCGCATCGAGGAAGGCGACGCTCTGATGCTGCGCCTGGGTTGGTACAAGCGGCGACTGGAGTTGGGACCCCCGGCCGCGGGACGGCCCGGCCTGCACGCCGAGACGCTGCCCTGGCTCAAGGAAAGAGGCGTGGCGTTGGTGGCCGGTGACGCTTCCCAGGACGTTGACCCCAGCGGCTACCCGGGAATCGGCCTGCCGGTACACAAGGTTGGCATCGTCGGCATGGGCCTGTGGTTGATCGACGCCGCTAACTGTGAAGAATTGGCGCAGGTATGCGAGCGGCTGGGACGCTGGGAGTTCATGTTCAACGTCGCGCCGCTGCGTTTCAAGAACGCCACGGGCTCCCCGGTGAACCCGCTGGCTATCTTTTAGCTGGTTATCCAATCACTCGTAATTGGGCCCGCCTGGTCGTTCATAATGGGGCAATGTCAATCGTTTCTCTTGGGGCGTAACTGTTCAGAGTTGGTGGGGTAAATTGGTTTCAGCCAAGGCTTTCAGGGGGTTTGGGGGATGAATCCCCCAACGTAACCCAACCCCCATATTCCTCCATCGGCCCCTCCTCTCAACCCTGAACAGTTACCTTCGGGCCCGCTCAATCGTTCGTCCTGAGGTCCTCGAAGGACTTCCTGGTCCAAAGGGTCGGGTTCAGCGGCGCGAAACGCTACCGTCGCCGCCCGGTTATACGTTAAAGTGTAAGGTAAAAGGGACCTGCGCGGCGCGGCGGAACCGTATTGCTGCGATTGGTTCCAGCATAAGGAGGAAAGAATGTTCACCAACTTGAGGTACGGTTGGGCGGCGTTGGTTGTGGTCGTCCTTGTTGCATTGGCGGTCGCCGGGTGCGGGGCCGCCGAAGTCGTCGAGGTCCCGGTTGAAGTCACCAGGGAAGTTCCGGTAGAGGTTACTAAAGTAGTTACGGAGCAAGTCGAAGTCACCAAGGTGGTGGAAGTCCCAATGGAGGCGCTGCCGCCGCTGGAAGTGGGCAACCTCAACGCCTTCACCGGCTCGCTGGCCGAGTTCGGGCCGCCGCTCCGCAACTCTGTGGCCCTGGCCGCCGACCACGTAAACCGCGCCGGCGGAGTTCACGGCGCAACGATGGTCATTACTAGCCGGGACACCGGGGTGAGCCCGGTCCAGGGCGTGGACGCCGCCCGGGCGCTGGTAGACGTGGAAAACGTCGTTGCCATCGTCGGCGCGCTTTCCAGCGGGGTCACCATAGCCGTAGCCAACTCGGTGGTAATTCCCAACAACACTCTGTTGGTTTCCGGCGCATCCACCGCGCCCGCGATCACGGTGTTGGAAGACAACGACTATATCTTCCGCACCGCGCCCTCCGACGCGGCCCAGGGCGTTATCCTGGCTCGCATCGCGCAGGAACAGGGCTACGAAAAAGTCGGCATAATGTACATCAACAACGCCTATGGCGAGGGCTTGGCCGACCAGTTCGAGAAGAGCTTTACGGCGCTGGGCGGAACGGTCACGGCCAAGGTTCCCCACGAAGACGTGCAGCCCACTTTCGTCTCCGAGTTGGACAAAGCCACCGAAGGCGACCCCGACGTTCTGGCGGTTATGAGCTACCCCGGGCAGGCCGGAGTATATGTCCGTGAGGCCATCGAAGGCGGCTATGCCAGCAAGTTCCTGTTTACCGACGGCACCAAAGGGTCGGAATGGATCGAAGGCATCAAGGCTTGGGATGCACTGGACGGCTCTCTGGGCACCGTGGCGGGCGGCCCGGACTCGCCGGCCAAAGGCGCTTTCGAGAGCTCCTACGAGGAAACCTACGGCTTCCCGGTTACCCACCCCTTTATGGCGGAGCATTATGATGCAACGGTGTTGATTGCCCTGGCCGCGGCCAAAGCCGGCAGCACCACCGACGCCGCCGCCATTCGCGACGCGATGCGGTTCGTAGCCAACTCCCCCGGTGAGGTAGTTGGCCCCGGTCGGGATGAAATTGCCCGGGCCATAGCTCTCATTGCCGCGGGCGAGGATGTCAATTACGAGGGAGCCAGCGGGACCGTCGACTTCGATGAAAATGGCGACGTGTACGGCCCCATCGAAATCTGGACCATCATGGACGGCGAAATCCAGTCCACCGGCAGGTTCGAGACCCCCTAGACCGCTATCGTTACTCTCTCCCGGTGAAGGTGAAGGTGAAGGTGAAGGTGGGGGTGAGGGTGAAGGCAAATTGGAGCAGCACACAGGGGCGGGTATTTACCCGCCCCTGTGTATTGGGTCGCCTACGCGGAGGGGGTGTCCCCACGTTGCTGCGTTTCACCGCGAGAGCGTCGGGCAATGTAGCGCCGTTCGCCGAGGATGCCGCCGGGACGCAGCATAATTACCGCGACTATCAGGACGCCTATCATCAAGAACCTGGCGTTGGGGTCGGCCAGCGGCCCCGGCAGAAACTGGGTGCCGGTCCAGATTCCCCACACCACGAAGGCCCCCAGCACCGCGCCCCAATTGTTGCCCGAGCCGCCTACCAACAGCATCGCCCAGATGACGAAGGTCGCCAGCAGCGGGTCGAAGGTCAGCGGAGCCAGGAAAAGCTGGTGGTGGGTGAACAATGCCCCGCCGATGCCCATGATGACCGCCCCGAAGACGAACGCCTGGAGCTTGAACCGGAAAACGTTCTTTCCGCTGGCTTCGGCGGCCGTTTCATCGTCCCGGATGGCCCGCAGTACCCGGCCCCACGGGGACCTGACCGACACTTCCACGGCTAGGAACAGCATCGCCAGAACGGCCAGCACCACGGGCAGGTACAGGTAGTCGTAATGCTCCGGAGGCACCCAATCGCCCAGAAACTTGGGGATCCGGTACAGTCCCTTGGAGCCGTTGGCCGCCCATTTTTCGTTGAGGAAGAACAGCCGCACCGTCTCGGCGATGCCCAGGGTGGCGATGGCCAGATAGTCATCATTTAGCCGCAGGGTTACATAACCGATAACCAGGGCCACGACCGCGCTAACAGCGGCCGCTGCGCCCAACGCCAGCAAGAACCAAAGGTCAACGCCCAAATCCAGGTATGCCAGCTCGGCCCAGTTGCCGCCGAATATGAAGTCCTCGAACAGGGCGGGGTCCGGCGGCAGCGTCGTCAGCAACGCCGTGGTGTAGGCTCCCAGGGCGAAGAATCCGGCGATGCCGATGTTGAACAGGCCCGTGTGCCCCCAATGAACATTCAGCCCCAGGGCGAAAATTCCGTAGATTCCCGCCATGATGGCGAACCCCGACAGGTAGCTGAAGATTCCGGCTACTTCCATCCGGTTACTTCCATACTGATTCGTTCGTCCTGAGGAACTCGAAGGGCTTCCTTACCGAGCCACCCTTGGCCCGATAGTCCAACCGGCGGTTCAAAAGGAAGGGGGTTTCTGCTCCCCGAAGCCCCGGGTTCAAGTCCTGCCTCCCCCGAAGATTCCTCGCGGCCGCACCAGCAGCATCCCGATCATAATGGCGAAGGACACCGCCGGTTTGTAGCTTGGGTTAATCCATTGGGTTGAGACTTCGGACGTGACCCCGATTATGAAAGCGGCCACCAGCGCGCCGTAGGGGTTGCCCAGGCCCCCGAGAATGACCGCGGCGAACAGCGGAATCAGGAATTTCCACCCCATGATGGGCACCAACTGCGCCTGAAACACACCCAGCAGGATGCCGGCGGTTGCCGCCAGCACCGCGCCCATCGCCCAGGTCCACCAGATAACCTGCCGCGTGTCAATGCCGCTGACCAGGGCCAGATCCCGGTTGTCCGCAGTGGCCCGCATCGCCTTCCCCATCCTGGTGCGGGTCAGCGCGACGTAGACGGCGGTTACGAGAATGATCGTCACGATGCCGATGAAGATGGCGTCCGGCGGTATGCGCACGTCCATAGGCAGGTGGAAGACCTGCCGGGACTCCCGCGGGTAGTGCTGAGTTTCGCCGCTCCATAACACCTGCACCAGTCCCCGCAGCGCAATGGCCACGCCCAGGGAGGCCATTGCCAGCACCACGGCGTTGACGCCCCGGTCCCGCAGCCGCCGGTAAATGCCGATGTCCAGGGCAATGGCTAGGGCGGCCACCGCGGCCACCGCGATGGGCAGCGCAATCAGCACCGGGTATCCAAAGGTGAAGGGGCCCAGCCCCCCGCTCTCGATCCCCAGCCGGGGCAGCAGGCTGCCCACCAGGAACAGCGCGACGTAGGCGCCCATTGTCATGTAGTCGCCGTGAGCGATGTTGGCGAAGTTCAGGATGCCATAGATTAGGGTCAGTCCGATGGCTCCCAGCGCGATGATGGCCCCGAGGAACACCCCGTTCACCACCAGCCCCATTTTCACGAACGGTAGGAACCCGACGCCCGCGGCCACAACCACTATGGCCAAGGTGATGAGCCCCGGCGTCCAGGTTATGCTGAGCCGCGCTGCCGCTTGCCGCAAGATGGGGATTCGCAACACCCGCTAACCTCCCAGGTACAAGCTGGCAACTTCCGGGTTGTCCAGCAAGTCCTGACCCGTATCCTCCAACCGCTTTTCGCCGGCCACCAGAATGTATCCCCGGTCCGACATTCCCAGCGCGTCCCGGGCGTTCTGCTCAATGAGGAGCACGGCAACGCCGGTTTGGTTGATCTCCAGGATTCGGTCGAAAACGGTGTTCATCATCGCCGGGGAAAGGCCGGCTGACGGCTCGTCCAGCAGGAGCAGCGCCGGGTCCAGCATCAAGGCTCGCGCGATGGCCAGCATCTGACGCTGCCCGCCGGACAGGCTGCCCGCCTTGCGTCCGGGGTCCCGGGTCAGGTCGGGGAAAAGCTCAAGCATCTCCTCAATCCGGCCCCGGTAGTCATCCCGGCGGACAAAGGCTCCCATCTCCAGGTTTTCCCGAATGCTCAGGGACGGAAAAACGTTGTTGGTCTGGGGAACGTAGCACAAACCGGTGCGGACGATTTGCTCGGGAGGCCGGCCGGATATGACGGAACCCTTGAACGTCACCCTGCCGGTGCGGACCGGCACCAGCCCCACGAGAGCCTTCATCAGCGTGGACTTGCCACAGCCATTGGGGCCGATAATGGTGACCACCTCGCCCGCGTCCACGGTGATGGACACGCCGTGGAGAATCTCGGTCTCTCCATACCCGGCCACCACATCGGAGGCTTCAAGCAATGGCACGAATGGCGCCTCCCAGGTAGGCTTCCAGCACGAGCGGGTCGCTCTGAATTTCCAGCGGCGTACCCTGAGCTATGACCGTGCCGTTGGCCATGACGATGATCGGGTCGCACAGGCTCATCACCAGCCGCATATCGTGTTCAATGATAACGAAGGTAACTTCCCGTTCTACGCTGGCGCGCAGGATGTTGGCCGCCAGTTCCCGCAGCAACGTCCGGTTGACGCCGGCGCCGGGTTCGTCCAGCAAGACCAATTTTGGCTCGGCCATCAGAGTGCGCGCCAATTCCAGCAGCTTCTTTTGCCCGCCGGACAGGTTGCCCGCGTACTCGTTGGCCAGATGCCCCAGGCTGACCAGCTCCAGCGTCTCCAACGCCTGCGTCTCAACACGCCGCTCTTGCCGGCTCACCCGCCAGGGCATCAGCCACGACGCCCAAAGTTTCTCGCCCAACTGCGGCGCCGGGACCAGCATCAGATTCTCCAGCACCGTCATGCGCCGCAGTTCCCGGGGAATCTGGAAGGTGCGCACCAAGCCCTGCTCGAAGGTCTGATGCATCCTCATGCCGTCAATGCGCTGGCCGCGGAAAATTATTTGGCCGCTGGTCGGCGGGACCGCGCCGGAAACGAGGTTGAACAGCGTCGTCTTCCCTGCACCGTTGGGGCCAATCAGCCCGTGAATCGCCCCTGGCGTAACCTTGAAGGAGCAATGGTCCACGGCCCGGACGCCGCCAAAGTCCTTCACCACATCCTTGACTTCCAGGATGGGAGCGGCGTCCATCAGGCCGTCCTCCGCAAGACGCAATCAGGTTGGGGAATTAACCGGCAATGCGAAACGAAATTCATCACGGGCAATTATGCGCGAAATTGTCGCGTTATTTCAACAACCCGCCGACATTCGCCATAATTACTGCAAAGGCTTCTTAACCGTTCGGCCTGGGGTCCTCGAAGGACTTCCTTGACCCTACTTGGTGGTCAGTTTCAAACCCACCAGCGCCACGACAATCAACCCCAGGAAAAACAACCGGCCAAAGTCGCGGGACTCGTTGAAGAGAACTATTCCCAGGGCAGCAGTTCCCACTACGCCAATGCCCACCCAAATGGCGTAGGCCGTGCCCAGAGGCAGATCCCGCACCGCCAACCCCATGAAGAACATACTGCCTAGCAGTGCCACGCCGGTAAACACCGTTGGGACCAGCCTGGTGAACCCCTGCGCGTAGTTCAGGCCCACCGCCCAGGCCACCTCCAGCAGTCCCGCCGCCAGCAAGAAAATCCACGCCATTCGCATCCACCTTGCCCCCGGACGTCATAATAAATAAACCCCCTGACCGCATCCGGGCCAGGGGGTTTGAGCTTTGGCCGAGTTTGGTCGGGAACCCTTACCGGAGCTTGGGGCCGACTTCTTTGCCGTACAGCCGGATGGAGTTGAGCACTTGCGCCGCCGTCAGTTGGCCCCCGACATTGGGTTCCATGATGATGCCCGTCAGACCCAACTCGTGCTTCAGGTTCAGCAGCTTGTTGGCGACCGCTTCCGGATCCCCGTAGGCCAGCCGGTCTTGTAGCAGGTCCTCGTAGGTCACGTTGGACAGGCGCTCGTAACGCTCCTGCCGCTCCTCGGAAACGGTGGTGCCGGCGGCGGACGCCGACTGTTGGAAGGTCTCGGCCAGGCGGCGGTAGGAACGCATCGTGCTTTCCTCGGGTTCGGAGATGCCCCGCTCGTAATCGTCGCCCACGTATATCGGAACCCGGAGATAAACGTCGCCTTCTCCCTCGTGACCCGCGGCGTGCCATGCCTCAC
This sequence comes from Dehalococcoidia bacterium, assembly GCA_965262735.1. Lineage (GTDB taxonomy): Bacteria > Chloroflexota > Dehalococcoidia > Lucifugimonadales > UBA3495 > CATOSK01. Next base: position 877,549 of record CBDHFS010000002.1, on the reverse strand, counting down.
GGTAGGCTTCCAGGTTGCGGGCGACCTCGGGAATCGTGAACCCCCTCAGTCCCGACACCAGGGAGTAGCCCATCTCCCCGACTATCGGGAAGGTGTCCATGGTGGTTGCGGCGATGCGGATGGGGGGGTGGGGCTTCTGGTAGGGCCGCGGCATCACCGACAGGTTGTCAAAGGAGTAATACTTGCCCTCGTAGGTCAGCCGGTCGTCATTCCAAGCCCTGGTGATGATTTCCAGGGATTCCTGGAACCGGTCGCGACTTTCGGAGTAGGGGATGCCATAGCCGATATATGACCGGGGGAACCCGCTGCGCCCGACGCCGAATTCCAGCCGGCCCTGGCTAATCTGGTCAACGGTGGCCGCTTCCTCGGCGAGGCGGATGGGATGGCACAGCGGCAGTACGCTGACGCCGGTGCCTATGCGCAGCTTCTTGGTGCGGGCGGCGATAGCGGCGCCCCAGACCAGCGGTACCGAAACCACCGACGGGATGCCGGCCCCCATTGCGTCGCCGGGTCTGCGATGGGTGGCGAAATGCCGCTCGGCCAGCCAGACTCCGTCAACGCCACATTCCTCCGCCGTCTCGGCGATTTCAAAGGCTTCGGAGAAAGCCTCTTCCTGGGTCCGTTCTTGCCGGTAGTCGCACTCCATTACCAGGCCAACGTGCATTTTCCGCCTCCTTCCGCTCTCTTGCGAGCGGACGTTTACATTAGCTAAGCCAAGGGGTTAACCCGAAAGACTCGCCGGAAATACCCGGAGCCCGCTGGTTGCCCCCGGATTGCTCCGGGATTACCCGGTGTAGGCCGCGGGGCTGGCCAGAAACTTGGTCCGGCAGTCCAGGCTGCAAAAATAGTACCACTGGCCGTCGTGGAAGCTGCGGGTGCCCATGTCGGGGTCAACTTCCGAGGCGCCGTAGGCGGTTTGTCCGGTGGAAGCCCGGGCGCCCGACTCGTCGATTTCCTTGCCGCATACCGGGTCTTTGGGCATTTACGTAACTCCTGTGTTCTCGCTGGTGTTCCCGGGTGTCCCGGTTAATCGTTCCGGTTAATCGTTCCGGTGGATGTGGTTAGCCGGTCAGTGGTCCGCGTTCAGGAAACGGGGGCAAGGTCCATGCCCAGCCGCACCTTTCCCGGCTGGTCCAGCAGGGCGGCGGCCAGCCGGCTGCGATGCTCAAAGCTGGTGCCGAGCCTCATGCTCCACGCGCACACCCGGCGGTACCACAGGTGCAGGTCGAACTCCATCATAAATCCCATGCCGCCGTGCAGCACCTGGCAGGACCGCACCGCCGCCTGGCACTTGTCGTTGCAAAATGCCTTGGCTTGAGAGACTTCAACGCCTGCGGGCAGGCCGTTGTCCATTTTCCACAGGGCCTCATAGGTCAAAAGCTGGGCCCCGTCTACCCAAATGGTCATGTCGGCGCACATATGCTGCACCGATTGGAACGCGCCAATCGGCCGCCCGAAGGCCACCCGGTTCTTGGTGTACTCAATGCCCATCTCGATGTCTTTGCGGGCCGCCCCGACCATCTGGGCGCAGAGCAGCACCGTAGCCTCATCGAGCATCCGGTTTGCGATGGGCCAACCCTGGTCCAGGCCGCCAACCAGTGCGGACTTGGGGACGCGCACGCCGTTGAATTCCACCTTGCTCTGCTTGTCCTTGGCCAATGTGGTCAGCGCCGTCTGGGAGATGCCGGCGGCGTTGGTGTCAACCAGGAACAGGGACAGTCCTGCCCCCGCTTCGGAGGCCGGCGATGTGCGGCATACCACCAGGCATTTTTCGGCGACGTTAAAGTTGTCCACGAACATCTTGCCGCCGGTGATGACAAAGTCGTCCCCGTCGGCCACTGCCTGCGTGTTGACTGCCGCGGGCGTCAACCTGGCGTTCTGCTCTTGGAATGCCCAGGTCATAATGATGCTGCCCCGGGACACGCGGGGCAGGACCTCCTGCTTCTGCTGCTCGGAACCCTCGGCGACGATGGTCAACGCCGGAACAACGGTGGAGTGAAAGGGGACCGGGGCAATGGCCCGGCCGGCTTCTTCCAGGATGATGCCCAGGTAGGTCAGGGGCAGTCCCTGGCCGCCGTAGGCTTCGGGGATGGACGTGCCGAACCAGCCCAGGTCGGCCATCTTGGTCCAGAGTTCCGGCGAGTAACCGGCCTCGTCTTTTTCCATGTCCCGGGCCAGGCGCGGAGGGCATTCCGCATCCAGGAACTCCCGGGCCAGGTTTTTCATCATCAGTTCTTCTTCGCTGGGTAATACGTCCATGCCACCGTTGACCTTTTCAAGAATTGGGATGCGTTGCCGCGCCGGTCTACCCTCGGGGCATTCCCAGGCCGCGGCGGGCCACCTGGTCGCGCATTACCTGGGCGCTGCCGTGGTTGATGCCTGACTGGAACGCGCCCAGCAGGTTGTGGGCGAAAATTCCGTCTTCAATGGCATCTTCCGAGCCGTGGAGCAATTGCCCGTAGGGGCCGAGAATCTGGGCGATGGTCTCGGTGGTCTTGACCCCGTGGTCCGGCGCCCAAACCTTTTCGGCGGCGCCTTCGTAGGTGAAGCTGCCGCCCCGCTCAACCAGGGACATACTGCGCATGGTCATCAGCCGGCATACCTGGGCTTCAATCCACAACTCGGCCAGACGATCCCGCACCGCCGGGTCCTGCCCGGGTCCCGCGCCGTACAAATCGTTTTCCTTGACCCAGTTGACGATATCCTCGTCCCGCTGCACCGAAATCAGGTAGCGGCTGGCGCCCACCCGGTCCAGGTTAAGCCCCATTGCCCCGACGTACCAGCCCGTGTTTTCCTCGCCCAACATACAGGAAGCGGGGACGCGCACGTCCTCGAAGAAGACTTCGTTGGTGCGCCGGTCCCCGTAGGTCGTCCTGGGTGGGGCCACCGGGTCGTTCTGAATCGTCCAAAGAGGGCGGACCGTGATGCCCGGAAGGTCAATAGGCACCAGGAAGATGGATATGCCCCGGTGACGCGGCGCGTCCGGGTCGGTGCGGGCCATCAGGTAAATGTGGGTGCCGTAGTGGGCTGCCGTGGTGAACATTTTCTGGCCGTTGATGACGAACTCGTCGCCGTCGCGAACGGCCCGGCACTGGAGGCCGGCCAAGTCTGCGCCCGCCTGCGGCTCGGTGAAACCCAGGGCAAAAATAATCTCGCCCCGTATCAGGCCGGGCAGGAAGTATTTCTTCTGCTCTTCGGTGCCGGCTGCCAGAATCGCCGGCGCGCCGCTGCCTGCTCCCCCCACCGTGATGCCAACCCGAGCGAATTCTTCCTCGACGATGTACTGGTCAATACGGCTGCCGCTCTGTCCGCCGTATTCCTTGGGCCAGCTCATGCCGATCCAGCCCTTTTCGCCTATCTTGCGGTACATCTCCCGCGTCTTGGGGCCGCGGTTGCGTATTCCCGACTCTTCGATTTCGGCCAGGATATCGCCGTCAACATTGTCGGCTATAAATTGACGGACTTCATCGCGAAGGACTTCCTGTTCGGGAGTAAATGCGTAATCCATGGAAGGCCTCTCCATCACCTGCGGTTGAATCTGCGGCCAAACGTGCTGACGGGTGCCGTCCGCAGTGGGCAGTCGGGCCTATTATAGTACGTGCGCCGTTGAGTGTCACCCGGCCCAAAACCACCGTAACTGTCCAGACTTGGTGAGGTAAATTGGTTTCAGCCAAGGCTTTCCGGCAACCGCCAATTTTTTCCAGGGGGTTTGGGGGATGAATCCCCCAACGTAACCCAACCCCATAATCCGCCATTGGTCACTCCGCTCCCCTCAACCCTGAACAGTTACAAACCACCGTAACTGTCCAGACTTGGTGAGGTAAATTGGTTTCACCCAAGGCTTTCATCCAACCGCCACTTTTCCAGGGGGTTTGGGGCAGGGGGGTTTGGATGATTTTTCCCCCAACGTAACCCAACCCCCCTTATTTGAAGAAACCCTTGGCCTTACCTCAGCCCGGCCAGCAGGGGGCGCAGCTCCTCCACCAGAGGCGGCAGGAACTCCTTCCAGTCCCCGACGATGCCGTAGTCGGCGGCCTTGAAGATGGGCGCCCGGTGGTTGCGGTTGATGGTCAAAATCACGCCCGCTTTCTGGATTCCCACCGTGTGGTTGAAGGCCCCTCGGATGCCCACGGCGATGTAGACCCTGGGGGCGATGGTGCGTCCGCTGATGCCGACCTGTACCTGATGTGGCAGCCAGCCCGAATGGACGACGTTGCGGGTGGTGGCGACCGTGGCGCCCAGCGCCTCCGCCAGGGCCTGGACCTCGGGCAGGTTCTCGGCCCCGCCGATGCCCATTCCGACCCCTACTACAATCTGGGCCTGGGTCAGCGCAATGGCCCCCAGCTCTTCGGACTCGTGGGTCTCCAACAGGGCGATGTCCGGCCCGGCGAACTCCGCTACCGGCAGCGCCTCAACGGTTGGGGCGGCCGATTCGTCGGGTCCGGCGGGGGTTAGCAGGCCCGGCCGCAGCGTCACCAGGTTGGGTAGCGTCCTGGACAAAATCGGGGCGATGACGTTGCCTCCCAGGGCGGGTTTGAGCTGAACCAACTGGCCCTCGCCGTTGATTTCCAGGTCAATGGCGTCGCCGGTCAGCCCCAACCCCAGCCGGGCGGCGATGCGCGAAGCCAGGTCCCGCCCGTCGGCGGTGGATGCAAACAGCACGGCGTAGGGTTTGGCGGCGGATATGGCGTCGCCCAGGCATTGACTGACGCCCCGGCTGCACACCGGGCCAAGCTGCGAGTTGTCCAGGGTCAGCACCCGGTCCGCGCCGGCGATGGTTAGAGCGGCAGTCATGGCGTCATCTGCCGCCCCAATGAATACCGCCGCTACCTCGGAGCGGGTTGAGGCGGTCAGTTCACGGGCTTTGCCCAGCATCTCCAGCGTGACATGGCGCAGTTCGCCGCCGGCGGTCTCGGCCACGACCCAGATGCTTTGGGCTTGCTGCCCGGGATGCCGGGCAGCGTCAGCCCGGGCCGGGGCGGTTTGTGCTTCCTCGGCCAGCGCGGCCAACCGCTCCCGCAGCCGGTCGGCCAGCAGGTGGGCCGCTGTGGCCGGTTCCTCGCCGGTAATGACCTCGCCCAGCCGGTTGGGTTCAACGAGCCGTATGTCTTCCACCCAGGTGGGCGAGCCTTGGATGCCGAACTGGGACAGGTCGTCGGACAAGTCGGCGCAGGTTATCTCTTCAATGGGCTTCTCCTGGGCGGCCTCCATGTCCTCCCGGCTGGGGAACATTTCGGGAGCGATGCCCTCGGTAACGCATACCACCGCCGGCAGGGAGCACCGGATGACCTGGTGGCCTTCGTCGGTGACCCGCTCCACCGTGATGGCGGCGCCGTCGGGCAGGAAGTCCAGCTTCCTGACCTGGCTAACGTGGGGAAGTCCCAGCAGTTCCGCCAGCTCTGGCCCCACCTGACCGGTCTCGGCGTCGGCGCTGTTGCGCCCGCATATAATCAGGTCCGGGTTTTCCCGTCCCAACGCCAACGCCAGGGCGCGCGCGGTGGCCAGGGTGTCCGAACCCGCCAGGGCGCGGTCCGTCAGCAGCACGGCCCGGTCTGCGCCGAAGGCCAAGCAGTGGACCAGCCCATCCCGGGTCTGGGGCGGGCCCATGGACAATGCCGTAACCTCGTCGTCAGGGCCCGACTTGAGCTCCACTGCCCGGGTCAGACCCAGCAGGTCGAAGGGGTTGATTTCCGAGGGGACGCCCTCCCGGATGATGGTCTTGTTCTCGTAGTCGAAACCCATGCGGGAGACCACGGGGACGTACTTGACGCAGACGGCTATTTTCATGGTTGAACAGTCCTTTCCGGGGGAAATGGCGCCGGCCAGCAGGCCGGTTCAGGCCGTGCCGGTCGTTTCGTGGGTCGTTCCGCTGGTCGCTCCATCGGTCTTTCCGATGGTTGATTGGACCCGCCGGGTTAGGGCCTGCAACCCGGCGCTGAAGGTGACCGGGTAACGCTCAGGATTGTAGATGTCTTGATAAACCCCGTCCAGCCGCTCCAGGTCGTGGGTCAACGTCCGCCGGATTTGGTCCAGCGTCGGGCTGGCAGCCAGCCGGCGCCCCCCGGACATGACCGGTTCCAGCAGCGGTTCCGCTCCCGGCATAACCTCTTCGGCTTGGGTCACCACGTCTCCGGCAAACTTGCCGTCCGCCGTCAATGACCGGAAGACCTGCTTGGACCCCGGCGGGGACACCTTGCCGGCGCTCAACTTCATCACGGGCCGTCCGTCGTAGACCATCAGCTTATAGGCCATGTCCGACCAGGGAGCGTCGTCGGAAACACCCACCCGGGTTCCCACGCCAAAGTTGTCGATTGGCGCATCGGCCGCGACCATTCGGTCAATGGAGTACTCATCCAACCCGCCGCTGGCGACGATATTGACATAACCCAACCCGGCGTCGTCGAGGATTCGCCGGACTCGCCGGCTCAGGTCGTCCAGGTCCCCGGAGTCCAAGCGCACCGCCGCCAGCCGGTGTCCTCCCGCCTCCAACTCCTTGGCGACGGTAACGGCGTTGTGCGCCCCGGCAATGTTATCGTAGGTGTCCAGCAGCAGGACGGCCCGGTCAGGAAACGACCGGGCGTAACCGGAAAAGGCGTCCAATTCCAGGTGAAAGCTGGAAATAAAGGAATGGGCCATTGTCCCCGTCGGCGGTATGCCGTAGTCGCGGGCAGCCAGCACGTTGCTGGTGGCCTGGAACCCGGCGATGTACCCGCAGCGCGCCATTTTCAGGGCGGCATCGGCGCCGTGAGTGCGCCGGGCGGAAAAGTCCGACACGACCCGGCCTCGGGCCGTCGTCACGCAGCGCGCCGCCTTGGTCGTCAGCAGCGACTGGAAGTTGACCTGGTTGATAATGAAGGTTTCGGCCAACTGCGCCTCCGCAATGGGAGCGGTCACTTCCAGCGCCGGCTCCTCGGAGAAGAACACCCGGCCCTCGGGGATGGCCCGCACCGAGCCGGTGAACCGGAAGCCTTCGAGACTATCCACAAACTCGTCGTTGAAGATGCCCGTCGAGCGCAGGTATTCCAGGTCCTCCCCTGCGAACCGCAGCCCTTCCAGGTAGTCCAGCACGTCCTCCAGGCCGGCGGCGACCAGAAATCCCCGGTTCGGCGGTAGCTGGCGGATGAACAGGCCGAAGGTGGCGGTTCCGGCCATGCCCAGCCGGTAATAGGCTTGGGCCATGGTAAGCTCGTAAAGGTCGGTGAAGAGGCCCCAGCTTGGGGACATCGTGGTCACTGCGGAGGAGTTCATATCCCATTCAACCGGCGTCGGACTTCCGGCATCGGACTTGAGGAAGGGTTCGAGTTTCGATTTCGTCTGGCGATGCCGCCATTATGGTTTCGCAGGTTTGGCCTGTCAAACCGCCCGGCCCCAATGTAAATGTTCAGAGTTGGTAAGGTAAATTGTTTTCAGCCAAGGCTTTCCGGCAACTGCCAATTTTCTCAGGGGGTTTGGGGGATGAATCCCCCAACGTAACCCAACCCCCATATTCCGCCATAGGCCAAGCCATTCCCCTCAACCCTGAACAGTTACGCCCCAATGCCGGGGGCACTTTCCCTGCCTTCGCCGGGACAATTCTGGTCAGGCTTTTGGAACTCCCGGCGTTGGCGTTGAAGGTTGCCAGGACCTCGCGCCCGCCCCAATTTCTTGACAGTCCCAGCCGCCCTTAGTAGTATGGGTGACAGGTTAACAACTGAATAATCGTCTGGATCCCTTATCCAGAACGGCGGAGGGAACGGCCCGATGAAGCCAGGCAACCGGCCCGATTGTTCGAAGAACAACGGGACACGGTGCCAAATCCGACGCTCCCGTTAACGGGGGCGAAAGATGGGGGAGCTTAAAGCAAGTTGAGCTTCTCTCGGTGAGAGGCTTTTTTTATGTGCATTTTTCTTGGCATTGGCCAATGTACGTTGACCGATGCAAATACCGGCGGGGTGACCTGCATTGACTGAAATCAGACCCATACTCTGGGAGGACGGCACGCTGAAGCTGCTGGACCAAACCCGGCTTCCCCGGCACGAGGCCGTGGTGGAAGTTCGGGACTACCGGGCTGCGGTGGACGCCATACGCGATATGCAGGTCCGGGGCGCTCCGGCCATCGGCATTACCGCCGCTTATGCCGTCGCCATGGCCGCCCGCGACATAGATGCGCCCGGCCATGCCGGGTTCATGGACCGCTTGCGGCAGGCCGCCGGAGAAATCGAGTCTGCCCGCCCCACCGCGGTGAATCTGCGCTGGGCGGTGCAGAAGATGCTGGGTGTCGCCGAGGACTGCACCGACTTGGCCCGCCTGCCCGATGTTCTGTTCGCCGAAGCCCAGCGCATTCAGGAAGAGGACGAGTCCATCAACCGGCGCATGGGGGAAGCCGGCAAGTACCTAATTCCCGAAGGAGGCTCGGTTCTGACGCACTGCAACGCCGGCGCCTTGGCCACCGCCGCTTTCGGCACTGCCGTTGGGGTAATTCGCGCCGGTTGGGAATCGGGCAAGCGTTTCGAGGTGTTCAACACCGAGACCCGGCCTTTCCTGCAAGGGGCCCGGCTCACCGCCTGGGAATTTCACCGCTTGGGCATTCCCTCCAGGCTCATCGTGGATTCCGCCGCCGGGATGCTGATGCAGCAGGGACGCATCGGCTGCGTGATAACCGGCGCCGACCGCATCGCCGCCAACGGGGATACCGCCAACAAGATTGGGACCTACTCTCTCGCCGTTTTGGCCCGGGAGAATGGCATTCCCTTCTATGTCGCAGCCCCGGTCAGCACCATAGACCTCAGCCTGCCCGACGGGGCCGGAATTGAAATTGAGCAGCGGGCCTCGGACGAAGTGACTCATTTTCAGGGTGAACCGATCGCCCCCGAGGGGGTGGAGGCCCTGAATCCAGCCTTTGACGTCACTCCCCACCGTTACATTGAGGCCATCGTCACCGAAAACGGCATCTGCCGCCCGCCATACCTGGAAAGCCTGAAACTCGCGTCGGCCTGACCCGGACGCAGGCCCAAGCAGCGTTATCGGAAAATCCCCATTCAGGAGGAACGCATCATCGCAGCCGTAGACCAACAGACCCGCCGCCGTATGGCCAGGACCGGCTTGACGGCGCTGGACCAGGAAAAAGCCTGCCCCGGCTACCTGCTTTACGCGCCCATGAGCGGGGACGGCGAAGTATATCTCGTCGACCAGAACGGGGAAGAAGCCCATACCTGGAAGCTGCCGTACCCGCCCGGCCTTTACGGCTACCTGCTGCCCAACGGCAACCTGTTCTACGGCGGCAAGGTCCGGGACGAGACTTGGGAACGGTTCTCATCCTGGAAACGGTTCAAGGGCGGCGTGATGCTAGAGGCCGATTGGGACGGTAACGTGGTCTGGGAACATCACGACCCCGAGCACCACCACGACTCCCGGCGCACCGAGTCCGGCGGGGCAATCTACCTGACGGTCGAACTGCTGGCGGACGAGGTTGTTGACCATGTGCGCGGCGGCGTGCCGGGGTCGGAACGCCACTACGGTATGTGGGGCGATGTAATCGTGGAAGTAGACGCCGCCGGTCGGCGCATCTGGGAATGGCGGGCCGCCGAGCATCTGGATTTTGCCGAGGACGTGGTAACCTTCAACGACCTCCGCGATGAGTGGAGCCACGGTAACACTGTGGTCCCGCTGCCCGGTGACCGGGTGATGTTCAGCTTCCGGCATATCTCCACCGTGGGCATCATTGACCAGAACACCGGGGAAATCGTCTGGAAGCTGGGCTACGACGTTCTGGCCCAGCAGCACGACCCCAGCCTGCTGCCCAACGGCAACGTGCTGATTTTCGACAACGGCTCCCACCGCCGGGAGGTGGCCTTGCCGTCCTCTCGGGTCATCGAAGTTGACCCCGCCACTAACCAAATCGTGTGGCAGTACCAGGACACCCCGGCCTACAACTTCTTCAGCCCCTACATTTCCGGGGCCCGCCGCCTTCCCAACGACAACACCCTGATAACCGAGGGTATGTTTGGCCGGATGTTCCAGGTGACCGCCGAGGGAGAAGTCGTGTGGGAGTACATCAATCCCTACTTCTACCCAGACGTTGAGGGAGTGGTGACCAACCGGGTCTTCCGCTCCACCTTTTACCAGTCCGGGGACATTCCGGCCCTCGGATAACCCAACCGGCCTGGGTTGCGCCAAGCCTGGCCCGCGCGGTGTCATGCAGAGAAGAGAAGCAAACATAGCGATTATCGGCGGCAGCGGCCTCTACGAAATGGACGGCATGGAGTCGGTTACCACCGTTGAGGTTGACACGCCCTACGGCAGCCCCAGCGATGCTATCGTTCTGGGTGATTTGGAAGGGCAGCCGGTGGCATTCCTGCCCAGGCACGGCCGGGGGCACCGGGTCAACCCCTCCAACATCCCGGCCCGCGCCAACATCTACGCGCTCAAGCTCCTGGGGGTGCAGCGAATTATCTCCGTCAGCGCCGTGGGCAGCCTCAAGGAAGAGTTCGCCCCGCTGGACTTGGTGGTGCCCGACCAACTCATCGACCGGACGCGGCAGCGGGTCAACACCTTCTTCGATGAAGGACTGGTTGCCCACGTCGGTTTCGCCGAGCCGTTTTGTGCCGAAACTTCCAAGGCGGTTCGCCGCGCCGCCGACGGGATGGACTTTACCGCGCATTCCGCCGGCACGATGGTTGTCATGGAAGGCCCCGCCTTCTCCACCCGCGCCGAATCCTTGATGTACCGCTCCTGGGGTGCGGACATTATCGGCATGACCGCCCTGCCGGAGGCCAAGCTGGCCCGGGAAGCCGAAATCTGCTACGCCACCATGGCTTGGATTACCGACTACGACTGCTGGTACGAGCATGAGGACGACGTAACTGTGGAGATGGTGGTGCAGAACCTGATGAAAAACACCGCCAACTCCAGGGAGATGATCCGGAGGGTGGTCACGGAGCTGAGCCAAGAGCGCAACTGTCCCTGCGCCACGGCCCTGAAAGACACCATAATCACTCACCCCCAGGGAATATCCGACGCAACCAAAACCAAGCTGGCGCCGATTATCGGGCGCTACGTAAGCTGAATTGGAGGTATACAAAAATGCCCAGACAGCAACCTGGTGAACCTTACTACCGGGTAGATTCCAACGAGGCACGGTCGATCCTTGACGCCAATCCCCAGGACACCGTCGTGGTGGACGTTCGCCGGGACGACGAATGGGTCACCGGCCATGCGACCGGCGCAATCCACATCCCCATCGACGACCTGACCGACCGCATTGGCGAGGTGCCGCAGGACAAAAAGCTGTTGTTCATCTGCGCCGCCGGCGTCCGAAGCGGCCTCGGCTGCGAAGTGGCGGCATCCATGGGGTTCGACACCGAAAACCTGTTCAACATTGAGGATGGCACGCCCTACTGGATTGCCGCCGGCAATCCTACTTCCTACGGCAACGACCCGTAGACCGTTGATCCCGGTAAACCTGTGATCCCGGTAAACCTGGCGTCGAAAATCGATAAGGAGAGCAGTATTGACCGCACACAACACAGCCGGCGACGTTAAGGACCTGTCGCTGGCGAAAGCAGGAGTAAACCGAATCGAATGGGCCGAGCGCGAGATGGGAGTCTTGCGGCTGGTCCGTGAGCGCTTCGAGAAGGAGAAGCCGCTGGCTGGGTACAAGTATTCGCTGTGCCTTCACGTGACCACGGAGACCGCCAACCTCGCCATCACCCTGAAAGCCGGCGGCGGTGACTTGGTGCTGTGCGCCAGCAATCCTCTGAGCACCCAGGACGACGTGGCCGCTGCCCTGGTGAGCGAGTACGGCATCCCCACCTATTCCATCAAGGGCGAGGACAACGACACCTACTACCGGCACATCAGCGCCGCCCTGGACCACCGGCCCCACTACACCATGGACGACGGCGCCGACCTCGTGAGCAACCTGCACACCCAGCGGGCCGAGCTGTTGTCCAACGTCCTGGGCGGGACCGAGGAGACCACTACGGGTGTCATCCGCCTGACCGCAATGGCCAACGAGGGCAAGCTGGCCTACCCCATCATTGCGGTGAACGAGGCTGAGACCAAGCACTTCTTCGACAACCGCTACGGCACCGGCCAGAGCACCCTGGACGGCATCACTCGGGCCACCAACATCCTGTGGGCCGGACGCAAGGTGGTGGTCGGCGGGTATGGCTGGTGCGGACGGGGCGTGGCCAGCCGCGCTCGGGGCATGGGCTCCCACGTAATCGTCACCGAGATCAACCCCATCCGGGCGCTGGAGGCCGTGATGGACGGCTTCACCGTGATGCCCGCCGCCGAAGCCGCCAGGGAAGGCGATGTCTTCATTACAGTCACGGGCGGCTACCACACCGTCAGCGGCGACCACATCACCTCCATGAAAGACGGCGCCATTCTGGCCAATAGCGGTCACTTCAACGTCGAAATCGACATTCCGGCGCTGGAAGAAATGGCCGTCAGTCGCCGCACGGTGCGGGACTTCGTCGAGGAATACACCATGAGCGACGGGCGCCGCATTTACTTGCTGAGCGAGGGGCGGTTGGTTAACCTTTCCGCCGCCGAGGGCCACCCCTCCGCGGTCATGGACATGAGCTTCGCCAACCAGGCGTTGAGCGCCGAGTACCTGGTTAAGAACCAGGGGAACCTCCAGAAAGGCGTCCACATCGTGCCCAAGGAAACTGACCAGGAAGTGGGCCGGCTCAAGCTCCAGGCCATGGGCATCAACATAGACACCCTCTCCGCAGAGCAACAACACTACCAGGACAGCTGGGACCAGGGAACTTAAACCCGGCCCGGCAGGAGGAATACAATGCCATTACTTTTCACTGAATCGCCCCGGTACCTGCTCACCTCCGAGTCGGTTACCGAGGGGCACCCTGACAAGCTGTGCGACCAGATTTCCGATGCGGTCTTGGACACAGTGCTTAGTGAGGATCCGATGGGCCGCGTGGCCTGCGAGACCGTTGCCACCAAGAACTTGGTGATGATTACCGGCGAAATCACCACTAGGTCCAGCCTGGACTTCAACGCAATTGCCCGAAAGGTCATGCAGGACATCGGTTACACCGACGTCAAGTACGGGCTGGACGGTAATTCCTGCGGCGTCATCGCCCACGTCAGCCAGCAGTCCGCCGACATCAGCAGCGGGGTCACCACTTCGCTGGAACACCGCGGCGAGGATGGGGCCGACGCCCGCCGCGCCACCGGCGCCGGCGACCAGGGGATGATGGTCGGTTTCGCCTGCAACGAGACCGAGGGCCTGATGCCCCTGACCGTTGACTTGTCCCACCGATTGGTGGAGCGATTGTCCAAGGTACGGAAGAACGGCACTCTCCCCTACCTGGGACCCGACGGCAAGTCGCAAGTCACCGTCGAGTACCGCTACGGCAAGCCCCACCGGGTGGATGCGGTGGTCATCAGCACCCAGCACGAGGACGCCGAGGACCGGGCCGCGTTCACCGAGCGAATCCGCGGGGACATCATTGACCACGTTATCAACCCGGTGGTCCCGGCGGATTTCCTGGACGAGAACACCAAGTACTACGTCAACCCCAGCGGGTGGTTCGTCATTGGGGGTCCCCAGGGCGACACGGGCTTGACCGGACGCAAGATCCTGGTTGACACCTACGGCGGCATCGCCCGTCACGGCGGCGGCGCCTTCTCCGGCAAGGATCCCACCAAGGTTGACCGCTCCGGCGCCTATGCGGCCCGCTACGTGGCCAAGAATCTGGTCGCCGCAGGGTTGGCGGACCGTGCCGAGGTCCTCGTCTCCTACGCCATCGGCGTTGCCGAGCCGATTTCGGTGTCGGTCGAGACCTTCGACACCAACCACATACCCAACGACAAGTTTGAAGACCTGGTGCGGGAACACTTCGACCTTCGGCCCGGGGCCATCATCGAGGACCTGGACCTGCGGCGTCCCATCTACCGCAAGACTGCCGCTTACGGGCACTTTGGCCGGCCCGACCTGGACCTGCCCTGGGAGCGCACCGACAAGGCGGAAATCCTGCGCCGGGAGGCAGGACTTTAACACGGGCGGAAAGCCCTCTGGCCGGCCCGGGTAGAACCCGTCTTCCCGGACGGGCCGAAAAACAAAAATACTGAAGGCGTCCCTCACCTCTGGCCCTCCAACCGCGGACGGCCTTAAAATGGGGTGAGGGATTTTCTTGGGGGTGGCCTATGACCACGGCGGACGTTATCAAGTTTGGCACCGACGGCTGGCGGGCGATTATCGCCCAGGACTTTACCTTCGAGAACGTGGCCCGCTGCTCCCAGGGCTTAGTGGACTACCTTCAGGATGAAGGAGTGGCCGGCCGCGGCCTGATCGTCGGTTATGACACTCGGTTCCTGTCCAGAGAGTTTGCCGAGACAGTGGCCGGGGTTTGCGCCGGCAACGGGGTTAAAACGTGGTTGGCCCAAACCGCCGCTCCCACTCCGGTCCTCAGCTTCAACGTTCTGGAACAACAGGCGGCTGGCGCTGCGATTATCACCGCCAGCCACAACCCCAGCATCTGGAACGGGTTTAAGTTCAAGCCCGAGTACGCCGGCAGCGCCACCCAGGAAATCACCGACCGGCTGGAAGAAAAAATTGCTGCCGCCGGCCCACCCAGGACCCTGGGTTTGTCCGAAGCCCGCCAGCGGGATTTGCTGGTCGACTTCGACCCTGCGCCGCCTTACTTGGACAAACTGGCAGTCTTGGTAGACTTGAACGCTATCCGGGATTCCGGCCTGAACGTTTGCGTAGATGCCATGTTTGGGGCGGGCGCTGGCTACTTCCAACAACTGCTTGCAGGCGGCAGTTGCTCGGTGGACGAGATGAACGGCTACCGCAACCCGGCCTTCCCGGGCATGGAGCAGCCGGAACCCATCGCCCACAATCTGACCGCCCTGGCCCAAAAGGTGCCCTCGACGGGGGCGTCGGTTGGCGTGGCATTGGACGGCGACGCCGACCGGGTCGGCATCATTGACGAACAGGGGAACTTTGTCAGTACCCTGGAGGTGTTTTCACTGCTGGCCCTGTACTTGCTGGAAGGCAAGGGGCAGCGGGGAGACCTGGTCAAGGGCGTCACCGCCTCAATGATGCTGAACAAGCTGGCCCGGCAGTACGGCGTCGGCGTCCACGAGATGAAAGTCGGCTTCAAGTACATTGGCCCCAAGTTTTCCGAGCTGGACGCGTTAATCGGCGGCGAGGAAAGCGGCGGCTTCGCCTTCCGGGGCCACATACCGGAGCGTGACGGCATCCTCAGCGGGTTGTACGTTTTGGAGTACATGGCTACAACGGGAAAAACTCCGTCCCAACTGGTGCAGGGCCTTTTCGACCGGGTTGGTCCCCACTACTACCATCGGCGGGACGTGACCTTCGATGCGGCGCAGCGGGACCGGATTACTCAGCGTCTGTCGGACTCCGGTCTGTCGGAACTCGGCGGTATGCCGGTGCGCGACGCCGACGAAATTGACGGGCGCAGACTCCGGTTCGACAACGCCTGGCTGGCGTCCCGATTCTCGGGCACCGAGCCGCTCCTGCGCATTTACTGCGAGGCTGAGGACCCGGAAACGGTCACGCGCCTCCTGGACGCCGCTCAAGAGTATCTCGGGGTTTGACGTGGGCCCGTTCTCTCCGGGTCCGTTAAATTCGTTCGTCCTGAGCCTGTCGAACGATTTCCCTGCGTGGAGAACCGCAGGGCGTCTTGGGCCGTAGTTACGGTAGACACAATGCTGAATTCCGGGGTTTGGCCCATGTCAAACGTTAGAACCTTATCCGACAACGTTCGAGACCCCGGGTTGTGGGCGCGCTCTCTCTTGCCGGCGGCCATCGCGGTTGGCGCCATTGCCTTGGCGGTTATCGCCGCGTTCATCATCGGACGGGAAAACGACATTGACGCCGTAAACGGGTTTGTCGAATCGCTGTCCGGCAAGTCAGGGTCGGCGCTGAGCGGTCTGGCCGGGGCGTCTTTCCTGTTTGCTTTCGCCGCCGGCATGGCCTCGGCGGTCAACCCTTGCGGCTTTGCCATGCTGCCGGCCTACCTGGGGCTGTACCTGCGGGCCAACAACGAGGAAGCGGAAAGCCCAAATTTCGCTCTCCTCTTCGGCCGGGCGGTCCTGATAGGCTCGGTGGTCACCGCCGGGTTCATCGTCTTGTTCGGCGTTGCCGGCACGGCCATTGGCCTGGGCGCGTCGGTGCTGGTGGCTGCGCTGCCCTGGACTGGCTTATTCGTCGGCATACTGCTGGTTTCCGCCGGCGCCTGGATCGTCGCCGGGGGCAAGCTGTATTCCGGGCTGGCTGCCCGCGCTGCTTCCCACATTGGCGAGGGCAACGAAGTCGGCGTCAAGGGCTATTTCCTGTTTGGACTGAGCTACGGGGTTGCGTCGTTGGGATGCACCCTGCCCATTTTCCTGGCGGTGCTGGGAGTGAATACTGCCGGGGTTGGTTTGCTGGAGTCCGCCGGACAATTCCTGCTTTACGCCCTGGGCATGGGTTCGGTGATAATGGCGTTGACGCTGGGGATGGCCTTCTTCAAGGGCGCGGTGGTCAAGGGACTGCGCAAGGCGCTACCCTACGTACAACCCATCGGCGCTGGTCTGATGATAGTCGCCGGGGTATACATAATCTTCTACTGGCTGACGTTGGGAGGTCTACGACAAACCCTGGGGTTCTAGGGAAATCATTCCAGACGACTTGCGACTGCCGCCGCAAGTTGGGGGAATGAATTGGAGGTAAGCCTTTCGAGGACCTCGGGACGAATGGGTCAAAGCACCAAGCCGCACGGGTCAGCAGACTTTTGAGGCAGGCGTTGAGGATGGCGGGACAACGCCAGGATTCCTGCCGGAGTTTGAAGGACGTAAGTCCAACCGGGTAGGGCCATTCGACCCTACCCGGTTGGACTTCTACACTGCGCGAGTCGAAAAACGATAGAGAGACCGTTCAGCGCTTGGTGTATTGCGGGGCCCGCCGTGCCCGCTTGAGGCCATACTTCTTGCTTTCTTTGATGCGGGAATCCCTGGTGATTAACCCGTGGCGACGCAGGGTAGCCTTCAAAGCTGGGTCGAAGACAACCAACGCGCGGGCGATCCCATGCCGGATGGCCTGGGCCTGGGCATTGACTCCCCCTCCCGCCACGCGGGCCACGACCCGGAAACGGTTGCCGGTATCGGTAACCCGGAAAGGCTCGTTGATGGTCACCTGCCACGGTTCCCAATTGAAGTACTCGTCTATCGGCTTGCCGTTGATGATGACCGGGCCGGGGTCATCCGGATACAGCCGAACCCTGGCGATGGCCGTCTTGCGTTTACCCGTGCCGTAGTGGTACACCTGTGAAGTGTCCGCTTGTACCAAAGTCTACCTACCCTTCGTTCTGTTGTGTGTCTGGCCCAACCTGGGCTTCGTGGGGATGGTTTGCTCCGGCGTACACCTTCAGCCGGCGCAGCATCTGCCGCCCTAGCTTGTTGCCGGGGAGCATTCCCTTGACCGCCAACTGAATGACTCGTTCAGGGTGCTGTTCCATCATGTCCCGCAGCGCAAAAGTCTTGAGGTTCCCGACGTATCCGCTGTGCCGGTAGTACATCTTTTGCAGCAGTTTGCGTCCGGTGACGTTGACCTGAGCTGCGTTGACCACAACCACGTGGTCGCCGGTTATAACTTGGCGGGAGAACGTCGGTTTGTCCTTGCCTTGAAGCGCCACGGCAATGTCCCGGGCCATGCGGCCCAAATTCTGGCCGGAAGCGTCAATGACTCTCCAGTTGTCCTGCACCGCGCCGGGCTTGGGGAAGTAAGTGCTAGTCCGTTTCATGCGTTTGCTTAACCTTGTCCCAAAAGTTGGGGTACTTGACTGTCATCAGGCACAGCCCACGGGCCGGCAGTGACGGCCATGCTCCCGTTGTTGGCAGACCGTTTTCCAAAGCGTCCTTTATTGCATTTTCGGGCCACCGGCCCTTGCCGATTTCCACCAGGATAGCGTTGGCCCGGCGTATTTGATGTCTTAGGAACCCGTTGGCCTCGCACTCGATAACCACCGAGTCCTCCTTGGTGGCGACGCTCCAGCGGTTGACCCATCTAACCGCGCTTTTATCCGCCGGGTGCCCCGTCGCCAGCAGGCGGAAGTCGTGAACCCCCACCAAGTGCTGGGCTGCTGAATTCATCATGGCCGTATCCAATGGTTCCCTCACCCAGTGGTGACTGTTCCGGAGAATGGGCGACGGCCAAGGCCGGTTCAAGATGCGGTAGCGATAGGTCCGGCTGCCCGCGTCTCGACGGGAGTGGAAGTCCCAAGCCATTTGATAAGCGGCCTGGACCTCGACATCCACCGGCAGATAGTGGTTCAGGGCTGGCGGGAACCGCTCCACTCGGTAGGGCGAAGCGGTGGCAAAATCCACCACCTGTCCCTGAGCGTGGGCCCCGGCATCGGTGCGGCTGGCCCCGCGGATCCTGATGTCCTCGCCGGTGAACCGGGTTAATGCTGTTTCGATTTCTCCTTGTATCGTTGGGTGTTGGGATTGGAGTTGAAACCCGGCATAGCAGGTGCCGTCGTACTCAACAATCAAGGCCAACCGTCGGAACTCCTGAAGTTGGGAGCTTTCTGCCCCGGCCGGAACACCGTGCCTCGTCGAAGGATGCTGCAACGTGCCTTTGAACCAACCTCTTATTCGACGAGTTCGATAACCGCCATCTGGGCTCCGTCCCCCTGCCGGGGGCCGAGCTTGATGATGCGGGTGTATCCGCCAGGCCGCTCGGCATACCGTTGGGACAAGTCGTCAAAAACCTTCTTCACTACCTTTTTGTTGGGAATCTGGCTCAGGGCCAGCCGGCGGTGATGAAGCGTTCCCTTCTTGCCGTGGGTAATCAGCTTTTCGGCAACTACCCTGGTCTCCTTGGCCTTGGCCAAGGTGGTGGTGATTCGTTCGTGCTGTACCAACTCGGACGTGAGGCCACGGAGCAACGCACGCCGTTGGTCCTTCTTCCGGCTAAGGTTGCGCCCTGAGACGCGGTGAGAAGCCATGATTAAGCCGTGTCCTCCTCGTCGTAGCTGTCCACATCGTCGCCCACGTCGTCGGTGTCGTCGTCAGACGGCGAATCCTCGTTCCATGCCTCGGCCAAGCCTGCCAGGCCGACCAGGGTGGTGCCAGTTCCGCCGGCGGCGCCATCGCCATTCAACGGCCGAGATGTGCTTCTTGGGAAGGTGGCAATACCCCGTTCGGCCAGCTTTTCATACAGCTCTTCCAGAGACTTGTCCCCGAAGTTGCGAATCTTCAACAGGTCGTCTTCCGACATTTCCAGAACTTCGCCGACCCGGGTAATGTGGGCCCGCTTCAGGCAGTTCACCGTTCTTGGTGAAAGCTCCAGACGGTCAATAGGCGTCTGATAAATCTCGGGGGATACGTCTATCAGCGGCCGGACTTCACTGGAATCGGTGCCCCGGTCGAGGTTGCGGAACAAGTGGAAGTGGTCTAACAGACTGGCGGCGGCCTCTCGGACGGCTTCGACCGGCGTGATGGTCCCATCGGTCCATATATCCAGCAAAAGCTGTTCGTAGTCGGTCTTTTGGCCCACCCGGGTGTGCTTGATGCCGTAGTTGACCTTGCGGACCGGGCTAAACACGGCGTCGATGGGCAAATCCCCCACCGGCAGGCCGGAACTGCCGTCCTGTTGGTCAACGGACTGGTAGCCAACCCCCTGCTCGACCGTGAACTCAATAGACAGGGCAGAATCCTCGGAGTCCAGGGTTGCCAGGTGCAACTCAGGATTAACGATTTGGAAGTCCGCCGACGTTGCGATGTCGCCCGCGCAGACGCGCCCCTGTCCGGTTACTTCCAGGCGCATCTTGCCGGGCCGGTCCGACTGGGAGTTAATGCGAATCCGCTTGATATTCAGCAGGAGGTCCATCACCTCCTCTTTAACTCCCGGAATGGCCGTATACTCATGCACCACGTTGTCTATTTTGACCCGCGTAATCGCGCACCCCCTGATGGAGCTGAGCAGAATTCTGCGCATGGGGTTGCCGATGGTGATGCCGAATCCTTTCTTCAAGGGTTCGACGGCAATCTTGCCGTAGGTGTCCCCGGATTCGATTACCCGTATCCCCGGCAAAGGATCAGGAATGCTTTCCGGGGGTGCGGGAGAGAGAATAACGTTGTCTAGCATTAAGCTTGCTACCTCGAATAGAACTCGACAATGAGACGGGAGTTAATGGACTGCTGCAAGTCCTCGTCGGGCGGCATCGTCATCACCTGTCCCGTCATGTCCTGCTGGTTCAAGGACAGCCAAGAGGGGACGGGCCGCTTGGGGATTCCATCGGTTCGGTCCCGGTAGAAATCGGTCTGCTTGACCGACTCTTTCCAGGAAATCCCATCCCCCACCCGGACCAGGTACGAGGGTATGTCGGTCTTGACGCCGTTGATGCGGAAATGACCGTGGTTCACCAACTGACGGGCTTGTTTGCGGGAATCGGCAAATCCCAGCAGGAATATCACGTTGTCGAAACGCCGCTCCAGCGTCCGCAACAGGTTCAGGCCGGAGATGCCGGGGGTGCTGAAGGCATCGTCCATGTAGGCGCGGAATTGCCCTTCCATAACGCCGAACATCTGCCGGGCCTTCTGCTTCTCCCGCAGATGCAACCCATAGTCGGAAGAGCGCCGACGTCGGTTGGAGATGTCGCCCGGGGGCGCGTGGCGGCGCTCCACCGCGCACCGCGGAGTAAAGCAACGGTCTCCCTTGAGGAACAGTTTTTCGCCCGCACGGCGGCAAAGCCGGCAGGACGGCCCGGTATACCTACCCATAAACAATCAATCCTTAAACTCTTCGTCGTTTTGGCGGCCGGCAACCATTGTGGGGTATGGGCGTCACGTCCCGGATGCTGGTCACCTGCAACCCTGCCCCCTGGAGGGAGCGTATGGCCGCTTCCCGCCCGGAGCCTGGGCCCTTGATGTAGACCTCAATCTGGCGCATACCCATGTCTATGCCGTGGCGGGCGGCCTGCTCGGCAGCCCGTTGGGCGGCGAACGCGGTGCCCTTACGGGACCCCTTGAACCCGGAGGTGCCGGCGCTGGCCGATGCCAGGACGTTGCCTTCGGGGTCGGTGATGCTCACCAGAGTGTTGTTAAACGTGGAGTAGATGTAGGCGCGCCCTTGGGGGACGTTCCTGCGCTCTCTGCGGCGTGCTCTTGGTCTTGGCATGGTTTACTTCTTGCCTCCGGTGCGGCGGCCGCGGCCGGCTACGGTGCGGCGGGGGCCTTTTCGGGACCGTGCGTTGGTCCGGGTACGTTGGCCGTGAACCGGCAACCCCCGGCGGTGACGCAGGCCGCGGTACGAGCCAATTTCGATCAAGCGGCGGATGTTCTGGTTCACTTCCCGCCGCAGGTCGCCCTCAGTCATGTATTCGCGGTCGATGATTTCCCGCAAACGGTCAACTTGGCCCTCGCTGAGCTCGTTCATCCTTGGCGGGAAGGACGGATCCAAGTCGGCTTTATCCAGAATCTCTGCGGCTATAGTCGGTCCGATTCCGTATATGCTGCGTAGCGCAACGTGCGCCCGCTTTCGGTCCGGGACGTCCACACCAGCAATTCTTACCATTGCCAGCCTCCTATCTCGTTAGCGTTATCCCTGCCGCTGGGCGTGGCGGGCGTTGGAACAGATAATTCTGATTACGCCCTTGCGTTTTATCACGCGGCAGTTGTCGCACCTGGGTTTTACCGATGCGCTGACTTTCACAATATGGCTCCTTGGCTTACTAGAACCGGGGGTTGCTTAAGCCGGGGTTACTTGAACCGGTAGGTAATACGTCCGCGGGTCAGGTCGTAGGGCGACAGGTCGACCAGCACCCGGTCGCCCGGCAGTACCCGGATAAAGTGCATCCGAATCTTGCCGGATACGTGGGCCAAGACCTGGTGGTCGTTGGGGAGTTCCACCCGGAACATCCCATTGGGCAAGGCTTCCGTGACCTTAGCCTCTACTTCAATGGCTTCTTTTTTTGCCATAACTATAACGCCTCACTCCCCGCATTCGGTTCGGTAATTGGTTGATAACGACGGACCGGTCCTGCTTCAGGAATGGGTCGTCAATATCCTGGGGCCATCTTCGGTGATGGCTATGGTATGCTCGAAATGGGACGAAAGGCTGCCGTCTTCCGTCACCACCGTCCATTGGTCTTCCAAAATACGGGTATGCCAGTCCCCAATGTTCAACATTGGCTCAATGGCGATGCACATTCCCGGGCGCAACAGTTGGCCCTTGCCCGGCTCCCCGTAGTTGGGAACTTGCGGGTCTTCGTGCAGGTAACGTCCAACGCCGTGGCCCACAAACTCGCGCACCACCCCGTAGCCTTTGCCCTCGGCGTAGGTCTGCACGGCGGCCCCGATGTCGCCAATGCGGTTGCCCGGCACTGCCGCCTGGATTCCCAATTCCAGGCTCTCCCTGGTGGCGTCCATCAGGTCAATGGCCTCTGGCGCTACCTGCCCCACGGCCACCGAGACAGCAGCGTCTCCAATGAATCCGTCAATGGTGGCGCCCACGTCCATCTTGATAATATCCCCTTCTTGCAGGACCCGCTTGCCGGGGATGCCGTGGACGATTTCCTCGTTGACCGAGGCGCAAATTGTCGCCGGGAAGCCGCGATAACCTTTGAACGTCGGCTTGGCGCCGCACCGCGTGATTTCCTTGTAGGCGATGTTGTCTAACTCGCGGGTGGTCATTCCCGGCTCGACCGACCGCTTCAGCAAGGTCAACGCCGAGCCAACGATTGACCCGGCCTTGGCCATGGCCTCCAGTTCTTGGGGGGACTTAATCGTAATCCCTCCCTGGTAAGGAGATGGTGAATTGGAGGCGGTCTGATTATTTCTGCGCCGGTTCATCCCCACATTCTACTCCTGTTTGCCCCGCTTGTGAACCGTGGGTTACACGAAAGCAGAGCCTGTGCAAAGTCCGAATTACGAAGTTGCAATGAGTTTAAGGTCCCCGTCCCTTGGGCAGTTTACCTGCGGAGCTACCTGGACGCGTTGCTGGCTCTACGCTGGATCAGCAGCTCCAAGACTGGATTGCGGCATATGAATCGACTTTGCACAGGCCCTGACGCGAAAGCCTCGGTAGGTGCGGCGGACCTATCCTGCGCTGGGGCAAACATCCAGGACCTGCAACACCCGCTGGTTGACCTCTTCCACGGCGCCCACGCCAGCGATGTCGGCCAGCATACCCCGCTGCCGGTAAAAGTCCAACAGTGGCAGGGTTTCTTCCTGGTAGACCT
The DNA here is from genome assembly GCA_965262735.1 of Dehalococcoidia bacterium. GTDB lineage: Bacteria > Chloroflexota > Dehalococcoidia > Lucifugimonadales > UBA3495 > CATOSK01. The sequence goes on along the minus strand of CBDHFS010000002.1, from coordinate 854,345 downwards.
GCAACCGCTTTTGGACAGCCTCCGCCCGATCGTCTTCCCGCTGATAAAGCTCGCCGCCGCACTTGGGGCATCGGGCAGGCAGTTCCCCGCCGTCCGACGCGTAGGGAGCCTGGCAGTCCCGGCAGGTATAGCGTCCGGCCAGGCGGCGTACCAGTTCGTCATCAGGCACGTTGATGAACACCACCCGGTCCAGCCCACCGGAATGGTCCCCCAGCGCGCCTTCCAACGCTTCGGCCTGGTTCAGGGTCCGGGGGAACCCGTCGAGCATGAACCCGGCTTCCGCCGGCAACTCCAGCACCTTGTCCAGAACGATGTCTATGGTCACCTGGTCGGGAACCAGGAGGCCCTTTTTCATGTACTCTCCGGCCCGCACCCCCAGCGGGGTTTCGTTGCGGAGGTGGAACCGGAACAGGTCTCCCGAAGTTATCTGCGGAATGCCAAGTTGTTCCTTGAGGAGTTGTCCCTGGGTCCCTTTGCCTGCTCCGGGAGGACCGAATAGGACGAGTCGCATTGATGAATTCACGGTTCGAGGACCTCACCACGAGCGGATTGTTCCGAAAGCGTCAAAATTTAGATGGCCCCAGCGGAAGAACTATCTCAGGAACCCTTCGTAATTTCGCATCAGCAGTTGGGCTTCCAACTGCCGCAGCGTGTCCAGCCCCACGCCCACCATAATGAGCAGGCTGGTGCTGCTGAGCGAGACCGCCTGTACGCCGGTAACCAGCGAGGCCAGATAGGGCACGATGGCCACGAAACCAAGGAACAGGGCGCCGCCCATGGTGATGCGGACGATCACCCGGTTGAGGTAGTCCTGCGTCGGCTGCCCCGGCCGGATGCCCAGGACGAACCCGCCGTTGCGCTGAAGGTTCTCGGCCAAGTTCTGCTGGTTGAACACCACCAGGGTGTAGAAAAACGTGAATATGACTACCAGGACAAACACCAAGACCCAGTACAGGGGCGCGGTAGGTGTGAACAAGTCGGATACGAAAGTAGCGATATTGCCGACCAAGCCGGCGCTGGTGGCGAAGTAGGTCGCGATGGTTCCGGGCAGAATCACGATGGAAAATGCAAAAATCAGCGGTATCATTCCGGCGGAGTTGATGCGCAGCGGTATGTAAGTGGACCCGCTTTGCCGGTACATCCGACCGCTGCGGAATACGCTGCGCCCGTACTGCACCGGGATGCGCCGGGCCGCCTCGTTGAACAGGACAATCAGGGCAATGATGAGAACGCCGATGATGACGAAGAATCCGACGCCTAATAGGTTGTCCCGGTCTAAGACACCCTGCGTGACCAGGGAGGGGAATCCGACGACGATGCCGGCGAAAATAATCAGCGAAATCCCGTTGCCGATGCCCTTCTCGGTGATAAGCTCGCCCAGCCACACCAAGAACATCGTCCCGGCCGTCATGGACAAGATGGCGGCGACGGTGGGCAACAGGGCATCCCCGGTAAACCCGACGTTGGTCAGCACGTTGCTTTGCTGCAACAGCATCAGTTGGGCGAACGCTTGGGAAACGGCAATGGGCACGGTCAGCCAGTGCACCATGCGGTTAATCTTGACGCGCCCCGACTCCCCTTCCCGTGACAACTGTTGGAGCGAGGGAATCACCGGGGTCAACAGCTGAATCACGATGGAAGCCGTAATGTAGGGGAAGACCCCCAGGGCGACGATGCTCATGCGGCTCAGGGCGCCGCCGCTAAACAGATCCAGGAATCCCAGCAGTTGGTTGTTTCGGAACAGGTTGTCCAGTTGGAACTGGTCAATACCCGGAATCGGTATGTGGGCCACCGCCCGGTACAGGACCAGCATTGCCAGGGTGAACAAAATCTTGGCGCGCAGGTCCGGTAGACTGAAGGCGTCAACAGCAGCCTGAATTAACCGGGGAAAGCGGCCTCCCTGGGTTTCGGTGGCAATCATCTAGGTTAAAGTTCCTCGACGGAGCCGCCGACCGCTTCAATCTTCTCTCGCGCTGCACGGGAAAACTTGTGCGCCGCAACAGTGACGGCTTTGGTCAGCTCACCGTTGGCGAGGACCTTGACGGGCAGGCCCTTCTCCCGCATCAATCCGCGTTCCCGCAGCAGATCGGGGGTGATCCGGTCCCCGGCGTCGAACAATTCCAGCGTATCCAGCTTCACCAGCGCGTATTCCGTCTTGAAAACGTTGGTGAAGCCCCGCTTCATGGGCAAGCCCTTAATCATCCGGTTTTGGCCGCCCTCAAAGCCGCGAACGATCCCGTGACCGGAGCGGGACTTCTGGCCCTTCATGCCTCGGCCTGCATAGCTGCCCTGGCCGGCTGCGTCGCCCCGGCCAACACGCTTTCTCGCTTTTCTGGCCCCGCGCGGGGGATTCAACAGGTGTTCTCTCACGGGTTTCCTCTATGACTCTAGTGCTGTTGCACCATATTTTACCGGGTGGACTACGCCGGGCGTCACCGATTTCTGCCCTGGCAATATCGGGTTTTCGACAGCCCAAATTGGGAATGGAGATTGTCGCGCCCCAAGCCGTCCAGGTCCTGATGCTTGCCGGACCTCTGGAGTTGCTGCCGCAGAGACTCTCCCGGGGGCAGGGCGGACTGGACGAATAACTTGGATTGGCCGGGGCCGGTTCAAGTCGCAGAGCGCCAGTTGGCGTCTCAGGGACGGGTCAATTCGCCTCTTCCACTTCAACCACTGCCAGCAGGTGGCTGACTTTGTTGACCATTCCCCGAATCGTCGGGGTGTCCCCATGCACAACGGTATGGTGGAGCCGCTTCAACCCCAGCGCATGGATTACCCTCCGCTGATTCCGGGGTTTCCCGATGTAGCTTTTAGTCCAGGTTATTCTCAGTTGGGCCATTTTCGCACCTTAAAACCGGCAAAGGACCGCGGCGGAGCTATCCCGCCGTGCCTGATGGCTATTGACGATTGGAAGTTCCGAGCCGCCGGGCCAGTTCTACTTCCGGGTCCCGCAGTTTCCGCAGAGCTTCCAGGGTTGCCGCTACGATGTTGATGGGGTTGCGCGAGCCTAGTGATTTGCCAACCACGTCTCTTACGCCGCCCAACTCCAAGATGGCGCGCATGGCTCCGGCGGCGATGATCCCCGTTCCCACTCTGGCCGGCTTGATGACGACGATAGACGCGCCGACCTTGACCGTAATTTCGTGGGGGATGGTGCTCCCCTTCAACGGAATCTTCACCAAGCCGCGCCGGGCGATGGCGTTGCCCTTGCGCACGGCGTCGGGAATCACCAACGCCTTGCCCATGCCGGCGCCCACGTTGCCGCCGCCGTCGCCAACGACCACCAGGGCGTTGAAGCGGAGCCGGCGGCCCCCCTTTACCACCTTGGCGATGCGCCGAGTATAGACTACGCGTTCCGAAAACCCGGACGCGTCTTCATCCTGAAACCGATTGCCTCTGGGTCTCGCAGGTGCAAAAACCATCAGAACTGGAGCCCCCCTTCTCTGGCAGCGTCGGCCAGGGCTTTAACCCGGCCGTGATACTTGTAACCGCCCCGGTCGAAAACCACCCGGGTTATTCCCTGGGACACGGCCCTCTCGGCCAGCAGCTTGCCCACCGCTGCAGACACTGCCGTCTTGGGACCGTCGGCGCCCGCTTCGGAGCTGGTTGCCGCAACCAAGGTCCGCCCTTCGGCGTCGTCAATGACCTGGGCATATATGGACTTCAGGCTGCGAAACACGCACAGCCTGGGCTTTTCGGGTGTACCCTTTACCTTTTTGCGCACCCGGCGATGACGCACCACCCGGAGCTTTCGTGAATCCTTGTCCTTTGGCATTTGCGATACTTACCTTGTTGCGGTTGCGTTAATCATGATAATTTCGATTGAAGTGAAACTGCAATCAGGTCAACCCGAGGGCCTTCAAGAACTTTCCAAGACCCGTTCGTGGTGAAGCCCTCAAAGGTCGCCTTTGCTTTTAAGCTTTTCGGGCGGCCGACTTGCCGGGCTTGAAGTGGAGGGCTTCTCCGGCGTACCTGATGCCCTTTTCCTTGTATGCGTTGGGTGGGCGCACCTTGCGGATTTGCGCCGCCTGGGACCCTACCCTCTGCTTGTCCAAGCCCCTGACGTGCACCCGGTTGTTGCCTTCCACCGTCAGCGTCACGCCGTCAATAGGCTGGATTTCTACCGGGTGGCTGTACCCCACGCTCAGCGTTATTCCGTCGCCCGTCTGCTGGACGCGATAGCCGACGCCCATCAATTCCAACGTCTTGCTGTAGCCTTCGGTCACGCCGGTAATGGCGTTGGCGATCAGGCTGCGGGTCAAACCGTGGAGCGAATGGTGGAACTTGCGCGGAGAAATCCGTTCGACCATGACCTCGCCATCTTCCACCTTGACGCTGACCTCGGGATGATAAGTCTGGGTCAAGGCGCCCATGGGCCCGGTGACCGTCACCCCATTGCGCAGAATTTCAACCTGTACCCCGGCGGGTATGGGGATAGGCTTCCGTCCCACCCGGGACAGCGTGCGTTCTTCCAGGTCTTCCCTAACGAATGGACTACCAGACATAACAGAGCAACTCTCCCCCGATGCCGGTCCGCCAGGCTTGCCGGCCGGTCATCAATCCTTGGGACGTTGAGACAATCGCGATGCCGATTCCCCCGTAAACGCGGGGAATTTCCCCCCGCCCGACATAGACCCGCAACCCGGGTTTACTGACCCGCTTCAACCCGCTGATGACCGGCTCCCGCCCGTTGCGGTAGGACAGGTGCAGACGCAGGTTGGGAAACGTTTGTCCTCGGGGAATGTCGAAGTCCCGAATGTACCCCTGTTCCTTGAGGATTTGCGCAATTGACAGCTTCAGCTTGGAATGTGGAACCAACACAGAGTCGTGACGGGCCTGTATCCCGTTGCGGATTCTGGTTAACATATCTGCTACTGGGTCAGTGACTGGCATCCTTTACTTGCTCCTGCTCTTCGCCGGTATGGGCGTGGCGCTTACCAACTGGCTTTGCGGACTCCGGGCAACTCGCCGGTGAGGGCCAACTCCCGGAAACAAATTCGGCAAAGCCCGGTATAACGGTTGTATGCCCGGGGGCGACCGCAGCGGTTGCATCGGTTGTAGGCCCGGGTCTTGTACTTTGGCTCCTTCAGCCAGCGTTGAATCATCGACTTCTTAGCCAACGGTTCCTCCTCAGGTTTGACGAACAAAGGGCATTCCGAAAAGCTCCAGAAGCCGGGTGGCTTCGGCGTCATTCTCGGCGGTGGTGGCGATGGTAACCTGCAATCCGCGAATGCGGTCGATCTGGTTGTAGTCAATTTCGGGGAAGATTATCTGCTCCCGGATTCCGATGGAGAAGTTGCCCCGTCCGTCGAACCCACGGCGGGGAATACCCCGAAAGTCACGGATACGGGGCAAAGCGGTGTTCACCAACCGGTCGAGGAAATGGTACATCCTCGCCCCGCGCAGAGTCACCGAAGTCCCGATGGGGTTCCCCTGCCGCAACTTAAAGTTGGCGATGGACTTGCGGGCGCGGGTGATGACCGGCTTCTGCCCGCTGACAATGGCAAGGTCGTTAGTGGCGGCTTCCATCGCGCGGCCGTTGGTCAATGCCTCGCCCAACCCGATGTTCAGGACAATCTTCTGAACCCTGGGCACCCGCATCACGTTGGGAAACCCGAACTCGGTCATCATGGCCGGCACTATGTCATTGCGGTAGGTGTCAAGCAACCTGGGATGCGGCTCGCTGGTGGCCGCGGCCTCTCCCTCTGCATCCCGTTGCCCCTGCGGCCTTCGCTGCTGCCGGGAACTGCGGCCTTGCCCCGATTGCTGCCCGCCCCCGGACTGGTTATTGGCTGACGTCATCGATCACTTCCTTGCACTTGGGACAGGCCCGGACTCGCTTGCCCGTTTCCAGCCGAACCGTGTTGGGCCGGGTTGGGCGGCTGCACTTGTTGCAGATTAGCATTACGTTGGAGACATGGACCGGGGCCTCTTGTTGGATAATGCCCGACTGCCGAATCCCGGGGCGGGCCTTCATGTGACGAGTCACCATGTTGACCCCTTCAATGACCACCCGGTTCTCTTCCAGCAACTGCCGGTCCACCCGGCCGGTCTTGCCCTTTTCCTTCCCGGATATAACCAGGACACTGTCGCCTCGGCGTATGTTCATCACAGCACCTCGGGCGCGAGGGAAACGATTCGCATGAAACCCTTGTCCCTAAGTTCTCGCGCCACCGGCCCGAATATACGGGTGCCCCGGGGCATCAGGTTATCTTGAATAATTACCGCCGCGTTGTCGTCGAAGCGTATGTAGGTGCCGTCGGGACGCAGCAACGGTTGGGCTTGGCGGACCACCACCGCTTTAACGATGGTCCCCTTGCGCACGGCGGAATTGGGAACCGCCTCGCGCACATTGCAGACAATCACATCGCCCACCTTGGCGTACTTGCGACGGCTCGCGCCGGGTATGTTGATTAGCCGGATCCGCTTGGCGCCGCTGTTATCTGCGACGTTCAATCTCGTGTAAGTCTGAATCATATTAAAACCGCTCGTCGTGAGGCTCTAACCACTGTCGTCGGATGGGGCCTTAATCGTTCCTGGCGACCCTAACCTTCCGTAGTGAGGCCCCCGAACTACTCTTCCTCGTCGTCGCCGTCGTCCAGCGCGTTGGGCGGGGCCTCGGCCAGCGCCTCTCCGGTCATTACCGGAGTCACGTCGCCTTCCAGGTCAATGGGACGGACTTCGGCCACCTGACGCCTCCTGATAATCTCCAGCAACCGCCAGTGCTTGGTCTTCGAAATCGGCCTGGTCTCCTCGATGCGTACCAAGTCGCCGAGAGCGCACAGGTTCTCCGGGTCGTGAACGTAATACCGCGCCACCCGCCGCATCTGCTTCCTATAAAGGGGATGGCGCTGCTTCCAGACCATCTGCACCACGGCGGTCTTATCCATCTTGGTGGCGACCACGGAACCGATTCGGACCTTCCGCATTTCCCTGGCCATGATTAGTTCTCTACCCCTTCCCGCTCTCGGATTACCGTCTTCAAGCGGGCAATCGTCTTGCGGACCTTTTTCGGTTCGTTGGTGTCGGTCAACTGGTTCGTAGCGGCCCGAAAGCGCAGGTTCATAAGCTCTTTGTAAGAACTTTCCAACTCCTCTTCAAGCTGTTGATTGCTCAGGTCTCTAATCTCGTGAATTTGCATAATTTCGTGTTACCCCGTGCCTCCCCTGGTCAACGCGGCTACCCGGTCCCGGTGGACAGTCTTGGTGGGAATCGGCAATTTGTGGGACGCCAGCCGAAGGGCTGCCACCGCCTGGTCTGCCGATACACCGCCTACCTCGAACAGGATGCGGCCCGGCTTGACCACGGCCACCCAATGGTCATTGGCCGCCTTGCCGCCGCCCATGCGCACCTCGGCGGGTTTCTTGGAAATGGGCTTGTCGGGGAAGACGCGAATCCACACCTGGCCTCCCCGCTGCAAGTGACGGGTAATGGCGATACGGGCAGACTCAATCTGCCGGGCGGTTATCCAGTCGCAGGCCATCGCCTTTAACCCAAACTCCCCGAATTCAATGCTGCCGCCGGTGACGGCCATGCCCTTGCGGCGGCCACGGCCCATTTTCCGGTACTTCGTTCGTCTTGGTTGTAACATGGAATCGTTCCTTCTAGGGCGCGTCGTCGGGCACTATGTCGTCGGCGATAGTGCCGGTCTCCAGGGGTTCGTCGGCGCCGGGTTCGACCCGGACTTCAATGGTATCCAGTTCCTCGGTTATTTCAGGCGGCGGAGGCAGAATTTCGCCTTTGTAAATCCAAACCTTGATGCCGATCTGGCCCATGCCGGTGTGGGCTTCGGCCAGCGCGTAGTCAATGTCGGCCCGCAGCGTGTGGAGCGGCACCCGACCTAACATCAGCTTTTCGACCCGGGCGATTTCCGCGCCGGAAATGCGGCCTTTGGTAATAATCTTGATGCCTTCCGCGCCCGCCTGCATCGCACGCTGCGCTGCTTGGCGCATGGCCCGCCGGTAAGCGACCCGGCGCTGCAATTGGTCGGCAATGTTTCGGCCAACGAGGAAGGGATCCAACTCGGGCTTTTCGATTTCGATGATGTTGAGCTGCACCCGGCGGGTGGTTATCCGCTCCAGCTTGGAGCGCAGGTTCTTGACCCGCTCTCCATCCCGTCCGATCAGGATGCCGGGGCGGGCCGAGTGAATGTTAATCACGCTGTCCTGCGCTCCCCGGTCAATCTCCACACGGGCTATGCCGGCGTCGGAGAATCCGCGGTATTCCGAGTGAATGCAGGTGCGCAGCTTCAGGTCTTCGTTAACCAGCCTCCGGTAACCGGCGGCATTGTTGGCGTACCAGTGGGTTTTCCAGTCCTTAATTATGCCCAGCCGGAAACCGTAGGGATGGGTTTTGTGGCCCATAAACTATTCTCCTATTCCGTCTCGTCCACGACCACGGTTATGTGGCTGGAACGTTTGATTATCCGGCCGATGCGTCCCCGCGCCCGGGGGCGGAACCGCTTCAGCGGCGTGGCCTGATCGGCGGTAATCTGCACTATGCGCAGGTTGGCCCGGTCCATGAACATATTGTTCTCGGCATTGGCGGCAGCCGATTGCACGACCTTGGCAACGACCTTGGCCCACGGCGACGTGAGCAGGTTCAGGGTATTGACCGCGCTGTCCACGTCTCGGCCCCTGATGAGGTCCATAATCGGCTTCAACCGCTTGGGCGAAGCTCCCACTTGCTTAGCTACAGCTTGAACTGCCGGCATATCGCTACCTCACCCGACTGCTGCGCTCGGAGCGCGCCGCGTGGCCCCGGTAGGTGCGGGTGGGGGAGAACTCTCCCAGCCGGTGTCCGACCATGTTTTCGGTGATGAAAACGGGGATATGCCGTCGTCCGTCATGGACGCCCATCGTCAGTCCGACCATCTCCGGCATAATCATCGAAGCGCGGGACCACGTGCGTATCACCGTTTGAACCCCGGACTGCTGTACGGTGTTCACCTTTTTCATCAGCTTGGCTTGGACGTAAGGTCCCTTTTTGATTGATCTGGACATAATGCCTACCGTCTTCTGCCCCGCACGACAAACCTGCCGGAGGCCTTCTTCTTGTTTCGGGTCTTGTGTCCCAGGGTGGGTTTGCCGGTGGGCGACTTGGGCCCCGGCATCCCGATGGGCGACCGGCCTTCGCCGCCGCCGTGGGGGTGGTCCACCGGGTTCTTCGCCACCCCGCGAACGTGGGGGCGGCGGCCCAGATGCCGACTTCGACCGGCCTTGCCCAAGCTTTCGTTCTTGTGGTCCGGATTGGAGAGCTGTCCCACACTGGCCCGGCAGTTGAGCAGCACCCGCCGCATTTCACCGGAAGGGAGCCGGAGCAGCACGTATTCGCCTTCGCGGGACAATACTTGTGCCGATGCCCCGGCGCTGCGAACCATCTGACCGCCACGATCGGGGGTCAACTCGACGTTGTGCACCACCGTGCCGGTGGGGATATTGCGAAGCCGCAACGAATTGCCCGGCTTAATCTCAGCCCCTGGCCCGGCCTGTATCCAATCATCAACCGATAGACCCACCGGCGCCAGAATATAACTCTTCTCGCCGTCGGCGTAGTATATCAGGGCGATGCGAGTGGTGCGATTGGGGTCGTACTCAACAGAGACGACCCGCCCTGGAACGCCTTCCTTGCGTCGCTTGAAGTCAACCACCCGGTACATCCGGCGCGGTCCGCCTCCCCGGCTCTGAGCTGTGACCCTTCCCCGGTTGTTGCGCCCAGCATGCTTAGAGAGCGACGTCAACAGTGATTTCTCCGGCTTGGTCCGGGTGATTTCCTCAAACGATGGCCTGACCGCGTTGCGGGTGCCTGGCGTAATCGGCCTAAGATTCTTGAGTGGCATAACAGTGTCCCTTTAGGGTTAAGGCCAGTCTGGCCTACAGCCCTTCGACCAGAGTAATGCGGTCGCCGGGCTTGAGTGTGACCACCGCCTTCTTAATGTCCGGCATCTTCTTGATACGGGGGCCGTAACGCTTCCGCTTCCCGTGCTGCTTGGTGATATTCACCCCCAGCACGGTGACGTTGAAGTTCTTTTCCACCGCTTGCTTGACCTGAATTTTGTTGGCCCTCGGGTCAATCTGAAAGGTGTACCGGCCCGACTCCTGAAGCAATGTACTTTTCTCGGTGATGGTCGGCTTGAGCAGAATTTGGTAAATGTTCATTCCTCAGCCTCCCCTTCCGCGCTGGCATCGTCAGCTTCCAGGATTTCTGTCGCCGCTGCAATTATGCGGCGCCCGCCCCTGGTAATTGCCGCCGTCCAGATGGCCGCCGCCTCGTGGACGGCGGCCACTGTCATTATCAAGGTTTCCCGGCGCAGCAGGTCGTTGGCGTTAAGCTGGTTGACGGGCAATGTCCACACGCCCTTGATGTTGTGGGCACCCCGGGTGACGTTGGTGTCGGAGCCGTTGGTCACCAACAGGGCAGACCCTGATATGCCCAGATTCTCGAGCAGCGTCACCATCGAACGGGTCTTGCCGTCCTGCCGGTCCATGCTGTCAATGCAAACCAGGCTGCCCCGGCGGGCCTTCTCTGACAGCACACACGCCAGCGCCTGCCGACGCATCCGCTTGGGCAGGGCTTTCCGGTAATCGCGGGGATGAGGCCCGAAGACCACGCCGCCGTGCCGCCATTGCGGGGAGCGGATGCTTCCTTGGCGGGCCCGTCCGGTATGCTTTTGAATCCAGGGCTTGCGGCCGCCGCCGGACACCTGACTGCGCGTCTTAGTGTCGTGGGTGCCTTGCCGCTTGTTCCCCTGGTAAATGACCACCGCTTGATGCACCAGGGTATGGTTCATAGGAACGTTGAAGACCGCATCATCCAGGGAGATACTGTCTACCGTTTGACCGTTTTGATTCTTAACCGGGACATCCATAACTAACTTGAAGACTCCTAACTGCCGGCTGCCACTGTTCTGCCGGTCTTGCGGATGGTCAGCAGGCCGTTGGGAGCGCCGGGAACGCCGCCCTTAACCAGCAGCAGGTTGCGCTCAGTGTCCACCTGGACCACCTTCAATTTCTTGACCGTGATGCGCACGTTGCCCATGTGCCCCGACATTTTCAACCCCTTGAACACCTTGCCTGGGGTGGTGCCGCCGCCGATTGATCCGGGGGCGCGGGCGCGGTCGGATTGACCATGGGTTCTAGGTCCCCCGTGAAACCCGTGACGCTTCATTGTTCCCGCGAACCCTCGGCCCTTGGAGCGTCCGATGACGTCCACCAACTCGCCGGGCTCAAAAATGTCCGCCTTGATTTCCTGCCCCACCGCCACGGCGCCAATGTCGTCCGACTTGACCTCCCGGAGGTAGCGCAGGTTTTTGACGTTCTTCAGGTGACCCGCCCTGGGCTTGTTCAGCTTCTTGATCTCGCCAAACCCCAGCTGCACCGCCTCATACCCGTCGGTTTCCCGGGTGCGGATTTGGGTTACGTAGCAGGGACCGGCCTGGATAATGGTGACTGGCACCACATTGCCGCTCTCTTCGTAAATCTGGGTCATACCTATTTTCTTGCCCAGGAAAGACCGGAGCATTGTTGACTCCTACCGCCGGCTCAGACCCCAACGGGTCTGGACTCTGGCTGTCAACCGTAACAGGTTGACGATTCTTGGTTGACTGACCGGGAACCTGACCCTGGATCCGTCCGGTGGAACCACGCGTTGAATCAATCCATTCGTCCCATTCGTCGCGAACCCTCCGGAGGACTTCCTTGCTCAGAGTTTAATCGAAATGTCCACTCCCGCCGGCAAGTTAAGCCGGGTCAGGGAATCTATCGTTTTGGAAGTGGGTTCCAAAATATCCACCAAGCGCTTGTGGGTACGAATCTCGAAGTGCTCCCGGGAGTCCTTGTCCACATGGGGCCCCCGGATGACGCAGAAGCGCCGGATGTGGGTAGGCAGCGGCACCGGCCCGGCAATTCTGGCGCCGGTCCTTTCCGCCGTTTCCACGATCTGTTCCGTGGAAGTATCCAGCATCTTGTGGTCGAACGCCTTGAGGATGATTCTAACTTTCTGTCTGGTAACCATTCTTCTTCATTCTTCAGTTTTGTATGATTAGCGATTGTCGGGACCGGGACAAGTTACGCGGGCCTAGCGCAACAAAGACTGTACTACGTTTTCCGGGACTGGCGCGTAGTGTTTGAATTCCATGGTGTACGATGCCCGGCCGCTGCTCAGCGACCGCAACGCCGTCGTATAAGTGAAGGTCTCGCCTAGCGGGATCATCACCCTCAGCGTCTGGAGGTCGCTTTCGCCCTCGATGTTGCGAATCTGAGCGCGGCGGGTGCCCAGGTCCCCGATGATCTCACCCAGAAACTCGCCTGGCGTCACGACTTCCATCTCTTCCATCGGCTCCAGCAGGATGGGCTTTGCCCGGTGCGCCGCCTGCCGAATGGCCAGCATCCCGGCACTGCGGAACGCCATCTCCGACGAGTCCACCGTATGGAAGCTGCCGTCCACCAGCCTGATCTTCAAGTCCACCATCGGAAATCCGCCCATCGGGCCGTTGGTCAGGGCCTGTTTGACGCCAGCTTCAACCGCGGGGATGTACTCCCTGGGAATGACGCCGCCGGTGGTGCCGTTCTCAAACACAATGCCTGACCCGCGCTCGGTGGGTTCAATTTCCAGCCAAACGTGGCCGAACTGTCCATGCCCCCCAGTCTGCCGGATGAACCTTCCTTCGCTGCGGACCGGCTGGGTGAACGTTTCCCGGTAGGACACGCGGGGCGCCCCCACCCGGGCGTCTACCTTGAACTCCCGGCGCATCCGGTCAACCAGGACTTCCAAATGCAACTCGCCCATCCCGGAAATCACGGTCTGGCCGGTTTCATCGTTGAATTTGACCTGGAAGGTGGGATCTTCGTCGGAAAGCTTGTGCAGGGCGTCGGAGAGGCGGTCCTGGTCGGCGCGGGTGTCCGGTTCAATGGCCACCGACACCACGGGTTCGGGGAACTTGGGGGGTTCCAGAATGACCGGCTGGAAGTCGGTGCAAATTGTGTCGCCGGTAAAGGTGTCCTTCAGGCCTATGGCGGCGCAAATGTGCCCGGCCAGAACCTCTTCCAATTCCTCGCGGTGGTTGGCGTGCATCCGTAAAAGGCGGCCCATGCGTTCGCGCTTGTTCTTCGTGACGTTCAAGACCGACCCACCGGCCTTAACCTGGCCCGAGTACACCCGCAGGAACACCAACCGCCCAACGTAGGGGTCGGTGACGACCTTGAACGCCAGGGCGGAAAAGGGTTCCTTCGCGTCGGGGAATCGTTCCACCGTCTCCTCAGTCTTGGCGTCAATGGCCTCCACCGGGGGAACGTCCTCAGGGGACGGCAAGTAGTAAACAATGGAGTCCAGCAACGGGTGGATGCCCATGCCCTTGAGGGCAGTGCCGCACAGGACGGGGACCAGGTTCTGCTTTACCGTGGCCTGCCGCAGCGCCTGCCGCAGGTCATCCTCCCCGATTTCTTCGCCTTCCAGATAGCGGATGAGCAACCCCTCGTCCGTCTCGACTATCTTTTCGATCATGGACTGGCGGTACTGCTCGTACTGCTCCCGGTAGTCTTCCGGTACCGGGCCAATCTCTGAAGCGTCCAGCCCCTGCTGTTCGCCGGGGTTGCCGCCGTAATGGAAAGACCGCCCGCCGATAAGGTCTATAACCCCGTGGAACTGGTCTTCCTCGCCCATTGGCAACTGTACCGCCACCGGGTTTGCTCGAAGCCGACGGCGCATGGACTCAATCGTGCGCTCGTAGCTGGCGCCTACCCGGTCCATCTTGTTTACGAAGGCAATTCGCGGGACTTTGTAAGTGTCGGCCTGCCGCCAAACCGTTTCCGATTGAGGTTGGACCCCGGCGACGGCGTCCAACACAACAATGCCACCGTCCAATACCCGCAGGCTGCGCTCAACTTCGGCCGTGAAGTCCACGTGTCCCGGTGTATCAATGATATTGACTCGGTGATCATCCCAATAGGCGGTGGTGGCGGCGGCGGTGATGGTTATGCCCCGCTCTCGTTCCTGGGGCATCCAGTCCATTGTCGTGGTCCCTTCATCAACCCCGCCAACTTTGCGGATTGTGCCAGTGAGAAAGAGCACCCGCTCGGTCACCGTGGTCTTGCCTGCGTCTATGTGAGCGATGAACCCGATATTTCGGATATTGCTGGTTGGTACCGTCGTTTCCATAGGGTGACTAGAAGTCATCTCCCGACTTGAAAAAGCCGCTTTCCATCATCAATTTTCTTGGGTTGTGCCGGGCCGGAGGCTTCCGCGGCTACCGGCGGTAATGTACGAACGCACGGTTGGCCTCGGCCATCCGGTGCAGCTCTTCCCGGCGTCGTACCGCCGAGCCTTCGCCGCGGGAGGCATCCATAAACTCGGTCGCCAAGCTTCGCCGCATGGGAACTCCCTTGCGGCCCCGGGCGCCCCGGATAATCCAGCGCATTGCCAAAGCCTCGCTGCGGTTGGTGCGCAGCTCGGTGGGCACCTGATAAGTTGCCCCGCCTATCCGGCGGGGCTTTACCTCTACCATGGGAGTTGCGTTTCTGACAGCCTGCTCAAAGATCTCCATCGGGTCCCGCCGGGACTCTTCACGGATAATATCCAGCGCAGTATAGACGAATCGCTGTGCGGTGGACTTCTTGCCCTTTAACATTACCCGATTGATGAACCGGGCCAACACCAAGTTGTTATACTTGGGATCCGGCGGAATTATTCTCGGTTCTGCTCGTCTTCTTCTTGACATGGGTCACCTTCGTTTGACAGTTATTGACCCGCCTCAGCTCGACTCGTTGTGGGTGCGAATGGCGGGTGGTTTGGAAATGCGGGTGGTTTGGAAACCTTACGGCCTACCGCCTGACCGCGCCGTACTTGCTGCGGCCCCGCCTGCGTCCCTGCACACCCTCCGTGTCCAGGGCGCTGCGGACTACGTGGTAGCGGACTCCAGGCAGGTCCTTCACCCGGCCGCCGCGAATCAGCACCACCGAGTGCTCCTGCAAGTTGTGGCCCTCACCCCCAATATAGGCGGTGACTTCCACGCCGTTGGTCAGCCGGACGCGGCATATTTTGCGCAACGCCGAGTTGGGTTTCTTCGGGGTCATCGTCCGCACCTGAATGCAGACACCGCGGCGCTGGGGGCAGCCGGGACCCCACTTGGTCCGGTTGCGAAGGGAATTCTGGACCCAGTGCAAGGCCGGCGCCTTGGTTCCTTTCTTGGAGGGACTCCGTCCCTTCCTGACCAATTGGTTTACTGTTGGCATATCGTTACCACTTCTTCCCGCACAAAGAACTTCGGCGTAAACACGAATGGTACAAACTTCGGCCAAGGATGTCAACCGTGAATCGAGGCCGGTTCCGGCCAGTTACCAACAAACATGGCCGGGCAGTATACCATGCCCCTGCTGCGCCGCTAATGTATAATGGCGGCGTCGGCTTTGTCCCCCTGACTTTACTCTGCTCAATTGAGGTTGACTCGATAATGTTCAAGCCCGTTTCGAGCCGCGTCAGCTTACCGGAAATGGACGCGGCCATCCTGGATTTCTGGAAGGCCGAAGACGTTTTCCACCGCACCGAGTCCGAACGCGCTGACGGCCCCCGGTTCATGCTCTTCGAAGGCCCGCCCACCGCCAACGGCAGCCCCGGAATTCATCACGTCTTGGCCCGGGTGTTCAAGGACGTCATCTGCCGCCACCGCACGATGAAGGGCTTTCGGTGCCTGCGCAAAGGCGGTTGGGATACCCACGGCCTGCCGGTGGAACTCGAAATCGAGAAGGAACTCGGGCTGACGTCCAAGCGCGAAATCGAAGAATACGGCATCGAGAACTTCAACAACAAGTGCCGCGACAGCGTATTCCGCTACGTCAAGGAATGGGAAGTCCTCACCGACCGCATCGGGTTCTGGGTGGACATGGAAGACCCCTACGTCACCCTGGAAAACGAGTACATCGAAAGCGGTTGGTGGATTATCAAGCAGCTTTGGGACAAGGGCCTGGTGTACCAGGGACTGCGGGGGACGCCCCACTGTCCCCGCTGTGAGACTAGCCTCAGCTCCCACGAGGTTGCCCTGGGCTACCGCGAAGACACACCGGACCCGTCGGTCTTCCCCAAGTTCCGGGTGCAAACCTGGACCGACGGAGCCGCCCCGGAGGTGGACATCTACCTGCTCGCCTGGACCACCACCCCCTGGACGCTCCCCGGCAACACCGCCCTGGCCGTGGACGCAGCCGCGGAGTATTCGGTCGTTGAGCTGGAAGGTGATAATGGCCCGGAGCGGCTGGTCCTGGCCTCCGCGCTGGTGGAGCCTAACATACAAGGGGACTACTCAGTTGTAGGCCGGGTCAAGGGCCGGGAGCTCGTCGGCCTGACCTACACTCCGCTGTACCATCCCTTGGAGTACGGGGCAGACGTGCGGCAGTTCGTAGAGCGGCGCGGCGACGACGGCGGCACGGTTATGACGCTGGAGACGGCGGACGATTTCTCCCCCAGCGTGGTGGACGCCGACTTCGTTTCTATGGAAGACGGCACGGGTATCGTCCACATCGCCCCGGCCTTCGGCGATGAAGACCTGAACCTGGGCAGGAACCGGAAGCTGGCCTTCGTTCAGGAAGTTGACCTGCGGGGAATCGTAACCGGCGGCTATTCCTTTGCCGGAAAATTCGTCAAGGATGCCGACCCGCTGATTATGGACGACCTGTCGTCCCGCGGACTGCTCCACCACCGAGGCGTCTACCGCCACACCTACCCCTTCTGCTGGCGCTGCGACACCCCTCTCCTTTACTACGCCAAGTCTTCCTGGTACATCCGCACCACGGCGGTCAAGGACCGGCTGGTCAGCGGCAACGACCGCATCAACTGGCACCCCGGCTACATCAAGGACGGCCGTTTCGGTGAATGGCTGCGGAACAACGTGGACTGGGCCATCTCCCGGGAACGTTACTGGGGTACGCCCATCCCCATCTGGGAGTGCCTGGACTGCCGGCGCCAGACCTGTATCGGCAGCGTGGCGGAGTTGCAAGAACACGCCGCGGCGGAGAGCAGGGACCGCGTCTCCGACCTGAACCTTCACCGTCCTTACGTTGACGACATTATCTTGGACTGCCCATCGGAGGGATGTTCCGGGCAAATGCGCCGCATCCCGGAGGTCATGGACGCCTGGTTTGACTCGGGAGCCATGCCCTTCGCCCAGTGGCACTACCCCTTCGACAACTCGAATATGGACGAGGACGGACGCTTCCCCGCCGACTACATCTGCGAGGCCGTTGACCAGACCCGAGGCTGGTTTTACAGCCTCCACGCCCTCGGCACGCTGCTGAAAGACCGGCCTGCCTATGACAACGTAATTTGCCTGGGCCTTATCCTGGACGACCGGGGCCGCAAGATGAGCAAGCGGGTTGGCAACGTGGTGGACCCCAACACAGTTCTGGACGCCACCGGCGCGGATGCCCTGCGCTGGTACTTGTTCACCGCCTCCCACCCCGGCGAACCCCGCCGGTTTTCCGACCGGCTGGTCAACGAGACCCTCCGGCGGGTCCTGCTGACCCTGTGGAACGTCTACTCCTTCTTCACCAACTACGCCAACATTGACGGTTTCGGCCCCGACCAGATCCCCCAGGACTGGAAACCTGAAAACCAACTCGACCGCTGGATTCTGTCCGAGCTGAACCTGCTGGTTGCCCAGGTGGACGACCACCTGGAGCATTACAGCCCCACCGACGCCGGGCGGCGCATTCAGGAGTTCATTGATGCACTGTCCAACTGGTACGTCCGGCGCAGCCGCCGCCGCTTCTGGCGCAGCGAAAACGACGGCGACAAGCTCTCCGCCCACGCCACCCTGTACCAGTGCCTGGTCACGGTAGCCAAGCTGATGGCTCCGCTGGCTCCCTTCATGGCGGAAGAAATCTACCAGAACCTCGTGCGCTCGTCCGACCCGTCGGCCCCGGCCAGCGTCCACCTGGCCACTTTCCCCACGGCCGATGACTCGCTGGTGGACCAGTCCTTGATGGACGCCACTCGGTTGGCCATGCGCATTTCCAGCATGGGCCGCGCCGCCCGCTCCAAGGCTGGTCTCAAGGTGCGCCAGCCTCTGCAAGCCATCGTGGTCAAGACCCGGTTAGAAGAAGAAGAACAGTACCTGGAATGGGTCGAGTCTCAGGTCCTTGAGGAGTTGAACGTCAAGGCGCTCCACGGCATCAGTCACCAACCAGGTATCTACGATGAAGCGCGGGCCACTGCCGGCGACAACACCGACGCCATACTGTCCATTGGCAACTACTCAGTCAACCTGGAAGCCGGTTACATGGTGGCGGTGGATGCCTCGGTCACGCCCGAACTCGCCCAGGAGGGCCTGGCCCGCGAGGTCGCCCACCGCATCCAGAACCTGCGCCGCAGCGCCAATTTCGACATCACCGACCGCATCGTTACCTATTATGATGGGCCGGAAGACTTGGCCCAGGTGATGCAGGTCCACGGCGGCTACATCAGCGACGAAACCCTCAGCGATGAACTGGTGGCCGGCAGCGCTCCCGAGGAAGCCAAATCGGAGACCCAGAAAATCGAGGGCATGGAAGTCACTCTCGGAGTCCGCCGGGTCTAGCCGCTGATGCCGGAACTGCCCGAGGTCGAAAACACCCGGCGCTATCTGGTTGAGGCGGGTCTGCCCGGCAAGACTTTCACCCTGGCCACCATCGGTTGGGCCAATAGCGTCAAGCACCCGTCGCTGGAAGATTTCGTCCTCGACCTGCCCGGAGGCTCCGTCACCGAGGTCAACCGGCGGGGCAAGTACCTGTTCCTGCCGCTGGACACGGGGCGCACTTTGGTACTGCACCTGGGCATGACCGGCGGCCTGCGCATTCACCCACGGGCCCAACTCCCGCCGCGCATGGTGCGCCACACTCTGGACCTGGACGACGGCACCCAACTGCGGTTTATTGACCCCCGCAAGTTCGGGCATCTCTGGCTAGTCGACGACTTCTCTGAGGCGGCGCCCGCCATGGGGCCTGAGCCGCTGTCACCCGGCTTCGACGTTGCCGCGCTGTCTGCCGCTCTCGGCCATCGCGCCGCTCCTATCAAGGCCCTGCTGCTGGAGCAGTCGGTCATCGCCGGCCTGGGCAACCTTTACGCCGACGATGCCCTGTACCGGGCCGGGATTCACCCCGAACGCCCAGCGTCCGGCCTGACCGGGGAGGAAATTACCCGGCTGCGGGACGAAATCGTCTTCTCCCTGGAACATTCGCTGGCCCAATACGACCAAAGCCGCCGGGAACAATGGCCCGACCCCCCCTTCGGTCTCTCCCCCTGGCTGGTTCCCCGCAGCCCCGGCGCGCCCTGCGTCCGCTGCGAATCGGCGGTGATGGAGCACACCAAAATCCGCGCCCGCAGCACCTACTTCTGCCCCAACTGCCAACGGGCATGACGCCCGACAGGACGATTGCCAAGTTCCTTTATAGCCCGTCACCCTGCGCGCCGCGCATCTTTTGTTGACGTTGCGGCCCCTACTGCTTACACTGGTTATTGATGTGAATGTATAGTCGTTGACCTTGCAAACCTATGCAATTGCATTGCTTTGGAATGTATGCGGCCAGCACGTGAAACTGCGGCTAACGGTTGGTCCGGTCAGCCCGGACGCGAGCGGCGGTTCCGGTTATCCCAAAAGAGTCCACTCTATCAAGAAGGTGAGAATCATGGCGGGCTACCTCAAACACGAGGCGCAAGATTGGGCTTGGGAAGGGCTGCGGGGCCAGTGGAGTACACTGGTGACTCCGTTCACCCCGGACGACGCTTTCGACGAAGCGGGAATGCGCCGGAACATTCGCCACATCCAGTCTCTGGGCACTCGCGGCGCGGGCTGTACCTGGGCAATGGGCGAATTCTGGAGCCTTACCTTTGACGAGCGCAAGCACGTAATCGCCACCGTCGCCGACGAGTCCCGCGGGAAGCTGCTTTCCGGCGCTCACGTCACCCACACCTCCACCAAAGATATGCTGGCCCTGGCCCAACACGCCGAGGACGTCGGCATTGATCTGCTGATGGTGGCGCCTCCCTACATGGTCGCCAAGACCGAGGACCAGGTGTTCGAGTACGTTAAACTCCTGGCCGACAACACCCCAATGGCCATCATGTTCTACAACTCGCCCCAGTTCGGCTTCATCATGAGTCCCCAGGGACTCAAGCGGCTGTGCCAAATTCCCAACGTCGTTGGCGTCAAAGAGGCCAGCTTCAACCAGCAGACCTCCATCGAAACTCACCTGCTCGTAGGCAAGGACGCCGTGATCAGCACCCCCGACGAGTGGATCTTCCCCAAGGCCCAGGAGTTGGGCTTCCACCAGCAGGTGATGTTCGCCAACACCTCCGACTGGCGGTTTGACACCCCGGAGAGCAACTCCTACGTCCAGTTCATCGAGCGGGCCACCAGCGGCGACCTGGACCTGGACTTCTACAACACCCATCTCAAGGACCTGAAGGCCCTGTCCGACAAGTGGTGGGGCGGCACGGTCAAGAAGTACAACGGCGTCCTGCCTGCCACCATGTGCAAGTATTGGGGCGAGCTGATGGGCATGGCCGGCGGCGGGGTCCGCTCCCCGCTCATCGACCTTACCCCGGACGAGAAGGCCGAGCTTCGGCGGGAACTGACGCCGTTGATTCCTCAGCCCATTGACCGAACCATCGAAAAGAAGGCCCCGGCCCGGGCCCGCTCCCATGCTTCCTGGCTCAACGAAAAGAGCGAGCGCGAAATAGACTTCTCCGGCATGATGCTGCTGGTCAGCGTCCAGAACCTCCCCGAAGCCTTGGAGGCCGACCGCGGCGGCGCCGACATCATTGACGTGAAGAACCTTCAGGAAGCGCTGGTAGGCTCCGGTCACCCCGACCTGGTGGAAGCCGTGCGGGAGCGCATCCCCGGAGAGAAGCACGTCAGCGTGACCCTGGGCGTCGTCCCCAACCAGGCCGGCACGGTGGCGATGGCGGTGCGCGCCGCCGGTACGCTGAACGCCACTTCCGTCAAGGTTGGGTTCTGCGAGACCGACTACGATTCGGCGCTGGAAGTGCTGAAGGAGTCCCGCCGCGCCCTGAAGGGCTATGACACCAAGCTCATCGGCTCCCTGTTCGCCGACAACCAACTGTTCGGCGGCCTGGAACCCCGGCAAATGGTAAAGCTGGCCCGCGAAAGCGAGTGCGACGGGTTCCTGATTGACACCCTGACCAAGGATGGGCGGAACCTGTTCGACTTCATCCCTGAAGGCGAACTGCGGGAAATGGTGATGGAGGCCAAGCAGTACGGTCTCAGCACCGCCCTGTCGGGCCATCTCCGCCTCAGCGACCTGGACGAACTGGCCCGCATCAACCCGGACATCGTGGGCGTCCGCGGAGCGGTCTGCCGCAGCGGAGAGCGGGACATGGCCGTAGCCGCCGAGGCGGTGGCCCACTTCAAGCAGGAGCTTGACCTGCGCAAGACCGGCGTCATTGACGTGCGCCACCGCGGCAATGGCAACGGCGCCGCCAACGGTTCCAACGGCGGCTGGGTTGTCGTCGACGGGCGGGGCAAGAACTGCGCCGGCGTCATCGCCGCCCTGACCCGGCAGATTGACCATGACAAAAATTCCTTTGTCGAAGCCATCCTTCACGACGCCCTGAACATCTACGACGTTATCTACTGGGCCGAGCAGGCCGGGCACCGCCTGATTACCCAGCGCAAGGACAACGGCGGCCTGGTCCGCGTCCTGATTCAGCCCGGGGTCAACGGCCGCTAGACCCCCGCCGGTCAACCCTTTAAGACTACGCTCCCCCGCCCGGCAACTGCCGGGCGGGGCTTTTTAACCCACCTCCCCTTCATCCTCAAGCCCTCCAATCGTGTTCGTTCCTGAGGCTCTCGAAGGACTTCCTTGCTAAAAACCCGTTCCTGACAGCCTGTTGTTGACCCTGATTCCATGCCAACCATATAATTGCACCAACTTGGCCGGCCCTCCCGGCCAGCGTAAAATTACCGCCAACCGATTCTCCGGTTGTGAGTTGGAGCGACAATGGCGCGGTTCGACTACTTGGAACCCCACACCTTAGCCGAAGCTCACGCAATGTTGCAGGAGCACAGCGAACGGGCCCGCATCGTGGCCGGATGCACCGACTTTCTCGTCCGGTGGCGCACCGGCGTTTGGAACCCGGATATGGTGGTCAATCTCCAGCACGTGCCTGGCTTGGACCAAATCGTTTTCGACCCGTCGGGAGGCCTCCGCCTGGGCGCGATGGCCACGATTCAGGACATTGAACAGCATCCCGACATTCGCCGCCATTATTCGGCGCTGGCCACCAGCGCCACGTCCTTCGCCGGCGTACAGGTGCGTAACCTGGCCACGGTTGGGGGCAACGTATGCAATGCCTCTCCCGCCGGCGACACTCTCCCGGCGCTGCTGGCTTACGACGCCCAATGCCGAATCTCCGGGCCCGGTGGCGAGCGGACGCTGCCCCTGGAGCAGTTCTTCCTTGGTCCCGGCCGCACCGCCCTGGGACCCGGAGAGATATTGACCGAGCTTCATCTTTCCGCCCCGGGGGAACACGCCGGCTCCCTTTACATCAAACACAGCCCCCGCGGGGCAATGGACATTTCGGCGGTGGGCGTAGCATCTGCGGTATCGCTGACCGGCCCCGACGGGACCTGCTCGACGGCCCGGATTGCCCTGGGCGCGGTCGCCCCGACTCCCGTCCGGGTCCCAACTGCCGAAGCAATGCTCCAAGGCCGTGAATTGACTTCCGAGCTTATCGCTGCTGCGGCTGAAGAAGCGCAGCGGGTTGCCACCCCCATTGACGACGTGCGCGCCACCGGCGGCTATCGCAAGACCATTGTTGGCGTCCTGACCCGCCGCACCTTGGAACACGCGGCGCAGTTGGCCCGTGGCGGTGACGTTCCCTTTGCCACCCAACGCCGGCTGGCGATACAAACTGCCTTCTAACCCACGGCGCCCGGCATGAGAATCGCGCCGACAAAGACGACCAAAAGGAGCCTGGAAAGGAGCCTGGAATGAAGAAACCGTTGCAACTGACGGTCAATGGAGAACTCCGGCAGGTGTTTGCCGAGACCTACTATTCCCTGCTGGACACCCTGCGGGACGAAATTCACCTGACCGGGGCCAAGAAGGGCTGCGACGAAGGCGACTGCGGGGCCTGTACCGTTTTTCTCAACGGCGAGCCCGTCACGTCCTGCATGGTCCTGGCCCATAGCGCCCGTGACGCCGAGGTAACCACCATCGAGGGGTTGGGCAGTATCGATGCCCTCCACCCGGTGCAGCAGGCTTTCGTTGACTACGGCGGCTTGCAGTGTGGGTTTTGCATCCCCGGCCTGATAATGTCCGGCGCCGGCCTGCTCAACAGCAACCCCAACCCCACCGAAGAGGACGTGCGGCTGGCCATTAGCGGCAATCTCTGCCGCTGCACCGGCTATTCCAAGGTCGTGGAGGCAATCATGGCCGCCGCCGA
This sequence comes from Dehalococcoidia bacterium, assembly GCA_965262735.1. Lineage (GTDB taxonomy): Bacteria > Chloroflexota > Dehalococcoidia > Lucifugimonadales > UBA3495 > CATOSK01. The sequence continues at coordinate 830,918 of CBDHFS010000002.1, read as the reverse complement.
GACCGCCCGCGCCGGAAAGTAGCGGGCGCCCCGCTAATCCTGATGAACGAAGGACCTGAAGGAGAACCTGATGGTTGATTTCAAGGTATTGGAACAGAATCATCCCCGGGTTGACGCCCGGGATAAAGTGATGGGCCGGGCTACTTACGCCGCGGATGTCTACTTGCCCGGAATGCTGGCGTGCAAGCTGGCTACCAGCCCCCGCCCCCACGCCCGCATCGTCAGCATCGACACCTCAAAAGCCGAAGCGCTGCCGGGCGTTTACAGCGTGATAACCGGGAGGGACTTTCCGGACGTCCGTTTCGGCTCCGGCGCCCTGAAGGACCGCTACATCATGGCCCGGGACGAGGTGTTCTACGTTGGCGAGGCCGTTGCGGCGGTGGCCGCCGTGGACGAAATGACTGCCCAGGAAGCCGTGGACCTGATCGAAGTCGAGTACGAGGACCTGCCAGTGGTGGTGGACGTTCTGGACGCCCTGAACTCCGGCTCCTCCGCGGTGCATCCCGACCTGTCCGGCTTCGAAGGGTTCGGCTTTGCCCTCGGCGGAGACAACGTTTGCACCCTACTGGATGCCGACCGGGGCGACGTTGACCAGGCTTTCCGGGAAGCCGACTTGGTCATTGAAGACACTTTCCGCAGCCAGGGCGTCAACCAGGGCTTCCTGGAACCGATGGCCTGTGCCGCTGACGTGGAAGCCAATGGACGATTGACGATTTGGGCATCAACCCAGGGTCCTTACCAGGTCCGGGCCCAACTCGCCTCGGTTTTGGCTATGCCTGTTTCCAACATCCGGGTGATTCCAATGGAACTCGGCGGCGGGTTTGGCGCCAAGCTCCGCCTCGCCTTTGAGGCCTTCCCGGCGCTTCTGGCCATGAAGACCGGCCACCCGGTAAAGCTGGTCAACACCCGGGAAGAGGCATTCACCCTCAACGGCCCACGCCTTCCAGTGGCCAACTACATCCGCTCTGGCGTTACCAACGACGGGCGCATTGTCGCGAGGGAAGCCTACAGCGTCTTCGACGTGGGCGCTTATCTGGGCGCCGGTCCCAACTCCGGCGTCGGGCATGGCCTGGGCGCCTACAACGTCCCCAATTTCCGGCTGCGTTCCTACGGCGTCTACACCAACAAGGTCTACGTCGGCTCCTACCGGGCGTCCGGCGTGGCCGACATGACCTTCGCCGTGGAGTCCCACACCGACAACATCGCCCACCGGCTGGGCATGGACCCGGTCGAGTTTCGCCTCAAGAACTGCCTGCGGGAAGGAAATACCGCAGTCAACGGCGCTGCTCTGCCCCGCAATGGCCTGCAGGAATCGCTGGAAGCTCTCAAGGAGCGGATGGGACTGCCCAAGAAACTGGGAGAACGTCGCGGCGTCGGCGTCGCGTTGTGCGAATGGCGCAGCGGCAGCGGCCCTTCCACGGCGTCCATCAGCGTCAACGAAGACGGCACCGTCAGCCTCCTGACCGGCTCGGTGGACATCTCCGGCAGCGACACTTCCCTGGCCGCCATCGCCGCCGAAACCCTTGGCCTCACGGTGGACCGGGTAATCGTGGCCAAGCGCGACACCGACCTCGCTCCCTTCACCGGCCCCAGCGGAGGCAGCCGCATCGTTTACAGCCAGGGCACCGCCGTCCAGCGTGCTGCTGAGGACGCCAGGCAGAAGCTCGTTGCCCTGGCCGCCGATCGGTTCGGCGTTCCGGCGGAAGCGCTGACCTGCGAGGATGGCGAGGTCTTCGTCCAGGACAACCCGCCCCAGAAGCTGACCATCAGCCAATTGGCGGGAATGAGCCTCAACTCCCGTGGCGGCCCCATCATCGGCATGGCTTCGTTGGCAACCATGCCCTTCACTCCGGTATACAGCGCCCACGGCGCCGAGGTCCTGGTAGATGAGGACACCGGCCAGGTTCGCGTCACCCGGTACGTCCAGGCGCAGGATGTGGGTGTCGCCATCAACCCAATGTCGGTCGAAGGTCAGTTGGACGGCGGTGCGGTGCAGGGCATCGGCCGCGCCCTGACCGAGGATATGCTGTTCGACGCGGAGACCGGCGCAGTACGCAACCCGTCTTTCGCCACCTACCTGATGCCCCTGGCCGTGGACCTGCCGGAAATCGAAAACATCCTGGTCCGCGTCCCTTCTGATGATGGCCCCTTCGGCGCCCGGGCCGTGGCTGAACCGCCCGGGTTCGGTCCGCCGGCGGCCATCGCCAACGCCATCTTCGACGCGGTGGGGGTCAGAATTAACGAAATGCCGCTGTCGGCGGAACGGGTGCTGGCCGCCCTGCAAGGCGAATCCGCGGCAAAGATACCAATGGACGTGGATGCCCTCCGGCGCGCCGAAGGCTTGGCTGTCTGACCGGCGCCGGCAGCGAACACACTGACACCGGCAGGCCGGGTATATTCCCGAAACAGCCCGGCCTGCTGGTGAACTGCCCGATCAACCCGCCGTGCCGTAGACCCGCTGGGGAACGACAATCACCGCCGAGCGCCTATCCTCTAGCATGGCCGCGTCGTATTCTTCCCAATTGGGGTGCTCCTCCCCCGAAGCGGTGCGGTAGACGTCCCGCAGCACGTCGCGGTACTCCTCGGGCGACGTATTCTCCGCCGAAACAATCTCGGCTGAGCCTTCCAGCACGACATAACCCCACCAGTCTTCCTGGGAAACCAGCAATGAACACTTGGGGTTCCGCCGCAAGTTCAGCAATTTGGCCCGGTCCGCCGTCGTCGTGAAAGCAACGCCTTCCCGGTAGGGGCCGCAGCTTACAATGCTCATCTGCGCCCCGCCGTCCCGCCGGAAGGTGGTGATCACCCCGCGATGGGTCTGGCCCAGGAATTCCCTGACCTGGTCGCTCAGCATAACCAACTCCTTATCCGCCGATTCAGTCCGGACGTTCCCATACTCCCGCAGGACTTTCTTGGGACTCTCTGGTAAAGCAGCGTTTGACCCGGTTTCTTAACTCAGCCAGAAAGTTGACCCGTTTTCGTCCTTATGGACCTCGATTCGCACCGGAAACATATCCTTCAGGTCGTCCAGATGTGTTATTACGATAATCTTGTCGAACTCGTCCTGTATCGCGCTGATGACGTCGAGAATCCGCTCTCTGCCTGCCGAATCCTGAGTGCCGAACCCTTCGTCAATGAACAGCGTGGGCAGCGGCGCACCCATGCGCTGGGCCAGCACCTTCGAGAGCGCGATGCGCAGGGCCAGATTCACCCGGAACGCTTCGCCGCCGCTGTACATCTCGTAACTGCGCGGCCCCAGGTCGTCGCTAACGTTTATCTCCAGCGTTTCAATGGCCTCTCCTCGACCGCTGCGCCGCTCCCGCTGCGTCTCCAGCTTGACGTGCATTTGATTGTCGGTCATGCGGCCCAGCAGCAGATTGGCTTCCTCCTCCAACCGGGGCACGACAGTCTCGATGAGCATCGCCTGGACCCCCTGGCGTCCGAAAGCGGTCGCCAACTCCTGAAAGACCGCCTGCTCGGTCTCAAAGGCTTGCAACCTGGACGAATGGGTTGCAATCTCCTCCAGTAGTTCAGCCCGGCGATTCACCTGCCCTTCCAGGAATCCCCGACGGCTCAGGGCGTTCTGCCGGCTGGTCTCGTGTTCCCTGACTGCAATGGACGCGGCTTGCAGTTGGATCTCCAGGTCTGGAAGTTCTGCCAGGGCAACTTCAACCGCCCGCAACCGCTCTTCCTGGCCTGCCAATTCCTTTTGGCGCCGTTGGGACAATGCCCTGGTTTGCGCCAGGGCGGCCTCCTCCTCTGGGAGGCTCTTCAACGCTTGCGACAACTCGCGCTGCCGGGTCTCAAACTCCTGAAGGCTGCGGATTTCGGCGTAACGCTGCTGCCGGGTGGATTCCTCGTAACCCAGCGCATCCAACTGGCGTTTCAGTTGTTGCAGTTGTGCGGTTTCCTCGGCGGCAAACTGCCCGGATTCCAGGGCGGCCCGCCCGGACGTCAGTTCCGGGTTCAGGCGCTCTAACTCAAGCTGCGCCGTTTTTGACTCCGATAACTGCCGCTCCAAGTCTTGCAGCTTGAGTTGGGCATCGCGCCGTTGCCGGGCCAGGGCCCGCTCCTGTTGGGGCAAGCTCTTTTGCAATGCCGCCTGCTCTCCCTCCAGGTGCTTGAGGCTGTCTTGCGCTTCCCGGAACCGGCTGCGCATTGCCTGAATCTCAACCTGGTAGCTTTCCGCCAACCGCCCGCAGCCGTCCTGTCCCAGCGGGGTTTGACACAGCGGGCAAACCGCTTGGGCGCCGGGCGTCTGCTCCAGCAAATCGAGCTTGCTGCGGATTTCAAGGCCCTCGGTGCGGTGGCGTTCCGACAAGGATTGTGCCTCCCCGATTTGCGCGGCCAGGACTTGTTGCCGCTCCCGTTCCCGGCTGAGAGCCTCATCTTCCCCGGTCAGGGCTTCCAGTTGCCGGTGGACCTCGCCCAGGGCCGCGGCCAGGTCCGGTTCTGCCCTGGATTTGGGGGCCAGTTCTGCGGTTATCCGGTGGGACAACTGGTCCAGCCGGGCCTCCAACTGCGCCCTCTGCCGGGCGACGGACTGGCTTACCTCAGCCACGGCCCGGGTCAACTCGTCGGACCTGGCCCTGGCCTGTTCCAGGACTTCGAAACTCCGCTCGGCTTCCCGCAGCCGCTGGACGCCCTTGCTTATCTCGTCAGCTTGGGCTTTCACGTTGCGGAACTGCTGCACCCGCTGTTCCCCGCTGGCCACCTGCGCCTCCAGTTGTACCAATTCCTGCTGGGACGAATCAATTTGCCCGCGCAACTCTGCCAGGCCCGCCCGTTGCTGGGCAGCTTCCGCAACCTGCCCTCTGAGCGTTTCCTCTGAGGCGCGGGCCTGAGTCAGCCGGGTTTCCACCTCCCCCAGGTACTGGTCTACCCCGGCCAGTTCCACCGCAGGGTCGCCGATTTCCTCAGCTTGCCGCCTGGCCTGTTCCAGGACTGCCCTGCTGCGTTCGGCGCCGGTGCGGGCCATGTCCAACCGTCGCCGCGCCCGCTCCTGGAAGTGGTCGTAGGCTTCCAAATCCAGCAGCGACGCCAGGATGACCTTGCGCTCCGCCGGGGTCTTGCTGGTGAACTCGTCGGCCCGGCCTTGCATCAGGAACGCCGAGTTGATGAAGGTGTCGTAGTTCATCCCAACGATATGCTCAATCCTGGCCTGGGTCTCCCGCACCGTGTTGCCCGAAACGGACTGGGCTTCCTCGCCGGTCAGCGCCTGGAGTTGCAAGTCGGTGGCCCCGGGGCGGCCCCGGGCCCGGCCACGGGAATGACTCCGGATCACCCGAAACCGGCTGTCCCGGCACGAAAACTCCAATTCTACCCGTGCTTCTGACGCGCCGTAGAAAATCAAGTCGTCCTGGGTACGACCCCTGGCCTTGCCCCAGAGGCACCAGGTTATGGCGTCCAGCAACGCAGATTTGCCGTGTCCGTTGTTGCCGCACAAACAGGCGACGTGGACGCCGGTAAAGTCTAGCGCCGGGACATCTTCCCGGTAGGACAGAAAGTTTCTGACGCTGAGTTTAAGCGGTATCATGGCCGATTCTCCGTGCTTGGGGGGTCCGCGGCGTCTCCCTTCCGCCATTGTAACACCGCCTGCGGTTCACCCAGACGGAGGCACCGCCGGGCTCGCAGGGTATTTAATTGTTCCCCGTAATCCCTCCGGCTAGCTCAGTGCTGCATTGCCGGACTACCCCAATTCAGGGGGTTTGGGGGATGAATCCCCCAACGTAGCCCCCGTCCCAGGAAATTAAAAGATCCTGGGCCGTGCTCGGGGATATTTTTCGTTCTCGCTGCCAGCCGCCCATTTCAACCCGTTCGTCCTGAGGCTCTCGAAGGACTTCCTCATCTGTGACACTTGCCCCTTTCCAACACCGGCGTCTCCCAGATACCATATTTCTATCGCATTTATATCGTTTGGGAGTGGCCTGCTTGGGGGGTTACCCTTGGGCAATCGCACCCTCCGCACAATTGGGACAGAATGGGACACAAAAAACATCCGTACTCCAAACCGCCGGGCTGGTTCACCGGCTTTCCAGGAGGTGACAAAACCGGACAAAACTAGGACATTCCTGGGACAAAACCGGACATCGACCGGACAAAAGGTGACAAAACGCGCCCGGCTCCACGCTCAAAATGTCCGAAATGTCCGCTTTTGTCCGATATTCTCGGCTTTTTCGTATCCCGTAACAGTTCAGACTTGGTGAGATGAATTGGTTCCAGCCAACTGCCACTTTTTTCAGGGGGTTTGGGGGATTCATCCCCCAACGTAACCCAACCCCCATATTCCGCCATCAGCCAATCCGCTCCCCTCAACCCTGAATAGTTACCGTATCCCCTCCCCCTGGTTCGCCAGGGTCCGTCCACCAACCCCGGCAAATTTGACCGCAGTACCAACCAGAGGAATACCAATTACACGCCGAATTTATAGCGCGGTTGCCCTGGCGTATCAACATCGTCGTTGGCCAAGGACAACCCCGTGTTATAATTTTCCAAGCCGCTCTCCAAATGCGTACCATCTCCGCAACAACCCACCATCCTGCTTTTTGCCGCTCTCTGGCGAGGCTTCATGCCCGGCAATCCCCCTGATAATGCCATGATGATTGAGGCGCGGGACCTGCGCAAGAGCTACGGTGCCCTTCAGGCGGTGGCTGGCGTGTCCTTTAGCGTTGAGGCCGGCGAGGCGTTTGGCATCCTTGGCCCCAATGGCGCCGGGAAGACCACCACGGTTGAAATCCTGGAAGGAATGCGGCCGCCCGACCGGGGCACCGCCCGGGTCAACGGCATCAACGTTGTTGAAAACCCCCAGGGCGTGAAATCGGTCATCGGAATCCAGCTCCAATCCTCAGCCTTCTTCGATAAGCTGAACCTTTCCGAAATCCTGTCGGTCTTTGCCAGTTTTTATCATCAGCGGGTCAGGCCGGCGGAGGTCCTGGCCCAGGTCGAGCTGGAGGACCGGGCCAAGGCCCAGTACAAGAACCTGTCCGGGGGGCAGAAACAGCGCTTTTCCATCGCCGCCGCGCTGGTTAACGACCCGGCGGTCCTGTTCCTGGACGAACCCACCACCGGGCTCGACCCCCAGGCCCGGCGCCATCTATGGGAGCTGGTCCGCAAGTTCCAAGCCGAGGGCCGCACCATCCTGCTGACTACTCACTACATGGAAGAAGCGGAGGAACTTTGTGACCGGGTGGCCATCATGGACCACGGCGAAATCATCGCCCTGGACCGGCCCGCCGCCCTGGTTGACCAACTCTTGAGCCGCGGCTTCGAGAAGGAGCACGTTGAGCGGTTGGCTAACCTGGAGGACGTTTTCCTGGACCTCACCGGACGGGAATTGCGGGAAGGCTGAGCTTGAACTCAAACCCCACGTTGGTTCTGACCGCTGCTTCGCTGAAGATGTGGTTTCGGGACCGCCAGGCCCTTTTCTGGAACCTCTTCCTGCCCCTGTTGCTCATGGGCATTTTCGGCCTGTTCAACTTTGGTTCCTTTGGGCAAATCGCCCTGGGGGTCGTTGATCTGGCCGACAACCGGGAATCCCAAGGCGTGGTCTCCGTTATTGAAGCTATGGGCGCGTTCAACGTCAACCGGGGGGAGAGCGAGGCGGCTGAGCGCCGGGAAGTTGCCGCCGGTAAACGGGACCTGGTTCTGGTCATCCCCGCCGGCTTTTCCTTAGAGGGGGAACCTCCGCCCCTCAAAGTCCTGTACAACCAGGGAAGGCCGCGGGAAGCCAACGCAGGGCAAGCCATCCTTACCCAGGTCCTCGATGAACTGACCTTCCGGCTGACCAGCGCGTCCCGCCTGTTCGTGTTTGAGGCGGAGGCGGTGGAAGGCCGGCGGCTGCGTTACATAGACTTCCTGACGCCGGGCATCATTGCGCTGGCCATTATGCAAATGGGCTTGTTCGGCGTCGCGTTCCGCTTCGTCCAACTGAAGCGCATCGGCGTGCTCCGCCGGATGTTCGCCACCCCGGTGCGGCCTGCATCGTTCCTGTTCTCCTATGTCGTGACCCATCTGGTCGTCACCCTGTTGCAGACCCTGGTGTTGGTAGGCGTTGCGATGCTGGTGTTCGACGTGCAGGTGGTCGGCAACATCCTTTCCCTGCTAGTGGTGGCGTTGCTGGGCGGGGCTGTGTTCATCTCGCTGGGGTTCGCCGTGTCCGGCTGGGCCAAGAACGAAGATGTCGCCGCTCCCCTGGCCAACGTCGTCTCGCTCCCCATGATGTTCCTGTCCGGCATCTTCTTCCCCCGCGAGGTCATGCCCAAGTTCTTGCAGGCCGTCACCGACTACTTGCCGCTGACCTATATGACCGATGCCATGCGCAGCATCTCCGTGGATGGCGCCGTTATCTGGTCCCAATGGATGAACCTCACCGGACTGGCCGTTTGGCTGGTGGCCAGCTTCCTCACCGCCATGTTCCTCTTCCGTTGGGAGTAACCCAGCCTTCGCCGCCGCCTGCGGCCTTGACCGGCCCGGGGCGCAACCCTACAATCGAATTGACTATTATCGAATTAACTACTGCGCACTGACGCCAAGTCCCCAGCACACAACTCCGAGGTGGGGAGCAACCCCCGCGCCAGTGCCTTGGACAAGGATGCAGCCCCATGTTTGAGAACCTGACCGACAAGCTGACCGGAATCTTTGACCGTTTGTCCAGCAAGGGCCGGTTGACCGAGAAAGACATCGACCAAGCCCTGACCCAGGTGCGCCGTTCCCTGCTGGAGTCGGACGTCAATTTCCGGGTCGCCCGCGACTTCGTGGCCAAGGTCAAGGAACGGTCGCTGGGCGCGGACGTCATGCAAAGCCTGAGTCCCGGTCAGCAGGTGGTCAAGATCGTCCACGAAGAGCTGACCGAGGTTTTGACCGGCGGCCAGCACCGTCTCACTCCTTCGAGCCAACTGCCGTCGGTGCTGATGCTCGTCGGCTTGCAGGGTTCGGGCAAGACCACCACGGCGGCCAAGCTGGCGTTGCAGCTGCGCAAGCAAGGCAACTCGGCCCTGCTCATTGCCGCCGATCTGCGCCGCCCGGCAGCCATATCCCAACTGCAAACCCTGGGTAAGCAGTTGGGCGTGGAAGTCTATTCGGAAGACCCCAAGACTTCTACCGTGGCCCGGGTCGCCGCCAACGGGGTTGAAGAAGCCAAGCGTCTGGGTCTCCATTGGGCCATCGTTGATACCGGTGGTCGCCTGCACATTGACGACGACTTGATGAGCGAACTGGAGGACATAAAACGGACGGTGTCGCCTCACGAGACGCTGTTGGTGGTGGACGCCATGACCGGCCAGGACGCGGTCAACGCCGCCGAGGAATTTCACCGGCGGGTGGAATTGACCGGGCTGGTGATGACCAAGCTGGACGGCGATGCCCGGGGCGGCTCGGCCTTGTCCGTGACCCGCGTCACCGGCGTCCCCATAAAATTCGTAGGCACCGGCGAGCGCCCCGACGCCCTGGAACAGTTCCACCCCGACCGCATGGCGTCCCGCATCTTGGCGATGGGCGACGTCCTGACCTTAATCGAACGCGCCCAGCAGACCGTGGACGAGACTCAGGCCAAGGAAATGGAGCGAAAGTTCCGGCAGGCTACATTTGACCTGGAAGACTTCCTGGAGCAGATTCAGAGCGTCAAGCAGATGGGGTCGCTGGACCAAATCATGGAAATGATTCCCGGCATGGGCAAGATGGCCAAGCGGATGCCCACCGAGTTCGACGACAACCAGATGCGCAAGGTCGAAGCCATCATCCGCTCTATGACGGCCGAAGAGCGCCGCCGCCCGGAGGTGCTCAACGGCAGCCGCCGCCGGCGCATCGCCCGGGGCAGTGGCACCACCGCCCAAGACATTAACCAACTGCTCAACCAGTTCCGGCAGACCCAGAAAATGATGCGCCAGTTCTCCCGCAGCCGCAACCCCAAGTCGCTGATGAATATGTTCCGCTAGGGCAGGGGGGCGATAATGGGCAGGGGAAACGGGTCCTCATTTCACGCCAACCCCGCCCGCAACGCGGCGAACAGGTAGGCCGTGGCGTAGGCCCGGAAGGGCGACCATCGCTGGGAAAACTCCTCAACCCGCTGGGCGCTGAGCTTTTCGCCCCCAAAATACAGGTTGGACACCGCCCTTCGCAGCGCCAAGTCTCCCGCCGGGAAGGCGTCGGGCCTGCCCAGCGCGCGGGTCAGCGCCCAATGGGCCGTCCAATTCCCCACGCCCCGCAGTTCCACCAGTCGCTCCAGCGCCTCCCCGTCCGGCAGGTGCTTCAGCCCCTCCATCCAACCCGACGGGTGCAGCGCCGCCGCCGCCATCCCCTTGATGTATTCCGCCTTGCGCTGGCTCAGCTTCAACCCCCGGAGGGCTTCCACCGGAGCATCGTCCAACTGCTGTGGTCGGGGAAAGGCGAAGTGTTCCACGCCGTCAAAGGTCTGCCGAGGCCCGTAGGTCTCAATCATCAGCCGCCGCACGATAAGGGCTACCGGGGCCGCGATTTGCTGGCCCAGCACCGCCAGAACTAGGGATTCAAACACGGTTGGACTGTGGGACAGGTGCATCCCGTAAAACTGCCGGGCAATCCCGTCCATCACCGGGTCCTGCCCGGCGAGATCATAGAACTCTGCCGGACTTTCGGCGGTCCCCAACACCCATTCCAGTTGTGCCGCCGCCGCCGCCACGTTTCCGGCCGAGAGGTCCCAACCCTGCACGCTCACCTCCAGCGCCGGTTCGCCGACACTGCCCGCAGGTTCAATCGTGGCGAGGACCAGCTTTTCTCCCAGGTCCAGCAGCCGTCGGTAGGCATGCGTGGCGTCCGGCGCGGCGCTTCCGGCGGCCCGGAAATAGGGCTGCTGCGGGGCGGTCAAGCCGAAGTCGAACGGCGCCGCCGGCTCGATGGTGGCGGTGATGCAATCCACGTGCGGCGCGGTCACGTCGTCGCTTCTCCCGCGCTTCCGGCGGTCAGCGCCGACGAACCCAGGCAAATGTACTCCGGCGGCTCAGGAGGGAGAACGCTGTGAATTAGGTGAATTGCCCCTGACTTCCAGGAAATGGCCGGCAGATGTGGCCAACCGAGGATCGTGTCGGACAGCGTCCTGCCGGCGGTCCGGTTGCGGGCGTTGCGCGGCCTCCCCAGCGTCAGGTGCGGACGGTATGGCTGGCGGTCGGGAGCAAACCCGGCCCGGACCAACTCCCGGTCCAACGCCCCGTGCAGGTCCCGCAACGCGTCCATATCCCCACCGACCCCGGCCCAGATAACCCGCGGACTTTTGGGACCCCCGAACGTCCCCAACTCGGACAAGTGAAGTTGGAACCCGCCCCGCCGCCAAGACTCGGTTGCCCCATTCATGGCCGGCAGGATGGCGTCAACGGAAGATCGGGGAACATCGCCGAAAAACCGCAGCGTCAGGTGGACCCGCTCCGGTCTGACCCATCGGCCCAGCCCCGGGACCGCCTGCTCCAACTCGCCGATGGTCGCTCCCAAGACCTGCCGGGCCTCATCGGAGGGATATATGGCGACAAACAACCGGATGACAGGGTCATTACTCTCAGCCATTGGCCAGCTCCGCCCGCAGGTCGGCCAGCCGGTGGTACCATTGGGTCAGCGTGTCAATGGAAAACCGGGCATTGGCCGGGCTGGGGTTGGGAACGACGAACAGCCTGGTCTGGCCGATGATGCGGGACTGCAACCCCAACTCCGCCCTCTCGCCGGAACCCTCGCCGTACTTGAGGAACGCCTTGTACCCGGTTAGCCCGTGAAAGCAGGCAATGCGCGGTTGGTACTCCATTAGCTTCGCCTTGAGCACCGGGCACCACTCCCTGAAGTCGGCGGCTTTCAACTGGGAAGCCTGGCCTGTCGGACGCTTCACCACATCGGTAAATCCGATTCCGTAATTGAGCACCGTGGCATCCTGTTCCGGGGTTAATTCTACGCCCACCAGCCCGGAATTGTTCAGCGCAGTCCAAAAACGGTTACGCGGGTTGGCGAAATAGTGTCCGGCCCGGATAGAATACGGGGACGGGTTGATGCCCACCAGGACGATGTCCAGGTCATGGGCCAGGTAGTCAGGCAACGTCTGAAAGGGTTCTGTGCTCATGCCCGGGTTAGCCCCCGGTCCTCTGGGACAGCGATTTGATCTCCAATCCGAACACCCGCATCGCGTTGCCTCCCAGGATGGCCCGCCGCTCCCCCGCAGACAGTTGCGACTCATCCACCTGCCGCCGCAGCCGGCGGTGGGCGATGAGCGGGTAGTCGGTGCCGAACAGGATCCTCTCCGCGCCCACCAGACCGGCAACCCGGTCAAAAACCTCGGGCCGGTACAGAAACGGCGACGCCGCCGAGTCGAAGTAGACGTTGGACAGGACCTCCGGCACCTCCGGCATCAGGGCATAAAAGGGCAAGCCGCCGCCCCAATGGGCGCAGACTATCACGTTGTCCGGGAAATTCTCAACGAGCCGGTACAGCTTGTCCGGGGTCGTCTTGCCCTTGCCGGGATATTGGTGGCCCACCGGCTCGGACGAATGAATCACCGCCGGCCATCCCAACTCCCTCAGGACTCCCATCAACGGCCCCATAACCCCGGCGTCGTCGGCATCGAACCCCTGGGTGTCGGGGTGAAGCTCGCCCACACCCCGCAGCCCGGTGTCGGCGCAGCGGCATAGTTCTGCCGCGGCCTCGACCCCCCACGCCGGGTTCACCGAGCAAAACCCGGTGAGCTGGTCAGGGAACCTGGCCACAGCCTCGGCCAGGTAATCGTTGCCTTCCCGGGCCAGGGTCAGAGTTCGCCAGCCCATGCCCATCACGATGGCGTGGGCCACCTCTGCCTCGTCCATGTCGGCTATCAGGGACTCGGCAGTGGCAATCTTGGGGTCGGATTGAGGAAACAGGGCGGCGAAAGTGGCGTCGGCTTCGGCCAATTCGGCGTGACGGGCGGCCCAGCCACCCGGCATTATGTGGCTGTGGGCGTCAACCACGACCGGGGCGGATTCGGGCGGATGGTCCGGCACGCTCACCAATCGCCTTCGTCGTCGTCACTGAGGTCATGGTCGGAGTACACCCCGGCCTCGCGCCCCTGGAACACGTGGACAACGAGGGATGTGCAGCTGATTCCGTCGGCGGAGGCCAGGTCGTCGTCAATCAATTCGACAATTTCCTGGATTTCTTCTCTGGTCACAGCTTCACTAACCGCCAACGTCACTCGGACCGTTTCCAGGGCGAAGTGGATATCCACGTGGCCCACCGGCCTGTCACCGTCGAGGACGACGTATCCCTCCGAATAGGGAGTGCGCAAGTGCCTGCGGAAAGCGAAGTCCGGCACGACGGATGTTCCCGGCTACGGACGGGTCTGGCCACTGCCCCGGACCACCCACTTGTAGGATGTCAGCTCCCGTATTCCCATGGGGCCCCGCGCGTGGAATTTCTGAGTGCTGATGCCAACTTCGGCGCCGAAGCCGAACTGGGCGCCGTCGGTGAACCGGGTGCTGGCGTTGACGTACACTGCGCAGGAATCCACTTCGTCCAGGAATCGGTCGCCGGCCTCCGTGTCCTCGGTCACGATGGCGTCGGAATGCCCGGAGCCGTAGGTCTCGATGTGGGACAGGGCTTCCTCCAACGAATCGACCACCTTGACCGCCGCGGTCAAAGACAGAAACTCCTTGCCCCAGTCCTCTTCCGAAGCTGGTACGACCGCCCCGCCGGGTTCCGGCCCCAAAACGCTCAACGCTCGGTGGTCGCAACGCAGTTCCACCCCAGCCTCCGCCAGCCGCCGGGCGATGCCGGGGAGACAATGCGGGGCAATGTCGGCGTGGACCAACACCGTGTCCAAAGCGTTGCAGACGGTAGGCCGCTGCACCTTGGCGTTGAAGATGATGTCCGACGCCATCTGCGGATTGGCGCTGCGGTCAACGTAGGTGTGGCAAACCCCGACGCCGCCGGTGACCACCGGCATCGCAGCCTTCTCCGCCACCGCCTTGATGAGACCCGGCCCACCGCGCGGCACCAGCAGACTTATATACTCCTTCATTTGCAGCAGTTGGTCCACCAGGGTGCGGTCCGGGTTTTCGATGTATTGGACCGTGTCCGGGGCCAGACCCGCCCGGCTTAAGCTGCGGTGAATTGAGTCCACCAAGGCCAGGTTCGAGCGCAGGGTCTCCCGTCCGCCGCGCAAAATGCAGGCGTTCCCCGACTTGAGGCACAGAGCGGCGATGTCCGCGGTTACGTTGGGGCGACTCTCGTAAATGCTGGCAATCACGCCCAGCGGGACCCGCCGTTTTTCCAGCAGCAGGCCGTTTTCCAGGGTCATGGACTCGATGGTTTCTCCCACCGGGTTCGGCAGTTGGGCGATGCTGCGCACGTCCTTGGCAATGGAGTTGAGGCGCTCCGTGGTCAACAGCAGGCGGTCCAGCATCGCCGCGTCCATGCCGCGGGCTTCGGCCTCGGCGTAGTCTTCCCGATTGGCGGCTAACACCGCCTCCTGGTCCGTTTCCAAGAGCTGTGCCAGGTGGCGCAGCGCTTCGTTTGTCGCATCGGCCGATGAGCGCGCCAACTTTCGGGCCGCTTGCTGGGCGGACTTGCCCATTGCGGTCATGGACCGCGTTTCAGACCCGGTGGTCATGGCTGAGCGTCCTCCTCGGGAAAATACGGGTTCGGGATAGCCGGAGCCGGTTGGTATTGCCGGTTGGCAACAGCGGCGCTTCAGAGTAGGACCAGGTTGTTGCGGTGTACCACTTCCTGCCCGTAGTGATACCCCAGAACGCCGGGGATGCGTTCTGACTGGAGGCCGGTTATCCGCGCGGTGTCCGCTGAGGAGTAGTTGGCAATGCCGCAAGCGATGCGCCGGCCGTTCTCCCCGGTGATGTAAACGATGTCGCCCCGACTGAACTCGCCGGTCACGGTCTTGACCCCGGCGGGCAGCAGACTGACGCTGCGTTCTATCAGGGCGCGGGCGGCGCCGGTGTCAACCACCACCTCTCCCCAGGCCGAATCCAGCACCCGGCTGAGCATCCACCGCTTCCGGGCCTCCAGTCTCTCCGTGGCGGGCCGGAACCACGTGCCAATGGCGTCTCCCCGGACCGCTTTTCTAACGGCGTCCTCCGCCCTTCCGTTGCAAATGACCATGCCGATGCCGCCGGTGGTCACCAGCTTGGCGGCTTCCACTTTGGTCGGCATCCCGCCCCTGGCCCCCGGGTTCTTGTGGCTTCCGGCCATCGCCTCCACAGTCTCGTCCACCTTTTCCACCACCGGAATCAAGGTGGCGTCCGGGTCAGCCCTGGGATCGGCGGTGTACAGCCCGTCGGTGTCCGTCAGAATCACCAGCAGGTCGGCGTCCACCAACGCGGCCACCAGCGCCGACAGCCGGTCGTTGTCGCCAAAAACCTCCCCGATTTCATCCACCGCCACCACGTCGTTTTCGTTAATTACTGGAACGACGTCCAGTTCCAGCAGGGCCATCAGGGTGTTGCGTACATTCAGGTAGGACAAGCGGTTGGACAGGTCGTTGATGGTCAGGAGGGTCTGGGCCGTCCGGATACCGTGTTCGGCGAAAAGCTCCTGGTAGGCATTCATCAACGGCCCTTGTCCGGCAGCGGCCAGCACCTGGCGGGTCACGATGTCGCGACCCGCGCCGTGCTTGAACTTCTGGCCCAGGACATTGCTGCCGGCGGCAATGGCCCCAGAGGTCACCACCAGTATTTCGGCGCCGGAATCCCTCTTGACCAAGGCTACTTGCCGCGTTAATTCGGCCAGGTTTTCCCGGTCCAGACCGCCGCCGGCTCGGTTGGTGAGCACACTGGTTCCGACCTTAACCACCACCCGTTGCGCGCGCTTGGCGTGGGGGGTTGCGGCGTAGTTCGCTAAGGAGTTGGTGGGTTCAGGCATTGGTCTCAGGCAGGGGTCTCAAAATTGCGGTCGGTTGAACCAACGCCGGGCTAATGCACGGCCTGGCGCCGGACACGCCAAATTATACCACGCCGCAACGGGGCTTTCAGTCTCGGCGCGGCGCAAGTAACAGTTCAGACTTGGTGAGATGAATTGGTTTCAGCCAAGGCTTTCATACAATCGCGACTTTTTTCAGGGGGTTTGGGGGATTCATCCCCCAACGTAACCCAACCCCCATATTCCGCCATCAGCCACTTCGCTCCCCTCAACCCTGAACAGTTACCGGCGCAACCGCAGTAGTTTCACCCGTCCCCCGGTCTACGAAAGCCCCCAGCTTCAACCTGCTCGTCCCCCGGTCTACGGTGCCCGGCTATGCGGTCCTGGAAGGGCTTCCTTCAATTGATTTCCTTCAATCCCGCCGAATGTAACAGTTCAGACTTGGTGAGATGAATTGGTTTCAGCCAACTGCCACTTTTTTCAGGGGGTTTGGGGCAGGGGGTTTGGGGGATTTATCCCCCAACGTAACCCAACCCACATATTCCGCCATCAGCCACTCCGCTCCCCTCAATCCCGCCAATCCCGCCCAATCAGCCGCCTTGTTTCAATTGCCGCGCCGGAATAGAATATCCTGACGGGACTGGCCCTGGGTCAGCCCCGTTGCCCGTGTTTCGCACCGGCAGGCATCGCTGGAAACCATGCCTGCGGCGGCTCCATAAACTGACGGAGGAATACCAATTATCCAATGCCATTGAACGGAATCGTGACCTTGCTGGGCCGGCGCACCGAGCTGGCCCAGCTTATGCCCCGCCTGGAAAAGGGCGACCGCCGGGCCGAAATCGCCGTCCGCCGTGGCGCCAGACCGGCCGTCCTCGCGGCGCTGGCGCAGCGTTGGGGCAAGGCCGTCCTGGTTCTGACTCCCAGGCCCGAGGACGCCCGCCAACTCCACGATCAGGTCCTGGCCTACCTGGGGGATGACGCTCCGGTCCTGCTGCTCCCCGAATCGGAAGTGCTTCCTTTCGAGCGATTGGCCGTTGACGCTCACACTGGTAACCAGCGGTTGACCGCTTTATCCGCGCTGGCCAACGCTGGTCAACCCGGCCAAACCCAACCCGTGGTAATCGCCTCGCTTCACGCGGCTGCCCGTCGCACCCTGAAGCCGGAATTGATGGCGTATCCCGACGGGCCCGGCCCGGCTTCATTCCGGGTAGGCCAACGCATTCAGCGCGTGGAAGAAACCCTGTCCCGCTGGCTTGAACTGGGATACCGGCACGAGCCGGTGGTCCAATCGCCGGGTCACTTCACCCAGCGCGGCGGTATCATTGACGTCTTCCCGCCGGACTGCGAACTCCCGGTGAGAATCGAGCTGTGGGACGACGAGGTTGAAACCATCCGCTCCTTCGACCCCTATACCCAGCGGTCGGTGTCCAATCTGGATTCTGTGGGGCTGATGCCGGCCCGTGAGCATCTGCCCAGTCTGGCCGACCGCCAGCAGGTAGACGCCCTCACCCGCAACCTGGATTGGTCCCGCTGCAACCAGGATGTGCGCGACCGCCTGGAACAGGACTTCATTGACCTCTTCGGCGACCCGGACCTGGAGACCTTGTACTTCTACGGTGGTCTGCTGAACCGCACCCCCCTCCTCGACTACCTGCCCGCCGATGCCCTGTTGGTGGTAGACCGTATCGGTCAACTGGAAGCCGAGGGTCAGGAGCAGGAAGAGAAGCATTTCCGCATGAGGTCCAACCGCGAAGCGCGGGGCGAGCTTCCCGGCAATTTCCCGTCCCCCTACTTTTCCTGGGAAGAGTTCGCCCACCGGCTGGACGGCTGGACGGGCGCCCGCCTGGACTTGGCGGGTTGGCTCACCTCTGACCCCGACCCCATGTTCCAGGCCGCCCCGCCCTACTTCGGCCAGTTGGAGCAATTCACCGCCGACCTGCAACGCGGCGGCCCGGCCACCGTTATTGTCAGCCAGCACTCTCAGGGCAGAATCACCGAAATCCTGGAGGAGGCCGGCTTGACCGCCGCCGGGTCCGCGGCGTTGGAAGCCGGTGAACCCCCCGAACCTGGCCGGACCTACCTGGTCAATAGCTCGCTGGCGGAGGGATGGCAACTTGCCGGCGAAAACGGCGCACCGGGCATCGTCCTGTTGTCTGACGCCGAACTGTTCGGCACGTCCAAGCAGCGGCGCCGGCGTCCGCCCCGGCCTCAACACGATGTCAGCCACAACGTGGACCTGGCCGAGTTGGAGCCGGGCAGCTTCGTCGTCCATCTCGACCACGGCGTGGCCCGTTTCGCCGGCACCACCCGCATGGGTGACGAAGGCGAAGACCGGGAATACTTGGTGCTGGAGTATGCCGAAAACGACAAACTGTACGTCCCCACCGACCACCTGGACCGCGTTGGCGCATACGTCGGCCCCCAGGGACAGCCGCCTGCGCTGACCCGTCTGGGCACCGCCGAGTGGTCTCGGGCCAAGGAGCGAGTCAAGGGAGCCGCCCGGGAAATCGCCCGGGAACTGCTCCGGTTGTACGCCGCACGCCAGATGTCCCAGGGCCACGGGTACGCCGGGGACACGGTTTGGCAGGGCGAACTGGAGCAGTCGTTTCCCTACCAGGAAACTCCCGACCAGGTGCAGGCCATTGACGAAGTAAAGAGCGATATGGAGGAGCCGAAACCCATGGACCGGCTCATCTGCGGCGACGTTGGCTACGGCAAGACCGAAGTCGCCCTGCGCGCGGCGTTCAAGGCCGTCGCCGACGGGATGCAGGTGGGGGTGCTGGTCCCGACCACCGTACTGGCCCAGCAGCACTACGCCACCTTCTCCGAACGGCTCAGCCCTTTCCCGCTGAACGTAGAGGTCCTCAGCAGGTTCCGCACCACTAAAGAACAGCAGGAAGTTGTTGCCGGGATCAAGCAGGGCAATGTGGACGTGGTGATTGGAACGCACCGCCTGCTGCAAAAAGACGTCCGGTTCAAGAACCTGGGCTTGGTTATTGTCGACGAGGAGCAGAGGTTCGGCGTCGCCCACAAGGAGACCCTGAAGCGCCTGCGCCGGGAGGTGGACGTGCTGACCCTCACCGCGACCCCCATCCCCCGTACCCTGCACATGGCCTTGGCCGGAATCAGGGACATGAGCGTCATCCACACGCCCCCTGAAGCGAGGCTGCCAGTTAAGACCTTCGTCTCGGAATACAACGACGACACCATCCGGGAAGCCATCCTCCGGGAAATGGAGCGGGGCGGCCAGGTCTTCTTCCTACACAACCGGGTCAGGACCATTGACCGCACCGCGGCGGAGCTGGCCGAGTTGGTCCCCCAGGCCCGGTTCATAGTGGGCCACGGCCAGATGCACGAGAATGAGCTGGAAGACGTGATGGTCGCCTTTGGCAACCATGAAGCCGACGTGCTGGTATGCACCACCATCATCGAGTCCGGGCTGGATATGCCCAACGTCAACACCATCGTCATTGACCGGGCTGACCGCTTCGGCCTGTCCCAGCTCTACCAGCTTCGAGGCCGCGTTGGCCGGGGCGAACACCGCGCCTACGCCTACCTGCTGGTGCCCCGAGGCCAGCGCATCACCCAAAACGCCGAGCAGCGCATCGAAGCCATCCTCGAAGCGTCCGAGCTCGGCTCCGGCTTCCGGGTGGCCATGCGCGACATGGAAATCCGAGGCGCCGGCAACCTGCTGGGCGCGGCGCAGAGCGGGCAAATCCACTCGGTGGGCCTGTCCCTTTACGGCCAACTGCTGCAGGAAGCGGTCAAGGAATTAATGATCGAAGAAAATTCGCAACCGGCCCAGGAACCCGCCGTCGAGCCGGAACTGCCCCGCATTGACCTGACCATGCCCTCCAACATCCCCGAAAGCTATGTTGACCATCTGGCCACCCGTCTCGCCCTTTACCAAAGACTGGCGCAGGTAACCGACCGGCAGGAGGTCCAGGATATTCGCGAAGAAATGAAAGACCGTTTTGGCCCGCTGCCGGAATCCGTGGAAAGTCTGCTGGAGTTGGTGGACCTGAAGGCCCTGGCCGCCGGTTTGGACGTGGAATCCATCGTCCAATCTCCCCAGGAAGTTACCGTCTCCTTCCGCAACCCGGTGGGCAGCGCCCGCGTGGCTTTGCAACGGGCGTTGGGCCCGTCCGTCCAGGTGGGCCACACACGAATGACCATCTCCCAGCGGGAGTTGGGCGACAACTTCCTGGCCCGCTTGGCCCGCATTCTGGAACGCCTGAAGGTGTTCCGCGCCCGGCTCCAGGCCGCTAACGTTTGACCTGTTAGTCGTCCTTGCCTCGTTGCTGGTACAATACCGCCTAACCGTTCGTCCCCCGTCTCCACGGGGACGAAAAGCTCTGAAGCCCCGAGGGACTTCCTCGGCAAAAAGGCCGGGTTCTCAGGAGATTCTCTAAGTTAAGGAGGCGCCACCGTGGTTATGCCCAAAGTTTATTTCCGCCCTGGTTGATTCACCTGCGGCAGAACGAAAGAGTTCCTTTCGTCGCAAGGAATCGAGTACATTGACGGGGACGTGGAACATGACCAGGCTTCGATGGACGAACTTCTGGCCAGGAACATCAAGTCCGTGCCCGTGACCATCCTCGGGGATCAGGCCGTCATTGGCTTCAATCCCAAGGAGTTGGCCCGCCTGTTTGACCTAAACGGCGATGTGGCCGTGGCCGACCTGCCCACCATGGTCGCCAAGTATGAGACCGTCCTGACCGCGGCCTGCCGCGCCTTCCGGCAGATGTCCCCGGACAATTGGGACTGGGAGTCCCCGGAACGGCAGCGCACCCTCGGCCAGTTCTGCTTCCATCTTTCCGACCGCCCGGACCGAGCCCTGAACGCCTACCTGACCGGCCTTTATGCCAACGAAGACCGGGGCCGGGAAGTCCGGGATGTCCTGGGTGACGTGGGTTTCGAGGAAGTCGCGATCAACATAGAGGACGTGCTGCGCCGGGTCAACGTGGCCCTGAGCGGTGACACGTTGATTGACTTGGACAAGGTTCTGGACACCTACATGGGCAGCAAGACCGCCGGGGAGATGATGGACTTGGCCCTGGGCCACTCGGTGCACCACCTCAAGCAACTCTACGAGTATATGTCCCTGATGGGCGTGGAGCCGGTCAACCCCCTGGGGCCGGAAGACTTCGAGGGCATTTCGGTGCCCACCGAACTGTTCTAGCCCGTGTTTGGCGTTGCCGGGGTTGTAAAACCCCGCCTTGAAACACAGGTGGGGTTTACAACTTCTTGCCTTGGATCGGCTCGGTCAGCCGCCGGCCCCCTGGTAGACCAGCGTGTCCGGCTTGAACGCTCCCCACGCGAACCAGAAGTGGTTGGCGTGGACCACCGGCAGCAACGCCTCCCCGGTCAACGGGCCTTCGACGGCCCGCCCCTGCAGGTCCCAAACACTGCCGGTTTCCTGGTCCACGAACTTGCCGTTCTCCCACGCAAAGGTCAACGTTTGCTCTCCTGCGGTGGGCACGAACACGGCGGTCGAGCCGACTTCCCTGGAATCCCCGATGGTTTGTTGGTCCAAAGCCGACCGGGCGCCCGGCTTGAAAAACACGGCCACGTCCTGCCCGCCCACCCGGTAATTGATCACCCGTTCCTGTTCCAGGGATGAGAACGGAAAGGCCACGTCCACCCCGTCCGCGCTTACCGCCGCAACCCGTTCCTTGGGCAGCAGCCGGCCGTCGGTCTCCCCGAAGAACAGGAAGGGGGGCAGGTCAACCCGGTCGTAGCCAACATAAGGATTGTCCCCGTACCTGCGGTTGAATCCCGTTTCCCGGGACAGCACCTGCCCGTCAGGGTGGAAGGTCTTGAAGTCCCCCCAGGAAACGATGACCGAAGGCAGAAACATCAGCCGTGACCCGGTCAACTCGCCCACAATGGCCTCGCCGGTGAACTGCTGCCACCAGGACTGGGTCTGGCGGTCCCACATTACCAGGTCGCTGTTGCGCAGGTTCCCCGACGTGCCGAAGTCGTAGACCTTCCCGTCCAGCCGGCGGTCGAAGGTTATCGCCGAGTTGCACAACGGGCAGAACGTTACCGACACCGGCGTTCCGCCTACCTCGTCATTCACAATCTCATGCCACGTCATAATTTGCAGCGGGTAGGCGCGGGCGTCGCCCTCCCGTTCCAGCAGAATTACCGGCTCCAGCGCCTCCAGCCATTCGTCGGCTTCCATAACGGTGACGAAAGTTGGAGCGTCCAGCGGTGGAATCCCGTCCCGGGAAACACCCCCGGAGAAAATCTCGTCCAGCGAAACGCTGCTCCGGCTGAAATCGGTGGTCCAGCCTTGGTTCCGGTACTTGCGGACGTCGGGATGTTCGTTCATGTTGGGCCGAGGAGTCGCCGTTGGCGGGACCCCGGTCGGCGAGGGGGTGGAAGAGACTGGGGCCGGCGTCGCCGGAGACGGGCCAGCAGCGGGGATAACCGGGACCGAAGTCGAGGCCGCGGTTGGGCCGGGTTCCGTCTGGTTGCGTTCCGTCGGGTTGGGCGCAGTGACCGGGGGAGCGGCTGGAACGGGAGTGGCCGCGGCGCTGCAGCCCACCAAGACCAGCAGGACCGTCAACCCTCCGGCAAGTTTCCCGGCGTCTATCCAAAAACCCAGCGTCCGTCTATGCAAAATGTCATCCCCCACGAGGCGCTCTCCCGGCGCTCTCCCTGGGGACCTCAAAGGGCTGACCTACCGGAGCAACAATGCTCTTATCAAAGTCACCCAGGGTCTTTTTTGTTCCCCGTAATTCCCCCGGCAATCTCAGCACTGAGCTTGCCGGACTACCCCAATTCAGGGGGTCTGGGGGATGAACCCCCCAACGGAGCCCCGTATCCCGAAAATTAAAAGACCCTGCAAAGTCACCGTCAAAGTAAACGCAGCGTTCCCGATATAGGTTATAATTGCTGTTGGCAACCTTGGGCATCTGTCTGGGGATGCCGTAGCGGGTCGGGGTGTAGCGCAGCGGCTAGCGCGCTTCGTTCGGGACGAAGAGGCCGGAAGTTCGAATCTTCTCACCCCGACCAATTATTCGCCGGGCCGACAGTGTCAACCACCGGGCCGCTCCAACTCCAACAAGCGCATCCCCCGTTCCACCTGCTCACCTTCTGTCACGGCGACCCGGCGCACCACCGCATCCGCCGGGGCCTCAATCACCAATTCCATCTTCATGGACTCCATGATGGCCAATGGCTCCCCGGCCGCCACCGCTTGCCCCGGCTCCACCAACACCTGCACCACCCGGCCCGGCATAGGGGCCGGAATATCCCCGGCAAAAGTTGACGGTGTTCCCCCCGAAGGACCTGCGGGTTCCGCCGGCTCGAAAATGAACAGCCGGCCATCCAGCCACACCTGAAGGGCATCCCCGGCCCGGACCAGTGCGAACGCATGGGTCTTTCCGTCCTTCCCGGTGACCAATCCCCGGTTAAGGTCATTGCCGTGGACTTCCAGTTCCAACTCCGAACCGCCAAGCGACACTGACACCCCCCCGGATGCTTCCTCCACCTCGCATTCGAGGACGGCCTCCGATGCCGGGTGGGTCTGGCGCAGTCGGACGGTTCTGGTTCTCACGGCAGCGTCCGGCTACCCACGGAACGCCACGGAGAATCGGGCAGTGTTTCCGGGACGTGACTTGCGTTGCGCGAAAGTCCCCGGTCTGACTGCCCAGCCGGTTGCGCTGATGCCCAGGCAGCCAACGCCAACGCCATCCGATCCGATTCTCCGGAAACCGGCGGAGTCGTCAGCCCCGCTTCCTGTTCCAGGAAGGCTGTATCGTAATCTCCGGCCTGGAACCGGGGATGCCGTATCAAGTCCCGCAGAAATGGAATGTTGGTCACCGTTCCAAGGACCACGAAATCGGACAGCGCCCGCTCCATTCGGCCAAGACAAGTCGCCCGGTCCGGACCCCATGCCACCAGCTTGGCCAGCAGCGGGTCGTAATGCGGCAAAACTTCCTGCCCCGGCGCGACGCCGCTGTCCAACCGCAGGCCCGGCCCAGATGGCGGCTCCCAAACCGTCAATGGCCCTCCCACCGGCAGGAAATTCCGGTAAGGGTCTTCCGCATATATCCGGCACTGCACCGCGTGGCCCCGGGGCCGCAGGTCGTCTTGGGAAAAGTCCAACGCATCCCCGGCGGCGATGCGCGTTTGCCAAGCCACCAGGTCCAGCCCCAGCGTTTCCTCGGTTATGCCGTGTTCCACCTGCAAGCGGGTGTTCATCTCCAGGAAGTAAAACTGCCCCGTCGCCGGGTCCAGCAGGAACTCAACTGTGCCCGCATTCACATAACCCGCTGCCCTGGCAATCGCCACTGCTGCCTGTCCCATCTTCTCCCGCAGGGACGGGGTCAACGCCGGAGAGGGGGTCTCCTCGACGAGCTTCTGCCGGCGGCGTTGGATGCTGCATTCCCGTTCGAACAGGTGGACCGTGTTCCCGGCATGGTCTGCCAAGACCTGAACCTCGACATGCCTGGCCGACGGCACAAACTTTTCCAGGAACACCCGGTCGTCGCCAAACGCCGCGGCAGCCTCGCGCCGGGCCACGTCGAAATACAGAGGCAACTCCGATTCGTCGTTGGCCAGCCGCATTCCCCTGCCCCCTCCCCCGGCGGCGGCCTTGACCAGCAGCGGGAACCCCCATTCCGCGGCGAACTCGCGGAGGGTTGCGTCAATGCTGCTGCCGATGGGCGAACTCGGTAAAACTGGTGCCCCTGCCCGGCCTGCCACGTCCTTCGATTGCACCTTGTCGCCCAACTCGGCGATGTTCTCCGGCGTTGGCCCGATGAACGCAAGGCCCGCGTCCCGGCAGGCGCCTGCGAAGGCCGGGTTTTCCGACAAGAACCCGTAGCCAGGATGAATCGCCTCGGCCCCGCTTCGGCGGGCGATGTCAATAATTTTGTCTGCGGCCAGATAGGTCTCTTCCGGGGTCTTGCCAGGTAGGGGGTGCGCTTCCCCGGACATCAGAACGTGGGGGGCAGTGCAGTCGTCGTCGGAATAAACGGCGACTGTTTCCACGCCCATGACTTGCAGTGTTTGCTGCACCCGCACCGCGATTTCGCCCCGGTTGGCAACCAATACCTTCCTGAACAAAACGGTGCGCCCGTCCCGCCGTCACATTCGGAACACGCCCCGGCCCGGCTGCGGGAACGGGGCGTTCAGCGACGCGGCGATGGCCAACCCGATGACGGTGCGGGAGTCGGCCGGGTCTATGATCCCGTCGTCCCACAGGCGGGCGGTGCTGTAGTAGGGGTTGCCTTCTTCCTCGTACTTCTCCAGGATGGGCGTTTCCAGCGAATCCCGCTCGGCCTCGGTCATCTCGCGTCCCTCGCGTTGCAACTGCTGCCGGCGAATGGTGGACATAACCGTCGCCGCCTGCGGGCCGCCCATCACCGAGATGCGGGCGTTGGGCCACATCCACAAAAACCTGGGCTGGAAAGCCCGCCCGCACATACCGTAGTTGCCCGCGCCGAAGGAACCGCCAATCACCAGGGTAAACTTGGGCACCGCCGCGTTGGACACGGCCATCACCATCTTAGCCCCGTCCTTGGCAATGCCGCCGGCCTCGTACTGCCGCCCCACCATGAACCCGGTCAGGTTTTGCAAAAACAACAGCGGCGCGCCCCTCTGAGAGCATAATTCGACGAAGTGGGTTCCCTTTAGCGCGCTCTCCGAGAACAACACCCCGTTGTTGGCGGCGATGCCCACGGGGTAACCCCAGATACGGGCAAACCCGCAGACCAGCGTTTCGCCGTACCTGGCCTTGAACTCGTGGAACCGGCTGCCGTCCACAATGCGGGCGATGACCTCCCGCGCGTCATACTGCCGCCGCCGATCGGCGGGGACAATGCCGTAAATCTCCTCGGCGTCGTATGCCGGCGGCTCGACCGGGTGCATCTGGACCGGGCTGGTGTGCCGCACTGGAAAGTTTTCCACTACGTTGCGGGCGATAGTCAGCGCGTCGCCGTCGTCCAGCGCAAAATGGTCCGCCACGCCCGATAACCGGGTGTGTACCTCTGCCCCGCCCAGCGTTTCTGCGTCAACCTCTTCCCCGGTGGCAGCCCGCACCAACGGCGGGCCGCCCAGGAAAATCGTGCCCTGGTTCTGGACGATGATTACCTCGTCGCTCATGGCCGGGATGTACGCGCCGCCGGCGGTGCAGGACCCCATCACCACGGCGACCTGCGGGATACCCTGCGCCGACATGGTGGCCTGATTGTAGAAGATGCGGCCGAAATGGTCCCGGTCGGGGAAGACCTCGGCCTGCAACGGCAGGAACGCCCCGCCCGAGTCCACCAGGTAAATGCACGGCAAGCGGTTCTCCAGCGCAATTTCCTGGGCGCGCAGGTGTTTCTTGACGGTAATCGGGTAGTACGCGCCGCCCTTCACCGTCGCGTCGTTGGCCGCCACTATCACTTCCCGCCCGTGAATCACGCCAATACCGGTGATTATGCCGCCGGCGTTTATCTCGTCATCGTACATTCCCCGCCCGGCCAGCGGGCTGAGCTCCAGGAACGGCGTGTCGGGGTCCATCAGCCGCTGAATGCGCTCCCGGACGGTCAGCTTCCCCCGGCTGCGGTGCAGTTCCACGGCGCGGGTCCCGCCCCCCTGCCTGGACTGGGCCATGCAATCATTGAGCTCAGCCACCAGCGCCGACATCTGCCGGCGATTCTCGGCAAACTCTGGGCTGTTGCGGTTAATTCGGCTCTGAATGATGTTCATCGTAAGCGTCTAGGACCATTATAACCCGCCGGTCCCCCAAGACCATTGCCAAGTCTTATTGGATCGTTCACCTTGGGTGGACTGTTCGTCCTGATGACATCGAAGGACTTCCTCAACCCAATAGAAAAGCCCCGGTTGAAGCTGTTCCAGCATTGCTTTAAGCTACTGGTAGCCGCGCAGTCCCGTCCGCCGCCTGTGGATGTCGGCGCCGGATGCCTCCGGCAATTTCCACAATGAAAATCAAGGAGACCGATGCCTGACGCCACGCTCCTGGGCCTGATTGGGGACACTCCCCTGGTTGAGCTGCGCCGCATGGCCCCCAAGCCCGGCGTCCGCATCTTCGCCAAGCTGGAAGGACAAAATCCCAGCGGCAGTGTCAAGGACCGCATCGCTCTGGCAATGGTCGAACAGGCCGAGGAGCAAGGAC
Organism: Dehalococcoidia bacterium; assembly: GCA_965262735.1. GTDB lineage: Bacteria > Chloroflexota > Dehalococcoidia > Lucifugimonadales > UBA3495 > CATOSK01. The sequence goes on along the minus strand of CBDHFS010000002.1, from coordinate 803,935 downwards.
TGCTCCACCCTGGCGACACCATCGTCGAGGCCAGCAGCGGCAACACCGCCATCGCCCTGGCCATGATTGCCAAGCAGAAGGGCTACGCCGTGCGCGTTGTCATCCCTGGCGAAGTCGCCCCCAGTATCGGCGACCTGCTGGAGCTGTACGGGGCCGAAATTACCTGGTGCGAACCCAGGGCCGGCATGAAGGGGGCCATTGACCTGGCCCTGGAAACGTCCCGGGAACATGGGTTTCACTACGTCGGCCAGTTCGACAACCCCATGAACCTTCAGACCCATTATGCCACCACCGGGGACGAAATCGCCCGCGCCCTCCCCGACGTGGATGTCCTCGTCGCCGGAATCGGCACCGGCGGCACCATCACCGGGGTGGGTCGCCGCCTGCGCGAAGCCAACCCGGATGTGAAGATTGTCGGCGTCGAGCCGCGTATGGGGGAAGCCTTGCAGGGCCTCCGCAGCCTGTCGGAGGGTTACGTGCCGCCTTTGCTGGACTTGAACCTGCTCAACCGCCGGTTCCTGGTGGACAATGCCACCGCCATTGATATGTCCCGCAGGATTGTCGAACGCGAGGGTATCATGGCCGGAATCTCCTCCGGCGCCGCCCTCCACGCCGCGTTCCGGGTGGCTGAAGACCTGCTCCGGGGCAACATCGTCGTCATGTTTTCCGATGGCGGTTGGAAATACCTGCCGGCCCGCCCGTGGGATGCAGCCCGGTCGGGTTCTGAGGCGCTGGACGAAACTCACTGGTGGTGACCGGGAACCTTCGCCTGGACTTGCCGGCCATCCCATCCTTTGGTCCCAGCGCCTTGGAGTGGTTTCGTTACCGGACGGGCGAAGCCCCCACCACCGCTTCAACTTCGTCGGGCTGCGATGGTATTCCCTCGGAAAGGTTGCGATAGCCGGTCTCGGTAACCAGAACGTTGTCCTCAATGCGGATGCCGATTCCCCGGAGTTCTTCGGGGGCCCCGGCGGCCAGCGGCCCAAAGTAAAGGCCGGGTTCCACCGTGAAAACCATTCCCGGCTCCAGGGCCGTGGACTGCTCCCCGTCCCGGTATTGCCCGGCGTCGTGAACGTCCAACCCCAGCCAGTGGGAAGTGCCGTGCATATAGTAGGGGAGGAATGCCCTCTCCTCGATTATCCCGTCAATGTCCCCGGACAACGCCCCCAGGTCAATCAACCCCTGGATGAGGGTGCGCAGCGCGGCCCGGTGTACGTCGTCAAAAAGCGCGCCCGGCTTTACCGTTTGGAATGCCTGCCGTTGCGCCTCCAGCGTAATATCGTAGACCGCCCGCTGCTGCGGCGAGAATTTGCCGTTGACCGGCCAGGTCCGGGTAATGTCGGCGGTGTAGTAATCAACCTCTGCCCCGGCGTCTATCAGCAGCAGGTCGCCGCCCTGCAGCTGCTCCCGGTTGGTGACGTAGTGCAGGGTGCAGGCATTCATACCCGAGGCAACTATCGACGGATAGCCGTTACGAGGCGATCCCAGCCTGCGGAACACCGATTCCATCTCGGCCTGCACCTGGTACTCGTAATCGCCGGGTCTGGTGCAGCGCATGGCGGCGTCAAACCCCTGCGCCGTCAGGTCAATGGCCTGCTGCAATGCGGCTATTTCCTCCGGAGACTTGATGAGCCGCATCCGGTCAATTGCCGGCTTGGGGTCCTGAATCCCGGCCAATGGCCTTCCTCCCCTCTGGGAGCCGGCCCGCCGGCGCCGGGTCAGGTCGGAAATCACCTGGTCCATGTCATCGTCGACGCCCAGGCCGTAATACACCGTGTCGATTTCTTCCAGCAGCTTGGGCAGTTCCTCTTTCAGGTCGTCTATCGGAAAAGCGGCGTCGGCGCCGTGCCGGTCTACCGCACCCCCGACGCCGGCGCGATAACCCACCCAAATCTGAAATCGCTCATCGTAGGGGCGGACAAACAACGCATAGGGTTCGGCATGACCGGGACGGAGCACTGCCACCGCGTCGGGTTCGTCGAAGCCGGTGAAGTACCAAAACGCGGACTGTTGCCGGAACTTGTAGTCCACATCGTTGTTGCGGGGCTTGTCCCGGCCGGCCGTCAGGATAATGGCGCCGTCGCCCAGCGAGCGCATTAACTGCTGCCGGCGGCGGGCAAATTGGTCGTTGGTGATGAGGGTAGCGGGTGGAGCCATGACTCCTCCGTTCAGTAAATACACTGCCAGGGATCCCTGTTAGTTAAACCGGTTCGTCCCGCAGATATCGGCGGACGTCGAAGGAATGCCGCATATCGAAGTGGCTGTTAGACGCCTACGCCCAGTTGTTCCTTGATGTCGGACAGCACCCGGTCCCGCGTGCGGGTCTGCCAACGGGTGCGCCGGCCGATGGGCTCGTTTTCGATTTCGGGAAACACCTTCATAGTCACGAAAACCGGCCCCGGCTTGGCCATGATTTCCTCGATGTTGTTGGTGAAGTCCTCCAAGTTGTCGAAGGCGTAGGTGGAGGGGTAGCCTGCCCCCTTGGCGATGATGTCATAGGCAACGTTCTGGGCGTTGGGCACCGGCTGCCCTCCGGTGGTGGCGTAGCATTCGTTGTCCAGGACAAAGTGATACAGGTTTTCCGGCGCCTTCTCCGCGATGGTTACCAGCGCCCCCAGGTTCATCAAAATGTCGCCCTCCGAGTCGAACAGGACAACTTTCTCCTCGGGTTGGGCCAGCGCCATGCCCAGCGCAAAAGAGGCGTGGCCACCCATGGCCGGGTCTCCCAACGGCACGTCCCGCTTTTCGTTGGTGCTGATTCCGGTCCAGTGCCGGCCCCCGCGCCCGGGAATGACTACGGCATCCCCCCGCAACGGTTGAAAAATCCGGAACATATCGGCCATGTTAAACATCATTGCCTCCAGAGACTAGCCGGGGAATGGGCCGGTGAGCCTTTTCCCAGGCTGCAAGCTGCAAATTGCGAGGTGAATTGTTGCGGGTTAGCGGGTTAAATGGCGCTGCCGGGTCGGCCCGGCGCGCCATCGGGTTAACGGCCATCGGGTTAACGATTGAAGCCGTGATATTCGTCTCCCACCAGGATGGCCACCGGACGTTGGGTCCGCTCGGCCTCCTCAAACGCAATGGCTATGCGCTCGGAATCGGCGTCGTTCTCCACCAGATAGTATTGAATGCCGAAGGCATTGAGGAACCGCTCGGTGTAGGTGGCCGCGGTGTCGGAGTTCACGCCGTGGCGGGTGTAACCGCGGTAACCCACCATCATCACCACCGGGATGTTCAGCCCCAACGCCCAACCGCGCAGAGAGTCCCCCGATTCCATCATGCCCGTGTTTTGGATGAGGATGACCGGCTTCTTCCCGCCGATGGACAGACCCGCGGCGGTGGAAAAAGCCTGGCCTTCGCGGCTGACGGCGATGAGGTCCAGGGTAGGGTCTTCCTTCATCAACATATACAGCCAATTGGTCTCGCTGTCCGGCAGCCAGACCACATGGGTCACCCCGGCCTGCTTCATTTGGTTCAACACGGTTTGGGGGTTGAGTTCCGCCTGCTGTTGAGTCATTCCGGTCACCTCCCTGGGTTGCCTGGCGCGTCTGCCCGCCCGCGGTGATCTCCTGCCGCTGGCAGGCTCGATTATATCTTGAGCGTGGTTGATGTCAACCAACCCGGCGTCCAGGGTCTTTCAATAGTTCCCCGTAATTCCCCCGACAAGCTCAGCACTGACCTTGCCGGACTACCCCAATTTAGGGGGTTTGGGGGATGAATCCCCCAACGGAGCCCCGTACCCCGAAAATTAAAAGACCCTGACCCGGCGTCATCAAAACGGTTCGTCCCCCCGAGTTGCTGCTCAAAACTCCTCGATCTCAACCTGGGGGCCATCCTGGACCTGGCAATCCCGTCTTTATTGTTTTGTCATGACCTGACACTTGCCCCTTTCCAACTCCGGCAACCCCCGGTTACCATGCTCCTATTGCCTGGGCTCCTATTGCCTGGGAGTTGACTGACCGAGAGTTTCCCGGCACAGTCGCACTCCCGGCAAAAATCGTACAAAATGAGACAAGAAAAACTTCCGCACCCAAAACCGCCGGGCCCGTTTCTCCGCCCTTCCAGGGGTGACAAAACCGGACAAAACCAGGACATTCCTGGAACAGAACCGGACATCGATCGGACAAAAGCGGACAAAACGCCCCCGGCTCCACGCTCAAAATGTCCGAAATGTCCGCTTTTGTCCGATATTCTCAGCGTTTCCGGCCCCCCAACTGAGAATTGGGCTGCTTCGCGGGCCGGCGGCAGCCAGACAATGATGGCTGGGAGCGGCAACGATTCCCCGGTTTCCCCAAGGCCAGTCTCAAAACCCCGGCAAATTTGCGCGCAGTACCTTTGAGTGTCGTACCTTTGAGCGTCGTACCAACCATAGGGATACCAATAACGCGCCCAGTTTATAACGCGATTGCCCTGAAGTTAAAATGGGATTGCCCTGCCGTCTTGGGTGTAAAATGGGGCAATGGGCTATCTTAGCAAATTGCACTTCCTCATCAGACAAGCCGCCGCCGGGGTCCGGTTGACGCCCGGAATCGGGCGTCTGGCCCTGTGCGCCGCGGTGCTCCTCGCTCTGGGCGCGGCCTTGAGCGTCACTTCCGTCCCCGCGGCAGCCCGGAGCGGCGAGCCAGTGGGCACAGGCTCCGGGGAAACTCCGGTTGACCCGGCTCAATACCTTTGGGACCCCAGCGAAGACTCGTTCTGGTGCCTCGGGCGCATTGCCACCATCGCCGGCGGCCCGGGTGACGACGTGCTGGACGGCACCGATGGGGTGGACGTGATTCATGGGCGCGGCGGCGACGACACCATTGACGGCAAGGGCGGCAACGACTTTATCTGCGGTGGCTCCGGCGACGACCTGCTATATGGCGGTGCCGGCAACGATTTCCTGCGCGGCCGGTCCGGGGATGACTTTATCAACGGCGGCCCGGGCGCCGATTCGGTTCTCGCCGACGAGGGCAACGACGAAATTATCGGGGAAGATGGCCGGGACTTTTTGTCGGGGAGCAACGGGGACGACATAATCATCGGCGGCGACCTGCTCCTCAAAGACCACCAAACCCCCCGGCTTTTGGGCCGGGACGTCATGCTGGGTGGGCAGGGCGTGGACATCATAATCGGCGATGACGGCGACGACGGGATTCTGGCTTTCGGGGGCAACGACTTTATCATAGGAGCGGACGGGGACGATTACATCAATGGGTATTCCGGCGACGATTACATGGACGGCGGCCCCGGCGCCGACGAGTGCAAGGGCGGCTCCGGCGAGGACACGGCATCCAGCTGCGAATTGGAAGATGAGGTAGAGGGGCACGACATCAGCCGGTTCCCCTTCCTGCGCTGAACCTCCCGTTCGCCGTCGCCCATCGCTTTCGAAACCAGTAACGTCAAACGTTAAGTCAAACGTTAAATCGAGGTGCCCCCGTGGAAAGAAACTTCATTGGTTACGGCAATAACCCACCGCAAGTCCGCTGGCCCAACGACGCCCGGATTGCGGTCTCCCTGGTGGTCAACTACGAGGAAGGCTCGGAACACTCCCTGCTGGACGGCGATGACTACCACGAGACCAACAACGAGGTCCCGTCCCCGGTGCCGCCCGGCCAGCGGGACCTGTTCAACGAGTCCTTCTTCGAATACGGCAGCCGGGTCGGTGTCTGGCGATTGTTGGGCCTGTTCGACCAGTACCAACTGAAGTCAACCTTCTACTGTTGCGCCCTTGCCCTGGAACGCAACCCCGAGGTCGCTCGGGAGCTTGTCCGGCGCGGCCACGAAATCTGCGGGCACGGCTACCGCTGGGAAGAGTACCACGCGATGACCGAAGCCGAGGAGCGCGAGTCTATCCGCCAGACCGTCTTCTCCCTGGAACGCACCACCGGGGTGCGCCCAACGGGTTGGTTCACCCGTTACGGCCCCAGCGTCAACACCCGTCGGTTGGTGGTCGAAGAAGGCGGCTTCACCTACGACAGCATCGCCCTCAATGACGACCTCCCCTATTATGTCGCGGTCAACGAACGGCCTTGGCTGGTTGTCCCTTACAGCTTTGAGACCAACGACGCCCGCTTCTGGCGCGGCGGGCTGGTCAGCGTCGGCGGCTTCTACGAGTACCTGAAGGAGACCTTCGACTGCCTCTACGAAGAGGGCGAGTCCCGTCCCAAAATGATGTCGGTTGGCCTGCACTGCCGCATCACCGGGACACCTGCCCGCTCCCGCGCCGTCGCTAAGTTCCTGCAATACGTATCCCAATTCGACGACGTTTGGTTCCCCCGCCGCGACGAAATAGCCGATTGGTGGCAGCAAAACTATCCCCCCGGCCAGCTTCGTTGACCACTCCGCTATAATCGACTGCAACAAAAACCCTCGGCACCCTCAACCCTCGGTACCCTCAATTAGCCGCAGACCAGCCGGAGGCAAATTATGACCCTCACCACCGCCGTCGAACCCGCCGTCAAGCGGGTGACTTATCTGGACCCCACCGGCCACGTTTACACCGAAGAACGGCAGATGTCCGGCAGGCTGACCACCGTCAAAGGTTCCGTAGCCGCGCTGTTGGACAACGGCAACGACACCTCCAACTTCTTCTTCCAGGGGCTTTCCCAAGTGCTTCGAGAGGAGTACGGCGTCAGCAAGGTCATCCTGGAAACCAAGTTCACTTCCACCAAACCCGCCGACCTGGAGGCCATCAAAAGCATGTCCGGCGCTGCCGATTTCATGGTCGCCGGCGTTTGTCTTTGAGGCTCATGCACGTCGGGCAGTATGCTCGACGGGATTCGTTTTGAGGAGACCGGCAAGCCCGCCGTGGTCGTTGCCACCGCCGGCTTCGTCCGGCTGGCCAACTCCATCAAGAATTCGCTGAAGCTGGAAGACCTTCCTCTGGTCGTGGTTTCTCACCCCTTGGGGCAACCGGACGTGGCCCGGGCCAAGGCAGGGGAAGTTGCGGCGCGGATCGTCGAGGCCGTGCTGGGTCAGCGCCTTGGGTCAGAGGAATAGACGCATGGTTACAGGAAAAACCACCGAGCGTTTGACCGGCCTGGACTCGGTGCAGGGCGCCATTGACACCATTGAGCAGTATTACGAAAACGGCTGGACCGACGGCTTTCCCATCGTTCCGCCCACCGAAGCCCTGGTGCAGCGCATGATCGAGGCTGGCGGCCGCGACCATCTGGAAGTTCTGGGTACGATGCCGCCCCGCTACGGCGTCGCAACCATTGAAGCCATAGCCGTCAACGCGGTCATGGCCGGTTGCAAACCCGAATATATGTCGGTGGTCATCGCCGCCGTGGAAGCCCTGCTCGACGAACGCTTCGACCTTCACGGACTCCAGGCTACCAGCGACCCCGCCGCGCCAATGGTCATCATCAGCGGCCCGGTGGTTGAACAAATCGGCGTCAACCACGGCGCCAGCCTGTTCGGCCCGGGTTTCCGGGCCAACGCCACCATCGGCCGCACCCTGCGGCTCCTGATGATAAACCTGGGCGGCGCCTATCCCGATTCCGGCGACAAGTCCACCCTGGGTTCCCCGGCCAAGTATTCCTACTGCATCGGGGTAGACGTCGACACCCCCTGGGCCCCGCTGCATACCGAATTCGGGTTTGCACCGGAGGACAGTTGCGTCATGGTTTACGCCGCCGACGCTCCCCGGGGCAACAACCCCGGCGGGTCGGGCAGCATGGAGTTCGCTTTGTGGATTCTGGCCGACTCCATGTCCAACCTGAACCACAACATCATCCACGGCGGCCACGCCGCGGTGGTCATCAGCCCGCTAATCGCTCACCGGCTCAGCGAAGAAGGGTGGACCAAGGACGAGGTCAAGTTTTACCTCTACGAACGGGCCCGGGTCCCGGTCGAGCGCGTCCAACGGTACAAGCAGCTTCGGTACGGCCGTACTCAGGAAGCTGGCGACCCTTACTATTGGCCCAGTTGGTTAAACGTGGATGAGCCGGGAATAACCGTACCCGTGGTTCGGGACCCGCGCAATGTCCTATTGCTGGTGGCCGGCGATCCCGGCCGCTCCCGCTCGGCCTACTGCCCTGCCCGCCCCTACAACCCGCCGGTAATAAAAAAGGTGGCTACGCCGTAGAGCCAGGACCCATCCAACCCGCTCATCCCAGCGACCGTCCAATCGTTGTGGCCGTGGCCTGTCCGATCGTTCGTCTGAAGCTCTTGAATGACTCTATTTAAGTCGTTGCGAAAGGTGGTCAGGGTTGTTGGCGCCGCCGAAGTTCTTCTTCAAGTTCCCGAACGCGGGCTTCGGCCCGGACGCGGGATCCTCGTTCGGTGTCCGCCCTGGCTTCGGCCTGTAAACGGGCTTCTCGCTCGTCGCTGAACGTGGGAATGTGCCGTCCGGTGGCGGGGTCATACCAGCCCAGCCTGCCCTGTTCCCAGCGGAGATGCAGGTTCAGGACTGCGCTGTAACCTTGGTAAGTCTGGCCGTCAAGCCGTTCAATGGGTATGGGCCGGTAGACCCTCCCTTCCAGGCGGTCGCCGGCCAGAGGCGCGCCGTGATGCCGTCCGCCGGAATCATCGAAGCGCCAGTATTCCGGGATGCCTAGAGCCGCGTAACCGGCCCGCTTCACCGTAACGTCCCGGCGGCCGGTGCTGGGCGAGGCAATTTCTATTACGAAGTCCGGGGGCTTGCCCTGCTCCGAGATGACGTAGCCGTTGCGGTCCTGGCTGGCAGCGGGGTTGACGTTGAAGGCGATGAGCAAGTCCGGGTGGAACAGCCCCTTTCGGTAAGACGTCGGTTCCCGGCTGATGTAGGCATCGCCGATCATGATGGTGGTTTCCTCGTTGCCCAGGTGCATGGCCAGATGATGGGTGTTGCCGGGGAAGTGCAGGAAGATGTAGTTGTTCATGTCCTCGGGTTCGGGTGGGTCCGGGAGCCGGACGAATCCAGTGGGATGGGCGGTCTTGGCAACGGATTCAGTGGTCATATCGGACCTCGAGGGTCGGGGTTGTTGTGGTGACGGATGTTCCGGCCAACTCCCGGACAACCCGGGGACTGTACGGCAATTATACGGCATCACGGGAAGACAGTACCCGTCACCGGCGCTGGCTTTGCCCTCCCCAATGGCGCAGTACGTTTTGAGGGGTTCTTCCGTCGGAACCGGCGGACAGAAACAGCGCCGACCCGGCCGCCATCAGCCCGGCCAGAACCGCCGTGGACGCCAGCGCCAGACCTGCGTTCTTGACCTTGGTTCCGTCTATTTTCACCGTGTGACTCTCTTAAAGTCGTTGCGAAAGGTGGTCAGGGTTGTTGGCGCCGCCGAAGTTCTTCTTCAAGTTCCCGAACGCGGGCTTCGGCCCGGACGCGGGCTTCCCGTTCGAAGTCCACCTGAGTTTCAGCCCGGACGCGGGATCCTCGTTCGGTGTCCGCCCTGGCTTCGGCCTGTAAACGGGCTTCTCGCTCGTCGCTGAACGTGGGAATGTGCCGTCCGGTGGAGGGGTCGTACCAGCCCAGCCTGCCCTGTTCCCAGCGGAGATGCAGGTTCAGGACTGCGCTGTAACCTTGGTAAGTCTGGCCGTCAAGCCGTTCAATGGGTATGGGCCGGTAGAACCTCCCTTCCAGGCGGTCGCCGGCCAGGGGCGCGCCGTCGTGCCGTCCGCCGGAATCATCGAAGCGCCAGTATTCCGGGATGCCCAAGGCTGCGTAACCGGCCCGCTTCACCGTAACGTCCCGGCGGCCGGTGCTGGGCGAGGCAATTTCTATTACGAAGTCCGGGGGCTTGCCCTGCTCCGAGATGACGTAGCCGTTGCGGTCCTTGCTGGCAGCGGGGTTGACGTTGAAGGCGATGAGCAAGTCCGGGTGGAACAGCCCCTTTCGGTAAGACGTCGGTTCCCGGCTGATGTAGGCGTCTCCGATCATGATTGTGGTATCCAGGTTGCCCAGGTGCATGGCCAGATGATGGGTGTTGCCGGGGAAGTGCAGGAAGATGTAGTTGTTCATGTCCTCGGGTTCGGGTGGGTCCGGGAGCCGGACGAATCCAGTGGGATGGGCGGTCTTGGCAACGGATTCAGTGGTCATATCGGACCTCGAGGGTCGGGGTTGTTGTGGTGACGGATGTTCCGGCCAACTCCCGGACAACCCGGGGACTGTACGGCAATTATACGGCATCACGGGAAGACAGTACCCGTCACCGGCGCTGGCTTTGCCCTCCCCAATGGCGCAGTACGTCTTGAGGGGTTCGCCTGTCTTTTTGGCGAACCCCTCATCCCCAACTTTCGTTCGGTTCGCCCTTGGCTAATTGTCGGCGGGAACTGGTGCCTCCGCCGTCTCGAACGCCGGCATCACCTCTTTGGCGAACCATTCCAGTTGCTCCAGGATGACGTTCTGCGGCGTGCCCACCGGCTGACTGACGCCAACCCGGTCCAGCCCCGGGTACTGGGCTTCCAGCTCCTTGAGCTGCTCGATTATCAACTCCGGCGGCCCGCACAGGAACCCGCCCCGCTGTACCGCCCGATCAACGGTCGGCAGGCCGGCGGCCAAGGCCCGGCGCGGGTCGCCCATAGCGTCAATCTGCTCCTCGGAGAGGCTCCGCACCAGCCGCAGCGGCCCGAACATCTTCAAGTTCTCCTCGTAATACTTGCCGGCCTCCTTGATCGCCTGCTCCTGCGTGTCCGCCAGCATGAAGTGGTAGCCGATGCTAAGGTTCTCGCCGGGCAGCGTGTCCCTGCCGGCCCGGGTTTGCGCGTCCTGATAGGCCACGATGACGTCTTCAATGGCGCCGCCCTCGGCCACGCCACCGCCGATGATTCCACTAATGCCGTGTTTGGCCATAAAGTCCAGCGCCCGGGGAGTGGCCCCTTGAATCGGCTGCCAGGTCTCCACCGGCAGCGTCAACGGGCGTGGCACCAGCGTAATCTCTTCCAGTTCATACCCCCGGTAGGGCACCCGGGGCGGGATGGTGTAATTCTTGCCGTGATGCGAAAAGGAACGCTCGTTGAAGGACTTGAAAATCAGCTCGACCTGCTCTTCAAACAGGTCCCGGTTCGCCGGTTGGTCCAGCAGCGGCGAGCCGAAGGTTTCGACCTCCCGTGTGTGGTATCCCCGGCCAACGCCGAATATGACCCGGCCCTTGGTCAGTATATCCGCCGTGGCGAAGTCCTCCGCCAGCCGCAGCGGGTGCCACATCGGGGCTATGTTGAACCCGCAGCCGAAGTTTATTCGCTCGGTCAGATGCGCCAGGTGGATGCTCAGCAGCAGGATATTGGGAATGCACTCGTAACCTTCCGGTTGGAAGTGATGCTCGGCCATCCAGAAAGTGTCGTAGCCGGTCCGGTCCATCAACTGCGCGATGGCCACCGTCTTATCGAAGCACGATGCCAGGTGTTCATCGGAAAAAGAACGGTCGTTGACCGGAGTGCCGCCATAGCCAACATTTTCCATGTCGACGTGTCCCGCGAAGAGGCTGTCGAATTTAGTAATCATGCTCACGTCCTCCGATTATTCGGTCCTCTAGGTTAGACCCCATTCTAGTGCCTGAATGCCGGGTGTCAAATCGCCGGGCAGGCAAGCCCCGGCAATAAACCCAGGGCTAACTCGTTATGATTGTTTTGGAATAACCTGACACTTGCCCCTTTCCAGCTCCGGCATCTCCCCGTTACCATAGTCCTATCGTGAGTCCTATCGTATTTATATCGTTTGGGAATGGGCGGCCCGGGAGCTTAGCCCGGGGGAATCGCACCCCACGCGCAAATGGGACACTTTGGGACAAAATGGGACAGAATAACTTCCGTGCTCCAAACCGCCGGGCCGGTTCCCCGGCTTTTCAGGGGAGACAAAACAGCGGTAAAGCAGCGACATCGCTTCGACATCGGCGGACAATGACACGACAATCTGCGTCAAAAACCCTCCGCCCCCACGCTCAAATGTCGCCTTCTATCGTATATTATCAGCTTTTTCGTCTTCCCTCCCCGTTTTTTCCAGCGTCCGTCCCCAAACCCCGACAAATTTGACCGCAGTACCAACCAGAGGAATACCAATAATACGCCGGATCTATAACGCGATTGTCCTGCAATAAACCCCTTCCCATCCGGTTCCCAAGGGGTATAATGATATTGGAGCAAGGTTTGGATTGGCGGCGTTGATGCTGGGAAGTCCTCGGTCCTTACCTGCTGACCTCCCCAATTAAGACAGGAGTTACGCGACAACCATGGTTGAAGGCGGATTTTGGCCAACGGTTATCCCCTTGGCACGGACGTTAGCCGGGTTTTGCGTCGGCGTGATGCTGGGCATCTGCGGAGGCTGGGCCGCGATAACGTTCAACCACATGATCGGCTTCCCCTGGTCCTTAGAGGTCCACCGCAACCTGTACATCATCGGCATCGGATTGGGCGGCGGATTGGGCGCCTACTGCGGATGGGTCATGCTTGGTTTCCGGTGGTACTTGATCCTCGCCACCGTCATGCTGGCCCTGGCCGGCGGCGTACTGGGCGCCTACCTGGGTTTGGAATACGGCAGCTCCATAGACCCCACCTATCTGGGAGAGCGTTACACTATTGATAACTGGCTCCACTGGGGAGCGGCCATCGGTGGAATCGTTGTGGCGTCTTCCCTGGGGATATACCACTACGTCCGCAACCTGGGACGTTAGGCAACAAAGACATCCAACCCATTCGTCCTGTGGTCCTCAAAGGACTTCCTTGTTGACCAACTCAGGGTGAACAATTGACCATCCCCGGCTCTGCCGTAGGTGGACCGCATCCGGTCGAATGGCAGATTCATCACAACCTCCGCAGCCGGGGCATGAAGGTTGCCATGACCAGCGCGAGCGCCGCCAGTCCCATGCCGTTGACCAGCAAAGCGATTCTGCTGCTGCTCAATTCCGCCAGGTAGCCTAGTTCCAACTGCCCCACCGGGGCCGACCCGATGCCAACGATCCATGAACCCATCGCCCGGCCCCGTTGCTCGTTTGACACGCTCAGTTGCAGCAGGCTTTGATGCAGGACATCCGTAATGGCCGCCATGAAATTGACCAGGGTAACCGCAACCAGCGCCATCCAGAACGTGGCCGACTGCCCTAGTAGGACCTCTCCCAACCCGAAGAACGCCAGGGTAGCCAGCAAAAGCACACCCGGCCTTCGGACCTGACCCGCTACTGCTAGAGCCGTGACCCCGGTCGTGGCGCCGATGGCCCGGAAAGCAGTGAGCACCCCCAACCCCAACGGCCCCACGTTCAGCACATCCCGCGCCAGCACCGGCAGGATGGCCTGGTGGGAAAACCCCAGCATCTCCGCCGCGGCGGTGGAAATCATCAGGCTCAGCATCACCCGGTTGCTCCGCAGCGCCCGGAAGTAATTCAGAATGTTCTCTCCGATAGTCTCCCGAAGCGCCGGGGCCGAAGCGCCGACCTGTCGCAACAGGTAGATCATTCCCCCGCCGGAAGCGTAGCTGACTCCCATAAACAGAAACGCTGCTGCTGGACCCAGCCACTCAATTAGCCCTCCCGCCAGCAGCGCGCCCACCAGCTGCGCCAGGCGTTGCGCCAGGTTGATGGCCGCGATGCCCCCCACCGCTCCGGAAGCCCCGGCCAGGTCGAAGACGTAGACTTGCCTGGCGGTCATAGAGAAGGCTTGCAGCGTCCCCAGCAGGAAGGTGAAGACCATCAGCTGCCATACCGTCAGCTTGCCGGAGAACAACAGCGCCGCCACCGCCAAGCAGCACAGCATCATCCCCCACACCGACAACCGCATCAGCAACCGGCGGTCCATCCGGTCGGTCATGGACCCTGCCACCAGACCCACGACCAAGTTTGGCGCGGACCTGGCGGCGAATATCGCTCCCACCATTCCGCTGGAGCCTGTCATCTCGAACACCAGCCAGCCCAGCACCACCTGCTGCATCCCCTGGCCCAGTTGGTTGACGAACGTTGACGCCCACAGCACCCGCATGGTGGGCGACCGCATCGGTTCAACCAGCCGTCCGTAACGGGACTGCCGCCGTGAGGAGGCCGCCGGGACGGAATTATCGCCGGGTTCGTCGGGATTGTTCATCCAGAGCCTTTAACCTGGCCTGCCAGCCGTGTACTGGGAGAAAATCCGAGTCTAACACACCCGCATAAACTGTCCTCAGGTGCTTTCGTTCATTTTGAGGTCAACAACTCGTTCGTCCTTGGGCCCTCGAAGGACTTCCTTATCGCCCTTGCCCTCTAACGCCTGACGCGCCGGGGGTTGAAAGTGGGCCATAATTCTGACACAATGGCCCCATGATTATCGGGGCATTTCAGCTAGACGAACCAATCCCGGACCTGAAAGACCCTCACGTCTTCGCGATGGTGCGGCCTTGGGTAGACGTGGGCAGCGTCGGGACCCTCACCCTCAACCGTCTGGAGCATTTCCTGGGTTCCCAAGACTTGGGTCGCCTGGAACGGCCGGGGAAGTTCTTTGACTTCACCCGATACCGGCCCAATATGCGGTTAGTCCAAGGACAGCGGGAAGTAACCGTGCCCAACAGCACAATCCGCTACTCCAGCTCCGAAGAGGGCCCGGATTACTTGTTCCTGCATTTGATGGAGCCCCACGCCAACAGCGAGGAATACACTGACTCCATTCTTGAGGTCATCGAGCACTTCAAGGTCAGCCGCTACTGCCGGTTGGGCGCCATGTACGACGCCGTTCCCCACACCCGTCCCTTGTTGGTCACCGGATCCATAGGGAACGTCGAGCAGTTGAAAGAAGTCCCCAATTTCAAAATGCGCCGCAGCACCTACCAGGGCCCGACCACCATTATGAACCTGGTCTCCGAAGGCATTGACCGCATGGACATTGAGTCCATCAACTTCATGGTGCATCTTCCCCAGTATCTCCAACTGGAAGAAGATTACACCGGCGCTTCCCGGATGATCGAAGTCCTTTCATCGGTCTACTCCAACATCCCTTCCGATTTGGCGCCGGTACGCCGCGGGCAGCGTCAATACCGCGAATTGAACTCGGCGGTGGAAAAAAACCCCGAGCTAAAGCAGCTCATACAGCAGATGGAAGCCTACTACGACGCCCAGGAAGACGCTGAAGGCGCCAAACCTAAAGAAACCGGGGCCACTGTGGACCTCTCCCCCGAAATAGAAGACTTTCTCAACGAGTTGGGCCAGCGCATGGACACCGAAGAGTAGCCTTACGCCGGTTCGGCTTCCAATCCCTTAACCACTTTCGCACCACCCAAGTCGCCCAACAGCCCCTCTCTAGCTCCCGATTCTGGCCGTCGTCCGCCCCTCTGTGTGACGGCCCCGCTTTGTGTTAATATGGTGCGGAGCAACTCAATCTTCATTTGCCAACCAAGGAGGGTTTTGTATGTCTACCATGATCGACGGTGAGTCGTACCTCGGCCGGGTGCTGGTGCGCAAGTTGTCCCAGTCCGGCGATGTGTCCCTTTACCTGTGGCCGTTGCGGTGCTTGAAGAGCAAGATGGGCGGTCCCACCTTCGGCGTTGACGTTAACCGGGAAGAGATTATCCGCTTCGACCCCCACGGCCCCCGGGGCCACTGGCACAAGGGCGGCTACGACAAGCTGGGCGCGGGCGGCTCTCACGTCGAGTTTCCCGAGGAAATTAGGGATATTGACGGACAGGTCGAATGGGCCTTGTCCCAAATCCAAGAAAACGCCGGTCAGTACCTATCCGAAGCCGGACATCCGGACGCTGCCTCCGGGCTCGACCCGGAAATGGTGCAGGCTGCCATCGAAGCCATCAAGGCCCATCTCGAATCGGAAGGCGACCTCCGTACCGTGGCCATCGAAAAGGACCTGATTGCCGTCGGTATGTAAGCTCCGCCTGACCAGTTAGGAAACACCGGGAGCGTCCCTTCCAAAAGGGCGCTCCTTTTTCTTGCAGGGCGGAACGGACGTTAAAAGGGCGCCCCCAGATGGGGACGCCCCTTTTGCTGTTTGTGCTGGGCTGCAACCGCCGTCTGAACGCCGACGTTGCCGTTGACGGCTTAGGACTTCTGGTAAATGCGCGCCCCGGACTGGAGAAATTCCTGGGACTTCTCTTCCATGCCCACCTCAATGGCCTTGCCGGGCTCCAGACCCTTGTTCCTGGCGTACTCCCGCACGTCCTGCGTGATTTTCATAGCGCAGAACTTGGGGCCGCACATGGAGCAGAAGTGGGCCACCTTGGCGCCCTGGGCCGGCAGGGTCTCGTCGTGGAAGTCCTTGGCGGTGTCCGGGTCCAGTGCCAGGTTGAACTGGTCCTCCCAACGGAACTCAAACCGGGCCTTTGACAAGGCATCGTCCCACTGGTGGGCCGACGGATGGCCCTTGGCCAGGTCGGCGGCATGGGCGGCAATCTTATAAGTGACGACGCCGGTCCGCACGTCCTCCCGGTTGGGCAGGCCCAGGTGTTCCTTGGGCGTCACGTAGCACAGCATCGCCGTGCCGTGCATCCCCACGGTGGCCGCGCCGATGGCCGAAGTAATATGGTCGTAGCCGGGGGCGATGTCGGTGGTCAATGGCCCCAGGGTGTAGAAGGGGGCTTCGTGACACACTTCCATCTGCCGGTCCACGTTCTCCTTAATCTTGTGCAGCGCCACGTGACCCGGGCCCTCGATCATAACCTGCACATCTTGTTCCCAGGCGAAGGTGGTCAACTCGCCCAAGGTGTCCAGCTCGCCGAACTGCGCTTCATCGTTGGCGTCGGCGACGCAGCCCGGCCGCAACCCGTCACCTAGGGAGAAAGCCACATCGTAGGCCCGCATGATTTCGCAGATTTCCCCGAAGTGGGTGTACAGGAAGTTTTCCTGGTGGTGGGCAAGGCACCAGCCGGCCATGATGGAGCCGCCCCGGGAGACGATGCCGGTGATGCGGTTGGCCGTCAGCGGGACGTAGCGCAGCAGCACGCCGGCGTGAATGGTGAAGTAGTCCACGCCCTGTTCCGCCTGCTCAATCAGCGTGTCCCGGTAGATTTCCCAGGTAAGCTCCGCGGCTTCCCCGTCCACCTTTTCCAGGGCCTGGTAAATGGGCACCGTTCCGATAGGCACTGGCGAGTTCCGCAAAATCCACTCCCGAGTGGTGTGTATGTCGCTGCCGGTGGACAGGTCCATCACCGTGTCGGCGCCCCAGCGGGTGGCCCACAACATCTTTTCCACTTCCTCTTGAATCGAGGATGTGACGGCGGAGTTGCCGATGTTGGCGTTGATCTTAACTAGGAAGTTGCGCCCGATGATCATCGGCTCCGATTCCGGGTGGTTGATATTGGAGGGGATGATGGCCCGGCCCCGGGCGATCTCGGCGCGAACCGTTTCGGTGTCAATGCCCTCCCTGATCGCGATGAACTCCATCTCCGGCGTGATGATGCCTTGTTTGGCGTAGTGCATCTGCGTCACGGCTCGCCCCGGCTTGGCCCGCAACGGCTGCCGGACCAGGCCCGGGTACTCCCGCCAACCCAATTGACTAACGGCGGAGGCGCGGGGGTCGGAGAACTCTTCTACGTCGCCGCGATCCAGGATCCAGCCCCGCCGCAGCGCGGGAAGACCCTGACCCAGGTTCATCTCCTGGGATTCATCGGTGTAGGGTCCGCTGGTGTCGTAGACCTGCAGGGGCGGGTTTTCTTCCTGGCCGAACCGGCCGCTGGTGGGCGTGAGGGTCACTTCCCGGAAGGGCACCCTGACGCTGTTCTGCGACCCCGGCGTGTAAACCTTGCGGCTGGCCGGAAAGACCGACTTCCCTTGAAGTTTGAGAATCTCTTCTGATACTTGGACCATCACGGGCCTCCTTCTTTCGTCTCGATCCAGGGGAAAACAAAAGGCCGCCAACGCAGATTAGTTTGGCGGCCTCAGTCAAAAACTGAATACCGAAGCTCCGATTCCCTACGCTGGAATTACCCAGATCAGGTTCGCAACGGTCGGCGGCAATTATGGCCGCCCTCTCAGCCTGGCTTAACCAAGCTCCCCTACGTGCCCAGTGTTCCCTTGTTGTTAAGTGCCTGCTATTCTAATTGCAGAAACAACCCCGGTCAATAGCCGTTCTATACATCAACCACGTCGGCCCGACCCGCTCAACTTGACCCGATCAAACGTCAGGAACCGTTAGGGCGCTATACCCGTCATCAGACATTGACTCTCAAAGCGGCGGTGACCAGCAGAGGCGGGGAAATTGGTGGGGTGAAGCGGGCAATGACCCTTAAAACCTGGGGGGTGGTGGCAACGACTGGGCTCGAACCAGTGACCTAGCGCTTATGAAGCGCCCGCTCTGCCGCTGAGCTACGTTGCCACCCGAAGCGCCCCGGCCAGCCGCCAGGCGGCACTTCCAACATAAAATAGTAGACTTGCCAAACAGCCATGTCAATTACTTCACCGCGCCGGTAACAGTTCAGACTTGGTGAGATGAATTGGTTTCAGCCAACTGCGACTTTTTTTCAGGGGGTTTGGGGGATGAATCCCCCAACGTAACCCAACCCCCATATTCCGCCATCAGCCACTCCGCTCCCCTCAACCCTGAACAGTTACCCGCGCCGAACCAACCAAGTTAAGGGCGTAACCCGATGCGCGAGCCGATGAACGACCTGCCCGATGCCGAACTTGCCAACCACCTGCGCCAAGCCCTGTCTGACCGGGCGGAACGGTTGCTGCCGTTCCCGTCGTTTCTGGGCATGGCCACGATTCAGGCCATTGAACTTGAGCTGGCAGGCCCGCTGCCGGTTGAGCGGGGCTGCGTAGTGGTGACGCCGGAAGGGGCCATTTGCGAACTGGACCTGGTGGGAATCGCCGGAGTTGAGGGAGTAGGTACGCACGATTTTGTCGAGGAACTGCGGGAGTTGGACCTGCCGCCCGAAGAATACATCGTCTACGCCACGGCGGCGATTGCCGTGTTGGACGATGCGTTGCGCCTCAGTGGCGGCTGATAGCCGCGCCCGGCTCCCCCGCCGTGTCCGTCAACAAGGAAGTCCCCGGAGTCTTCCCCCTTGGATACGGGGCACGAGCGGATCAAATTAACCGGGGTTGTCCCAACGGGCGGACTGTTGAGATAGTCCGTCAGTCATCCAGGTCCACGTCGCCGCTCTGTCCGCCGCGTTTCCGCACCAGCCTTATGCCCTCAATGCGCATACCCCGGTCAACAGCCTTGCACATATCGTACACGGTCAGGGCAGCTACCGACACAGCGGTCAACGCCTCCATCTCCACCCCGGTCTTGCCCGACGTGCGCGCCGTGGCGGTAATGTTTATGCCGCTTCCCGGCTCGTCCAAGGCCAGGTCTACGTCCACCTTGTTCAACGGCAACGGGTGGCAGAGAGGGATGAGCTGCGAGGTGAGCTTGGCGCCCATAATCCCGGCAAGCTGCGCGATGGTCAGGACATCCCCCTTCTTCATCAGGCCTTCCCGGATTAGACGCAGGGTTTCCGGCTGCATCGCAACCCGTCCCCGCGCCACCGCTTCCCGGTCGGTGACCGGCTTGTCCCCGACGTCGACCATGCTGACGCGCCCCTGAGCGTCTAGGTGGGTCAGCGTCGCGTCCCGTTGGACATTTGGGATGGTCATCATGGGCTCCTTCTGGGCCGGCGGGCCGAAGGTGGGGCGCGTCGGCTGCCGCTTGGCCGGGTGGCATTTGGTCTCTGCCCGCTCTGTGACGGACGGCTTCGTTGATTGCCGCTCGGTTGGTTGCCGCTCGGTTGGCTGCCGCCTGGCCGGGTGGGGTTTGGTCTCTGCCCGCCCTGTGGGGGACGGCTCGGTTGGTTGCCGCCTGGCCGGGTGGCGTTTGGTCTCTGCCCGCTCTGTGACGGACGGCTTCTTTGGTCGCCGCTCGGTTGGCTGCCGCCTGGCCGGGTGGGGTTTGGTCTCTGCCCGCCCTGTGGGGGACGGCTTCGTTGGTCGCCACTCGGTTGGTTGCCGCCTGGCCGGGTGGCGTTTGGTCTCTGCCCGCCCTGTGGGGGACGGCTCGGTTGGTCGCCGCTCGGTTGGCTGCCGCCTGGCCGGGTGGGGTTTGGTCTCTGCCCGCCCTGTGGGGGACGGCTTCGTTGGTCGCCACTCGGTTGGTTGCCGCCTGGCCGGGTGGCGTTTGGTCTCTGCCCGCCCTGTGGGGGACGGCTTCGTTGGTTGCCGCTCGGTTGGCTGCCGCTTGGCCGGGTGGCGTTTGGTCTCTGCCCGCCCTGTGACGGATGGCTTCGTTGGTCGCCACTCGGTTGGCTGCTGCCTGGCCGGGTAGCGTTTGGTTTCTGCCCGCTCTGTAACGGACGGCTTCGTTGGTCGCCGCTCGGTTGGTTGCCGCCTGGCCGGGTGGCGTTTGGTCTCTGCCCGCCCTGTGGGGGACGGCTTCGTTGGTTGCCACTCGGTTGGCTGCCGCCTGGCCGGGTGGGGTTTGGTCTCTGCCCGCTCTGTGACCGACGGCTGGGTTGGTTGCCACTCGGTTGGCTGCCGCCTGGCTGGGTGACGTTTGGTCTCTGCCCGCTCTGTGACGGACGGCTGGGTTGGTCGCCGCTTTGTGGGGGACGGCTCGGTTGATTGCCACTCGGTTGGCTTCCGCTTTGACGGTCGGCGTCTGGTTTCTGCCCGCTTTGTTGAGTGCCGCTCCGTTGGCTCACGGCGGGACGTCCCTGACGTTGGCTGCTGGAGGACGGCGCTCTGCTAAACCGCCGCCGGGGGACGGCCCAAGTCTCGAAAAGACCGGCTTCCATGTTCGCGACGCGCCCGGCAATCTCGCTGCCGGGATTGCCCCGTCGTGTACGCACCCACCACCAGGAAACATCCAACTCGGCCCGCAGCCGGTCCACCCGTTCCCACAGGTCGACATTGGCAGTGCGTTCTCTGCCCCGCTTGACGATTTCTACCAGGTAGCGATTCTCGGAATTGACCACCAGGGGCAACCCTTTTGGAGCCGCCTCCATACCCTGAATCACCGCCGTTAATTCCATGCGATTTGCGGTGGTGCGCCGGTCGTTGCCGGAAATAACGCGCCGTTGCCCGCCCTCGTACAGCACGACGGCCCACCCGCCCCGGCCGGAATTTCCCTGGCAGGCGCCTTCGGTGAAAATCTCAGTCCGTTCACTGCCGGGCACTGAATTAGCGGGCACTGAATTTAACGGTGATGTCACGGAAAATCGTCCAAAGCGAGCATCCCAGGGCTACCCGCCAATACGGAACATTTCGACTTTGCGGCCCCGGTTCTGCACTTCGGTCAGGCCCGCCCGTTCTTCCGAGTATCGGTCCGAACGTCTGCTCCAGATGTCGTTGACCAACTGCCGTAGCTCGGAGTCGGAAGCCCCGGCCCGCATCGGGTCCCGCAGGCTGGCGCCCTCGGCGGCGAACAGGCAGGTAAACACCTTGCCGTCGGTGGACAGCCGCGCTCGGGTGCAATTGCCGCAGAAGGGCTTGGTCACCGATGCGATAACCCCGATTTCCCCCTCGCCGTCCCGGTAGCGGTAACGGTTCGCCACCTCGCCGGTGTAGTTGGGTTCCAATGGCTCCAGCGGCATCTCCCGGTCAATGCGGGCGACGATTTCTTCTGCCGAAACCACTTGGTCCAGTTTCCAGCCGTTCAGGTTGCCCACGTCCATGTACTCGATGAACCGGACGATATGGCCGGTGCCCTTGAAATGGCGAGCCAAGCCTATGATGGTGTGGTCGTTGACGCCCTTCTGGACCACAGCGTTAACCTTGACGGGACCCAATCCAACCTCGGCGGCATGGTCAATCCCCCGCAGCACCCGCTCGGTGCCGAACCCCCGCCCGTTCATCTGCTTGAAAACCTCGTCGTCCAGAGAGTCCAGGCTGACGGTGATACGCTTCAGGCCGGCCTGCTGCAACTTGCGGGCTTGCTGTGCCAGCAGATAGCCGTTGGTGGTCAGGGTGATGTCCATTCCGCCGCCATCCGGGGAATCAATCGTGGACAGCATTCCGATGAGCTGGTCCAGGTCCGTCCGCAGCAGCGGCTCACCGCCGGTTATCCTCAGCTTGTTGACTCCGGCGCCGGCAAATATGCCCGCCAGCCGGTGAATCTCTTCAAACGTCAACAACTCTCCCTTGTCCAGGAAGTGATAGCCTTCGCCGAAGATTTCCGCCGGCATACAGTACGGGCAACGGAAATTACAACGGTCAGTGACCGAAATCCGCAAGTCTCGGATGGGGCGTCCGAATGTATCGGTTAACATAACTCCTGAAACCAAAACAGCCGCAACAGTGATTTGGTACGCAGGTTCACCAGGAACAAGGTGAACGGGCCGCCAGCCCTTCGAGAATCCGGGCCGCTCTCTGAACGGCGTCCGAACGGTGGCTGATGGCGTTCTTCTCGGCCAGCGTCAGTTGGGCCATAGTCCGGCCGTAGGAAGGAAGGTAAAACACCGGGTCGAACCCGAATCCCTCGGTACCCGCCGGTTCATATTCTATCATTCCCGCCACCGACCCAACCACCGACGCAATCCGTCCCTGCGGCCCGGCAATGGCAATTACGCACCGGAACCTTGCGGTGCGTCTCTCCCAGGGCACTCCCGCCAGATTGTGCAGCAGCAACTGCACCCGTTCTTGGAAATTCACGCAACGGTCTCCGCCATACCGGGCGGTATAAATCCCGGGTTCCCGGCCCAGCGCGTCAACTTCCAACCCCGAATCGTCCGACAGAGTGAGCAACCCGCCAAGCTGCGAATAAGTTTCCGCTTTTAGCCAGGCGTTTTCCTCGAAGGTCTTCCCGGTCTCATCCACGTCGTGCTCAATGCCCACGTCGCCCAGGGAAAGCAGCTTTACCGGAATGTCTTTCAGCAAGTCCCGGTACTCGGTCACCTTGCCCTGGTTGTGGGTGGCAATCACCAGTTGGGAGTAGGTCACCGCTTATACCACCTCCCGCTCGATTAACTCCGTCAATTGCTCCTCGCCCATCCCCAGCCAGTCGCGGTAGACTTCCCGGTTGTGCTCGCCCAGGCGGGGTCCGGCGTGTTCCACCGAACCCGGTGTCCCGCTCAGCTTGGGAACCACGCCCAGCATTTTGGCGTGGCCCAGCTCTGGGTCGTCCACCTCGACAATATCGTCCCGGCTCTGGTAATGGGGGTCTTCGACAATTTGCCGGCTGTTGTAGACCGGGCCGACCACGCCGCCGGAGGGCACCAGTTCTTCCATAGTTTGGTCTAGGGGACCCCGGCCCAGCCAACCCTGCAACGCCTCGTTCAATACGTCCTTGTTTTCCAGGCGGGCCGCGTTGTCCTTGAAGCGAGGGTCGTCAATTAACCCGGCCATGCCCATCGCCCGGGCCAGGGATTCCCAAGTGCTTTGCGACGTGGCGGACAGCCCCAGCCAATGGCCGTCCTGAGTCTGGAAAAGGCTGCGGGGCGCGGCGTCGGGGAAGTCGTTGCCCACCCGCTCCCGGACGGTCCCCAGCAAGTCGAACATGGTGACGTGGGGAATGCACAGCCGGAACAACGGCTCGAACAAGCTGACGTCGACCACCTGCCCGGCGCCCGGCTGCCCGTCGGGCCCGCGTCCCAGGACGTCCCGGTGATACAGGGCCATCATACCCGACATTGCCCCGAACACCCCGGCAATCTCGTCGGCCAAAGGTATCGGCGGTAGCACCGGCGGAGTTTCGGGGAAGCCGGTCATGCCGATGTATCCGCTCATGCACTCGGCAATGGTGCCGAACCCGGTTCGGTCCTTGTACGGCCCGGTCTGCCCGAAGCCCGAGTAACGTACCATCACCAGGCCCGGGTTCACTCCCAGCAGATCCTCCGGCCCCAAGCCCCACCGCTCCATCGTGCCGGGCCGGAAGCCTTCGATGAGCAGGTCGGCCCGCCGGGCCATGTCTCTCAGCAGGGACTGACCCTCCGGACGGGAGAGGTTAAGGGTGACGGACTTCTTGTTGCGGGAGTGGACCTTCCACCACAGGGAAACGCCCTGGTAAAACGGCCCCCAATTTCGCAGCGGGTCGCCGGAGCCGGGCCGCTCCACCTTGACCACCTCGGCCCCGAAGTCGGCCATCAAGCTACTAGTATTACAACGACTGTTCGCAAGAAATGGACCTTGAGCACCTCTTCATGGCGACCTGTCCACGCGCTTGACAGCTTTGTTGCCTTGCCTTCCGCGAAGCGATTTCCGGCCAAAAACTGACCAAGTTGAGGAAGCGTCGTTGTAATACTAGCAGTCCCGCCGGCCACGATGACCGACAGGTCCAGCACCTTCATGCCCTTCAGCGGGCCGGCGAGTTGCCCGTCCCCGGGATTCGCTGCTGGACTCACCGCCGCGCCCCTCCGGCGATCGCCAGGGGGTGGTTGCGGTCTCTTGCCGCGGGACGTTCAGCTGTCTGCCAATTTGAGCGCAATATCATACCAATGCCATTCTACCCGGCCTAACCCGCCGTTGCCACCCGCCCGCCCCCAATATGCCTGGGCAAATGCAGCGCAATCGTAAAGTTCCTCCAACCCGTTCGTCCCAAACCTCTTGCCCAAACCTCTTGTCCAAACCTCTTGCAATGAATCGTTCGTCCTGGGGCCTTCGAAAGATTATCCCGGTGATGCTCAACTATTGAGTTGGCTTTGGCCTGTGATATAATTCCGGCGCACTCCCAACAGGAACTTTGTTAGGCTCATGCTTGAAGACTACCTGCGGCAGTACGGGCTAATCGCCATCTTCGGTGTTCTGGCCGTTCTGGTGCCTACCGGGATGCTTCTGTTATCTTTACTGGCCTCGCGGTTAGGACTCCGACCCAGCAACCCGACCCAGGTGAAGTCGGAAGCCTACGAGTGTGGTGTGGAGACCATCGGGGGCCCGTGGAACCAGTTCAATTTCCGCTATTATATGTTCGCGATCCTCTTCGTGATTTTCGACGTCGAGGTGGTGTTTCTGTACCCTTGGGCCGCCAAGTTTCTTAAGCTGGAGCTGTTCGCCCTCATCGAAATGGCCGTGTTCGTGCTGATTCTGCTGGCCGGGTGGGCCTATGCCTGGCGCAAGCGGGACCTGGAATGGAGAAGTTAGTCGTGGAGCAGCTGTCCCAATGGTAGAGCTTCCTGGTGGCCCCGGCCCCCTGCATTCCCGCACCTGGGATATTGACCGGGCGGAAGGGCAGTCCGTTACCGACTTGATTGCTGCCTCATCCGCTCCCCTGGAAGCGCCGTTTATCGAGGTTCCCGACGACCTCAAGGGCAACCTGATGGTCACATCAATTGACGCTCTGGTCAACTGGGGCCGCAAGTCGGCGCTGTGGCCGGTTGCCTTTGGGCTGGCCTGCTGTGCCTTCGAAATGATGGCCACCGCAATGGGCCGGTTCGACATCGCCCGTTTCGGCATGGAAGCCTTCCGTGCCTCGCCCCGCCAGGCCGACCTGATGATCGTCGCCGGCACGGTCACCTGGAAGATGGCCGTCCCCATCAAGCGCATTTACGACCAGATGGCCGACCCCAAGTGGGTGATTTCTATGGGGGTCTGCGCCACTAGCGGCGGCCCCTACTACGGTTCCTACAGCGTGGTGCCCGGCGTTGACCATATCATCCCGGTGGACGTTTACGTTCCCGGCTGCCCGCCGCGCCCCGATGCCCTGCTGTACGGAATCATGGAGCTGCACGAGAAAATCAAGAAGCAGCATAATCTCGGCGGGCAGCGGGGGGGTGCAACTCCCTGATGGTTGTAACCGCGCTCTCCGGCAGCGACCTCGGCCAACGCTTGTCGCAGCTTTCCCCCGACCCGGTCGAGGGTGCCGACTCCGATGCGGTCTGGGTTGCTCCCGACCGCATATCCGAAGTGGCCGAATTCGTCAAAGATGATCCTGGCCTGGACTTCCAGTTTCTCAACTCCATCAGCGCCGTTGATTTCGTGGAATACTTCCAGTTGACCTACCATCTGACCTCCCTCAACCTGGGACACACCGGCATAGTCAAAACCAGGCTTTACGGGCGCGAAGACTTGCAACTGCCGTCGGTGTACCCGGTATGGCGGGGAGCTGATTTCCAGGAGCGGGAAATCTGGGACTTGATGGGTATCCGGTTTGAAGGTCACCCCAACCTGAAGCGGATTATGCTTTGGGAGGGTTTTGACGGACACCCCCTGCGCAAGGATTTTCTGTAAGTGAACGCTGCTATGATCCCCGCTGCCAAATCCACCATCCCGGTCATTGAATCTGCCGGTCATTGAATCTGTATGACCATCCGCACCGAACCAATGACGGTCAACGTCGGGCCCCAGCACCCCAGCACTCACGGGGTGTTCCGGCTCCGCATAACCTTCGACGGCGAGGAAATCCTGGAGGTCGAGCCAATCCTGGGATACCTGCACCGGGGCACCGAGAAGCTGGCCGAAGAACGCAACTACGTACAGGTCGTCACCCTCACCGACCGTCTGGACTACACCTCGTCCATGATTAACAACCAGGCTTACTGCCTGGCGGTGGAAAAACTGCTTGGCGTCGAACCGCCCCCCCGGGCCAAGTTCCTGCGGACGCTGGTGGCCGAACTCCAGCGCATCGCCAGCCACCTGGTGGCGGTGGGTTTCTTCATCCAGGAGTTGGGGGCTTTCGGGACGCCGCTGATGTACACCTTCCGCAGCCGGGAACGGATTCTGGACTTGTTCGAGATGCTGTGCGGCGCGCGAATCACCGTCAGCTATATGCGCCCCAGCGGAGTCTTCGCCGACGCTCCCGCTGACTTCTGGCCGGCCCTCGCCCGGTTCATGGACGACTTCCGGGGCGAGTTCGATGAACTGGAACAACTGCTGCTGGAAAACGAAATTCTCGTCGTCCGCACCCGCGGGGTCAGTCCGCTGCCCCCGGAGGTTGCCGTTAACTGTTCGGTGTCCGGGCCCGTGCTGCGGGCCAGCGGTATCCCGTGGGACTGGCGCAAAATGGACCCCTACGACGCCTACGACCAGATGGAGTTTGACGTTCCCGTGGGCAGCAATTCGGACAACTACGACCGGTTCTGGGTTAGGATGCAAGAGGTTCACCAGAGCCTCCGCATCATCGAACAGTGCGTCGAACGAATCGAGCCGGGGCCGGTGCGCCTCAACGAACTGCCGCTGGTGCTGCGCCCGCAGCCGGGCGCTGAAGCCTACGGCCGGGTCGAGGCTTCCAAGGGGGAGTTGGGGTTCTACCTGGTCAGCGACGGCGGGATTTCCCCCTACCGCTGCAAGATTCGCTCCCCATCCCTGATTAACTTGACCGTTACTGAGCATCTGCTGGTGGGGTGGAAGCTGGCCGACATGATCGTGTCGCTGGGCAGCGTGGACATCAACATGGGCGAGGTGGACCGGTGAGCTGCCGCCTGGCCAGCGACAACATCCTGTTCGACAACCCCCTGTTCCGGTTGGTCTACGACCTGGCGGGGTTGGCGTTGCCCTGCTGGCTGTCCTACGTGGTGGCCGGGTTGGTCATTATGCTGGTTCTGATCAACGCCGTGCTGCTGGGGGCGGCGATCGTGACTTGGCTGGAACGGCGCTTGTTGGGCCGATTGCAGAACCGCATCGGCCCCAACCGCTGGGGACCCTTCGGTATCTTGCAGCCCATCGCCGACCTGGCCAAGCTGCTGACCAAGGAAGACCTGGTGCCGGCCGGCGCTGACCGCTTGGTTTTCAATCTGGTGCCGCTGGTGATGATGGCCCCGCTGCTGCTGATGACCGCGGTGATTCCCTTCAGCAAGAACACCGCCCTGGCCGACCTCAACGTGGGAGTGCTGTTCATCCTGGCTGTCAGTTCTTTGGGGACGCTGGCTGTGCTGATGGCCGGTTGGTCGTCCAACAACCGCTATGCCCTTTTCGGAGCGGCCCGAGGCGTTGCGGTGCTGATAAGCTACGAAATCCCGGTGGTGTTGTCGCTGCTGGGTGTGGTGATGGTGGCTGGCTCCATGTCCTTGTCGGACATCGTGGACGCTCAGGCCATTCCGTTCCTGCTGGTGCAGCCCCTGGCTTTGTTTGTGTTCTTGGCCGGTATGTCGGCGGAACTCAACCGGACTCCCTTCGACGTGGCCGAGGCCGAGTCGGAGATTATCGCCGGCTATCACACGGAATACAGCGGCATCAAGTTCGCCCTGATTTTCGCCGCCGAGACCGGGGCGATGATTGTGGTGGCGGCAACCATCTCCACCCTTTTCCTCAGTGGGTGGAACGGCCCCCTGGCCAGCTTTCTGGGCTGGTTGTGGCTCCTGGCCAAGACCTTCTTCGTCATCTTCATATTCATCTGGATTCGGGCGACCTATCCCCGGTTGCGGGTGGACCAGATAATGACCTTTTCCTGGAAATTCCTGCTCCCGCTGAGCTTGATTAACCTCGCGGCCACATCCCTTGAGGTGTACTTCCTGCGGGGGCCCAACGGAGACCTAAGTACGCCGGACTTGTGGATAATGGCGGGGATCAACATTGCGTTGGCCGTGGTCAGCATAGCTGTGTTCGGCGGCCTGGCGGGAACCGGGTCCACCCGGTCCCGGGGGGCGGCGGCCCCGGCCGGGCTGACCACGCCGGGAACAACCCGGCCCGCAGGGGAGGCGAGTTAGTATGTACGGATTGGGGATGGCCAAGGGCCTGTTGGTAACCCTGCGAAACCTGACCCGGAAACCGTTCACGGTAAGCTACCCGGAGGAACGGGTCCAGCAGCACCCCAGGTTTCGGGGGGAAGAGTTTGTCTGGTATGAGGAGCGCTGCACCGGCTGCGCTTCCTGCGCCAAGTATTGTCCCCTGGGTATCATCAAGATTGTCACCAGCCCCAGCGGGACGGCCCCCAAGGAGGGCGACAAGTACCGTCTCGAAGTTTTCGACATCGATATTCAACGCTGTATGTTCTGCGGGTTGTGCGTGGAGGCCTGTCCCTACGATTGCCTGTTCATGGGCAGCGGCTTTGAGCAGGGCCAGTACAGCCGCAAGGACATGGTCATCCACGTCGAACAACTTCGGGAGTCGGACAAGCATCCCAGCACCTACTTCCGGCCTCAGCTCGAAGCCTCCGGGTATAACCCCCGGGGCGGACGCCCGTTGGACTGGCAGGAAGTGGGCCGGGAAGGCTGGCGTTGGCACCAGCGGGAAAAAGCCGGATTGCGGCTGGAAGCGCCGCGCGCCGGGTCGGACCCCGGCCCCGGAGAGTCCGAGTAAGTGCTGTTCCAGGATGTAGTCTTCTGGGTCTTATCTGTCGTGGCCGTCGGCGCGGCCCTGGGCGTCGTGCTGGTTCGTGACCTGTTCCGCGCCGCCTTGTTGCTGGCCCTCGTGTTCGTGGCCGTGGCGGGCTTCTTCGTGCTGTTGAGCGCCGAGTTCCTGGCGACAGTGCAGGTGCTAATCTACGTCGGAGCCATCTCGGTACTGTTCATCTTCGCCGTGATGCTGACCCAGGACGTGCGCCGGGGCAACCTGCCCAACCGGCTTCAGATTCCGGCGGTGGTCCTGCCGGTACTGCTGCTCGCGGCAATGGTAATGACCATTATCTCCACCGACTGGCAGTTAATTCCCGGCTCGGAGCGGCTCCGGGCCGACTTGGTGCAAACGCAGTCGGTGAACGTGGTAACCGGGGATGCCCTGGAACGGGCCGGCTTCACGGCTCCGGCAGACGTCGCCAAAGCCCAAAAGGCCGGGTTGGCGGACTTGCTGGTCGGCGAGTTTGTCCTGCCATTCGAAGTCGTTTCGGTGCTGCTGCTGGCCGCCCTCATCGGTGCGCTGGCCTTGGCCCGGGGCCGACCGGGGGCGTAGCTATGTCTCTGGAGTCAATGCTGATAGTCGCCGCCGTGCTGTTTTGCATCGGGCTTTACGGTGCGCTGGCCCGCAGCAACGTCATAGCCGTACTAATGTCCATCGAGTTGATGTTCAACGGCGTGAATCTGACCCTGGTTGCCATGGCCCGCTATCTGGCTCCCCGGGCCATTCAGGAGAGCATCGCCAGCGTCCTGACCGGGCAGGTGTTCGCGGTGTTCGTGATTTCGGTGGCCGCGGCGGAAATCGCCCTGGGGCTGGGTATCGTGTTCGCGATGTACCGCAGTAGCAATACCGTCAACCTTACCGATGCATCGCAGTTGAGGCACTGACCGCCGTGGTAACAGCCGGGGTAATTGCAGTGACAATCGTCTTCCAGCCATCCGCCGCCCGCCCGCAGCTCCGGGGGAACGCGGCCGGTATTTTGGCGAGACTCTGATACCGCGAAACCGAGATGTGGGTCGAATTCAAACGCGCGCCCAACCTGATGATGGCCGAGATGTGGAAAGATGTCCTGGAAGGGGAAGGACTGCCCACGCGCATCCTTCCCGAGGGGGACATCCTTGACTGGGCCGAGCGGGTTCCCTTCCGAATCTACGTGCCCAAGGGCCGGGAACACGTCGCCGAAGAGATATTGAGGAAGCTGTAGACGATGGCTGAATGGGTCGTTTGGTCAATCTTCCTGCTGCCGTTGGCCTCGTTCGTCGTCATTTCGCTGATTATCCGGCCCTTCCTGGACCGGTACTCACGGCTGAGCGGCCTGCTCCTTATTACCTGCCTGCTGGTGTCCTTCGGACTGTCGTTATGGCTGTTGCGGTTGTCCAACCACGGCGTCGAGCTGGAATTTACCCCGCATCTGTGGCTGGACTTGGGCGACACTAGCATTACCTTCGGATTGATGCTGGACCCGGTAACCAACGTGATGCTGGTGGTCATCACCGCCATCAGCCTGATGGTGCAAATTTACTCCCTGGGGTACATGAAAGGCGACCCCGGCTTTTCCCGGTACTACGCTTATATGTCCCTGTTCACTGCCTCGATGCTGGGTCTCACCCTGGCCTGCAACATCTTGCAGTTATACTTCTTCTGGGAACTGGTGGGCATCTCGTCCTACCTGCTCATCGGGTTCTGGCACCACCGCCCGGCGGCGGCCGCCGCGGCCAAGAAAGCGTTTATCGTAACACGGATCGGGGACGTCGGATTTCTCATCGCCATTATTTACCTGTTCGCGCAGGGCGGCGATTTTGCTGCTGCCGGGATGAATGCCCTGCACATCCCCGACATCCTGTACGCCGCGCAGGTGAGCGGCGTCGGGTTCGGCGTGTACTCCCTGCCACTGGTGGCGCTGGGCATCTTTGCCGGGGCCGCCGGCAAGTCGGGACAGTTCCCCCTGCATACCTGGCTGCCCGACGCCATGGAAGGCCCAACGCCGGTCAGCGCGCTGATCCACGCCGCGACGATGGTTGCGGCCGGGGTGTTCCTGGTAGCCCGCTTCTTCCCCCTGTTCGAGGCATCGCAGGAAGCGTTGACCGTGGTGGCGCTGGTCGGGGCATTCACCGCCTTCATGGCCGCGACGATGGGCCTGGTGATGAACGACATCAAGCGGGTAATGGCGTACTCCACCATCAGCCAACTGGGGTACATGATGGCGGCCCTTGGCGTGGGGGCCTTCGCCGCCGCACTGTTCCACTTATTTACCCACGCCTTCTTCAAGGCCCTGTTATTCCTCGGCGCCGGCAGTGTGAACCACGCCACCGGCACCTTCAATATGCGCTACATGGGCGGGCTGGCCCGGCGAATGCCCTGGACTTACGGCGCAACCCTGGTCGGCGCCCTGAGTCTGGTGGGGGTTGTCCCCTTCGCCGGCTTCTGGAGCAAGGACGAAATCCTGGTGGGCGCCTTCTTGTCAGAAACGCTGATGGACGGGCGCGTCGGCATCGCGGTGTTCGCCCTGCTAATCGCCGGGGTCTTTCTTACCGCCGTTTACACCTTCCGCATGATTTACCTCACCTTCCACGGAAGTTTCCGCGGGGGGGGCGCACAGGAGCTCATCGACGCCCAGCAAAACAACGAACCTCCGCCCACCGGAGTTACCGAGGACGTGCATCTGGGCGAGTCTCCGGCGGTCATGGTCGCGCCCCTGGCGATGCTGGCCTTCGCCGCCGCGGTGGTGGGATACCTGGTAAATCCCCAGGGGGTCGAAAGCGTGCTGCTGATTCCCAAGCATTGGTTTACCGAGTACGTTTCCGAAGCGCTGGTTTTAGGCCACCCGTCCTTCCCAGCCTTCGACTTTCGCATGGCAATTATCTCCACCGTCGTAGCCTTGGCCGGGATCTTGGCGGCTTCGCTGCTGTATCTCAGGTCCCGGGTCTTTGCCGCAGCAGACTACAAGGACCCTATGGAGATTGCCGGGCCGCTGCACAAGTTGATTGCCCAGAAATACTACATGGACGCTCTGTACGAGACCCTGGTGGTGCGCCGGGGGTTCTACGGGCTGCTGGTGGCCGCCGCCGATTGGCTGGACCGCAACGTGGTTGACGGGTTGGTGGACCTGGTGGGCAGCGCCACCCGCAATGCCGGGCGGGCCACCGCTCAGTTCCAGACCGGGCAGGTGCAGTTTTACGGGGCGTTCCTGCTGTTGGGCGTCATAGTCATCGTGATTGGCTACCTCATCTTTGGGCCGGGAGTGTAGGGCCGCGCCGTGGTTGTTGAATTTACGGGCTTGATGACGGCGGTCGTGTTCCTGCCTGCTGCCGGCGGGTTGATCATCCTGCTGTTCCTGTCCAACTCGTCCGTGGTCCGGCGGGTTGCCGCGCTGATAGGAGTGGCCGACCTGGCGCTGTCCGTGCTGGTTTTCGCCAACTATGTCTCCCCGGTCAGCCAGAATAGGACGTTTTTGGTTGACCGGCTGGACTGGATTGTCACCGACCGGTTCGCCGCCAGCTACTTCCTTTTTGCTGACGGGCTGAGCGCCCCGCTGGTGCTTCTCACCGGCTTGCTGGGACTGTGCGCGATTCTGGCGTCGTGGAGCGTCAAGGAACGGGTCAAGGAGTATTTCTTCTGGCTGCTGACGTTGCAGACCGCGGTGATGGGTGTCTTCGCTGCCAACGACCTGTTGTTGTTCTTCCTGTTCTGGGAGCTGGAGCTGGTACCCATGTATATGCTGATTTCCAACTGGGGCACCGGACGCCGGGAATACTCGGCGATGAAGTTCCTGATTTTCACGCTCCTGGGCAGCGCGGCCATGCTGGTGGGCATTGTGGTGGTGTTCATCGGCTCCGGAGGTTACCCTCAGCTGACCCTTTCCGACCCGGGCGCCTTGGGGGGAGCCGCCGGCTTCGTGCTGCCTGCGGCGGTCCTGTTCTGGCTGTTTTTCGTGGCCTTCGCCATCAAGCTCCCCGTCTGGCCGCTGCACACCTGGCTTCCCGACGCCCACACCGATGCGCCCACCGCGGCCAGCGTTATGCTCGCCGGGGTGATGCTCAAGATGGGCGGGTACGGCCTGCTGCGCATCGGCGTTGGCTGGTTCCCGGAGCAGACCCACCAATTCGCCTGGGCGCTGATGGCGCTGGGCGTTGTCAGCGTGCTTTACGGCGCGGTGGTCACGCTGCGCCAGACCGACTTGAAGCGGCTCATCGCCTATTCCAGCGTCAGTCACATGGGCTTGGTGCTGGTGGGAATCGCCGGCGCCAGGGTCACCGACGTTGCGCTGAACGGGGCAGCGATGCAGCTGTTCACCCACGGGACCATTACCGGGCTGCTGTTCATCTGCGTCGGGTTGATTTACGACCGCACCCACACCCGCTACATCCCCGACCTGGGAGGCCTGGCCAACCGGATGCCTCTCGTTACCGTGGCCCTGCTGATTGCCGGGTTCGCGTCCCTGGGTCTGCCGGGGCTGAGCGGTTTCGTGTCGGAGATACTGGTGTTCTTCGGGGCTTTCGGGGCCTTTCCCTGGTTGACCGTGCTGGCGGTGCTGGGAATAATCCTGGCGGCGGGTTACATCCTGTGGATGCTCCAGCGGACACTGTTTGGCCCCCGGCGCGAGCAGTTCGACCAACTGCCCGACGCCACCCTGGTTGAGGCCGTGCCGTTGGTCCTGCTGGTTATCGCAATCGTGGCGGTGGGCGTTTATCCATCCTTCCTGGTGGAGGTCTTCGACAGCGAGTTGGGACAACTGGCCTCGTCCGTAACCAACGCCTTCGCCGCAGTCCTGGAACAACGGTGATAACAGACTTATTATGACGGCGCATGACCTTTACTTAATCTCCCCGCAGTTGGCTTTGGCGGCCCTGGGCATCCTGGTCATTTTGCTGGACTTGGTAGTGCCCCGCCGGACGCCGGTGCAGGCCCTGGCGTTCATCGGCTTGGCCGTTCCGCTGGTACTGGCGCTGCTGCTCCTGTTCGATCTGGACCGCTCCGGGGCGGTCAACCTGGTCAAAAATGGGAGTGTCCTGTCGTCCACGCTGGCGGTGGACCGCTTTGCCCTCTACTTCAATTTCGTGGTGCTGGCGGCCACAGGCGTGGTGATTCTTGGCTCCACCGACTATCTCCGGTTCCTGGACCGCAACCACGGCGAGTTCTTCGGGTTAATCCTGCTCTCGGCCACCGGCATGACGCTGATGGTGTCGGCCACCGAGCTAATCACGATTTACGTGGCCCTGGAGCTGACGACCCTGCCTCTGGCGGCCCTGGGCGCGCTGCTGATGAACGCCAAGTCCGCAGAAGCGGGGATGAAATTCCTCATCATTGGGGCCATCAGCTCGGCCATCATGCTGTACGGAATGGCGCTGGTGTTCGGCTACACCGGCAGCACCACCCTGCCGGGAATTGCGGCGGGAATGGCGCAGGGGTCGGCGGGTGAATCGCTGGCCGGCGGGGTGCCCGCGGGCAGCTTCGCCCCGTTGCTGGGAATGGCTTTGCTGGTGGTAGGATTCGGCTTCAAGCTGTCCGCCGTCCCGTTCCAGATGTGGGTGCCCGACGTCTACGAAGGCGCGCCGACTCCGGTGGTGGCCTTCCTGTCCGTGGCCAGCAAGGCGGCCGCCTTCGGCCTGGTGCTGCGGTTTTTCTACACCGGGTTCCTGGACTTGGACCTCAACTGGGGGATACTGCTGGCGATTCTGGCGGCGGCTTCCATGACCGTCGGCAACCTGGCCGCCATAGCGCAGTCGAACATAAAGCGGCTGCTGGGATACAGCACCATTGCCCACGCCGGTTACATTCTCATCGGCGTGGCATCGGTCTCGCATGGAACTGGGACCACCGGGCCCAACAGTGTGCTGTTTTACCTGGCAGCCTACGCGGCCGCCAATCTGACGGCCTTTATTGCCATCATCCTCATCAGCAACCGGGTGCAGAGCGACCTCATCGAAGACTACGCCGGTCTGGTGCGCCGCGCCCCGTTGATGACGGTGGCTCTGGCCCTGGCCCTCGTGGCGCTGATTGGGGTGCCGCCCACGGGCATATTCATCGCCAAAATTTACGTTTTCACCGCCGCGGTGGACGCCGGCCTGACCTGGCTGGCAATTCTGGGGGTGGTGAACAGCGTGGTATCGGCGTACTATTACGTGCGGGTTATCCGGGTCATGTTCATGGGCGAACCCGCGTCGGCGGAGCCGATCCCGACGGCGTTGGCCGCCCGTTTTGCTCTGCTGGTGGCCGCCGCGGTGGTCGTGTGGTTGGGAATCGCGCCCAACCCGGTGCTGGCCGCCGCAGAAAGCGCCGCCGCCACCCTGACCGGGGCCGTAATCCGTTAGACTTGGTTGACGTGATTACGAAGACGGAATCAGCCATCCCTGCGGGCAGGCGCGACGGGAAACGTTTAACGGACGTGAGTATCGAAATGGTCTCGAAGTTTGATTACCCAAAACGGAAGTGCTAGACTGCCCATGTTTTGTCCCAACCAAGGCCCAACGCCAGTCCCTAATGAAGGATGTACGCGCTAGAATCAACGGCATCCCCCGGAACCAAGGCTAACCCGCAGCCCAAAAACAGATGAAAACCATTGGACTGATATATAACGCCGGCATTCCCGAGGCGCTGGACCTGAGCAGCGCGATCGTGAACGAGTTGTCGCTGGAGAAAAACAGTTGGATTTCTCCGGCGGAAAACCTCGACCTGCTCCGGGAGCGGGTTCCGGAGACCGACCTGGTCATTACCGCGGGCGGCGACGGCACCATACTGCGGGCAGTCAAGGTAACCGCGCCGGCGGGCATACCCATCGTCGGCATCAACATGGGCCGCCTGGGGTTTATGACCGAGCTTCAGGTGCATGAAGCCTTGGAAAAGCTGCCGATGTACCTGGATGGCGGCTACCGGGTGGACGAGCACAACATGGTGCAGGCCCGTCTGTTCCGCGGTTCCGACGGTAGCCGCGAGGTGCTGGGTCCTTTTCCCGCGCTGAACGACGTGGTGGTGGGCCGTGGTTCCATATCCCGCGTCGCAACCATCCGAACCACCGTTGACGGGGCCGACGTCGCCTCGCTGCGGGCCGACGGCATTATCCTGTCCACTGCCACCGGCAGCACCGGCTACAGCTTGGCCGTGGGCGGTCCCATTATGGACCCGCTGTCCGAGTCCCTGGTGCTGAAACCCATTGCCGCCCACGTCGGGTTGTCCGCCGCGCTGGTGTTGGCCCCCACCGCAAGGATTGGGCTGCACTTGGAAGGCTTGCAGTCGGCTGTCGTTAGCGTGGACGGGTTCGTTGACTTGGACTTGATGCCCGGGGATTGGGTCGAGATCGAGCAGAGCCGCCTGAGGGCCAGGTTCCTGCGGGCCAATCCGGCCAACCATTTCTACTCTACCATCACCCGCCGGCTGGGTTTCAGCATCCGCGGGCAGGGAGGTCTGGACCGTGTCTGACGATTCGCAGACTCAACTCGACTTGGCCGAGCTCACCCTGGAAAGCCAGGTGATGTACCGGGGCCGGATTCTCAACCTGCGGGTTGACACAGTGCAGCTTCCGTCGGGCCGCGTCGCCGCCCGGGAAGTGGCCGAGCACTCGGATTCGGTGTGCATCGTCCCCATTGACGACGATGGCAACGTGGTGATGGTCCGGCAGTTTCGCACCCCGACAGGCGGCGCTCTGCTGGAGGTGCCGGCGGGAGGTGTCGAGGCCGGGGAAGTCTCGGACGAGACGGTGCAGCGCGAGTTGCAGGAAGAGACCGGATACCGCGCCGGCAGTATCCGGCAACTAGCCGGTTTCTGGCTGGCGCCGGGCTGGTGCGACGAGTATATGTACGCCTATCTGGCCACTGGCCTCACGCCGTCCAAACTGGCTGGCGACGACGACGAGAACATCGCCGTGGAGCGGGTGTCGCTGGAACAATCCCTGGAGCTTATCGCCGATGGGACCATCAACGACGCCAAGAGCATAGCCGCCCTGTTGCTGGCCATTCGGGTTTTGAGAGAAAATTAGCCAGCAAACGGCGGGTTATCCCCTTCGGTTCGCCGCCGGGCCAATAGAGTAAAGGAAACAAGAGGAAAAGATGCTGGAGCACGATGTACTGGTGGTCGGAGCCGGTTTGGCTGGAATGCGGGCCGCCATTGCCGCCCGGGCGGGCGGCGCCGACGCCGCAATTATCAGCAAAGTCCACCCTGTCAGGAGCCACTCCAACGCTGCCCAGGGTGGCATCAACGCCGCCCTCACCGACCGGGGCGACGAATGGGAAGACCACGCCTACGACACCATCAAGGGCAGCGACTTTCTCGGCGACCAGGACGCCGTCGAGGTGATGTGCCGCTCGGCGGGGCAGTCGCTCATCGACATGGAGCACATGGGCGTAACCTTCAACCGCGACGACGAAGGCCGTCTCGGCACCCGGGCTTTCGGCGGCCAGCGCCGGGCCAGAACCTTCTTCGTTGGGGACTTCACGGGGCAGGCGCTGCTCCACGTCATGTTCGAGCAGCTCATCAAGTCCGGCGTCCACCGCTACGAAGAATGGTTTGTCACGTCGCTAATTATGGAAGACGGGCAGGCCGCTGGGGTCATGGCCCTGGAACTGCGCACCGGGCAGCTTCACGCCATCCGGGCCAAGTCGGTCATTTTCTGCACCGGCGGCTGCGGGCGGTTGTTTGAGCCCAGCACTAACGCCCTGATTGTCACCGGAGACGGCATGGCCCTGGCCTACAACGCCGGCGCGCGCCTGATGGACATGGAGATGGTGCAGTATCACCCTACCACCATCGCCGGCAACGGCGTTCTGTTGTCCGAGGCCGCTCGCGGAGAGGGCGCCTACCTGCGGGACAAGAACGGCGAGCGCTTCATGGAAAAATACGCTCCCAACATGATGGAACTGGCATCCCGCGACGTGGTATCCCGTGCCGAACAGACCGAGATTAACGCGGGCAACGGCATAGACGGCTGCGTCCTGCTGGACTGCACCCACCTGGGCGAGCGGCTGGTTATGGAGAAGCTCAGCCAGATTCGCGAACTGGGAATTGATCTAACCGGCCGGGACATGATTCGTGAGCCGGTGCCCATCCGTCCCGGAATGCACTACATCATGGGCGGCATCAAGACCGGCATTGACGGCCAGACCAACGTCCCCGGCGTATACGCCGCCGGCGAGTGCGCCAACGTCAGCGTCCACGGCGGCAACCGGCTGGGCGCCAACTCCCTGCTGGATACCATCGTTTTCGGCGAGCGTTCCGGCGACCACGCCGCCGCCGCATCCAAGGGCCTGGCGTTCATAGAATTCGACGAAGGGCAGGCGGTAGCCCGCGAGCAGCAGCGGCTCCAGGATATGCTGGACCGGCCTGACAACGGCGACCGCTGGGGCAGAATTCGCCTGGAAATGGGCGAGTCCATGAACCGCAACGTCGCCGTGTTCCGCACCAAGGAAGGCATCGAGGAGACCATCCAGGAATTGCAAGACCTCAAGGGCCGCTACGGGAGCGTCCCGGTGCACAACAAGGGCAAGGTCTTCAACACCGACCTGATTTTCGCCCTGGAACTGGGCTTCATGCTTGACTGCGCCGAGGCCATCGCCGTCAGCGCGCTGGAGCGTCGGGAAAGCCGGGGCGCCCAGTTCCGCACCGACTACCCGGCCCGCGACGACGAAAACTGGCTCAAGCACATTGTTGTAACCCAGGGTGAAGTCGGGCCCGAGTTGTCCGAGCTTCCCGTAACCATTACCAAGTGGACTCCCGAGGAGAGGAAGTACTGACCGATGGACGTCACAGTTAAGATCAAGCGATACGACCCGGACTCAGCAACCCCCCGCGCCGATTGGCAGGAGTACCAACTGGCGATTGACGAAAACGCCACCGTGCTGGACGCCTTAATCACCATCCGGGAAGAGGTGGACGGCACCCTGAGCCTGCGCTGCTCCTGCCGCAGCTCCATCTGCGGCTCCTGCGCCATGCGCATCAACGGCCACGCCGGCCTGGCCTGCAAGACCAAGGCATCCGAGTCCATGGACAAGAACGGTGTTATCGTGGTCGAGCCCGCGGGCAACATGGGCCAAATCAAAGACCTGGTGGTAGATTTCGACCTTTTCTGGCGCAAGATTGAGCAGGTGCAGCCCTACCTCAAGCCTGAAGTCCCGGAGCCTGAGGGCGAGTACATCGCCTCTAACGAGTCCATGCTCCACCTGTCCGCCGTGACCGCCTGCATCATGTGCGGCGCCTGCGTCTCCGACTGCACCGTGCTGGAAGTTGACCCGACGTTCCTCGGCCCGGCGGCGTTGGCCAAGGCGTACCGCTTTACCGCCGACCCCCGGGACGGCGACGCCCAGGGTGTCTCCCGCGACCGGCTGGCTGACTTGGGCCAGCCTTCCGGGATGTGGGACTGCACCCGCTGCAGCGAGTGCGTGCAAGCCTGCCCCAAGGGCGTGGCGCCCATGGACCGCATCATGGCGTTGCGGGACCAGGCAATGGAAGCCGGGTTTTCCAACAGCAACGGCGCCCGTCACGCCGACGCCTTCACCGAGTCGGTGGGGAACACCGGACGCCTTGATGAGCTGAAACTGCCGATAAAGTCGGTGGGCGGCATCACCAACATCCCGGCCATGCTGAGTTATATGCCGGTGGGACTCCGGGCTTTGACCCACGGCAAGGTGCCCTGGAAGCATCACGTCGTAGCCGACGTGGAAACCGTCCGGGGTCTGTTCCGCAAGCTAAACCAGTCTTGACGCGCCTGTCCCCGGCGGCGCGAACAAGAGATTTCTAACTTTTCCGGAGGCCAAATTGAAGTACGCGTTCTACCCAGGGTG
This sequence comes from Dehalococcoidia bacterium, assembly GCA_965262735.1. Classification (GTDB taxonomy): domain Bacteria; phylum Chloroflexota; class Dehalococcoidia; order Lucifugimonadales; family UBA3495; genus CATOSK01. Next base: position 764,175 of record CBDHFS010000002.1, on the reverse strand, counting down.
CGTTTCCCAAGGAGGGGCGCCCGAGTTGTACCCGGCGGCAACGACGATTTGCCAGCGGCTGGGCATTGAGCTTGAAGAAATCCGATCCTGGACCTGTTGCGGCGCCGGCGTGATGCAGGAAAAAAACCAACTCTTTGGCGATGTCCTTAACGCGCGGACCCTGGCCAAGGCCGAGCGGGTCGGCATGACCATAATGACCATTTGCAGCACCTGCCAGGGCGTGATGAGCCAGGCCAACAAGCGGATGCTGGACGACCCGGACTACCTGGCCGAGATTAACACCCACCTGGCTGAGGAAGGGCTGGAGTACCGCGGCACGGCCCAGGTCAAGCATTTGCTTTGGATATTGATCGAGGACTACGGCCTGGACAAGTTGGAGCCGCACCTCACCCGCTCCCTAGGCGGCCTGCGCATCGCCCCCTTCTACGGGTGCTACATCGTCCGCCCCACCGAGGCGCTGGGCATCGAGGAACACCCGGAGCGGCAGACCTCGCTGGAGACTCTCATCGAGACTCTGGGTGCAACGGCGGTGGATTTCGAGGGCAAGACCCGCTGCTGCGGCTTCCCGATCCTGACCATTAACGAGAAGAACTCGATGGCAATGGTCGGCAAGCACACCTCGGAGGCCAAGGACCTGGGCGCCGACGCGATGGTCACGCCCTGCCCGCTGTGCCACCTGAACCTGGACGGCTTCCAGCCCAAAGCGGCCAAGCAAGCCAACCGGAGCATTGGCCTGCCCATTTTACACCTGCCCCAGCTTATCGGCCTGGCAATGGGCATCCCCGCCGCCGACCTGGGCCTCAAGAAGCACATCATCAGCACCAGCCCGCTGGAGCTAAAGCTGGGCGCAGCAAGGTAAACTACCCTCGGACGACCCCGGCAAATCGAAACCGGCCCCCGCCAAACATCGGCGGGGGCCGGTTTCGATTTTTGTTCAGATTGGGGATTGGTATACTCCGGGAAAGGTTGGAGACGCTTCGCTGGAAGCTTAACCCCGCAGGGTTGGCACCACCTTCCGGAAGGCTTCCACCGTCTTTTCCACGTCTTCGGAGGTGTGGGCCAGCGAGGGATAATACTTGCTGGGCCAGCTCTTGAGGATGCCTTCCCGGAGCATTCCCTGGTTGAACCGGGCCATCATTCTGGTGTCGGCGGCCAGGGTATCCCGGTAGTTCCGCACCGGCTGGTCGCTGAAGAAAACATCAAAAATGGTGTCGTCGCCGGTGCTTTGGACCGGGACGCCGTTCTCGGCACAGGTCCTCACCAAGGCATCCCGCACTTGTTTGCCGGTGGCTCGTAGCCGCTCGTAGGTCCCTTCCTGGCGCAATTCGGCCAGCGTGGCCAGCCCGGCGGCGCAGGCCACCGGGTTGCCGTTGAGGGTCCCGATTTGGTTGACGTAACGGTCCCCGTCGGCCTGGTTCTGGTCGAAAACCGACATGATGTCGGCCCGGCCCAGCACCGCGGCCAGCGGGTAGCCGCCGCCCATTATCTTGCCGACGCAGCACAGGTCGGGAACCACGCCGTAACGTTCCTGCGCGCCGCCCCAGGCCAGGCGGAAAGCGGTCACGATTTCGTCGAAAATCAGCGGTACGCCGCACCGCCTGGTCACCGCCCGCAACCCCTCCAGAAACCCGGGAGCCGGGGCGATTACCCGTTGCAGCGGCTCGACAATCACCGCCGCCAGTTCGTCCTGATGGGCTTCAATCACGGCGGTGGTGGTTTCCAGGTCGTTGAACGGCGCGACCAGCATCAAGTCCTGCAGGGCTTGGGGGATGCCAGCGGTGTTGATGACGGCGACCGGGTATTCTGCCGAGGCGGGTGGGGTAACGCTCATCAGGGCGTAGTCGCTGGTGCCGTGGAACCCGCCCTCAAACTTGAGCACCTTCTCCCTGCCGGTGAACGACCGGCAAATCCGCATGGCCTGGAAGCAGGCGTCGGTGCCGCTGGTGGTGAACCGCACCTGCTCGGCGCAGGAGACGGCCTGGCATAGTTCCTCGGCCAGCAGGACCGCGTTTTCGTTGGTCGTGAAGAAGGTGCTGCCTTTTGCTACGGCATCAATCACGGCCTCGACGACGGTGGGGTGGGCGTGGCCCAGAATCAGCGGACCGGAACCCATCAGCCAGTCAACGTACTGATTGCCGCTGACGTCCCAGATTCGGGATCCGCGACCCTCCTTGGCCAGGAATTGCAGGTCGGCGGGAAAGCTGGTATTCCCGCCGGTGCCGCCGGGCAGGAATTGCGCCGCTTTTTCCAGTAATTGTCTCTCCCGGGATTTGGGGTCTACCATCGGTGCGCCTCGTGATTACACTTAAACTTCGTCATCTATCGACATGACAGGATCGCTCACCTTGACAATACTGTCGGATTCGTCAATTGGGCTAAAGGAAACAGTTCCGTCTCGCCGGAATGTACGGACTTTCGTGACGTGATTCCTTGCGCCCAGGGCGTTTCCCAAGATGTTGCTCCAGCGGACGAGATTGGGGTCAGCCGGTTGTGGCTCGGTGTAGGTTTGATAAGTATTGGCAATCGAATGACTTGGGCCGACCTCAATTACCTTCACGCGTATTTTCTCGCGTTGCAACGTGGTCAATAAAGTCTTGGTTTCGGGGTCCATAATGGAACGTTCATGGTCGAGAACCTTAAACCTCATCCCTAATGTGACCCCGGCATCCGCACCCCGGTTCAAGACCAGTTCGCGTTCGTTCAAGATTGCTGCCACACTTCCTTGGATGTTCATATTTGCACCCATTAATCGTCGAGGAGAAGTTCGACGAATTTCAGGAAACTAGCGGGGGCTTCTCTCGAAAAGACAACTCCCGTAGGTGGGGAGGGGTCACCACGCATCCTACTCTCTAGTTGTTCCCAAAACTCGGCACTTGCCCGGTCAGCGATTACGCAAAGGCAAGATGCCTGATCTAGGGTTATACACTCAATGGTTCCAAGTAGTTCTTCTGTAGCAGTGTTGGTTACCTGGAACCTGTATCCGATAGTTACCCCGTCGTCTTCCCCCAATCCTAACCTGACAACTGCGCTTCCTTCCAAATTCCCGATTCCCGTGGCTGGTACGCCCGCAGAGAAGTCCGAATAACGTTTCTTCAGTTCCCTCCAGACTAACTTAACCAGAAGTTTTCGCCAAAGTCGCCCTGAGAACTCTGCGGACTTCACCCACAACAGGGCTAACCCGATGCTGATTCCTGTTGCCCCCAGCAGTATAACAACGAGGTAGGCGACCAAGTGATTGGCTGTGACCGCTTTGAAGTCAATCAGCGCCGAGAACAGGGCCAGTTCTATCGCCAATATAGTGGCGAAGACAACCCCTAACCCTTTCCAACCCGTTCGTCGAACCATCGAGATTGAGCACACAAAGCATATAGCCGATTCTTACGGCACTTGGCTCCGGTGTACTAAAGAATCCTTGACCGCGATCGATCCGCGTCTACGACGACCGAGGTGGAACAACCCTTGAAGAACATCAAGTCAATAGTAGATGACTCCGCTTATTTATCCCTCCGCCTTGGCTTTACGCATTACGTTCACCAGTTCCTGAACGCTGGCGGCGGAGCGGTTTAGCGCCGCTTTTTCGTCGTCGGTCAGGGTGATTTCGATGACCTGTTCCAGGCCGTTGGCGCCCAGCTTCACCGGTACGCCCACGCAAAGGCCGTTGATGCCGTACTCGCCTTCCAGGTAGGCGCAGGCGGGGAGGATTCGCTTGCGGTCCAGCAATACCGCCTCCACCATCTGCGTAATTGAGGCGGAGGGGGCATAGTAGGCGCTGCCCTGCTTCAGCAGCGCGACAATCTCGCCGCCGCCCTGGCGGGCACGCTCCACCAGGCGCTGAATCTGGTCGTCGTCCAACAGCTCGCTGATAGGGATGCCGCCGACGGTGGTGTAGCGCACCAGCGGGACCATGTCGTCGCCGTGGCCGCCCAGCACGTAAGCCTGTACGTCGTCCACGGATACATCCAACTCCTGGGCGATGAAGGTGCGGAACCGGGCGGTGTCCAGGACGCCGGCCATGCCGAAGACCCGGTTTCTGGGGAAGCCGCTGCATTCGTAGACGTTCTGGACCATGGCGTCCAGCGGGTTGGTCACGGCAATGATGATGGTGTCCGGGGAATGCTTGACCACCTGTTCGGTGACGGCGGTCGTGATGTTCATGTTGGTGAGCAACAGGTCATCCCGGCTCATGCCGGGGCGGCGGGCGATGCCGGCGGTGATGACCACCAAGTCGGACCCGGCCGATTCCTCGTAGCCGTTGCTGCCGATGACGCTGGCATCGGAACCGATAACCGGGCCTGATTCCAGCATGTCGAGGGCCTTGCCCTGGGGCAGGTCTTCGACAACGTCCACTAGGACAACATCGGCGTAACCCAACTGGTGAATCCGCTGAGCGGTGGTGGCGCCGACGTTGCCCGCGCCGACCACGGTTACCTTGCTACGCATCTGGTTAGTGCTCCTCTGTTTATTTGGTTTGGCTTGCCGGCCTGCCTAGCATATGAAAACAAGGCATGGCGGTATCCCTTGTACTCGTTCAGTACGTCTGAGACCGGGACTGGCCCAGTTCGTTTTGAATGTTAGGCAGCGCACATAAATACAGGTCCACGGTGATGCCGACACTGCCTTGGCGTTGATTACCGCTTTCACGGTAATTGTCTTAAAGGCGTGACCAAGTCCGACGTAACGGCAAGCTAAGCGAACCGTTCGTAACAGTTCAGATTTGGTGAGATGAATTGGTTTTAACCAACTTCCACTTTTTTTCAGGGGGTTTGGGGGATGAATCCCCCAACGTAACCCAACCCCCATATTCCGCCATCAGCCACTCCGTTCTCCTCAACACTGAACAGTTACAACCGTTCCCCTTGATGACACGAGTTGAGGACAAGCGGCTCTTAGCCCCCAGGCGCTCAGATGCCTATAAACCGACGGGCTGAAGACGACGCCTCAGCCGGTCGGTGTTTTGCTAGATTGCATCCACAATCGCATTCAGAGTGGCGCTGGGGCGCATAGCGTTGGCGGCCATCTCGCCATTGGCGAGGTAATAGCCACCAATATCGACCGGCTGTCCCTGAGCGTCGTTCAGCTCGTGGACGATTTTATCCTCGTTGTCCGCCAACTGCTGGGCCACCGCTTTGAAGCGGGTTTGCCACTCGGGGTCCTGGGTCTGATTGGCCAGCGCTTCCGCCCAATAAAGGCCGAGGTAGAAATGGCTGCCCCGGGTATCCAGTTCGTTTACCCGGCGCGATGGGGCACGGCGTTGTTCCAGGTGCTCGCCAATCGCCTGGTCCAGGGTATCGGCCAATAGTTGGGCTCTGTCGTTCTTGAACACCTGGGCGCAATGCTCGAAGGATGCGACGAGGGCGCAGAATTCACCCAGGGAATCCCACCGCAAATGGCCCTCCCCCAGGAACTGCTGCACGTGCCTGGGGGCCGACCCGCCAGCTCCTGTTTCAAACATCCCGCCGCCTTGGAGCAGGGGGACGACCGAAAGCATTTTGGCGCTGGTGCCCAACTCCAGGATAGGGAAGAGGTCGGTCAAATAATCCCGCAACACGTTGCCGGTCACGGAAATGGTGTCTTGGCCGGCTCGGCTCCGCACTATCGTGAACTTCATCGCATCGATGGGAGCCATGGTGCGAATGTCCAGCCCGGTCGTGTCATGGGTGGGCAGATATTGGTCCACCTTTTTGATCAGCTGCGCGTCGTGAGCCCGGTCCGGGTCCAGCCAGATGATTGACGGAGAGCCGGTGAGTCTTGCCCGATTGACACCGAGCTTGACCCAGTCTTGAATTGCCGCGTCTTTGGTCTGGCACATCCGGAAGATGTCGCCTTCCTCAACGCTCTGTTCCATCAGGGTCGCTCCCGACGCGTCCACGACTCGAATCACCCCGTTGCCCGGGGCGGTAAAGGTCTTGTCGTGAGACCCATACTCTTCGGCCGCCTGGGCCATCAACCCGACGTTGGCCACGCTGCCAATGGTGGACGGGTCAAAGGCGCCATTCTCCTGGCAGTCCTCTATAACCGTCTGATATAGAGTCGAGTAAGAGCGGTCGGGAATCAACGCGATTGTGTCGTGCAACTCGTTATCGGGACCCCAGGTGCGTCCGCCATCGCGGACAATCACCGGCATAGTGGCGTCAATAATCACATCGCTCGGCACATGCAGATTGGTGATCCCCCGGTTGGAGTCCACCATCGCCAGTTCTGGGCGTACGCTGTAGACTGCCTGGATATCCGCCTCGATTTCCTGACGCTTTTCCTCAGGCAGAGATTGAATCTTCGTGAGGAGTTCAGCCACTCCATTGTCGGGGTCAACCGCAAGCTCGGCCAGTTCAGCCGCGTGCTTGGTCAACACGTCCTGGTAGAAGACTGACACGCAATGGCCGAAAATAATGGGATCGGCCACGCGCATCATGGTCGTCTTCAGGTGCAGCGAAAGCAACACGTCGTCAGCTTTGGCCCTTGCTATTTCTTCGGCGTAAAACTCGCGCAACTGCCGCACATTCATCACGGCGCAGTCGATGATTTCATCGGCCACCAGGGGAATACCAGCTTTGAGCACGGTCGTATTTCCGTCGGGGGCCACAAATTCGATCGCTGCCGATCCCGACGCCGCGACGGTCAACGCCCGTTCAGAACCGTAGAAGTCGCCGCTCGTCATGTAGCCAACGCGGGTTTTGGACACTTCCGGCCAGTCCTGCATCATTCGATGGGGATTGCGTTGGCCGTGCTCCTTCACCGAGTTGGACGACCGGCGATCGGAATTTCCTTGCCGTAGGACCGGGTTCACGGCACTGCCCAGGACCCTGGAAAAGCGGACGCGGGCCTCGCGTTCTTCATCGGTAGCAGGGACGTCGGGGTAGTCGGGAATGTCATATCCCTTTTCCTGCAATTCCGTGATCGCCCCCTTCAACTGGGGAATGGAGGCGCTGATGTTGGGCAGCTTGACGATGTTTGCCCCCGGGTCCTCGGCTAACTCGCCCAACATAGTTAGATAGTCGGGAATTTTTTGCTCATCAGTCAGATTGTCGGGGAAATTGGCGACAATGCGGCCAGTCAACGAAATATCCCAAGGCTCCCATTCAATTCCGGAACCCTTGGTAAAGGCCCGGAGAATCGGCAGCAACGAGTGCGTCGCAAGGAACGGCGCCTCATCTGTTTCGGTGTAAATGATCTTGGCGGCTTCTGGCATGTTAATCTCCTGAGTGTATGAGCTTCACCGGCTGTTGACAGTTGCCAAGAGATGTTTAGCTACTGACCGGCCATTGGAAATCTGCACGAACTTCGCAATTTCAGAAGTATTACCGCCGGTTCAGTAGACGCTAACCGTCGCCGGCGGCCTGCTGCGCCTTTCTGAGTTGGCCCCATTATACATGGGCAGCAAAGTTACGGCTACTTTTGGCGATTGGCGCCGGGCCATCCCGCCGGGATTCCGAGTGCGACGTAAATAGCGAGAAACCGGGCCGTCACCAGGCTACCGCAGCACTTTCTTTCGCCGCCCTCGGCTTCCCAACATCTACGCCCGACGTTCTCCGGTCTCAGCCCGCCGTCAACTGCCGGGCCAGCGATTCCGGGTCGGTGACCGGCAGTTGGCAAACATAGTTCTGGCAGACATAAGCCGTGGGCTGACCATTGACCATCCCCCGGTCTTGCAGCAGGGGAAGGGCCGTCCCGCCCTCGGACGCTCCCGTCCCTCCGGACGCTCCCACCATCACCTTGTTAGGCAGGTAACGCCGGAAAACCTCGGCCAGCAGGCCGCGGGTCGCATCGTCTTCATTGGGGCCGACGATGGCGATTTCCTGGGTCAACGAAACGTAGAAATCCAGCGCGGCCAGCCAGTGTCCGGTGCCGCCGGGCGCCTGGCTCATCAACCGGGCGATGGAGCGCATGGGGGCGGCGGCCTTGGCGGCGTAGTCCTCGTTGCCGGTGACGACGGCCAGCTTCAGCAGCACGTCCGCCGCCAGCGAACCGCCGCAGGGTTGGGCGTTGTCGAAGATGTCCCGAGGGCGGACCACCAAGGCCTCGGCATCGCGTCCGGTGTCGTAAAATCCGCCCACCGCATCATCCCAGAACAGGTCAATCATGGCGTCGGCCAGGCTAATGGAAGCCTCCAGCCAACGGGAGTTGAAACCCGTCTCGTACAGGCCCAGCAGCCCGTCGGCCACGGCGGCGTAGTCTTCCAGGTATCCCGGCAGCTTGGCTTCGCCCTCCCGCCAGGAGCGGAGCAGTCGTCCCGCCGGCATCATTCTGTTCAGCAGGAAGGCGGCGTTGGCATTCGCCGCAGCCAGGTAGTCCGGCCGGTCCAGCGCAGTGGCGGCTTCGGCGAAGCTGCGCAGCAGCATCCCGTTCCAGGATGCCAGCACCTTGTCGTCCCGCAGCGGGTGGATGCGCTCTTCCCTAACCTCCAGCAGCTTCCGTTTACCACGTTCCAAGACAGCCAGGAATTGTTCCAGGGGCACCCCCCGCGCCTCGGCAAAGCGGGCCGGGCTTTGGTTCATGTTCAGGATGTTGGAACCTTCGAAGTTGCCCCCGGCCGTCACGCCGTAGAAGTTGGAAAACAATTGGGCGTCCTCGGCTCCCAGGACTTGGTTGATTTCATCGGGAGTCCAGACGAAGAACTTGCCCTCCTCTCCCTCGCTGTCGGCGTCCTGGGCAGAGTAAAACCCGCCCTGGGTATCGGTCATTTCGCGCAGAACGTAGTCCAGCGTTTCGGTGCAAATGCGCCGGTACAGGCCCCGGCCCGTCACTTGGTAAGCGTGCAGGTACAGGCGGGCCAGCAGGGCGTTGTCGTACAGCATCTTCTCGAAGTGAGGCACCAGCCAATATGCGTCGGTTGAATAGCGGTGAAAGCCGCCGCCCACCTGATCGTACATACCGCCGTAGGCCATCTTCTCCAGGGTCTTCTCCACCATATCCAGCGCCCGTTGGTTGTAGCCGTGGTGGTGGTAGCGCAGCAGAAACTCCGGCGTCATGGGCTGGGGGAACTTGGGGGCGTTGCCAAACCCGCCGTTCTGGTAGTCGAAGTTGGAGGCGAGGAAGGAGTAGGCTTGGTGCAGGGTTTCGACGGTCAAAGGGGCCATGCCGGATTCGATGTGACCGGAGCGGCCCATCTGCTCGGTGAGTTGGCCGGTCACCCGCTCAATTTCGGAGCGGTTGTTGCGGTAGGACGCGCTGACCGACATCAGCAGCCGCGGGAATCCGGGCATCCCCATGCGGTCGGCGGGCGGGAAGTAGGTGCCGCCGTAGAAAGGCTTGCCCTCCGGTGTCAGGAACACGGTCATGGGCCAGCCGCCGCTGCCCGTCAGCATTTGCACCGCCTCCATATAGACCGCATCCAGGTCCGGGCGTTCTTCCCGGTCCACCTTGATGTTGATGAAATTCTCGTTCATCAGGGCGGCGATCGCCTCATCCTCAAAGGACTCCCGCTCCATGACGTGGCACCAGTGGCAGGCCGAGTACCCGATGCTCAACAGTATCGGCTTTTCTTCGTTCCGCGACCGTTCCAGGGCTTCCGGCCCCCACGGGTACCACTCCACTGGGTTGTGGGCGTGCTGGAGCAAATAAGGACTGGTCTCGTTTATCAACCGATTTGGCATCGCGGCCTCCTGGAAATGCCGATTATTACAAGCATATAGTTGGAGTTTCGCCGTATTTCCCGACAGCGGCGACGATTACGTAAAGAGTAACGCTGTCAGGCTCACGCGCCGGGTTTGTTACAATGTCGCCGGGAAGTGGACTCAATCGCGTCACTGCCAACACAGGATACCAGAAACCCAACCCGGCGGTGGCGCACCCAACCTTAACCTGACGGGACAGGAGGCATGGATGACAACCCGGACCTACCGGACATTTCTGGCGGTGGCAACGCTAGGGACAGTGTTGTGGCTGGCAGTGGGATGCGCGGCCGGTGCGCCAGCCGCCGAGCCGTCTCCACCGGAAGCGGCGGCCGTGAATGCGAGTGAACCCGCGCCAACCGCCGCTCTGCCGACGGCGGCGCAGGCGGCCCCATCCGCGACCACGGCGCCGGCCGCGGCAATCACGGCGGCCAACACCCTGGTCGCGGCGACGGCTCCCGAAGCGCCGGCGTTGACCATCCCGCCGGCGCAGACCGCGATGGTTGAAGCCCAGCCCACGGAACCTTCCGCGGAACCTCCGGCAGAAGCCCCGCCGGAACCGGCCACCGAGGTTGCACCGCCCCCGGTCAGCGTCCCCATTGGGACCAGCGAGGGAGAACGGGTCCCGGACTTTGCGCTCGACCTGGCCGACGGTTCCACCGTAACGTCGGCCCAGCTGCTGGAGGCGGGACAGCCGGCGTTCCTCTTCTTCCTGGCTACGTGGTGACCGACTTGCCGCGCTGAGTTGCAGCGCATGAAGACGGTTTACCCCGAATTTGCCGAGGAAGTTAAGTTTTACGCCGTCGGGTACGACCCGTCGGAAGGCATAAGCAAGCTGGACAGCTTTGCTCAGTCCAATGGCTACCCGTGGCCTGTGGCCGTGGCCCAGGGCAACATAGTCCGGGACCTGAACGTACCCCAGCAGTCTTACAAGGTGGCCTTCGACGGCCAGGGCGTGCAGGTCTACCGCGCGCCTTACGGAGACGCCGACCCCGACGAGTGGCGAGCGGTCTTCACCGAGTTGGCCGGACGGTAACGGACGGCGCAATGCCCGGTTTGACACGGCTGGTTTGACTCAGCTGGTTTGACTCAGCCGGGAAGTGGCTAATACAGTGGGCCAAAGCGCCAACGACTGGTGCGATTCCCTCCCCAGGTACGCCCAGACAACAAGAGGAGATGATATGACTGACTTGGGATATGACCCTTCCGCGCAATTTGAGGTGACCATTACCGACCGCGTCTACCTGGAAAACGAGACCGGCGGAATGGAGGCAACCATTTACCAGCCCCAGGGTTCGGGGCCTTTCCCCGGTCTGCTGGACATCCACGGCGGAGTGTGGTGCCGGGGCGAACGCACGGACGACTACCCCATGAACCTGGCCCTGGCCGCCAGCGGTATTGTCGTCGCGGCGGTGGACTACCGCCTGGCACCGGCGCACCCTTACCCGGCCCAGATCATAGATACCAACTACGCCACCCGCTGGCTCAAGTCCCGGGCTGCCGAGTTGAACCTGGACCCGGAGTCCGTCGGCGCGATGGGATGCTCCAGCGGCGGCCACACTTTAATGCTCAGTGGGATGCGGCCCCGGGACCCCCGGTACGCCGCTCTGCCGTTGCCAGATAGAGCAGGCGTTGATGCCTCCCTGAGGTATATGCTCTGCTGCTGGCCGGTGCCGGACCCCTACGCCCGATACCTATACGCCCGCAACGTCGGCGACGACCGGCTGGTCACGTCCACCGAGGCCTACTTCCTGGACCAGGCAACGCTCCACGAGGGCAACCCCCAGGAGATTCTGGAGCGGGGAGAGGTGGTTGACCTGCCGCCGACCATCATCATTCAGGGCACCAACGACGGCAACGTGCCGCTGTCCATCCCGCAGAAGTTCGAGACTGCCTACCGCAGCGCCGGCGGCAGTATTGAGCTGGAAATGTTCGACGGAATGCCCCACGGCTTCGGCAACCAACCCTTCCCGGAGTCCCAACGGGCCATCAAGATGATGAAAGGCTTCATCGCCCGGCAATTGTCAAGGTCGGCGGTTGTGGGTAACAGTTCAGACTTGGTGAGATGAATTGGTTTTAGCCAACTTCCACTTTTTTCAGGGGGTTTGGGGGATGAATCCCCCAACGTAACCCAACCCCCATATTCCGCCATCAGCCACTCCGCTCCCCTCAACCCTGAACAGTTACGTTGTGGGTGTGTAGCGCAGGGGGCATCCGCGGGATACGGTAGGGGTTGACTGTTATCACCCGGTCCGGCATACTCAATAACGTTCCCAGGCTAACAAGCGGGCTAGGGGGGTCCCCTGAAAAGTTGGGGACCTGCCCTAGCCCGCGAATTTTTACCCGACTACAAATTGGTTGAAGGTACCTGAACGCGGCGATGTGGCGATTTAGGTGCTGCTCAACAGTTGTCCCGAATCCTGGTCAACGGTAAACCCCGGGTCCCCGGATTCGTCTACGAAGATGTAATCATGCCGGGGCATTGGCCCGCCCCGCCTCTTCCCCCAGCCGCCCCGCCAAGTCGCCCACCGGCATCGCCCCCAGGTCTCCCTGCTCTCGGTGGCGGACGGATACGGCGCCTTGCTCCTGCTCCCGGTCGCCTACCACCAGCATATAGGGTATCTTCTGTAGCTGGGCGCTGCGGATTTTCAGGTTCATCCGCTCGCCACGCTCGTCCACGTCCACCCGGAAATCCCGGCCGGTCAACTCTGCTTTCACCGAGCGGGCGTAGTCCTGGTGCCGGTCGGCGATCGGTATGACCACGGCTTGGACCGGCGCCAGCCACAGCGGGAACGCCCCGGCGTAGTGCTCAATCAGTACCCCGAAGAACCGCTCAAGGGAACCCAGAATCGCCCGGTGTACCATGTATGGGCGGCTGCGATTGCCCTCCGAATCCTGGAAAGTCAGGTCGAACCGCTCCGGCAGGTTGAAGTCGAACTGGACCGTGGTGCATTGCCAGTCGCGGCCCAGGGCGTCCTTGATTTTGATGTCGATTTTCGGCCCATAAAACGCCCCGCCGCCGTCGTCAATGTCGTGGGACAAGCCCCGGTCTTCCAGGGCGTTGCGCAAGGATGCCGTGGCGTGGTCCCACATCTCCAGGTCCCCGACGTGCTTCTCCGGGCGGGTGGACAGCGAAATCTGGTACTGGTCAAATCCGAAGGCTTGCAGAATCTCAAAGGTCAGGTCCAGGACGCCGCCAACCTCGGACTCAACCTGCTCGGGCATACAGAAAATGTGGGCGTCATCCTGGGTAAATCCCCTCACCCGCATCAAGCCGTGCAGCACCCCGCTGCGCTCGTAGCGGTACACCGTCCCCAGCTCGCCGATGCGCATCGGCAACTCTCGGTAGCTGCGCAGGGCCGAGCGGTAAATCATAATGTGGAACGGGCAGTTCATCGGCTTGAGGAAGTACTCCTGCTCGTCCAATTCCATGGGGGCGAACATACTTTCCTGGTAAAAGTCTAGGTGGCCGCTGGTGCGCCACAGGTTGGACCGCCCGATGTGGGGTGAGTAGACAATGCTGTAACCGTGGCGGTAGTGGATGTCCCGCCAGTAATCCTCGACGATGGACCGCAAGACGCCGCCCTTGGGGTGCCACACGATCAGGCCGGGGCCGATTTCCTCGTGGACACTGAACAGCCCAAGCTGTCGGCCCAACGTCCGGTGGTCCCGCAACTCCGCCTGCTCCAACCGCTCCAGGTGCTCGTCCAGCAGTTGTTGGCTCTCGAAGGCCGTCCCGTAGATGCGCTGCAACATGGGGCGGTGTTCGTCTCCCCGCCAGTAGGCCCCGGCTATGTTCAGCAGCTTCACCGCCGGAATACTGGCGGTATCGTCAACGTGGGGACCCTGGCACAAGTCCACGAACTGCCCGTGCCGGTAAATGCTCAGGGTCTCGGCGTCGGGGATGCCGTCAATGATTTCCAGCTTGTAAGGCTGGTCGGCGAACAGGGCTTTGGCGTCGTCCCGGCTCAGTTCCTCCCGGATGAAGGGAAATCCCTCGGCCACCGTTACCTGCACCAGCTTTTCTATCTCGGCCACGTCCTCGGGGGTAAATGGCCGGGCAACGTCGAAGTCGTAGTAAAACCCGTCGTTGGTGGGCGGGCCAATGCCCATCTTCGCTTCGGGGAACAACCGGAGCACCGCATCGGCCATGACGTGGGCGGCCGAGTGCCGCATCCGATGCCGCAGCGCTTCTACCTCGTTGACGTGACCGGAATCAACCGTACCGTGGTCTAACATAATCGCCTGTCCTGCCTGTATTTCCTGCTTGTTAGGTTATAAACGCCCTTCGACCCCTGTGTTCCCGTTTACACCGGGGCGGGCAGCGAGGGGCGTTGAAGGATTTTCTTGCCCGCAACGATTATAACCCATTGGCTATCGCCCATTGGGCGCGCGTCGGCGGCTCACGCATCGGAACCGGAACCGTAGAATATACCCCGCAGCCGGCGGCTCTTGACCGCTTCCCACATCTGCCGCCGGGCGCCGTAGACGTAACAGGCCACGACGAACCCCGTCAGCCCCACGAGAAGCAGCGTTAGCCCCAAGTCTCCGCCGCGGATTAGGTTTAGAACCGGAAACACGGCCATCCCCACCACAATGCCGATGATGGCGTTGCGGGTCAGGATGATGACCAGCACGGCCGGAGCCAGGGCAACCAGCATGGTCAATGGAAACAGCGCCAACGCGATGCCCAACAGCGGCGCCACGCCCTTTCCGCCGTGAAACTTTAGGAACACGGGCCAGTTGTGGCCCAGGATTGCCATTGTTGCGGTGCAGTAGACCACCCACTCCGGAGCTCCCAGCCATCCGGGGAGCAGCGCTGCCAGAGCGCCCTTGGCGGCATCCAAAACCAGCACCGGAGCGGCGCCGGCGATCCCTACCTGATGCCAGGTGTTCAGCGTTCCAACGTTTTGGCTGCCTACCGTCCGGATGTCCCGCCGTCCTACCAGCCGCACGGCCAGATACCCGAATGGAATTGACCCCAGCAGGTAAGCCGCGACAATTAACAGCCCGTTTATCGCCAGGTCGCCCATGATACCCTCGCGTAGCAAACCAATACCCCGAAACCCGCCGCCGCGCAACGGTCACGCAACATCTTACGGGAGGGGAAGCTGCCCCGGCAAACCCGGACGATTCCGTAACCGTCCAGACTTGGTGAGGTAAATTGGTTTCAGCCAAGGCTTTCATCCAACCGCCACTTTTTTAGGGGGTTTGGGGGATGAATCCCCCAACGTAACCCAACCCCCATATTCCGCCATCAGCCACTCTGCCCCCCTCAACCCTGAACAGTTACACGATTCCAGCCATTAGAAGGAAACCCTTAGAAGGAAACCCTTCGAAAACCTCAGGAGGGAAGATTGAAAACGACTTTGCATTCGGCCTGAAGCCGCCAACAGGGGGTTCAATACCGGACGGGGTTTTGCGATAATGGAGAGTAGCGTTGCGAATGGCAACGCAGAAACGCCACCGGCAGGACGGGAAAATGGAGCATCTGAAACAGGACCTGACAGCGTTGGTCAAGAGAATCGAGTCCGTGGTGGAGCGTCTTTGACCTCTCGGCCAAAGAACACACCATAGCCCAAATGGAGTTGGCCGCCGCCGCTCCCGGGTTCTGGGATGACCACCGTATGGCCCAGACTCAGATGCAGCAGCTAGGCCGTCTCAAGGACGAAGTTTCCCTTTGGCGCGGCCTCCAGTCCGAGGCCGGGGCCGCGCTGGAACTGACCGAGTTGGCCTTGGAAGAGGGGGATGAGTCCTTCCAGGACCAGTTGGAGGCGGAAGCGGCCGCCATCAGCAGGTCTTTGGAGCGGGAAGAGGTCAACCTGACTTTGGCCGGCCCCTACGATGACCGCCCGGCGATTGTCTCGATTCACGCCGGCGCAGGCGGCACCGATTCCCAGGACTGGGCCGAAATGCTCTTGAAAATGTACACCCGCTGGGCCGAAGAAGAGCGGCGTTCCATGCAGGTCATGGACCTTTCCTACGGAGATGAAGCCGGCCTGCGGGGAGCGACCCTGGAAATCGGCGGTTCCTACGCCTGCGGCTACCTGAACGCCGAACACGGGGTCCACCGCCTTGTCCGCCTGTCCCCCTATGACCCCAACCATTTGCGGCACACATCCTTCGCCGAGGTGGAGGTGCTGCCGGCGGCAATGGACGAAGAGGCGGAGGTCGATGTCAGGCCGGAAGACTTGAAGATGGACTTCTTCCGATCCAGCGGTCCCGGCGGTCAGAACGTGCAGAAAGTGGCGTCAGCCGTGCGGTTGACCCACCTGCCCAGCGGTGTGGTCGTGACCTGCCAGACCGAGCGGTCTCAGCACCAGAACCGGGAATACGCCATGCGAATCCTTCGCGCCCGTCTGTTGGACCGTCAGAACAAGCAGCGGGCCCAAGACTTGGCGAAGCTGAGGGGAGAGCGGGTTACGCCGGAGTGGGGCCACCAGATTCGCAGCTATGTCCTGCACCCCTACAAGTCGGTGAAAGACCATCGTACCAACCACCAGAGCGCCAACCCGGACGCCGTCTTGGACGGCGACCTTCAGGGGTTCATCAGCGCCTACCTGATGTCCAGAGTAGGCGCCGGCGAGTAGCCCCGGCCGGGCAGGTGATGGCCGGCAAACAGCAAGGGCAGGTTATCGACCTGCCCTTTTGGGGTAATGGGAATTAGGACGGCCTGCGCGCCAAGTGGTTTACTGAGGCTGCGTGTATTGGCCGGGCGCCGCCCTACTGAACCCGGCGGGAGACCGCGTACCCAACTCCGGCAGTTCGTCCGCTGGCAGCCCAAGAAACCGGCCCAAACGGCGTTGATCGGCTCCGGTCTCGACCGTAAAAGGCATGGGAGGCGAGGCGGAAACCTCAGCCAACTTGTCAACAAACTCCCCCACGTCGATTATCGCGTCAAGAATAATGTCGTCGTCGGCCTCGTTTTCATAGAAGTTCTGGTGCATCGAGTCGGCCTTGATGACGTGGTTTCTCAAGTCAGGCCGCCCCAGTTCCCTGGCTAGGTGAAAGCCGATGTCTTTTACAATCAAATGGGTGCGATGATGCCAGCCGCGTTGGATCCCGACGGCTTTTAGAGCGTGAGCCGCCGCGCCCCAAACCTTTTCCGAGGCCTGACGCCGGTTGCCGCGGCTCAACTCATCCATAGCGTGGGCTGCAAACCTGCGGCTTATCGCCATGTGGTCGTCTGAAGTTGAATGCCCGGCTTGGGGCAGAGCCGGAGTCGACATTCAGTTTCCGTCCTTATCGTTCAGGGAGATTGGCGGTCGGCCCGTTGGGGCGGACTTACGAGCAGGAACCCAATATGTGGCCCATCCGCTCACGCTTGGTGCGCAGGTAGGCCAGGTTTTCGTCGTTGGGTGGCACCTCGACGGCCACCCGGTCGACAATTTCCAGGCCAAACCCGGTCAGGCCGACCACCTTCTTGGGGTTGTTGGTCATCAGCTTCACCTTGGAGATTCCCAAGTTCAGCAAAATTTGCGCTCCGATGCCGTAGTGCCGTTGATCCGAGTCGAACCCCAGCTTTTCGTTGGCTTCAATGGTGTCCAACCCGCCCTCCTGCAGCGAGTAAGCCTTGATTTTGTTGTGCAGGCCGATGCCCCGGCCTTCCTGCCGCATATACAGCAGTGCGCCGGTGCCTTCCTTGGCCATCATCCCCAGGGCCAACTCGATTTGCTCGCCGCAGTCGCAGCGCAGGCTGCCGAAAACGTCCCCGGTGAGGCATTCGCTGTGAATGCGGGTCAGCACGGGCTGGTCCGCGGTCCATTCGCCGATGGTCAGGGCGATATGCTCCCCTGGGTCGAAGGGGCTGCGGTAGGCAATTATCTTGAACTCGCCGTACTTGGACGGCAGCCGGGCCTCGGCGACCCGCTCGATGAGATTGTCGTTGCGCCGGCGGTGGGCGATTATCTGGGCAATGCTGAGAATCTTCAGGTCCTGCTGCTTGGCGAAGACCTCCAAGTCCGGCAGCCGGGCCATTTCCCCGTCGTCCCGCATAATTTCGCAGACGACGCCGGCCGGATACATCCCGCCGATGTTGCAGAGGTCAATGATGGCCTCGGTATGCCCGGCGCGCACCAGAACGCCGCCGGGATGATACTGCAAGGGGAACAGGTGGCCGGGCCGGGAAAAGTCCTCGGGCGAGGCGTCGGGGTCAATGAGGGCCCGGACCGTCTCGGCCCGGTCGAAGGCGGAGATGCCGGTGGTGGTCCCGACCTTGTAGTCCAGCGACACGGTGAAGGCGGTGGGCATCTCGCTCTCGGCGTGGGAACTCTCCACCATGGGAACTTCCAGCTCGGCCAACCGTTCTTCCAGCATGGGCATACAGAGCAGCCCGCGGGCGTGAGTTACCATGAAGTTGACGGCCTGGGGAGTGACCATCTCCGCAGGCATCACCAAGTCGCCTTCATTCTCCCGGTTTTCGTCATCCACCAGGATGATGAACTTGCCGGCCTGCAAGTCCGCTATGGCTTCTTCCAGGCTGCACAAAGGCATAAGGCACCGTTCCTTCGGGTTGTCTTGCTGACTGTCCTGAACCGCCGACCGTTTTGGACTACATCCAACCGGGGTCTGAACCGGCAACCGCGGTCTGAATCGCTACCGGGCCAGCAGGCTTTCCACGTACTTGGCCACGATGTCGACTTCCAGGTTGACCCGGCTGCCGCCCGACTTGCCGCTCAGGTTCGTATTTTCCAAGGTGTATGGTATCACAGAGATTGTGAACCATGAAGCTTCCTTTTTCACCACCGTCAGACTGATGCCGTCAACGGCGATGAACCCCTTTTCGACGATGTAGGGCATCAGCCGCTCGGGGGCCCCGATTTGGAAGATATGACAATCACCCTCCGGCTCGACGGCCTCCACCCGCCCGGTATCGTCCACGTGGCCCTGAACGATATGCCCGCCCAGCCGGTCTGACACCGCCAGCGGCCGCTCCAGGTTTACCGGGTCCCCGGCGGAAACGTCGCCCAGCGACGTGCGGCGGATGGTCTCCGGCGCCAGGTCAACCGCGAACTCTCCGCCTTCCATGCTGACCACCGTCAGGCAGGCCCCGTTGACAGCGATGCTGTCGCCCAGCCTGGCGTCTTCAACCACTTTGGGCCCCAGAACCTGCAAGCGGTGGTCGCCCAGGCGGGAAACCCGTCCCACTTCTTCGACAATCCCGGTAAACATCTCAACCCTCCCGCGCCGGGTATCCGGTGATTAGCCAGTCTTCGCCGACAGGTTCAAGATTTGCTCGCTCCAGCCGCCACGCCTGCGCCATGCGCTCCACGCCGTGCCCCTGTACCGGGGAAGCCGCGCCGGCCCCGCCGATTATGACCGGGGCCACAAACGCCTGCACGTGGTCCACCAACCCGGCGTCGAACAGCGAGCCCAGTACCGTCCCGCCTCCCTCCACCAGCAGGTTGACCACCCCCCGCCGGCCCAACTCGGCCAGGACCCGTCCGGCGTCCACCCGTCCGGCGTTGTCCAACTCTGCCGGGACTACCTCGGCCCCGGCGGAGGTCAAACGGGCGGTATCCGAAACCGGGGCTTCTTCCGAGACGAACACTAGGGTCCGGCCCGGCTCCCGGAACATCCTGGACGCTGGGGGAATGCGGCAGCGTGTGTCGAGGACCACCCGCAAAGGCTGTCGCTCCAGCGGCGCGCCGGTGTCGTCCCGAGCGGTCAACTGTGGGTCGTCGGCCAAGACTGTGGTACTCCCGACCATCACCGCATCCGCGGCCCGGCGCAACTCCTGCACCAATGCCCGGGCCTTCGGGCCGGTCACCCACTTGGAATCGCCGGTATGGGTGGCGATTTTCCCGTCCAGACTCATGGCGAACTTGGCCACCACGAAGGGCAGACCGGTCTTGACGTGCTTGGCAAAGGCTTCGTAGAGATCCTCGGCGGTGGAGGACGGCTCACGGACCACGGTTATCCCGGCCTGCTCCAACTCCGCCAAACCCTGTCCGCAAACGCGCGGGTTGGGGTCTATCACGGCAACATGGACGGCGGTTATCCCGGCGGCGATGACTGCCTGGGTGCAGGGCGGCGTCCGTCCAAAGTGGCAGCATGGCTCCAGGGTGGTGTAAAGTGTCGCGCCCGCGGCGGAAGTCCCGGCCTGCCGCAGCGCGACGATTTCGGCGTGGTGCTGCCCGGCCGGTTGGGTGCAGCCCTCCCCCACGACCACGCCATCCCTGACCACCACGGCCCCCACTGGCGGGTTGGGGCTGGTGTGGCCCCTGGCCTGCCGGGCCAGGGAAATGGCCCGTTCCATCGGCGTGACGGTTTCCAGCGTCATCGCCCGGCGCCGCCTCGGCCTGCGGGTAGGACGACGTTGGCGGGCTGCGTAATCATGGCTTCTGAAAATCCAGGTGAATCAAGCTGGCGGTGGGGCCGGTCTGTCCCTGGTACTTGCTGCCCAGCGATTCAGACCCGTAAAGCCGCTCGGCGGCGGTGGTGAGGCGCAGGAAAGAAATCTGGCCGATCTTCATTCCGTAATACAGCGTTATGGGCAGGCGGGCCAGGTTGCTGAGCTCCAGCGTCAAGTGCCCCTTCCAGCCGGGGTCAACGAACCCGGCCGTGGAATGGATGACCAGGCCGATTCTTCCCAGCGAACTCTTGCCCTCCAGCCGGGCTACCAGGTCGTCGGGAAGCTCGATGTGCTCCCTGGTGCTGCCCAGGACGAACTCGCCGGGGTGCAGGATGAACGGGTCGTCTTCCCCCGCCGCTTTCATTTCAGTCAGCGGCTCCAGGCTCTCCTTGACGTCGATGTAGGGACGGCGGGAGTTGGTGAACACCAGAATGTTCCGGTCCAAATGCAAGTCAACGCTGGCCGGCTGAATGTCATCCGGGTCCAGGGGGTCAATGACTATTCGCTGGCAGTCGAGCTGCTCGCGAATTGTACGGTCGCTCAAGACCATAGGTTGCTGCTCACAATCTATCTCGCGGTGCGCCTGCGCGGGATGGCCGGTATATCAGGCGAGTATGTCCGGGATTTTAGCGTTGGAACTGCGGGGCCGCAACTGGCAGGCCGGCCCTTTATGGTCCCTCCTGGTCCGGATCGGCGATGGCGAACACGGCTTCCAGCGTGACGGTTACCTGCACGTCCCCGGCCAGCACCGGCGTGGGCTCACTCTCGAGGTAAGCTGCGGCGGGGCTGAGGCCAAAGGACTCCCGGAACGGCTGAAATCCCCCGCCTCCTTCGACAATCGAAATAGCCGGCCCGACCTCAACCTCCAGGAGCTCGGCCAACTGCTCCGCTTTGTCGGTCAGGTCGGCAACCGCCGCCGCCCGGGCTTGTTCTTCCAGGGAGGCGGAATCCTCAACGGCGAAGGTCACGCCTCGCAGCCTGGTCAGGTCGCCGCCCGCCTCGGTAACCCGGTCAATCACCGTGCCGACGGCGGACAGGTCTCGTACCCGCACCGTCAACCGGTTGCTGACCCGGTACCCGGTTACGGCTTGCGCTTGGTAATCGAACACGGTTGATATGTTGACGGAGCTGGTGCCGATGTCCGCAGCCGGAATTTCCAGCGCTAGGAGCGCGTCAATCATGCTCTGGGTAGCGGTGGCCGAAGCGGTGCGGGCGGCCTGAACTGAGTCGGCGATGGACTCGGTCCCCAGTTGCAGCGTTGCCACGTCCGGCGCGGCGGAAACCTCACCCTGCCCGGTCACCGATATTGTCCCGACCCGTTCCCGGCGGGTGTCGTCAGCCGAATTTACCACGGCCTGCCCCTGGTCGCCGGCGTTTTGACCCAGGGTCTCGATCGTCGTTATACCGGTAACGGAACCCCCATTCGCCGCCGGGTTTTCCGGCGGAAGTTGGGACGCGACAGCGCTCCCGTCTCCGGGGAAGCCACCACCGGTCTCGGCAGCCGGGGCCGACGGTCCGCACCCGACGGTCAACACCGCCGCCAGGCTCAGCAAAATGCAGGCTAGAATCGATCTCTTCATAAGAAATACTCCTGAAATACTGCTCCAATTATTCCACGGGACCCGTTTTGTGGACCCTTGATTGCGGAAGACAGACTGGGACAACACCCAGCAAACCCGCTGGTTGCCCGCGCGCCGGGCTTACGCTGGGAACACCGGGGACCGGCGAACCGGGTGGGGCAGGTGTATGGTTGACTAAGCTGAACGTTGGCCGCTTATCCCTGGAAGTTGGCGCGCCCGTCCAGCAAGGCCCGGGCCATCACGAACTTGTGAATCTCCGACGTGCCGCCGCCGATGCGGGCGTGGCGGAGCATGTGGTACCAGTGCGGAATTGGCATATCCACAGTCTCGCCGATGCCGCCGAAGACCTGCATTATCTTGTCTATGCTGCGCCAACCCCACTCGCCGGCGCAATACTTGACCATGCTGGCCTCCACCCGCACGTCGGCGCCGTCATCGGCCCGCTGGGCCGTCTCCCGTGTCAACGCCCGGAGGGTCATAATGTCGGTGTAGACGTCGGTCAACATCCACTGGATTGCCTGCCGTTCGGCGATGGGCCGCCCGTAGGTCACCCGCTGCTTGGCCCAGTCTATTGCCATGTCCAAAGCACGGCTCAGAATGCCCAGGGCCATCGAACCCCGCAGCAGGCGGTCGTGGTGGACCAGCCACTTCTGCCCCAGCGTGAAACCGTACCCCACTTCGCCCAGCACCTGCGTTTGGGGCACCCGCACGTCGTCCAGGTAGACCAGGTTTTGCTGGGCCTTGCTGGGCATGGTCCAGACGTAAATCGGGTCGAAGGTCATGCCCGGCGTCGGGTTGTCAATGATAAACATGGTGATGCCGCCCCGCTGCCGCTTCTCCGGGTCGGTGACGGCCTGCACCAACAGATAGTCGGAGCTGGCGGCTCCGGAAATGAACATCTTGGTGCCGTTAATCACCCAGTCGTCGCCATCGCGAACCGCCCGGGTCTGCATCATGCCGCCGGGGTCTGATCCGGCCTCCGGTTCGGTCTGACCGAAGGCGTAATAAAGGTCGCCGTTGATGGCGGGGTACAGGTACTTCTGCTCCTGCTCCGGGGTGCAGGCGTCGATCATGAACATCGGCACCGGCGACGTGGGCAGGTGCAGGATGCTCTTGTGGACTTCTTCTTCCAGCACGACATGGCCCAAGGCGCCCATGCCGCCGCCGCCGTATTCTTCCGGCACGAAGGAAGTGTAGATGCCGGTGTCTTTGGACACTTGATCCAGGCGGGCCCACTTCTCGGGCGGCAGTGTGCCCAGGACGCCCGGTACCGCTTCCAGGATTCCCCGGGGGGCGCCCTCGTTCTGTTCTCCGTCCCGCGGCGGGTGGGACAGAAACTCCGTTTCCAGGGGAATGCACTCTTCCCGCACAATTTGGCGGATGGCATTCTTCAGGGCATCGAGTTCCGGGGGCAGTCCGGGTTGCATAGAAACCGTGTCCTAACCGGCAAATAAAGGGATTATGCGGAATTTTGTGGGAGTCGGCGAGGGCCGCCGACGATTGGTAACTGTCCAGACTTGGTGAGGTAAATTGGTTTCAGCCAACTGCCACTTTTTTCAGGGGGTTGGGGGATTCATCCCCCAACGTAACCCAACCCCCCATATTCCGCCATCAGCTACTCCGCTCCCCTCAACCCTGAACAGTTACGACGATTACGCAGAGCCGTTCAACAGGAAAACGGGCTGCGACCGAATTGACCATCAAGTTATGAACGGTTAACGGTTAATGGAAAGGGCAGGCGTACTTTAGACTGGCCAGCACCAGGTTGTCCGATCCCCCTGCGGAATTGTAGTCCCCTCCCGCAGCGGCAAACTGTTCCCGCAACAGCGGCTGTGGAGCGGACTCGGCTGCCTGGATATCCTTGACCGTCTCCAGGACTGCGCCGACGAAAGAAAACGTAAGGATTACCAGCACACCTAACCCGACTATTTTAGCCTTCAGCGAAACACCCGGCAGCAACATAGCGGCACCACCCAGTCCTGTTCCGCCCATTGTACCCCTTGACCCCCCGGTTTGCCACCGATGGGAAGTCGGCGTAACAGTTCAGACTTGGTGAGATGAATTAGTTTCAGCCAACTGCGACTTTTTTCAGGGGGTTTGGGGGATGAATCCCCCAACGTAACTCAACCCTTATATTCCGCCATCAGCCACTCCCTCCCCTCAACCCTGAACAGTTACCGTCCTCGCGCCGGGGCGAGCAAATCCCCGGTTCATGGTACAATTACCGCTGTCGAAAAGGCGGCTTTACCCCTTTGGAGAATCTATGCAACTGCGCAATCTGCCTAGCGTCGACGCGGTGTTGGCTCAACCGGCAGCGGCAGAACTGCTGGCCGTGTACCGTCGCGATTGGGTGGTGAGGCTGGTCCGGCAAAGCCTGGAACAAGCCCGCACTAGCGTTAGGCAAGGCGGTGCCCCCCCGGCGGCCGAGGGCGTGGCCGCGTCGGTAGTCCGGCAGGTCGAGGATATGCTGGCCCCGGCGCCGCAGCGGGTTATCAACGCCACCGGGGTAGTCATCCACACCAATTTGGGGCGGGCTCCCCTCAGCCGCGCCGCCATTCAAGCCGCAAAGGACGCGGCTCTGGGCTACTCGGACCTGGAACTCGACATAACCACCGGACGCCGGGGGTCCCGGCAGGCCCACCTGCAAGCGTTGTGCCGGGAACTGACGGGAGCGGAAGCCGCCCTGGTCGTCAACAACAACGCCTCCGCCGTCCTGCTGGGCCTGTCCGCCTTGGCCGCCGGCAAAGAGGTGATTGTCTCCCGGGGCGAAGCTGTAGAAATCGGCGGTGGCTTTCGCATTCCCGACGTGCTCCGGCAGAGCGGCGCTTATCTCGTGGACGTGGGGACGACCAACCGCACCTACGCGCGGGATTACGCCGACGCTATTACGGACAACACCGGGGCGATGGTCAAGGCCCACGCCAGCAACTTCCGGGTTGAGGGATTCACTGCCGAGGTTTCGCCCGCCGAGTTGGTGGAACTGGGCCATCGTCGGGGAGTCCCGGTCCTGCACGACGTCGGCAGCGGGTGCCTGCTCGACTGCGAAAAATACGGCCTGGCCCATGAGCCCACACCCCAGGAAAGCGTCGCTGCCGGCGTTGGCTTGACCCTTTTCTCCGGCGACAAGCTGCTGGGCGGTCCCCAGGCCGGCATCGTCGTCGGCGACCGGGATTTGGTTCAGCAATTGGAGCGGCACCCGCTGGCCCGCGCTTTCCGAATAGACAAGCTCAGTCTGGCCGGCCTCACCGCTACCCTGACCCATTACCTGAAGCAGGAAGAGGAGCAGGAAATTCCCATCTGGCGCATGATTTCCGCGACGCCGGAGACCGTAAAAGACCGGGCCAAGGCATGGGTGTCCCGGCTAGAGGCCCCGGCCGAGGTCATAGCCACCCGGTCGGCCATCGGCGGCGGAAGCCTTCCCGGAGAGACCCTCCCGACTTGGGCGGTGGCCCTGGACTGCGGCGCGTCCGGCGGCGGAGCCGAGGCAATGATGCGCCGCCTGCGGGAATCCACCCCGCCTATCATTGCCCGCATCGAGAACGAGAAGGTGCTGCTGGACCCCCGCACCGTGCTGCCCGAGGAAGAAGAGTTACTGCTGGCCGGACTCGCCCGGGCTGTGGCGCATTGAGGACGGTGCAGGACGTTAGTACAAGGCGACCCGTTGTGGGTGCCGGCCGCCAAAGTTTTTTGAGGGTTTGTCCGGTTGGGCCGGCCAACCGGGGCAAGTCCGGCGGGAAGTCCCCCGGAAATCTCAGGACGAACGATAACAAGTGGATAACAAGTGACTGATTATTTGCTGGTGCATGGAGCAGGCCAGGGGGCTTGGGCATGGGGCAAGGTCTGGGGCCACATGACCGCCCCCCAAACCCACCCGCCTCGACTTTACGCCCAGACCCGGGTTGGCAAGGTATACCCAATGGACTTGCCCGGCCACGGGGAAGACAACGACGGGGACACCTCCTCCGTTATGCTGGACGAGTGCGTCCAATCCATCGTCCGCACTGTGGAACGCCAATCCCTGCGTAACCTAGTGCTGGTCGGCCACGGGATCGGCGGAGGGTTGGTTTTACAGGCAGCCGGGCAGTTGCCGCAGCCGCCCAAGCGCGTGGTGCTGCTTAGCGGCTTGGCGCCAACGGCGGGTGCGCCGCTGATTTCCGAGATAGCCCCGGTCTTACGGATGGCGGTCTCCGGCCTGAAGTACTGGTCTGCGGTCAATGGACAGGAACTCAAGCTGCCCGGCATGGCCGTTACCCGCTATCTTTGCAACGGCATGGATCCTATGGCCGTGGTCCAGATGATCGGCTTCATGGGCCCGCTGCCGTCCCAGGTGTTGCGCTCTAAAATGCCCGACTACCCCGCCCTGTCCTGTCCGGTGACTTACGTTGTCCTCACCGGCAGCCGGGTCATATCCCCGGCCAACCAGCGCCGGGCCGCCGGGCGCATCCCCGGCGCCGAAGTTCTCGAAATGCCCACCTGCCACCAGGTCACCCACCACCAGCCCAAAGAATTAGCCGAACTCCTGATGACCTTCGCCTAAACCGGCCCAGCCCGGTTTCCCCGAAACCCCGAGCCCGTTAGTTCTGGGCCCCTTCTAAAAGGCTTCCCCTAAAGGCTTCCTCGACCGCGAAAACCCTTCCCAGGCTGTGCTAGACTGCGCAAATGACCTACCTAGCCGACCTTCACATCCACTCATCCTACGCCTACGCCACCAGCAAGGCGCTGACGCTGGAAAACCTGGCAGCCTGGGCCAGGTTCAAGGGGCTGGACCTGCTGGCCACTGCCGACTTCACCCATCCCCGCTGGTTTGCCGAGCTGGAGTCCAGGCTTTCCCCCGCCGGCGGCGACGGCCTTTACGAGTTCGAGGGCGTGTGGTTCGTCCTGGGAACCGAGGTCAGTTGTGTGTACCGGCAAGGCGGGCGGGTGCGGCGCATCCACGTTCTGCTGTTCGCGCCGGGCCTGGAGGCCGCCGCCGGCCTGAACCGGGCGTTGGCCGCCCACGGCAAGCTGGATCAGGACGGACGGCCGACGCTTACGATGTCGGCCCGCGACCTGACGGCATTGGTCTTGGACGTCGACCCGGCCTGTCTGGTTATCCCCGCCCACGCCTGGACTCCCTGGTATGGCGTCTTCGGCTCCAAGTCTGGCTTCGATAGCCTGGAAGAGTGCTTCCTCGACCTGACCCAGGCCATCGCCGCCATCGAGACCGGCCTGTCCAGTGACCCGGCCATGAACTGGGGCGTCCCGGAGCTGCGCAGCCGGGCTATTCTTTCCTTCTCCGACGCCCACTCCCTGCCCAAGTTGGCGCGGGAGGCCACGGCCTTCAACGGGCCGCTGACCTATGCCGGGCTGGCCGGAGCCATCGCCGCCAACGACGTGGCCTTCACCGTGGAGTTCTACCCTGAAGAGGGCAAGTACCACTACGACGGCCACCGCAAGTGCGGGGTCAGCCGCGCCCCCGATTTTAGCGAGACCGAGCGGCTACCCGACCGGGACACCTGCCCGGTCTGCCGCAAGACGCTCACCCTCGGCGTCCTGCACCGGGTCATGTCCCGGACACCGGAACCCGTCGTCGTCCGGCCCGGCCCGGACGGGTTCGTAAACTCGCCCGACGGCAGACCGCCCTTCATCCGCCTAGTCCCGTTGCAGGAGTTGGCATCCCAAGTCCTGGGCAAGGGAGTGGCTACCCAACAGGTGCAGCGGGTTTGTGCCAACGTGGTCCGGGAGTTGGGCGGCGAGTTGACGGCGCTAATCAACAGTCCCTTCAGCGACCTGGCCGCGGTAGCTGGGGAAGCAATGGCCGCCGCGGTGCTCCAGGCCCGGGTCGGTGACATCCGGGTGGAACCCGGCTTTGACGGCGTGTTCGGCAAGGTGTCCCTGGCCCCGGACGCACACGGTCCGGCCCATCCCGTCCAACCCGCGCTGATATAAGACCGGCTCCTTGGGTTCGACCGGTTCATCCTGCTACCATCGGAGAATTGCTTTGTCGACCGGCCCGATGCCACTCCCGGCCTTGTGCTACAATTGGGCCGGGTTCTCGGGGGGTCTACCTTGCCGGTAATCCGGGTGCCCCAACTTTGTAACGCGGTTGTTGACAGCACAATGGACATTGCCCTGAGGCGGCTGCGCGCCGAGGACATCGGTCAGGTCATCGAAATCGAAAGGGAAGCTTTCGCTCCCCTGTCCCTGGGTACACCTTTCAAGCGGGAGTTGAACAATCGCTACGCCTGCTACTTGGTGGCCCACTGGCCGGAATGTTCCCCTGAGACCGGCGACAAAGCGGACGCTGCCAGGCCAGCCCCCGCCGGGCCCGGGCCGTCATCGTTGTGGGGCAAGGTGGTCAAGACGGTGCAGGGCGTGGTCAAGCGCGATGAGTCCGACGGTCCTGCGGACCCCATCGCGGGCTATGTGGGACTGTGGTTCCAGGGCAACGAAGCCCACATCACCGAAATCGCCGTCCGGTCCGATCTGCGGGGCAACGGTGTCGGTGAGTTGCTGCTCATCGGGTCGGTGCGAGCCGCCGTCGAGTACGGTTCCTCGGTGGTTACCCTGGAGGTGCGGGTCTCGAACTTTATCGCCCAGCGACTCTACGAAAAATACGGCTTCAAGACCGCCGGCATTCGCAAGGGTTACTACAACGATAACCGGGAAGACGCGCTTATAATGACCACCAGCCCCATTCACACCGGCGAGTACCAGGAAACGTTCGCCGGATTGCAGACCACGTTCTCGGCTCGGCGGGGAGACATCTCCATACAAGACTAAGGAAAACGCCGGTGAGTATGGGATGGGGCACGGGCTGCCCGTTTTATCCAGCCAGGACAACGGCGGGCCGTGGGCTAACGGTGCCTTTGACACCCCGTTGCGCGTTAATCGAAAGCGGGGCTTGGTTGACCGTCCCATGCGCCCTTGTTAGAATGGCCGAGGCGTTGTCGCCTTGGGGAAGTGTATGATTGTCATTGGTCTAACGGGTGGAATCGGCACCGGCAAGAGCGAAGCCGCCCGAATCTTGCAGGACTTGGGGGCGGTAATCATCAACGCCGACCAGGTGGGGCACTCCGCGTACACCCCCCATTCGGAAATTTGGTCCGAAGTGGTGCAAACCTTTGGCCGGGACATTCTGGACGCCAGCGACGAAATCGACCGCAGAAAACTGGGCGCCATCGTGTTTTCCGATCCGGCGCAACTGGAGCGGCTGAACCGGATTATGCACCCGCGTATGGCCCGCATGGTCCAGGAGCAAATTGACGGGTTGCGTGAAAACGGCGCTCCGGTGGTCGTGGTTGAAGCCGCCGTATTGTTCGAAGCGGGCTGGGATTCCTTGGTGGACGAGGTATGGAGTACCGACGCGCCCGAAGAAACCGTGGTGGCCCGGCTGGTGGCCCGCAACGGTCTGCCTGAAGACGAAGCCCGGAAGCGGATCAACGCCCAGATGTCCGCCTCGGAAAGAGCGGCCCGGTCGCAAGCAGTAGTTGATAACTCGGAAGACATTATCCGTCTGCGGGAAGCAGTCCAAGCCTTGTGGGAAACGAGAGTCGAAGTAAAAGTTGGGAAAGTGTAATGGTTGATACCGTTGATACCACTGAAGCTCATTACAAGGAATACGCAATCGAGGAGTTCCTGGTACGCAGCGAACCCTACTACCGTCCGGTAAGCGACGAAATGGAATTGT
This sequence comes from Dehalococcoidia bacterium, assembly GCA_965262735.1. GTDB lineage: Bacteria > Chloroflexota > Dehalococcoidia > Lucifugimonadales > UBA3495 > CATOSK01. Next base: position 734,964 of record CBDHFS010000002.1, on the reverse strand, counting down.
TTGAAGCTGCTTACCAGCAGCACATCCCGGTGCTGTTGAAGGGCCCGACGGGTTGCGGCAAGACTCGTTTCGTGGAATACATGGCCTGGAAGCTGGGACGGTCCTTGACCGTCGTTAAGCCCGACCGGGAAGCCCAACCCATGTCCGAAGGCGAAGTTCGAGTTCCTCTGGTCACCATCGCCTGTCACGAGGACCTGACCGCCAGCGATCTGGTCGGACGCTACCTCCTGGACGCCGAGGGCACCCGCTGGATTGACGGCCCCATGACCCGCGCCGTCAAAGCTGGGGCCATTCTGTACCTGGACGAGGTAGTGGAAGCCCGCAAGGACACCACGGTGTTGATTCACCCCCTCACCGACCACCGCCGGATTTTGCCGGTGGAGAAGACCGGCTCGATCATCGAAGCCGACGACCGCTTCCTGCTCTGCATTTCCTACAACCCCCACTACCAGAGCGCGTTGAAGGACCTGAAGCACAGCACCCGGCAGCGGTTCATCTCGGTCGAGTTCGACTACCCGCCCGCCGACGTGGAAGCGGAAATCGTCGAGCGGGAAAGCGGTTGCACGACAGAGCAGGCGGTATCGCTGGCCAAGCTGGGCGAGAAAGTCCGCAACCTGCGGGAGCACGGCTTGGCCGAAGGCGCCAGCACCCGCCTGCTGATTTACGCTGGCCGCCTAATGACCGAGGGCATTTCCGCCCGGCGTGCTTGCCAGGTAGCCATCGTGTGGACGTTAACCGACGAACCGGAGCTTCAACGCAGCATCGAAGAAGTCGTGTCGTCCATATTCGAATAGAGGTGCCGATGCCCCCGTCCCCGCTGGACCTCGTCGCGCAGACGCTGGAGCGTCGCGTCAACCACATTGTTACCGACTCTTCCCTGATGCCGGCGGCGGTAATGGTGTTGCTGTACCCCAAGGATGGCGATTACTGCGTACTGCTGAACAAGCGATCGCAGGAAGTCGAGCACCACAAGGGGGAAATGTCTTTCCCAGGCGGGGCCCGGGACCCGGAAGATCGGGACTTCCTCGACACCGCCCTGCGGGAGACCGAAGAGGAAATGGGCATCGCTCGGGCTGATGTCAAGGTTCTGGGAAGGCTGGACGACATAATCACCCGGACCGACTTCGCCGTGGCCGTGTTCGTGGGCACCATTCCGTACCCCTATGTGTTCAACCCCAGCGCGGTGGAGATTGCCGAGGTGGTGGAAGTGCCTTTTTCCGCCCTGGTTGACCCGGCCAACCACCGCTATGAGACCCGTCCGGCCGGTGGGCATTTGGAAACGGTGGTTTCCTACGCCTATGAGGAACACCTGGTTTTCGGCGCCACTGCCCGGATTTTGGACCAATTCCTGGAAACCGTGGGAGACGGACTGAAGTAAGGAGGGACTCTGATTTGAGCAACGATCCTCTCAACGAAGTCGAGGTAGAACTTGGCAACCTCCCTCCTGCCGTTATGGAAGCCTACCGCGAGGTTTCCGACGACATGGGTTCGTCTTTCAACGACGAAGAGTTGACCCTGTGGGCCAAGGAAGGCGCAACCATCGGCGCCCACACGGTACGGTCTTGGGAATCCGCCGTCGAATACTACCGGGTCAGCCCCAATGTTGCGCGCGCCCTGGCGTTCCCGTCTTTCATGCAGTGGGCCCGCTGCGGCACCTACTTGGCCCAGGATTCGCCGGCCTTGGCCGTGTCCTTCTTCCGCGCCAGCCCGTCCATTGTCGGCAACCTGCGGCCCCAGTACATCCCCCGCTGGGCCGGTCTGGGCCGGAGCCTTTACAAGGGGACCTGGAAGTCCAGTACCCTGGCCTCCCGGTTCTTTGAGGTCAGCCCCGATTTAATCCGCAGCCTGCCCTTCTGGGACGTCGAGGTCTTCGCCTCCCTCATTGAGTCGTTGTCCTACAAGTCCTACGACGTGGCGATGGAATGTCTGACCCTGGGCCGGGATGTGCTGCCGGCTATGGGCCGCGAGCGCGAAGCCTTCTTGTCCATGTGCCGCGCGCTGACCGAGGGCAGTTGGCGGGAAGTCAAGAGTTGTCTGGAGCTGGTCCCCCGCGCCCTGCAGCAGGTTGACGACGGTCAAACCGGCCGGTTCCTCAAGCTGGGCGAGCGCATGGCCAAGGTCGGTCTGCGGGAGACATCCCGATTCCTGGCCGACGGCACCCAGGCCCTCGCAGCTGCTCCCCAGGGTTCCCAGCCGCACATCCTCGACCTGTCGGAGGGTTTGCTGGTCATTGCCCCCGACGCGGTGCCCCCCTTCCTCAAGAGTCTGAGCGGGGTGTTGAATCGCGTTACTATTAGCCAGTTGGATGTCTGGTTCCACCACGGGGTCGAACTGCTCAAGGAGAACCCGGAGAGCGGCATCGCCTTCTTCAAGGTGGAGTCCAACACCTCCGAGGCCCTGCTGGAAACCCTGTCCTCCAGCCTTGAGCTGGACCGGATCAAGGGCGTGGTTCGCCTCTATTGCAGCGCCTTGGCCGGCTCTACCATGGAGGTGATGAACACCCAGGAACTGGTCAACAAGAACATCGGCTGGGTTGACGAGGATACCGCGTCCACCGACGGCAGCAAGGTTTTCCTGCCCACGATCGTGGACCACTACCCCAACAAGGACGAAAATTTCTCCTGGTTCAAGGTAGTTGCGACCCACCAGGTGGGCCACCTGGAGTTCGGCAGCTTCCTGTTCGAGTTCGATAAGCCCGCCGGTCAGTTTGAAGAGCAGCGCCGGCCTGAGTTGGAACGGCGCCGGGCCGAGATGCTGGCCGCCATGATGCAGGAGTTGGCCGACTCCCCGGAGTTTGACACCCAGAGCCACGCCTTCACCGACATCGGTAGGTTCCTGAACCTGTTCGATGACAAGAAGCTGGCCTTCGACCTGTTTACGGTGCTGGAGGACTGCCGCCTGGACTTCCGCATCAAGGTGGAGTACCCCGGCATCCGCCGGCCCTCCGAACGGGTGCAGGTGGAAGCCCGGTCCGGCCGCCCGGACATCCGGGAACTGCCCATCCAGGAAGCGATGGTCGAGTTGCTGATTCACATGAGTTTGGAACAGTTCACCGACCTGCCCGTCCCGGTGGAGTTGCTGGAAGAGGCCGAAATGTTGGCCCGCATCCTGCACACCCTGCGGGATGCCGAGGCCACCGTTGAGGACACCACCGAGGCCACGCTGCGGGCCTACGAGATTATCTCCCGTATGTCCAACCAGCAGCAGCCCGAAGACCAGTTCGAGCCCCAGGACCTCGACGACCCCGGCGAGTTTTCCGAAGAGGAGTACGAGTCTCTGTTGGACAAGCTCCGCGCCGGTCAGCAAGAGTCCGACGGCGAGGGCGGTGAAGGCGACCCCTACCAGTCTCCGGAACCGGTGGACTACCGGGGCGATTTCAAGCCCGAAATGGTCCAGTTGTTGACCAAGCTGCAAAGCGAAAAAGGCCAGAACGCCGAAGGCGAGCCGTTGTCCCAGGAGGAACTGGAACAGTTGCTCCAAGACAGCGCCGAGCTGGAGTTGGACGCCGAGCAGGGCGACATCAACAACAGCACCACGACCTTCGCCCAGAACATTATGAAGGAAGCCGGAATGCCCCCGCCGGACTCGCAGCCCGGCCAGGGCTATGGCCCGCTGCTGAACGATGACGAGCAGGGCGGCGAGCTGGAAGCCCGGGAACCCAAAACCTACGTTTACGACGAATGGGACTTCCGCGCCGGCGACTACAAGCCCCGCTGGTGCATCGTCAAGGAAAAAGTCCTGGACGAGGGCGACACCACCTTCTACAACGAATCGCTGCGGAATTACAATTCCCTGCTGAATCACGTCAAGCGGCAGTTCGAGCTGATTATGCCCGAGACCTTCCGCAAGACCTACCGCCTGAATGACGGCGAGGACATTGACCTTAATGCCGCGCTGGAAGCCTGGTGTGACCTGCGCATGAAGGTCCCGCCCGACGAGAAAATTTACTGGCGCCGCCACAAGGTCATGCGGAACGTGGCCGTTGTGTTCCTGCTGGACATGAGCGCTTCCACCGCAGAAGCTATTGACGAAGGCCGTCACACCGTTGACGACCGGGACGCCCCCGATGACCCGGTGGAGTACATGGTCTGGCTGCGCCGCCGCCGGGAAGGGCTGGTGCGGCGCCACTACAAGCGCATCATAGACTTGGAAAAGGAAAGCACCGCCCTGTTGATTCAGGCGCTGGAGTCCATCGGCGACACCTACGGAATATATGGGTTCTCCGGCTATGGCCGCGAGAACGTCGAGTTCTATGTCATCAAGGACATTGCCGAGACCTTCAACGAGAAAATCAAGCGCCGCATCGACAAAATCACCCCCCTGCATGCCACGCGCATGGGGTCGGCCATCCGCCACGCTACCACCAAGCTGGAGGGTCAGGACGCCACCACTAAGATAATGTTCTTGATTAGCGACGGCCGCCCGCAGGACCGGGGTTACAGCCGGGAAGGCGTGGAAAAGGAATATGCCGTCCACGACACCCACATGGCCCTGCTGGAAGCCAAGCGCAAGGACATCATCCCCTTCTGCCTGACGGTGGACAAGGCGGGCCACGACTACCTCAAGCAGATGTGCGGTGACATGAGTTACGAGGTCCTGGGCGACATCTGGGCCCTCCCGGAGCGCCTCCCCATGCTTTACCGCAAGCTGACCTTGTAAGGGCCGACTACGGGAGAGTTGCAACGAAAAAGGCGGGCTTTAGCCCGCCTTTTTAATGATGGAGGTCCCATTTAACCCGTCCGTCGTGAGGTATTCGAAGGGTTTCCTTACTGCCCCCTGCCCCTTCGCCAAGTTCTACGTAAACCGGGTGAACCAAGAAGCATTGTTAACGCTCCCGGCCACCGCCGATCACTCCTACCCCGTCCCGATCATTTTCCGTAGCTCCGTTAGCGCGGTGTTGGAGGCGCGGCGTTTGATGACGATGCGGCGGGGCGGCACCCGCATCGCCAGGTTTTTCACCCCTGCGGGCCCGGCTATGGCGATGAATATCTGGCCCACCGGGTGGTCGTTCTGCGCGTCCGGGCCGGCTGCGCCGGTGATGGCAACGCCGTAGTCGGCGCCCAGCTTGTCCCGAACGGCGCGGGCCATGGCTTTCGCGGCTTCTTCGCTGACCAGGCCGTGTTGCTCCAGCACTGCGGCCGGGACGCCGTTGGACACTGCCTGCTCCGCTGTGAACGCGACGATGCCGCCCCGGAAATACTCGGCTGACTGGGGGAAGTTGGTGATGCTGTTGGCCAGAAAGCCCCCAGTGCAGTATTCCATGGTGCCCAGGGTCAAACCGCTGCCGAGCAGCGCCTGCCCCACCGACTGTTCCGGCGTCTCATCATCGTAACCCCAAATGTACTCGCCCAGCCGGTCGCCGATAGCGGTCTCCACCGGCTGAATCATCGTCCGGGCCTCCCCTTCGTTGGCCGCGCGGGCGATGACGCGAAGGTGGATGCCGTCGGCCTTGGAGTAGATGCCCAGGTACGGGTTCTCCTGGCCAAAAAACTCGGACATGATTTCGTCAATGGCCGCTTCCGACATCCCCAGGGTCTTGATGTTCCGGGTCACCGTCACCTCGTCGTCCACTATCTCCCGGAGACGGGGCGCCACCTGGTTTTCCCACATGGGGTGCATCTCCCCCGGCGGTCCGGGCATGGACACGATAATCTTGCCGTTCTTCTCGGCCCACCACCCCGGGGCGGTGCCGTTGGGGTTGGAGATGAACTCCGCCGACGGAATCAGGTGCGCCTGCTTGATATTGTGGGGCGGCATGACCATGCCCCGCCCCTGGAAGTAACTTTCCAGCCGTTCCACCACTTCGGGCTGCACCACCGGAGTTTCCCCGAAAGCCTTGGCCACCGCCTCGCGAGTCAGGTCGTCCTGAGTCGGCCCCAATCCACCCGTGGTGAACATCACGTCCGACCGCTCCATACCCCGGCTGAACGCCTCGGCAATCATATCCAGGTTGTCGCCCACGGTGGTCAGCCATTGAAGTTGGATGCCCAACGGGGGCAATTGGGCGGCTATCCAGGAGCCGTTGGTGTCGGTCAGTTCGCCCATCAGCAACTCGGTGCCAATGGAAAATATCTCTGCCTTCAAGCGTTCCTCCGGGCAAAAGCTGAATGATCCCCAAGGAAAAACAGGCCAAGGTTAGGGCCAAAGGCTAGCAGAAAAACCCGGTGCGGGCACCCGCTGGCGCGGCCCAGTAACAGTTCAGAATTGGTGAAATGAATTGGTTTCAGCCAAGGCTTTCATCCAAACTGCCACTTTTTCAGGGGGTTTGGGGGATGAATCCCCCAACGTAACCCAACCCCCATATTCCGCCATCAGCCACTCCGTTCCCCTCAACCCTGAACAGTTACGCGGCCCCAAACCCGTCATGCCAAACAAGGAACCCCGGGCGCCTACCCCGCGTCGGTGGGTTCCTCGCTCTCTTCCGGCGGGTAGGGCGGCTCGGTGGCCAGGCGGTTGATAACCTGGGCCCAAATTTCGGGGACGGTGAACAGCTTGGGGGCTCCCACCAGGCGGGTGTACTGGTTCTCGCCGTCGGGGGTTTTGTCCCCCATGTGAAACTCGTAGACCAAACCGCTCCGCTCGGTAACCTTGATGGCGCTCCGGGGCGGGTCCAGCCCGTACTTGGAAGCGTCGTCAATGGTGTCCCGCAGTAGGCGGTTGACCCGGGGGCCGCTAAGCAGCAGGGGGGTGCCGCTCCACTTTTCCAGGAACACCGCCGTTTCCTCGTCGCCGTCCTGAATGTACCAGGTGGTGCCGCCGGGCTTCTTGTCGTAGTTCACCGTCTGCCCGTCGTGGGAGATTTCGATGTGTATCAGGGACCCGTCATCCACCCGGTACAGCCACGGTTGGTCCGGCACCCGTTCCGAAGTCTGGTTGAACTGGAACCAGAGAAACGCCCCACCGAAGAGGATTAGGACGAAAACTAGCAGGATGGTCAGCCGTATGTTCATGGTTTACCGGCGCACCCACCAGACCAGCCCGGCCATCAGTCCCATCAGGATGGGCAGGAAAAACCAGGACGAAAACCGGACAAAGTTAAACTGGTTCTTGTCCAGGTTGAACTCGCGGAAGACGAACTGGCGGTCCCGGATGGACACCAGCGAAAAGTCCCCCATCAGGTAATTGGCCGTGTTCAGGAACAGGGCCGCGCCGCTACCCCGGTTCACGAAGCTGTTGGCGATGAAATCCGAGTCGCCAAACACCACCAACCCGGCAATCTGGTAGTCTGGCGGTTGGCTGCTGGGCGTCGGGCTGTTTATCGGCCCCACTGCCTGCACGTACAGCGCTGGCGTGAACACGCCCTTGGGGTCGGACTCCTGCCCGGCGTCGGTTATCGGCTCGGTCCGCTCCACGTCATCAATCAAGTAGCTGTTGGGCGAGGTTATCGCCAGAGGTATCGGCAGGCGGGTCCCAGTGCCGTCGTCCACCGCCTGCACCGAGGTCGCGCCCGGCATGAACGTGACGTTTAACGACCCTCCCTTGGGGAACACAATCTCCGGGGGAGCCTGGGGGTTGTATGCGCCCAACCGCACTGTCTGAGGGTTTCCAGGGACGAATCGGTCCTGGTCCAGGATATACCCCTCGCCGACGAATATGCCCCACACGAGCAAGAACTCGCGGAAGGACGAGGGTGTGTCTGGTTCGGCCAGGAAAATGATGCGGCCCCCTTCCCGTCGGTTGGTGCCGTCGGCATTCCGGCCCAGCAGGTAGTCGTCCAACGCCTTGACGTGGGCCTCGGGAAGCTCTCCGCTGGGCCCGGCGATCACCAGCAGCGCCGCGTCGTCCGGAACGATCACTTCTTCATCGGCCGAATTCCAGCGCAGGGTTTCCGGGCGGTAATTGTCGCGCTCAAGGCCATCCTTGATCGATGCGTACCCATCCCCACCGTTGCCGTTCAGGTTCTTCTCACCGTGGCCGGCCAGGAAGTACACCTTACGCTGCTCCTGCCCGGTGGCCACCAAAATGCTGGTGTACAGGTCTTGCTCCAGCTCGCCGTAAAACTGGTCGCTGGGTTGTACGATGTCGATTCCCTTGGATTCCTGCCCCTCGACGGCGATGGATTCCAGGACGCTGACACCCATGTTCCGGGCGATTTCCGGCGATATGTCCGGGTCCACGAACTCGTAGGTGAACTTGGTGGAACGGTTGCTGAACTCGGACAGGGTGTCCTCTACCTTGACCCGGCGGATTAGCTGGTCTTCGCTGAGATAGGGGATGTCCTCCCGGAAGAACGCCAAGGCCCTCACCGGCTCTTGCAGGTCCCGCAGCAGGTTCTTGGTGCCGGTGGCCAGGCTGAACTGCTGGCTGGCCGTGGTGTCTATCCGGGTGTTATTGCTGAAGGTGATGAAGTTCAGCACCACCACGATCCCGATAAAAGCGGCCAGCATAATCAGGGAGTTGACGCCGTAACGCCCGGTGCGGCTGATGAAGGCGGCCAGGACCGAACTCAGGTATATCAGCGCGATGGTTCCCAGCATGACCACGCCGACGCCGATGATAATGAACCCGTATAGGCGCAGAGAACTGACGAAGGCCGCCAGCGCCGCGCCGACTACCAGCGCAAAGATGCCGGCGATGACCACCGGGGCGCCGAAGGATGCGATGACGTTCAACCCCGGTTCCATGAAGCTGAACAGGGTCCTGGAACGTTCCGGTTCCTCTTCCCCGTCTATCCCGGCGGATTCACCTTCCACGTCCGGCGCATTTTCCCGGGATGGGCGGCCCCGCCGCTGGTGCCTCCAGTCGGCGGAGGCGTCGGTTGGCCGATCGCTCATGCTACCTCCACCTTCGGGATTCCAGCGCCCGTATGGACAGGAACAGGAAGAACGCCGTCACGCTCAGGAAATAAACGATGTGCTTGGTGTCGATGACTCCTCGGTCGAAGTCGGTGAAGTGGCTGCTCATGCTGACTTCCGTGATAAGCCTCGACCAGAAACCGCCGAACACGTCGGCCCCGTTGGCGCCGAAGAACAGCAGCAACAGGATTCCCGACGCAACGATGAACGCTACTATCTGGTTGCTGGTCAGCGTGGAGGTGAGGATGCCGATGGACAACGCCGCGGCCCCGTATAGAATCAGCCCCAGATAGCCGGAGTAAATGGGACCCGGGTCCGGGTCGGCGAACCAAAAAAGCAATATGGGGTAATACACCGTCACTGCAATCAGCGAGGTCAGGAAGACCAGGCTGGCCAGGTACTTCCCGATGATCACTTCCCAGTCCCGCACCGGCGAAGTCAGCAGCAGCTCGATGGTGCCCAGCTTTTGCTCTTCGGACAGCAGGCGCATGGTCAACGCCGGGGCCAGCAGCACCATAACGATGGTGGCCCCCTGGAAGAAGTCGGTGAGGGATGCCTCGGGGAAGGGGTTGCCCAAGTCAACAACGAAGAAGAATCCGGTTACTGCCAAGAAGATAAGCGCCACGATATAGGCCATGGGGTTGCCGAAGTAAACCTGAATCTCCTTCCAGGCTACTGCCTGGACGGTTCGCATCGCTAACTCTCCTCTTCGGTGGTCAGTCTCAAGAAAATGTCCTCCAGGCTCATGCCCATCAACTGCATACTCAGGAGACTCCATCCATTGCTAACTACCCTGCGGGAAATCTCATCCCGCAGGTCCCGGCCCTGCTCGGCGCGGACCTGGTAAACGTCCCGGTCCTGCTGCCGGTGGTGGCTAACCTCGATGACGCCGGGGACGGCCCGCAGGATGGGCAGTACCTCGGCCGACGGGCCGCCTACCTCAACTTGAAGCTGCTCAACGCCCTGAAGAAGTTGGGCCAGATTCTCCGGCGTGTCTTCGGCCACGATGCGGCCGTGGTGGATAATCAACACCCGCTCACAAATCATGCTGACTTCCGGCAGGATGTGGCTGCTCAACACCACGGTCTGCTGCTTGCCCAGGTCTTGAATCAGGCGGCGGGTCTCCACCACCTGGATTGGGTCGATACCGATGGTCGGCTCGTCCATCACCAACACTTCCGGCTCGTGCAGAATGGCCTGAGCGATGCCTACTCGCTGCCGGAAACCCTTGGACAGCTTGCCGATTATGGTCTTGTGGTAGTCCTCCAGGCGGCAGATGTCGATAACGTCGGAAACCCGCTGCTTAATGCGTCGGGCCGGCATTCCCCGCAGGGTGCCCATGTACTTTAGATAACCCGTGACCGGCATTTCGGTGTAAAGCGGCACGGTCTCGGGCAGGTAGCCGATGCGCCGCCGAGCCTCCAGCGATTGCTCCACCACGTCAAATCCGCCCACCAAAACCTGACCCTGGGTAGGCGGCATGTAGCCGGTGAGAATTCGCATCGTGGTGGTCTTGCCGGCGCCGTTGGGCCCGAGAAAACCCAGGATTTCCCCTTTCCTTACTCCGAAGTTCACGTCTTCAATGGCGGGATAAGGGCCATAATAATGAGTCAGCCCGGTGGCCGTAATCATCATGTCCTGGTCGGGTTTAGTCGTCAACTCTGCCATCCGGCCCCTCATCTCTTCCGTTCGTGTTGGCTCGTGCCGCTTGCCGGTCCGCGCCGGAATAGCCCCGCCACCATACCCCATCCCGGCGTTCCCGTTCCACCGGAACCGGGCGCGGAAAGTGGGCATTTGTGGCCGTAACGCCTGCTCAAAACCCTTTGTCCTGGGCTTTGTCCGTTCGTCCCCGGCTCATCGAAGGATTCCCTCAACGACCGGCCAACGCAAGATGCCATACTGCCCCGGCGCAATCACCCCGGCAACACTGCCGGGCCGATTTGTTTTCAAGCCAACAGTGATGATATTCTATACGTCTGATTTTGCCAAGCTGATTCATGGTCGGGTTTGCTGACGTGTGCTGCAAAGTACAGCGACCCGGACTCAATCCCACGCTTGTGCAACTTCCCAACGGGCAGGTATTGAGCAGGTATTGATTGCCACCCCCGCCGACCCATAAACGGGCGGGGTGCCCTGCGGATTTCGGCTTTCAGAGTCTAGCCAGGAGGTAGAATGCACCTGATTATCGACGGATTCGGCGGGAACGTGGAGAAGATGTGGGACCAGAATATCGTTCGCGACTTTCTGCTGGACTACCCCGATGCCCTGGGCATGACCCGCATCACCGAACCCAAAGTCCTGGAATACAACGGGCCGCAAGAGGACGACGCGGGCGTGTCCGGGTTTGTCATCATCGCCGAAAGCCACATCAGCATCCATACATTCCCCCGGCGCGGGTACGTGAACATCGACATATTTTCCTGCAAGTCCTTCGATAACCACCTGGCGCTGGAAGATGCCAAGCGGTTGTTCGACCTGTCGGATGCGAAGCACTGGGTCCTCGACCGCGGTCTCGAATGGCTGGACGCCCGGCAGGGCCTGGACGAGACGCAGACCCAGCGCTCTTGCTTAGAAGCCGGTCAGTCGGCGCTGCGGCGTGGATGACCTGCCCGGAAATGTCCCCGGGGACGCGCCGGTACCCTGGTTGCCCTGGATTCCGGCTAACTTCCTGGCCCTGCCCGGCGAGCAAAGTCGGCTGGAAACGGCCCGTGTCGTCCTGATTCCCGTCCCCTACGACAGCACCACTTCCTTCCGCACCGGCGCCCGCTACGGCCCTCAGGCCATTATTGAGGCATCGGCGGGCTTGGAAGATTACGACTGGGAGTTGGACTTGGACGTGGCCGCGTTGGGTATCCACACCACCCCCGCCCTGGAACCTCACGTCGGCAGCCCCCAATCCATGGCCGCGCGGGTTAAGCAGGCCGTGGCGCACTGCCTGGAGCTGGGCAAGATTACCGGCGTCCTGGGCGGCGACCATTCGGTGACCATCGGCTCAGCGCGGGCCCATGCGGAAGCCCGCCCCGGCCTGTCCGTCCTGTACCTGGATGCCCACGCTGACCTGCGCGACGAGTATCAAGGGACTCAATTTGGCCACGCTTCCGGCGCGCGGCGCATCCATGAATCGTGTCCCTTGGTGCTGGCGGGCCTGCGGAGCCTGTGCCCTGAGGAGCGGGACTACCTGCGGGAGCAGTCCATTCCGGCATTCTTCTGGCCGCGGGATGCCGACGCTTGCGCCGAATCCGTCGTAGACAACCTGGGGCCGGAGGTCTACGTCAGCGTGGACCTGGACGTTTTCGACCCGGCATTGATGCCCGCCGTCGGCACCCCGGAACCCGGCGGCATGACCTGGGAGCAGGTTACGGCCCTGCTGGGAGCGGTGGCCGCATCCCGACGCATCGTGGGCTTTGACGTAAGCGAACTCGCGCCCTACGAAGGCCCTGCCGCCTGTTCCTACATCGCCGCCAAGCTGGTCTACAAGCTTATCGCGTGGAGCGCAAGGCCCTAATATTACAACGACGGTTGGCATGATAGGATGACGGGGTAGTTGGGGAAGGCTTGGGCAAGTGAGGCAGGGGAGTGGATGCTGCGGTTTTCGAGCAGGTGTACGGGGCCTTTCAGGGTTTTCACGCTTACTTCGCTCCGCTGTTTGGCCGCCGGGAGACGCGGGACCACAGCCGCCATTATCTCCAGGCCCTGCTGGTGCAATCCGGGGAGCGGCGCAACGCCGAGAATCTGTCGGAGGCGGTTCCGGCGTCAGCCAGGGTGATGCAGCGGTTTCTCGCTGAATCCCCCTGGGATGACGACACAGTCATAGGACGCCTTCAAGAGTACTTGGGACCCCGGCTTGGACATCCGGATGCGGTGTGGGTGCTGGACGGCAGCGACTTCCCGAAGCAGGGCAGGAAGTCCGTGGGAGTGGCCCGTCAGTACTGCGGGAGACTGGGCAAGGTGGCCAACTGCCAGGCCGGAATGTTCCTGGCTTATGTCAGCCCGCTGGGACGGGCCTTGGTGGACAAAGGGCTTTATCTGCCGGAAAGCTGGACCTCGGACAAAGACCGGTGTGAGGCGGCGGGGGTTCCGGAGGAGAGGCAGGGCTACCGGTCGAAGACCCAATTGGCGCTGAAGATGGTGGAGCGGGCCTTGGAGCGGGGACATCTGAGGGCCGGATGGGTTGCCGGGGACGACGCCTTCGGGATGTCTCCGTCCTTCCGGGAGGGACTGGCGGCTCTGGGGATGCGCTACGTGCTGGACGTTCCCGGCGGCACCACGGTCTGGCCGCTGGAGCCAGTCTGGACCAGTCCGGAGCATCAGGGGATCGGGCGTCCCCGCAAGCCTAGGCTGGTGGGCGGGCAGCGGCGCACCATGGAGGAGCGCAGTGATGAATTGCCGGAGGAGGCCTGGCGTGAGATTACGGTGGCCGAGGGAAGCCAGGGTCCCCGCAGCTACCGGTTCAGCGCTCAGAGGGTGCGTCCAACCAGCAGGCGGAAGCCTGGCGAAATCCACTGGGCCATTTACCGCCGGAACCTGGACGGCAGCGAGCCCCGCTACTACCTGTCCAACGCTCCCGGGGATACTCCCCTGGAGACCCTGGCATACGTGGGTGGCTCCCGGTGGCGCATAGAAACGGAGTTCGAGACGGAGAAGAGCGACGTGGGGCTGGACGAGTACGAGACCCGCACCTGGGCGGGATGGCATCATCACGTGGCCCTGTGCCTGCTGGGCGGAGCGTTTCTTCTGAGCCTGCAACAGGCTTGGGGGGAAAAAGATGCCCCGGATCACGAAACCGCAGGTCTACCGGGTGGTGCGGGAGATGCTGCCCCGGGAACGGTTCGGGCCGGCTGAACTGCTGCGGTGGCTGGAGGAGACGCAAGAATGCAACGAGCGGGCCAGACGCTCCCATGCCAAGCGCCGAGCCGCCCTTCGTGCCTCCCCACACGTCCCTCCTTGAACCGTCGTTGTAATACTAACCGCCTGCGCCGGGCCGAAGGGTATCCCGTTACAATGGGTATCCCACCCTGTCGTCAGGGTTGACCCTATTTGGATAACCCGGTCTCGGTCTGAACGGTCTCCGTCTCAACGGTCTCCGTCTAAAATCGGAAGTCCTGCAGTGACCTCAGCACGAACTCGGTCAAAAACGCTGGACTTGCCCGGTTCCGGCACCGTCAACACACCGTAAGGCGTCGCCCCTATGTTAAAATGGGTTGACGACAGAAGCGAGGTTCTTCATGGCATTGCCCGCCACCATTTATCTGGACCATGCCGGCACCACGGCCACCGACCCCGAGGTGTTGGAAGCCATGTTGCCCTACTTCACCCATTTTTACGGCAACCCGTCCAGCGTACATAATGTCGGACAGGAAGCCCGCCATGCCCTGGACACGGCGCGGGAGAGAGTCGCCGGCGTCCTTCACTGCCGGAACAACGAGGTGGTGTTCACCAGCGGCGGCACCGAGGCGGACAACGCCGCCATCCACGGGGCAGCCATTGCTTTGCAGGGCACCGGCAACCACATCATCACCTCCAGCGTGGAACATCACGCGGTTCTGCACACCTGCCAGTACCTGGAAGGGGTCGGCTTCCAGGTGACCTATCTGCCCGTAGACGATTACGGTGGGGTCAGCGCCCAGTCGGTTTGCGACGCGATAACCGACCAGACGACGGTGGTTAGCCTGATGTACGCCAACAACGAAATCGGGACGATTAACCCGATTGCCGAAATTGGCGCCCGGGTCCGGCAGCGGGCCAATGAGATGGGCCGGACCATCGTCATGCACACCGACGCGGTGCAGGCCGCCGGGTTTCTCGACCTTAACGTCCGGCAGCTCAACGTAGATATGCTGAGCCTGTCCGGCCACAAGTTCTACGGCCCCAAGGGTTCCGGGGTGCTGTTCATCCGCCGAGGAACGCCCTACCTGCCCTTGCTGCTGGGCGGCGGGCAGGAGCGGGAGCGTCGTTCCGGCACCGAGAACATCGCCGCCATCGTCGGCTTGTCGGTCGCTCTGGAAACTGCCGACGCTGCCCGGAATGAGAACGGCGCCTACTGCCGGGCTTTGCGGGACCGCATTGTCCAACGGGTGCTGGCCGAGATTCCCGACGCCCGGTTGAATGGCCACCCCACCGACCGGCTCCCTAACAACATCAACTTCTCCTTCGAGGGTGTGGAGGGCGAGTCCGTGCTGCTAGGCCTGGACCTGGCCGGCATCGCCGCTTCCAGCGGCAGTGCGTGCAGCTCCGGTTCGCTGGAGCCTTCCCACGTTCTGCTGGCGTTGGGACAGACCGCAGATCTGGCCCGCGGCAGCCTGCGGATAACCCTGGGCAAGGAAAACACCGAAGAAGAAGTGGACTACGTGCTGGAAGTCCTCGCCGACCTGCTGCGGCAGCTGCGGGCCATGCCAACGCTGTCCACCGCAGGATGACCCGTCCCCCGTCCGGGTTCCGTCTAACGCCCGGGGCGGGCCAACTTTTATTGTCCGGAGAATCAGGGTTGACACCTACCAAGCATTTCCCCAGGCATTTTCTCGGCTTTATTCTGACTATCGCGCTGGCCCTGCCATTGCTTGCCGCGTGTTCTGACACCTCAGCATCCTTCGGCAAGTATTACCGGGGCAAGACTCTGGACGTCAACATCGTGACGCTGGAGCGCGCCGACGAAATTCGGTACCAGTGGCCCAACACCGCCGACGTCAAGCACTGGCGGCTGGCCCCTTCGGAGGAAGAGTTGGAGTTGGTCATGGTGCGGGTCAAGGTGGAAAACCACACCGCCACCAGCGCTATTGTCAACATTGACTCCTCGGCGGCCGAGTTGCGGGACTTCTTCCGGGGGAAGTACTTCCCCATTGACGTAAACCAACGGGTTGAAGAAGTTTCTGCCCCGGAAAACCCCGGCGCAGAGCGGACAATCGTGTTTCTGTGGAATGCCACCCTGACCGACGGCTCGACCCGGGCATTCGACCTTGCTAAGGACATGGGAATAGACGGTTGGTTGGTGTTCGAGGCCCCCAGGGAAACCGAGTTCCGGGAGTTCCGGTGGCGGGCCGGCGACTCGCTTTCCATAGACTTCTAGGCGTTCTTGCTGCGAATGGCGCCGGCGCATCTTCCGCCCAAAAGTGAATCTCCGGCGTCGGTGGCCCCTCCCATTTGGCGGCGTATCTTTCACGCCTCGTCGGGGACCGTTCTGGCGGTGGCTGGCATCTTCCTGCCGACGCCGGCTGTCGTGGCCGGCTTTGCGATTCTGGCCGCCCTGAGCCTGGCCTTGGACCTGCTGCGGTTCCGAGTTCCCGGGCTGAATCGTCACTTCCTGCGCTGGCTGGCCCCGCTGCTGAAATCCGACGAAGGTTCCAAGCTGACCGGGGCGACCTTCATGCTCCTGGCCGGGCTGATTTCCTTCCTGGTTTTCGACCATGCGGTTGCGGTGACGGCCCTGCTGTTCCTGGCGCTGGGCGACCCGGCGGCGGCGTTATTGGGGTACAGGGGACGGATTCCCCGCTTCCTGGGAAAGTCTCCCTGGGGCACGGCGGCGTTTATCGGGGTTTCGGCGGTGGTGGTGATGACGCTGGCGGGGACCGGGGTGATCGAGCTGCATTGGCGGTGGTTCGCCGGGGCCGTAGTTGCCGGGTTGGTCGAGACCGCCCCCATTCCCATAGACGACAACCTCACCGTCCCCCTGGCCGGCGGAGCAGTGATGCAGTTCCTGCCCGCCCTGGCCTGACGGGGAAAAGGGGGAGCCGGTCAAGCGGGAAGCCCTTCAAAGGCCCCGGAGCTCGGCCCCGTGGATACCTGGGATGAACGGCCGGGATGAACGGATCGAGCGCGAAACGCGCCGTCTAAGCCGCGCCGTCAAACTCAATAGAGTCGGCCCGCTCCCGCTGGAATCTCAGGTACGTCTGCTTTTTCATGGCGGGCCGGTGGTTGGCCACGATCTCTTTCGCCTTGGCCGCGCCGTCCGCTAACAGGTCAATGGCAACCATCGCCATAATCTTGGCCGGGTTTACCACCGCCGATTCGTAGTCGGTCACCACATAGTCCCGGCTGTGCCCCGGTCCTTCAGCCCCGGAGGTGTAGGGGTGACACGCGGGAATCAACTGGCTCAGGTCACCCATGTCGGTGGAGCCGCCCCGGTTCCGGCGCGGCGGCATTACCAAGATGCTGGACTGCCCAATGAGGTCCCCGGAGTTCTGCTGGAACAGCTCTTGCAGGCCAGAGTCGTGGCGCATGGGAAGATAGCCCGGAATGTTGGTGATGTTGACCGACGCGCCCACCGCCAACGCACCCGCCTTGAAGCATCGGTCCACGATGGCGCTGTTTTCGACCACGGCTCTGGGACTGCCGGAGCGCACCCGCCACTCCAGTCGAACGTCGGCAGGCACGGCGTTCACCGCCTCACCTCCCTTGGTCATTATGCCGTGGATGCGAACGGTGTCCTCGTCCTTGAAAACTTCCCGGTTGGAGTTGATCGCCTGAAGGGCGAAGGAAGCGGCGTTCAGTGCGTTCACCCCCAGATGTGGGGCGCTGCCGGCATGGGAGCCCCGCCCGGTGAACCGCACGTACTTAACGATGTGGCCGTTGCTGGTGCCGCCGATGGCGAACTTCCGGTCGCCCATGTCGCTGGCCGTGTGGCACATCATGGCGATGTCTACGTCGTCAAACTCGCCCAGCCGGATTAGCTCCTGCTTGCCGCCCATGAACTCAATCTTGCCTTCGGTCCGCAAATCCAGCCGGCGCCCCACCTGAATGAACTCTTCCGCGGGCACGGCGAAAGGAACGATGTCCCCGGAAAGCTGGCTCAGCACCTCTGGTTCCATCAACCCGGACAACGCCCCCAACATCATTCCAATTTGGCAGTGGTGTCCGCAGGCATGGGCCGCGCCGGTATCCGGGTCGGCGTGGGGATGTGTGTTCACCAACAGCGAGTCCAACTCCCCGATGATTGCCACCCGCGGGCCTTCCCCCGCGCCTCCGGTCACGCTGCCCTTCAACCCCGTCAGCGCCAAGCCGTCCCGGTGGGATATTCCCATATCGGCAAACTTGCGGCCTACCAGGGCGGCAGTCTTGACTTCCTGGAACCCCGGCTCCGGGTTATCCAGAATCTCCCTGGCAACTGCAATGAGATCGCCCTTCCTGCGTTCGATAGCGGCGCAGGCTTTTTGCTTGAGTTCTTTTTTGGTCAACATCTTACTCTGCGTCAAACGTTTCTTCTTTTGCCAGGTTGCGCATAAATCGCAGATACTCTTGGCGGGACATTTCAGGCCGGTGCCCCGCGATAATCCTGCCGGCGGCATCGGCGCCATCGCCCATCAGGTCAACCACGGTGCCGGCCATGGCCTTGGCTGCGGAAATGACCGCCAGGTTGTAGTCCTGCACCACGTAGTTGGCGCCGTGGCCCAGGCCGGTGGCGCCGCCAACGTAAGGATGAATGGTGGGCATCAGGTGGCTGATGTCGCCCATGTCGGTGGAGCCGGTGCGGTGGCCCACGTAACCGACGTTGGCCGCGCCCACCAGGGCTTCGGCGTTGGCCTTGAACGCCTCGGCCATGCTGTCGTTCTGCTTCAGGGGCATATACCCGGGAATGGTCTGAATGATGACTTTCGCTCCCACCGCCATCGCTCCGGCCCGTATCGCCCGGTCCACCTTCTTGTTGGCGTCGAGAATGGCCTCGATGGTCTTGCCCCGTACGAAGGTCTCCATGCGAACGTCCGCCGGGACCGCGCTGACGGCCTCGCCGCCCCGGGTGATGATGGGGTGGACCCGAATCGTGTCGTCGTCCCGGAAGGTCTCCCGATTGTAGTGAATTGCGCTCAGGGCCAGCGTCGCCGCGTTGAGGGCGTTAATGCCCAGGTGCGGCGCGCCGCCGGCGTGGGAACCCTTGCCCACAAACTGAATCTGCTTGGCCACCGTGCCGTTGTTGGTGCCGCTGAGACAAAGCTGTCCTTCCTCCGGGTTGCTGGTTGTATGGACCATCATGGACAGATCAACGTCGTCGAACTCGCCCAGCTTGATTAGCTCGGGCTTGCCTCCCAGGAACTCAATCTTGCCGTCCCGCCGCAGCCCGTCCCGGTACTCGATCTCGATGTACTCTTCCGCCGGGACCGCGACCAAGGCGATGCGCCCGCTCAGCGCCGACAGTACATCGGGCTGCATCAAGCCCAAGGCGGCGCCGAACAGCATTCCAATCTGGCAGTGGTGCCCGCAGGCGTGGGCCGCGCCGGTGTTGGGGTCGGCGAAGGGATGTTCCTGCACGATGAGGGAGTCCAACTCTCCCAGCAACGCCATTGTGGGGCCGGGGCTGCCGCCGATCAGGTCGGCGCGGACGCCGGTAAGGGCCAGCCCGGAGCGGAAGGGAACGCCGATCTCGGCGAACTTGTCGGCCACCAGACGAGCAGTCTTGACCTCTCGGAACCCCGGTTCTGGGTGCCCCAGAATCGTCTGGGACAGGTTGATTATTTCGGTGGAGCGGGACTCGATTTCCCGGAACACCAGGTTCTTGAGATCTTCCTTGGAAGGCACGGCTGCTCCTCCTGCCGGATTCCGCCGGACTGCCGCCGAACCGCGGGGCAATCTCAAAAATGGACCGGCCAACGGTCTGGGATTGGACGAATTGTAGCAGAGCGCCGCAAAAATGGACATACGAGCTTGTCATAGCATCAGGGCTATCGCAAAGTCCCTTTGGTAGTTCTTGCCAAGGCGCTCTAATCGTTCGTCCTGAGGCGCTCGAAGGAGTTCCCTTACCGTTGCCTTGGGAACAATCATGTCGGAGCTCGGTCAATAGCCTGCGGTCTGCTTATACCTGTGTATGTAACAGTTCAGACTTGGTGAGATGAATTGGTTTCAGCCAAGGCTTTCATCCAACTGCCACTTTTTTAGGGGGTTTGGGGCAGGGGGTTTGGATGATTCATCCCCCAACGTAACCCAACCCCCATATTCCGCCATCAGCCACTCTGCCCCCTCAACCCTGAACAGTTACCCGTGTATAATGGTCTTGACCTGTTATGAAGATTGTGATTGCTCCCCAGAGCTTCAAAAGCAGCCTGTTCGCGCTTGAGGCGGCCCAGGCTATTCAGCGCGGCGTTCAGGCCGCCGATCCCGCCGCCGAGACCGTGCTGGTTCCCGTGGCCGACGGAGGCGACGGCACCCTGGAATCTCTGGTCAACACCACGGGCGGAGAGATATTCCGCAGCATCGTGACCGGACCTTTAGGCCAGGCAGTGGAAGCGTTGTGGGGCGTGATGGGCGACGGTCAGACCGCTGTGGTCGAGATGGCCCGACCGTCGGGACTGGCATTGATTCCCCCCAAGCGGCGCAACCCCCGCACCGCCACGACCCGGGGCACCGGCGAAATCATCAAGGAATCCCTCGACCGCGGTTACACCCGAATCATAGTCGGGTTGGGCGGCAGCGCCACCAATGACGGCGGGGCGGGTATGGCCGCCGCCCTGGGCGCGAAGTTCCTGGACTCCGGCGGACAGCCGCTGCCTCCGGGCGGGGCGGCATTGGCCCGGCTGGACCGCATTGACATTGCCGGCCTGCATCCTGGGTTGGCCGGGGCGACCATTATCGGGGCCACCGACGTGACCAATCCCCTGTGCGGGCCGGAAGGTGCATCAGCGATTTACGGCCCCCAGAAAGGCGCTTCCCCGAAAGTCGTGGCCGAGCTGGATGCGGCTTTGGCCAACTTCGCCCGCGTCGTGCAGCGCGATCTGGGCGCCGAGGTATTGGACCCTCCGGGGGCCGGCGCCGCCGGCGGCTTGGGCGCCGGTTTGATGGCCTTCACCGGGGCCGAACTCCGCTCTGGAATCGAGATGGTCTGCGAGGTACTGGAGTTCGACCAACACCTGGCCGGGGCCGATTTGGTCATTACCGGGGAGGGGCGGGCCGACGAATCAACCATCTACAACAAGGCCCCCGTGGGAGTTGCACGTCGGGCCATGGCGCAGGGAGTCCCCACGATTATCCTGGCGGGCAGCTTGGGGCCCGGGTACCAGGCCCTTTACCAGCATGGGGTCGCCGGGGTTGTGTGCATTGCCGACCGGCCAATGAGCTTCGAGCGCAGCCTGGCCCGTACCGCGGAGCTGCTGCAAGGAGCTGCCGAGCGCACGGTGCGATTGTTGCAGGCAGCCCGGCTCTAACCATTGGCAAGTCCCATGATGATGTTTCTTTTGTACGACTTTTCGTCCACAGGACTTGGCCCGTGAAAATCTGGACGCTGGAAACCGAGCAGTGGCTGCCGCTGCCCCGGGAAACTGTATTCTCCTTCTTCGCTGACGCCTTCAACCTGGAAGCGTTGACCCCGCCGTTGTTGCGCTTCCGGGTCCTCACCCCGCCGCCCATCAAGATGGAGGCCGGCGCGGTCATAGACTACCGCCTCAGCCTTCGGGGAATCCCGATGCGGTGGCGCAGCGAAATCACGGCCTGGGAGCCGCCGG
The DNA here is from genome assembly GCA_965262735.1 of Dehalococcoidia bacterium. Taxonomy (GTDB): domain Bacteria; phylum Chloroflexota; class Dehalococcoidia; order Lucifugimonadales; family UBA3495; genus CATOSK01. The sequence goes on along the minus strand of CBDHFS010000002.1, from coordinate 713,750 downwards.
ATATGTTCGTTGATGAACAGCGGCGCGGCCCCTACCGGCTCTGGCGCCACTGCCACACCTTCGTTGAGGTTGACGGCGGGACGCTGGCCCGGGACCATGTAGAATACTCGGTCACCGGCGGGGCAATTGTGCAGAAGCTTCTGGTGGCCCGGGACTTGAAGCGAATTTTCCAGTACCGTCAGCAGAGGTTGGCGGAAATGCTGAGCGGGAAGCAATCCGGTCTTTGATCATCGCCCGGTATGGGTTTGATTCCCTGTCATCTTGCCTGGCCCATTTTGTTCCCGGAACGGGAACCCTGTTTCCTCTACTGGCTCTTGGAGCGTGGACAGAGCCTTCCTTGCTTATGGCTGGTCAGTCGGTATGACGACACAGTGTGCCTTATTGACGGTAGGCTTGCCCTTTTGGAAGGATTCGCAGCACCCTAATGGTGCGTTCTTGGTGGTTGTACAGGAACCGTACACGCCATTGGCCCACCCGCAAACGACATTCCTTCTCAGACCCTTGAAGCCGCTTGACATCACCCTGCCCTGTTTCAGATAGCCTGGTAAGGGATTCAACAATCCTTGCGGCGACTTCGTGTCCTAGGTTCCTTAGGTCCCTGCGGGCGGTTGCTGTTAGTTCAACCCGCCACGTCACGCCTCGAATTCCCGCTTAATCTCGTTGAACGGTACTACTTTACCTTCCGCTAGATCCTGGTACGCCTCCGCAACCGCTGCCCGCTCTTTTGCGGTTTCCGGCTCGTCGTCCAAAGGAGCTTCCAAGAAGGCCCGGAAGACCGGGTCGCTCATGTTGCGCAGATATTCGAGATACCGCTTGGCGCCGTGGAGTTCATCGTCCGGCAGTTCTTCTATCAGCCGGTGCAGTTCTTCTTTGACTGTCATCGCGTAACCTCAGCCCCGATTCCCCATTGAAGCGCCGGGTGCCTTCCGCTACTCCAACCTCTCCCGCACGAAGTCCACCACTATCTGAGACAGCTCGATGGACCGGTCGGCGTCCACCCGGTCGAAGGCTTCCGAGGGGATACCCCCGGGAAGAAAGCCGGGGTAGCGGGTGATGTCGTAATACTTGTCCAGTTGACGCGCCTCGCTTTTAACCGTGTCAAAGAACATTTCGAAGATTTTGGCGTCCTCGCACAGATCGTTCAGGGAATGCCCCCAAACGTCCTCGGCGCCCCGGTGAAACAGGTAGGCTTTCACCGCTTTTTCCGCAGCCTGTTGTCCCAGGAAACAGGACAGGTTGAATCGGTTCCCGTCTCGAGTAAACTCGGCGTCTTCCAGGTCCTGGATTGCCTGCCTCAGCCAGCGGGCGCCTTCGGATTCATGGTCAGGCATTGAAAATCACGCGTCCTTTTCGGCAAGCTGCGCTCAGGACCGGCAACTCGTCCCGCAAATGCTCGAATTCTTCCGGGGTGTAGACCATGGTTTCCACGTCGACAAAGCTGCCCAGGTGGTAGAAGAAGAAATCGGCCCGGCGACCGAAGGGCCGGTCGGTGTCGTGGACCACAATCAGGCTTATCTTGCTGTCCGGCGTGTAGGTGCCGGTCACCATGTCGCCGGTCAGGATGACCTGCTCCACCCCCAGAGTGGGCAGCAGTTCCTCAATGCTCTGCAACTCCCGTTCCAGCATTTGTTTGCGGAACTGGGTGAATCCGATACGCACTGGCATACTCTCTCCTAACCTGGCAACTCCTGGTCCAGCAAGACCATGTGGACTTCCCTGGGACCGTGGACGCCGATGACGATGGTCTGCTCAATGTCGGCGGTGCGGCTGGGGCCGGTGATGAAGTTGAGGTAGCTGCCCATGTCGCCGCCGTTGCGGTAATATTCCAGCCGGCGCAGCAAAAACACATCGTCCAGCGACGCTACCACGTCCTGGGGACGCACCAGCGCAACGTGGACCGGCGGCACCAGGGAAACCAACCGGCTCAAGCCGGCCCGGGGCATGACCACCACCGAACCGGTCTCCGCCACGGCAAAGTCAACCCCGGTAATTCCCAGCCCGGAAGCGATGATTTCCCGCCGCACCGCATCCCGGGAACGTTCCTCATCCCTGGCGGCCTCAACCACGTCAATGCCCAGATTTCGCAGCGCGTCGTCCACCGGCGCCTGTTGGAACACAGCCTGATCCGACCGTGCTGCCTGGGTTACGCCCGCCGTGGTCGCAACGCCGCAGATGTAGTCCACGGCGGCTTCCACCCCGGCGGCGCGGCAAACGTTCCATCCCCGCAATCCAGCCGTCTCAGCCAGACGGGACATCAGAGCATCTCTTTCCCCGGCCAGACGGGCGGTTACCTGAACCGCCCGCTCTTCCAACTGCTCCAGGCTGTCGAAAGAAACCGAAAGCCGTTGCCCGTCGCCCTCCAGGTTGCCACGGCCCAGGGCGTGACGCACAGTGGCGAGGAATTCGCCCTTGGGAGTTCCCGGAAAAGTGTCCAAATTAACTTCTGTTCCCACTGCCGTTGCGGTCAGGACCCGACAAGTCCTCGTCCCAGATTTCCCGGAAGGTTCGGGGCGGCAGGGCCGGCAAATCGCGGGAGCGGGTCCAGCGGGAGAAGGGCGGGAACGGTACGTGGGATATCCGGTTCTTATAACGCAGCGGCGCCTGCAACAACCGGCCCGCCTTGGTGGCCAACCCCAACAGGGTCGGGTTGGACATGACGGCGGCGTAGCCCCTAGCCAGGACGCTCTCTACCGGGGCTGCTGAATTGTTGGCATCGGTGGGGCTTTCGGTGATCTCCTGCCGCAGGTGCAGCAGCATCCGGGGAATGTTTATCTTGACCGGGCAGACTTCGCGGCAGGCCCCGCACAGGCTGGAAGCAAAGGGCAGGTCCTTGGCTTCCTCGAGGCCGACCAACTCCGGCGTCACGATGGCGCCGATGGGCCCCGGGTAGACCCAGCCGTAGGCGTGGCCGCCCACCTTCTGGTAGACCGGGCAGATGTTAAGACAGGCCCCGCAGCGAATGCAGTACAGGGCCTCCCGCAGCTTGGGGTCGGCCAGCATCCGGGACCGCCCGTTGTCCACGATAACCAGGTGAAACTCCTCCGGCCCGTCCTCGTCCTCGTCCCGCCGCGGCCCGCTCACCATGCTGACGTAGCTGGTTATCCGCTGGCCGGTGGCCGACCGGGGCAGCAGCCGCAGGAACAACGCCAGGTCTTCCAGCGAAGGAATCACCTTTTCCATGCCCGCGATGCCGACGTGAATCCGGGGCGCGGAGGTGCACAGACGGCCGTTGCCCTCGTTCGTGATGATGACTAGCGAGCCGGTCTCGGCAATCAGGAAGTTGGCCCCGCTGACTCCCATATCTGCCGCCAGAAACTTCTCTCGCAGAGCGGTGCGGGCCACCCGGGCCATTTCTTCAATGTCGTCGTTGTAAGGTACCCCCAGCTTGTCGGCGAAAAGTTGGGCCACCTGCTCTTTGGTCTTGTGCAGGGCTGGAGCTACCAGGTGCGACGGCGTTTCCCCCGCCAGTTGGATGATGTACTCGCCCAGGTCGGTCTCATAGACTTCAACCCCTGCTGCTTCCAGGACATGGTTCAGGTCCAGTTCCTCCGAGACCATGGACTTGCCCTTGGTCACCACCTTGACGCCGCGCGTCTCCACAATGTGGGCTACGACTGCGTTGGCCTCGGCGGCATCCCGGGCAAAATGGACCTGGCCGCCGTTTTTGGTGACGTTTTCCTGCAGCAACTCCAAGTAAAGGTCGAGATGGTCCATCGTGTGCGCCTTGATGCGGCGCGCTTCTTCCCGCCACGATTCCCATACCGGGGAAGACACCTCTTCGATGGCGTCCAGCCGGGCCCCGTCGAACCCGGCGCCAACCCGGCGCAAGGCTTGGCGTAGTTGGGGGTCTCGAATCGACAGCGATGAAGCCGGGATAAAGTTTCGGGTTTGGACTCGGGGCATCAGGGCGCCTCCGGGTCCAGCAGTTGGGCCAGGTGTCTCACCGCCACGGGACGCCGCTGCCGGCTCAGCCCGCCCCCAATGTGCATCAAGCAACTCATATCGCAAGAAGTTAGTGTTTGCGCCCCGGTGGACATAACGTTGTCAACCTTGTCCGCCATCATCCCCTCCGATATATGGGGATACTTCACCGAGAACGCGCCGCCGAAGCCGCAGCAGGTTTGCCGGTCGGGAAGGTCCACCAATTCCAGACCTTCCACCCCGGCCAGCAGCCGTTCCGGGCCGTCGCCCACGCCCAGTTCGCGGGACAGGTGGCAACTGGGATGATACGTGGCCGTCCCCGCGCGATGGCCCCCGACTTCGGTAACGCCCAGCACCTGGGTCAGAAACTCGGAAAATTCGTACACTCGGGACGCTAACTCCGCCGCCTGGTCCCGCAACTCAGGGTCATGGTCGAACAACTCCGGGTAAAATACCCGCATCATGGCGGCGCAGGAACCGGACGGCACCACGACGTAGGGGCTGGAACGAAACTCATTTATCACCCGGCGCCCCAGGCGCCTGGCCTGAGATGCGAAGCCAGCGTTGAACAGGGGTTGACCGCAGCAGGTTTGGCCGGCGGGGAAATTGACGTTGACCCCCAGCTTCCGCAGGACACGGACCACGCTTACCCCCACGTCCGGGTAAAGCTGGTCAATGATGCAGGTGACAAACAGGGAAGCGGTTGTTTCGGAGGAGCGGGCCAAGCGAACCTCAATGCGTCGGGGATACGCGATACCGATGATGTCGGGTAGCGTATCAGACCCGGTTAGCCGTGGCAACCAACGTTGGCCGGCCACCCGGGTCTTTTAATTGTTCCCCGTAATTCTTCGGTAAGCTCAACGCTGAGCTTCCCAGACCACCCCAATTCAGGGGGTTTGGGGGATGAATCCCCCAACGTAGCCCCGTCCCCCGAAAATCAAAAGACCCTGGGGCGGCCACCCGGGCAATTACAAACTTCGTAGCCGAAGGACTTCGCAATCGTCCGGTCGCCAACATTTCTCGCTTGCCTTTTCTTCACACCGGCGTTAGTATCGCCTTGGTTTACGCTTGCCCTTGGGGAGCTTAAAACCAGTCCAGTTTCAAGTAGCAGACCAACAGGTTGCTGCTGCGCAATCTCAGAAAAGCAGGTAGGTCACTTATGAACGTAATGGAAGCCGTTGCCCGGATTTTGAAAATCGAGGGCGTGGAGTGGGTGTCGTGTTTCCCCTCCAACCAGCTAATCGAACATACCGCCAAAGAGGGAATCCGCACGTTGATGTTCCGTCAGGAACGGGGAGCGCTGATGGCCGCTGACGGCTACAGCCGGCTCAACCAGCGTGAAAAGTTCGGCGTCACCATTACCCAGGGCGGGCCGGGGTCGGAAAACTCGATGGGCGGTCTGGCCCAGGCGTACAGCGACAATGTGCCTATTCTTTATCTGCCCGGCGGCCCGGCGTTGAGCCAGTACTCGGTCAAGCCCAACTTTTCGTCGGTGCGCACCTACGCCAGCGTTTCCAAGTCCGGCGAGGTAATCACTCAGCCCGGCCAGGTGTCCAGCGTGATGCGGCGCGCTTTCCACGCCCTGCGCAATGGCCGCCCCGGCCCGGTGATTGTGGAAATTCCGGCGGACGTAGGGACCCAGGAAGTATCCGAAGCGGACCTGAACTACCAGTCTCCCAAGCGTTCGCGTCAGGCCCCGGACCCGGCGGACGTCAAGTCGGCGGTGGAACTGCTGCTCAATGCCAGGAAGCCGGTTATCTGGTCTGGCATGGGCGTCCTGTTCGCCGGCGCTTCCAAGGAACTGACGGAGTTTGCTGAGCTTACCGAGATTCCGGTCTACTGCACCATGCCCGGCAAGTCTTCCTTTAACGAGCAGCACCCGCTGGCCCTTGGTTCCGGCAGCGCGTCCACCTCCCTGCCGGCCCGGACCTGGCTCCAGGAATCCGATGTGCTATTCGCCGTAGGCTCCAGCATGACCCGCACCGGCTACGGCCAGCCCATCCCCGGTGGCAAGGTCATAATCCACAACGTCGAGACCATTGACGACATCAACAAGGACTTCTCCGTTGACGTTGGACTGCCCGGCGACGCCAAACTCGCCCTTCAAGCGATGATTGCCGAGGTGAAGTCCCAAACCGGCGCCAACGGCCGCAAGGGCTCGACCAACGTGGCCGCCGAAATCTCCGCCATGCACGATGCCTGGATGGGCGAGTGGAACGACATCCTGAAAACGGATGAAATGCCCATCAGCCATTACCGGGTCATCGGCGAGTTGGAGCGGACGCTGGACAAGGACAACAGCATCGTCACCCACGACGCCGGTGCTCCCCGGGACACCATGATGCCCTTCTACACCGCCAGCGTTCCGCACAGCTACATTGGCTGGGGCAAGACCACCCATCTGGGCTACGGCATACCGCTGATGATTGGCGCCAAGCTGGCCCGGCCCGACAAGTTCTGCCTGAACTTTATGGGCGACGGGGCCTTCGGAATGTCGGGGCTGGACATTGAGACGTCGGTGCGAGCCGGGGCGCCAATAACCACCATCGTACTGAACAACGGCGGCATGGCCACCTACCCCGGCGGTTACCCGACGGCCAACGAGCTTTTCGGGGCCACGCAGATGACCGGCGACTACGCCAAAATTGCCGAGGGCATGGGCGCGGTGGGCATCACCGTCACCCAGCCTGGCGAGGTTGCCGCGGCTCTTCGGCAAGCCCAGCAGTTGAACGCCGCCGGCCGTACCGTGCTGATTGACGTCCACTCCAGCTTGGAGCCACGGCGCTCCCAGTTCTAGGCGCCCGGTTATAGGATGGACCGAAATCCGGAGACGCCGGAGACAAACGAAGGCCGGTACGCTTCAAGCGTCCCGGCCTCAGTTTTGCGTTCGGTAAAGAAGACGTTGCGGCGACGGACGAGGTTGGTTCCGTCTCCCGGTATCCACGGCGCGGGCTTCGGCGCCTTTGCTGGACTTTCTTAATCCCCTAAAACAAGGAAAACAGCATCAGGCCGCCGAAGCCGACGGCGAACACGATGGCCAGGATAATCAACTCCCCGCCTGCCTGCTGCCTGCTTTGCAGTTCCCAAGGGCGGTCTTTGTAGCGGTTGAGCCGCTCCATCTCCTTTTGCCACATGTATTCGCCCAGTTTTCCACGGTAGCGGGGAAGCATATACGGAACTCCTTGTTAGGTAACAGTTTAGACTTGGTGAGATGAATTGGTTTCAGCCAACTGCGACTTTTTTCAGGGGTTTGGGGGATTCATCCCCCAACGTAACCCAACCCCCATATTCCGCCATCAGCCACTCCGCTCCCCTCAACCCTGAACAGTTACCCTTGTTAGTTTATCCTTGTCCGGCCTTGAAACGTCCGGCCTTAAAACCTGAAATTGAAACTTGCCGGGTACTGCCGAGTCCGACGTTGACCGGAACTGTGCTTCCGGCCCGCAAATGGAAAACCCCTGCGACGAGGGCAGGGGTTTCGGGGTGGTCAAAGGTTGGCGGGAGTGCGAGGGAGTCGAACCCACCTACCCCGCTCGTCACGAGGCATAACGGATTTGAAGTCCGCAAGAGCCACCGGGCCCCATCCACTCCCCCATCGAATCGGGGGCGGGGGTTAGCTGCCCAGCACCGCGTCAATCTTCTTCTTGAGCGCGCCCTTGGGTACGGCCCCGACAATTTGGTCCACCGGCTTGCCCCCTTTGAAGAAGATCAGTGCCGGAATGCTGCGGATTCCGTACTTCATGGCAATGTTGGGGCTGTCGTCAACGTCCACCTTGGCGACGTTCAGCTTGCCGGTGTATTCGACCGCTAGGTCATGCACCGCCGGCGCAATCATCTTGCACGGGCCGCACCATTCGGCCCAGAAATCCACCAAGACGGGCAATTCGGAATTGATAACTTCAGTCTCCCAACTGCTTTCGCTAACTTCAATGGGCTCTGCCATCTGACCTCCAAGTTTGCATCTCTAGGAGTGGGTTCTGCCGTTGGCGCCGCGGGCGAGGGGTTTGACGCCTCCGCTGGGGCATCACCGGCAACCCTGAGTGTATGGGCAGTTTATACCGGGTCAACGTGCAGGGTCAACCGCGCCTGAGACCGCGTAACTGTTCAGAGTTGGTGGGGTAAATTGGTTTCAGCCAAGGCTTTCCGGCAACCGCCAATTTGTTCCAGGGGGTTTGGGGGATTCATTCCCCGACGTACCCAACCCTCATATTCCGCCGTCGGCCACTCCACTCCCTTCAACCCTGAACAGTTACGAGACCACGGTCAGAACGATTGCCGAGTCTCTCAAACCGTTCGCCCAGAGGTCCCGGAAGGACTTCCCTACCGGGTGAAACCCTTTATCGGACTCCAGGATTGGATTATAGTATCCGCCGGAGCGCACTGGTAATCGCCGAGTTGAAGTATGGCTACCCACGAAACGACATCAACCGAGACCACATCAGCCGAGCATCGTCTGGAACTCGGGCAGGTGCTGACCCTCAAGCTGGAGTCCTGGGGCCGGCTGGGGGAAGCAGTCGGATACCACCACGACCGCGAGGTGTTTGTCCTGGGTGGCATCCCCGGGGAGCGTGTGGAGGCCGAGGTGCTGCGCGTCCGGCGGGGGTACGCGTCCGCCCAGGTGGTGCAGGTCTTGACGCCCTCGGACAACCGTATCGAGCCGCCATGCGAATACTATGGCGCCTGCACCGGGTGCCAGTGGCAGCACCTTAGCTACGCCGCCCAACTGGAAGCGAAACACGACAAGGTAACCAGCGCGCTGCGTCGGGTTGGCGGCTTCGACGACCTGGAAGTCCGGCCCGTTCTGCCCTCGCCGGGCACCTTCGGCTACCGGAACCACGCCCGGATGACCGTGGGACCGGACGGGGCGCTGGGCTTCGTCCATCGGGAGACCCACCGGTTCGTCCGCATTGACGGCTGCGGATTGATGCACCCCGGGGTCAACGGCATCCTTTCCCAACTTCAGGACAAATGCCGGGAAACTACCCAGTTGTCAATTCGGGCTGGCGAACAGACCGGCGATTACCTGGTCCAGCCCCGTCTGTCCAACCCGGAAATCGAAATTGCCACCGGGCAGACCCACTACGTGGAATCCGTGGAATCCGTTAATGACCGACGGTTCCGGGTCGCTTCCCCATCCTTCTTTCAGGTCAATAACCGGCAGGCGGCCAACTTGGTTCACCTGGTGCGCGATGCCTTGGAATTGACCGGCAGCGAGGTTGTCCTGGACGCTTACACCGGCGTCGGGGCCTTCGCTATTCTGCTATCCCCCCACGTCCGGCGGGTCGTTGCCGTCGAGGAATCCTCGGCTGCCGTGGCCGACGCCCGCGACAATGCCGCCGGTCTGGAAAATGTCGAGTTCTTGCTGGGTAAGACCGAGGATGTCCTGGGGTCCATTGACCCGCCGCCGGACGTCGTAATCCTCGACCCTCCCCGCGCCGGGTGCCAGGTCAGGGCCCTGCGGAGCCTGGTGCGCCTGGCCCCGAGGCGGGTGGTCTACGTTTCCTGTGACCCGGAGACTCTGGCTCGGGACTTGAAGCTGCTTTGCGGCGGCGGCGATGCCCCCTATTCAGGCGATGCCCCCTATTCAATTGTTCAGGTGCAGCCGCTTGATATGTTCCCCCAGACCCACCACGTCGAATGCGTGGCGGTGCTGGAGCGGGCCCGCCCGGTTGCCAACATCGTGCTGGCCTCGGGTTCCCCCCGGCGCCGGGAGTTGTTGGCGGACTTGGGATTGACCTTTCGAGTCATTGCCTCCGATGCCGACGAAACGGTTGTCCCCGGGGAGACAGCCCAGGAAATGGTGCGGCGGCTCTCTCTGAAGAAGGCCCAGGCCGTCGCCGGCGCCCTGGAAGCGCGGGGGGATAACGCCTGGGTCATCGGAGCCGACAGCACCGTGGTGCTTGACGGGAAAATCATCGGCAAGCCGGACGACCCAGAGGACGCGCGCCGGATGTTGGCCGAGTTGAGCGGCACCCGCCACCAGGTGACCACCGGCGTTACCGTGGTTGACGTGGCCTCGGGACGGTCCATCACCGACTGCCTCACCGGGGACATCGCCATGCGGGAGTTGTCCGAGGATGAAATTGCGGAGTCAGTGGCCACCGGAACGCCAATGGACAAGGCCGGCGCCTACGCCATTCAGGACGATGACCTGAAGCCCGGGGAACTGGTGGACGGCTGTTTTACCAACGTGGTCGGCCTGCCCCTGTGCCGGCTGCTGGAAATGTTGGACGAACTGGGTTGCCCCCGGCCGCCGGCCTGGGTGGCGCCACCGCAACCCCGCTGCCGGACCGGATGCCCGTTTCCCGGCGGCGAGCCGCCGGGAAACCCTTCCCGGAAAGGTGCCGGGCGAGGTGCCGGGCGAGGTTCCGGCAAAGGTTCCGGCAAAGGTTCCGGCGGGTGAACTTCCTGGGCATCGGGCTGCCCGAAATCGCCCTTATCATGGTTGTGGGATTCCTGGTTTTGGGCCCCGCCAAGACCATCGAAATGGCCCGCACCACCGGCAAGGTGTGGCGCGAGATAAAACGTACCGTCGCCGACGTGACCTCGGCAGCTTCGTTGGATGATACCGACCGGCGACCCGGCCCACCTAATCCAAGCGGTCCCGGCCCGCGGGAAGACCCGCCCCGGCCCGGCCCATCGTGAACGACCGCGAGCTTTCCCTGCGGGAACACCTGCAGGAGCTGCGGCGGCGGCTGTTAATTTCGGTTATCGCCGTCCTCATTGGCACCGTGGCCGTGTTCGCCTTCTGGGAAGAGGCGGTGATCTTGCTGAAACGCCCGGCGCAGGAGCTTAATGACGGCCAGGGCGTCACGCTCATCGCTACCCAGGTCACCGAATCGCTGACCACCAGCTTCAAAATCTCAATGGTGGGGGGCGCGGCGCTGGCCTTTCCCGTCGTTCTGTACCAGGCCATCCGGTTTGCCGCTCCGGGCCTAACCATCCGGGAAAGGCGCTACCTGCTGGTCTTCATGCCGGCGGCGGCGGCGGCCTTTGCCGCGGGTGTGGCCTTTGGGTACTTCGTCCTGACTCCCCAGGCGCTGCCGTTTCTGCTGTCCTTCGGCGATGACGTGGTGGAGCCGATGGTCCGAATCAGCAGCCTGGTGGACGTGATGATCCGGCTGCTGTTGTGGATGGGACTGGTGTTTGAAACGCCCCTAGTGATGCTTATGCTGGCCCGGTTGGGCATCGTGCCGGCCCGGGCGTTCTCCAGATTCCGGCGCTACTGGCTGATTATCGCCTTCATTCTGGCCGCAGTCATCACGCCCACGGTGGACCCGGTGAATCAGACGCTGGTGGCGGCCCCTCTGTTGGTGCTGTACGAACTGGGGGTGGTGCTGGCCCGGCTGGGCGGACGGCGGCAGCGGCGTCCCGCCGAGGCTAATCTCCCCGTTCCCGACGTCGAGTAAGCGGCCGTCGTGATGCCCCGCATTAGTCGTGATGCCCCGCATTGAGAGTTGCATTGAAGAGTTGATTTGGCAAAACAAAGGGCCGGCATCAACGCCGGCCCGGTCGTGCTTGTTACACGTGGGGTTTGCCGAAAGCAATCAGGCCAAGTCGTCCCACTTGCTGCCGGCGTTGACCGGCTCCTTCTTCTCGACCTTATCGGCCCGTTTCGGGGCCGATTCTTCTTCCCCGGTCACCGACGTCTTGAACATACGGAGTCCTTTCCCCAGCGAAGACCCAATCTCCGGCAACCGGGTGGCCCCGAAGATTAGCAGCAAAACCGCCAGAATGATCAAAAGTTCCGGCAAGCCCAATGGTCCCAGCCTCATTACAACCTCTTATCGCCCTGCGTTGTCGTAAATCATACCAAAATGCCCCGCCGTAAACAAACCGGCAACGGCACAAACCCGGAGCGGTCGCACCTGGCCCTGCTGGATAAAGCGGCCCTGAATGTGGTGCATGCTCAAATGCGGCGCCGGGCCGTCAAATCGGGATTGTCCGGCATCGGCCAAGGTAACTGTCCAGACTTGGTGAGGTAAATTGGTTTCAGCCAAGGCTTTCATCCAACTGCCACCAACTGCCACTTTTTAGGGGGTTTGGGGCAGGGGGTTTGGATGATTCATCCCCCAACGTAACCCAACCCCCATATTCCGCCATCAGCCACTCTGCCCACCTCAACCCTGAACAGTTATCGGCCAAGGTTTGACACGCCGGTAACTTAATCCTAGACTTACCGTCGGCGTATGCCGCAGGGCGGGTCCTGCCCATAGCCTGCCGGTGGGTTGCGCCCAGAACTGAGGGCTGCAATACGAACACGCTTTGATTTATTGACGGGGAGGAGAACCAACATGGTTACCGTTGAACCAACCCGGGACGTGGTTTCCGGGTTATACGAGACATTGGACCGGCACTTGGGCATTGTCCGCCAAAGTGTCAACCGGCCGTTGACCTTGACCGAGAAAATTATCCTGGCCCACCTTGACGATCCGACGCAAACCGACGTGGTCCGGGGCGAGTCCTACGTGAACCTGCGCGCGGACCGGGTGATTCTCCAGGACGTGCTGGGACAGAGCGCGGTCCTCCAGTTCATGCAGACCATGCGCACGGCCACCGCGGTGCCCACCAGCATCCACTGCGACCACCTGATTCAAGCCAGGGTGGAAGGCAGTTCGGACCTCCGAGAGTCTCTGCTGGAAAACGACGAGGTCTACAACTTCCTGCGTACTGCCGCCGCTAAGTACGGCATGGGGTTCTGGGGGCCCGGCGCCGGCATCATCCACCAGGTAGCCTTCGAAAACTATGCCTACCCCGGCCAAATGATGCTGGGCACCGACTCCCATACTCCAATGGGCGGTGGCCTGTCCTCCATTTCCGTGGGTGTGGGCGGCGCCGACGCCGTAGAAGTCATGGCCGGTCTGCCCTGGGAAGTGCTGTACCCCCGGATAGTAGGTGTTCACCTGACCGGGAAGATGAGCGGCTGGACCGCCCCCAAGGACGTTATCCTTTATCTGGCCGGTGAACTAACGGTTTCCGGCGCGACCAACGCCGTTATCGAGTACTTCGGGCCGGGCTGCGAGTCCATCAGCGCCACCGGCAAGGCGACCATCACCAACATGGGCGCCGAGTTGGGCGCCACCACATCGGTGTTCCCCTACGACGAGCGCATGGCCCTCTACCTGAACGCCACCAACCGGGGCGAACTGGCGGATCTGGCCGGGCAGTACAAGCACCTGTTCGTCGCCGACCCCGAAATCGAAGCCAACGCGGCGCAGTACTACGACCGCGTGGTGGAGATTGACCTGTCCACGTTGGAACCCCATCTGGTGGGTCCGCACTCCCCGGACCGGGCCCGACCCATCTCCCAAATGGTGGCCGAACTCCAGCAGGACAGCAATCTCATGGACACGATTTCCTCCGCCCTCATCGGCAGTTGCACCAACTCGTCCTACGAAGACATGAGCCGCTCCGCCGACGTGGCCGAGCAGGCCAAAGCCCACGGCATCAAGGCCGCCGTCCCCTTCATGGTCACGCCCGGTTCCGAGCAAGTCCGCGCCACCATTGAACGGGACGGGCAGATGCAATCCCTCCAGGACATCGACGGCACGGTCCTGGCCAACGCCTGCGGCCCTTGCATCGGCCAGTGGCGCCGGGCCGGAGAGTCTGTGGGCCAGCCCAACACCATCGTCACGTCTTACAACCGCAACTTCCCGGCCCGCAACGACGGCCAGGCATCGACGATGAACCTCATCGGCAGCCCGGAAATCGTCACCGCCCTGGCCCTGGCCGGCCGTCTGTCCTTCAATCCGTTGACCGACACGCTCACCGCCGCCGACGGCACCGAGTTCATGCTGGCTCCTCCGCAGGAAGCCCCGGAGGTCCCGCCCGACGACTTTGCCTCCGGCACGTCCTCTTACGAAGCTCCGCCCGCCGACGGGTCCGCCATCGAGCTGACCGTTGACCCCAACAGCGAGCGCATCGAGCTGCTTCAGCCCTGGGAGCCGTGGGACGGCGCCGACCTGATTGATATGCCAGTGCTGCTCAAGGCCCAGGGCAAAACGACCACTGACAGCATCTCCCCCGCCGGCGTGTGGCTCCGCTACCGCGGTCACCTGAGCAAGTTCAGCGACAATATGTTCATGGGCGCCATCAACGCCTATAACGGCGAGGCTGGCAAGGGCCGGAATGTGGTCACCGGCGAAGAGGGTCTCTGGTTCGCCCAGATTGCCCGCGACTACCAGTCCCGCGGCATCAAGTGGGTGGTCATCGGCGACTCCAACTACGGCGAGGGCAGCAGCCGCGAGCACGCCGCCATGTCCCCCAGGCTCCTGGGCGGCGGCGCAGTCATCGTCCGGTCCTTCGCCCGCATCCACGAGAGCAACCTGAAGAAACAGGGCTTGCTGGCCCTGACCTTCCCCGACCCGGCCGACTACGACCGCATCCGGGAGGACGACCGCATCAGCGTGGTTGGGTTGAACGAGATAACCCCCGGCAAGCCGGTGCATTGCATCATCAACCACGCCGACGGGACCTCCGAGACCCTGGAGCTTAACCACTCCTACGGGGACAGTCAGTTCCAATGGTTCCGCGTCGGCTCGGCGCTCAACCTGTTCCACCAGTAAACCTGCAACCTGGAACGACGAGCAACGCAAACGGAAAGGCGGGCCCCGGCTCGCCTTTCTTGTTGCTCTGTCCCAAGGATGGGACTCGGATGGGACTCGCAAATCCTGGCGGGTTCCCCAACCTGGAACACCCGGGAGGGAAATCATGCGAATAACCGGCGTTGAGGCCCAATGCCTCCGCATTCCCATTAAAATCCCCGTCAGTGAGGCCGACAGCAGCCTCGGTATCATGGTTATCCAGGTCCACACCGACGAGGGCATTACTGGCGTGGGAATCGGGCGGGACTACGAGCAGCAGGCAACCCGCGAGTTGATCACCCGAGAGCTGGGCCCCTTCATCACCGGACGCGACCCGTTGGACATCGAGCGCATCTGGCTTGACGCCTCCTGGGAAATCAGCGCGTCATACAAAGCCGCCGCCGGTGTCGTCGCCCGGGCCATCAGCGGCGTTGACCTGGCTTTGTGGGACATCAAGGGCAAGTTCCTCAACCTGCCTGTCCACCGTCTCCTCGGCGGAGCTTCCGAGACCTCCATCCCGGTCTACATAACCTTCGGCCTCGCTGTGCTTACCGACGATGAGTTGGTGCAACTGGCCCGCCGGGTGGTTGCCGAAGGCCACGACCGAATGAAGTACCAGGCGGTCGCCGCGGACCGTGGGCAGGACATATCCGTCGACGTCCGCCGTCTGGAAGCCTTGCGGGACGCGGTGGGCGACGACGTGATGATCCTGGTCGACGGCAACGGCAAGTATGACTTCCATCACGCTAGGCAGCTGCTGAAGCGTTTGGAACCCCTGAACATCGGCTGCTTCGACCACCCCGTGTCCATGCGCGACCCCAGGCTGATGGCCGAGCTTCGTCGTTCCACCACCATCCCCCTGGCCGCCCGGGCTTACAGCGGTAATCTTTGGGACAACCGGGAGCTTATCGCCGGCGGCGCAGTGGATATTATGCACACCAACGTCCTCGACAGCGGCGGCTACTCCGGTGCGTTGAAAGTCGCCCACATGGCCGAGATGTTCCACCTCCCCATGGCCACCGGCGGCGCCTTTCACCTTCACAACTCCCATATCATCGGCGGCGTGGCCAACGGCCTGATGACCGAATATCACCTGGGTTCCTCCCAGACCACCGATGCCGTGTTTGTCAACCCGCCCAAGCCCATTCGCGGCCGTTTCAACCTGCTGCAAGGACCCGGCTTGGGCTTGGAGTTGAACCACAGCGCCTTGGAAGAATATGCCATTCCCTGAAACCGGATCCCCGGAGGCAACCCTTGGACCGAATCGTCGAATACCTGAGTTCATAACCGCTCAGGGAGTTAGTATTACAACGACGGTTGGCATGATAGGATGACGGGGTAGTTGGGGAAGGCTTGGGCAAGTGAGGCAGGGGAGTGGATGCTGCGGTTTTCGAGCAGGTGTACGGGGCCTTTCAGGGTTTTCACGCTTACTTCGCTCCGCTGTTTGGCCGCCGGGAGACGCGGGACCACAGCCGCCATTATCTCCAGGCCCTGCTGGTGCAATCCGGGGAGCGGCGCAACGCCGAGAATCTGTCGGAGGCGGTTCCGGCGTCAGCCAGGGTGATGCAGCGGTTTCTCGCTGAATCCCCCTGGGATGACGACACAGTCATAGGACGCCTTCAAGAGTACTTGGGACCCCGGCTTGGACATCCGGATGCGGTGTGGGTGCTGGACGGCAGCGACTTCCCGAAGCAGGGCAGGAAGTCCGTGGGAGTGGCCCGTCAGTACTGCGGGAGACTGGGCAAGGTGGCCAACTGCCAGGCCGGAATGTTCCTGGCTTATGTCAGCCCGCTGGGACGGGCCTTGGTGGACAAAGGGCTTTATCTGCCGGAAAGCTGGACCTCGGACAAAGACCGGTGTGAGGCGGCGGGGGTTCCGGAGGAGAGGCAGGGCTACCGGTCGAAGACCCAATTGGCGCTGAAGATGGTGGAGCGGGCCTTGGAGCGGGGACATCTGAGGGCCGGATGGGTTGCCGGGGACGACGCCTTCGGGATGTCTCCGTCCTTCCGGGAGGGACTGGCGGCTCTGGGGATGCGCTACGTGCTGGACGTTCCCGGCGGCACCACGGTCTGGCCGCTGGAGCCAGTCTGGACCAGTCCGGAGCATCAGGGGATCGGGCGTCCCCGCAAGCCTAGGCTGGTGGGCGGGCAGCGGCGCACCATGGAGGAGCGCAGTGATGAATTGCCGGAGGAGGCCTGGCGTGAGATTACGGTGGCCGAGGGAAGCCAGGGTCCCCGCAGCTACCGGTTCAGCGCTCAGAGGGTGCGTCCAACCAGCAGGCGGAAGCCTGGCGAAATCCACTGGGCCATTTACCGCCGGAACCTGGACGGCAGCGAGCCCCGCTACTACCTGTCCAACGCTCCCGGGGATACTCCCCTGGAGACCCTGGCATACGTGGGTGGCTCCCGGTGGCGCATAGAAACGGAGTTCGAGACGGAGAAGAGCGACGTGGGGCTGGACGAGTACGAGACCCGCACCTGGGCGGGATGGCATCATCACGTGGCCCTGTGCCTGCTGGGCGGAGCGTTTCTTCTGAGCCTGCAACAGGCTTGGGGGGAAAAAGATGCCCCGGATCACGAAACCGCAGGTCTACCGGGTGGTGCGGGAGATGCTGCCCCGGGAACGGTTCGGGCCGGCTGAACTGCTGCGGTGGCTGGAGGAGACGCAAGAATGCAACGAGCGGGCCAGACGCTCCCATGCCAAGCGCCGAGCCGCCCTTCGTGCCTCCCCACACGTCCCTCCTTGAACCGTCGTTGTAATATTAGTGCATAAAATCAAAATCGAGGCATCCGGCGAGTGTACCCGGGTGTTGAGTGTACCCGGGTGTTCCCCGAGCAGCGTCTGAGTATCGTAGAAATCGTCACCAGGGACGGGCAGCGGCACACCGAGCGGTTGGGCTACCACCGGGGTCACCCCGAAAACCCCATCACCGATGGGGAGATTGAGGACAAATTCCGCACCCTAGAGGATGGCCTGCTCACTGAAGACCAAAGCAACGAGATTATCCAGCGGGTCTGGAATCTGGACGAAGAGAAGTCCCTGGACGGGCTTCTGCACCTTAATGAGGATTTAACCGGGCATGAATTATCAAACCACCACGGGGCAACCCACCACGGGGCAAACCACCAACGGACAAACCATCGCCGAGCCGGCCATCACCGCGTCCACCACAAGCGGGCAGGGCCACGCCGGCCTGCGCAATCTGGCCATCATCGCGCACGTTGACCACGGCAAGACCACCTTGGTCGACGCGCTGCTCAAGCAGGGCCACGCCTTCCAGGAACGCCAGCAGGTGGGCGAGCTAATCATGGATTCCAACCCGCTGGAACGGGAGCGGGGCATTACCATTCTCGCCAAGAACACCGCCGTAACTTACCAGGGCGTCAAAATTAACATAATTGACACGCCTGGCCACGCCGACTTTTCCGGCGAGGTAGAACGCATTATGAACATGGTGGACGGCTGCCTGCTGCTGGTCGACGCCGTCGAAGGCCCCATGCCCCAGACTCGTTACGTGCTGCAGCAGGCGTTGCAGCAAGGGGTCCGCCCCCTGGTGGTCATCAACAAGATCGACCGGCCCCAAGCCCGCGTCCCGCAGGTTGTGGAACTGGTGCAGGACTTGTTCCTGGAGTTGGCCACTGACGCCGAGGAACTGGACTTTCCCATCCTGTATGCCTCGGCCCGCCAAGGCTACGCCGTCACCGACCCGGCCGCTCCCGGCCGGGATATGCAGCCGCTGTTCCAGGCAATCCTGGAGACCGTGCCGACGCCCCCGGGCAGCCCCGATGGCCCCTTGCAAATGCTGGTGGCCGCCCTGGACTACGACAACTATCTGGGGCCCATCGGCATCGGGCGCGTCTCCCGGGGCGCGCTGCGATCCAGGTCTCCCGTTGCCCGTATCGGGCGCGACGGGCGGGCCAGGATTCACACGCTGGACAAGGTGTTCGTGTTCCACGGCCTGGAGCGTCACGAGGTGCCGTTTGCTGCCGCCGGCAACATCGTGGCGGTGACCGGGGCCGGCAACCTCAGCATCGGCGACACCATTTCCGACCCCGAAAGCCCGCAGCCCTTGCCTTCCATTACCATTGAAGAGCCGACGGTTAAGATGACTTTCGGCGTCAACACTTCCCCGATGATGGGCCGGGAGGGTGAATACTGTACTTCCCGGACCCTCCACGAGCGGCTGCTCCGGGAGCTGCGCACCAACGTAAGCCTGCGGGTCGAGGCCACCGCCGCACCCGACGAGTTCCTGGTTTCCGGGCGAGGGGAGCTGCATCTTTCGATTCTGGTCGAGACCATGCGACGGGAAGGGTACGAGTTTCAGGTGTCCAAGCCCGAACCCGTAACCAGGCTCGTGGACGGCCGGGTGCAGGAACCCTGCGAGCAGTTGATAATTGACACCAAAGAGGAGTTCATCGGCCCGCTGACCGAGAACCTGGCGGGCCGGCTGGGGCAGATGGTGGACGTAAACCACGACGGCGCCGGCAACGTGCGGTTGGAATACTTGATTCCCACCCGCGGGCTGATTGGCTTCCGGTCCTTCTTCCTCAAGATTACCCGGGGCAACGGCGTCAACAACAGCCGGTTCGTCGGCTATGAACCGCTGACCGGCGAACTCAAGCCCAACCCCGGCGGAGTCCTGGTCGCATCGCAGGGCGGGTCCGCTGTCACCTACGGCCTGCTCAACGCCCAGGGACGGGGTTCAACTGTGGTCGAGCCCGGCACCCCGGTCTACGAGGGCATGATTGTCGGAATGCACCCGCGGGATGGGGACATTCCCATCAACGTTTGCCGCGAAAAAAAGTTGACCAATATGCGGTCCTCCACCGCCGACATCGCCAAACGCCTCAGCCCCCCGGTGCGGCTGAGCCTGGAAGAAGCCCTCGACTTCATATCCGGCGACGAGCTTCTGGAAGTTACACCCCAAACCTACCGGATGCGGAAACGGGAACTCACCCAGGAAGGCCGACTCAAGCTGCGCCGCTAACGCCGCCTCAAACTTGTTCGTCCCGGTGGGTCCCTCCGATCGTTCATCCTGAGGCTCTCGAAGGACTTGCTTATTGACCCGGTGTGCCGGCCAAAGCCCGGCCTGTTATACTGACCCAAACCAGGGATGAGGAGTCGGCGTTATGACAACATATGCCACCATCGGAAGACCCGTAACCCGTCAGGAAGGCCCGGACAAGGTATCCGGAACGTTTCTTTACTCCGCCGACGTGAACCTTCCAGGAATGCTCTGGGGCAAGGTCCTGCGCAGCCCATATCCCCATGCCCGCATCCTCAGCGTAGATACCTCCCGCGCCGAGGCCCTGCCCGGCGTCCGGGCCGTCATCACGGGCCGGGACACCGCCGGAATGCGCGTGGGCCGCATGGTGCGGGACGTGCCTTTGCTGGCCGAGGACGTCGTGCGGTTCGTCGGCGAGAAAGTAGCTGCCCTGGCCGCGGACGATCCGGACATCGCCGAGGAGGCGCTGCTGCTGATTGACGTGGAGTATGAGCCACTGCCCGCTGTGTTCGACCCGATAGCGGCTATGGACCCGTCCTCGCAGCAGGTCCACGAAGGAAACCCCATCTTTGACACTTCCTCCGGTCCAGTGCAGCCTGACGGCAACATCCTCAACCACTCCGTGTGGTCCAGCGGCGACACCGAGCAGGGTTTCCGCGACTCCGACCGCATCTTTGAGCATACCTTCACCACCACCTGGGTTCACCAAGGCTACATGGAACCCTACGCCTGCGTGGTGGACGTGGACGAAACCGGGCGGATCCAGGTTTGGGCGAACAACAAGGTTCCCTACACCCTGCGGGCCCAGCTTGCCGATTCCCTGGGTATCCCGGAAGAGCGCATTCGGGTCAACCCCTGCGGCATCGGCGGCGATTTCGGCGGCAAGTCCCCAGCCATGAACGTGCCCCTCGCCTACCTGCTGGCGCAGAAGGCCGGTCGGCCCATAAAGATGATTATGAACTACATTGAGGAATTGATGGCCGGCAACCCCCGGCATCCCTCAATCATAACCATCAAGACCGGCGTTGACCGGGACGGGCGTTTCCTGGCGCGGGAAAGCCGGGTCGTCTACAACGGTGGGGCCTACAGCGGCTTCCGGGGCCGCCCCGGTCTGGCCGGCAGCCGGGACGCCGCGGGCGGGCAGTACCACATCCCCAACTTCCGCATCGACAGCTACATGATCTACACCAACAACGTCCCCTGCGGTTCCTACCGCGCTCCAGGCCAGCCCCAGGTAGCCTTTGCCGTCGAATCTCACACTGACATGATTGCCCGTGAGTTGGGAATGGACCCCTACGACCTGCGGCTGCTCAACGTGGTCCGCGACGGGCAGATGTGCGCCACCGGCGCCCGGTACAACCACATCCGCGGCGAAGAAACCTTGCGCGCCGCCGCCGAGGCTGCCGGTTGGGGTTCCCCCAAGAACGGCCCCTACGTCGGACGGGGTATGTCCCTGGGACAGCGTCCCCAGGGTCAGAGCGTATATTCCGTCACCGTCATCATGGACCACCACGGCAAAGTCACCTTTCAGACCCTGGTCCCCGAGACCGGCACCGGCTCCCACACCGTCGGTAGGCAGGTGATCGCCGAGGACCTGGGAATCCCGGTCAGCGACGTTACCGCCGTCCAAATGGACACCGACGCCGGTCCCACCGACAGCGGCGCCGGCAGCGGCAGCAGCGTCGGCGGCACCAACGCCGCCCTTGCCGCCGCTCAAGGTGTCAGGCGCGAGCTTACCCTGATGGCTGCGGAGTTCTACGGTTGGCCCGAGGAGCGCGTGGTCTTCCGGCAGGGCCGGGTTTTCGTCGGCGATGACAGCGAAGGCGGCGTAACCGTTGGGGAACTGGCCGGGCGTGTCGTGTCCGCCAGCGGCGGCCCCATTACCTTTTCGGTGACTACGCCGCCCGAGGAACCGGACATAACCTGCTTCTGCGCCCAGATTGCCGAGGTCGAGGTGGACCCGGAAACAGGAGAGGTCAAGCTCAACAAGTTCGTTACCGCTCACGACGTCGGCACCATTCATAATCCGATAACCCACCAGGGACAGATTGACGGCGCAGTCATCCAGGGCGTGGGATATGCCCTGATGGAGGTCCTGCTGGCGGAGGAAGGGCAGATTTCCACTCTGAGCATGGGCGACGTCAAGGTCCCCACCATCTGCGACATCCCGGAGTTGGTAACGGTCCATGTAGAATCGCCCGGGGGCAACGGGCCTTTCGGCGCCAAGACCATCGGAGAACAGCCGCTCCCGCCGGTGGCTCCGGCCATCGCCAACGCGGTCTACGATGCCGTGGGTGTGCGTATCCAGAATCTGCCCATAACCCCGGAGGCAATTTTGGCCGCCCTCAAGGACCGGTGATGTCCGCCGGAAACCCGGCCACCGGAAACCAGACCAATAGGGGGCGGTAAGCGTCCCATGCCGATCACCGGATACCTGGTACCCTTCCCCGACCCCGGCGCCGCCGACCTGATGAGCCAATGCTTGGAGCAGGAAGTCGAAGCCCCGGGGCCCGGGGTCATCGTTGCCCGGGTATCCATGCCAAGGGTCATTGTCTCGGCCACGCCGGGAGCGGTTCCGCCTCAAGCCAGGTTCGCCCGCAAGAAGTTGGAGCTTTTCCGGAAGAGCGATGACCGGTGGGAACTCTTGGGAGAGGCCGTCACGCCCAGCCCCGAGGCAACCGAAGAGGTACGCTGGGACGTGACCGTTCCGGCAACCTACCTCGGACGATTGACCAACATGGGCGGCGTCGAGGGTCAATTCTCCCTGGATTGCCGGTTCCTTCCAGTCGGAGTGCAATAGCCGGCCCGTTCCGGGGTAAAGGGCATCCGGTCCCGTCGGGCCGCGCCCCCGGCTTAGTCCGTCTCCGGGCTGGTCGGAAAACCTGTGCAGTGGCGGGTGGTTAAGGACCGGGTGGTTAAGGACCGGCTGAGGGCGGGTCGGTTGCGGCAGCGCGGTAACTGCTAATTACCCGCCGTATCATTAACCGAAACATAACCGTGCCTGACCTCGGCGCATCCGGGCCTGCAGGGTGAACCCCCAGCTCTGTTAAGTTTGTGCAGAGTCGGCTCTGCCAATCAAGGCCAGTCAACAAAAAGCCATTAACGGCCCTCGGGACGAACGACTAAAGAGCCTTTGCCGTGCCCCCGGGCGGGAGACCTGCCGGCGGTCATCGGCAGGGCGTTGGAACGGTGTTGGAACGGGCATCAACGGAGAGGACATGAACGGCAGCAAACCGGAAGCCCCGCGGGAGACTCTTGGGCAAAAGACGCGCCACCACCTGCGTAGTACGCTGTTCGTCGGGTTGCTAATCCTGTTTCCGTTTGCCATCACCTACGTCGTCCTGCATTGGGTGTTCAACGCCATAGACGGCATATTGCAACCGCTCTTTTACACCACATTGGGCTGGTCAATCCCAGGCTTGGGCCTCCTGGCCATCATAGTCCTAGTTTACACCCTCGGCCTAATCTGGAACAACCTGAGAATCGGCCGCCGCATCATCCAGACCGGCCAACATTCCCTGCTCAACATCCCGATAGTGAGCGCAATTTATGGCCCTGCCCGGCAACTCATCGAGTCCTTTGCCGGCAATCGTGCGGCGGGTTTCAAGCGCGTGGTCATCGTGGAGTACCCCAAAGAAGGCGCTTGGATGATCGGGTTCCTCACCGGCCTCTCAAACATGACCCCCGGGGAAATGATGGGAGTCGTCTATCTTCCCACCGCGCCCACGCCCAACTCCGGGTGGGTGGCGATAATCCCGGTCAAACAAATCTATGACACCACCTTGACCGTGCAGCAGGCCATGACCATGGTGCTGTCCGGCGGAATATCGTCGCCACTCCAGATAGATCTGCACATCATTGACCCTGGGGAGGCCATCGCCTACGTCGAACAGGGGCCAGCCGCCAACCCCAAGGAAGTCTCCGGCGCTTTCAGGATCCCCTTCCTGGGCCGCGCCAGCGATAACCGCGATGAGTAGAGTGATGAGCAACTCCTGCCGGCCGCCAACCACTCACCGGACGGCGGGAAGCGTACGTTCACAGCTGTCAAAAGGAACTGGTGGGCAGTACTGGACTCGAACCAGTGACCTCCTGCGTGTAAAGCAGGCGCTCTAACCATCTGAGCTAACCGCCCGTGACGGGGGTATTCGGATGCTTTCGGAGACATCCGGCGCCAACCCGGTCCAGTCTGCTCTCCAGGGAGGCTGGGCGTGACTTCGGGCTGAGGGTGTTAGTAGACAACCCAATTATCGCCGCCGCAGCCAGGGCAGTCAACGCCTGCCGCCGCTCCGGACAGGGTCTTTTAATTGTTCCCCGTCGTTCCTCCGGCAAGTTCAGTGCTGCATTGCCAGACCACCCCAATTCAGGGGGTTTGGGGGATGAATCCCCCAACGTAGCCCCCGTCCCCAGAAAACGTAGCCCCCGTCCCCAGAAAATCAAAAGACCCTGCCGCTCCGGACGCCGCAAACCCGGCACAGATGCCGGTGGGCCGGTGTGGTATTATTGAGGCGGCCTGATCCCGATGAAATCCCCCTTGTGAAATCGCCCTCGCCGGTCGCGTTGGGCGGACGGGGACTTGGAGGTCCAGTATGCCTTTTGGTGGTAATGATTGGCTGGCTTTGACCCAGGAACCCACCCTGGAACCCGAATTGCCCATCTGCGACCCGCATCATCACTTCTGGGACTTGAGGCCGCAGCGCATCCCCTACCAGCGGTATCTGCTTCACGACCTGTTGGACGACATTGGAAGCGGACATAACGTTCGCTCCACTGTGTTCATCGAAGCCCGCTCCATGTACCGGGCCGGCGGCCCGGAGGAGATGCGGTCCGTGGGCGAGGTGGAATTCGTGCAAGGCGTGGCCGCTGCCAGCGCCAGCGGGGTGTACGGCCCGGCCCGCGCCGCCGCCTCTATCGTAGGCCACGCCAACCTGAACCTGGGGGAAGGCGTTAGGCCGGTGCTGGAGGCTCTCCAGGAAGCTAGCCCTAACCGTTTCCGTGGCATCCGTCACTCTGTCACTTGGGACCCCCACCCGGAGGTCGAAAACACTTCGGCCCACAACTCGCAGGGGCAGATGGCGGCCGCCAACTTCCGGGCCGGGGCGCAGGTGTTGTCCGGCATGGGCCTTTCCCTTGAGGCGTGGATGTTCTTTCCCCAACTGCCGGATTTGGCCGATTTCGCCAAAGCCTTCCCTGACCTGACCATCATTCTGAACCACATCGGCGGCCTGCTGCGCGTTGGCCCCTACGCCAATCGGGACGATGAAGTGTTGGCCACTTGGCGCAACGGCATCGCGGCGGCTGCCGAATGTCCCAACGTCAACATCAAGCTGGGCGGAATTGGAATGCCCCGCACTGGGTTCGACTGGCACGACCGTGACCAACCCATCGGCTCCGAGGAACTGGCCGCCTCCATGTCGCCGTTTATGAATTACTGCATCGAGCAGTTCGGGCCGGACCGCTGTATGTTCGAGAGCAACTTCCCGGTGGACAAGGTGGCCTATTCGTACAACGTAATGTACAACGCATTCAAGCGGCTGTCCCAAGGCTACTCGGCCACCGAGCGGGCCTCCATGCTCCACGACACCGCCGTCCGCGTTTACCGGGTCAACGAAGAATAATCGACGTCGTGGTCCCGCCCGGGTTTCCCTTGCTTCGAACCGGGCGGGAACGCCCGGATACCCATTCTGCACAAGGGATACCCATTCCGTCCGTGGGTTACGGAACAGAATAGACCTGGTTGAGTAGGGGATTTGTCCGAAGAGATGGTGCGCTTGGCGGGATTCGAACCCACGACCTCTGCCTCCGCAGGGCAGCGCTCTATCCGCTGAGCTACAAGCGCATGTTTGACCCGGTTCCTAGGCCGGACATTACCGCCGCGGGCCGGCGCCCGCAGGGAAGAATGGTGCCGAGGGAGGGATTTGAACCCACACGTCCATAATGGACACTGCGCCCTGAACGCAGCGCGTCTGCCGTTTCGCCACCTCGGCAAAGGTGTTGTTAATGCTTCCGGCGCTTGCGGGCGCCGGTGGTGGGCGATGGAGGATTTGAACCTCCGACCTCCTCGGTGTGAACGAGGCGCTCTAACCGCTGAGCTAACCGCCCGGTAGTTTTCAAGCACTGCTAATTATAGGCAGACCAAACGGCGGGCGCAACCCCGGCTCATCTTGGTAACAGTTCAGACTTGGTGAGATGAATTGGTTTCAGCCAAGGCTTTCATCCAACTGCCACTTTTTTCAGGGAGTTTGGGGCAGGGGGTTTGGGGGATTCATCCCCCAACGTAACCCAACCCCCATATTCCGCCATCAGCCACTCCGCTCTCCTCAACCCTGAACAGTTATCGCCGACCCAGGGTCTTTTAATTGTTCCCCACAATTCCTCCGGCAAGCTCAGTGCTGCATTGTCGGACTACCCCAATCCAGGGGGTTTGGGGGATGAATCCCCCAACGTAGCCCCCGTCCCAGAAAACTAAAAGACCCTGACCGCCGACCAGGGCCGCCTTGACGGAAATTCGTCTCCCCCATATAATCTGCCTGCTGGAGTATTTCTTTGTTATGCCAAAACGCACTTATCAACCCAAGAAACGCCGCCGGGCACGCGTCCACGGATTCCGGTCCCGGTCCAGAACGTCCGATGGCAGAGAGGTGTTGCGCCGCCGCCGCTTCAAGGGGCGCCATCGGTTGACTGTTTAGTCTTCCGTGTCGCCATGCAGCGCAGGTTCCGATTGACGGGAGATCGGCGGTTTTCCCAAATTCACCGGGAAGGCCGCAGCATTGCCAACAATGTCCTGGTGATGCGGGTTCTGCCCAACGGTCTCGACCACAACCGGTTCGGTTTCATGGTGAGCAAACGGCTGGGCAACGCCGTAATACGAAACCGCATCAAGCGCCGGCTGCGGGAAATTGTCCGGCAAACCCAACTCGTTCCCGGGTGGGACGCCGTGTTCATCGCTCGCCGGGGGGCGGAGAAGACCGACTATTGGCAGTTGGCGCGCGCCGCCCGGAATTTGTTCCGAAGGACCCGGTTGGCCCCGGCCGAAATGAAGATCGATGAGCCTGACGGGAACGGCTCCAGATGACCCAAGTTGCGATTCTAGCCATTAGGCTATACCGGAAGACCATCTCGCCTTACCTGCCTTCGTCCTGCCGTTATTCGCCGACCTGCTCCCATTACACCGAGGAAGCTATGCGGCAGTATGGGTTGAGGAGGGGTGGTTGGCTGGGCCTGAAACGGCTGGCCCGTTGTAGTCCTTGGGGAAGCCAAGGCTACGATCCTGTCCCTTGAATTCCGTACCTTTAATTTTATGACGGCAATTTTGTCCCTTTTTGTGCATAGTTCTCCCACTCCCAAACTCTTAGCTCACAATCGAAACGAACTCTCGCCTCCGCCAAAGGCACGGTGCCTGTTTGCGGGCTGGCTGTACTTTTCAGCCATTCTGCTGGCTTTGACCGCGCTGGTTGCCTGCACACCAAACTTGGGGTCCTCCACCCGGGGCTGGTCCCCGGCCGTGGCCGGCGAGGGCATGGTCTACGTCGCAACTCAGCAGGGCCAGCTCAAGGCCTTGACTGACGGCGGCTTCGGCGACGTCCGGGTTCGGTGGACTTCCGCCGGCAGCGAAGAACAGATCATTGGGGTTTACAACACACCGGCCGTCGGGCGTGAACTGCTCTATGTGAGCGGCATTGACGGGATCGTCTACGCCCTCAATAAGCAGTCGGGGTCGCTTTCCGATGGCGGTTGGGTGCGTCCCCTGAGACAGGAGGATGATGAGACCACGTCTTTGGTGGGCAGCCCGGCCTTGGACGAAAACCTGGGATTGGTGGTCGTCGGGTCGGAAGACGGCAATCTCTACGGTCTGGACTCCCGCAACGGCAGCGAGCGCTGGCGGTTTGTCGCCGAAGACAAGATTTGGTCCACCCCGGTCATCGCTAATGGCCTGGTCTATTTTGGCTCCCATGACCACAACGTCTACGCGGTGGACGCGAACACCGGGGTGGAAAAGTGGCGCACTTCCACCGGCGGCACGGTCCTAGCTCAACCTCTCGTGTCCCGGGGTCAGGTGTTAATCGGTTCTTTTGACCGCAAGCTGTACGCTCTCGACGCCAACGACGGTACCGTCCAGTGGACCTTTGACGGAGCCAGCAACTGGTACTGGGCTGGCGCTGTGGCCAGTCACAGCGCCATCTTTGTGGCATCAATGGATGGCACCGTTTACGGGCTGGACCGCGTCGGCAATCTGCTTTGGGAGCACGATGTCGGGTCCGCCGTGGTGTCCACCCCGGCGTTGTTGCCCACCGGACTGGTGGTGGCTTCCCGCAACGGCAAGATAAGCCTGCTCAGGACCGACCCCGGCGAACTCGGGCCGGCGCGGGAAATTTCCACGTTGTCGGTTGACCCAGCGGAAATTAGGGCGCCGCTTTTCGCGCTGCCTGTTGTTGATGAGGCATCTCTCAGTCAGGCCGGTATTCAGGATGGCCGGGACGACCAGCGGGAGTCGGTCTACGTCGGCGCGCAGGACGGCACGGTCCGGCGCATCCAGGTAAAGACCGCCCAGATTTTGGTTTGGTGCTACGACACCGAAGAGGACGAGCCGTGCAGTTAGGGCGGGTCTTACCCCACGGGGTCTTACTCCATAAGGTGGCGATTCCTTGGAAATAGTCTTTCTCCTTTGGACGGAAATCATCATCCGGCCCATGCTCAACACCCTGTTGGTATTGTATGTCCTATGTTTCAACAACATGGGCATTGCCATCATCGTGTTCACGGTGCTGGTCCGGCTGCTTACCGTGCCGCTGACCCTGAAGCAGATTCGCCAGATGCGGTCGATGAGCGTTCTTCAACCCAGGATGCGGGAAGTGCAGGAACGTTACAGCGGCGACCGGGCTCGGGTGTCCCAGGAAACCATGAAGATGTACAAGGATGCCGGCGTTAGCCCCTTGGGGTGCTTGGGGCCGCTGGTCATTCAGATGCCCATCCTTATCGGCCTGTTCCGGGTGCTCATCCAAACCCTGTTCGCTAACCCGGACGACCTGGTCGGACTGGCCGACAAAATATACCCGTGGATAACCTTCGTGTCCATCCACCAAGCAGCCCCGCTGAACAACCAGTTCCTGGGCATAAACCTGGCCGAACCCGACCCCACCAGCTTTGTGTTGCCCGTCCTGGTGGCTGCATCCACTTGGGTCCAGCAAAAGATGTCCATGACCCCGTCGATGGACCCCAGGCAGCAGTCCAGCCAGAACATGATGCAGTGGATGATCCCCATTTTCCTGGGCGTGTTTTCCCTGGGCTGGCCCAGTGGGCTGCCCCTGTACTGGATAATTTCCAACCTGATTGGAATATCCATCCAGTACTTCATTACCGGATGGGGACCACTGTTCCCGTTGTTTCCCAGATCCCCGCAGGCGCCGGCTCCCGCACCCGCGCCCCGCGGCGAGGGAAGTCCCGATACGACTTCTGATGAGGTGGTAGAAGATGGAATCAGTCGTACGAACCGCACGAACCGTAGAAGAGGCAGAAGAACTGGCGCTGAAAGAACTAGGCGTCGACCGCAGCGAGGTAGAGGTAGAAATACTAAGTAGGGGCAAGTCCGGGTTCCTCGGTCTTGGCGCCGAGTTGGCTCGCGTCCGCGTGGTCCGCATTACCGAAACGGCCAGCGAGAGCGCAACGGTCAGTGAAGGCGCAACGGTCAGTGAAGACGCAACCGACAGTGAAGACGCAACCGACAGCGGCGGTGATAGCGGGAACTCGTCCATTGCCCCCGCGACCCCCCTCGCGGTCTCCCCGGGCTCGGCGGGCGCCGTGGCTATGGAGACCGTCAACCGCATCCTGACCACCGCCGGAGTCAATGTGGTCAGCACCCTGCGTTCCGCCAACGACCCGGACGTGGGCGGCCCCGTCATTGACCTTTCCGGCGAAGA
The DNA here is from genome assembly GCA_965262735.1 of Dehalococcoidia bacterium. Taxonomy (GTDB): domain Bacteria; phylum Chloroflexota; class Dehalococcoidia; order Lucifugimonadales; family UBA3495; genus CATOSK01. The sequence goes on along the minus strand of CBDHFS010000002.1, from coordinate 684,327 downwards.
CTCGGGCCTGCTCATTGGCCGCCGCGGCCAGACCCTTCAGTCTCTCCAATTGCTGGTAAACATGATTACCCGCAAAGAGATTGGCGACGACGTCCGGGTGGCCCTGGACGTGGAACATTACCGCCAGCGGCGGGAGGCTTCGCTACGGGACATGGCGTCCAAAGTCGCCTCCCGCGTCGTTCAGACCGGCCACAGCATCACCCTCGAACCCATGTCCCCTGCTGACCGGCGGGTGGTGCACGTCAGCCTGTCCGACTATCAGGGTGTCAGGACCGAAAGCAGCGGCTTCGGAGACGACCGGAAGATCTCAATTATCTCCACCAGCCAAGACCCGGCCTGACCCCGGCATCTCTGGCCTATAGGGTCGTCAAGAGGCCACATCGAAAGTCCAAGGGTTGGAACGGGCGAACCGGACGACCGGACGAACCCCGCTCGTTCCAACGCCATCCCAAGACTGACCGTAATTGAACCCTTCAATCGAACCCTTCGTCGGCAATACCGCACGGATTCCTTCCTCCAACGGATTCCTTCGTTCATAGGAGTCACAAGTCTCGGGCCCTGGGCGCAGACCGTATGTGAATGTACCGGGTCAAACCCCCAGGGCGGTTGCACAGTGAGTTGGAGACAGTGAGTTGGAGAAGGAAGACCTTCGAGAAGCTCGGTGCGAACAATCAGGGCGGATTTGCGATTGCCCCGGTAATACCCGCGATTTCCGTTGACCGCCGGCTGCCCAGGGCTTAGAATGTGCCCGTGAATGACGGGCTTGGGCTTCCCCAACTCCGGTTTCCCTTTGACCACCCCAAAGAAGAGTGTGGCGTCGTTGGCGTATACACTCCGGGGGAAGAGGCAAGCCAGTTTGCCTTCTTCGGCCTGTTCGCCCTCCAGCACCGGGGGCAGGAAAGCGCAGGAATCGCCGCGTCCGACCGGATCCAGATGAGGGTCCACGCCGACATGGGCTTGGTCACTCAAGCATTCCGCAAAAACGACTTTGAACCCCTGACCGGCGACTTGGCCATTGGCCACACCCGTTACTCCACCACCGGCAGCAGCCACTTGGCCAACGCCCAGCCTATCGTCGTGGAAGGACTGCACGGCCGTCTCGCTCTGGCCCACAACGGCAACATCATCAACATCGGCCCGCTCAAACGTCACTTGGAAGAGCAGTGGAACTGCTCATTTTCGTCCACCACTGACTCGGAACTGATTGCCTGCCTGCTGGCCAACGCCCCCGGCAAGTCTTGGGAGGAGCGGGCTTTCCACTGCATGGGGGTCCTGCAAGGGGCCTTTTCCTTCACCGCCCTGACGCTGGACACGATCATCGCCGTCCGAGACCCTTTGGGAATCCGCCCGATGTGCGTGGGCAAACTGAATGATGGGTGGGTGGTGGCATCGGAAAGCTGTGCTCTGGAGCATTTGGGCGCGACCTCGTTCCGGGAAGTCGAACCCGGCGAAGTCATTGTCATTGACCGTGACGGTATGCGCTCCGGCACGTGGACCGGTGCCAATCGCGGGCGAGCTCTGTGCGTGTTCGAGTTGATTTACTTTGCCCGGCCCGACAGCGTCATGGACGGCAGATTGGTCTATTCCACCCGCCAGCAAATGGGCGCTCAACTCGCCCGGGAGCATCCCGTGGACGCCGACTTGGTCATCGGGATTCCCGACTCATCCACCGCGGCGGCAGTGGGATACGCCCAGGAGTCCGGCATACCATACAGCGATGGCCTAATCAAGAACCGCTACGTGGGCCGGACCTTTATCGAGCCGGAGCAGCGCCTGCGTGACTTGGGGGTGCGCCAGAAGTTTAACCCGCTGTCCCAGGTCATCAAGGGACGCAAGCTGGTGGTGGTGGACGACAGCATCGTCCGGGGCACCACCACGCCCCATGTCGTCGGACTGTTGCGGAGGGCCGGCGCCGCCGAGATTCACATGAGGGTGTGCGCCCCGCCGATTATGCACCCCTGCTACATGGGCGTGGACATGGCCTCCCGCGAAGAATTGGTGGCCGCCAACAAGACCATCGAAGAAATCCGGGAGATGACCGGCGCCGACTCGCTCGGCTACCTGAGCGTCGCGGGCTTGATGCAGGTGGTTGGCGGCTCCCACGGCGGGTTCTGCTCCGCCTGCTTTACCGGAAACTACCCGGTCCCGGTGCAGTTGGAATTGGGCAAGCCTTCTCCGGAGCAAGCCCCAAACCCCGCCTTCAACCCCGCCGGTTAATCCTGAAACCTTCCAAACCGTGCGGCTTGGAAGCCCGCAAACTTGTTTGTCCGGTATCCCTCATCTTCCCGTTCGCCCTGGCGCCCTTAACTACCCGTTCTTCCCGACCCGCGCCCGCGCAGTTGTCTATCCTCCGTCACCAGACCCGAGCCGTGGTTCTCCGACGGCTGAAAAACGCCGCGGGTCGCACTCCGCAACGGGCAGAGTCGTCGATCCCTTAGCAATCAGGTCGGCGGTGGCCTTGCCCATTCCTGGACTGAGCAGCACTCCCTTCTTGCCCGCGCCCGTAGCCAGGTAAACGTTATCCCAGCCGGGCGCTTTGCCGACAATGGGCAGCCAGTCGGGCGTCACTGGGCGCAGGCAGGCAGTATGCTGCACCAACCGAGCGTTGGTCATGTTGGGCGCCAGCCTGACCGCTTTCTCCAGGATCGACTGCCACGCCGCTTCGCTCGGCTCCTTATCGAAGCCCCGCCATTCCTCAGTAGTCCCGCACCACACCAAGCCGCTCGGCTTGGGTGTCACCGACACCCCGCCACCCGACAGGTCATGCAGTGGTTGCAGCCCCGGCATGTCCATCCGCAGCGTTTCTCCCTTGAGTGGGTCTACCGGAATGGCCATATCCAGCCAGGTCTCCGCTTGGCGTGACCAGGGCCCTGCCGCCAGGACCACCGTGCCGCAGGGCAGCTTGGTGTCCCCCACAAAGACCCCGGCGACCCGGCCGTTGGCAATTTCCAGGCCGTTCACCGACCCGGACCGGAAGGACGCTCCCCGCTTGCGGGCTGCGTCGGCCAGAGCCTGCGTAAACTTGTAGCTGTCCAAAGCGGCGTTGCCGGTCAATCGCACGGCCTTGAACATCTGCGGCGACAACAGTGGTTCCTGGATCACCGCATCCTCGGGGGCCAGCCAGTCCGCCGCAAAAAGCTCTGCCGGGGCTGCCGCGAACAGGTCATGGGACGTCTGGAGGGCCGGCAGTTCCGCTTCGTCCAGCGCGGCGTGAATGACCGAAACTATCCGGCCCTCATAGTCTACCCCGGTGTCGAAGGGCAAGGTTTCAAACAACTCCCGGTGCATCCGGTAAGACTGCATCGCCAGGGCTGACAGCGGCCCAGGAATTTGCGCGCCCTCCAGGGGATTCAAACCTCCTGACGAAAACCCGGAAGCCTGGGAAGCGATGCCCTCTCGCTCGATGACGGTGGCTTGGATCCCGGCCAACGACAGATAATAGGCGGTGGCGCATCCGGCGACTCCTCCACCGATGATAACTACGTCACTGGCGGTTGGGTTGGCTTGGGTCATTAACGCCTCCTTGAGCGTACTCCCGGTTTGTACGCAAACCGGGGCGGTAGCCGATGAAATAGGGTTCAGTATAAAATGGAGGCCGGGGAATTATCCCAATTGCCCTATGCTGGCAAAGCGATTGGAACAGTCCCTTTCATCTAAGGAAGTCCTTCGAAGGCCTCAGGGCGAACAATTGATTAAAAAGCCTTGGCAATCGTCCTGCCTTTGGTGGACCCCGGCAAATGTTGAACCCCGGCAAATTCCGTGGAGGTAACCTATGCCTATCTACGAGTACTACTGCGCCAACTGCAACGTGGAATTTGAGGCCCTGCGCCCGGCTTCCCGGTCCTCCGACTCCGTGGCCTGCAAGACCTGCGGCGGCGAATCGGAGCGGCAGCTTTCCACGTTTTCCTTCAAGTCCAACACCTTCACCGCCCCAAAGCTGAAGCCCGCGGCCAAGCCCCGCCGGTCCTACACCGCGTCGGAACCTGCCGAGACGCCGACCGATTCCTGAAGGGCATCGGCCCGCTGCCGCGCTGCGCAGGACAACCCAAGTTGGGAACGGACTAGGCGTTTTCCGCCGCGGCCCGTTGCTGGTTGCAAGCGATGCAGGTGCATTGGGAGCGCAGGAAGGTGTAGGGATAGATGCCGGTATAGTGGGTGTCGCTCCACAGAAACTGGACCGCGTAGTTGCCCACCGGCATCTGGTCAACCGCCCGCACGTCGGCGGGCACCGTGTCCGGGTCCAACCTGGGCCGGCCCGTCACTTCTTCCACGCAATTGGCGCACCGGCAGCGCAAGCGCAACAGTCGGTGCGGGTAAATCGCCCGGTGCCCGTCGCTCCACAAGATAATGATTTGACCGCCGGAAATGTCTACTTCCGTCGGCTTGATTATTTCTTTCTGCACCTTTCCGCCGCCGTCCCCAATGTTGATATAGTTCTTAAACCACTGCAGCCGCTCCAAACAACTGAGGGGGTTTGGGGGATGAATCCCCCAACGTAACCCCTACCCGCCCTGCGGGGCCTGCACTTCCGACAACCGCGCCGGGCGGGGCATCTCATCCGGGTCGGTGGGAATTTCGATGATGCTCGGCCCGTCGTAGTTCAGGGCCTCGGTCAGCGCGTTGGCGATGTCTTCCGCCCGGTCGACGTAAAACCCGGCCCCGCCGAAAAGCTCGGCGTACTTGTCATAACGCGGGTTACTGGTGTCTGCCCCCACGTACCGCTCGTTGAAGGCATACCGCTGATAAGCCTTCTCCGAACCCCAACACCCATTGTTCATCACCACCGAGACCACCTTCAACCCGTAGCGCACCGCCGTCTCAAACTCCTGGGCATTGAACAGGAAGCCGCCGTCGCCGTTGAAATTAATCACCGGCCGGTCCGGAGCGGCGAACTTGGCCCCGATGGACGCCGGGAAGCTGAAGCCCAGCCCGCCCAGGTCCAGCGGCATCAACAGGCTGCGGGGCTGGTAGAAATTCAACCGGTCCTGCCCGAAGTTGGGTGCCAGTCCCGCGTCCAGTGCGATGATGGCATCCCTCGGCATCACCTTCCGCAGTTCCGCGTACACCCGCTGCGGCTTGATCGGCGTCTCCGTCAGGCGCTCCTCAGCCCGCAGCCGCTGCTCCCGGCGGGCGAACCAGTCCTGGATGTCCGAAACCCACGCCTCATTGGGCCGTGGCTCCGCTTCCCGCACCCTTTCGATAAGGTCCTCCAACACCGCCTTGGCGTCACCCTCGATTCCCACCTCCACTGGATAGTTCCGTCCAATTTCGTTGGCGTCAATCTCAATCTGTACGATCCGAGCGTCCGCCGGAACGAACCGGTTGTCATAGAATGTGGTGGACTGCCCCAGTCGCGTCCCCGCCGCCAGGATAACGTCCGCCTTCCGGATGGCCTCTATCGCCTCTTCCGACCCCAGCCTCCCCAGGTGCCCCAAGTGGTACGGGTGGTCGTTCGGTATTGCGTCCGCCCTTCCGTAGGATGTCACGATGGCTGCCCCCACCATATCTGCCAGCTTCGTGACCTCCTCCGCGGCCATGCTCCACTCGATTCCCCCGCCCGCCACGATCACCGGCCTCTGTGCGGAAAGCATGGTTGACGCCGCCCGGTCAATCAGGTTCCGGTCTCCCCGCGCCCGTGTCTGCCCCGTCCGATAGGCGTTGGGCGGCAGCAAGTCCACGTCAATCTCAGCCCCCGGCATCAGGTCCCTTGGAATGTCCAGCAGCACCGGCCCCATCTTCCCTGAGGTTGCCACCCGGAACGCTTGTCGGAGTGCATCTGGCAGCCTTTCAATCTTGTTTACCGGAAAGCTCGCCTTGGTGATGGGCCGGAACAACGATACCTGGTCGAACTCTTGAGTCGAGTCCCGGTACTGGTGCTCCCGGGAAGCCGAAGGCGCCAGCACCACCACCGGCGAGTGCGCCACGTAGGCCGAAGCGATGCCGTAGGTCAGGTTGAGCACGCCCGGGCCGTTGGTTGCCAGGCAGACCGACGGCGCTCCTGAAATGCGGCTGAACCCGTCGGCCATCAACGCCGCTCCCTGTTCGTGGCGAACGCCGACAAACTCGATGTCGTCCCGGTCGTATATGGGGTCCAGAATATCCAGGAACGACGACCCGACGATGCCGAAAATCTTGGACACGCCTTCCTGACGGAGCAACTCGATTACTGCTTCCCCAGCGTTCATCCGTTGGGACACGGTTGCAACCTCCCCGGTCAAAGTCAAATTGACGGTCTTACCAGCTTGGCCAAGCCTTGAGCTGGGTGCCTTCAAGCCGCTTGAAGTTTAACACACCGAACACCCTTCGGGGCCAACTGCCGGGCCTCGTCCCGACCGCTGCAAAGCCCCCGGAGTCGTTGTCGCCCGGCACTCGATCCGTTATTCAATCCGTTCGTCTGGAACCCGTTCGTGCCGCCGTCATCGAAGCTCTTCCTGGCCTCTGTAACAGTTCAGACTTGGTGAGATGAATTGGTTTCAGCCAACTGCCACTTTTTTAGGGGGTTTGGGGGATTCATCCCCCAACGTAACCCAACCCCCATATTCCGCCATCAGCCACTCTGCCCCCCTCAACCCTGAACAGTTACCTGGCCTCGCCCGCCGTTGACAAACAAATTCCCTCGTCATAACGTTGATGCAGCCGTATGTACAGTTAAAGGAGTTACTGTTATGCCAATTAACCTGGAACGAATCGGCCACTGCGCCGTGCGGGTAAGGGACATCGAACGCTCGAAGAAGTTCTACATCGACATTTTGGGACTTCAATTCATGGAACAAGACCCCGACCACGGCGGCGTGTTTATGAGCCTCCCTGGTGACGGTCACACCATCGACGTCTCGCCGGTTCAGGACCCGGAAACCGCTGCCGGCCCGGTCCAGGCTAACAACGCTGTGGGCGTGGTCCACATTGCCTTCAAGGTCGGCAGTTACCAGGCCCTCAAAGAAGCCTACGACACCCTCCAAACTAACGGCGTTGAAGTTGCGCGCATGATGGACCACGTAAGCCAGCGCAGCATCTACTTCACCGACCCCGATGGCAACGGCCTGGAGATTTACTACGAATACCCCACCGCCCGGGAGTTGTTCCTCAAAGGCCGCGGCGACGAAGACCTGCCCTTCACCTTCGACGACCCGCTCCCCGAATGGGCCGGCGTAACATCGGCGGAAACGGCCGGATCCGGCTCATGGGACCACGTTACCGCCGAAGAATTCGCTAGGGGTTACTCGGAAGCCGACTCCGTTTATGACACAATCTGAACTTGAACCCTTGAAAAGTTTTCGTCACGGCGAAGTGGTCCTGTTGCAATTCCCATTCACCAACCTTGCCGGGTCCCGCCGTCGCCCGGCCTTGGTGATGCTCGATACCGGCGACGAAGACATTGTCGTGGCGCGCGTGACCAGCCAGACCGAAAGGGATGTCTTCGACATCCGGTTGAACGACTGGACGGCAGCGGGCTTACTCCTGCCATCCGTCGTTCGGCTGCATAAGCTGGCCACTATCCAAAAAGGTCTGGTTAACCGAACGCTAGGGTCGCTTTCCCACGCAGATTGGGCCCGTATCCGGGGGGCAGCGGAAAGCCTCTGGGCCAACCTTACCTCTCCCACCTAGCCCATATCCCGTTTCCAGCCCTGTCCCGCAGGTTGCAGCAATGACACAATAACCCATGTAACAGTTCAGACTTGGTGAGATGAATTGGTTTCAGCCAAAGCTCTCATACAATCGCCACTTTTTCAGGGGGTTTGGGGGATGAATCCCCCAACGTATCCCCCCGGCCCCAGAAGATTAAAAGACCCAAAACTCCATCCCCCACCCCATTGACAACCCCCCGCCATCCCTTATAATATCCCCATCCTATGATTGGTCAGACCACATTGCCGTGACTTCCGAACCACTGCAAAGCATAAGACGGCGACGGTTGCACGAGGACATAGTGCAGCAGTTTCATACCCTGATTCGCCAGGGCCGCTTGCAGCATGGCGACCGTCTCCCGTCGGAACGCGATCTGGCCAAGAAGTTCGGGGTCAGCCGCAGCTCGGTACGTGAGGCAATACGGTCCCTGGAGTTGCAGGCTCTGGTCGTCAGCAAGCGGGGCTCGGGTACCTTCATCAACACCGAGAACCTGTCGGGAAACATCGAGTCGGTCATGGCTATGGTCACGGCTGCGCTGTCCACCGGCTCCGCCGACCTTACCGACATCTTCGAGATGCGCCACCTGTTGGAGCCCCCCATCGCGGCTCTCGCAGCCCGGCGGGCAACCGAGGACGATGTGCGCGCTTTGCGGGAAATCCTCTACGAGCAGCGGCGTCAGATTGACGCCGGCGAGACCGGTGTCGAGTCAGACACCGCCTTCCACTTTGCTCTTGCTTCGGCCACCCACAACAGCGCCCTGATCCAGGTCGTCCACGCCGTCGAGGACATCCTTCAGCTCTCCAGGGATCGTTCCCTGCAGGAACCCGGCCGGCCCCAGCGCTCCCTGGAGTCTCACTGGCAAATCCTGGAGACCATCGAAGGCGGCCAACCACCCATGGCCCAACAAGCGATGGAGCATCACCTGACCATCGTTGAGCCGGGTATTTTCACCCGGGGGCGCCCGGAGCGGGATTCCGGCGAAAAAGTGGCGGCCGACTAGAACTGCGCCTTTCGCATGATCGCACCCTTAGTCGGAAATCCAAAAGCAATTCAATAAGCACACAGGAGGAACCGATATGAGCACAGTAGCTGTGGAGGTGGTGTACCGGGGCATCTTTCAGAAGTCCCTGGCCCGGAACATCGTCCGCTCCATAGTCTTCGCGGCGAGAAAAGAGGGCAAAATAGGCACTGCCTTCGGACGTTACGGCGACTCTCCCGAACGCAACGGCATCCCCGCCAAGCAGTTCGCCATCGTCGCCGACTCTCCGGAAGAACTGGAAGAAAACCTGGCGGTCTACGAAGCCCACGACGTGGACGTCACCATCAACGTGGACGACACCATGTGCAAGGGCATCGAATCCTGGGCCTGGTATGGGATGCAGCCCATCAACGCCCTCACCAAACCCAACGGCACCCTGATTGTGACCTCCCGGCAGACCGCCGACTCCCTCATCGAGGACATCCATCAGCGGGACGAACCCTACAACCTGTCGATAGTTCCCGCCGTGCCCAGCTTCTCCGGCCTGTGGGTCTACAAGGACGACCACACTGATGTCCGTCTGTTGGGGACCCTCTGCAAGGTCTGTCCTCAACTGGTCAGCCTGGAATCCATGATCGAAGCCATTAAGGACCAGGGCTGGAGCGACCTCAAGGTGACCTCTGCCGAGAAAGCCTACGAGCGCGCCACCGAGCGGCCCGTGGAGCCCGGCGAAGGCTCTGACGACATCCCCTTCAGCTTCGACCTCCCCGGCTGGAAGACCATGGAAGAAGGGTTGGTCATCCGCGGCATTGAAACCGGCGGCGGTTTCCGCGGCGGCGAGGAAGGCTTCCAGCCGGTCCGCAACGAAGTCTTCAAGAAGTACAGCACCCGGTCCATGCGCCCCGTGGTCAACTTTGACACGTGCATCAAGTGTACCCTGTGCTGGCTCCAGTGCCCGGATACCTGCTTCGACGTGACCCCCGATGGCCTGTATGACGCCAACATGGAAGCCTGCTGCGGCTGCGGCGTCTGCGAAGCCGTCTGCCCCGTCCCCGATTGCGTCACCATGATTAACGAGGCCGAGTTCAACGACAACAGCAGCCAGTGGGAAGCCTGGCAGAAGGACAAGGACGGCTACACCAAGTGGATGACCGAACTCATTGACCAGCAAAAGCTGGTTGACCGCACCCACGGTTTCCACCACGTTGGCCAGTACGCCGAAGAAGCCGCTCAGGCCGCGGAGGACTAAATGACACTCGCTCAAGCCGAAACCTACCAAGTGGAAAAAGAGGAACTCATCTCCGGCAGTGAAGCCATCGCCATCGCTTGCGCCCTGGCCGATGTGGACGTCATCACCGCCTACCCCATCCGTCCCTACGACACGGTGATGCAGTATGTGTCCCGTCTCAAGGCCGACGGCGCCTTCGACTGCGACTTCATCGTCGCCGAAAGCGAACACTCCCAGTTTGAAATCGTCAAGCACGCCTCTGCCGTCGGCGCCCGCACCTTCTGCGGTTCCAGCGGCGTGGGCTGGTTCTACGCCTTCGAGGCAATCACCGTCACCGCCGGCCTGCGCCTGCCCGTGGTAGCCATGGTCGGCAACCGCGCGCTGGACGACCCCGGCGCCTTCGGTGTGGAGCACAACGACGCCATGGCCGTGCGCGACCTGGGCTGGATGCTCTACTGGGTCGCCACCGCTCAGGAAGCCCTCGACACGGCTCTGCTGGCCTGGCGGGTCGCTGAAGACCCCCGCGTCTTCCTGCCCTTCGCCGTTAGCTGCGACGGCTCGTTCCTTACTCACTCTCAAGCTATCGTCAACGTGCCCAGCTTCGACAAGGTGCAGCAGTTCCTGCCCGACTACGACCGCGGACGCCTGCTGCTCCACCCGGACAACCCCATCACGGTGGCGCCCCAGGTCAATGAAGACTGGCTCATGGAAATCCGCCGCCAGACCGACGACGCCATGCGCCGCACCCAGTCCGTCATCAAGGAGACCTACGAGGAGTTCAAGCAGCTCTTTGGGCGCGGCGACCCCAGCCCTTTCATTGAGGAGTACATGACTGAGGACGCCGACATCGTTCTGGTGGGCATGGGCACCCTGGCCATGCCGGTCCGCGTCGCCATCCGCCGCCTCCGCGAGCAGGGCAAGAAGGTCGGATTCCTGCGTATCAAGTTCTTCCGCCCCTTCGCCACCGAGGAGATTCAGGAAGCCCTGAGTCACTGCAAGGCCATCGGCGTGATTGACCGCGACTACTCCTACGGCTCCCCGTCCTACGGCGGCGTGCTGTTCAACGAGCTGCGGTCCGCCATGTACCCCACGGCCAACCATCCGCTGATGCTCAACTTCGTCGCCGGCCTCGGCGGGCGGGAAATTTTGGTCCGCGACGTCAACCAGATTGTTGACACCGTACAAAAAGCTGTTGATACTGGTAAAATTGAAGAAGAAACCACTTGGGTCGCCGTCCGGGAGTAGCAAGACCCCGCTTGACTGCTATTCCCGCGCAAGCGGGAAGCCCGCGAAACCCATCCTTAACAAGGAGCAAAACCATGACCACTTTGCAGGAGCTCCCCCAGATCCGAGGGGTCAAGAACATTCCGGTCCAGGAAGGCTACACCTCCGGCCACCGCACCTGCCAGGGCTGTGAGTCGGCCTTGGTTATGCGGCTGATGATTAAGGCCGCCGGCCCCCGCACCATCGTCGTCGGCAGCACCGGCTGTATGTACGTCGCCAACACCACCTATTACAGCACCCCCTGGGTGGTGCCGTGGATGCACACTCAGCTCGGCTCCTCTGGCTCCGCGGCCACCGGCACCGCCGCCGGCCTGGCCTCCCAGATGCGCAAGGGCAAGATGAAGGACGAGCCCATCAACGTCATCGCCTTCTGCGGCGACGGCGGCGGTGTGGACATGGGCCTTTCCGCCATCTCCGCCGCCCTCCAGCACGAAGAGTACAACCTGCTCATCCTCTGCTACGACAACGAGTCCTACGCCAACACCGACATCCAGGTGTCCGGCAGCTCCCCCTGGGGCGCCAACTCCACCTTCAGCCCTCCGGGCAAAAAGCACCGGATTATGAACAACCGCTGGAAGAAGAACACCGCGCCCATGCTCGCCACCGGCCATCCGGACTGCCGCTACGTCGCCACCGCCTGCGGCTCCTACGGCCTGGACTTCACCAACAAGATTCGCCGCGCCCTTACCATCGGCGGCCCCACCTTCATCCACAGCATTGACCCCTGCCCCAAGGGCTGGGACTACGACCCCAAGTATTCCCACGAGTTGGGGATGCTGGCCGTCGAGACCGGTATCTGGGTGCAGTACGAAATCGTGGACGGCGAGCTGATTCTCAACGGGCCTTCCAAGGCCATCGCCAGCGGCATCCGCCAGCGCAAGCCCGTCGCCGATTACCTGCTGCGTCAGGGCCGCTTCGCCCACTTCACCGAGGAAGACGTCAAAATGTTCCAGGGCAAAATCGACGAAAGCTGGGAAAGCTGGTGGATCCCCGGCATAGTTCCCTTCTCCCCCGAAGGACAGCGCTAACGGCCCACCTCGGCCAACCCTTCATTCCAAACCCGCGAGAAAAACGGGCGCCCCAATCGGGGCGCCCGTTCCTAATTACTTTGAACCTCTCCAAATACCATCAACCGTCCCCTAATGTAACTGTCCAGACTTGGTGAGGTAAATTGGTTTCAGCCAAGGCTTTCATCCAACCGCCACTTTTTTAGGGGGTTTGGGGGATTAATCCCCCAACGTAACCTAACCCTCATATTCGGCCATCAGCCACTCTGCCCACCTTAACCCTTAACAGTTACGAACGGGCGTAACTGTCCAGACTTGGTGAGGTAAATTGGTTTCAGCCAAGGCTTTCATCCAACCGCCACTTTTTTAGGGGGTTTGGGGCAGGGGGTTTGGGGGATGAATCCCCCAACGTAGCCCCCATCCCAAGAAAATTAAAAGCCCCTGGTTCAGCAACAGTTGACACGATATGGGGTGACCGCCATAGTGTTGCCCGCCCCGTTTCGGTAATTGCCCGTCTTCCTTACGTTTACCGGCTCAGGGACTATTTCCAGGCTCAGCAGGCGTAAATGCAGCAGGACATGAGACGTAAGCGCTTCCTATTGCTGGTGGTCGTGGCCGTGGTGGTAGTCATCGTCGCGGCGCTGTATCTGCTGGGAACGGTGCTCCTGCCCCTGGCGCTCAGCGCGGTGATTGCTTACGTGTTCCTCCCGATTGCCCGGTTGCTGGAGCGGTTAATGCCTTGGCGGCACCGCCGCCCTGGCCTCAGTAAGGGCATCGCCATCGGGCTAATCTTCCTCGGCTGGCTGGTCGTCGTTGCCGGAGTCTTGGTCCTGGTAATTCCAACTGCCATCGAGCAAAGCCAGCGATTCATTGAGAACTTCCCTGAATTCTTCAATCCCGCGCGGATTACGGTCGAAGACCGGATCGCCCACTACGCCGACCTGGTTCCGCCCGAGCTTCGGGAAAAAGCGGAGCAGACCTTGGCCGATGCGGGTGGAATCCTGCTTCAGGCTGCCTGGAACGTAGCGAAACAGACCCTGGTGGTTATATCCGGCTCCTTCGCCTTTATCCTGGGACTGGCCACCGCGCCCGTGTTGATTTTCTACTTGATGAAAGACTCCGGCCCGATTAAGACATCCCTTTACGCTCCTTTCCCATCGGCAATACGCCCGTACCTGCGGGACATCATGGACATAGCTGACCGGACGTTGGGCGGGTACATCCGGGGCCAGTTGACCCTGGGGTTGATTGTCGGGGTTATCGTAGCCGGTGGGCTGCTTCTGATGGGAGTGCCTTTCGCCGTAATCCTGGGCCTAATTGCCGGCCTGACCGAGTTGGTTCCCATCATCGGCCCCTGGATTGGCGGGGCCGCCGCGGTGCTGGTAACCCTGGCCACCGCGCCGGACAAGGTTCTATGGGTCATTCTGCTCTTTTTGGTCGTCCAACTTCTGGAGAATACCCTTCTGGTGCCTCGCATTCAGGGCAACACCCTGAAAATGCACCCCATCGCCGTCATCCTGGTGATAACCATCGGGAGCCAGTATTTTGGCCTCTGGGGCGTCATTCTGGGACCGCCCTTGGTGGCGATGGCTAAGGACGTGGTTGTCTACCTGGCTGGCCAATGGAACTCCCCGACCGGGGTTGAGGTGATCGAGGCTGAGGATACGGCTGGCGCAGGGGAAGAAGAGCGCGAATCTTCGATGCCTCCCAACTAACGGCGCCCCAAGTCCGTGACTGCTTCTCAACCCACAACTACTGACGCAGGGTCTTTTAAGGGTCTTTTAATAGTTCCCCGTAATTCCTCCGGCAAGCTCAGTGCTGCATTGTCGGACTACCCCAATCCAGGGGCAGAGCCTTTTCAGAAGTGGGGATTCATCCCCCAACGTAGCCCCCGTCCCAGAAAATTAAAAGGCCCTGACTACTGACGCCCGGCCCCTTGCTAACCCCGGCAACCCCTCCCTAACATAACATCTGTACGGCATTAACCAACGACTGCCGAAGCCCAAATCCAAACTGGCCACTGAGGCCCAATGACACGAAATGACACAAAATGACCCGGTTTTTAGGAGTCCCAACCTCACACCCCGACAGAAGCAAGTTCTACCCATCCTGGCCGCCACTCACAACGCAACCGAAGCCGCCCGCCTGTCTGAAGTCAGTCTCAGTACCCTGAACCGCTGGCTCCACGACGATGACTTTCGCGAGGAACTAACTCGCCTCCGTGATGAAGCCGCCGAATTGGCCCGGTGCGAACTCCAAGGGATTATGCTGTACAGCATCGGCGTCCTTGCCGAGGCCATGCAAGACCCCAATCCCGCCATCCGCATCCGTGCTGCCCGTTCCGTCCTATCCTTTTCAATCCAACTCAACGACATGAAGAAGCTTAAGCAAGACGTCGAAGCCCTCGAACTGGCCCTGCCCGTCTGGGCCAAACACTACTCCAACTTGTGAACGCCTCCGCCGGCGCCCTTGGCTTGGGAAACCGTCTCACGGAAAACCGTCTCATGGGAAACCGTCTCAAAAGTCCGTTTGCCAGGACAATGCCAGGACAATGCTCTGATTCAACTCCTTCGCCCCAACGTCGTCAAAGGACTTCATCAACGCCCAAACCCTTGCCATTATCCTGTTCCCAAGGTAGATTAGTCGGAACCGCCCCAACCGGACCCCGGGCAGCCCGCCCGGGCCCCAATCAACTCTAGGAGGATTCCATGAGCGACGCCCCCATCAGCCTGCGTGACTACGAAGCCCGAGCCAAGCTCTCCCTGCCCCACAACCATTGGGAGTTCATCGAAGCGGGTGCCATGACCGAGTCCACCACCCGCCGCAACACCTCCGCCTTTGAGGACCTCAAACTCCGCCCCCGCTTCCTCCGCGACGTCGAGAACCGGAAGCTCTCCACTACCGTCCTCGGCGCCGAAATCAGCCTCCCCGTCATGGTCTGTCCCGCCGGCGGCCACAAGATCGCCCACCCCGACGGCGAACTCGCCACCGCCCGGGGCGCCGGAATGTCCAACACCCTGATGATGCTCAGCACCTCGTCCCACTACCCCATGGAGCAGGTCGCCGAGGCCGGAGCCGGCCCCAAGTGGTTCCAGCTCTACCACCGCGGCTACGAAATCACCGAGATGCTCGTCCACCGCGCCGAGGAAGCCGGATTCAAGGCCATCGTCCTCACCGTCGACACTCCCGTCCCCAGCCCCAAGGAGCGCGACGTCCACAACCACTACGAAAACCCCTTCCCCCCGGCCAACTTCATGGCTTCCTCCGAGCAGGCCCAGGCCTTGAGCGGTACCGACGAGGCCCCCAACTGGCGTCCCGCCCAAGTCCCTGCCCTGAAGTGGGATGAACTGGAATGGCTCCGCGGCC
The DNA here is from genome assembly GCA_965262735.1 of Dehalococcoidia bacterium. Lineage (GTDB taxonomy): Bacteria > Chloroflexota > Dehalococcoidia > Lucifugimonadales > UBA3495 > CATOSK01. The sequence goes on along the minus strand of CBDHFS010000002.1, from coordinate 668,837 downwards.
TCACCTCTCTGCCCCTCGTCCTCAAGGGAATCCGCACCGCCGAGGACGCCCACATGGCCGTCGAGAACGGCGTCAACGGCATTCTCGTCTCCACCCACGGCGGCCGCCAGATTGACCAGACCCTCGGCGCCGTCGAAATGCTCCCCGAGATCGTCGAAGCCTCCAGGGGACAGGCCGAGGTCTACCTCGACTCCGGCGTCCGCCGCGGCGCCGACGTCCTCAAGGCCCTCGCCCTCGGTGCCCGCGCCGTCGCCGTCGGTCGCCCCCTCTATTGGGGACTCGCCGTCGCTGGCGCGGAAGGCGTCCACGGGATGCTCGAAGTCCTTCGCCGCGAGCTAGACCACGACATGGGAGCCTGTGGCCAGAACGACGTCGAAGAACTGGAACCCGGCATCGTCCACGTCCCCCAAGGCTGGGGCACCTTCGGAGCCACCAACATCCCCTGACCAGGCAGAAAAAGCCCCTGCTCCTCCCCGAATAGGGGAATGTGGGGGCTTTCGCTAACGGCAGTCTCCCTAGTCCCCGGTCGGCGCCGCAACCTCCCCCGCCCGGACGGAAGCAAAGAACTCCCTCACCAGCGAGTTAAACGCCGCCGGCTGCTCAAAGTGCGTGGAGTGGGCGGCCCCGGGGACGATCTCCAACCGGGAATTGGGAATCAACCGTTGTGCCGCCTGCATCACGTGGACCGGAAAGATGAGGTCTTCCTCCCCGACAATCAGCAGTGTCGGGACGTCCAAAACCGCCAAGTCCGCCGCCTGCGGCCCGGTCGGGTTGCGGAACAGCCCGGACACGACGCTTATCGGCATCGCCGGATTCAACGCTCCAATTTGCCTGAACAACACCACCCGGTTCGCATGCTCCCGAATAAACCCCGCCGACAGCGCTCGCCGCAGCGAGTCCTCCGGCGGATGAACGTCCTTCAGCAGGTCCACCACGGACGGATCTCCGATGCCGCCGGTCGTGTCGCCCAGCACCAGCCCCGACACCTGCTCCGGGTGACGCAGCGCAAACCCCAGGTTGGTAATGCCGCCCATGGATTGGGAGACAAGGAATGCCCGGTCAATCTCCAGGTAGTCCAACAGCGCCGTCAGGTCATCAACAAACGCCGCCGGGCCTGGGCCGCCGGGGACGTCCCCCGTCAGTCCCCAACCCCGGTGGTCGAAGACGATGCACCGGTACTCCCCTTGGAACGCCGCTACCTGCTGGAACCAACTGAAATGGTTCCCGCCCCTGCCGTGGGCGAAAACAATGGCCGGGCCTTCCCCGTATGACTCGTAGTAAAGCTCGATTCCGTTTATGGCGGCGGTGGGCATAACAATTCTCCTCGAAAGGTGTTGGAAATTTGTATCTTCTCAGGCCCTGGTTAAACCGGCCACGCTTCCTGCCGGTAGGCCATCTCCCAGAACATAAACTCGTACCGGCTGCTGACCAGGAACGCCTGCCGCATCGCCCCCAGCTCGGCAGGGCCGGCATCTTGCGCCGCCCGGTCAACAAAGCTGCGCCAGGCGGTGACGCTGTTTTCCAGCAGCCCGGCCACGTAGAACGCCGTCCACCTGGAATAAAGGGGGTGTTCCGACGCGCCGACGTTCTCCTTGAGCAAATGGTAGGTCCAAGGGCAGGGCAGCAGCGCCGCGGCGGTTGGCCCCAACCCATGCAGCGATGCGGTAGTAAGCATATGGTTGACATAAGCGGTGTTGGTGGGCGACCGGCCGATGGCCTCAATGTCCGCCATCGAGACCCCGGCTTCCGCCAGAAGTTCGTGGTGCAGCGGCCGCTCCACCGGCGTCAAAACCCGGTGCGACAACTCTTCCAGCAACTCCGAATCGGGAGCCTTCGCCAGCGCCATTGCCACCGCCCGCGCGAAACCTTCCAGGTACTGATAGTCCTGCGTCAGATAATAGCGAAACTTCTCCAAAGGCAACGTTCCATCCTTGATCTCCCGCAAGAACGGATGGGTGAAAATGCGGTCCCAAATCGGCTGGGTTTCCGCCCTGAGCTGCTCGCTGAAATTGTCCATGTTCCCTCAAAAACCGACTCGTTCGCGCCCCAGCTTACCCAAGGACTTCCGTTGGTCCAAACCCGGTTGTCCTGCGGTTCTCGACGGGCTTCCTTATGAACCCAGTTCAGGTTAAGGGGCTGGGAATGGTGACCCGGGCTTGACCGGCGCAGGTCTGCACCCCGTCCTGGTTTTCCAGCCAGACCCGCAGGGCCATGCTGGCACGTCCCTCGGCGGTCTCGGCTTCCTCCACCACGCCCCGGGCGGTGACGGTATCATCCCCGTAGACCGGCTTCAGAAAGGTGACCGAAAGTTCACCGCCCTGCCGGAAGTCGGCGCCGAAGCTCCGGGCCAGCAGTTCGTGCAGCAAAGCAAAGGACATCTGCCCCGAGGCCACGGGCCGGGTCAACCCCATCTCCCGCGCCCGCTCCGAGTCGGTGTGGATGTTCAGCGCCGGCGGGCCGTTCCCGTCCTGCCCTGCCGCATCCTGACCCACGTACTCGAAGCGGTCAATCTGTTCCTGGGTGATGCCCCGGTCAAAACTTGGCAGTTCGTCGCCGGGCCGAAGGTTGGAAACCTCTAAGGTTGTCATTCGCGGGACTCCAATCCACCGATTAGGAAGGTGTGTTCGCTGCGGACTATCTCCCGGCCGTCTTCGTCAATGGCGAAGGTCTCTACCACCAGCCATGACCGGCCCCGGCGCTGGTACTTTTCGCGCACCCATCCGGTGACCTGCACCCGCTTGCCGACGATGGGTGGATGGTAGTACCGGTCCCGGTGTTTGGCGCTGATTATGGGTATCGGTCCGTGTTTCCGCCGCAAGACTTCGATGTATTCCTTCACGGCGATGTGAGGAAAGGCGGCTTCGGGATACCCAACCGCCTGCTGAAATTGGGACAGCAAGTCTTGGGTAACCATGTATTCCAGGTGACCCAACTGCTCGTCAATTACCAACGTTTCGTAGGCCGAACCCTGAATACTCATCGCAACCATCCGCAAAGCAAGGTTAGGGGACCATCCGCCATACTGTTGAGAATACTAATGGGCAGCAGCAGCGTTTCAGCCATTATTGGTTATCCGCCGGTAGGTCTCAAGGTCAGCGTCGGCCAGTTCGGTTTCACCCAATTCCCGGTAAGCCGTGCCCCGCCCCCGGTAGGCGTCGGCCAGGTCCAGCTTCAGGCCAATGGCCGAGGTGTAGGCGGACACCGCATCCCGTGTCCGGCCCAGGTTGGCCAGGACGTTGCCTCGGCCCAGGTGCGCTGTGGGCAGATCCGGGTCCAGCCGCAGTGCCCGGTCAAAGTCTTCCAGCGCCGATGGGTATTCGCCCAGGTCGGCCCGGGCTATGCCACGATTGTTGTAAAGGCTGGCGAACTCCGGCCCGGTCCGCAACGCCTGTTCAAAATCGCCGACGGCCTGGGCCGGCTCTCCGGCGTTGCGGCGGGCGATGCCCCGGTTATACCAGGCGTTGGCGAACCCCGGCACCAGCCGGATGGCCTCGTCGTACTCGGCGATGGCCCTGGCATAATCGTTCATGTCGCTGAACAGGTTGCCCAGGGCGTAGCGGTAGTCGGGGTCGTTGGGCCGCAGTTTGATGGCCTTGGTGTAGTATTCCAGGGTTTGTTCCCGATGCCCCAGGTCCCGGTGAGCGATTCCCAGGTTGTAGTAGGCATTGGGCATCTCCGGGTTCCACTCCAATGCTAGTCGGAAATCGGCGATGGCCTGTTCGTGGTGCTTCAAGGATGCGTGGGCCACGCCCCGGGCATAGTAGAAATCGGCGTCCTCCGGCTCCAGGTCAATGGCCTGATCGTAGTCCAGCAGCGCCCTGTCGTACTCCCCAAGCTGCCGGTACACCACGCCGCGGGCGTAAAAAGCGACTGGATAGTCCGGGTCTGCCCGCACCGCCTCGGTATAGTCCTTCAATGCCGAGTCCAGCGCGCCCATCTGCCGATGCGCCAACCCCCGATAGTAGTAAGCGGAGGCCAGCGACGGCTCGATTTCGATGGCCCTCCCGAAGTCGGCGATGGCCTCAACCGGCATCCCCCGCTGCAAGAAGAACCGCCCCCGGTCCAGGTAATCGTACTCTGTTGGTGAAGCGCCCATGTCCGTACTCGCCAAAGGTTCGCAGTGGCCCCGACGCCAAGATAAATTATTACCCGCCGGGCGTCAACCGGGACGTGTCTGATGTTCCGCGGCGTCAAACTCAACCTCATAAAGGTTGTACCCGGAATCCGCCATGCCCAGCCGTTGGTAAACCTTCTGGGCCGGCAGGTTGTCCTTGGCCACGTACAGGCGGATGCCGCGCACGTCGCCCTGGGCTAATGCCGCCGCCGAGACGTGCTGGTACAGCGCCCGGTAAACTCCCTGCCGCCGGAATCCCGGCTTGACGTAGACGCTCTGCACCCACCAGAAGAAACCGTTGCGCCAGTCGCTCCACTCGGTGGTAATCATCAACTGCCCGCAGACTCTCCCGTCAATCTCGGCGACGAGATAAAACCCCAAGTCCGCCCGATGCAGCACCGCCGCTACGCCCGCCCGCAATGCCTCCGGGTCCAGTTCCTTGTCCTCGGTTTCCCGGGCCATGGCCGCGTTGAAAGCGACAATAGTGTCCGCATCCAACTCGCCGGCGGCCCTTACTGTGATATTGTGGGGAGAATCGATCATAACGTCTTTGCCAAGTTGCCCTTCAGGTATCCGGTTTTATCCGGACCGATGGTGACGGTAAAGCCCTTGCTGCCCGTTGTCAAACCCAACCCAATCCACCCAGCCCAGCAATGTTCCGCCATCAGAGCAAGGAGGTAAGCCATCGTGGACGCGCCAACGTCGCTGAAAATCGAAAACGCCAGATTCCTCGTCACCATTGATCCCCAGCGTCGGATTGTCCGGGACGGCGCCATCCTTATCGAGGGCCAACGCATCGCTCGCGTCGGCAAGACCGGCGAACTGGCCGGCATCCCGGCCCAGCGGGTGATTGACGCCCGGCACATGGTAGTCACTCCGGGGTTCGTCAACGGCCACATGCACATCAGCTATGCCCACGCCGTCCGTGGCCTGTTCCCCGACGACCTGGGACCGGCCTACCTGCCCAACGTGTTCCTGCTCCAGGGCGCGATGACCCCGGATGAGGAATACCGGACGTCGCTGCTGGCGATTACCGAGTTGCTCAAGTACGGCACCACCTGTTTCCTCGACCCCGGCAGCACCAAGCACCTGGACGCCTGCCTGCCCGCCTATGAGCAGAGCGGGTGCCGCATCATCACCGGCACGCAGGTCGTTGACCGGCCCAACCCCCTGAACCTGCCGGTCACCTCCACCGAAGCCGCCGTCCGGAGTATGGAGGACACCATTCGGGACTACGACCAACGGCTGGACGGACGGGTGCGCGCCTGGGCCATGCCCTTCGCCCCGATGTATGCATCCCCGGAGCTGCTGGTGGCGGCCAAGCGGCTGGCCGACGAGCACGGGACCGGCTTGACCACCCACTACAACTACTCAGCCCAGGCCGCAACCGAGTGGATGCAGGAACACGGGCAGCTGCCAACCCATTACCTGGCAGACCTGGGCGTTCTTGGCCCTAACGTAGTGCTGGCCCACGTCCTTGGTCTCCACGAGTCCGAGGTCGAGCCGCTGGCCAGCTCCGGCGCCCGTGTCGTCGTCTGTCCCACCGCCGCCTTGAAGGGCGCGGCGGGAATGACCCGCACGGGCCTGTTGCCGGAATTGCTGGACGCCGGTGTGACGGTGGGGCTGGGCACCGACGCCGGCAACAACTCCAACCTTCTGGAGCCCATGCGCTCCATGTATCTCATCGCCGTCCTGTACAAAGACGCCCGGCAGGACTGGCGCATGATTCCCGCGGAGACCGCCCTGGAATTGGCGACCACCGGCGGGGCGAACGCGCTGGGATTGGGCGACGAGATAGGCTCGATTGAAGAGGGCAAGCTGGCCGACCTGGTATTGTTTGACACCCGCCGCCCCGAGTGGAGCGCGCTGCACAACCCGGTAAACAGCCTGGTCTACAACGCTGACGGCCGCAGCGTCCACACCGTAATCGTAGATGGGAAAGTCGTGGTAGAAGCGGGCAACCCGGTCTTCGTAGACGAAGGGGAGCTAATCGACCAGGTACAGTCAGACGGCGAGGCCCTGCTGTCCCGCACCGGCATCAACTACCCGCCGCGGTGGCCGGTGGTGTAGGAATTCACCCCAACTACCCTCTTTTTACGTTTCGAGACCGATAAAAGGTTGAAAATACGCCATCGTGCTGGAACGAAACCTACCTTACTAAACAACTCGGTTCTCTCTTCATCCAGAGGCGGATGGCCATCACCAAAATCCGTCCAAGGCCGTGCTGATTGCACACCCACGGGTTACTGTCAAACAGCCCATTGTCAAAATGAAACCCCAAGCATTATCATCCACTCAACCAACGTAAGCCCCAAACGCAGGTCAAATCAGGACTGAAATCCCACGAGAGGCTAATTTGCAACCCGATCTCATCGAAGCGGTACGGGATAACAAGAGCTCCTTTCAAGACCCGACATTCGCGCTCAACCGGACGGTACCAGTTCACCGGTGGGTTCCTTGGATTGCAGGATTCTCGTGGTCGTTCGCCGCAGACGCTATCGCCAGATTCACCACCGGCTCCGAGCAAGTGATTTTGGATCCGTTCGCTGGTGTAGGCACTACGCTGATTGAAGCAGACAGACTTGGCCACCGCGCTGTCGGTTTCGAGATAAATCCATACGCGACTTTCACAGCTACTGTCAAACTTGCAGCCCATCGACTCGATACCGACCTGTTAAGAGCAACAACTCGTAAGCTGCGGGAGTTCGGGGAATTTAGCCAAGCTACGGGGAAGGTAGCCGCGGCCAAACCACCCCAAGGTTTCAAAACAAGGTCACCTTTTTATAGCCCCGGGGTAATGGACAAGGTACTCCTCGCCATGGACTTCATTCAAGGCGAACGGGACACCAACCCAGAAATCGGTGATGTGATGCGACTGGCCTTCGCCGCGACAATGGTCGATTATAGTAACTACTCGTACGAACCGAGCTTGGGCAGGAAAACGAGCGTTGGTCGGGCCGAGGTAACAAGTTACCCCGTAATCGAGACATTGGTTGCGAAGCTATGTGAGATTGCAAACGACGCCGATTGGTACCGTGAAAACAGAATCCACAGGACCCGAGAGGACGGGTTCGTACATGCGGCTTCGTTTCTGGACGACCATCGGAGGATAGACCAGAAAAGCGTTGATCTCTTGATTACTTCGCCTCCTTACATGAACAACTACCACTACAACCGAAACACGCGGCCCCATATGTACTGGTTGGGCTTTTGCAATTCACCCCAGGACCTTAAAGTCCTTGAGAAGCAAAATTTTGGCACTTATTGGCAGAACGCCCGCGACCAAGGCAGAATCGAGCTGGACCCCTTAATCACAAACCGGGAAATATGGGACACCGTAGAGGCAATTAGGGAACAGAACCCGGACAAAGGCGTTTACGGAGGAAAAGGTTGGGCTAACTACGCGACCGCCTATTTGAATGATTGTGTGCGGTTCTTGCTGGGGGTACGATGGGTCCTGCGGGACGGCGGGACGGCGCTAATCGTCGTCGGCAACAGTATATTGCAGGGTATTCCCGTCCCCACAGACAAGCATATGGCCGCCATCGCTGGCCAGTGCGGATTAGAGGTTCGGGGAATATCAACGCCCCGGGAAACCCGGGTAGGGAACAGCATTATAGATTCCGCGGTACGGAGCAAACAATCTAGGGAAGGCAGCCAACTCTACGAATCCGTCATTGAGCTCCGCCAACCAATATAACATGATCGAGTTATACGACCCCTTTACCTACGAAACCCTGATGGCCGGAATAGTCATTCGGTTCGAACAGCAACCGCTTCTTCCGTTAACCGAACAAATTGACATTGAAGGTCCCGGTATCTATTGCCTGGTTTACGGGGGAGAATACGACCTTTACAGTTCGATCTCCAAAACAGGCAGACCGATCTATGCGGGAAGAGCAGTCCCTAGCGGGTCTCGCGTGGGAGATGACGGGAACATTAACGACAGGGTACTGCAACGCAGGATCAGGGAACACAAACGATCGATAGACCAAGCTCAGAACTTGGCGGTTGAAGACTTCACTTACAGATCTCTTGCGGTAAAACCAGCTTGGATCGACCTCGCTGAACGAGCTGTTATCCGGCATTACAGGCCTGTGTGGAACGCCTGCCTTGATGGATTTGGTGACCACAATCCCGGCCGGAATAGAGACTCTGGGGAACGGAGTTGGTGGGATACACTGCATCCCGGTCGGCTCTGGGCGGAAAGTCTCCAGGAAATCAAGATCATAGAACAAGCACGCTCCAGAGTTCTCGTTTTTCTCTCTTCTGAAGAACCCGACAACGCCTAAATTCTATCCAAACGCAGCGCGGTTTCAAGGCCTCGGAAGCCAACAATTTATGCGCGTCGGTTGACCTTGGGTTGAAAAACTAGCTGGTACGATCCTTGAGCCTGACCGCGTTCGAAGCCGCCCCTACCCCGCCCGTATCTCCCGCGTCACTGACCGCGTTGTCCCCCCAAACGTCGGCACCCAGGACGAGTGCTTGCCGGGGCCTCCCAGGACGATTATTGCCAGGTCTTCTGGGGATGCTACCATGGGCACCGGGCCGTCGGGAATGCGGCCGAACCGCTCCAGCATCGTCTCTTCCGTGTACCGTTCCAGGGGTATCGCGGCGTGGATGCGCAGCCACTCCCGCACATCGTCCTTGGTCATCCCGTCCTGGGCGATGGTGGCGGCGTGCTCCGGCCCCAACGCCAGCAGGGTTTCCCCACCGGTGTAGGCGTTGTTGGCCCCGGTGACGGCCATTGCTCCGGCCACGATGGTCAGGATGTCCTCCGCCGAGCTTCCGGTGTGGTCGTTGATGTTGTGGGGCGGTTCGCCGGCGAGGACAGTTACCGTGTTTTGCTCCGGGGCAAAACCACGCTCCACGTGCAGCGGGTTCCAAGGGTTGCTCTCCTCATTCTCGGCCACGCAGTAGCTGTACTTGGACGGCGCGCCCTGGGTTGACATATCCCCGGAGCCGGGCAACGCACCGCCGACGTTGAGCAGGACCAGCCGCACCGCCCGGCCAACCACGGCGTTGGGACGCCATCCCGGCCCGTAGGCGCCTGAGCCGCTGTTGAAGCCCAGCTCGGAACGAATCGGCCCGTTGACGATTAATAGCGGCGCGCAGGGGTGGGTGGTGGCCTGTATTGCATAAAGGTTGAACGCCGGGTCGGTCATGGCATCCACCGCCGCCACCAGCACGGGGAAATGCGCCGGCCGGCACCCCGCCATCACGGCGTTGATGGCCAGCTTCTCGACGGTGGCCGCTCCCCAGTTGGGCGGAATCTCCCCGATGACCTGTTGCGGGTCCCGTCCAGCCGCCTCAAGCATGGCTTCAACCCGCCCCGGCGTCGGCGGCACGACCGGCAGGCCGTCGCTCCAGCCATTGGCCAGGTAAAGCTCCTGTACCGCCTCGTATTCGTCGGGGACTTCGATTTGCGGCGAAACAAAGGGGGACAATGGCTGCCTCCTGAGCGTGGTCAAGCCAGGGGCTGTCAGGGAGTTGGACGGCCCCCGGATTGGAAATTATCGGACGGTTACGCCCCGGCGTTGGTCAGGCCGGAAATCACGGTTTCCAGCAGATCGTCCGCCTTGGACTGGACCGCGTCCGCTTTGACGCCGCCGATCGGATGAGACGTAATCGCCATCGGCAGTTCGGGCATTCCCAGCGCCCGGCGTTCGGTTTCGCCCAGCCGGACGAACAGATGGCTACCCACGGTGACCGTGGGGACGCCCCGCCGTTCCAACTGCACTGCATCGTGGATACTCCACGACGTGCAAGAGCCTCAATCGGCCAGCCCGACCACTGCCAAGTCCACTGCGGCGGCCAGCTCGTCAATGACCTGTCCAGTGGCCGGCGCGGAGGACGTCGGCTTGCGGCGGTACATGACGCCGCTAATCTCGTACTTCTGCCGGAGCAGTTCTTCAAGCCGGCCAAACAGCACGTCGCCATTGGGTTTGCTGTTCCAGAGGAAGCCCAGCGTCTTGCCGCGGATTTCCTCAGGCCTCAGCGCTAGGTCGTGGGACAACTTCCTCGGTGGGGCGGTGGGGTCGAGCACGATTATCCGGTTAGGGTTTTCGCCGTTGGCCATAATTGCGGCCTCCACAAAAAAGCGGATGTTGGGTGGTAACGCGGTTGCTCAAAAAGTGGTTGCTAACCAAGAGGAAGCGTAGGTGTTACTGCCGGGGGTGTCAAGGTAACCCGTCCGTCCGTAACAGTTCAGAGTTGGTGAGGTGAATTGTTTTCAGACAAGGCTTTCAGGCAACTGCCAACTCTTTCCTGGGGGTTTGGGGGATGAATCCCCCAAAGTAACCCAACCACTATATTCCGCCATCGGCCACTCCCCTCCTCTCAACACTGAACAATTACGTCCGTCCCAACCAACTCGTTCACCCCAAGACTCTTGAAGGACTTCCTTCCTTTAGCCGCGCTCGTGCGTTGCCCATGCCCATGCCCGCTTGTATAATTGGGCGTAGTGCGTGGGCAACATGATGATCGTATCGTGTGTCCCGCCGTCTTGATCCATGCCGCTCCCTGCGGCAGCGCGCCGAAGGTGCAAATGGCAAACGACTATGACGTGGTGGTGGTTGGCGCCGGCCCCGGCGGCTATGTGGCCGCCATACGTTGCGCCCAACTAGGGTTGAAGACAGCTATCGTCGAACGGGAATCGCTGGGCGGCGTCTGCCTTAACTGGGGCTGCATTCCCAGCAAGGCGCTGCTGAAGAACGCTGAGATTCTGTCCTACATCCACCGCTCCGACGAGTTCGGCCTGCGCTTTGATAACTTCCACGCCGACTTTTCTGCCGCCATTGCCCGCAGCCGCAAGGTGGTTGACCGCAACGTCCGTGGTGTGGCCTACCTGCTGCGCAAGAACGGCATCGACCACGTTGCCGGAGAAGCTACCATTGCCGCCGCCGGCGTGGTGGAGGTGGCCCCGCAAGGCGACCGGCTCAACGCGAAAAACATCATTATCGCTACCGGCGCCCGACCCCGCAGCATCCCCCCGCTCCCAGTAGATGGCGACCGGATTATCACCAGCCGCGAGGCGATTGTCCTGGAAGACCTGCCCCGTTCGCTCGTCATCGTCGGCGGGGGTGCCATCGGCGTTGAGTTTGCTTACGTTTACAAGATGTACGGCGTGGATGTGACCGTGGTTGAACTGCTGCCGCGGCTAGTTCCCAACGAGGACGAGGAAATCAGCCGGCAGTTGGCCCGCTCCTTCTCCAAACACGGCATCAACGTGATGACCGGCGCGGGCGTAACCGGCGTGAACATTGGACCCGACGGCGTGGCCGTCGCGGTGGACCAGGGCGGCGTCGAACACACGGTCAACTGCGATCAAGTCCTCGTCGCCATCGGCGTCCGGCCCAACACCGAGGGCCTTGGTCTGGAAGCGTTGGGGGTTGAGACCCAAGGCGGTTTCGTTCAGATTGACGACCGCATGGCCACCAACGTCCCCGGCATATACGCCGTGGGTGACGTGACCGGCAAGCTGGCGTTGGCCCACGCTGCATCGGCGCAGGGGGTCACGGCAGCCGAGGGCATCGCCGGCCTGGAAACCCAGCCCCTGGAGTACGCTTTCATGCCCCGCGCCACCTACTGCCAGCCCCAGGTCGCCAGCTTTGGCCTGACCGAGGCCCAGGCTGTCGAGCAGGGCCACGAGGTCAAGGTTGGCAGGATGAACGTCCTTGCCAACGGAAAGGCCATGGCCATGGGCGAGACCGACGGCATGGTCAAGCTGGTGCTGGATGCCCGCTACGGTGAACTGCTGGGCGCACACATGATTGGTCCTGAAGTGACCGAGTTGCTGGGGGAGCTGTCCCTGACTCGGCTTCTGGAAGGCACGTCGCTGGAATTAGGCTGGGCGGTCCACGCCCACCCGACAATTTCCGAAATGCTTAAAGAGGCGGCGTTGGGCGCAGAAGGCCGCGCGATTCACGGGTAGGACTGGGCCCGTCCGGACTTGTCTGGTCACGTTGCAACAACTGGCAGGTTCACCGGACTGGATGATTGACCGGGCCGCCACGAATTACCGGCCGCCATAAGTTACCGGGCCACAACGCTGCACATCTTCGCCGGGAGGCCGTCTTGGCAACAAACATCGTGATGCCCCAGATGGGCTACGACATGCGGGAAGGTACTGTTGTCCGCTGGCACAAGAAAGAGGGAGAGACCGTCACCCGCGGCGAGGTGCTGGCCGACATTGAGACGGACAAGGCCACCGTCGAGTTCGAGGCTTACACCGGCGGCGTGGTCGGCAGAATCGTAGCCGGAGAGGGTGTGGTGGTGCCCGTCGGCCAACTGATTGCCATCATCACCGCCCCCGGAGAGGCCGTGCCGGACGATGAGCCGGAACACGGCGATACCCCTGAAGCTCCACCTACTCCAGCGGAAGCCCCGGCGGTCGTTGCCGCAGTTGAGCCGGCTTCCTCTGCCGCAGTCGGAGAAGTGCGGGCTTCTCCCATCGCCCGGCGGCTGGCCCGTGAGCGGGGCATAGACCTGGCGGGCATTACTGGCACCGGACCCGGCGGCCGGATCGTTGAAAAGGACGTGCTGGAATACACGCCGCCTGCGCCGGAGGTTGCGCCCGCCGTCCCTCCCGGTGGAGTCGGCGCTTCGCCCATCGCCCGGCGGTTGGCCCGGGAGCGGGGCATCAACTTGGCCGACATTACCGGCACTGGGCCCGGTGGCCGCATCGTCGAAAAGGACGTGCTCGAATACACGCCGCCTGTGCCCGAACAACCGCCTGCCGAAGTTCCGGCGGAGGTCTCTGCGGGCGGAGCCGTTGCTGGAAACGCTCAGCGCGTCGAGTTGTCCCGGATGCGGCAGGCCATCGCGCGGGTCACGGCGGACAGCAAGCGCGACGCTCCTCACTTCTACGTCACCGCCGAGGTTGACATGGGTCGGGCCATGACCCTGCGCCGCGAAATCAACGACGCCATTGACGCCGACGCCCGGGTCTCCGTCAACGACCTTATAGTCAAGGCGGCAGCCCTGGCCTTGGCCCAGCATCCCAAGTTCAACGCCTCGTTCTCGGATGGCGCGTTGGCGTTCCACGCCGAAACCAACATCGGTATCGCCATTGCGCTGGAGTCGGGGTTGATGGTGCCCGGCATTGGCAACTGCCAGAGCAAGACGCTGCTGGAATTGGCCACGGCCAGCAAGGACCTGATCCGCCGGGCACACAGCGGGCATCTGCGCAACGAAGAGTACGGCAACACCACCTTTAGCATCAGCAACTTGGGGATGTTCGACGTTGAGAGCTTCGCCGCCATCATTTACCCGCCCCATGCCGCTGTGCTGGCGGTGGGCGCGGTAAAAGAACAGCCGGTGGTGCGGGACGGTCAGTTGGCCGTGGGGCAGATGATGAAAGCCACCTTGTCCACCGACCACCGGGTCGCCGACGGCGCAGAAGCGGCCCAATTCCTCATGGAAGTCAAGCGCATCCTGGAAAACCCGGTTACCCTGCTGTTGTAGGGGGCCAACGCCCGGCCTGGCAGCCTGCCTCGCATCGTTGAAGGAGTCCCAGTTAAAGGAGTTTCGCTCATGCCCATGATGACCGGCGGCCAGACCATCGTGGAATCGCTGAAAGCCCAGGACGTGGACACGGTATTCGGGATTATTTCCGTGCATACCCTGGATCTGTTCGACGCTCTGTTTGACCACCAGGACGACCTGCGCTTCATCGGTGGACGGCTGGAGTTGGGGTGCGGCTTCATGGCCGATGGCTACTCCCGCGCAACTGGCAAGCCGGGTGTGCTGCTGACCAGCACCGGCCCGGGCGCGGCGGACTCGATGGGCGCAATGGGAGAAGCCTATTTCTCCAGCTCGTCCATTCTCCAGGTGACGACCAACGTCGAGCGGGAGTTCGTCGGCAGCGGAAAGCTGGCGACCCACGAGACCAAGGACCAGTTGGGTATGTTCAGAGCCGTCACCGACTGGAACGCCATGATTAACGAGGTCGAGTCCATCCCCGACCACTTTGTCGAGGCCTTCCGCCGCTTCCAGGAACGGCGGCCCCGTCCCATCGAACTCGAAGTGCCCACCGACCTGCTGGGAGAGCGGGCCGATGTGGAAGTGCTTCGGCCCCGGGAGCCGAACATTTCCCGAGGCAACCCGGTCATGGTGGAACGGGCGTTGAACGCCCTGTTGTCCGCCGAACGGCCGGTCATCATCGTGGGAGAGGAAGTCCAGTCCCAGGGAGGCGTCGCGGAAGTCATTGAACTGGCCGAGCGCTTAGGCGCCCCGGTGGTCACCACCGACGGAGCCAAGGGCGCGTTCCCGGAAAGCCACCCGCTTTCCCTCGGTCCGGCCTTGGGACGCCGCATCTGGGGTGAAAACCCGGCCCAGGACTGGCTCGCTTCCTGCGACGTTTGCTTGGTGCTGGGTTCGGCCCTGGCTTACCGGTCTACCGTCGGCGTGGACCTGAAACTGCCTGAGAACCTGATTCACGTCCTGCTGGACGAGGAATACATCGGCAAGAACTACGCCGCGTCGGTGTCCATCGTGGCCAATTCCCAGGCCGTCGCCACTCAGTTGCTCCAGGGATTTGGCAACTGGGACGTGGTTCGGCGCGACGAATACCGGCGGGAAGTCGCCGCGCTCAAGGAACAGCAATACCAAGTTCTCCAAGAAACCTGGGGCAACGAACTGCGCGTTTTCGAGGCGATTCGCGCGGCCACCCCCGACGACACAATCTTCACCCTGGACGCCACGGTGCCGGCCAGCCGCGCCGCTCGCTGCCTGACCATAGACCGGCCCCGGCAGTTCATGTATCCCTGGGGTTGGGCCGGCTTGGGGTTCGGCTTCCCCGCCGCCCTGGGCGCCAAGGTGGGTAAGCCCAAGTCTCCGGTGGTCTGCATCACCGGCGATGGTGGCTTCCAGTACAACGCCCAGGAGTTGGGCACCGCCGTTCAGTACGGCATCAACCCCATCGTGCTGATGTTTAACGACAACGCCTGGGGAGTCCTCAAGGGCTACCAGAGCGCCCGCTTCGACGACCGCCTGATGGCCACCGACCTGGTAAATCCCGACTTCATCAAGCTGTTCGATTCTTACGGAGTTGAAGGCACCCGGGTTTCCTCGGTCAAAGAACTGTCCTCGGCCCTGGAGAAGGCGGTGGCGGCGGACCGGGTGCAGTTAATCGAGGTTTCCATCCCGGACGGGTTCGGGGCCCTGGTCTAGGAACTGCGTCGTCCACCACATCTCGGCAAAGAGGACGTAGCGATGGCAGAAGAGAGAACCCACGACGAGCTAATCAGGGAACAGTTCTCGCAGCAGGCTGCCACCTGGGATTCTTACGTCACCTCCGATGGCAACGAGAATGCGCTGTCCTGGAGCATCGCCAACCTGGAGTTGCTGCCGGATATGCGGGTGTTGGACGTGGCAGCCGGCACCGGACTGCTGGCGCGGGCGATGGCGCCTCAAGTTGCCGAGTCAGTGGCCGTGGACGTTACACCTGAGATGGTAGCGCGGGGCAGGCAGTTGGCAGCGGATGAGGGTTTGACCAACGTCATCTTCGACGAAGGTGATGCCCGCAACCTTCCCTACGGCGACGGCAGCTTCGCGGTGGCGGGCTGCCGGCTGGCAATGCACCAAGTCGAAGACCCCCTCCGGTGCCTGCGGGAGATGGTCCGCGTCTGTCAACCCGGGGGCCACGTGGCCATCATTGACATAACCACCTCAGAAGAACCGGACACTGCCGCGATGCACAACCGGCTGGAGCGTCTGCGTGACCCTTCCCACACCAACGCGCTGCCCGCCACCCGCCTGCGGGCAATGGCCGAGGAATGCGGCCTGGAAATCGTCAAGTCCGCCGCATTCGAGGCCCAGCGGAACCTGAAGAGTTGGATGGACATGACCGAAACGCCCGCAGACTCCCGTTCGGCCATCCTGTCCGAACTGCAACGGGAACTCGACGGCGGCACGGCCACCGGGATGCACCCGTACCTTGAGGACGGCCAGCTCATGTTTAGACACCGTTGGGTCATGCTGGTCGGGCGGAAGCCGTAACGGAAACTGGCAAAAATCCGTCCGAGAAATGGCTGGAAGCCCCGGACGGCGTTGCCCAACAATAGTCGGGTGAAGACCGTAATTGACCGCAATTGACCTCACTAAGACGGGTTTACCCTCTGGACGCCCACGACCTGACCGAAGAGCAGATAGCCGTGGCGTTCGCCATGACTTCCCGGAGTCCTGAGCCTTTTGATGAGATAGCCGAGCAGGTCAGCCGGGAAAAGGCCGCCGACTTCCACGAGCGGTGGGTCCTTGGCTACGGTCACGCCTCGGTCGCCGAACACGCCGTGGTGCATCTAGCGGTGGAAAACCTGTCCCGCCTCGCCTGCGACGCTCTGGAAGACAACCGCTTGGCGTCTTTCACCGAAAAGTCCTCCCGCTACCAGGTCTTGCCCCAGGACAGTTACCACTTCCCCACGGAATTGGCCGGGCATACCCAATTGGCCGGGGAATATCATGCCGCCTGCCGCCTGCTGTTCCAGACCTACAACCGGCTCCTGGAAGGCTGCCAACGGTATCTGGAAGAAACCCGGCCCCGGCCCGCCGGCGAGCGTCGTGCGGCCTACCGTTTGCGGCTAAGGCGCATTGCCACCGACCACTGCCGCGCCGCGCTTCCCGCTGCGACCCTGACCAACGTCGGCGTGACGGCCAACGCCCGGACGCTGGAACACGCCGTCAGCAAGCTGTTGTCCTCGGAATTGGCCGAGGAGCGGGACTTGGGCCTGGACATCCGGGAGCAGGGCCGTAACGTCACCCCCACTCTCATCAAGTACGCCGAGACCAGCCCTTATCTGGTCCACACCGCCCGTGAGCAACGGAGCATGTCCGCCGGGCTTGCCGGAGGATTCGTCTCCCCGGCGGAAGACACGGCAGGGGAGACGGTGGACGTCCGCCTCGTCGGATGGGATGCCCAAGCCCGGGAAAAGCTGGCCGCCGCCCTTCTGTACCGTGACTCCGGGATGGGCTACGAAGAGGTTCTGCGGCGCGTTCAGGAGATGCCCGGCAGCCAACAGGCCGGGGTGATCGGCCGTTGTGCCGCCGCCCTCGGCCCCCACGACGCTCCGGGGCGCGAGTTCGAGTTGGTTGCCTACACCTTCGAGTTCGTGATGGATTACGGGGCCTTCCGCGAGTTCAGGCGCCACCGTATGCTGACCAACATTCCCCAGCCGGCCACCGTGGCCCTGGGGTACCGGGTCCCGCCGCTGGTGTCCGAAGCCGGGTTGGAAGCCGTTTTTCAATCGGCGATGGAGTCGGCGGAGTTGGCCTTCCGGCGGGTCCACGAGGCATCCCCCGCGGCCGCCCAATACCTGGTGACTCATGCCCACTACCGCCGGACCCTGGCCCAGGTCAACCTGCGGGAGTGCTACCACCTGTTCAAGCTGCGGACTTCCGAGTTGGCCCACTTCGCCATCCGGGAACCCGTGACCGAGGCCATGAAATTGGCAGTGGATACCCACCCGGAGCTGTTTAGGCATCTGAAACTGCGGGACTACCCCGATTGGTGGCCGTTTCCCCATGGTTAATCGCCGAAGCTGAAGCCGTGAACCGCTTTCGGCGCATGACTACGGGTATCCCCATCGAAAAATAACTGAGCTTAAACCCGAATCCACCGATGGACAGGGATGGACGGCGTGAGGACAGCGGAAGGGGGTGAGGGAGTTACAGGCGCGATAATCCGGGCTGGAATTCGGGTAGATGGGAGGTTGGCGGCGGTCTGCAGGCGCTTTGGGGGGCGCCGATGTCGGCCTGCAGTGGCTGTGGCGAGCGAGATGGCGGGATAGGACACGGCAAGAGGCGCTCGCGGACTGGGCTGGCGCGAGTTTGCGGGGACGTTGGGTTGGCTGGCGGGTCAGTTGCGGACGGGCGCCGTCAGGCTGGGAGTGGAATGGCTCGCAGTCGGGCCAGGGCGCGGCTGAACTGCTCCTCCCAGGGCCAGCGCTTGGGAAGATGCAGGGTGATCCGGCGTGCCGAGCGGGTGAGCCGTCCGGCCAGGGCGAAGAACCGCCGCCGGAGGGTCTTGGTGGTCACGGTCCGCTCACCGAGGCCGATGCGGGCGGTCCAGCGGGCCAGGTTGTGGGCCATCACCTGTACCGCCAGCCAGGCGCCGTTGGCAGCGAAGCGGCCCGAGGGGAGATGGTTCAGCCCGACGCCGTACTTGAGGTCGCGTATCGCATTCTCGATCTCGGCGTGGCGGCGGTGGTCGGCCTCCAGTTCCAGGGTCTCTCCGTCCCGGTCGGTGATGAAGCCGTGATAGCTGTAGGTGGCGAAGAGAGCCAGTTGAGAACCGGGCGCCGGCTTCACCCGCCGGACGATGAGCCGCACCGGCGCGGCATCCGGCTCGCTCTGGAAGGGGGTGTAGGTGGTTTCGGCCACATCGGCGGCGCCGTCCATCCAGTAAGGAATCGGCGTCCAGGCATCTTCGGGTATCGCCTCGATGAGATTGTGCAGGCTTTTGTGCTGGCGGATGGTGATGGAGAAGCGGACGTCCATCCGGCGGCAGACGGCGGCCACGGCGTGGGTATAGAAGCCGCTGTCGGCCCGCATGGTGAGCTGCCCGCTGGCCCCGCCGCAGCGAACCCGTCCCACCGTCTCACGCAGGAAGTGGGCGGCGCCCCGGGCGGTGTTGGACCGGCCCTCGCGCAGCCGGGCCATCAGCACGTCGCCGGTTCCGGCGGCGACGGCCAGCAGTGGGTGATAGCCCCGTGCACCGGTATAGCCGTGGTGGCGGGCGCCCTCCTTGGCCAGTCCGTAAGTCTCGCAGATCGTCGAATCAAGGTCGATGGTGAATGGCGCGTCGCCGGGTCCGGCCCCCGCCTGCCAGGCCCGGGCCAGCAGCTCGCGGCTCACCCGGTCCAACTGACGGACGTGGCCCCACCTGAAGCTGCGCAGGAAAGTGCCCAGGGTGGAGGGCGCCTTGACTACGCAGCCGAGAGCGCAGGCCGTCCTGCCAGTGCGCAACACATCGGCGTCGTCGATGCAGTCGCCGCCCGCCAGAGCGGAGGACACCAGCGTCATGATCTTGTCTCCGGTGTTGGCCCGGCCCGGCGCTTCGCCCAAGTCCAGGTGCTCCTGTACCAGTTCGGGCAGGCCCAGGTGCCGGGCCAGGGTGGCCGGAAGGAGCAGCCCAGCGTTGGTCACCAGGCGGTGGTCGTCGAAGGCGATACGGATGCGGTCGGGGTGGCGGCGTGGTAGCATCTATTGGGTGCTCCTTTTCTGGGACCGGTTTGCTGTTACAAAACCATTATCCCAGATTCAGAGGAGCACCCTTTGGCCACTTCAGGACGCTGACCCGACGCCCTCCTTCGGTGGATTCGGGCTTAGATTCAGCAGCTGACAAGGAGGCGAACCGTGGCGGTTAAACCGTTCATTTCTTTCGAGCAAGCCCAGGCGGCGATGAAGGCGATCATTGACGACGTGACCAAGCCTGGCGGGATGCCGGTGGCAGTTTCCATCGTGGACGACGCCGGCAACATGGTGGCCTACGCCCAGATGGACAACGTTCGTCTGTATGCCCGGCGCCACGCCTTCCGCAAGGCGTATACCGCCGCCGTTATGGGCATGGACACCGGCGCTCATGGGGAGCAGTTGAAGGAGCGGGGCCGGACGGTCAGCGACTACGGCGACCCCAACCTCACTCCCGGGACTGGTGGAGTTGTCGTCAAGTCTGGCGACGGCGTCATTATGGGAGGAATTGGTGTCGGCGGCTGGTTGGTCCGCGACGAGGAACTTGCCATGATCGGCCTTAACGCCATGACTCTGGACTGACGGGGCAATAAACGCTGCCGGCAGCTGGATATCCCGGCTGCCCGTCCTTCCCCCAGCATCCCGGGGGAAGCGCTGAGGATCTCGAAGGACTTCCTTACGGGTCGGAGCAGTCCCGGGTGTACCCGCAGTTACGGCACTGAATCTTGCAGTGCAGTTCCAGGGTGGGGCCGCCACAAATCTCGCAGGCCGCGGCGGGCTGCCGGGGTGGTGAAATGGGGATGGGCTGGGGTCGCTCCGGCTGCATTGAATCCGTTCCTCCTGAGGGCCGCGCACGACTTCCTTGCCGCCCGTCCCAACCTGAGACTTCCAGAAACGTTTAGAGACAGTTTCTAAGGCGGGTTGACCTGGTAGGGGATGCGGCTGTTTGCCACCAGCCGTCCCTGGGCTGTGTCGTCGCTCCCCAAGTCTCTGGTGGTTACGGTCACCGAGTCGAAAAGGTATACCGGCTCTTCCGGCGTGAAGTTCAATGACCCCCAGCCGGAGGAATCTATGTTCAGCTTCCCCACCGGAGTCCAAACCCCTTCCCGCACCAACCAAACCAGGAATGGGTTGTCGGAGGCGTCCGCGTCCATGTTAGAAATCATCATCGTGGCCCGCATCCCGTCGTCTGCCACCAACAGCATCCCCTCGTGGTCGCCGTCCAGGTTTATGGAGTCCATAATCACTGGCTGGGTATCAGGGAATGCTTCCAGGTAAAGGGAAATCGGCGTCTTCGCGAGGTCGAAGATGGAATCGAGGTTGCCGGAACCCGGCAGTTCCAGATGGCCGGCCAGCGCCGACGTTTCCTGCTGTAGCCGTTCGGTGTTTTGGAGAGCCTTGGCCATCTGGATGGTAACGGTCGAATTCTCCCGGGCCAGTTGTTCCACCCGGCTGTTTAGCTGGAGGTTCATCGCCACCGAAACCACGAAGAGGATGGCGCCAAGGGCCACCGCCGCGGGTATCGCCAATCCCCTGGCGTTGAACCACGAGGGCAAGGCAAACTCGGGCAGGAATGCCCACGGGCGGGAAGCAACAACCGGCTCTGGCGTCCCCGGTAACCCGGCCAGGACTCGGTCCCGCAGGTAAGCCGGAGCGGGCCGTTGTTCCACCGCGGCGGCCAACAGCGTCGCCGTCTCTTGAATTTGCCCGACCGCCGCTTCACACCGCGCGCAATGCTTCAGGTGGGATTCAACCCGAATGGCCTCGTCCTCGGCTAAGATATCCAGTGCGTAAGCCTCGAAAATGTCTTCGGGGTGGGCCGGTTGACCGGGCTGGTTAGATAACATCCATCTCCAATTCCGAACGCAGCTTCTGCATCGCCAACCGCATCCGCGTCTTCACCGTCCCCAAAGGCAGGTCAAGTTTCTCTGCTATCTCCGTTTGAGAATACCCCTCATAATACGACAACATTATCGCGGCCCGCTGACCCTCGGGAAGGGCGTCCAAGGCTCGCCGTATGCGTTCGCCTTCAAGATTCAGCTCCGCTTGTTGTTCTGTGGATCGGCTGGCCGACGGGAGCAGGTCCAGGGTTTCGTAGTCCCTCTGATTTCCCATGTTCTGGTGACGGCGCTGCGACCGGATGATGTCAATTATCTTGTTGTGGGCTACGCTCATCACCCAGGACTTGGGCGCTCCCCGGTCGGGCCGGTAGCTGGCCGCCTTGGTCCAAATGTTTACAAAGACGTCCTGGGTCGCATCCTCGGCTGACGCTTCGTTTCGCAGCATGTACCGGGCCAGCGAATAAACGGCGGTGGAGTAGCGGCTGTACAGCTCTTCCAGCGCGCCGGCATCACCTGTTGCAGTCCGCTGAATGAGTTGGAAGTCCTCAAGCCCCTGGTAGTCAACCAACGCCCGTCTCCTGGCATTGGAACCCGAGAACTCCTCTCACCAACACTACGTACCGCATGGAACCATTGGATTGTTGCGGCGAAAATCGGTCTGGGCCGCTCATGCCGCGTCATACCACTAACGCGTCGAAAACATCGTCCATGTCGGACAACACTTCCATCTGCCAAATCAGGCCCAACGTCTCGTCGCACTGGTCGTCGGAGAGCGTGGCGGTCGCCAGCCGGCGGAACTTGCCGCTGACTTCCGCGTCGGTCAACGGGTTGTTGCGGTGCCCCTTGGGGTATGGCGCCGCGGCCACATAACTCCCGCCGGAGTTGGTGGTGACCTCGATGCGGCAGTTGTACTCCGAAGGGTATTTGTCAGTGAACCCTGGGTCTTCTTCAATAGTCATCTTGGCCAGGATGGGACGCAGCGACGGATCGGCAATCTTGTCGGCGGCGAAGGTTGCCGGCGTGACTGCGCCGTCCCGCAGACCCACCGCCACCAGGAACGGGATGCTGTGGTCAGCGGTCTCCCGGGTCTTGGGGTCCCATTTCTCCGGTTCGGTCGAGGCGCTGCTGACCGCGCTCCGGTAACTGGTGACGTGGATGGACTTGATATCCGCCACATCCACCTGGGAGTGGAGCTCAATAGCCAGTCCAATGGGGGTCTGGGTGTGAATCTGCGATGGGTAATACTTGAAGGTGTTTTGGGTGATGCGGAAGGGTTCGCCGCCACCGCCCAGGGCATCCAACCGGACTTCCCGGCCCAAGGCCGATTCCCACAACCCCTTCCGGCCCTCAAAGGGTTCAAAGGGGCCGTTCATGCCCTCAGCTGCCAGTTGCGCGGCGAAGATGCCGGCCCGGGTTGCACTGGCCGCAGCGCATCCCTTCCACATGGAAAGCTCTCCCATCCGGGTGACCCGCAGCGGTATGTTGGGCACGGCGGCCAGGGAAATGGCGTGGGCCATCTGCTCTTGGTCCAACTCCATCAACTTGCCGGCGGCGCAGGCCGCGCCGATGACGCTGAAGATTCCCTGGTCCCAGCCCGACTCCGGCACCTCGTCGGAGATGCGGCAGAACACCTCGTAAGCCAGAGCGATGGCGGTGATCAGCGTCGGGCCGTCGGCGCTCAGCGTATCACCCACCGCCAGCGCAGCGGGAATCATGTCGCTGGGGTGTCCGCCGCCGGGCGAGAAGTAGGAATCGTTGCAGTCCAGGTATCGCACCATGACCCCATTGGCGAACCCGGCCAAATCCATTGAGCTGTAGTCCCCGGTGCCCAGGACCCGGGAAGGCGCGGCGCTGTTGACACTGGCGGCCAGCCGCCGGGCAATCTTGGCCGGCTCGGACAGGTATCCACCCATGGCGCAACCCAGGGTGTCCACGACAGTGCGCTTGACTTGATGCACTGTGGCCGGGCTCAGGTCTTCGTAGGATAGCTGGCAGGCATAGGAACTCAGCAGTTCAGACGTGCGGTCCATTAGAGCTTACTCCGGTTTTATTCGTTTCATGCCATTTGTTGCCGGGTTCCCGGCGGGTTTGGGAAACTATCCAGGGATACTCTGAACAAGTCCGTGGAGTGGCCCAGAATATGGGTTCGGTAAGCACGAAACAGCCGATATATTCCGGCTCATGCCGACTTGTTCAGAGGTTCCCTAGAAAGTCCGTTCGTCCTGAGGATCTTGTAGGACTTCCTTAATTGTCCTATCGGATGACCGCTTCGGCCATGCGCTCCAGTTGCTCTCCCATCTCTTCTTCAGTTTCGACGAAATCGGGGCGCACCACTACCCGGTCGGCGGCCCGCGTCAAACAAGGACTGCAACGCGCCCCGGTCCGCATCCTGACCGTACACCGTGATGGTCAGGGAAGCCGGGTCCCTCCCCAACTCGGCAGCCAGATTGTCCAGGGTGGCGCGGCTGCGCTCCAAGTCCGACGGGGTTATTCGGTTGGGCATCCAGCCGTCGCCCCAGGTGGCGACCCGACGCAGCACGTTGCGGGCCATCCCGCCCAGAATCACCGGAGGGTGGGGCTGCTGCACCGGCTTAGGGTTGCACTTGACCGGCGGGAAATCGTAGTAACGCCCGTGGTACTCGGCTTCATCCTTGGTCCAGAGTTCCTTCAACACCGCCACCGCTTCCCGGGTCTGCGTCCAGCGGTGGTCGAAGTCCCCGCCCATTATCTCGGTCTCCTCCCGGTTCCAGCCGGCTCCTATGCCAAACATGAACCGGCCTCCGCTGAAACGGTCCAGGGTTGCGATTTCCTTGGCCAGCACCAGCGGGTTCCGTTCGGGCACGAGGGTTATGCCGGTGGCCAGCTTGATGGTGCTGGTCACGCTGGAAGCCCGCGCCAAGGCTATGTACGGGTCGGCGAAGTGGGCATAAGTCTCGGGAATGGGGCCGCCGCTGGGAAATTGGCTGGCGCTGTTTACCGGCAGCACTGGGTGCTCGGCGTACCAGATGGAATCGAACCCCAGTTCCTCGGCCTTCCGGGCCATGAATGCCGGGTCAATGGTGTAAGCGGGCAGGGGTACCGAAGTGCCTACGTTCATTATTTTCTCCTGGTCATGGTTTGCCGGTTAGTTATCGGCTGGCTGTGGTTGACGGGTTGCGCTAGTCAGAGCGTCGTAGCGTTCGGCAGCGTGGCCGGTCACCGTCTCCAAATCTTCGGGAAGCAGGAACCCGTCCCCGATGAGGTTCCGCGCCGCATCCTCGACCCGGGCCAGATATTCGCTTTGGGATGCGTAGCGTTCTTCCAATGACGGCCGGGGGTCGCCGGCAGCGTCCCGCTCTTCCCTGGTAGCCGCGAAGGGAATGGTGGAGCCGGTGGTGCCGATAACTTGACCCGGCGCACCCATTTCCGGGTGCCTCAGATTCCAGCCCGCATTGGTAGCCAGCGGGACGGAGATGTCCGGCAGGCGTATCCCGGCCAGTTCGTTGCCGTCAGCGTCCACCGCCGGCACGAGCGCCGGGTAGGGGCTGCCAATATCGGCAGGAAGGTTTTCGGCATCGCTGGCTGCCGGGTCGAATCGCAGCCGGGAGTGACGCTTCAGGTGTACCGGAAAGTTCACGCCGGTAATGGCGGTAAAAGTCCCGGCGATGTTTTCCGGCGCCGTCAGCGTTCCGTCGTCAAGACGGGGATGACGACTGGCTGGCGGTTCCTGGCCCGCCCGGACCCAGGCGTCCAGGTTGACCAGCGACGCCCGCAGCACGGGCCGGTAGTCCACCCAATTGAAGGACTGTTGACCACGGACGTCGCCGGACTCTTCGCCGTTAGCCAACGGGAAATTGCCCGACGCGTGTTGGGTGCCGGCGTAATAATAGATGCGCACCTCTTCCGAGGGTTCAACATCCCGCTCGCCGGACGCGTCTGTGTGAATCAAGGACAGGTGCGCCCACCAGTACTCGGAACCGGAGTTCATCAGGAAAATTTTAGGAACTCCGCCCTTGGCCCGTTGCCGGTCCAGCAACCCGGCGGTAGCTCCCAACTCCGGGTCGCTTTGCGGCGTATCGGTAAAGGGAAATTCGTTGCTCATGCTCTGCCGGTTGGCCGTGGAAGGCTGTGCGAACCGTTGGTTGAACTCTCCCCGGCGCGCCCCCGCCACGTGAGAGATAACGCCATCGAACACCGGGCGCCCGGCCTCATCCAGGTTCAGGCCAAGGTAAAGCAGGTTGCGCAGGAACCGGCCGCTTTGGGACTGCCCGAACCCCAGCGCGTATTCTATCCCGCCGGCGCAGGGGTTGCCCTCCTCAGCCGAGCCATATCTCAAGAATGACATAAAGTCCCTGGCGCCCAGCAGACCCAAACCGGCGATGGGCGTTTTGCTGGTGGAAAATATGACCTGGTAAATCCGGCCCGGCTGGAACCCGGATTCCAGGTGTACGTGGGTAGCGTCGGGCACTCGGCGGCCGTTTTCCAGACGAGCGAAGTGCCATCGTTCCCGGGGAATTGGATGGGGATCGCCTTCTTCCGAGTCCCTGACGGTCAGCGACGCTTCCCAATCTTCCAGGTGGTTGGTGGGGTAGGGCTGGTGGCCGCGTTCCGAAAGCAGCTGCACGTCAACCGCGGCGCTGGGCTGAAACGTAACGGCCATCCTGCCGGAACCCGGGCGGTCGTCGTTTGACGCTTGGGGAACGTCTATACCCAGCAGGCCCGGAATATCCGGTACGTCGTGCTGCCAGCCGCACCAGACAATCGTGTACCCCTGGCGCATCAGGAACCCGTTGCCCGCTGCCGGTGAATCTAAGGGGTCTGCGGCATCGGGCGCGTCGTTAATCAGCTTGAAGGCCCGGCCTCGCCCTCGGTTCACCACGTCCAGGAACAGGGTCCGGCTGCCGCCGCCGGGAGCCGTAGGGCGTAGGATGCGGAAGGGGGCGGAAAAATGCACCAGCCCGGCCTGATCTCGGGGAGCGAGGCCAATATCGGCAATCAGGGCGTTGTCCGGATGGGCCGGGTCCACTGCAAAAAAGGCGGCGCCGTCCACCTGCTCGTAGGGGCCGGCTTCGCCAAAAGATTGACCGCCGGAGTAAGATTGCCGGTTGTGAACTTCCACCCGGGTTACCGCCATAAGACCCCTCCGATTCAAGAATCCATCAAGCTAAAAGGTCAGCTATGCCAAGCCTGAGACGCCGCGTTATGGGGGCCGCCAAAAAGGGGCGGAGACCGGCTCAGAAAATGGCGCTGGTGTCTACGTCCAGGTCAGTGGGGGCCTCTTCGCCGGTATAAGTCCGCCACCACTCCTCAAACTGTTCCTGCCCATGCTTGTCTCTCAACCGCCCCAGGTGGGCCTTGATCTGCACCACCATCGGCAGGTTGTAGTCGATCGCCAACTGATACGTCCGGGCGACCCACTCCAGCGCCCCGGGCACGTCATCCTGTTCCTCGGCGACCATCCCCAACTGCCCGTAGGTGCGGGCGGCCCGCAGCAGGTCGCCAAGTTCCTCGAAGATTTCCCGGGCCTGGTGGTACCAGCCGTTGGCTTCCTCGTACCGTTTCTGCTCGTGGAACAACACGCCCAGCTGCCGGCACTCGTCGCCCACTGCCCGCCGGTTGCCCACCCGTTCCCACTGGTTCATCGCCGCGACGTACCACTCCTGCGCTTCATCGTAAATTATCCCCCGGGTTTGTTGAAGCATCCCCAGGTGGTGGAACTCGACGGCCATCTGCTCTTCCATGCCCAGGCGGTCGGCCAGATTCAGGGCCTGCTCGTACCAGTCAATGGCGTCGTCGAACAGGTATTGGGAGTGGCATACGGTGCCCAATTCGTGGAAAATCAGGACGGCGGTCTCTTCGTCCCGCTGTTCCTCCACGATGGCCCGGGCCCGCAGGTACCAGCTTTCCGCTTCCGGGTATTCGAACTTCAGGTGGGACACGGCCCCCAGCGCCCGGTAGTCCTTGACCATTTCCTCTTCATCGGGCAACCGTTGGTGGATGTCCAGGGCTTTCTGGTAAAAATCCTTGGCCTCGGTGTAATAGCGCTGGTGCTGCTTGACCTGGCCCAGGGCGAAGTAGTCGTCGGCGACTGAGGCCCGGTCCTCGTCGTTCTCGATGATGGACACAGATTCCTGGAACCAGTGGGCAGCCTCGTCAAGATGCAGCCGGCGCAAGGCTATCTGCCCGAACTGGTGGGAAACGGCGGCGATGCGAGGGTCGCTGCTCCGGTCGGGAAGGGTTGACAGGTACTCGTAAAGCTGCCGGTTCAAGTCCTCGGCGTATTCCAGTTCGCCCAAATCCACGGCCTCGTTGGCTTCGGTGCCCAGCAGGTACAGCCAGAAGTCCGCCGCGCCGTGGGCCGCCGCATCCTCGGAGGTCGCCCCGACGGTCTCCAGCAATTGGCGGCGCAGGCGTCGAAGCTCCGCAAACCGTTTTTGCATCCGGTAGACCTGCGCCAGCGGCTGCACCAGCAGTTGGGCGTTGTCCCACTGCTCCGATTCCAGGGCCAACCCCAGGGCCTGGGTCAGGTTGCCCTCTTCAGCCAGGATGGCGGTGACGCCGGAGTCCTGGTTTTCGTACAGGGACTCCATGAAGTAGTCGGCGGTGTCGGCGTAGACCCGGACGTACTCCTGCTCCAGGCTGGTCAACCGGGCGGCCGGCACCTGTTGGCCCAGCTTGCGGCCATAAAACCAGGGCAGCGCCGGGTGAATCTGATACACGCTGGGGGACACGCCTTCCAGGAACCCGTCGGCCAGCGCGGACCGCAGCAGGGTGCGTGTTGCGCCCCAACCCAGCTCCTCGCCCATGGCCGCGCGGTAACCCGCCTCGCCGGTGATGTGGTTCAGAATGTCCATCATCACCCGCCGTTGGAACAGCGACAAGAACGGCAGATGGGTCCGGCTGCGGCGCGACATCTTGGTCCAGGAGTATTCCATTACGGCGGTCAAGGAAGGAAGGCGACCTTCTTCCTGCGCCGAATCGGGCAGCTCTTCCAGCGTCTTTTGAAGCTCGGCCACCAGGGCCGACGCGGGTACGCCCTTCAATAAAGGCAGTGCCACCTTCATCGCCAGCGGGTTGCCTTCCACCAATTCCAGAACGTCGAGTACTTCCGGGGTCAACCGCCCCGGCTCAACTCCGGCCTGCTCGATGATGGCCGCGGCCAACTCCACCCGGTCCCGGCCTTGTAGTCCGGCCAGTTCTTGCCGCCGGTGGGGTGTGGTGAGCCATTCCTCGCGGCTTCCCCGAGTGGCCAGCAGGACCCAACTCTGGCCGTCCTGGGTGATGCTGGCAATGAAGTCGTTGAGGCCGGCCTGCTCTTCCGGCTCCAGCAGACCGGGCGCTCCTGTTGGGAAACCGGAAACGTTCTCAACGTTGTCCCAGATTAGCAGGGAGGGGTTCTGCTGGAGGTACTCGACCACCCATTGACGCTGCTGCGGCAGACTGAGGTCGGGGAACTCCAGGCCCGCGACGCTGGTGCCGATTTCGTGGACAATCCGCTCCAAGCCCGATGGATGCGACGCCTCGAAGGTCGTGTAAAACACCCCGCCGGGCCGCACGAGCCGACCAATTTTCTGGAACCAGCGGGCCATACCCAGGCACAACTCGGTCTTGCCGCTGCCGGTAGGGGCGGTCAGCAGCACCGTGGGGGATTCGCTGAACATTCGCTCCAACTGGTGCAGTTCTCCCTGTCTACCGACCAATCCAAACGCACCCGGCGCGGGCAGCTGCAACTCCACCTCCGGTTGCTGTTGTGATTGCAGCATCGGTGGGGCCAGTGGGTCGACCTGCTCCACCTCAATTGCCAGCGGAACGTACTCCCTGGACTGGAAAGTTACGGGAGTCACCCAGTCCCAAAGGACTTGCTTGCCGGCCAGGGTCAACCGCACCGGCGACTCCATCAACTTGTTGCGGGCGACTGCCAGGCTGGCCGCCGCGTCGCCGCCACCGGCCAACGACCGGTATAGCTCCCGCAGGAACTGCTCCCGGCTGCCCGTGTCTGCCAGCGGATAGGGCAGGCCCATCACCACCGGAACGCCGCGCCTGGACAGTTCGGCGGCCGCTTGGGACAGGCTTCCCCAAGACTGACCGGTCCCGCCTTGCGCGGCGGTCAGGAACACCACCGGGACCTGAGCGTCCGCCAGCAGCCCGGCCAAGTCGGTGACGCTGACCGGCTCCCCGGCCCCGGAATTTTCCAACAACAGTTGTCCGTCAGCATCGCCCTGAGCAATGCCGTCCAACTGGGCGACGTGATAATGATTGGGCCGGGCATTCAGCGCCGCGGTCAGGTTGGCCAGGCTCGGCGGGCTCACGTAGTCCAATTCCACTTGTGCTTCCAATGACTCCAGCGCCGCCGCGGCCTCAACCGACAGACCTCCTTGAAAGGTTGGTCCACCCAGGCCGGGCCTCGGCGCCACGAGCAGCACGTTGAACTGGTCCGTGGGCAATTCGGCGGAGAACGGGTCCACCTGCTCGGGACCGCTTCGGCGCACCACCGCGGCCATTTGCGTCGCCGGGTACCCGGCCTCGGGCTGGTTCATCAACTCCCAGGGAAGGGCCAGAAACTCAGACCTGGGCGAGATTATCTCCAGCCGGCATTCCGCCAACCCGTCGGCGGCGGCCGAGTCATAGATGGCCCGCGCTCCGGCGTTGGCGTTGAACACCGATTCGAACAGCAAGCGTCCCAGGTTGCGCAGTCCGGTTTCCACCGCCTCGGAGCGGGTCTTGCCCTGTCCGAAAGGGTGGTCAACGTACTCGCGGAAGTACCAGTCCAACTCCCGCCGGTCCGAATCTTCCAACGGATTGGAAAAATCCGCGGGCGGGGCTTCCGCGGGCGGGGTTTCCTGGGAGGCCTCCTGCTTGCGGTACAACAACTGCAATTGGCCGGTCTCAGCCAAGTCATGAATCTCTATTGTTTGAGTCACTGCCTGCTCCTGGACTCTGCCGCACCGGTCGCGCAACGTGACCCGCCGGCCTTGCCAACGGGAATCCGGTGGGCTAGAATCGGCCCGTATTTCTTGCCGTTTATGACTAGTCGAAACCGCCGGGCGATTGTCGGCAATGGTTGGCGCGGGGCGGTTGCACTAAACAAAAGTCACCGCATTATACTATATCCGCCGGAACTGCCGTTGGCCCCGTCTATATTCAGCCTGCCAGGGAGAAGTGAGAAGGGATGATTGACATAAACGGCGAAATGCAACAACTGGTTGACGATGCTCTGGCCGACGGCTTTTGCTGCCTGGTAGGCACCGTATCCGGCGAGGGACACCCTCAGATAAGCATGAAAGGCAGTGTGTTGGTCTACGACCGGGAGACCTTGGCTTACTGGGAACGGGCCCGCCGGTCAGCGCTGGAAAACGTTGCCGCCAACCCCAATGTCGTCGTTTTCTACCGCAATCCGGAGCGTCGGATAACCTGGAGGTTCCACGGCACCGCCGAGGTCGTTGAAACCGGGGAAGTCAGGGAAAACGTCATGTCCCGGACCGTCGCCGCCGAACTCGATAGGGACCCGGACCGGCAGGGAGCCGCCATCTTGGTCCGCGTGAACCGCATCAACACTCTTACCGGCGAAGTCCTCCAGCAGCGGGACTAGGAACCATGCCGGTAGGAACGCCGTCAGAACGTGTTCCCCATCCTCCCCTATCCTGACGAAAGTCTACCCTTACCGAGTCCTGCGAAAGACAGGCCGGTTAGAACACCGCCAGCGCATCGGCTACCTTGACCCCCTGGCCCTTGGGCAGCACCATCAACGGATTGATGTCCAACTCGGAAAGTTGGCCCTCCAGATGCACCGCCAAGTGGGACACCTTGACCAGCGTGTCCGCCAGGGCGGGAACGTCGGCCTCGGGCGCGCCTCGGAAGCCCCGCAGCAACTTGGCGCCCTTCACCTGGTCAATCATTTCCAAAGCCTCGGCGCGGGTGATGGGACAATGCCTGACCGCCACGTCGTTGTAGACCTCGACCATCACGCCGCCGCTCCCGAACAGGACTACCGGCCCCAACTGCGGGTCGTAGTTGATTCCGGCGATGACCTCTACCCCATTACTGACCATCTCCTGGACCAGAACCCCGTCGATAGCGGCTTGCGGGTCATACCGCCGGGCGTTGCCGGTGATTTCCGCAAAAGCCGCGCTGACCTCGGCGGGGCTGCTCAGGCGAAGACGGATACCCCCGGCCTCGGTCTTGTGCAGAATGTCGGGTGAATTCACCTTCATGGCGACCGGGAACCCGATGCGCTGGGCCGCATCAACCGCTTCCTCTGCGGTTGCCGCAACCTCTTCCCTGGTCACGGGTATGCCCCATTCGGCAATTAACTGCTTTCCTTCAAACTCGGTCAGCGACTTTCGCCCCAAACCCTGGAGCCGCTGCAACTGTTGAGTTTGTCCCGCGCTGATGGCCGGGGCATCTCCGAATCCGTCGGCCCGCCGTCGGTCCAGCCAGGCGTGGTAGTCCAGCAGGCTGCGGAGACCCATCGCCAGCTTGTCCGGCACGTAAAACACGGGGATACCGGCGGCCTTGAGCTTGGGCAACCCGGACGTGGAGCCGCGGGTGCCCGTCCACAGGAAGGCCACGCCCTTGTCGCTGGCGTCCCGTTGGGCTATAACCTGCTCGGCCTGCGGGTCTGCCCCGGCGCTGGCCACCACCAGGTTGCCGACGGTTGGTTCGGAAATCAGATAGTCCATAATCTCCGGGAAGGACTCGCTGTTGGCGAAGCCCGTCACGTCCGAGGGATTGGACGCCCAGCCGAACCCCTTGAGCACCCCGTTGATTCCGTCCCGAGCCCGGTCGGATAACAACGGCAGGTCCAACCCTACCTGCCCGCACATATCGGCGGTCAAGGAACTGATGCCCCCGGAATGGGACACCACGGCCACCCCCGGCTGGCTGGGTTTGGGCAGGTGGGCCAGCAGGTGCGACACCTCCAGCAGCTCATCGTAGTCCTGTACCCGGGTCACGCCGTACTGGGCGAAAATCTCGTCGTACACGGCATCCGAGCCGGTTAACGCCGCTGTGTGCGACTGGGCTGCCCTGGCCCCCAGGTCAGAGCGGCCAATCTTAATAAGGACGATGGGTTTGCCCCGCTCGGCGGCCAGCTTGGCCACCTCGGTAAACTTGCGGGCATCTTTGAAGCCCTCAATAAACCCGGCGATGACCTTCACCCCGTCGTCGTCCAGCAAGTACCGGGCAAAGTCGCAGAAGTCCAGGTCGGCCTCGTTGCCGGTGGAAATAATGTGGCTGAGGCCGATGCCTTCCTCGACCGCTCGTGTCAGGAAGGGGCCGAAGGCGGACGCCCCGCTTTGGCAAATCAACCCGACGGGTCCGGTCAGGCCGTCCGACCCCCGCGACGACGAACTTGCCCAGATGTTGTCCCGCACGTTGGCCAGCCCCAGGCAGTTGGGGCCGCTGATTCGCAGACCGGACTCCCTGGCGAATTGCCCCAGCTCGGCCTGCAAGTCGCTGCGGTCTTCTTCGCCCCGCTCGGAAAACCCGGCGGATATAACCACGGCGGACTTGGCTCCCTTGGCATGGCTTTCCCGGAGCACGTCCAGCACTTGGTGGTAGGACACCACGATGCCCACCAGGTCCGGCCCCTCCGGCAGGTCGCTGACGCTGGGGTATGCCTTGACCCCCATTATCTCGTCATAGCGGGGGTTCACCGGGTAGATTCGCACCCCGTCCCGCGACTGGAGCATGGCGTTGAGGAACCGCCCTCCGTATTGCATCCGGGGGGTGGCGCCAACGATGGCCACCGACTCCGGGTTGAGCATCTTGTGTATCGACGCCAGTTGACTTTCACTCCAGGTCGCCATTAAAAACCTCTACAACAATGAAGACTAAACCAGATGGGACCACGCCAACTCAATCCGTTCGCCCTCGTCTCCACAAGGGCAGACTCTGAGTCCTTCCGAATCCTTTCGTCCTTAGGCCCCAAAAGGACCTCTTTACCATTGGCGGCTTAAGTTTCACCGGCGGTACGCAGGTCGGCGCGCCAATCGTCCGGGCTGGGACCCCGGTCAACAATCACGTCCACCACCGCCGGCAGCCCCGATGCCTGCGCCTGCCGGATGGCGTCGGGCAAGTCCCGGGAGTCGTTGACCTGGATGCCGAAGGCCCCCATGCCCCGGGCCACGGCTCCGTTGTCGGTCTGGACGAACTCCGACGCGATTTCCCGCCCAGGCTGTTGGTGGCCCAACACCATCCCCAGGGCGCTGTCGTTGAACACCACGCACAGCAGGGGCAGGTTGTACTGGACGGCGGTGGATAGCGCGTTGACGGTCATCATATAGCCACCGTCGCCGGTCACGGAGCAGACCTGTCGGTCCGGGTAGACGAGCTTCAAAGCCACGGCGGCCGGCAGTCCCCAACCCATGCCGGCGGTGCCGCCGGGGGCGAAGAAGGTCTTGGTCGCCTGGGCCTGGTAGAAGTGGGCCATCCAGGTCCGGTTGTTGCCCGCGTCCAGGGTAAACACGGTATCGTCCGGGAGCGTCTCCTGTAGCGTCGCAACCAACCTTTGCGGCGTTACTGGCGAAGTGTCCACCCCCAGGGCCGGGTCGCGGTAAAAGCCCCGGTCCTGCTTCTTTTGCGGCAAGCCGGACGCCCAATCCTGACGCTGCCCGGCGGTGCTGGCTGCTGCGTCCGAGGATGCTGCCAGCAGTTGGTCCATGATTGCCGCGGCGTCGCCGGTCAACCCCAATTCAATAGGGAACGTCCATCCGGCGTTGCGGTCGTCAATGTCGATTTGGATGATGCGCTGCTGGCGGGGATTGAATACATTGGGACTTTCCCGCACAGTGTCCTGCGGACTAAGCTTGGCGCCCACGATTACCACGGTGTCGGCCTCGCCCACCACCTGGTTGGCCGCCGCCTGGCCGTAGATCCCCACCATACCTAGCGACAGCGGGTGGGTCTCGGAAATGGCGCTCTTTCCTTTGTAACTGGTGGCGACCGGCATATTCCAAAGCTCGGCCAGATCTTGCAGTTGCCGGTGCGCCTCGGCGACGTGGACGCCGTTGCCGGCTACCAGCACCGGCCGCCGCGACCCGGCCAGAATCTCCACCGCCCGCTCAATGTCCTGGGGCGCGCTCTGAGGTTTGGCAGTGTTCAGGTACCCACCGGTGGGGTGAATAAACGGCGGCGATTCCAGGTCAACCTCCCCGCTGATGGACGCACTCCGCATCACCACGCAGGCGGGACCCGGCCGCCCGCTGGTGGCGTGTTTCAACGCCAACTGGGTGCCCAACACCGCCTCTTTTGGATTGGTGGCCAGCGTCGTGTACTTGGTCATCGCCTTGAAAATGTTCTGGAGGTCAATGCTGCCGTATTCGCCCGCTCCCGACTGGTTGGCTGGGTGTTGCGCCGAGCCGCCGTCCGAAGTGTCGGTGAGCACCAGCATCGGCGAGCTGCTCAGCATGGACTCCATGATGCCGAAGGCGGCGTTGGAGCCGATGAACAATCCCTGGCCCATAACCACCGCCGGCTTGCCGGTCGCCCGCGCGTAGGCGTCGGCCATAATTGCAGCCGCCTGCTCGTGCCGCACCAGAATCGTCTTGATGCGGTCTTCTTTGCCGTGGAGCAGGTCGTAAATCTGTCCGGTGCCGCCACCGGGGATGCCGAACACATACTCGACGCCCGCCTCTTCCAGAGCTTGCACTATCAACTCGCTGGCCTTGGGCATGAATCCTCCTTAACCGCGGCGCTGCCGGTTGCCAAAACCGGCCAATCTGCAACGGATAATAACCGGGACGCATAAGCTGGTCAAGACGGTTTGTCAGCAGAGGCAGGATGATTGCCAAGTTTCTGGAATCGTTCGTCTTCAGGCGAGGCCAGAACTTCGTTGAGGTCCGCTACATAGTCCCACCAGCTATTCTGGTTCCAACTACCCTTAACATAAGGAGAGTGCCCCGCTTACCGGCGGGGCACTCTGACAGTCTGTTGGGGGCTCCTGAGATTGAGACGACTACATCTTGATTCCGGCTTCCTTCGATTCCTTGGTTGCCTTGAGCCACCGCCACCGCTGCAAGGGGTCGCTGACCGCCCGCATCCAAACCCCGAACAGGTTGAACGACAGCGCAGTCAGGAAGATGGCCATGCCGGGCACCACCACCACCCACCAGGCGGTGACGATGTATTGCCGACCCTGAGAGAGCATGAGGCCCCAGGATGATTCAGGAGGCTGGATTCCAAAGCCCAGGAAGCTCAGCGTGGACTCGGTCAAGATGTTGCGGGGTACGTCCAGCGCCGCCAACGTCAACAGCGGGGTAATCAGGTTGGGTAGAATGTGGCGGCTCACGATTCTGCTGTCGCTGCAACCGATTGCTCTGGCCGCGTCAATGAAGGACTGTTCCCTCAGAGAGAGCACCACTCCCCGGGTCACCCGACAGTACAGCATCCACCGGGCTACCGCGAACACGATGATGATGTTAGTGAAGCTCGGCCCAAGGATGAACAACACCATAAGCGCCAACAGCAACGTCGGCACTGACATGAAGACGTCCACCGCCCGCATGACGATGTCATCGAGAACGCCCCGGTAGTAACCGGCCATCAACCCCAGGAATACCCCGATGACACTGGAGATAACGACCCCCAGCACTCCCACCGAGATAGAGATTCTGCCGCCGTAAATTAGCCGGCTCAAGTAGTCTCGCCCCAGGTGGTCAGTGCCCAGCAGGAAGAACCGCTGGTGCTCGGTCGGGGGATTGGCGCTCCGGTCCATCGCCACCCCCGAGACCAGCGGGGCCGTGTGACGCAGCCGCAATTGCTGGTCCTGCGGGTCGTAGGGGGCGACCACCGGCGCAAATGCGGCCGCAAGAACGATCAGCAGCAGGAACCCCGTCGACAGCAGGGTTATGGTATCGCTGAAAAACGCTTGCACCAGCGCATGGCGCCAGATGGCGACGATCTTATTTGGTCGCTGCACTAGAGTGGTTGTTTCTTCTTGAATCATTTCAGGGAATCCTTTAACCCGCGTTCCTCATAAGATGATTGCCCGGTCTCCGCGACGCCTGGATAAACGCCATTGATCAACCGTAGGAAATCCTCGGGTCCAGCCAAGTGTATATTAGGTCAACCGTCAGGTTGATTACCATAACCATCAATGCGATGACAAACACCGCCGCGGTGACTACCGGCAAATCCCGGGCGTTGATGGCGTCAATCAGTAGCTTTCCGATGCCTGGCCAGCCGAAGATAATTTCCACGACCGTCGAGCCGTTCATAAACCCGGCCAACTCATCGCCCATCAAGGTAACGATTGATATGGCCGCGTTCTTAAGCACGTGAGCGTAAAGGACCGTGTTTTCCGCCAACCCCTTGGCCCGGGCGGTCGCTACGTACTGCTTGTTGATTTCCTCAATCATGGTCGCCCGGGTGATTTGGGCGTTCCTGCCCAGCACACGGGGACACAGGGCAATGGCGGGAAGAATCATGAACTTCCATCCCGCGGGCCCCAAGCCGTTGAATCCGGATGTCGGGAGCACGCCCAATTGGACTGACACCACCAGAATCAGCATCAGCGCCAGCCAGAACTCGGGTACGGAAATAATGGCGAACGACAGGATGTTTACAGTCCGGTCCATCAGCCCCCGCGGCCGCCGCGCCGCCAGCATCCCTAACGGAATGCCGATGGACCCCAGGATCCAGGCTACGATCGCCAAGACTACGGTGTTGGGCAACCGGTCAATGATCATCTCCCGGGCGTCTATCCGGTGCCGTATGGACTTGCCGAAGTCTCCGCGCGCCAGGTCCCAGTAAAAATCTCCGAACCTTACATAAAGCGGGCGGTCAAGGCCAAACTTTGCCCGCAACGCGTCAATGGCTTCCTGCGAGGCGTCTTCGTCAACCAGCAACTGCACCGGGTCGCCCAGGATGTTAATGGCGAAGAACAGCAACGCCATCAACCCCAGAATGATGAATACCGAGTGCCCGACCCGGCGGATCATGTAATTGCGCACAGTGATTCCCTCAGCAGATTGTGTTGATTAGCGCCGGTTCAACTCTGGCGTCATACGGTGTTCGGACATCAACCACGTTGGGGAGCGGTCCGCCATCGGTTCCTTGCAGTGGAGTAAGGGCATATACGGCTGGACCTTACCATCCTGGGTAGACGGGATGCTCGAATCAATTAGGAAATCCGGCCAACCGTTTTGCGTCTGTGACATCCCTCAGATGACGTGCTTGGATTACCTAATGCGCCAAGCGGCTAGTATGGCTGTAGTCGACGCCGGAACTGCCGCTCTCGGAATGTTGGCGGCAGTATACACTACCGCAATAAACTGGGCAACCATTCAATCTCAGGTTTTCAGGTCAACCTAACGACCTGGAATGAGCCGGATTTAGCAATCCCAACTTACCCGGCCCGTGGGTCGTCTTTATCCGATAATCTTGCCTTGCTGACGCTTCGTCGTTGACCGTCACCGGCAACTGGCATAGAATCTCACCAACCCACCGCCGTGTCCCTGGGGTTGTCGGCGGCGCAGTTGCCCTTTCCCCGGACGTACGGTCGGTCTGGTCCCGCAATTCCTGGGTATGCCCCAGGTCTTATCAGGTCTTATAAGGAGGCTATATGCGTGGCGGAGACGCGGTAATCCATGCCCTGGAAAAAGAAGGCATCCGGTACATCTCCGGGTTTTCCGGCGGGGGATTGGCCCCGCTTTGGCCCGCCTTGCGGGAGTCGCCGACCATCACCGCTTTTGCCACCCGGCATGAACGGCTTGGCGTCGAAATCGCCGACGGGTATTCCCGCGCCACGGCGCAAGTGGGCGTCGCCATGACCGGCACCGGCCCGGGCGCCACCAACACTCTGACCGGCATCGCCAGTTGTTTCGCTGACAACGTTCCTGTGCTGCTGTTGATGGGGCAGCACCCTTTGCGCAACCTGGGGAAAGAATACCAGCAGGAAGTTTCGTCCAGCATTTTCGACACCTTGGTTAAATGGAAGGGGACTTTCACCCGCCCTGACGAAATCCCCGGCATCATGCGCCGGGCGTTCACTGCCCTGCGCTCCGGATCTCCGGGCCCAGTGGTGCTGGAAATGCCCCAGGACGTCCTGACCGCAGAGGCCGACGACAGCGTCCTGAACTATGAGCCGGTGGGCGAGGGACGCAAGGCCGCTCCGGATTCCCGGGACATCGAGCGGGCGGCTGATATTCTGGTCCAGGCTCGTCTCCCCATCCTGAACGCCGGCGGCGGAGCGTTGGGGGCTGGTGCCGCGGAAGAAGTCCGGGAGTTGGCCGAACTGTTGTCCATGCCCGTGGCAACCACCCTTTTGGGCAAGAGCGTGTTCCCCGAAGACCATCCCCTTTCCCTCGGCGGCGGTGTTTATCCCCGCAGCCGATATGCTTCTGGCCCCGCCCTGCACATGAACCGCCAGACCGACGCTGTGCTGGCGGTCGGCAATTCCTTCCGGCTGCCCAACGGCACCGACGGGCGCCCCAT
Source organism: Dehalococcoidia bacterium (assembly GCA_965262735.1). Lineage (GTDB taxonomy): Bacteria > Chloroflexota > Dehalococcoidia > Lucifugimonadales > UBA3495 > CATOSK01. Next base: position 630,284 of record CBDHFS010000002.1, on the reverse strand, counting down.
ACCGGAAGGGGTCAAGCTGATTCACATAAACGCCGACGAGAAAGACCTGAACAAACAGTATCAGGCCGACGTCGCGATCCTGGCCGACGCCAAGCTGGCGTTGCGGGCCTTGATTGATGCCGTGCGCGACCGCCTGGGTCCTCAGGGCGGTGGTATTAAAGAGGAAGTCGTCGGTGAAATCGCCCGGGCCAAGGCCAAGTGGCTGGGAGAATGGATGCCCATTTTCACCGACGAGTCCACCCCAACCAACGGTTACCGGGTAGTCCATGACCTCCAGCAGGCCGTTGACCCGTCCCGGACCATCGCCCTCCACGACGCCGGTGGCAGCCGGGGTTACATAACCCCCTTCTGGGTCTCAACCATTCCCCACAGCTTCGTTGCGATGGGTGGCATGGCGCCTATGGGCTGGTCGCTGGGCGCCGCTATCGGCGCCAAGCTGGCCCACCCTGACCGCCTGGTAGTGCATCTGCTGGGCGATGCTTCCTTTGGAATGACCGGCATGGAGATTGAGACCGCCGTGCGCATGAATCTGCCCACGCTGACCGTGGTTATCAACAATGGTGGCATCGGCGGAGGCATGATGGGCATGGACCGGCCGGACGGCACTCCCCCCGCCGTGGCCGAGCTGGGCGGCAATTTCAGCGAAGTCGCTCGCGGCCTGGGCGCCTGGTCCGAGCGGGTCGAGGAACCCGCGGAAATACTCCCCACATTCCGGCGAGCGATCCGGTCCACGGAAGAGGGCCAGGCGGCGTTGGTCGAAGTAATGATTAAACCAATGCGCACCCCCGATCTGCCCGACGACTGGCAGGTTTAAGGAATTACCCAAAAGGCCGGCCCCAAATCGAAGGGGCCGGCCTTTTCGTCAGGAACCCCATTGCCGTCCCGCATGGCCCTCCTTGCACACCTTCCCTATATATAGGAACGGTATAAAGGAAAGTCGCCGCTTGGGCTTGACCCGGCATATTCCGGCGGGCCGCAGTTGCGGCCAATGTGGGCGGCGAGCATTATGACCCGGCTCCAAGCCAGGAAAGGACGCGATTTACCATGAAGAGCATCGAGATTGACCGCAACAAGCGGCTGAAAGAGGAACCTGGCAAGGGCCATAACCGCTGGCACCCCGACATCCCGCCGGTGTTGGAAGTGGACCCCGGCGAGGAAACTCTGCTGGAGACCAGGGACGCCTCCGACTGCCAGATTCAACCCGGCATGACCGTTGACGACCTCGTTGGCCTCGATGCCAAGGTGGCCCATCCCCTGACCGGCCCAGTGTACGTTAAGGGCGCCGAACCCGGCGACCTGCTGGAAATCGAGTACGTTGACATAACCCCCCAACCCCACGGGTGGACCCGCAACCGCCCCGGCGCTGGATTCCTGCGGGATCTCTTCCTGGACCCGTACCTGGTGCATTGGGACATCAAAGACAACTGGGCCACCTCCCCCCAGATTCCGGGCGTCCGCATCTACAACGGGTCCTTCATGGGTACCGCCGGCATCGCCCCGTCCCACGCCCAATTGGCCCAGTGGACCGAGCGGGAAGCCGACCTGGTACGGCGCGGGGGCACGGCCGCCCCTCCAGATCCGGAAGACGCGATTCCGGCCGGTGGCGCCATCGCCAACCACGGCTTGCGGACCCTGCCGCCCCGGGAAAACTGCGGTAACGTGGACGCCAAGCAGCTGACCACCGGCTCCCGGCTGTTCATTCCGGTCAACGTCGAGGGGGGCCTGTATTCCGCCGGCGACGGTCATTTTGCCCAGGGGGACTCGGAGTGCTGCATCACCGCTATTGAAATGGGTGCCACCGCGGTAGTCCGCTTTACGGTCCACAAAGGGGTTGCCGAAGCCAACGGCATCAAGTTCCCCCGCTACGCCCATCCTGGCTACTTTCTCCCGCCGGAGTGGGCCGCGCCCCGGAATTTCATCGCCACTATGGGGATGCCCATCCGATCCGACGGCGTTCAGGAAGGCGAAGACCTGACCCTCGCCGCCCGCAACGCCCTGGTTAACATGATCGAGTTGCTCCAGGAGCGGGGCTGGACTAGGGAACAGGCCTACGTCATTTGCAGCGTGGCGGTGGACTTGAAAATCAGCAACGCGGTGGACCTGCCCAACGTCACCGTGTCGGCCTTCCTGCCGGAAGACATCTTCCAGGGCTGAGCCGCTCTGGGGTCTCTCCCCTGGCGGGGCAAAGAGGCAATTTTTCGGCTCCTCCCGTCCTCCAACCCCTGAAACAGAAAAAAGGCGGCTAACCCGCCTTTTTCTTTGGTCTCGATTTTCCAGCCATCCCGATTTTCCGGCCATCTAATGTGGCTTCACGTACCGATCTTCCCTGCACCATCACGCGCACCGCCAACCGGGGGACACCGGCGGGCAGGGCATCGTTTTTGGTCAACTGGCCCGTTTGACTTCCAGAGTCTCGCCCGGGGCCAGGGCCACCCTTCTTACACTTATTCCCAGCTTCAACAACCAGTACCCCAGTGTAGCTTTACTCACTCCCAAGTTGTCGGCGGTACCGGACAACCCAATTTCATTTACCATTTCGGGGAGTAATTTCTCCAACGGCCGTTGATGCTCGTCTTCTACTCTTTGCATTAACTTGGTCTTTCGGGCCATGGTACTCCTCCTTGCCGAATCCACCATTTTGGTGGACTACATTTCCGGTACGAATTCCTGATGCAAAACACAATAGCACCGTTTCCTTATTTTGTCAATACATACCCAATACATAGCCCGACTTTAATTTATATTTGTTTAAGAATACTTCAGAACATAGACCCACCAGAGGACACAGCGCCAGAAGGCCCCACAAGGCCTGTTTGACCAGGCATAGGCTCTCTGATAGCCTGACCCGGCCAAAATCGCCACGACCGCCGGTCTCGCTCCTCCGTCAGCATACCGCCGTCTCGGCATAGGTCGTCCTAAGCGTGTCGCGGCGCTGCTGGACCATCGCGGCAATGCCGCTTCCGCCACGGAAGCGCCCGGATCGACCGTCGGAGAGGGGCTGGGAACCTGGGTGTAATCACTCTTTTGGTCCATGTAGTGCATTTTCTCTGAGTGTAGTACATCCGGGTAGTAGCTAAGAAAGTGTAGATTAGTCTGCAAAGGTGTAATTCCAGGTAGTCAGACTGCAGAGTAATTCGTGTAGTGTAGCGAAGGCGTGTAACGGCAGCTCAGGATGGTAACGGCAACCGTCGTTAATGTAATATGCAGACTTGGGGTAACACAGGAGTGTAGTGAAACATGTACCGGACGCGGGTAATTGAATCCATTGCCAATGGTTCGACTGGCGGGAATCCCGTCCAACCCTTTACGACTTTGTCATCGGCGGTTTGGTCCTTATGATTGAAACTTTTCAAAATCTTTCCCATTGGCTGCAAGGGTTCGCGGGCGGACCGTGGGCCGTGGTGGTGTTGGCTCTCACGTCGTTCTCGGAGTCCGTCATCAACCCCATTCCCGTAGACCCGCTCCTGATTGCCATGTCCGTGCTGAATCCCAACATGGCTTGGCTTTACGCCGGAGTAGCCACCGTTTTCTCAGTCCTGGGTGCGCTGGCCGGGCATTGGCTGGGGTTGAAGCTGGGCCGTCCGGTCGCCCTCCGTCTGTTTGGCGAGGCTAGGGTCAACCGGGTGGAGGCGATTTTTCGCCGTTACGGAGTTTGGGCGGTGCTGGTCGCGGCAGTCACGCCCATCCCATACAAGGTGTTCGCCGTGACCGCCGGTGTGATGGACATGGCCCGTAAACCCTTCATCCTGGCTTCATTGGTGGGACGCGGCGGCAGGTTCATGCTGGAAGCGGGGTTGCTGTTCTTCTTCGGCGACGAAATCCGCGAGTTCATTGAAACCCGTTTTGAGCTGCTCACCCTAACCGCGGCTTTGGCTGTCCTGGGCACGGCGGCGTTGGGACTGGCATTTGTCAACCGGCATCGTATATCGGCCTGGCTGCGGGTACACCGGTTGCGGGTACACCGGTTGCGGGTACACCGGTTGCGGGTACACCGGTTGCGGGTACAATGGAAAGGCCGTCGGAAAGAGCCGTCGGAAGAGGATTGACCCGTCGTGGAGTATCCAGGGCCATTTAACCTTGGTGAACCCCGACCGCACCTGGCAGCCATGCGGCTCGGCCGCACGAACATTCGGAAAACAGGTGGTGCCATGCAAGTCCCTGCGTTTCAAGTCCCCACGTTGCGCGACGTTTACGCCGCCAAGCAGCTCATCTCCCGGCGTTTGCCCAGAACGCCCCTGACCTTTTCGGCGGGCCTCAGCGAGCTGATCGAAGCCGAAGTATACATAAAACACGAAGAATATCTGCCCCTGGGGGCGTTTAAGCAGCGTGGCGGTATCAATATGCTGGCCCACCTGACGGCGGAAGAGCGGGGACGGGGCGTCATTACCGCCTCTACCGGCAACCACGGCCAGTCCATCGCCAGCGCTTGCCGTGACTTCGGAGTCAAGGCGTTAATTGCGCTCCCGGAAGGGGCCAACCACTTGAAGGCCGCCGCTATCGAGGCCCTGGGAGCCGAACTGGTCTACCACGGCAGTATGTACGACGAAGCCCGAGCCCACGCCCAGCGCCTGGCCGACGAGGAGGGCTACCGCTTCGTGCATCCCTCCAATGAACCGCTACTAATCTCCGGGGTGGCTACCGGCACGTTGGAAATAATCGAGGACCTGCCGGATGTTGACGCCATTTGGGTCCCTCTCGGCGGGGGAAGCGGCGTCGCCGGAGCCTGCATCGTCGCCAAGGCCGTTGACCCGGACATCCAGGTGTTTGCCGTGCAGTCGGAGTCCGCGCCCGCGGGCTACCTTTCATGGAAACAGGGCCAGTTGGTGCAGGCCCCGATGAACACCTTCGCCGAGGGAATCGCCACCGGCGTCGGGTATGAGCTGCCGCAGGTAATCATGCGGCACCGCCTCGACGACTTCATCCTGGTCAGCGACGACGAAATACGGCAGGCGATGGCCCTGTTAGTAGAAAAAGCCCACACCTTGGCGGAGGGAGCGGGCGCCGCCGCCACCGCCGGGGCAATCAAGGAGAAACAACGGTTGCGGGGTAAGAAGGTGGCCATCGTCGTCTCCGGCGGCAACGTTACGCTGGAACAACTGACCGCCGCCGTACACTGGCCGAGGTATAGTTAAGCGGAGAGGGTAGTGGAAACCGGCGTCATGCCGGCGATTGCCCCTGTTGAGCAAAGTACCGGGCCAACTCGTCCCGGGTGAATTCGGGCAGAGGCAGTTCCCCCTCGTAGCCAATCATTAGCAACCCTTCCTCCGGGGCCAGCATCTGCCCAATCTCCCAACCCGTGATGTCCTCCCGTTGCAGCGCCAGCAAAAGCCGGGGCACCTCCGGCGCAGGCAGGGTCATCAACAGCGCCCCGGACGCCAACAGTCCCAGCGGGTCCAGACCCAGCGCCCGGCAAATCTCCTCGCATTCCGGCAGCACCGGAACGCTGCCTTCTTCAATCGCCAGTCCCAGGCCGGACGCGCAGGCCAATTCCCGCAGTCCCGTAATCAAACCGCCCTCTGTCGGGTCATGCAGCGAGTGTACCCCGGCTGCGGACCAAGCCGTCCGGGCGTCGGCGACCACGCTAATGCCCGGATTCGTCAGGAACCCGGCGGCGCGCTTAATGGCGTCGTCGGACACGCCCGCCTGAGCCAACGCTTCCGGGCAGTCCCTCGCCAACAACGCCGTCCCCTCAATGGCGACGCCCTTGGTCAGGACGATGCTGTCCCCTTCCTGCGCCCCCCCGGTCCGGATTACCCGCTCTGGCGCGGCTTCGCCCAACATCGTCCCGGCGATGATCGGCCAGTTGACTCCGGGAGTGACCTCGCTGTGTCCACCGGCCAGGGTGATGTTCAAGCTCCGGCACGCGGACCCGATCTGGTCAAATATCGCCTCGGCGTCTTGCTGAGAAAACCCGTCCGGTACCAGCACGGTGGGCAAGAACCACCTGGGAACGCCGCCGGCGCAGGCAATGTCGTTGGCGTTGACCTGCACTGCATACCAACCTATCGAGTCGGTCGCAAAGGTAATCGGGTCGCTGGTCGCCACCAGCAAGGAGCCGCCAACGTCAATCACCGCGGCGTCCTCTCCCAAAGCCGGCCCCACCAGCAGTTGCGGGTCTTCGCCGCCGTGTTTTCTCAATAACTGTTCCAGCATCGCCGGCGGGAACTTGCCGACCTGCATAGGCCACCTCGTCCAGAGCGGATTACATAACCGGAATTGGTGAGACTCAACGCTACGGGCAACAGTGTACCACCCCCCACTCCGACCCCGCGCTGGGTAACAGTTCAGACTTGGTGAGATGAATTGGTTTCAGCCAACTGCCACTTTTTTTCAGGGGGTTTGGGGGATGAATCCCCCAACGTAACCCAACCCCCATATTCCGCCATCAGCCACTCCGCTCCCCTCAAGCCTGAACAGTTACCGCGCTGGGGCGGCGTTGACGGGTGATGGATGCCCAACTACACTGGGGCCACCGCGCTGTCCCGCCCGCTTTACGGCGTTGTGGACGCGCTTCCTATAGAAAAGCAGAAACAGAAACGCAGAAACGCCAAGACCATCCCGGAGGCAGCATGACTTACGACGCTGAGGGCAGAGACATTTCCATTACGGTGGCCGGGGATGCCATGATTACCCGGCGAATGCGCCCATTCAAAGAGGAAGGGTTCCTCAAGCTGGTCAATATCCTGAAGAGCTCAGACGTGAGCATGGCCAACCTGGAGATGTTGTTTCACGACTACGAAAGCACTTGGCAGTGGAGCGGGGCAACCTACACTAGGTCGGATCCCCGCAACCTGGAAGAGCTGAAGTGGATGGGAATTGACGCCGTGACCACCGCCAACAACCACTCCTTCGACTTTTCCGAAGGTGGGTTTCTCACGACCCTCAAGCATTGTAACGAGGTGGACCTGCCCCACGCCGGTGGTGGTCGAGACATCGATGAGGCCCGCTCCCCGGCCTATGTGGACTCGCCCCGCGGCAGGGTCGCCTTAATGTCCGCCACCAGCACCTTCAGCGAGACCTCCCGGGCCGGCCCCGGCCGCCCCGATTTCCGCGGTCGCGCCGGCGTCAACGCTTTGCGGCATGACTTGACCCACCATGTAGAGCGCGATGTCTTCGATGCCCTGCAGAAAGCCCGGCATGAGTTGGGCTACCAGGACCATGACGAGGCGTTGCACTCCTTCGGTTTCCGGGGTGTCGAAGATGACGATCCCAGCGGTTCGGAGCTTGAGTTCCTGGAAAACAAGTTCGTCCTGGGTGAAGAGTTTTCGGTCAAGACCTCGGTCAATCGGGAAGACCTGGACGGCATCGGCAAGTGGATTCGCGGTGCTCAAAAACAGTCCGATTGGGTGGTCTACGGCGTCCACTGCCACGAGAGCGGCGCGACGGGCGAATTTCATGGCCCCTGCCGGCTGGAGCCGCCCCAGTTCCTGGTCGAGTTCGCCCACTGGACCATAGACCAGGGCTGCGCGTTGTTCGCCGGCCACGGCCCCCATTTCCTGCGGGGCATCGAAATTTACCGCAACCGGCCCATCTTTTACAGCCTCGGCAACTTCATTTTCCAGAACGAAAGCGTCCTGTGGGTGCCGGACGAGGCTTACCGGAGGTTCAAGCTGGGTTACGACCAGACCCCGGGCGATTACCTGGACACCCGCTCCGGCGGCGGCAGCCGGGCCTTCGCCGCCGACCCGGTGTTCTGGCAAAGCGTGGTCGCCACCTGCACCTACGCCGGCGGAAACCTGAAAGAGGTCGCGCTCCATCCCATAGACATGGGTTTCGGACGCCCCATTGCCCAGCGGGGCCGGCCGGTCCTTGCCGAAAGTCCCCTCGCCCAGCAGACGCTGCGTTGGCTTCAGGACGTTTCCCAACCCTTCGGCACGGAAATCACCATTGAAGAGGACGTTGGCTACATCCGGCTGTAACCACTGCCGGCAGCCGCCCATCGTCGCAACAGCGACATTCGGCTCCTGTTTACCGGGGGCGGGCTCTGAGGCTTTCGAGGAACCGCCTAATCCCCGCAAACTTCCAGTACGCATATTTCCAGGAGGACTAACATGGCGCCGGTAGTACAACTTGATGTCGCAACCGAAACGCCCTTTGCCCAGGGAGAAGCCTTTGGCGAGACCGGACCCTACCGGCTGCTGACCGGGACCGCTAATTTTGCGGTTGACCCGTCCCATCCCCGTAACGGCGCGATAACCGACCTGGACCTGGCGCCCCGGGACCTGGGCGGGTTGGTGCGGTTTTCGGCGGACTTCGCCATGCTGCAACCCGTCAACCCGGATCTGGGCAACCGCCGCATACTGTTTGACGTGGTAAACCGGGGCCGGAAGACGGCCCTCAGCCTGAACAACGTGCCCACGGCTGACCCGACCGCTCCCCTGACCCCGGGCAACGGCTTCCTGATGCGCCACGGCTATACCGTCGTCTGGTGTGGCTGGCAGGCCGATGTTCCCCCAACGCCGGGCCTGATTGGGCTGCAAGCGCCGGAAGCCGTCGGCCCCAACGGCCCGCTGACCGGGAGGATAATGGGGTTCTTCCAATGTGACGAGCCGACGCGGGTGTTCCATCTGTCCCACCGGGGACACCTGGCCAACCCGGCTGCCGTCATTGACGACCCGTCGGCTGCCTTGACCGTCCGGGACCACCCCAACGAACCTCCCCAGGCCATTGCCCGTGACCAGTGGTCTTTCGTGCGTGTCGAGGATGAGAACGAGGAACCCCAGCCCAGTCACGTCTACCTGCCGTCCGGGTTTGAGCCGGGGCGAATTTATGAACTCGTGTACCAAACCACCGGCAGCCGCATTGTCGGCTTGGGCTTCGCCGCCGTGCGTGACATAATCTCTTTTCTGAAGCACGCTCCCTCCGCCGAGGGTAACCCCTCTGCGGGCGGCATAGATTACGCCTACGGTTTTGGCCGTTCCCAAAGCGGCCGCTTCCTTCGCCAGATGATTCACCTGGGGTTGAACGAAGATGAAGACGAGCGCATCGCGCTGGACGGCTTCATTCCCCACGTCGGCGGCGGAATGCGGGGTGAGTTCAATCTCCGGTTCGGCCAGCCGTCAATGGATGTTTGCTACCTGGAGCCCGAGTTGTTCCCTTTCACCGACACGCCGCAAGTGGACCCGGTGACCGGCGAGACCGGCTCGATGCTGTCGGCGCTGGAAGCCCGGGGCCAGGTCCCCAAAATAATGTTCACCAACACTTCGGCGGAGTATTGGCGGGGCGACGCCGCCCTGATTCACACCGACTTGGCAACGATGACCGATGCGCCCGAATCCCCGTCAGTGCGCCGGTACCACTTCGCTGGTTCGCAGCACGGTTCCGGCGAATTTCCGCCCCTGGAGATTCGCGTCGGCGAGGGCCCCAAGGGGCAGCAGCTTTTCAACAGCGTGGACTATGCTCCGCTCCTCCGGGCGGCTCTGGTCAACCTGGATCGGTGGGTGTCCGACGGCGATCCGCCCCCACCCAGCCGGCACCCCAGCCTGAACGAAGGCACCGCCGTCGAGTCGCGTCTCTTGCTGGGGCAACTGGCCCAACTGCCTGGGATGACCGTCCCCCAACAGGCCCCCCAAGCCCAGCGGTTGGACTACGGCCCCGACGTACACGCGGGACAGGCGACGACCCTGCCGGCGGCCATCGGTGAAACCTTCCCTGCCCTGGTGTCCCAGCTTGACGATGACTGCAACGAGATAGCCGGCATCCGGCTGCCCGACCTGCAAGTCCCGGTGGCAACCTATACCGGCTGGAACCTGCGGCACCCGGACATCGGCAACCCCGACCTGTTCATCGGCATCACCGGAGGCTTGGCCGGCTCGACCCTTCCCTTCCCCGCTACCCAGACCCAGCGCGAAAGTTCAGGAGACCCGCGGCGGTCCATTGAAGAGCGGTACGCCGACCGGGAAGACTTCCGGCAGCGTGTAACCGCCGCGGCGCAACGGCTGTCCGACGAGGGCTACCTGTTGCCCGAAGACCTGGACGAGGTGATTCAGCGATCGCTGGACAAGTACGATTACTACGCCGTCCCCGATTCGGACACTACGGAGTAACCCCGGGTAACCCAGGGTGACTCAGGAGTCGGGCCATCCCATCCCCAAGGACGAGGAATCGTTAGTATGCCGCAAGCAGTCATCAACCCCCAGCGCTTGAACCTCTCCCTGCAAGAACTGGGCCGCATCGGAGACACTCCCCAGGGAATGCAGCGGCTGGCCTTCACCCCGTCTGACGTCGCCGGACGCGAGTATGCCATGACCCTGATGCGCCGGGCCGGCATGGAGGTTCGAATTGACGCCGGCGGCAATATCGTCGCCCGCAAGTCCGGGGCTGACCCGAACCTGGCTGCCATTGCAATGGGCTCCCACCTCGACACGGTGCCCAACGGCGGCAAGTACGATGGCGCCCTGGGCGTCATGGGCGCCATCGAAGTCGTGCAGGCTTTGGCGGACGCCAACGTCGCCCTGCGGCACCCGGTGGAGGTCCTGGTGTTCACCAACGAAGAGGGCACCCGCTTTCACCGCTGGCTGTTCGGGAGCCGGGTAATGGCTGGCGCTCTGGAACCCGGCGACCTGACCGCTGCCGATGACGAGGGAGTCTTGATGAGTGCCCGCCTGTCCGACATTCAGGGCAACATGAGCCGGGTGGGGCAGGCGGCCCGGCAAGTGGGGGAACTGGCGGCTTACCTGGAGCTGCACATCGAGCAGGGGCCTACGCTGCACCAAACCGGAACCCCCATTGGCGTGGTCACCGGCATCACCGGGCGCTGGGTATACGAGGCCAACATCACTGGAACGGCCAACCACGCCGGCACCACCCCCATGTCCGTGCGTCACGATGCCCTGGTGAGCGCCTCCCGGCTCGTGCTGGAAGTGCAACGCATGGCCTCGGACCTGGAAATCTGCCGCGTGGGAACGGCTGGCACCCTTCAGGTGTACCCCAATGCCGTCAACGTGGTGCCCGGCCAGGTCAAGCTGGGTGTGGAATTTCGTGACTTGGAAATGGGGTCGTTAGCCGCGGCTGAAGCCGAGCTTCGCTCCGTGGCAGCCGCAATCTCTCGAACTGACGGCGTTCAAATTGACATAAACCGCTTCGAGTCAACCCAGTCCTGCCCCATCCAACCGGGTATGCAGGAATTGGTGGCTGCGGCGTCGGAGCGAGCCGGCCTGTCCCACCGCCGTTTGCCCAGCGGGGCGGGCCACGATGCCCAGTCCATGGCGGGCATCACCGAAGCCGCGATGGTCTTCGTTCCCAGCGTCGAAGGAATCAGTCATGCCCCCGGCGAATACTCAACCCCCGAAGACTGCGCCAACGGCGCCCAGGTCCTCATGGAGCTCTTGCTGCTGGCTGACCAGCGATCTTAACTCGAGGAAGACCGCCATCAACTCGCGTCTTTCATCGCTCCATTCAACCCCGTTCTTCCTGAGGCCCCCGAAGGACTTCCTAGTTGGTGTTGCCATGCACGAATCCGCCCATTGCCGTCGGGGTTATAATTACGCCGTAGGGTTCAGTTCGGCGGACGTTTCAGCCAGGACTAAACCCGTCTAACGTCAACTTTCAGAAGGCGGCAGCATGGAAAGGGTAACGATTCAAGAGGCATCCCGGCGCCTGCACCTGTCCACTTCGATTATCCGGCAGTGCATTCAGGACGGCGAGCTAACCGCGTACCGCAATCCCGAAGGCCGGGGTTGGGTGGTGGAAATGCCCGCAGAAGGATGGGTAAGCTCGGGTGTAGCCCAGGAGATGGAACGGACGTTTATTCCCTGGTGGTGGGCCAACGCGGAACGCACCGGCAGCGTGCATTACGTCGAAGCCCTGTTCGCTTCGTCCTTTGAGGAGATGGTCCCCCAATTTTTGTGCGGCATGGAAAGCGAAAACATCTGGACTGCGATCCGGCTGTCGCCGGAAATTCTGTGCCCTGATTGCGTAAATATCGCCGGCGAGCGGGGAATTGACATAAAGGTTTAGACGCTGTCTCAAATGTTCCCTCGCTCTGAGGCGCTCGAAGGACTTCCTTTTCAGACAGCCCGTTAATTCATCACCCGCCGCAGGAAGGACAGGGCGTTGCCCCCGGCAATCCTCTCGACGTCCTCGTCGGAGTAACCCCGCCGGATCAGGCCACGCACGATATTTTTTCCGTCAGCCGGAGATTCCAAACCATCCAGGTAGGGCGCGGGCATCTGCTCCGGCCTTCTTCCCAGGACAACCCGGTGGAAGTCCACGTGACTGCCCACGTTAGTGTCGGTGCCAATCCCCACGCTGTCAATTCCCACCAGCTGTACCATGTAATCGTAATGGTCCAACACGCAGTCGATGTCCTGCTTCGGGTCGTCGCTCAGCGAGTTGGGTACGGCGGTGATGGCGATGATGCCGCCCTGTCCGGCGCAGGCCAGCAGTTCCTCATCTTTGCGGCAGCGGGGGACGGCGCGGATGGAATACGCCGCGTTATGGCTGAACGCGATGGGGGCGCGGGAAAACCGGCATGCGTCCATTGCCGTGTTGAACGAGGCGTGGGAAACGTCAATGGCCATCCCCAGGTCGTTCATGCGCTCGACCACCGCGATGCCGAAGTCGCTGAGGCCGCCGTCGTTGCGCTCAAATTGACCGTCGCCGATGTAGTTCTTGCGGTTGTAGGTGAGACCGGCCAGCCGGATTCCCATGCCATGCAGCACGTCCAGCCGGTTCAGCTCCTTACCGATGGCCAGGTGTTCCAGCGTTGGGAAAAACCCGGCGATTCCCCGCTCCTTGGCCGCAGCAATGTGGTCCGCGTTGGACACCCGCGCAATGTCCGTCCGGCGGTTCAAGTCCGACAGCATTAGCGCCACTTCCTGCGCCACGTCCTCGAACTCTACCAGCGAAAGGTCCGCCGTTCCCACCAGCCCGCGGAAGAAGTTGGAGGTAGCCACCGCAGTCCAACCGCCCTGCTTCACCGCTTCATAGCCCCACAGGTAATCATCCGTCCGCAGATAGTCGGTCAACTCTTCCATGACCTCGGGCAAGACCATCGGGTGCTGGTGCAGGTCAACCAGTATGACCCGCTCCATCAACCGCTGGAACCGCAGCTCCTGCTCAACGTCCAGCGGCACCGTCATGGACGGCACCCGGTCCAGTTCCTGGGACATACGAATTTCATTTGGCATCGTTCAAGCTCCTTTCGCAGGGAGTTGTAGCAGGTTGGTGGCTGCAACGGGCCGCCGACGTAGCGAGCGGCCCGTTGCGTAAGCCAATTGCTGCCTTGCGGGTCCGCCTACTTCAGGTGGGAGGCGAAGAACTCCAGGGTGCGCGGCCACGCCGCCTCGGAAGCGGCCTGGTGGTGGCGGTCGGGATTATCGAAGTCCATGAAGGCGTGCCCGGCCCCTTCATAGGCGTAAAACTGGTGCTCCTTGCCCAACCGGGTCAGCTCGGCGTCCAGCTTCACCTGGTCTTCCGGCGACGGGTTGCCGTCCGTCGCACCAAAATGGAACAGCATGGGGCAGTTAATCCCGTCGGTCAGGTCGAAAGGCGACTTCTCGGCCGCTCCCCAGAGCGACATAATGCTGCCGCCATAGAACGGCGCTGCGCACTTGAAGATGGGGTTGACCGCGGCCATCAGCCAGGTCACCCGGCCGCCCATGCAGAACCCGGTTACGCCGATTCGCTCGCTGTCCACCGAGGACTGACCCTTCAGAAAGTCCACCGCCGCGTTCATGTCGGTGATGATGTCCGGGTCGCTCAGGTAAGTCAGCCGTTCCAGCCTCGGCCCGTTGAGCTGCGCATCGGTGAAGCGGTGGAATAGATCCGGTACCACGGCAACGTAGCCTGCTTCCGCCAGCCGGTCGGCCATAACCTTGTCGAAATTATCAAGGCCCCCGACGTGGAAGGCGATGACCACTGCCGGATGCGGTCCGGGGCCGCTGGGAATGCTGGCGTACATTTCCATGCTCTCGCCGTTGACCGTGAGGGTGTCGGTAAATGATGGCATAGGTTGTTACCTCCTGGAGTGTGGTTAGTCAATTGCCTGTGCGGCGGGCGTTGATCCCTTGCGGCGGGCGTTGATCCCGCCGCAAGGGACTCTAGCAGAAAACCAGGGTTGGCGCACTACCACCCGGCCAACCGTAACAGTTCAGACTTGGTGAGATGAATTGGTTTCAGCCAACTGCCACTTTTTTCAGGGGGTTTGGGGGATGAATCCCCCAACGTAACCTAACCCCCATATTCCGCCATCAGCCACTCCGCTCCCCTCAACCCTGAACAGTTACGGCCAACCGTTGACTTGGAAGGGGTCGAATCGAAAGACCATTGGAGACAGGCGTGGCAAGCGTTCTTTTGAGAACCACCGGACCCTTCCCAACCCCGGGAACCCTGCGCTACCATGTTCTTAACCGTTCGCCCTGAAGGGCTGGAAGGGGTGTCCTTGGGCTCTGCAAGGACTCTTCTTGACCAAAGAGGCCCGAAATGGCGCCAAAACCCGTCATGTGCCGTGCCGAAGAATGAACGAGCCACAATGAACCAATTTTCAGGAGTGTTATTCCTGCCATTGTGTCCAATTCAAGCGCGATTGCCCCGTGGGAAAGGCGGTTGACCTGCTCAGAAACCCGTATTTCTGGATAAGTTTCGCCGTGAAGGCTGCATTGATTGGCCTGTTGGCCTTCGGGGCCTTCTCGGGATTGCAACAGTTCGAAGGTAAAGCGTTCCTCTGGCGGCTGGCCACATACCCAATTGTCGGCCTGGCAGTCCCCATAATTTGGGCAGCGCTTGGCCGAAGGCCGGCCTACCCTTACGGCGCCGACATTCTGCTGACCCTGCCTTTCCTCATCGACACCGCCGGCAACGCCTTGGACTTTTATGACACGCTTCAGTGGTGGGACGACGCGAACCACCTTGTCAATTGGACGCTGCTCTCCGGCGCTATCGGCGCGCTGGCTTGGCGGAACCGTATCGGGTTTTGGGAAACGGTGGCGTTTGTAGTGGGGTTTGGCGCGGTCACCGCCATTTTGTGGGAGATCGCCGAGTACTTCGCCTTTATTCGCAACTCCCCCGAGCTGGCCACGGCCTACACCGACACTCTGGGCGACCTGATACTCGGCCTGACCGGCTCGGTTTTGGCCGGTCTGTCCACGGCCCTGATACCGCGCCGCAATTAGCCCTGGGACAGTCCGGCATCGTTGCCCTGCCGTCAGGAACTATCTCAGTAAAGCTCATCATCGGAGAAAAACGGCCGGTTCCAGTCCGGGTTCGGGCTTTGGTAGACGTGGCTGGTGTACAGCTCGCAGGCCCTGATCCACAGCAGCAACGCCGCCCGCCGCACCAGCTCCGGGTCCAGCGCCGAAGCGGGAATCCCGTGGGTTTGGGACAGCCACCCGGCATACCCGGCGGCAAAGAAGGTCCTCAAAAACTCGGTGGGTTCGTCCCCGGCGTAGGACGACTCCTGCAAAATCTCCAACGGGGCTTCCGAACCGAGCCATTCCGGATGCTCCGCCGCCATCTGAACGTACTGCATTTCCTGTTCTGGGTCCATTGCCTTGCTGCCCCGGGTAAAAAAGGGCCGGCGGAGAGCCGGCCCGGTCAAATCACAAGTTGCGCTGCGGTTCGGAGTAGTCTTTGAGCTTGGCGTAAATTTGCAGCCGGTTGCGCTGCGTGTCGGCAATCAACAAGCGTCCGCGCCGCGCATCGAACACCACCGACCTGGGCATCGCCAGCCGCCACTCCGGTTCCATGCTGCGCACTTCCCGCCGCCGCTTCAATGTCTCAGAGCTAACGTCCACCACCATTTTGGCCCACCTGCTGAGCTCCTGCGCGTCGCCGCGGAAAGCCGTGATGGGCCGCCCGTCGGGAGTGAACACCTGCACCCGGTTGTTGGACCAGTCACAGACGTAAACGTCCCCGTCCGGGTCCACTGCCACGTCGGAAGGACGGCTCAACTGCCCCCGGCTCGTACCTGAGGCGCCGAACGCGGCCAAAAAGTCCCCGTCCGGCGTGAACTTTTGCACCCGGTCGTTTTTGTGGTCCGCGATATAAACGCAGCCTTCGTGGTCCAGGGTAATCCCCCAGGGACTGTCCATCAGGCCCTCGCCGGACCCGTGGCCACCCCAGGACATTTGGAACTCGCCGGCAGTGGAGAACCGCTGCACCCGGTGGTTGCGGCTGTCCACGACGTAGACGTTGTCCTCGGCATCCAGCGCAATCCCCGATGGGCCGCTGAACTGCCCGTGGCTCTCGCCGGACGAACCCCAAGCCGCCAGGTAATTCCCGTCCCGGTCGAACACCGACACCCGGTCCAGCCACTCGTCGGTGACATAGACGTTGCCGCTGCGGTCTAAGGCGATACCCGCCGGCCAAATCATCTCGCCGTCGCCGTTGCCGTACTTGCTGAACTCGGCAACAAACTCTTCATCCCCGTCCTCACCGCCGACGGAAACGATGCTGACCCGGGTTCCGCGGGCGGTCCGGTTCCAGGGAACATTGGTTACGAACTCCCAACCCCGGTTCAGCACGTAGACATAATCTCCGTCGCCCAGGGCAACGTCTGCCGGGGAGTTGAACCCGGCCCCGGAGATGCCGCCCCGTCCCACGGTGCGGCTGTAATCGAAGACCCTACCGGCCACCAATTGCGTAACCATGACAATTCAAGCTCCTGGGAAATCTGCGTTCCTGCTCCTTGACCGGGCCTGGTGCCGAAAGGCTAGGCCCCAAGAAATCGGGGCTTTTCGAAATTGCCGTGGACGATGGGCACGGCGTCCAACCCCAGCCAGTCCTCCAGTACCGTGGAGTAGACCCCCCGGAAGTCCAGGTTGGGCATCAAGTCTCCCTGGGTCAGGTCTTCGGCCTTGCGCGACGGGTACTCGCTGTACTCGCCGCCCCGGACCGGCTCTCCGATGGCGAAGGCCGGGCCGGCTGCCCCGTGGTCGGTCCCGGAGCCGTTATCGCGCACCCGACGGCCAAACTCAGAGAACAGCACCATGACCACGTTGTCCGCGGCGTCGTGCTCCCGCAGGTCGGCGAAGAAATCCCCGATCGCGTTGGAAACGTCCGTCCAAAGCTGGGCGTGCATCCCCAACTGGTTGGCGTGGGAATCGAAGCTGCCATGGTCACAGTAGAAGACGCGCGTACCGACCTCGGCCAAGTGGATTTGAGCGATCCCCTTAAGCTTGGTGGCAATGGGCGTGTCCGCGTACTCCACCGTGGAGGAATACTTCTGGGGAGCGACTTTCAGGATATCTGCGCCGGCCATGGCTTCCAGGCCGGTGTCGCCCAGGTAGTCCATCACGAAGTCGGACCCGAGGGTGGGCGTGTACATCTGGGTGAAACGGTTGAGAATCTTCTCCCGCTGCTGTTGCGCGGAGATGCCCGTGAGCAGGCCATAGCTTTCCAGGTTGTCCACGCAGGCGACCGGAACGCCTGGAACGGCCACGGCGCGGAACATGGAAGGCCCGAAGCTGACCGTGGTGACCACGTTTTCCTTGTGCGGGTCTAGGTCCCGGGTGGCCAGTCCCAGCCAACCCTCGGTCCCCATCTTGTCCGGCTCGCAGGTATGCCAGATGTCCATAGAGCGGAAATGGGAGCGGGGCGAATTGGATAGCCCACGCCGTGAACGATGGCCACGTTGCCCTGCTGATAAAGATCGCGAATCGGGCTCATGCTGGGATGCAGCCCGATTTCACCGTTCAGCGCCAGAATGTCATTCTCCGGTATGGCTACCACTGGTCGGCTGTCCCGGTAAATGGGGTCGTTGTAGGGGATGACCGTGTTCATGTAGTCGTTGCCCCCGGAAAGCTGGAGCACCACCAGCACCGGGTCTTTCTTGTTGCTAGTCATCGGTTTTCTCCTGGCGTAAACGTAGCTGGTATAAACGTAGCTGGTGTAAACGTAGCTGGCGTTGACTTGGCCGAGGCCGTCTTGCGCCGGCTCAAGCGTACTGGTATTCGCGGGTAGCCACGATTAGTTGCAGCATTTCGGCGACCCGGTTGGCGGCGTTCTGGTCCTGGCCGCCCTCGGTCCAAGTCAGGACGCCACCCTCGTCGGCATGGCCGACCAACTGCTGTCGGGTGGTCTCCGTGACCTCCATCGGTCCCATCAGGTCCAGGCAAAGGTCTACCAACTGCTCCGGCCCGAGGTCTCCCTGTTCCCTGACCCGGTTCACAATGGACTGAACGCCCGGACGGGAAACGTCGCTCATCATGTCGGCGGCGAAGTTGATGCGCTTCATTAACGTGCCGCTGTTTATCCACTCGGCGCCGGTGTGCCAACCTTCCACGCTGGGTGGGTTCAGCAGTTCCTGGCCCATGTAACCCGGCTGCTTGGACAGGTTGCCGATGCCTGGGGCGGGAAACTCGAACCCACCCACCAGCCGGAGGGTGCTGATCACCATCTCCGCCGGACTCTTGATTTTGGAGAACCGGGCCTCCTTGAAGAAGTCAGACAGGAACAGCGTCCGCAGCACCGGCTGGATGACATAACCGGAATCAACGAAGACCTGGGCCAGCGTGTCAATGGCTTCCGGGTCTCGCGGCGCCGTGACCGACCAGGCCGGCACCTGTGCTTCGTCGGCAACGAAGAAGTTGTACAAATGCCGCGCAACGAACCGGGCCGTCGCCGGTTGAGCGCACACAATATCAATAATGTCTTCGCCGTTGAAGTTACCCGTATGCCCCAAGAAGGTCTTCTCGTCGTCGTCGTGGTCTTCTTCCCGGTACTCGAACTGCCAGTTGTAACGCCCGTAAGTGTTCCTCGGAATGTTCGGAGACAGGGTCCAGCCGGTAAAGGCTCGCGAGCACTCTCTAACGTCGTCCTCGGTGTAGTTGCCCACGCCCATGCTGAACAACTCCAGCAGCTCCCGGCCCCAGTTCTCGTTCACGGCGTAAGCGTGGTTGTCGCAGTTGTCCAGCCAGTAAATCATGGCCGGATTCTTGGCTAGTTCCAGCAGAAGCCGCCGGTAGTCCCCCATCCCCATGTCCCGGAACAGGTCAATCTGGTTCTGAATTTCGTGCCAGTGGTCCACCTTGGACTGCCCGGTGGCGAACACCTGGTGCCAGAACAGGGACATTTTCTCCTGCAACACCCGCTGAGAGTTAATCAGGTCGTGCAGCCAGGTAGCTGCCCCCATCCCAGGGGACGTGACCGGCTTCCAGAAACCGGGGTGATACCGCAGGAACTCCAGCCGGTCCGACGGTTCCTGCGTCTCCGGGTTCAGCAGTTCCTCCACAGTTTGTTCGTAGCCGCGTTCGACCCGGGCTTCCAGTTCCTCCCGGCTGGCGCCAAACCCGGCGCGGCGCATCAGGTGCGCCATCAAAGCCAGTTCTTCAGTGGCCATTGCGGTGCCTCCAACTATCGCTGCAAATACTTGCGGAAAAGGGGCGGAACGCCCCTATCAATCGTAGGAGATTATGCTATTCCGGCCCAATCAGTGTCAACATAATCCGGTCACGCCCTCACCACTATCGCGTTTGCGGCAACCCTTGGAGCTTTGGTAAACCGGTCAGGAACCTGACGGGTGTCCAGGGTCTTTTGAGGGGTTTTTGATTGTTGTTTTCCCTGATTCCCGCCGTGTCGGGTGCAATCCCGCCCCCCGTGTGGCAAAATTGGCTCCACCACGGCCTGAGCCACCGAGAAAGTCCGGCCCGTCCTGGTAAGGAGGGCCAACAGTCGAGGGTCAATAGATAGATAAAGGAGGTCAACAATGGAAGTCTTCGAATGTGTCCGAAGACGGCGCACCGTGCGGGAGTTCAAGCCCGACCCGGTGCCCGAAGAAGTGGTGTTGCGCCTGCTCCAGGCCGGCCGCTGGTCTCCCAGCTCCAGCAACTCCCAGCCCTGGCATTTCGTTGCTGTCCAGGACCCGGCGGCCATCCGTCGTCTGGGCGAAATCGCCACCCAGGGGCAGTTTATCGCCAACGCTCCACTGGTCATCGCCATCGTAATGGGCGAGTCGGTGCGCCCCCAGTTGGATGCCGGACGTGCCCTCCAGCAGATGGAGTTGGTGGGGTGGTCCGAGGGTCTCGGCACTTGCTTCGTGGGCGTAAGGCAGGCGGAGCAGCAGCAGGCCATCAAAGCGCTGCTGGAAATCCCCGAGGATATGGAGTTGATTACCCTGATGCCCTACGGGTACCGCATCCCCGGCGCGCGGGGTCGTGGCATCCCCCGCAAACCCTTCGCCGAGGTTGCTCACCGGAACAAGTTCGGCCAACCCTTCTGAGTCCCGCAAGCTGCGGAAATTCGGGACCAGTCCATATTCCAGCCTATACTTAAGAGGTGACATAACATGGCAGCCGAACCCGTTAACATCTTTGAATACGAAGAGCTGGCCAAGCAGCGAATCGAGCAAGGACACTACGACTTCATCGCCGGCGGGGCCACCGACGAGATAACCATCCGCCGCACCCGCGCGGTGTTTGACTCCATCATGCTCCGGCCCCGCATGATGGTGGACGTGGCCGGCCGCGACCTCAGCGCCACCGTCCTGGGCCACAAAATCTCCCTTCCGTTGATGCTCGACCCGGCGGGCAACCACAGCTCGGCCCACCCCGACGCCGAAATCGCCACCGCAAGGGCCGCCGGCGCCGCCGGAACCCTGATGGTACTCAGCTCCCACGCTTCCCGGACCCTGGAAGACGTCGCCAACGCCGCCACCGGGCCGCTGTGGTTCCAGCAGTATTTCTTCAAGGACCGGGGGATGACCCTGGAAATGGCGGCCCGCGCCGAGGAGGCCGGTTACTCGGCCATCTGCATGACCCTCGACGCCAAAATCAAGCCCAAGCGGGAACGCAACATCAGAAACGACTACGTGGGCGGCGAGTCGCCCAACTACGCCCAGATTGACCTGGGAGAACACACCTGGAAGTTCGCCGCCGACGCTCCCGCCGGCCCCAGCGACATCCGCGACCAGGGCTCGGTGTGGGCCGACCTGGAATGGTTCGCGTCCAGCATCCGTCTTCCGGTGGTGGTCAAGGGTATCATGGCCGGCGAGGACGGCCGCCTGTCCGCCGAGAACGGGGCGAAGGGGATTATCGTCTCCAACCACGGCGGGCGTTACCTGGACACCACGCCGGCCACCATCGAGGTGCTTCCCGAGGTGGTCAAGGCCGTCAACGGCAACGCGGAGGTTTACCTGGACGGAGGTATCCGCCGGGGGACCGATATATTCAAGGCCCTGGCCCTGGGCGCCAAGTCGGTGCTCATGGGACGTCCGCTGTTCTGGGGTTTGGCGGTGGACGGTGAAAAAGGCCTTCAGGCGGTGCTGGAACTGCTGCGGGACGAGCTGGACGCCACCATGGGAATGTGCGGCTGCCCCACCGTGGAGAGCATCTCGGACGCGGTCATTGACACCGTTTCACCGCTGCTGTCGGCCTTTCCCACCCATCCGGATTTCCGGTAGCGGTCAAGGGCAAAACGCCGAGCGTCGTCGGCAGGGCGTTTACAGGCGTTTACATAACAGGAAAGCGGGTTGCAAGTGCGGGTGGTGCCGAAGGTCGGATTCGAACCGACACGGGGTTGCCCCCACCGGTTTTTGAGACCGGCGCGTCTACCATTCCGCCACTTCGGCCCGCTGATAGCCCGTCAATTATAGCACGAGACTTTGGGAGTTAACCCGGTCCATCTCGTCCGGTAACAGTTCAGACTTGGTGAGATGAATTGGTTTCAGCCAACTGCCACTTTTTCAGGGGGTTTGGGGGATTCATCCCCCAACGTAACCCAACCCCATATTCCGCCATCAGCCACTCCGCTCCCCTCAACCCTGAACAGTTACGGTCCATCCCGTTCATCCTGGGGACCTCAAAGGGCTTCCGCAAATGCAAACCCAGCCTATTGCGCCGTCCAACCCCCGTCAATTACCAGCTCGCTGCCGGTCATAAAGGAAGACTCATCCGAGGCCAGGAACAGGATGCCCTGGGCTATGTCTATCGGCAGCCCCAACCTTCCCAGCGGAGTCCGGCCCACCCGGTCCGCCCGCACCTCGGGCTGGGCGTGAAACCGCTCGGTCATGGGGCTGTCCACAAAGCCGGGGTGTACCGAGTTGACCCGAATTCCTTCCCGCGCGTACTGCACCGCCGTCGCCTTGGTCAACAGCCGCACTGCGCCCTTGGAACTGTGGTAGGCGGTGGAGGTTTCGCTGCCGACGATGCCGTAGATCGACGAAATGTTGATGATAGATCCTCCCCCGGCGTTCCGCATCTCAGGGATTGCCGCCTTGGTGCCCAGGAAAACCCCCTTGGCGTTAACGGCCATCACTCGGTCCCAAAGCTCCCCGTCCGTCTCCTCAACCCGGGTCCGGCCGCTGATCCCGGCGTTGTTGACCAGCACGTCCAGTTTTCCGTAGGTGGAAACCGTCTCGGCAACCACTTGCGCCCAGTCCGATTCGCTGATAACGTCCAAGTCAAGGAAAGTGCAGCGCCCTCCGCCCTCGTTGATGCGGGACTGGGTTTGCAACCCCTCTTCCCGTAAAACGTCTCCGATGACCACCGCCGCGCCTTCCTCTGCCAGCAACTCCGCGGTGGCAGCGCCGATACCCCGGGAGCCACCGCTAACCAAAGCAACCTTTCCGGCAACCCGCATGATTCACACCTCCTGCAAAACAATCGCGCCGGCCCCGACCCAAAACCGGCCGGTCCGGTCCGTCCATTCAACGGTCTAGCCGGCCGACGGACCGAAATGGCTTTGGGAGCGGTGCCGCGGCCAAAGCCCAAAAATGGCTGAAAATGCCAGTATAACCGTTATGTAAAGCCCAACCATGCGTAACCCTACATAACGGCGCTTGTGCGAACCACCCTATCGGAAAAAATCTCAGCCCTAAATCTCCCCAATCTCCCCAATCTCCCGCTATCCGGGCTGTCAGTTGCCGGACTGCCCTCAACCCGTTCAAGTCGCGCATTCTCGCCAAAACAACTTGTGGCTCCAGAACGTAACAGTTCAGAGTAGGTGAGGTAAATTGGTTTCAGCAAAGGCTTGCCGGCAACTGCCAATTGTTTCCAGGGGGTTTGGGGGATGAATCCCCCAACGTAACCCAACCCCCATGTTCCGCCATCGGTCACTCCCCTCCCCTCAACCCTGAACAGTTACTCCAGAACCACCAGCTCGCACAACTTGTGGGTATAAGGCGACCCGCATTTGCTGGATGCAGACGTTCCGGCCAGCGGCGTCAGGAACTATCCCCCATGTTAGACTGTTGTGAAAACCCGCCGATTCAACCCGTCGGCCCCGGGGTCCTTGAGGAAGTTTCTTATGTCCACTGGCTCCCAGACTCGCCCACCGAAATACCCGCGGCCCCAGAAGGCCCGAAACGCCCGAAATTTTTGCCGTTGGGTAGTTGGGTTCCATGAACCCCTAAAATTGGCAATTATGGCCAATGCTAGGAACGGGTGGCGAGTGGTCGAGGCAAAGCGGAAGGTCTTGATGGCAGAGCCGTCCGGGGATGGGTGACGCAAAAGGCAGGGAACAGCTGCGTTGAAATGACCGGGTTTGAGGAGAGTCGGGGTTAGTCCCCGGCTGCCGATGTCACGACGGTCATGGGGCCGTCAATGTCCACTAGGCAAGACTCCAATTCATCCAGCAGCGTCTCCAGGTTCCACCGTTTAAACGCGGAAACGAATACATTCGGATACCGGCCACCCTCGGGCAGCAGACCGGCTGCAGCCCCGTCCGGGCTGCCCTCCAGCAGGTCCATCTTGTTCATAACCATCAGGCGTGGCTTGTGGTCCAGCCCCAACTCCGCCAGCGTTTCGTCCACCACCTGGGCCTGCTCCGGCGCCTTGGAATGGGTTATGTCCACCACGTGAATCAGCACGTCCGACTCGGACAATTCTTCCAGCGTGGCCCGGAACGCGGCCACGACCATCGGGGACAGCTTCTGAATGAACCCCACCGTGTCGCTCAGCAGCAACTCCCCGCCGGAGGGCAGACGCACCCGGCGCGTAATCGGGTCCAGCGTGGAAAACAGTTGGTCCTCCGCCATCACTCCCGCGTCGCTCAGAGCGTTGAACAGGGTGCTCTTGCCGGCGTTGGTGTATCCCACCAGCGTCGCCATCGGGATGCCCGCCAGCTTGCGCCGGCCCAGATGCCGCGCTCGCCGCTGCTTCACCTGGTCCAGTTCCTGCTGGACTTTCTGGATGTGACGGCGGATGATGCGCCGGTCGGTCTCCAACTGGGTCTCGCCGGGGCCCCTGGTGCCGATTCCCCCGCCCAGGCGTTCCAGGTGAGACCATTGGCCGACCAACCGGGGCAGCAGGTACTGGTGTTGGGCCAGCTCAACCTGGAGCTTTCCCTCGTGGGTGCGGGCGTGGCGTCCGAAGACGTCGAGAATCAAAGCGGTGCGGTCAATGACCTTGGTTTGCAGCGCCTCTTCCAGGTTGCGCTGCTGTGAAGGGGTCAACTCGTCGTCGAAGATGACCACCTGGGCGCCCAGCTCTTCCACCGAATCCTTGATTTCCTGCACCTTGCCCTTGCCGACGTAGGTGGACGTCAGCCGATCGGAACGCTGCGTAACCCGCCCGACGACCTCGGCCCCGGCCGTGCGCGCCAGGTAGGCCAGCTCATCCATCGTGTCATCCAACCCCCACAGGTGGTCGCGGCTCTTCAGCTCTACGGCTGCGAGCACCGCCTTCTCCGGCTGAGGGTCGGTGGAAATCGTCTTCTTTGGGATGAGCTATCCTCCTTGCGGGGCGGGGATTGCCCACGATTCCAAACGCTGGCAGCCCTTCTCAACCTGCTCGTCGGGGGTGGTCAGGGATAGCCGGATGTACCCTTCGCCATACTGCCCGTAGCTGGAACCCGGTGTCACCACAATGTCTATCTCTTCCAGAAGCCGGGCGGCAAACTCGGCGGATGTGAAACCGGCGGGAACCCGTGGCCAGATGTACAGGCTGGAACGCGGCACTTCCACTTCCAGCCCCATGCGGTTCAGCGCCTGAATCACCCGGTCCCGCCGCCCCTGGTAGATGTTTACGTTATCTTGAACGGAGTCCTGGGGGCCGGTCAGCGCCTCCATTGCCATTTCCTGAATGGCCTGGGGAATCCCCGAGTCCAGGTTGGCCTTAATCTGGAACAGCGCCTTGATCATGTCGGCGTTGCCCACGGCCATGCCGATGCGCCAGCCGGTCATGTTGTAGGTCTTGGACAGCGAATGGAACTCCAGCCCGATATCCCTCGCGCCGTCCACCTGCAGGAAGCTGTTCGCTCGGTAGCCGTCATACCCAATTTCGCTGTAGGCCGCGTCGTGCATCAGCGCAATGTCGTGCTGTTTGCAGTAGGCCAGGGCCGAC
The DNA here is from genome assembly GCA_965262735.1 of Dehalococcoidia bacterium. Lineage (GTDB taxonomy): Bacteria > Chloroflexota > Dehalococcoidia > Lucifugimonadales > UBA3495 > CATOSK01. Next base: position 605,067 of record CBDHFS010000002.1, on the reverse strand, counting down.
GCGAAGTCCTCCAGCGACGCCACCGCGCTGGTGGGGTTGTTGGGGTAGTTAAGCCACATCAGCTTGGCTGCCCGCGCTGCGTCGGCGGGAATGGCGTCCAGCTCCGGCAGCCATCCGTTAGATTCCCGTAACGGCATTACGTGGCTCTCGGCCCCGGCGAACATTGTCCCCACCTCGTAGACCGGGTAGGCCGGGTCAGGAATCAACGCCAAGTCGCCCGGGTCCAGGAAGCAAAAGGCCACGTGGCCGATGCCTTCCTTGGCCCCGATGAGCGGCAGCACTTCGGTATCCGGGTCCAGGGTCACTCCGAAGCGGTTCTCGTACCAGTGGGCCATCGCCCGCCGCATTTCCGGCAGGCCGTCGGTCTCCGGGTACCGGTGGTTGGGCGGATGCTCCGAGGCTTGCAGCAGCCGGTCAATGATGGGCTGGGGCGTCGGAATATCCGGGTCGCCGATGCCGAAGGTCACCACATCGGCGCCGGCGGCGCGCTTTTCAGCGATAATCCGGGAGATTTCGACGAAGGGATAGGGCTTGAGTTTGCCAAGACGGTTGGAAAATTCCATCGCTATTTTTTGTTCCATTCGCCGCTGAAAACTTCCTCAGCGGGACCTTCCAGGTATACTTCGCCGCGGCCATCCCATTCGATAGTCAACGTGCCGCCGGGCAGCGTTATGTCAACAGAATCTCCCGTGTGCCCCAGCAGGCGGGACGCCACCGCAATGGCGCAAGCCCCGGTGCCGCAGGCCATCGTTTCGGCGGAACCCCGCTCCCAGACGCGGGCGGTTAGAGCGTTATCCCCCAGGCTGTTGACGGTACGGTTGACTATCTCGAAGTTGACCCGGCGGGGAAACATTTGATGATGTTCGACCAGCGGCCCAACGGTGTGCAGGGGGAACTCGGCCACCGGCTGCTCGATGAAGGCTATGGCGTGGGGATTGCCCATAGACACAAAGCTCATGGCTAGGGTTGAGCCGCGCACCGTCACCGGGTCGCGCACCGTCACGGGGTATTGAAGGAACGGCCACCCCTCCTTGCACAGGTCCGGGTCCACAACGACCGGTATCTCCTCGGGGTGAAACCGGGGCATTCCCATGGATACCCTTGCGCGGGTTACCCTTCCCTTTTCGACCACCGGCGCAACTTGCCGGATGCCCGCCAGTGTATCCACCGTTACAGTGTCGGGCGAGCCGTCAATGACCCCATGCTCCAGGGCGTACTTGGCAAAGCACCGGATACCGTTGCCGCACATCTCGCCCTCGGACCCGTCGGCGTTGAACATGCGCATCTTCAGGTCGGCCACTGCCGAATCCTGGACCAGAATCAGTCCGTCGCTGCCGATGCCAAAGTGCCGGTCGCTCATCTGACGGGCCAGACTTGGCCAGTCTTCCTCCATCTTGCGGGCGTCAACGTAAACGTAGTCGTTGCCCGCGCCCTGCATCTTGGTGAACTTCATCTGACCATTCCCCCGTTTACTGTCCCCCCGCCCCCGTTTACTGTCCCCCGTTTACCATGCGCCCCGTGGTTTGGCCGGGAACCCCTGCCGGGGCCTATTGTACCACAGGGGATTGCCCCCGTTGGGCGTCCTCGACGATGCGCCAAGCCGCGTCTGCCAGTCCTGCATTCTCGGTATCCAGCCAGTAAATCCGATGGTCGGACGGCTTGAACCAGGCATATTGGCGGCGGGCCATGCGGTGGGTGCGGAACTTGGTCCGCTGCACCGCATCGTCCAGGGAACAGGCGTCCGAAAGATGTTCCCCCAATTCCCGGTAGCCCGGACAATTCAGGGCGCTTTCGGACATTGGGTATCCCATCCGGGCAAGAGCGCTGACCTCTTCCAGGAAACCGGCTTCCATCATGGCGTCCACCCGCCGGTCTATCCGCCGGTAAAGCGTCTGCCGGTCGGTGGTCAACCCGATGACCACCGACGGCCGCGGGCAAGGGGTACGCTGCCCCAACCGCGACGGCTTTACCCCGGTGGAATCGTAAATCTCCAAAGCCCTAATCACCCGGCGCACGTTGCGGGGGTCCAGGGCTGTGGCGCGTCGCGGGTCCAGGGCCGCCAGCCGCCGGTGCAGCTCTTCCGGTCCTTTTTCCGCCGCTAATTCCTCCATAGCCCGCCGAAACCCATGGTCCGGCGGAATGGCCGGAACATCCCACCCTTCCAGCATCGCCCAAACGTATTGGCCGCTGCCCCCCACCAGCAGGGGCCGCCGGTCGCGGCTGGCAATGTCGTCAGCCGCTGCTTGGGCCAGCGACAGGAACACCCCCAGGCTGAATGTCTCGTCAGGGTTCACCAGGTCGAGCAGATGGTGGGGGACGCTGCGCCGGTCTTCGGCGGTTGGCTTGGCTGTGCCGATGTCCATGTGGCGGTAGACCTGCCGGCTGTCTGCGTTGATAACCTCGCCACCCAGCCGCTGCGCCAACTCGACGGCCAGCGCCGTTTTGCCAGACGCCGTCGGCCCGACAATGGCGACGATGGGCCGTACCGGATGGGTCAAGGGGAAGTCAGCGCCGGGCCTTGGCGGCCGAGGCCAGCCGGATGATTTCGACGAACTGTTCTGCCTTTAGGCTGGCTCCGCCGACCAGGGCCCCGTGAATTGGCGCCTGTTCCATATAGCCGACGACATTGGAGGGATTCACGCTGCCTCCGTAAAGCAGCCGTGTCTCCGCCCCGGCCTGGCCGAACATGGCTTCCAGGGTTGCCTGAATTGACTCGCCCATGATTTCCGACGCAATCTCCGGCGTGGCGGCCCGTCCCGTCCCAATCGCCCAGACCGGTTCGTAGGCCACCACCACCGAGCTTATGTCAACCACTCCGGTCAAACCCTCCCGCACTTGCCGCTCAACCACCGTTCCGGCTTGACCGGACTCGCGCTCATTCAGCGTCTCTCCGACGCACAGAATGGGTCGCAGGCCGTGACGCAAGGCCGCCAGCGTCTTCAGGTTGACCCGCCCGTCGTCCTCGCCGAACAACTGCCGACGCTCGGAGTGCCCCAAAATGACGTACTCGCAGAACCCGGCCAACATCGCCGGAGATATTTCGCCGGTGAAGGCTCCCGCGTCCTCGTGGTGTATATTCTGCGCCCCGACTTTTACCACGGACCCCGCCAGCGCGTCGCTCACCGCGGCCAGCGATATCGCCGGTGGACAGACCACCGCTTCAACACCGCCGGTCCCGTCGCCGTCCACGGCTTCAACACCGGTACGCACGTCCCGGGTCAGCGATACGGCTTCGGCGTAGGTGGTGTTCATTTTCCAGTTGCCGGCGATTAACAGTCGAGGCATTGCTCCGATCCGTAACGGCTCAGACTTGGTGAGGTGAATTGTTTTCAGCCAAGGCTTTCAGGAAACCGCCAATTCTTTCCAGGGGGTTTGGGGGATGAATCCCCGAACGTAACCCAACCACTATATTCGGCCATCGGCCACTCCCCTCCCCTCAACCCTGAACAGTTGCTCCGATCCCCTGCCTACCCGGTTCTGTATCCGCCACCCCGTTCGTCCCGTGGTCGTGGTTGAACCGGCTCGGCATGAACCAGGGGCGGTTTTCGGGCGTAACGGGCGTAACGAAGATGGCCCGCTATGGCCCGAACTTTGTCAGCTTGCCGGCGTGGGCCAGGGCCAGCAGCATGACGTTGGTGGCGGGAATCCGGCCCAGGGAACCCTGCCCACAATTCCGCTCGTCGAACCCGTCAATCCCCTCTCCCCGGGTCAACTGCGAATGGAGCATGAACGGCACCGGATGCCAGCTATGGGCGGCCATAATGGCCGGGGTGGAATGGTCCCCCGCCACCATGAACACATCGGGATTCAGGGCACGGATTTGGGGAATAAACGGGTCCAGATCTTCCAGGGTCTTCACCTTGGCGTCGAAATCCCCGTCCTCGCCGGCGGCGTCGGCGGGCTTGTAGTGGATGAAAAAGAAGTCGTGGGCGTCGTAATTCTCCCCCAGCGTCTCCACCTCGTCGGCGAAGGTATGGCCGGTGGGAATTATCCGCATATTCGCGACGGTGGCCAGCCCCCGGTACATGGGGTAGGCAGCGATTCCCGCGGGATTAAGACGGTAAACATCCCCCATCGGCGGCAGTGACGGCAGTTGCGCCCATCCCCGCAGCAGGATCATGTTACCCCGCTCTTCTTCCGAAAGCAGCCCCGCCGCCTTGGCGACGAATTGGTTGACCAGGCCAGCGGTCTTGTCCGCCGAAGCCTCTAGCGGCTTCACTTCCATTGCCGGAACCCCGTTAATCTGCGGGTCGGTCTCGGTTATCATCTCCGACAGGCCCTCTCCCCGCAGCCGCAGGACGAAGCGGTAGTCCTGCACCGGAAAAACGTCCACCTGCACCCCATCCAGTCCAACCCCGTCCAACCGCTCGCAAAGCGGCGCGCTGAGATGGGTGGGAATACGACCGGCCCGTCGGTCCACCAGCTTGCCGGATCCGTCCACGGTGCAGAAGTTGCCCCGGGCGGCCACATCCCCCGGCCGCAGCTCCACGTCAATGCCCAACGCCTCCAAAGCCCCCCGTCCGATGATGTACTTCAACGGGTCGTACCCGAACAGCGACAGATGCCCCGGCCCGCTGCCCGGCGCCACGCCGGGCAGCACCGGCGTGGTCAGGCCGCAGGCGCTTTCCCTGGCCATCGCGTCGAGATTGGGAGTGTTGGCCGTCTCCAACTCCGACTTGCCCGTGTCGGGGTGGGCCAGTCCCCCCAGACCGTCCACCACCAGCAAGACAATCTTGGAATTGGTGGAGATGTAACAATCGCGCAACTGTTCCAGGTCAATCATCGTCGCTCAGCCTCTTACAAAATTGGTGCCGGCAAAGTTGGTTCCTGCTATTGGGGTTGGGACTGTCCACTACGCAGCTAATCCCAGCTAATCGTCGGGCAGGGCGGCAATGCCCGGCAATTCCTTGCCCTCCAGGAACTCCAGCGATGCGCCGCCGCCGGTGGAGACGTGGGTCATCCGGTCCATCAGGCCCAACTCCTCCACCACCTCGGCAGTCGAGCCTCCCCCAACCACCGTGGTGACGTCCGGCAGGCCGGCCACTGCGTTGGCCACCACTCTCGTACCCTCGCTGAATCGGGGCATCTCGAAAACGCCCATCGGCCCGTTCCAGATGATCGTGCGGCATGACCGCAGCCCCTCGGAAAACTGTTCGGCAGTGGCGCCGCCAATGTCCATGATGTACCAGCCGTCCGGCACCTCTTCGGCGGACGCCGTCCGCCATTCCGCAGGCTCGGCGGAGAACTCGCTGGCTATAACCACGTCGCTGGGCAGGAAAACCTGGATTCCACCATCCCTGGCCCGGCGTAAAATATCCCTGGCAAAGTCGAGACGGTCCTTCTCTATCGAAGAGGCGCCGGTCGAAAAGCCCTGGGCGTGGAGGAACGTAACCGCCATGCCGCCGCCGATGTACAGGTGGTCCAGCTTGTCCAGCAGGTTCTCCAGCACCAGAATCTTGTCGCTCACCTTTGCGCCGCCCATCAACGCCGCCAGCGGGTTTTGGGGCGACTCCAACGCCTGGCTCATGGACTCCACTTCCCGCTGCACCAGCAGGCCCATCGCCGAGGGCAAATGCTCGGTGATGCCCACCGTGGAAGCGTGGGCGCGGTGGGCCACGGCAAAGGCATCCATGACGAAACAGTCCGCTAGCTCCGCCAGCGCCTTGCAAAACCCGGGGTCGTTTTTCTCCTCCTCGGGATGGAACCGCAGATTTTCCAGCAAAACCACTTCTCCGGCTTGCATCCGGTCAATCCTGGAGGCCACATTCGCGCCAATGCAGTCTCCCAGGCTCTCCACCGGGCGATTCAGGAGCATTGCCAGCCGGTCTCCCACCGGCGCCAACCGGACGCTCTCGTCCACCTTGCCGCCCGGCCGTCCCAGGTGGGAAACCAGAATGACCCGGCAGCCCTGTTGCAGCAGATAGTCAATGGTTGGCAGCGTGGCCCGGAGCCGCTGGTCATAGGATGCTATGGCTTCCACGCCCTGCTCAATGGGAACGTTAAAGTCGACCCTCACCAGCACTCGCTTGCCGGCAACGTCCAGGCTGGATAGACTGCGTTTGCTCATTGGATTATGTTTACCCCTCGGTGAAATGAGGAATTCTTCCTTATGTTCGTCGTTAGCCTTGGCCGTTTCGTTAATTCTGGCGCCTTCACCCTCTCCGTCCGCCCTGAGGCTCTCTGAGGACCTCCTTAAGAAAGACCTCCTCAATTGGTAATTGGCCAGGCAGTTCAAGACATCCAGGAATTTCCCAGCGCCAATTCAGGTATCCCTGAGGCGCTCTGAAAATTGCTATTCATCTGAAAGTTGGAATTCAACGGAGGGCGTCAAAACTGCCCGGCGAGAATCGCTTGGGCCACTTCTTCCATCACGGCCCACCTTTCCCTTCCAGCGTCCCCCGCGCCCAACTCGTTCAACGCCTCCCCAACCAACTCTTCGGCTTGCCCAGTTGCGAACCCGCGGGACCCGGCGCCGTCCAGTATCGCGGTCACTCGGGCCGTGTCCTCCGGTTCCAGTACCCGCTTCATGTAAACGTTTCCCAACTCCCGCTTCTCCGCGGGAGTCGCCGATTCCAGCGCGTGAATCAACGGCAGGCTCTTCTTCTTGTTAACGATGTTGCTGGACGTCATGCCGTCGCCGCGTTCACCCCAAAGGTCTTTAACGTCCCGCATTATTTGCCAAGCCATGCCCAATCGGGCGCCAACCTCGCCGAACCCGGCGCAACCGGACTCCGATTCGCCGGCGGCCAGCGCTCCCAGGTATGCGGCGCACGATGCCAGCCCGCCCGTCTTCTTGCGGACCATGCCAAGATAGTCGTTGGTGGTGACCATCAGTTGATCGCGGAAGGTCAGGTCCAGGTATTGCCCTTCGCACAGGTCCAGGCAGGCCCGGTCCAAAGTTTCGACGGCCTTCAACGTCCGTTCTGGCGGGACTCCCCGCTGCGAGAGCTTCATTACCACGACCCGGCCCAGCGCGTGCAGCCCGTCGCCAGCGTTGATGGCCTGCGCCGGCCCCCAGACCCACCAGATGCTGGGACGGTCCTGCGCTTCCAGGCGGCCCGCCTGAACCTCCCCATGCACCAGGGTAAAGTTATGCACCAGCTCGACCCCGGCCGCTGCCGGCAGCGCGGCGGCATAGTCGCCGGACAACCCCTCGCACACAGCCAGCGCCAGCGCCCCGGGCAAATGCAGGGCCATCGGTACGTCCAACGGCTGCCCGTGTTCGTCGTTCCAGCCCAGATGGTACCGCAGCATCCCGTACAGCATACCCTGACGGCCAGCGAACGCAGCCTTCAACTCGTCGCTCACCGCCTGCCTGTAGGCCTCGTATTGCGCTATCGGAGAAATGTCGCTAGCCCTCCCGGGTTTATGTAATGCCGCAACGGTGACAACGGCAGGGTTTGAAGCCCCCATCCTAAGCCCCCATCCATCGTTCTGATGCCCTCAAAGGACTGCCTTATCGGACGGTCCTGCGTCACCCCAGAACCTCCAGTACTGCTTTGAAGGGAATAGCCCCTTCCCGGATCAACCTCGGCGTCTTGCCGGTCAACGCCACGATGGTTGACGCAGTGCCTACCGGAGATGGCCCGCAATCTACGATGCAGTCCACCAGTTCGCCCAACTCGCGCCGCACCTCGTCCAAGGTCACCAGGTCCGGCCCGCCGCTCCGGTTGGCGCTCGTGCCGGTAATCGGCCCGCCCAACCCGCTAATCAACTGCTGCGGCGCCCAGTGCGCCGGGCTGCGGACGGCTACAGTATCGCCCCCCGCCGTGACCAGCGGCGACAGCTTGGAGTGGGCCGGCAGCACCAGAGTCAGTTGCCCCGGCCAAAATGTTTCGGCCAGCCGAAACGCTCCGGGCGGCGCATTCGCCGCTACCCGCAGCGCCATGTCCACGCCGTTGACCAGGACCGGAAGCGGTTGGCTGGCCGGACGCCCTTTGATGTCGAAAACTCTTCGCAGGGCGGTCTCATCAAATACATTGGCCGCCAACCCGAAAAGAGTGTCCGTCGGCAGGGCGACCACGCCGCCGGAACGCAGGACTTCCAGGGCCGCATCTAACTGTTCGGACCATCGCTCGGGCCATCGCTCGGGCCATCGCTGCCGTGCTGTTTCTTCGGCTGTTTCTTCTGATTGTCCCATAGTGACCGCTTACCCGAGAGTTTAGCACGTTGCCCCCATTGGGTCGAGATTTCCCATGTCCGGCGCCAGGGTCTTTTAATTGTCCCGCAATTCCTCTGGCAAGCTCAGTGCTGCATTGTCGGACTACCCCAATCCAGGGAGTTTGGGGGATGAATCCCCCAACGTAGCCCCCGTCCCAGAAAATTAAAAGACCCTGTATCCGGCGCGCAACGCCTTTCCATTCCCGATACCAGTCGCCCCTTACATACGTTCGTCCTGATGCTCTTGAAGGACTTTCCCAAACCGGCCAACTTCCATTGCGGAATTTTAAGTGTGGAATTTTAAGCTGCTTTGCATGATAATAGTCAACCGAAAGTCCACGTCCCAGCCCGCGACGGACATCCATTTTCCTACCAGAAGGACGCGATGCAGCCAACCGGACCAAACGGCTCCACAGAACGCGACCCTGGCCGCGACCCCGACCGCAACCAGGGTATTGTAGTCGTGGATTTTGGCTCCCAGTACACCCACCTCATCGCTCGCCGCATCCGTGAACTGAAGGTGTATTCCGAGATTGTCCCGGCGTCCGCCGATTGGGACCGGGCCACCGAGCGAATCGAACCTCAGGGCGTCATACTGTCCGGCGGGCCCGCCAGCGTTTACGACCAGGGCGCTCCGTCTATTCCCGATTGGGTGTTGGAGCGCAACATCCCGGTTCTGGGCATCTGCTACGGGATGCAGGCGTTGGTCCACCAACTCGGCGGCCGCGTGGAGCCCGGAACCGTGCGGGAGTACGGCCACGCCGAGCTGCACCGGGACGGCCCCGGTGCCGGCCTGTTCGACGACGTTCCCGATACCCTTGAGGTCTGGATGAGCCACGGCGACCGGGTGGAGACCCTGCCACCGGGTTTTTCCACCCTGGCCCATACCGGCAACTCGGCCCAGGCTGCGGTGGGGAACCGCCGCAACCTTTTCGGGTTGCAGTTCCACCCCGAAGTTGCTCACACTCCGCTGGGAATGACAATTCTGGGCAACTTCCTCCGCCGCATCTGCCATTGCCGGGAGGATTGGACTCCCGGCAACGTCGCCGCCGAATCCGTCCGCCGCATCCGGGAACAAGTGGGCGACAGCAAGGTGATTTGCGCCCTGTCCGGAGGCGTAGATTCCGCCGTGACCGCGGCCCTGCTGCACCGGGCCATCGGCCCCCAACTCAAGTGCATCTTCGTCAACAACGGCCTGCTGCGAGCGGGCGAGGCCGAAAGCGTTCAAGAAACCTTCCGGCGCAGCCTGGGTCTGGATTTGATGTACGTGGACGCCGGCCAGCGGTTCCTAGACCGCCTGCAAAGCGTCACCGACCCGGAGCAGAAGCGCAAGACCATCGGCGAGGAGTTTATCCGCGTGTTCGAAGGCGTAGCCTCCGAGCTGCAGGACACGGGTTTCCTGGCCCAGGGCACCCTGTACCCCGACGTTATCGAAAGCGAAACGCCGGACAACCAGGCATCCGCCCGCATCAAGTCCCACCACAACGTCGGGGGCCTGCCGGAGCACATGGAACTCGATTTGGTCGAGCCATTGCGCTACCTGTTCAAGGATGAAGTCCGCGACGTGGGGCTGGAGTTGGGGCTGCCCCGGGAAATTATCCACCGCCAGCCCTTCCCAGGACCCGGGTTGGCTATCCGCATCATCGGCGAGGTCACGCCGGAAAAGCTGCATATTCTGCGCGGATGCGACACCATCGTTCTTGACGAGATTCGCCAAGCGGGTCTCTACGACGACATCTGGCAGAGCTTCGCCGTGCTCAGCGACAGCCGCACCGTCGGCGTCATGGGGGACTTCCGCACCTACGGTTACGTCTGCGCCATTCGCGCCGTGTCCAGCGACGACGCCATGACCGCCGATTGGGTCCGCCTTCCTTATGAGGTGCTGGCCCGCGTTTCCAGCCGCATCGTCAACGAGGTCGAAGGCGTGAACCGGGTGGTCTACGACATCACCAGCAAACCCCCCGGCACCATCGAGTGGGAGTAGGCCGACTTGGGCAGTCCCGAAATGGCCGGTAACGTTGTTGTGGGCTCCGGGGCGTTTCGCCGGGCGTTTTGTATTACTCCGGTTCCGTTTTGTATCACTCCGGGTCCAGTGAGGCTGTTTTGCGCGTTCTGTTAGTCGGCTCCGGGGGCAGAGAACACGCCTTGGCTTGGCGGTTGAGCCAAAGTCCCCGGTTGTCGGAATTGAAAGTTGCCGGCGGCAACGCCGGGACCGCCCAACTGGCGGAAAACCTTCCGATAAACCCCGAAGACGTGGACGCAGTGTTGGTAGCGGCCAAATCCCACCGAATGGACCTCGTGGTGGTCGGCCCGGAAGTCCCATTGGCTCTGGGTTTGGCCGACCGTCTGACCGCCGATGACATTGCCGTTTTCGGCCCCACCAGGGCGGCGGCCCGGTTGGAATCTAGCAAGGGTTTCGCGCGGGAAATCATGGCCGAGGCGGGCGTTCCCTCCCCCGATTACCGGGTGTTTCGGGATCCGTCTCAAGCGTTGGAATATGTGCGCTCCGCCGGTGGCCCGATAGTCGTGAAAGCCGACGGTCTCGCCGCGGGCAAGGGGGTTGTCGTCTGCCCCGACCCGCCCTCTGCGGAAGCGGCGGTGCGGGCCTGTATGCACGACCGCGCCTTTGGTGCCGCTGGCGACACCGTGGTCATTGAAGAGTTCCTGTCTGGCGTCGAGGTTAGCGTTTTCGCCTTCTGCGACGGTCAAGAAGTCTCGGAGCCGGTCGCCGCCTCCGACTACAAGACCATCGGCGACCACGGGCAGGGGCCCAACACCGGCGGCATGGGCAGCTTTACCCCACCGGTGGCCTGGTCCCCGGAGTTCGCCAGGGAAGTCACCGAAACCGTGCTGCGGCCCACGGCGCAGGTCATGGCCCGGCGCGGCTCCCCCTTTCGCGGCGTCTTCTACGCCGGCTTGATGCTGACCGGCTCCGGCCCCAAGGTCCTTGAGTTCAACTGCCGCTTCGGCGACCCCGAAGCCCAGGTCATCCTGCCCCTGCTGGCCAGCGACCCCGTAGACGTTATGGTGGCCTGCGCCCGGGGCGGCCTGGCGCAAACGCCGGTGGAATGGAGTCGGCAGCCCCATGTCGGTGTCGTGATGGTCTCCGGCGGCTACCCTGGCCGTTACCAAACCGGGTTCCCCATTGCCGGGCTGGAATCTGACGCCCCCAACAGCCGTGTCTTTCACGCCGGAACCCGCCTTGAGGGAGAAGGAAAGTCCGCCCGCGCCGTCACATCCGGCGGTCGGGTGCTGACGGTCGTCGGTCGGGGGGACACCGTAGCCGCGGCCCGGGAGCGGGCCTACGCCCGGCTTGCTAGTATCAGCTTCGAAGGCGCCTACTACCGGACGGACATCGCCCTCCCTCCGGGGGACCTTCCGCCCGAAGTGAACGCGAAAGCGGTCAAGGAGCGGTAATGGTGGTCCAACCCGGCAGCGCCGAGCAGTTAGCCCTGCTGCAATCCTTCAGGGAAGCCCAGGCGTCGGGACAAATTCCCGCCTCGGCCAAACGCCGCTGGAGGGATGCCGCCGCCCTTGGCCAACTGTTGTACGAAGACGCCCTGCCCGTCATGTCCCAACAACAAGCATTTGACCTGTACCGGGCCTCCGGCGGCAGGCACGCCGCGGACTTTGGCGCAAATTCCATCGAGGAAATTAGGGATTCACTCGACTTTTTGCTTTATGATACTATCAAGCTGGAAGGTCGCTTCCAGGAATGCGTCGCCGAAGGTGGGGCCTACAAACTGGCCGGCGCGGGCAAGGAGTTCATATCCTACCTGCTTGGCCTGCGGGACCCCCGCCTATTCGGCGTATGGAACGCCACCGCTGAGCGGGCGCTGCGTCGCATGGGCCTGCACCCCGGCGCCCTCAGGCAAGGGCACTGGGGACTCAGGTACATAGACCTGCTGGACTCGTTGCAGCGGTTGGCCGGGCGCGTGGGGTTGGTCGACTTCGCCGAAGCCGACCGTTTCGCCGGCTGGATTTCCCGGTTCAGGCGGTCCGGCGGTTGAAACGGCTCACCCGGGCCCGGCAGGAAGGACTTACAGGAGAAAAGCATGGCGTTCCGGGAAACCCTGCAATCGTTGAAAACGGAACTGGATGAAACGCGCGTAGAGCGTCGCCGGCAGTCCCTGGAAGAGGAAACCCGGCGCCAGGCCCAGCGGGAAGAGCTGTCCCAGTTGGCCGAGTCCTTGGCCATTCCGGCTCTGGTATCGGAAATGAACCAGGTCTTGCTGGAAGACTCCGGCAAAGTCCTATCCTACTCCTCTTGGGACTCCCCGCCCGAATCCGCGGTGTCCAGCCTTGCCGTGCTTCCTCTGGGCGAGGACGACGACGAGGACGATGACGCCGACGCCGACTACATCAGCGCCGAACTGACCTGGGAAGAAGACGGAGAACGGGAGATCGCCGTAGACTTGGGGATAGCCGAAGAGGGGTTCTACCTGCAAGTCAACGGCATCGACGTCCGAATCGAACGTGAAGCCCTCGAACAGGCGTTGGTCGAAGCTTTCCGAGAGGAACTGCAAGTTTAACGCGGCCGCAAGTTTAGGCCGCGGGTGAAAAAGGAGTGATTGGTTGTGCCGCTAGTGGGTGTTGTAATGGGAAGCGCCAGCGATGAGCCGGCGGTCAAAGGAACCATCGAAACTCTGGAGCAGCTCAAGGTTGACTACGAAGTAAGGGTCATGTCGGCCCACCGCACGCCGGAACGGGTCCAGGAGTACGCCACCACCGCCCGCGACCGGGGCATCGAGGTGCTAATCTCTGCCGCCGGCGGTTCCGCCGCATTGGGCGGTGTCCTGGCATCCTGGACCACCATCCCGGTCATCGGCATACCTCTGGCGTCCAGCCAGCTCAACGGGTGGGACTCCCTCCTGGCCACGGTCCAGATGCCTCCCGGCATCCCGGTGGCCTGCATGGCGGTGGGAGACTGGGGAGCCCGCAACGCCGCTTTCTTCGCCGCCCAGATCCTGGGTCTGAAACACGACGAAATCCGGCAGGCTTATGAGGACTACCGGCGGCAGCTCCGTGAACGCTAGTTCGCAACACGCCTCCAACCCTGACCCGTCGCGCTCCGCTTCCGGGACTGTTGCGGGGGAAAGGCGCCGCCTCGCGGTCCTCACCGACTTCGACGACACCGCCGCCGAGCAGAACGTGGCCGAGTTGCTGTTGACCCGCTTCGGCGACCCTTCCTGGCAGGACGTTCGCGCCCGCTTCCGTGCCGGCGGGCTGACCCTGAAGGACTACCAGGAAATCGCCTTCCGGACCGTCACCGCCGACCGGAAATCTATGCAGCGCTATGTCAAACAGCAGGCCAACCTGCGGCCCCATTTTGCAGAAATGCTCGCCTATTGCCGGGAACACGACATCCCCGTCGCAGTGGTCAGCCACGGCCTCGACTTCTACATTCGCGCCCTGCTGGAAGCGGAGGGCGTGGCTGAAGTGCCGGTGTATTCGGTCAACACCGCCTTTGAGGAAGACGGCATCAAGTTCTTCTACCCCTTCCCCTATCCCGGCGAGGAACACCGGGGCAACTCCAAAGGACTGATCGTCGACCGGTACCACGGCCAGGGCCGCTACGTCATTTACGCCGGCGACGGCCGCTCCGACCTGGAACCGGCGGAACGGGCGGATATGGTGTTTGCCCACAGCGTCCTCGCCCAGGAGTGCGGCAAAAGAAACATAGCCTTTCATCCCTTCAACGACTTCGCCGACGTTCTGGCCGCCATGCGGGAACTTGGCTGACAGCCGCCGGAAGCCGTGCATTAACGCGCATTAGAACGCGTATTGGGTTGAAAACCGGACGCTAATTGGTATATCGTCAATGGAGCTTCCCTTCGAACTTCCTTTCGTCATCTCCGTTTCCGGCTCTTTCATCATCGGGACGATTGTCTACTTCGTGCCGGCCATCATCGCCATACTGATGCGTAAACGCGGCGCCACCGGTATAGTGTTGCTGAACCTGTTCGCGGGATGGACCATCGTGGGGTGGGTGATAGCATTGGTCTGGGCGCTGGTGGCGACAAGAGACACCGGGTAAGGCTGCCGGAATCCCCTCCGTCGGGGGCTTTCACGGCAGGTATTCACCCGAGGAATTCTCAGGAGGCACTCATCAGGAGGCACTCAGTAGGAGGCACTCAGTTGATCGACCGTTATTCCCGACCGGCCATGAAAAAGGTCTGGTCGGATGAAAACAAGTACCGCAAATGGCTGGATGTGGAACTGGCCGTCGCCGAGGCTTGGGCCGAAGAAGGCGTCATTCCCCGGGAAGACCTGGCCCGGCTCCAGACCGCCGAGTACAACCATCAGCGCATGATGGAAATTTTCGAGACCACCCGCCACGACGTGACCGCCTTCCTGACCTCCATCACCGAAGGCATTGGCCCCGAAGGCCGGTGGCTGCACCTGGGTATGACCTCCTCCGATATGCTGGACACCGCCCAGGCCCTCCAAATGGCGGAAGCCGGCAACCTGCTGCTCCAGGACGTTGACGACGCCATCACAGTCCTGGCCGATCAGGCGGTGGCCCACAAGGACACCGTGATGATGGGCCGCACCCACGGCGTCCACGCCGAGCCCATGACCTTCGGCTTGAAGCTGGCCCTGTGGTGGGACGAAATGCGCCGCCAGCGTGCCCGCCTGGCCGACGCCGTTGAATCCATCCGCGTCGGCAAAATCTCCGGCGCCGTCGGCACCCACGCCACCATCCCCCCGGCCGTCGAGGACCGCGTTTGCCGCAGCCTGGGCCTGGCGGTGGCGCCCGTTTCCAACCAGGTAATCCAGCGGGACCGCTACGCCCATTTCGTCACCACGCTGGCCCTCATCGCCGCTTCCCTGGAGAAGTTCGCCACCGAGATTCGCGGGATGCAGCGCACCGAGGTTCACGAGTTGGAAGAACCCTTCGGGTCGGGGCAAACCGGCTCGTCGTCCATGCCCCACAAGCGCAACCCGGAATTGGCCGAGCGCATTTGCGGCCTGGCCCGGCTCATCCGTGGGCACAGCGTCACCGCCCTGGAAAACGTGGCCCTCTGGGGCGAACGCGACATCAGCCACTCCTCCGCTGAGCGCATCATCCTGCCCGACTCCTGTCTGGCCCTGGACTACATCCTCAGCATCTTCACCCGCATCATCAAAGACCTGCGGGTCTTCCCCGGCCGGATGTGGGACAACGTAGAGAGCAGCCGGGGCCTGGTGTTCAGTCAGCGCACCCTGTTGGCCCTCATAGACCGGGGAATGGCCCGGGAAGCCGCCTACCACGTCGTCCAGCGCAACGCCATGCGCTCCTGGGACGAGAGCCGGGACTTCCGGGACCTGCTCAAGTCTGACGCCGAGGCCCGCGCCCACCTGTCCGACGCCGAGATGGACGAGATATTCGACTACGCCTACTACACCCGCCACGTAGACGATACTTTCCGGCGCATCGGCCTGCTCCGTTCCCAAGTTCCTGGTTCCCAAGTTCCCGCATAACCGCAACCAAATCCCAAAGCCAAACGGGCTTCTGTCCCGTATAGTTGTGTAGAAGATTATGTATATTGAAGCCAACCTGGAAACCCACCTGCCCAACCTGCTCCACCGCGGCAAGGTCCGCGATACTTACGCTGTCGACGACGACACCCTGCTGATGGTGGCCACCGACCGCCTTTCGGCCTTCGATGTGGTGTTGCCCACCGGCATCCCCGGCAAGGGCCGGGTCCTGAACCGCATTTCTGCCTTTTGGTTCGACCGGACTGCCCACATCGTTCCCAATCATTTCATCTGCCTCGCCGACGCGCCCAACGTGGCTTCCACCTACGGCGGCAGTGACGCCGTAGCCGAAATGCCGGCCGGCCTCGCCCCCCAGGCCATGATCGTCAAGAAGGCCGAACGCATCGACATCGAGTGCATCGTGCGGGGCTACATCACCGGCTCGGCCTGGTCCGAGTACCGGCGCCAAGGCACCGTCTGGGGGTTGCCCATGCCGTCGGATATGCTGGAAGGAACCCCCTTCTCGGAGCCGCTGTTCACTCCCACCACCAAGGCCGAGGAAGGCCACGACCAGAACATGACCCCTCAGGAAGTCGTCGATATGGTGGGCGTGGAAATGGCCCGCAAGCTGGAGGAAGTCAGCATCGCCGTGTACTCCTTCGCCGACCAATTCGCCAAAGAGAAGGGGATCGTCCTGGCCGACACCAAGATGGAGTTCGGCATGCTGGACGGAGAGTTAATCCTCATTGACGAGCTCCTGACCCCGGACTCCAGCCGGTTCTGGGATGCCGCCGGGTACGAGCCGGGCAAGTCCCAGCCCAACTTCGACAAGCAGTACGTCCGAGACTATCTCACCGCGCAGGGTTGGAACCAGGACCCCCCGGCCCCGGGCCTCCCCGAGGAAATCGTGGCCCGCACCGCCGACCGTTACCTGGAAGCCTACCGTCTGCTGACCGGCGAGGCCCTGTCGGCTTAACCCGGTCACCTTGACCCGTTTGTAAAGCTGTTATTGCCGCACAGTCTGTTTTGGAGGATCTACCTTGCCTGAGTCACGACGCCGCCGGCGGCGCGGCCGTCCGGTAATTGCCAACCGGGGCGCCGGCGCTCCCGGCGCATCCACCCGTCCCCGGCCCAAAAGAAACAGTTTGCTGTACATTGTCGCCTCCGCCGTCATCGCCGTCCTGGTGATTGCCGGTTTTGGCATCGGCGGTTTCATCGGCATCGGCAGTCTCGGCGGCGGTGGTAATCAGGGCACCGCCGACGCCTACGTTGACGGCGTTGGGCTTGAGCATGACGTCATGCTGACCAAGGACCACGTTGCTGAAACCCAGACCGTCGAGTACAACAGCGTCCCGGGAACCTCCGGCGACCACTGGGCCCGCTGGTCCGAGTGCGGCTTCTTCGAGGAGGAGCTGGCCGACGAACGCGTCGTACACAACCTGGAGCACGGCCAAATCGTGGTCAGCTACAACCTGACCGCCCCGGAGGACATAGACCGCCTTCGGTCGGCGTTCGACGACATCGGGCTGACCAACATCCACGGCGTCGCCCGCGCCTACAAGAAGATTCCCGAAGGTTCGGTGGCTCTGGCCGCCTGGGGCGTCTCCGACGAGATGGTCGGCGTCGACGAGGACCGCATCAAGCGGTTCTTCGAAACCTACGCCGGCAAGCTCGGCCCGGAAGGCAACATCCCCTGCCTCAACAGCGGCGTCATGCCGTAACGCCACCGGAAGGTTCCCCGTGAGTTCCCGCGTAATGTCCCAAGGAGACGCCGGTGTTCTTAGCCAAGGTAATCGTCACCCTCAAACCCGCGGTCAACGACCCGCCCGGCCTCACGGTCATGGGTTCCCTCAAGACCCTGGGGTTCGAGTCGGTGGAAAGCGTCCGGTTGGGCAAGTTCCTGGAAGTCCGGCTCGACGCCCCCGACCGGGCCAATGCCGAAGCCCGGGTCGGGGAGATGTGCGGCCAACTCCTGGCCAACCCGGTCATTGAACAATACCGCTTCGAGGTTGAAGAACTGCCCTTGCCCGGTGATTAACCCCCGGTCACCATGAGGCGCTTCAAGGAGTTCCTTGGAGTTCCTTGGAGTTCCTTGCAACCCCGTTCGGGGCGGGGTAACAGTTCAGACTTGGTGAGATGAATTGGTTTCAGCCACCTGCCACTTTTTTCAGGGGTTTGGGGAGGGGGTTTGGATGATTCATCCCCCAACGTAACCCAACCCCCATATTCCGCCATCAGCCACTCCGCTCCCCTCAAGTCTGAACTGTTGCGGGGCGGGGTCCTCAAAGCGATTCCTTGCAGTCCTGCCTTACTGACACTTGCCCCTTCCCGTCTCCGGTCACTTCCGGCTACCATATCTCTTGACCCGGATTGTTTAACCCTCTCACCCGGGAACGTGACCCGGAACGGCAGCCAAACACAACAATTCACGGCCTACGCCAGCTTAAACGGGACAATTGGGATGCCGTATTGATGGTAAAAAATGGTACAGAAAAAACTTCCCAACCCCCGCTGGCCAGGATCTTTTAATTGTTCCCCGTAAATCCCCCGGCAAGCTCAGTGCTGCATTGCCGGCCCACCTTAATTCAGGGGCAGGGCCTTTTTAGAGGTGGGGATGAATCCCCCCAACGTAGCCCCCGTCCCAAGAAAATTAAAAGACCCTGCCACGCTGGCAGGGGCAAATGACACGAAATGGCATGAAATGACACACTTTTCAGGAGTCCCAACCGCTTTCCGTCCCACCCGCCCCCTCCGCCCAATTTGACAAGCGTTGGTGGGTCTGTTGGAATAACCCCATCCTCAACCTTATGTCACACCACCAGGGAGGTGAACCTGATGCCTTTATCCGGCAGCACTCGCGTTTTTGTTGGGGCCGAAAGCCACGGGCTTTACCGGCTTCCCCCCGGTTCCGGCCATTGGGAAGTCTTAACCAATGGCCTGCCCGAACGGGTGCAGGTCCAGGGCATTGCCCTGCATCCGGACCGGCCCGAAGTCGTCTTCGCCGGCACCAACCGCGGCCCCTACCGCAGCGCCGACGCCGGCGACCATTGGGAACGGCTGGACTACCCCCAGGACGGCCCCGGCGTGTGGTCCTTCATGTTCCGGCCCGGTGACCCCAACGTCATGTACCTGGGCACCGCCCCGGGGGAGATTCACCGCAGCGTCAACGGCGGCGAGTCCTGGCAGAAGCTCCCCGCCAACATGGGTTCCAACGAGTGCAGTATGGCGTTTCCCACCCGGGTAATTGCCCTAGCCGCCGACCCCAACTTCCCCGATGAAATCTACGCCGCTCTCGAGGTCGCCGGCGTTATCCGCAGCGCCGACGGCGGCGATTCCTGGGACGAAGTTACCGGAAACCTGGCCCCCAGCGAGGATACCCTTGACCTCCACGGCGTCCAGTGTACCGCCGCGTCCCCGCATACCGTGTTCATCACCACCAGGCAGGGGCCTTTCATCGGGGCTGACCGGGGGAGCGGTGAGTGGATACCCATTGAGTTCGGCCGTTTCTCCGAAATCACCTACACCCGCGACCTGTGGGCCGCTCCCCATGACCCCAACCTGATGTACGTATCCATCGGGGCCGCCGCCCGCAGCAGCCAGGGCGCGCTGTATCGAAGCCGCGATCTGTTCCGCACCTTCGAGGCCGTCGGTTCCGGCATCACCGCCAACAGCACCATGATGGCAGTGCGGGCCGACCCCCGGGCTCCCGCCAACATTTTCTGCGTGGCGCGGGACGGCGAGGCCTTCGGCTCCTCCGACGACGGTGCAACCTGGACGGCCTACCCGTTGCCCATAGATGCCAAGGAAGTCCGGGGTTTGGCGGTGGGCTGACCCGAAGCCCATCTTGAATCCCGGGTTCGTCCTGGAACCCTCGAAGGACTTCCTAAAAACAGACCACCGGCTAAGAAGTCAGCCGGTGGTCGAATCGTTCCCCGGTTCCAAGTACCCGCCGGACCGTGGGTCCGGTTAGAAGCGGGTTAGAGGTTAGCCCACGCTGGATTTCAGAAGCTCGATAATCTCGACGACGCTGGCCCGCTGCCAATCCTCGGCCTTGGCGCCGGTGCGGGCGCGGCGTTGCCGGCCAAACTCCTGGTCGGTAATCTCCGGGTTCTCGGTGCGGATGTCCTCTTCAATCTCCACCATTTCCCGGTCGGCGGCCTCCGGCCGCTCAATCCAATGGCAAATATACTCGTGGTCCCGGGTGTAGAAGACGGCGGTGGGAATGGACATCCATTCACCGTTCTTGAGGAACTCGTTCATTATGTCGTGGTGCTGGTCCCTGGGAAACACCCGCATCTCAAAACCGCCGGCTTCGGCAACTCTGGCCAGCACCGGCAGCCCGCGCACCACGTCGCCGCACCAGTCTTCGCACAGCACCAGCATCTTGGTCGGCCCGTCGCCGCGTTGGTTGAGCGCCTGCAACGCCTGCGCCTCGTCGTCCGTAGCCTTGAAGTTGGCGTAGTATTCGTCCATGCGGCCCTTGTTCACGTTAATCTGGGCCATATAATCTTCGTAAGTGAACCCCTCGCTGAACCTCTGGGGGGTTACCACGCTGGTTTCTCGCGCCATGGCGCACCTCCAACAATGTTGCCAATGTGTCTTGGATAAAATGGCTCAGCCGAGCCGGGAATGCCTGGTTTCTAGGACTGGAACGGACCTACGGCCCGTCAGCCGATTTCTCAACCGGTGCGTCCCTCGAACCCGATTTCAACCCGTCCGTCCGGGTACACGATGATGGGCACCGTGTCTCCGTAGTCCAGGGCCTCGTCCAGCGTATCCTGGGCCTGGTCAACGCGCCGTTCTTCGTACTTGATCCCCTGGCGACGCCACGCGTCGCGCAACCGGTCGCTAGCCGGTCAAACGGTCAGAGTATAGACAATGGGAATGTCGGCCATAAGCGCCTCCCCACGTTTGGTTAAGTCATTCTACAATCTCGCCGCCGGGATGTCATTATCCCCGGCCGGGGCGTTGCCCGGACACCAACCCGTTCGGCCTGAAGCTCTCGAAGGGCTTACTCGGTCAGGGCCGCCTTGTGCCGCTACAACCGCCCGGCTATAATGGCGCTGGCCGATTCAGGCAGGAATTACCGGGTGGCGATACTCCCCCGGTCAGCTAATCCAGACGGCTAATGAGGAGGAAACGTGATAGCGCTGATCGTTACCATCAACATCAAACCGGGATTCAAAGACCAGTTCATGGCCTCCATGCTGGGTGACGCCCGCGGCTCCAACAACGACGAGCCGGGATGTCTGCGGTTTGACGTGCTGCAGGACAACGAGGACGAGAACCGCCTCCACCTGTTCGAGGTTTACCAGGACGATGCGGCGGTTGACGCCCACCGGGCCGCCCCGCACTACGTCAAGTGGCGGGAAGAATGCGCCGACTGGTTCGCCACCGAAAACGTTCGCCGCCTGGCGACTCCAGTGTATCCGGCCCCGGCGCAGTGGGAAAAGCGTCCTCCGGTAGACTGAACCCGTCGAACATCGTCAGAAATAGCCCCATCCGCGGCGGTTCCGGATACAATATCCTGCGTTGCTACGTATGGGGCTTTCGTTATCTATTTCTGGCCAGTACCAACCGGAAGGCGTCGCAGAACCGGCTCACCTCGGCTTCGTTTATCTCCGTAGACAGCGCCCCGACCAGGTTGGAAGCCGTCAACACCCCCTCGTTCAGCAACCCCAGGAACACCCGCTCCCGCAGCCCGGAGTCGCCGGCGGCGATGTCCCGGTAGTTGTGGATTTGCGACGGCGTGAAGTGTATCCCGAACAGCGACCCCATCCCGGTCACCTGCACCGGCGTTTCCAACTCGGCGCAGACCGACCGGATTCTTTCCTTCAGGGTCTCCGTCAGTTCGGCCAACCTGCGGTACACCGGCGGAGTGAGCAGCTCCAGCGTCGTTGCCCCGGCCACCATGGTAACCGGGTTGGCGTTGAAGGTGCCCGCGTGGGCAACCTTGGGACCCTGGGTCGGGTCGTAGAGGTCCATGATGTCCTGCCGCCCGCCGAAAGCCCCCACCGGGAAACCGCCGCCGACAATTTTTCCCAGGGACGTCAAGTCCGGGGTTATGCCGTAGGTCTCCTGCGCCCCGCCTGGCGACACCCGGAAGCTGATAACCTCGTCAAAAATCAACACGCTGCCGTTGGCTTGAGTGAAGTCCCGCAGCATCGCCAGGAACTCCGCATCGGCGGGAACCATCCCCACCGACCCCAACACCGGCTCGACAATCACCGCTGCCAGGTCATCCCGGTTTTCCTCCAGAATCCGACGGGCCGTCTCCGTTTCGTTGAACGGGATAATCACCACGTCCCGCTCCACGCTGTCGGGCAGTCCCGCGGTGGCGGCCACCGGTCGGGGCTGCTCCGGGCTGCCAGCTGCGTCCGGGTTGACCCGGACGCTGACGCTGACCGAGTCGTGGGTGCCGTGATAACCGCCCTCAGCCTTGGCGAAGCGCGTCCGCCCGGTGAAGGCACGCGCCGCCCGCAGCGTGTTGAGAGTGGCCTCTGTGCCGGAGTTGGTAAACCGCACCTGGTCGAAACTGGGCACCCGGTCGCACAGCAGCCGGGCCAACTCCACCTGGCTCCGGCTGGGCGCATTGTAGGCAAGACCCCGGTCCATCTGCTTGGAGACTGCCCTCAGCACCTGCTCCGGTCCATGCCCCAAGATCATCGTGGTCATGGTGTTGATGAAGTCCAGCCGGTCCATGCCGTCCGCATCCACGACGTGACAGCCCGCTGCCGACTCGACGAAAATGGGGTAGGGCTTCCAGAAAATGGAGTTGCGGCTGTCACCTCCGGGAAGGTACTGCTTGGCTTCCTCCCACAGGGCGCGGGACTTTGGCGTCAGGTCCAGGTATCGTTGCAGCTCTTGATTCGGGCCGGTCATAGTCATTCATCCCCCTGGTTCACAGGTAGCGGGGGAATCATAGCACGTTGCCGCGTCGGGCAGGAATGAGGAGAGAAGTCCTTGGAGGGCCCCATCGGGACGAACGAGTTGGGGCCCTCGGGTTGGCCGGGTTGAGGAAGGGCCATCCCCTCACCGGGCAGACTTTGGAAATCGCTGCCGGGTCTAGCGCGTGGCGGCCCGTCGCATATCCTTGACCCGGATGTTGGAGACGAGGAAAACCGACTCGTCTAGTCGGCGGATGGCGAACTCCTGGAACTCGTCGCCCACCACCAGGTACTGGGACATGACGGCCTTGATGTCCTCTTTGAGAGAATCCATGATGTCCGGCGCCAGGTCCATCCTGTCCCGCATCAAGGCCAGTTTGAGCCGGTCCCGCGCCGCGTTCTTGGTTCCGCTTTTTCTGGTGACGACCCACCGTATCAGCTCACGCATGGGAGTAAGCACCCCGGTTGATGCCCATTATGATTTTGACCTTTTCCATGATGCCGTTCCTGGGCGCAAGGTCCATCAGGGGAACCTCCTCCCCGTCGATGCGGGCCGCGATGCGGGAAAATGCAGCCCCTGACGAAGAACGCTTGTCGTGAATTACTGGGACACCCTGGTTGGTGGCGATAACCAGCCGGTCGTCCGCCGGCACCATGCCCAGAACGTCTACGGCCAGCAACTCTACGATGTCTTCCTTGCCCATCATGTCGCCGCGCTTGACCATGCTGGGACGCACCCGGTTGATAATCAACCGGGGGTGGTTCAGACCCTCGGCCTCCAGCAGGCCGATGACCCGGTCGGCGTCGCGAATGGCCGAAACCTCCGGGGTCGTGACGATGACCGCCTCCTGAGCAGCGCCGATGGCGTTCTTGAAACCCTGCTCGATGCCCGCTGGGCAGTCAATGAGGATGTACTCGAACTCCTGCTCCAACTGGGTACACAACTCCTTGAGCTGCTGGCGGTCAATGCAATTCTTGTCCCGGGTCTGGGCCGCCGGAATCAGGTGGAGGTTGGCATTATTCTTGTCGCGGATCAGGCCCTGGTGCATCTTGCAATTGCCTTCGATTATGTCCACCAGGTCGTAAACAATCCGGTTCTCCAACCCCATGACCACATCCAGGTTGCGCAGACCAATGTCGGTGTCTATGACAACCACCCGGTGGCCGCGTATGGCCAATCCGGCGCCGATGTTGGCAGTGGTGGTAGTCTTGCCTACACCGCCCTTTCCTGAAGTTATAACTATGGTCCTACCCGTCATACAAAGTTCCTCCGCTGTAGGTTCCGAATCGCCCGGCGTAGTCGGATACGTAGATGGCCTGACGACGAACGTAGGCTATTTTGGGTTGGTTCCGGTTGGATTTTTCGTGTTTGTCGGCTTCCGGGGAGATTCCGGTATGGGGCCCGATTTGCAGCCTGGGGGACTGCATATCGAAGGCGACAATCGTTGCCTGGGGGTCTCCGGCGGCTCCGGCATGGGCGAAGCCCCGGAGTTTGCCGAACACCAGGATGTCCCCGTCGGCGATTATCTGGGCGCCGGGATTGACGTCGGCCATCACCACCACGTCCCCGCGATAGGAGATAATTTCCCCGGAACGGCAGTTGGTCTTGACCAGCAGGGCCTCGTTGCCCCGGTCCATGTTGGTGGCAGCCGGACGGGAAGGGGCATTGCCGGCGGGCGCCGGGACCGGCTTCACGTCGGGACTGGCTGCGGGGTGGGCCGGTGGAACAGCCTTCGCCGGGTCGTCCTGAGATTCCCCCGGATTCCCGGTGGCCGCCGGGGGCATTTCCGGAGCTGCCAGCTCAAAGGCCGGCGTCCCGGTCTGCGGTTCGGAGTCTTCTGCGGGTTCGTTGCTGGAAGCAGTCGCGAAGGGCCGCTGGTCCGGCTGTGGTTCGGAGTCTCCTTTTGCGGTCGAAAACGGAGCAAACGTCCGCTTGTCAGGCTCGGTAACCGGTCGGGTGGCCGGCGGGTCTTGCAAAGGGCTGGGCCAGAGCCGGTCAACCAGGGTGAACCGGCGGCGGTCTGCGTCCGTCGGGCCGCCCGCGTTCCGGGGTGCGGGCCGTGGCCGGACGTGAGGAAGGAAGCTGGGGTCGTTGTGGGAGACGACGGGCGGCTCCTGATTGGGGCCCCTGCCAGAACTCCGGGGGCGCCGGTGGATTTCGGAGGCCGGGCCCAACCTAATTCCCGAACTTGGCGATGAAGCCTTTTCAAGGATGGACGGTTGACACCAGAAGCGGGAAACGGTTACCCCTGTTTCGGTTTCCAGGAGCTCCCTGATGCAGGCGATTTCGTCCTGTTCCAACATACGCCGTCCCACGTTGACCGACACGGTGCCGCTGGAATACAGCAGCTGGTTCTCGGCAAGGTAGGACCGCAGGGACCCCAGAACTTCCTTGAGGGGCGCGGCGTCGTCTATGGTAAGGTTTACGCTTGAACCTCGCCCGGTTGCCCGGACCAGCTTGGTGTCCAACATCCGTCGCATTCGGCCCGCCGGGGGTGGCGCAGCCGGACCTTCATCCAAAGATTACCCTGGGGCTGCCGACAAGAATTGCCCTGAAGTTGCCGGCCATGATGAAGGCTTGGGCAGAACCCGGCGGAACGATTGAACAAACGCCGTGAGACGATAGAGGCACAACCACCCAACCCAAACCACATCCACCCGGGGTTGTTCTTGACTTATATCAGCAGGTAAGCCATCGGGTCAAGGGGCGAGGCGACCTGATTTCGGGGGTTTTGCAGCACGTTTTTGCGATACCTGGGAAGGGCCGCCGAGAGAGTTTCCGGGCCATCGCCAAATCGGCGATGGCCCGGTATGGGATACCGTGGATTGCCCGGACAAAGGCTCCTGGCTAGTCGTCGCCGGCCACCGCGGCAGCGGCAGGGGCCGCGACCGGGCGGGCTTCCCCGCGGAAGTAGATGCCTCTCCAGAAGGGCAGCAGCATGGTGATTAACACCACGATGGTGAAAGCTGCTCCGACAATAGCCATAACATTTCCGACCGGCCAACTATCGGTCAGACGCCCGTACAACAGGTTGGCAAAGGCCATGCTCCCGCCGACGTGCATGGAGTAAACCGAGGCCACGCGGCCGCGGATCTCGTCGGGCACTACCGATTGGATGATGGTGTGGGTGATGGTCATAAACCCGGCGGTGCCCAGGCCCATCAGCACGGCGGCGGTGAGAGATATACCGGTCTGAGCGGACAACCCAAGTCCAATGGGGGTCAAGCTGCTCGTGAACCCCAGCAGCAGGAAGATGCGCCCGCGGGTCAGGTGGCTCACAATGCCGCCGACGAATATCGAGGAGAACAGCGCCCCCACCCCCAGCGCAGTCATCAAGGCATAGACGTCATTCTGGTCGAACGTTGCGCCGTCGGGGGACAGCTTTTCCTGGGCCAGCGGCGGCAGCATGGACTCGAAGGACATGACGAGGACGCAGTGGGCCACCGCCATCAGGATGATGCCGAACACCAGCGGCGTGCTGTAGGCGTAGGCGAAGCCGGCGGTGGTGTTGGCCCAGAAACTGCGCCGCCGGTCTATGACCCCGCTGGACACGGTGCGGATGTTCAGCGAAGACAGCAGCGCCATCAGGTAAAATCCAGCGCAAGCCCAGAAGACGATGGCGGAAGTGCCCAGGGTCAATACCAGGTCCTGGAAGCTGAACGTGGCTCCGTTGTTCCCGCCGAAACCGCCTCCGACGCTGGTGGCCACGAAGAGGAGAATCAACGGTCCCACCGCCCGCGACCCTTGCTGCATCGCTTCGTTCAACGCGACGGCGTTGGGCAGCCGCTCCCGGTCAACGAGGTTCGGGGCCAGGGACTGGGCCGCGGTTTGCTGGGTAGCCCGCAAGGTGCCGTTGACAATGGCCAACACCACCACGTACATGGGGTTGTCAATGCCGATCATCACCAGGACGGCCATGATGGACGCCTGGACTAACTGAAGGATGTAGACCCACTGGAGCAGCGTCTTGCGGGTCACCCGGTCGGCCAGATACCCGATAAACGGCGTGGCGAAGAATCTGGGAGACATGGCGGCGAAGGTTACCAGTCCAACCCACAACCCGCGAGTCCCTTCCAGTTCGGGTATGCCGTAGACCCAAGCTCCCCGGGCGACGATCAGCGCCCAGGCGCCGCTACCGCTGCACAGGGTGGCAAAGGCCAGGAAGCGGTAATCGCGAAACACCAGGGCGGCGAGGAATCGGTGGGCTTTCGCGGCGAAATAGTTGCGTTGGGGAGCCGGAGTTGTTGCCATGATGCCTACCCCCAAGCTCGTCCCCTGGTTGGGCCGACGGGCTGCATGACCCGTTGCAGGGCCGAACGATAATCCGAAACCCAGTCCTACACACGCCCCAAATCCGGACCGCGCCATTGGACTGAAAATGTTACCGCATTATACCCCACCCCGGCGGACGGTCAACCTTGACCGGCAAGTTAAGGGTGGGCAATCGCGTTATGAATTCGGCGCATCATTTAGCAGTATCCCTCTAGCAGTATCCCTCGCGTTGGCGCTGCGCTCAAATTTGCCTAAGTTTTGGGACGGACCTGGGAGAACACGGGGATGGGAGGCGGAAAATCTGAGAATACCGGACAAAAGCGGACATTTGAGCGTGGGGGCGGAGGATTTTTGTCCTAGATTGTCCGGGTTTTGTCCGCTAATGTCGCGGTAATTTCCGCTTTTGTCACCATTTTGTCCTGTTTTGCCACCCCTGAAATGCCGGGGAACGGGCCTGGCGGTGTCGAGTAAGGAAGTTTTTTCTGTACCATTTTGTACCATTCCGTCCCATTTGCGCCGGGAGTGTGCGATTATCTTTGGGAGTTTTCCCAGGGAAAACTCCCGCGTCGGCCAATCTCACGCGATTGAAATATGGTAGCGGGGAGATGCCGGAGTTGGGAAGGGGCAAGTGTCAGTAAGCAAGACGGTAAGGTAGTCCTTATCAGGGTACCGGGACGAACGGCGGCATGGCACGTTGGGGGATTCATCCCCCAAACCCCCTGGATGAGGAAGTCTTTCGAGGTCCTCAGGATGAATGGGTTGGAGTGGCGCGCTCTGTTTTCAGCCAGGGCGTCCGAACACGGCCACGGAACAGGTGAAGGACCCGGGACGCCCGCCGAGGTTGTGGGTCAGGCCCAAGTCGGCCTTCTGCAACTGGCGCGGCCCGGCCTTGCCCTGAAGTTGCTTGTAAACTTCGTACACCATGCGGATGCCGCTGGCCCCCACCGGATGCCCGAAGCACTTGAGTCCCCCGTCGGTGTTGACCGGCAGCTCGCCTTCCAGGGTGAACGTACCAGCGTCCACGTCTTGCCTGGCCTGGCCGCGGCCGCTGAATCCCAGGTCTTCGTAGATGATTAGCTCGGTAATGGTAAAGCAGTCGTGGACCATCGCCAGGTCCAATTCCTCGCGAGGCCGGTTGATTCCAGCTTCCTGGTAGGCGGCCTGGCTGGCGCGGACGGTTTCCGGGAAGTGGGTAAAGTCCCAGTCGTCGCGCAGGACGCCGAAGGCCCCCACTGCCAGGCCCAGAGCTTTGACCAACACGTAGTCTTTGCGGAACCCGGCGGCGATTTCCGGCGTGGTGATGATGGCAGCGGCGGCCCCGTCGCTGACGCCGCAGCAGTCGAACAGGCCCAGGGGCCAGGCAATCATCGGGGCGTTGACGACCTGCTCCTCGCTGACCTCCCGCTGGAAGTGAGCCTTGGGGTTCATGGAGCCGTTGTGGTGGTTCTTGGCGGCGATTTGCGCCAGGGTGCGCTTGCCCTCGTCGAATGGGATGCCGTATTGGTGGAAGTAGCGGGTGGCGGCCATCGCAAACTGGGCCGGGGGTGGCGTCGGCGGCGCCACGTCGGAGCCGGGGGCTTCGGGAATGGCGAGGCCGGAGAAGCCCGAGTCCTTGAGCTTTTCCACGCCCACCGCCATCACGATGTCGTAGATTCCCGCAGCGACAGCATAACAGGCGTTGCGCAGCGCGTCGGTGGCGGTGGCGCAAGCATTCTCGACCCTGGTTATGGGGATGTAGTCCAGCTTAAGGGCCTCGGCCAGCGGCTGCCCGGTGCGGAAGGAGCTGACCGTGCCCAGCCAGGCCGCCTGCACGTCCGAAGGGTCAATGCCCGCGTCTTCGAAGGCTTCGTAGGCGGCTTCCACCATCAGGTCGCTGGCGTTGGCGTCCCAACGCTCGCCGAACTTAGTGCAACCCATGCCGATTATGGCCACCCGGTCTCTGATGCCGTTCATCGTCGCCCTCCGAAAGCCTGGCTTATGTCTAGCGGAAGTCCCCCCGGGGATTCACGCTCGGATTCACGCCCGCCGTGGGATTGCTTTCCAGTAGTAATTATGGACCCCGTTGACCACCCGGAGCTTGCGGAAGCTCATCTCCACCGGCATTCCCACGGCCACCTCGTCCAACTCCCGGTCGGTCATCATGCAAAGGAGGCGACCGCCCCCGTCGAAGTCTACTACGGTCACCACCAGCGGCGTATCCACCGCGCCGGCGATGTAGTCCATGGAGTAGGTGAAGACCGTTGCCGGACGGTCGCTGAGGCGCACCGGCGCAGCGTCGTCCCGGGAACGGCAGTTGACGCACACCCGCTGGGACGGGTATTGGACGTATCCGCAGCTGCCGCACCGCCCTGCCAGCAGACGCAGGTTCTTGTCGGTCTCCCGCCACATGGCGGTCACCGACGGGGGGTTGGGCTGGGGCCGGCGGGATGCATCGTCTATTTCCCAGACGTTCCGCCAGCGGGCGTAGGTCTCGTACTGTTCCAGGACGCGGCCGGCGGCCAGGTTTCCGTAAACGCCCGAGGCTTTCCAGCGGACTCCGGTGGTCTTGAACGACATCACGTCACTGCCGTCGCCGTAGGAAACGACCAGGAGGCGCTGTTCCGGACCGGCGGGTTCTCCGGCCTGCTCTAGCGAGGCCACCAGAAGCATCAATGGGAAGGCGGCCCCGGTATTGCCCAGGCGCCCGAACAGCGGGTCCTGCAACTGCTCGGGGCGGAAGCCTAACCCCCGGGCCAGCGCGGCGTGGCGGCGGGCGTCCGGGGCGTAAAGCGCTAACTTGTCCACATCGCCGGGTCCAAGGTCGTACTTGCGGTTAAACCCGGAAACGGCCTGTTGGATGATGCGCTCCAGGCCTTCCTCGGTGGCAAAACGGTCTTCCCAGGTGCGGACGTAGGGGTCGCCGGACGACCGCCAGGTATCCAGCATATTCTCGGTTAGGGAGTAGGCGCCTTCCCACTCGGCGACGGTCCCGTCGGTGGAAACGAGGATGGCAGCGGCGCCGTCGCCGGAGCTGCGCTCGGTCTCGCCCCGGGGCGGGCCCTGTCGGTGGTCGGAGGCGACCACCAGGACACGGGATGCCGTGCCGGCCAACACCGAGTCCAGGGCGGTTTTCAGGGCAGCGGTGCCGGCGCGGAGGACGTTGGTTATGTCCGCCGTGAAGATGTCGGGCCGCAGGTCCAGGGCGGTGGCGACGATGGCGGCGCACTGTTTTTCGGCGTAGGGCGGCGAGGTGCTGGCAAACACCAGGGCGTCAACAGACTGCCGGTCTAGGTGGCGCAGACAGTCGGCCCCGGCGGCCACCGCCATGGTCACGCTGTCTTCGTCGAAGTTGGCGACGGCACGTTCTTGCGGGGAGTTCCAACCGGCGGTGCCGGGGCCAAGCCGGTAGCGGGGGACGTATGCGCCGTAAGCGGCAATACCGGCCAAAAGGCACCTCGGATTGGAGTGGTATCGGCCATGCTATCAGCGCCCGCAAGGGGTGTCAAACGGGAGCGAGCGGTTCAAGTAAGACCGTCCCGCACCCAAGACCTGTCCCCAGACATTTCCCCCGTGGATACGGGGGAAGAACGGATTAAAATGGGCAGCTTTTGTTGAATCCGGACCGCTCCGTGGGTCGTGGACCGAGCGGGTCTGCCCGGCGCAAAGCTGTCTACCCCGACCTGACCGTATGTTACAATTGGCCTGGGATATGGCAGTTTGGGATACCCTTTCAAGGGTATCCCGGGGCGCTTCGGTAAGGGGTTACCCCGAGGGAAATAATTCGACGGTTAGGTGTAGGGGAGCGTTCACGGTGAGCAGGTCTCGCTGGTTCTTGTTGGTGATGGTTGTCCTGGTTGGGTCCGCCACGGCTACGCTGGGCGCCCGCTTTTGGCTCAACTCGGCCAACGATGCGTCCGCGCAAGTTCCTGAGCCGGTCGAGTCCGTGGCGGAGTTGCCACCCGGTTTTCTGCGGGTCGCCGAGGTGTGGGAGATACTCCAGCGGGAACACGTCAACCGCGAAAAACTGGACGCTGAAACGGTGAGCGAGGGAGCCATCCGGGGGATGCTGCAATCGCTGGATGACCCCTACGCGTCGTATCTGAACGCGGAACAATTCGGCGTCGAAACCCAGGACTATAAGGGCTATTTCGAGGGAATTGGCGCGCAGGTGGGAATGAGGAACGGGCATCTTACCATTATCGCCCCCATTCCCGATACGCCGGCGCAGCGGGCCGGCATCCGCCCCGGGGACGTGATTCTGGGCATTGACGGGGAAAGCACTGAAAACATCACGCTCCTTGAAGCCGTTGCCAAGATTCGCGGTGAAAAAGGGACTACGGTCGAGCTGCTGGTGATGCACCTGAACGAAGCGCAGGCCGTTACCATCTTGGTGGAAAGGGGCGTCATATCGCTGACCAGCGTGAATTTCACCATGCTGGACGACGGGGTAGGACTGCTGGGCATTTCCAATTTTTCGGACAGCACCAACGACGAGGTGGAAACGGCCCTGCGGCAGTTTGAGGACGCCGGTGGGACCGGCCTGATTGTTGACCTTCGCAACAACCCCGGGGGGCTGCTGCGGTCGGTGGTGGACGTGGCCAGCCAGTTTCTGGATAACGGGATAGTGGTCTACCAGGTTGATGCCCAGGGGCAGCGGCAGGACTGGACGGTCGGTTCGGGCGGCATTGGCGAGGACGTGCCTATGGTGGTTCTAATCAACGGTTTCAGCGCCAGCGCCAGCGAGGTCTTTTCCGGGGCGATGATGGACCACCAACGGGCGACGGTGGTTGGCACGACGTCCTTCGGCAAGGGGAGCGTGAACACACTGCGGCAGTTGAGCGACGGGTCGGGCATTTACTTCAGCATCGCGCGCTGGTACACGCCCAACGGTACGCTGATTGAAGGCGAGGGAATCACCCCGCATATCGAGGTCGAGTTGACCGAGGACTCACCCGGAGACCTGCAACTGGACCGGGCCATCGAAGTGTTGCTGGAGAAAGTGGTCCAAGTTGGCTAATACGAAGAAGAAATCAACCAAGGTGGCCGCCAGTGGGGACCGTTCCGTTGCGGTAAACCGCCGGGCGCGGT
Source organism: Dehalococcoidia bacterium (assembly GCA_965262735.1). GTDB lineage: Bacteria > Chloroflexota > Dehalococcoidia > Lucifugimonadales > UBA3495 > CATOSK01. The sequence continues at coordinate 573,219 of CBDHFS010000002.1, read as the reverse complement.
ACGACTACGAGATTCTGGAGAAGTACGAAGCCGGCTTGGTACTCACGGGTACGGAGATAAAGTCGGTGCGGGGCGGGAAGGTTGACCTGCGGGACGCTTATGCGCGGCCCGAAGCCGGAGAGCTGTGGCTAGTCAACGCCCACATCGCCATGTACGACCCGGCCAGCATTTACAATCACGACCCGCGCCGGCCCCGCAAACTGCTAATGCACCGGGAGCAAATCGTCGAGTTGAGCGCGTCGGTGGCCCAGAAGGGGCTGACCATCGTTGCGCTGCGCCTCTATATTCGCAACCACGTGGCCAAGGTTGAGCTGGGACTGGCGCGAGGCAAGCGTCAGTATGACAAGCGGCGGGCCATTATGGACCGGGAGTTGGACATGGAGGCGCGGCGGGCAGTGCGGGCCTACGGCTAGGACCGGGCAGAGAAGTCCGTCGAGAGCCGGGGGACTGACGGGTATGGGACCCGGCGCGCGGCGTTAGTGATAGTTTCTAAGAAGAATACAGGAGGAAGTTTTGATCAGGAGCCTGGGGAACAAGACACCAAAGATTGCAGAAACCGCCTGGGTCAGCGAGTTCGCCTACGTCGTCGGGGACGTGGAGATTGGCGAGTACTCCAGCATCTGGCCCGGCGTGACCATCCGCGGCGACGGACAGAAGGGAATCGTCATCGGCAACTACGTCAACGCCCAGGAAGGGGCGGTCATTCACGGCAGCGGGATGGTGGTCGAGGACTACGTGACCATTGGACACAGCGTCGTGGTGCATGGCGATTTCATCGGCTCCGGGTGCCTGCTGGGCAACAACTGTACGTTCCTGCATCGCTCCAGCATCGGAAAAAACTGCCTCATCGCCGCCAACTCGGTGGTGCTGGCCGGGGTCAACGTTCCCGACAACTCCTTCGTCACCGGAGTGCCGGGAGAAATTAAGCGACAGGTGAGCGAGGCCCAACTGGCCGATATGCAGCACACCGCCCTCAGTCTGGTCGAACACGCCCGGGAGTTCAAAGCCAGCGGGTTGTAAAGGAAGTTTTTCGAGCGCCTCAGAACGCACGTTTGTAAGGCGTCAGGGGCAACGGGTTTGATGGTTTAGGACGGACAGACTGGGCGGGTTTCCCCGCCCAGTTTGTCCGTCCTGCTGTAACTGTCAAATCGTAACCGTCAGCCCAGTCGTTGGGCGACGGGGAGGATCCGGTCCGCCAGGTGCTCCATTACCTCCAGGCTGGCATCGGTGCCGTCAACCCGGAAGTCGTAGGTCAACTGGTCTATGCCCAATTCGCGGCAATAGTAAACGTCGTCTATTACCTCTTGGGTTGTGCCGATTACCAGACCGCCGGTCCGCACCGACGCGCCTTCCGATTCGCCCAGGTCGGTGAAGTGCAGGCTGCGTTTCAGCGAGATTGATATGCTGGCGGGGTCGCGCCCGGCCCGCTCGATTTGCTGCCGCAGGTAGGGCAGGTTCTCGGCCACGAAGTCGGGCGTCTGGCGGGTGGTGTGCCAGCAGTCCCCAAATTTGGCGGTACGGCGGAGGGCGCGCCGGGTGTGGCCGCCAATCCAGATGGGGACATGGGGTTGTTGAACCGGCTTGGGGTAAAACTGGATGCCGTCAATCTGGTAGAACCGACCGTGGAAGTGCGGTTCGGCTTCAGTCCACAGCGTCTTGAAGATTTGCAGGAACTCGTCGCTCATCGGGCCCCGCTCGGCGTAGGGAACCCCCAGCGTGTCGAACTCCTTTTCCAGCCAACCGACCCCCACGCCGCAAATCATGCGGCCGTTGGTCAGCACGTCCAGCGAGGCAAACATCTTGGCCTGGACCACCGGATTGCGGTAGGGCAGGATGATGACGGTGCTGCCCAGCTTGATGGTGTTGGTGCAGGCGGCCATGTAGCCCAGCATGGTCATGGTTTCGAGAAAAGGCTCGTCGGACGGACGGGAAAAGGAGCCGTCGGCGGTGTAGGGGTATTGGTCCGTCCCCTCGGTGGGCAGGACGATGTGGTCGCCGGCCAGGACCGCCTCGAAACCCAGTTCTTCGGCCCGCTGGCAAAACCGTCGTATGCCGTCGCCGTCGGGCAGGCGGGGGATGCTGAGCGCGATTTCCACTGGTCAACCCTCCAGGATGTTTGGTTTTTCTGCGGCCAGCTTACTTTAGCGTCAGCGGGCCGTCAATTGTGCCGCATGACCGGCCGGCCTAGCTGCCGACGCAGGCGATGCCCTGAGCCTTTATTTCCCGCAACTTCTGCGGGCCGATGCCTTTAATCCGTTCCATGTCATCAACGGAACGGAAGGGGCGCAGCTCGACCAACGCGGCGGCGCGCACCGGTCCGATGTGCTTAATTTTGTCCAACTCTTCAAGAGAAGCCGTGTTTATGTCCACCTGACCCGGTCCGCATGACCCTTCCGCGGGTTGCGGGGCAGTTGTAGGGGTCGGCGAAGGCGTCGCAGTCGGCACAGGTAAGAGCGTGGCCGTGGGTGCCGGTGTGGGCGGCGTCGGCGTGGAAGTTGGCGTCGGCGTCGGCTGGGGAATGGGAGTTGGGACTGGTGTCGGCGTAGGGGTGGGTGTTGGCTCCGGGGTGGGTGTTGGCTCCGGTGTGGGAGTAGCCGTTGGAAGAGGCGTCGGCGCGGCCGTCGGAGTGGGCGTGGCCGTCGGGATGGGCAGGGCGGTTGGCGTCGCAGCCGGCGCCGGGGTAGGGGTGGAAGTGGGGGTCATGGCAGGGGATCTAAGCAGAGTCGGCGGTGGTCTGACCGTGGCGTAAGGCTGCGGTACAGGGGTAATTTCAGGGCTCGAATCTGGAGTGGGCTTCGCCGGAGACAGGATGGTGTTGGCCGTTGAGCTAAAGGCCGGCAGCGGCGGGGTTGCCAACCCAGGGGACGCCTCAGTAGGGGCGGCAGGTCCCGGAGCCGAAGCCGGACCTGGTCGAGCGATCCCTGGCGTCACCACGGTATCACGCGGGCCTTGGAACGGCGGGTCCGGGCTAACCCCCGGGGCCTGCGCGGTGGGCACGCTACAGGCTGCCACAAAAGAGGCCATTGCCAGCGCCGCCAACGTCAACGCGCAGGCGCACCATGCCCTGGGCAGCGTCCGGTAAGTTGTCAGCCACGGCTTCATTCGCGTACCTGTATTCGCCTGGCTTTGCTTCCTGGCGAGGACAGAAGTTCCGGCAACTTTATCCGTTGATTACCTGGTTGGCAACCGCCACAGCTTTCCTCAATACCGCCTCAACCTGATAAATACCCGGATGATAACGTAACAATTCGGACCGAACAGGGATGAGGAAGCACATGTAAACTTTCAGGATGAACGGTTTCCTCAGGACATCCTTATAGGGCATCCTCTAGGGGTCTCGGAACGAGCGGGTTCAGACGGTCGGCTGGTGTGAATCCCTGCGCCGGTTGAAAGACCCTGGCTGGTGAGGTCCCGCAGTTTGCCAACCAACGGCGGAGTGCTATAATGCCGATAACTGGCCGGGGCACAACCGGCCAAGATTCCAAAGACCAGCGCGTCAAAACAACTAGGAGGAGGTCAATCATGGAGAAAGGCGACACTGTCATTGATGCCGGCGCAGTCAGCATTGCGATGAACTACCGGAAAGAGTTGATGCCGGACCAGGGCCTGATGATCCAGGTCTATGGAGAGGTGGAAGGCAAGGACACCGAGATCCTGCGGTTCGACTGCTTCGACCAGGACCCCCATTACCACTACGGCCCCGAGAACCACAACATCCGGCTGCACATGGACAAGACCACGGTGCGTAACCCGGTGGGCTGGACCCTGCGCCAGATTCGGGAGAACCTCCCGTCGATGGTCAACCGGGCCGGTTATGAGGGTCTCGCTGCCCAGGTGGAAGCCAACCCCGTCTCGTCCGAAGTCATGTCCGAGGTGGAAGAGACCGCCCGAGGCTTGGCCCGCAACGAACGGCGCACCGTCCATCACCGCCTGGAGCGGCTGATCGAAGGCGACATGATCCAAGCCGGGAACATCCGGTTCGGCCTGGAGTACCGGGAACTGGCCAACGACCGCGGCCTGGCTATCCACGTCCTGTCCGACGTTGCCGACCAGGAAGTGGAGTTACTGGCTTTCGACTGCTTCGAAGTCGGACCCCACTACCACTACGGCCCCCGCAATCAGGACGTCCGCATCTACTGGGACACCACCACGTCGGGCAGTACCTTGGCATGGACGCTGAACGAGTTCAAGACCGGCAACATCAAGTCCATGATCGAGCGGGCCGGCTACCCCTCCATCGCCAACGCGGTGGACGAGGGTCTGGTGCAGGAGCTCATGCCCAAGATCGAGTCCCGTTCCTGGGAGTTGGTCGAGGCCAACAAGAAGTAGCCTTTACCAGGCAACTTAACCGAGCAAGGAACCGGGGCGGGGAATATTCCCCGCCCCGGTTCCTTGTTTGTAGGCCAGGGAGCTCGTTCGAGAGACCCAGAGTATGCGCCCGTGGATCCTGAGGACGAGCGGGGCTAAACAGTCTACATCATGGTGTAGCCGCCGCTGACGCTGAGGGTCTGGCCGGTGATGAAGCTGGCGGCGTCGGAGGCGAGAAAGACGACGGCGTTGGCGATTTCCTGGGCCGTGCCCATGCGCCGCAGGGTGTAATTGCGCTCCACCTTCTCGATAACGTCATCGGTGAAGATGTCCCGCATCTGGTTCCACATACTCTCCTCGCTGATTTCCTCGTCCCGGGGCGGCACGATTAGGCCGGGGCAGACCACGTTCAGACGCAGCCCGTAGCGGCCCGTCTCCCGGGCCACGGCTTTGCTCAAAGCTATGACCCCCGCCTTGCATGCCGAATAAACCGCCTCCCGGTACTCGCCCATGCGGCCCGCGTCGGAACTGATGCTAACCACGGCGCCGCCCTTCCGCTCAATCATGTGGGGCAGGACGGCGTGGATGCAGTTGATGGCGCCCCACAGGTTGACCTGCACTTCCTTTTCGTGCTCCTCCCGGGGTTTGTCCAGGAACAGGCGGTCAACCGTCCAGCCCACGTTGTTGACCAGGACATCAACGCTGCCCAGGTCATGGATGGTCTGCGCTACCATCGCCTCAACCTGCGCCGGGTCGGAAACGTCGGCAGGTATCACCCTTACCTGTCCCGCTTTGTTCCTGGCCTTGACTTCAGCGGCTACGAGCTCGCCCTGCTGCGGGGCCAACTCCGCGATGGCTACGTTGGAGCCTTCGGCGGCAAAGGCGTGGACAATGGCCCGACCGATGTTGGACCCGCCGCCGGTTACGATTACGTTCTTTCCTTGCAGACCAAGTTCCATGAAAGCGCTTCCTCCGAAAAACTACGATAAAAGCTGGAATTGAGGTGGGCCACCCCATCCGGCGGTGGGTTGGATGCCTGCGGGGGTCCGGGCGCCCGCAACGGTCAGGTCAACCCGTTCCTGGAGAATCTGGCCCTGCGACCCTGGGCACTCCGCCGAAACGCAAGCGGCAAAGCCCCTTCAGGTCTTCCGTCGCGGTGCCCACGATATGCACGGTGCTGTTGGGGTCGTCGTCCCACTTCACCGGCACCGACTTGATACGGTAGCGGTTTTTGGCGGCGATAATCAGCAGCTCCGTGTCGAAGAACCAATTGTTGTTTTGGACCAGTGGGACAATGGCTTGGGCCGCCTCCCGGGTCAGCGCCTTGAACCCGCACTGGGCATCGGGGAAGGGGGCGAGAAACATTCCTTTGATTACCAGGTTGTAGGAGCGGGACACGAACTCCCGCTTGAACCCCCGGGAGACTTTCGACCCCTGGCTCAACCGGCTGCCGACGGCTACCTGGTAGCCCGACTCCAAGGCAGCCAACAGTTCCGGGAAATGGGCGAGATCGGTGGACAGGTCGACGTCCATGTAGCTGACGATGTTGGCGTCGCTGGCGAGCCACGCCGTACGCAGGGCGCGGCCGCGGCCTTTTTGCGGCAGGTGCAGGTAGGAGACTCCCGGGTATTGCCGGCAAAGTTCTTCGGAAACGTCCCGGGTGCCGTCGGTGGAAGCATTGTCGGCGATGACCACGCGCCAACCGGCGGTCACGTTGTCTTGCAGAAACCGGGTCAGCCGGGCGATGGAGGCGGGCAGGTCACGCTCTTCGTTGTAGACCGGGATTGTTATGTCAACCGTTGTCGGCATTCATTCATTCTTTGGCCAGGTGGTCTTTGGCCAAGTGGAAACGGACGGCCCTTCGACAAGCTCAGGGCGAACGGGGCAAAAGGAAGCCCTTCTAAGTCGCTGGGCCGAACCACTGGATAAGCACCATACCCCAAGCAGGGGAATTCTTGACCAGGCATCTTAATGGCGGAAATGGCGGACGCCGGTAAACACCATGGCCAGGTTGTGCCGGTTGGATGCGGCGACGACTTCCTCGTCGCGGATGGAGCCGCCCGGCTGCACTATCGCGGTAACGCCCGCTTCCGCCGCCAGTTCAATGTTGTCCGGGAAGGGGAAAAAGGCGTCGGAGGCCAAGACGCTGCCCTTGGCCCGGTCGCCGGCGGAGCGTTGGGCCAGGTGGACGCTGACGACCCGGTTAGGCTGGCCCGCGCCCATGCCGACCAGGGTTTTTCCCTTGGCAAACACGATGGCGTTGGACTTGACGTGCTTGGCCGCTTTCCAGGCAAAGGCCAGGTCGTCTAACTCTGCGGCGGTGGGGGTGCGGTCGGTTACGGTTTTCCAATCGGCCGGGTCCTCGTCAATGGCGTCCTGGGCCTGCACCAACATCCCGCCGGTGATGGGACGCACGTCGTAGACGGCGGCACTGGCGGTCGGATCCTGCCGCCCGATGGCCAGAACCCGCAGGTTGCGCTTCCGTTGCAGGATTTCCAGGGCTGCCGGCTCGTAGTCCGGCGCGACCACGACCTCGTAAAACACCGGTCCCATCGCCTCGGCGGCGGCGGCGGTCACCGGGCGGTTGAACCCGACGATGCCCCCGAAGGCCGAAACCGTGTCGCCCTCGTAAGCTTTCAGGTAGGCCGCTCGCAGGTCGTCATCGGTGGCCAGTCCGCAGGGGTTGGCGTGCTTGATGACGACCGCCGTTGGGCCGGGGAAATCCCGGGCCGTGCGCCAGGCGGCGTCGGCGTCCATCAGGTTGTTGAAGGACAGCTCTCGCCCGTGAAGCTGACGGGCGCCGGCAATGCCGCCAGAAGCCGGGCCGGAAACGGTGTACAGGGCACCGGGCTGGTGGGGATTCTCGCCGTAACGCAGAGCGGCCATCTTGGTCAGACCCACCGGGTAGTTGTCGGGAAGTTCCGGCTCCGCCGATGGTCCGGCCAGGTATCCGGCAACGGCGGCGTCGTAGACCGCAACGTGGCTGAAAGCCTTGGCGGCCAGGCGGCGGCGCTCCTCGGCTGACAGCCCGCCGTCCGCCAGTTTGCCGGCCACCCAATCGTAGTCTGCCGGGTCCACGACGACCGCCACCGACGGGAAATTCTTGGCGGCGGCCCGGAGCATACTCGGCCCGCCGATGTCAATGTTCTCCAGGGCGTCTTCCAGAGTTACGCTGGGCTGGCTGATGGTTGCCACGAAGGGGTACAGGTTCACCGCCACCAGGTCTATAAGTCCAATACCCTGCCCTTGCAGTTGGTCCATGTGTTCGGGAGCATCCCGTCGGGCCAGCAAACCGCCGTAAATCACGGGATGCAGGGTTTTGACCCGACCGTCAAGGATTTCGGGCGAGCCGGTGACTTCCGACACCTGTTGGACCGGCAAGCCGCCCTCGCCGGCCAGCGTATTGTAGGTGCCGCCGGTGCTGACCAACTCGAACCCGGCCTCGGTCAGCTTGCGTCCAAACTCGACCACGCCGGACTTATCGTAAACGCTGATTAACGCCTTCAACTTATTGCCTTCAACTTCCTGGCTTGCTGTTTTCGCGATTACGCCGTGACCAGCCGGACCTGCTCATCTCCGGTCCGGGCTACGATGCTCCCCACGACCTGTGTTTCCGGCACCGTGTCCAACACCGTCGCCACCGATTCCTGGTCGCAAACCGCCACCATGCCCAGGCCCATGTTGAACACTCGGTACATCTCCGAGTCGGAAACCCGGCCCTCGGACTGGATGGCCGAAAAGATGGGCGGCACGGTCCAGGAGCCTAGATTCAGTTCCGCCGCCAGCCCATCGGGGATGATGCCCGGCAGCTTTCCCGGCAGACCGCCTCCGGTGATGTGCGCCAAACCCTTGAACAATTGCAAGACCGGCTCCAGCATGGGGTAGTAGCACCGGTGCCGGATTAGCAGTTCTTCGCCCAGTTGCCGCGGCAGCCCGGCGAAGCGCTGGTGCAGGACGGACGGGTTGGCGTCGGTGTCGAACACGCTGCGCACCAGGGAAAAGCCGTTGGTGTGGACACCGCTGGACGGGAAGCCCAAAACGCAGTCGCCGGCGGCGATGGAGGACGGGTCCAGCAGGTCCTGGCGTTCTGCGACGCCGACGACAAACCCGGCCAGGTCGAAGTCGCCGCCGGAGTATAGGCCCGGCATCTGGGCAGTCTCGCCGCCGATGAGGGCGCAGCCCACCTCCCTGCAGCCCCAGACGATGCCGCGCATCAGGGTTTCCATGCGCTGCTGGTCCAGGTCGCTGAAGGAAATGTAGTCCAGAAAAAAGAGAGGCCGCGCGCCCTTGGTGAGGATGTCGTTGACGTTGAGGGAAACTAGGTCCTGTCCCACCGACTCGAAATGTCCCAACTGGGCCGCCACCTTGAGCTTGGTGCCAACACCGTCGGCGCTGGCTACCAACACCGGCTCCCGGCATCCGGCAAGCTGGAACAGTCCGGCGAAACCTCCGGCGGAATCCAGCACCTCCGGGCCGTGGGTCATGGCGGAGAAAGCCTTGATGCGGTCTTTCAACCCGTCCATTTCATCAAGGTATACGCCGGAAGCAAAGTAGGTGTTGCCGGACAAAAGCTGCTCCTGTGGGGCGCCGTCGCGGGCGGTTGGATTACGGCCCTAACAGATTATAGGAAGCGTCCAGGGTTGGCAAGTTGGGGAAGCGGGTTGGGTTCGGGTGAAAGCGGTGGGATACACAGCAATGGGTATGCAGCAATGGGTATGCAATGACCACACGCGTTTTGGCAGCATTTATGGCGGGGGGCTGATGCAAAGCGGTCTGCCCCGTGGTAAACTGCAAAATAATTCGCATTAAACCCAACGGCATGGGGGGACCAGTTTGCTACGACTGTATAATACGCTGACCAAACAGATCGAAGAGATCCAACCCATTGAGCCGGGTCGGGCCCGGATGTATACTTGCGGCCCCACCGTGTACCGCGACGCCCACATCGGCAACCTGCGCACCTATCTGATGGCCGACTGGATTCGCCGCGCTCTGTTGGCCCAGGGCGTTGACGTCTACCACGTCAAGAACATTACCGACGTGGGACATATGCGCCAGGAGTTGGTCGAAACCGGCGGCGACAAGATGATTCTGGCCGCCCTGTCCGAGGGTAAGACCATCGGGGAAATCGCCCAGTTTTACGCGGACAAGTTTCACCACGACGAGCTGCGGGTCAACATCCTGCCGGCGCAGGTCTTTCCCTGGGCCACCCAGCACATTCCCGAGATGATTGACATGGTGGAGCAGCTGCTGGCCGACGGTTACGCCTACCTGGCCGGCGGCAACGTCTACTACGACGTGGCGAATTTCCAGGGCTATGGCAAGCTGTCCCGCAACTTCGGGGGAGACCTGCTGGAAGGGGTGCGGGTTGAAGCCGACCCGCTGAAGCGCGACCCCCGGGACTTCACGCTGTGGAAGGCGGCCGAGCCGGGCAGGGACGTCAAGTGGGCCAGCCCCTGGGGAGACGGATTCCCCGGCTGGCACATCGAATGTTCCGCCATGGCCAGCAAGTACCTGGGTACCAAGTTCGACATCCACACTGGCGGCGTGGACAACATCTTCCCGCATCACGAGGATGAAATCGCCCAGAGCGAGGGCGCTTTCGGCGAGACTCACGTCAACTACTGGGTCCACGGCCAACACCTGCTGGCCGACGGGGCCAAGATGGCCAAGTCGTCGGGCAACGTTTTCCTAGTTGACGACCTGGTGGAGCGTGGGTTCGACCCGCTGTCCTTCCGCTACCTGTGCCTGACGGTGCGCTATCGGCACCGGATGAACTTCACCTTTGGGTCCTTGAGAGCCTGCGAGCGGGCGTTGACCTGCTGGCGGGACCGCATTTGGGACTGGAAGGGACTGCCTAACCTGGAGCAGCTGCCACCGGAAACCGAGGAGTGGCGCCGCAAATTCTGGGACACGGCCAACGAGGACTTGAACCTGCCGGGGGCCGTATCCCTGACTTGGAGCATGATGAAGTCGGACCTGCCGGGGCAGGCCAAGCTGGACCTGTTGCGGGACTTCGACCGGCTGTTCGGCCTGGATCTGGACCGGGTGCCCGCCAACTACCAGGTGCCGGCAGCGGTGTTGACCAGCCTGGAGCAGCGCAGCGCCCTGAGAGAACAGGCGGACTACCCGACAGCCGATTCGCTGCGGTCCGAGGTGCTGGCCCAGGGTTATATGGTGGCCGACGCCGGGTCGGCGACCAGAATCCGTCCCAAGACGCCGCTGGAGCAGCAGGCGGCTCGCTGGCCGGCAGTCTCGTCGTCCCGGGAAGTTAGGTCTCTGCTGGAGCGGGACCCGGAGTACGATTTCACCTTCGTCCTCAACGCCTACAACTATGTGGACGATGTGAGGCGTTGCGTCAACAGTGTGCTTGAATGGTCGCAAGGACGGTCCTCCGAGGTGATTGTCGTAGACAACGGCTCCACCGACGGGACGGCGGAATGGCTGGAGGAATTCCGGCAGAGCCACGCCAACGTGCGGGTGTTCCACTGCGATCACGTTATCGGAGACGCCGCCGGCAAGAACATTGGGTTGAAACAAAGCCTGGGCCGGCACGTAATCATCATTGACGCCTCCACCGAGATAGTCGGCGACTTGCTGACGCCGGTGTCCGAGGAGTTGGCCGACGGCACGGTGGGCATTTTCGGTCCCTACGGGCTGTCCACCGACGATATGCGCCACTTCCACGAAGAGGTCGAGAAGGGCGACGCCGACGCCATCCAAGCCTACTGCATGGCCTTTGAGCGCGGGGCGCTGCGAAAGGTTGGGTTGATGGACGAGGGGTTCCGATTCTACCGCAACCTGGACATTGACTACAGCTTCCAGTTCAAGGAGCAGGGTTACCGAATCGTCGCCGACAGCACCCTGCCGTTGGTGCGCCACGAGCACCGGCAGTGGGAGGAACTTGACGACAACCAGCGGGAGGAAATGAGCCGGAAGAACTTCGGCCGGTTCCTGCGCCGGTGGGGCAACCGCCCGGACCTGCTCATTACCTCGGAAGGCCGCGCCTTCGATACCGGCTTCCACCACTAGCCGATTACCAACTACCGAGTCAAGGAAGCCCGGTTCCAGGCCAGGGCCTCTTGGCTGTTGTTTTCTCCGGTCGTCGTGAGCTTGTCGAAGGGTCTTCAGTTGATGGTTCGACAAGCTCATGACGACAGCCCTCGCCCAAGAGTGCGCAACGTTTTCACAAGTTGCCTTGCCCCGCCGCTGCATGGCAAATGACAGACCACCGGCGGATGCCGCCCAGCGCTGAGTGGCAACGAGCTGACGCCACCGCCAGAGGATCGGAATACCCTGGGTTTCAGGCGTAAACCAATTGTCAAAATCCGGCCAAAGGTACTTGACTATGTTAACTGGCGGTTGTTACTGTCAAGTACAGAATGTTCAACCGCCGGGGTCCCTCGATGCCGCGCACCCATCCAATGCCTAACCAATGACCCAGCTAGCGCAACGGCTGCTGTCGGGGGAAAATCGCGCCCTGTCCCGGGCCATATCCGTCGTGGAACGCGGCTCCACCCAGGGGGCCGAGCTGATGAAAGCCGTGGACCGGCATACGGGCCGGGCTTACACCGTCGGCGTTACCGGACCGCCCGGGGCCGGCAAGAGCACCATCGTTGGGCGGTTGACACAACTGCTCCGGGGACTGGGTTTGACGGTCGGTATCATCGCCGTTGACCCGACCAGCCCTTTCAGCGGCGGCGCGCTGCTGGGGGACCGCATCCGGATGCAGCAGCACTTCCTGGATTCGGGCGTGTTCATTCGCAGCGTAGCCACCAGGGGACAAACCGGGGGGCTTCCCAGGGTTGTCAAGAGTATCGCCCGTTTGTTGGACGCATCAGGCAAGGATGTTCTCTTGGTTGAAACGGTGGGAGTAGGGCAAACTGAACTGGGGGTGATGGGGGTGGCGGATACGGTGGTGGTGACCTTGATGCCCGAGTCCGGCGATGCGGTGCAGACCCTCAAGGCGGGCATCATGGAGATTGCGGACGTCTACGTGGTCAACAAGGCCGACCGGGATGGAGCGCACCAGATGGCAGCGGCGGTTACTTCCATGTTGAGAATGGCCCCGCCGGCGAATTGGGTGCCTCCCGTGATAACCGCGCAGGCCGACGCCGGCAAAGGCATCGACCTGCTTTGGGACAAGGTCCAGGAACACCGGGAACACCTCTCGGGCAGCGGCGAGTTGGAGTCCAGGCGCAAGTCCCGCCGGCAAGGGGAGTTTCTCGAAATGGTTGAGGAAGAACTCAACCGGCGAGTGCGGCGACTGGTGCAGGAAGACCCTCGTTTGCAGGGTATCGTGGACCGGGTGGGAAGCCAGGACGCGGAACCGTTTTCCAGCGCCCGTGGCCTGCTGGACTCGGCGGAGTTTCATCGCCGCTGGTTGGAGCCGGCGCCCGGGACTGGCTAGGCCGGCATTCCCGTCCGATTTTACCCAAGGCGTAACGGATTGATATTTCGCGCGGTTTACGGTGCGGGGCCTGATAGTTTTGTTGATGTGGAGGGATGGTATGGTCGTAATGGGTGTGGATCTACGAAGCTCATCTAAGAACCCCAGCGCGGTTTCCGTGCTGAACTGCGGGACCGAGGTAACTGAACTAGAGAAGGCCGACACGGATGATGACCTGTTAATGATGGCAGAGCGATTTCGACCGGCTTCCATCGCGATTGGAGCGCCGCTGGGGCTGCCCGAAGGCCAATGCTGCCTGGAAACCGCCTGCGACTGCGCTCCCATCAATCCTCACAGGAAGGGGCGGCAGTCGGAGTTGGAACTGGCCCAAATGCACATTAGCTGCTTCCCCACGAGTAAGAAATCAATCATCCGCGCCTTGATTTATCGTTCCATCAGGCTGGCGGGTCAGTTGCGGGACCTGGGTTTCGAGGTCATTGAGGTGTATCCACACGCCACCAAGGTCATCCTGTTCGGGGACACCGTTCCCCCCAAGAACAGCGCCCGCAGCCTGGTCTTTATGAAGGAGCGCCTGCCTAACTTGGTGCGAAACCTGGAGCCGCGGCTTGACTCGCTGAATCCCAACGCCTGCGATGCGATAATAAACGGCTATACGGCCCTGCTGCACCGCCGCAATGAGACTGATCGGCTGGGCAATCAGCAAGAGGGTTTCCTCATCTTGCCCAGGCTGGTGCCCTCTCGGGCTTACCAGGCAGGTCAGGCCAGCGTCAACGCGCGACTGGTTGAAGCCGACGATTAACCGGGAGATTCCGCGGGGTGTCGCGGCACACTAAGCGGGTGCGGGCTTATCAACACAAAGGGGCCGGCAAATTCGCCGGCCCCTTTGTGTTTGGGAGAGTCCGGGCCAAACATAATGGGCCTTGGGTTCAGGACTGGTTTGGGTTGCTGTTGCCGCCGTTGCCCTGCTGCTGGTTGTTTCCCATCCCCAGGAAGGGGCTGAGCATGGAGGTGAACTCCATGGGGAAGGTAAACTTGGTCGAGGGGCTGGTGCCCAGCGACTTCAGCGTATCGAAGTATTGCAGGCTCATGGTCTTGGCGTCAACGGTGTTGGCCACCGAGTAGATGCGGTCCAGCGCGGTGCTGAAACCGTCGGCCCGCAGGACGGTGGCCTGCTGCTCGCCCTCGGCCTGCAGAATGTCCGCTTGCCGCTTGCCCTCGGCTTCCAGGATGGCCGACTGTTTCTCGCCCTCGGCCCGGTTAATCTGGGCCTGCCGCTGGCCTTCGGACTCGGTGATTTCGGCGGTTTTGATGGCGTCCGCCGACTTTTGCCGCTCCATCGCCGCCTTGACCCCCATCGGCGGGTCAATCTCGTTGATTTCCACCTGGGAGACCTTGACGCCCCACCGGGAGGTTACCTCGTCCATGCGCACCTGCACCTCGTCGCGGATGCGCTCTCGCTCGGAAAGCGCGGTGGACAGGTCAATGGCGCCAATGACGGCGCGCAGGGTGGCGAAGGCTAGGTTGATGACCGCCTGCTCGAAGTTCTGGACTTCCAGCACGGCCCGGTCGGTCATGTCTTCAATCACCCGGTAGTAGATTACGAAGTCCATGTCCACGACAACGTTGTCCACCGTGATGTACTTTTGCGTGGGAACGCGGGTCACCCGTTCCCGCAGGTCCACTTTGGTGCCGTTGTACATGATGGGTATGAGGAAACACAGGCCGGGGGGTTTGGTCCCAATGTAACTCCCCAACCGCTGGACTACCATGCGCTCGTATTGTTGAACCACTATCAGTCCGCTTGACATTACCGCCTCCGGGTTTCCGACTTGACCGGATTCCTGCTCAAGGTTCGGGTTGGGGGGCAACGCTTAGGGTCAATTCATGGACGCCAACCACTTTCACCCGGGTGCCTCGCTCAATCACCGTACCATTTTCGCTAACCGCTGTCCAGGAATCCGTGCCGATGACGACCACGCCTCTGGGGTCTAGGTCCAGGGTGACCCGGCCCGACTCTCCCAGCAGCGCCGCCGCTGGCGGCTCCGGTTCCGGCGCATTGTTGCGGGACGTTCGGATTAGCCAGACCAGGACTGCCAGCGAAACGGCCATGACACCGGCCAAGCCGCCCAACACCCATAAGCTCACCGATATGGGTGGCAGGGTCGGGGACGGGTGGCCGAACCCGCTGAACCCGCTGAACAGAATCAGCCCGCCGATGACCAGGCTGACGATGCCGCCGATGCCCAAAACACCCCAGCCGGCGACCTGGGTTTCCAGCAAAATCAGCGCGACGCCCAGGATGATGAAGGCCACGCCAGCCCAGTTGACCGGCAGGTTGCCGCTGGCCAGGAAGGCCAGCAGCAGGCTGATTACGCCAACGACGCCGGGGACAATCAAGCCGAAGTTGAACAGCTCAATGCCAATCCCCAATATGCCGATGGTCAGGAGCAGGAACGCGATGTTGGGGTTGGAAATAAACTCCAGGAAGTGGTTCAGCGGCCCCTTTCCCAGCCGCACCACCTCAAGTCCGCGGGTGTTCAGAGTCAGCGGGCCGGCAGAGGTTTGTACGGTTTGGCCGTCCAGTTTGGCCAGCAGCTCATCTAGATCCGCGGCGATGAAGTCGGCGATTTCCAGGTCCACGGCTTCCGTGGCGGTGAAGGACGACGCTTTGCGCACCGTTTCTTCCAGCTTTTCGGGGTTGCGGCCCCGTTCTTCGGCGATGCTGCGGATGAAGGCGGCGGCATCATTGGTTACCTTGTCCGCAAGTGTTTCGGGGAGGTCCTCGCCGGTCCCGGACACCGGCGTGGCGGCGCCGATGTTGGACCCGGGGGCCATGACCGCGAAGTTGGCGGCGGCGGCGATGAAGGTGCCGGCGGACCCGGCCTGCGCGCCCTTGGGAGAAACGTAGACGGCGATGGGAACCGGGGACTCCAGCAGGGACTCTACGATGGCGCGGGTAGTGCCAAGGAAACCGCCCGGCGTGTCCAGTTCGATGATGACCAGGGTTGCATCGTCCCTGACCGCCTGGTCCAGCGCGCGGTCAACCATGCGCTCTTTGACCGAGTTGATCACGCCGTCAATGCGGATTATCAAAGCGTGGGGCGCGTCGGACTGGCCGGACGCCAAGCCAAGCCAACCAAGGCCCACCAACGCCGCGAAAAAAGTGACGATTGCCGCCCGACGCAGGCTCATTGATGGCAACGGCTGCCGGTTATGTTCTTGACTTGCAAATTAGTCATGTAGTGATATTAGCGTGAATCCGGTACGACAGGAAGGGTCTGATGACGATCGGATTGCAACGGGTTACCGATAAACCGTCCATCCGTGTATCAAAAGCCGTGATGAGCGTCCAGGGTCTTTTAATTTTCGGGGTACGGGGCTCCGTTGGGGGATTCATCCCCCAAACCCCCTAAATTGGGGCAGTCCGGCAAGCTCAGTGCTGAGCTTGCCAAAGATTACGGGGAACAATTAAAAGACCCTGGATGAGCGTCACGGCTTGTTGACATGGGGATTTGTCCCCCGTATCGTTGCGGTATGTTATCCGAGGAGAATTGTCACTATGCAAGAGGCGCCAACGTACCGGGAACGGAGCAGAGATTTTGTGGGTAAAGCGCACCGGGAACTCGACGAAGACCTGCCGCAAGCTTCCAAGAAGGGTTGGGGAGCGGCAGCCGAGATTGTGAAGGCGATAGCCGAGGAGCGGGGATGGGCGCATCGGGGTCATCGTGAACTTCAAACCGCCGTAAACCGTCTGAGGAATGAAACCGGCGACCGCGATTTACAACGGTTGTTCGCCATCGCCAGTGATCTGCACCGGAACTTCTACGAGAATTGGTATGACCGCCCGGCCGTCGAATCCGGGATTCAAGACGTGGAGCGGTTTGTCGCCAAGGTTGAAAGCCTGTTGAGCGCAAATAGCTAGGGCCGGTCCATCGACCATCGGGAAAGGCGGGTAATGACCTGCCTTTTTTGCTGCCCGGCAGCAGCCTTGAACAACAGCGACAACGGGCCGGTGGCCAAACGCCTTCCTGATTTGACGCCCCAATGCCGAAAACATACAATACCCTAACGCTATAACCCCGCATCGGTTTGCCCAACCGCGGCGGCAAACCGGCCCGGATTTTACGCAGAGGAGGGAAGAATGACCCCAGAATTTATCGCTGTTGCAATCGAAGATGGCGTGGGTATTATCACCTTGAACCGCCCGGAAAAGCTGAACGCCATGAACCACCAGTTGAGCAATGAGATGCACGAGGCGGTGCGGGAACTAAACGCAAACGCCGATGTGGGCTGCGTGGTCCTAACCGGGTCCGGCACCCGGGCGTTTTCCGCCGGAGGCGACATTCACGAGCAGCGTGAAAACGACGCCAAGTACACCGAAGAAGAGTTGGACGCCCGCAACGCCGTGCGCTCCCGGGGCAGCTACGAACTCAGCGCCTGCGAAAAGCCCATCATCGGCATGATTAACGGTCTGGCTTACGGCGGCGGAGCCGTGTTGTCTTCGTCGCTGGACTTCCGGATTGGCTGCGAACACGCCAGTTTCCGGTTTCTGGCCGCCGCCTATGGGCGCATCAACAGCACTTGGACGCTGCCCAACCAGGTTGGTTGGCCGATGGCCAAGGAGTTGCTGTTCACCGCGCGGATCGTGGAAGCCGAAGAGTCTTACCGCATCGGGCTGCTGAATCACCTGGTGCCCTGCGCGGAGCTCAAGGAAAAGACGATGGAAATTGCCACGACCATCGTCAAGAACAAGCAGGAGTCGGTGATCGGGGTCAAGCGGTTGCTGCTGGGCAACATGACCCGGAACCTGGAAGAGCAGTGGGTCGCCGAGAAGGACTACACCCACAACGTTTCCCGCGGGGCCCGGGCCGAGGAAGCATTCCCGGAGTTTATCGCCCGGCGTGGGCGTCCGCTGCCGTCAGCCTAGCCGAACACTATCACAGAGGCTTAACAAGACCGCTCCCGGTACGGACCGTGGGCGGTCTTGTTTGTTCTTCTTTGGAGGCCCTGGGTCGGACGGGTTGGGCAAGGAAGTCCTTCGAGGGCCTCGGGACGAACGGTTAAGAGGGACCCAGGGCGAATGGACCGGGATGGCCTTGGGGCGGACGGATTTAACGTGGGCCTGCTTACTGACTCAGGCGCTGAGGGTGCCCTTGGTGCTGGGGACTTGCCCAGTGGCCCGGGGGTCGGGTTCCACAGCGTCGCGCAGGGCGCGGGCCAGGGCCTTGAACAGCGCCTCGGCCTTGTGGTGCGGGCTGGTGCCGGCGAGGACTTGGGCGTGGAGGTTCAGCCGGGCCTCAATGGCGAATGCTTCCAAGAAGTGCTGAATCAGGTCGCCGGAAAGGGTCTCGACCATCACGTTGTCCAGGGTGGTGTTTACCACCGCATACCCACGGCCGCTGAAGTCCAGCGCCACCATCACCAGCGTTTCGTCCAGCGGAACAATGGCGTGGCCCATGCGCCGGATGCCCCGGGGTTCCCCCAACGCCTCGCGAAAAGCCCGGCCCAGCATGATGGCCGTGTCCTCAACCAAGTGGTGCCAGCCGACATGAACGTCGCCCTGAGCTTGCAGGGTTATGTCAAACAGGCCGTGACGGGCCAACTGCCCGACCATGTGGTCCAGGAACCCGTTGCCAGTGTCTACCTGGTATTCGCCCTGACCGTCCAGGTCCACCGACAGGGCGATGCTGGTCTCGCCGGTGGCGCGCTGGATTTCGGCGCGGCGGGGCGGGGCCTCGGCCTGGGCAAGCGGCGCATCTGGCACGGGGTTATTGTTCAACGGAATTATTCTCCAACGTGATTGTTCTCCAATGGGGTTACGCCCCCACCAAGTCGGTCAGGGCGGCGATAACGGCGTCGGTCTCGTCGGGCAGGCCAACGCTGACCCGGATATAGTCCTGGAGGCGGGCATTCCCAAAGTAGCGCAGGAAAATCCCGCGTCGGCACAGGCCCTCGAAAATCTCCTGTCCATGGCCCTCGGGCAGGCGGCACAGGATGAAGTTGGCCCTGGACGGCCAAGGGTGCAGCCCGGGGATATCCTGCAACAGTCCCATCATCCGGTCCCGCTCCTTGACAATGGCCTGCACCCGGGACATCAGAGTGGGCCGGTCATCCAGCGACGCCAGCAGGGCCACCTCGGCGGCCAGGTTGACGTTGTAGGGGGGCTTCATGCTCATCATGGTCTGGCTGACGCCCGGTTCCATAATACCCAGCCCGATGCGGAGACCGGCGAGGCCGGCCCACTTGCTGAAGGTTCGCAGCACTACCAGGTTGGGGTATTCGTCCAGCAGAGACAGGACGGACTCCCCGCAAAACTCGTAGTAGGTCTCGTCCACCACCACCAGCGCGCCGGTTTCCAGCAACCCCCGGATCTGCGCTTCGGTGGCCACGTTGCCGGTGGGGTTGTTGGGCGATGCCAGGAACACCGCCTTGGTATGGGGCGTGACGGCCAGACGCACCGATTCCAGGTCAATCTCGAAGTCGTCGTTGCGGGGGACCGACACCGGCTCGCCGCCCACGACCTCGGTGTTGAAGGCATACATTCCGAAAGTCGGCGTCGGCAGCAGCACATTGTCGCCGGGGCCGACGAACATCCGCAGCAGCATATCAATGAGTTCGTCACTGCCGTTGCCGCAGACGATGCGCTCCGGGTCCACTTCCAGGTACTCGGACAGGGCTTCCCGCAGGCGGCGCTGGGCCGGGTCCGGGTAATGGTTGTAATGCTG
Organism: Dehalococcoidia bacterium; assembly: GCA_965262735.1. Taxonomy (GTDB): domain Bacteria; phylum Chloroflexota; class Dehalococcoidia; order Lucifugimonadales; family UBA3495; genus CATOSK01. The sequence continues at coordinate 553,776 of CBDHFS010000002.1, read as the reverse complement.
GAACTTGCCCAGCGCCTCAACCACCTTGGGCGATGGGCCGAAGGGATTTTCGTTGCCGTTCAACCGGATAACCCGGTCCAGGGGGATGCCGGCTTGCTCGGCCAACACCTCCATCGGGTCAACGCCCTGGTAGGTGTTCAGGTCGCGCAGGTGGGGGACAATCAAGTCTTGAACGTTGCTCATTTGTTGCCCTTCAGGTAATCCAATCTGACCTCGATGGCGCCGGAGTGCCCGGACAAGCCCTCGGCCTGAGCAATGGCCACCGCCGCCTTGCCAAGCTGGGAAAAGGTCTGCTTGCTAAGCCCCACCACCGGCATGGTGCGCAGGAATTGGTGGACACTGAGGGCCGAGCCGAAGCGGGCAGTGCCGCCGGTGGGCATGACGTGGCTGGGGCCGGCGATGTAATCGCCCATGACCTCGGGGGAAAACTCGCCCAGGAACAAGCCGCCGGCATGGTTGACCTTGCCGGCCCAGGCCCAGGGGTCGGACACCATCAGGCACAGATGCTCGGGGGCGATGGCGTTGGCCAGTTCAACCGCTTCGTCCAGAGTGTCCAGCAGGACGACTTTGCCCTGGCGTTCCAACGCCTCCCGGGCCATCGGGCCCCTGGATACGGCGGCCAACTGCCGGTCAAGCTCTTCCTCTACTTGCCGGACCAACTCCGGGGAGTCGGTGACCAGAATGGCGGTGGCCAGCGGATCGTGCTCGGCCTGGGCAATGAGGTCGGCGGCGCAAAAGCCGGGGTGGGCCGCGCCGTCGGCGATGACGACGGTCTCGGTGGGGCCGAAGATGCCGTCAATGTCAACCCGGCCCTGTACCAGCTTCTTGGCGTAGGCGACGAAGATGTTGCCCGGTCCGCAAATCTTGTCTACCTTCGGGATGGACTCGGTGCCGTAGGCCAAGGCCGCAATGGCCGGAACGCCGCCGACTTGGTAAAAGGAGTCCACGCCGGCGATTTCCGCCGCCGCCATGACCGCCGGGTTGAGGGGTTCTCCGCCGCGCCGGGGCGTGGTGAGAGCAATTTCCTTGACGCCGGCCACCCGGGCGGGGATGGCGGTCATCAGGACGGTGGACGGGTAGGCCGCGGTGCCGCCGGGAGCGTACAGACCGACGCGCTCCAAAGGCCGCACCAGTTCCCCCAAACCCTGCTCCAAGTCAACCCAATTGCGAGGCAGGGTGGCCTGGTGGAAGTCGGTGACCCGTTGGGCGGCCAGTTCCAGGGCTTCGACCAACTCTCCGGACAACCCGGCGCGGGCGGCGGATATTTCCTCCCGGTCGATACGCAGGTTGGTCAGCTCGGCTCCGTCCAGGGCCTTGGCGTAGTAGCGAACGGCGGCGTCGCCGTCCCGCCGCACGTCTTCGATGATGCGCACCACGGACTGCTCGGGCGTCACGCCATCGCCGAAGACCTCGCGGGTCTTGGCAACGACGGCCGGGGGCAGCGCGCTGAGGTCCAGCGGGTCGATCCGGGTGAGGGCCTCTTCGGCCTGGTCCAAACCGCGCACCAGGTTAAGCCTCACTTGAATACTCCTTGGAGATACTCGTTGGCCTGGGTGATGGTCTCGCTGACGACGCGGGACTGGAAGGCCTGAACGTCCCAATCGGGAATCTTCTCGTAGGCGCGCTCCAGACTGTCGGGCATGGTCTGGAGAAACTGGTCCACGGCCTGCTGAACGTCGTCGTTGTCCCGGTACATCCGGTTCAACGCCCGCTTGAGCCGCTCCCAACTGAAGTCCCAACTCAGAAAGCGGGCCACCCACTGCTGCCATTCCTCCAGCACCGCGGCGTCCAGAAACCCGACGTCAACGGCAGAATCAGAGCCGGGCAGCGCCTCGGCGGCGGCGGCCAGCCCGTCGTTGTTCTGCAAGACCAGCCGGTCCATGTCCAGTTGCAGCGCCCGGTCCCAGATGTGGGCGTCGATTTCGGTGTCGGTGACGCGGTTGTCTGCGCCGAAGTGGTTGTGGAACATGGTGGTAATCCACAGCTCATCGGCAGTCAGGTGGCTGACGTAGCCCACTAGGAAGGACCTGGTCTGGGCCGATTCGCTGTCGGCCAGGTGGGGGTTCTGCTCGAACATCCGCCGGGTGCCGGAACCGGACTCGCGGATGGACAGCGGGGCGAAATGGGTGCGCTCCCGGTCCCACTTGGTCATAGCTCGCACGTCGGGGGCGGTGGAGCCGAGGAAACAGCTTCCCAGGTGGTCATTGACGAAACCCCAGTCGAGTTCCCGGGCGACCTCGCAGGCCAGGAATATGTGCATCGGCAGGTTGGGCATTTTAGCGCCCCACCCCAGCCGGTTCGCCGCTGCGGTCGAGCAGGCGCCGGTAAGCATCGGACTGTCCGCGGAACAGGTAGCTGACCTGGGAAGCGGCAATGTCCACGCCGCCGCACTCCCGCAGGTGGTCCACGGCTTCCATCAACTGGTCTTTGCGGACCAGCAGGCTGACGCTGTACCAGTCTTCTTCCTGCACGTTGTAGACCCGGGCCACGGTGGGGCCGCGCAGCCCGGAGACCTGGGGGCGGGCCAGGATCGTTGCGCTGACTTCTTCGGGGGAGCCGCCCGTCACGTTGGCGGTGAGCCGGTAGTAAGGCTCGGCCTGAAGGTGGGCTTCCATTAACTCGATGAGGTGGCGGGCCAGGTGGGTGCGGGTGGGCGACAGGGCCAGCTTGGCCGGATTGCCGATGACGCAGGTCTGGGAACTTAGGACGGTGCCGCCCTCAAGAGTCTTGAGGCGGTTTTCCCGCAGGGTCGTGCCGGTGGCGGTAATGTCGGCGATGAGGTCAGCGTAGCCCGCGGTGGGGGCGGCTTCCAGCGCGCCGCTGGCGGCAACCACCGTGAAGTAGTTGATGCCTCGGTTAAAGAGGTACTGCCGCAGCAGCCGGGGGTACTTGGAAGCGATGCGCAACTGGGCGCCCTTCTCGTGGAACTCCAGGGCCAAATCGGCCAGGTCGTCCACCGAGGTCACGTCGAGCCAGGCGTCGGGCACGGCCAGGACGAACTCGCAGCGGCCATAACCCAGGTCTTCGATTATGGGGACCACCGCCCCTTCGTCGCTGCGATATTCCAGCAACCGGTCCAGGCCGGTGATTCCGACTTCGGCGCTTCCCTCTTCAACCTTGCGGGTAATGTCCGCCGTGCGCTGGAACAATACGTCTATGCCGGGCAGAGCCGGAACGTAAGCAGTGTACCGGCGGGCGCTGGGGCGGCGAATGCCCAACCCGCAGTCTTTCAGGAAGTCCAGGGTGGACTGGTAAAGCTCGCCGTCGCTGGGCAGCACCAAGTGGAGCGTGTCGTGATTTTCGGTGTTTTCGTACATATCAAACAGAAAACCGGGCAACAAGCCGGGCGTTGCCGGGTCTGGTTAATCCTACCTTGTCGGCCCCAAGACGGCAAGAGACCGGCCGGCCTGAATGCAGGACGATTGCCCAGCCTCTTGAACCCCGACCGACAACCGTATCAGACGATGGCCTCCGGCGGCTCGAGGACTTGCCGTCCATCCGGGCCAACAGTCACAACGCAGTCCACTTCCTGCCTGATTCTCTCCGAGGCCGAGTCGGGTACAGGCGTTTCGCATACTTGCAACCGGGCCTGATAACCCCGTTGTCGCCATTCCCGCGCCGCCGCCAGGGCTTCCTGCCGGGACTCGGCGTCTTCCGGCGTCACCAACACGGAGCCGGGCCATGCCAGCAACCTGGAGGCCGGGTCGTGGTTGACCGCTGCGAGGTCAGGTTGGCCGCTTTCCAAGTCCAGCAGCGCGTTCAGGTTGTAGGCGAACCCCAGAGCGGGCACCGGTTCAGGGTTGCCGAAAGCCAGGGCCAGAGGATCATAGCGGCCGCCGCCGCCCAGGGACCCGGCAGCGCGGGGATGATTAACCTCAAAGACGATGCCGTTGTAGTAAGCGATGCCGCGCACCAGGCTAAAGTCAACCTGAAGGTGGTCGGTGAGTCCGGGCTGGAGCAGCAGCAGCCGGAGCAACTCTTCCAGGCGGTCCAGCGCGGCGGTATCGGCCCCGGCGGAGGCCAGGATGTTGCGAGCTGTATCCACCGCCGCCAGCGGTTCGCTGCGGACGTTGGCCAGGGCCGCCGCCAGGCGCAGCGCCTTTTCCAACTCGGCGCGGTCATCACTGCCCCGCAGCTTCCGCATCAGTCGTTCAACAACTTCGTCGGCATCCCGTTGTCCCAACTGGAGCAGTTCGCTGCCACTCCACTGGAGAAACCCCTGCAGGACGGTCCGGGCCTGGTCGTCGTCCAGCCCGGCGATGGCGGGCGCCAAGCTGCGGTCGGCGGGCCCCTGCCCGATGAGGTGCAGGCTTTCCGCGCGCTCCAGCAGCGTTTCGACGGCTCCGGCGTCGAAACGCATAACCGGGATGTTGGCCGCTACAAAGGAACGGGCCCGGTCAGAAATATCAGCAACTGCCAGCAGGCTGTTGAGCACTTGAAGGTCGGCCAGGTTGAATACGTAGCCGTCAAGACCCAGCGCCACCAGTAGGTCCGAGGCCAAAGTGACCAACTCGGCGTCGGCCAGAACTCCGGTGGGTCCGATTAACTCGGCGCCGATTTGAGTGAACTGGCCGCGCGTCTCGGAGTCGGGACCGCCGTAGCGGAACACTGGGCCGGCGTACTGCCACCGGGTGGGCCGGGTTTCCGGTTCCGAACCACCCAGGAAGTGCTGCATCAGGGAGGACGTAAATTCTGGGCGCAGGCTTACCGAGTTGCCCGCTGGGTCCAGGAAGCTGTAAATCTGCGATGCCAAATCTCCCCCGGCCTTGCGCAGGAACAACTCGGTGGGTTCGAGGATGGGCAACTCCAAGAAACGGTAGCCGCAACTGCCGATTAAATGCACCAAGTTGTCCTGAAGTTGGCGGTTGCGCAACCAGGATTCTTGGGAGATAACGCCCTGGGGTTGGGGGGATAACGATAATGTATTCAACGCGCTGACATTGTACTTCAGCGCGGGAAATTCATTCAACCGAATTTCCCACGTGGGACGATTTCTCTACCATGACTGTCATTACTGTCGTATCGGTGACAATCGTTTTCTTGACACGGTTTTGCCCGCTGTTTATCATCGGCCAATCCCCCTGACGGAAACGGCGGAGACCGGCCATGCCTCCAAACCTGGTTGCCGAAACACTGCGCCGAGGGCTGTACACCAGCCTGGTGGGGCGGCGTCTGCTTTTTTTCCAGGAATTGGGGTCCACCATGGACCGGGCGTCGGAGGAAGCGCAGGACCTGGCTGAAGAAGGCACGGTCGTGGTGGCGGAAACGCAGTCGGCCAGCCGGGGACGGTTCCGGCGGACCTGGGTTTCCCGACCGGGCAATCTGTACTTTTCAATAGTTTTTTATCCCACCCCCGAAGAACTGCCTTTCATAGGCGCGGTGGCCGGCGTGGCCCTCGTGCGGGCGATCCGCCGGACCGCCGGGTTGGAACCGCGGTTGAAGTGGCCCAACGACGTGATGGTCGACGGCAAGAAAACGGGGGGCATCCTGATTGAAAGCGTGGTCGAGGGACCGTCGGTGAAGTACGCCATCCTGGGAATTGGGGTCAATGTAAACTTGGGGCCGGACGAGTTGGAAGCGCTGCCGGTAGCCGCCGCCAGCCTAAACGCTGCCGCCGGGCGGGAGATTCCCCGGGACGAGCTGTTGGCGCGTCTCCTTCATGAGATTGACACGCTGTTCCTGCAACTGAGGCAGGGAAACGACCCGCTGGCGGAATGGCGGGAAATGCTGGAGACCATCGGGAAGCAGGTGGAAGCCGCCGGCCTTGGCTGGCATCACGCGGGCCTCGCCGAGGACATTGATGGTCAGGGAAACCTGATGCTGCGGTTGGACGACGGTGGGTTGGTGACGCTGACCGCGGGGGACGTGACGCTGCGGCAGGGGCAGGGTAGTCCTTTGAGCGCGCCGTAATATGGGGATTGCCGGGTTGACTGTCAACGAGAATGCAAATTTGGGCCAGGGGTGCGACTTATGCTGGAACGCCTCAGTTTAGACGGCAAGGTGGTGGTGATTACCGGGGGCGGGACCGGGCTGGGCCTGGCGATGGTGCGGGCCCTGGCCCGGGCCGGGGCAAACCTGGTCATTGCCGGGCGGCGTCCCGGCCCAATTGAAGACGCCGCGGGGGAAGTGGAAACGCTGGGCCGGGAGGCGCTGGCCGTCCCCACCGACGTCAGCGACTCGGCGCAGGTTGACCGCCTGATCACCGCCACGCTGGAGCGGTTCGGGCAAATTGACGTTTTAGTCAACAATGCGGCGATGGTGTCCGAAAACGTCCGCAAGCCCATCTGGGACATCACCGACGGGGAATGGCAGGGGGCGATGGACGTCAACCTGAACGGGGCGTTTTATTGCTCCCGGGCCGCGGCCAAGCCGATGGCCGACCGGGGCCGGGGCAAGATTATCAACGTTGCCTCCGGGTTCGGGCTGCGCGGCGGCCGGGACATCTATATGTACTGTTGCAGCAAAGGAGCGGTCATTCAGTTGACGCGGGTGCTGTCCTTCAGCCTGGCCCGCCACGGCATAACCGCCAACACCATAGCGCCGGGGTTTATTCCCACGCAGAGCACCGACGCCGACATTCGCGCCACGCTGCCGCCCTCCGGGGACTATCTGCCCATCGGTAAGCTGGGCAAGCCGGAAGACCTGGGGCCGGTGGCGGTGTTCCTGGCGTCGGAAGCGTCGGACTATATGACCGGCGAGACCATCATCGTGGACGGCGGCGGCCTGGCCGGGGGCATTTCGCCCACCGGACACGCGCCGGTGGCCGCGCTGGAACCCTGACCGGGAATATAATCTTTGGTCCTCCGCCAAGCCGGCGGGACTGCAACTGTGGCCGTCCTGCACTGTCCGTCCGGTACATCCACCGGCAAAGGAGCGTCATCATGCCCGTTCTTCCCGAGTTCAGCCTGTCCGGCCGGGCCGCCGTGTTCTACACCGCCGGCGGCGAGGAAGGTCCGGCCTTGGCCCAAGCGATGGCCGAAGCCGGGGCATCGGTTTTGGTGGTGGCGCGCCGGCAGGAGTTGGTTGACGCCGTGTTGGAGCGGCTGGGGGACGGGACTCATGCCGGCGCGGTTTCCCCGCTGCGGAGCCAAGCCGACGCCGAAGAAGCGCTGCGGGCCGTAGGGGACCAGGTGGACATCCTGGTGAACGACGCGCGCAGCTTTTTCGCCAAGCCGGCAACCGAAATTTCGGCGGGCGAGTGGGATGAAGTACATTCCCGGAACCTCCGCAGCGTGTTCCTTTTATGCCAAGCCGCGGGCGCCCGGATGACACAGCGGGAGTATGGCCGCATCGTAAACGTCATCACGGGAATGGCCGAGCGCGGGGTAATCAACGCCTCGGCTTTCGCCGCCACCCAAGCGGGGCTGCTCGCTCTGACCCGCACCCTCGCCGTGGAGTGGGGACGGCACAACATCAGGGTGAACGCCCTGGGAACCGGCTGGACCGTTGCCGAAGACGTGCCGCCGGAGGTGCAGTTGGAGGAACTGCTGGTCCGCTACACGCCCCTGCGCCGGAAGGGGCACCCCCGGGACATCGGGCCGCTGCTGGTGTACCTGTGTTCCGAATCCTGCGACTACGCCACGGGTCAGCCGGTTTACGTGGACGGAGGTTTGAACGCCCACCCCTGACGGCAGAAATCCCCGGCGTCCTGGGCATCGTGACTAACGGGCTGAACGGCCCGCCGGCAAACCCTTATTCGATGGTTGAATACCTGGCAGGAAGACCCGGAATGCTGACGATGCAGCGTTGTCTCTGTACACCGGATCCTCCGGTTACGCCGGGGCCCGGGGGTCTCGGCTACCAGCCATGCTCCACCTTGTCCACGAGTATCTGCGGCAGGGCCGATACCGGCACCCGGTCTTGGTGCATGGTGTCGCGATCGCGGACGGTGACGCAGTGGTCGTCCAGCGTGTCGAAGTCCACCGTTACGCAGTAGGGCGTGCCGATTTCGTCCTGACGCCGGTAACGGCGGCCAATGCTCTGGGCGTCGTCGTACTGAGTGTTGAGGACGCGGCGCAGTTGGCCGTAAACGTTCCTCGCGGTGGGGACCAGGCGTTCGTTGCGGCTCAGAGGCAGGACGGCCACCGTCACCGGGGCCAGCTTGCGGTGCAGGTGCAGCACGGTGCGGGTGGCGTTGCCATCGGGTTCCTCGTCGAAGGAATCCAGCCAGAAGGCCAGCGTCGCCCGGTCCACGCCGCCGGATGGTTCGATGACGTAGGGAACATAGCGCTCCCGCGTTTCTTCGTCAAAGTAGGAAAGGTCCTCGCCGCTGAACTCGGCGTGGCGTCCCAGGTCAAAATCGGCGCGGTCGGCGATGCCTTCCAGCTCGCCCCAACCCCAAGGGAAGCGGTACTCGATGTCGTAGGTGTCCTTGGCGTAATGGGCCAACTCGTCTCCCCCGTGCCGGCGCAGCCGCAGGTTGTCCTGCCGGATGCCGTGGCGGACGTACCAATCGAACCTGGCCTGTACCCAATGCCGGAGCCATTCATCATCGCTGCCGGGCTTTACGAAGAACTCCACCTCCATTTGCTCGAACTCCCGGGTACGGAAAGTGAAGTTGCCGGGGGTAATTTCGTTGCGGAACGCTTTGCCGATTTGAGCGATGCCGAAGGGCAGCTTCTTTCGGGAGGAGTTAAGGACGTTGGGGAAATTGACGAAAATTCCCTGGGCCGTCTCGGGGCGCAAGAAGACCTCGTGGGCGGTGTCCTCCACCGGGCCCATGAAGGTGTGGAACATCAGGTTGAAGCGGCGCGGGTCGGTGAACTCGCCGCCGCAATTGGGGCAGGTCTCGGACTCCAGTTGGTCCGGGCGGAAGCGCTGATGGCACTGGCGGCACTCGACCAGCGGGTCGGTGAAGTTTTCGACGTGCCCGCTGGCTTCCCAGATGCGAGGGTGCATCAGAATAGCCGAATCCAAGCCCACCACGTCGTCCCGCTCGCGGACGATCGAACGCCACCAGGCTTCCTTGACGTTGCGCTTCAGCTCTACGCCCAAGGGGCCGTAATCGTAGGTGGAGCCCAGGCCGCCGTAGATTTCGCTGCTGGGGAATATGAAGCCGCGCCGCTTGGAAATAGACAGCATCTTGTCCATATCGGCAAAGGGTAGGACTCGAACCACGCGATTAGCTCCTCAGACGGAATGGCTAGACGGAATGACTGCCGGAATCGATTGCCACTTTAGAGATTACCAATTCCGCCGGGGGATGTAAACCGGGGGTATGGCCGCGTGCAGGGTATTTTAATTTTCTGGGGACGGGGCTACGTTGGGGGATGAATCCCCCAAACCCCCTGACTTGGGGTGGTCTGGCAATGCAGCACTGAACTTGCCGAAGAATTACGGGGAACAATTAAAAGACCCTGGGGGTATGGCAGGGTTGAGGCTGTTGTGGATGCTCCCCTGACTCGGTTCGCGACGGCTAACGAAGCAACGCCAGGGTCCGGTCGACGAAACGCTGAACTCCCCTGCACCCGGGCTCAATCTGCAAGTCGCCTATTCTGAAATCAGCATAACCCCGGCCCGCCGACGGATGCAACCGGCCCCGGACCTACTCACCGTGGCGGCTCAGGGCAGGCCGAGCCGCCGCACCATCGATTGCACCTCGTCGGGGGTCAAGTCCGGCGCTTCGCCGTCGGGGAGCTGCTGCCGCACGGCGTCGGCGAGGCGGTCGGCCCGCAGGTCGTCCAGCTTCACGTAGCGGGCGCCCATCGCCTCGGCCAGACCCTGCGCCATGCCCAGCTTGAGAAACCCCAACTCGGTGTCTACGACCACCGATGAAAACTTCTTGTCCTCGAACAGAGAAGCTATGCCGGTGGCTTCGACCACCGCGGCGGCGGCGGACGAAGCGGAATCCAGCGAGACGTTGGCCCGCCCGTCGGAGAGAAGGACGACCAGAGGCAGCACCTCCCGGTCCTTGAGGCGTTCGGTTTCCAGCACTTCTAACGCCAGATACAGGCCACGGGACAGAGGTGTGCGGCCGCCGGTGGGCATATCCTGAAGGTAGACCTGGGCGAGGTCTACGCTGTTGGTGGGCGGCAGCAGCAGGTCGGCCCTGGCTCCCCGGAAGCTGATGAGGGCGACCCGGTCCCGGCGTTGATAAGCGTCCAGCAGCAGCGACAGAATGGCGCCCTTGACGGCCACCATGCGCCGCTGAGCGCCCATTGAGCCGCTGGCGTCAACCACGAAAAGGATGAGGCTGCCGGTGCGCGTCTCCCTGACCTTCTCGCGGATGTCCCAGGATTCGATGAGCAACGCCGACTGAGGCTCGTCGGACGCACCTGCCCGGCGCCGCTGCTGGTAGGGAGCTGCCGCTCGCAGAGTAGCGTCCAAGGCCAAATCGGAAACCGGCCCTTGGGGAACGGCGGCCCGAACGTAGCGGCCCACGGCGTTGCTACTGACGGTGACGGCGCGGCGTCCGGTGCTTTGGCGGGCGCGGCGGTCGGCGGATTGAAGTTGGAGGGATTCGACGGCGTAGGGGTCGCCGGTCTCGAACCATTGGTCCTGGGGGCCGGCATCCTCCGGCGATTCGCCGGGCGGCTCTTCCTGGGGTTCTAAGTCAGGAGGGTCGGAATCGTTCTCATTGCGGTCTCCCGAATCCTGGCTTTGGTCCTGGGGTTCCCGAGGACGGTTCTGATGCTCTTCGATCATCGAGTCCAACTGCTCGGTGACCAGGTGGGGCTGCTGGAAGGGCAAGCGGCGCTGGCGGTGCAGCAGCGCCATCTGCGCCGCTTCCCGCACGTCCTCCACATTGACCTCGGTGCGGCCCTCGTAAGCAGCGATGGTGCTGGCGGTCTTGTACATCACAATGTCGCCCCGCAGTCCATCCACCTGGTACTCGGCGCAAATGTCGGTAATCAGGTCGAGGATGTCTTCGGAGACGGTCACTTGAGGCAGCAACTCCCGGCTCCGCAACAGCCGATCCCGCTCCAGTTCCTCGGCGTCGTCCCACCCGGTTATGAACGAGTGGGGCTCGGCCTCGAAGGCGATGCGGCGGCGCACGACCTCGCGCCGGGATTCGGGTTCCAGGGAGCCGTCAACCTCGACGGCCAGACCGAAGCGGTCCAGCAGTTGAGGGCGCAGGTCTCCTTCTTCCGGGTTCATGGTGCCAACCAGAATGAACTCGGCGGCGTGACTGACGGAAATGCCTTCGCGCTCCACGTAGTTGCGGCCCATGGCGGCGGCGTCGAGCAGCACATCTACCAGGTGGTCGTTGAGCAGGTTCACCTCGTCAATATAGAGGATGCCCCGGTGGGCGGCGGCAATTAGGCCGGGTTCGAAGCTCTTGGCCCCGGTCTTGATGGCGGATTCGATGTCCAACGAGCCCACGAGCCGGTCCTCGGTGGCGCCGACGGGCAGGTCCACGATGCGGACCTGGTGGTCCACTGGCTGGACGGTCGTCCCGGGCGGGTCGCACCGCTGGCACAAGCCCTGCCGCTGGTCCGGCGAGCAACTGTAAGGGCAGCCCTGGACCACCGAAACTTGCGGAAGAAGGGCGGCCAGGGAGCGCACCGCGGTGGACTTGGCGGTGCCTTTCTTTCCTCGGATGAGGACGCCGCCGATTTTGGGGTTGATGGTGTTGAGTAGCAGGGCCCGCTTCATGGCCTCTTGCCCGACAATAGCGGTGAACGGGAACCAGGGTTCCCTCTGCGTTTGGGTGGCGGGTGGTTGGGTGGTCAAAGGACGCCTCTACCCGGCCGATACCCGGCCGGCGGATGCAGGATTGGCGCAGATGCCCCGCGCCTTGTACTGAAGGTATCCGGCGACGCCCAGGGCAATGCCCAACCACAGCAGGAAGTGGCCGATGATGCTGAAGGTGCGAAACAGGATGACCAGGGCTTCCGGCACCCAGTCCGGGATGAGGTCTGGGTTGCCGGGGATGAGGGCGAAAGCGACGATGGCCACCGCGGCGTAGGCGACGCAAACGGCGGCGTACCCCAGCCAACGCGAAATACCGTCACCGGAAGACTCGTTTAGCTTCTTGACCCCGAGGCACACGGCGACTACCGCCAGCAGCGAGACGGCAACGAAGAGAAATTGAAAACCCTGGCGGGCCAGCAAAGAAGCGCCCTCGCCGATGCCCGGCGGGTTCAAGGGGTACTTGAATTGGGTGAACAGAGAAACGGACCAGAAGCCCAGCAACCCGGCGATTACCGACCAGGCCCACATATTCCAGCCCGGGGACGCCAAGCGCACCAAATGGTACAGGCCGGTGAAAATGGCGGCGAACAAGATGCCAAGGACGGTCAGACCGGCTGCCATGCCGATACGCTGCACTCCCAGGGAGACAGTAATACCTCCCGATGCTTCGGGTTCACCTGCGGCAGCCGCTTCTTCCAGGCTGATGGCCCATTCCATGACCGGAACATTGAACACATTGAAGTAGGCGCCGGCCAGCAGGCCGGCAACGACTCCCATGACCAAGGCCACGGGCAAGACGCTTCCCGTCTTTCCTTGCATCGGGGTTTCTCCGTAGAGGAAGTCCTTCCGAGGAAGTCCCTTGGGAACCTCAGGACCAACCATTTGTTATGCCGTTTGTCCGAAGGAAATTGAGTCACATTGAACCAGGGACGGCGAAGCGTCCTTGGTTCAACGGTCACTGACTCGTGGATGGGGGCGGTTTATGACCGATCCAGCCGGGCCCCGGCCGGCCGGCGTACCGGCGTCGGCCTAGTGGCACATGAAGGCGACATGGCGGGCGTGGTGGAAGACCTCGTGGACGACGCCCAAGACCGCCGGGGAGCCGATGGCGGCACCGTGGACCGCGCCGTCAACGTAGCCGACGAAGTAGAGGACCGCGGCCCCCAGCGCCACCCAGGGCGCCCAGACCGGAGTTTCCCGCGTGCGGAGTGCATTCAACAAGGTAGTCATGGTTCCCTCCCTTTTCTGATTGGTCTAACTGCCGTGGTTAGTCTGACCGATGGTATTCCCGGGCCTTGCCTCGATTCTGCGAATCTGACCGGCGCCGGTCAATAATACCCTAGATTGCTGCCGCTGGGACCGCCTGAAACCGCCAACTTTGGAGAACGGCAGGGCGGACGGCGTTCATTGTTCGGGAATCAGCGTTCAACGAAGACTATCCCCTCCCGGCCTACGTAGCGGTCACGCATTTCTTCAAAGGCCTTGAGCTTTTCCGGCTGGAACTCGGTGCGTTTTTCGTCGTCGTCCAAGTACGGGTTGGGGAAGTAGCACCGCACCAGGGTATCCTCCCATTCCTTGGAGAACCGCACGTAGTAGGACTTAATGTTGCCGTGGCTGTTGGCCTCGACGAACTGGATACCGTCAACGGTCTCCAGGGACAGGTGAAAGTGCCAATTATCGGCCTCGACAGTGGCCCAGCCGCGGCTGACCTCCGGCTGTTTGATGCCGTGGGCGTGGTTCTCGCTCACGACTTGGCCGCTACCGACGACCCACATCATCTGCTCGTGCTGGGTCAATTCGTTCAGCAACTCCAATGTAATATCCACTTGGGGCCTCCCTTGCTTCCCGCCGGCAGAGACGGGTCTTAACCCTGTCGCCCTTCCTGGCGGGCTTCCAAATCGGCTTCCAACTCCAGGTACAGCTCTTTTAGTTGCTCCAGCATCTCCGGCGGCGGGTTTTCCCACATCCCCCGCTCGACGGCTTCCAGCAGGCGTTCCACGATGCTCCTCAGGGCCCAGGGGTTGCTCTCGCGGAAGAAATCCTGCATTTCCGGGTTCAGGACGTACTCCTCGGTGACATCCTGGTACATCCAGTCTTCCACCACCTGCGCCGTGGCGTCGTAGCCGAACATATAGTCCACGGTGGCGGAAAGCTCGAACGCGCCCTTGTACCCGTGGCGCTTCATAGACTCGATCCACTTGGGGTTGACCACCCGGCTGCGGAACACCCGGCGGGCCTCGTCCTGCAGGTCTCGCACTCGGGAGCGGGACGGGTCCGAGCTATCTCCGAAGAACTGCCGGGGATTGCGTCCGGTCAACGCCCTGACCGTGGCAATCATGCCGCCATGATACTGCATATAGTCGTCGCTGTCGAAGACATCATGCTCCCGGTTGTCCTGGTTCTTGGCGGCGATGACAATCTGGCTGAACCGCAGGCGGAACTGCTCCCTGGCGTTGACGCCGAAATCCTCCCGGGTGTAGGCGTAGCCGCCCCAAGCGGTGTAAACCTCGGCCAAGTCCTGCACCGTTTCCCAGTTGCGCTCGTCCAGCACCGGGAGAATGCCCGCTCCGTAGGTGCCCGGCTTGCTGCCGAAAATCCGGTACAGGGACCCGGACGCGCCACCGTTGGGCGTATCGTCGTCGGATGGCGAACCGACGTTTGCGGCCCGGCGTTCCCGGTCCTCGTTAAGATGCTTCAGGATGTAGTTTTCTTCCGGGGACTCGTCCAGCGCGGACACGCTTTCGATGGCCTGGTCCAGCAGGTAAATCAGGTTGGGGAAGGCATCGCGGAAGAACCCGCTTATACGGACGGTTACGTCAATGCGGGGGCGGCCTAACTCGGAGACCGGGATAATCTCGGTACCGGAGACGCGGCGGCTTTCCTGCTGCCAAACGGGCCGTACCCCCAGCAAGTACATTATCTGGGCAATGTCGTCGCCGTGGGTCCGCATCGCCGACGTCCCCCAAACGACGATGCCCACCATCTCCGGGTAGGCGCCTTCCTCGTCCAGGTACTTGTCCAGCAGTGCGTCGCCCAGGGCCTTGCCGACATCCCAAGCGGCGGGCGATGGCAGCGTCTTGGGGTCCACCGAGTAGAAGTTGCGTCCGGTGGGCAGCACGTTGGCCATGCCCCGGGTGGGGGCGCCGCTGGGGCCCGGCGGGACGAAACGGCCTTCCAGCCCCCGCAGCAGGTTGTCAATCTCGTCGGTGGTGCGCATCAGGGCCGGGTAGATAGACTCGGTGGCGTAGCGGAGCATTTCTTCGGTGTGGGCATCGGGCTGGCCCACGACGGCGGCCACCACCGGGCCGACCTGTTCGGGAATGAACCCGTTCTCCTGCATTTGGGACAGGCAGCTGCGACAGAGAGTTTCCAGCCGTTCCAGCACGTCGCCGGCGCTGCGGACGGGAGATTCCGGCTCCAGGTCCCTCAATATCTGCGGAACGCTTCCGTTCATGGGCAGGGACGGCTCATCCATCAGTTGGGCGTAGTCGAAGCCCAGCGCCTCGGCAATGGAGCGGCGCAGGCTGGGAATGCCGCCGATGTCCAGCCGGGTCAGGGCCGACATCAGACCCACCAACTGCTCTTCCGTGGGCGGCTCGCCCAAGGTGTGCAGCCCGTCCTTAATCTGCGCGTCCTTAATTTCGCAGAGATAGCCGTCAATATCCAGCAAAAACCCGCCGAAGTCGTCGGGCTGAGAGTCCACGCCCAAGTCCCGGTGCAACTCGGCCTGTTGCACCATATCCCAAATCTGCGACTCCAGCACGGGCAGCTTGGCCGGGTCCAGCGTTTGGCACTGGTAATGCTCGTCCATCAACTGCTCCAGCTTGGCGATGTCGCCATAGCTGTCGGCGGTGGTCATGGGCGGGATCAGGTGGTCAATAATCGTGGCGTGGGTGCGCCGTTTGGCCTGGGTGCCTTCGCCGGGGTTGTTGATGATGAATGGGTAGAACAAGGGCATATCCTGCAGCGCGACCTCGGGATAACACGCTGCGGACAACCCGATACCCTTCCCCGGGAGCCACTCCAAGGTGCCGTGTTTGCCGATGTGGACCATGGCGTCGGCCTGGAACACGTCGCGAATCCAGCGGTAGTAGGCGATGTAATGGTGGGTGGGCGTCAGGTCGGGGCTGTGGTAAATGGATATGGGATGCTCACCGAACCCGCGGGGCGGTTGGAGTCCCACAAAGACGTTCCCCAACTGCAATCCTGCGATGGCCAGTTGGTCTTCCGTGCGGTAAACCTGACCCGGCGGCGGTCCCCAAGAGTCCTGCAATTCCTGCTGCACTGACTCCGGGAAATCCTTGAACCAGGCGGCATACTGCCGCGCGCTGACATGGCCGACGGCCAGCCGCATTTGTTCTTCGGTCAGCGAGTCCCGGTCGTTGCTGCAACGCTCAATGATGCGATGCACCAATTCATCGCCGTTTTCCGGGATGTCCTCGACTTGATACCCGGCCCGCTCCAAAGCGTTGAGCAGGTTGACCAACGAGGCCGGGGTGTCCAGGCCCACCGCATTGCCGATGCGTGCGTCCTTGGTGGGATAGTTGCTCATAATGACGGCGACGCGCTTTTCGGCGTTGGACTTGCGGCGCAGGCCGGCCCACCTGGCTGCCAGCCGGGCCAGCAGGTCAATGCGGTCGGGCTGGGCGACGTAGCGTTGCAGGCGGTTGGTGACCATGCTGCCGTTCTGGGGAGCCGCGGTTTCCTGCTTGAAGGATATAGGCACCGAGATGATGCGGCCGTCGAACTCGGGCAGCGCGATGTTCATGGCGGTATCAATGGGACCCAATCCCAAGGAACTGTTCTGCCATTCTTCGAGGGTGCCGGTGCTGACGATACCCTGAATGACCGGCACGTCCATCTGGTCCAGCAGGTCCACCGACCAACCGGTGGCGATGGTTGGCCCTTCCTGGCTCAGGTCGCTCATGGCCAGGCCCATAGTGTTGACGATGCAGTCCACGCGTGCAACACCGCCGTCGTCCAGCATGAACCCGGTCAGGGTGCGGCTGCGTTCTCCCTCTTCCTCCGGGTTGTGCTTGAGGCTGAAGGAAAAGACCGGCAGCACGTTGACCTTCTGCGCTTCCAGCCCGCGAATCAACTCGTCAATGAATTGGAGATTGCCGCTCATCCAGTGGGCGCGGTAGAAGAGCAAGCCCACCGAGGGCTGGCCGGGCTTGAAGCACCGGGCAACGTAGGTCTCAACATCAAAGGTCTGCTGGTAATCGGGGTGGTAAATTCCTTCCCAGGGGACGGGCTCCGGGGCTTCATGCCCGTAGTCGCTGCCAAGGTAGGTGTCGCTGAGGAACAGGAACAGGTTTTGGAAGTTGGTGACGCCTCCCCGCATCAGGTAGGAAAACACGGTTTCCAACTCGACCACCGAGACGGTGCAGGCGGTAACCAGGTCTTCGTCCCATTCCTGGTGGCCGGGGCAGGCAATTAGCGGCACACCCCGGGAGTGACAGCGGGCGACCAGTTGGTCGAACACCTCGGGCATTGACCGCTTGCCGCCCAGAAGCCGCAGTACCACGACGCCGGCGCCGTCCACAGCCTCCAGCAGGCTGTCACGGGACTCATCATCCACCAGGGCAACCGGGTTGAAGGCTGCCACCGTCGGGAAATCGGGCAGAGCCAGCCCGGAAACCGACCGTTCCACCGTGAGGATGTCGGTATCCGCGGTGGTGACGAAAACGATGTTCTGCTGTCCGGCGCGGGTTTGGGTGGTCAAATTTGGCACAACCTCTTCGGTCAAATCCAGGGTTAGTCCGGGTCCTGAGTCGGGCGGGGGAACACCATTATTGAAAGGTCGCTGAACTCGTCGGCCAAGCCAGCGCACTGCTCCAGCGTGCCTTGCCAGGACTGTTCGTCGTCGAAAGTGAGCCGCTGGTACACGATGACCGGGCGCTCGCCGGGTATCCCGGCCTCGGCGAGGTTGCGGGCAATCAGCGGCGGCATCAGGTCGAAGGGCCGGGGCAGCAGAATGACGTTGCGCAGACCCTCGTTGAGATGATGGACGAGCTCGTCCAAATCGGCCCCGGTGTCAGCCCGCTTGTGCAGGGTGACGAAAATGGACTCCTCCATGTATATGCCGGTGCGCGCGCAGGCGAACTGTATCGAGCTGACGCCCGGGACTAGCTCCACCCGGTCCACGCGCCGCTGGACGCGCTCCAGCAGTTCCCTGGCCGACACATTCAGGTCGCCCCAGGCGCATACGACGCAGGTCTTGCCAGCCCGGACCTGTTCCTGGGCATAGTCCAGCACCTGTTCCTGGTCCCGATAGCTCATGGGACACAGTTCGGCGTCCCCGGCCCATTGCTCCACCACGTTCAGGACCGTGCGGAACCCGACCACCAGGTCGGCGTCCTCAATGGCCTGACGGGCCCGCAGGGTTAGCATTTGCGGGTCGCCGGGGCCGACGCCCACGATGGTCATTGCGATTTCGCCGTTGCCGCTCATAAAAAGGTGCTGTGCCTCTTCCGTGGTTGTAATGTTGGTAGTTGCAATGCTCCCCGAAACAAAAACCCCCGACTCTGTGTTGTCGGGGATGTTGCCGTTTCAGTTACACCGGCGCGGCCAATGGCCGACCGGGGAACCCCCGTCTGTTTGGCGCAGAGTAGAGCCCCGTTCACCCAGGCAGGTGTTCTGACTTACGGGTTGGAAATGCCGGGGCCTTCCTTAAAGTTCCTGGGCCGGAACCTGGAATGCCAAGCCGACGGATACCCGTTCACAGTGGCGCAACCGCGGCGGATTTTCACCGCCTTTCCCATTTGGACCTTTGCGATGCCTGAGTAGTCTTGCAGGTTTTTAAGGTGGGGAATGCCGCCGCCTACTCTACGCCCCAGGGGTGGGGTTGTCAACCCGTACTGTTACGTCGTAACAGTACAGGGTTGAGGGGGGCAGAGGGGCTGATGGTGGAATATGGGGTTGGGTTACGTTGGGGGATGAATCCCCCAAACCCCCTAAAGCAAGTGGCGGTTGGATGAAAGCCTTGGCTGAAACCAATTTACCTCTTACTTTCCGGCGTCGCAGCAATCCCGCCGCACCAGCCTCCGCCTTTCCGGTCACGGCCCGTTTGACAGGGTTTGGCGATTCCCATATTTTAGTTCCGGCGCCCTTCCCGACGGAAAACCGGTCCGGCGAAGGGGGGCGCGGGTTGCCGTCACCATGGGGCGGCAGCCAACGGCGAAAATGTCCAGGAGGTGAAGTGTGGCATTGGGTTGGGGAATCATCAGCACCGGGCAGCACCCGGACTTGAAAATTGCGCCGGCCATTGCCGCCGCGCCGGACAACCGGCTGGTCGCGGTTTACAGCCGGGACCGGGGCCGCGCGGAAGCGTTTGCCCGGCGTCATGGGGCCGATGCTGCCTACGACGCGCTGGACGAGCTTTTGGCCGATTCAAGGGTTGACGCCGTGTTCATCTGCTCTCCCAACGCCCTGCACTCGGAGCAGACCCTTCAAGCGGCGGTCCGGGGCAAGCACGTTCTGTCAGAGAAGCCGATGGCAACCACCCTGTCCGACGCCGTTACAATGGTGCGCGCTTGCCGCGAAGCGTGGGTAAAGCTGGGGGTTGGGTTTCACCTTCGGCAGCATCCGGGCCATGTACGGGCGCGGGAGTTTATCGCGGGGGGCGGGTTGGGCAAAGTGACCCTGGCCCAGGGACAATGGGGGTTCGGAGTCCGGGGACAGGGGCCGCCGCCGCCCCGGACCGGCCTGCGGCAGTGGTGGGACCAGCCGGACTTGATCGGCAACGCTTCGACGATGATGGGCACTGGCGTTCACGTGGTTGACCTGTTGCGGTTCCTGCTGGGGCAGGAGGTTACCGAAGTGGCCGCCATCACCGACGGGCAGACCAAGAGTCAACCCTTGGAGCAGTTGGCGGCGATGTCGCTGCGGTTCAGCGGGGGGACGCTGGGGACCGTGTGCTGCGGCCGGGTTTTGCCTGACTCCCGCAATGACTTTGACATCTATGGCAGCGACGGGCGGGTCGGCAGCAGGGCGACATTGTGGGAGGCCCGGCAGGGGCAGGTGGAGATTGTCAGCGAGACGGTGAACGAGACCCTGGATTGCCCGGAGGAGTACCTGGGCAACTTTGTTGCCGAGATTCAGGACTTTCGGCGAGCCGTTGAGGCGGATGAAGAGCCGGCGGCTTCGGGCATGGACGGCCTGCGGGTGGTGGAGGTTACTCTGGCAATGGTCGAGTCGGCGCGTTCCGGTCGCACCGTCAGTATAGACCCGGTTACGGTGTAGGCTGTACCTGGCTGGTCGGGGGCAGCGAAGGCTGTCCAACGGTGCCGGGTCTGAGCGCCGATGTGTGTTGGATGGTCAGGCCAACCAGGATTCCAGCGGCCGCTCCAGGGTAACGGTTCTGGCCGCGTTTTTGCCGGATTGGGAGACTAAGGGCCCCGTTCCGTTGAGCTCCATCCGGCTAACGATGCCGTCGGAGAGCAGCCGGTCCAGGACGGCTGCTGCCAACGCGCCGCCCAGGTGGTAGCGGCGTTCGGTCCAGTCAACGCAGCCGTAGCTATAGCGGCGTTGGGTTTCTCTGGGCGCGGGCAGGACAACGCCCCGTTGTATCAGGGCCCGCTCACCGCCCGGAGTCAACCGGAATTGAACCCTCCCCCGCTCAATTCCTGATCCCTCCAGCCAACCGGCGCTGACCAACGCATCCATCAGGGAAACGCCAGCGACACCGGCCAGGTGACCGTAGCAGGTGCGGGCCTGTCGTAATGGGCTGTCGCGCCGCACTTCCCGGGCGGCTTGGGGGCTGGCCGGGGTGTGCTGGATCGCCGTTTTCAGTAGTTCCGTAGTCATGGCGCTTTTACGTGCCTTCACGAAGATGTTCTTCAAGGGCCCCAGGACAAACGGGGCGGCAATGGAGAGCGGGGCACCGGTGAGGACGCCCCGCTGGTTGGTTCCTGAATTGTGGGTACCCTTACCCGCCGCCGATGGCTGGCAGGAAGTGGACTTCGCTCGCTTCGGTGACCCGTTCGAGCAGGCCAAGCTGGCTGGCCTCGCCGTCTACAATGACGGCCAACCCGGCCATTATGTCATCCTCGTCCTCGTCGTACAGCATGGCCTTCAACCCCGGAAACTGCTGCTCCAGGTTGTTGACCAACTGGCGGACCGATCGCCCTTCCACCTGGACGCGCTCCTGACCGCCGGTTATCTGCTGCATTTGAGGCGGAATCCAGACCTCAGCCATCGTAACTCCTCGTCGTAACCCCTGGTTAGCTGGCGTTTTCCTTGTTCCAAAGGGCTTCCAACACGGCGCCCGGGTTCATCGGCAGGCTGTTCAGGCGCACCCCAATGGCGTGGTAGATGGCGTTGGAAATTGCGGCCATGGGCGGGACGATGCACACTTCGCCAACGCCGCGGACGCCGTAGGGATGGCTGGGGTTGGCCACTTCGACGACCACGGTGTCAATCATGGGCAGGTCCAGGCTGACGGGCATCCGGTAGTCCAGGAAGCTGGAGTTCATCATCTGTCCCTGGTCGCTGACGTAATACTCTTCGTTAAGCGCCCAGCCGATGCCCTGGACCACGCCGCCTTGAATCTGTCCCTCGACGTAGCTGGGGTGGACCGCCTTGCCGGCGTCCTGCAAAGCGGTGTAGCGCAGGATCTCTACCTTGCCGGTATCGACGTCCACTTCAACGTCAACCATGTGGGTTGCCAGCGCGGGCCCGGCGCCGGGCGGGTTGACGCCGGCAGAGCCGACGATGGGGCCGCCGGTGGGGATCTGGCGCGCGGCCAACTGCTTGAAGGTCAGCTTGAGTTCCGGGTCGGAAACGTGCTGGACCTCGCCGTTTTCGTAAGTGACGTCGCCAGCGTCCACGTCCCAGATTTTGGCCGCCCGGGCAATCATTTGCGCGCGGACGTCGTGGGCCGCGGTATAGGCGGCGATGCCGGTCTTGAAGGTGACGCCACTGCCGCCGGTGTTGGAAGTGAACCCGATGGAATCGGTATCCATTATCTGGGGATGAACGTCCTCAATGGGTATCCCCAGCACTTCGGCCAACTGCTGGGAGACCGATGCGCGGGTGCCGCCGATGTCCGGCGACCCCTCGGCCAGGTTGACGGTGCCGTCGGGGTTGACCGTTGCCACCGCCGCGGCGGGGCCGGTGTTGTTGCCCCAGAACCCGCTGGCGACTCCACGCCCGCGGTACTTGCCGTCCAGCGGCTGCGCGTAGTGGGGGTGGGCCTTGGCCGCCTCCAGCACCTCGATGAACCCAACCTTGGGCATGAGGGGGCCGGTGGCGCGTCGAACGCCTTCCTTTGAGCTGTTGAGCAGCCGAAGGTCTATGGGGTCCATGCCCAGCTTCTCGGCTAGCTCGTCAATGGCGGTCTCAATGCAAAAGGCGGCGGCGGGGGAACCGGGCGCCCGATACGCGGCGGTCTTGGGCCGGTTTACCACGATGTCATAGCCTTCGATGGAGGCGTTGGGAATGTCGTAAGCGCCCATCATGCACTGGGCTCCGCCAGGCACCGGGGAGCCGGGGAAGGCGCCGGCCTCGAAAATGAGGACGGCTTCAGCCGCCGTGAAGCGGCCGTCGCTGGTGGCGCCGAGCTTGACCCGGACGTTGGTGCCGGAAGTGGGGCCGGTGGCCTCAAAGACCTCGGTGCGGTTCATGGTCACTTTGACCGGCGCGCCGGCCTTGCGGGCCAGGCCGGCAGCCACCGGCTCGGCGTACATGGTCAGCTTGGCGCCGAACCCGCCGCCAATTTCCATGGGTATCGCCTTGACGCTGGAGACCGGGATACCCATTAACCGGGCGGTGTAGTCGCGCACGGTGAAGTGTCCCTGGCTGCTGGACCAGACGGTCAGCGTGCCGTCCTGGTGCCACATGGCCGTGCCGCTGTGGGGCTCGATGTAACCCTGGTGGACGGCGACGGTGGAGGTCTCTTTCTCAATGATTATGTCGGCTTCCTTGAAGCCCGCTTCGGTGTCGCCGAGGCGGAACTCGAAGTGGTTGGCGATGTTGGTGCCCCGGGCCGTGTCGTTGTCGTCCAAGACGCCGCCGGCGCGGATGTTGGCGGTGTTCATGGCGGCCAAGCGGTCATGGATCAGCGCGGAGTCTTCCTTCATGGCTTCGAGGGCATGGAGCACCGGAGGCAGGACCTCGTACTCAACTTCGATCAGCTTGAGGGCTTCTTCCGCAACGTGTGGGCTGGCCGCGGCGACGGCGGCGATGGCGTGGCCCTTGTACAACACCTTGTCCTGGGCGAGGACGTTGTTGCTGAGGAATTTGTAGTTGACCATGGCGCCTTCGGTCAGGTCCGAGGCGCGTCCAGCCGGCTGCAACAAGTCGGCGCCGGTGATTACGGCCCGGACCCCGGGCAGGGCTTCCGCCCGGCTGGTGTCCAGCTTCTTGATGCGCGCGTGGGCATGGGGACTGCGGAGAACCTTGCCGTGGAGCATCCCCGGCAGGTTGATGTCGGCCGAGTAATGGGCCTTTCCGGTAACCTTGTCCGCGCCGTCGGGCCGGACGGGCCGGGTGCCGACGACGTTAAATTCTTCGTTGGACAGGACTATGTTCGGCTTGTAGTCCAGCATATTTGCCTCCACCGATTTAAGTAGGAGAACCTACCGATTGCTTCGGGCAATATAATATCATATCCGGGGCGAATTTGAAGAACATGGGAAGTCCTTCGATACCGTCAGGACGAACGTGATACAAGGGACCCTTCGATGTCCCCGGGACGAGCGCGACAACGGCAAAGGAGGTCGATGGATACGATAATCATCAAGGGTTGTTTGAACGGTGGCCGGGGCCGAGACCAGAACCCCAACGTCCCATGGACGCCTGAAGAGGTCGCCCAGGAGGCGGTGCGGTGCTACGAGGCCGGAGCGTCTATCGTCCACTTCCACGCCCGCAACCCCGACGGCGGCATCAGCTACGACCCGGACTGGTATGCCAGGACGGACGCGCTAATCCGCGCTCAGTGCGACCTGGCGCTCAACCACACCACGGCCCGGCAGGAGCACGTACCGGTCACGGCGGTGACCAACTACCTGCTGGAAACCCCGCTGCCGGTGGAGATGGTGTCGTTGAACCTGGGGTTTGGCGTCCGTTGGCCCGCCGACCCGGAGACGGGCCAACGCCGGACCACCATTTCGCCCAACAGCTACGAGGACATCACCGCCACCCTGGACGCCTGCTACCGGCGAGGCACCTTCCCTGAGCCGGCCGTGCACGACACCGGTATGCTGAACAACGCGGCAACG
Source organism: Dehalococcoidia bacterium (assembly GCA_965262735.1). Lineage (GTDB taxonomy): Bacteria > Chloroflexota > Dehalococcoidia > Lucifugimonadales > UBA3495 > CATOSK01. Next base: position 529,921 of record CBDHFS010000002.1, on the reverse strand, counting down.
CTGATGCGGGAAGGGCAAATCCGAAGCTCCCGGTACTTCCTGGTCGAGCCTTCGGCCCACTGGGGAGACGGCCGGCAGTCCATGACGGGCACTCCGCGGAACTACACGATGATTACCGACAACATCCGGGAGTTGTACCCCGAAGCGACGTGGCTGGCTCACAGCAGCGGCAGTCAGACCTTCGTCCTGTGCAGCATTGCCATTGCCACCGGCGCGCATATCCGGGTGGGGTTTGAAGACAGCCCATTCCTTCCCAACAACCCGCAGCCCGTGTCCAACGCCCAGTATGTCGAATGGGCGGTCACAATGGCGCGCCTCAACGGCAGGGAACCGGCCACGCCGGCCCAGGCCCGGGAGATGCTGGGGCTGCTGCCCGCGCCGTAGGCGGGGCATCCGCTCAAATGCGGACTCTCGAAGCGGGTATGAGCCGATGATGGGTGGTGTCTGCGATGAGGTCGAACTCTTCAAGGGAAGTGACCCCCAGCAGGTATTCGTCCTCCGGGCCAAAGATTACCGGGCACGGCATCTCTTCACCCCCGATGCGGGTTAGTCCACGGGTTAGTCCAGAGGGCGGCCGCGCCAGTATTGTCTGGGCCGGGAGGAAGGGGTATAGCGGGACGGCCACGGGCGTTGGCCGGTGCTCAGCCGGTACAGGACGACGATGCCGGCGCCGGCCGCGAAGCCCCCGATATGGGCCCACAACGCCACGCTGACCTGGTCCGAAACGCCGATGGAAAACAACAACTGCACCAGTTGCAGCAGCAGGTAGAACCCCAGAACGTAGCTGGCCGGCAGCCGGATGACCGTGATGATGCCCAGCATCACCAGCACCCGGACGCGGTTGTGCGGGAACAGGAATAGGTAGGCGCCCAAAACGCCGGAGATTGCCCCGCTGGCTCCGATGAGGGGCGTCTGAGATTCCTGGAAGAAGAACCAGTGGCTCAGCGTGGCCAAGACACCGGTGGCCAGGTAGAAGGCCAGGTACTTGACGTGGCCCAGCCGGTCTTCCAGGGCGCGCCCGAACACCCAGAGATAGGCCATGTTTCCGGCGAAGTGCAGCAGACCCGAGTGCATGAACATGGACGAAAAAATGGTTCCCCAGGTGGGAACAGGCGTTGTTATGTCAACGGGGCCCAGGAAACCCAGCTTGAGGGTGGTGAAGGGCACCCGGCTGGGGAATTCCACGGGAATGAAGCCCCAGGTGTAGAAGAACTCCGCGATGGCCGGGCTGCCGCCCCCCACCAGGAACGAAAAACCTCCCAACATCAGGGAGTACACGAAAACCAGGGCGTTGGCAACCAGAAGAGCGGTGTTGCCCACCGGCCTGGAACGCAGGTGAAGGCTTCCGTCAGAAAGAGGAATCAAGGCGGTCCGACCGTCTCACAGAACGATTGCAAAGCGCTTTGGAGTCCTGGATAACGGGTCCGGTGGTCAAAGGCCCCGGGACCAACAACCCAACGACTTTGCTATCAGCGCCTGCTGTTGCAGGATTACAATGCTGCAAATGCTACCGGAGTCGTAAGCCGGCGGGAGCATTCCCCGCGTCGGTCCGCGCGGGCCGGGCGTCCCTAAACCGGGACGCCTTGCCCTGCATCAACCCCAACTACCCGGGAAATAGCGTCAACGGCGGTTTCCGGATCCATCAAACCCGTGTTCAGGACCATGTGGTAAAGGCCGGAGTCGTTGGCATTGACCTTGAAGAACTTGCGGAAGAAGGTGAGCCGCGCCTCTTCCAACTCTTCCACATAGGCGGTGGCCTCCGAATGGGAAAGATTCTCCCGGCGCATGATGTTTTCCACCCGGTGTTCCATCGGGGCCACCAAACTGACGTTGAACACGTCCGGCGTTCCGGCCAGAATCATGTTGGAGCCGCGGCCGATGATGACCACGTTGCCGCCGTCCGCCACCTCTTTAATCACCGAGGTGGTTGACTCGATGAATGCCTGGTCATTGACGCGCTGCGCCGATGACGACGGGTCGCCGGCCAATTCACTGTAGGTCTCCGCCGGCAGCATCTCGATGCCCCGCCCGAAATATGGCTCCCCGCTGACGCCGGAGATCGCCGAGCGCTCCAGCATCGTCTGAAGGAAACGTCCCAACCGTTCCCGGAACCGGATTACCCGCTGCTCCTTCTCGACCAGAACCCCCACCGGGGAACCGACGCGCTTGGCGGCCTCGGCCAGCACCATGCGGTCCACATAGTTGAGATTCAGCGAGTTGGCCACCATCTGACCCACTTCAAAGGTTCCGCTCCCAATCGTTCCGTTAATCGTAATTATTGGCATCTCGCCCCCTCGCCACTACTGAAGGCTGTTGCCGGAAATTGGACCCGGCGCGTGGGTTCGTAAATGGGTATAAGCAAAGGATACAGGATTTGCGGGCGATACAGAAGGGTTGGCGGAGGGTTTCAGCGGTACCGGACCCAGCAGTGTCGCCCAGGATGACCGTCGGCGGGCCGATTGGCGCCGGAGTTAGTTGGACAGACTGCTAATCAGGCGTTCCCGCCGGCGGGCGTACTCGTCTACCAGCAGGCCCATCGCGAAGGAGTCGTACCATTCGTTGTCCCGGCGGTGCGTGCGGCGCAGGTGTCCTTCCAGCACAAACCCGACGTGCCGGAACATCTGAAGAGCGTGTTCGTTGTACTCGGGAACGTCCACCCAAACCCGGTGCAGCCCCAGCCCGTCGAACGCCTCGTCCAGCAACAGGAGGAGCGCCGAGCTGCCGTAATGGTGGTGCCAGAGGTCCTTGCGTCCAATCAGTATGAATAGTTGGGCTTCCTCCAGCGGCCATTCGATGACCAGTTGGCTCTCGCCGATGTGCTCGCCTTCGGGGGAGTACAGGGAGTAGAACTTGCGGTCGTCACCGCCGAAGGTCTGCTGCAACTCTTCGTCGGACGCCTGAAGCAACTCGGTGGGGTCGTAGCCGATGTGCATCGGTTGACCGGAATCGTCCAACCCATACCAGGCCGAGTTAACCTCGCGGTCAGTCAGCCATTCGGCCATGCGCCGCACATCTTCACGCCCTACCGTGGCCAAGGTCACATTCGGAAACATGATGCGCTCCATAAAAGCTCGGTCGGACTCGGATAGAAACCAGTGGCGGCCAAAACCATGCGGCAGATATTGCTTTAAATCTTGATATATATTATATCAGCGGGGAATTGGCTAATCAAACGGAACAAACGTAAAGTCCTCGCAATCGTTAAGTCCCTTCAATCGTTCGTCCAATCGTTCGTCTCGAACGCCCCGAAGGACTTCCTTAATTGACAGGACTTGGTTGGACGATCTTACCAATAACGAACTCAAAAGACTTTGCGATTGTCCTGAACGTAAAGAGGCGGCGAACCGTTGGAACGGTTCCCCGCCAACTTAGTCAACCCGGACGGGCCTGATAAGACAACCCTTCAAGGCCCCCGGGATAAACGATTTTACCGGCGGATTTCCTAGCTTACCGGCACCTTCACCAAGTCGCCCATAGCCTCGTGGGCCCAGTTGAGCAAGACTTCGGTCTCGTCCCAGCCGATGCAGGCGTCGGTGATGGACACCCCGTATTCCAGTTGGGACAGGTCTTCACACAACCGCTGATTGCCAGCGCTCAGGTTGCTCTCCAGCATCAGGCCGATGATGTTCTTGTCGCCGGACACTTTCTGGGACACCACATCCTTGAAGGCAGTGCTTTGCAGCTTGTGGTCTTTGTTGGAGTTGCCGTGGCTGCAATCTACCATGAGCTGAGACGGGACTCCGGCGGCTTCCAGCCGGTGCTTGGCCTCGCTGATGGACTCGGCGCCGAAGTTGGGCCCGTGGTTGCCGCCCCGCAGCACAAGGTGGCCGTCGGGGTTGCCGGTGGTACGGACCAGGGCCGTCCTGCCCTCGGTGTCCAGCCCCAGAAAACCGTGGGGGCTACGGGCCGACAGCATGGCGTCCACTGCAATCTGGGCGTTGCCGTCGGTGCCGTTTTTGAAGCCCACCGGCATACTCAGGCCGCTGGCCATTTGCCGGTGAATCTGGCTTTCAGTGGTGCGGGCGCCGATGGTGCCCCACGTTATCAACCCGGCCAGGTACTGAGGCACCACCGGGTCCAGGAACTCGGTGCCAGCGTACATCCCCATCTCGCCAATCTGCAAGAGCAGGGAGCGGGCGGTGCGCAAGCCCTCTTCAATGTCGAAGGAATCGTTGAGGTGGGGGTCGTAGATCAGGCCCTTCCAGCCCACCGTGGTGCGGGGCTTCTCGAAGTAGACCCGCATGACTATCAGTAGCCGGTCACTCAGTTTCTGGGACAACTCCCGGAGCTTGGCAGTGTATTCCAACGCCGATTCCTTGCTGTGGATGGAGCAGGGGCCGACGATGAGCAGAAGCCGCGGGTCGTTGCCGTGGAGCACGTTTCGGACCTGTTCACGGCCTTCCAGCACCGTCTGTTCCACGGCGGGGGTTATGGGCAGGGCGTTCAGCAGGTCGATGGGGGTAGTAAGGGGTTGGGTATCCTTGATATGTACGTCTCGGGTTGCCGACGGTTGCACGGTGTTCCTCCATAAATCATTGGTTTACCCTGGCGACGGCCCCGCCGATTCAAGCGCGCCCCGGCCGTTGCGGCCGGACCGCGGGCAGCCCCACCAAAAAACCCCAACCTCTGCCGGTTGGGGCCTGGTGTCCTATTCCTCCTGGCTGCCCTCGGGTTAGCGCACCAACCCTTCACCGGCTATCTGATAGCCCGCAAGGCGATAATAATAGTAAATGCAGCCGTCCCAGGAAATCTTCATTGCCGGGGCAATACTAAACCTTCCGGGCCGTGTAAGTCAACACATCATGAAACCGGTAACAGTTCAGACTTGGTGAGATAAATTGGTTTCAGCCAACTGCCACTTTTTTCAGGGGGTTTTGGGGCAGGGGGTTTGGGGGATTCATCCCCCAACGTAACCCAACCCCCATATTCCGCCATCAGCCACTCCGCTCCCCTCAACCCTGAACAGTTACAAAAGCGGGTTTCAGAAATATCGTAGAGACGCCACCGGACGCTCTGAGCTCGTCTATTCCGGTATAGACGCAATGGTCAATACCGTTGCCGGCCATTTCGTTTTGAGCCGGATTTTGCGATTGCCGGAATCCGCAACCGGGGGTTGTTGACAACTGCATACGAAGTGCTAAAATACGTTTCCGCAATTGGTTGCAATAACTAAAGGCCGGGCCCAGGACACAAATGACCGACACTGAACAGGCGGTTTCCACGCTTCGGGAGCAAGGGCATCGGCTGACGCCCCAACGTCTGCTTGTGTTGCAGATTGTCGGCGACGGCGACGGCCACATGGGCGTTGACGAAGTGTTCCGGCAGGCCAGGGAAGCTTATCCCTACATGGACATCGCAACGGTATACCGCACCCTCCACCTGTTCAAGCGGCTGGGTGTGGTCACCGAGGTAGCCATCGGCGACCGCCTGCACTACGAGCTGACCGATCCCACCGGGCGGCACCACCACATGGTGTGCCGGGTGTGCCACGGGGCTTATAACCTCAGCCCCCATTACCTGGAGGAATTCCGTGAGACCCTGCTGGCCGAATTTGGCTTTGAACCCGACCTGGAGCACTTTGCCGTCACCGGCGTCTGTTCTCAATGCCGCGTCGTTCAGGAAGACGACAATCCGTAAGATGCTCAACCGGGGGGTTGGCCGGGGTTTTGGATGGCTGCCGGTCGTCGCCGTGCTGGCTTTGGCCGCGTCCTTGGCGTGCGGGCAGGCATCGGTATCTCCCGGGGCCCAGGACTCCGCCGTGCCCACAGCTCCCAGCGGGTCCTTGAAGGTGGTATCCACCGTCTCGCCCATAACCAGCTTGGTGGAGAACGTGGGCGGGACGCGCATCACCCTGGAGGGAGTCGTGCCGGAGGGCGTCAGTTCCCACACCTTCGAGCCCGCGCCGTCGGTGGCGTCCACCCTGACCACGGCCGACCTGTTCGTGGCCAATGGGCTGTTTCTGGAAGAGCCGGTCATCGCCATGGCCCGGGCCAATCTCAAGCCGGGAGCGGTCATCCTGACCTTGGGCGACAAAGCCATAACTCGGGAGGAATGGGTGTTTGACTTCTCCTTTCCCGAATCCAGCGGACATCCCAATCCGCACCTGTGGACCGCGCCCCACCTGGCCAAGCGTTACGCTCAGCTAATCCACGCCCAACTGGTGGCGCTGGACCCGGACAACGCCGAATATTTCAACGACAACCTGCGGAAACTTGAGGAGCGTCTGGACGACCTGGACCGGCGCATCGTCCTGGCGGTGGAAACCATCCCACCGGAGCACCGCAAGCTGTTGACCTACCACGACTCCTTTCCGGTGTTTGCCCAACGCTACGGCTTTGAAATCATCGGCGCAGTCCAGCCCTCGGACTTCACCGAGCCGTCAGCCCGGGAAGTGGCGGGCCTGATCAACCAGGTGCGGGATTCTGGCGTCCCGGCCATTTTCGGCTCCGAGGTCTTCCCCAGTCCGGTGATGGAGGCCATCGCCAGGGAGAGCGGGGCCACTTTCGTGGACGACCTGCGGGACGACGACCTCCCAGGCCAGCCCGGCGACCCCCGGCATACCTACATGGGGCTGATGCTGGCGGACCTGGAAGCGATGGCCCCGGCCCTGGGTGGCAATATCGAAGCGTTTGAGGGCTTTGACCCCGGCCTGGTCTTCGACGGCCCCAGCCCGGCGGTCTACCCCCAGTAGCCGGCAGGCGTTATTACGAGGCATGAGTTTGGTTGCTGAAAAGGACGGTTAATGCTACACCCCCAACCCCACGACCGGCATCAGGGCGAGCCGGTAATCGAACTGAAAGACGTTTCCGCAGGCTACGATAGCCACCGCATCCTCGAGGGGATCAACCTGCGCATCATGCCCGGCGACTTCATTGGGCTTCTCGGACCCAGCGGCGCCGGCAAGACAACCCTGCTGCGCACCATCCTGGGAGCGACCTCCGTTTACGAGGGGCAAGTGTTGGTCCACGGCGCGCCGTTGAACGGCAAACGGCCCCGCGTCGGCTACGTGCCCCAGTTGGAAACCATTGACTGGAACTTTCCGGTCACCGTCGAAGAAGCGGTGATGATGGGCCTGACCATGCAAAACCCGCTGTTTCCCTGGCACCGGAGCCGGGACAAGAAGCTGGCCCGGGAAATGATGGACCGTCTGGGCATCGCCCACCTGTTCAAGCGGCACATCCGCGAACTGTCCGGCGGCCAGCAGCAGCGCGTGTTCCTGGCCCGCGCTCTGGTCAGCGACCCTGAGCTGTTGCTGTTGGACGAACCCACCAGCGGCGTGGACATCAAGACCCGGGACGAAGTGATGCACCTACTCCACGATTTGAACCACCAGGGCATCGCCGTTGTGCTGACCACCCACGAAATCAACGCCGTCGCCGTCCATCTGCCGTGGCTGGTGTGCGTCAACCGGCACCTGCTGGCCGAGGGGTCGCCTTCCCAAGTAATCACGCCCCAGGTGCTGAAAGAAACCTACGGCGCGGAAATGCCGGTGTTGGACTACCACGGTATGCCGCTGGTGGCCGAAAGCCCCCATTTCCACGACAAAAACGGCTGGGCAAATGGGGCTGGTGGGTTGGCCGAGTTGTCCGGGACGGAATTGGAGCCGGAGTCCATGCCGGAATTGGAGCCGGAGTTGGAACGAGAACGTGTTTGAGCCGCTTCAGTACGAGTTTTTTGTCCGGGGAATGATTGCCGCCACCCTCGTCGGGGCCTTGTGTGGGCTAATGGGCGTGTACATCGTCCTGAGGAAGATGTCCTACATCGGCCACGGCCTTTCCCACGCCATTTTCGGCGGTGCGGTGGTCAGCCATGTCATGTCGTTCAACTTCTTCGTCGGCGCCAGCGTTTGGGGGTTCCTGTCGGCGTTGCTCATCACCCTGACCACCCGCAAGCGGAACATCGGCTCCGACGCGGCCATCGGCATCATCACCACCGCCAGCTTTGCCCTGGGTATCGCGCTAATCAGCCGGTTCAAGACCTTCACCCGCAGCTTCGACGCGGCCCTGTTCGGCAACATCCTGGGCGTCACCAACGGCGACCTGCTGGCCATTGTGGTGGTGGCCGCCTTCACTGCCATCGTCTTGGTGGTGGGTTACAAGCTGTTCCTGTTTGCCACCTTCGACCCCGACGTGGCCCAATTTTACGGTGTGCCGATCGGATGGGTGGACACCATGTTTTCGCTGATTCTGGCGGCGACCATCGTGGTCTCGATGCAGGTGTTGGGGGTAACGCTTATCGCCGCCGCCATCGTCATTCCCCCGGTGGTGGCCCGGCTGCTCACCGACAACTTCAAGAACATGACGCTGTTTTCCACCGGGATCGGCGCTTTCTGCGGGTTGGGCGGAATCTACGTCAGCTTTTACGTTGACGTGTCTTCCGGGGCCAGCGTGGTGCTTTTCTCAGCCCTGCTGTTCGTGCTGGCGTTGGCCTATAACAGCCTGAGAGGATTTTGGGGAGCATCAGGCCGGCTGTCCCGCCTGACGTCGGGCCACTCCGGCAGCTTAGACTAGCCGGCGCCCTTGGGCCGGGCTTTTTTGTTCTCGCCACGAGCGGCCCATTTCAATCCGTTCGTCCTGAAGCTCTCGAAGGACCGCCTTAATCCAGGGGGGTTGGGGGATGAATCCCCCAACGTACCCCATTCCCTCCCTCCGGTCATTGGGCCCAATTCCCTGGCGACAAAAGGGGGACAAAACCCGGCCAAAGAGCGACATTCCCACGACAAAAGCGGCGTTACACCCGACAAATCACGACAAAACCTTCGTCGGCCCCACGCTCAAATGTCACAAAATGTCGCCTGTTGTCCTACTTTTCAGAGATCCGGTTTTCAGAGTCCGGCCTCGTCGGTCCCGATCTGCCGGAAACCCGGGGTCGCGACTTTGGGTCGCCGAGGGCGTTGGATTCCAGTGCGATAGCCTTGGGGTGAGTCACTTTCAGGCAGTCGAAATCATGCCCCGCAAGTGCTAAACTTACCAACCAACGGATTGAGTGGGAAGGGAAGGTAACGGCCCAGGTCAAACTCCCAACCGAGGAGGTCCACCATGGCCCACAGTCACCACCACAGCGTTCCGGTAAGCACCGAGGGACAACAGGGGGTACGCAAGGGAGCCACCTTTATCATCGGCGGGCTTACCAGCGGGCACGGGGTGTTCCACTGGATTGCCCAGAGCTTCATTGTGGTGCTGCCCGAGGTTCGGGACGTGCTGCTGGGCGGCAGCAACATCGCCGCGGCCAGCATCCAGACCACACGGGAAATCGCCTCGGGGGTGATCGCGTTGCCCGGCGGCATTCTCACCGACATCCTGCGCCGCTACTGGGGCTGGGTGATGGCGGTTTGCATGGCGCTGTTCGGCGTCGGGTGGTTATTGATGTCCGCGGCAGGGTGGCAGGTGCCCGGCAGCGCTTGGCTGGTTTCGCAGCAGTCGGCGGAAGCCATGCAAACCAGTGCCTCTTTAAACCCGATGGGATACGCCCTGTTAATCATGGGTATGGCAGTGGTGGCTATGGCCGCATCGGTGTGGCACTTGCCGGCAATGGCCGCCTTGTCATCCCATTTCAGCCACCGCCGGGCGTCTGTGCTGTCCTTCCACGGAGTAGGGGGGAACGTGGGCGACGCCCTGGGACCCTTGCTGACCGGCCTGCTGCTGGTGGTGTTGACCTGGCAGGCCATTATCACCATCTACGCCGCGGTGCCCATCTTCTTGGCCTTCGCCGTTTTTTGGGCTTTCCGGGACATAGGCCAGCAGGCGGCCGCGGCCGCTGGCAACCGGGTCGCCAACACCATGAGCGTCCAGTTGGCCGAGACCCGGTTGCTGGTGCGTAACCCTCGAGTCTGGGGGATAACGATGGTGGCGGGCCTGCGGGGAATGGCTTACGTGGGCTTTGTGACGGTGCTGCCGTTGTACCTGGCCGACGAGTTGGGGTTAAAAGTCGACATTGCCCAGGGGAACTATGAAAGCTTCGTTGTCCGGGGAGGCCTGATCGGTCTGCTGGTGCTGGTGGGAATCTTCGCCAGCCCGGTCATGGGTTATCTGTCGGACCGGTTCGGACGCAAGCTGGTGCTAATCCCGGGGATGGCGTTTCTGGGGTTGATAACCCTGCTGATGGCGCCGCTGGGCGACAGTCTGGCGGGGATGACCATTCTGCTGGCCGCGCTGGGACTGTTCCTTTACAGCGACCAGCCGATCCTCACCGCGTCGGCGATGGACATTGTGCGGGAAGGGACGGCGGCCACCACGCTGGGTCTGCTCTCGACGGCCCGCTTCATCTTTAGCGCCGCGTCTCCCATCATCGCGGGCTGGCTGTACAGCATCGACGCCAACAACCTGTTCTACTACACCGCCGCGCTCTACGTCGGCGCGATCATTCTTCTTCTAATCGTGCGGCTGCCCCGGCCCGCGTTCGTTGAGGACGACCACGACAGCCATGATCACGGCGGCCACGGTCAGCACGGCGCCCACGCGGAGCACGGGCAGGGCGAGCATGGGCACGACCACGGCGCCCATGCGGAGCACGAGCAGGGCGAGCATGGCCATGACCACGGCGCTCACGCCGAGCATGACCACGGTGAGCACGGCCATGACCACGGCGCCGACGCGGAGCACGGGCAGGGCGAGCATGGCCATGACCACGGTGAGCACGGCCATGGGGATGAACCTCACCGGCACTAGCCGCCCCAAGGCAGTAAATGTCGGCGAGTGCCAATGCAGGGGCAACCCAGGGGCAACCATTGTGGTTGCCCCTGCATTGCTTATCGGTCCATCGCAACGCGGGGGAAGTACCCTTCCCCGTGCTATACTTACGTAAACACTCCGATCCAAGGAAAGTTTTCGTCACATGGCTATTAACACCGTCGCCATCCTGAGCCCCGGGGACATGGGGCACGCCGTCGGGCAGACGCTACGGGAACACGAACTGCGGGTCGTTACCTGCCTGACCGGACGCAGCGGAAGGACCCGCGCCTTGTCGGAGCAGGCGGGAATCGAAGACGTGCCTGACTTTGCCGATATGGTGGCGCAGTCGGACCTGATTATGTCCATGACGGTATCCGGAGCGGTGCCGGAAATCTGCCGGCAGGTGGCCGAAGCCATCACGTCGACCGGACACACCGACCTGCTTTTCGCCGAATGCAACGCCATCGCTCCGCAGACCGCCCAGGTTATGGAAACGGTTATCACCTCCGCCGGAGGGCGTTTTCTGGACGCGTCCATCATCGGAGGACCGCCCCGCAACGGCCGCAGTCCCCGGTTCTACGCCTCGGGAGTCCACGCCCTCGAGTTTGAGCAGCTGCGGGAGTTCGGTCTGGACGTGCGTAACATTGGAACGATCACCGGCCGGGCCTCGGGAATTAAGATGTGCTACGCCGCGATGACCAAGGGTTCGGCCGCCCTGCACTCCCAGCTTTTAATGGCGGCGGAAATGATGGGGTTATACCAACCCTTGCTGGAGGAGTTCCAGCGGGGACAAACGGCGACGGTCCAGCGCATGGAAGGCTGGATCCCCGGCGTGCCGGCCAAGTCCCGCCGGTGGGTTAGCGAGATGCAGGAGATTGAGGCCACCTTCGGTCACCTGGGAATGACGCCCCATCTGTTTGAAGGCGTCGCTGATATGTACCGGCTCATCGGGGGCACACCGCTGGGCGACGAGACCCCGGAGTCGCGGGACGGGGAGCGTTCGTTGGAAGAGACAATCCGGCTGCTGTCGGCGGAGGTCAAGGCGGTAGAAAGCGAGTGAATAAAGGTCTTCGAGATCCTCGGGACGAACGGGGTTGAAAAGGCTTTAGGGCGAACGGCCGGTTTTCCAGGAAAAAGAAAACCCCCGTGGTTGAAACACCGCGGGGGTTAGCTCGTTGAGCGGATTCTGGGCCGTCGGGGTTAGGCTTCGGTCTGCTCGGTCTGGCTGCCGTGGACGGTGACGGTGATGTGGGCCATGGCGGTACCGTCGGGGGCGCCGTGCCAGTGATTTTCACCGGCGGGGATGATTACCACATCGCCCTCGCTGACCACGACCGTCTCGTCGTCAGTGGCAACCTTGCCGGTGCCTTCCGTGACAATCAAAATCTGGTCGCCGCTGTGCTTGTGGAACTTGTTGCGGGAACCTGCGCTGAAGCTGACGATGCCAAAGTTGAAGTTAGTGCTGTCCCCGGGCTCGAAAACGGTCTGCCGGGAAACGTCCCCGGTGAAAAGAGCGCTAACCGCGGCTTCCTTCGGCACATCGCCCATCTTTACAATCTTCATGTGGTCCTCCTATTACTGACCGGTTTGGCTGCTGAGTTCGGGCGCGCCTTTGGCGGTGCGCGCGCCAATATGATACCCGTTGCACGATTCCCAGTCTACCTTATGGAAAGTAGCCAGGGCTATGTCGCCAAGGCTATATCGAAAAGCACCCGAGGCTATTGCAAAACCGGTCGAACTGCTGGTTCTGAGGCCCTCGACAGACTTCCTTGACCGGCCCAACCCAAGGTGGTTGGGCGGCGTTGTGCCGCATCGTCTAGGCGTCGGGCTTGTTCTGCATTTCGGCCAGCAACCCGGCCAAGGTCCGGGCCAGCAGGCTGGGGCGCTCGGCAAATTCGGGGGTCGGGTACCATTCGTAGTCGAAGCTGCGAAGGGTAGCCCCGTCGATGCTGCAACGCAGGCTGGAGACGATAACCCGGAACCCGGTGGAGTGGGTGGCCTGCTCGGCCAGTTGCTCCATGACGACTTCGGGGCAGTCGAAAATGACCAGGAAGCCGCCCTGCCGGGAGCCATCGGTAACGCGGCCCCGGAAGACCTTGCCCAGCAGCTCCGCCTCGACTATCTCATAGGCGCGGGCGGCGATGCCGTGGTCGGGCCAGCCGATTTCGATGCTGCCGCCAACTTCCCAGTGATGCACGTTCCGGTCCTCAATCTCTTTGGTCAATCCCGGACCCGTCAACCACTGCCGGGAGCGCCACCGCCATGCTAATGGGCCACCGGAGATAAGGCAAGCAAAACCTTGACGGAAACATGGGTCAGGATTTCTGTTGCCGGAGGGTCAAGAAAGCCAGCGGCAAGGCCGAAACTGCCAGCAGCAGCAGCGCGGAAGTGGCAGCCTGCGCGAAGAAGGCTTCGGATGACGCCGCCCAAACCGATGTGGCCAGGGTGTCGAACCCAATGGGGCTGAGGACCAGGGTTGCCGGCAGTTCCTTCATCGTCAACAAGAACACCAGCGCGGCCCCGGCCAGCAGTCCCGGGCGCACCAGCGGCACCGTCACCGTCGTCAACACCTGCAGCGGCGTCCGTCCCAACCCGCGGGCGGCGTTTTCCAGGTTGGGGTTCACCTGAAGCAGCGATGCCCGCGTGGCGCCCACCGCCGTCGGCAGAAAGAGCACGAGGTAGGCGGCTATCAGCATTCCCAGAGTTTGATACAGCGCGGGCAGATAGTTGGCTCCGACGAACACCAGCCCCAGCGCCACGGCGATTCCCGGCAGGGCAAACCCAATGTAGGTTATGCGCTCCAAGACGGCGCTGAGCAGGCCGGGAAACCGCACGATGACGATGGCCACCGGCAACGCCGCCCCCGTGGCCGCCCCCGCCGCCAGAAGGGATGCGTACAGGGCGTTGAGAGCCGCCTGCCAGGGCAGCAGGAACGGTTCGCCGGCAGCAACGCCCCGTACAGTCCAGAATACCAGGACCGCCACCGGCAGGAGCAGCCCGGCCAGAACCACGGAGCCACAGAATCCAGCAGCGGGCCACTTCCACGCTCTCAACCACACCATCGGCGAGGGCCGTGGTGTCCCCTGATCGCTGCGGTAATACCTGGAGCCGGTGCGGACCAGCCCCTCGCCGCCCAGCGCCGTTAGGGCCACCACCACCAGGACCAGGGACATTACCGCCCCCAGGGACCGGTCAATTCCGACGTCATATTGCACGAATATCGCCCAGGTCAACGTCTCGTAATTCAACAAAGAGACGGCGCCGAAGTCACTCAGGGTGTACAACGCCACCAGCAGGCCCCCCGCCGCGATGGGCGGCCGCAGCAAAGGCAGCGTCACCCGCAGGAAGGTCTGCCGGGAGCCGTACCCCAACCCCCGGGACGTCTCTTCCAGGGCTGGGTCCAAGCGTTGCAGCGCAGCCTGGACTGTCAGCATGACATAGGGATAGCTGAAAAGAGTAAGTACCATAAATGCCCCGGGAAACCCGCTGATGTCGGGCAGCCTCTGCACCGCCGCCACTTCTTCCAAAAAGCCTTGCAGCATTCCCCGGGGTCCCAACGCCGCCACCGCGACCAGGCCGCCGACGTAGCTGGGAATGACCAACGGCAGCAGCAGCGCGACGCCGAACACCCGGCGGCCCGGCAGGTCGGTCCGGGCGACGAGCCACGCCAGGGGGACGCCTATCAAGATGCACGCCAGGGTTACCGAGGCCATGAGCAAGAGCGTCCGGCCCAGGATTTCCAGCATCCTGAACCGCAGCAGCAAGTCCAGCGCATCGTCCCCGCTGCCGAGGGTCCGGGCGGCCAGGTAAACCGGCGACACCAGGAGAAGCAGGGTAACGGCAATGGCCGGCGCCAGAACGATGACCGGCGGGATCTTAGACCGGCTCAGCCGCCGAGAAAAAACCATCGCCAATAACCCGGCCGGTTGGTCCCCGGTACGGGTCAAAGCAAAGACCGCCGCGAGGGGAAGTCAGGTTGAAAAATAGGGTGTAAGTCGAGGGAGGGTAAGATGACAAGCTCCTCCAGCGTGTGGTCAAGGCCGGTTCGGGCCGACGGTAGTGGGTCCGCCCTCACGTCCCCGGAGGAGAGGAGGGATGAAAGCGGACCGCTAGCCACATCAGGACTCATATACCCCGGTTGAAGGATACACTGCCTCTGCGCCGATAGCTGCGCGGGCAGATTGGCAGTAATGGGTTTGCCAACGGTGTTTCCATGAGTACATCAGTCCTTGGTTATTAGTATATATACCATGTGGATATATGTCAACCCATAGTTATTAGTTGTTGATACACGAACCAGATAAAATGCTGCCGGATTGCCGCCGCCGGCGGACACCGGAGGAGTGCGCGTCAACGTTGCCGCCAACGTTCAATGCGACAACCTGACGGGACAATGCGTCTGCGAGCCATCCCAAGACGCTGCTCTACAGTCCAGGTCTGGACGAGGGCCACAAGGCAAACCCACGCCGTCGTTCCCTCACAATCCACGGGGTAAGGTTCGGCGGAACCAAGGATCGGGGACGGTTTTATGGACCCGGCAATGGTCCTGACGAGCGCGGGTTGTGCCGCGTTATGGATTGACAGACGGCTAATGGACGTATACTCTTAACCCGGCTGAGCATGGGGACGCTTCCCATTGTAACCCATACGTCGTTGCTGCGGTGGACAACCTTAACCGGAACAGCCAGAGGCGCAACAAAGCTGGTACAGTCTGACCCATTCTCAGGACTAACTGCTGAAACCGGGGGCGGAACAGGTTGATGACATTATCTGAGGTCATTCCGGCCCGATGGCGGCCACAGGCCAGGCAAGACCGCCCGGCCCAACCCGACGTGCCGGATCGCGCAGAATCGAAATCGTCAATCCCTGCCTTGGAATGCCGCTCCCTGAGCAAGGCGTATGGCCCCGTTGCGGCGGTCAACGACTTCACCCTGACCGTCCCCCGCGGCGGGATTGCGGTGCTGGTGGGACCGAGCGGATGCGGCAAGACCACCGCCCTGCGGCTCATCGCCGGGTTTGAAACTCCCAACTCTGGTTTCATATCCATCGGCGGCCGCCCGGTCGCCACTCCCGGTCGCCAGACCCCTCCGGAGAAACGCCGGGTGGGAATGGTTTTCCAAGAAGGCGCGTTGTTCCCCCACGCCACGGTGGAGCAAAACGTCGGGTACGGGCTGCCCAGGAGCGACCGGCGCGAGGAACGCATCGGCGAAGTCTTGCGCTTGGTGGGACTGGCCGACTTCCGGGCCCGAATGCCGCACGAACTTTCCGGCGGGGAACAGCAACGGGTGGCCTTGGCCCGGGCCTTGGCGCCCTGTCCCGACCTGCTGCTGCTGGACGAGCCCTTTTCCAGCTTGGATCCCGGCTTGCGACAGCAGGTAAGAAGCGACGTGCAGCGCATTCTGAAGGATAACGGCGTAACGGCTATCTTCGTGACCCACGACCAGGACGAGGCCCTGCTGTTGGGCGACACGGTGGTGGTGATGCGGGACGGGAACATTGAGCAGGCCGCCACGCCTGAGATTATCTTCCACCAACCAGCAAACCGCTTTGTGGCCGAGTTCATGGGGACCGTGGACTTTCTGCCCGCCCGCCCCGGCGAAGGCGGTTTGGTGACTGACATCGGCACCATTCCCTTCGGCCCGATTCCGCCCCAGACCGACAACATCGAGGTTATGGTCAGGCCGGACTGCATTGACTGTTGGCCCAGCGACGACGGCCAGGGGGTCATCACGTCGCGCGAGTTTCGGGGCGCATTCTACATCTACTGCATCACTCTGCCGTCGGGCAACTCGGTCCGCTGCCTGCTGTCCCACACCTGCGAATACCCGGTGGGCGCCAGAATGGAAGTGCGGCCGCGGGAGGGCCATTCCATGCGGCCATTCGCCGACGGACAGGCTGTCGTACTTCCCGGCGAGCCGGACCACTGCCACCCCTGACACCAATCCTTCAATTGACTCCGGTATCGTCCATGTTAGTGCGGGGGACGAACGGGTTCGGCCCTTCATATAACCTGCCTTTAACCTGCCTTTTTTCGTTTCCCCTGCGGTTATCCGGGGCTTCCTTGTTCCGGGACGGTTTGACGCTTGGAGCGGCGCCCGAATATAATGGGACATCGTCGCCGCAAGGGCGACCCGATTAAGGAGACTACATGACCACACACGAAGCGGTGTTGCATCCCAGCTTCTTGATTGACCAGCTCAAGAAGAACGAAATCAGCCACATTGTCTGGTTGCCCGACAGCGAGACCAATTTCATGTATCAAATGCTCATGGGCGAGCCATCCATTGACTTGGTGCCGGTGTGCCGCGAGGGCGAGACCATGGCCATCGCCGCCGGCCTGTGGGTGGGCGGCAAAAAGCCGGTCGTACTGATTCAGAACACCGGGATTTTTGAGTCCGGCGACTCCATCCGTGGTCTGGGTCTGGACATCAACCAACCCCTGGTGATGCTTATTGGCTACCGAGGCTGGACCCGGCGAGGGCCCACCCCCGACTCGGCCGCCCGCTACATCGAGCACATTCTCCACGCGTGGGACCTGAACTATTACTTGGTCGAGACCGACGAAGACGCCGACCGCATCAGCGTTGCCATCGCCGAGGCCGACCGCACCCAACGGCCGGTTGGAGTGCTCATTGGCGCCGAATTTGGTTCGGGCTAACCGCGCTGTCTTCCGCCATGCCATAACCCGGCAGTCAACCAAGGAGTAAAACAATGATTAACAACCAGGACGCGGTACGCCTGATTGACAGCAAGCGCGACGGTTCGATGATTGTGCCCACGATGAACGCCAACAACGTTCACTTCGGCCTGCCTACCGTAACCACCGACCAGAAAATGGACCTGCCCGTGTCCGGGGCTATGGGCAAAGCCTCTTCGCTCGCCTTGGGTCTGGCCTTGGCCCAACCCGACAAGCGAGTGTTCGTTCTGGACGGGGACGGTAGCCTTCTGATGAACCTGGGGACGCTGGTCACGCTGGCCAACAAGGCGCCTGCCAACCTATATCACTTCCTGTTCAACAACGGCGTCTATGCCGTCACCGGCGGGCAGCCGATTCCCGGCGCCGGCCAAACCGATTGGGAGAATATGGCCAAGGCCGCCGGGTACGCGGCGGTGTTCTCCTTCGACAACCTGGAGGACCTGACCACCGGCATTGACGAAGTGCTGGCGGCGCAGGGACCGGTGTTCGTACACCTGGCGGTGGAGCCGGAGATTGAGAACACGCCGGTGCAATTCCGCACCCGCCCCAACCGTACTGTGCAGCAGGCATTCCGGGAGCTGCCCGAAGCGTTGGGCGTCCGCTAACCGCCGCTGTGCAAGGGTTGACCAAGTTGTGCCGGGACGACGATGTGATTGTCGTCCCGGCGGTATTTTGGCCTGCCGCTCTCTATGACGATTGCCATCCGGCAACCCTCGAGTAACGCGGTATGCTGACCGAGCAGGTATCAAGGCCATGCTGGAAACCATCGTCAAGGGTCTGGCGGGACGTCTGCTGGCCTACGGAATTTTCGGGTTGGGGTTCTGGGTGTTGTACCGCTCGCTGTTCCAGCCTGGCCTTCTGACCGGCATCCCCCTGGGTGTGTTGGGCGGGGCGTTAATCCTGGGCGGTATGTACTTGATCGTCAGTATGCGCCGGTTTACCGGGCGGCGGCAGGACGATGCGCCGGAAGAAAGACCAACCGGCGAATCGGAAATTCATCAGGAGGATGACCGCGGTGATACCATCAATGGAAGCCGCCAAGGCGGTTGAGTTCCACCGGGGAGACGCCCTGGTCGTTTCGACATCGGCTGCGCTGCGGGACTGGAACCAGGTGTCGCAACGCCGGGACCTGGACGTTGACCTGACCGACTGCATGGACCGCGCCCCGGCGGTGGGCCTGGGGCTGTCGCTGGCCCAACCCGACCGGAAGGTGCTGGTGCTGGACTGCGACTCGACTCTGCGGACCGACCTGGCCGGACTGGCTACCATCGGCGAGTCCAAGCCGGAAAACTTGGTCCATTTCGTCTTTGAAGATGCCGCCTACAACTCCACCGGGGGCATACCGATCCGGGGTTTGGACAACTTGGACTTCGCCTCCATCGCCACGGGCGCCGGCTACGCCCGCACCTACCAGTTCGACAGCCTGGAAGAGTTGCTCATCGGCATGGAAGAGGTTATGGCCCAAACCGGCCCGACTTTCGTGGTGGTCAAGGTGGTGCAGCAGGCCGACCCGCCACCCTTTCCGTCAAGGACGATGGCCGATGGTTGGGCCGAGGTCAGGGAAACCCTCACCCAGGGGGAATAACCCAAAACCGCTCCGGGTCGTGCAATGCGACCCGGAGCGGTTTTGGCAGGAAGTCCTTGACTCCTTCAAGGGGCTTGGAACGATCGAATCGTGGGGCCCCGGTATGAACGGACAGGGCCCCTGAGCCTTCCAAGCGTGAAACGTGGGCTACTCCCAGATAGCGAACACCTTGAACGACACCTGCGACTGCTCGTCCAGCGTTTCGACGATTTCGGCGGGCTTGTCCCCCACCACGCCCAGGGTGATTATCCAGTTGAGAAACTCGTGGTCGCCGGACAGGCGGATGTCTTCCGGCGTAAATTGGGCCACGTTGCTGCCCTTGCCCTCCTTGAGCCAACCCAGGGTGCGGCGGTCGAACTCTTCGTCAAACTGGCAAAGGTTGTACCGGTGGGTGAGAAAGCTGTGAGACCAGCTTGAGGAAGCGACGATGGCGACCCGTTCTGCCCGCCCTTCCAGGAACCTGCCGATGGCCTGCCCCAATTCATAGCACCGCTTGGCGGTGGGACGGGGCGGGTAGCCGGCCCCCGCTTCTTCGCCGTAGCAGTTGACGAACAACGGCAGGACCGGCAGCTTGCATTCCTGGTTCAAGAACATTAGCGGGTTAATGTGGGCATGGGGCAACCCCCACTCCCAGCCTTTCAACTCCGTGGCCGAGGACATATCGAAGCCCTCCAGAATCAGGAAGGAAACCATATCCTTGGCGAAGTCGCCCGGGGTCTGGAAGGTGTATTTCTTGTCCTGGGGTTGGTCCCAGATATTTATCTTGCCGCCGGGCCGGTGGAAGGGGTAGCTGTCCACCTCGTTGCCGGTGTAAAGGCAAAAGGTGGGCAGGTTGTCCCGGCGGAAGTTCTCGGCCTGGTCGTCGCCGACCACAATCACCAAGTCCGGGTTCCAGGCGTGCAGCTTCTCCCGCAGCACGGCAAAAGCGTCTACGATTCGCTGCTGGTTTACTTTGTCGTGGCTGAGCCCGTTATCGTCGCCCAGTTCTTCCACCATTTTGGCGGGAGCCTGGTAATTGGGGACGCCACCGTAGATGCGCCGCCGTATTTCCGTCCACTGTTCCGCCGGGTTCAGGATCATGGGAGCGTGGGAGCAGCCCAGCCCTAGTATTTCGCCCATTTTCGCAACTCCTCAGTCTTGTTGACATCCGGTTTGTTGGTATCCGGGCCGGCCCCGGGCAATGTCTTCAACTGGCCGGCTCCGGTTCTCCGGGAAGCACCATTATTTGCTGCGCGACGTTGTAGCCGATGGGAATGTTGTCCTTGTCGGTTTTGACCGTCATCACTCCGACGTAGGACGCCGCCTCAACCACCGTTACCCGGCAGCCTGGAATCAGCGAAGATTCATCCAGGAAGCGCAGCAATTGGGAATCCTCCTCCGGGACTCGTTCTACGACGTAACCCGTATTCAGGGAAGCCCGGTCCAGGGTCAAAGCGTGGGGCGGCACCTTGGGCTGGCCCGAACCCGGAATCGGCCGTCCAAAGGGGGACTTGGTGGGATAACCCAGGCGTTCCATCAGCTTGGCCTCGAATTCCGGAGACATACCATGCTCCAACTGATGGGCCTCGATGTGGGCTAGGTGCAAGTCCATGCCCAACAAGCTCACCACCAGCCACTCGGCCAAGCGGTGACGCCGGGCAATGTCCTCGCCACCGGCCAGTCCGCGCTTGGTCAAGCGGATTCGCTTGTCGGGGCCCAGGTCCACCAGGCCCTGCTTCTGCATCCGTCGGACCATTCCCGCCACGGAGGGGACCGAAGTGCCAAGGCCCTCGGTGGTCGGCAGTTGTTTCAGGGCATCGGTCATTTGGGTGACGGTGGGAATCTCCGAGTCTTCCCACAGCTTATACAGGGACAGCAGGTAGTTCTCGGTGACCGAGGACAACCGCTCGTAGGAGTGCCCGTCCTCAGTCTCGGCGGTTGCGGTTGTGTTTTTCTTTACCCGAGGCATTGAAATCTCCGGGAATACGAGGTTTGGGTAACGGGTTGGCTCCGCGCTGCCACTGCACTATGACACCGGCAATTAGCAGGTTACAAACTTAGCTCCGGCGTGTCAACCAAAGACGGCGCTGCCCGGTTTCCTCTGAATGGGGCGCGGGGCAAACCGGCGGCGTCAGAACTCGGCGCTTTTGGGGGTGCGGGGAAATGGGATGATGTCCCGAATGTTTTGCATTCCGGTTATGAATTGGACGGTGCGCTCGAAACCCAGACCGAACCCGGCGTGGGGGACGGTCCCATACTGGCGCAGGTCCAGATACCACCAGTAGTCCCGCTCGTCCAAGCCTGCCTGCCGCATCCGTTCCAGCAGCGGGTCGTGGCGTTCTTCCCGCTGGCTGCCGCCGATGATTTCGCCGATTCGGGGAACCAGCACATCCATCGCCCGTACCGTTTGACCGTCGTCGTTCCGGCGCATATAGAAGGCTTTGATGCCCTCGGGATAGTCGGTAACGACCACCGGCTTGCCGATTTTCCGCTCGGTTATGTAACGTTCGTGCTCCGATTGCAGGTCCAACCCCCACTCCACCGGAAACTCGAAGGACTCGCCGGAAGCCTGGAGCAGCTTGACGGCTTCGGTATAGGTCAGCCGCTCGAAGGTCGAGCCGATGATTCCTTCAAGAGTCGCAATTGCGCTCTGGTCATACCAGCGGTTGAAGAACTCCATATCCTCCGGGCACCGCTCCAGGACGTGGGAAAAGACGGACTTGAGGAAGTCCTCAGCCAGGTCGGCCAGCCCCTCTAGGTCGCAGAAGGCTACCTCGGGCTCCACCATCCAGAACTCGGCCAGATGGCGGGATGTGTTGGAGTTCTCGGCTCGGAAAGTAGGGCCGAAGGTATAGACGTTGGACAAGGCCAGGGCAAAGATTTCCGCCTCCAACTGCCCGCTGACGGTCAGGAAGGTGGGCCGCCCGAAGAAGTCCTCGGTGGCGTCTATTTCATCGCCGACGCGGGGCGGGTTTTTCAAGTCCAGGGTGGTCACCCGGAACATCGCGCCGGCGCCCTCGGCGTCGCTGGCGGTAATCATGGGCGTCTGGATGTACTGGAAGCCGCGGTCCTGGAAAAAGCTATGGATGGCGAAGGCCGTGGCGTTGCGGACGCGGGCCATCGCCCCGAAGGTGTTGGTGCGGGGCCGCAGGTGGGCGATTTCCCGCAGAAACTCCAGGGTGTGCCGCTTCTTCTGCAGGGGGTAGGTCTCCGGGTCGGCCAAGCCCAAAACTGTCAGACGACTGGCGTTGATCTCGTACTTTTGGCCCTTGCCCTGGGACGGCACCAACTCCCCCGCTACACTGACGCTGCATCCGGTGGTCAACTGCTCGACCAAGGGGTAATCAGGCAAGGACTTTTCCACCACCACCTGAAGGTCGCTGAGGGTTGAGCCGTCGCTGATTTGGATGAAGGCGACGGCGCCCGAGGAACGCCTGGTCTTGACCCACCCCTGCACCCAAACCTCTCCGCCGGGAGCTTCCCGGTCGAGGATGTCTTTGACTCTGGTAGGCTGCATCATATCCCCTCCTCAGTCAGATTCTAGCACCAGGACAATAAGCAACAAAAGCAATAATAAACCAGCAATCCTTGCGGGTAAATCAGCTTCGGCGTTTCAGAGCAGTATATAATATCCGTGGCAGCCTCCGGGCGGCAAAGCGTCAACACTGGCAAGTATGATCAGGAATTTTCGAGACCGGGAAACCAGACGGCTTTTTCTTCGGAGGAGGTCTGCGAGAATACCGACGGATGTCCAACGGGCCGCCCAACGGACATTGGCAATCCTCGACTCGGCCGATTCACTAGGAGACCTCCGGTCTCCTCCGGGTAATCGGCTGGAAAGGCTGTCCGGGGTACGGATAGGTCAGCATAGCATCCGTATCAATGACCAGTGGAGAATATGCTTTACCTGGCAGGACGGTGACGCTTACGACGTGGAGATAACCGATTACCATTAGGAGGCCCACAATGGACGAGGAAAAGTTGCCACCCGTTCATCCCGGGGAAATACTGTTAGAGGAATTTATGAAGCCGCTCGGCCTCACTCAAAGCCGCTTGGCAGAGGACTTGGGAGTGCATCCGCATCGCATTGGCGAGATTGTCCGCTTGAAGCGCTCGGTAACGGCAGATACTGCCCTGCGGCTGTCCCGATGTTTCGGGACCTCGGAACGGTTCTGGATGAACCTTCAGGACCGATATGACTTGGAAGTGGCTAAAGACCAATTGGGTGACCGGTTGGACAAAGAAGTCCGGATACTGGCTGGGAACAACCCGCCATCGGACATGGTTGACGACCCGGCTGGAGAGTAATACACAAATCAACCGCCCGGATTCTTCACTAATGGAGTCATACGAGGCCACCGTGCTTACTCGCCGCGGAACCCGCCTAAATATCCGGCCTCATCTCGTGCCACTTAGTCGCCTGCTCGTAGGCGTAAGCGATGTTCAGCAGCGTGGCTTCGGACAGGTGGGGGCCGATAACCTGCATTCCCACCGGCAGCCCTTCCGAAAACCCGCATGGTACGGAGATGCCGGGCAGTCCGGCTATGTTGACCGGCAGGGTACAAACGTCTATCAGGTACATCTGCACCGGGTCGTTGACCTTTTCGCCCTTCGGGAATGCCACCACCGGCGACGTGGGAGTGACCAGCGCATCAACATCCTGGAACACCCGCGCGAAGTCCTGCCGGATGAGGGTGCGGACCTGCTGGGCTTTCAGGTAGTAGGCGTCGTAGTACCCCGACGACAGCGCGTAGGCCCCCAACATAATTCGCCGCTTGACCTCCATGCCGAACCCTCGCTCGCGGGTCTGCTCCATCGCCTCCCATGTGTCGTTGGTGTCCTGGTAGGAGTAGCCGTACTTGACCCCGTCGTACCGGGCCAGGTTGGCTGAACATTCCGAAGGGGCGATGATGTAGTAGCAAGCCAAGGCGTGGGGCGTCGTGGGCAGGGAAACCGGGACGACCGAGGCCCCCAACGACTCCAGGACGGCGATGGCCCGGCGCACCGTGTCAAGCACCCCGTCCTGCATTCCGGGGGCGAAATACTCCTCGGGGACGCCTACCCGGACGCCACGGACATCGCCGGTGAGGGCCTGCGTGTAGTCCCTGGGTTCAAGGGGAAGAGTGGTGGCGTCCCGGGGGTCGTGGCCGGTCAACGCACCCAGGACCAGGGCGCAATCGGCCACGTTCCGGGCAATGGGGCCAATCTGGTCCAGGGATGAGGCATAGGCCACCAGCCCATAGCGGCTGACCAGGCCGTAGGTGGGCTTGAGTCCCACGACGCCGCACATGGCCGCCGGCTGCCGGATACTGCCGCCGGTATCGGAGCCAAGGGCGTAGGGGACTTCCCCGGCGGCCACCGCCGCCGCTGCGCCGCCGCTGCTGCCGCCGGGGACGCGCTCCACGTCCCAGGGGTTGTTGGTGGGGAAAAACGCCGAGTTTTCGCAGGATGACCCCATGCCGAACTCGTCCATGTTGCCTTTGCCCAGCAGCACCGCACCCTGCCGGCGCAGGCGGGCGTAGGCAGTGGCATCGTACACCGGCACGTAGTCCTCCAGCATACGGGACGCGCAGGTCGTGGTAATCCCCCTCGTACAGATTAGGTCCTTGACCTGTACCGGGACGCCGGTCAGTGGTCCCCCGGCCCCGGCGGCGATGGCCAAGTCGGCGGCAGCGGCCTGCTCCAGCGCCACCTCTCGGGTGACGGTGATGAACGCCCGCACCGACTCCTCGACCTGCCCGATGCGGTCCAGGCAGGCGCGGGTCAGTTCCAAAGACGTGATTTCCCGGTCCGCCAGCAGTCGTTGGGCTTCGCCGGCGGTGAGCTGCCAAAGTTCGGCCAACCGCTACTCCTCCAACACCGGCTTAACCCGGATGAAATCGCCCTCGGTGGCCGGGGCGTTGCGCAGCACATCATCCAGGGGCAGGCACTCGACCGGTTCGTCGTCCCGCAGCACTGTTTCCAGGTTGCCAGCGTGGCCGGTGGGCAGGACGCCCCCGGTGTCCAACCCGCGCAGGACCTCGAATTGCTCCAAAATCTGCGCCAATTGTTCCTGCATCGTCTCGACTTCGACGTTGGTCAGGCCGATGCGGGCCAGGGCGGCGATGTGTTCAACCTCGGAACGGGGCAACGGCATACTTTCTTCCAACCCGGACTGTCCTATCTAATTCATTCCCATCTAGTTCATCTCCGAGCCGCCGGAAACGCTGATGGAAAGGCCCGTCATGTAGTCGGACTCGGCAGAGGACAGGAAGGCGGCCATCTTGGCAATGTCTTCCCCCACCGCCACGCGGCCCAGCGGCACGCGGGTGCTGCGCTCCTGAATCATCAACGCCCGGTGCTCCTCCGAGGATTGGCCTTCCGGCACCAGGGCGGCGGCGATGAAGTCCACGCGCTCGGTGTCCACCAAACCGGGGCAGATGGCGTTGACGTTGATTCGCTGCGGGGCCAGTTCTTGCGCCAGCGCCTGCGTGAACCCGACCAGCGCGAATTTTGACGCGCAGTAGGCGGCATAGCGGGCGATGCCCCGCTTCCCCGCGCCGGATGATATGGTGATTATCTTGCCCGGGCCGCCCCGTCCGACCATGTGGCGCGCGACGGCGCGGGATACCAGGTAGGTGCCGCGCACGTTGACCCGCATCACTTCATCAAAGGCGTCCTCTTCCAGGTCCACCACCGGCACCCGGTCGCGGCCGGGCCGGGAACCGGCGTTGTTGACCAAAATATCTACACGGCCGAACCGGGCCAGCGTTTGGGCTACCATGTCGTCAACTTGGGCGGCGTCGGATACGTCGGAGAAAATGCCCAGAGACTGGCGGCCAATTTCTTCGATCTCGGCGGTCACGCTGGGCAGTCCTTCCCAACCGGCCTCCCGGTCTTCCGGGCGGATGGCATCAAGGGACGCGGGAACGTCGGTTACCACCACATCGGCGCCTTCCTGCGCCAAACGGGTGGCAATGGCACGGCCGATGCCGTTCTTTCCACCGGCTCCGGTGACAATGGCGATTTTTCCGTGAAGGTCGTACATGATGGCTCCTTGGCCGATTCCTGTTAAAGGAACGGGCAGAGAGGGTCAATTATCCCAGGGCAATTGGCTGCCGGTCGCATGACTGCCGGTAACGAAGTTTACTGGATTGAGGATGGTAACGCCAACGGCGGGAACCGGGATTGCCGTTGAGGTCACTGTTGGGTCTCACAAGTGCCAATCGTCCCCGGCGGGGGGCCAGGGATTTTCCTCGGCCAGGACTTGCGAGAGTTGAATGAACGCACCCTTCATGGATGCGGGATGCAGCCAAATGGAGTTAAATCCGAGGTTGACGTAGTTGTCGGTGCGCCGCGAGGTGGTGAACCGGATGTCCTGCCCTTGCAGATATGCGTCAACGGCCAGGGAGTCCGCTATCTCGAAAATGGTGAGATACACCCCTTCCCCGTAGCGGTCCAGGAAGCGCGCCGAGGAGGTATCGGGGCTGGTCGGCTGGGCCAACTCAATGAAGGTCCGGCGGTCATTGAGGGGCAGCACGGCGATTTCTAGGTCAGTGAAGCTGATTTGGAACCGGCGGGTGGGCTGAATTCCGAACATTTCGCTCCACCGCTGAATCGCCCGGTCCAGGTCTGAGACCAGGATCGCAACTTGCCGCAGCTGCCGGGTCCGGGCAGGGGCGGCTGTTCCGGTTGAACCGGGGCCGGCGGGCGGCCAAGGGTTGTCGGGAGAGGTTACTTCCACGATTTCCAGGAAGGCGCCGTTGGCGTCGCCAGGGTGGACGAAAGCGGACCGGTAACCGTCGGAAACGGTCTCGGACGTTATACGAACGTCCAGGGACTTCAGGTGCGGCACCAGCCGGTCATACTGCCCGGTCTCGAACACCAGCAGGTAAGGCGCCTCGCCCCGGCGGTCCAGATAGCGGGCGGCCGGGGAATCGCCGGTAGTGGGTTGCAGCAACTCGATGAACGTGCCTTCGCCGGCGGGCATGACCACGCTGCTCATGCCGTATTCGGCGAGTTCGTGGCGGGCCGAAGGCTCCAACCCGAGAATGCGCCCGTAAAGCCCTTCGGCCTCGGGAAGGTCGCGGACGAGGAAGGCTATCTGACGCAGGCGGTCGAGCATATCGGGCGGGCCGGGGTCACCCGGCCTTACTGGGCAGGCTCAGCAGCGCCGTGCCGCCGACGTAGCGCTCGCCCTCGGCGCCGGTCATCAGAATATCGCATTCGACCAGGTTTTCTCCGTCTTCCTGGCGTGTGTCGGTGATGGTGGCGGTTATGTTAAGGGGCTTGTTGTGGGGAACGGGCTGCCGGAAAATGACGTCCAAGTCCCGCAGGGCGGCCGGGCCGGCCCACTGGGTAAGCAATTGGGCCATTAGCGCCATGCTCATAACGCCGGGCAGGATGGGGCCGGGCAGCCGGGCCCGTTCGGCAATGGCGGGGTCGGTGAAACGGTTGGGCATGGGGTTGCCCCACTGTTCGCAGAAGTTGACGACCTCGGCGTCGTCCACCACTTTCTGCAGCGGGCCAATCTCGTCGCCCAACTCAATGTCTTCAAAGAAAGGGGCTGCATCCTGGGTCATCGGCTACTCCCTGGCGGCGTAAGACTCTTGAACATCGGCGACGACGTCGCCCTCCTGGTTGCGGAAGGTGGTCTCCCAGACCATGAACACCATTGTGCCGCTGCGCCCGGTCTTGGCGTAAACGTCTTTCAGATGGGAAGAGGCGGTCAGCAGGTCGCCGGCGTAAATGGGGGCGCGGGCTTGCACCCGCTGGCCGGCGTGGAACCGGGTGCGTCCGAACTTGAGGTTGATGTCGGGAAGCTCAACCCGACGGACGAACAGGGTGCAGAGGGTCGGCGGCGCGATCAGACCGGGAAACCCGGCGGACTGCGCAGCGGACTCATCGCGGAACTCGGGAACCGGCTCCCGGGTGCTTTCGCTGAACGCCAGCACCATTTCTTTGGTGACCTCAAAAGGGCCGGCCTCGTGTTCCTTCCCGTACAGCGACCGGTCGTATTCCAGTTCCATTGCCATGTGTGGACGCTCCTAATCGGGTTGGGTGGTCTTGGTGTCTTCCAGCCGGACCGGCGCGAAATCGCCGGACATCAGCGCCTCCACCAACTGCCTCTCGTTCTGAATGTTGGCGGAAAACCGGGTCAGGCAGGCGGCAATATGGCTGGCAAAGTGGGCGTCGCTCCCGCCGGTGCCCAGATACCCCCGCTGGTCGCAAAGCTCTTCGGCTCGCTCGTTTTCTCCGGGGCGGCCGCCCCCGTTCAGACGTTCGACAATGCCGACGGCCTCGAACTCCTCGCCCTGCGCCATATAGTCCACCAAGCCGATGCCGAACCGGCCGGGATGGGCGGGAATGGCCAGCCCACCGTGGTGACGGGCGGCCTGCATCAACTCCCTGGCGTCCATGCGGACATCGGTGAAGTCCAGGTCCCCAGTCAGACCGGGGGTGACTCCGAACACCAGGAAATGCCCGTACCGGGTATCCAGTTCCGAACCTTTCAGAATCAGCACGCCGTACTCCCGGGCCAACTGGGAGTAGTCCTTTTCCGAATCAAACTGGCGATGCTCGGTCAACACGATACCGTCAACGGTGTTGCCCCGCTTGCGGAGCACCTGAATCCACTTGACGTACTGTTCGACGGTGGCGCGGGAATCGTCGGAGGAAACCGAGTGGGAGTGCAGGTCGAGGTACATTTGGGCGAGGATGCCTCCGGCAACAGATTCGTCAGCGGACCCGGCAGTTGGCAATGACATGGGGGCCGAGTTCCAATGATAATTGCTGAAGCCGGTTTGTTCAACCTGGGGTGGCGCTGCCGGGGTATTTTGGGGGATGAATCCCCCAAACCCCCTTGTTATTTTGGGTTTGCCAGCGGCAGGCGTGTTTGGGGAACGACGCCCTAACCTTTCCGCAGGGTTGACAGAAACTCGCCGCCGCTTTGGCGGATGAAGTCCTGGGCCCCGGCGGACATTAGTTGCACCCCTTGGGCGGCGAAGTGGCGGAACCGGTCTATGTTGGTAACCGTCATTCCGGCACCGGCCACGCCGACAATCTTGCCCGCGGCTTTTCCGGACGCGATAACCCGGTCGATGGCCGCGTCGATTTCCGCGGGACCGGCCATGCCCATTGCCTGGGTCAGGTCGCTGCTGCCGACCAGGATGGCGTCCACGCCGGGCACCGAGGCGATGTCCTGAGCGTTGTCCACCGCTTCCGGGGTCTCGATCATGGCGATAATCAGGGCTTCCCGGTTGGCCGCCTCGTAATACTCTGCCGGCGGCAGGCCGCTGCCCAGGCGGTTGGTACGGCCGCCGGTGGCGCTGCTGCGGTCGCCCATCGGGTGGTAGTGGGACGCTTTGGCCACGGCTTCGGCCTCCTGCTGGGTGGAGACGTGGGGGACAATCAGCCCCTGCGCTCCCCGGTCAAGGAAACGCAGCAGCGTTGACGGGTCGGCGTTGGGGACTCGCACTATGGGTGTCAGGTCGTACAGCTCGGCGGCGCGGATTACGTTTTCGGTTTCGCTGTCGTTGGACGAGCCATGCTCGCAGTCAATCCACACCCAATCGAAGCCCATCACCCCGTAAAGTTCGGCCAGGATGGGGGCATAGAAATTAAGCTGGGCGCCGACGGCCACCTGGCCGGCCAACAGCTTGGCTTTAGTGTGGTTGGTTCGGACCATGTTTCGCCTCCAGGATTTTGCGGAAGTCCTTTGAGAGCCTCGGGAGCCTGCCCCTGCGTATGCGAGGGACGAGTGAATAGTCGGTTGGCGTTTGCGTCGGGAGGTTAAAAAGCAGTTGAGAAAGCCGATTGGACCTGTAAGCCGGGTTCTGTGTCCCCTGGCGCCGAGACGACGCCGGGAGCGGTGACCATCTGTCTAGCCCTCCAGCAGCCGGTAAGCCGCCGGAAACCGCCAAAGGCGGTACGATGTCTCCATCGGGGTCAAGCAGCCAACCCGGGGGCGGGCCGGACACCCATTGCCCCCCTATTCGGCCTTGCTCCAAGTGGGGTTTGACCGTCGCGGCGTCACCGCCGCCGACCGGACGCTCTTACCGTCCGATTTCACCCTTACCGCCGGTTCCCCGCCCGGTTCGCACTGAACCTTCTTCTGTCCCTTCTCATTAACCGGAGGCGGTATGTTTCTGTGCCACTTTCCGTCTCCCGCA
The DNA here is from genome assembly GCA_965262735.1 of Dehalococcoidia bacterium. Lineage (GTDB taxonomy): Bacteria > Chloroflexota > Dehalococcoidia > Lucifugimonadales > UBA3495 > CATOSK01. The sequence goes on along the minus strand of CBDHFS010000002.1, from coordinate 499,840 downwards.
TTGCTGCGGAAGCCTGGGAGTTACCCAGCACCCTGTCCAGCGGAGCCCGGACTTTCCTCCCTCCCGAAGTCGCCGGAAACCCGGCTATTCGAAACGGCGGTCACCCAGCCCAACCAGCTTCCTCCGTTTCACTCTAGCATAGGGTTTGGGAAGGGTCAACGGAAAATCAACGGCAGACGCCAATCAGCCCGGGGCCAAAAATGCGGTCAATCGCCGGAGGCAAGCGGACCAAACCAGGCTCAGAAACGGTCCCAAGTGACGAATGCCGCCTAACAAAGGCGGCAAACGGGGTGGGTTGAGGCTGAACGTTGGTTGAACCTGTAATTGATGGCGGTGGTCAGGCGGGCAGCAACATCCGCCCGCAACTGCTGCAATTGACGGTGTACCGGCCCGAGCGCACCCGTTGAAGGTGTTGGCTGGGCAGCGTCATGCGGCACGCCTGGCACAGGCCGCGCTCCACCTTGGCCACCGCGGTGCCTCCCTTGTTTCGGCGCAGCATGTCGTACCTGAGCACCTCGGTCTGGTCCAAAGTTTGGGCCAGACGGTCCCGCTGAGCGGCAAGCTCGGTTTCTTCCTTGCTCAACGACTTGACTTGCTCGGTCAGCTCGGCGTGCCGCTTCTCCCAGACGTCCTGGGCTTCGGTTAGCTCCTGGTCCAACAAGGTGATACGCCGACGGAAATCGTCAGCACGGACTGCCAACTCCAGCAATTGCAAGTCCTTCTGGTCCACCTGGGCCTTGACGTTGTTGACCTCAAGTTGCAGGGCTTCCAGATCTCGGGAGTTGGCCTCGCCGCTGTACAACTGCGCTTCCACCGTTCCGGCCCGTTCCCGCAGGCTCTCGGCGTCTTGCTGTTGGCCGCGATGGGCCGCCACAACTTCTTCCAGTTTGCCCCGCTGGTCTTCCAGGCTCTCCTCAATCTTGCCCAAGGCCAGCCGGGTCTCCAATTCCTTTTCGGCGGAGGTCCTGCGGACTTTCACTCTGTCCAGAGCCAGGTCCAACTCCTGCAGGGAGAAAAGTTGCTTCATAAGTGTCATAGCAGCCGTTACCTAACGCATCGTTGTGGCCGTGCCATCGTAGTCCGATTCTAGGCAGGTTGCCCAATGTTGTCAACGCGCGGGCAGCGAGGACACCCTTGGACGCCCTCGGTACGCCCTCGGTACGGACGATAAAACGGGCCTCAGATAAATGGGCCGCGTAGCCTTCAGCCGTGGATGCCGGTGACCGGCGGTACTGTCCGCACGTGAACGTCAATTGGTCCCGGCCCTTTCTATCGCCCGAGCCTTTGGTTATATTACCCTCTGGGAACGACCGTCCAGCAGGCTGAAGGGACGCTGCAAAAGGAACGCCGCATATGCGTATTGTCCACCTTTCCGACTTGCACCTTGGTGTGGAAAACTACGGAACGATTGACCCGACGACCGGGTTGTCCACCCGTTTGCTTGACTTTCTGTCCGCCTTTGACGAGGTGGTGGACTTTGCGCTGTCAGAAAACGTGGACCTGGTGCTGCTGGCCGGGGATACCTACAAGGGGCGCGACCCGTCCCAGACCCACCAGCGGGAGTTCGCCCGGCGGCTGAACCTGCTTTCCCAGGCCGGCATACCCGCCTTCCTGCTGGTGGGCAACCACGACCTGCCCAATGCGTCCAGCCGGGCCAACGCGGTGGAGATTTTCCCGGTCCTGGAAGTGCCCAACGTCTACATCGGGGAACGGCTGGAGACCACGGTAGTCCCCACCAAGAGCGGCCCCCTGCAAGTCGTGGCCGTGCCGTGGCCCCGACGGGGCGGTATCCTGAGCCGGGATGAGACCCGGGGTTTGTCTATCGAAGAAGTGCGGGAGATGGTCGAAGACCGGATGACCCGGGCAATCATGGCCCGAATTGACGAGCTTGACCCCCAGGTCCCGGCGATCCTGACGGCCCACGCCACGGTCAACGGGGCCACCGTCGGGACCGAGCGGTCGATGATGCTGGGGCAGGACCACACGCTGCTGGCCGGTACGCTGCACCAGCCACAACTGGAATACGTGGCCTTGGGCCATATCCACAAACATCAGGTGCTGCGGCGGGACCCGCCGATGGTGGTCTATTCGGGCAGCCTGCAACGGGTGGACTTCAGCGAGGAAGCCGACCGCAAGGGTTTTTGCGTGGTGGAGTTGGACCCGGCAGCTCCTCAGGGGGAGCGGATGGTTGATTACCAGTTCCGCGAAGTCCAAGCCCGGCGGTTCGTGACCGTGGACGTCAACGTTTCGGAGGGAGAGTTGGATCCTACCCAAGCCGTCCTGCACGCCATCGCCGCCAGGGACGTTGACGATGCGGTGGTGCGGGTGAGAATTTCTCTGCCCGCCGAGTTGGACCCGCTGCTCCGCGAGCAGGAAATCCGGCAGGCTTTGGCCGGGGCGCACTTCATCGCCGCCATCAACAAGGAAGTGCAGGGAACCCGCCGGACCCGGATTGCCAGCGACCAGGCCGAGGGTTTGCAGCCGCTCCAGGCGTTGAAGCTTTACCTGGAAACACGGAGCCTGGATGAATCCCGGCAACAGGAGCTGATGCGATACGCCGAGGAGTTGATGCAGGACGAGGGCGAACTGTCCCCGGGCGCGGGCTAGGATGCCGGGCGATTGCGGTTCTTGGACCGGCTCAGGGCGAACGGGTCAGCAAGGAAGTCCTTCGAGGCACTCAGGACGACCGATAAATATGGGCAGCTTGTAAAGACGGCGCTAAAATGAAAATGTCCTGGGCACCCCGTCCGGGTCAGGTGGACTCGACGCCTTGCAGACGGAGGACCTCGGTGCCCTTGAGGTACACGTTGGCGATTTCCTGGTTGGACTTGTCGGTGTTGTAGAGGACCATGATGCGGACACAGCGGGGCAGGCTGCCGGGCACCGGAATTTCTTGGGAGCACATCAAGGCGGTGCTGGTCCACCCCAGTTGGCGGGCGGCGGCGGCGGGGTAGGCGGCGTTCAGGTCGGGGGTGAGGGTGAAATGGACCGCCGCGACGTGCTCCTCCACAATGTCGTTGTCCTCAATCATCCTGGACAGCAACTCCCGGGTGGCGTCATAAATGGCGGTATCGGTGTTCTTGTCCGCCGTGGTGGCGCCGCGGATTCCCCGGCACACTAGCATTGAACGCTCCTTCTTCACCTTACTTGAGCAAAGGGTTTGCCGAACCTCTATGTCTTTTGCCGCTGCGGCTACCGGCGGCCCGACAATTCCTCGGCCAATGCTACGGCATTGGCGACCAACTGGTCTCGGGGCGATTCTAGCATCACTCTCACCAGGGCGCTACCGACCACGGCGGCGTCGGCCTGGCGGCAGACCGCTTCAACGTGCTCGCGCCGGGATATGCCGAACCCCACGGCCAAGGGCAACCGGGTGTGAGACCGGACGCGGGACAGCAGGTCGAAGCTGCGTTCGGATACCTGATCCCGGGCGCCGGTGATTCCGGTGAGGCTGACGCAGTAGATAAACCCAGTGGCGGCCTCCGCAGATTCCCGGACGCTGGCGTCGGTGCTGGTGGGGGCCAGCAGGGGAATCAGGTGGACGCCGGCGGGCCGGCATACCTGGGACAGCGGTTCAATCTCGCTGTGGGGTAGGTCCACCCCGATGAGACCGTCCACTCCGGCGGACTGGGCGGCCGCGGCGAAACGGTCCAGCCCATAGCTGAGAATCGGGTTGTAGTAGCTCATCAGAATCAGGGGGGTGTCCGGCACCTCCCCGCGCAATTCCGACACCGCGTCCAGGCAGTCCTGAGGAGTCACGCCCCGCTCCAAGGCCAGGAAGGTTGATTCCTGGATGGTCGGGCCGTCGGCCAGGGGGTCGCTGAAGGGGATGCTCAACTCAATAGCGTCGGCGCCCGCCTCCACCAGGGCGGGGACCAACTCGCGGGTGGCTTTCCAATCGGGAAATCCCGGGGTTAGGAACAGAATCAGGCCGGGGCGGCCTTCCTGTTTAATCGCCCGAAAGGTCTCGTGAATGCGGTCTCTGGTCATCCTCGGGGGAACCTCCTGGCCATCGGGGGGGTTCGGCGCCAGCCGTTGGCGACGGGCGAAATCCTCGTCCTGAAAGGCACGGGCCCGACAGAGCCAATTTATATGAGTCGACCGGGGTTGTCTACTGTCCCCAAGCGGCGTAGGACAGGGCGGCCGCGTTTTGCCCGGCATGGGCGGCGATGCAGGGCCAGATTGAGCGGGTCCGTTGATACAGCAAGGCCAGCAAAATCCCGGTGACGAATATCGGCAGCAAGACGCTGGGCGCAACATGGAACAGGCTGAACACGGCGGCGCTCAACACCACCCCGCGGACCGTGCCGAGCCGGTTGGCCAACCCGGCGAACACGAACCCCCGGAAGAAAATCTCCTCGGTCAGCGGCGTCCAAACCGCCAGAGCGGCGAAGGTCAGGACAGCCCCGGCGCCGGGCAACACCAACTTCCCCGGGATTTCCGGCGGCGCCAGAATCCCGACGTCCAGGGCCCGCACCGCCCAGGAATACAGCGCGGTGGCCCCCATGCTCAGCCCGAGGGCGGCCGCAGTAAAGGCAGCGGTCTTCGGAAACGGCAGTTGCGGGACGGTCAGGCCCAACGCCAAGGGCAACTGGCGTGAGCCGCCGATTGCGGCTACCGCCGGCATTCCGGCCATCGCCAGCCCCAAAAGAGCGCTGCCCGCGATGACGCCCCAGGCGAGGTTGCCTTCCCCGAACAGCAGATCCACGCCGCCCGACACGATAATGGCCGCGAACAAGACCACGGCTAGACCCACCGCCACCTGGAGCAGACCCCAAGCCTGGGCGTCAGCAGGTCGTCCGTCGCCAGCCGGCGCGGGATGGCCGCAGTTGGGACAGAACGCTCCCCCGGGCGGCAAATGGGTCAGACACTGCTCGCAAGTCAAACTGGCGTTTCTCCTAACAGGCAGAATGTCGACCGGGAAAAATGCCTGGGGAAATTGCCCCCGACGGCCGGGCGCGGACAACCGGCGTCGGTCGGCAAGCGGTTGGGAATCCTGAGAAACGGTCCATTGAGGAATAGGCCCGGCAGGGTTGAGTACGAAAGTTTTTTCTGTCCCATTTTGTCCCAATGTGTCCCATTAACGCCGGGAGTGGCTTGAACGCCGGGAGTGGCTTGCCCCGGGAAAACTCCCAGGCAACCCGCTTCCAAGCAATAGAAATATGGTAGCGGGGAGATACCGGACTTGGAAAGGGGCAAGTGTCAGGTTGTGCCAAAGCGACCATGACGCGATTGCCCTGGCCGGCGTCGGGCGGCTTTGGTTTGAACACGGCGGTTCTTCGTCTCTCAGGACGGACGGGGCTGAGAAAACCGCGGAGGGAGTCAGGACGAGCGGACTAGGGCCAGCCCCCCGATGCTCTCAGCAGCGTTTCCACTTCCTGTCGGGTGGGCATGGAATCCTGAGCGCCGCTTTTGGTGACTGACAACGACCCCACTGCCGCCGCCGTTTTGACCGCCTCCGGCAACGTCAGTCCCTCGGCCCAGGCCACCGCCAACCCGCCGTTGAAGGCGTCGCCGGCTCCCACCGAGTCCACCGCGGCGACGGCAAAGGCTGGCTGGTGTCCAGAACCTTCCGGGTTTGAGTAGACGGCCCCCTGCTCCCCCAAAGTGACGATGGCGCACCCTGCCCCCTGGTCCAGCAGGAAGGCGGCGGCCTCCACCGCCGATTCCCGGTCGTGGACCGGAAACCCGCACAGGGCCTCGGCCTCGGTCTCGTTGGGGGTGATGCAGGAACAGAACCGGAAAAACTCGCTGGGAATCTCCCGAACCGGGCCCGGGTCCAAAATCACCGTCTTGCCCAATCCGTAGGCTTGCCGGGCCACCTGCAGAGACAGATCCAGCGACACTTCCAGTTGCAGCATCACCGTTGAACATTGGGGTAGCAGCCGGGCAATCTGCCGGGCCTCGGCCTCGCCGCAGGTGTCGTTGGCGCCGAGCACCTGCACAATCCGGTTCTGCCCCGCGCCGTCAATGTTGATGACGGCAATGCCGGAACTGGTGTCCGAAGGTCCCACCGCCGTCACATCAACGCCGCTGGCGCTGAGGACTTCCAGCAACTGCCCGCCGAAAGCGTCGGTCCCGACGCGGCCCGCCATGAACACCCGGCCCCCCATGCGGGCGGCAGCCACAGCCTGATTGGCCCCCTTTCCGCCCGCGTAGGTCAGGAACCGGCTGCCCACCACGGTCTCGCCGGGGCTGGGGAAACGGTCGGAAACGGTCACCAGGTCCATGTTGATTCCGCCCAGCACCAAAATGCCTGGCGGCCCAGCCGCAGCCATTGTCACCCTCCCTTTTTGGGTATCCCATTGGGTATCCCCGGTGAATGGCTGTCACGCTAACACCGTCCCCGGCCAAGGTCAACTGCGGGTGGACGCCCTGAACCGCCCGGCGGGGCCGTGCTATAATTCCGCCGTGGCCGGGCGGCCCCGACCACCAACGGCGGACCCCGGCATTTCGCACCGCATGGGGCAGCCCTGCGGCAATCCACTAACCGAGGGTTGAGCATGACTTCGGCGCTGGAAAACATCAAGGTCGTTGACCTCACCCGAACTCTGGCCGGGCCCTTTTGCACCATGATGCTGGGCGACATGGGCGCCGACGTGGTTAAAATTGAGGAGCCTGACCGGGGAGATGAGACCCGTGGTTGGACGCCCTTCTGGAACGGCGAAAGCACGCAGTTTGTGTCGTTCAACCGCAACAAGCGCAGCGTGTCGGTGAACCTGAAGGAGCGGGAAGGGGTCGAGATTATTCAGGCGCTGGCCCGCCGGTCCGACGTGATGACGGAGAGCTTCCGGGCCGGCGCTCTGGACCGGATGGATCTCGGGTACGAGGCGATTCGGAAGATTAAGCCCGACATCATCTACTGCTCCATATCCGGCTACGGGCGCACCGGCCCAATGGCGGAAAAGCCGGGGTACGATCTGCTAATTCAGGCGTACAGCGGCTTGATGAACCTGACCGGCGAGCCGGAGGGTATGCCCATGCGGGTCGGCTTTTCGCTGGTGGACCTGTTCACGGGAATGATGGCCTACGGCTCGATTATGACCGCGCTCTACCACCGGGAGCAGACCGGGCAGGGCCAATGGATTGAAGCTGCGCTGCTGGACGGACAGGTCGCCGCCCTCAGCTACCACGCCGCCGCCTATCTGGCCACCGGCGTCGAACCCCAGCGCATGGGATCTGGCCACCCCAGCCTGGTGCCCTACCAGAGCTTCCCAGCGTCCGATGGGTTCTTCATCGTGGGAGTAGCCAACCAGGGTCTTTGGACCCGTTTTTGCAACGCCATTGCCCGTCCCGACCTGCTCACCGATCCCCGGTTCGTCACCAATGACGACCGGGTCGCCCACCGCGCCGAATGTGTTGAAACGTTGAACGAAGTTTTCCAGACCGGCACCGTGGCCCATTGGGTGGAGGTCATCACCGGCGCGGGGGTCCCCTGCGGCCCCATCAACCGCGTCTCCGACGTGGTTACCGACCCGCAGGTGCTGGCGCGAGGCATGATGGCCGACATTGACCACCCCAACGTCCCCGGCCTGCGGGTGCCCGGCTCCCCGCTGAAGCTGACTGAGACCCCGCCCTCGGTGCGGCTCCACCCCCCGCTGCTGGGCCAGCACAATCAAGAGGTGCTGGAGCAGTTGGGGTACGACGCTAAAGAAATCGCCCGTCTGGAGGAAACCGGCGTCGTCGGCCCGTTCAACGGGGCCGCCGGTTAGAGCCTATCCTAAAAACAAGTGACAACCCGCATAGCAGCTATAAAAGGGCTAGATCCGAGGGGTCATTTGGACAGCATCATTTGGATAGACTCTTAATGACCCGGCGGAATGTTCCGGCTACCCTTTCCCGCTACAGGAGATGACATTGACTTCCAGGAAACGCATCCGGCTGATTCACACCTCCGACACCCACTTGGGAGACGACTGGAACGCCGAATTGGCAGACCGGGCGTTGCAATCCCTAGCCGAGGGGGTTGCCGGTCTCAAGGGGGACGCCCTGCTGTTGGTGGGCGACGTTTTCGACCACGCCCGGGTGTCCGACGCAACTTTGGAGTTTTTCCTGGAACAGATGGCCCGGGTTCAAGTCCCGGCGATAGTGCTGCCAGGGAACCACGACCTCTACGACCAGGACTCCTTGTATCTCAGAAGTCCCTTTGCCCGCAAGCCGGCCAACCTGCACATCCTGGCCCACGAGGAAGGGCAGACCCTTACCTTCCCGCACCTGACGCTGGACGTTTGGGGAAGGGCGATGTCCGTCCACACGCCGGAGTTCCGGCCCCTGCTGGGAATGCCGGCCCGGGATGGCGGACGCTGGCTGGTGGCGCTGGCCCACGGCCACTACCACTTCGACTACGACACCGACCGCCGCTCGGCCCCCATTCGGCCCGAAGAAGTCGCTGCGGCCACCTGCGACTATCTGGCCCTGGGCCACTGGGAGCGGCACGTTGACGTTTCCCAGGGCGGCACCACGGCGGTCTATTCCGGCTCGCCCCTGGGCGCACTCCAGACCAACGAATCGGTCAACGTTACCGTCGTGGACTTGGACCCTGCCCTGGGGGTGCGGACCTACCAGGCAACATTGCCCATGATGGCCGTGGGCGCCAAGCGGTAAATCTTGGACCCCATTTCGTGATGGCGGAGGACCGGCTATGCAGCGATTAACCCGGGACAACATCATTTACTTCCTGGAACCCGGTAACCAACCGGCGGTGACCATTGACTCCGGCGATGAGTTGATGGTCGAGACTTGGGACGCATTTGAGGGCGTCCGGGACCCGGCGGCGCTGGAAGCCAAGTCCCTGAAAGGCCCGGCCATCGGTCCCATTTACGTCAACGGCGCGGAACCCGGCGACGCGCTGCGGGTCGAGTTCCTCAGCATCACCCCCAAGGAAGACCCGGCCCACATGGTTATGCCGGGCCGCGGCTTCCTGGAGCAGGACTTCACCGAAGCCTATCCCACGGTCATGAGGCTGGAGGATGGCCACCTCGTACTGCCCAGCGGGTTGAAGCTGCCGCTGGCGCCGTCCATGGGACTGGTGGCCACCACACCGACCTACCGGCAAAGCACCGCCAGCGACAGCGGGCCCTACGGTGGCGATATTGACATGAAGGAGTTGGTGGCAGGCAGCACCCTGTTCCTGCCTGTTTTCGTCTCCGGCGGCCTGCTGGCGTTGGGAGACTGCCACGCCGTGGTGGGCGACGGGGCGGTGGCCGGCACCGGCGCCGAGTGCTCTTCCGACACCCACATTCGCGTTACGGTGGAGAAGGGTATGGGCATCAACGGGCCGCGGGCGATAACGCCGGAGCACTACGTGGTGCTGTCCCACGGGGAGGACCTGGGGCCGGCCATGAAGCAGGCGGTGCGCGATATGGTGGACTTCCTGGTGGAAGAGAAGGGCATGGCGCCCTATGACGCTTACACCCTTTGCAGCCTGGCGGGAGACGTGCGGGTGTCCCGCACCTTCCGGCCAATCAGCCCGGTGAAGATGATGCTGTCCCGGCAGGCGTTGGAGCAACTGGGGTAACGGCCAGCCCACAGGAAGCCCTTCGAGAACCCGAGGACGAACGATTTCAGGGCCTTACTTCAAGGGCCTTACTAGGTTGCCGCCTTGGATTCGGGGAACGGACGGGTTGGAGGACGTTGGGGGATTCATCCCCCAAACCCCCTGGATATAGTTTCCGGCCGGCGTTCATTGGCGCCGGAGTTGGCTACATGACGGCGTAGCCACCGTCTACGGCGATAACCGCCCCGGTAACGTAGTCCGAGGCCGGGCTGGCAAGGAAAACGGCCGCGCCCTGCAACTCCTCAGGGTCTCCCCAACGCCCGGTGGGAATGCGCCGTGAAATCAGGTCGTAACGCTCCGGCTGGTTGGCGGGTATTGCGGCGGTCAGCTCCGTCATAAACCAGCCCGGCAGGATGGCGTTGCACTGGATGTTGTCCTTGGCCCAGGCCACCGCCAGGCTCTTGGACAACTGGACGATGCCGCCCTTGCTGGAAGAGTAGGGCGCGCCGCTGCCGCCGCCGCCAAAGATGGAAAACATGGACCCGATGCATATGATTTTGCCGCCCCCCTGGGCCTTCATGCCGGGGTACACCGCCCTGGATGCCAGAAATGCCGCCCGCAGGTTGACGTCCAGAACGTGGTCCCATTCGTCGGCGGACAAGTCCTGGGGTTCCTTGCGCATGGTGACGCCGGCGTTGTTGACCAGGATGTCCACCCGGCCAAAGGCGTCCATAGCTTGCGAAACCATGTCGTTGATGTCCGACTCCTGGGTCACGTCCACGCGGACGCCCAATGCCTGAACTCCGATGGCCTCAATTTGGGACACCGCCGCCGCCGTTTTCTCCGCATCGCGCGCCGCAACCACGATGTTGGCGCCGGCGCCGGCCAGACCTTTGGCCATTCCCAGACCCAGGCCGCCGTTGCCGCCGGTGACGATGGCAACCTTTTCTTCAAGACTGAACAGCCGGTTCACGTTTATCATGCCCTTTCCTCTCGCTTCGGACTTCGACTGTATCATACCCGTTTGGGTTCATTGGTAAAGGTCGGTAAACGTCTTGGCCGGGTCTTGGCAAGGAGGCCCGAACGGGTATCGGGACAACGGGTTCTTGACACCCTCAAAAATTTTGTGATACGTTGCCCACGCTTCAACACCGGGCCGTCTTCTCGGACCCAGAGAGGTATTCCATGATTTCCATTATTGTTGCCCTGGTTGGGGGCGGGATTGCCTTGGCTTTCGCCGCCATCACCGCCGCGCGGGTGCTCAGGGCTGACCCAGGTAACGAAACCATGCGGGAGATCGGCGGATTGATACGCGAGGGGGCCAGTGTGTTCCTGCGTCGGGAATATACGTCGATGTTGCCTTTCGTGGCCATAGTAACCGTGGTGCTGGCGGTGCTTGATTACACCGTGTTCGAACACGGCCTTCCGGTCCCCGCGACGGCTATCTCCTATCTGGTAGGGACGATTTGCTCGGCCAGCGCCGGGTTCATCGGAATGAACATCGCCGTGCGGGCCAACATCCGGACCGCCGCCGCCGCCATGCTGGGTCTCAATCCGGCGCTGCGGGTAGCTTTCTCCAGCGGCACGGTCATGGGCGTCACGGTGGTCGGAATCGGACTGCTGGGCGTTACCATCTTGTACCTGATTTTCCAGAACATCAGCGTCGTCGCCGGATTCGGCTTCGGGGCCAGCTCCATCGCTCTGTTCGCCCGCGTGGGCGGGGGCATATTCACCAAGGCCGCCGACGTGGGATCGGACTTGGTGGGAAAGATTGAGGCTGGCATTCCTGAAGACGACCCCCGCAACCCCGGGGTCATCGCCGACAACGTGGGCGACAACGTGGGGGATGTGGCCGGCATGGGCGCCGACCTGTTCGAGTCCTACGCCAGTTCAATAATCTCCGCCGTGGCGCTTTCGGCCTTCGCGGTGGCTCTGGCGACGGGCGGGAGTGGAGATTTCAGCTTCACCGATTCCCAGGCGGTGTTCCCGCTGCTGCTGGCCGGCGCCGGGATTGTCGCGGCAATTCTGGGCACGTTCGTGGTGCGCAGCGGAGAGCAGGCCGACTTTGAGAAGCTGCTGTGGTCGTTGCGCTACGGCATTTTTGCGGCAGGCGGTCTGCTGATTATCTTCGCCGCCGTCCTGACCTTCACCCTGACCAACAACTGGTCCTGGTTCGGCTGCGTGGTGGCCGGGCTGCTGGCCGGTACCATTATCGGTCTGGCCACCGAATACTACACTTCTTACAGCTACAGCCCCACCAAGAAGGTATCTGAGTCGTCGCAGACCGGAGCGGCCACCGTCATCATCAGCGGGATCGCAACGGGGATGATGAGCACCATGATTCCGGTGTTCTGCGTTTCCATCGCCATTCTGCTGGCCTATTGGTTCGCCGGGTTCTACGGCGTGGCGCTGGCCGGGGTCGGGCTGTTGTCCACCCTGGGCATCACGCTGGCCACCGACGCTTACGGGCCGGTGGCGGACAACGCCGGCGGGATAGCCGAACAGGCCCAACTTGACCCGCAGGTGCGGGAGCGGACCGATGCACTGGATGCGCTGGGCAACACCACCGCCGCCACCGGCAAGGGGTTCGCCATCGGTTCGGCGGCCCTGACTGCCTTGGCCCTGCTGGCCGCCTACTCAGTGAATGCCGGGCTGATTACGCTGGGTCCCGACGGGCGACTGGCCGCCGGAAGCGAAGGCATAAACTTGCTTAAGCCCGAAATCCTCGTTGGCCTGGTTATCGGGGCAATGCTGCCCTTCATCTTCTCCGCGCTGACCATGCAGGCAGTGGGCCGCGCCGCCCAGGGTATTGTAGACGAGGTGCGCCGGCAGTTCCGCGAGATTCCCGGCTTGTTGGAAGGCACCGCCAAGCCGGACTCCGCCCGCTGCGTTGACATCAGCACCCGGAGCGCTTTGCGGGAGATGATCCTGCCTGGGATTATGGCCGTCCTAGCGCCCCTGGTTGCCGGGTTTATCCTCGGCCCGGCGGCGTTGGGCGGTATGCTCATCGGCGCCGTCTCTGCCGGGTTCATGCTGGCGATTATGATGGCCAGCGCCGGCGGCAGTTGGGACAACGCCAAGAAGTACGTGGAACTGGGCAACTTTGGCGGCAAGGGTTCCGACGCCCACAAAGCGGCGGTGGAAGGCGACGTGGTGGGCGACCCCTTCAAGGACACTTCCGGCCCTTCCTTGAACATTCTGCTGAAACTTATGGCCATCGTGTCGCTGGTGTTCGCGCCCGTGTTCGTTAGCGTGACGCCGCTGGTTGAGCGGCTGCTCGGCTAATCACCGGACAAACGTTGGAGTCAAGAACGGCCCGCCGGTGAGCGGGCCGTTTTCATTCCCGGAAGTCCCTTAGAGGTAACTGTTCAGGGTTGAGAGGATGGGAGTGGCCGATGGCGGAATATGGGGGTTGGGTTACGTTGGGGGATTCATCCCCCAAACCCCCTGGAAAGAATTGGCAGTTGCCTAAAAGCCTTGGCTGAAAACAAATTACCCCACCAACTCTGGACAGTTACCCTTAGATACTCGGGACGAACGGTTGGGTTTCGTTAGGGCCAACGGGTGTGGCAGGGACCGCAGAATGAACGGTTATTGGGGATGGGCGTTGGGGTCAGGCCAAGTTTATCAGCTGGGCGTAGACTGCGCCGCGGTCAATTTCCAGCATGGCCAATGTGCCCAGGGAGACGGGGGTGTGACGCCGGCCCGGGTAGGTGGGGCTGCCGGGGTTGACGAACAAAATGCCGCCGTAATGGCAAATCAGCTCCTCGTGGGTGTCGCCGAACAGCACCACGTCCAAGGGCTGCCGGAACTTCTTTTCCAGCAGTCCGGCGACATCCTGCGCCGGGAAGTTCAACGCTGCGCCGTCGCCGGTGGTAGTGATGCCGGTGACGGGCCATTGGATGTCGTGGACCATTCCGATGTTTACCCCCTCCACGGTGACCACCCGGTTGGTCAGCGCCAGCCGTTCGCCCCGTTCCGTGGGGTCCTCATACCCCCGCACCGCCAGTACTGGCGCCACCGTTTCCAGGTAGTCCAGCACTCCCAGGCATTCCAGGTCGCCGCAGTGGAGAATCAGGTCCACGTCCCGCAGCGCTTCCAGGACCGGACCGGGCAGGTCGCGGCCACTGCCGGCGGAGTGGGTATCGGAGATGACGCCGATCTTCACTGACATTAGGCGGAGCCTTGACCCGAACCGGCGGGGGCATTGACCGGCGCCAACGCTTCCAGGGTGCGCAGAACGGCATCCTGGGAAGCGCCGTGGGGAAAGGCCACCACGGGCATATCGGCGCCGGCCTCCCGGAACGCCTGCAACTTGGCCCGGCAGGAATCGGCGTTCCCCAGAATGGCGATGTTCTCCACCATGTCATCGGTGATCAGGGCGGCGGCCCGGGCGCGGTCGCCGTCGGCCCACGCCGCCCTGATGTTGAGGGCTTCATCTTCATACCCGTAACGGCAGAACAGGTTGAAGTAGTAGCTGCCCATTCCGCCGACATAGTAGGCCATGTGCCCCCGGACGCTGGCCTCGGCCTGGGCCAACTCATCGCCGTCGTCGGTGGCGCAGCACAAAATCTGCGGGGCCACGGTAAATCCGGTGAGGTCCCGGCCTTCCCAATCGGCGGAATCGGTGACCATTCCCTTCATGGTAGGCAAGTCTCTCAGGTGGGTCCAGACGGGCAGCCAGCCGTCGGCCAATTCTCCCGTCAGTTGCAGGTTCCTTGGCCCCAGGCTGGCCACGTAAATCGGAATGTTTTCCTGGACCGGGGAGGCGCCCAGCCGGAAGCGGCCCAACTGAAACACCTCGCCCTGGTAGTCAACCCGTTTGCCCGACAAGGCCTTCTTGATTATCTCGATGTACTCCCGGGTCCTGGCCAGGGGACGGCGGAATTCGACGCCATGCCAGTCTTCGATGACGATGCGGCCGCTGGTGCCCAGGCCCAGGGTAGCCCGGCCGTTGGAGATGATGTCCAGGGAAGCGATGCTCTGGGCGATTAGCGCCGGGGTGCGGCTGAAAACGGTAATGATCCCGGTGCCCAACCGCAACTTTTCGGTGTAGCAGGCCAGCATGGTGAGGATGGTAATGGCGTCTCGCCCCCACGACTCGCCGGTAAAGATGGTGTCGTATCCCCAGCTTTCGGCCTGCCGGGCCACGGAAATCAGTTCCTCGTTGGATGTGTCCTGCCGGCTGCCAAAGGCCAATGCGGTGCGTTCCGCGGTGAGTTCCATTGAGTTCTCCCAGAGTAAGGTTGCGGCGGGTACGGGTCAGGTTCTCAATAGGGAATGCCCTTCAAGAACTCAGGACCAACGAATTAAAACGACGGGTTGTGTTAAAAAGACGGATTGTACCATCGGGCAACAACTTCGGGGCTCAGTTGCGGTTTTCCCAAAGGCTGAAGTAGTCGGGGGATTCGCTGGCCAATGCTTCCGAAAGTTCTTGCTGGTTCACTTCCTGCATGGCCTGATTCTCCTGGCTCACCAGCCGCAACAGGGCGTCCTTCCATTCGCCCATGCCGGGCTGCTCCGGGAAGGACCCGAGCAGCTCGCGCACACTTTCCACCAGCTTCTCGGAGTGCATGGCCAGAGCGCCGCCGCTGATAACGAACACCACGATGGACGGAGCTTCCTCTTCATCGTCGGAGTCTATGCCCAGCCGGTCCAGGATGAAGTTCATGGCCACCCCGCGGATTATCTCTTCCAGCCGCAGCGGGAGGTTCATCAGGTGGGCGAAGGGAAACGAGTCGGCTTCCCGAATGGCGTGGGCGAATTCGTGCTCCACCGTCTCGAAGAAGCCTTCCCCGAAAGTCTCTCCGGTTTCCAGCAGGGTAACGTGGGGGTCGCCTTCGCGCTGGTCAATAGCCAGGAACTCGTGCAGGTGGGGGAAAATGTAAATTTGGATATCGGGATGCTCGCCCTCGGGTAGGTATCCCTTGAACATATCATCCATTTGAAATGGTACTCCTCATCCTGGCCGTCCCCAGCGGTGACGGCGGCCGGCGTGCCCGGTCCAAGCGGCGGATCGGCGAGCCCGGAGACGGCAATGGAGGGTCGAACTCCGGCGGGACAAGCGATACGGCCACCGGCATGAACCCCATTGAGGACCGGCGCAGCCTTAAAGCAGGCTTTCGATGTCCTCCAGTTGCCGGGTCAGCCAGTGGTGGATATCCTGCCGCCGCACCGTTTCGGACAAAAGCTCGGCCCGCTGCCGGCGTTCGCCCGGGGCCATCGTAATCGCCTGGTACAGCATCTTCATGGTGCCTTCCACGTCCGTGGGTGAGACCGACAGAGCTCCGTCCACAAGCTGGTGGTGCGCCCCGCTGGTCTCGGACAGGACCAGAACGCCGTCCCGGTCGTTGACCACCGGGCCTTCTTTGGCCACGAGGTTCATGCCGTCAATGATGGGGTTCACCAGCAGCACGTCGTACAGCTTCATCCCGGCGATGGCCTGGGTGTAGTTGTTCTCCATGAACGGGAGGATGGGCTGCCAGTCCTCGGTGCCGTGATTGCGGTTCACCTGATCAATGAGCGTCTGAATTTCGTCCATGTAACGCTGGTACTGCCGGATGTGGGTGCGGGAGGGCACCAGGAAGGCCCAGAAAACTACCTTGCCGCGCAACTCCGGATGGCGGGACAGCAGCAAATCGTAGGCGCGAAACCCGCGGACCACGTTCTTGTTGGGTTCGGCCCGGTCAATGCGGACGATGGTCGCATCGTTGCGGAGCGGGTTAAGGCGGTTCTCATAGTCCACCGCTCTGGGCGACGCCGCAATGCGCTGCACTTCCTCGACGTTTATCGAGATGGGGTATACCTGGACCTTGGTGCAACGGCTGCCCAGGCTGACCGTGCTGCGGGAGCGGTCCACGACGGCGCCGGGCAGAAACTCCTCCGCTGAATCCAGGAAGCTCTGCCGGTCCTGGGGGGTCTGGAAACCAACCAAGTCGGCGTGGCACAGGGCCGAGCAGATTTGGGCGGCGATGTAACGCGGCACCATCTGCCAGTAGCGGGGATTTGGCCAGGGGATGTGGACGTAGTGGTGAATGACCGCATCCGGCAGTTCCTGGCGCACCATTTCCGGCATCAGGTACAGGTGGTAGTCCTGGCTAATGATAACCGGCGGCTTTTCGCTGGCCCGGGCTTCCTCAATGACCCGCTGGGCAAAGGCCTGGTTGACCGGAACGTAGCCGGTCTCCCAAGCGTTATGTACGCTGGCGTCGACATTGGGGTTGTAGGGCGGGTTCCACATATAGTGCTGGAGGAACCACAGCAGGGGGTTGCACAGCACGTTGTAATACTTGTGGTACACCCGGCGCGGGGTGACGACGTAGCGGAGGTTTATCTTGTGGCCCGGCAGAGGAGACTTAACGTTGGGGCCGGCGCCGTTTTCGGAAACCAGCCGGTCGCCTTCTCCCATAGCGCTGGAAACCCAGGTGAAGGGGATGGCTTGGGCCAGGACGTTAAAGGCAGTGACAATGTTGCCGCTGCCCCGCCGCGGTTCGGGCCGCCCCTGGGAGTTGACGTGATACTCTACCGGGCCCCGGTTGCTCGCTAAAATGAGAGACCGGCACCCCAGTATGTCTTCGCATAGCTGATTCAAGTCAGCCATGTCCATCACCCACCTAGACCCCGAACGGCGGGATCAGCCCGGTTTTGGGGTCTAATCTCTCCTGTGACGCCGGCCGCCATTGACCGGCCCTGAAAAAGACTGCTGGAAAGCTGCTATTGGAAGCCGCAATGTCGTGGAAGCCGCAATGTCGCCGGGATCAACATTCAGATTATCCGTAGCCCGGCGGCATTGTCAAGCAAGACTTGACGGTTGAACGAGACGGTTGACGGAACAGGCAACCGTTCGCTCCCCGTGGATGCTGGGAGCAAACTGAAACGAAACCGGTCAGCGGGCCGCCAATTCTCGAATCGCGTCAGGCACCGCGGACAAGCTGGAAACGGAAACGTCCGGGGCGATTTCCGGCCCGGCGTCGTCGGGCCTCTCCGAGAACCCTTCAATCCATATCGCTTTCATTCCCACACCCTTGGCTCCGCAGACGTCGTGGATGAAATGGTCGCCCACGTGAACCGAGCATTCCGGCGCGGCGTGCATTTGCTCCAGGGTGGACAGGAACGGTTGCGGGCCGGGTTTGCTCCACTTCAATTCGTCGGAAAAAGTCAGCACCTCGAAAAAGTCGAGCATCTCGTGTTGCTCCAGGAACTGCCGGAAGGTCACCCCCGGGGTCATGGCGGTGTTGGATATCAGCGCCATGCGGAGTCCCGCCGCCCGGGTCTCATGCAGCACCCGGAGGGCGCTTGGATGGGGTTGTGGCGGGTGTTCCAGAAATGCGTCGGCATAGACGGACACAATTTGCCGGACCACCGCCTCCGGCAGCCGCAGTTGCAGGCCCGAATCTACGTTATCGATGAACCTGCCTACCTGCTCCCTAAAGCCGAGGTCCAAATTGCGTTCCCGTACTGACCGGCAATACTGCGCGCAGTCCCCATAGGCCCGGCGAATATGCTCCAGGTCAAACTCCTCCCCCGCCCGGCTCAGAACGGCCCGGGCGTCCTCCAGCCGTGCCTCGCTGCGGATCCGGCCCTGTTCCGGGGTATCCAGCAGCAGCGTTTGCCACAAATCAAACGTTACCGTGGTCAATTCCGGCAAGTTGCCCTTCTCCAATTGAACTGAAAGTCTCAGAAAGGAAGCCCTGCAAGGGCTTCAGGACGACCCCTAAAGACCGCTGAGGTGAACGGTCTTCGAGGGAGACCCCTAAGCCTGCCCCGTGGATAAGGGGACGAACTGGTCGAATCAACGGTCTATCTCTACGACCCGACTTTGGGACGGTTTCTAAACCGGCGGTCTGCGCTGCCCCCAATCCGTGGCCTGCTCGTAGGCGTGGGCGGCTCGCAGCACGGTGGGTTCGTCGTAGGCCCGACCCGCCAGCTGCAAGCCGATGGGCAGGCCGTCGCGCGAAAACCCGCAGGGAACGGAGATGGCGGGCGTTCCGGTGATGTTGTAGGGGCGGGTGTACTGGGTCAGCGCCGCCGTGGTTCCGACGGTCAGCTCGCCCGCCTGCACTTGCTGAGCGAGGATGCGCGGCGCCGTCACCGGCTCGGTCGGGCCGGCCAGCAAGTCCACCTCCTGGAACAGTTCGCGCACTGCATGATTGAAGACCGTCCGGGCCTGCTGGGCCTTCAAGTAGTCGGCGGCGGTGACGAACAGCCCGGATTCCAGCCGGAGCCGCACCGGGGGATAAATCTTGTCTGCGTCCGTGGCCAGCAGGTTTCTATGGCAGGCCGAGGCTTCCGACATCAAAATTGTCCCCGAAATGGCCTGCGCGTGGCCGAACATGGGGAAGTCCACCTCGGACACCACCGCTCCCAGATCTTCCAGCAGGGCTATGGCGTCCCGCACCGCCTGCCCAACCTCTGGGTCCAGCGGTGCGTCGAAGTAGTCCCGGGGGACGCCAATGCGGATTCCCCGGATGTCCCCGGTCAGCCCGGCGGTGTAATCGGGTACATCCACCCTGGCCGAAGCCACGTCGTTGGCGTCGTACCCGGCGATGACGTTCATCGTCAGTGCGGCGTCCTCGACGGTCCGCACCATCGGGCCGGGGTGGTCCATGCTCCAGGCCAAGGGAGTTAAACCGTAGCGGCTGACCAGCCCGTAAGTGGGCTTGAGGCCCACGATGCCGCACAGCGCGGCGGGGATGCGCACCGAGCCGCCAGTGTCGCTGCCCATAGCGATGGTGCACTGGCCGGAGGCCGGGGCCGAACCGGAGCCGCCGCTGGAACCGCCGGTGACCAACTCCGGGTTCCACGGATTGTGCATGTGCCCGTAGTCGGCGTTCTCCCCGGTGGGGCCGTAGGCGAAGGGGTGCATATTCAGCTTGCCCAGCAGAATCGCCCCCGCCCGGTGGAACCGGGCCGCCACGGTGCAGTCGCGGGCCGGCAGGTAGTTGTCGAATATGCGGGAGCCGGAGGTGGTCCTGACGCCGGCGGTGTTGTACAAGTCCTTCAACCCGACGGGGATACCGTGGAGCGGCCCTCGATAGTTGCCAGCCTGGATCTCCGACTCGGCACGACGCGCCGCGGCCCGCGCCTCGTCCGGCAGCAACGTTATGAAGGAGTTAAGGACCCCTTCCGTGGCCTCGATGCGCTGAAGGTGGGCTTCGACCACCTCGACCGGCGAAAGCTCCCGTTTCTCAATCAGCCCGGACAACTGCCCGGCGCTGAGATAGCAAAGTTCGAGCGCGTCCATCTCAACCATTATCCTCAGCCCTCCTGCCGCGACGGGACGAAAGCCATATCAGGCTCCGCTTCGCCGATGTCTATCTCGTGGAGGTCTGCCAAGCCGGCCAGAACGCTCCGGACATAGGGGTGCAGTTCCTCCATGTGCGGGTCCTGCGGGTCCAGGCCCGCTTCACCGGCAAGAAATATGAACGCTTCCCAGGTCAATGGGTTGCCGTGGGTCATGGCGCCCCCTGTTTCAGGATGGTTGGTTGCCGGAATGCCGGCGCCGCACCGGGAACCGGCCGTCACTCATTAACAATTATCACGGACGGCAACAATCCTGGCAACCGGCAGGTAAAAGTTCAGACTTGGTGAGGTGAATTGTTTTCAGCCAAGGCTTTCAGGCAACTGCCAATTCTTTCCAGGGGGTTTGGGGGATGAATCCCCCAACGTACCCAACCACCATATTCCGCCATCGGCTACTCCCCTCCCCTCAACCCTGAATAGTTACACCGGCAGGACATCGATGGCGGTGAGAGGCAATACCCCCGACCGTCCGGGAAGCACCTGGGTGGGGAGCTAATGGAAGCAAGGGCGGACCCAGGACCAGATTCCTGGCGGGACACGGAATGAGCGTCCGGCGTGGGTGGTTCTTGAGAAGCGGACTCTTACGGGGCCGTCTGCTGTGAGCTTATGAATATGCTGGTGAAACGGTTTCAGAGGGTCCGGTCAACGGGTTACGCCGAATCCGCCCCGGTTGGTACCCCGGCCCTCGGAACCGCCGGCAGTCACCGGCCCCTTTCCCAACAACTTTCGCCCACCGGCGCCGGTCTGCCGGGACAAGGGGTACAACCCCAATGTCGCCGCCACATCCAGGAACACGGCCACGGCCAGCCAGCCGTAGTACATGGAATTCCCGCCGGAGCCGACTTGTCCCCACAACGCGCCGACGACCAGAAAAGCCGCGCCGATGGCGATGAGCATAGCTGCGCTGCGCCAGGCCCACACCACCGTTCGACGGGGGGTGAAGGTCCCCAACAAGGCTACGTGGAAAGCGGTAACGGCCACCACGATGGCGGTCGCTGCCGCTTTCCAGACTCCGAAGCCGTCAGCGAACACATCCCAAACCAGCGCCACGGAGAGGGCAAGCGCGGCCCCCGAAGTTGCCAGACCGACCGGGCGCAGCGGCCCCAACCACCGCTGGGACACGCTGACGGTGCTGCCCAGAGCGGTCAGGCCGAAGACAACCCCCGCCAGGGCCGACCACAGAACCCTCTGCTGCAATCCACCGAAGTTTCCGAACAACAGCACGCCGATACCGGTGCCCACGCAGCCGGCCAAGCAGACCAGGACTAATACCTGGAGCGTCTTTTGCAAATCGCCGTCTCCCGATGGGTGACTTATGTCTCTCCCCACGGTAGCGCAATCGGGCGGTGCGTCCCCAAGGGCATCGGCTGCCGATTGGAGGAAGTTTTCGGAGGAAGTTTTCGACGGGCAGGGCTTTTGGAAAATCCCTTTCCCCGTGTTAAGCTGGATTATGATGCAACCCAAGCAACCCAAAGACCGGTTTTGTCCCAACTGCGCGGCCACTCTGGAAATCCGGGAATCGGGCGGCGCCCAGCGCCCGGTCTGCCCCGTCTGCGGCCGAGTGATTTACTTTGACCCCAAGGTTGCGGCCACGGCGGTCATAGAACGGGATGGCAGTGTCCTGCTCATCCAGCGGGGTAATCAGCCCGGCTACGGCCAATGGAGTATGCCCGGCGGGTACGTGGACCGCGGCGAGGTGGTCGAGGAGGCCGCGGCGCGGGAAGTTTGGGAAGAGACCGGTCTGCGGGTGGAGATAGAGGGGCTGGTGGGACTATTTTCGGAACGGGGACACCCGGTCGTAGTGGCCGCCTTCGCCGCCCGGGAGTTGGGCGGAACGCTGGCCGCCGGCGACGAGGCCCTGGACTTGGGCTTTTTCCCCCTGGACGCGCTGCCGGACCTAGCATTCCCCCGGGACCGGCTGATTCTCGAACGCTGGCGGGAATGGTATAAACGCGGTTGAAGTACGCCCAACGAATGACCCGTCCAAGCGTATCCGGTAGTCCGGCTGCCCGACCAGCGTTGAGCGTGTTCCAGACGTGATATGCCTGGGCTAAGGCCGTGGTTCCGGCAAGTTTCCCAGTCTGCCCTGGACTTGCTGTTCCCGATGGAATGCGTAGGGTGCGGCGACGGCGGACGTCTGTTTTGCCCGGACTGCGTTGCCGGCCAAGCCCGGCTGGAACCACCCTTCTGCCCGCTGTGCGCCGACCCGGGCCACCGGAAGCCGTGCCGTTGGTGCATCGGCCAACCAGCCGGCAATCGACGGTATTACCGCCCCCTTCTTGCTGGAGGGCCCGCTGCGGGAACTCATTCACCGCTTCAAGTACCGCCATCTGCGGGCAGCGGCTCCGGTCCTCGGGGAACTGCTGGCCGAACACCTGGCCCAGCATCCGATTCCTGGCAAGACCCTGGTCCCGGTGCCGCTGCACCCTCGCCGCCTGCGTAGCCGGGGCTACAATCAGGCGGAGTTGCTGGCGATGGAGTTAAGGGAGCGGACGGGCCTCCCGGTTAATCAGGGGCTGTTGGTCAGGCAGGGCAATTCTCCGCCCCAGGTAGAGTCCACGAGCAGGCGGCAACGGGCGGCCAACGTGGCAGGCGGTTTTGCCGTATCCGGCGACGCCGGGGGACTGCAAGCGCTTCTAATTGATGACGTAACAACCACCGGCAACACCTTGTTCGCCTGCGCCGCAACCTTGAAGGAAGCGGGCGCGGCGTCGGTGTGGGGGTTGGCCCTGGCCAAGGAAGCGATGCGGTCTGATCCTAACCGCCGGGGAAGCTAGGGTCTAACCCAAGTCTCCGACCAGGCCAGACAGGCCGAGCTGCTTTGTTTGTCGCCCCGCATTTCCGGGGAAGGACGGCCTTGGGCGACGATGCCGTTGAACGTGACTTGGGCCTGGCGCGCCGGGATGAAGCAGCTGTAAACGCCGTGGGGCCGGCCCGGGGCGCTGCCGGCCTCGACCCGCAGCATGAACGGCTCAACGAAATCATGCCAGGTCAACAGAATGGTGTCTTCTTCGGATTCGACCTTCTCAGTCCAGAAGGAACGCCCGTCGCCTGACTTGGTAAACTGGGCGTCCACCACCGGAAGACTTTGGTCGGCGAACTCCGGGAACAGCAGCGACTCGATTTCTTCCTGAAGCCAGCGGGCCAGGGCGATGTTGTCGGAGTAGACCAGCACCTGGTCTTCCAGCAAGTTGCTTTTCAGGTATAGGATGTTCCCGGGCCCGGCCGGCGAGTACAGGACACGCCAATGGCTCGCCCGGGTCAGCATGGGGCCGCCTTCTTCATTGTGCAGGCGGATAAAGGAGTTTTCGCCGGTCAACCTTACCTGGTTGGGGTCGGTGGGGTTGGTAGTCATGGTCAATTCCTTTCGGGTGGGGGTGGAGTACCTGTCCGGGATGGCCGACGGGAGCCGTCCCTATTCGATGCAGACTGGCGACTGTGCGAACCGTAAACAAAGACGGCGGTCAAACCCACCAAGTCAGTACCAACTACCAAGCCGCCCGCCCAGTCGTGGCCCGAGTGAATTAGAAAGCCGCCCAAACCCAAGGCGGTCATCGCAACGACGAACCCGGCGAACAAGCCCAAAAAACTTCGCCGGTACTGGCTGGTTACTTCAGCCCTTTCCATGTTGTGCCGGTGCTCTGCTTGACGTTCTGCCAAAGTTAGAATTCGCTCGGCTGCTCCCGGCAGGATTTCGTCGTATCCCCGGAAATCATCAGGCGTCGGTAGAGGACCCCGCCAAGACTGGGTGGTAATGTGGACTTGCCCACGGTCCGGCGAAACAACATCAGCCTGCTGCGGGGCAGGCCGATTTTCTGGGGAAGGTTGGATTCCGGTGTCTATGTCGGGCATCGTTCCAGTCTAGGGCGACGGCTCGGTCTTGTCCGCTTCCTCATTTTCGTACCAGCCCATCGCGGAGCGCAGGTCGTTGCCGACGGCTATCCAGTCCGAACGGAGGGCCGCGACGTCATCCTCAAAACCGGAGCCAGTGTAACGCGGCCGGTTTAAAGACCCGGTGAAGTCAAAAATTCGAGCCATCCCGTCAATGAAATCCGAAAGTTGGGATTTGGTTCCGGTTAGTTTAGTCATCTCAGTCACCGGCGGCGCAGTTTGGTGAGCCTTAGTCTGCCTTTGTGTGCCCATTATACACTGGCAAGAGCGCTGGTCAAAGAAAGAGCAGGGCCGCCGGTTGTGGCGAACCGGCGGCCCCGGGGTTCTCCATCGCGGGTTGGCTAGTCCTTGGCCGGGAACCAGTCCTGCTTCCAGGGGAAGTCGCCGTTGGCGTCGTCGAAGGCCGGCTGGCCGTTTTCGAGCCGCTCCCGGTACGGGCTGGCGATGGGCTGGCTGTACGGGTAGATGCCGCCCTCGTAGGCTTCGGCGCCGGCCTTGAAGTGCCGAGCCTGCTCCAGCGTCTCCACGAAGGGCATATTTATGTCGTACAGCTTGTCCACGGTCTTGGGACGGGGGCCAGCCTTGGAGACGTGGCCGTAAAGCTCCCGGCCGATGATGCGCTCGGCGGTCCAAACGCAGTCAATGAGCTTGTCAATGTCCACGCCGGTCTCAATGCCCATGTCCTGCATCATGTGCAGCAGGTCCTCGGTGGGGGCCATGCCGGTGGCGCGGCCATTGCCGCAGTAGGGGCATCCGCCGTAGCCGCCGATGGTACCGTCCAACTCCAGGGTGTCCTCGGGGCCCAAAGTCCGCAGGGCGGCGTAGGCCGAGGCGATGGCCATGTTGCGACCGTTGTGCAGGTGCAGCCGGAAGTGGTTAATCTCCGGCCACTGCTCCTTGACCCGGTATAGACTCTCTTCAACCTTGTCGGGGCGGCAGTGGCTCATAGGGTCGCCCATCGAGCAGCTGACGACGTTGATGCCGACCTCGTCCCACATACCGTGCTGCTTCTCCAACAGGGTCATCAGGTTGTCAACCTGGAACTCGCCCAGGAAGTTGGAACCCCAACTGGCGTTGCAGCCGATGCCAGCTTCCTTGATATTGAGTTCCTGGGCCTGCACGACAATCTGGGGCCAGCGCTCCATTTCCTGCATCTGGGAGCGGTTGGTGTTGCGGCGGACGAAAACGTCGCACATGTGGCAGGTGAGGCGAGGGAACCCGTCGCGCTCGATGGTCAGGGGGGGCGAGTAGGCCCGCGCCCGCTCGACGCCGCGGGAGTTGAGGGCCAAGGCGGTGTAGGTGACGCCGGGTTTGGGGGTAAAGCGGCTGACGATTTCGTCTATGCGCTCCATTTGCGGGGTCCACTTGGGACTGACAAACGAGCCGACGACAATCTGCTGCAAGCCGGTTTCCGACAGGGAATCGAGGAGTTCAACCTTGTCGTCCACCGAGATGTTGGAGTCCTCGATTTGCATGCCTTCTCGCATGCCTTCTTCCTTGTAGTGCACCGTAGGCCAGCGGTTCATAAGATTCTCCTTTGCGGTTCTGGTTGGGTGAGGGGCCGGAGCGTGAATACGGGTTCGGAAATCGGGGTTTTCGAGGTCGATTCGGCCTGTCCAAACAGGGTCAACTGCCGGAATTTTATTGGCCTGCCCAAGTTTTTGTCAAGAACGGGGCGTCATGGGTAACTGTTCAGAGTTGAGGGGAGGGGAGGGGCCGATGGCGGAATATGGGGGTTGGGTTACGTTGTGGGATTCATCCCCCAACCCCCCTGGAAATAAATGGCAGTTGCCTGAAAGCCTTGACTGAAACCAATTTACCTCACCAAGTCTGAACTATTACTTGTGCCTTGCCACCCCTTCCGGTTGGGGCTAAGATACGCTTAATTTGCCGGCAACCCGTGGTTACCGTGGTTCGGGTCACGGGTTCGCCGATGGGAGGATGCCATGCCGGACGCGCTGATTAACGGTTATATGATGTACTACGAGACCCACGGTCAAGGTCAGCCGCTGGTGATGATTCACGGTGGGTTGGGTGGCGGCGAAGGCTGCGCCGGTTTCGTGGAGCACCACGCCGCCGCGTTGTCCCCCGACTTTCATCTGGTGGTGTACGACCGTCGGGCGGCGGGACGCTCCGGGAACCCGGAAGATGGGTACTCCATTGAAAACGTTGCCAACGACCTGCACGCGCTGCTGGCTCACCTGGACGTTTCCCACGCCCACATCCTGGGGTCATCCGCCGGCGGCCCCATCGCGCTGCGGTTCGCGCTGGAACACCCGGAAATGACCGACACCCTGCTGCTGGTAAACACCATGTCCTACGTCCAGGAATCGGAAAGGGCGGTGCGGCAGCGGGAGCTGGACCAGATGCGGGCCGATGACGCCGCCAAGGGGCGGGAGGCGTCCATCGCCGGGGCGTTGGAAGCGCGGTGGCCCGGCCTGCGGGAGTCCGAACCAGAGCGGTTTAACCGGCTGTACCGGCTGAACCTGGAACGGTACGACGGCATCGCCCAAACCATGCAGGGTTACCTGGACATCAAGGACAGCCTGGAATCCCGCCTTGCTGAGCTGGCTTTGCCGACGCTGGTGACCCACGGCGACGAGGACTCAAGGATTCCGGTGGAATGCGGGCGGCAGCTGCATCGGGCGATCGCCGGTTCGGAGTTGTTCATCGTGCCTGGAGCAGAGCATGGGCTGATGGGCAACGAGCCGGCCCTGATGCGCAAGGTGATACTGGAGTTTCTGGCCCGCCGCGCGTCGCCGGCCGGGTCCGCCACTCGCTAGTTCCTCTGCCCAATGCAGGTCGTCTAACTCAGATTACAAGACACGGAGGACTGGAATGCCCACCGCAGGAATAGACCATATCGCAATGCCCACCGCCAACGCCGAGCGGCTCGTTGCGTTCTACAAGAAGCTGGGGTTTCCCATTAACAACGAAGAAGAGTGGCGCGCCGGGAACGTCCCCACCTTCTCCATTCAGGTAGGGGACTCCAAGATCAACGTTCACCCCGAGGGGCACACCGCATCGCTGCGGGGGCCGACGGCGGTGCCGGGCTGCACCGACATTTGCTTTGTGTGGGACGGCACAGTGGAGGAATGCCAAAAGATGCTGGCTGAGGCCAGCGCCGAGGTCATCCGCGGGCCGGTGCAGCGGGCGGGAGGCCGCGGCCGGGGAACCACGCCGTCGTTGAGCCTGTACCTGCGGGACCCGGACGATAACCTGCTGGAGTTTATGACCTACAACGTTTAGGTGCTGGTATTCGCAAACACTTCCAAGCCGTCGGAGCGGGCCGTTGGTGCATCTCAGGCCCGGCAGGCAGGGTTGCTCTCAGGGTGAAACTGCTGTCCTGAGCCGGTCGAGGGCAACCGTCATTGGCGCGGCCTAAGACTGGTTGCCAAGGCTGATAATTTCGTCGAACTCTTCCCTGGTCACGGGTTGAACCGATAATCGCATTCCCCGGCGCACCAGCAACATACCTTCCAGCTTGGGGTTTTGCTTGATTTCCTGGAGGGTAACCGGGCGGGACAGCCGCTCGCCGGCCTTGATATCAACCATCATCCAGGTGGGGTTATCGGGCTTGCTCTTGGGGTCGTAATACTTGGCGGCGGTGTCCCAGGCAGTAACGTCGGGGTAGGCTTCGCGGCAGACGTAGGCGGTTCCCACCACCGCCGTCGGCTTGGCGTTGCTGTGGTAGAACAGCACCGCGTCACCCACCTTCATGTCGTCCCGCATGAAGTTGCGCGCCTGGTAGTTGCGGACGCCGTCCCACTCGGCGGTCTGGTCATCCTCGTTGACCAGGTCGTCGAAGGAATAGTTGCCCGGTTCCGATTTGAACAGCCAGTATTTTCTCTCTACCATACCGTCCTCGCAGGTAAAGCTCTCCCGGGAAGCAACCGGGTCCGGTCGCTCCGGGCAGTTGGTCGAGCAGACAGGGTTATGGGGAACGGACGCGGTTGAGGGGCGGACCGGCTAGAGGGCGATGTCGCCCCGCTCGCCGGTGCGGATGCGGATGGCGTCGCTGACCGGCGAGATGAAAATCTTGCCGTCCCCGATGTTCTCGGTGCGCCCGTTGGCTATGATTATGTCAATCGACCGCTCGATGTTCGAGTCCAGGACCACCATTTCCAGCTTGACCTTGGGCAGCATATCAACGACGTAAGTCCCGACCCCGCGGGGGCCGCCGATTTCCACGCCCCGCTGGTTGCCCCGGCCCGTTACCGGGGTGACGTTGATGCCCACCAAGCCGGCGTCGGCCAAGGCGTCCTTTACGGCGTTGAGCTTGTCCGGTCGGATTATTGCTTCAATTTTGTGCATATCGGCCTCCCATCTTCCCTTCAATTATACCCCAATCAACGGGTTGGCCGGATACATCGCCAACCCGGGTGACTGTCCAGACTTGGTGAGGTAAATTGGTTTCAGCCAACTGCGACTTTTTCAGGGGGTTTGGGGGATGAATCCCCCAACGTAACCCAACCCCCATATTCCGCCATCAGCCACTCCGCTCCCCTCAACCCTGAACAGTTACCAACCCGGCCATCGCCAACCCAACTATCCTTTGCCATCCTGCGGCTCAAGCCGCACGGTGTTCACCGCAGGCGGATGCCGGCCTCCTCACGGTCGAAACAGCCCTCAATCAGGTCTTCCCGTTCCTGTCTCAAAACGTCCTTGCGGACCCGCAGGCTGGGCGTCCGGGGGAACTCGTCGCGCATTTCGATGTACCGGGGCACCTTGAAGTAGGCCAGCCGGTCGGCGCACCACAGCACCACCTCGGCGGGCTGCACCGCCGCCCCGGGACGGGGGACGACGTAGGCTTTCACTTCGTCTTCACCCAGCTCGGACGGTACGGCGATCACGGCGCAGTCCAGCACGTTGGGATGGTCCTTGATGGCGTCCTCCACCTGCTGCGATGAAATGTTCTCGCCCCGCCGCCGGATGACGTCCTTTTTGCGGTCAACGAAATACAGAAATCCATCGTCGTCCAGCCAACCCAGGTCGCCGGTGAACAGCCAGCCGTCGCGCAGGGCATCCCGGGTCTGCTCTTCGTTGCGCCAGTAGCCCAGCATGGTGGCCGGGTTGCTGATAGTGATTTCCCCGATGACGTTGGCGCCGACGGGGTTACCGGAATCGTCGGCAATGCGGATTTCGTTGACGAAAGCCGAATCCGGATGCTGACGGGGCAGGCCCGACGAATTCGCCCTCCGCCGGTCGCCAATACGCTCGATGGTGCCGTAGCAGGTCTCGGTCATGCCGAAACCGACGATAATGTCGGTTCCGAACCGGTCCTGAAACGCCTGGAGAAATTCGGGGGCCAACGCCGGGGAACCGTAAAACAAACGGACGCGGTTGTTGAGGTCTGCCTCTGCCTCGGCTTGCTTGGCCAGCACCGGCATCATCATGCCGATGAAGTTGACCACGGTAGCGTCGGCCTGCCGCACCTGGTCCCAGAACCGGGATGCGCTGAACCGATCTGCCACCACCAGCGTCGCCCCGGCGGCCAGGGTGCCCATGGTGGAGTAATACTGGGCGTTGGCGTGGAAGTAGGGCAGACAGGTGAAGAAGCGGTCATCGGCGACGGCCTCGGTCCAGTGGGCGAACCCCTGACCGGCGGCCACGTACATCTGGTGGGTGACCTCCACGCCCTTGGGGTTTCCGGTAGTCCCCGAGGTGTAGACCAGCATCGAGATGTCCAGGGGCGACACGGCGGGCAACTCGGACACCGGCTCGGCTGCGGCCAGCGTTTCGGTGAAGCCGGCCCAACCGACGGAGGGAATACCGTCCCCCGTCGAGCCGCCGGACTCACCGGCTACCAGCAGCTTGGCTTGGACGCTGGGAGCCAGCCGGGCGGCAGCCTCGGCCACCTCCGCCAGCGCCGGATGAGACACCAGGGCCGAGGCTCCGGCGTCGTTGAGGATGTAGGCGGTCTCGTCCCGCTTGTAGGCGGTGTTTACCGGCACGGCAATGGCGCCTATGGCGGACAGTCCGAACCAGCAGTAGAGAAATTCGGGGCAGTTGGGCAGGAACAGGCAAACCCGGTCGCCAGCTTCAATGCCCAAGCCGCGGAACATTCCCGCCGTGCGCAGCACCCGGTCGTCGAGTTGGCGGTAGGTTATCTTTTCGCCGGCGATTTCCAGGAAGACCTTGTCTGGCTCGCGGCGCACGGCCATTTCAATAAACTCGCCCAGCGGCCACTCCCAGGACTGCCGCCCGGGTTGGGGGTCCAATCCGATGATTCCGGCCATAATCCCACCGCTCCAGGATGATTTGAAACCGAGGTTTGAGCAGGCTGACCCAAAGGCAATCACGAGGTCATCGTAGCCTGCCGCCGACTGAACCTCAACCTAACACGGGGATGTTGCCGGGTCAATATGGAAGTCCTTCGGGGCAGGGCCTTTTCATCCGGTTAAGTTGCCGGGGAATCCGTTGGTGGCGACCGTGTCAAACCACAAGTGGGCGGCCTTTCGACAAGCTCAGGGTGGACGGGAATAAAGGCAACTGTCCAGACTTGGCGAGGTAAATTGGTTTCAGCCAAGGCTTTCATCCAACTGCTGCTTTTTTCAGGGGGTTTGGGGCAGGGGATTTGGATGATTCATCCCCCAACGTAACCCAACCCCCATATTCCGCCATCAGCCACTCCGCTCCCCTCAACCCTGAACAGTTACGAATAAAGGGGAAGGCTTGACTCCAAGGTGCTTGGGAGGAGGGGTTGGCGGGCGGCGGTGGATTCAACGTCAGGCGCGGCGGTATGGCGCCTGCTATCAGAGTTGGAGTTCCGTATAATCCAAGCCAACCTAAGGCGAACCGTCGGCCCCGGCCGAACAATGGGATGCCTTGCTGCCTAAGCTGGGG
Organism: Dehalococcoidia bacterium; assembly: GCA_965262735.1. GTDB lineage: Bacteria > Chloroflexota > Dehalococcoidia > Lucifugimonadales > UBA3495 > CATOSK01. The sequence goes on along the minus strand of CBDHFS010000002.1, from coordinate 469,305 downwards.
TAGGGGAGATAAAGGTGGGGATAACAGAATATGACTCTGAGTCAGCCGGAGTACGACGCCATTATCGAGGACGACACCAAGGTAATCGCCGAGAACATCGCATGGGAAGGCACCCCCAATTCACCGACGCTGGAATTTAGAATCGACATTGACTCCGATGAAGGGCACCCTATATTCCTAAGGGGTTGGTACAATCCTGCTTCCGGAAAGTTGTCTTATGCCATCATTCACCGAAGCGTCGGAAGAATCTATGGTCTCGATTTGGGGGCAGACCACTGCAATCCCGATGGCAAACCTGTTGGAGAGAAGCACAAGAACTACTGGGTGCCTGGCAGGCGGGACAGATGGGCCTACGTTCCCGAAGACATCACCGAGGCGTGGGACCGCCCGGTGGACGTATGGCGGCAGTTCTGCGCCGAAGCCAGATTGACTCATTCCGGTATAATGGCCCCACCCGTAGTCCAGGGGACCGTGCTGTTATGAACTCCACCGAGCTATGCGTGTCTATTTCCCGGACGCTGCCGCCGCTTTTCGAGTGCTCGCCGGCCCCGCGGGAAGGGGTGAGGGTGCGTACTCCCATGTTGTTCCCCGATGGTGGCATCGTCGACGTGTTCGTTCTGGAGCGCGGCGATACTTATACCGTCACGGACTTCGGGGATGCGCTGGGTTGGCTTGGGTTGCAGTCGGTAAGCCGGCAACGTTCACCGAAACAAGAAATGTTGCTCCAGGACGTTTGCCAAACGCTCCGTATAGAGCTATTCGGAGGTCAGTTGGTGCTCCGGTCGGTAGCGGAAGAAGCAGTGGGAGAATCGGTGCTCCGCGTCGCCCAGGCGGTCATGCGAGTCTCCGACCTGTGGTTTACGCTGCGCAGCCAGTCGTTTCAGACGACGGCAGATGAAGTAGACGAGTGGTTGCATGAAAAAGGGATTCCCTTCGAGCGCCAGTCGAGGAAACAAGGCCGGTCGACCCAAAATTGGACAGTCGATTTTGAGACCCAAACCGAAAACCGGAAATCCCTGGTTTTTCTGTTGAGCACCGGGTCCCGTGGGGCGGCCCGCAGGCTCACTGAGCACGTTCTGGCCGGCTGTGTTGATTTGAGCCACCTCAAGGAAAACGAGTCCGGTCTGACCTTCGTGTCCCTGTTCGATGATACCGAAGACGTATGGCATTCGCAGGATTTCAATTTGGTTAATGAACTCTCCGAGATTGCCAGGTGGTCTAACCCTGACGAGTTTGAGCGCATACTCAGGTCCCCATGACCACCTTACCGAGGCCACCGTTAAAACCCACCGCCTTGTCTGGGCTTGCCGCCCTCGTCTGGCAGGTGGCCCAAGGGCCGGAGACAATGCACCCGGGCCGAGCGTCGGGACTACAAGCAGGTGTTGGAGCGCACGCTGGGGGACGCCTTGGCCCGGCTGAACCCGGATTTTCCCGCCGCAGCCTTGGATGGTGCCTTCCGCAAGTTGACCCATAACGAGGGGCCGACGCTGGAAGTCCACAAATCGCCCGTTGCCTGATACAATGCTGTAACAGAAAACTGGATCATTGAGTAAACCATGCCTCTCCCGCTGCTCCTCATACCTCTGGCCATTGCCGGAGGCTCCGCCCTGGCTCAAGTTGTTGCCAAGCTCAAGGCCCACAGTCGGCTGTCCGAGCTGAAGGCCCAGCTGGAACAACTCGAATCGGAACATCAGGAAGGAATGTGGCGCCATTACGACCGGCAGGTTGACCTGTGCCGCCAGCTTGGCTTGCCTGAACCCGAGCTGCCGCCAGCCCTCATGGAACCGGAACCGGTTGACGCCGACGGGAAGCCGGTCCCCAAGTGGCGGCGGTTAGTGAAACGCCAGAGTCGCACCTTGGCCGATGGCCCAGCTCAGTCCCGCACCAACATTATTGGCCGGCATGGGGCGAGCTTTGCCGCGGGTACCGTCTGGAAGACGTCGTCGACCACGATTATCAACATGGTCAGCCCGCTGTATGCCCGGCTGCTCTCTTTCTTACCCAGGATAGCCCTGGTTGGAGGAGGCGGGGTCGCCAGCGCCGGCGGCTCGGTCCTGGCCACCACCACAATCCGGTTTGCCCTGAGCGCCGTCAGTGTGGTGGGCATCGTCTTAGGGCCGGTCCTGGCCGCCTGGTCCATCATCAAGGAGGTCCGGAAGGTGCGAAAGGCGCGCTGGGAACTGGAGGCTGTCCGGCTGAGGTTAGAGACTGAGTTAACCGGCTATGCCGACCAGACCCGGGAGCTTCAAAGCCAAATCGCGGACCGGCAACCCGGGGCTACTCTGGAGAAAGACCAGGCCACGGCCTCAAGTATCAGATAGTCCCTTATCCGATAGTCCCTGTCTTCCCGCCGCTAAGCCCGCCGGAACGCTGCGTTTCCGCAGCCCCCGTGCACCAGCCCCGTTACGAGACCCTCCCTTGCTTGGGTTATCTTTCTATCACCCTATCACCGTCCCGAGGCTCTCTTGGGACCTCTTGGAAAGGCTTTCCCCGGGTAACAGTTCAGGGTTGAGGGGAGCGGAGTGGCTGATGGCGGAATATGGGGTTGGGTTACGTTGGGGGATTCATCCCCCAAACCCCCTAAAAAAGTGGCAGTTGGATGAAACCAATTCATCTCACCAAGTCTGAACTGTTACTTTCCCCGGCATTGGTAAGAGCATGGCAATTCCAGGTGTTATACTTGCCTGGAGGCCTGCCTGCCCCTGTGACCCTTACAGGGACGGAACGGCGCGGACAATGGGCGGACACAATGAATTTACGCGGAGGAGCGACATGGCTTTGGAGTTGGCGTATAAAGTGAGAAGTTACAGCACCGGCACGCTGGGTAGGGCCATCTGCAACGCCCGCAACCACCATTGGGTCGCCGACGACGCCGGCGGCGAGCAGGTTGGCGCGGGCGAGTTGTTCTTTTCCGGTATTTCGGCCTGTGCGGTCAACATGGTGCAGCGGCTGGCCAACCAGGGCGATATTCCCCTGAACTGGATGGACGTTTCGGTGGAAGGTTACCGGGAATCGGAAAAAGCCCCGGCAGACCTGACCCTGTACGACGACGTTCGGGTCCACTTCCAAATGTGGGGGGTGGACGACGATCAGGGGAACCAGTTGGTGGAAACCTGGAAACAGCGTTGACCCTTGTACGGTTCGGTCGCCGTGGCGACCCCTAGCACCAGCGTCAGCCTGGAAATTCACTCAGGGACGCATTCCCGAACTTAGCCCGAACGCAGCAACTGAATCACACCGTCCCGGGGGCTTCGGACGGCTTGGTTGTTGAGCCGTTTGCCCCGCGGTACATATACCGCAGCCCCTCTACCGCAGCCCCTCGAATCCAATACGGGCAAGCCGGCGCACCACCCTTGGGTGCGCCGGTTTTTCTCGAGGCGATCAACCCCGGCCCGGGCCGTTTCCTGGCCGCAGACCCGTTCCTGACCCCATCAGCGCCGGTTTCGGCTTCACATCAACCAAAGTTTCAATCGAACTCCGCTTCCCGGCGTGAAAATGAGGGAGGGCGAATACGCCCATAATGGGGTAGTAGCCGTAATTTCCTGGAGGTAGGTCAGAATCGAACCTGTCTTGTCCGCGGTTCCTCTCGTTACCGGCGCCGATGAATTCGCTTTAGTCCGGGACTTCGCCATAACCCTCGCCGTCGCCGGCGCGGCGCTGGTGCTGTTCCGGTTCGTCAAGCAGCCTCCGGTGCTGGGTTACCTGGTCGCCGGCGTCATCGTCGGTCCCTTCACCCTGCCCACCCCCCTGGTGCGGGACCTGGACGTCATCCGGTTGCTGGCCGACCTGGGGTTAGTGCTGCTGCTGTTCGGCATTGGACTGGAGTTGGGATGGCAGCGAATCCGGCAGGTCGGGACCCGGGTTATGGTCATCGCGGTCGTCGAAATGACCATCATGTTCGCGGTTGGCTACGAAACCGGCTACCTGCTGGGCTGGTCGGTAGTTGAGAGTGTATTCCTGGGAGCAGCTCTTTGCATCAGCAGCTCAGCCATCCTGGTAAAGATGCTGAAGGATTCAGGCGAACTGTTTGGGGCCCGGGGCCGGTTGATTGTGGGCATCCTGGTGGTGGAGGACTTTGCCGCAGTAATTCTCCTGACGGTGTTGTCCGGCGTGGGCCAGACCGGGTCAACCGACCCGGCCGCAGTCGGCCTGCTGGTGGGCAAGCTGATTATCTTTGGGATTGCCGCATTGGTGTTCGGAGCTATTGCCGCCCCGCGCCTCATCCACTTCGTAAACCGCTACCAGTCTGACGAAACCCTGCTCATTACCAGCCTGGCCCTGTGCTTCGGGCTGGCGCTGGCCGGACAGCAGTTGGGCCTCTCGGCGGCCGCCGGGGCCTTCCTGATTGGCACGGTGCTGGGCGACACCGAGCACAGCGAGGAAATTTCCCGGGTGATGAATCCGGTCAAGGATATGTTCGCCGCCCTGTTCTTCGTATCCATCGGTATGTTGATGGACGTGCGTCTGTTCCCCGATTTCATCATCCCGGCATTGATAATCAGCGCCGTTTTCATGGTGGGCAAGGTGGTCGCTGATACGCTGGGAACCTTCTTAACAGGTTACGACGGGCGGACTTCGTTGTCGGTAGGGATGGGGATGCCGCAGCTGGGCGAGTTTTCCCTGGCTATCAGCCGGGTCGGGGTAGCCGGCGGAACGGTGGGCAGCTTCCTCAACCCGGTAATTACCATCGCCACCGCCGTTACGACCTTGTTTTACCCCTGGGTATTCCGGGCGGCCGGCGCCGCCGCCGACCTCATCAACCAACGCTCGCCCGACCTGCTGAAGGAGTATTTCGGCTACCTGTTCGTAGGTGTCGCAGCTCTGGGCGGCGCCTTCCGCTTCCAAAATCCCCAAGCCCAGCGCATCCAGCGGTCGGTCCGGTTGATCGCGCTGAACCTGGGCATCATCATCCTGGTAATCGCCATCGGCACCGGCTTGCTCCAATTCAACGAGGGGCTGGCCACTGTGGCGCGTCTGTCCAACAGCCTGTGGGGGTTAATCATAACCGGAGCCGTATTGGGGTTCTGTGCGCCGTCAATCCTGGCCATGTGGCGGTCCCTCCAACGCCTCACCGACAGCCTCGCGGATTACATTGCCCCCGGAGTACCCCGGTCCACGAAAATGTTGATGCGGGTAATACTTCGGAACAGCTTCCTGATTATGCTGCTGATTTTGCCCGTCATCTGGAGCATTCCGTTCCTGTCCCGGCTGTTTTCGCTGGGGACGCTTTCGGTTCCCTTGGCCATTCTGCTGTTGGTGGGCGCGGCCCTGGCTTTGGGGCTGGTCGGCTTCCGGATTCACCGTGTGCTGGAGGCTTCCTTCTCCCTGACCTTCCTGGGCTTGGACGACCCGCACCAGGACGATGACGACGCGACCCTCCCATCTGGCGATAACCTGGACCCGGAGCGGTCTTCCGACTGAGCAACCTGGCGGCAGCCGGGTGCACTTGACGAAGGCTGTGACCGAGACGCTTCGGCGAAGATTCCAGCCCAGAGCCAGTAGACCCATTGGGCTTTTGGGCCTTGCTCCTGGTCCGTCCGGCGGTGGTGAGCCGATCCCAATGGTCTTCCTTCCTTCTTCGGGAATATGGCCGTCCAGCTTCAGTCAGCAGCAACCCCAACCAAGTCTGGTTGTGGGGTTTTCCGCCGGGCGCGGTTGCTCGTTGGACGCCGTTTCGGACGTCATTTTCCGGTCACCGCAGGGGCATGGATGCCGACCTCGCGTCGAAGGGTATTTGCCCGGCGTGTTAACCGGCCCGGACTGGGTTTGGGACAAGGTTCACGGGTCATATCGCAAGGGCCGACGTCACCCTGAACCCGCCTGAGATGGGCGCGGGGGAACCTACACCGGCACACAACAGGAAACACCCCGCCGGGGATCGCCCAGCGGGGTGAATAGGTTGCCGTTAACGGACATGGCCGCGGTTATTACCTCAGATGGCCGTCGCAAGTGTCGCCGCTATTGTTGTCGCTGTTGGTGTTGTCAGGGCAAGTGGTGTCGTCCCAAATGGCTCCGGCGATATTAGCGCCCGACATGTCCGCGTCTTCCAGGTCCGCTTCGGTCAGGTCGGCAAACCGGAGGTTGGCATCGTCAAAGTCGGCCTCCTGCAATCTGGACCCCGACAGATCGGCAAGTGTCAGGTCCGTGTTTTGCAGGTTTGCCTTGGTCATTCTCGCCCGGTTCAAGTTGACCCAAGTCATGTTGGCGTCCTCGAAGTCGGCGTTATCCCCCCCAACGCGGCTCAGGTCAGCTCTGGTTAGATTGGCGCCAGAAAAATCTACGCCCTCCAAGTCTGCATTGCTCAGTTTGGCGTCGGTTAAGTTAGCATGGGAGAAGTTGGCGTTGGTCAGGTCTGCGCCTTCCAAGTCAGCCCCAATCAGGATTGCTTCCCTCAAGTTGACGTCTTCCAGATCTGCGCTCACCAGACGGCACCCTGTTAGGTCTACGCCGGTTCCCCGGTCGCTGCAGTTTGGGGTGGAGGAAGACGAAGTTGACTGGGAGCAAAGAAGACCGCCATTCCGGGAGAATCCGGTTACAAAGTGGTCGCGAGGGCAGTCCTCGCCGGCAATGGTGTCAGTGGCATCGCCGGAGGGTCCCACTGGGCCGGCGGGGCCGACTTCACCTTGTGAGCCCGCAGGGCCGGCAAGTCCCTTAGGACCGGCGGGTCCGATTTTACCGGCGGGGCCGGCCGGGCCTTCTGGGCCGGCGGCTCCGGACGGGCCAACCTTGCCCCGGGGGCCTTCGGGGCCGCGCTGGTCTTCCGTGTCGTTGGCGGACGCGGTTTGCGCAAAGTCAATCGGCGCTCCTTCCACCTCGGTCTCGTCCGGCGCGGCGCTGTTGCAGGCCGCCATTACGATGGAGCCGATGACCACGATCCCTATTAATAGTCCAATGATTAAGTACTTATACACACACTCCTCCCATCCATTCCACGTCTTTCCCGGGCACAGGAACCGGCAGGGGGCCGGTCCGGGGTCGCCCGGAGTCTGGCAAGACTATCCGGCTGTCGGTTTGTCTTGTTGATATTTTATGGGGCAAAGGGCCGGACATTCTACAATGCCGGAAGCTAGTTTCAACGGGTTTCGGGGCATTTTCCCAAGCGGAGGGAGAAGGATGCGGGCGTGACCGGTTGGGACCGCAGGAAATTGAGAGGTTCCGAGCGGGCTGGCGAGGATGTCCTTCGAGGGCTGTAGGACGAACGGAGGTTTAGTGGCCCTGAAACCAGGGTTGGCGCTTGTTGGCGAAGGCCTTGATCCCCTCCTGGAAGTCGCGGGTCAGGGCGATGCTGCTGATGGCGCTGGTCTCGGCGTCGAGTTGCCGGTCAATGTCGTTGTCCCAGGACTGGTTGAACAGCGCCTTGACCCGGGCATAGGCAACAGTGGGGCCGTGGGCCAGCTTGGTGGCCATTTCGAGGGAATGCCTTTCAAAGTTCTGGTCGGGGATCACCTGGTTGACCAGACCCATTTCCCGGGCGTACTCGGCGCTCATAGGCTGGCCGGCGGTGTAGATTTCCATTGCCTTGCCCAAGCCCACCAGACGGGGAAGCATATAGGTGGAGCCGCCGTCGGCGGTACAGCCGATGTTGGAGTAAGCCATGAGAAAGCGGGCGCTGCCAGCCGCCACCCGCAGGTCGCAGGCAAGAGCGAGACTGAAACCGGCGCCGGCGGCTACACCGTTGACCGCGGCGACCACCGGCTTTTCCAGGCGGCGGATGGCCAGAATAACCCGCCGGTGCAGTTCGTTGGCCAGAGCCTCCAAATGGGCGGAGAGGGCTTCCCCGCCGCCGTTTTCCAGGCTGTAGGCGAAGTCCTTGACATCGGCGCCGGAGCAGAAGGCCCCGCCGGAGCCGGTGATGAGAACCGCCCGGATGTCGGGACGTTGGCATTGCTCCAGCGCGTCGCCAAGCTGCCGGATGGTGTCCGGCGCCAACGCGTTGCGGGACTCCGGGCGGTTCAACGTAATCACCGCCAGGGCATCTTTCCGGGTTAGCAATACCTGGTCCGGGGCCCGGTTCTCTGCCATTCTCAAATCTCTTTCAGGGCCGATTGCCGTGGGGAACCAAATCCCGGAGAGAACGACCTCCCCGCCGCTGTACCGAGGGTTAAACCTGATTAACACCGTAATGGCATACCGTTAGACTGTCAACCGGGGGTGCAGGACGTAACTGTTCAGACTTGGTGAGGTAAATTGGTTTCAGCCAAGGCTTTCATCCAACCGCCACTTTTTTAGGGGGTTTGGGGCAGGGGGTTTGGATGATTTATCCCCCAACGTAACCCAACCCCCATATTCCGCCATCAGCCACTCCCCTCCCCCTCAACCCTGAACAGTTACGTGTCAGGGTATGCCAAAATAATCGTAACGCGATTGCCCTGCCCGCGGGTGGTTCGGCTGCCGGACAATCCCGAAACTTGCTGAGTCCGGGAACGGTTTGCCGGTCTACGGTTTGCCGGCCTAACGAAGACAAGCTGCAAACCAGCCCTTTGAGGCCCCTTGCGACGAACATTTACGGGGCTTCGCACATACCCACGGCGCATAAATGATGCCCTTGTGCCGAGTGGCGCAAGCTACTATACTGGCCCCATTATGGAACAATCCGGCGACATACCGCGCGACGACTTGGCCGAACTCCCGCTGTTCCCGCTGAACGATGTGGTCCTGTTCCCCGGGATGAAGCTGCCGCTGCACATTTTTGAGGAGCGGTACAAGGAAATGATCGGCCGGTGTTCCCAGGAGGATATTCCCTTCGGCGTCCTGCTCATCAAAGAGGGGCAGGAGGTGGGGGACCCCGCCGAACCGGTGGCCGTGGGCACCACCGCCCGCATCGCCGAGGTCCAGTCCCTGGCCGAGGGCCGGATGAACATTGTCACCCAGGGCGAGCGGCGCTTCCGCGTGGTCGAAATCATCCAGCAAGTCCCATACCTGGTTGGGTTGGTCCAGTATTTCGAAGACCAGCCGGGTGAGGTCGCCGACGTTTTGGTACAGCAAATCAGGAAGGAGTTCGTTGACTTCCTGACCCATCAGGCTACCCTCGCCGGAGGGTGGAACAGCAGCGTGAACGTCGCCGAAGACCCCAGGCAGTTGTTCACCGACGTGATGTCCGGCCTGGCTGCAAGCCTGAACCTGCCTAGAGAATTGAGGCAGAAGCTGTTGGAGTCTTCCACCACGCAACAACAACTGGAACTGCTGCTGCCGGTTCTGAGCCGGAGCGTCCAGTTGATGCAGGAGCAGGTGGAGAAGAACAACCCCTTCAAGGGCGCCCGCCTGAACTGACCACCCCGGGCGCTTCCCCACCCTTCCGAAACACCAACAATCCTCATTTACCGCGTCATAGCTACCGGGTCACCGCCGGGTTGCCGTAGACCCGCAGCGCTCCGGCCTCGGGTATCATGCCGGAAAACAGGTCTGGGTGCAGCATTTCGGCCATAATCTCCAACCCGGTAACCAACCGGGGGCCGGAACGGCTGGTGTAAGCGCTGGCGTCAATGGCGAAAACCCGGTTGTTCCTGACGGCAGGAAGGGAGTCCCAACCCTCTTTTTGCGCCAGAATAGGCACGTCTTCCAACGCCCGTTTGACCTCGAACCCGCAGGGCATGAAGATGATGACCTCGGGCTGGCTGGCGACCACCTCTTCCCACTCCAGCTTGAAGGAGCCGGTCTCCTTGTCGCCGAAACAGTTGACTCCGCCGGCCATTTCCACCATCTCCGGCACCCAATGGCCTCCGCACATGAGCGGATCCACCCATTCCAGGTGCAGCGTCCTGGGCTTCTCGGAGGCCATCGACGCGCGGCCGGTCACCGCGTCGATGCGGGCCTGCATCCGGGACGCCACTTCTTCCGCTTTGTCCGCTTCCCCGGTGGCCCGGCCCACCCGGCGGATGTCATCCAGCACGTCTCCGACGTACTGGGGGTCCAGGGACATGACCTCGGGCTGCTGGTCGAGAATGGCCGTGGTCTCGGCGATCTGCCGAGAGGACACGGCTCAAACCTCGCAAATGGCCTGGGTCAAGATTAGGTCTGGCTGCGCGTCCCGCAACAGGTCCTGGTCGATTTCGTAGATGCCAAGTCCCTGCTCGAGCCGCTCGGAGATGGCCCGGCTAATCTCGCCGCTGGTAGGCTGCGGGTCCATGCCCTCGAACACGCTGCGCACCACCCAGGGTTTATCCTTGGCCGCGGCGGGGAAATCGCACTCGTGGGTTACCCCGTACAACTGGTCTTCAAGGCCCAGGGCATAGACGATTTCCGTGGCGCTGGGCAGGAATGAACATACGCGCATGGCAACCTCCCGCGGGGCCGGCGTCGGCCGACCGAAACTTATTCACCGCTTATCATAACACCGGAGACGATTCCGGGGGTCATCGCAACACCGGAAAGTAACAGTTCAGACTTGGTGAGATGAATTGGTTTCAGCCAACTGCGACTTTTTTAGGGGGTTTGGGGGATGAATCCCCCAACGTAACCCAACCCCCATATTCCGCCATCAGCCACTCCGCTCCCCTCAACCCTGAACAGTTACCTTGGAAAGACCCGGTAAAAACCTGCATTGCCCCGTTATGGGACCAGCATGGCGCGGGTTACCTCGGTTTGGCGCTGGTCCCACTCGGCGCGGACGAAGGCCTGGTTGACCTCGGCCAGTGGGTAGGTGTGGGACACTATCTTGTGGAAGGGGACCTTGTGCTGGTTCCGCACCAGGTAGTCCAGCAGCGTCGGCAGCAGCGACGCCCGGTACATCCTCGACCCCACGATGTTCTTCCCTGACAGCAGCTTGGACGGGTCTATGGACACTTCGCGGCCCCGCACGATGTCGCCAATCTCGACGAAGGTGCCGCCGTTGCTGAGCATATCTATGCCCTCGGCCATCAGCTCGGCCCGTCCCACCAGTTCCATCACGACGTCGGCGCCGCGGCCGTTGGTCAGCTCCCACACCCGCCGGACACGGGTCTCCGGCGTGTTGAACTCCTCAATGTTGATGGTGTGGTCGGCGCCGAATTCCTCGGCCAGTTGCAGGCGGTTCTCCAGACGGTCCAGGACAATCACCCGGTCGGCGCCCATGTCCTTGGCCATTGCCACCGCGTTCAAGCCCAAGCCGCCGGCGCCCTGAATCACTACGTACTCGCCCTCGCCCAGGCCGGCCCGCTGCAGGCCGGTGGTGACGGTGCCCATCGCGCAGTTGACCGGCCCCAGAATCTCGTCGGGTAGCTCGTCGGGCACCCGGAAGAAGGGGTGACGAGGCGGCAGGTAGAGAAAGTCGGCGTAGGTGCCGGTGAAGTAGGGCCAGACGCCGGCGGTGGGATACTCTCGGTTAGCGCACCAGTTGGTGTCGCCCCGCAGGCACAGGTGGCAGCGGTAGCAGGGAAAGACCGCAGCATACATCACCCGGTCCCTCTCCTTGATGGGGGTTCCCAGCGTGTCGGTGGACACCCCGTCGCCCAGTGTCTCGACCACGCCGGTTCCCTCGTGGCCCATGACCCGCCCGGTGGAGGGCAGCGGCATAAACTCCTGGGTCTGGTCGCCGCGCCAGGTGTGCAGGTCAGACCCGCAGACGCCAGCCTGCGTCATGCGCAGCAGGACTGCGCCCCGTTCGGGTTCCGGTACGTCGAACTCCTCAATCTCAAAAGGCTTGCCGTACTCCTTGACCACTACAATCCGGCCCTTCATGCTTGACCTCTCGCTCAATCTCCGGGGAATGTCCGCCCCGTTTTCGTTGCCCAATCCTAGCATAGTTGCCCCGGTCGGGGTAGCGCAGGGCCGGGTTGGGCCAGGGTCTTTTAATTGTTCCCCGTAATTCTTCGGCAAGCTCAGCGCTGAGCTTGCCGGACTACCCCAATTTAGGGGGTTTGGGGGATGAATCCCCCAACGGAGCCCCGTACCCCAAACGTACCCCGAAAATCAAAAAGACCCTGGGGGTCGGGCAACACTTTCCCAAGGATTGCTCACCAACGGGCTGGATGTGGACAGGATTTGCGATTTGGCGTAGATTCAGAGTGCATTCCCGGTTAAGAGTACATTCCCGGTTACAGGAGGTTATCGTGCGCATTGCCATCGGGTCCGACCACGCCGGATTCGCCTACAAAGAGAAAATCCGCGAAATGCTGGCGGGGTTGGGGCATGAAGTCCAGGACATGGGCGCCTATTCCGAGGAGTCGGTGGACTACCCTCTGTGGATTAGGCCGGTGGCCCAGGCGGTGGCCAACGGGGAATGCGACCGGGGAATCGTGCTGGGAGGGTCGGGCAACGGCGAGGCCATCGTCGCCAACAAGGTGCCGGGCATCCGCTGTACCCTGTGCTGGAATGTCGAGTCGGCCGAGTTCGCCCGTCAGCACAACGACGCCAATGTCCTGAGCATGGGGCAACGGCTGGTGGACGAGGAAATGGCTTTAGAAGTAGTGCGGGTATGGCTGACCACTGACTTCGATGGGGGCCGCCACGAGCGGAGGGTCCGGCAGATTGAACCGTAGAAGGAATCGGGAACTCCGTAGATCGAACCGGGAACTGAGGAAGTCATTCGGGAATCTCAGGACGAATGAGTGGTGGGGATGGTATGAGAACAATCTTGGCCGAGGATGGGCCTGAGCGATGACCGTTTCCGTGGACGATATGCTCCTGAACCTGGAACCGGGCCGTTACCTGGGCCGGCCCCGGCTGGAATGGCTGCTCGACCGTCTGTCTCCGCCCGCCGGTGAGGATGCGTCGTCGCTTTACCTGCGGCCCGATGGGGCGGACTTTCTGGCGTCGGCGCGGCGGGATGACGCCCTCGGCGATTCTGCCCGGCAATGGACCTACGCGATGGCCGAGACCGGCGCTGCCGTGCTGAACTCGGATACCGGCTTGATAGGGCTGCAATCCGCCCAATGCCGGCTGCTGGTCGTCCCGCCCTTTCCGGTGTTGGAAAACCGGCTGGTTCCCCGCTGGGACACCGGCCCACTTCTGGAACTGCTGGCCGCCCGGTACACCGTGGGCGTGGTGCTGCTGCGTCTGGGACGGTTCTCGGTGGCCGTGTACCGGGGGGAGGACTTGCAGTCGTCCAAGACCGATGCCCGCTACGTCAAAGGGCGTCACCGGGCCGGCGGGTCTTCGCAGATGCGGTTTGCGCGCATCCGCGAGGGGCAGATGCGGCGCATCTACGACAAGACTTGCGAGGCGGCCCGGGCGCAATTGGGACCCGTCTTGTCCGATTTGGAGTTTGTGGTACTGGGCGGCGAGCGGCTGACCCTGAACGGGTTTCTCAACGTCTGCCCGTTTATGAAGCAATTTGAGGGAAAAATCCTGTCCCGGCGGTTGAACATCCGAGACCCCAAGCGTGATACTTTGGAAGCGGTGGGGGAAATGCTGATGGAAAGCCGGGTTTATCCGGTTGTCCTGCCCCAGCCGGTTGAAAGAAACGGAAACACCCAGCAATGACCACATCCCCCCCGGAACAACCCGGTTCTGGCCCCCCGGAACAACCCGGTTCTGGCTCCATCCCCATTTTTGGCGCCGCTCCCCAGGAATTGGGCGGGGTCGAACGCGCCGTTTCTCTGCTGGAGTTCGACCAGATTCAGGAACGGTTGGCCGGCTTCACCCGCACGATGACGGGCCGGGAGCGCGCCTTGGCCGTCACACCCTCCCGCGACCTGCTGGAAATCGCCGTCCGCCAACAGGAAACGGCGGAGTCCCGTCAGTTCCTGGACCAGGGCGGTATGCTGGAGTTCGGCCCCGCCGAAGACCTGCGGGAGTTGGTACAGCGGGCCATGCTCGACGGCGTTCTGCGGGGAGAAGAACTGCACACTGTCCAGGGATTTGCGGCGGCCGCGGCTCATAACCGGCAGCGTTTGTCCCGGGAACCGGAGCTGCCCCTGCTCCAGGGAATCGCCCAGACCATCCCCGACCTGTCGCCAATTGAACGCGCGGTGTCGGCGGCCATTAGTCCCGCCGGCGAGATTCTCGACCACGCCAGCCCCGCCCTGCGGCAGCTTCGCAATGACGCCCGCTCCACGTACAACCAGCTTAACGACACCCTTCAGCGCAGCCTGCGCCGCTTCCAGCGCCGGGGCGTGTTGCAGGAACCCATCATCACCCAGCGCAACGGCCGGATGGTGCTGCTCATCAGGGCCGAGATGAAGTCCCAGACCCCGGGCATCGTCCACGACGTTTCGGACAGCGGCGCCACCGTCTTCCTGGAACCCATGCCGGCTATTGAGCTGGGCAACCGCTGGCGGGAGGCCCGGCTGGCCGAGGAGCGGGAAGAGGAGCGCATCTTGCGTCACTTGTCGGCCCTCGTCGGTAACGCCGGCGACGACCTGCGCTTGGCGCTGGACCAGATGGCCCGCCTGGACGTTTCCATCGCCAAGGGCCGCTACTCGATAGCTTGCCGGGGGACTGCGCCTTCGATTGTTCACCCGGCGAATCCCGCCGTAAACCGTATCCCGCCCTTCCAGGCTGAGGACACCCCGCCGGAAGCGGCCCCGCTGCGGCTGTCGGCGGCGCGCCACCCGCTGCTGTCCGGCAGCGTGGTGCCGATCAGCCTGACCATGAGCCAGGACTCGCGGGTGCTGCTCATCACCGGCCCCAACGCCGGTGGCAAGACCGTTGCCCTCAAGACGGTCGGCCTGCTGGCGCTTATGGCCCACGCCGGTTTGCACGTCCCCGCCGACGAAGCCCAGTTCCCCCTGCTGGACGGGGTTTATGCGGACATCGGCGACCAGCAGAGCATCGAGCAGTCTCTGTCCACCTTCAGTTCCCACGTCCAAAACCTGTGCCGCATTATGGAGCAGGCTACGTCCCGCTCGCTGGCGCTGGTGGACGAGTTAGGCGCCAGCACCGACCCGGAGGAAGGGTCGGCCCTGGCTGCCGCTATTCTGGGCTACCTGCACCGCCGGAGTGTGCTGACCGTGGCCACCACCCACCACCGGGGCGTGGCCGCCTACGTTCAGGAACAGCCGGGGATGCTCAACGCCAGCGTGGACCTGGACCCGCAAACCCTGGAGCCGACTTACCGGGTGACCCTGGGATTGCCTGGCCGGAGCTACGCCATGACCATCGCCGCCCGTTGGGGCATGGCCGACGAAATTGTGGAACACGCTCAGAGCCTCATGTTGCCTTCCCAAAGGGCGTCGGAAGACCTGCTTCGCGAACTGCGGGAGCAGCGGCTCATCGTGGAGCGGCTGCGGCGGGAATCGGAAGAGACGCTGGCCCAGACCCGCGCCCGGCAGGGCGAGGTCGAGGCGCAGTTGGCCTCGGTGGAAGCGGCCAAGGTGGACATGGTGGAGGAAGCCCGCCACCAACTGCTGCAACGGGTGGACGAGGTATCCGAGGACTTGCAGCGGGCTGAGCGCGCCCTGGCCAGGTCCCGGCATGTTCCGGCGGCAGCCCCGCAGTTGGGCGGGGAACTGCGGGAGCGCCGCGCCGCAATGAATGAAGCCCGCCGCAGGCTAAGCGCCCGCGACTGGCAGCCCATCCCCCTCCGGCGGGACCTGGACGGGAACAACGGCGGGGAGTCCACCGGCGAATCTGACGGAGTTACCTGGCAGGAACGGCTGGACAGCGGGGACCGGGTGTTCATCCGGGGAATCCCCCGCCCGGTGGAGGTCATCACCCCGCCGGACGACGCCGACCGGGTGGAGGTGCTGCTGGGGACGATGCGGGCCAAAATTCCGGTGTACCAACTGGAACGCCCCGCCGAATCGGGGCTTCTGGACGGCGAGCCGACGAGGACGTCCAACCCCAGCGGGTTCCGGGCCGTGCCCGGTGGAGGGGTGTTCTACCGGCGCCCCGCCGCCAACCGTCCGGCCACCACCGAACTAAACCTGCACGGCTACCGGGTGGAGCCGGCCCTGGATTTGGTCGAGGACTTCCTGAACGACGCGGCTCTGGACGGGGCGACGCAGGTCCGCATCCTCCACGGCAAGGGGACCGGTGCGCTGCGCCGGGCTATCCGCGAGCACTTCACCGACCACCCCCTGGTAGCCTGGCTGGGGCCCGAAGAAGGACCCGCCGGCGAGGGTGTAACCGTGGTCTCATTGCAGTAGCAGCGGGGGGAGCCTGCATCAATGTGAATTGCTGAGTGACAGAGGGGTTTGAAGTGGCTCCCAAAGAAATGGTGCGGTGAGTGGGACTCGAACCCACACGGAGTTTCCCCCACCGGCTTTCCCTGTGTCCAATAAGACATTGGGCGCCGGGAGAGGTCGGCGTGTCTACCATTCCACCATCACCGCTTTAATCAAAGCGTAACACGATCACAATAGAGGTGATCGTCTTCAGGAATCATTCTCAGGTGGGGGAGGCTCGTTAAAAGGCTGGCCTTTGGCCTGAGCTTCTTGGAACCTCCTGTACCAGGCCTGCCATTTCTGACGTTCTTCGTGACGCCCTTCGTGACGCCCTTCTTCCTTCAGCTTCTTGATTCGTCCCGCAGCGAACAACACCATAACAAACCGGAAGCCCTCCCAACAGATTATTACCAGCAGGGCGGTCCCCGCAGACGTACTGGCTACGTCGGCCAGCAAGTTGAAAACTTTGTCCTGTCGCCAAGCGTCCCAGTAAAGCCATAGCGCCAGGGAAAAAGCGGCTAAGGAGACAACGTAGGAAACGCAGTAAAGTATACCCAGCGAGCGAAGTTGCTCATTGGCCGTCATTTTCCAGTCACCGTATGGGCATAGATGCCAATTCCTACGTTAAAGGTATGCGCCCAGCGTGGCAACCGGCCCTGATTTAGTGTAACAGTTCAGACTTGTTGAGATGAATTAGTTTCAGCCAACTGCCACTTTTTTCAGGGGGTTTGGGGGATTCATCCCCCAACGTAACCCAACCCCCATATTCCGCCATCAGCCACTCCGCTCCCCTCAACCCTGAACAGTTACGATTTAGTTTGCAGGGACTTTTCCTTTTCGCCCTGAGCTGTTCGAGGGGCCGTCCGCCAGTGGTTCGAACAGCTCACCACGAACTGCTTTTCCGGTTTGGCGGTGGGGATGAGATTACGCCCCCTACTCAAGCCATTTCATCTGCTCGTTCCAACGGACCTCACGCTCGGCCCTGGTCGTAAAGTCCAAACGCTCCGACACTCCGTAGACTATGGGCAGTTCCAGCACCCCGGGGAGCAGCCCGGTGTCGTATACGTACTTCCACAGCTCATAGAGCTTTGCTTCCCGTTCCGCGCCGCTCAATGTCCCGGCGGGCTGAATTTCCGTTTCCAGGAAGTCATCGCAGCCGTAACCGGAGCGATGATTACAGGTTATGTTGCGCAGGGAAAACCAGGTATCGCCGGTCTCGTTGCCGTGGGGCCAACTGATGATGTCGGCGCCCACGCCGAACAAAGGACTGTTGGGGTCGTTCTGGTTGGAGTGGTTGGAATAGATGGAGCTTTCCACTACATTGACGCCGGCGTTGAATCCGACCTGGTTCCACATCCCGGCGACGGCTTCAAACATCTCCACGTCCCGGGGGAAGCGTCCGTTCCGGGTGGTAATCTTGAACTCGAAGTCGGGCCACTTGTTGTGGAAATCGGCCTTCTCCAGCAGCTCACGGGCCAAGTCCTGGTCATAGGCGTGAGGCACTTGAATATCATCGCGGCTGCCGGTCAGCTTGTCGTTGAAGGGAGACCCCCGGCAGGTCCCCAGCCCGCGGTATAGCTGCTCGTTCAGCGTATCGCAGTCGATGGCGTGTCTCAGCGCCAGCCTGACGTTGGCGTCCTGGAAAGGCTCACGGTTCTTGGAGTTAATTTTCAGCAGCACAACCTCGGATGACTCTCCGACCACGGCCTTGGGAACATCGTCGAAGTTCTGGGGGCCAACGCCGAAGGCCCAATCGGCCTCCGCGGTCTTGACCATTGCGGCCCTGACGGTATCTTCCGCCCGCCAAACGATGGTCACCATGGGAAAAGCGGTAACCGCTCCCTGCCAGTAGTTTTCAAAAGGCTCGGTGACAATCTTCACTCCCCGCTGCCACTCCACAAACTTGAAGGGGCCGGCGGAGACAAACTGGCTGCGCCGCTCTTCCTCAGAGGCCCCGGCGTACCAGTCCGGCGCGGCGAAATGCGTGAAGCGCACCCCGGTGGGAGCCAGGGGACACGCCACCTCGCAGACAATCTCCAGGGTATAGTCGTCAACGGCAGTCGCTTGATGGTCGCCGCCCAGGGACTCGCTGTATATCATGCCGCGTTCGGGCAGCTTGATGTAGTTGATGCCGGCAGCGGCGGCGTGGGCGTCAAAGGTCTCGCCGTTGTGGAACTCGATGCCCTGGCGTATGTTGAACCGCCAGTGGGTGGGATCTCCGTCCACCGCTTCCCAGCTTTCCGCGGAGAGACCCTGGAGCTCGCTGCTGCCGGTGATGCGCTGGGTCAGCGGTTCGGTAAAGCTGTTTCTGAAATGCTCCCCTCCCGCCCCGGAATTGCCATCCATGTAGTCCAGGTGCTGCTCTTCCGCAAAGGTAACGATGACCAGAGGCCGGCTGATTTCCGAGGGCGCCAGTGGCGCGGGGATGTTGGTTGCCTGGGCAACCGGAGTTGCCGCCTGTTGGGGAGCAACAGCAGGTTCCGATGCCGGTTGGTCGGCCGGTGCGGACGACCCGCTACAGGCCACGGTCACCAGCGCCACAGCGAGCAGTCCGGCAAGCCACCAGGCCGGGGAGCCAAGAAACGTCCCAATTCTGGACACGCGCATAGTCATTTCCTTTGTGTTTTCTTTCGATACGGAATCGTTGACGCCGACACCTAGTTTCACCGGGCCTATCCCGGTGGGCGATGACGCCAGCCGGTCCATCATGGCCGACGCCTCGTTTGACCGGGCCTATCCTAATCGTGACCTTGCGCCTATGTCAACTTGCTGTTTGCAATGCCTGGCCAATGCCGTAACAGTTCAGACTTGGTGAGATGAATTGGTTTCAGCCAACTGCGACTTTTTTTCAGGGGGTTTGGGGGATGAATCCCCCAACGTAACCCAACCCCCATATTCCGCCATCAGCCACTCCGCTCCCCTCAACCCTGAACAGTTACCCAATGCCCGCAAGAAACCCAGTGTGTCGTCGTCGTTGACCGTTGCAGTTACGATTACGGATCACGGCAGGTTCACAACCGGCAGCGTCGCAAAAGTGGGACGCTTCCAATGGGACGCTTCCAATATGCTCCGGCCGTTTCTTGAATCGGCGGCCCCGCTGTGACACACTGGCGTAACCCGGCCAATCAGGACGTCCAACCATGCCCAAGACCGTTTATCTCGCCAACCCTTACGGGTTTTCCGGCCAGCAGAAGGCGGCGCTGCTGCCGCCCATCGTGGCGGCGCTGGAAAGTCTGGGGCTGGAAGTTTGGGAGCCTTTTGCCCGGAACAATCAGGTGGATTTTATGCAGCCGGGATGGGCTTACCGGGTCGGGCAGAGCGACTTCCGTGACGTGGTGGATTCGGATGCCACCTTCGCCGTGGTCAACGGTGTCCCTCCCGACGAGGGCGTGATGGTTGAGTTGGGTATGGCCATTGCACTGGGGAAGCCCACCTTTCTGTTTCGCGACGACTTCCGGCGGGCCACCGACAGCGAGGAATACCCCCTGAACCTGATGCTGTTCACCGGCTTACCCGAGGTGGGTTGGCGCGACTACTACTATACTTCCCTGGATCAGATACCCTCGCCCGAGAAGGCGCTGGCTCGGTGGGCTGGTCAGTAAGGAAGTCCTTCGAGAACCTCAGGACGAGCGGTTTAGGGGACCTGGTAATGGCCCCGGAAACTCAAGGGTGAAAAGCGTTACTTCTGCACGATGTCTATGTTGACCGCGCGCTCGGCGTGGACGGTGAAGGTCAGGGATGCGCTGCCGCCGCCTTCCGTGCTGTCGATCACATGGATGTGGTCGGGACCGTGCAGGTAGTGAATCTTCTCCGACTCGACCCGGAAGGGCCGGTCGTGGCCGGGATAGAATACGCTGGACGAAGCCACCATCTTTTCGACGCTTTCCCTGGCATCATCCACATCCCAGAAAACGTTGTAAGGCAGGCCGCGGGCGACAGTGCCGCTTTCGGGCATGGCGTCACCGGCAATCAACACATTCTCGCCGTCAACCTCGGCCAGGACGCTCATGTGCCCCTTGGTATGCCCCGGTGTCTCGATGACGCTGACGCCCTCAACGATGGTGTCGCCCTCGGAGACGATTTCCAGCTTCATGTTGCGCATCATGTCGGCCATTGCGCCGGCCACGGCCAAGTCCCAGGGGTTGGGGTTGCGGGCGTAGTCAATCTCGGTGGGATTGACCACGACCCGGGCGTTGCGCAACAGGTCGGTGTTCTGGCAGTGGTCCCAGTGCATGTGGGTCAGTATGATTATGTCTATGTCGTCCGGGCTGAGGTCGCGGGCCTGAAGGGCCCGGTACAAAAAGGCGCGGCGCGACGACGGGCCGGTATCAATAAGGATGTTGTGATTGCCCACCCGCAACAGTGAGTTGGTAGAGTAGCCGAAAGAACCCTGGTCGGTGTTCAGGGCGAACCCGTAGGTCAATACGTCCAGCGTTGCCATGTTGGGACAATCCTTTTCCACTAATTTGCCACCAGAGTATTCGTGCGCCCGGCTTATGTCAACGACCCATCCTGACATGTAACTGTTCAGACTTGGTGAGGTAAATTGGTTTCAGCCAAGGCTTTCATCCAACCGCGACTTTTTCAGGGGGTTTGGGGCAGGGGGTTTGGATGATTTATCCCCCAACGTAACCCAACCCCCATATTCCGCCATCAGCCACTCCGATCCCCTCAACCCTGAACAGTTACTCCTGACATTTGCCCCTTGGCAATCGGCGTTGGTCATCCCTACAATGGGTGACGGTTGACACAACGGACGCAACAACGGTTGATGCAAGCCATGACTCAACCCAGCCACCCTGAGTTTTCTGGGAGCCTCGGTGACCCGGCAGGGTCAAATGACACGAAATGGCATAAAATGACACGCTTTCTAGGAGTCCCAACCGGCTTGCAGTCCTGCCCGGTGTTCCGGGCACCGCCCCGCATCCAGTCCCGCCCCGCATCCAGTCCCGGACGGAGGCCGCCGCCATGTATGTCATCGGTACCGCCGGTCACGTAGACCACGGCAAGTCTACCCTGGTGAAAGCCCTGACCAACATTGACCCCGACCGGCTCCCCGAGGAGAAGGAACGGGAGATGACCGTGGACCTGGGTTTCGCGTGGATGACGCTGCCCAGCGGCCGTGAGGTCAGCATCGTAGACGTGCCCGGTCACGAACGCTTCATCAAGAATATGCTGGCTGGTGTCGGGGCGATTGACCTGGCTCTGCTCATCGTGGCCGCTGACGAAAGCGTCATGCAGCAGACGAGGGAGCACTTGGCCATCCTGGACCTGCTGCAAATCCACCGGGGAATGATTGTCGTCACCAAGACCGACCTGGTCGACGACGAGCTGGTTGAGTTGGTCAAGGCCGAGGTGCAGGATGCCCTGGAAGGCACGTCCTTCCGGGACAGCCCCATGATTGGCGTGTCGGCCTACAACGGGGACGGGCTCGAGGAACTAAAGCAGGCCATCGACCGGATCCTTGACGAGACCCAACCCCGGCGTGACTTGGGACGCCCCCGCTTGCCCATCGACCGCTGCTTCTCCATATCCGGCTTCGGCACCGTCGTAACCGGCACACTCATTGACGGTGGGCTGTCGGTGGGCCAGGAAGTTGAGCTGGAGCCTTCCGGCGTCCGGTGCCGCATCCGGGGTCTGCAAAGCCACAAGTCGCGGGTGGACTACACCGAGCCTGGCGTACGGCTGGCGGTCAACCTTTCGGGGGTGGCGCGCAGCGAGGCCCTGCGGGGCGAAATTCTGACCATCCCCGGCTGGCTGGGCCCGGCCCGGCGTCTGGACGCCCGCATCCGCATGGTGCCCAACGCGCCCCACCCGCTGCGGCATAACATGGGCATCACTTTTCACCTGTTCACTAGCGAGACCACAGCTCGGGTGCGGCTGCTGGACACCGACCGATTGGTCCCCGGCGACGAGGGTTGGGTGCAAATTCTGCTGGACGAAGCGATTCCAATGGTCAAGGGGGACTTCTTCGTTATCCGCTCGGCCGAGGACACTTTGGGAGGCGGGCAGGTGGTGGACCCCAGCCCCCGGCGCCGCTACCGCCGCTTCGACGACGACGTAATCGAACGCCTGATGATGCTGGACCAGGGCACCGGCGAGGACGTGCTAATCAGCATTGCCGACCAGTGGGGGCCCTGCGACCTGACGACCCTTTCCCAGCGGGCCAACCTGTCCGCCGAGGAAGTGCTGACCCGTCTGGACCTGCTGGCCGAAGCCGGCGACATGGTTGCCCTGGGCGGCCTGGCGTCGGAGACCGACGCCGTGGTGTACTCCGGCATGGGGTGGAACGCCGTCCAGGCCAAACTATCTGCCGCCCTGCAAAGCTATCATCACCAATACCCGCTGCGGCGGGGCGCGCCGATCCAGGAAATCCGCAGTCGGTTGGGGTTGTCCCAGCCGGTATTCCTGCGGGTCATAGCGCGGCTGTCCGGCGAAGACCGGGTGGCGGAGGACGGGCAATTCCTGCGGCTGCCCGGACATCAACCCTCACTGACCCCGCAACAGGAGCAGCAGGCGGCCCAATACTTGCAGGAGCTGGGCCGCGACCCCTATTCGCCCAACACCGAACTGGCGATTGACGGCGAGCTGCTCAACGCGCTCATAGACCAGGGGCAGGTGGTCAAGGTCAACGCCTCGGTGGTGTTCACCGCCGCCGCCTACGGGGACATGACCGGACAAATTACCCGGCACCTGCATGAGCAGGGGTCCATCACCGTAGCCCAGGCCCGGACGATGTTCAACTCCAGCCGCAAGTACGTTCTTCCCCTGCTGGAATACCTGGACCAGCAGCGCATGACCCGCCGGGTTGGTGACGAACGGGTGCTGCGGTAGTCCAGCCAAAAAATCCCTCATTGGAGCACTGCGTCCATTGGTACACGTCCGTTGGTACACTGGGATAACAGGTCAACATTTCCAGGCTGCCGGAACTCCCAAACAGCGAAGCGTTGGGAGGCGGGGAATCAACCTCCGATTACCCTTGGCGTCGTCTGCGCCTCTGGACATGGACGACCGCCAAATACTATAATTGGCAATGCGGTTAGACTTCGCCCCTGCCGCCCGAAAGTGGATGGCAAGGGGTTTTTAATGTGCTTGGTCTACGATGTTTCCCCATTTGCGCTGGAGAGGTGCCGGAGTGGACGAACGGGCGCGACTGGAAATCGCGTAGGGGTTAACCGCCTCTCGCGGGTTCGAATCCCGCCCTCTCCGCCAGGACTAACCTTGGATCTCCCGTAAAAGTCCCACAAAAATCACCAATCATCAATCCCAATCGGTGTTCATATCAGTCTCGATTACCCGATTTAGGGTTTTCTGACCTCCACTGGCATCCGGTATAATCCGGCGGCCATTGATGGAAGATTGGGATGGAAGATTGGGCCAAATTTCTGGAAAGTGCCCCATGCGAAAGCAAAACGCCCCAAGGATAAGGCATCGCCGCACACGTTGGCACTGTCAGGGTGAGGCGGGGCGGGTCTTGATGGTTTTCCCACGGGGCTGTATCTGGGTGGCTTCAGCTTTCAGGCAGGGGGAAAGAGCCGATGGCAGTTCAGGAGTTCGGCATGCCTGGGGCTTCAATCAGACGGCGGACTGGACGACGGAAGCCTTGGGATTCGCAACAGGTTCCGTTCTCTGATACCATTGGCGCGGACTTCCGCAGGAAGGCTGGTGAGCGTCAGCGACCGTCGAGGATGGCTACGGGCTCCTGGGAGAGAATTCGCCAGGGTGCCCCTCTGCGCTGGAGTCCAGTGTTGGGACGTAGCACAGCGCAACCCGTGCGCGAGGGTGTCCGTGTAAAAGACCCGTGGAAGACCCATTGAAGGGAGTAACCCGTGGGGCAATCTGAGCTTGACAGCAGAATCCGCCAGGTGCTCGGGGAGTTTCAGTTGCTGAGCCCCTTCTCTGCGGGGTATCCGGTCAACCAGGACTTCGATTATTCCGAGCTCTACCCGCTGCTGGCATTCGCCGCCAACAACATCGGCGATCCCTTTGGCTACTCGCGCTACCAGTCGAACACCCACGAGACGGAGCGCGAGGTCGTGCATACGATAGCGGAGTTCGCGCGGCTGCCTGCTGAAGAGGCCTGGGGCTATGTTACTGCCGGCGGTACCGAGGGCAACATGTACGGCATATACGTGGGCCGGGAAAGGTTGGGAGACCCGGTGGCCTACTTCTCACAGGACACGCATTACTCAGTTCTCAAAATTCTGCACGTCCTGAAGATCCGCAACATGATGATCCGGAGCCAGGAGAATGGCGAGCTCGACTACGATGACCTGCGGGAATCGATTCGCATGAATCGCGATTCCCCGGCGCTCATCGTGGCCAACATCGGCACGACAATGAAGGGCGCTGTTGACGATCTGAACCGCATCCACGCCATCATCGATGACCTCGCCCTGCCGGGTTCCTACATCCACGCCGACGCGGCCCTGAGCGGCATGATCCTGCCCTTTGTCGATGACCCACAGCCATTCGGCTTTGACGACGGCATTGATAGCATCGCCGTCTCCGGCCATAAACTCATCGGATCACCGCTGCCCTGCGGCGTCGTGGTAACAAAGCGTGAATACACAGAACGGATCGGCCGCGCCATCGAGTACGTGGGCGCGATGGACACAACCCTGTTGGGGTCACGCAGCGCCTTTTCCCCGATGATCATCTGGTATTCCCTGACCAAGAACGGGCGGGAGGGCATGCGGGAGATTGTTGCGGGGATGCTTGACACCGCCGAATACGCTGTGCAGCAGTTTAACGCTAACGGAATCCCCGCCTGGCGGGCAAGGAACAGCGCCACCGTGGTCTTTCCCCGCCCCTCTGCATACGCGCTCTTTTAGTGGCAGCTTGCCCCGCTGAACGACATCGCTCACCTGATCACCATGCCCCACGTCACCCGGGACATGATCGACCAGGTCATCGCCGATTGCCTTATTGAATGGCCGGAGGTCAACCAGTGAACCAGTCTTCCAGAGACTCTGCGGAGCCCAGCCCTCACGTCATCGTGGTCGTTCCTGACGTGCCGGGCACTCTCGGTCAGGTCACTGAGGTTCTTGCGAAGGCGGAGGTCAACATCGAGGCCATTGACGGAAACTTGATCAGCGAGTTCGGGGTGATCACCCTCAACACAAGCAACAACGATGCGGCCCTCCATGCGCTACTGGAGGCTGACTTTCGCGCCGTAACTTCGGAATCTGTCGTCTTCCACCTGGAGGACCGGCCCGGAGCTCTGGCTACTGTGGCACAGCTCTTTGGCAGCCATCAGCTTAACGTGCGGACAATCCACATCGTGCATCGGCTAGGGGGCCACGCCATCGTTGCAGTGACCACGGACGACAACGGCAAGGCGCGCTCCCTGTTGGATAGCGACTCACTACTCTAACGAACCTCTGAAAAAGTCGGTATGAGCCGGAATATATCGGCTGTTTCGTGCTTACCCAACCCATATTCTGAGCCACTCCACAGACTTGTTCAGAGTATCCCCAGCTTATTTGCCGCCTGATCGTGGGCGGGCGGGCGCTGCCCTCGATTAAGATCGTGTGCGCTGCCACTTCGAGTCTCCCGACAGGAAGGATGCCGGCTATGTCCTGAACACCTTCCCCATAGTGCGCCGCCAAGACGAGGCCGAGTTCGGCGCCTACCGCACCCGCGACCTCATCCTTGCCTATATGAACGCCCTAGCCCCCGGAGACACCGAAACGTTGGTGGCGGGTCAGGGGCGCATCACGGAAGCATTGCACCTACGATATTGCTAGACTAAGCTAAAGCCTATCCTAAAAACAAGTGCAAACCCGCAAGAGTAGCGAAAGGGAAGGAGCCGGGGTTGAAGCTAAACTTGGGGAATGAAGAAAGCGAAAGAACCCAAGCCACCGCGGCCAAAGCGGGCCGGCCCAGCCGTGTCGGCCAACCCCGCCACCGGCTCCTTCCAAGTATCCGACGCCGTATTCGACGCCCTGTAGGAGGTACTGGCCCCGCTAATTCCCCAGCGGGTGAACCCTCATCCCTTGGGCGGAGGCCGGCCCAGGGCGCCGGACCGCACCTGCGCCAACGGCATATTCACGGCATATTCTATGTGCTGCGCACCGGTTGCCAGTGGAAGGCTCTGGATGCCACGGGCATTTGCTCCGGCTCCACCGCCCATCTGCGCTTCCAGGAATGGGTCGCCGCCGGGGTGTTTCTGGAGCTGTGGCGGACGGGGCTGGAACGCTACGACGAATCGCAGGGTCTGGATTGGGATTGGCTGAGCATGGACGGGGCCATGACCAAATCCCCCTTGGGCGGGGGGGAAAACCGGTCCCAACCCCACGGACCGGGGTAAGACTGGGGTCAAGCGCAGTCTGTTGACTGAAGCCCAGGGCATTCCGGTGGGGCTGGCGGTGGACGGGGCCAACCGCCACGACATGAAGCTGGTGCGGGCTACGCTGGACAGCCTCCCCGGACAGCCTCCCGGTGGAGCGCCCAGCGCCCTGTCCGGAGCGCCCCCAAGGTCTCTGTCTGGATAAGGGCTACGACTTCAGGGCTACGACTTCAGGGCTACGACTTCAATGGGGTGCGTCATACCCTGGACGAGTTTGGCATCACCGCCCACATCCGCAGCCGGGGCGAAGAGGCTCAGGCTATCAAGGCCCGGGCCATCAAGAAGGAAGCCGGTTTCAAAGCCCGGCGCTGGGTGGTGGAACGCACTCACAGTTGGCTGAACCGCTTCCGGCGCATTTTGGTCCGCTGGGACAAGTATCCAAGCAATTACATCGCCTTTCTTCATTTCGCCTGTCTTCATTTCGCCTGTGCCCTTATTGCTCTCCGAGCCGCAGGGTTATTAGGATAGGCACTATGTATTGCAGAACGTGCTACTACTTCCGAGTAATGGAGAGAATGTTGGTTATTTACCGCCGCGCAATACAGTGCGTTTTACTCTTTCTGGCAGTTGGCCTGACTGGGTTGGCGTTGGCCTGCGGGCCGGTGGCCCAGCCGGCGCCGGAGGGGGGTTGCCGGTAGCTGGGCCAGCGCCACAACAGGAGGAGGCTACCCCCGAACCCACGGCCGCTTCTGATACAGAACCTTCGCCGGAACCCACCGAGAGCGCCGAGGACCAGCCCACCCCCGAACCCACCCTCCAACATGGTTTAGAGGTGTTGTGTGCTGCCCTGGTGGAACCCAGCCTCGCCACGCCGTGGGACCCCGACTCCGGCACGCCCCGCCCGCCGCCACCGCCCGCCAATGAGATTGCGGATGTCTATGAAAACATGATAAGTCACCGGAAGGAGGTCTTGCAGTGGCAGTGTGCGGAAAGAGCGGCGGCAGGGAAGGCGCAGAGAACCGGCGCAGCTGAGGGGTCCAGCGACTCGGCAGATGGAGGGCCATCGGGCCGCAGGCTTAAAGTAGAGATTCTTCTGACGCCCACCCATGCCGAGGCGGTGGCGGCATGGATAAACGACAACGGGGGAGAAACTACTAAAGTGGTGGATGCGCCTGCCAAAGAGGGTTTCTCGGCTCGCGGGGTAATCAACAGTTGGGTCAACCTGTCCATGCTGAGCGGGTTGTCCCAATTGGAAGGGGTCGTTGCAATCACGGAAATACGGCCCCCTACGCTCCCCTGAGCCAGGTCAACGTACCGTTTCCATTGCTTCCCCCGAAGGCTGGTTCATGTGGCCGTATCCACGAGGTAGAGAGGCACGATGACCCGTTGCATTGCTAATTTTGGCCGCCACCCGGCGGCTTTCCTTCTGCTGGGGGCGCTGGCAGTCCTGGGGTCCCTGCTGTTGTCAATCCCAGAGGAGGCGATCCCGCCGGTTGTCGAGGCCCAGAGCCAGCCTGACCGGGAGGTACCGCCCCCGACCGCCCCACCACCCACCATCTATCGGACCGGGTCTGGGATCGTTTGAAAGCCCATTTACCGGGGGCTGAGGGTAAGGTGGGCCGGCCGATCTACGATAACCGCCGGTTTTTGAATGCGGTAATTTGGATCTTACCCACTGGTGCGCCCTAGCGGGATCTGCCCCCGGATTACGGGGACTGGAAGAACACCCATCGCCGTTGTTCCCGTTGGCGGGACCGGGGGTCTGGAAGAAGCTGCTGGATGAAGTAATTGATGAGCCGGATTTTGAATGGTTGATGATCGACGCCAGTCATATCAAGGTCCATCCCCATGCGGCGGGCGCGCTGGGAGGAAATCAGGAAATGGCCCACACTAAAGGGGGCTGAATACCAAGCTGCATCTGGCGGTGGATTCCCATGGTATGCCGGTGCGTCTGATTCTGACCGAGGGAACTGTTGCGGATTGCTCGCAAGCAATTCTATTGATTGATGGCATCAGGGCGGAACACCTATTGGCGGACAAAGGCTATGATACCAATGAAATTGTGGCCGCCGCATTAGCCCGAATCCACCGATGGACAGGGATGGACGGCGTGAGGACAGCGGAAGGGGGTGAGGGAGTTACAGGCGCGATAATCCGGGCTCGAATTCGGGTAGATGGGAGGTTGGCGGCGGTCTGCAGGCGCTTTGGGGGGCGCCGATGTCGGCCTGCAGTGGCTGTGGCGAGCGAGATGGCGGGATAGGACACGGCAAGAGGCGCTCGCGGACTGGGCTGGCGCGAGTTTGCGGGGACGTTGGGTTGGCTGGCGGGTCAGTGGCGGACGGGCGCCGTCAGGCTGGGAGTGGAATGGCTCGCAGTCGGGCCAGGGCGCGGCTGAACTGCTCCTCCCAGGGCCAGCGCTTGGGAAGATGCAGGGTGATCCGGCGTGCCGAGCGGGTGAGCCGTCCGGCCAGGGCGAAGAACCGCCGCCGGAGGGTCTTGGTGGTCACGGTCCGCTCACCGAGGCCGATGCGGGCGGTCCAGCGGGCCAGGTTGTGGGCCATCACCTGTACCGCCAGCCAGGCGCCGTTGGCAGCGAAGCGGCCCGAGGGGAGATGGTTCAGCCCGACGCCGTACTTGAGGTCGCGTATCGCATTCTCGATCTCGGCGTGGCGGCGGTGGTCGGCCTCCAGTTCCAGGGTCTCTCCGTCCCGGTCGGTGATGAAGCCGTGATAGCTGTAGGTGGCGAAGAGAGCCAGTTGAGAACCGGGCGCCGGCTTCACCCGCCGGACGATGAGCCGCACCGGCGCGGCATCCGGCTCGCTCTGGAAGGGGGTGTAGGTGGTTTCGGCCACATCGGCGGCGCCGTCCATCCAGTAAGGAATCGGCGTCCAGGCATCTTCGGGTATCGCCTCGATGAGATTGTGCAGGCTTTTGTGCTGGCGGATGGTGATGGAGAAGCGGACGTCCATCCGGCGGCAGACGGCGGCCACGGCGTGGGTATAGAAGCCGCTGTCGGCACGCATGGTGAGCTGCCCGCTGGCCCCGCCGCAGCGAACCCGGCTCACCGTCTCACGCAGGAAGTGGGCGGCGCCGCGGACGGTGTTGGACCGGCCCTCGCGCAGCCGGGCCATCAGCACGTCGCCGGTTCCGGCGGCGACGGCCAGCAGTGGGTGATAGCCCCGTGCACCGGTATAGCCGTGGTGGCGGGCGCCCTCCTTGGCCAGTCCGTAAGTCTCGCAGATCGTCGAATCAAGGTCGATGGTGAATAGCGCGTCGCCGGGTCCGGCCCCCGCCTGCCAGGCCCGGGCCAGCAGCTCGCGGCTCACCCGGTCCAACTGACGGACGTGGCCCCACCTGAAGCTGCGCAGGAAAGTGCCCAGGGTGGAGGGCGCCTTGACTACGCAGCCGAGAGCGCAGGCCGTCCTGCCAGTGCGCAACACATCGGCGTCGTCGATGCAGTCGCCGCCCGCCAGAGCGGAGGACACCAGCGTCATGATCTTGTCTCCGGTGTTGGCCCGGCCCGGCGCTTCGCCCAAGTCCAGGTGCTCCTGTACCAGTTCGGGCAGGCCCAGGCGCCGGGCCAGGGTGGCCGGAAGGAGCAGCCCAGCGTTGGTCACCAGGCGGTGGTCGTCGAAGGCGATACGGATGCGGTCGGGGTGGCGGCGTGGTAGCATCTATTGGGTGCTCCTTTTCTGGGACCGGTTTGCTGTTACAAAACCATTATCCCAGATTCAGAGGAGCACCCTTTGGCCACTTCAGGACGCTGACCCGACGCCCTCCTTCGGTGGATTCGGGATTAGCTAGCGGGATAAAACCCGGTGATTCCGCCCCGATGCAACCGTAAGAAACCCCGGGACTATGACTGGGACCTGTATGAGCTACGGCATCTGATGGAAAATGCCTTCCTCGATTTCGAACAATGGCGTGGAGTGGCAACCCGTTATGCCAAAAGAGCCATTTCTTTCCTGGCTATCTGCCAGATCCGGGCCCTGGTTCTTTGGACCAGGCTATTTTGACGACACCCATTAGCTGGACTTTGAACAAAACATAGACAAATGGAAAGGGTAGTCTGGTTAGGCCCCTCTCTCACAAAAGGTCTTGCCATGCTCACCCTGCCCGATGCGATTCTACCCGTTCTCATCCCCTGCGCAACCCTGTTTCGCAGCCCGAGTTTCGCAGCCCGACTTGGCGGAAAGCTCAGGTTCTGCTGGTGGGCGCCGTACTGGCCCCAGGCCAGCGCACCGTGGCCTCGGCCCTTCGCGTCATGGGACTGAGCGGCGACCGCAACTACGCCCGCTATCATCACGTGCTCAACCGGGCGGCATGGCCGTCCCTTCAGGTGTCCCGAGTCCTGCTGGGATTGCTGATCCGACACCTGGACCGGGGCGATGGCCCTCTGATATTCGGCATCGACGAGACCTTGGAGCGGCGTCAGGGGCCTCAGACCGGCGCCCTCGGAATTTACCGCGACGCCGTGCGCTCCAGCCGCAGCTACGTGGTCAAGGCCAGCGGCCTGCGCTGGGTATTCCTGATGTGGTTGGGCCACATACCCTGGGCCGGACGGCGCTGGGCTCTGCCCTTCCTGACCGTGCTGGCGCCCTCGGAACGGTATTACCAACGGTATTACCAGCGGAGGGGGCGCCCTCACAAGAAGCTCACCGACTGGGCCCGTCAGATGATCCTGCAACTGCGCCGCGGGCTGCCCAGCCGTCCGCTGGTGCTGGTGGGGGATAGCGGCTACGCCGTCCTGACCTGCTCCACTTCTGCCAATCCCTGCGGGAACCCGTTACGCTCATCACCAGACTGCGCTTGGATGCCGGACTCTATGCCTCGGCGCCACCTCGCCGACCAGGCCAATACGGCCGTCCCCGGGTGAAGGGCGTGCGCGCCTGCCCACCCTGAAGGAACTCCTCGACCGGCCCACCCTCGCCTGGACCAGCCAGCGGGTGGCCTGGTACGACGGCTCGGTCCGCACCCTGGAACTGGCCTCCCAGACTGCGGTCTGGTACCACTGTGGCAAGCCGCCGGCGCCGATACGCTGGGTGCTGATTCGAGACCCCCGGGGAGAACTGGCGACCCAGGCCCTGCTATGCACCGACCCGGCGGTGGCTCCGGCCCAGATCCTGGAATGGTTCATGCTGCGCTGGCAACTGGAAGTGACCTTCCAGGAGGTGCGGGCTCATCTGGGAGTGGAAACCCAGCGCCAGTGGTCCGACCGGGCCATCGCCCGCACCACGCCCGTCCTGATGGGGCGGTTCTCCTGGGTCGCCAGGGCGACCCATTAGCTGCAAAAACGACATCCTCTAACCTGGACTTTGTACACTCAGGCGGCGTGGTACGCCAAGGCTGCGCCAACCTTCGTCGATGCCATCGCCCTGGTGCGCCGCCGCCTCTGGATCGCCTCGGAAGGTTTTTCAACGTCGCCGCCGCACTGTATGCCCGGCTTCTCGACTCCCTGGCCTACGCCGCCTGAGTGTAAAAGTCCAGCTTAAGGGTGTCGTCAAAATAGCCTGGTCCAAAGAACTAGGGCCCGGATTTGGCAGATAGCCAGGAAAGAAATGGCTCTTTTGGCATAACGGGTTGCCACTCCACGCCATTGTTCGAAATCGAGGAAGGCATTTCCCACCAGATGCCGTAGCTCATACAGGTCCCAGTCATAGTCCTGGGGTTTCTTACGGTTGCATCGGGGCGGGAACACCGGGTTTATCCCGCTAGCTAATGCGGCGGCCACAATTTCATTGGTATCATAACCTTTGTCCGCCAATAGGTGTTCCGCCCCGATGCCATCAATCAATAGAATTGCTTGCGAGCAATCCGCAACGGTTCCCTCGGTCAGAATCAGCCACACTGGCACACCATGAGAATCCACCGCCAAGGGCAGTTTGGTGTTCAGCCCCCTTTGGTATGGGCCATTTCCTGATTCCCTCCCAGCGCACCCGCCGCATGAGGATGGACCTTGTTATGATTGGGATATGACTGGCGTCAATCATCAGCAACTCTAAATCCGGCTCATCAATCACTTCATTTAGCAGCTTGGTCCAGTAGCAGCTTGGTCCAGACCCCCCGGTCCCGCCAACGGCAAAAGCGGTGATGGGTGTTTTTCCAGTCCCCGAAGTCCGGGGGCAGATCCCGCCAGGGCGCGCCGGTGCGCAAAATCCAGAATACCGCTTCAAAAACAGCCAAAAACAGCCGGTTGTCCAAGGCTGGCCCACCCACCTTACCCGCGACTCCCGGCAAATGGGGTTTCAAACCATCCCAGACCTGTTCCGATAGCTGGTCCGATAGATCGTGCCGGCGATGGGATGCTGCCATACGCTACTTCCGACGTTCCTTTACAGCATCAACTTACCTTCATTTCCTTGTTTTGACGACACGCCCTAGCGAATAGCAGGGGCTTGGGTTTTGATAATGCGGCGAGGTCTATTCAGACGGGCGACCGCATGTCGTCCAGGAACTCGGAAGCCGGCACGACCCCGGTGACCAAAAGGTGGTCTCGGGCGCGGGTACAGGCTACATAGAGCAGGTTACGTTCGGTGTTGTAGACCTCCTCCAAATCTGCCTCATCCACAATCGACTCTACTCGGGACTGGAGGGGAACCACCTCCGAATCGCAGGCCATCACGGCAACCGCGCGGAACTCAAGCCCCTTGGCCAAGTGCATCGTGCCGACCGTCAAACAACCCTCTGCTGCTTGCATCTCGTCGTCAAGCACAGCGTAAGGCATACCGGAGCGTTTGACCGTTGCCACCGCCCGGTCTATCTGCTCAATCGACCGGACAAATACGCTGATCTCATCGGGTTGCAGGCCCTCGGAGATTCTGGCGATCAGCCACTCGTTCACTGCGATGGACTCAGCATCCGCGTCTTCCAGAACATGAATGGCGGGCTTTGGCCCGTTGAACACCGAGACCGTGCCACTACGTTCTTCCAGGTTGCCGTCAACATCGGACATTTCCGGGTCCAAGAGGCGGTCGGCTTGTGTTCTAATTTGATGTGAAGTGCGATAGTTTATTCGTAGAGTTTGAGAGCGGCCCCGGACGTCAACGCCGAGTTCCCTCCAGGAGAAAGGCTGCTGAAAGATGCGCTGCCCCAGGTCGCCGGCGAAGAAGAGACCGTTTGGGCGTCCTCCGGCCAGTGCTGCCAAGAACCTCAGTTGCGCGACGCTTATATCCTGAGCTTCGTCAACTACAACGTACTCGAACAGCGGATGGTCCTGTCGTGCGAATTCCCGGGTCAGCCGCCCGAACATTTCGGCCTTGGTCAACCATCCCTGTTCTCTAAGACTCAACTTGACCCGCTCAAACACCGGCCACAAAGCCCACCTTTGGTTCTCAGATAACCTGCGATAGCGCCCGATACGGGCCACGTCCCGATAGTCTTCCCAAGTATCCAACTGCCATGCGTCCACTACCCGCTCCCACTCCGTCAGGAGAAAGGTCAGGGAGAAATTGGCTCCTTCCTTACCGGCGGCCTCTTCAACAAATGCCCCAATAGTTTCCTGCCGGGCCAATTTCAGCGGGCCAAACTTGGCCTCGTAGAGGCTTCGGGCCACCGTATCCAACGAATCGACCGAGATTCTCCCGCCGGTTTGCAGGTCTTGGTGGACCAGCAGTTGCAGCTTGGCCCTCAACAGATTAGCCAGCGCGGCGGAGAACGTGGTCAGCAAAATGCGGGCATTCGGGTTGGACTTGGCCAAGAATGCCGCACGGTGGAGAGCCACGACGGTCTTGCCGGTGCCCGCGGAGCCGGAAACCCTAGCTGGCCCATTGTATTTACGCTCCACGATACCGAGCTGCGCCGGATGAAGAAAGACGGTCCACTTCTCCCAGGGATATTCCAGGGCCCTTTCCAATTCCTCGACATTCCGCATAACTCGGAAGCGGCGCAACGCGTCCGGATGATTGAAGGGGTCGGTCCCGGAAGGCGCTGGAAGGGACGGTTGTGGCGTTTTGCCGACGGCCAGTTCCAGCAAGGCCTCTGCCGCCTCCGCCGGCAGATGTCCGGCAATGTCCAGTACGCTGTCCTCGTTGGCAGCCCTGACATCGGCCAGCCATTCCACCGGCACGCCATAACCCAGCAGTTGGTCGTCCGGGGTACGGGCGAAGAGCAACGGCTTTGGCAGGGCTGTCTCTTCAGTCTCGACGTACACCGGAACAGCAATCTCCTGGACAACCTCCCGCAGCTCCACGAGTTGGGCAGCCCCGGTAGTTGGGTGGGTTTCCAGCTTCCTGCGCGCGGCCCAATGGTAAGCGTCGTCGTGGTGGCCCACGTAACACAGGGTCATGTCCTCGTCCGTTCGATGGACGATGATTCGGATGTCCAGGCTGACGCGAGCCGACCAGAAATTGGAGTCCCTGACATTGGCAAGCCGGTGCCAACCAAGACCCGGCAGGGCTGGATTAGTCTGCAAGTCAAAGGCGGTGGTTTTGGCCGCCTTTTGCAGCTCATTGGCCAGCCTGGCCAGGCTAACTGTGAATGTGTCGGCTATGCGGAATTGCATACTTCATTGAAATGGGTGCTTTGCACTAACGGGCAAACAGTTATTAAGACCACGTACAAAGCAAACAAAGACAGGGCAAAGGAAATTACCCACGACAATGCCACGAATAAAAACCGGCGCTCTTCGCCCGCTTCAATAACAAGCGCTACCCAGGCAGCTATTGCTGCGAGGCCAACTGTGATTATTATACGGACCTTTTGATCAGGGCGTTTATCTTTAACCCGAATCCACCGAAGGAGGGCGTCGGGTCAGCGTCCTGAAGTGGCCAAAGGGTGCTCCTCTGAATCTGGGATAATGGTTTTGTAACAGCAAACCGGTCCCAGAAAAGGAGCACCCAATAGATGCTACCACGCCGCCACCCCGACCGCATCCGTATCGCCTTCGACGACCACCGCCTGGTGACCAACGCTGGGCTGCTCCTTCCGGCCACCCTGGCCCGGCGCCTGGGCCTGCCCGAACTGGTACAGGAGCACCTGGACTTGGGCGAAGCGCCGGGCCGGGCCAACACCGGAGACAAGATCATGACGCTGGTGTCCTCCGCTCTGGCGGGCGGCGACTGCATCGACGACGCCGATGTGTTGCGCACTGGCAGGACGGCCTGCGCTCTCGGCTGCGTAGTCAAGGCGCCCTCCACCCTGGGCACTTTCCTGCGCAGCTTCAGGTGGGGCCACGTCCGTCAGTTGGACCGGGTGAGCCGCGAGCTGCTGGCCCGGGCCTGGCAGGCGGGGGCCGGACCCGGCGACGCGCCATTCACCATCGACCTTGATTCGACGATCTGCGAGACTTACGGACTGGCCAAGGAGGGCGCCCGCCACCACGGCTATACCGGTGCACGGGGCTATCACCCACTGCTGGCCGTCGCCGCCGGAACCGGCGACGTGCTGATGGCCCGGCTGCGCGAGGGCCGGTCCAACACCGTCCGGGGCGCCGCCCACTTCCTGCGTGAGACGGTGGGACGGGTTCGCTGCGGCGGGGCCAGCGGGCAGCTCACCATGCGGGCCGACAGCGGCTTCTATACCCACGCCGTGGCCGCCGTCTGCCGCCGGATGGACGTCCGCTTCTCCATCACCATCCGCCAGCACAAAAGCCTGCACAATCTCATCGAGGCGATACCCGAAGATGCCTGGACGCCGATTCCTTACTGGATGGACGGCGCCGCCGATGTGGCCGAAACCACCTACACCCCCTTCCAGAGCGAGCCGGATGCCGCGCCGGTGCGGCTCATCGTCCGGCGGGTGAAGCCGGCGCCCGGTTCTCAACTGGCTCTCTTCGCCACCTACAGCTATCACGGCTTCATCACCGACCGGGACGGAG
The DNA here is from genome assembly GCA_965262735.1 of Dehalococcoidia bacterium. Classification (GTDB taxonomy): domain Bacteria; phylum Chloroflexota; class Dehalococcoidia; order Lucifugimonadales; family UBA3495; genus CATOSK01. The sequence goes on along the minus strand of CBDHFS010000002.1, from coordinate 433,178 downwards.
AGACCCTGGAACTGGAGGCCGACCACCGCCGCCACGCCGAGATCGAGAATGCGATACGCGACCTCAAGTACGGCGTCGGGCTGAACCATCTCCCCTCGGGCCGCTTCGCTGCCAACGGCGCCTGGCTGGCGGTACAGGTGATGGCCCACAACCTGGCCCGCTGGACCGCCCGCATCGGCCTCGGTGAGCGGATCGTGACCACCAAGACCCTCCGGCGGCGGTTCTTCGCCCTGGCCGGACGGCTCACCCGCTCGGCACGCCGGATCACCCTGCATCTTCCCAAGCGCTGGCCCTGGGAGGAGCAGTTCAGCCGCGCCCTGGCCCGACTGCGAGCCATTCCACTCCCAGCCTGACGGCGCCCGTCCGCCACTGACCCGCCAGCCAACCCAACGTCCCCGCAAACTCGCGCCAGCCCAGTCCGCGAGCGCCTCTTGCCGTGTCCTATCCCGCCATCTCGCTCGCCACAGCCACTGCAGGCCGACATCGGCGCCCCCCAAAGCGCCTGCAGACCGCCGCCAACCTCCCATCTACCCGAATTCGAGCCCGGATTATCGCGCCTGTAACTCCCTCACCCCCTTCCGCTGTCCTCACGCCGTCCATCCCTGTCCATCGGTGGATTCGGGTTTAAGCTCTAAATTGATCAAGGCCATTGAACCAATCGCCGCGACAACGACCAAATGCCATTCTTCTACATCAGGGGCAACTTTCATCGCAGAAATTGCTAACACCGCCAGGGCGATTACAAGGATGGTTCGGATAGCCCGCGAAAAGTTCCAGTTCATTCGAGTTAAGAATCTCATAGCAAGCACCTCCCGATAATTGGAATCGCCCTCACCCCACCCGGAACACCTTCATCACCTCATCCCCCAGGTGGTTAATCACCTTCACCGCTATGCGGCCCGACTCCGGCCGCGGGAAGGGGCGGGAGGTGTCGCGGTTGAGGGTGGCCCAGGTGTCGGCGTCTATTTCGGCCTTGAGGGTGGTCTTCAGGGACTTGTAGGGGTCGCTGGCGCCCAGGAAGTAGGCGTGGCGGACGAAGAAGCTCTCCTGGTTGTAGTCGGTGTCGATGAACCAGCAGGCGATGCCCTCCGGCCCGTCGCTGCGCACTTCGCCGCTGTTGGGATGGAAAACGTCCACGCCGTTTACAGTGACCTGTGTCCAGTGGCTAGTGGTCAGCGCCAGTGGCCAGTCCGCAGTCGTCAGGCCCTCGACCGCAGCGAGCGTTTTAGTCCGTTGAGCATTCGTCCAATTTCCGACGCTTGTTCCAGCAGCGGCGCGGTTTGGTCCGAGTTGATCATCCCCAGCCGCTGCGCCAGCATCAAAAACGTCTCCGTCTCTGCCAGCGACCCGCTCGCTATACCCAGAAAGTGGAGGAACTCCCGGGGCCCGTGGCGTTCCGCTCCCTCGGCTATATTCGCCGCCACTGACGCCGCCGACCGCCGCACCTGGCTGGTCATGCCGAACCTCTCCTCCAGCGGAAATATGGCAGAGATTCGATAGACCATCTCGGCCAATTGCATTGATTTCTTCCAGACTTCCAAGTCCTGATAGCTCTTTGATTTGCTCATAATTCCCAACCATTCTACCGCCTCTGGTCACCAGCCACTGACCACTGGCCACTGAAATATCCGGCTCGCCGAAGATGACGAACAGGTTGCCGTTGCCGGTGTTCTTCAGCTCGCCGGCCATGTGCAGGTCGGCGTTCATGCGGGCTTTCAGTACCGGGATGCGGCCCAGGCTCTCGAACTCGGTGGTGTGGGCATCGTAGTTGAAGGCGCAGGCGATGAGCACGTCGAACTGGCACTCCGCCGCTTCCCGCGCCGCCTCTACCAGGTCGGGGCGGGACACGGTGCCGAATTCAGGGCCGACGAAAATCGCCGCCCGGAGTTCGGTTGCCGGTGACCAGTCGTCAGTAGCCGGTGCGGACTGACCACTAACCACTGACCACTGGTCACTGAAATACCGGCCCTCGGCGCAGACCAGACGCCCCGGCCAGGGGGTCAGGGAAGTGAAGCTGATCCGGTCTTCCTTGTGGGCCTGCTGGACGCCGGAGCGTTTCAGGTTGTCCAAGATGACCTGGCCGAAGTCGTACCCGGTCCCGTAACCGTTCCGGGGTTCGGCGATGCTGTCCATCACGTCCCCATTCTCGTCCACGCCCAGCACCCGGTGCGGCGAGATGCTCTCCACGGTGAAGGGGCCCGCCACCCGCACCTTGCGCCGATCCTCGTAGGGCTTGTCGTACAGGTACTCGTAGTCGGCCTTGGCCGCGATGGAGGCGTCAATCTCCTTCTGCCGGGCGATGCGCCGCTCCCAGAATTTAGTGATTAGTGGTTCAGTGGCTAGTACCGCGTCCGGCTAAAACCGATGTATAGATATGCCGAAGCTTGTTCAGTGCATGGGCGGTAGAGAATCTCCAGTCGTTAGTTGCCGCAGCCTGATTTCGTTCGGCTATTTTTGACAAATATAAGAAAGTATATAATTGAGGCATTCTTTGATTGTGGGGAGGCGTGGGGAATGCCGGCCAAGCTATACCGAGTGAACTTGACCCAAGATGAGCGGGAACATTTGCTGGGTATCACCCGGCGCGGCCAATCCTCGGGGCGTAAAGTGAAGCGGTGCCTCATTTTGTGCAAGGCCGATGAAGGCCTTACCGACCAGCAGGTGGCCGAAGCTCTGCTGGTCGGCCCCTCCACGGTCGGCCGGGTGCGCCAGCGCTTCGTGGAAGGCGGGTTGCAGCGGGCCCTCAATGACCTGCCGCGGCCGGGACAACGGCGTAAACTCGATGGAAAGCAGGAAGCCCACCTGGTGGCCGTGGCCTGCAGCGCAGCCCCGGAAGGGCACACCCGCTGGACCTTGCGATTGCTGGCCGACCAGGCGGTGAAGCTGGAGTTGACCGACTCCATCTCCCGGGAGACGGTCAGGCAGGTGCTGAAAAAAACGAACTCAAGCCGTGGCGGAAGAAGGAGTGGTGCATCCCCAAGGTGAGCGCCGAGTTCGTGGCCCGCATGGAGGACGTGCTGGACCTCTATGCGGAACCCTATGACCCCCAGCGGCCCGTAGTCTGTTTCGACGAGACCTCCAAGCAGTTGGTGGCCGAGAAGCGGGCGCCCATCCCGGCCAAGGCGGGCCGGCGGGAGCGGTTTGATTACGAGTACCAGCGCAACGGGACCCGGAACTTGTTCATGACCTGTGAGCCGCTGGCGGGCTGGAGGCATGTGGCAGTGACCGAGCGTCGCACCATGACCGACTTCGCCCATCAGATGCGCTGGCTGGGGGATGCTGCTTACCCCGAGGCGGAGAGGATCCGAGTGGTGCTGGACAACCTGAACACCCATAGACCCGCCTCCCTGTACGAGGCCTTCGAGCCAAAGGAAGCCAGACGGGTGATCCAACGGCTGGAGTTTCACTATACTCCCAAACATGGGAGCTGGCTCAACATGGCGGAGATCGAGTTCAGCGTCTTCAGCAACCAATGTTTGAATCGCCGCATTGAAGATGAAGTGTCGCTTAAGCGCGAAATCGCGGCATTGGAGATCGAGCGTAATCAGGCTGAGGCAACCATCGACTGGAGCTTCTCCACCACCGATGCCCGGCATAAGCTTCGGCGTATCTATCCATCGGTTTCACCCTGACGCGGTACTAGTGGCCAGTCTTCCGGCCGCTCCCGCGGAATCTCCCATTCTTCCAGCGGCCCGTTGCCGGTGGCTGACCACTGACCACTAGCCACTGACAGCTCTTCCCGCAGCGGTTCCAGTTCCTCCTGCGCCGTCTCCCAGATGACGTCAATCTCGGCATTGTTGGCGATGGCCCGCAGGGTAATGTGGGGCACCCGCTCATAGACGAAGCCCTGCCGCAGGTTGCCGTAGGTGGGCATCTCCGAGGGGGCGCGGCGGGAGATTTCGGCTTCCTTGAGTTGCCCGTCCTTGCTGTCAGCCAGCAGGTAGTAGGGATAGCGGGCGCCCATGATGCGGGCGCGGGCCAAAGCCAGGGCGACGCGCGAGGTGTCAATGGTTATCCACCGCCGCCCCCACTGCTCGGCGACGTAGGCGGTGGTGCCGGAGCCGCAGGTGGGGTCCAGCACCAGGTCGCCAGGGTCGGAGGCAGATAAGATGCAACGTTCTATGATTTTGTCGCTCGTTTGAACGACATACTGGATATTCATCTCACCACGAGTATCGGACCACAAATTGGTAAGTTCAATCTTGGGAAAATCATCATAGTATCGCTTATACCCAATGCGCCTAGAAGTCCCTCCAATTCTCCCAGCTTGATTGAGACGGTTCATTCCATCTGGATAACTCGCTTTCCAGTTGTCCCTTGGCTTGAGATTGTATTCAATCCCTTGGAAAACATAAGGCTGGTTTAGCGTAGTACCTCCTCCGCTAGTCAGCGAGTGAACTCCAAAAAGCCGAGATGTGGTTAAAGCAAGCGAAGGATTGTCCTTTTCTGCTGGAGTGATTCGCCTCGTCCTCCCATCACTCTCCTCGACCAACCCATAGTTGCCTATACCACTCTTGCCTTCTGCTTTGTCAACGTACAGACGCCTGAACTTAGTTTCATCAATTTTCTTTCCGTACTGGAGTAGGAAATCGAATACCCCAGTAAAGAAATCGGACGAAAAACCGCCGGTTTTTGTGAAAGCTATTTGTGCAACAAAATTCTCCTCCCCAATCTGTACGAACACACTGCCGCTGTCCGTCAGCAGCTCGCGGGCGACGGTGAGGCGGTCGCGCAGGTAGGTCAGGTAGGAGTGGATGCCGTCGCGCCAGGTGTCGCGGAAGGCTTTGACCTGCTCCGGCTCGCGGGTGATATAGGCCACGTTGCCGTCGCGCACGTCGCGGCTGGTGGTGGACCACTGGAAATTGGAGTTGAACCGGATGCCATAGGGCGGGTCGATGTAGATGCACTGTACCTTGCTCTGCAACCCCTCCCGCTCAGACAGCGAGGCCATGACCTGCAGGCTGTCGCCGAGAATCATGCGGTTTTGCCAGTAGCCCCGTCGTGCTGGTAGAACTCGGTCCGGTCGGCGCCCTCGGGCAGCCCGTTGAAGTCGGAGAACAGGTCCAGTTGCCAGTGGTCAGTAGCCGGTGACCGGTCTTCTCCCCTGGCCGCTAGCCACTGACTACTGGCAACTAAATCGGCGATGAGCGCCTTGGGATGCACCTTCTCCTGGATGTAGAGGGGCGGGACGTTGACCACCAGGTCGGCCAGGTCCTGCTCGTCCTTGCCTCGCCATACCAGTTGGGGGTCCAGGTCGCGGTTACGCCGCTGGTAGGCCGCGCGCAGGGGAGTTTCCTGTTCCTCCCGCACTAGCGATTGGTACTCCGCCGTGGGGATGTTGGTGCGGGTGTCGCCCTCGTGCCGCAGGGTTTCCACCGACTTGCCGGCGGCGCGGGCTTTTCTGGGTCTGGGCATATTAGCTTCCTCCAGTCAGGAGCGTTCCGTAAATGAGAGTCCCATTTCTTCGGCGATCCGGTTAAGACGCCGGTCTCTAGTCCATAGGGAGGCGTCGCGATTGATTATGACTGCGGCGAGCAAGTGGGCATCGATGAATCTGATGCCCCGACCCATCAGCCGGTTTGTTTCAATTTCTTGAAGGACCGTTTCATGGTCTACCTCCTCGATCATCGGGAGCGCCCATAAGTAAGACAAGATTTCTGCTCTATTTCGAATCGTGCCACAAGCAATTTCACCAATGACCATCGGATGTGTCAGAACCTGGCCGCTATCCAGTCGGTTCAGGAGCTCACTCACCGAGGCGTTTATGTGGTCAATCCAAACGGCAGTATCCACTAGAATCATTCGAGAAGCTCGCTTCCATTCCTCGGAATGTACTGCGCGTCAGGGTCGCTGCCGCCCGCGTCAGCCAACCACCGGGCGGCTTTGGCCCGCACCTCTTTCACTTGCCGGTCTATCCACTCCCCGCCCACTTCTGCAATAAGGTATGGTCTGGGGCCAAAGCGCCCCATCGCTTTCCTGTGGGCCTCCTCGTAGGAACCGTAGACCCCGGCCAGCTTCCTGTCATGCAAGACCACCCAATCACCTCGGTGTTGCAGTTCCAGATGTTCACGTATGTGGCCGTAGGCGGCTATGTTCATTTCCAGCGAGTCCATATAATCATCCCTCAGAAATCGGTCTCCCCCGGCCTCAACCCATTTCCAGGCAGGTTGTTGGAGTCTACGACGCCATCTCAGCGAAAATAGCGTCGAACCCTGATTCAATATCATACACCGCAGTAAACTCGGCGAAGGCCCAGCGTCCGTAATGTCCCAGGGAGTTGACGCCGGGCAGCCAGTAAGCGTCCATGGTGTTCTTCTTTTCCCGGGCGTCCTCGCCCCGGTAGCCCTTGATTTCCACAATGAGGTTCAGCGGGTCGTCATGGCCGTCGTCCACCTGCACGATGAAGTCGGGGATGTAGGTGCGCGGCGTTGAGCCGAAGAGGTAGGGGACTTCCAGGCCTAGGTTGTGGTTCTTCACATAGGCTTTCACGCTGGGATGGGACTCCACTGCCCGGCAGAACTCGGCTTCCCAGTCGCTGTCCAGCACGGCAAGGTTGACATGGCACTTGCGGGAGTCCGTGGTCCAGAGGCCCGTTTTTGAGGTGGTAAAGTTGACGTGCTGCGTCGAGCCGGTGGGGTTGTAGGAGTCCAGCAGCGCCTTGATGGACCGCTCGCCCTCTCTGCTGGTGATGGCGGCGGTGATTCGGTTGCAGGCCATGTCCGCCAATGATTGGTACATGAGCTGCGCCGGATAGGTCCCGCCCCGGCAGACCAGGCAGGTGTCCAGCCACTGCCTGACCACGTTTCTCAGCTTGCCGAACAGGTGCATCTTGATGTCCTGGTTGGGGTCTCGCCACTTCGTTTCCAGCAGACGCTTGGTCAGGTGCAGCACCAGGCTGGACGTGCGGAGGTCGCCGGTGTGGAGCAGGTTCAGGTCAACCCCTTCACCGATGATTCCCTCGTTTCTGGTCTGGGTTGGACCCACAAGGTCCGGCGTCAGGTCCAGCTTGGAATCTTCGGTGAAGTTGGCAACCAGGTCCTCCTTGGGAGGGTCTTCCCGGTAGCCGGAAACCCGTGGGAAGGTTATCTCCAGGTGGTCCCGTTCGGGACGCATGGCCCTTACGTGCACCGTTTGGCGCGGCTTGCCCGGCCCAACCACCACGGGGCGGGCGGTGAAATCGAAAGGAATGCCCAGCACGTCCGCATATTCGACGTTAAACTGGTTCTCTTCGTTCAAGTCGTAGGACTGGCGCCGCAGCGCCCGCCCGACCACCTGCTCGCACAGCAGTTGGGTGCCGAAGGCTCGCACGCCCAGGACGTGGGTGACGGTGTTGGCGTCCCAGCCCTCGGTCAGCATGGACACCGACACGACGCAGCGGATGGATTCGCCCAGCCGCCCTTCTTTGCCCACGGTGTTCATCACTTCCCGCAGGAGTTCCTGTTCGGTGATTTTGTCCGCATCCTCCCGGTTGCCGGAACGTTCCTGCCGCTCCCAACGGAACCGCTCGATTTGAGTTGCCGCGGCGCGGCGGAAGTCATCGCTGAGCTTGTCGCCGGACTCCAGTTGCTGGCTATCTATCAGCAAGGTGCGGGGTATCCCGTAACGGTTGCCGTACTCGTCAAAGTTGCGGAACAGCTCCAGGCGTCCATTTTGCAGGCTGGTTGAGCCGTCTTCGTTTAGCCGCTCAAAACCGGAGATATAGTCATAAACCAGCTTCGAAGTCGAAGTGTTGTTGCAGACAACAATGAAGCAGGGTGGAACCGCCACTCCGTCTGCTTCCCATTGCTGGTAGGTATTCCTGTAGTGCCCGTAAAGGGCTTCCAACGCCGTCTGCAAGGTTGTTGGCAAATCGAGAGGGTCCAGGTTCCCGGCTCTGGCACGGCCTGCCCTCGGCATATCTCTGCGAATATGCTCCCAAAGGTTGCGGAACACCGGAACCTCGTCCCCGGGGATGTTGTCGGCCACCGGGACCCGGGGTAGCTTCACAATGCCGCACTCGATAGCGTCCATAAGGGAGAAGTCGCTTACCGTCCAGGGGAACAGGGTTCCCTCGGCATAGCCGGAGCCGCGCAGGAAGAAAGGAGTGGCCGACAGGTCCACCACCTGCCGTATGCCCAGCTTGCGCTTGACCATCTCCAAGCCCGAAATCCAGACCCGGGCTTCTTCGGTGTTCTTGCTGGCTTCCTGCTTTTCTTCTGCGGTAAGGGGTCTTTCATCGTCATCGCCCGGTTTGCGCCGGTAGCAGTGGTGCCCTTCGTCGTTCAGCGCCATTACGTTCTTCATGCTCATGAGTTCCGGCATAACCCGCTGGATCATCTGGCCTTCGGTTTCCAGTGTTTCCAGGGGTGTTCCCGGTCCTTGCAGCAGATCGCGCCCTCCTTTGGAAACTTCGAGACGCTCCCGCTGCCGCAGAGCGTGGTAGTTGGTAATGACTATCTTGGCCCGTTGGAGGTCTTCCAGCATATCGCCGGGGACCAGTTCCCGGCTGGCGTAGTAGCTGTCCGGGTCATTGGGCTGGAGCACCCGCAGCCGGTCTTTGATGGTCAGGCCGGGAGTGGTTACCAGGAAGCCGCGAGTGAACCTCCGGCTGTTGCGATGCCGGACGGCGTTGATGGTCTGCCAGGCGATAATCATGGCCATGACGGTGGTCTTGCCGGCCCCGGTGGCCAGCTTCAAGGCAATCCGAAGCAATTCCGGGTTAGCCTCTTGATTGACGTCGGCCAGCCGGTCCAGGGATCCCCTGCCGCCCGATCCAAGCCTGGGGGCGACCTCGGTAAGCCAAATCAAGGTTTCTACGGCTTCAACTTGGCAGAAGAAGGGGCGATAATTGCTGAACTTGTGCTGCCGCCAATGCAGGAGTAGCCGGGCTGTCTCCGGCGTAACCCCCCAGTTGTTTGGGCTGGGAATGTTCCTCCATTGGTCAACGCGTCGGCGAATCTCGTTCACCGCCGCCGTAACGTCGTACTGCTGCTCTTGGGTCGAGAGGCCCAAGCCTTCGTCAATGACAAACTGCTGCTGTCCGCCCCTGGCCCTTCCTCTTTGCCTGGGCTTCGGGATTGGTGTGACGAATTCGGCTCCTCGCCGGCTCTCGATAATCTGCTGAGTCGGTTGGCCGTCTTCGTCCAACTCCCAATGTTGAGAGGGATATTCGTATGGCGAGTTGATTATCGGCCGGTCAAAGAACGGGTTTTCCATGATTTGCCTCTCTGTGGTGGCCTTGAAACCACTAATTGCATGACTGGAATTCCTAAAGCGCCATTCGCCTCTGGCCGTGGTATTCCTGCAACGATGGGTAAAGCTGTCCGTCGGTAGCGACGTAAAGGATGCCAAGCCGCTCCAGCCTTATGGTTAACGCCGAGATGGTCACCTGAAAAAGGTCTCGCAACCTGTACAGGTTCACCCACCTGGTCAGGTCAACGTCTCGGATAGCTTCCGACAACAGATGGGAGGGCATTAGAAGAAATCCCATGAACTTGTGCGCCTGCGCTTCCCTTGGCCCTTGAGTGGAAGTGGATTCCTGGTAGAGGCAATCATAAACCTGGTCGAATTTGGGCAGTTGCTCTTGGGTAACCATGCCATGGTCAATGTGCAACTCCCAGTGTCCGATTTCGTGTCCCAACACTGTGTTGTACAACCCCTGCGTTTCCTCAATAACCTTCCGCCGGGGATCGTTGAACACTATCATACGGTCATCAGGTTTCAGGCCAGCCAATGTGGTTGTCCCAGCCGACTCGGAGAGTGCGTCCCACAGGATACGCAAGTCCAGCAGGCCGTCGGCAATGTCTTCCGCCGGCACTGGTGGTTCTGCTACGCCGCCAAATTCGCTTTCATAGCGACTCAACAACCGAGTTGCCATGCGTTCTATATGGATGTCGGGCAAGTACCGTGTGGTCATCCTTCTTCTGGTGGCTGTTTCGGGGATTGACCGGAAAAGAGTCTTCGCCAATCAGCGGCAGAATGCACATCACCCCCCACGGACCTTAGCCCGAATCCACCGATGGACAGGGATGGACGGCGTGAGGACAGCGGAAGGGGGTGAGGGAGTTACAGGCGCGATAATCCGGGCTCGAATTCGGGTAGATGGGAGGTTGGCGGCGGTCTGCAGGCGCTTTGGGGGGCGCCGATGTCGGCCTGCAGTGGCTGTGGCGAGCGAGATGGCGGGATAGGACACGGCAAGAGGCGCTCGCGGACTGGGCTGGCGCGAGTTTGCGGGGACGTTGGGTTGGCTGGCGGGTCAGTGGCGGACGGGCGCCGTCAGGCTGGGAGTGGAATGGCTCGCAGTCGGGCCAGGGCGCGGCTGAACTGCTCCTCCCAGGGCCAGCGCTTGGGAAGATGCAGGGTGATCCGGCGTGCCGAGCGGGTGAGCCGTCCGGCCAGGGCGAAGAACCGCCGCCGGAGGGTCTTGGTGGTCACGGTCCGCTCACCGAGGCCGATGCGGGCGGTCCAGCGGGCCAGGTTGTGGGCCATCACCTGTACCGCCAGCCAGGCGCCGTTGGCAGCGAAGCGGCCCGAGGGGAGATGGTTCAGCCCGACGCCGTACTTGAGGTCGCGTATCGCATTCTCGATCTCGGCGTGGCGGCGGTGGTCGGCCTCCAGTTCCAGGGTCTCTCCGTCCCGGTCGGTGATGAAGCCGTGATAGCTGTAGGTGGCGAAGAGAGCCAGTTGAGAACCGGGCGCCGGCTTCACCCGCCGGACGATGAGCCGCACCGGCGCGGCATCCGGCTCGCTCTGGAAGGGGGTGTAGGTGGTTTCGGCCACATCGGCGGCGCCGTCCATCCAGTAAGGAATCGGCGTCCAGGCATCTTCGGGTATCGCCTCGATGAGATTGTGCAGGCTTTTGTGCTGGCGGATGGTGATGGAGAAGCGGACGTCCATCCGGCGGCAGACGGCGGCCACGGCGTGGGTATAGAAGCCGCTGTCGGCCCGCATGGTGAGCTGCCCGCTGGCCCCGCCGCAGCGAACCCGTCCCACCGTCTCACGCAGGAAGTGGGCGGCGCCGCGGACGGTGTTGGACCGGCCCTCGCGCAGCCGGGCCATCAGCACGTCGCCGGTTCCGGCGGCGACGGCCAGCAGTGGGTGATAGCCCCGTGCACCGGTATAGCCGTGGTGGCGGGCGCCCTCCTTGGCCAGTCCGTAAGTCTCGCAGATCGTCGAATCAAGGTCGATGGTGAATGGCGCGTCGCCGGGTCCGGCCCCCGCCTGCCAGGCCCGGGCCAGCAGCTCGCGGCTCACCCGGTCCAACTGACGGACGTGGCCCCACCTGAAGCTGCGCAGGAAAGTGCCCAGGGTGGAGGGCGCCTTGACTACGCAGCCGAGAGCGCAGGCCGTCCTGCCAGTGCGCAACACATCGGCGTCGTCGATGCAGTCGCCGCCCGCCAGAGCGGAGGACACCAGCGTCATGATCTTGTCTCCGGTGTTGGCCCGGCCCGGCGCTTCGCCCAAGTCCAGGTGCTCCTGTACCAGTTCGGGCAGGCCCAGGCGCCGGGCCAGGGTGGCCGGAAGGAGCAGCCCAGCGTTGGTCACCAGGCGGTGGTCGTCGAAGGCGATACGGATGCGGTCGGGGTGGCGGCGTGGTAGCATCTATTGGGTGCTCCTTTTCTGGGACCGGTTTGCTGTTACAAAACCATTATCCCAGATTCAGAGGAGCACCCTTTGGCCACTTCAGGACGCTGACCCGACGCCCTCCTTCGGTGGATTCGGGCTTAGAAGCCGCACAAGTTCTGGGTTACGGGACAGGGTTTCCGCCAGGTCCGAAGGAATTTTACCGGCGAGGGTAATCAATTCATCCGCCAATTCGGTCTCGTCCATCCCGAGTTGTCCCGCCAATTCTTTTGCGATTCTCTGGAGGACGCCTTCGCTGGGAGGCTCGACCCGACCGTTTTCGATCTTGCTCAAATACGTAAAATCTACCCCAACCTTCTCCGCCAGCGCCCGTTGGCTCATCCGGGCAGCCCTCCGCAGTTCGCGCAACCGGTCAGGAAATGGCATCGGAACCTCCTGGAACATTTTGCCAAACCTTGTGTTGAAAGTCAACAACTTGATTGAGTTTAATGTTGACTGATAATTCAACTTCAGGCTGCGGCAAAGAACGGTAGCTTAGGCGCAAAAGTTTCTGGGGTAGCGTAGGTGGTTGACGTGACAACGGAGTACGAGCAATTCCGCATCGAATCCAATGATCTCACCCGGCGTTTCGCGATACGCGGGCAGAATCTAATGTGGTTCTTGGGCCCATAGGCATCGGCCGCCACCGGAGTGCCCACGGCGTTCGACATGGCATGGGAGTTCAAGCAGCGCCTATTTGTCAGCCAGCGTCGGACATCCCTCAACGAGGTTGCCGATCTGTCAAACCCTGTGGTGCGCGACAGGCTACAGGGCCATATTGACTCACTTGGGGGGATGCCCACTCCGGGAGATACCAACGAATATGCGGCCTGTTCGAAGAAATGTACCCAGCCGAGTCTGACAGAAGGGCGTATCTGAATGAGAAGTTGTCTACCGCCAAACCGTCCTACGGTCACATGGCGATGGCGACGCTCTTGAAAGCGCAGCAGGCGCGAATCGTTTGGACGACCAACTTTGATGCACTGGTATCCGACGCCTGCGCTAAGGTTTATGGCGGTATTGGCAACCTGACGATAGTAGACCTAGAGTCCCCTGACCATGCTTTGCAGGCGATTCAAGAGGAGAGATGGCCGGTCTAGGTCAAGCTTCATGGCGACTTTCGGTCAAGGAGCCTGAAAAACACGACTGCAGAACTGCGTAGCCAAGACAGTCGATTAAGACAAGCGCTTGTGGATTCTTGCCGGCGGTTTGGGTTGGTCGCAATGGGCTATAGCGGGCGCGATGACTCCGTGATGGAAGCTCTTCAAGAAGCTTTAGAGGGTGTCGTCAAAATAGCTTAGTCCAAATAACCAGAGTTCGGATCTGGCAGATAGCCAGGAAAGAAGCGGACTTTTGGGCGTAACGGGTTGCCACTCCCCGCCATTGCTTGAGGTCCAGGAAGGCGTTTTCCACCAGATGCCTCAGTTTATATAGGTCCCGGTCATAATCCCGGGGGTTCTTGCGGTTGCTTCGGGGCGGAATCACCGGGTTCATACCCCGAGCGGAGGCGGCTTCCACAATTTCATCGCTAATTTCATCGCTGTCGTAGCCTTTGCCGGCTAACAGGTGTTCCGCCGCAATGCCCTCAATCAATGGAATCGCTTCAATGGAATTGCTTGCGAGCAATCCGCAACGGTTCCCTAGGTCAGAATCAGCCGCACTGGCATACCATCGCACTGGCATACCATCGCACTGGCATACCATCGCACTGGCATACCATGAGAGTCCACCGCCAAGGGCAGTTTGGTGTTCAGCTCCCTTTGGTATGGGCCATTTCCTGATTCCCTCCCAGCGCCCCCGCCGCATGAGGATGGACCTTGATATGACTGGCGTCTATCATCAGCGCCTCTAAATCCGGCTCATCAATCACTTCATTTAGCAGCTTGGTCCAGTAGCAGCTTGGTCCAGTAGCAGCTTGGTCCAGTAGCAGCTTGGTCCAGACACCCCGGTCCCGCCAACGGCAAAAGCGGCGATGGGTGTTTTTCCAGTCCCCGTAGTCCGGGGGGAAATCCCGCCAGGGCGCGCCGGTACGCAAATTTCAGAATACCGCATTCAAAAACAGCCAAAAACAGCCGGTTGTCGAAGGCTGGCCGACCCACCTTACCCGCGATCCCAGCAAATGGGGTTTCAAACCCTCCCAGACCTGGTCCGATAGCTGGTCCGATAGATCGTGCCGGCGCTGGGATGCTGCCACACGCTACTCCTGCCACTCCTTTACAGCATCAACTTACCTTTGTTTCCTTGTTTTGACGACACCTCCTAGACCCAAGTCAGCAGGAATCCATCACGAGACAAGGAATCTCTGGAATTCCGTCCGTACGGTTTGGAATCCAGGGGTTGGTGCGGAAGCCCGCCGAAACCGGGCTGTGCCGCCGGGGTTGTGGCCGGCTGAGGAAAGAAATGTCAGGGAGCGCCGGACAAGATTACCAGGAAATAATTGGTGCATAGATGGTTCACAAATATTTAGCTCGGTCTCAATAACCCCTAATTACGCTTGCAATGGGTTTCATTCTGGCGGAGAGAGCTGAGGCCGAGGGCAAAGAATATCCGGGGGTGCCCGAGGATAAGGCGCGGCGCAACTTCACCGATGCCGACTCCCGCATCGACCAGACCCTTCAGCGTGGGACTTACACCATCGAGGCTACGACCTACTTCCCAGGGCAAGCCGGGACCTTTCACCTGAGCATCGGTTACTTTGGGAGCTCGCCATAGGGTAGGGGAGTCGGCGGATGCAGGCAGCATAGACCCGGGAATTGACTGGAACCAGACGGGGAGTCGGGGCTGAAGCTCAACAGTCGCCCGGCGTTGCGGGCCATAGTCAGCGTCATTATAATCCCAGTGAAGTCCACCGGTTCAACGGTTTGATCAAGATTGACCGGTGTTGTAACCCCGGCGGGCGCTCCCGGACTCCCCGTCCTGGAAGGTTGCCAAGCCGTATTTCCTTTCTACTAGCTGCACTGCCAAATCAAAGGAGGCGTTAAATGACCAGATTCGTCATGGCAATACCTATGCTCCTGGTCATTGTCCTGCTGGCGGGCGCCGCCTCCGCCGCATCGGCCCAGTCGCCGGGATGCGGCAATGGAATCGCGGTGGCGAGTCCGGCCAGCAACCCGGGGCTGGTGGCAGACTGCGAGGCGCTGCTGGCAGCCCGGGACACCCTGGCGGGAACCGGGACGCTGGACTGGTCGGCCAGCGCCCCCATAGCCAACTGGGACGGCGTTACGTTGGGTGGCCCACAGCGCGTTATAGGCTTGTTCCTCAGAGAAAAGGGGTTGACCGGGTCGATACCCCCGGAGTTGGGCAACCTCGCCAACCTGCGGGAACTGTACCTCTACTCCAACCAGTTGACCGGGTCGATACCCCCGGAGTTGGGCAACCTCGCCAACCTGCGAGAACTGCACCTCGGCTCCAACCAGTTGACCGGGTCGATACCCCCAGAGTTGGGCAACCTCGCCAACCTGCGGGACCTGCGGCTAAACAGTAACCAGTTGACCGGTTCGATACCCCCGGAGTTGGGCAACCTCGCCTACCTGCGGGAACTGCGGCTCGGGCACAACGAGTTGACCGGGTCGATACCCCGGAGTTGGGCAACCCCGCCAACCTGCGAGAACTGTACCTCGACAACAACCAGTTGACCGGGTCGATACCCCCGGAGTTGGGCAACCTCGCCAACCTGCGAGGACTGCACCTCGGCTCCAACCAGTTGACCGGGTCGATACCCCCGGAGTTGGGCAACCTCGCCAACCTGAAAGTGCTGTACCTCTGGTACAACCAGTTGACCGGTTGGATACCGGTGGAGTTGGGCAACCTCGCCAACCTGTATTCCTTGAGCCTCGGCTCCAACCAGTTGACCGGGTCGATACCCCCGGAGTTGGGCAACCCCGCCAACCTGTACTACTTGTACCTCGACAACAACCAGTTGACCGGGTCGATACCCCCAGAGTTGGGCAACCTCGCCAACCTGCGGGACCTGCGGCTAAACAGTAACCAGTTGACCGGGTCGATACCCCCGGAGTTGGGCAACCCCGCCAACCTGGAAATCCTGTACCTCGCCGCCAACCAGTTGACCGGGTCGATACCCCCAGAGTTGGGCAACCCCGCCAACCTGGAAGAATTGTACCTCGCCTACAACCAGTTGACCGGGTGCATCCCGCCGGGGTTACGGGATGTCGCGTACAATGACTTTAACGAACTTGGGCTGGATTTCTGCGAGGATGAAGAACCCGCCCCAGCCGACCCATGCCTTGAGGTTGAGTCTTTGGGAGCGCTGACCGCCCCGGTCACCAAGACCGGCGACTGGGCCGATGACTGCGATTCTGAAGCCCGGCCCGGCAGCTACGCCCGCTACTA
Source organism: Dehalococcoidia bacterium (assembly GCA_965262735.1). Taxonomy (GTDB): domain Bacteria; phylum Chloroflexota; class Dehalococcoidia; order Lucifugimonadales; family UBA3495; genus CATOSK01. The sequence goes on along the minus strand of CBDHFS010000002.1, from coordinate 417,227 downwards.
CAGCTTCACCCTGGCCCAGGCTGGGCAGGTGGAGATTAACCTGACCTCCAGCGTGGACTCCTACCTGGCGCTGCGGCAAGGGGCAGGCAGGACCGGGGCGCTGGTGGCCTCCAACGACAACGTGGGGAGCCGGAACTTCAACTCGTCCATCAACCGGATGCTGGCTGCCGGAACCTACACCGTCGAGGCCACAACCTACTTCGCCGGGCAGACCGGCGACTTCATCCTTTCGGTGCGGCCGCTGCAAGAGACCGAGGACCTGGGAGACCTGACCAGGTCGGTCGACCGCAGCAACAGCATGTGGACCAGTGATTACCAATCCACTCAACAGGGACGAGGCTACGCGCGGTCCTACACCTTCACCTTGACGGCGGCAACGCACGTGGTCATTAACCTGACCTCTCCCGAGGACCCCTACCTGTACGTGCTGGATTCCAACGGGGCAGTGGTCCACGAAAACGACAACGTGACAACCCGGAACCTCAACTCCCGCATCGACCAGACCCTCCAGCGCGGGACTTACACCATCGAGGCTACGACCTACTTCCCAGCCCGGATGGGCACGTTCCACCTGAGCATCGGTCACTTCGGGAGCTCGCCATAGGAGAGTCGGCGGTAAAGGAATACGGGGACTGAATAAACCGGGGATTAGACGGGGATTAGATCGGAGGTCAGTATTTCCATGAAGTCAACAGGAGTGTGCAAAACCCGGGCGGACGACTTCCCTGACAGGACCTGCGCGGTGAACTCCGCATTGCCGAACTCCGTTTCCAAGGTCAGAAACTCCGCCTTTTACACACCCTGAAAATCACCATTTAAACCAAGTTTGACTGACTACTACCGCCGCTCTTGCCAGTGTTTATCAACCGGCTTTCGGCCAATTCACCTCACCAAGTCTGAAACAATTACGGCGAGACCTTTCTTTGGCTGGCGCCGGGCTGTTATGCTATGGTCGACAGCCGTCTACGCTGGTCTTATCCGGCGGCGGTTTAAGGAGGCCAACAGCCTTGGCAGTACGCCTGTTTGACATGTTGCCGGATGGGGGGCTTCGGGGGTCAATGCCCGGGCCCTCGTTCAACCGGTGAATACCTCAGCCGGAGACTAAGACCAGTGTTCCTTTCGGAGACGACGTTCGACATCCCCGTAGCGCCTGCCGGCGTTAGCGTCCTTGATTGGTGGTCGCGGCAGACCGGGGCGCATCTGCCCAAAGAGTTGGCGTCCGTCAGGCTCGTCGTAACCGAATCAGACCATGAGCGTTACCGATGCGAGGTGACCACCGTCCAAGGATCGGGCCTGGGGTTTGGCTCTAGCGGCCGGTTTCCCCAGGGGTTGATGTTCCAGTTCCGCAAACGCCGGACTGAGAACACCGGGAGCTTTAACTCGGTGCTGCTGGTTCCCACCGGTATCGGAGCCGCTATCGGCGGCCACGCCGGTGACGCAACACCGGTGGCCCAGTTGTTGGCTTCGGTATGTGACAGGCTAATTACACATCCGAACGTAGTGAACGCGTCGGACATCAATGAGCTGCCCGCGAACGGACTCTACGTAGAGGGCAGCGTGATTTCTCGCCTGCTGATGGGCGCAGTAGGTTTGCAGCCGGTCAGAGGAAACCGGGTACTGGCGCTGGTCAACTCCCACCCCGATCCCCTCTTCCCGGCGATGGCCGTCAACGCCGTCAACGCGGCCCGGGCGTCTTACGGGCTAATGTGCCCTCGGACGATTGAACTGGACCCTCCACTGATGATGAGATCGCAATACACTGACTCCGCGCGGGCAGCGGGCGAGGTGGGGGACCTAAGCCAGGTCCTGGACCTGCTGGACAAGCACCGGGGAGAGTACGACGCGGTAGCGATATCCTCAGTCATCAACGTTCCCTTCCACTATCACGGAGATTATTTCCGCAGCGATGGCAGTATGGTCAATCCCTGGGGAGGGGTCGAATCTATGCTGACCCACACCATATCCAGCCTGTACAACGTGCCCTCGGCCCACGCGCCGATGCTGGAGTCCCAGGCCGCAATGGAGGTCGATACGGGCATCGTTGACCCGCGTCTGGCTGCCGAAGCCATCTCCATAACTTTTTTGCAATCGGTCCTCAAGGGACTCCAGAAGAGCCCGCGGATTGTGACCGATCAATCGGCGATGCGCGACGCCCACGTCCTGTCAGTCGAGGACGTTTCATGTCTGGTCATTCCCAACGGTTGCCTGGGGCTGCCCACAGTGGCGGCGTTGGAGCAGGGGATCCCGGTCATCGCGGTGCGGGAAAACGAAAACTTGATGAAGAACGATCTAACCCGGTTGCCGTGGCAGGAGGGGCAATTCCGCCTGGTAGACAACTATTGGGAGGCCGCCGGTGTCATGGCGGCGCTGAAGGCGGGCATAGACCCCGTAACGGTGCGCCGGCCCCTGCTGAAGGTGACTGTTGAAAGAGATGGGCATGCTTCCCAGTGGACTTGATACCATTTCCAGTCCGGCCTTCATGTACGACGAGGCGGTTATTCAACGCCTTCTCCAGGCCGGAGAGACGCTGCGTCAAAACGGAGCGTGCCGGTTACTATTCGCGATCAAGTCATTCGCGTTCTTGGATGCGCTCAAGTTTATGGCCCCAAGCCTGGACGGATTCGCGGTGAGCTCCCCGTTCGAGGCACGTCTGGCCCGTTGCGCCAACGACCACGGTGGAACCATCCACATTACCACACCGGGCATCAGGGGGGACGAAATCGACGAAATCGGCGATCTGTGCGATTTCATCTCGTTTAATTCGTTGAGCCACTGGGACCGATACCAGGGCCGGACCAAGGAGAAAGCCAGTTGCGGGTTGCGCGTGAACCCTCAAATGTCCTTCGTTGACGACCAACGCTACGACCCATGCCGGCCTTATTCCAAGTTGGGAGTCCCCCTGGAAAACCTGGTAACGGCATTCGACCAGGCTCCTGGTCGGTTTTCCGGCCTGAAGGGCATCCTGTTCCACTCCAACTGCGATTCCTACGATTTCGGGGAACTGCTGGCGACGGTACAATATGTGTGTTCCCGCGCCGCCCCGGTTTTAGCCCGTGTCCAATGGATCAACTTGGGCGGTGGTTATCTTTTCGACCACGACTCGGACTTCGCTCCTTTCATCGAGGCCGTCAATCTTCTTAAAGAGCAGACCGGCGCCCAAGTGTTCTTTGAACCCGGTTCCGCCCTGGTGCGCTCTGCGGGATACATTGTATCCACGGTACTGGATGTGTTCCCCAACGGAGGTAAGGAGATTGCGGTCCTGGACACCACGGTGAACCATATGCCCGAAGTATTAGAGTACGGCTTTCAGCCGGATGTAGTCGGGCACGATGATGACGCGCCCCACGGGTACCTGCTGGCAGGAAGCACCTGCCTGGCCGGAGACATGTTCGGTTGCTACCGGTTCGAGCATCCCCTGGGGATTGGGGATAAGGTGGTCTTCAACAATGCTGGGTCGTATACCCTCGCCAAGGCCCACCCGTTCAACGGGATTGGACTCCCGGCAGTCTATGCGCTGACAACCCAGGGCAGACCGGTCTTGAAGAGCCGATTCACCTTTGATCACTTTGCCGCTCGCTGGGGGGCCGGTCCCCATGCGGCCTTGTGAGACCGGTGAACGGGCCTTACCTCGGGCAATGGAAAGCTTGGGCGATTTAATTCTCCAATTCTCGGACCTGGTTTCTACCAGAAAGTGCGCCCTGCGAATTGACGCCAGTGAGGACTGCCGGCCCCTGGGGTACTTGCTGGACCAGTACGTGAAACGGGTCCCCCTGGACAGGTTGTTGCGAGAGAATCGGACCACCCCAAACTCCGCCGACTCCCTCTACGCCTTGCAAGACCTGCTATACCTAAGCTCCAACGGTGGGCATCTCCTGGGCATGGTCCCCGAGGTCGCTTTCAAAGAGCTAGGCAGGCGTATCGGACTGGACGAAATTCCCACCTCTCACGCGGCGTTGGTCGGGGGGCAGGAGGTCCCCGTCATCGACATCACCATCGACCGCATGAACGGGGCCTATCATCGCAACTGGACAGGTTTCCACGCCCGCAAGTGGCTGCGGGATGAGGAAAAATACTCTGGATTTGTGCTTGAGACATTGGTCGACCGCTTTGGTCCCTCGGAAGTTGACCAGATTCTTGGAAGGGCATCGCCTGAGTCCAAGCTCAAATTGCTCGAAGCGCTGGCCGGGAGAGTCTGGAACGCGCAGTTCGAGAACTATTCGCGGTTCTCCGGGAAGAAACTGGTGTACAAGTCCGGTGACGAGACTGTCGATAACATCATTGAGGGCGCCGGCGCTATTTGCTCGGAAAAGGTGCAGGCGCTGAAGTTCCTCACCGACCACTACGGTCTCAAGTCCGAGTACATTCTTGCCGGGCCAAACGCCGCCGGGCCCGTGCCTGTGGAGAAGCTGAGAGAGCTTCTGGTCACCTTCGATTTTCGTTTCTCCAAGCGATATACCCGATTCTGGCAGCATACCGCCCTACTGTATGATATCGACGGGGAACGGGTGCTGGTGGATGCAACCAACGGGAACATCCCGTTCCTGGCCCTGCGAGACCCCTTGGTTGAACGGCTCCTGGGATACGAGGACAAGCTGCCGGTATCGGTTAAAATGGTTGAGGCCGAAGAAGACTTCTATTACCACCGGGTGCCCCAGGACATCCCGGAGAACTTTTTTTTCGCCCTCGAGGGTTGGATGCCCTTTACGGACTTGATGCAGGTGTTCGACAACGAGTTGGGGCTGTACCTTTCCAGCGATTACTACGTCATTCCTATTCCCTTTCGAAGCGAACAAGATTTCACCAGGGCCCGCCAAGAGTATGATGCAGTGAGCCGTAGGGCGGGGTTGGACTGTTCTGTTACCGGTCAATGGGGCTTGGACTCGCGGTTGGGCGCCCAATTCTCGCTGGCCGAGCCCGTGGCAAGCCAGCGGATTCTGGAGGCCGAGGAACACCTTATAGCCCGCCTTAATGAGTGCGAGGGAACGGGCCATCAGGCAGGGCTGGTTATCATGAAGCTGGGGAGTTAACCGCTTCTTGCCCGGGCCAGCCAACACCTGGGAATGCCATAGGCGATTTGTTGGGTTACATTAACTCCAGCAGGTATTGCTAGCTCAGCTTGCAAGAAAGCATCGGATAGGGGGCCGTCGTTTGTTATCGCGCAACGCCGCGCAACGCATACTGGCAAGGGTCGGCCGTCTGGACTTCTCGAACTATTCCGGCGGCGACCTGAGAATGGGCTTGATGCGCCTTAAATTCGAGGCGCATCGGTTGGACATTGAAGAGGTGCTTGCCCAAGCGTTCGGCATCGTAGCGCAAGCCATAACCCGGCAGCTTACTTTCCGGCCCACCGACGAGCAACTGCTGGCCGGCGTCCATCTGTTTGACGGCAGCATCGTCCAAATGAACACCGGCGAGGGCAAGACCATCGCTGCTGCCTTCCCGGCGGCGGTCCACGTCCTGCTGGGAAGGTCAGTCCACGCTATTACCGCGAACGAATATCTCGCATCCAGAGACGCCGACCTGTTGGCGCCGGTCTATCAGTCCTTGGGCATCAGCGTCGGCTCCGTTCTGGGGTACATGGAGGACGATGAGCGGCGGCAAAATTACAGGAAGGATGTCGTCTATGGCGCCATGCGGGAATTTGGATTCGATTTCCTTCGTGACAACCTGAAAACCAGCGGCGGGGAGCAGGTACAAGGGAAGCTGGAAGTAGCAATTATTGATGAAGTAGACCACGCCCTCATCGACGAAGCGTTCACCCCGATGATAATCTCCGGAAGTCCCTTGGGGAACCGCGGCCCGGTTGCCAGAGTCAAGAGAGCTGTCTGCCAACTCATAGACCAACAACGCCAAATAGCTCAAGGGTTGGCGGATCAGCTAGTCCAACCAACTAGCAGTTTCCGCGACGAAACCCGAATGATGGCCCAGTTGTTGTTGGCCGAACCTGACAACCCGGTATTGAAGAGGCGCCTGGCCGACCAACCAGGCGTGTTCAAGCGAACAAGGCTGATCGCCGAATGGGACAGCGCCAACCTCACTTCGGGCCTGCTCTACGTCATCGCTACGGATAAGCGCTACGTTACCCTTACCGAACAGGGCAGAGAAATGCTGGTGCAACAGTTGGGCCCCTTCTACGACGGACGTCCTCTCGAAGAAAGGCTAGAAACCCTTGAGACGTGCGAGCACCTTTCACTCGGGGAGCGGAGAAGCCAGGCGCGGGTGGTCCAGAGGCGGCTGGCCAGGCAATATAATCTTGGCAATCAGGTGTACCAGATGCTGCGGGCCTTCTTGCTTCTGCAACGGGACGTGGACTACCTGGTCAACGAGGACCAGTTGGTGCTGATCGACCGGGCTACCGGCAGACCCAAGGTGGACTGTGTCTACCAACACGGGTTGCAGTCAGCCGTGGAAGCCAGGGAAGGCATCACACCTCGTCCCGAAACGGAAACCCTGGGCCAGATTTCGGTTGAAGGATTCGTCAAGCGGTACCGGTGGGTCTCCGGGATGACGGGCACCGCCACCACCTCCACCGGCGAGTTCCGGCAGCGGTACGGATTGAAGGTAGTGGAGCTACCCCCGGCCCGGCCTCTGAAGCGAGTTGACCTGGGATACCGGGTATATCTCAACAAGCAGCAAAAGGTTCTGGGCATCATTGATGAAGTTGCCGCCTCCCACCGCGCCGGCCAACCGGTGCTGGTAGGAACACTGACCGTGGAAGACTCGCATGAGCTTAGCCGGCTCCTTTCCGAACGGGGTATTCCTCACAATCTGCTGAGCGCGGTCAGTTGCGAGGCAGAGGCCCGGATTGTCCGGGAGGCCGGCGCATTTGGCGCGGTAACCGTGGCCACCAACATGGCGGGCCGCGGCACCGACATTCTGCTGGAGCCAGGCCTTGACGCCAGGATCACCGAGCGGTGCGCCAGCCTGGCCGCGCAGGACAGGCCAGACTTCTCCCTTGGGTTGCGGGTGATCGGCACTGAGATCAATGACTCTCCCCGCATTGACCTCCAGCTAAGCGGCCGGAGTGGCCGACAAGGTAATTTCGGCGTCACCCAGACCTTGCTGAGTCTGGAAGACCGTCTTCTCAACCTCCACGTTGACGGCGTCCTCAAGCTGAACCGATGCCGCAAAGTCGATGCCGCCGGGCGGACCTATTTCGCGGGACAACCGGTTGATTCCCACATCAAAGTCGTGCAAGGGATGACCGAGCGGGAAGCCGAGGTGCAACGAAGCCTGCTCCAGGACTACGCCGCCGTCCTGGACCGGCAGACAGACCTCTTTTACCAACACCGGCGCCAAGCTGTCGACTCGCCTTCGTTCAAGCAAAGCTGTAACGACTTGGCCCAAGGTCTGGCAGGCCGCCTCGTGGCCGGCCATTTCGCCGGGGTGACCTCAGATCTATATCCTTCCCAGTTCGCAAGGTTTGCCGATGAGTTGCGGTTGGACTATGATGTTGATTGCTCAAGTTTTTGGGGGCTCGATTTGACGACGCTTCCCGCGGAGTTGGGCCAGCTTTTCATAGGCAGGTTGGAGGGGTTGGAGAGAGAAGTTGGACCGGCAAATTTTGACTATCTGGCCATTCTTCTCTACCGTAATACCTGTGACGAACTCTGGAAGAGCCAAGTATGCGAGCTCCAGGACTCTTTCTTGAATCAAACGCTCTCCAACAGCAGCCACAAGTCCGCAGTGGCCCATTACGTCCGGGAGAGCTTCCAAGCGTGGGATGAGTTTCTGGAGCTGGTGGAAGCCGATTATTTATCGCGGCTGCTGACTTTCCCCGTAGACTGGTTGCATCCTCCCGTTTTAGCCTCGGTTCAGGTGCATGAAGACGCCCACGCGCTGATCGCCCGGCAACCGATGGCAATGGCTATAGCCGGTCATCGGCAAAGGAGTGAATAAGTTGAAAAAGTTCAGGCTTGGCACGTCCATCTCCCTCGGTGGCGTGGTAGCTGCGGCGCCCTTGCTTGCCGCCTGCGCGAGCGGCCCGTCCTACGACGATTGGGCCGCCACCGATGGAGCAGCGGGAAGGATAAACCTGGAGGACGTTCAACAGGCATTCGAGGATTCCCAGAGCGCAACCCAATTCGAGGATCGGGTCAATCAGATATACGAAGGCGAAGGACTGGTGTTAATCCGGGCTAAACAAAACGGCGGCGCGTTGACCCTCGAAGGATGGGAGGACCTCGGCGGGAACTCAGAGATTGACGATGCAACCGACGATTTGCTGTTCACCATCGTAAAGGACGCCAACGACGAATATGACATGCGCGGCCACCACGCCAATGGCTACTATAATAGCCACTTTGGCGCTGGGGATTTTCTGTTCACTTATATGCTCATTTCGGCTATGTCGCCCCGCGGTTACTACTACAACACACCGGTGTCCCGTGGCCCCACCATTCGCAACCAACGGACCACCTATCGGCAAGGCCAGGGTTACAGCCGGCAGGTGCAAAGGAATGGTACCTACAACGGCAAGCAGGCAACGTTCGCCGGGTCCCGGTACCAGCAGTCAAAAAGCAACGTAAGCTCGAACCGTACAACCTATCAGCAGACCCAGAGGACCAGCGGGGGATTCAAGACCAGCAGTTCCGTCCAACGGAGCGGATCCTCGGCCTTCCGGTCTTCGAGAGGGTCCGGAGGCTTTGGCGGCGGCGGCGCGATGGTGGTCCGAGGCCGCCGGCGATTTTGATGGGTTGGCCGGAGTCAATCGGCGAAGGATCCCGGTTGTCCGGACCGCCCGGTGCAGCCTTGGCCGTCCCATTCGAGCTCCGCGTGTCGTTGGCCGGGATGGACCCAGCGGACGACCTCCGTCTCATGTTGCCCCCAAACTATGCTGAGGATTCTATCGGCTTGCTCTTAGACCGGGTGTTCCCCGGAGATGGGCAACTCCGGAGTGAGATAGAGTCTATGCTCGATATTCGCGCCAATCCCGACCTGCCGGACATCTACGCCGTCATCGTGGACGCCGTAGAAGGATGTAGGAAGGGCCTTTGGGAGTTGGCGGTTTCAACGGATGGCGCCGATGGACTGGACTTGACCGAGCCGGTCTATCTACATCTCCACCGGTCATGCCGGGACGAAGAATGCCCCGGCAACCACTCTTGTCCCCATCTCCACTTGCGAGTTGACCAGCAATACCACACTTTGGAGTACGCCGTCCGGGAGGGCTTTTGGCACAGTAAAGAGGAACTGCTTGGATGGCTTCGAGAGCTGACCGTCTTGTATTTCATCGACAAGTTCGAGTGCGTCCTGCCGGTGATTCCGCCAGGCAACCAACGGCCGGTACCCGGCATGACCGGATTGCAAATCAAGGGTCTCATCGCTCCTTCGAACGAGACTGGTGCGTTCGTGATCACTGAAGAAGGAAGAGGGTTCATAGGTCGGTTATTGTCGGAATCCGAGGTCTACATCGACCTTTACGACCATTTCAAGGACGCTGACTTTGACGATGAAGCCGAGGAGGTCTGCTTCGGACGGGGCCGTGGCGTGGACCTGCGGGCCCAAGTCTACAAAACTGAAGGCTTGGACCCTATCAGGACGGTGTTCCTGTTGCGGTTATACGACGGCAGCCTGGACACCTTTGCCGGCGAGTGGACGGGTCTAATAAGTGACGAAAGTTTCTTCGATGAGGTCCTGGAGCCGGTGATCAATGGGTACTACGTTGACGATGCTTTGATCGGGAGAATCGTCGAAAGCGGGTATAGCTATCTGGACGAGAGGCGAGAGCAGGCCCGGCAGTTAGCAGCCGAAAGAAGGATTATCCGGCGAGTTAGGGATAACTCGCCCTCAGACCTGCATTACTAAGCGTCTAAACTGCCATGAATAGTATGAGAGCGGAAGCAATCACAACCGAGCTCTCCACAAACGCAACCCCGATGTTCCGGCCGGCGCCAAGGGCGCTGGAAACCCGGATCGTGGGCAGCAAGAGCAGGTCGATCAGCAATCGGAGAACATAGAGGAATACGAATCCTATTACCCCCAGGGTTAGAAACGCCGCGATGCTCTCTCCCCAGCCGACAAAGTCCCCGAACTCGGCCTTGAACATCACCAAGCCAATGGCTATGAGATTACCCCCGAGTGCGATACCCACTGCGGTGTTATTGCCTTCGATCTCCGAGTGTATGTCATAGGGTGTGGTGATCTGGTAAAAAACCGAAAACGCTACCAGGAACGCCAGCCCCATGCCGAAGAACGCCAGGGTCACCAAGGCCGTCGTTACCTCTGAACTTACCCCCTCGCCAGCCACGGCTCCCGCGATCAGCAGCCCCGTCGCGACGTAGAGTCCAAAATCGGCCGCGCCGACCCCAATGTTTTGACCCTTGACGATCTCCTCCTCGATAGAGAATTTGTACAGAATCACGTGATCCATCAGAGGCCGAACCAGGTTTAGCGCCACGATACCGGCCAGAGAATAAAGGAACACCCTCAGGACCTCTTGCCAGTATGCCAGGTCGAAACCGAACCCTCCTTCTTCCACCAGCAGCAGCGGTTGGTAAAGGGCTCCCAGGAATACCAGAACAACGCCGGTGAAGTAGCCGCTCAGCCGCAACGCCACCGCCAGGTTTTGATTCTGGGTGACTTCTTCGTCGATGCTGTAATGCGTCACCAAATCCCGGGCCAGCTTCGCAAGCGCCAGGACAACCAGACCCAGGGCGACAAACACTAACCCGCGTGGAACGGCCTGTATCGTGTCAATGAACGCGTCAATCATGGGACTCCATATTCGCCCGGTCGATTCCGGTCTCCGGGGTAAAGGGTAATGTTACCCGGGGGTATTACTTCACTGAAGCTGACTTCGAACGGCCTGCCTTCCCACTTGGACACCGACATGACCCGGTCTCCCTCGTCGCGGATGAAGTCCCAGGCATAGAATCCCTGGCCGGGACCTCTGCCGTCTTGATAAAAGAGCACTTCAGAGCTGCTCTTGTAGTGGTAAACGTCCCCATTAACCTCGATGTGATTGTCGATGGAGTTCTCTTCGTCCAGTTCGATCAGGACCTCTTCGGTAAGGCCTGCACTGGACAAGCCAGACGGATTCGGGTTGTCGGTGGCGGTGACAAAGAGATCGTAACTGTCGACCCAATCGACCCAGACCCGGTTATCGCCGTCCGAACATACCATCTCATGCCAAGTTTCGCCGTGGCTGGAGTATCGGTGGACCCTTTCCACGAAGAAGTAAACGTCATCATACTCCAGACTCAGGCCGACGATGGAGACCACGTCGCCGACTCGCGCATCCCTAATGCTAGAGTCTCGCGCCGGACCAGCCGGAGAGTCCTTCTTCCGTTTTCTTCTGCCGAAAATAGAACGTAGCATACACTCAAGTGGGGCCAGGGTCGTCATTAGGGTGTCGGTTGAACCGTGTAGGCCATTTAAGGCCCCTCGACAATAAAGGATTGTACAGGCTATCGTTGGGCTGGGCTATCCCCTGACAGGGCAATCGCATTATAAATCCCGCGCACAACTGGTATTGAAGGAATTGATAATCCTTTCATATCACCGGCATTTCGGACAAAACTGGCGTGTCTTGGGGTCCTCTGGTCCAACAAGCCAGCCCAATTTCCACAAACCAGCCCAATTTCCAATGGTAGAAAGCGTTTCGAGGGTTTTTCGAGTAGCAAGACGCCATGAGGCTGAGTAATTGTGCAGTTACGAATTAAAACGTGCCTGCCCTGTATCCAGGGCAATCGCGTTATGATTGTTTTGGCCTAACCTGACACTTGCCCCTTTCCAACTCCGGCATCTCCCCGCTACCATATATCTATTATGTGGGAGTGGGTTGCCCGGGAGTTTTCCCGGGGCAATCGCACCTCACGCGTAAATGGGACACTTTGGGACAGAATGGGACAGAAAAAACTTCCGTGCTTAAAACCTCCGGGCCTATCCCCCGGTGCCCCAGGGGCGACAAAAGGGCGACAAAAGGCGACATTTCCGCGACATCAGCGGACATTTGCACGACAATCTGCGACAAAAAACCTCCGGCTCCACGCTCAAATGTCATCAAATGTCGCCTTTTGTCGTATATTCTCAGCCTTTCCGCCTCCCCGCCCCGTTTTTCCCAGGATCCGTTCCCAAACCCAGGCAAATTTGACCGCAGTACCAACCAGAGGAATACTAATTACACGCCACATTGATAATGCGATTGCCCTGCCCCTTTTCCCCCGACGCTCCTTGCGCCAGAATAACATGGTAAACTTGACCTTAGTTGATTTGCAGATTGGAAGCGAGGCATCGCGGATGGGTCGGTTCGAGAAGGGCAGTTTGGTAGTTGTCGGGATCATCCTGTTGGTGACAGGATTCCTGCTGCGGTCCGGCCTCATCGCGTGGCTTCTGGATATTATGGGCCTGCTTCTTATCATCGTCGGCATTATCGTCATCGTAATTGGCCTGGTGAGCCTCATCACCAGCCGCCGGGCCAGAGGGTTTTGATCAACCAGCGGGTTTTGATCAAAGGGAATGCTGACGGCTGACAGCAATTATGGAAGAATCTGGCGATTGCGGCGATTGCCGCAGGCAGGAGGTTGAAAATGGGAATGCTATCACGGATGTCGACAATCGTGAAATCCAAAATGAACCGTATTTTGGACTCGTCGGAAGACCCCAGGGAAACCCTGGACTACTCTTACGAACAGCAACTGGAGATGCTGCGCAATGTCAAGCGGGGTGTGGTGGAGATGGTAACCGCCAAGCGGCAAATCCAACAACAGGCTACTGTGGTGCGGGGGAACATAGCTAAATTGGACTCTCAGGCGCGACAAGCCGTGGAGGCCGACCGGGAGGACCTTGCCCGGTTGGCGCTGCAGCGCAAGCAGGTTGCGATAATTGAACTCCAGGGTTTGGACGAACAAATCGAAGGCATGGAGCAAGAGCAGGAAAAGTTGACCGCCGCAGAGCGGCGACTTCAGGCCAAAGTAGAGGCGTTCAGGACCAAAAAAGAAGTGATCAAAGCCCAGTACACCGCCGCTCAGGCCCAAGTGCGCATTGGCGCAGCCCTTTCAGGTGTCTCGGAGGAGATGGGAGACGTCAGCCTGGCGGTGGAACGGGCGGAGAACAAGACAAACCAAATGCGGGCCCGGGCTGGCGCCATCGATGAACTGGCCAGCATCGGAGTGTTGGACGACTTCACCGGGGCCAAAGACGACATCAGCCTGGAGCTAGAACAGCTAGCTGCAGGACAGAACGTGGAGAACGAGCTGGCCGCCATCAAGTCCAGCCTGCCCTCGACAAACAGCCAGTAACACCCGAGGAGTGGGTAAATGATCATTCGAATCGCAACCGAGGGGCAATTCAATCTTTCCGGCGCCTTTATCGACCCGCTCAACGATATCGACAACCAATTAGTTGAGGCGGTAGAAGCGGGAGACCGCACCAGCTTCAGCACATTATTGGGCCAGATGCTCGCCTTGGTCCGGGAACACGGCTCCCCGGTGCCGGTAGATGAGCTGGTGGAATCAGACCTGATGCTGCCCGCCGCCGACCTGACGCTGGAGGAAGCTCAGGTCATGTTCGTGGGGGAAGGAGTTTTGCCCGGCTAAGTAACTGATTAAGCTAGCTGTAGTTGTCCAGCGGACGGCAGGTAAGAGCAGCTTCAACAGGCGCGGATTACCGCTGGTTCTCGTAAAACCCCGTGTCAAGTTCTTCAATGCGGTCGTCAGATGTGAAGCGCCACGTCCCTATGTGACCTCGACGGAGGTCGCCGTTTTTGTCCCAATCCAGCGTGCTGGCAGCACCATCGAAGTCGATATCCTGGCCTTCAGCAATCAGGGACAGGCCATCGGCGACCCCTGTGGAAGTGCCCGGAACCGTCCGGCCGGCCCCGCGATTCCCCGAAGATGATTGCGGATTGCGCCTCCTATCTAAACCTCTACCTGCCCCAGTCTGGACAGTTACAGGTTTCTAGCGCCTTTGCTCGGGGACCGAGCCATCGGGAGCCTGGCGGCGGTTCCGGAGACGCTCCTCTTCCTCCGGCGGCCGGACGTTCCGGAACATGAAATAGAGAGAAAGATCGTACCCAATCTTCAAGAGGGCCGAGCCTACCAGGGGAGTCCACGCAGCGGTGATGTTCCAAATAGCCGTGGTCACCGTGGGATCAATGGCCCCCGCCGCGCTTCGGCTCACCATGTGAATGCTGGCCATGGCCACCCGTTCTTCCGGATTGATCACCGCCATGGTGTATGAATCCTTGGTTGGAACGTCCATTTGGCTGAGAAAGGCGCGGCATTGCCAGAACACTATCGCCAGTGTGGCCGAGGGTGCGAAGGCTGCGGCCAGCAGGAAGAAGCTGGACGGGATATGGGTGAATACCATCGTATTCAGCAGTCCGATTCTGTTTGATATCTTGGCTGCTATCCACAAGGAGGATGCGGTCAGGAGGTGTGACAATGAAAACACCAATGCCAGAGATTCGAGCGTCAACCCAAATTTGGTGTAAAACCAGTAGGCCATCAGGCTCTGCATCACCATGGAGGTCGTGAATGTGTCCACGCTGAACAACCCGGTCAGCGTAAAGATTCTGCGCCGCGACGGCAGCTTCAAGGGGTTCTGCCACTGCTGCCGAGTGGTGGTCGCTTCAACCCCCGGCGAGATGGAAGCGTACAGCGCGGCCCCGGCAAGTTGACATACGGCAAACCCCAGGAACATCGCCTTGAAGGACGACAGGACGGATAGACCAAGGGCATCCTGGAACAGTACCGGGAGACCGGCGGCCAGCGCCCCCAGAAAGGTGCCGGTGCGGGCGACGATACTATAAATGGCGAAAATATCGGTGCGCCTTTCGGGCGGTGCAGTATCCGGGAGAATGGCAACTTCCAGAGGTTGTGCCGGGCTCTCTCCGCCACCGCCGCCGCCGGTGGACAGGCTTCCCAGGAAGGCGATGACCATCAGCGGAATGAAGGTTCCGGCGAAGTACATTGCTAGCCCGGAAGCCGCCGCCAAAAGGGAAAAGATGACCAGAAGACGCCTTCGCCCCACCTTTCCACTGATTAGTCCCACCACAAATGCAAAGAATGAAACCCCGGCAATCCCCACGGTAAGGATCGCCCCAATCTGCACCAGATTGAAGCCCATTCGCCCAGATAGAGAGCTATGATGACGGAAATAAAGCTCTGGGAGAAAGTACGGGTCCCGCGGGCCGCGGTTATCAGCCTGGCATCACGGTTTATCCAGGACAGCGACGTATTGAGCCGGGCAATCATGGCCGGGCCCTTTGGCGCTGATCGTGTCGGACATCCGGTTTAATGCTCAAAAACCACCGGTTAGAGGGGTAGGTGGCGGCCCGGGAACGCCGGGTCCTGCCTGATTTACTCTTGATTGACGCGGTTACAACTCGGCTACCGCCGATGAGTAGTAGAACCCGATATTCTACGTTAACGGTTGACGCGTGCAGGGCCCGAGAGAACGCTAGGTTTGAAGCCCAAGCTAGCCCAGGCTGTAGAAGGAACCTATTAGATTTTGCCCCAGAGGTCAAGAGGGAGGCGCGGCCGTAACTGTTCAGAACGGGGGCCGATTCGAGGCGGGGACAATCCTGGCAGCACGCCTCCCACATCATCCCGGCGTGGCCTCTGCCCCCGGTCATTCCGGACGGCGACCCGGAACGGTGGGTTGGGACCCTCGCCGTGACCACCCAGGAAGTGCAATGGAAGGATTGTCCCCGCTGGTAAATTGCCGCAGTATGAACAGTTGCGGCCGCCGGATTCCGGACAAATCAGGCGGGCGGCGGGGGCCTCGGTGGGAGTTGTTACGACGCAAGTGCCGTCCGCCGGTTGGCGGGCCGGCCCAGGCCCTCTTTCCGGCAGGGAATCCTTTTGCTATCCGCCGATCGGGCTTGTTAGCGAATTTCCAGCCGGGGCCATTGCGGGATGTTTCCGGCCCCCTAGACTGGCCGGAGCAGGCTGATTTTGGCCAGCAGCCGAATTTTGCAATCGACTCTGATATTGGCTTGGCGCTGTGTTTCACTTGATTTAGCGCCAAGGCGGCGGTTCAAGTAGGATTATTCCTGTTTCCACGGGTGGCATTATCGGGGGCGAGTCTTGCATCTGAGAAACTTGGTCTGTCCGGAGACCGTGTCTCTCTTGCTCGGCTGCCAGTGCGCTTCTTTGGGTGTCGTTCTTCCTGCGGGAATCCTGTGCCTCTCGGGGCAGGTTGGGCAACGTATCTGGCCTTCAATTGCGGGGTTTGGGCAGCTCTTGCAGCGGCCCAGGGATTTGGCGATCCGGCTTCGTTCTCTGGCCTTGTTCCTGTGGCATTCCTTGCGCTCCGGGCTTTTGTTCCTGGTCAGGTCATACTCACGCCGGTGTTGGAACTGGTGTTCGAGGCTACAGATTTCTTGCTTTGACTGGCTGCGGTTCGGGTTTGGGTTTCGGCGCGGGCCGTGGCATGGCGGGAGTCTTGCATGGCTTCGGCTTGTCGGTTCCGCGTTTGGCTTTGTTCTTTTTGTGCTTCCCCTGCGGGGGTCTAGGGTGTACCGGAAAGTATGTCTTTTGGGTCTTGTCTTTCTTGTTGATCTCTGTAAACATGTCCAATACTGCTTGGTTTCTGATGTTATTTGCCAGGGCTCCTGTCGGATTCAGTCTATCTGGCAAAGGTCGGTAAGGTGTGACCAGTCCAGGTGATTTACAAAACCGCGGGAGTTGGCCAACCCCTGGGAGTCCGCGCAAGTCCGCCCGTTCCGGCCTGCTCCGGGCCTGCCGGATTCCCGGTTTGCAGTTCCCGGTTTGCAGTTCCCGGTTTGCAGTTCGTTGTCTCTTTCTCCGGTTTTCACGTTGGGCCGGTCTGTCTCCGTGCTCACCTTCTTCCCGGAAATGCAAAACTCCATGTTGTCAACATGTGGAATCATCATCTCATCGGTTGGATTGCCCAAATTTGGCAGTTTTGGTGAGAAATGGCTCCAAGTGTTGAGGACCTGAACCGGTTTCTGCAAACTCTCAGCGGCGGCGGCGGCTCCGAGCCTCCCCTTCTGGTCCGGGACCCGGAGGCGGGGGTTGGCTGGAGGCCTTGGACTCAGGAGGATTCCGATGCGCTCTATGTCTGGATGGCCACGGAGTTCCGGGAGGTTGCGAAGCAGCCCAATCTGGAGTGCTTCACCCAGAAGGAGGCTGCCGCGGTCCTGGGGATTTCAGTTCCCAAGATAACTGAGTGGGTCCGGCGTCCGGATAATCCTCTGCCCCACGTGCAGGACGGCCGGATGGTCTACATCCCCTTTTTTCTCCTGATGGAGTGGCTGCGTGAGGAATCGACGCGCAGTGTTGGTGGGGGTTAGTTCCCCGGAGCCATCCGGTCCGGGAATTCCCCGCTCGAAGAGCTCCGGGGTTCCTGAGCGCCAGCAGGGTGGGAACCCCCCTCGTCTCTCCCGTGCCCCCTCATTCCGGGTCCGGGTTGTTGTTCCGGTGGTAGTCGGTGAGCCGGTGGGCGGCTCCCCGGGCGGTGCCGTAGATGCGGGCGAGGGCCTTCTGGTCCTGGGTGAGCGTGTCCTCGTGGGGGTCCCTGGTTGATGTCCTGGACGGCATTGGGCTGCAGGTCCAGGAGGTCGGGGGTGTTCTCCACCGCTCGGCGGACCGCCTCCAGGTGGGCCTTTTCCCAGTTGGTCAGGGGGATGTTTCCCCCGACCCATGGGCTGGACTTGGTGAGATTGACGTCGCGCCGGGCGCCGCAGGCGCAGAGTTCGGTCTTGCCCTCGACGTCCCTGCCCTCGAGGTCCTTGCCGATGTTGCGGGTCCGGTGGGTCTGGTGCTGGTGGGGTTTTTCGATTTCGGGTGATTTGGGGTCCAGGTCGCTGATGGTCAGGTATTCCTGGGCGAACCGTTCGGGGAATACCTCCGGGTTTTCCTCGGCGAAATTCCGCCCTTCCTCGGGGGTGTGTATGATTGGATCGTAGCCAACCATCTCCCTTTCTCCTGTTCTTGGTCTGTGGCGCTTGGTCTATGGCGCTTTGGGAGATGCTATCAGCCTTTTTTGCCAGTCGTTTTGCCGGTTTCCGGGTGGCCGGTTGACATGCTATCCACGTCATGTGGGCTTGGGAATTGCTCAGGATGGTCTGTTCCGGCCTTTTTGTTTCCATGGGCCTTCTTGTTTCCATGGGTCTTGTAAAAAACCTGATTGGGGCTGTTCGTCCCGGTTTATCCTGTTTCCTGGCCGGGATTTCTCCACCTCCTGGCACGTTATTTCTGATGGGATGGTGGACTGTGGAACCGCCAAGAGGCGAAAACGATTATCGTCGCAAAGATGGCTGATTGCGTTCAACGTCTGGCTCGTCGTGTGTAAGCGGCGGAGTTAAAGTGGACCACGCGGGCGGATCGACTGACTGATTTGGGGCGGTTGAAAAATGCACCGTCTGCCGCCATCCATAGGTTGGAAGTAGAACTTATGGATGGTGGGATGGATGTTCCAGGTGGACGTGCACCTGCGGGTCCGACGAGGGGTGATGGTGGAGGGGATGAGCATTCGGGAAGCCTCCCGGGTGTTCGGTTTGCACCGGGACACGGTGCGCAAGATGCTGGCCTACTCGGCGCCGCCGGGCTACCGGCGGCAGACTTCTCCCCGGCGCCCCAAGCTGGAGCCCTACACCGGCGTCATCGACCGCATCCTGGATGATGATCACCGGGTCCCCAGAAAGCAGCGCCACACGGCCCAGCGCATCTTTGAGCGGCTCAGGGACGAGTACGGGTTCGGTGGGGGATACACCACGGTCAAGGACTACGTGAGGGAGCATCGGCGGCGGACGCAGGAAATGTTCGTGCCGCTCTCCCACGCGCCGGGCCACGCCCAGTGCGACTTCGGCGAGGCTCTGGTCGTAATCGGCGGAGTACAACAGAAGGCCCACTACTTTGTCCTGGACCTGCCCCACAGCGACGGATGCTTCATCAAGGCCTACCCGGCGGAGACCACCGAGGCCTTCCTGGACGGCCACGTCTCGGCCTTTGCCTTCCTGGGCGGGGCGCCCCAGAGCATCCTCTACGACAACACCAAGCTGGCGGTGGCCCGGATCCTGGGGGACGGCCGGAGGAAGCGCACCCGGGCCTTTACCGAGCTCCAGTCCCACTACCTGTTCGAGGACCGGTTCGGCCGCCCTGGGAAGGGCAACGACAAGGGGAAAGTCGAAGGCATGGTGGGCTACGTGCGGCGGAACTTTCTGGCGCCCATACCGTCCTTCGAGAGCTTCACCGCGCTGAACGCCCACCTGGAGGGGCGCTGCCTGGAACGGATGGACGCCAGGCTCCGGGGCCACACCGAGACCATCGGCCAGCGGATGGAGCGGGACCTGGAGGCCCTGCTGCCCCTGACTGCCGTGCCCTACGACGCGTGCGACAAGCAGGCGGGCCGGGTGAGTTCCCTGTCGTTGGTGCGGCACCGGACCAACGACTACTCGGCGCCGGTGGCCTACGGGCGCCGGGACGTGCTGGTGCGAGGCTATGTGGATGAGGTAGTCATCAGCTGCGGCTCGGAGATCATCGCCCGGCACCCCCGCTCCTATGAGAGAGACGACTTCGTCTACGATCCCATCCACTACCTGCCTCTCCTGGAGCAGAAGACCGGCGCCCTGGACCAGGCGGCTCCGCTGCAGGGGTGGGACCTGCCCGAGGAGTTCGGCACACTGCGCCGGTTGCTGGAGTCCCGGATGGGACGCAGGGGCAAGCGGGAATTCGTGCAGGTGCTGAGACTGCTGGAGACCTTCTCCGGGCAGGAGGTGCATGCCGCGGTGAAAGATGCCCTCCGCCTGGGAGCTCTCAGCTTCGATGCGGTAAAGCACCTGGTGATGTGCCGGCTGGAGGGACGGCCTCCCCGCCTCGACCTGGAGCTCTACCCCTACCTGCCCAGGGTGCGGGTCAGCACCACCTGCGCGGGAGACTACATGACCCTGCTGTCGGGAAAGGCCGCATGAACGACCGTCCCACGCTGCTGCTGGAACACCACCTGAAGGAGTTGAAGCTGCCCAGCTTTCTCCGTGAGTACGGAAAGCTGGCCGCCCTGTGCGCCGCCGAGGGAGTGGACCATCCCAGCTACCTGCTCCGGCTGGCCGAACTGGAACTCATCGAGCGCCACCAGCGCATGGTGCAGCGCCGGATCAGAGCGGCGCGATTCCCCGCCGTCAAGAGTCTGGACACCTTCGACTTCCTGGCCATCCCCTCGGTGAACAAGGTCCTGGTGGCAGAACTGGCCCGCTGCGAATACATCCAGCGCCGGGAGAATGTCATCGCTGTCGGCAACAGCGGCGCCGGCAAGACCCATGTCGCCCTGGGGTTGGGCCTGCCCGCCTGTCAGCGGGGGATGTCGGTGGGCTTCACCACCGCCGCCGCCCTGGTCCACGAACTGATGGAGGCCCGGGACGAGAGACGCCTGCTCAACCTCCAGCGGCAGATGTCCCGCCTCGGCCTGCTGATCATCGACGAACTGGGCTTCGTGCCCCTGTCCCCCACCGGGGCGGAACTGCTCTTCGAAGTCTTCAGCCAGCGCTACGAGCGGGGCTCCATCCTGGTCACCACCAACCTCCCCTTCGACGAGTGGACCCAGGTCTTCGGGTCTGAGCGCCTCACCGGAGCGCTGCTGGACCGGCTCACCCACCACGTCCACATCCTGGAGATGAACGGCGACAGCTACCGCCTCAAGCACAGCCGGCAGAATGCCCCATCCCAGGCCTCGGAAGAACCGGAAGACTCCTAGCTATCTCCTCCTGTCCCTGAAGGATCCCCCTGCTTGCTACTCCCCCTGGACTCCCTTGTCATCGCACCAGTGGGACAATTTCTCTCCGCCGCAGTGGTACACCTTGTCGACGCCCTTGACACATCTGCTCATGGCAAAAGTAGGTGAGTTTAACGATTTTCAAAGGGGTCACGCTTTCCCCAGCATCCTTCGCCCGTTTGATCAACTCGTTCGCTACGCTCCTGGCATCATGCTGCATCATGCCCTCCTAAAGACCGAGGTGGAGCGGTTATCACTGCACCCCACCTCGTAATCCTGTCTCACTTCGGGCTGACCCAACCTTGGTTGTGGGTCCAAGTCTACATATACAGTGTCGCCCCTGTTGGGCACTGCGGGGTTTCCGGCTACCATTCCTCTCTTCCGACGGCTGGTCCCATATCGGTTTCACCGTGAAGGTTCGAATCGTTGACCTGTTCGAGGAGGGTGTCCAGCAGGCTGGGTTGTCCGGCATGCCGGATGATGATGGACTCTTCCATCATCGTGACGGACACCTCCGATTCGGGCTCGAACCCGAGTTCGGCGGCGAAATCTTGGGGAATCTGCAGGCTCATGCTTCTATCCAGCTTCCGGTTTGGCGTCTCGATGCCATTACCTCCTGGCTGAGTAAATCACAATCTAAATCCGTCGGTGGGGTTTGTCAATTCAGTCTCCTGGGATTCTCCCTCCCCGGCCAGGTCCGGTTCTTCGTCCGGTTCCGGGTGCTCACCCTGGTCTTCCTGCCCGTTATGGAGGTTAAGCACCCGGGCCCGGGGGTTCAGCACCACCACTCTCTGGTCCGCGGGCAGCGAACCTTGGGTCACGTTCAGCCGGGGCTGGGGTTGCAGCTCGGCGCCTCCGAGCAGCTGGAGGAATTCCTCCACCGGCGCCAGTTCCATCTCCACTCCGGGAATCCGGTGGTGCATCGGTATGACTATTCTGGGGGACAGGTCCTGTATGGCCTGGGCGGCCAATGGGAGGGGGAGGGTGCATCCTCCGCCGGTGGGCAGCAGGAGCACGTCCACGGGCTGGAGGTCCTCGATCTGCCCGGTGGTCAGGGGCTGGGCGATGTCGCCGAGATGGCAGATGGTTATTCCGTCCATTCGTATCGAGCAGGCGACGTTGCGCTGTTCCCATGGTGTTCCCTCGGGAATGCTGGTCATGACGGCTCTGACGGCGATGTCGCGGAACTCGTAGTCACCGGGGGACCGGAAGATCCTGGGGGCGCCGGGCAGTTGCCCGGTGAATGAGTGGTTCGGGTGGGGGTTGCTCACGGTGACGATGGTTGCGGTGGTTCCGGAGCGGAGGTTCATCCTGATTCCGAGGGATTCGGGGAAGGGGTCGGTGAGGATGCTGAGCTGGTCCATGCGGAGTTGGAAGCAGGAGTGTCCCTGCCAGATGATTTCCATGGTTCTCCTGGTTGGTGGGTTGGGTGATTTCAGACTTCGCCAGTATTGCCGGGGCTATGCCCCGGGGTTCCGGGGCTGGGTGAACATCCGGTGGGCAGGGGATGTTTGAGCACCCCCTGCATCTTGGGTCCGTTTCATTACCATCAGGGTCAGGCCGATGCGGAGGTTCTGCTTGGCGGGTCGGAGCACATGGGCTCCGCCCCATTCCAGGTAGTCCTGGAAGCCGTTGCAGGCCTGCTTCAGGAACCGGTCGGCGATGGTGGCGAGGATGGTGTGGCAGGTCTGCTCTGCCTGCTCGCGGATCCCCTGGACCTGTTGGATGACCTCGGGCAGGTTGAGGGTCTCCAGGCGATTGAAGGCCTGCCAGACGTTCTGCTCGACCTCGGGCTGGTCTCCGGTGTCGTTGATGGCCTTCTGGATATCGGCGATTACGGCGTAGCTGCTGGCGATGCCCTCGGGGTTGTCGTCCTGGAGTTGGGTGAGGAGGTTCTGGATTTCGGGGCTGTGAGTGTTGTTGCTGCCGGGTTTAGGTTCGAATACGGCCTCGTGCATGGCATCGAGGGCTTCGGTGACTGCACCGGGCCAGATCATGCGTTGGCTGAAGTCCCGGTTGGCGTTGATGGCCCTGATGTCCCATTCGACGAGCCTGGCGGCGGCGGTGGCGCGGGCTTCCTGGTTGGTCATGTGGTATTCCCGCTGGTACTTTTCTTCCATCCGGTCCAGGTACTCGATGCGGTTTTGGGCGATGTCCCGGGGGTCCTTCTCCAGGTCCAGGAAGTGGAGTATGGGTTCCGGCCGGTCCTGGTACTGTTCCAATGCTGCTGTGGTTGTCATATTTCCTCTCCTTGGGTTTTCATTATTGGGCTGGCTGACGTGACCCAAAGAAGGCAGCCAGCGGGGAGTGGATTATGACGTGGTGAATGGGTCTTCCCGTGTTGGGGAGTGTGGGGTCCGGGATCATTGTTTCCACGCCGGCCCCTGCGGGGCCGGGGGGCCTGCGGACCCGGGAATGGTGGATGGCAGCCTGATGGGCGTGGTCTCCATTCTGGTGAAGGTGGCAGCCTTGCGGGGTTCCCGTATGACCGTGGGGGCCTGTCGGACGGGGGCATGTCCACTGGCAGGGTCTGATTGGGTGCTCAGGGTTGGCTGCAGGAATAAAACGAAGCCGGACTTGGTCGGTTTGGGAGAATCT
The DNA here is from genome assembly GCA_965262735.1 of Dehalococcoidia bacterium. Classification (GTDB taxonomy): domain Bacteria; phylum Chloroflexota; class Dehalococcoidia; order Lucifugimonadales; family UBA3495; genus CATOSK01. Next base: position 393,953 of record CBDHFS010000002.1, on the reverse strand, counting down.
GGGAGGGCTTCGGCATGTTCACCGGCTGGGCCGGAAGGGAGTATGGATTTCCGTTCCCCTGGGGCGAGGAAGTGATTAAGTGGGACTACAACCGGTGCAGCGGTGTTGTTGAATTGGTCTTTGCTCAGGATCGATGCTGGCCTGCTGTTTCCCTGTTCGTGACCGACGACTTGGGAGGCCGGTTCGATGGTTGCTCGTCTGATCTTACCTCTCAGCAGGGGGGCCATGTGGCCATGTCCTCCTCGATGCCCAACTCGGCGAGTTCAATTCCCTCCTGCACTGAAGTCTGTTTCGATGAGACATCCAATAGGTCAACATCACGCGTGGCCCGATAGGGTTCCTGCATCCATAATGCCAGAAGGCTCGCGCCTTTCAGGATGCACTGGTCCCGCACCTCGGACTCCCCCAGCCGGTAGAGGAACCGTTCGCAGGCGTGAAGGCAGTCACATCCTCGGCCAATGGAACGCGCTCGGTATCCCGCAGTTCCGGGTCCTCCTCCGGTTTACCGTCCCGACCCAAGCAAACGGTCTCCGTTTCGTTGCGCTCCGCCAAGGCGTTGAGGATAGCCTTCCGGACCGGAGCAGTCAGCTTAATCCCAGCTCGCTTCGCCGCGTCGTCAAGAATGCCTTCAAAGACCTTCCGGTCAGTTACCATTGTCTCAGCATCTTCAGTAGCCTGCGTCCCTGAGCTTCTTCCTGAGTCGCTGCGTAGCCTCGCTTTCTTGACTTGGCCAGGGCTTGGAAGCCTCTTTCATCTTCCAGGCGCTTGATACGCTCAGGGGTTTCCTGGAAGTGTAGCCGGAGCGGGTGCTCCACTGTGATCTTTCGGAAACCAAAGTGGGACTTCGGGAAGATACGACTTGCCACGGCATCTTCCTGCTTGCCGTCCCTGGTGATCAACCGGGTGTCTCCATCCAGGTGGTCTTCAAGGATTTTGTGGAGGACATGGTCGGTGTCAGTGATTCGGGGGGGGGGGGGTGAGTCCCAGGGTCTTCTGGAAGTAGAGTATCCCCAGATCTACGATGTTGACTCTCGCGTTATGGAGAGCATTCGAGTCATAACTCCCATAATGTTAAAATGGGCGGATAGAATTCCATCCAAAACGTTTACTTCAAGGGGGTACCCTTGGATATTATCAAGCTCAGGCACAACTAGGACTGGGTATGCAAGTCTGCCCCGTATTCATCGATGAAACCGGAATCCTATCTGGAAGGCCACAAGAACAACCAGTTTACGGGATTGGCATGTTGGTCGTGCCTGATCCCAGAGCAATAACCAATACACTGTACAGACTGCACTTCAACTTCGGTGCCGACCAGCGAAGTTGAAGAGGCCAACTCCGGGAAGAAATTAAATCGCGTCCGACTCCGATAACTCTGAGCGAAGTGGACCGGTTGATGCACTCCACGAGTCACCACGAGTACAAATTCAACGCAGTAACGCGCTTCAACCTGCAACAACACATCGACCTGCTCAACCTGTACTTCTCGTTCCCAGACCTCCAGTTTCACGCAGTATTGTTGGACCGCTTGGAATCGGAGTACAACCTGTCGCACTGGGACAACGATGATTGGAGAGCATACGCGGATCTAACCCGGCAACTGCTGACTAACAGACTGGACAGAGACGCATTCGCAATCGTGGATTTCCAAGACAAACCCAACAACTCTAACCTGTACTTGGAGGATGTGATTTGCCAGGCTCCAAAGGTTAAAGGATGCCTGAGAGCAACATCTGAAATGTCAGTTTATCTGCAACTTGTCGACACGCTCCTTGGATGTGTCCAGTTTGACTGGAGAGATGCAAAAGGTCTTTACGGAGAGACTTCCAGACGAGCGAATGAGAAGAGGCAGGTTGTAGATTTTGTGAAAGACCAACTGGGATTGGGGAAGGAGGAGAGACTGCTGACAGGCCGGGAAGGGTGTCATGAATGGCAAATGCCATCGCGATTTACAGTGTGCTTGGGGAGTTGGAAAGACGGCATTCCCAGGAATTAGGAAGAAGCACGGCTATGTCTGGCATCCATCCCGTGAGCGGGACGATGTTGTCCAGCCACTCCGTGCTCACTGGTATAATTTAGTGTATTTGGGCAAGTTTGTCAAACAAAGGGGAAAACCGTCCTGATCGGTCTGCACCCCGTTCCAAAGGTGGATTGGGCCTCTCTCCTCCATCCAGCATTGGTTGTTCTCCCATCCGCGTCCCCTGGTGGTTTGGTATAACGCTTCGAGAGCGGGACGGTCCGGCTCCGGGCATAGGTCCAACCCTTCGAAGTTCGAGATTTCGTAGTGTACCCGGTACACCTGAACGGGAACGCATCCGGTGAGCCGGTTGTTGGTCAGGTCCAGGGTTTCCAGGTGGAGGAGGTTGCCGAGTTCCGCGGATAACTCCCCATCCAACCGGTTTTCTCCCAGGTCCAGCTCCTTGAGGCGGGCTTGGTTTCCCAGCTCCGGCGGAATCGTTCCGATCAACCTGTTGTCGTAAAGTACGAGGGTTTCCAGCTCTGACAATCGGCCCAGTTCCGGGGGGATGCTCCCGGTCAAGCGGTGTGGGCCAGGGTTAGGCTTATGACCCGGCCGTCGTCGTTGGTCGTCACGCCGTACCAGGCCTCCATTGGCACGCTGGTCTGCCAGTAAATGTTGTAGTTCCAGTTGGGTCCGCCGGTGGCTTCGTAGAGTGCGGCCAATGCGGCCCGGTCGTTTGCGGACAGTTGTTGCGGTGTATTTGGGGGGGTTGGAGTGCAGGCTGTGAGGAAGAGGAGGGGAAGGGATGCCAGCAAGAACTTCAGAATGAGGGATCTCACGGGTTGGTTGTCAACTCGGGTTGCGCGAGTTTGCAATTCTCAACTCCTGTCCATCTGACGAGACGGTTCCACCGGTTGCCGGGGAATGCTACAGCGGATTGGAGAAAAATACAAACGGAATTGGGGTTCGGCAATCGTTCGGACTTGGGCTGGGGGGCCTGCTTGGTATTTGGCCCTTTGCCTCATGGGCCGGCAGCGATGGGGCCAGCCATTGTGAACTCCTCGGACTTCCCGGTTATGGCACTCATGAGGCGGAGCGTGTGGGCGACAGGATTGCCGGGCTTGTGCAGCAGATCTATCCTGCGCGGCCGTGATTGGATGCCGGTCTTCCTGGGGTGTATTTGCAAACAGTCCTTGGCCTTGATGAAGCAATGTTGCTCGTAGTGATGCCTCGTAGATCTCCCTGCCGTCCCTGGTTTTCCCGGCTACCCGGGTGGTCCTTCCTCAGGCGAGTTCCTCATCCCACGCGGTGGGCGCCCCGCCTGGGTGGGCCGCTGCTCTGGGCCCGGGCAGGTCTTCGTCAATCCACATCGTTTTTTCTCAGTTGGTACCCATGTTGGAGTCCCCAGTCCAACCAGGCTTGGATCATTTCTTTGATGCGTCCGCGACTTTCCGGCGGCACTGGTCTGGCGCCGGTGATGGTGTTGAGTGCGACGAACCAGTGATCGGGCTTTTGAGCCAGTCGTTGGAGTAGCCAGGGCACGGCGGGTTCTCCTATGGCGATGATGCGTTGGTAGGCCGAGTGTTTCGTCATCTGCTCGATGTCGGTGCCGCGGGGGCGGTCACGTTCCCATTCGTCGGCGAGCCTCTCGAAGGTATCTTGGTCCAGGGCCGGCGCTGTGTAGCCGCTGTCTGGTTCGTCGGCATATTGGTTGTAGCCGAGGCCGCAGGATGCCGGCGGTTTGCCTGGGATGATTGCCGCCATGTCGGTTCTTGCCTCGAATCTCTCCATGTGTTTCTCCTCCTGTCCTTCCTCATCGGTCAAAGCGCTTTCCCGTTGGTTTGCGCTGCGGTGATCCTGGTCAGCTTCTCATCTGGAGGTCCCATGTTCGGGAACAGCTTTATCCCCAGGTTGATCATCTTTGGGTTCCTGGCGTTCATCCCGGCCCTCGCCCTGCTGTGGACTCCCGAGACTGCCTCCGGCCAGGATTCCATCCTGCCTCCCCACCTCTACACTGGGAGCGTCATGCTGGACAGCCTGCCGGTGGCCGACGGCGTCATCGTCCGGGCCCTCATCGGGGACCTGGAACGGGGCAGGGATTCCGTCGAGGGAGGCCGGTACGTCATCCTGGTATCAGCGGGTGGGGCCCCGGAGGTCCGGTTCATGGTGGGGGATGCTCCGGCTACCGAGACCGGCGCCTGGGCGAGAGGGCGGGGCCACCTCGCTGGACTTGACCTCCCTCTCGCCTGAGGCGCTTCGGCCGGGTTCTCGGAGAACGTCCGGTCCATTCCGGTGTTTTCCTTGGCTTTATCCCCCCGGTCAGGTTTTCGCGTTCTGCAATATCCCATGCTCAGAGAGTTCAGAAACCGGGGATGCCGTTTTCCACACGCAGCTTATCTCCGGTGATGTCATGAGCGCCGGCTCCCAGTGGGAGGACTGGCTCTGAGGCGGAGTGGGCTTGGGGTGCGAAGCCTTCGGTCCAGGTTGATGGGGCTTGGCCCGGCGGTTGATGGGGATTGAAGTTTCGCCGGGTGGGGTCTGAGGGGACGTGGGATGCCTGCTGCATCAACTGGCGGGGGCGCCGGTCAATGGTAAACTTGGCCTCCGGGCCGTTGGCCCCGCTATTCGGGGACCAGGGCCAGGGAGACCCTGAGCTCCTCTGCCAGCCGGGTCCTGGCCTCGTCTGCGTGGGCTCCGATGACCGTGGGTATCACTGGGGTTCCGATGATATGTTCCAGGATCTGTGCCCTCATGACGGAGCGGTGTATGTCGTGGTCCGAGACGGTGATGGAGAGCTCGGCGGCCAGGTGGGTATGGGTTCCCTCGGGTTGCCGCTGTCCGGTGATGATCAGGTCCGTCTGCCAGATCTGGCTGGCCTGCTCGTCATTGATCGACCCCTCGTCCAGGGCATTTTCGATGACTTCCTGCAGATCGTGGCTGAATCCTGCGACGGAGTTCCGGAGGACCCGGGTCCGGCGGAGTCCCAGGTGCTGCCCGGCGATGCTGAGGATGTTCTTCTCGACCTTGAGTTGGTAATTCATTCCGGACTGGTTGTCCAGCCGTCCGTCGATCCGGTTGAACCTCTGGTCCATCGCATCGAACCTCTGGTCCATCGCATCGAACCTCTGGTCCATCGCATCGAACCTCTGGTCCATCGCATCGAACCTCTGGTCCATCGCATCGAACCTCTGGTCCATCGTGTCCAGACGTTCCTCAATCCGTTCCAGCCGTTCATGGACCAGCTGGAAATTCCGATCGGTCGCTTCGATGAACGCGGCGAGCGTCTCCTCCAGCGCGGTTACCCGTGCCGGTAGGCCGAGCAGTTCCTCTCCGAGAACCAGGCCCCGGATGATTTCCCGCCATTGGGGATGGTCCTGGAGGACGCGTGCCAGGTCAGCTATGTCATTTATTTGAGTCATTCCGGTCGTTTATCTCCCTCGGCATATTCTACTCCCCGGACTCCCGGGTGTCATGTTTCCCGTTGTGGGGTTGGTCTTGGCCCTGGTTGAACGGCGCGGAATTGCCGGGATGTGGCTGAGGGGCGGGCAGTGTTCTTGGTAGGAAGTTGAGCCGGCAAATGCTGTAAGGTTGGCTGCCATGGTTGATGGACCAACCGCTCATACTACTGCTGCCAACGACCACCCGAATGCGGTGGGCTTATATGCTGCCCGTATTGTCCCGGGTTCAGAGAGCGCTTACTGAAGTTGGTCAGCGCAAGAGCGAAATGTCTCTTGACCTGTTCTGTGTAATTTTCGCCTTCGTTATCTCCAACACCATATCAACTCTGGCCAACGCATTGTTGGGGCTGATGCTTGGCGAAAGCATCTCCTTCCCGAGTTTCGCCGTTGGGTTGATCGGCGGATTGGTCCCGATAACCGTGGGCAGCATCTTCTGGCGAGCGTCGAACCTCGCAGCCAACAACCCGGGGATCAATGCCTTGGCCTATGCCATTCCAGTCCTGAGCCTGGTATGGCTCTTCCTGCTGTCACAGGCTGCCGTTTCCCGGTGGGATTACCTCGTCATTGGCGTCTTGGGCATACTCACCGCCAATCTGCTCATCAACTTTGACGCCGGAATACGGTCTCGGTTCAGGGCTCTCCTGGCCTGACCGCACGTCCCTCACGCAGTCGCCGGCTGGTCCGTCTTCCCCATCATCCGTTGTCTCTGCAGGTTTCTCCGGGTGACCAGCCGTGCCTCCTGGGGCAGCGCTTTGGAGTCGAACCTGCCGTCCGCCCGGACCGGAAAGGCTTCACCAACCATCCGCAGCTCGCCCAGGGGCGGCGGCGCCTTGGTGTAGACCGCGAAGGTCCCCGGTTCCCCGGGCAGCCCGCGTACCCGGAACGCCGTGTATTTCACGCGCAGCCGCCGGTTGATTTTCTCCAGTATCTCGGGTTCGCTCATCCCCTTTTCCTCCACTCAGCTCCGGTTATGCGATCTTCCGGGGGTCTCATTCATCCCGGAAGTCTCTGAATTCCGCTGGAAGATCCCCATGTTCTCCTCTCTCTTCGCATGTGTCCCGGTACAGCCTCAGCCGGCCAGGGCTTCCCGCAGGATTGCCTGGGTCCGGGGCAGGGGTCGCCCGTGCTTCGCCGTGTGCTCCCCTCCGCGGGGTCATGAACTTCGTCCTGCTGCCAGCTTGGGTCTTGGGCTCGGTCCTGCTGCTCTACCACTGTTGGCGCTGAAGTTTCCCGCGGCCCGGTGGGGGGAAACCGCCGGGGAACTCCCGTGGGTGGTTGCTCTTTCCGGGATTGGCCGTGTATAATCGAGGTGGATTTCGTAAGGTGTGGAGGTGTAACCCATGGCGATCCAGGTCTACTGTGTCAAATGCAAGGCGCGTACGGATACCCGGGATCTTCAGCCCGTCATGATGAAGAACGGCCGTGATGCTGCCACCGGCTACTGTGTGCCCTGCGGAACGAAGAAGTTCCGCATCGGCAAGATTCCCGTCGCAGCCTAGCGTCCAGGGGGGCCGTCAGTTTCGTTGTGGGGCCTCTGGGGGCCCCGTTCTGTTCAGGGGCTTGGCTGATGGTCATGGTGGGCCGGTTCCGCCGCTTCTCCCGCTCTGGTCCTGCTTGGACTTCTTCCAACCGTTGTTCTCTCCCGTGAGCTTCCCGTTTCACTCTACCGGCATGGTGGGGCCGGCTGCTTTGCCGCTTTGGGTCAACCCCGGTGGTCTGAACTATTTCCAGGGGGTTTGGGGGATGAATCCCCCAACGTAACCCAACCCTCGTATTCCATCATCGTCCACCACCCTGACGGATTTCCTCCCCAGGCTCAGCCCCAGCTTGCTGTGATCGTAGGGACTCTCCGGCTGGCGGCACACCGGGGGGTGTGCCGTCACGGGGAGCTCGAATCCCTCCCCGCTGAACCGGGAGTAGGATGCCTCCAGCCGGTTTCCCCAGCCCGTTTCCCCGCCTTTTCCATCCGGCTCAATGCAGTATTATCACTGTCATTAGGGCGATCACTACAGGGCGATCACTACAGGGCGATCACTACGATGAGCGTGATGTTCACCCCGTTATGGCTCTGATGGAGCACCGGTCTTTTCTTCCCATCCCTCCGCCGAAGCATGAGTCTTATTTTCCCATCCGGCTCCGGTCTTTGCTCCCACACTTCGTCCGTCGCCTCGTGCCCGAGGGACCGGATGCCCAGCGCGATGATGCACATCCCGATGATGAACAGCGTGAGGGTCCTGTCCGAGTGGGGTTGGATGAGGTGGGCCGCGCTGACCCCGATCAGGACTCCCAGCAGGACCTGGCTGGTGCGGCGTGCGTTGATGATGTCCAGGAGTTCTTCGTCCAGGAGTTCTTCGTCCAGCCGGGGCAGCGCCATGCCGGGCAGAACTCTTGCTCTCGCGTTGTGATGCGGCGTCTGCCGCGGTCTCCTGCCGGTCCTTGGGATCAGGCCTGGCGGTCAGGATGCTTGGGCCGGGTTTTCATGCCCCACCATATAACTGGCATCGAGATGGCCGCTGGAATGGTCATGCCTATTCCCACAATCCGCGGTATGTATTGGGAGAATCGCGATGTGTCCTCCACCGCGAGTTCAAAGGCGATTGCCGCGAATGATCCCACCATGAGGCAGATTGCGAATATGATGCCGACGGCTCCCATCATGTTCACATAGTGCTGACCCACGTTGATCTCGTGGAGGACATCCTGGTCCTGGCATTCGCCGGGTCCGTGCCGGAATCCTCTCCCGGTGTGCCGGTACATCCATCCCCGGGGGGCTCCGCACCCGTTGGCGCACTGGTACTGGGTCAGGGTGGGTCCGCTCTTCCCGATATATTCGATGTCGCGGACTATCTTTTTGACCGGGATGTGGTCCGGGTCCCTGGGGCATGGGTCCGGCGGCCGGTCCGTGGTCCTGGTTACGTTGTACATCCGTTCACTATCTCCTGTCCCAGGTTTTCGCCGTTGGGGCCGGTTGCCCATTGTTGCTTTACGTAGCAGAAACGAAGGTGATACCGAGGTTCCCGGCTTGGGCCAGGTTCCCGGGCTCTTTCCACCGCTTCCCGGAATCGTTCCTCGAACAGCTCCGCCAGTTCCTGCTGGTCATTCTCTCTCCTATCGTTTTATCCGGCTTGTTTATCCGGTCGTTTGTGAGGGTTCAGGGGTGAATTGTCCCCCCAATTCCTTTCCAGGGGGTTTGGGGATGAATCCCCCAACGTAACCCAACCCTCGTATTCCACCATCGTCCACCGCAGGTCCACCAGCGCCCGGATGCTGTTCCGGGCCCGGGTGCTACCGGGCGGTGCTTTCCTGGAGTTTTCCGGCCTGGTCCGGGTGTTGCTGTTGGGCTTCCCGCTCCCTCTTCTCCCGTTCTTGTTTCTCCCGTTCTTGGGCGAGGGTCTGCCGGAGTTCGGCGATCCGGCGGGGCTCGATGTCCGCTTGAATTGACTGAGCGATGTTCATGATTTTGCTCCTTTTCAATTGGTTACGTGGTGTGCGGTAGTCATGGGGTTTGCCACTGGGCAGGCCCAGTGGGGATTGAATCCGGTTTCCTGGGCGAGCATCCGGACCCGCTGGGACCTGGTGCAGATATTCTGCCCGCAGTCGGGGCAGGTGCCGCCGAGGGGTGTGGGGTCGCCGCAGTGGGCGCACTTCTGTCCGGCGGGGACGATTATCCTGGCTTCATCCATGGCCTGTCTGACCAGGAGCGGGAATTCCCATTCATTGTTCAGCTGTTCGAAGCAGGACCGGCATAGCCATCTGCCGGGTGCGAGGCAGCAGGAGTTCCAGGTTTCCTCGGGTCCTCTGCAGGCGTAGCACTTCTGTCCGGCGGGTCCGCGGTGATTCCCGTTGATCGGGTCATTCATCTCTTCGTTCCCCGGGTTGCCGTGGCAACCTCCCTTCATAATTTTCCGGACGGCGCGCCACCCGGCACGGCAGGGCGCCGTTCCGTTGTTCGTGACTGGGGCTTGGTCTCAGGCCAGGGCGAGTTCGAGTTCCGGCTCGGCCGGTTGGGGAACGGAATTATCCGGGCCGGGGGTTTCACCCATGATGAGGTCGACGGCCCGTTGGGCCAGGGAAGCGGCGCGGACGACCATTGACTTGTCGGCCCGGATGGTGTCCCGCCAGTTCTCGATGTAGCTGGCGTTGAGCTCGAGTACGCGGGTGCCGATACCGGCGTGGCCGCAGAGCATGGCGGCGCCCATCCCGGCGACGAGTTCCTCTCTTCCGTAGGCGTGGAGGCCGCCGGAGTTGAGTCCGGGCTCGAGCCGGTCCAGGCGCTTGGGGTGTCCGGTGGCGTGGGTGAGTTCGTGGAACATGGAGTTGTAGTAGAACTCGGGTTGGTTGTACCGGCCCATGCTGGGGAGGCGCATGACGTCGATGGCGGGGATGTAGTGGGGGGCGCGGTTGTCGTGCTCGTAGTTGGTGATCTCCGGGGGGTTGGGCATGCCGGCGATGATGGCCTCGGCGCGTTCGATGGGGTTGTTGGTGTGGACCTCGGGTTCGGGGAGGTCCTTGACCTCGCACCCATGGGTCTGGGCGAGGTTGAAGACGGTGTAGGTCCGGAGTACGGGGAAGGTGTGTTCCTTCTCGTCTTCGTCCGTGGGGGTGCGTTTGATGGGTTTCCAGAAGATCACCTGGGTTCCCTTCTCGCCCTTGGTGACGGAGCCGCCGAGGCCCTGGGCCTGTTTGAAGGTGAGCCACCTGGGGTCGGTGTATCCCATGAGGTCCTGGGTGAGGAGGGTGAGCCAGTGGTTGATTCCGCGGTAGGGTTTCATGCTGATGGCGTTAATGGGGGATCCGATGAGGGAGTCGTGCCATTGCTTCTCCCAGGGGGGCAGCTGGCCCTGGTCGAGGAGTTCGATGATGCGGTCGGCGATCTGTTCCTCGATCTTCTGCTTCACGTTGGCTGCGGTGGTCATGTTGAGTGTCCGTCTCCTTGAGGGGGGATGACGTGAAAAGACCCGCCCCGGTGTTGTGGGGGCGGGTCCTGATGTGGGTTCCGGGTGCCAGAGATAAGTGGTTAGAAGTTGCCGTTGGTGGGATAGAGGTAGTGGAGGGCCTCGGCGCTGTAATGGTCGATGGGGCGGCCGGTCTTGGCGGGGACGACGGTGGTCTGGCCGTAGGGCGGGAAGGCGGGATTGAGCCGGATGAGGTTGGTGATTTTGTTCACGAGGGTTGAGAGGTTCATGGTTTCGCTCCTGGTTGAGATTTGATTGTGGGGCATGTGCTGTGGGGCTGGGTTATCACCCTTGTCCTGTTTCCCGGAGTTCCTGGTAAAACCGTTTGACCTGCTCCCGGTACCGGTCCAGTCCGGCCAGGACCTCTTCTTCGAGGATGATCCGGTTGGTGGTGCTGAACCCATCCCGGGTCTCGAGCACGATGTGGTACCTGTTGAACAGGGTTTCAAAATTCCTCACTGTTGCTCTGGTTTGGGTTCAACCAGAGTTCTGATGTACCCGGGGTTTCTCCGGACCAGTCTTGCGGTGCTGGTTGGGGCTGAGCGGAATCCGTCATTGGTCCTGATTTTCACTCTTTTGCCATGGTTGAGCATGACGGCTCGGCCGGTTATGGTTCCTTGGGTCCTGTGTTGAATGGTGATGGTATCGCCAGTGGCGATGAGTTCAGGGCCGGAATGGGTCCTCTTTCCGGCGTGGCCTGGGGTTGGTGTTCTGGAACGTTCCCTGTGGCCTAGGCGGCAGTAGTCCCGGAAGGGTCTGCCCACGGGGGTCCCGTGGCGATCTATGTGTGCCTTCTGCTTCCTTCTTCCATTGCTGGGCTTGACGTGGGTTAGTAGTTCGGGCATTCCCAACAGGGAATGGCAGTCTCCGAGGATGGCGGCGTCGTGGCAGTGGGTCTTGGGCAGGTCCAGCTGACGCCGGTTCCAGGCGGTCAATGCGGCGTTGGTCTCCTGCACCGGAATTTCCAGGGTTCCCAGGTCTTCGAGGATGAAGGGCATCAGTGTGTTCATCTGGCCGGGGTCTTTGTAGGACTGTCTGGGGTCCGGGTTCAGGAGTTCTTGCAGCTTGTCCGGTTGGTCAGCTAGGAACTCCTCGGGGAGTTGGTTGCCCTTCCGGGTATTGCATGCGGGGCAAGCCGCTGTGAGGTTGGCGACCCGGTTGGTCCCTTCCTTGGAGACGGGTATGATGTGGTCTATGGTCAGTCCCTTGTCCCTGGCTTCGCAGTAGAAACAGTGGTTACCGTTTTGGTGGAGGACGTAGGCCCGGAGCTGCCAACCGTATAGTGTGCCGTACTGGTACTCCTCTCCCTGGATTTCTGAGTTCTGCATCAGCTGAATGTCGAACTTGGCGGTGGCGATCCGGGTCCTGGCGATGGGATAGAGCTGGGTGAGGGTCCGGGCCCAGCTGAAGATCCGGTCCCGGTTGTGCTGGGTGGAGGGCGATAGCCAGCCTTCGGGCTTGGTGCGGTGGCTGAATCTGGGTTTCCGGTATCTGAGCCGGTAGCGGCGGGTCCTTCGGAAGGTGGCCCTTCTGGTCAGCTTCATGGATATCCGGCGTCCGATGAGTTCTAAACCAAAGCCAAGGTGGGATGTGCATTTGCTGAGTGTTGGGAGTCGGGCCGGGAGTCTCGCAGGAATGTTTCGGCCCTTGACTGCAGGACAGTCCGGCAGCGCCGTTTCACTTCGTCTTTCCGGGTAGTCAGACCGGACAGGAATTTGCCGACCCTCTCCTCCACCGCCTCCTTGCTTCCCAGGCACAGATTGCCAGTGGCCTCCTCTCTCGCCCAGCCCCAGATTGCCTCATCGGCGTTGAAGTCCGGGCTGTAGCCCGGCAGGTTCACCAGCCTAATACCCAGGCCAGGCGTACGCAGGTACTCCCGCATCGCCTCTCCACGATGGGCCGGCGCGTTGTCCCAGATCACGTTCAAAGGCCCGGAATGCCTCTCCCTCAGTTGCCTCAGGAAGGCAACCGAGGTTCCAGAGTTGCTGTTGCCATCCAGTTCCATCCAATCGACCTCGCCCGTCTCCAGGCACACCGCCGAATAGTAGCTGGCCTTCTCCCCGTACCTGGGGCTGGTCGAGTCCACCAGGGCCGGCTCTCCCCTCAACACCCACTTGCCCCGCAGTTCGGCGTCCGCCCGGAAGTGGGCCTCGTCAGCGAACAATATCCTGGCTCTGGTCCGCCCAGCCTCCTCCCTCAGGGCGGCATACTCCACCACGAAGGCCTCCCGCTTCTCCGCATCTGCCTTGAGCAGGCGCTTCTTGGGGCGCTTGAAGGCGAATCCCAAGCGGTGCAGGTAATTCAGGCAGCTGCTGCGGCTCAAGCTGACGCCGCAGCGCTCCGAGACATACTGCCGAACCACCTTCCAATACCAGTTGGCCAATTCGATACCCGACGTGGCTGGCGGTTGCTGCACCACCCCTTTCAACTCCTCCTGCTGCGATTGGTCAAGGGCGGGGGGGAACCCCCAGTCTGCTCGAAAATCAAAGCTGCGGGACCGCCCTCGCCGAAGGCGGCGGCCCACCGTCCGATAGTGTGCGGGTCCCGCTCCAGCGCCTCCGCCGTGGCTGCTGCTGTCAAGCCCTGGGCCAGCAGCAGCATGGCGTACCATCGCTCCCGCTCCCGGGGCGTGGGCGCCAGAACCATCCGCCTCCGCAAGTCCTTCACTCCCATCTGCCATTGTTCCAGAGACCAGTCTATCTCTCTCACGCCCATCATCAACCCCTCGCAACTCCTGAGACCAGCTAACCCAGATTCCCCCCAATTTACCCTATCCGTCTGCGCATTTCACCTTGGCTTTGGTTTAGCTCCATGGCGTGGACCACCCGGCGGGAGTGTTCTCATGCGGGATTTTCCGCTTCTTGAGTTACGGCAAAGCCGGTGGTCCTGGACCTTGGGGTGATGCCGAGGGTCATTTCCGGGACGTTGGACTCGGCCCGGGTACGGTCGGTCATTTGGATGGCGAAGATGCCTTTGACCCACATCTTGATGGCGCGGTCCTCCTTGAGGAGGCGCCGGGCCCGTTTGGGCCGGCAGGGTATCAGGGGATGTCCGTCGGAGGATATGACGGGTACTCTGGGCTGGGTTTTTTGGTGCATGTTAAATGCGTCTCCTTGGGGGTTGTTATCCTCGCCGATGTCTGCGTCAGGGGTGACCGGGTTCTCGAGAGGACCAGGTCCGGGTTCCGGTGCCGGTTTTTGGGCGGCTCATCCTTGGCCCTTGCAGGGTCCGGGACTGGATAAACATCCCGGAGTGGTATTAGCGTTCCTGACGGCGACGTAGTCAGTCCGCGTTAGCGGAGGTTGGCTGGGGCTGATAGCGGTTTGCGTCCTATCGGTAGGGGTGTTGTCCACCCTTGCCTCAATTCTGCAATCCTCTACCATTGTTCTTCTCCTTGGGTGTAAACGTTAAAAGACCCGCCCTCTTCAGGGCGGGTCTTGGTCTGATTTCCGGGTGCTGCGGAGGGCAAGAGTTTGCTCATGCCGGAGCCCAGGAGCGGCATGAGTGACTGGGGTCAGGTTTGCTGGTGGTTGAGTTCCTCTTGGATGTAAGCGGCGGAGTTAAAGTGGACCACGCGGGCGGATCGACTGACTGATTTGGGGCGGTTGAAAAATGCACCGTCTGCCGCCATCCATAGGTTGGAAGTAGAACTTATGGATGGTGGGATGGATGTTCCAGGTGGACGTGCACCTGCGGGTCCGACGAGGGGTGATGGTGGAGGGGATGAGCATTCGGGAAGCCTCCCGGGTGTTCGGTTTGCACCGGGACACGGTGCGCAAGATGCTGGCCTACTCGGCGCCGCCGGGCTACCGGCGGCAGACTTCTCCCCGGCGCCCCAAGCTGGAGCCCTACACCGGCGTCATCGACCGCATCCTGGATGATGATCACCGGGTCCCCAGAAAGCAGCGCCACACGGCCCAGCGCATCTTTGAGCGGCTCAGGGACGAGTACGGGTTCGGTGGGGGATACACCACGGTCAAGGACTACGTGAGGGAGCATCGGCGGCGGACGCAGGAAATGTTCGTGCCGCTCTCCCACGCGCCGGGCCACGCCCAGTGCGACTTCGGCGAGGCTCTGGTCGTAATCGGCGGAGTACAACAGAAGGCCCACTACTTTGTCCTGGACCTGCCCCACAGCGACGGATGCTTCATCAAGGCCTACCCGGCGGAGACCACCGAGGCCTTCCTGGACGGCCACGTCTCGGCCTTTGCCTTCCTGGGCGGGGCGCCCCAGAGCATCCTCTACGACAACACCAAGCTGGCGGTGGCCCGGATCCTGGGGGACGGCCGGAGGAAGCGCACCCGGGCCTTTACCGAGCTCCAGTCCCACTACCTGTTCGAGGACCGGTTCGGCCGCCCTGGGAAGGGCAACGACAAGGGGAAAGTCGAAGGCATGGTGGGCTACGTGCGGCGGAACTTTCTGGCGCCCATACCGTCCTTCGAGAGCTTCACCGCGCTGAACGCCCACCTGGAGGGGCGCTGCCTGGAACGGATGGACGCCAGGCTCCGGGGCCACACCGAGACCATCGGCCAGCGGATGGAGCGGGACCTGGAGGCCCTGCTGCCCCTGACTGCCGTGCCCTACGACGCGTGCGACAAGCAGGCGGGCCGGGTGAGTTCCCTGTCGTTGGTGCGGCACCGGACCAACGACTACTCGGCGCCGGTGGCCTACGGGCGCCGGGACGTGCTGGTGCGAGGCTATGTGGATGAGGTAGTCATCAGCTGCGGCTCGGAGATCATCGCCCGGCACCCCCGCTCCTATGAGAGAGACGACTTCGTCTACGATCCCATCCACTACCTGCCTCTCCTGGAGCAGAAGACCGGCGCCCTGGACCAGGCGGCTCCGCTGCAGGGGTGGGACCTGCCCGAGGAGTTCGGCACACTGCGCCGGTTGCTGGAGTCCCGGATGGGACGCAGGGGCAAGCGGGAATTCGTGCAGGTGCTGAGACTGCTGGAGACCTTCTCCGGGCAGGAGGTGCATGCCGCGGTGAAAGATGCCCTCCGCCTGGGAGCTCTCAGCTTCGATGCGGTAAAGCACCTGGTGATGTGCCGGCTGGAGGGACGGCCTCCCCGCCTCGACCTGGAGCTCTACCCCTACCTGCCCAGGGTGCGGGTCAGCACCACCTGCGCGGGAGACTACATGACCCTGCTGTCGGGAAAGGCCGCATGAACGACCGTCCCACGCTGCTGCTGGAACACCACCTGAAGGAGTTGAAGCTGCCCAGCTTTCTCCGTGAGTACGGAAAGCTGGCCGCCCTGTGCGCCGCCGAGGGAGTGGACCATCCCAGCTACCTGCTCCGGCTGGCCGAACTGGAACTCATCGAGCGCCACCAGCGCATGGTGCAGCGCCGGATCAGAGCGGCGCGATTCCCCGCCGTCAAGAGTCTGGACACCTTCGACTTCCTGGCCATCCCCTCGGTGAACAAGGTCCTGGTGGCAGAACTGGCCCGCTGCGAATACATCCAGCGCCGGGAGAATGTCATCGCTGTCGGCAACAGCGGCGCCGGCAAGACCCATGTCGCCCTGGGGTTGGGCCTGGCCGCCTGTCAGCGGGGGATGTCGGTGGGCTTCACCACCGCCGCCGCCCTGGTCCACGAACTGATGGAGGCCCGGGACGAGAGACGCCTGCTCAACCTCCAGCGGCAGATGTCCCGCCTCGGCCTGCTGATCATCGACGAACTGGGCTTCGCGCCCCTGTCCCCCACCGGGGCGGAACTGCTCTTCGAAGTCTTCAGCCAGCGCTACGAGCGGGGCTCCATCCTGGTCACCACCAACCTCCCCTTCGACGAGTGGACCCAGGTCTTCGGGTCTGAGCGCCTCACCGGAGCGCTGCTGGACCGGCTCACCCACCACGTCCACATCCTGGAGATGAACGGCGACAGCTACCGCCTCAAGCACAGCCGGCAGAATGCCCCATCCCAGGCCTCGGAAGAACCGGAAGACTCCTAGCTATCTCCTCCTGTCCCTGAAGGATCCCCCTGCTTGCTACTCCCCCTGGACTCCCTTGTCATCGCACCAGTGGGACAATTTCTCTCCGCCGCAGTGGTACACCTTGTCGACGCCCTTGACACCCAGGTGGGAGATACGATCCAGGGGTGTTGGCTGATGTATTCCCGGACCTGGTTTTCGAGCCCGTTATTTTCGGGATCAATATTTTCAATTCTCTGTTGCAGCTTGGCGATCACCTTCAGCTTGGTCCTGAGGGCTTCCGCCATGTTGAGTGCGGTGAGGATCTCGGCCTCGGCGATGATCTCAACGAGCTGGTCCGGGTCTTCGGTATTGGATACGTTGTTGATGAGGTCCCGCAGCCGGCCCCGTTCCCAGGAGTCGATGATGGTGTTTCCCAGCTCCTGGAATTGTTCCTGGGAAAGGGTTTCGATCTGTGCCGCTTGCCTGACTGCTGTTGAGACGGTTTGGCGTTCGTGGGTGGGAAACATGGCCAGGCGTCGGTCGAAGGTGGCGATCCTTTCTTCCGGTTGATGTTTTTGGTCCTCTGCCCGGCTCTTCCGCCGGATACCCAACAGCTCGTTGAGGGTTCTGGGCATGGGCGTCATCTCCTCAGTTGGCGTGTATCTGGATCTGCTGTTCCGGCCGGAACCCGGGGTGGTCGTCCAGGTCGGAGGCGTCGTCGGCGTGTTTGCCCCGCAGGACGCAGTGGTGACACAGCTTGCAGAGGGGGTGGCGGTTGGCGAACTTCTCGTGGCGCAGGTGGCAGAGGGGGGCTGCCGGGTCCTGGCAGCGGGGGCATCCGGGGCACCTGGGCGTGGGGGTGGAGCCGCCGGTCCGGGGTTCCTCCGCGGGCCTGGGCCGGGTTTCAGGCCGGGTGGCGGGCATGGTGGTCATGTTTCATCTCCATTCCACTGGTCACTATCCACTGGTCACTATCCACTGGTCACTGTCCACTATCCACTATCCACCTCCGGTGTCAGTCCTGGTTCTGACAACATCCAGCTGGTATGGACCGGGTCCTGGTCCCAGGCACGGCTGTACCGGATTGCCACCATGTCCATCACCAGGTGGGCCTCCGGGGGAGGCTCTCCGTTCATGACTCCCCGGGTCTGGGTGGGCTTCCAGGAGTTCCCCTCCCGGGTGATCTCCCCGGTGGCGACCTTCCGTCCTTCCCGTGAGACCGAGAAGATCCGGGAGTACCCGGAGAGGCACCGGTCGGTGTAGGAGTGGATGCAGTGGCGCATGTCCCTGGATTCGATGAAGAGGTCATGCTGAGACCCCAGGTGGACCACGGTCAGGTCCTCGAAGACCATGGGGGTGCTGATCCGGGAATTCCAGGCGTGGTGGAGGCCCTGCTGCTGTTCCATGGTCCTGGCCCATTCGTCCTTGAGCTTCTCCCAGGTGACCTGCTGGTGCCACTCCCGGCTGCGTTTCATCAGGCCGGCGAAGGTCCTGGACTCCACCCGCCGGTTCCGGAGGTTCATGGCCCGGCAGTAGTCCCAGGCCTGGTGGATCTCCTGGACCAGTTCCCGCTGGTCCCGGTTCTCCGGGTCCTCCCGGAGTCTCCGCTGACTCTCCCGGAAGAGGAGGCCGAGGGGTATCTCAGCGTCCTTCTGCATCGAGTCCCAGATCTTCAGGAACTCTAGGTTCCGGATCAGCCCCGGCGCCGGCCGGGCTTGGGAGCGGGCCATGGCATTCAGAAATGTTGCTGCGGTTCGGGTCCGGCCCCAGTTCCTGGCCAGGGCCCGCATGAGGGGTGCGGGGGTCTGGCTGAAGGTCTTCCAGGCACGGGGTTCGAGGCCGCGTTGCGTCAGGTCGGTCCTGACCAGGCTTACGATCTCCCCCGGGTGGTTTATTGTGTCCGCCGGGGTGATGTTGGCCATCGCCCAGGTGATCACGCCGGGGTTGGTCCGCCGTAGTCTCCGGATTTCCTGCTCGCCCACGCTGGCCAGCCGGTACTGGGCGATTCCGACCCTGCTCTGGAAGGCGGATGCGGCCCGGTGGATCCCGGGCTCCAGGATGTTGACCAGGGCATCGACCAGATCCTCCCTGGTCAACCAGTGGTTCTGCCCGTTCCGCTTCAGCATGCGGTGCAGGCGTGTGGCGGTGTGGTCCAGCCATCCGGGGTCCTGGGGTTGCTCCTCCCGCCAGGTCCGGCAGGCTTGGCCCATGGCTCCCAGGAGGATCGGGCCGGCGGCGCCGGTCTGGTGGTCCATCGTGCAGATCTTCCGCATGAAGGTCCGGTTCAGTCCGGCGAGGTCCGGGGTGTATTCCTCCGGGACTCCGGTCCGGACCATGCCCATCCGAAAGGCATTGAGGATGTCGCCGGGTCCCGAGGGTTGTCCGATGTTCCGGGGGTGTTCCATGACCCAGGCGAGGGCTCCGGGGTGCCGGGAGCGGAGCTCCCGCATGGCATCCGCGCCGATGGCGGCGATGTTGTACCGGTCCAGGTCCACCGGGGTTTTCTCCCGGGCCGCTCTCCGGAGGGTCTCGGGGTCGGCCAGATCATGCAGGGCTTGGTTGATCTGCTCCCGGGCCTGGTCCTGGCTGATCCCATCCTGGGCGCTCAGGGACATCTGGATCACCTGCTTGTGCCAGCCCCAGTCGGGGTGGAGTTCCGCCTGACGGCCGGTGTTCTCCTCACGGACCCATTTGAGGATGGCCTGGTCGATCAGCAGGGTCCGCTGCTGAAGGGTGAGCCACCAGTTCCGGTCGGAGGTTCTTCCCTCCAGGATGCGGTCTTCTCCGGTTGCCCAGGCATCCGTTCCCTCCGATGATGTGACCAGCAGGTGACCTGCCGGGGTACGCCGGATCTCCACGAGGGGGTGGGGTTGGTGGATGCTGGTGACGCGCATGGTGTCCTGGGTTCTCTCGATGCGGAAGGCCTGCCGGATGTGTTCGAGGAGCCGGTCCCTTCCGGGCGCGGTCATCGCATCCTGGAGCTGCTGGGGCAGTCCGGCGTTCTTGATCATTGGGGTCAGCCCTCCCGGTTGGGTTTGCGCCCGGTTATGTTGACCAGGCTGTTTTCTTCCATTTTCCGTCCCGGCGCCGGGTATCTTCCAGTGCTCTTGGGGCCTTTTTCCCGGATTTTTCCGTTTTCTAAGAAAGTTACCAAACTTCCTGACCTCTCCTGAACCCCTTTGAACCTATCCGAGGTGAAATTGGTGGGGCTTCAGCTTTGCAGTTCTCCCTTGACGGGGATGGTCCAGTCGTGGTGGTGGGGATTATCCCGCCATGACTTGGTGTATTCCCGGGCGATCTGAGCCATGGCGGTCTCGGCCCCGGGTTCCGGCGGCCGGTTGTTCCTGCCCTGCACCTGGATGGACTCCCAGGAACCGTTCTGTTCCCGTATCTCCCCGGTGGCGATGTTTTCGCCGTCTCTCAGGATGCTGAATATCCTGGACCGGCCGGTCCGGCAGTACTCGGCATAGGTGCGCACGCAGTGCCCCATCCGGATGGACTCTTCGTGGAGTTCCTTCTGGGTCACCAGCGGCACTGCGGTCATTGCCGGGGTGGATGTTTCCCCGATGGATGTTTCCCCGATGGATGTTTCCCCGATGGATGTTTCCCCGATGGATGTCTCCCCGATCAGTGAATTCCAGGCGGAGTACCGGTATCCCTGCCGGCTGATGGTCATCTCCCACTCGTTCTTCTCCCGGAGCTCCCGCAGCTCCCGGTGCCACCTTTCGGACCGGGTCTTGAGTCCGGCCAGGGACCGGGACCGGAGGGTCTCCCCGCGGGCATCCATGTGGGCCGCGTAGTCCCGGATGTTTTGGAATTCCTGCCGGATCTGGTAATCATTCCGTTTGTTGCCGGTTTCTCCCCCGTGTTCTCTGATGAACAGCTCTGCGGCGAGCATCATGTTGGGAGTCATCTGTCCGAGCTTGCGGTCGATGTGTTGCAGGACGGGGTGCCTGGGTTTGATGCCCGTCCGGGCGAGGATGTTGATCAGGTCCACGAGGGCTTGGGTGCTGCGGTTCCGGCTGATGGCCTGCATGTCCTCCCGGCTGATGGCGGCGGCGGTCCTCCATGCTCCGGGTTCCAGCCCATGGTTGAGAAACTCTTCCTTGGCCATGGTGATTATCTGGCCGGGGTGGTTTATCTCCTCCCGGGGGCTGCCGTGGGCGATGGCCCAGGCGGTGATTCCGGGGTTGGTCTCACTGAGTTGCTCCAGGTTCCGGAGTCCCGCGCGGGCGATGTTGTAGCTGTTGATGGTGACCTTTCCGGAGTTCAACTGGGCGGCGAGCCGGTGGGTCTCCGGGTCGATCAGGGAACGGATTCCCTGCAGCAGTTCCCGGGAGAGCTCCTGGTCCCCGGGCATTCCGTTTTTCCTGAGCCAGTGGGAGATCGCGGTGGCGGCCCGGTTCTCCGTGGGCGGTCTGGGGGTGATGTGGGACCCGAGCTGCTTCCAGTTTTGGATGAGCCAGGGGGCTGCGGTCTCCCGGGTCACCAGCTTCCAGGTTCCCATGGAACCCCAGCCGGGCATCTCGGTGTTTTCTGCCGGGTCGGGCAGGGTCTTGCCGTGTCCCCACAGGGGGTGGTTTGATCTCAGGGCTCCTCCGGGGGTACGCTCCATCCGGAGCTGTTCGATCCGGATCTCTTTCGTGTGGGGGTTCCGGGTCTTCAGGCCCACGAGTCTTCCCGGCTGGATCTCCAGCATGGCGGCATCCCTGATGATGTCCTGGATGAGCCGTCCGGCGCCGTCCTCCAGCACCTGCTGGATCTGGTGCGGCCGTGGGGGCGGTGGAGTCCTGGACGTCCGTTTCTTCCCGGTTGTTTTCCCGGTTGTCTTACTAGTTGTCTTACCGGTGGGCATATCGCCGGTTTGATCCTCGCCGATCTTCCAGAACCTGAGTATTTCCTGCCAGTCCGGCGGGTTTTCCTGCCAGTCCTGGTGATTCCGGGGAGTGGGGTACTGCCGGTCGTACTTCTTTACGGCCTCGCAGTACTGGCGGTTGAGGATTTTCTGGCCGGACTGTTTCCGGTCGGCCAGGCGCCGGCTCTCCCGGATCATGGCGATGGCGATGTCGCTGTTGCTCAGGTACCTTTTGGTGGTCTGGCTGATGGCCCGCAGGGCGGTGTAGGAGGGTTGTACCCCGGCCTCTTGGATGGTCCTGCAGACCCGCACCATCTGGCGGGTTACCAGGGGGTTGTCCCGGACTGCCTTGGGGTTCAGCCTGCAGAAGATTTCCCAGAGGTCCCGTTCCTCCGGGGTTTCCGGGTCATGGATTTCCGGGGCATCTATTTCTGGGCCGGGGGGTTCGAGCCAGGTCTGCCGGATCGGGATTGCCTCCGGGTCTTCGTTATGGCTGTCGAGCATTGCCTGGATCCGGATTTCGCAGAGGGACTGGCGGATCTCGCTGACGAACCGGCGTTGGAAATCCCGGACCAGGTCCATGGGTCCGCTGGGCATTTTCACCAGGTCCGGTGGTTCTTCCAAGGTGAGCCACATGCAGGTTGCATTGGGATTTATCCGGCTGGCCTCCTCGAAGAGGCCCGGGTTTCTCATGATGATTGCGTGGGCTTTCAGCCGGGCGGTCCGTCCGGCGAGTTTCAGGGTACGGCTGACGTTGCCGGTCCCGAGGAACTCGTGGAGAATCCCGTGGTTCTTGGCGGCGGCGCGTCTGATCGGGTGGCATTTGAGGGTTATGGACGCGGCGTTGGCGCATTTCGCCATGGCCTTCCGAATCTGCTCACTGGCGAGTGGGTCTTCCTCCCCGGCTGTTCCTTCTGTGAGCAGCTGGGTGTACCTCTTCACGGCCCTTTTGACCTCTTCCTGGATTTGTCCGGGGAGGTCCCGTCCGAGCGTGGGGTCATTGAGGAGGGATATCATTTTCCCGCAGTGATGGTGGAACCGGATGGTCCCGTCCGGTTCCCTGGTTATTCTGCCGATGGTCTCTCCCATTTCGCTGATGGTGCTGATGGTCAGGTGGTTTTCCTGGACGATCAGGCTTTTCCTGTCATGGAACTCATCCATGACGAGTTGGAAGACCTGGTCTTGGATCAGGTCCAGTATCTCCTGTTCCCGGGGTGCCTTGGGCGGGAGGGTGCTGGCGCCGGCCGGTCGGGCCTTGACGGTCTTTTCGATTGTGGTGGTGGTCATCTTGATGCACCGTCCGGTCCACTCTCTCTGGCCGCGGTGGTGTCGGCGGCCAGGATATGTTCGCGGGTGGTGCCGCACATCAGGCAGGAGAGGTACTTCCCATATTGGTCTTCCTGGATGGCGACGTTGCCGCCGCACTTGCGGCATTGGTGGGTCTGTTTGCTCAGAATTGTTACGATCATGGCATCCTCCAGGTGTTCCGGGTTTCTCCCCGGTGGTTCACTCCGGGTGGTTCACTCCGGGTGATTCACTCCGGGGATGTGGGAGGTGCAGGCCTCCGGCCCTGCTCCCCGCAGAGGCCGGAGGGTGATGCCATGAACGGTCTACTGGACGATAATCTCCTGGATGATTGTCTCTTGGACGATCGCCTCTTGGACGATCGTCTCTTGGACGATGGTCCCGCACATGAAGCAGGACGCGTATTGACCGTAGATGTCTTGGCGGATTGCGATGTTTCCTCTGCATTTGGAGCATCGGTCCAGTTCCTGGCCGAGGATTCCGATGATCCGGTTTCCGGTCTCCGGGTGGGGCGTTAGCACTTGGCCGGTCTTTTTCCAGAGTTCGGGGGTCTTGCCGCAGCTGGTGCAGACCTCAGGCTTGGTGTCCAGTTCCAGGCTGTTTGGGCAGACCTCGGGCTCTGCGTCTGATTCGAGGATGCCGGTGCAGATTGGGCATCTGGGTATCGCGGGGGATATCCATGCAGTCATCTCTTATCGCTCCTCTGGTTCCGGATGTTCCCATTGCCCGAGGGCGTGCATGATTGCGGCACCGGCCTGCCAGGCACGGAGAACTCTCCCGTGGGCCGGGCAGGCCGGTGTCTGGTGGTTGGTGGGCTGGAGAATCCGGGGTTGCTCTGCCTGAGGGTTTGGGTATCCAGGGCGGAGGTCCGGGTATCCGCCGTTGGCTTGCCGGTTGAAGCCCTGCCTGAGGGTTTGGGTATCCGGGGCCGGTGGCTGGGCGGTGGAGTATCATCCACCGCGTGGGAAAAGGGTCTCTGATACCTGAATGGAGCTGTGCGTCGCAGTTTGGCCTGTTTCCGGGCCGTGATGCAGGCCTTTGGGTTGAGGCCAGGGTGGTAAAACCGCAATGGCCGCGGTCCCCGGTTGGGCTGGGGTTAGAGCCGGTTATTTGGCGCCGGCGTGTCCACGGCGGTTGGTGGTCCAGGTCTTGGGACTGAGAAATCGCTCAGAATGGACCATTCCGGCCCATTTTTGTTGTTGGGAGTCTCTGATACCTGATTGGGGTTGTGCGTCGCAGTTTGGCCTGTTTCCGGGCCGTGATGCAGGCCTTTGGGCTGAGGCCAGGCCGGTAAAACCGCAATGGCCACGGCTCTCCGGTTGGGCTGGAGTCTGAGCCGGTTGTTTGGCGCCGGCGTGTCCACGGCGGTTGGTGGTCCGGGGCTTGGGCTGAGAAATCGCTCATAATGGACCATTCCGGCCCATTTTTGTTGTCAGGGGTCTTTTTCTGATACCTGATTGGGGCTGTGCGTCGCAGTTTGGCCTGTTTCCGGGCCGGGATGTAGGCCTTTGGGTTGAGGTCAGGGTGGTGAAACCGCGATGGCCACGGCTCTCCGGTTGGGATGGGGTCTGAGCTGGTTCCATGGCGCCGGCGTGTCCGCGGCGGTTGGTGGTCCGAGTCTTGGGCTGAGAAATCGCTCAGGATGGCTCATTCCGGCCCTTTTTTGTTGTCAGGGGTCTCTGTGAACCTGATCGGGGTTGTTAGGCCTGATTTGACCCGTTTCTGTGCCGGGGTGCAGGCCTCTGGGTTGAGGTCAGGCCGGTAAAACCGCGATGGCTGTTGTTATCCGGTTGGGCCGGATGCTTGGCGCCGGAGTGTTGTCCGTGGTATCCACAGCGGTGGTGGCGGACCTCCCAGGTTCTGATCCCTTGGCGCTGGCGCTGGGTTCCGGGTATCCACAGCCGGGGCGGCAAAGCTCCCAGGTCTTCCCATCCCAGGTCCCTGGCCATCGTCCAGTCGGCGGCCAAAAGCCTCGTGGGGAATTGAAAATCCCTTATGTATGTAGAAACAAATTGTCCATTTCGAAATGGACGATCGGAAGCATGCTCGGTAGGAGTCCATGTCGTTTTGAAATTCGTGCTTGGAGGTAGGGTGAATAACGGTGAATAACGGTTGAATTGGATCCGTTATTCACCCTACCCCTGTCTTGAGTGATGGTTTTTGTGTTCAATACCATCGTTCACCCTGGTCGGGAATGAAGGATGAATAACTGAATAACTGATGTTACGCAGCCTTGAGGAGTTGGAGTTCGTCAAAGGCATGGCGGATAGCCTTGAGATATATCCGGGTTCTCAAGGCAAAATGATTCGTCTGGTGTGTCACGCTGGTCCATTCCAGGCGACAGGCCGAGTAGATAGCCATGAAACAGTGGTTGCTTTGAGTTCGGACTGTCTTCGCAGGCGACTTGGCCAGCGCGGCGTTGCCCTTGAGCGTCTTGTGAAACGTCTCCACTTTCCACCTTTTCTGGTAGATTGCTTTGATGGTCTCGCCTTCACCGTCCAAGTCGCTGCCAGCCAAATACAGCGTACCGGCGCTGCCGTCTCTGTTCTTAAAGACCTGTCTTAAAGACCTGGCGAAGCAGCAGGACAGGAAAGTCCAGTCCCCGCAGCCAGCCGCGCACCGGTTGACCTTCCGGCAGGTCCAGCGTGTCTATCCGGTGAAAGCTGCCCTGAAGTTTCGCTTCATAGCTCAATGCTGCCGTCCTGGCTGCCGTCCTGTTGGATTTGAGCGCGATGATGAACTCCTTGCCCAGGCCATGGTGTATGAAACTCAGATTCTCCTTGGACGAAAACCAGCTGTCTGCCAGAATATAGCGATACTCCATCTGGTTCTGCTGACATACCTTCAGCATCCGGCGCATCAGTTCGTTCTTGGAGACCTCGCTCCTGCGCTTGAGCCGGCCGGTGTTCTCATCCTCGAACACAATGGGCTTGCGGATGATTTCGTATGCCACTGGCAGCGTCACACCCTGAGCGTGGTAAACGCAGTTGAGGATGTTGATGCCCTTGAGCGTCCGGTTCTTGCTGTGATCGAAGTGCCAGTTGACTATCTCGTTCTCGTCCGTATGTGGCTTTTCCTCTATGGTGTCGTCGAATATGAGCGCGCCATCGGGTTGTTCTATCTTTCTCACCATGGGCTTGACCTGCTGCCACAGGGTCCTGGAGTCGTAGACTTCCCTGGACAGGAAGCGGGTTATCCGGTCATGGCTGACTCCTCCTTCCAGCATGTCGGACAGGCCGGTGGCTGTCGTCGCTCCAAAGGAACTCAGCAGGTAATCGCTGTAGAGTTCGGTCAATTCTTTGTTCATGGCCCAAAGATAGCAGCTCCTTCAGCCTGTGCGTAAGGTCAGTAAGTCATTTGCTGGCTTTAAGACGCGATTGTCCTGGATGACCGGACGGACTTGCCATACCGCCGGTTGAATGGTATTAAATTGGCATATCCCCAAGTCCCCTGGCAGACTTTCCGGCCGGCCCAGCGGTTCGGCTGGAGGCAATTCGCATACGCAGGGAGGATGTTATGGCCAGAACGCCAACTGTAACCAGAGAATCAGTCCCGGAGAACCAACGCGCCGCTTTTGACGCCATCGTTCAGGAGCGCGGCGAAGTCCCAACCGGCGGCCCCGGTTCCGTGATGATAAACGCCCCGGAGGCAGCCCAACGTGCCCTCGGTCTGGCGCTCTACTTGCGGACCGATACCTCGTTGGAGCCTCGGATCAGAGAATTGGCGATGCTGCTGACAGCTCGTGAGAACGATTGCCAGTTTATCTGGAACGCCCATGCCCCGGCGGCGCGGCGCGCGGGACTGCGCGATGAAATCGTCGATTCCCTCCGGGACAGAAAGGAGCTTCCCAACCCGGCGGCGGACGAGGCGGCGGTGGTGAACTACGGGCGGGAGTTCTTCCGTACCCGTCGCGTTAGTCAGGAGGCCTTCGATGCGGTGCTGGCCCAGTTTGGCGCCCTCGGCGCCGCCGAGCTTACCACCCTGATGGGTTGCTACGCCATGCTCGCTTTCAACGTGAATGCCTTCGGGGTTGAACTACCGGAGGAACTGACCGAGGAACCCCTGCCCATCTAACGAATCTAGCGTATCTTTGTATCTGCACACCGCCGAAAGGAGGACGCCGGCGTCCTGGAGGATCACCAAGGGCCGCGCTCCTCAAGGCGGAAGGAGGCTCCATGACTACGAGTACTACCAAATCGACAGACCGGTTTGTCCGGGTTGGAAACCTGAACTTGCACTATCTGGAGTGGGGCCAGGCCGGAGCGCCGCCGGTGATTATGGTCCACGGTCTGAGCGGCAACGCCCATGCCTTCGACAACCTGGCGCCCCATTTTCTGCCCATGTATCACGTTATAGCCGTAGATGTCCGTGGCCGCGGGGACAGCGATTGGGCCGGGGACGCCGACTATTCCAACGACGCCTACGTCGCGGACCTGGAAGGTCTGCGGCAGGCCCTTGGGTTTGAGCGTATATCCCTGGTCGGCACTTCCCTGGGGGGCCGGATCTCCATGACCTACGCCGGCGCCTACCCCGACCGGGTGGAACGGACCGCGCTGAACGACATCGGCCCC
Source organism: Dehalococcoidia bacterium (assembly GCA_965262735.1). Classification (GTDB taxonomy): domain Bacteria; phylum Chloroflexota; class Dehalococcoidia; order Lucifugimonadales; family UBA3495; genus CATOSK01. The sequence continues at coordinate 366,940 of CBDHFS010000002.1, read as the reverse complement.
CAAATTGACCCACGGGGCGGCGACCGCATCGCCGTCAGCACCAGGGAAGCGGTCACTTCTTTTGCCAGCATGGACGAGGTCCTGGCCTGGCACGCGCAGCTGCGGCCCGGCTTCAATCTGCTCAGCGACACCGAGCAGCGCGTCACCGCCGGCCATGCGGTTAAACCCCAGTCCGGAGGCGGCTATACCTGGAAGATGGACCCGGCAGTCCGAACCGACCCCCGACGTCCCGACCCGGAGACATCCTGGACTCTCGCCAGACGAATTCCCGGCCCAGTATTGCTGGTCAGGGGCGGCGACAGCGACCTGCTCTCGCCGGAGACTGCCCAGCAAATGGTCCGGGAAATGCAGGACTGCCGAATGGTAGAAGTACCAGGGGTCGGCCATGCACCAACTTTGTCGGAGCCGGAGGCCCTGAACGCAGTCAAGGAATTGTTCGCCCTAGCCTGAACATTCCGGCCTGACTATTGCGGCCTGAGGAGGAGATATGGTTAGCCAACCTGATGATCGGCTTGCGCTAGTGGTGGAAGACGCCACGGAACCCGGGTTGCCCATTTGTGACCCACATCATCACTTCTGGGACCGGGATGCCCACCGGGGCGGCGACCGGTATCTCCTGGAAGAGCTTACCCAAGACTTGGGCGGGGGCCACAACGTCGCCCAAACCGTGTTCATTGAGTGCCATTCCATGTACCGCGCCCAAGGGCCCGAGGAGCTGCGCTCGGTTGGGGAGACTGAGTTCGTCCAGGGAATCGCCGCCCAGAGCGCCAGCGGAAAGTACGGCCCGGCGGCGGTTGCCGCCGGCATCGTGTCCAACGCCAACCTCATGCTGGGCGCGGCGGTGGAGCCGGTCCTGGAAGCGCACCGCGCAGCCAGCGGCAACCGGTTCCGGGGCATTCGCTTCTCCTGCGCCTGGGATGCCAGCCCCGAAGTCGGTTCCCCTGGTTCCAACGCGCGGGGGATGCTGCTGGATTCCCGGTTCCGCGAAGGGTTCGCCTGCTTGCAAAAGCTGGGCTTGAGCTTCGACGCGCTGGTGTACCACACCCAGCTTAGGGAACTAGCCGAACTGGCCGACGCCTTCCCTGATACCACCATAATCTTGAACCACGTCGGCCGTCCCCTGGGAGTCGGCCCCTATGCCGGCAAGGGGAACGAGGTATTCGCCGATTGGCAAGAGGGAATCACCGCCGTGGCTCAGCGCGCCAACGTGGTGATCAAGCTGGGCGGGTTCGGCAACCAGATTAGCGGGTACGATTGGCACCAACGGCCCATTCCACCGACCTCGGCGGAGCTGGTCGAGACCATCACGCCCTGGCTGATGTTCTGCATCGAACAGTTCGGTCCCGAACGCTGCATGTTTGAAAGCAACTTCCCGGTGGACAAGGCGTCCTACGCATATACCACGGTATGGAATGCGTTCAAGCAAGTATCCCGGGACTTTTCAGCGGCAGAAAGGGCCGCCATGTTTCAGGGAACGGCGGTAAAAGCCTATCGGCTTTAGCCAGGTCGAGGCTTGGCGGTATCGCCCGGAGAATCGCCATCACACAGGAGGACAGGATGACATTGCAATGGGAACACGTCGCGGGACCTTTTAGCCGCCTGACCGAGGGGCCGGCCTGGGATGGCACAAGGCTGCTATTCACCTATATTCCGGCCAGCCGCATCATGGCCTACGACCCGGCGACCGGGGAATGCAGCGTGTACCGGGAAAACACCAACCATACCAACGGCCTAGCTTTCGACGCCGATGGCCGCCTCTACGGCTGCTGCTCCGGCGGACGGGCCATTGTGCGCTTTGAGCCGAACGGGGACACGATGACAATAGTTGACCACCTGGACGGTCAGCGCCTCAGCACCCCCAACGACCTGGCCATTGACCGGCGGGGACGCATTTGGTTCAGCAATCCCTGGAATGAAGGCAACATTGACCCCACCGAGCGGCAGGAGATAATGAATCGGGACATTCTGCGGGCTGACCCCCAGCCCGACGGCAGCTATACCTGCCAGCGAATGACCTTCGACACCACCGGCACCAACGGGCTGATCGTATCACCGGATGAGCGCAACCTGTACATCATCCAGACCGACCCGGAGCCCGAAGAGGTAACGGAGCTGCGGTCCTACCCGATTCAGGCCGACGGCTCGCTGGGCGCGTGCATTGTGCTCCACCGCTTCGGCCGAGACCACCGGGGCCCTCAGCGGGGCATTGACGGTATGTGCCTGGATTCCGAGGGGAACATCGTTGGCGCCGCCGGCAACAACCTGGGCGGCCCGGGGCCAATGATTTACGTTTGGACGCCCGAGGGCCGAGTCCTGGAGACTTACCCGATGCCGGTGGGAGTGGACGGCCCGACCAACTGCGCCTTCGGGGACGCCGACCAAAGCAGCCTGTACGTCACCACCGGCCAGGGACACCTGCTCCGGCTGCGGAACACCGGGCGCCGGGGCTGGATAATGTGGCCGCCGGTGCGGTAGCCCGCTACACCGGCTGTCCCTAACCCGGCAGCTTACTGACCGGTTCCGTTTGGTACAGGGTTTAGACCGATGAAATCACTCCTTCGAAATCACTCCTTGCAGACGGCCTCATACCCTAAAAACAAACGGAATCCGGCAAGGCCAAGCGGGAAAGGTTTGACCAGTTCCTGAAGCTGCCCAACGGGATCCTGTCCCCGGATGCATTCGGCTGGGTATTCGGAATGCTGGACCTGGAGCGGTTCGGCGACCGCATCACCTACTGGGTGAAATCGGTGACCCAATTGGCCTAAACTAAAGCCAAGGTGGGATGTACATTCGAGGGGCGATGAAGATTGGCTTGGTTGCGCCAGTGAAGCCCTCTCATCCGTACTTGGAGAATGACCCGGCTTCGTCGTTTGACCCCCACCATCTGCGCATTTCACCTTGGCTTTGGTTTAGGGTGCGGTGGGCGCCATTGATGGCAACACCCTGCGGGCTCCTGACCGGGGAAATGGGGAACCCCCCCGCACTTGGTGAGCGCCTTGGGTTATAGGCGTGGGGGTCGCTGACAGGGAGGAACCCCCGCACTTGGTGAGTGCCTTGGGTTATGCGCAAGCTGTGTGCCATTGGGTGAGCTGGCTGCCGAAGAGGCCGCGCAAGCTTCTGTTTGTGCGCATGCGATGTTCAACGGGCCAACGCCATTCAATTTACCCACTGCCAAAGCGCAGAGGCGGCCGGGCCAATGACCGGTCGCCTCTGTGATGTCAAGAACCGCTCCCCGGCGGGAGCCCGGACGCCCACCCGTTAGGGGCAGCCGGGGGACCCCTCTACCAGCAACTGCTGCCAGTCCGTGAATGCGCCTCCGGTCCGGGTGAGGGGTTGTTGCGTTTCAATCGCCAGGGTTATTGCCTCTACCTCGTCCGTCGTCAAGGTCTCCTCCGTGTGCTCGGCCACCGCCAACACCTTCATGCTGGCAACTTCGGTCGCCGCGTCCGCATCCGCCTGGACTATGGCGGCGTCAATCTCGAGTTTGACTGCCGCCAGCGTGGTCGTCCAGCCGTCAGCACCGGCGATTAGAGCTTCGTGCTCAGCCACTTCTTCATCGATGCGGCTGATTTCGGACTCGGCGGGCCATTTTATGACCTGGGCGGCGAATTTCTTGTCCTGCGCAGCCTCTTTTGCGGTCTGGGCGGCGTCTATTTCGGGCTGCTCAGAGGCTGGATCGTCAATGATGACCTGCTGCGCAGCAATTTTGGCCTGCTGGGCGTCAATTATGACCTGCTGCGCAGCAACGATGGCCTGCTGGGCCGTCTTATCCGTTGCCAGAGTTGGTAGTGCGGCTGTAGCAGCGGCCTTGTCCGCTGTTACTGCGGCGATCGCAACGGTGAAGGCGTGGGTGGAGCCGGTGTACAGCGCATCCACTTCGGTTTGCGCGCTAGCGGCCGCGTCTCTCGCCGCCGCCGCATCAGTAGCTACCTCCACCGACCGGTCCGAAGATGCCTTGATGGCATTGAGGGCGTAGTGCTCGGCATTGTTGCGCTGCCGGAGGACGTCATACAGCCAATCGTTCTTCGCGGTCAATTCGTACAGCGCAGTGTTCAGGTACATATTGGTGGCGCTCGAGTTGTCGTCGGCCACCGCCTCCACGGCCCGCAGCCTGGAGAGCGCCTGCTCCTCTGACATCGACCACAGCTGGATAGCGTAGTCGTAGGCCGGGGTCGAGCATCTGTAGAACTCCGACGGGTCATTGATGATCCCGAAGGGTTCCACGGTCACGGGGAAGGCATGGGGCGCATAGCCCTCCGCAGAGACTAGGACGTTGGTGGTCCCGGCGGCCTCGCCCTTGACCGTCAATGTCTTCACGGCGCCGTTGGTCCAGTCGTCCTCGCTCAAATACACCGACGACGGGGTTACGGTGGCTATCGAGTCTGAGCTGAACTTCAAGGTGATAGCACGGCTGTCCACGGCGGTATTTCCCTTGACCGTCAATGACATGCTCTTTTCCACCGGAATTGTCAGCGAGGAGGGGTTGAAGATGAGGATGTCCCCAATTGGGTCAAGAGCCGTTGGGGCGCCGGCGGCGGACCAGGGGCCGGCGCCCTCGTCGTTGTTGGCCTGCACCTGCACATCGTAGCTGGCGCCGGCGGTCAGGCCGGTGATGGTGGCGGTGGCGCCGGTGATGGTCACATTGGAATTGCTCCAATCATCGGAATTGCTCCAATCATCAGGCATGTCATCGGCGCAGTTGTCGGCGGTGAGGCAGTAGCGGACGGTGTAGCGGGTGATGGCCGGGCCGGTGTTGTCGGGCGCGGTCCACGTCACGTTGAGGCTGGTGGTGGAGGCGACGGTTACCGTCGGCGCATTGGGCTTGCCCGGCGCTTCAGTGTGCACGTCGTGCACCTTTACGGTGACGGTGATGGTGTCGTCCACGACGGTGTCGGCATTGCCGTCGGCGTCCTTGCTGTCGCTGACGTTGACCGTCACCATGTAGCTCGTCTTCGTCTCGTAGTCCAGGGACGCCTTGGTCTGCAACTGCCCGTTGCGGGATACGATGGCGAAGGATGCCGCATCCGTGCCGCCCAGGGTGTAGGTCAGGATGTCGCCGTCAGCGTCGATGGCCGAGACCGCGTTGCCGATGTTCTGCCCCCCGGCGGTATTCTCCGCCACGGAGCGGTAGATGGTATCGACCCCGTAGGTGAAGACCGGGTCGCTGTCGGTGTCTGTCGCTGCCACCACGGCGTTGGCCGTCACCCCCGCGGCGCTCTTGCCGGTGCCTTGGGGGTCGGTTTAGGAGGCGGTGGCCCGCAGGTACTTGCCCACGTCGCCGGCGACCAGGCGGTAGGCTGCCGAGGTTTCCCCGCTGATGTCGCTCCATGTCCCCGTACCGGCGTCAGGGTCCCAGTCGGAGGAGCTGGCCCACTGCCAGGTAGCGCTCGACACGCTGCCGTCGGGGTCGGTGAGAGTGGCGGTCAACGCGTCGGTGAGGGGGACGGCGTACACATCCGTGTCCACCCGGGGCATGGTAGTACTGAGGCTTACCGAACCCGCCTCGTCCACGTTGGTGATGTTGATGGTGACGGTGATGGTGGCGGTTGCGTTGGACGGGTCGGTAGCGGTGACCGTCACCGTGTAGCTCTTCTTGGTCTCGTAGTCCAGGGCGTTCTTGGTCTGCAACTGCCCGGTGGTGGATACGATGTCGAAGGATGCGGAGTCCGTACCGCCCAGGGTGTAGGCCAGGGTGTCGCCGTCGGCGTCGTTGGCCAAGACCGCGTTGCCGATGCTCTGCGCAGCGGCGGTGTTCTCCGCCACCGAGCGGGCGCAGGTCTCTGACGACGGGAACTCCGGGGCGCTGGTAGCGCCCGTGCCGATGGCTGACCAGGGGCTCTGGCCCTCGTTGCTCTTCGCCCTCACCCGGACCTGGTAGGTCTCGCCTTCCCTCAGGTTGGCGATGGTGACCGTCGTGTTCGCAGTGCTGGGATAGTCGCTCCATTCAGAGTTTTCGTCGCAGCCGGTGGAGTCGAGGCAATAACGGATGTAATAGCGGGTGATGGGCGGGCCGGTGTTGGTGGGCGCGCTCCACGTGACAGTCAGGCTGGCGGTGGAGGCGGAGGTCGCAGTTACCGTCGGCGCAGCGGATCTGCCGGGTGGCTCCCTCACGTCGGTCACCGTCACCGTGACGGCCTCGCTGTCGGTCCCGCCGTTGCCGTCGCTGGCGGTCACCGTGAGGCTGCGGGTGGGCGCGAACTCATAGTCGAGGCCCGTATAGTCGAGGCCCGTGGTCACCTTCAACTGGCCGCTAGAAGAGTCGATGGTGAAGGCGGATGATCCGGTCACGCTCCAGGTGATGGTGTCGCCAGCATCCGCATCGGTGCCGCTGAAGGGACTGCCCACATTGCCGGTGGCGTTCTCGGCGATGGCCAAGTCCGTGGGCAGGGCCCCGATCACCGGCGCCTGGTTGGACTGGGCGCTGGCCGGGTCTGGAAGCGAGTACAGCGCAACAACGGCGAAAGCTGCAATGGCTAAGAGCAAGGCCATGGCCCCAACCCTCAGCCAGCCAAAAACGGTCAACTTGTTCCAGGTCATCGACGTAGCCGATTGCATCTTGCTCCTCACAATAAGCCGACCGGATGAAATTTGGACACCGGATAACGGGCTTCTCTCGGAAAGTCGATAGTTTTGTGGGGTCTTTCAGGGCAATCTCGTCTTAAAGCAATGTCATTCTGACTGAACGCGTAGCCGAAGGGTCTAAAATCGCTCCCATTACAGCAGTGGAGCCGTCAATGACCGCCTCGGCGCCGGGTAGTCGGCTGAAGTCGGGTAGTCGGCTAAAGTGAGGAAGCGCCACGGGTTCGCCGCCCGTGCCGTCGCCGTCCAGGTCCCAGCGCAGCGCGTACAGCTGGTGCAGGCTGCCGATCTCGATCAGCCCGTCGTGGTCCAGGTCGCAGTCGTTCTTCAGCGGCTGGGCCGGCGGCGCCGTGGCCTGCCAGTGCAGAGAGGGGTACTGGCTGTTGGCGCCGATTATCCGAAAAGTCGGGGGGGGGGGGGCTGACAAGGGTATGTAACGGCTGAAATGGTCTGAGAGCTTGGAAAACGCACGGGATTCCGGCATCTTGGTAGCAGTCACGAAACCGGATGCCGGAGGTGTCCCATGCGCCTTCCACGGGAATGCTGCCAGATGCAGCAGGTCATTGAAACGCATCTACCTCACCTCTCCCGGCCACAGTTGACCGGTCTGGTTCTGTGGGTGTGCGGTGCTATTCTGGCCGGTAGCGCCTGCCAGAACGCCGTGGCCTCCGCCCTCTCCACCCGGGGCAACTGGAACAGCCTGCGGCAGTATCTCAGAGAGTGGTTGTACGACGGCGGCGACCGGGCCCGTCCCGGCCAGACCGAACTGGACGTAAGTCTCTGCTTCGCCCCATTGCTCCGGTGGGTCCTGGTCTGGTGGCGTTCCGGCCGGCTGGCCCTGGCCGTTGATCCCACGCTCAAAGGCGACCAAACCACCGCCATCGTCATCAGCGTGGTCTACCGGGGTTGCGCCATTCCCGTGGCCTGGCGCATCCACCGGGCCACTCAGCGCGGGTCCTGGATGGACCCCACGGTGGAACTGCTCAGGGAACTGGCCCCAGCGGTGCCCCAGGAAATGACCGTCATCGTGCTCTGCGACCGGGGCATAGCCAGTCCCAAGCTGTGGCGACAGATACGCGCCCAGGGCTGGCATCCCTACATGCGGTATCGGAAGAACGTCAGCTTCTGCGCCCAAGACGGCCGCCGGTTGCCCGCACAGCACTTCGTTTCCCGTCCCGATACGGCCTGGATTGGCCGCGGCACCGCCTTCAGCACCCCCAACGCAAAACGCCGTTGCACCCTGTTGGCGGTCTGGTACGTCGAGCAGGAAGAACCTTGGATCATCCTCACTGACCTGCCGCCGGAGGACGCCGGACCCAGTTGGTACGCCCTGCGCTTCTGGATCGAACTGGGCTTCAAGGCCGTCAAAAGCCTGGGCTGGAAGTGGGACAAGACCCGGCGCACCGACCCGGCGCGCGTCTCCCGCCACTGGCTGGTGCTGTCGGTGGCAACACTGCTGGCCCTGGCCTATGGCACCAGGGTGGAAGACGCCCATGACCGCAGGATTGCTCCAGGCAACCTGCGCACGCCGCCCAAGACGCCGGCTCCCAGGCGCCGCGACCCCTGGGGCAGGCCGGTACGGACCGTCAGCATCATCCGCCACGGCATTGACTGGCTGCGGCGGTTGCTGCTCCGGGGCCGCCTCTGGAGCCGGGTCTGGCTGCTGCCTGAGCCCTGGCCGGAACCCAAGCCCAACCTGGAGATTACTCGCCATGCCCCTCCCTAAAAACCCGTTACATACCCCTGTCAGGGGGGGCTTCTTACGTGCGTGGGTTACGCTCTTGCCAAGGGTGGACTTGCTGCGAATGCGGGGTGCCATCGGCGATCCTCCCAAAGGCGTATCCACGAAAAACCAAGGGTTTCATTCTTACCACGTGCGCCGATGTATGTCAAGCGAGAATGCGTCAGGGCTCAGGGCAATCGCGTCTTAAAGCAATGTCATTGTGAGCGTGGCCGAAGAATTGCAAACCTGGCCCACTGTACGCCGTAGGTAATTCGTAACTGATGTAATGGGAGCGTGTAATGGGAGCGATTTTAGACCCTTCGGCTACGCTCAGGGTGACCTACTATTTCCCCCTGCTTTCTGCATACCCTACCGGAAATTAAAGCGCGATTGCCAAGCCCTCCTGGTGGACCTGCTTGCATTCCTGGTGGACTCTCTTGAGGAAGCCGGCAGGTTTCCCGCAGTGCCGGCATGGTCCGGAGATGGATGCTGTCAATTTGCTGATGACCATTCCTGTTCCTTGTCGTTTGTTTCAATGTCTGCCGTACTCACAGGACTGCCGTGAGCAGCGCGGCGATTGCGAGGGCTGATGCCGTCAGGGTGACTGTGAGGATTACCGCCGTTCTCTTCTTCCACTTGGCCTCGGCGGCCGCGATGGCCTCCAGGGTCTTCCGCTGCTGTTCCCGGATGCTCTCGGTCCGGTGTTCCCTGAGCTTCGAGTCGATCGTTCTGGCATTCGCCCTGATCACTCCGTCTACCTTTTCGGTCAGGTCTCCGGTTGTGTCAGTGCAGATCTGCCTGTACTGCTCGAGTTGTTCCGCCCTCTCTCTCTGGGAGTCCTCGGCGAGGGTTGCGAGCCTTCGTCTGTGGTCCCCTTCCAGTTCTTCCCGGCGCTGGCCGGCCTCTTCCCGGTCTAGCTTGATCGCGGACCGGATCTCTTCCATCAGCCGGTCGTGCTGCTCCCGGTTGTCCCGGGTTCCTGCCTCGAGGTCCTGGAGCTTGCCGGAGTATTCCCGGGCAAGGCCCTCCAGGGTTTCCTTGAACTGCGCGATGGTCTCGTCGAGCTTCTTGTTGAAGTTCCGGTTCTGGTCGGACCGGATTTCCCGGATGGCCCGGTCGAATGCGAAGTGGTACTGGGATTCTATCTCCCGCCGGATTCTTTGGATGGCGGCGTCAGCCCGGTCCTGGGCGGCGGCCTCGATGTCTTGGTGCTGCTGGATGTGGTCAGCCATAGGCGGGGTCTGCTGGGCAACTTGCAGCTCAGTGTTCTCCGGGAGGTTTTCGTCCGGTTCAACTTCCGGGTGCCCGGTTCCCGCCAAGGTATCTCCGGCGGTGCCCTCCGGTGGATCTTCCTGTTGTCCGGTTGTCGCAACGGACTCTCCGGATACTTCGTCCGGTCCATCTTCCGGCTGCATTGGCTTCTCTCCTGGTCAATTCCTGATTGTGTTGATACTACAGCCAGCAGGAGGATAGTTCCAGTCTATCTTGGGTTTGTGGCAGGTTGCGGTGGCAACGTCCTGTATCCAGCCATCCACTGCTATGCAGTGGTGTTCACTGACCAGACCACGCTCGCGGGCCGGACCACCACCGGAGCCGGCCATCGTCCCGTTGGTACGCTTCGGCGTCTGTGGTTACACGGATTGTGCAGCCGGCCGGGTCGGTTACCGTCTGCGGCTCGCCGAGATCAAACTCGTCGAAGGTGAGCGTCGCCGGGGACACGGTGGCAATGGAAGGGTCGCTGCTGGTTACGACAACCGTCACTTCCCCCAGAGGCTCGGTGCTGAGGCTCACCTGGTAGGTTGCGCTGTTGCCGACGCCGAACTCTTTGAGTTGCAGCTTGCCGGGGGACACCACGAGTTGGGGGCGACCTGCCAGCTCAGCAGCGGATATCCCTACCAATCGAAGAACCACGGGGCGTCGGGTGTGCCGTCGAGGTCCAGGTTCCAGTCGGCGGGCGGGTCCCAGGCGGCGAAGAAGTCGTCGGTGTAGCCGGTTATCGATTGCAGCTCGTTGCTCAGAGCGCTTTTCACGCCGTCCTGGGAGCCGCTCCCCACGGCCACGTGGGTACCGTAGGTTTGCCTGTCGAAGACACTTGCGGTGACGGTTCCTGCGTTGATGCCGATAAACCCGCCGACGGCGCCGCTGGTAGTTTCAATGGGTAAGATAACGACATAACTGGCGGCGATGCTGCCATCGTTCTTGCCGACCAGCCCGCCGGCGACACCATCCTCAGTTGCGAGGGTCGATTCCGAATAGGTGGCGGCGATGCTGCCGGTGGTGGAGTTCTCACCCACCAAACCGCCGGCGAAGCCACCGGTAACTCCGATGCCAGCGGCATAGCTGGTCTGGATCGTGCCGGTGTTCAAGCCGACCAGGCCGCCGGCCCGGAACGCTTGAACATCGCCGCCGTACGCATAGCTGCCGGAGATGAAGCCCCGGTTGGCGCCGGCCAGCGCGCCGACTGAGCCGCCAAAGTCGCCGTCTTCGGAGATTTCGGCGCCGTATCCGATAAAATTAACCAATCCGACGTTGGTTACCACGGCGTTCGCATTCAATGCGCCAAAGAGACCCACATTCTGGATCGACCGGAAAACCGGCGCATTGGATATTTGGTAGCGGTTGCCCTCGAACACGGCGTTGTAGCCGTCGATGGGCTCCCAGCCGTCGCCGCCATTAAAAAACGCGTCGAATTCGTCCGGGTTGCCGTTGCGGTTGGTATCGAAATTCAGGTTGGCGGCGAGCTCGTAGCCGAGGCAGCCAGTGTCGGGGCAGCCCATGCCGTGGGGGACGACGCCTTCGCCGGTGTCCGGTGCACCGTCGCCGTCGAGGTCCCAGCGCATTGCATCCAACTGCGCCAGGATCCTACCTTCGTGCGCCACTTGGTCCTCCAGGCTCCCACCTTCGCGCGCCAGGCTCCCAACTTCGATCAAGCCGTCGTTGTCGCTGTCGTAGTCGGTGGCGCCGGCTTCGACTTCTGCGGCTTCCCACCAGAGGGCCGGATACTGTCCGGGCAAGCCGAAGCGCCAGAAGTCGTTCTCGTCGACGGTGGCGGAGTCGCCGTCCAGGTCGATGTCGTCCCAGTTGGCGTAGATGCCGGTGTAGCCGGTGGGGGACTGGAGTTCGCGGGTTGTCTTGCCGTCGCCGCCGTCGCTGGAGGTCTGCCCGGAGGCGCCGGTGTCGAAGTAGCTGTTGGTGACGGTTGGGTTCTTCGTAGCGCCAGGATCGGCAAGGCCGATGAGCCCGCCGACGTGGGAATTGGCCGGAGTCGCCGGAGTCGCCGTGACCGAAGCGGTGGAGTAGCTGGCGATGACTTGGGTGTCATTCTGGCCGGCCAGGCCGCCGATGGGGCCGTCCGTGGTGGCGATGTCCCCGGTGGCGTAGCTGGCAATGATGCGGCCAACGTTCTCGCCCGCCACGCCGCCGGCGCCGGTGACGCCGCTGTCGTTGACGCTGTTCACTGAACCATCGAAGCGCACCGCGATGATGTCGCCGATGTTTTGCCCGACCAGCCCGCCGGTCCAGACAGCGTCTGCCTTGGTATTATCCAGGTCCGCTTCCAACAGACCCAGGTTTCTGACGACCGCGCCTGCCTTCAACGACCCGAACAATCCCATATATTGGGCCTTGGCGTTGATGTAGAGGTTGCCGATGACGTGGCCGCCCCCGTCGAGAACCCCTCCGTACCCACCAATACCATATCCAATGGGCACCCAGCCCTCGCCGTCAAACACGCCGCTAATCGTCGTCGTGAATGCGGCAGCGCCACTGTCAGCCCAGGGGAAGTTGGCGAAGAAGTCATCGGCGGCAGTGACGCTGCCGCTGCCGTCGGAGTCGAAGTCCAGGTCGGTGGTCAGCTCGTAGCCCATGCAGGCGACGACGTCGCAGCCCAGGTCGCCCTGCGGGTCGGGGAACACCATGTAGAAATCGCCGATGTCGTCCACGTCGTCCACCTGGCCGTTGCCGTCCAGGTCCCAGCGCAGCGCGTACAGCTAGTGCAGGCTGTCGATCTCGATCAGGCCGTCGTTGTCCAGGTCGTAGTCGTTCTTGAGAGGCTGGGCCGGCGGCGCCGTGGCCTGCCAGTTCAGATAGGGGTACTGGCTGGTGGCGCCGAACTGCCACAGCGTGTTGGTGTCGGTAGTTCCGTCACCGTCGAGGTCGTCCCAGTCCGCGTAGATGCCGGTGTATTCCGTGGGCAGTTGGAGTTCGGCCGCACTCTTCGCCTCGCCGATATCGGTGACGGCAGTAGAGCCGCCGGTGAGCTGGGCACCGAGACCTGACGTATCCTTGTCTCAATAACTGTTGGTGACAGTGGTGCCGGACGACTGCTCGCCGACCAGACCGCCGAGCCTCCAACCGCTGGAATCGCCGGTAGCGGTAACGCCGGCGGTGGAGTAGCTGGCGACAATGCTGCCAGCCTCGTGATTGCCGACCAGCCCGCCGACCGCGTTTTCGCCGGTGACGTTTCCGGCGGAGTAGCTGGCGAGAACACTGCCCTTGTTAAGAGCGACGAGCATACCTACCTTGGAACCCGTGGAGGACACGGCGCCCTGTGCGTACACCCCAGCGATGTCTGCTCCACTGACGTCGACCAATGCGCCAACGCTGCCGGTCCCGTGAATATTGACGTTCAACAGGGCCAGGTTCTCGAACACGCTCTCGCTTCCGGTCCAGCCGAACAACCCGCCGGTTGTGCTGTAGAGGTTGGAAATGGAGTGGCCGTTGCCGTAGAGTTGTGACTCATACGAAGGATCGCTAAATTCGGCAAATGGCGCAATCGGCGTCCAGCCGGCGCCGTCGTTCCAGTAGGTGTCGCCGGAGTCGGCATCGCCGCTGCCGTTGGTGTCGAAGTCTAGGTCGACTTCGAGTTCGTAGCCCTCGCAGCCGCGGGAGTCTGAGGGGCAGCCCATGCCGGTCGCCGGAGTGGGGAAGGCGGCAGCGTATTCGGTGGCCTCATCCACATCCGCCGTCGCCGAATCATCGGACACCGCGCCGTCGCCGTTCAGGTCCCAGCGGACGGCGTTGAGCTGGGCCAGGTTGCTGATTTCGATGAGGCCGTCGTCGTCCGTGTCGTAGTCGACGGTGGGGGTCTGGGCGCCGACCAAAGCCGGCATGAGCGCGGCAGCGGCCAGAACCACGATCAGGAACAGAATCAATAAACGGTGACGCACGAAACGGTGACGCATAATATTCCCCCTACTTAGCCTGGCAAAAGTGTTCGTGGCGGTTCGGCGCAGCGCGGACGGCATAAAACTACCAAAAAAACGCAAGCCGCGGGCAAGACAAGCGGCCCGCGGCTCCGGCAAATTATTGTTACTGAAAAGCTGGTTGCTGGGGGGTTCGCTATTTAAGGGATTGATATCGGTCACCGTTATAACAGCGTTGCCCGCCAGGGAGAGCTGCCGTGGATTGTACCTAAACTAAAGCCAAGGTGAAATGCGCAGATGGTGGGGGGTCAAACGACGGAGCCGGGTCATTCTCCAAGTACGGATGAGAGGAATTCACCGGCGCAACCCAGCTGATCATCATCGCCACTTAAATGTACATTCCACCTTGGCTTTAGTTTAGTACCGACTCGAATGTCCGGTAGTTGTTATCTGTGTCAAGCGTTTTTCTTAACTGGTTTTTCCTGATGGAGCGCTTGCCAACGATGGACGCGTCCCAACGATGGAGCGCGTCCCGAAAAATCGGGTGAAACCGCTCGCCTAAAATACTTGAGCAAAAATTGCAATCTGATTCGTCTTTCACAAGCAATAACGTTATGTGAACTATTGGCATCAAAAACGGGCAATTTGGGCCGGTCTGCCTGTTAGAACCTATCCTAAAAACAGGTACAAACCCGCATGAGTAAAGAAAGGGAAGGAGCCGGGGTTGAAGCTAAACTTGGGGAATGACCAAAGCGAAAGAACCCAAGCCACCGCGACTGAAGAGCACCGGCCCAGCCGCGCCAGCCAACCCCACCACCGGCTCCTTCCAAGTATCCGACGCCCTGTGGGAGGTGCTGGCCCCGCTAATTCCTCAGCGGGTGAACACTCATCCTTTGGGCGGAGGCCGGCCCCGGGTGCCGGACCGGACCTGCGCCAACGGTATCTTCTACGTGCTGCGCACCGGGTGCCAGTGGAAGGCGTTGGATGCGACAGGCATTTGCTCCGGATCCACGGCCCATCTGCGCTTTCAAGAATGGACCGCCGCCGGGGTGTTCCTGGAGCTGTGGCGGACAGGGCTGGAACGTTACGACGAATTACAGGGTCTGGACTGGAGTTAGCTGAGCATGGACGGGGCCATGACCAAATCCCCCTTGGGCGGGGGAAAAAACCGGTCCCAATCCCACGGACCGGGGTAAGAGCGGCGTCAAACGCAGTCTGTTGACCGATGCCCAGGGCATTCCCGTGGGGCTGGCGGTGGATGGGGCCAACCGCCACGACATGAAGCTGGTGCGGGCCACGGTGGACAGCCTCCCAGTGCCGGGCCCGGCGCCCACTCCGGAATGCCCCCAAGGGCTGTGTCTGGACAAGGGCTGTGCCTGGACAAGGGCTACGACTATGACGAGGTGCGTCAGACCCTGCACGAATTTGGCTTCACCGCCCACATCCGCAGCCGGGGCGAAGAGGCTCAGGCTATCAAGGCTCAGGCTATCAAGAAGGAAGCCGGCTTCAAAGCCCGGCGCTGGGTGGTGGAACGCACTCACAGTTGGATGAACCGCTTTCGGCGCATTTTGGTTCGCTGGGACAAGTCTCCCGGCAACCACATCGCCTTTCTTCATTTCGCCTGTGCCCTTATTGCTTTCAGAGCCGCCGGGTTATTAGGATAGTCTCTTACTTGCGTCAATTACTGCTGGAGGGCTTCGCCCTCCGCTTTCCCGCCTCGGGCAGCAGGTGGTGGAGCAACCCCAGCCCGGCGGCCAGGCTGAACAGGGAGACCAGGTGGCCGGAGCCGGGCTTGGCTCCGGCCTTCCAGCGGCGCAGCGTGCGGGAGTTGACCTTGAGCTGACGGGACAGACCCCGCCAGCTCATTCCGGCGGCCTGCCGGAAGCGGTCCAGCCGCTGGGGGAAGTCCGGGGGGAACTCCTCCGGCTGGGAGTGATAGACCCACTGCTGCTGGCGGCCCACAGTCCTACCACCAGACGGGGCCCGGGCAAGGAGGAGTCGGTCAGCAGCACGGCGCCGCCGCCGGGCACGATATAGGCCCACTCCATGATGGCCCGCGCCTCGTTGCCGGTGCGCCACGCCTTGAGCTGCTCCTCGGAAAAGCCCGCGTGAGCGGCGAAGCGATCCAGGGAAACGCCGGACACATCCTCCAGCCGTCCCAGCCGCTCCGGGAAGCTCGGGCTAGGGCGGCGCCCTGTAGCCCTTGGAATACCCCTTCAGTTCCTCAAATCCCATACCTACCTCCTTTCTCAGATTTCACGGTGATTCCGTCCCTACGCACCGGCGTCGCCGTAGCCCATCAGCTCGACGCCGCCGGGTACGCTGCGGGCCAGCTCCATGATGGCCAGGATGTTGGGCTCCGAGGGCCTTCTCTCGCCCCGCCGCCATTGCAGGATGGCCCGGTCGGTCACACCCAGCGGCCCGGCCATTTCCCGCCAGGTCAGTCCCGCCACCACCTTCAGGCGCTCCAGCCGACGCCCGAAGTCCCGGGGCCAGGGCGGAGGGGTGGAAGTCCAGGGTGGAGTTCCGTTGCGCCAATGTCATGTGTCTACCTCTTCGGTCGGTAAATTACGACCAAGTCCTCGTCCAGGAGCAGGGCCCGCCCGCCCGGCACCCGCGCGGCCAGCCGCACCAAGGCCAGCATGGCGCCGCCGTTGGGCGCGCCGCCGTGGCGCCAGCGCCATAGCGGGCGGCTGTCCACCCCCGTGCCGGCGGCCATTCCCTCCCAGGAGAGGCCGGTCATCTCCTTGAGCGCCTCCAGCCGCTGGGTGAAGTCCTCCGGCACCAGGGCCACGCCCGGCGAGATGAACCGGGAGGCGGCGGGGGCGGCGGTTCCCTTACTCACCGGTCTCCTCCAGGAAGAACAGGTCCTCGAAGCGGGTGACGCCCAGCTTGTCTATGAGCCGCTGGCAGGTCTGGGGCGAGGCGTAGCGCTTCCCGTTGAACACATCCGACAGGAAGCCGGACGACCTGCCGATGCACTGGGCCAGCTCGTTCTGGGTCATGTCCAATACGTTGAGCCGCTCCCACGCCTTGCGCTGGTCCAGCCTGGCCCGGAAGGCGGGCTTCTTACGCTTCACGCCGCATCCCCCCCAGGGGCTTTACTCTCGCTGACGGCGGGGGCCGTCCCGTCCGTCCCGGAGCCGTCTTGGTACAGCTCCGGTTGGGCCAGGTAGTGGCGGGCGATGATGCGGGCCAGGATGCGCAGCCCCTCGATGCGACGGCGCTCCTGGCTACTGGTAAGTCATCGCTGCTTGCTCACGCGGTTCGTCTCCCGGTGGGACCCGGCCTGACCCCTTGGGTAGCCTGGGGGCGGGCCCGTGGGGTCTACTTGGCTGGGCATTTAGAAAGTACGTTCTGTATGCCTGAGTGTAAAAATCACTCACCGGCATGGGCAATCTCTGAGAGGTGTTTACAGGCCCATTTTGATAAAGTGTTCACTTTGATGTGACAATCAACCCGCAAAAATACAACGACCGTTCAGACTGCAACACCGACGACGGGGGTGGCAATCATGGACGAGCAAGACGACATCCTGGACCTGGATGGCCAGAGGGAACCCGAGGGTGATGAGGAGATCGGGCCGTTGCTGCTGCGGCTGCGGGGAAGGCAGAGCCTGCGGGAGGTGACCCGGCGCCCCGGCGTCTCCAGTTCTTACCTCTCCCAGATAGCTTACCTCTCCCAGATAGAAAGAGGGGAGCGCCGCCCCGGCGTCAACCTGGTCCGCAAGCTGGCCGACCTGTACAACGTGGACCCCGAGGAGTTGCTGAAACGGGCCGGGCACGGGCCGCAGCCCGACCCCTACGGCGACGAGGCCCAGGACGTGGAGCGGGCCTACCGCTTCGTGCTCTCCGACCCCGCCTTCCGGGTGGGCACCAGGCCCGACGGCCCCCTCACCGTCAACGCCAAGCAGTTCATCGTGGAGATGTACGAGCGATTTACCGGAAAGAGGCTGCTGGAATGACCAAGACCCTGGACGATTTCCGACACGAGATCCTGGACGACAATTCCTCCCAGCAGTCCCTGGACCCGGAGCGGCTGGCCGCCGCCTTCTGGCCTACTTCCGCGTGTCGGCCCGCCCCACCCTGGACGAGCTGAACGCCCTGATGAGCCGGGCCGTGTTCGGCGAGGTGCGGGACGGGGAGATGGACGGGCTGAAGGTAGTCCACATCGGCCAGCCCGGGGGCGAGTACCACATCTACCACCGGCAGGACCTGTGGGAGGGGTCTAAGAACCTGTTTACGAACTCTGGATTATGTTATGTTGAGGCTATTACCAGGGGGGTAATCATGTCTCATTACTATCCCAGCGACATCAGCCGGGAGCAATTTGCCCGGGTTCTGCCGACTTTGCTGACGGCCCGCCGCCGGACCAAGCCCCGCATTGTGGACTTGTACGATGTTTTCCGCGGAGTGCTGTATGTTTTGAAAAGCGGCTGTCAATGGCGCATGCTGCCCGCCGACCTTCCCCAGTGGCAAACTTGCTACAAATACTTCCGGCAACTTCCGGCAATGGAGCGAGCGGCCCAACTCGGCGCAACCTTCCATTCTGGAGCAAGTCTTAAAAAATCGGTTGGCGCGGTCCGGCAGAGCAATGGCCGGAAAGAGCGGACCAGCTTCTGTATCGTGGATGCTCGGAGCGTAAAGAACACCGACAGCGCCGAGAACAAAGGCTATGACGCGGGCAAGAAGGTGTCTGGGATCAAGCGTCACATCGCGGTGGACACCCAAGGGTTGCCCCATGCGATTCACGTGACTACTGCCAACGTGACCGACCGGGCTGGGGCTTTGGCCATGTTCGACCACCACCAGGCCGACATGGGTCAGGTGCAAAAGGTGCTGGTTGACGGGGGTTACACTGGGAAGCCACACTGGGAAGGCCTTTGCCAAGGCCGTGCAGCGGTTGTTGGGCGCCACCGTAGAGGTCGTGCGCCGAGATGAACTGCACACCTTCGTGGTGCTGCCCAAGAGATGGGTGGTGGAGCGGTCTTTCGCCTGGCTGGAAAAGTGCCGGCGGCTCTGGAAGAACTGCGAAAGAAAGCTGAATACCAGTCTGCAAATGGTGGTGCTCGCCTTTGTTGCCCTACTCTTAAAAAGATTGTAAACAGGTTCTAAGGCCCAAACCGTGCTCCACGAAGCCTACGAGATCATCCACGAGACCCTGTGCGAGATACACACCGGCACTCGACCGGACCGGAACGTGTGCCGGCAGGCCGACCGCTTCGCGGCGGCGGTGCCGATGCAGCGGGAGGGGTTCCTGCTGCTGGCCGAGGCATCGGGCTTGGACGTGCCCGCTTTGCAACGAGAGTACCGCGGCGCCTACGTCTCGGTGACGCCGCGGTTGGCCGAGGTGTTGCGGACTCCCCTGATGGCGGTCCTGTACGAGAGGGAGAAAGACGGAGATCCGGCGGAATGGCCCGCCGTGCCCGACCTGGCCCAACTGCGGGCCACCGTGGTGAAGCGCACGGCGGGCTTCGGGTCGCCGCGTTCCAGCCTGCTGTGCGGCTCTCGGGTCGGCATCCCCCGCAAGGGCAAGCCCCTGTCCCCTGCTCCCTGGCGGGGCAGGCGGCCCGCAGCGGCAGGCCCGAGTACGCCGAGAGGGACAGCCTGGCCGTCATAGCCAAGCCCGTCTTCTGGAAGAGGCGGCTGGCCAAGGTGTCGTTGGTCGCCGTGCCGCACCACGACCGGGCCGTCCTTGACCCCCAGCTTTACGGGCCTGGCTTCACGATGACCGTCGCCCTTTGCCAGCAGGCCGCCGGTGGGCGATGATAAGAGTAAGACAAACTATTACACAGCCAGGCAAAAAGAGAGACCATGCCCGCCACGCCGAGAAAGTCCAGGACCATCACCTTCTCCCTGCCCCCCGAAATGGCCGAGCAGGTCCAGCGGGTGATGCGCGAGGAGGGCCGCAACATGAGCGAACTGGTGCGGGAGGCCCTCCGCCTGTACATGGAAGAAAGGGAGCTTCGCCGCCAAGAACGATTGGAACGGCTGCGCTCCCGCCAGGCTACCCAACCGGGGGACGAAGGAGGAGAAATCAATGAGTGATCGGCAGAACCTGATACCGGCGGCCCTCTAACGCCCGGGTCTCCAGCGCCGCCAGGACGTGGACCTCTCCATCGCCGCCCAGCTTGGGGCACTTAGGGACTACGCCGAGAAGAACGGCTACCTAGTATTACAACGACGGTTCAAGGAGGGACGTGTGGGGAGGCACGAAGGGCGGCTCGGCGCTTGGCATGGGAGCGTCTGGCCCGCTCGTTGCATTCTTGCGTCTCCTCCAGCCACCGCAGCAGTTCAGCCGGCCCGAACCGTTCCCGGGGCAGCATCTCCCGCACCACCCGGTAGACCTGCGGTTTCGTGATCCGGGGCATCTTTTTCCCCCCAAGCCTGTTGCAGGCTCAGAAGAAACGCTCCGCCCAGCAGGCACAGGGCCACGTGATGATGCCATCCCGCCCAGGTGCGGGTCTCGTACTCGTCCAGCCCCACGTCGCTCTTCTCCGTCTCGAACTCCGTTTCTATGCGCCACCGGGAGCCACCCACGTATGCCAGGGTCTCCAGGGGAGTATCCCCGGGAGCGTTGGACAGGTAGTAGCGGGGCTCGCTGCCGTCCAGGTTCCGGCGGTAAATGGCCCAGTGGATTTCGCCAGGCTTCCGCCTGCTGGTTGGACGCACCCTCTGAGCGCTGAACCGGTAGCTGCGGGGACCCTGGCTTCCCTCGGCCACCGTAATCTCACGCCAGGCCTCCTCCGGCAATTCATCACTGCGCTCCTCCATGGTGCGCCGCTGCCCGCCCACCAGCCTAGGCTTGCGGGGACGCCCGATCCCCTGATGCTCCGGACTGGTCCGGACTGGCTCCAGCGGCCAGACCGTGGTGCCGCCGGGAACGTCCAGCACGTAGCGCATCCCCAGAGCCGCCAGTCCCTCCCGGAAGGACGGAGACATCCCGAAGGCGTCGTCCCCGGCAACCCATCCGGCCCTCAGATGTCCCCGCTCCAAGGCCCGCTCCACCATCTTCAGCGCCAATTGGGTCTTCGACCGGTAGCCCTGCCTCTCCTCCGGAACCCCCGCCGCCTCACACCGGTCTTTGTCCGAGGTCCAGCTTTCCGGCAGATAAAGCCCTTTGTCCACCAAGGCCCGTCCCAGCGGGCTGACATAAGCCAGGAACATTCCGGCCTGGCAGTTGGCCACCTTGCCCAGTCTCCCGCAGTACTGACGGGCCACTCCCACGGACTTCCTGCCCTGCTTCGGGAAGTCGCTGCCGTCCAGCACCCACACCGCATCCGGATGTCCAAGCCGGGGTCCCAAGTACTCTTGAAGGCGTCCTATGACTGTGTCGTCATCCCAGGGGGATTCAGCGAGAAACCGCTGCATCACCCTGGCTGACGCCGGAACCGCCTCCGACAGATTCTCGGCGTTGCGCCGCTCCCCGGATTGCACCAGCAGGGCCTGGAGATAATGGCGGCTGTGGTCCCGCGTCTCCCGGCGGCCAAACAGCGGAGCGAAGTAAGCGTGAAAACCCTGAAAGGCCCCGTACACCTGCTCGAAAACCGCAGCATCCACTTCCCTGCCTCACTTGCCCAAGCCTTCCCCAACTACCCCGTCATCCTATCATGCCAACCGTCGTTGTAATACTAGTGTCCTGTATCTAAAGTGCGTCGGCAAAAGCGGGCCACGCTGGTCAGGATTTGGTCAGCGGTCTTGGTCCAGACCAAAGGCTTGGGGGCTTCGTTGGTGACGTCCAGGTAGCGGTAGATGGCAGCCTCCAGTTCGCCGCTGCTCTGATGCACGCCCCGGCGCAACTGCTTTTCGGTGAGCAGCCCAAACCAGCGCTCCACCAGGTTCAGCCAGGAGGCGCTGGTGGGCGTGAAATGAATATGGAAGCGGGGCCGCTTGGCGAACCAGTTGCGTATCAGCGCCGTCTTGTGGGTGGCGTAGTTGTCGGCAATCAGGTGCACGTCCAACCCGGCGGGCACCTGGGACTCGATGGCATCGAGGAACTTGCGGAACTCCACGGCCCGGTGGCGGCGGTGGCACTGGCCAATCACCTGGCCGGTCCTGGCGTCCAAAGCGGCGAAGAGGGACGTGGTGCCGTGGCGCACGTAATCATGGGTGCGCCGCTCCACCTGGCCCGGGCGCAGGGGCAACAGCGGCCTGGTGCGGTCCAGGGCCTGAATCTGGGACTTCTCGTCCACGCACAAGACCAACGCCCGGTCCGGCGGATCAAGGTAGAGTCCCACAATGTCCCGAACCTTTTCGATGAAGAAGGGGTCCGCCGACAGCTTGAAGGTTTCGGTGCGGTGCGGTTGCAGTGCGAAGGCGCGCCAGATGCGGCTGACCGTGGTGTGGCTCAGACCGGAACGCTGGGCCATGGACCGGGTGCTCCAGTGCGTGGCGTCCCTGGGTGTGGACTCCAGCGTCAGCGTAATCACCCGTTCCACGTCTTCATCAGTAACCGCTCGCGGCCGGCCGCTGCGGGGCTCGTCCGACAGGCCGTCCAATCGCCGTTCCAAGAACCGGGAACGCCACTTCCCCACCGTTTCGTCGGACACCTCCAAGCCGGCAGCCACCCTGGTGTTGCTGCGGCCATCGGCGCAGGCCAGAATCATTCTGGCCCGCAGCGCCAGGCCTTGGGCCGTCTTGGGGCGGCGAACCCACCGTTCCAGCGTTTCCCTTTCGGTGTCGTCCAATATCAGCGGCGGCATTGGCCTTCCGATCGCCATGCTCATCCCTCTCCTGAGTCGGTGATCGAAAGGATACCTCATTGCCAACACTATTACTACTAACTTCAGTTACACCACACTAGTATTACAACGACGGATTTAGCCGGCGACGCTTGCGGCTTCGCATGGGAGGGAGGCGAAGCCATCTTGATGTGAGCGTCGCTCGCGTTCGTCAAGGCCAAAATCTGGGTCCGCTCTGGTAATCCGTCGTTGTAATACTAGTGGCCCGCGAGTTCATCGACGAGGCCGAGAGCGGGCGCATCGCCGATAGGCCCGAGTTCCGCAAGATGCTGGACGAGGCAGGCAGGCCCGAGTCCCCCTTTTAGGAAATCCTGGTCTGGAAGTTCTCCCGCTTCACCCGCAAGCGGGAACACGCCGTCGCCTTCAAGTCCATGCTCCGCAGGCGGGGTATCCGGGTGGTCTCCATCACCGAGCACGCCGACGATTCCCCCACCGGCAAGCTGATGGAGGCCATCATCGAGAGCGTGGACGAATTCTATAGCGAAATCTTGCCCAGGAGGTCTTGCGGGGAATGCGGGAAGCTGTCTCGCGGGGCTTCTGGATCTCCACCTACGCCCCCTACGGCTACAGGAAGGTGCAGGTGCAGGATGGGGCCAAGAAACGTCCCAAGCTGGATATGGACCGCCCGCCGACGGCGTGGCGCGCCGCATCTTCCAGATGGCCCTGCACGGAACCAGCACCTTGGACATCACTAAGACTCTGAACCAGGAGGGCCTGTCCAGCCCCCAGGGGAGCCGCTGGACCAAGACCACCATCCACCGCATCCTCACCAACGAGACCTACACCGGAACCCTGGTATGGGGGAGTCGGACCAAGGACAACGTGCCGCCGGTGCGGGTGGAAGACGCCTTCCCCGCGATTGTCTCAAGGGACGACTTCGAGCGGGTGGCCGCCATCCTGGGTTCCAAGGCCCCCAGCAAGGTCCATACTCGCCGAGCCGCCAGCCCCTATGTAAGCGGCGGAGTTAAAGTGGACCACGCGGGCGGATCGACTGACTGATTTGGGGCGGTTGAAAAATGCACCGTCTGCCGCCATCCATAGGTTGGAAGTAGAACTTATGGATGGTGGGATGGATGTTCCAGGTGGACGTGTACCTGCGGGTCCGACGAGGGGTGATGGTGGAGGGGATGAGCATTCGGGAAGCCTCCCGGGTGTTCGGTTTGCACCGGGACACGGTGCGCAAGATGCTGGCCTACTCGGCGCCGCCGGGCTACCGGCGGCAGACTTCTCCCCGGCGCCCCAAGCTGGAGCCCTACACCGGCGTCATCGACCGCATCCTGGATGATGATCACCGGGTCCCCAGAAAGCAGCGCCACACGGCCCAGCGCATCTTTGAGCGGCTCAGGGACGAGTACGGGTTCGGTGGGGGATACACCACGGTCAAGGACTACGTGAGGGAGCATCGGCGGCGGACGCAGGAAATGTTCGTGCCGCTCTCCCACGCGCCGGGCCACGCCCAGTGCGACTTCGGCGAGGCTCTGGTCGTAATCGGCGGAGTACAACAGAAGGCCCACTACTTTGTCCTGGACCTGCCCCACAGCGACGGATGCTTCATCAAGGCCTACCCGGCGGAGACCACCGAGGCCTTCCTGGACGGCCACGTCTCGGCCTTTGCCTTCCTGGGCGGGGCGCCCCAGAGCATCCTCTACGACAACACCAAGCTGGCGGTGGCCCGGATCCTGGGGGACGGCCGGAGGAAGCGCACCCGGGCCTTTACCGAGCTCCAGTCCCACTACCTGTTCGAGGACCGGTTCGGCCGCCCTGGGAAGGGCAACGACAAGGGGAAAGTCGAAGGCATGGTGGGCTACGTGCGGCGGAACTTTCTGGCGCCCATACCGTCCTTCGAGAGCTTCACCGCGCTGAACGCCCACCTGGAGGGGCGCTGCCTGGAACGGATGGACGCCAGGCTCCGGGGCCACACCGAGACCATCGGCCAGCGGATGGAGCGGGACCTGGAGGCCCTGCTGCCCCTGACTGCCGTGCCCTACGACGCGTGCGACAAGCAGGCGGGCCGGGTGAGTTCCCTGTCGTTGGTGCGGCACCGGACCAACGACTACTCGGCGCCGGTGGCCTACGGGCGCCGGGACGTGCTGGTGCGAGGCTATGTGGATGAGGTAGTCATCAGCTGCGGCTCGGAGATCATCGCCCGGCACCCCCGCTCCTATGAGAGAGACGACTTCGTCTACGATCCCATCCACTACCTGCCTCTCCTGGAGCAGAAGACCGGCGCCCTGGACCAGGCGGCTCCGCTGCAGGGGTGGGACCTGCCCGAGGAGTTCGGCACACTGCGCCGGTTGCTGGAGTCCCGGATGGGACGCAGGGGCAAGCGGGAATTCGTGCAGGTGCTGAGACTGCTGGAGACCTTCTCCGGGCAGGAGGTGCATGCCGCGGTGAAAGATGCCCTCCGCCTGGGAGCTCTCAGCTTCGATGCGGTAAAGCACCTGGTGATGTGCCGGCTGGAGGGACGGCCTCCCCGCCTCGACCTGGAGCTCTACCCCTACCTGCCCAGGGTGCGGGTCAGCACCACCTGCGCGGGAGACTACATGACCCTGCTGTCGGGAAAGGCCGCATGAACGACCGTCCCACGCTGCTGCTGGAACACCACCTGAAGGAGTTGAAGCTGCCCAGCTTTCTCCGTGAGTACGGAAAGCTGGCCGCCCTGTGCGCCGCCGAGGGAGTGGACCATCCCAGCTACCTGCTCCGGCTGGCCGAACTGGAACTCATCGAGCGCCACCAGCGCATGGTGCAGCGCCGGATCAGAGCGGCGCGATTCCCCGCCGTCAAGAGTCTGGACACCTTCGACTTCCTGGCCATCCCCTCGGTGAACAAGGTCCTGGTGGCAGAACTGGCCCGCTGCGAATACATCCAGCGCCGGGAGAATGTCATCGCTGTCGGCAACAGCGGCGCCGGCAAGACCCATGTCGCCCTGGGGTTGGGCCTGGCCGCCTGTCAGCGGGGGATGTCGGTGGGCTTCACCACCGCCGCCGCCCTGGTCCACGAACTGATGGAGGCCCGGGACGAGAGACGCCTGCTCAACCTCCAGCGGCAGATGTCCCGCCTCGGCCTGCTGATCATCGACGAACTGGGCTTCGCGCCCCTGTCCCCCACCGGGGCGGAACTGCTCTTCGAAGTCTTCAGCCAGCGCTACGAGCGGGGCTCCATCCTGGTCACCACCAACCTCCCCTTCGACGAGTGGACCCAGGTCTTCGGGTCTGAGCGCCTCACCGGAGCGCTGCTGGACCGGCTCACCCACCACGTCCACATCCTGGAGATGAACGGCGACAGCTACCGCCTCAAGCACAGCCGGCAGAATGCCCCATCCCAGGCCTCGGAAGAACCGGAAGACTCCTAGCTATCTCCTCCTGTCCCTGAAGGATCCCCCTGCTTGCTACTCCCCCTGGACTCCCTTGTCATCGCACCAGTGGGACAATTTCTCTCCGCCGCAGTGGTACACCTTGTCGACGCCCTTGACACCCCTACCTGCTCAGCGGCATCGTCAAGTGCGAGACCTGCGGCAAGGCCCTGACCGCCCACGAGGCCAAGAGCGGCAGGTACACCTACTACGTCTGCCACTCCCTGCTTAAGCAGGGCCAGGGGGCCTGCGACACTCCCAGGCTCAACTCCAAGCGGCTCGAGCGGATGATCATCGACTCGATACGGGAGAACATCCTCACCGAGAGCAACATCCGGGAGCTGGTGAAGTTGGTCAACGAGGAGTTGGACAGCGTGATCAGGGAACAGCGGGAGAAGGTGGAGGCCGTCGAGGAGGAGCTGAAGGAGATACGGCGGCGGCTGGACCGGCTGTGGCTGGCGGTGGAGACCACCGACCCGGAAATCAACGACATCCTCCCCCGCATGCGAGGGCACAAGGAGCGTCAGGAGAAGTTGGAGGTCGCCGCCGATGAAGCGCGGGCCATCCTAGCGGTGCGAATGACCGGATTGGAGGACGAGGACAGGATTGCGGCCTACGTGAAGGACATGAGCGGGTTCCTGATGGAGAGCGAGCTAACGGAGACGCGGGCCTTCATCCGGTCCTTCGTCAAGAAGATTGGGTGGCCCCCGGCAGGGCCGTCATCCGGTACTCGATTCCCATGCCTCAGGACAGCCGGATACCCGGCCGGGACACGGAAGAGGTAGCCCTGCCCGGTACTGTCTACAGTACATTACGGTGGGCCGGACTGGACAAAATCGAGAACCGAGGCCGATTCCGACGTCACCCCGTCCGACGGCATGGGGATGGTGTACGTCAGCACGGCCTCGTCGTCCACGATTGCGATGACCTGCACGAAGTTGCGGATGAGGGCCTTCCGCTCCGGGAACGTCCCTTCCTGCAGGAACTCCAGGAAGTCGGACACGTAACCCCGTATCTCCTTGGTGGTGGGCAAGTCCGCCCGCCGCCGCTCCAACTGGCCCTCGGCCTCTTCCCGCGCCGCCGTTAGCTGGTCCTGCCTGGCCTTCAGGGACAGGATGCGGGGCGACAACACCTCGGTGGGCAACTGTTTGGTCTCCAGGGCCTGGTAGAGGTTCTCCAACCGGCCCTCCACGTCCCGAAGCTCCGCCTCTATCGCCTTCAGACTCCCGTTAATCTCCCCGGCCAGGTTGTCGATCTCCTCGGCCACCAGGGTCACCAACTCGGTGATGGTCTCCTCGGTGAGAATCCGGTCCCGCACCTTCCCGATATGAAGTCCTCCACCCTGGGCGCGTTCAGGTAGCGGGCGCGGCACGTCCCCGCCCCTTCCCGGAACAGCGTGCTGCAGACGTAGTAGGCGAACTGGCCGCTCTTGGCCCCCTGGCCGGAGTAGGGCCTGCCGCACACCCCGCAGCGCAATAGCCCCTCAGGAGATACTGGCTGCCCACCCGTGCGGGCCGCTGCACCGTGGGCGCCCGCTCGTGCAGCCCCTGCTGCACCGCGTCGAAGGTCTCGCGGGACACCAGCGCGGGCCAGGCCCCTTCAATCCTCACCGGCTCCACCGCCTTCTCGTCCTTGCTCTTCACCCCCCATACGGCGGTGCCGGTGTAGGCCTCGTTGGTCAGCAGGTAGTGGACCACGTTCTTCTGCCAGCGACGCCCCTTGTGGGTGACGCCCCGCCCATTCAACTCTTTGCAGATTTCCTTCAGCCCGTTGCCCCGGCGGGAACTCTCGAATATCTCCTTCACGATGGGGGCGGCAACCGGGTCAACCTCTAGGGTAGGGCGCTCCCTCACCCCGTCGCTGACCTTGATGCGGCTGTAGCCGAAGGGGGCCTTGGAACCCAGGAAGAAGCCCCGGGACGCCGCTTCCCGCATTCCCCGGACGACCTCCTGGGCAAGATTTCGCTGTAAAACTCGTCCACACTCTCGATGATGGCATCCATCAGCTTGCCGGTGGAGGAGTCGTCGGCGTGTTCGGTGATCGGCACCACCCAGATGCCCTTGCGCCGGAGCATGGACTTGAAGGCCACGGCGTGCTCGCGCTTGCGGGTGAAGCGGGAGAATTTCCAGACCAAAATGACCTGGAAGGGGGTGGTGGGTTTCCCGCCCTCGTCGATCATTAGCCGGAACTGGGGCCGGTCGGCGATGCGGCCGCTCTCGGCCTCGTCCACGTACTCGCGGGCCACGGTGTAGCCGTTGTTCTTGGCGTAGTCCCGGAGCGCGCGAAGCTGGGCGGCGACGGAGAGGTCCACGTCTGGCGGTCGCTGGACACCCGGGCGTAGAGGGCCACCGTGGTGAGGGGTTCTACCTGTTTCTTCATGTTGTCCTCCTCTGCTGTAACTTACCTAGTCTTACTCAGTATCACCGAACATCCGGCGTGTCGTTGTCAAGGAGCAAATGTCAGTGGTTGGCGGGAGCGGCTCGTCTATAGCCTGCCGGACCTGCGCCAGCACCGACAGAAACCGGGGGGCGTTGGCGATTAGGGTGCCCCGGCGTTCCCCGAAGGGCAGAAGATGCCTCCGGTCGCCGGTCACCAGGTAGTCGGCATTGGCGGCCACAACACACTCAAGGATGCGGTTGTCGGCGTGACCGCCTTCAATGATTTCCGCTAGGCGCTGGGGTCAATGACGGTGGCGGAGTCACCCAGTACCCTGAGAGCCTGGGACGTGCGTTCCTCGTACCAGCCGAACTTGCGCGTCAGCACCCCGGCAACTTCCCCCAGGATGAACAGGGACAGGAAGAACTCGAACCGCCCCCGCGGGGCCATGTCCAGAACCAGCCGCTCGTTGCCAGGAAAGTTCAGGGCGGAGACGATCACATTGGTGTCCAGGACCACTCTCATGTTTGGGGCTGACCCACCTCGGCCCGGTACTCTTCTACCAGGCCGGCCACGTCCTCGGGGCCGATGCCCTGTTCCCTGGCCCTCTCCTCACCATACTGGAGCTGTTGCCGCCACTCGCGCTCTTCGATGTACCGGAGCACCGCTTCCCGCAGGAACTCGCTCCTGGATCGGCCCCGCTGCTTCATTACTTAGAAACTATCTCAAAACGAGATTTTACCAATGTTTTCCCCTTTAGCCCGAATCCACCGATGGACAGGGATGGACGGCGTGAGGACAGCGGAAGGGGGTGAGGGAGTTACAGGCGCGATAATCCGGGCTCGAATTCGGGTAGATGGGAGGTTGGCGGCGGTCTGCAGGCGCTTTGGGGGGCGCCGATGTCGGCCTGCAGTGGCTGTGGCGAGCGAGATGGCGGGATAGGACACGGCAAGAGGCGCTCGCGGACTGGGCTGGCGCGAGTTTGCGGGGACGTTGGGTTGGCTGGCGGGTCAGTGGCGGACGGGCGCCGTCAGGCTGGGAGTGGAATGGCTCGCAGTCGGGCCAGGGCGCGGCTGAACTGCTCCTCCCAGGGCCAGCGCTTGGGAAGATGCAGGGTGATCCGGCGTGCCGAGCGGGTGAGCCGTCCGGCCAGGGCGAAGAACCGCCGCCGGAGGGTCTTGGTGGTCACGGTCCGCTCACCGAGGCCGATGCGGGCGGTCCAGCGGGCCAGGTTGTGGGCCATCACCTGTACCGCCAGCCAGGCGCCGTTGGCAGCGAAGCGGCCCGAGGGGAGATGGTTCAGCCCGACGCCGTACTTGAGGTCGCGTATCGCATTCTCGATCTCGGCGTGGCGGCGGTGGTCGGCCTCCAGTTCCAGGGTCTCTCCGTCCCGGTCGGTGATGAAGCCGTGATAGCTGTAGGTGGCGAAGAGAGCCAGTTGAGAACCGGGCGCCGGCTTCACCCGCCGGACGATGAGCCGCACCGGCGCGGCATCCGGCTCGCTCTGGAAGGGGGTGTAGGTGGTTTCGGCCACATCGGCGGCGCCGTCCATCCAGTAAGGAATCGGCGTCCAGGCATCTTCGGGTATCGCCTCGATGAGATTGTGCAGGCTTTTGTGCTGGCGGATGGTGATGGAGAAGCGGACGTCCATCCGGCGGCAGACGGCGGCCACGGCGTGGGTATAGAAGCCGCTGTCGGCACGCATGGTGAGCTGCCCGCTGGCCCCGCCGCAGCGAACCCGGCTCACCGTCTCACGCAGGAAGTGGGCGGCGCCGCGGACGGTGTTGGACCGGCCCTCGCGCAGCCGGGCCATCAGCACGTCGCCGGTTCCGGCGGCGACGGCCAGCAGTGGGTGATAGCCCCGTGCACCGGTATAGCCGTGGTGGCGGGCGCCCTCCTTGGCCAGTCCGTAAGTCTCGCAGATCGTCGAATCAAGGTCGATGGTGAATGGCGCGTCGCCGGGTCCGGCCCCCGCCTGCCAGGCCCGGGCCAGCAGCTCGCGGCTCACCCGGTCCAACTGACGGACGTGGCCCCACCTGAAGCTGCGCAGGAAAGTGCCCAGGGTGGAGGGCGCCTTGACTACGCAGCCGAGAGCGCAGGCCGTCCTGCCAGTGCGCAACACATCGGCGTCGTCGATGCAGTCGCCGCCCGCCAGAGCGGAGGACACCAGCGTCATGATCTTGTCTCCGGTGTTGGCCCGGCCCGGCGCTTCGCCCAAGTCCAGGTGCTCCTGTACCAGTTCGGGCAGGCCCAGGCGCCGGGCCAGGGTGGCCGGAAGGAGCAGCCCAGCGTTGGTCACCAGGCGGTGGTCGTCGAAGGCGATACGGATGCGGTCGGGGTGGCGGCGTGGTAGCATCTATTGGGTGCTCCTTTTCTGGGACCGGTTTGCTGTTACAAAACCATTATCCCAGATTCAGAGGAGCACCCTTTGGCCACTTCAGGACGCTGACCCGACGCCCTCCTTCGGTGGATTCGGGTTTACCTGGACCGGCCGTTGCGGGAGCACGGTCTACTCCAAGCTATCGCCCGGGTCAACCGCCGGTTCTCCCACCGGCAGGACGGGGTCGAAACCGAAAAAACCTACGGCCTGGTGGTGGACTACCATGGCGTCTCCCGTGACCTGGAGGAGGCGCTCTCCACCTTCGACTGGCCGGATGTCCAAGACAGTATGCAGGAACTGGAGCAAGACCCCGGGCCGCTGATGGAAGCCGCCACCGTTCAGGCGGAGTCCCATTTCAAGGGCCGCGACCTGAACGACACCTGGGCCTGCGCGGCTGTCTTCGCGCCGGACGCGGCTACGGAGGGCAACTTCAAGGCGGACCTGTTCGAGCGGTTTAACGCCGACTACCGCCGGTTCTCCCGCCTCATGGACCGTTTCCTGCCCGACCCTCGGGCGTTGGCCTACGGGGACCGGTTGGCGCGCCTGACGATGATCCGGGCGTATGTCCGGGCCCAGCTCCTGCGGGAAGACGCTGACGTGGACTGGACCGACATCGCGGCGAAGGTGAAGAAGCTGGTGGACGAGCGCATCAGCGCCCAGGTGCGGGAGATGATGAAACCGCTGTCCATCCTGGACCAGGACTTCGACCAGAAGATTGCCGCCCTTCCCCACGATGAGGCACAGGCCTCGGTCATGGAGCACGCGATTCGCGCCCAAATTCACGAGCGCTTGTCCGAAAACCCGGTTTTCTACGAGCGGCTGTCGCAGCGGTTGGAGCGCATTATCGAGGACCTGCGCAACCGGCTTATCGACACCGCCGAAGCGTGCCAGCGCATGGCAGCCCTGCGGCATCAGGCGCAAAGCGTGGCAGACATCGCGGCCCGATACGGTATGACCACGGTGTCCTTTGCCATCTACCAGTTGCTGGACGAGTTCCCGGCTGGGGAAACGCTGAAATCAAGGGTCGCCGAGGGGCAAGGAGGATACCGTACTGAGATTGATGAGGAGACCCAGAGAGTTTCCGAGAAAGTCGAGAAGGTCATTTCTCGACACAAAGAGGTGATTGACTGGGAGTCAAACCTGGACGTGCAACGGGAGATGCGCCGGGATATAAAGCGCGAATTACGGCCACAGGGGGATTACACCGAGGAACAGTTGGACGAACTGGCAAACCGTATCGTGGAGCTGGCGCGCCGTGGTGGGTATGGCGGCTAGTCAGGGACTGGTCCGCTTCGGCGACGCCACCATTGAGTACGAGGTGCGCCGGAGTGAACGCCGCAAGAAGACCGTTCAGATTACGGTGGATGGCGGTGGCGTCCAGGTTTTTGCGCCCACGGCCACGCCGGACAGCGAGCTACAGGCCATCGTCCGCAAGCGAGCGGCTTGGATTCTCAACCACACCGCCGATGGAACGCCGCGACCCGCCCCGAAGCGCTTCGTCAGTGGTGAAACGCTGCCCTACCTGGGCCGGAACGTCCGCCTAATTGTCGAGTCCGGGGACATGCGCACCCCGGAGCTCCGATTTGACCATTGGCGCTTCCGGGTTTCTATACCGCATAGACTGGAAGGAGAAGAACGCTATCAGCGCATCCGCCGCGCCATTGTGAACTGGTACCGGGCCCGAGCCGCCGAGCGGTTACAGTCAGGCGTCCAACGTTGGTGGCCACGCCTTGGCAACGGCGGCGAACCGCAGATACTCATTCGAGACCAGCGCCAACGCTGGGGCAGCTGCGCCTCCGACGGCACGTTGCGGTTCAACTGGCGGGTGATGATGCTGGAAGCGTCCTTGGTCGAGTACGTCATCGTACACGAACTGGTCCACCTGAGCATCAAGAACCACTCCGCGGATTTTTGGCGGGTGCTGGCTGGCGTACTGCCGGACGTGGAACAACGCCGCCGGCGACTGAGGGAAGCAGGAAAATCGCTCCCGCTGTAAAATGTGTTCAGGAGTTTGTTGGGAGCCTTGGCTTATCAAGTAAATACACGGCTCAATCTGCTACTAAACCAAAGCCAAGGTGGGATGTGCATTTAGGGGGTCTTGAAGACGAACTAAAGGACTCCACGGCACCTCATATCACTTTTATGCCCAACTGGGGGTGACCGACAGTGCGGTCTAGCGATATGTACATTTCACCTTGGCTTTAGTTTAGTATACCGTGCGGTCCCGCATACATACTCAGCCCCATCACACCGTCCAGGGCGGCTACCTCCACCACAGACCCAGGGTGAGCACCCGGCGCAGGACCCGCAGCCGCTCCGCCTTTGCCAGCTCCCGGCGGGCCACCGCCAGGGCGTCCAAGCGCCACCGCAGGTGGTTGGCCCTTCTTACTTCGTCCAGCGGATCCGTTACCGGGGGCAACGTCAGGAGAAACTCCCGGAGCAACACCGGCTCTAATAGTCAACCCTCATGCCCGACACGGCTTCAATGGCAGGGGAGAGTGCGCTGGAGATTGACGGATGCTGGGTGCTTTCGACAACCTACCTGTTGCGTTAAGTGACCCCGCAGGACGGTGGAATGACCGTGGTATAGGCAGTGTTTCTGACTTTTAATTGAGCGAGCCTATTCAGCGGGTGGTCACGGTGCGCTGGTTTGTTATACTCGTCGCAACCTACTCGAGGTACGGCAGTCAATGCCGGAATTTGAAGACCTGTACGAAATCCTTCAAGTCCACCCGTCGGCGCACCCTGGTGTTATCGAGGCCGCCTACTGGCAACTGACGCAACTGTATGAGCCCGACCGAACCTCGTACCCGAATGCCAGCGCGATGATGGCCACCTTAAACCGCGCTCATAAAGTGCTTAGCGACCCAGCCCAGCGGGCCACGTATGACCAATATAGGGAGACGAGAAGGCAAGTCCCGGACTTAGAAACTATCTCAAAACTGAACGAACAACCTTGATCAGGAGGAAATCCCTCTTTAGCTAAACCCGAATCCACCGAAGGAGGGCGTCGGGTCAGCGTCCTGAAGTGGCCAAAGGGTGCTCCTCTGAATCTGGGATAATGGTTTTGTAACAGCAAACCGGTCCCAGAAAAGGAGCACCCAATAGATGCTACCACGCCGCCACCCCGACCGCATCCGTATCGCCTTCGACGACCACCGCCTGGTGACCAACGCTGGGCTGCTCCTTCCGGCCACCCTGGCCCGGCGCCTGGGCCTGCCCGAACTGGTACAGGAGCACCTGGACTTGGGCGAAGCGCCGGGCCGGGCCAACACCGGAGACAAGATCATGACGCTGGTGTCCTCCGCTCTGGCGGGCGGCGACTGCATCGACGACGCCGATGTGTTGCGCACTGGCAGGACGGCCTGCGCTCTCGGCTGCGTAGTCAAGGCGCCCTCCACCCTGGGCACTTTCCTGCGCAGCTTCAGGTGGGGCCACGTCCGTCAGTTGGACCGGGTGAGCCGCGAGCTGCTGGCCCGGGCCTGGCAGGCGGGGGCCGGACCCGGCGACGCGCCATTCACCATCGACCTTGATTCGACGATCTGCGAGACTTACGGACTGGCCAAGGAGGGCGCCCGCCACCACGGCTATACCGGTGCACGGGGCTATCACCCACTGCTGGCCGTCGCCGCCGGAACCGGCGACGTGCTGATGGCCCGGCTGCGCGAGGGCCGGTCCAACACCGTCCGCGGCGCCGCCCACTTCCTGCGTGAGACGGTGGGACGGGTTCGCTGCGGCGGGGCCAGCGGGCAGCTCACCATGCGTGCCGACAGCGGCTTCTATACCCACGCCGTGGCCGCCGTCTGCCGCCGGATGGATGTCCGCTTCTCCATCACCATCCGCCAGCACAAAAGCCTGCACAATCTCATCGAGGCGATACCCGAAGATGCCTGGACGCCGATTCCTTACTGGATGGACGGCGCCGCCGATGTGGCCGAAACCACCTACACCCCCTTCCAGAGCGAGCCGGATGCCGCGCCGGTGCGGCTCATCGTCCGGCGGGTGAAGCCGGCGCCCGGTTCTCAACTGGCTCTCTTCGCCACCTACAGCTATCACGGCTTCATCACCGACCGGGACGGAGAGACCCTGGAACTGGAGGCCGACCACCGCCGCCACGCCGAGATCGAGAATGCGATACGCGACCTCAAGTACGGCGTCGGGCTGAACCATCTCCCCTCGGGCCGCTTCGCTGCCAACGGCGCCTGGCTGGCGGTACAGGTGATGGCCCACAACCTGGCCCGCTGGACCGCCCGCATCGGCCTCGGTGAGCGGACCGTGACCACCAAGACCCTCCGGCGGCGGTTCTTCGCCCTGGCCGGACGGCTCACCCGCTCGGCACGCCGGATCACCCTGCATCTTCCCAAGCGCTGGCCCTGGGAGGAGCAGTTCAGCCGCGCCCTGGCCCGACTGCGAGCCATTCCACTCCCAGCCTGACGGCGCCCGTCCGCCACTGACCCGCCAGCCAACCCAACGTCCCCGCAAACTCGCGCCAGCCCAGTCCGCGAGCGCCTCTTGCCGTGTCCTATCCCGCCATCTCGCTCGCCACAGCCACTGCAGGCCGACATCGGCGCCCCCCAAAGCGCCTGCAGACCGCCGCCAACCTCCCATCTACCCGAATTCGAGCCCGGATTATCGCGCCTGTAACTCCCTCACCCCCTTCCGCTGTCCTCACGCCGTCCATCCCTGTCCATCGGTGGATTCGGGGTAAAGCACCTGCTCCACCGGAGCATCGAAGCCGGTGAGGAGCATGTCCACTACTACCAGCACTTCCCACTCTCCCTGCGGGTCAACGAAAGCGTTGGTCACCGTTTCCTGGTCCAGCTCTCGAGCCTGTTGAAACTCCGCCCCGTCGTTGGGGCTTGTAGTGATGATGGGGTAGGCCTTGATGCCAAAGTCGTTCAGGTTGCGAGCGTAGCGCAGGGCAGCGGCGCGGCTGGGCGCCACCACCTGGGCCTTGAACCCGTTGGGACGTACCTTGTCCCTGAAGTGCTCGGCTATGTCCAAGGCAATCATCTCAATGCGTCGTTCTGCCCCAGCCACCGTTTCCTTGTTGGCGTACCTGCGCCGTATTTGCTCCCGCACGCTCTCCGGCTGGTCTCCGAACATGGCGTCGAAGAGCCGGTCCAGGCTCTCTGGCCCCTCAATGGCCAGTTCGGGCAGCCGCGCTTCGTAAAAGATGGGCACCGTCGCGCCGTCGGCCACCGACTGCGGGATGGTATAGCTGTCAATCAGAGGCCCAAAACGGCGCATGGTGCTGCGCCCAAACCCCTTGTCGATCGGCGTGCCGGTGAAGCCTATCAGGACCGCGTTGGGCAGAGCCTTGGACATCAGCGCTCCCAGGCCGCCGTACTGGGAACGGTGGGCCTCGTCCACCATGATGATCACGTTGTCCGAGGGATTCAGCGCCTCCAGCGACCCGTCGGGCGTAGTCAGCGCCTCCTCGAACTTCTGGATGGTGGTCATCACCGTGCGGCTGCCGCCCTGCTTGAGGACACTCTGGAGGTCAAGGGGTTCGCGGCGGTCCGGCCGCTCCCTCCGGCGGCGGGCTCGTCGCTCGGATGGCTCGGGCCGGGACCGGTCCATCCGCTCCGGCCCTGGAAATCCGCATCGTTGGAAAGTTCCGGCAATCTGCTTGTCGAGTTGGGTGCGGTCGGTGACCACCACGATGGCCGCGTTGGCCAGCCGTGTCTCCCGGCGCACCTTGGTGGCCAGCCACAGCATGGTCGAGACTTGCCCGAACCCTGGGTGTGCCAGACCACGCCGCCCCGCTCGGTCGGCTTCCCGCCGGTGAGGATGCGGGACATCGCCCCCCGCACCGCCCGGTACTGCTGGTAACGGGGCAGTTTCTTCACCAGCCTTCCCCGCTCCGGCTCGTAGACCACGTAGTCCCGCAGGATGTCCAGCAGGGTGGCTGGGGAGAGCAGGCCGACGATAAGCTGGGCCTGTCCCTGGGGTTCCACCCCGAACCTCTGCTGCACCTCGTCGTCGGAATAAGGCCCTAACCATTTCCACTCGAAGTAGGCGTTTTCCGGTGCGCCCAGGGTAGAGTAGGCCGCGGCGGCTCCGCAGTGGGCCACGCACAGGATGTTGTAGTGGAACAGCTCCGGCACGCCCCGACCTTGCCACTCCGGGCCCGCCTCCTGGTAACGGCGCAACTGACGCACCGCCTGGGACTTCCAGACCCCCAGCAAGGAAGGTGACTTGGCCTCCATCACCACCAGCGGGATGCCGTTGGCGAATAGTACCAGGTCGGGGATGACCAGCCGCTGGTCGTCTTCCAGGTCACCCCGTTCGTTGCCGCGCCGCACCCGGAACTGGGTGGTGACCAGGAACTCGTTGAGTCCGCTTTCGGGATGCTCGAAGTCGAAGAAGCGGACGGTGCGCGAGTCCCGGCCCCGCGGCCCGTCCACCGTCAGGGGCATCCCGTAGGTCAGGTACTCGTGGACCGCTTGGTTGCGAGCCATGCCGGTGGCGTTGACGTTCTCCAACTCGAAGATAACCCGGTCAGCCACTCGTTGAGACGCAGCAGGGCAGCCCGCAGCCGCCCCTTCAGCAAGACCTCCCGCTCGTCCCCGCGCTCTGCCGCCAGCGTCTCACGCGGCGCGTAGGTCCAGCCCAACCGTTCCAGCAACTGCCGGGCCGGGTCCTCGGCGTGGTTGAACTCGTTTAGCTTGGCGGAGGTGGTCATTATGTGGGCGCTCTTATCAGTTGAAGGTGGGGAATTTCATCGAAATCGCCGTCGTGGGACGCCAGCGGGCAACCGAGATAAAGGGCGGTGGCGGCAACCCAAGCGTCGGCGACTTCCAACTTCCGGCCCTCCGCACGGCGTTGCTGCCGCAGGCGGGCAGAAATGCGAATCAAGTCAGCGTTGGGCCATACCACTTCATACTGCCCCAATTGTAGCTCAAGGTCATTCAGCCTTCTTGCGCCCCAATTTCTGAGATATGCTCCGAACAACGCTTCTTCCCATGTCTGGAAGGAAATTACAGTCCGGCGCCTTTCAAGGTGCGGCAGATAGTAGTCCGCTATGGGGGACTTCCGGGCTATGTAGGACACTATGTTGCTGTCGGCGACTACCAATGGGAGGCGCGAGGTCATGACTCACGTCTCCCCCGGCTTTCCCGGAGAGCGCGGTCAAAGGCTTCCCATTCCTCGTCGCTCATTACCATAGGGGGGACTTTGTCCGGATCGAAAAGCTTTGGGTTGGGGTCGTTGACAATATCTTCGATGGTGCGTGGCGGCGG
The DNA here is from genome assembly GCA_965262735.1 of Dehalococcoidia bacterium. GTDB lineage: Bacteria > Chloroflexota > Dehalococcoidia > Lucifugimonadales > UBA3495 > CATOSK01. Next base: position 329,402 of record CBDHFS010000002.1, on the reverse strand, counting down.
GGGCGGGGCTATCTCCTCCACAAAGACCACAATCCACCGGTCTTCGTCGTTGAACCAGCCGTGCCCCTTGGCCTTAACGAACTTCTTCTCCAGCATGAGCATCTCTTTTTCCAGCGAGCCATCGAACCGCAAAGGAATGCGACTGTCCAGGTAGGCGCTCAATATGGCCGTACCCTTCTGCGTATCGACCTCAACGAGCCGCCCGTGGATAAGGGCCGGTTCCGGCTCGCCGAGGTGTCGGAATTCGTTGTGCTTTTTCGGTGGGGTCATTTCAGTCCTCCATCACGGGCAACCCGGGACACACAGGCCCAGCCCAGCCGCTCCAGCAACCGCCGGGCCGGTTCCTCCAGAAGCCAGTCTCGGGTTTCTTCGGGGCAATCAAACATACAGAGATTCCCGCTCCACGAAGGGGCGGAATTCGGGGCGCAGCGCCTTGTCTGTTACCAAGTCAACCCGCCGGCCCAGCAGGTCTTCAATATAGAACTGTACGCCAAAATAGGTCTTAGACGTAGCCGGGCCATCGAACCTGACGAGGATGTCCACGTCGCTTCCTTCGGTAGCCTGGTCCCTGGCAAAGGAGCCGAACAGGGCCAGCCCGGTCACGCCGAAACGTTCCGCCAATGCCGACTTGTGGACCCGGAGTGTACTGAGGACTTCATCTCTGTTCATTGGCCCCTCAGATTAGTTGAACTCGTTGAGCTTGGCGGGGGTGGTCATGGGCTTTGCTGCTTTACTCCTCAAAGAGTTGAATGATGCGATTCACGAACGGCTTATCAACCGCTTCGGCCTGGGTATGCCATTCACGCAGGTAGTCTCTGAACATGCTTGGCGACGCTGGCAGCCTGCGAACAGCATTCCAGCCGGACGGATCATCCTTGAAAATTGGCAAGAGAGCGGATGCTACAATTGCGTTCTTTTCCCTTTGGTAACGGTCGTTTCGCAAACTCTCTTCCTCTGATGCAAGCCAAGGAGAAAGGACCGTGCCTGGAGGCAGTTGGTGCTCTTCACGGGAGAGACGATCAGCAGCATAGCTAGCCAATGACCCTGCGTAGTCAGCCCAATGGGGGTACGGTGGTTGAGTGCGCCATGTCTCAGCCATACGCAGGAGGGTGAATACAGACGCCAATTCACAGATTGCTTCATGGAACCAACCGTTTTGGCTTTCTCCGAGGCGCTCATAATCGGACAAGAAATGACAAAACTCATGAGAGAATTGGAACGCAAATTGAGCCCAATGCCTATTGCGCGCGGCGAGTCGGATAACAAAGGGGTCGTGAGAAAAAACACGATAAGCGATATGTGGGTCTGTATCAGGTGCAGGATTGACACGGACAATACCTGTTAGGGGTTCCCTGAATAATCGTGTGAGATGAGAACTAGCATCCTTCAACACCGCCGCAATGTCGTCTGGTTGGGCGTCACCCCAGTCGCCCTGGGCTACTACAATCTGTAAACCCATCAGTGGTTCTCCCCCACCCGCACCCGCCCCGTCAGCAGCGCGTCGGCGGTGGATTCTTTCAGTAATTGTAACCCATCCCGCTCGGCCCGTGCCCGCCCTATCGCCTCGTCCACCCCGTCCAGCAACGCGGCTATGGCTTTCTGTTCGGGGAGCGGTGGAAGTGGGATGACCAGAGACTTAAGGCTTGTTGGGTTGACATTGGCTTGACTCACCCCCGGTGTAGCGAACTTGCGGATTCGAGATTGGCAATCTGGAGACCACAGCAAAGAAGTGAGCCAAAATGGGTTAGCGCGGTCCCGCAGAGTCCTCAACCGTATCAGGTAAGACGCGAACGAAACCGATGGCGGCAAACTCCGCACTACTGCTACCTTTCCAACTAGTACCGCGTCAGGGTGAAACCGATGGATAGATACGCCGAAGCTTATGCCGGGCATCGGTGGTGGAGAAGCTCCAGTCGATGGTTGCCTCAGCCTGATTACGCTCGATCTCCAATGCCGCGATTTCGCGCTTAAGCGACACTTCATCTTCAATGCGGCGATTCAAACATTGGTTGCTGAAGACGCTGAACTCGATCTCCGCCATGTTGAGCCAGCTCCCATGTTTGGGAGTATAGTGAAACTCCAGCCGTTGGATCACCCGTCTGGCTTCCTTTGGCTCGAAGGCCTCGTACAGGGAGGCGGGTCTATGGGTGTTCAGGTTGTCCAGCACCACTCGGATCCTCTCCGCCTCGGGGTAAGCAGCATCCCCCAGCCAGCGCATCTGATGGGCGAAGTCGGTCATGGTGCGACGCTCGGTCACTGCCACATGCCTCCAGCCCGCCAGCGGCTCACAGGTCATGAACAAGTTCCGGGTCCCGTTGCGCTGGTACTCGTAATCAAACCGCTCCCGCCGGCCCGCCTTGGCCGGGATGGGCGCCCGCTTCTCGGCCACCAACTGCTTGGAGGTCTCGTCGAAACAGACTACGGGCCGCTGGGGGTCATAGGGTTCCGCATAGAGGTCCAGCACGTCCTCCATGCGGGCCACGAACTCGGCGCTCACCTTGGGGATGCACCACTCCTTCTTCCGCCACGGCTTGAGTTCGTTTTTTTCAGCACCTGCCTGACCGTCTCCCGGGAGATGGAGTCGGTCAACTCCAGCTTCACCGCCTGGTCGGCCAGCAATCGCAAGGTCCAGCGGGTGTGCCCTTCCGGGGCTGCGCTGCAGGCCACGGCCACCAGGTGGGCTTCCTGCTTTCCATCGAGTTTACGCCGTTGTCCCGGCCGCGGCAGGTCATTGAGGGCCCGCTGCAACCCGCCTTCCACGAAGCGCTGGCGCACCCGGCCGACCGTGGAGGGGCCGACCAGCAGAGCTTCGGCCACCTGCTGGTCGGTAAGGCCTTCATCGGCCTTGCACAAAATGAGGCACCGCTTCACTTTACGCCCCGAGGATTGGCCGCGCCGGGTGATACCCAGCAAATGTTCCCGCTCATCTTGGGTCAAGTTCACTCGGTATAGCTTGGCCGGCATTCCCCACGCCTCCCCACAATCAAAGAATGCCTCAATTATATACTTTCTTATATTTGTCAAAAATAGCCGGACGCGGTACTAGGTCAAGGCTGTTGGTGCGATTAAAAAGGATGTCCCCCGGGGTTAGATTCAGCGAGTTTGCCTCTTTGTTCGTAAGATTGGCTCGGCGAACTTCCGACAGGTCGATTTCCCCATTCTGAAGGTTGTTCATTCGTAATACCGGCGTAATACCGGGACTTCACCTTCTCGACCAAGCTGGGCATTCGTACCGTAGGTTGTTGATTCAATAATCTCCCCCAACCGCACCACCTCCCATCCTGCCGGTATCGTCCCCAGGCCCGGCGCTTCCTTCCATTGGGTGTGCCAGCCGGGGATGCCGCGGGTCAGCAGTTGGTGGAGCAGGGAGTCGCGCAGTTGTCCGGTGGCGGCGATGACCGCCTCGGCGCCCTCGATGGCCTCGTCGATGGAGTCCAGCACGGCGGCGATGGCCCGCTGCTCTGGCAGGGGCGGGAGGAGGATGGGGAGTGCCTTCAACGTTTCCGGCTGCACCCGTTGTTGCCCTGCTGTTCCCGTGAAACTCTTAGCGCAGTGGTCGATAATGTGCGACTGAGTCGATATACGGAACAGGTATTTGGGCGTTAGACTGGAGTCAGAACGTACTACGTGGAATTCAGTAGTACCAAAGGGCTTTGTTGCATGAATATTGGCAGCACATGAAATGCCCCAACACCCTTTGAATCGAGCTATGCTACTCGATAGCTATCGGGCATTCCCAAGTGGGTCATCCGGTTCAAAGCGGCACACTTTACCTTGGCTTCCACCTTCTGCTGCGGTAGCTTCCTGGCCTGAAGATAGGGACCAAAGATGGTCTTGAACCGAAACATGGCAGTCTCGGCCAGGGAACGCCGATGATAGCCCGACTCTTGTTTCCACCGCTTGCGTCCTGCCTTCCGAATCCTCCTCAGGTTCTCGTCCCGCACCAGGGGCGGGGCAGCACAGTTCCCATGCTGCCAGATACGGGCATCCTTTCGAGGTGGAATTGCTACCCGCCTGATACCTCTGGCAGCGCAGCCCTCATATACCTTCCTTTTGTCGTAGGCCCCATCACCACTCATCTGCTCCACTGACTCGGTGCTCTGGTCCAGAAGCTCGGGCACCGCTCCTGCATCGTCCAGGCTGGCCTCACTCAGCACCACGGCCTGGATCTCCTGGGTTTCACTGTCCACGCTCAGATGGAGCTTCCTCCAAGTGCGCCGTTTGGTATAGCCATGCTGACGCACCTTCCATTCTCCCTCCCCAAAGACTTTCAGCCCGGTGCTGTCCAGGACCAGATGCAAGGGCCCAGCAGCTTTCCTGCCCAAGGAAACCCCCAGGCGCTTGGCGCGCTTGCAGAGGGTGGTATAGTCCGGCACCGGCAACTCCCACTCCAGCAAGTGAAACAAGGACCGGAGAAACCCTTCGGTAGCCCTCAGGGTCAAATGAAAGACGCTGCGCACCATCAACAGGCACTGGATTGCTCCGTCGGAATACTGAACCTGTCCACCCCGCTTTCGGGGGCCGTCGGGCTTCCAGGCCCGAATATCCTCTTCGCTGGTCCATAGGGTTATTGAACCCCGCTGGACCAGACTTTCGTTGTAGTCATGCCAGTTACGTATCCGATACTGGGATTTCCTGGTGCTGGCGCTTTTCTTGGGACGAGCTTTGGAGGCTTGCTGTCTTCGCTTCATGCCTCCAGCTTAACACCACCTCCCATTCATTCAACAAAGCCGTACCAAAGCCAAATCTTCCTTTCAAGCCTGTAGCCAGAGTGTGTTTACCGTTTTGGAGACAAGGCGTGATCTTGGAGAACAGAAGATCGTCCTCCTCGAAGTAGGTGTATCCCTTCGCAACTTCGCTGAATTGGCGCACTTCGCGCGCTAAGATTCCGGAGCAGTTCTCTGCGACAGCAGACATTGGAAGGAATGTGACAGGCGTTTCGTCGGACACATTGAGAGGAGGGCGCCTTGGGTTGACCTCCGCCACGTCACCTAGGCGCACCAGCCGCCAGCCATTGGGTGTTTGGGTCTTGGCGGGCATTAGTTTGCCGTCGCCGCCGGCGTCAAGCCGACTTCGATCTCGATGGGGGCGAAAGTCGTGGACAGGGCGGGGGCAATTTTGCCGAACCCCCGCAGTGTTGTCATCTCGGCCTCGGTGAGGGGTTCGCTGTGGTAGGCCATCGCTTCTTCGAGAGACATCGCCCGCTCAGGAAGCGGGTCGCCATGTTCCACCATGCCTTCAATATGAAAGGCGACGGCCTCTCGAATCATTTCCTGTATCTCCTGCCAAGTCTTGCCCGTGCTGATACAGCCGGGTAAATCCGGCAGATAGGCGCAATAATTGTTGGGCGTCTGCTCGTAAACAACCACGTACTCCAGCTTCATCTGTTTCTCTCCCGAAGTCCTGCCTGTTTCAGAATGGCCTGCCATGTCTTCGGCTTTAGGTCTTCGCTCGGATGACCGGGGATCGTAACTGTCCCGGGTTTACCCGAATGATGGAACTGTCGGTGGCTGCCGCGCATCCTTACCAGCCGCCAACCGTCCCGTTGTATGATTCTGACCGCGTCTCTAACCTTGGGCATATTATTGCGATTTCTTTAATGGTTGTGAATAGGACTGCCAACCGTCTGACGGGAATAACCGACTTCCACCGACTACCTCGGCCAGGCGCGCCAGCCGCCAGCCTTTGGGTATGGTTCCCTGTCCTCCGGGGCGTTTCATTAGACCTCTTCCGTCGAGGCGGGCCGTATTTCGTGGATGGTCACGGGAAGGCCGGCCCGCTTAGCTTCCAGCCACCGCTTGAGTGACCTGGGGCTTTCGCCCGACTTCCTTCCGGCCAGAAATCCCTCAATGCTCAGGTCTTCGTCCAGATCGGGCCAGTGGATGCCCTGGCCAGTGCCGATCAGTTCCCAGTTGTTGCGTTCCTCCGGCGTAGCATGGACTAGTCTGGGATACCACGCCAACGGCACGGAAATTATGCGTCCGTCGGAAAGCTCGGCGGTGAGGGTATCTTCGGTTACTTCAATACTCATCGCGTCCGGCACGCTTATCTCAGTTGTCGAAATGTACATTCCACTCCCTCAAAAACGTAGCTTGATTCTCTTCAACAATATGCTCAATACGGCGAATTTCGGAGCTCCTCATGCCTCCACTGCTTGCCAGCGCTAAGGGGTCCAACCAAAACTTGGCGGTATGTCTGTCCCGTCGCACATGCACGTGAGGCGGCTCTACCCAATCAGCCGAATAGAAGAAAAAACGGTAAGGGCCCTGTCTCAATACAACCGGCATAGTAGTACCATCCTACCGGACATACCCCATCTCCGCCAGCAGTTCGTCCATGCGGGCCACCGCTTCATCGCGCCGCAGCTCTGCCTCCCGCAGTTGGGTCAGGGCGTCCTCCACGGACATTACCGCTACCGGCTCGGTGGTGTCCACGTAGCGGCTGATGTTCAGGTTGAAGTCGTTGCCCTGTATCTCCTCCAGGCCGGCCACATGGGCGAAACGGTCCATGTCCTCAAAGGCCCGATACGCCTGGACTATCTTCGCGATGTGCTCCGGGTCAATGAAGTTCTGGGCCTTGCCCGGACGGAAGTAACCCTCCTGGGCGGCGTCCACGAACAGCACCTTGCCGCGGCGTTCCCTGGGTTTGTTCCGGTTCAGGACGCAGATGGCCACCGGGATGCTGGCGCCGAAGAACAGGTTGGGCGCCAAGCCGATGACCGCCTCAAACAGGTCGGCCTCCACGATGCCCCGTCGTATTTTCCCCTCGGCGCCGCCCCGGAACAGGATGCCGTGGGGCATCACCACGCCCACCATGCCCTGGGCATTGGTTACCCCCAGCATGTGCAGCAGAAAGGCGAAGTCGCCCCGGGTTTTGGGCGGCACCGCCCCGTAGCGGTCGAAGCGGTGGTGCGGGTCGTTGGGCGCGAAATCGTGTCCCCAGTTCTTCAGGCTGAAGGGGGGATGGCGATTACCCGGTCGTAAGCGAGAAGCCGTCCTGAAGGGTCCGTCAGGCCGGGCTCGGCGATTACGTCGCCGGCCTCCATCCGGGCGGAGCGCAGGTCGTGGAGCAGCAGGTTCAGCTTGCCGATGGCCAGCGTTCCCAGATTGCGCTCTTGGCCGTGCAGCACCAGGTTGCGGGCGTCGCCGCCCTGCTCCCGCACGTATTGGGCGGTGTAAATCAGCATCCCGGCAGAACCGGCGGCGGGGTCGCAGATACGCATACGCTCTTGGGGTTCCAGCAACTCGACGATGAGCCGGACGACCTCTCGCGGGGTGTAGAACTCGCCGCCCTTCTTGCCGGCGTCGTCGGCGAACTGGTTGATAAGGTACTCGTATGCGTCTCCCAGGACGTTGCCGGTGCCGCCCTCGTCCCGCAGGTTGGCGTCCCGCAGGTCCAGGCCGCCGAAGTGGGTGAGCAAACTGCGGATGATGCGCTCCCGGTTGGCCGGGCTGCCCAGCTTGGACTCGTCGTTCCAGTTGGTTCCGGCCAACACCCCGTCCAGCCGGGGCGTGTTGGCGTCCTCAACGGCGTGGCTGGCGATATTGAGGGTCTCGCCCAGGTTCATGGAAGCGGCGGAAATGGCCTCCCAGCGGGCCGGTTCCGGGACGAAGAACTCGTGCTCGTCCCGGTCCGCAAGCGCCGTTTCCCTGGGCACTCCCGAGGCCACCGCGTTCTGGATTTCCTCGTCGAACCGGTCGGAAAGCCGCTTCAGGAAGAGGATGGAGAAGATGTAGTTCTTGTAGTCCGCCGAATCAATCTGCCCCCGCAGAATGTCGGCGGCCTGCCATAGCTTGGACTCAAGCTCCTGTTTGCTTAGCGGCATTGGCCTCTCCTTAAAGTAGCTGGTACATGCCCTTGGAGACAATCTCACCAATCACCGAGTCGCGGATTGTCTCCCGGCGCAATCGGGCAGCCTGGATCGCGGAAGTGTAGGCTTCCTCCGATGCCTCGACCAACCGGACAAGCTGGTCGAGTTGCTGCGGCGACGGCAACGGCACCTCAACTTCACCGAGGGAGCTGGCCGACAGTGACGTGATGGTTGCGTTTACTGTCAGCCGCTTGACCAGTTGCCTGCGGCCATAGGCCGAAGTCAAAAAATACCATAGATAGTAACAGTTCAGACTTGGTGAGATGAATTGGTTTTAGCCAACTTCCACTTTTTCAGGGGGTTTGGGGGATGAATCCCCCAACGTAACCCAACCCCTATATTCCGCCATAAGCCACTCCGTTCCCCTCAACCCTGAACAGTTACCATAGATAGTGTCCCATGCCCGATTCCGGAGCTTTCGGGCGCACCAACAACAACGTAACGCCAGCCGCAACCCGCGACACTTGGGGCGGCACCAAGGCCAACTGGACGGATCCGGCGCGGGCGGTTACTAGCAGATCGAAAGGACGGAGCAAGTGCCGCTCCGTTCTTGGGCTCCGTACCAACTCGATTTCCCGGAGACCCTCAAGTTCAAGCCAGCCGTCATCCTGAATATCACCGCTTTCGACCAGACGCAATAACCACTCGCCACGCCGCATCCCGGCACCACGGCCTGACCGGGCGAGACCTTGGTAGATTTCTGCTAGGCCAGCCACTTGCTACATTATAGTATGACGCCATTATAAAACCATGAAGTCACCACGGGTCATTAGATATAGTTATTCCATTTTATGCGCTCTGGCCAATTGGCTACGTTAGAAGCCAACGCCAGAAGCCAACGCCGAAAGTAAACTGTTTAGGTATGGGTCCACAGGAGTTGTAATCTAGTATGAACGACGGCAATCCGAATCAAAGAGAACCAATACCTCTCGAATTAACAAGACAGCAGCGGGATGTAGTACAAGTTCTGCACAGTAAAGAAGACGCCAGATACTCCCTCAGCCAGTGGTACCTGGGCGCCCTCTATGCGCTGAATAACAACTATAACCCTGACTGCATTTCGCAGGCGGCGCAATCTTTGCGAGAATTCTTGGAAAAACTACCGCGAGTCGTATTGGAAAATGACTGGCAAGTCGATTCTTACAACGTTCCGGAAAATCGGCGCGACATATCCGCCCGAATTGCTAAGGGGTGGCGTCAAAGTGAGAGTGTGATGATAAGCTGACATTGCAATCAATGTAGCAGGATTGGGCTATGCCAGCAGCAATCGCGGTGCCGGCGCGCCGGCGCCACGATATTTCAGACCGTGTAATGGAATTTAGTTCGGCTCCGTGTCAACTTTACTGCATTTACTGGGCTTTGTTGAATGAATGGGAGGTAGTGTTAAGCTGGAGGCATGAAGCGAAGACAGCAAGCCTCCAAAGCTCGTCCCAAGAAAAGCGCCAGCACCAGGAAATCCCAGTATCGGATACGTAACTGGCATGACTACAACGAAAGTCTGGTCCAGCGGGGTTCAATAACCCTATGGACCAGCGAAGAGGATATTCGGGCCTGGAAGCCCGACGGCCCCCGAAAGCGGGGTGGACAGGTTCAGTATTCCGACGGAGCAATCCAGTGCCTGTTGATGGTGCGTAGCGTCTTTCATTTGACCCTGAGGGCTACCGAAGGGTTTCTCCGGTCCTTGTTTCACTTGCTGGAGTGGGAGTTGCCGGTGCCGGACTTATACCACCCTCTGCAAGCGCGCCAAGCGCCTGGGGGTTTCCTTGGGCAGGAAAGCTGCTGGGCCCTTGCATCTGGTCCTGGACAGCACCGGGCTGAAAGTCTTTGGGGAGGGAGAATGGAAGGTGCGTCAGCATGGCTATACCAAACGGCGCACTTGGAGGAAGCTCCATCTGAGCGTGGACAGTGAAACCCAGGAGATCCAGGCCGTGGTGCTGAGTGAGGCCAGCCTGGACGATGCGGGAGCGGTGCCCGAGCTTCTGGACCAGAGCACCGAGTCAGTGGAGCAGATGAGTGGTGATGGGGCCTACGACAAAAGGAAGGTATATGAGGGCTGCGCTGCCAGAGGTATCAGGCGGGTAGCAATTCCACCTCGAAAGGATGCCCGTATCTGGCAGCATGGGAACTGTGCTGCCCCGCCCCTGGTGCGGGACGAGAACCTGAGGAGGATTCGGAAGGCAGGACGCAAGCGGTGGAAACAAGAGTCGGGCTATCATCGGCGTTCCCTGGCCGAGACTGCCATGTTTCGGTTCAAGACCATCTTTGGTCCCTATCTTCAGGCCAGGAAGCTACCGCAGCAGAAGGTGGAAGCCAAGGTAAAGTGTGCCGCTTTGAACCGGATGACCCACTTGGGAATGCCCGATAGCTATCGAGTAGCATAGCTCGATTCAAAGGGTGTTGGGGCATTTCATGTGCTGCCAATATTCATGCAACAAAGCCCATTTACTGTATTGCAGAAATTGTACCTTTTGACCGGAGGGTGACCTGGGCATGACCACCGACAAGCGGCCTGACGAGGGCGACGGCAGCCCCGATAGCCGGGTCGGACGCCCCCTATTAGCACTGATGGACGCCTTGGTGAATGACCGGGGCCGGGTGGCAACAGCCGAGGCGCTGGGGATAAATGGCCGCACCATGGCGTCGGGCGTTGGAGGAGTTCCGGTAGGCGGGCGTTGTTAACGACGGAGGGGTGGAGGCTGGCGGAGGGGATGATGGGGAGGAGAACGAGGCTGAACCGCTGGAACAGCAGCCCGACCAGGCCGCTGCCTTCGGGCAGGCAGCGGCGCTGGTTACCGAGTGGCGGGAATTGCGGACCGGAGTTGACCCTGCGGGCAGTCGGGTTGATCGGGCCAGGGCTGCGGTGCGCCGGTGGGAGTTGGAGCTCGAGTTGCTGCGGGACTTCCGCCTGACGCTGCCGCCAGAGACGGAGCCGCTGGACGACGCGAGAAGGGCCGATCACCTGCGGTGCGCCTGGACGCTCTAGCGGAGGCCCGCCGGGACTTGGTTAAAGAGAGGCAGCTGAGACTACTGCGTCGGATGCTAACTGGGGGTCTATGGTGGAAGTGGGTCCGGCGCTTTCATAACCTGGCATTCGCTGCCCCTAACGCATTGACCGGGCGGGTCTAGGAATATATTCTTGAGTAGTATTCAAGAGTAAGAGAGACGAGGCCCTGAGTAGGGAACCGAAAATGGCTTCAGGCAAACGCCTACTGCCAACGGGGGGTTGCTGGTGTGGGTGCGGCGCAGAGACGTCAATCGGCTCCTTCTTCCTGCCAGGCCACGACAAGACCGCCGAGTCAGCGGTAATCTCGGTGGAGTACGGCGGCGTCCCCAGGTTCCTGGTGCAGCATGGCTACGGACCCGGCGGCAAGAATGCCATACGCGAGGTGGACAAGTGGCGTTCCAAAGGCAGAGGGGAGAGTGAAGCGCGATGACGACACGGCGGAGACGCACCACCTCCAAAACGAATGTTGAATCGGGCGGCGGTATGGCCGTCACGGGCTACGAGCCTGAGCTTTGGCGGATGGCTGACGCCCTGCGGGGCAGCATGGACGCCGCCGAGTACAAGCACGTCGTCCTCGGCCTCATCTTCCTGAAATACATCTCCGACGCCTTCGAGGAAGCCCACGCCAAGCTGGAGGCGGAGCGGGACCAGGGCGCGGACCCGGAGCACCCGGACGAGTACCGCGCCCAGAGCATCTTCTGGGTGCCGCCCGAGGCCCGCTGGTCGATCCTGCAATCGCAGGCCCGCCAGCCTTCCATCGGGCAAGTCGTGGACGAGGCCATGACCGCCATCGAGCGGGACAATCCGGCGCTCAAGGACGTGCTGCCCAAGGACTACGCCCGGCCCGCCCTGGACCAGACCCGGCTGGGACAGGTGGTAGACCTGGTAAGCAACATCAAGGTGGGTGGGGCCGAGGCGCAGGCCACCGACGTGCTGGGCGGTGTCTACGAGTACTTTCTGGAGCAGTTCGCCCTGGCCGAGGGCAGGAAGGGCGGAGAGTTCTACACGCCGCGCAGCGTGGTCCGGTTGCTCGTCGAGATGCTGGAGCCTTACCAGGGCCGGGTCTACGACCCCTGCTGCGGCTCTTCGGGCATGTTCGTCCAGTCGGTGGAGTTCATCCGCGCCCACGCCAGCGGCAACGGCAACGGCGGGAAGGCCAAGGGGGACATCTCCATCTACGGGCAGGAATCCAACTACACGACTTGGCGGATGGCGAGGATGAACTTGGCAATTCGGGGAATCGAGGGCCGGATCGAGCAGGGCGACAGCTTCCACAACGACCGCCATCCCGACCTGAAAGCCGACTACATCCTGGCCAATCCGCCCTTCAACGTCTCCGACTGGGGCGGCGAGAGACTGCGGGAAAACCAGCGGTGGGAGTACGGCGTCCCGCCGTCGGGCAACGCCAACTTCGCCTGGGTGCAGCATTTCCTCTATCACCTGGCGCCCCGGGGAATAGCGGGTTTCGTGTTGGCCAACGGCTCCATGTCGTCGAACCAGTCCGGAGAAGGTGGAATCCGCAAGAACATCGTCGAGGCCGGCCTGGTGGACTGCATCATCGCCCTGCCGGGGCAGTTGTTCCGCTCCACCCAGATACCGGCCTGCCTGTGGTTTCTCCGCCGGGGCCGCCCCGTTGGGGAGGGCCAATCCCGCCGGGGCGAGACCCTGTTTATCGACTCCCGCAAGCTGGGGAACATGGTGAACCGTACCAATCGAGACCTGTCTGCCGAAGACATCGCCCGCGTCGCTGCCACCTACCACGCCTGGCGCGGTGGGGACGGCTACGCCGACGTTCCCGGCTTCTGCAAGAGCGCCGCGCTGGAGGAAATCCGCAAGCACGGCCACGTCCTCACCCCCGGCCGCTATGTCGGCGCGGCGCCCCAGGAGGACGACGGCGAGCCCTTCGCCGAGAAAATGGCCCGGCTCACCGCCCAGTGGCGGGAGCAGCAGGCCGAGGCGCAGCGGCTGGACGCGGCCATAGCCGAGAACCTGGAAAAGCTGGGGTTCTGACAGCGCGATATAAGGGGCGTGGCATCTTGAAGATACGTAAAGGGCAACATATAATCTAGCCAGATAGTCTAGCCGGAGATAGTTATGTTTGAATGGTCCTTGCAGGATGCAAAAAACCGATTCAGCGCTGTGGTGGATGCCGCCCTGGCCGGGGAACCCCAGAAAGTGACCCGAAGGGGTAAGCCTGCCGTGGTGGTGCTGGCCGTGGAAGAGTACGAGCGGCTGTGCAATCGGGAGCCGGACAACACTCCTACCTTTGTGGAACACCTGTTGGCCATACCCAAAGACGACGACTTAGATTTTGAGCGGTGGCCGCTGGAGCCCCGTCCACTGGACCTGTAGTGTTGCTGCTGGACACGAATGTAGTATCTGCCCTCCGCCGACCTGATAGATACCCTCTAGTCACTCATTGGGTGGCGGTTCAGCAACCCTTGGAACTGTTCCTGAGCGCGGTCACTATTGGCGAGATACGGCGGGGAATCACGCAGCAGGAACGCCGCAACGCGACTTTCGCCCGCGAGTTGACGGTCTGGTTATCTCGACTGCTAACACTGTATGGAGACCGAGTGTTGCCCCTGGATGTTCCCGCAGCGCAGCGATGGGGGTGTCTGTCAGCATCTCTGGGATACGACAGCGCCGATCTTATGATCGCCGCCACTGCTCTGGAGCACGGGCTGACCGTGGTGACCGGAAACGTCAGGCACTTCGAGCCGACGGGAGTCTCGGTTTTCAATCCTTTCGACAGCCCGGAGCAATCATCGGTATGACCATGAACTCCTCGACTGGCCCCGTGGACATACGGCCCGACCACCTTGAAATAGTGCAGGGTATCTTGGGCGCCCATCTGCCCGGCGGATTCAAGGTCTGGGCATTCGGCAGCCGGGCCAACTGGACGACGAAAGACTCTTCGGACCTCGACTTGGCCCTGGAAGGCGCTGGCAGCCTAGACCACAAGGCTATGGTTGGGCTGGAGGTCGCTTTCGAGGAATCGGCCCTACCCTATACCGTTGACGTGGTAGACCTCAACGCCGTCAGCCAGGCCTTCAAGCAGATTGTGGAGGACCAGAGAGTGCCGCTCCCGATGTCCAGCGGCGCGCCGCGAATGAACAGCGGCTGGCGCGAGGTTACACTTGGGGACGTGGCCGTAATGAATGACGCGACTTATTCGCCCAAAGAGACGTGGGCGTTCATCAATTATCTGGATACCGGGAATATCACTGAGAATCGCATAGCGGAAATTCAGAACTTGGTTGCTGGCAGGGACAAGATACCCAGCCGCGCACGCCGGAAGGTTGAGCCAAACGATATTGTGTATTCCACAGTACGGCCTAATCAACGCCATTTTGGGCTGATTCGAGATGTGCCTGACAATTTTCTGGCCTCAACTGGATTCACGGTCATGCGAGGGAAGCAGGATGTTGCCTGCACTGATTATCTCTATTGGTTCTTGGCACAAGACCATGTAACAGAATATCTGCATTCCATTGCCGAAAACAGCACGTCGGCCTATCCGTCCATACGCCCAAGGGACTTGGAAGAACTCACCTTACCCCTCCCACCCCTACCCGAGCAACGCGCCATCGCTCACATCCTCGGCACCCTGGACGACAAGATCGAGCTGAACCGGCGGATGAACCAGACGCTGGAACAAATGGCCCGCGCCATCTTCCAGGACTGGTTCGTGGACTTCGGCCCAGTCCGCGCCAAGCTGGAGAGCCGGGAACCATACCTGCCCGAGGACCTATGGGCGCTCTTCCCGGACCGGCTGGTGGACTCGGAGCTGGGGGAGATACCGGAGGGGTGGGAGGTGAAGGCGTTGGAGCAATTAGCCGAGTTGAATCCTAGTATTACAACGACGGTTCAAGGAGGGACGTGTGGGGAGGCACGAAGGGCGGCTCGGCGCTTGGCATGGGAGCGTCTGGCCCGCTCGTTGCATTCTTGCGTCTCCTCCAGCCACCGCAGCAGTTCAGCCGGCCCGAACCGTTCCCGGGGCAGCATCTCCCGCACCACCCGGTAGACCTGCGGTTTCGTGATCCGGGGCATCTTTTTCCCCCCAAGCCTGTTGCAGGCTCAGAAGAAACGCTCCGCCCAGCAGGCACAGGGCCACGTGATGATGCCATCCCGCCCAGGTGCGGGTCTCGTACTCGTCCAGCCCCACGTCGCTCTTCTCCGTCTCGAACTCCGTTTCTATGCGCCACCGGGAGCCACCCACGTATGCCAGGGTCTCCAGGGGAGTATCCCCGGGAGCGTTGGACAGGTAGTAGCGGGGCTCGCTGCCGTCCAGGTTCCGGCGGTAAATGGCCCAGTGGATTTCGCCAGGCTTCCGCCTGCTGGTTGGACGCACCCTCTGAGCGCTGAACCGGTAGCTGCGGGGACCCTGGCTTCCCTCGGCCACCGTAATCTCACGCCAGGCCTCCTCCGGCAATTCATCACTGCGCTCCTCCATGGTGCGCCGCTGCCCGCCCACCAGCCTAGGCTTGCGGGGACGCCCGATCCCCTGATGCTCCGGACTGGTCCAGACTGGCTCCAGCGGCCAGACCGTGGTGCCGCCGGGAACGTCCAGCACGTAGCGCATCCCCAGAGCCGCCAGTCCCTCCCGGAAGGACGGAGACATCCCGAAGGCGTCGTCCCCGGCAACCCATCCGGCCCTCAGATGTCCCCGCTCCAAGGCCCGCTCCACCATCTTCAGCGCCAATTGGGTCTTCGACCGGTAGCCCTGCCTCTCCTCCGGAACCCCCGCCGCCTCACACCGGTCTTTGTCCGAGGTCCAGCTTTCCGGCAGATAAAGCCCTTTGTCCACCAAGGCCCGTCCCAGCGGGCTGACATAAGCCAGGAACATTCCGGCCTGGCAGTTGGCCACCTTGCCCAGTCTCCCGCAGTACTGACGGGCCACTCCCACGGACTTCCTGCCCTGCTTCGGGAAGTCGCTGCCGTCCAGCACCCACACCGCATCCGGATGTCCAAGCCGGGGTCCCAAGTACTCTTGAAGGCGTCCTATGACTGTGTCGTCATCCCAGGGGGATTCAGCGAGAAACCGCTGCATCACCCTGGCTGACGCCGGAACCGCCTCCGACAGATTCTCGGCGTTGCGCCGCTCCCCGGATTGCACCAGCAGGGCCTGGAGATAATGGCGGCTGTGGTCCCGCGTCTCCCGGCGGCCAAACAGCGGAGCGAAGTAAGCGTGAAAACCCTGAAAGGCCCCGTACACCTGCTCGAAAACCGCAGCATCCACTCCCCTGCCTCACTTGCCCAAGCCTTCCCCAACTACCCCGTCATCCTATCATGCCAACCGTCGTTGTAATACTAGTGATCCGATGAAGAAAGGAACAGTAGCCCCGTACCTCGATATGGCAGCCTTGCCAACATCGGGACCCAGCCCAGACGATGCAGTGCTGCGAGAGTTCACTTCTGGAACTCGCTTCCGCAACGGCGACACTCTACTTGCGCGAATAACACCCTGCTTGGAGAATGGGAAGACTGCTTTCGTCCAGTCGCTTCCCCAAGACACCGTGGGATGGGGTTCAACCGAGTTCATCGTGATGCGGTCGATCCCGCCCGTACCGACAGAGTACACATACCTATTGGCCCGCGAACGGAGATTCCGCGCCCACGCTGTCCAGAGCATGACAGGAACATCGGGCCGCCAGCGTGCCCGGACCGAAGCATTGGCCGGATATCCGCTGGTTTTCCCACCCGCGGACACTTGGGGTAAATTTGGCTTGATGGCAGGCCAAGTGTTCCGTAGGATTGAGTCAAACAGGGAAGAGACCACCACCCTAGCCGCCCAGCGGGATGCGCTGCTGCCGAAGCTGGTTTCGGGGGAGGTGCGGGTGGGGGCAATCAATGTGCCTTAATCCAGCGGTGTAACTAGTACCGCGTCCGGCTATTTTTGACAAATATAAGAAAGTATATAATTGAGGCATTCTTTGATTGTGGGGAGGCGTGGGGAATGCCGGCCAAGCTATACCGAGTGAACTTGACCCAGGATGAGCGGGAACATTTGCTGGGTATCACCCGGCGCGGCCAATCCTCAGGGCGTAAAGTGAAGCGGTGCCTCATTTTGTGTAAGGCCGATGAGGGCCTTACCGACCAGCAGGTGGCCGAAGCCCTGATGGTGGGCCCAGCCACGGTCGGCCG
Source organism: Dehalococcoidia bacterium (assembly GCA_965262735.1). Lineage (GTDB taxonomy): Bacteria > Chloroflexota > Dehalococcoidia > Lucifugimonadales > UBA3495 > CATOSK01. The sequence continues at coordinate 312,381 of CBDHFS010000002.1, read as the reverse complement.
GGTGCGCCAGCGCTTCGTGGAAGGCGGGTTGCAGCGGGCCCTCAATGACCTGCCGCGGCCGGGACAACGGCGTAAACTCGATGGAAAGCAGGAAGCCCACCTGGTGGCCGTGGCCTGCAGCGCAGCCCCGGAAGGGCACACCCGCTGGACCTTGCGATTGCTGGCCGACCAGGCGGTGAAGCTGGAGTTGACCGACTCCATCTCCCGGGAGACGGTCAGGCAGGTGCTGAAAAAAACGAACTCAAGCCGTGGCGGAAGAAGGAGTGGTGCATCCCCAAGGTGAGCGCCGAGTTCGTGGCCCGCATGGAGGACGTGCTGGACCTCTATGCGGAACCCTATGACCCCCAGCGGCCCGTAGTCTGTTTCGACGAGACCTCCAAGCAGTTGGTGGCCGAGAAGCGGGCGCCCATCCCGGCCAAGGCGGGCCGGCGGGAGCGGTTTGATTACGAGTACCAGCGCAACGGGACCCGGAACTTGTTCATGACCTGTGAGCCGCTGGCGGGCTGGAGGCACGTGGCAGTGACCGAGCGTCGCACCATGACCGACTTCGCCCATCAGATGCGCTGGCTGGGGGATGCTGCTTACCCGGAAGCGGAGAAGATCCGAGTGGTGCTGGACAACCTGAACACCCATAGACCCGCCTCCCTGTACGAGGCCTTCGAGCCAAAGGAAGCCAGACGGGTGATCCAACGGCTGGAGTTTCACTATACTCCCAAACATGGGAGCTGGCTCAACATGGCGGAGATCGAGTTCAGCGTCTTCAGCAACCAATGTTTGAATCGCCGCATTGAAGATGAAGTGTCGCTTAAGCGCGAAATCGCGGCATTGGAGATCGAGCGTAATCAGGCTGAGGCAACCATCGACTGGAGCTTCTCCACCACCGATGCCCGGCATAAGCTTCGCCGTATCTATCCATCGGTTTCACCCTGACGCGGTACTAGCGCAGGAAAAGAGTATGACCGGCACTATCGAAAAGTATTTGTCCCAGATAATGGAAGTAACACATGTACCAGGCATTTATGCCTACCGAGGACAGCAGGATTTATGTTGGCCCTTGCATTCTGCAGCAACGCGGCGGCTGATTGAAAGGTATGGTAAGGATCTGTTGGAGGACCCAGAGTTTCCTCAACTTTATATCAACTACCACCAAGAAACACTCATCGAACCAGCACGAACTCGAGGGTTCGGAACTGATTCAGGGCGCCGGTTATCAGACCTAGAGTTGCTTGCAAAGTTGCAACACTTTGGGGCGGCAACCGGGTTGCTTGACTTTACCTGGAGCCCCCTCGTTGCGTTGTGGTTTGCTTGCGAAGACACCAAATATGACGGAAAACTGCTTATAGTAGACACGAACGTTGCCGGAACAGTAGGTTGGGTTTCTAGTAATGAGGAAGACCAGAATCTGGAGTCAGCGTTTTCAGGCGCCGCTGGCTCTCCGCAATTTTCATATTGGGAACCAACGGTGACCAGCGATGCTTCGGTAAGGATTCTTCGGCAACGCAGTGTATTCATCATCGGTCGCCCTCTAGTACCTGTCGGCGAGGAGATCATAAAAGAGATAACAATCGCCAAAGAAGACAAGCAGTCACTTAAGAAGGAGTTAGCAACCCTCGATGTTCAGGAAGACTCCCTATTCCAAGACATATATGGATTTGCTCAAGCTAGTAACAGAGGAGACATCCCAGATCGTCCTTCAGAGCAATATGGGATAAGAGGCAATCGGTATTATCAACGAGGAGAGTACACGGAGGCGATGGTTGCGTACAGCAAGGCCGTTGAGCTTGCTCCGGACGTAGCTTTGACATACTTATTACGTGGCAATGTCTATGCGGCATCTGGACGCCATCGCGAAGCCATAGAAGACTATGATAAAGCTGTAGCCCGCATTAACCAACTTCACCACAGTACCCAGGATGCAGTGTATTTTAATCGTGGCAACTCCAAGGCGGAGTTAGCAGATTACGAAGGTGCGCTCCAGGATTACTCGGAAGCTATCAGCTTAAATCCCAGCCATCCCCAATATTACTATAACCGCGGGAACACTTACGCAGACCTATATAGGTTCAATGAAGCTCTGCTCGACTATGATCAGGTGGGCAGCCGGTATTCAGGAAATACCGCTTTCAATAAGGGGAATACATTTTTGGCGATGGGACGATTGTCAAAGGCCCTGCGGTGTTATCAAGATGCCGTTGCGGGGGGTGTAGACCATGTTGGTATCAACCAAAACACGTGGACGCTAGAGCAGATGTTGCTTTTAGTTGATGGGTTGGAATACACGGTGAGTGCCGCACCAGAAGCGGAGACAGGCAGGATGTGTCTGCGGTTCGGAGTGCCGGAGGGGGATCTGATCCCGGGGCAAGGTATAGAACGCTTCTTGTTCTTCGGTAGGGCGGGAAGTGTTGGAAATTCTGGCGGACCGGGATTATCCGGCGGGGAGGGATTCAGCAGTAAACCAATAATCCCAGTCTATGTCGACGTTTGGAATGAAAATGGAGCGTGATGCCTCCTCCGCCCAAGGGGAAACTCATGGTCAGTTCAAGAAAGTGGGGAAATTGATGCACAAGTACGAGATTATCATCTATTGGAGCAACGAAGACGGCGCGTTCGTGGCCGAAGCGCCCGAGCTCCCGGGATGTGCGGCCCACGGCGATACGCATGAGGCGGCGTTGAAGCACATCAACGAGGCCATTGACTTATGGATTGAAACGGCCCGGGAGTTCGGCGATCCTGTTCCCGAACCAAAGGGCGAACGCCTGATGCTGGCATGACCTCCTTCACCGAATCCACCGTCGAATCCGCCGCGCTGGACTGGCTTGCCGCCCTCGGCTGGGGGTAGGCTATAATAGCCTTCAGACGCCGCAGACTGGACGGCTGGCCCGGTTTCGGCTATCTCGAATTCTGTGCCCCCGGAGGTGCAAGCCAGTGGATTGGCGGGATTACATTTCATCGGACCCGGCAATTTGCCATGGGAAGGCGTGCATAACTGGAACTCGGGTCATGGTAAGCGCCATCCTCGACAACTTGGCCGATGGCCTGAATGTTGAGGAAATCATGCAGAGCTACCCGTCGGTGTCCCGAGAGGCGGTGCAGGCAGCCCTTCACTACGCTGCCGAGCTGGCCAGGGAGCGCATAGCGCCGTTGGCACGATAGGCAAGATGTGCGGTTTAAGTTCGACGAGAACCTGCCCGCCGAAATGGCCGCGCTGTTTGCCGGAGCAGGACACGATGCCGTCACCGTCCTGGACGAACAGATAGGCGGCGCGCAAGACCCTGACATTGCCACCATTTGCCTCACCGAGGGCCGCATCCTCATGACGCTGGACGTGGACTTCACCGACATCAGGACCTACCCGCCGCAGCGCTATCCGGGGATAGTGGTTTTCCGTCTCAACAGACAAACACGGGATTATCTGCTGGAAATCGGAGCAAGCTTGCTTCGTGAGTTGACCGGAGCCTCCCTACAAGGGCAACTGTGGATAGTGGAAGACGCCAGGATTCGCATCAGGGAGTGACCATGACCACCTTCAACGAGTCCACCGTCGAATCCGCCGCCCTCTCCTGGCTAGAGGGCCTGGGCTGGCAGGTGGTCCACGGGCGGGAAACCGCTCTTGTTACCAATGGTTCTCCTGGCTAACATGGTCTATACTGAACCATATTTGTCAACTTGAGGGAGTGTGGATAGTGGTTGACGTCAAGCCGCATCGGATCTGGACCGTGGCTGAAGCCAAGGCCCACCTGTCTGAAATCCTGCGCCTCGCGGAAGAGGAGGGGCCTCAGCGCATCGGCACGCGGAGACCCTTCGTCGTCGTACCCGCCGCGGCTTGGGAGGAGAAGGCGTCGGCTCGGAAACCCCTGGGACAGTGGTTGATGGAAAACCTGCCGCGCGGCATCGAACTTGAGCTTCCCGGCCGGAGTTCAAACCGCCCAGTCCCGTTCAGTGACCCAGAAGACGGCTAATGAGCGGATATCTCCTGGACACCAACGTGGTCTCGGAGGTCATTCGCAGCGTTCCAGCGCCCCGAGTAGAAACGTTCTTTATCGAGAATGGCGACCTATGGCTGTCGTCGATAGTGGTCCATGAACTGGAGTACGGCGTGCGGCGCATGGCGCAAGGGCAACGGCGCAGAAGACTGCAGGCGGACCTGTCCCGCCTCTTTGCGGAATATCAGGACCGCGTCTTGCCGCTAGAGCGAGCGGGAGCGGAGTGGGCAGCCCAATTCCGTGTAGAATCGCAACGCGCCGGCCGCACACTGGAGTTGGGAGATGCCCTGATTGCGGGGACAGCCAAGTCGCATGACCTCATCGTAGCCACCCGGAACGTCGCTGACTTCCATCACCTTAACCTTGAGGTTATCAACCCTTGGGATCTCCCATGACCACCTTCAACGAGTCCACCGTTGAAGCCGCCGCCCTGGAATGGCTTGCATCCCTCGGCTGGCAAACTGCCCACGGGCCGGACATCGCCCCGGATGCTCCCGACGCGGAGCGGAACGACTACGGGCAGGTGGTTCTGGAACGGCGGCTGCGGGACGCTCTGGCCCGGCTGAACCCAAACCTGCTAGGCTCGGCGCTGGACGACGCACTCCGCAAGCTGACCCGCCCCCCCGAGGGTACGACGCAGGAGGCCCGCAACCGCGCCTTCCACCGGATGCTGGTGGCGGGCGTTACGGTGGAGTACCGGGGAGCCGACGGCTCTATTCGGGGAGCGCAGGCCCGGGTGGTAGACTTCGACAACCCTGACAACAACGACTGGCTGGCGGTCAACCAGTTCACCGTCACCGATAACCGGAACACCCGCCGTCCCGACATCGTGCTGTTCCTCAACGGCCTGCCCCTGGGTGTCATCGAGCTGAAGAACCCCGCCGACGAAGACGCCACCATCTGGACCGCTAGGCAGCAGCTCCAGACCTACCAGGCCGAGTTGCCTTCGCTGTTCTCCATGAACGAGATGCTGATGGTGTCCGATAGCAACGAGGCGCGAATAGGCGCCCTCGGCGCGGGACGGGAGTGGTTCAAGCCCTGGCACACCATCACGGGGGAGACCCTGGCCGGCCCCAACCTAACCGAGTTGCAGGTGATGCTAGAGGGAGTCTGCCAACCTGGGCGTTTCCTGGAATTGGTCCGCGACTTCATCGTGTTCGATGACGACGGCAGCGGCAAACTGGTCAAGAAAATGGCCGGCTACCACCAGTTCCACGCCGTCCGAACTGCTGTCGGTGAAACCCTGCGGGCGGCGGAGTTGCAACGGGAAGAAAGGATGATTGGGGAGGGGAGCGGCAGGTATGAGTCTGGCCGGAAGCCGGGTGGGGCGCTTGGCGACCGGCGCGTCGGCGTGGTCTGGCACACCCAGGGGTCGGGCAAGAGCCTGACCATGGCCTTCTACACCGGCGCCATCATCCGCGAGCCGGCCATGCAGAACCCGACCATCGTAATTCTCACCGACCGCAACGACCTGGACGACCAGCTCTTCAGCACCTTCTCCCGATGCCAGGATCTCTTGCGTCAGCCGCCGGTACAGGCGGAGAGCCGGGCAGACCTGCGAAACAAGCTCTCGGTGAATGCCGGCGGCGTGGTCTTCACAACCATCCAGAAGTTCTTCCCCGAGGAGCGGGGCGACACCTTCCCCACCCTATCAGACCGGCGCAACATCGTGGTCATCGCCGACGAGGCCCACCGCAGCCAGTACGACTTCATCGACGGCTACGCCCGCCACATGCGGGATGCTCTGCCCAACGCCTCTTTCGTCGGCTTCACCGGCACGCCCATCGAACTGGAGGATGCCAACACGCGGGCCGTGTTCGGCGATTACATCAGCATCTACGACATCCAGCGCTCGGTGGCGGACCGAGCCACGGTGCCCATCTACTACGAAAGCCGCCTAGCCAAGCTGGAACTGGATGAGGCCGAAAAGCCAACCATTGACCCGGACTTCGAGGAGGCCACCGAGGGCGAGGAAATCGAGCGCAAGGAGCGGCTCAAGACCAAGTGGGCGCAATTGGAGGCGATCGTCGGCGCCGAGAACCGTATCAAGCAAATCGCCCAAGACATCGTCAACCACTTCGAGCAGCGTCTGGAAGTGCTGGACGGCAAGGCGATGGTGGTGTGCATGAGTCGGCGCATCTGTGTTGACCTGTACCAAGAGCTGGTGCGCCTCCGCCCCGACTGGCACGACGATGACGACGACAAGGGCAGCATCAAGGTGGTGATGACCGGCTCGGCTTCCGACCCTTTGGAGTGGCAGCCGCATATCAGGAACAAGGCGCGGCGGGAGGATCTGGCCCAGCGGTTCCGAGACCCGGAAGATTTGTTCCGCATCGTGCTGGTGCGGGATATGTGGCTGACGGGGTTCGATGCCCCCAGCCTGCACACCATGTATGTGGACAAGCCGATGCGGGGCCACGGGCTGATGCAGGCCATCGCCCGGGTAAACCGGGTGTTCAAGGACAAGCCCGGCGGCTTGGTGGTGGACTACCTGGGGCTGGCCAACGACCTGCGGCTGGCGCTGGCCACCTACACCGAGAGCGGCGGAACCGGGCAGACCGCCATCGACTAGGAAGAGGCGGTGGCGGTGATGCTGGAGAAGCACGAAATTTGTTGCGCCTTGTTCCATGGCTTCGACTGGTCCAAGTGGACCACGGGCACGCCGCAGGAACGTTTGGGGCTGCTCCCAGCGGCTCAGGAGCACATCCTGGCCCAGGAAAATGGCAAGGACCGTTGCTTGGCAGCGGTCCGGGAACTTTCCCAAGCCTTCGCCTTGGCTGTGCCCCACGCAGAAACCTTCCGTATCCGGGACGACGTGGGATTCTTCCAGGCAGCGCGGGCAGCGTTGAGCAAACGGGCGGCAGGAGAAGCGCGCCCCGAAGAGGACCTGGACTTGGCGGTGCGCCAGATAGTCTCCCGCGCGGTGGCCTCTGAGGGCGTAACGGACATCTTCGCGGCGGCCGGGTTGGACAAGCCGGATATATCGGTGCTATCCGATGAGTTCTTGGACGAAGTGCGGGGAATGCCCCAGCCCAATCTTGCCGTGGAACTGTTGCAGAAGCTAATCCGGGGCGAACTGTCTACCCGGCGCCGTCAGAACGTGGTGCAGGCCCGCTCCTTCGCCGAGATGCTGGAGCAGACCCTCCGCCGCTACCAGAACCGGGCGATCGAGGCGGCGCAGACAATTGAGGAACTGATACATCTGGCCCGGGACATGCGGGAGGCAAACGCCCGTGGCGAGCGGCTGGGATTGTCGGAGGACGAGCTGGCCTTCTACGACGCCCTGGAATCCAACGACAGCGCCGTTCAGGTGTTGGGAGACGAAACGCTCCGCGCTATTGCTCAGGAATTAGTCAAGACCGTCCGCGACAACGCAACAATCGACTGGACTCTGCGCGAGAACGTGCGCGCCCAGCTACGCGTACTTGTACGGCGTATACTCCGCCAACACGGCTACCCACCCGATAAGCAGGAGAAGGCGACGCTAACTGTCCTGGAACAAGCGGAGGCACTGTCGGAAGGGTGGGCGGGGTGAGTCAATGAAAGCGGGCTGCGCACCAGAACCTAAACCGAAATTCTTGATCAGAAGTGCCGCGACACACGAGATGGCCGTGTAATTGGACTGGTAAAGATACCCTCAACGAAAATGCGAAAAGGCAATGCGGAAAGTGATGGAGCCAACCCAAGTGCAGTCCAAATTATGGGATATTGGGGGAGTGAACGGACATGCCGCCGCAGGTAAGAGTGTTCTACGCCTATCCTAGCTATCCTCCCAGTGTCGGTGAAACGATTTCGTCCGCCTTAAGCAAGCTGAACGAAATAAGCGACATAAAGCGAAACAGTGTACGCTTCATGAAGTGGACAGATAACCCTGTCTCTGGGTCCCGCCTAATCAAGACTGTTTTGGGCCAGGTCGACCGGAGCCAAATATTCTCTTGCGACCTGACCTACCCCAATCCCAACGTGAGCTTCGAACTTGGATATGCGATTGCCAGGTTCAAGCGCATCTTCACAACGTTAAACCCAAGCATTGCAGATGCTGACAAAGATTACAAGCGTATCTATTTCTCTGTAATAGTTCAGAGTTAGAGAGATGAATTGCCCAAGAGTTGCCGGGAAAGTATGGGGCGCCGACTTTTCGATTATGTTAATTATGTTGCATGGATACTAATTGGGACTTGGAAACCGCTTCGCGAGAAGTTCTGCTTGGGATCATTGCCCAGCAGCAGGCGGTAATCCAAGAGCAGCAGACCATCATTGCCCAGTTGCAGCGCCGGATCGAAGTCCTGGAAGGAAAGGCCAAGCCCGGTGGTTCTCGCGGTATGCCCGGTATCAAGCCCCCCGCAGGCCGGAGGCCACCCCGGAAGGAAGGCCCAAGGAAGCCCAGAACCCACGGCTTCGCCCGCAAGAGCATGACGCCCACCCCACCGGGTGGAGCATGTGGTGGAGTCCTTCCGGAATGCGGCGCTGGACTGGCTGGAGACTGGGTGCAGCGGACCCGGGAAGTCATCGAGGTTCCGATGGCCCCGGTAGAAGTCACCGAGCACGTCTTCATCGCCCGGACTTGCCCCATCTGTCAGCAGCGTCGGACGCCCTCGGCCACGCTGGACGGGGTGTGGTCCTGGGCCGCCAGCGGTTGGGCATCAACCTGCTCAGCCTGATCTGCGCCCTGCGGGAAGAGGGACGGATGCCCTTGCGGACCATCCAGTGGTACCTGAAGACGGTGCATCAGTTGCCCCTCAGCTTGGGCGCCATCGTCCGGGTCATCCATCAGGCGGCCCAAAAGGCCCAACCAACGCTGGCCCAGGCGCTGGACTGTATTCCGGGCCAGCCTGGTGGTCCACGCCGACGAGACCGGCTGGCGTGAGGACGGAGCTAACGGCTACGTCTGGACCTTCTCCATCCCCACCGAACGGTACTTCCTGCGCCGAGGCCGCAACAAAGAGGTGGTGGACGAAGCCCTGGGGATTCATTCAGTGGGGTCTTGGTCAGCGACTTCGACGCCGCCTACCATCCGCTGGTCCCCAGCAGCTGCGGGACATCCACGACCTGAAGGCCCTCTACCCCAAGGACGTCCGGCTGGCCCGGTGGACGGCGGCAGTCCATAAAATCTATGCCGAGGCGAAGACCTTCGCCCATCCCGATCAACGGCAAAGGCGGCGGGTCCAACTGGGGCTGGAGCGTAAATTGCTGGCCCGCTGCCGCACTTTCCTGGATGACCCATCGGCGGTGCAAGGCAAGCTGTGCCGGCGCATTGCGGAGTTCATCAAGGAATTGTTCGTCTTCGTCGCCGAACCCGCCGTGCCTCCGGACAACAACGCTGCCGAGCGAAGTCTGCGCCCCCTGGTAATCAGCCGGAAGATCAGCGGCGGCACCGCCAGCAAGATGACCCTGGCTTCCCTCTTCGGCACCTGGCGTGCCCGCGGCCTCAATCCCCTGATTGCCTGCCGCCAATTGCTCTCTTCCCCTCAACTTTGAACTGTTACTCAAGGGACTGTCGATTCGGGGGATGGCAAGGGAGTCGGGAATTCACCGGAACACGGTGAGGAAATACATCGACGCTGAGAACCCGCCGACGCGCGGTCCCCGGTCGCATCAACCGAGTCGCCATCTGATACCATCGCAGACCAAGCAGGTGACATTTCTGCCGAACAGTTCGACGGACACTTATCCTGAACTTCGACAGCCCTCAGCCGGCGGTCAACCCGCCCGCATGGTCCACTTTAACCCCGCCTTTTACAGGAGAAGTTGACAATGCAAAAATCAAAAGAATACAACGAATAACAGCACAGAAAGAGCAGTTACAATCACTATCCCAAAAACACCAACACATCACCCTTGCTTAGCGTTTTCTGGCCCCTCCAACTTTGTCCCAGATTGTTGTTTGCGTCTAATGTATTTCGCCGGGTCCTTTCTTGCATGAGGTGTTCGTCTGGACCATGTGGTGTCGGGGGCATAACCATTATGATCTCCCTAGCGTAAGAATACTCCGAGAGAAGCTTCGCGTGGGTTCAGTCCGTTTCTCTTTGGTGCTGCTGAACACCCGCTATTTTAACTCCTTCAAGTCCATGACCAAGAATTGTAGCTCCCTGGTAGAGAACAGCCACGACCACAAGGAAGGGCCTTTCACCGCGGGGTTCCATTCTTCGCTTCTCAGTACCGGACATGTGCCAATGAGCACCGAGTGGTCGGCCCCCTCAATGATGGTGGTGGAAAATGGCGAACAGGAAAGTGTCGCCGGGACCTCTTCGGGATCTGCAAGAGGGCCCATGGGGTCATAAAGAGGGCCTATGGGGTCATAGTGGAAATTGTTCCAACGCTTCTCAAACTCACCGGAATCCCTGGCGGCTGCAGCAGGATCAGGGTAATACAAGGCAAACACTGTCTCTTCCGCATCTCCCTGAACTCGATAGCCTAATAAAGCTAGGTCGTAAGGAGAAAACTGTCCCCATTGATCCGGTCCTTCCATGTACCGGTCTAGCCGGGCGGCAGATCTGGTATTGATGGTGTTCCAGTTTTCCACCATCCATTGAGGAGGTGCAAAAGCTCCACCTAGCAAGCCTTCTCCGATGGCCTCAATCAATTCTCGGTGCGGTTCACTCTCAAGAAGACTTGGGGATTCACCATGATCAGTGTCAATGAGCTGCTCAAGGATTCCAGTGGATGGCGCTGCCGCGATCCGGTCGTCCAGGAAAGCGATCCGGTTCAATGGAAGGCCCAGAGGATGAGTCAAGTCCGCGGTGAAGTCTTCATTGAGCCAATAGTAGACCGTCCCTGCGTAATCGCCTGCCTTGTAATCGAGTGCCTGAAGTTTTCTGGCCACATTCTCGCGGTCGAAAGGGCCTTGGGCCAGCAAGAAAGTAGGCGGTTTATTTCCAGGTTCCCAGGACCATGTGCTCAGATCAAAAGCGAATACGTCCACCTCTATCAGGTCGATCATTCTTTGAATCCGGGTGTTCAAGTGAGGGTGAACCGGTACTCCACTAAAGAGCCTCTCGAAGCTCTTGGGATCCAGCTGGAACAAATCCTCGCTGCTGTCGGCGTCTTCCAGCCCCTTTACCCCGAATCCACCGAAGGAGGGCGTCGGGTCAGCGTCCTGAAGTGGCCAAAGGGTGCTCCTCTGAATCTGGGATAATGGTTTTGTAACAGCAAACCGGTCCCAGAAAAGGAGCACCCAATAGATGCTACCACGCCGCCACCCCGACCGCATCCGTATCGCCTTCGACGACCACCGCCTGGTGACCAACGCTGGGCTGCTCCTTCCGGCCACCCTGGCCCGGCGCCTGGGCCTGCCCGAACTGGTACAGGAGCACCTGGACTTGGGCGAAGCGCCGGGCCGGGCCAACACCGGAGACAAGATCATGACGCTGGTGTCCTCCGCTCTGGCGGGCGGCGACTGCATCGACGACGCCGATGTGTTGCGCACTGGCAGGACGGCCTGCGCTCTCGGCTGCGTAGTCAAGGCGCCCTCCACCCTGGGCACTTTCCTGCGCAGCTTCAGGTGGGGCCACGTCCGTCAGTTGGACCGGGTGAGCCGCGAGCTGCTGGCCCGGGCCTGGCAGGCGGGGGCCGGACCCGGCGACGCGCCATTCACCATCGACCTTGATTCGACGATCTGCGAGACTTACGGACTGGCCAAGGAGGGCGCCCGCCACCACGGCTATACCGGTGCACGGGGCTATCACCCACTGCTGGCCGTCGCCGCCGGAACCGGCGACGTGCTGATGGCCCGGCTGCGCGAGGGCCGGTCCAACACCGTCCGCGGCGCCGCCCACTTCCTGCGTGAGACGGTGAGCCGGGTTCGCTGCGGCGGGGCCAGCGGGCAGCTCACCATGCGTGCCGACAGCGGCTTCTATACCCACGCCGTGGCCGCCGTCTGCCGCCGGATGGACGTCCGCTTCTCCATCACCATCCGCCAGCACAAAAGCCTGCACAATCTCATCGAGGCGATACCCGAAGATGCCTGGACGCCGATTCCTTACTGGATGGACGGCGCCGCCGATGTGGCCGAAACCACCTACACCCCCTTCCAGAGCGAGCCGGATGCCGCGCCGGTGCGGCTCATCGTCCGGCGGGTGAAGCCGGCGCCCGGTTCTCAACTGGCTCTCTTCGCCACCTACAGCTATCACGGCTTCATCACCGACCGGGACGGAGAGACCCTGGAACTGGAGGCCGACCACCGCCGCCACGCCGAGATCGAGAATGCGATACGCGACCTCAAGTACGGCGTCGGGCTGAACCATCTCCCCTCGGGCCGCTTCGCTGCCAACGGCGCCTGGCTGGCGGTACAGGTGATGGCCCACAACCTGGCCCGCTGGACCGCCCGCATCGGCCTCGGTGAGCGGACCGTGACCACCAAGACCCTCCGGCGGCGGTTCTTCGCCCTGGCCGGACGGCTCACCCGCTCGGCACGCCGGATCACCCTGCATCTTCCCAAGCGCTGGCCCTGGGAGGAGCAGTTCAGCCGCGCCCTGGCCCGACTGCGAGCCATTCCACTCCCAGCCTGACGGCGCCCGTCCGCCACTGACCCGCCAGCCAACCCAACGTCCCCGCAAACTCGCGCCAGCCCAGTCCGCGAGCGCCTCTTGCCGTGTCCTATCCCGCCATCTCGCTCGCCACAGCCACTGCAGGCCGACATCGGCGCCCCCCAAAGCGCCTGCAGACCGCCGCCAACCTCCCATCTACCCGAATTCGAGCCCGGATTATCGCGCCTGTAACTCCCTCACCCCCTTCCGCTGTCCTCACGCCGTCCATCCCTGTCCATCGGTGGATTCGGGTTTACAGCGCGGGACTCGGAGTAATCAGCAAATTCTATGACCTTGCCGGAGAACTCAAGCGGAATTGAACCGAGGGCCTTTGCGGCGCGAGACTCGGGGCTATCATCGGGGCTATCAGTCGAGAGCTCGGGAGCGCTAATGGGCGTGGGGATCTGGGTTGAGGACGTGGAAGAAGCACATGCGACTATGGCCAAAGATAATGCGAACACCCCAGCCAGTAGCAAGGTTCGGCTAAGAATTCGAACCTTGCTACTGGCTATTTTCTGAGCGGTATGCTTTGGGATTACCACAAGGGAAAGCTCCTACCCAAGGTTTGGAATCGTTGTAACACCAACCTTTACCGAGAGCCCGAGAAGTGCAACCGCCTTTGATCAAGGAATATCGACCTGGAAAACATAAGGTGCCTCAATTTCTCCAGTTCCCTCAAACTGTAGTGAAAAAGTGGTCGTGTCTGGATCAGGCAACCCCTCAAAGTATAGCCCTTGTTGAGTCACTGTATGTCCACTATTATCCACTTGACTCCACTCGGCCCCGGTAAGGAAGCTAAAATAAGTCCTCTCTTGGTCATCGGTCAGCTGGACATTTGATATTCCTGCTCCCAGAACTGTTAGTGAAGCCGGTTGGTTCAAGGGTTCGTAAACCAATGCGAAACTTGAAGGATCAAGTAGTAATGAGGTAATGCGGTATTGCGCAGGTCCGACGGAAAACTTTACGTTGAGGGGTAACTCTTGCCGTTCAACAATCGCTTCAAAATCCACCCCTTCTAGCAAGTCTCCCAATGGGATTTCCACCAGCTCGGATTCCGCAGTATACCGTATAAACGAGGCCAAGTCCGCTGAAATGGTCTCCGTGCCTTCTGGTATAGGGGGAAGTTTAACTTTCTTGGTCCCAGAACGCGTTGCTCCATCAACCGCTCCGTTGCCTCTCTCGGCCTCAAGTTTGCCACCGTTTGGCAAATCTATTCTCGGTAGTCCAAGCGGGTCCACGTGCCCTCCGGAAGTTGAATCGTAAGAATAGGTAAGCTGGGTTTCCTTCTCTGTTAGCTCCAGCTTTTCCAGGGTAACAGCTACGCCACCACGCTCAACTGTTTCATTGACTGGAATATCCTTAGAATCATTGGCGGCCGCATTAATATTGATAATGTTGACGAGACTCAACACAATTGCTGCAGAGACTAGGATTGCCCCAAGGGTAAAAATCCTTATCTTTGCTCGGGAACATGCTTTTACAAATCTCATGCGTTACTCCGTTTCCCTGATGCGTTGCGTTTAGGCTGTAAACTATCTGGATTGGCGATATCACCCCAGCCGGAAATAGCTCTACCGGCTTTCCTGAGATGTTCTTAATTCAAAGTCTCATCTTCAATGCTCCCGCTTGGCCAAAAGATTACATTCCAACCGGCCTGTTGGGCATCAGGCGAGCCCGGACCCGCAGTAGTACTAGATATAACGGCTTGACCATATTTGTAATACGTCGACTGACCTTGATTCCACCACGCAGTCCAGCTGGAAGGGTGGGAAACCGGATTTGCGAAAGTTAACTTACGCCAGGTCGGAACAGACCCATCACCCTGAGTGACCTGCACTGTGCCGCTCACTACGTCACAGTAACTGCTACTCGGACGAACCCACTGACCGGCCTTTTCCAAAGCCACCGATGTTGATGTGTTGTTGGTGTAATAGACAAGTTGAAGTGTATCGAACCTACAGGAACCCCACCCCAGATTTTCTGTAGCTGTACCATGCGGCGTCCAGTGGCTTGCCACAGCAATCCCTACTAAGTAACTATCTCAAATAGCGGTTTGAAATTGTAGTCAATGGGTGAGGGTTGTCGCTAGGATTGTCCCAAGAGACGGGTGGAGGTGGATCGTCGTGGAGGGGAAACCGTTACCCACTATTTGGGATGTTCCGGACGACCTTTGGGAGCGAATCGAACCGGTGATACTGGAGGTGGATCCGCCCAAAGCCAGGGGGCGCAAAAGGGCGGACCAGCGGAAGATGCTGGAAGGCATTATCTTTCGGATGCGAAGCAGCTGCCAGTGGAACCACTTGCCCAGGGAGTTGGGAGACGATAGCACCATCCATCGGACCTTCCAGCGTTGGGTGGGGTGCTGGAGGGCATCTGGGCTGCCCTGGTGGAGGGTTGCGAGGAATTGGGCGGAGTGGACTGGGAATGGCAGTCGGTGGACTGCTCCATGGGTAAAGCGCGTTTTGGGGGGCGCGATTGGACGCAACCCCACCGACCGGGGCAAAGCTGGGAGCAAGAAGAGCATCCTGGTCGACGCAGCAGGCGGACCCCTGAGCGTGGCGGTGGCTGGAGCCAACGTCCATGATACGAAACTCTTGAGACCGACCCTGGAGAACATCGTAGTGGAGAACATCGTCGTGGCGCGCCCGGAAGGCGTCCAAAACCTGTGCCTGGACAAAGGGTATGACAATCCCACTGGCCACGGGACCGTTGCCGCCTTCCGGTACTGTCCGCATATCCGGCGGATTGGGGAGGAGAAGCTGGACCAATGGGGTGAGAAAACCTTCCCCGCCCGCCGGTGGGTGGTAGAACGCACCTTGGGCTGGCTGTCCAAGTGCCGGGTGATCCTGGTGCGCTATGACAAGAAGCCCGCCAATTACCTGGGCCCGCTTCAATTGGCTTGTGCCCTCATCTGGTACCGCCGTCAACGCCGTATCGCTTTTTTGAGATAGTTACTTATTGCTCTCCGAGCCGCAGGGTTATTAGGATAGGCTCTTAGAGGGCGCCAGCACGGTCAGGAAGGGCAGAGCCCAGCGCAGGCCGCTGGCCTTGACCACATAGCTGTGGCTGGAGCGCACGGCGTCGCGGTAAATTCCGAGGGCGCCGGTCTGAGGCCCCTGACGCCGCTCCAAGGTCTCGTCGATGCCGAATATCAGAGGACCATCGCCCCGGTCCAGGTGCCGGATCAGCAATCCCAGCAGGACTCGGGACACCTGAAGGGACGCCCATGCCGCCCGGTTGAGCACGTGATGATAGCGGGCGTAGTTGCGGTCGCCGCTCAGTCCCATGACGCGAAGGGCCGAGGCCACGGTGCGCTGGCTTGGGGCCAGTACGGCGCCCACCAGCAGAACCTGAGCTTTCCGCCAAGTCGGGCTGCGAAACTCGGGCTGCGAAACAGGGTTGCGCAGGGGATGAGAACGGGTAGAATCGCATCGGGCAGGGTGAGCATGGCAAGACCTTTTGTGAGAGAGGGGCCTAACCAGACTACCCTGTCCTTTCCATTTGTCTATGTTTTGTTCAAAGTCCAGCTTAAACCCGAATCCACCGATGGACAGGGATGGACGGCGTGAGGACAGCGGAAGGGGGTGAGGGAGTTACAGGCGCGATAATCCGGGCTCGAATTCGGGTAGATGGGAGGTTGGCGGCGGTCTGCAGGCGCTTTGGGGGGCGCCGATGTCGGCCTGCAGTGGCTGTGGCGAGCGAGATGGCGGGATAGGACACGGCAAGAGGCGCTCGCGGACTGGGCTGGCGCGAGTTTGCGGGGACGTTGGGTTGGCTGGCGGGTCAGTGGCGGACGGGCGCCGTCAGGCTGGGAGTGGAATGGCTCGCAGTCGGGCCAGGGCGCGGCTGAACTGCTCCTCCCAGGGCCAGCGCTTGGGAAGATGCAGGGTGATCCGGCGTGCCGAGCGGGTGAGCCGTCCGGCCAGGGCGAAGAACCGCCGCCGGAGGGTCTTGGTGGTCACGATCCGCTCACCGAGGCCGATGCGGGCGGTCCAGCGGGCCAGGTTGTGGGCCATCACCTGTACCGCCAGCCAGGCGCCGTTGGCAGCGAAGCGGCCCGAGGGGAGATGGTTCAGCCCGACGCCGTACTTGAGGTCGCGTATCGCATTCTCGATCTCGGCGTGGCGGCGGTGGTCGGCCTCCAGTTCCAGGGTCTCTCCGTCCCGGTCGGTGATGAAGCCGTGATAGCTGTAGGTGGCGAAGAGAGCCAGTTGAGAACCGGGCGCCGGCTTCACCCGCCGGACGATGAGCCGCACCGGCGCGGCATCCGGCTCGCTCTGGAAGGGGGTGTAGGTGGTTTCGGCCACATCGGCGGCGCCGTCCATCCAGTAAGGAATCGGCGTCCAGGCATCTTCGGGTATCGCCTCGATGAGATTGTGCAGGCTTTTGTGCTGGCGGATGGTGATGGAGAAGCGGACGTCCATCCGGCGGCAGACGGCGGCCACGGCGTGGGTATAGAAGCCGCTGTCGGCACGCATGGTGAGCTGCCCGCTGGCCCCGCCGCAGCGAACCCGGCTCACCGTCTCACGCAGGAAGTGGGCGGCGCCCCGGACGGTGTTGGACCGGCCCTCGCGCAGCCGGGCCATCAGCACGTCGCCGGTTCCGGCGGCGACGGCCAGCAGTGGGTGATAGCCCCGTGCACCGGTATAGCCGTGGTGGCGGGCGCCCTCCTTGGCCAGTCCGTAAGTCTCGCAGATCGTCGAATCAAGGTCGATGGTGAATGGCGCGTCGCCGGGTCCGGCCCCCGCCTGCCAGGCCCGGGCCAGCAGCTCGCGGCTCACCCGGTCCAACTGACGGACGTGGCCCCACCTGAAGCTGCGCAGGAAAGTGCCCAGGGTGGAGGGCGCCTTGACTACGCAGCCGAGAGCGCAGGCCGTCCTGCCAGTGCGCAACACATCGGCGTCGTCGATGCAGTCGCCGCCCGCCAGAGCGGAGGACACCAGCGTCATGATCTTGTCTCCGGTGTTGGCCCGGCCCGGCGCTTCGCCCAAGTCCAGGTGCTCCTGTACCAGTTCGGGCAGGCCCAGGCGCCGGGCCAGGGTGGCCGGAAGGAGCAGCCCAGCGTTGGTCACCAGGCGGTGGTCGTCGAAGGCGATACGGATGCGGTCGGGGTGGCGGCGTGGTAGCATCTATTGGGTGCTCCTTTTCTGGGACCGGTTTGCTGTTACAAAACCATTATCCCAGATTCAGAGGAGCACCCTTTGGCCACTTCAGGACGCTGACCCGACGCCCTCCTTCGGTGGATTCGGGTTAATGGGTTCACTGGTATCTCATCAATGAACTCAACACGGATCGGCAAATCAGCGGTGTCTTCTCAATAGCCGAGAATGCGAACTGGTTCGAGTCTACTACGTTGGGCCTGATGGTCAATTTACTATCAGGCCCGTCCCCATCTTGGTCAGTGTCTCCCACTGCCATTGCCAGCTTGCGCTCCCAGTCCAGCAGGACCATGTACATGAAGATGAGCATGTTGGGCTCCAACACCACCTGGTTATCCTTGTATTTCATGGGCCAGTCCATCCAGGTTGGCGGGTACAAAGCTCCCAGGCTGTACCCACAGGCGTTGAGCCGGTGTTCCCCGAAACCGGAAAGGTCCGGGGAATCGGCGTGGGCGGCGAAAATATCGCCGAAGGTGGAAACCCGGGCGGTCGGCGGCTTTGGACGCTTGAAGTGCATCCCAGCACGCGGCGTGCATGGGAAGTTGGTGCTGGCTGGGTTCGCCGGTAAGGATCGTGCGCATCAGGCAGGGATGATATTGGCGGTAAGTCCCGCCGAATTCCAGTTGCAGTTGGTCCTTGGCGCCCAGGGTGCGGTAACCCGAGAAGCTTCTCACCATCAGTGCGTTCTCCCCCGATCCTATGATGAAGTGGGATGCAGGGTAGTCGCCCCCGCCCTGAAAGACCACCGATTGCATCCCGGCCAACACTACCTGTTCCTGCGTGCCTGGCTTTGCCAGCCGTTGGACCGCCATCAGGGCATCGTCGGCCAAGGCCGCTGCTTTGCGGATGTATTCCAATTCGCCCTCGCTCTTGACCAGCCTCAAACGGCTCACCAGTTCGGAGCTGTCCTCGCATTCGCAGCGCACTTCAATTGCTGCCCTGACGTCCTCCCAGCGTTTTCCGGTCAGGCACAATGCGTCCAGCTCGACGCCCAACCCCCGGCCCCGGCATTCCTGCTCTTCGAGGATTTGCCAAAGGTCCTGGCCGGGGTTGCTGTCGGCGCTGTCGACCCAAATACGGATGTCATCAATCACCGAGGTCAAACGTGCCTGGGCGCGGGTCGGCGGATCTTGTCAGCAGGACCATATTGCCGTCCGCCCCGAGACAGAGACATTGGAACTGGGAGTAACCGGTGGTGTCGTAACCGGTCAGGTAGTACATGCTTTCCTGCTTGAAAATCAGCAGGGCCGCCAACCCGCCGGACTGCAATTCCGCCACAACTTTCTCCCTGCGAGAGGCCAACTCTTGCTCGGTAAAATGTACTGGCATTTAGCTCCTTTTGTTGCCCGTTGAGAGGACCACTCTGGCTCTGACTCCGTGGGGAGGATTCGCCAATTCTGACACCGCAGGGTGCCGCCCCGGCTTGCATAATCCGGTGAACCATATCCTCGCGATCAAGACTGCAAGGAAGAATCGGAGGTTTGTTATGACAACGATAAAATCGGTGTTGGGGCCATTGGATACGGCGGGCCTGGGGTTCACTTTGCCTCATGAACACCTGATCGATTCATCGGCCGGCATTCTGGACACATCCTATGACTGGAATTCCGAGACCAGGCCCTGGACATGGCTTTGCAGTCCTTTACCGAGGCCAAGAATGGGGGTGCACAGTTCATTTGCTGCACCGGCTGCTGGGCTGGACGTTCCGCGGAGCTTCTTGGGGCGAGACAAGGACTTCATCGCGGACCTTTGGGTGCGGGAAATCGAACAAGGCATCGAGAGGACGGGAATCAAGGCCGGCATCATCAAGGTAGCCACCAGCGACCCGATTACCGAGCAGAAAGAGCTGATGCTGCGGGCCCCTCGGCCAGGACACACCTGCGCACCGGCGTTCCCATTACCACTACCACCCACACGCCGCCGGAGTCCCGGATAGGCGAAGAGCAGGTGCGAATCCTGAAAGAGGAAGGAATTGAACCCCACAACGTATAAGTGGGATACATCAACCACACCCTTGACCCCGACTACCACTGGGAGTTGGCCCGACTCGGCGTGTGGTTGGGCTGGGACGGAAACAACCTCTTCGGCCGCCCTCAATTGCCACCCTCGCAGGAGAGGACCGACTATCTGAAAGAGAGGTTGGATAAAGGCTTGGCCCCCAGCATGATGTTATCCCACGACTGGAACATCGTGTTGTCTGGCATCGGCTCCCCCGGGATGCCTAGCAGGAATCAGAACTCAGACGGCTACCTCTGGTTCAGCCGCGCTTTCATTCCCACACTGATGGATTTGGGGGTGCTGGGAAACGTCATCGACCGGATGATGATCGACAACCCCAGGAGGTGCTTCGAGGGCGTACGCCCGTCTGACTGACGGAACGCTTCTGCTGTCCGCATTACGTCCTCGCAGCCCCTGTGATATTATCGAGCGTGTTATGAGAATGCCAATTACGATGTGCCACGGAATGCACCCCAGTGCCGCCGGTGCCCTCCGCAATCTCTTGCCGGAGGAGCGGTTCGACATGCTGATGAGGACTGCGGCGGAAATGGGGTTCCATGCGATAAACTACGACCAACTGGCAGCTTGGCGGCAGGGAACGTCCTCCCTGCCGGAACGCCCAATCATGATCGACTTCGACCATCCGGTTGTCTCGATGCGCTGGGATGTATTCCAGACGGTATTCCAGACGCTGGAGCGTTACGGGTTCAAAGGGAACCTGTTCATCTACACCTCACCCTACGACCCGGACTATCCCCGGCCGCTGGCGTTGGCCCAGGTTCCCGAGCACATGCCTTGGCCCGAAATACGGGAACTTCGCGACCTGGCCGCGGAGGACCCGGAAAGAGAGTTGCTGCGTGAGGAGTTGGACCGGTGCAACCGGGTAATCGAAGAAAACCTCGGCTTTGCCCCGCAGGACTTTGCGTTTACCGGCACCAGTTGGAGCAGCGCCGCTGACGCCGAGGTCAAGAAAAGGTACCGGTTTGGCCGGCTGTGGATAGTAGGATCCAAATACGAGGCCGACGGCAAGCCCATACGCTATGCTGAACTGGCCGGTTCGTCGGAACCCGACAAGGCCGACGGCGGCCCGCCCCACAGCACAAGATATATTACCGAACGCACCTGCCCACACCGCCTGCCATCCATGGAACTTGAGGCCCTCATCAATGACCCTGACGCCTTTCGCTCGTATTTGGAAGCCGCGCTGGAAGATTAGGGGCAGCGGCCCCGATGCCCCTAAGGTCTTAGAAGCGACACTCGCGGTCGCATTGGAGGGAGTTGACGTTATGACGCCTGGCCGATTCAACCTCGTCAGTCAAGTGGGCCGTGTCCCCTCCATGACCGTACCGCTCGACGTGCAGCAGGAAAGCAGGTTTCAACGCTTGATGGAAGAGTCGATAATCATTGACCTTCACCAGCATCCGATGGTACTGCCCGAAGACTTCAACCAGTACTGGGAATACTTGCGCAGCGACGACTACATCTGGGGGTATGACGCGGTCCGGGAAGGCGGCTTTACCGCTGTTGGAACAGCCAACGTCTTTCGCGGGATGCTGCACACCAGCGAGATGTCCTTCATTAGATTCTCCGACTTGTTGGACGAGATCAGCATGATGATTTCGGACATTTCCCGCCATGACGACGTGCTGCGGGTCAACAACGCCGCCGAGATAGAGTCGGCAAAGCAGCAGGGTAAGGTGGGGTTCCTGCCCACGGTGGAGCACCTGGCCATCGGCAATGAGCTAAACCGGGTGGACGTGCTCTATAACGCTGGGATAAGACTGGCGGGCCTGACCTACAGCCGCAAGGCCTACATAGGCGACGGCATCTTTGAGCGCAACGACGGGGGCCTCAGCGAGTTCGGGGTGGAAGTCGTTCAACGTATGAACGACTTGGGGATGGTCGTCGACGTGTCCCACGCTTCGTTCCGTACCGCCATGGACGCCATCGAGGCGTCCAATACCCCGGTGACCTTCAGCCACGACGGCTCCTACACCCTTGCCAGCGATAGTTTTCAGGCCCGCAGGTTGAGGAAAGACGAAGAGTTGATGGCCTGTGCCAAAAAGGGCGGCGTTATCGGCATCACCGCCGTACCCAACCGGCTCAGCAACGACCCGGAGCAAAGCATCGAATGCGTGTTGGACCATTACGATTACATGGTCCAACTGGTTGGCGCGGATCACGTAGCCATCGGCACCGACACCAGCATCGGCGACATGGTGGGCGTGGGCCAAGTGGTGATGGGCCGCACCGGTCCCACTCCGGCGCCCTATCTCAATGGTCTAGAGTCGCCGGCAGACGGCAAGAACATCATCCGCGGCCTCATAGCCCGCGGCTACTCCGACGAGGACGTCAAGAAGATCGCCGGCGGCAACGCGCTGACGTTTTTCAGGCGGATTATCGGGTAAGTTAAGCCCTTTGCCCAGGCATAGTCCCATCGCCTGCGCCGCCCCGTTGGGCTTTTATTGACAGAAAGCCGGGGTGACCCGTACTTCACCCCCGAAACCGGTGTCGGCTTGGACCGGATCTTGAGGAAGGACAAGGAGCGTTAGGAGATGCTACGCCTTTTGGCAGGGGAACGAAGACGAACCGTGGTGACCGAGGCACATGTCCAATAACGTACCAGCAATTGATTCCCAGTCCTTCTGGGACGCCTTGAAGGCCCGAAGGCTGACCTTTTTTTCCGGGGTGCCAGACTCCACTTTCCAGCGCACTTATAACGCGATGGTAGCCGACCCTGACATCCGCTACATACCGGCCGTGCGGGAGGATGTGGCCCTGGGCGTGGCCAGCGCAGCCTACTTTCATGGCGGATTGGGCGGCGTAATGATGCAGAACTCCGGCATCGGAAACATAGTTAATCCATTGACCTCTTTCAATCTCCTATACAAAATTCCTGCGTTGCTGGTGGTGGGCTGGCGTGGGTACGGGGGGCCGCCCAGTGACGCTCCCGAGCATTGGATCATGGGGGAGAAGACCCCGGAACTTTTCGATCTGCTGCGGATTCCGTATGAGATCCTGGAACCAGGCGAGTTGGAGTCCGCCCTAGACCTGCTGCTCGGCGCTATCGAGCAGCAATCGGTGCCTGGCGCCTTGTTGGTCCGGTCAGGGGTGCTCGAGTGATCGCCCGATACGAAGCCATCGAGACAATCCTGGAATATGTGGCGGCTGACGATCTGGTCTTGAGTACGACGGGGATGATTTCCCGAGAAGTATTTACCACTCGGGACCGCCCCGACAATTTCTACATGCTCGGCTCCATGGGTCTGCTTTCCTCCTTTGGACTGGGATTGGCGCTCCTTGCTCCCCAGCGGCGGGTGTTTGTACTTGAGGGCGACGGGAGTGCCTTGATGAGCTTGGGCGTGCTGGCTCTCATCGCGGCAGAACGTCCCGGCAATCTGGTCCACATCGTTCTGGATAACGAGGCCTATGAGTCCACAGGGGCCCAGCCGTCCATCAGCTCGAAGGTAGATCTCGGAGATGTGGCCAAGAGCTGTGGCTACGCGCGTATAGCCCGAGTGGACGGGACCGAGGAGCTAGATCAAGCCCTATTGGAGTGCGCCCTGGGCGAGGGACCATTCCTGATCCTGGTCAAAGTCGGGATCGCTCCGATCGAGGGGATCCCGAGGGTTTCCCACTCACCGACCGATATCCGAGACCGGTTTAGGGACTCCATCCAGCGCGGGGGCTGAAGCCATGCTTAAACTGTCACCTGGGCCAGTGGGCCAGGTCTCTGAGCCGTACCCGTAAAGCCGCTCGCTCATCTGCCACACTCTGGTCCCGGTGGGTAGCCGTCGGCACAGTGATCGCCTCACAGGCCTTTCATTCGCTGACGCGATAGGCTACCTGGAGCTAGTCCGCCCGAGACCGCGGTTGAGCAGGCTTCAGGGACTTTTTCGGAGCACGTCCTCGAGCATCTGCTTGTCCAGGCTGAGAACGGCCACCAACTGCTTCAACTTGCGGTTCTCTTCCTCCAGGACCCGCAGCCGCCTCACCTCGGCGACACCCAACCCCTGGAACTTTTGCTTCCAGCGGTAGAAGGTCTGCTCGCGGATGCCCATCTTGCGGCAGACTTCCCCCACCAGGATCCCCTCCCCCGCCTGGCGCAGGCCAAAGGCGACCTGCTCCGGGCTGTGCCGGGGCTTCTTCATGGGACGATCCTCCTTCTCCAGACGGTTCAGATCATCCCAAAAACTCGCATTGCGCTTGGCTCAGTTTTCGGGGGCAGATCAGACGAAATATACTGCCTGGAAAAGGTAGGGGGCCGCACGAAGAAGTCTCTATGTTGCCCAGGGTGGCCCGTTTTTGGCCGACGTCAGGCTGAGGGCATCAGTGGAGGAGGTCTGCGGCAAGACGGAAATCAACTAGCAACCCTCCTATCAATGTCATGAGTGGTCCCTCATCGCGGGGTACGGCTGAGGATCTTGACAACTTAAACAGGTGGCTCGTTCACTTGGGACCATACAAGTCGGTAGGGGCCCCAAGTTCATTGTCAATGATTGGTCCGGTTCGAACCGCGGACTCGGGCCTTTACCGAGTCCCCCGTGTCAGCCGCTCGGTGAAGAGAGCTGTCAGACCGGGGGGTCAACCTCCAGGCAGATGCCGGCATTGGGTTCCCTCGCTTCCCAGTCGGCCACCGTCCGGCCCCGAGTAAGCTCACCCTGGGTTTCAATACGCACCAAGGCAGGGCGAACCGTGAACAGTTTGGGGCTGATGACGTATCCTACGGCGGGCATATCGTTGTATCGCACTCGTTCTTCCGGCCCGATGCGCCCGGTGCCGATATAGGCGTCCCGCAGATAGGCGGCGGCCTCGGCCAGCAGTCGTGTTGCCGGAGAGGCTGTCTCCTCAATGGTCTCGAGTTGGGCCGGACTGACGGTCACCTGATTGTAGACGCCCAGGCCGACCTGCACGATGGAAGCGCGTCTTCGCCAACCCTATGGCCACCGCCGCGGCGATTGACCGGGTGGTCCACCTCTCCGTCATCCTGGAGTTCTACGACCCCAGTTACCGCACCGATGCTGCCCAGCAGCGCAGTGAGGACAAGGAGGCGAACCGGCAAGAATGCTTGACGCGGGACGCCAATGCTCATTGACGACCTGATGGCGGTCAGGTTTGCGCTATACTGACCTAACTCACAATCATCAACAACCTTGCGTTATCGGGGATAGGACTTGGCAACTTTTGTCCTGGTGCATGGGGCCTGGCATGGCGGCTGGTGCTGGAACAAGCTTACTCCGTTGCTCATCGGGTCGGGCGCTTCCGTGTACACACCCACCCTGAGCGGGCTGGGCGAGAGGGTCCACCTGGCCGAAATGCTCGACCCTGTGCAGCTGGACCTCAACCTGCATATTCGCGACATAGCCCAACTCCTGGAGTATGAGTCGCTGAAAGACGCCATACTGGTGGGCCATGCTTACGCAGGGATGGTCATCACTGGAGTTGCCGAAGTCTGTCCCGAGCGCCTTTCACACCTGGTTTACGTCAACGGAGTGGTCCCCGCCGACGGCGAGTGCATGGCCGACCAGCTCGTAACAGTGCGAGGGCCGGAGTTTGCCGCTTGGGTACAGGGCTGCATCGAACGTGGTGAGGGCTATCTGCCTGCCCCGGCGTCTCCGGAAGAAATCGGACGCCGTTGGGGTATTCCCAACCCGGCAGACAGGGAGTGGATGTTTGCCAAGGTGACGCCGCAGCCTGCCGCAGCCATGGCCGGAAGAGTATACATAGGGAATCCCGCCGCCCGCGGTATTCCCCGCAGCTTTATCGGCGGCGCCGAAGCCGGTTTCCGACCCGTGGAGGAACGCGTTCGCGCCGCTGGGTGGGGCACTTATCACCTCGGTTCGGGCCATGACCCCATGATCAGCCACCCCCGGGAATTGGCCGACATTCTGCTGAGGATTGCCGGTTCCTAGCTGGTTTCAGAATCGGTATTGCCTTCTCTTGCAAATGCTCCTAAGCCCGAATCCACCGATGGACAGGGATGGACGGCGTGAGGACAGCGGAAGGGGGTGAGGGAGTTACAGGCGCGATAATCCGGGCTCGAATTCGGGTAGATGGGAGGTTGGCGGCGGTCTGCAGGCGCTTTGGGGGGCGCCGATGTCGGCCTGCAGTGGCTGTGGCGAGCGAGATGGCGGGATAGGACACGGCAAGAGGCGCTCGCGGACTGGGCTGGCGCGAGTTTGCGGGGACGTTGGGTTGGCTGGCGGGTCAGTGGCGGACGGGCGCCGTCAGGCTGGGAGTGGAATGGCTCGCAGTCGGGCCAGGGCGCGGCTGAACTGCTCCTCCCAGGGCCAGCGCTTGGGAAGATGCAGGGTGATCCGGCGTGCCGAGCGGGTGAGCCGTCCGGCCAGGGCGAAGAACCGCCGCCGGAGGGTCTTGGTGGTCACGGTCCGCTCACCGAGGCCGATGCGGGCGGTCCAGCGGGCCAGGTTGTGGGCCATCACCTGTACCGCCAGCCAGGCGCCGTTGGCAGCGAAGCGGCCCGAGGGGAGATGGTTCAGCCCGACGCCGTACTTGAGGTCGCGTATCGCATTCTCGATCTCGGCGTGGCGGCGGTGGTCGGCCTCCAGTTCCAGGGTCTCTCCGTCCCGGTCGGTGATGAAGCCGTGATAGCTGTAGGTGGCGAAGAGAGCCAGTTGAGAACCGGGCGCCGGCTTCACCCGCCGGACGATGAGCCGCACCGGCGCGGCATCCGGCTCGCTCTGGAAGGGGGTGTAGGTGGTTTCGGCCACATCGGCGGCGCCGTCCATCCAGTAAGGAATCGGCGTCCAGGCATCTTCGGGTATCGCCTCGATGAGATTGTGCAGGCTTTTGTGCTGGCGGATGGTGATGGAGAAGCGGACGTCCATCCGGCGGCAGACGGCGGCCACGGCGTGGGTATAGAAGCCGCTGTCGGCCCGCATGGTGAGCTGCCCGCTGGCCCCGCCGCAGCGAACCCGTCCCACCGTCTCACGCAGGAAGTGGGCGGCGCCGCGGACGGTGTTGGACCGGCCCTCGCGCAGCCGGGCCATCAGCACGTCGCCGGTTCCGGCGGCGACGGCCAGCAGTGGGTGATAGCCCCGTGCACCGGTATAGCCGTGGTGGCGGGCGCCCTCCTTGGCCAGTCCGTAAGTCTCGCAGATCGTCGAATCAAGGTCGATGGTGAATGGCGCGTCGCCGGGTCCGGCCCCCGCCTGCCAGGCCCGGGCCAGCAGCTCGCGGCTCACCCGGTCCAACTGACGGACGTGGCCCCACCTGAAGCTGCGCAGGAAAGTGCCCAGGGTGGAGGGCGCCTTGACTACGCAGCCGAGAGCGCAGGCCGTCCTGCCAGTGCGCAACACATCGGCGTCGTCGATGCAGTCGCCGCCCGCCAGAGCGGAGGACACCAGCGTCATGATCTTGTCTCCGGTGTTGGCCCGGCCCGGCGCTTCGCCCAAGTCCAGGTGCTCCTGTACCAGTTCGGGCAGGCCCAGGCGCCGGGCCAGGGTGGCCGGAAGGAGCAGCCCAGCGTTGGTCACCAGGCGGTGGTCGTCGAAGGCGATACGGATGCGGTCGGGGTGGCGGCGTGGTAGCATCTATTGGGTGCTCCTTTTCTGGGACCGGTTTGCTGTTACAAAACCATTATCCCAGATTCAGAGGAGCACCCTTTGGCCACTTCAGGACGCTGACCCGACGCCCTCCTTCGGTGGATTCGGGCTAAGTAGTTCAACAGTTGTGAATTGAAGGGTCGAAGAGTTTGCAACCTGGCGACGGAGCTGCATTGCCCAAACATAGCCATGCAATCAGGCCAAACTCGATTAACCATCATTTCAAAGATGTTCGACTACTCAAGATGATGGCTTACAGGAAAGACAAAGGAACTAAAGCGCATATGTGCCTCACGGGTTTA
Organism: Dehalococcoidia bacterium; assembly: GCA_965262735.1. GTDB lineage: Bacteria > Chloroflexota > Dehalococcoidia > Lucifugimonadales > UBA3495 > CATOSK01. Next base: position 284,849 of record CBDHFS010000002.1, on the reverse strand, counting down.
GGAGCTGTTTCGGCAGTAATTATAGACCATTGGGCCTGGAGGCAATTCGAGAAAGCAAAGAGATAGCCAAGGGTTCGGGCATCAACGCCGCCTGCCCATCTGCCACGCTCTCGTACCGGTGGAAGCCCGGCGGCATGGTCAATATCTCGGAAGCCCTCCGCTCACTGACGGGCCACTAAGCCCGAATCCACCGAAGGAGGGCGTCGGGTCAGCGTCCTGAAGTGGCCAAAGGGTGCTCCTCTGAATCTGGGATAATGGTTTTGTAACAGCAAACCGGTCCCAGAAAAGGAGCACCCAATAGATGCTACCACGCCGCCACCCCGACCGCATCCGTATCGCCTTCGACGACCACCGCCTGGTGACCAACGCTGGGCTGCTCCTTCCGGCCACCCTGGCCCGGCGCCTGGGCCTGCCCGAACTGGTACAGGAGCACCTGGACTTGGGCGAAGCGCCGGGCCGGGCCAACACCGGAGACAAGATCATGACGCTGGTGTCCTCCGCTCTGGCGGGCGGCGACTGCATCGACGACGCCGATGTGTTGCGCACTGGCAGGACGGCCTGCGCTCTCGGCTGCGTAGTCAAGGCGCCCTCCACCCTGGGCACTTTCCTGCGCAGCTTCAGGTGGGGCCACGTCCGTCAGTTGGACCGGGTGAGCCGCGAGCTGCTGGCCCGGGCCTGGCAGGCGGGGGCCGGACCCGGCGACGCGCCATTCACCATCGACCTTGATTCGACGATCTGCGAGACTTACGGACTGGCCAAGGAGGGCGCCCGCCACCACGGCTATACCGGTGCACGGGGCTATCACCCACTGCTGGCCGTCGCCGCCGGAACCGGCGACGTGCTGATGGCCCGGCTGCGCGAGGGCCGGTCCAACACCGCCCGGGGCGCCGCCCACTTCCTGCGTGAGACGGTGGGACGGGTTCGCTGCGGCGGGGCCAGCGGGCAGCTCACCATGCGTGCCGACAGCGGCTTCTATACCCACGCCGTGGCCGCCGTCTGCCGCCGGATGGACGTCCGCTTCTCCATCACCATCCGCCAGCACAAAAGCCTGCACAATCTCATCGAGGCGATACCCGAAGATGCCTGGACGCCGATTCCTTACTGGATGGACGGCGCCGCCGATGTGGCCGAAACCACCTACACCCCCTTCCAGAGCGAGCCGGATGCCGCGCCGGTGCGGCTCATCGTCCGGCGGGTGAAGCCGGCGCCCGGTTCTCAACTGGCTCTCTTCGCCACCTACAGCTATCACGGCTTCATCACCGACCGGGACGGAGAGACCCTGGAACTGGAGGCCGACCACCGCCGCCACGCCGAGATCGAGAATGCGATACGCGACCTCAAGTACGGCGTCGGGCTGAACCATCTCCCCTCGGGCCGCTTCGCTGCCAACGGCGCCTGGCTGGCGGTACAGGTGATGGCCCACAACCTGGCCCGCTGGACCGCCCGCATCGGCCTCGGTGAGCGGACCGTGACCACCAAGACCCTCCGGCGGCGGTTCTTCGCCCTGGCCGGACGGCTCACCCGCTCGGCACGCCGGATCACCCTGCATCTTCCCAAGCGCTGGCCCTGGGAGGAGCAGTTCAGCCGCGCCCTGGCCCGACTGCGAGCCATTCCACTCCCAGCCTGACGGCGCCCGTCCGCCACTGACCCGCCAGCCAACCCAACGTCCCCGCAAACTCGCGCCAGCCCAGTCCGCGAGCGCCTCTTGCCGTGTCCTATCCCGCCATCTCGCTCGCCACAGCCACTGCAGGCCGACATCGGCGCCCCCCAAAGCGCCTGCAGACCGCCGCCAACCTCCCATCTACCCGAATTCGAGCCCGGATTATCGCGCCTGTAACTCCCTCACCCCCTTCCGCTGTCCTCACGCCGTCCATCCCTGTCCATCGGTGGATTCGGGCTAAAGAGGTGGTCCACCTGGGGCCGCAGCTGAGCAAGCCTCGGGGCTTTTTCAGCCAGCACGTGCAAAAAGGCGCCAACAGGACCGTTGTTGGCTCTTGTAACCAACCGGGCCGTTCGGCGTCCTATTGCTGGCCGGTCCTGCTTGTAAGCGTTCCAGCGGTGATACCAGCGGCAGTTGACTCACCCGGCAGTTGACTCACTCAATGAAAAAGCACGTGCAGGCACGGTCTTGGCTATTCATCCTTAGGGTGGGGTAGGCGGATTGCCCATTATACCGCAGACCGCCGGAGTGAATCTCAACACGAAGGTTCTTGAATTTGCCCAGTTTGGTGGGCCTGAGAGCACTGTACTGCGAACTTTTCGATGAGAGGTTCTGATATAAGAATTTGGTCGAGCGAATTGGCCAAGCTCCTACCAGCTCCGATTCGCCGAGTATCTGAGTTCGTCTAACCTGCTGTCAATAGTTGTGCCAACGGCTATATTGGTGCGGTAAGCATTGGCACGGGTTCAGCAAGTGGCACGTTCTCGCTTCCAACCCCGTCTCTCTGCCCTTGTCTTAGCAATATAACCGGTGTTACAACTGTCGGGGGCAGGTCGGAATGTCTTGGGAAGGACTCCTGTGAGTAGGCTCTTACGTCATTTCGGAGCACTGACGGCCTGGTTTATAGCGCTGTTGCCGTGACCTGCTCCGGTACGGGAGAGTCAACCGGACCGGGCGAGAGCGCACCGACGGCTTCACCCACACAGACTGCGACGGCTGCGCCGACGACCTCAACCGAAACGCGGAAGCCGACGCCAGTGCTCACCCCGACCCAGACGGAGCTTACCGCGGCGCAGGCACCGACTCCAGCGACGGACTACGACTCCACCGAGAACATATTTCGGCTCTTCTCGGGCTGGGACAACAACCCCGGCGATACGCGCGAGGCCATCACACTCGCCATAGCCAACAACGACAAGTCGATGGTCCCGGTGATGATCGAGGTGCTCCGCTTCTTCGGGGACCGGGAGCTGCCGAAAGAGACAAACACAGCCATCTCGGTGATAACGGGCCAGGAGTTCGGGAGCGTCTCGGGTGACTGGAATGAGTGGATGGAGTGGATGGGCAGGAACGCCGACGAGTACCGTCCCCCCGATGGGTACGTGCAGTGGAAGAGCGCGCTCATGAGCCTGATCGACCCCTGGTTCGGCGAGTTCCTGGCTCCGGCGGCGCAAGGCTCGCGGATAAACGTATTCGAGATCGCGTGGGGAGCCGTCCGGCCCGACGGAATCCCGGACCTTCAAAACGCCCCGGTCGTTTCAGCGGGCGGGCAGGACTACCTGCAGCCAAGCGACCGGGTCTTCGGTGTGTCCATCAACGGAGAGCACAGGGCGTACCCGCTCCGCATCGTGAACGCCCACGAGATGGCCAACGACGTGTTGGGGGGCGAACCCATCGCCTTGGCTTATTGAACACTCTGCGGCACCGGAATCGTATATTCCGCCAAGATCAACGGAGAGCCAACCACCTTCGGCACGTCGGGGATGCTGTACCGCAGCAACAAGGTCATGTACGACCGGCTGACCAACTCCCTCTGGAACCAGCTCACGAGCGACCCCGTCATAGGGCCGTTGTGGGACTCGGGAATAAAGCTCGACTTCTTTCCAGTCATTCTCACGAGATGGGAGGAGTGGCTGGAGCTTCATCCCGACACCACGGTGCTGGACCAAGAGACGGGCTTGTATCCCGCCGAATTCTACGCGCCGGAGGAGGACCCGCAGGCGATCTACTACGACTACTTCAACGCGCCCGAGACGATGTTCCCGGTCCCTTACCGGAACGACCGGCTTGAAACAAAGGACGTCGTGCTAGGGGTCCAGCTGAACGACAGCAACAAGGTCTACTCCTCCGCAGCGCTGCGAGAGGGCCGCATAGTTAACGACGTGGTGGGAGGCGAGGAGATATTGGTGCTGGGGTCGGCCGCAAGCCAAGGCGCGAGGGCGCACTACCGCGGCGGTAGGTCGTTCAAGCTGGCGCCGAACGACGGTGGGTGGGGGTCACCTCGGCATCCCGCCCGTGATAGCGGACACCGACGGCGGGACATGGCAGGTGACCGAGGAGTTTATGGTCGACACGGCAGACGAGTCGCAGAAGCTCGCGCGGATACCGACGCACATGTCATTCTGGTTCGGATGGTTCCAGTTCCACCCGGACACGGAGTTGTACACGGGGCCCTGACCGGGTGCCAGCCTCGGAGGGGCTGGTTGTCGCTCACCCCTCTGTCTTGGCGCGCTTAGGCCTCCTCAAGTCGCCAAGTGGCGCTCCGACGTTACCACGTTGGTGAGTCCTAACGGCAACGCCAGCCGTTGTGTGTTCTTAGCTAAACCTGGACCACTCCAAAAGGATCGAAGCGATCACAGAGATCGCGATTCCACATGCCGAGGACGGTCACTTCGTACTATGGGGGGCTTTCAAGCCCACAGCCCACGAGCAGAGGATGTCTTGGTGTCGTTGCGACTCCGAACATTCCGCTGGGAGGTCTTAAGACGAATAGACAATTGAGGGAAAACAGAAAGCAGAAACAGGGCAGCAACTTAGACCAGGGCGGTAGAGTGTTACTCTAGGTCAATCGTGTGGTGAGGGGGGACGAAGATGAAACGGTACCAGGTCAGTGCATCCCAGTGGCGCCCGAGTTTATCGTGGGTTAATGTGATGTATAGAAATGGACGGCGGCCAGGCCACCTGAGCAATCTAAGTTAGCGTACCCCTTTGGAGGAAAGCAGGTGATGAGCATAGAGGACATCGATCGCAGGCTTCGAGCCTTGGAAGACATAGAGGAGATCAAGCGCCTCAAGGCCCGGTACTGCACCTACTGCGACGACAACTATGACGCCGACAAAATCGCTAGCCTGTTCGTCGAAGACGCGATTTGGGACGGCGGCATCCGGGGCAAAGCTGAAGGACGGGATGGAATCCGCAACTTCTTCGTCAACGCTTCAAAGAGGCTGCCCTTCGCCATTCACATGGTGATGAACCCCATCATCGAGGTGAATGGGGACACTGCCACCGGCATCTGGTACCTGTTCCAAGCGTGCACCTACACGGACGGCGACCGGGCGGTATGGGGCTCGGCAAGGTACGACGAAGAGTACGTCAGGGTAAACGGCGTCTGGATGTTCAAACACCTGAAGCTGACGTCCCACTTCTGGACCCCCTTCGACGAAGGGTGGGTCAAGTCCCAATTCGTGTAGGCAGGCCGACTATGGGTCAGACGGACGGAATGGTCGTAATCGTCACCGGCGCCATCCGGTGACTGGGGCGGGCCACAGCCAGGGAGTACGCCAGGGAAGGCGCAAGCGTGGTTATTTGCGCCCGCGGCCAGTCTCCAACCGGCTTGGCCGGGACCCTCAAAAAGACGGTAATTGACATCAGGAACGCCGGCGTAAACGTCTTTGCCATCGACAGCGACGTCACCGACGAGCCTCAAGTCAATGAAGCGGCCAGCATCAAAGGAGAAGGAGTTGTGGATGTGCCACACCGGCTGATGCAGCAACACCGCTTGCCGAGGACCATCCGGGTGGATAACGGGCCGGAGTTGACCTCCAGCGTCTGGACCAGTGGGCTTACCTGAACGGAGTGGAACTGGACTTCAGCCGGCCCGGCAAGCCCACGGACAACGCCTTCATCGAGGCTTTCAACGGGCGCTTCCGGCAGGAGTGCTTGAACGAGAACTGGTTCCTGTCCCTGGAGGACGCTGAGGATAAGGTGGAATGCTGGCGCAGATATTACAATGGGGAAAGACCCCACAGTGCGCTGGGAAACCTGTCCCCACGGGAGTTTGCCGTACTGTCAGAAATAGCAGATTGCCCCGCAAAACTCGCATTCAGCTTGGTACAGCAAATGGGGCAGGGCCAGCCCTTGCGAGATGGCGGCTGAGCTGATTGGAATGCTCCCAGGACCTTACTTTGTTCTCTATGAGACAATGGAAGTTGCAAGACTCGATTGGGGTCTGTAAAGTTGGCTGTCAGTCCTTTTAAGTGGGATTAGTCAATTGACACTCCTAGCCCTAAAAATGTCAAAAAATCGAAGCCGTGCACTCTGGGTTCATTTAAATGGCGGTTACCCGGCCCGCCGCCACGTATAGAAGAATGCAGGATGCCAGCAATCTGATGTCAGCAATTTAAGGAGGACGCGTCATGCCGAACAAGATCCGCCTAGGCTTTGTGGGTGCGAACGTAAACTCGACTTGGGCCTCTCAGTCGCACTTCCCGGCGCTGCTTGCCAGTCCGGATGTTGAGTTTACCGCAGTTTGCACCACCCGGACCGAGAGCGCGGAAGAGGCTCGCCAAGCCTTTGGAGCCAAGCTCGCCTTCCATGATTTCCGAGCGATGGTAGTGTCGCCGGAGATCGACGCGGTGGCCGTGGTTGTGAGGGTGCCATCACACTATGAGGCAACGAAGGCCGCCATCGAAGCTGGCAAGCACGTCTACACCGAGTGGCCTTTGGGACGGAATACCGCCGAAGCCGAGGAACTTGCAACTCTGGCCCGGGACCAAGGTGTGCAAACCGCGGTGGGCCTGCAATCGCGAGTTAGTCCCGCATTGCTGTATGTCAAAGAACAAATCGAAGCCGGCTATGTGGGCGAGGTGCTCTCGTGTCATGTGACCACCATGCGCGATGGCACGTTGGAACGCCCTTCCAGCCGCACCTGGCAGCGCGATGCCAGCCAGGGGGCAAACACCCTGACCATCGCCAACGGACACGTCATTGACGCCCTGCGCTTTGTGGCTGGCAACTTCGCCCGGGTGGCGTGCATGGTCAGCACCCAAGCAAAGCAATGGTACGAGACCGATACCCAGCAGTTTGTGGAAGTCACATCCCCGGACAATGTGCGAGTCAGCGGACAGTTGGAGAGCGGCGCGGCAGTGTCGGTCCATGTTGGAGCTGTCCCCTGGGCCGGCAGCGGCTTTCGAATGGAGATCTATGGGCGGGAAGGCACGCTGGTCACCACGGGGAGCGTCTCGTCGCAGCGCGGTGAGATGCTGCGGGTGCAGGGCGCACGGGGAAGCCATAAGTTGCAGGATCTGGATATACCTGAGCGTTTTGTTTATGTGCCGTCCGACTTCCCCCGCGGCGATCCCTTCAACGTCGGGCAGATGTATACCCTGTTCGCCGAGGCGATCCGAACCGGACAGGATCGCCTGCCGACGTTCGATGTAGCGGTTGACCTGCATCGTTTCATCGATACCATCAACCAGGCGTCGGACACGGGCCGGGAGTTGCCGGTTGCCTGAGGCGGCATTTTCTCAAAAACCAAAAACACGCTAGCAACCAACAACCAAAGGCGACCCGGTACTTGCGTTAGACCCATAACATACTACTGGCCCAGTTCACGCCACATTTCTGAGCAGGACCCGTGAACTGAACTAGAAGCTGATCTGGCTGCCGAAATTCGGAGGCCCCGCCGCTTCTATTCATCACCCGGTGATGAGGTGATGATAGGAAGCCAGCGGGGCCTCAATGGACTCAGCGGTACGGAAGACTTGGCAGTACGGAGTTGTCAGGCTGTCGCGGCTGCCGGTTCATGGGTCTTCAGGAACCGCCGGGCGTGGGCTACGGCCTCGTCGATGTGCGGCTGCGAGTCTTTCCAGGGGTAAATAGTCACCTCGGAGTTCGGGGCGAGGCTGGCAACCTCCATCGCGCACTGGTATGGGTGCGCCGGCACATCGTCGGGCGCGATCAGCAGTGGTGTTTGCAGGGCACGCACAAAATCGCGGGAAACGGTGAAAACGAAGTCGGCGCGGTTGGTGTACATACTGGTCAGGAAGTCATGGACCATATCCATTGTGATTTCAGGACGCTTCTCGCAAAGGGGCGGCCCCCACCCCGTTATATTGTTCTGGTAGAAAATATCCGGCATCTCTGGCCTGAACCCGCTGGGTTGCATCAACGCCGCCGCCACAACGCGCTCTGGGGCCAGCCTGAGCAGGTTGTGGATCATCGGCCCGCCGATGCAGAAGCCCATGACCAGGAACTCCTGGATGCCGAGATGATCCATCAGCCCAAGTTGGTCATCAGAGTGGGCATCCCAGGGGCGGTCGATCTCCAGTGGGCCACTGGATTGGCCCAGATCAGCATTGCGTAAGTCGGCGGCGATACAGCGGAAGTCGTCTTTGTAGGTCTCCATAGGGTTGAAGGGCACCGACCTCTGTAAGGAGGCCACGGTGGAATTAAGTCCGCCACCCGGAATGATCAGCAGGGGGAATCCCGAACCGACCTCTTCGTAGTAGATACGGTTGGGGCCTCTTTCGTAGAACGGCATGGCGATTATCCTCCATCAGTGGGTTGCAAAGCTAACTTGATGTCTAACGAGCAGGCAGGCCGGAATTTGCGGCACAACATCCGGAGGCGGCGTGTTGCACAGGATTATGCTTCGCCTGCCTATTCTGGGGTTGAATCTAACCCAAGATGGCTCAAGCGGTCAAGATAACGGCCCGGAGCGCGGGGAGCTGTTAGATGCAGTGGTAGTTCGGTATGAACCGGACCCATCGGCCAACCAAAGACAGGGTGGAGCTATATGGTGCCGCCCATTTTCATCTTAGGGCCCGTAGAGGCCTGTAAATTGCGCTGCTTGACCACCACCTGATCATGCCGGAGTACGCCCCCGTTTCGGTAGGGGAAGGTAATCGGATCACCCTAAAGCGCAGCTTGAACTGACCTTCCCCCAAAAGTTATACCACTGGCGATGAGAGATTCCGACCCATGTGTAGCCTGTACTCCAGCGGGGTCAGGTATCCCAAAGCACTGTGCGGCCGATCCCGATTGTAGTCAGCGCGCCACTCCTCAATGGTCACCCGGGCGTCCTCTTGGTCCAGGAACCAGTGCAGGTTGAGACACTCATCCCGGAACTTCCCGTTGAAACTCTCGACATGACCGTTCTCCGCCGGTTTACCCGGGGTGATGAAGTGCAGCTTCACCCGTATTCGCCTCGTCCAGGCCGCCAGCGCCTTGCCGGTGAACCCCGGTCCATTGTCCAGCGCCGACTCCCGGGCAATCCCTGGGTTTCCCAGATCCGTTCCAGCACCCGGAACACCCGCTGGCCGGTAATCGGCGTGTCCACTTCCCGGTAATCGGTGTAACTGTTCAGGATTGGTGAGGTAAATGGGTTTCAGCCAAGGCTTTCAGGCGACTGCCAATTTTTTACCAGGGGGTTTGGGGGATGAATCCCCTAACGTAACCCAACCCCCATATTCCGCCATCGCCCCCTCCCCTCAAGTCTGAACTGTTACTAATCGGCGTGTCTACTTCTATGAGTACCCCGATGACCTGCTCCTCGGCGAATCGTCCCCGCTTCATTTCCAGTTCTCCTGCCCGTCAATTCTACCGGAGAACTCTCACCTGCACTGGTGTAAGCGGCGGAGTTAAAGTGGACCACGCGGGCGGATCGACTGACTGATTTGGGGCGGTTGAAAAATGCACCGTCTGCCGCCATCCATAGGTTGGAAGTAGAACTTATGGATGGTGGGATGGATGTTCCAGGTGGACGTGCACCTGCGGGTCCGACGAGGGGTGATGGTGGAGGGGATGAGCATTCGGGAAGCCTCCCGGGTGTTCGGTTTGCACCGGGACACGGTGCGCAAGATGCTGGCCTACTCGGCGCCGCCGGGCTACCGGCGGCAGACTTCTCCCCGGCGCCCCAAGCTGGAGCCCTACACCGGCGTCATCGACCGCATCCTGGATGATGATCACCGGGTCCCCAGAAAGCAGCGCCACACGGCCCAGCGCATCTTTGAGCGGCTCAGGGACGAGTACGGGTTCGGTGGGGGATACACCACGGTCAAGGACTACGTGAGGGAGCATCGGCGGCGGACGCAGGAAATGTTCGTGCCGCTCTCCCACGCGCCGGGCCACGCCCAGTGCGACTTCGGCGAGGCTCTGGTCGTAATCGGCGGAGTACAACAGAAGGCCCACTACTTTGTCCTGGACCTGCCCCACAGCGACGGATGCTTCATCAAGGCCTACCCGGCGGAGACCACCGAGGCCTTCCTGGACGGCCACGTCTCGGCCTTTGCCTTCCTGGGCGGGGCGCCCCAGAGCATCCTCTACGACAACACCAAGCTGGCGGTGGCCCGGATCCTGGGGGACGGCCGGAGGAAGCGCACCCGGGCCTTTACCGAGCTCCAGTCCCACTACCTGTTCGAGGACCGGTTCGGCCGCCCTGGGAAGGGCAACGACAAGGGGAAAGTCGAAGGCATGGTGGGCTACGTGCGGCGGAACTTTCTGGCGCCCATACCGTCCTTCGAGAGCTTCACCGCGCTGAACGCCCACCTGGAGGGGCGCTGCCTGGAACGGATGGACGCCAGGCTCCGGGGCCACACCGAGACCATCGGCCAGCGGATGGAGCGGGACCTGGAGGCCCTGCTGCCCCTGACTGCCGTGCCCTACGACGCGTGCGACAAGCAGGCGGGCCGGGTGAGTTCCCTGTCGTTGGTGCGGCACCGGACCAACGACTACTCGGCGCCGGTGGCCTACGGGCGCCGGGACGTGCTGGTGCGAGGCTATGTGGATGAGGTAGTCATCAGCTGCGGCTCGGAGATCATCGCCCGGCACCCCCGCTCCTATGAGAGAGACGACTTCGTCTACGATCCCATCCACTACCTGCCTCTCCTGGAGCAGAAGACCGGCGCCCTGGACCAGGCGGCTCCGCTGCAGGGGTGGGACCTGCCCGAGGAGTTCGGCACACTGCGCCGGTTGCTGGAGTCCCGGATGGGACGCAGGGGCAAGCGGGAATTCGTGCAGGTGCTGAGACTGCTGGAGACCTTCTCCGGGCAGGAGGTGCATGCCGCGGTGAAAGATGCCCTCCGCCTGGGAGCTCTCAGCTTCGATGCGGTAAAGCACCTGGTGATGTGCCGGCTGGAGGGACGGCCTCCCCGCCTCGACCTGGAGCTCTACCCCTACCTGCCCAGGGTGCGGGTCAGCACCACCTGCGCGGGAGACTACATGACCCTGCTGTCGGGAAAGGCCGCATGAACGACCGTCCCACGCTGCTGCTGGAACACCACCTGAAGGAGTTGAAGCTGCCCAGCTTTCTCCGTGAGTACGGAAAGCTGGCCGCCCTGTGCGCCGCCGAGGGAGTGGACCATCCCAGCTACCTGCTCCGGCTGGCCGAACTGGAACTCATCGAGCGCCACCAGCGCATGGTGCAGCGCCGGATCAGAGCGGCGCGATTCCCCGCCGTCAAGAGTCTGGACACCTTCGACTTCCTGGCCATCCCCTCGGTGAACAAGGTCCTGGTGGCAGAACTGGCCCGCTGCGAATACATCCAGCGCCGGGAGAATGTCATCGCTGTCGGCAACAGCGGCGCCGGCAAGACCCATGTCGCCCTGGGGTTGGGCCTGCCCGCCTGTCAGCGGGGGATGTCGGTGGGCTTCACCACCGCCGCCGCCCTGGTCCACGAACTGATGGAGGCCCGGGACGAGAGACGCCTGCTCAACCTCCAGCGGCAGATGTCCCGCCTCGGCCTGCTGATCATCGACGAACTGGGCTTCGTGCCCCTGTCCCCCACCGGGGCGGAACTGCTCTTCGAAGTCTTCAGCCAGCGCTACGAGCGGGGCTCCATCCTGGTCACCACCAACCTCCCCTTCGACGAGTGGACCCAGGTCTTCGGGTCTGAGCGCCTCACCGGAGCGCTGCTGGACCGGCTCACCCACCACGTCCACATCCTGGAGATGAACGGCGACAGCTACCGCCTCAAGCACAGCCGGCAGAATGCCCCATCCCAGGCCTCGGAAGAACCGGAAGACTCCTAGCTATCTCCTCCTGTCCCTGAAGGATCCCCCTGCTTGCTACTCCCCCTGGACTCCCTTGTCATCGCACCAGTGGGACAATTTCTCTCCGCCGCAGTGGTACACCTTGTCGACGCCCTTGACACACTGGTACGGTTCCATGGGAAAAGATCACTGGGGCATTCGGAAAAACCGTGTACAATGACGGAAATCAACGGAAGGAGCTAGCCCCATGAAATACGATCACATAGTTGTCGGCGGCGGCACGGCCGGGTGCATCGTAGCGGCCCGTTTGTCTGAGGACCCGGCGCGCTCGGTGCTGCTGCTGGAAGCGGGTCCTGACTTTCCCGACTTTGCCCAATTGCCCGATATGCTCAAGCTGGGCTGGGGCACGGTGAACCTGGAGGCCCGCGCCGCCGGTGCGCCCTACAACTGGTCCTTCACTGGCACGGCCACGCCAGAGCAAGGGCCGATGCCCGTGCCACGGGGCAAGACCTTGGGCGGCTCAAGCGCCATCAACGGTCAGACATTCATCCGCGGCGCACCCGAGGACTACGATACCTGGGCGGCCATGGGCAACGGCGGCTGGGCATACCTGGACTGCCTTCCCTACTTCCGCAAGCTGGAGAACGACGCCGACTTTCACGACGATTTCCACGGCACCGACGGCCCGGTTCCAGTGCGTCATCATCAACGGGAGGCCTGGCCGGCGTCTCAGGAGGCCTTTTTTCAAGCCGCCGCCGCCGCCGGATACCCCTTCCATCCCGACGTGAACCACCCGGAGTCCACCGGTGTCAGCCTCCGGGCCGAGAACAACATCGAAGGCGTTCGTATGAGCATGGCCCTAACCTACATTGACCCGGTGCGCCAGCGTCTGAACCTGACCATCCGCCCCAACGTCCAGGCCAATCGCGTGGTCCTGGAAGATGGCCCCGACGGCAAGCGGGCCGTCGGCGTCGAGGTGGAGAGCGGCAACGAGACTTTCGTAGTGGAAGGCGGCGAGATCATCCTCTGCGCCGGCGCGGTGGCCTCTCCGCAACTGCTGATGCTGTCCGGCCTTGGACCCGCCGACCAGTTGAACGCCCAGGGCATTCCCGTGGCGGTGGAGCTGCCAGGCGTTGGCCAGAATATGCGCGACCACCCTAACGCGTCAGTGCGTTTCCTGGTCAAGGAAGATGTTCCCCAAGACCCCAATGGCATGCGGGCCTTGCGGCTCCGTTATACCGCCACCGGTTCAGATACTCCCAACGACATGATACTGTCACCGGCATCGCTGAATACCGTGGTTCGGGACGACAATCCGGCCCACACCGTCAACTGCGGCCTGTATCTGGCGGCGGGCAAGGGCCAGCTGCGGCTGGAGTCCGCCGACCCGCAGACTCCGCCCAGCATGGACTATCGCTACTTGGAAGAAGACTGGGACAGGGAAAGGCTGCGGGAGTGCGTGCGGCTCTGCGTATCCCTGCTGCAACACAGCGCTTACGACGGCGTCATCGAGGAGATAACATCCCCGGCGCCCGCGGATTTGGAGAGTGACGAATCGCTGGACGCCTGGCTGCGCCGCAACATCAGCACCTCATACCACATCTCCGGCACCTGCAAGATGGGGCCAGCCAACGACCCGGCCTCCGTCGTTGACCAGCAACTGCGGGTCCACGGCGTCTCCGGCCTCCGCGTCGCCGACGCCTCCATAATGCCCGACGTAGTGCGCGCCAACACCAACGTCACCACAATGATGATTGCCGAGCGCGTCGCCGACTTCATCAAGGCGGGGAATTGAACGCAGATAGTGTCTGATAATCTCCTTTTCCAGGGGGAGGGGTTTAGGATGACGGCTTCTCTCCAAAGAATTACCGGAACTTGAACCAACCACCGGCGGGTTGAATGTGGTTGAATGTGAGTGTTGCCCCAAGAGGGCGTTAGAAGTTAAACTCAGCTTGCCCGCACGGCCTGTGCCCAGAGCCGCAATGGTGGATTCCGGCGAGAGCGGGAATGACGGCTCGGGTACCGAGCCAGGTTTTGACGCTGTCTAAGACCTATAGCATCCCGTCCAGGCCAGCTTGAAGGAGGCCCATTTACATCATGAAGTTTGCCCTGTTTTTGCTGGGTTCCTGGACAGAGCAAGAGACCAGCGCCCAAAGCCGGATCTTCGGTGAAATGCTGGAACAGATTGAATACGCCGAAGAGGTGGGCTTCGATTCGATCTGGATTGCGGAGCATCACTCCAGCCGGTACGGCATCTGTCCCTCCTTGATGCCGCTGCTCAGCCACATCGCCGCACGCACCAGTAAAATCCGGATCGGGGCTGGCGTCAGCGTATTGCCTTTTCACAACCCCATTTTCCTGGCTGAAGAGAGCGCCATGCTGGACGTGCTAAGCAATGGCAGACTGGACTTCGGGGTTGGACGCGGTTCGGCAGATTACGAGTACGGCAACTTCAATATCTACTTTGACACCCGGGACGCGCGAACTCAGGAGGCCCTGGACATTATCATAGGGCTGTGGACCCAGTCCGATTTCACTTTTCAGGGCGAATTTTATCAGGTGAAAGACCTTACAATAGCTCCCCGGCCGTTGCAGCAGCCCCATCCCCCGGTGTATCTGGCCGTATCCCGCACCCCTGCCAGCGTGGACGTTGCCGTCTCGCGAGACCTGCCCATTCTGACCAGCTTTTCTACCCCGGAGGCCGATAACCTGGGTCTGTTTTCCCTTTATGCTGAACGGTGCGCCGCTGCCGGAAAGGATCTGCCTCTGGAGAAAATGCCCTACTTCCGGTTTGTGTACTTGGAGGAAGACGAACTGTCAGCCCGGGAATACCCCAGGCAGTCCCTGACCTGGGTTCGGGACCTGGGTGGTTATCGGCGCACCTTGACCCACGGCGATGAAATCAATGTGGACCTGGACCACTGGCGCCGAACCCGTACCGTCGAACCGCCCAGTTATGAGTCGGAACTGGAGACTACTGCCTACTTCGGCACGCCGGAGCAATGTGTGCAGCGAATCACCAAGTTACGGGACGAATACGGCATCGGGTACTTTGGCGCCAGCATGTCCTTCGGCGAAATGGAGCACTCCAGGGTATTGCGTTCAATGGAGCTTTTCGCCAAGGAAGTGATGCCCAAGTTTCGGTAATAGGACTACTTCAACTGCCTGGGTATCTGACATCCGGATGGTCGCCGCCGCTGACTCGGCGAATCCCGGCCTTTCAGGCCACCGGCCCTGAACAGGACTAACTTAGACGGCGACGGCGTGGCCGCCGTCGCCGGGACGCCCGCAGAGCGCGTAGTTCCGCTAGTTGGTTGCGCGCAGGTCATCGATTGACGCTTCAGCAGCAGAGCCGCGTTGTTCGGCTGCTCGGGCTTGCCTGTAAAAAATCGCCCAACAGCGCGATTGCGGCGCCCTCCGCCACTGTAAAAGGCGGAGGTAACGTGGGCCGCGTGGAGGGATTAACCGCTGACAATTGGCGGTCGAAAACCGGACCGTTCACCGTCATCTCCAGTTGCGGAATCGAGCCCAGGGATGGCGCGATGGATGTATCAGGTGAAGACGTATCTGCGTGTGCGCCGGTCCGTGATGGTGGAGGGGATGAGCATCAGGGAAGCCTCGCGGGAGTTTAGGCTGCACCGTGTCATGGTGCGCAAGATGCTGGGCATTCTCGGTTCCGCCGATCTACCGGCGGCAGACCCCGCCCCGCCGCTCCAAGCAAGACCCTTTGTCTCCTGTCGGCCTTTTGCCGGGTCGCCTCAGTCATTTCGGGTTAATAATTTCCGATTCCCCCTAAACGGGTGACATTTCTGCTGGCCGCTTGGGCGGACATTTATCCCGAACTTCGACACCTTTTACACCGGGGTTTCGAGTAGGTGGGATTGGCCAGAAACGGCGTTCCCGGGCCGACTGGGGCGGACCCCGCCGGATTGGCAGAAACTCGCGGCCTTTATCCCGGCAGGGAACTTGACCACTGAGGGCAACGTTCTTTTCAAACGTTCTCTTCAAAAGACTTATTACTGAGACAACTGGGCCAGAAAGTGGCGCCGCGCCGATTCCAAAACTCTTCTCAGCAACTTTCCGGCAGTTTCGGCATCAGCGGTTAAGGTTCTTACTGCCAGTCCCCCCTGCCGGGGCAAGGTAGTAATGGCGGTCAACAATTGGCCCTCTTCACCGTCTCTGATGTTATGCCCGGCTTCACTTCGGGCATCGTAGCCCGGTCGGGCATCGTAGCCTGGCTTGGATTCGAGGCATCCGGCCGGGTATCCCGCTAGTAATCGTTCCAAGGCATCCCGCAGCTTGGCAGTGTCGTGACCGGGCGCGATTATCGACAGGGAGCCGGTGACCGGAAATCGCCGGTTCATCGCCGAAATGCCAAGGGGAGATGTTTCTTGGGGCGTTAGGAGGGACGATTCGTGCAGGACGGGCTTTCCGCCCGGCCCGGATACGGTCAGCCGACGTTCCAGCCTACGAAAAGCGAAAATCTCGCCCCTGGCTACTCGCCCTGGCAGCAATATTTCGCCGGTCACCAGGACGGCGCCGGCAGACAGGCGGGCGTGATGATATTGACTTAGCCGGGCGCCGCGAAAGGGAATTACCGGCTCCGGTAGATACTCCAGGTAAGCGCCTTCCCTCAAATCCAGGTCAAAGGATTGGCGGGCCTCCCCGTGGGGCATGGCGAAAACTTTGGTGGCAGCCGGGGTGGTCAGATGGGCACGGGTTTGAGGTCCAGCGGTAACATTGATGGTGTGAAGGTCGTCCTGAAACAAGCCGGCAGTAGAATTTTGCAGATACAGGAAGGCCAGATCCGGCGCAGCCTCGTCCAGGTACAACGCCCGTTGTACCTGCAAGGGTGGGCTGGCATAACTCTTGACCAGGCGGGTTTTGTTCTGCCTTACTGCAAACTCCAACTCCGCCCGCGCTTTCAGCCGATGAAGCAGATCAGGTGGGCCGTCAGGATTGGGCGGGGCCAAGTCGGCAACCGGCCAGCATGGCCGATATAACGGAATCCACCCCATCCCCGGTGCGGCAATTGGTAAACAGGAAGGGTTTGCCTCCGCGCACCAGTTCGGCGTCCCGGCGCATCACTTCCAGGTCGGCGCCAACCATGGGAGCCAGGTCGGTCTTGTTTATTACCAGCAAATCCGTTTGCGTGATTCCCTGGCCCCGTTTGCGGGGTATCTTGTCCCCAGCGGCCACGTCTATTACATAAATCTGGTAGTCGGCCAGCGCCGGGCTGAAAGTAAGAGTCAAGTTGTCACCGCCGCTTTCGATAAGCGTCAAGTCGGCATCCGGGAATAGCTGCGTTAACTCGTCTATCGCCAGCAGGTTCATTGTCGGGTCTTCGCGAACAGCAGTATGGGGACAAGCTCCCGTTTGGACTCCCTTGATTCGCTCCGGGGGCAGAACGCCGGCCAGGGTCCGTCGGGCGTGTTCGGCGTCTTCCCGGGTAAAAATGTCGTTGGTAACCAACAGAGGTTGCAGTCCCAGGCCGATTAACCTGGGCACTATGGCTTCGATCAGGGCAGTCTTCCCCGAGCCGACCGGCCCACCGATACCTATCCTGGGAATAAAGCGGGGATTGCTCTCGGCAATTGCGGGGTCGAAGTTGATTTTTTGGTTAACGTTCACCGGTTTACTCCCTTATCGCAGCCCTTTGCGTATTTCAGTTTTACCGGCTTAACCGAGCGCTTAGCTGGCGAAAAGCCGGACTTCATCACTTTCGTGATCCATGGCAACCAAGTCCAGCTCAGGTGAAAAGGCCCGCATCTCCGACCATCGGCGCTCCCAAATTTCGTTGGTCAGCCGTTCCAGCAATGGATGAAGGCCTTGCAGGATGGCTTGGGCGTCGGTATGTGTAAAGGGCATTAACCTGCTGGCTGCCCCTAGTACGGATACCGCATAGCTGTGGCATAGGACCATAAGGACGGCGGTGGGGTCCAATGTCAAGGCTTGGCCGACTAATCCCAAGGCCACCGCACCGTTTCCGGGAGAATTGCCCGCCCGGACTTGGCGGGTGTATTCCGTAAGCGGTGAGTGCGGAGGAAGGGGTTCCCATCCCCCGGTTTCGGCCAACAACCGCAGTCCCAATTGGGTGGACGCATTACGCAGTTCCGCGGGGACTTTCATTGCCAGCAGCAACTCATCAATCGCCAGAATTTGGAGTATGTCGCCATGCCCTGCCGCGCGGCACGACTCCAGCAACGCTACACCATCCGAGGGCATCAGCGTCCAGGTTAGTTGGTTTTCCAGAAACTCGGCCACCTCCGGCGCAGCGCTCACCCGGCCCCGGCTTATCATAGCCTCCAGACCGTGAGAGTGGGCGTACATTCCCGACGGAAAAAAGGAATCGGCAAGCTGTAATGCGGCCAACAAACCGCCAGGAGTGAGGGTAATCGGTCTAATGGAGGTTGGCTTTTTGTCCGCCATTACCAAAGTCCGCCGTCAGCCGTTGCCGTCAGCCGTTAACGGAGGGCTGTCAGGCTGCCGGGCCGATTGCCTCTGTGGATACACACGACAGCCGCCTGCAATTCTAAACCGAAGATAACGACCTCTTACCGCCTGACCCGGACTATACCAGGAAATACAACTGGGCCAGCGCCAACTTTTCCGCCGGAGGAACGGTGGCCAATTCTCCATCAACCCTTACTTCGTAGGTTTCCGGGTTTACTTCAATGTTGGGCAGACGGTCGTTGCGCACCATCTGTCGCTTGGTAACCGACCGGCAATCGCGTACCGGCTCGATCTGCTTCCGCAGTCCCAGGGACTCCGGCACTCCCAGTTCGCAAGCCTGCCGGGACATAAAAGTTACTGAGGTCTTGGCATTGGCCAGGCCGTAACCGCCGAACATGGGGCGGTAGAATGTTGGCTCGGCGGTGGGGATGGAGCCGTTGGGGTCGCCCATCAAAGACCAATTGACCATGCCGCCCTTAATCACCATTTTGGGCTTGGCTCCAAAGGTCCCAATAGGCCAGAGGACGATGTCGGCCAGCTTGCCCGGCGCTATGGAGCCAACGATGTGGGATATGCCGTGGGCTATCGCCGGATTTATCGTTAGCTTGGCCAGGTAGCGCAGGACTCGGAAATTATCGTGGTCCGGCGAATCTTCCGTCAGTTTACCCTTCATTTGTCGCATCTTGTCTGCGGTCTGAATCAGCCTGGTGAAGTTCTCTCCCACCCGGCCCATTGCCTGCGAGTCGGATGAATACATACTGATCACGCCCAAGTCGTGAAGCACGTCCTCCGCAGCCATAGTCTCCGGGCGGATACGGCTTTCGGCAAAGGCCACGTCCTCGGGCACCCCGGGGTTCAGATGATGACACACCATCAGCATATCCATGTGCTCGGCCAGGGTGTTTACGGTGTAGGGCCGAGTCGGATTGGTGGACGAGGGCAGCACGTTGAGGTGACCGGCCACCTTGATAATGTCCGGAGCGTGGCCGCCGCCAGCCCCCTCGGTGTGGTAAGTATGGATACTGCGCCCGTCAATGGCGGCAATGGTGTCTTCCACGAATCCGCTTTCATTCAGCGTGTCCGTATGTATCGCCACGGGTACGTCATAGGCATCGGCCACGGACAGGCAGCAGTCAATGGCGGCGGGGGTTGTGCCCCAGTCCTCGTGAAGCTTTAGGCCACTGGCGCCGGCGGCAATTTGCTCTTCCAGCGGGGCGGGATGGCTGGAGTTGCCTTTGCCCAGCAAACCCCAGTTAACCGGCAGGACTTCGGCAGCCTCCAGCATCCGGTGAATGTTCCAGGGGCCGGGAGTGCAAGTGGTGGCGCGGGTGCCGTCCGCCGGGCCGGTGCCTCCCCCCAGCATGGTAGTTATCCCGTTGGACAAGGCGTGGTAAACCTGCTGGGGGGCAATCATGTGGATGTGGGAATCTATACCGCCGGGCGTGGCTATCAGATGTTCGCCGGCAATGACCTCGGTGCCCGGACCGACTATCAGTGCCGGGTCAACCCCGTCCATAACGGCCGGATTGCCGGACTTGCCCACGCCGGCAATGCGGCCGTTTCTGACCCCGATGTCGGCTTTGACCACGCCCAGAAGCGGGTCAAGGACGATGGCGTTGGTGATTACCAGGTCGAGCGCCCCGTTGGCATTGGTATAGTTGGACCCTTGGCCCATGCCGTCTCGGGCCGTCTTACCCCCGCCGAAAACCAGTTCGTCGCCGTAGGTCAGCAAGTCCCGTTCCACCTGGCAGACCAAGGCAGTGTCGGCCAGCTTGAACTTGTCTCCCACCGTGGGGCCGTATAAATCTACATACCGGCGACGGCTGATTTCACTCATTCTCTTCCCCCTGCAGGCCAGTATCCGATATGCCAGATTCAGGAAACCCAGGGGATTGACCGGCCCCGGCATCTGAAAAACCGCGCCGCGCCAATGCTGCCAGTGCCTCCTCGCGTACCTGGTAGCTGTCCAGGCTGCCCCTGGTCAACCCGTTAAGGCCGAACACCCGACGCGTGCCTCCGATGGCTACCAGGTTGACTTCCTTACGGTCTCCCGGCTCGAAGCGCGTTGCGGTGCCGGCCGGTATATCCAGCCTCATCCCAAAGGCCGCCGCCCGGTCAAATAGCAGGGCCCGGTTCGATTCAAAGAAATGAAAATGGGAACCAACCTGAATTGCCCGGTCTCCGGTATTCCAGACTGTCAGGGTGGCCTTGGCGCGGCCCCGGTTAAGCTCAATCGGCGTATCCGCCAGCAGGTAATGGTCAGATTCTCCAGCCATATACGCTTTACTCCTTAACGGGAAGATGGTCTGACCTTTCTATAGTCTGCCCCACAGTCTGTCCCACTTAGAGGAGGGGCAGGTAGCGGGAAATCTCGTAATCGCTGACCGTGGCCCGGTACTCTTCCCACTCTAGTTGTTTGTTGCGTAACAAGCTGGTCAAGGTATGGTCGCCCAGGGTTTCCAGCAACAGTTCACTGTTCTCGGCCAGGTTGATTGCCTCTCCCAAGCTGGTGGGCAGCAGCTTGATGCCCAGGGCTTGGCGGCGTTGGGGTGACATTTCGTAAACGCTGCCCACCACCGGCGTCGGCACCGGGTATTCTTCCGTGATGCCTCTGATTCCGGCGGCCAGCATCACGCTGAAAGCCAGATAGGGATTGCAGGCCGGGTCCGGCGCCCGGTACTCCACCCGGACCGATGATTCATAGCCGGGCTTGTATGGAGGCACCCGCACCAGGTCAAAACGGTTGACGTGGGACCAGGAGATGAACAACGGTGCTTCGTGGCCGGGCACCAGCCGCTTGTAGGAATTAACCCACTGGTTGGTAACCAGAGTAATCTCCGGGGCGTGGCGCATCAGCCCGGCGATGAATTGCTTGCCGGTCATGGACAGGTAATGCTCGTCGTCCGGGTCATAAAAAGCGTTGTGCCCGTCCTTGAACAGGGATTGATGAGTGTGCATCCCGGAGCCGTTAACTCCGGAAAAGGGTTTGGGCATAAACGAGGCGTAAACCCCTTGCGATTGAGCTAATTCCTTGATTAGCAGGCGGGCCGTGACCACGTTGTCGGCCATGGTCAGGGCCTCATTGTATTCCAGGTCAATTTCGTGCTGGCTCTGAGCTGCCTCGTGATGAGAATACTTGACCGGGATATTCATGGCTTCCAGGTTCAGCACTGCCTCCCGCCGTAGATCGGTAGCCGGCTGGCTCGATAGCTGGTCAAAGTAGCCGCTATGGTCCAAAACCTCCGGGTTGGTAGCGTCTCTCAAATAAAAAAACTCCAACTCCGTCCCCACGTTGTAGGTAAACCCTAACTGGGCCAACTTGCGCAGGTTTCTCTCCAGCACGTACCGGGGATTGCCGGGGAAGGGGTCACCTTGGGGACGGCGGACATCGCAAAACATACGGGCGACGGCGTTTTGGCGGGGCCGCCAAGGAAGCAGAGCGAAGGTCTTGGGGTCGGGGAAAGCGCGCATATCATTTTCAAAATAACGGGCAAACCCCTCTATTGCCGAGCCGTCGAAGCCTACTCCGTGGTCTATGGAGTCCTCCAAGTCTTCAACCTTAATTGCGAATCCTTTGAGGTGGCCGAGAATATCGGTAAACCATAGCCGGACAAACTTGATGTCCATTTCTTTTGCTTGACGCAGCACCTCGTCACGGCTGGCGTTCTGACTCTCTTCCACAGTCTGCCTCCCTATCCAATGTTGATCAACACACTCCCGGTCCTCTAAACCACTAGGAACCGGCCTTACGGTGCAAGGGCCCGTCCAACCGCCGGGCCAGACTTCAATTCTGAGTTCATTCCAGTCTAACCGAGTTTCCGGGTTTTGGCCGGGGCCAGGAGCTCAAGTTATGGGGTCGTGACATGAAACCAGTTTGGTGCCGTCGGGGAAGGTGGCTTCAACTTGCACCAGCGGCACCAGTTCCGGTACGCCGTCCATCACTTGCTCCCGGGTTAACACCTGCCGCCCGAGAGCCATAACCTCGGCAACCGACTTGCCGTCTCTGGCTCCTTCCAGCAACGCCTCTGTAATCAGCGCCACCGACTCGGGTATGTTAAGTTTAAGCCCGCGGGCTTGCCTTTTTCGGGCCAGGTCGGCGGCCACGTAAACCAGAAGTTTTTCCGTTTCCCGGGGTGTCAGCATCATAGCCGTATTCTACCTTCCCTGGTTACACTGCCAAATATTGGCGCATCAAGTCCTGGTCCAGGATGCCGGTGGGACCTTCCAGCACGATTTCTCCCTTCTCCATTAGGAAGCAATGGTCCGATACGGTCATTGCAAAATCCAATGACTGCTCCACCAGCAGGACGGACGTCCCCTGACGTTCCCGCAATTGTACAATCAAGTCTTCAATCTCCTGCACGATGGATGGCTGGAGTCCCTCGGTAGGTTCATCCAGCAGCAGCAGATCGGGTTCCCTGATAAGGGAGCGCGCGAAGGCCAACTGTTGCTGCTGTCCTCCGCTGAGGGTTCCCGCGGCCTTGTTCGGGTCAACCTGCAACGCCGGGAACAACTCGTACATCTCCTCTACGGCCGTCTCACCCCGGTTTTTCCCCTTAACTGCCTCCAGCCCGATTAAGAGGTTCTCATGGATGCTCAAAAAAGGGAATATATGCCTGCCTTGCGGAACGTAGCCGATTCCAGCCCGCGCCCGCTGGTGGGGAGACCAGCGGCTTATATCACTTTCCCGAAATCTCACCTTGCCCGTTCCGACCCGCAGCAGCCCCATTACCGATTTCATCAAAGTGGTCTTACCCACTCCGTTTCGTCCCATCAAGCAGACCACGGAGCTTTCGTCTACGTCCAGGGTAACGTTGGAGAGTACCCGGCTCTGCCCATACGACACCGAGAGGGACTCTACGAATAGCATAATGGCGCTCCCCGATCTTGTTCCTTCCCAAATCTGGTTCCTTCACTGGTTCCTTCAATGAACCGGGCCGATGACAGTTCAGTCAATCACTGGCCCGGCAGAGCCGCGCCGTCTTCCGCTGCTCCCTGGAACGTCCGGCTGCGGCCAAGGTAGGCCTTGACCACCCGCTGGTCCGATGCCACCGTCTCCATGTTGCCTTCGCTGAGCACCTTGCCCTCGTGCAGTACGGTTACCTTTCGGGCAACCTGGCGCACAAAATCCATATCGTGTTCCACCACCGCCACCGTGCGGTTCTTGCCGATCGACTGCAGCAGCTGTCCGGTTTGCATCCGCTCCCGACGGGTCATGCCAGCTACCGGCTCGTCCAGAAGCAGCAAGCGAGGTTCCTGGGCCAGCAGCATCCCAATCTCCAGCCATTGTTTCTCACCGTGGGAGAGGGCGCCGGCGGGTACATCGGAGCGCTCGGACAACCCCACTTGCTCTTGGGTACTCTTAATCCAATCGCGGTCCCGCCTGCTGACTGCGCGAAACAGCCGGCCCAAACGACTGCGAAAGCCGACGGATACCTCCAGGTTTTCATAGACGGTCAGACTGGTAAAAACGCTGGGTGTCTGGAACTTGCGGCCGATGCCCAGGCGTACCCGGTCATGTTCCTGGCGCTTGGACAGGTCGATATCCCCGTTGAATAATATCTGGCCCCGGTCGGGCTTGGTCTTGCCGGTAATCAGGTCCAGCAAGGTCGTCTTGCCGGCTCCGTTTGGGCCGATAATAAACCGCAGCTCTCCCTCTTCCAGACCGAAGTCCAGATGGTCCAGGACGGTAAACCCGTCAAAACTGACGGTGACGTCCCGCACGGAGAGCATGGGCGCGGAAGGAGGCGGTTGAGTCATGGCGTGGCAGTTCTCCCGATTACCGAATTTAACCATGCCTTGGCCCGGGCCGGAGACAGCCGCTGCCGCAGTTGCCGGACATCGCTGCGAAAAAGTCCGATTATTCCGGCAGGAAACAGCAGCACCGACCCGATGAACAGCCCTCCCAGAAGGAATTGCCAGATAAGAGGGAAGGATTCGCTGAGGGCGCTCTTGGCGCTGTTCACCAGAATGGCCCCGATAACCGGGCCCCACAAGGTTCCCCGTCCGCCAACGGCAACCCAAACGGCAATCTCTATGGAAGGCAGTATTCCCATGTTCGTGGGAGATATTATCCCCACTTGCGGAACATAGAGGGCGCCTGCGATTCCCGCTACCCCGCAGGACACGGCGAACACCAGGGTCTTAAGCATCACCGGGTTGTAGCCGATAAAGCGAACCCGGTTCTCGTCGTCTCGCATTGCCACGAGTAGCTTGCCGAAGCGTGAAGCCAGGGTAAATTGGAAGATAAGGTAAATTCCAAGCAAGGCGGCGATGCTGGCGTAATAGAAGGCAAGTTGGGTACTTTGGGCAAACACCGGAAATCCCAGGATGGTATTGTAGTTGGTGATGCCGTTGGTGCCGCCGGTGTAAGGCTGCTGTCCTACGAACAGAATGCTGACGATTAGAGAAAGGGCCTGCGTAATCAGCGCAAAATATACGCCGGTAATCCGGCTGCGAAAAACCAGGTAACCCAGGGCTCCGCCTAGCGCCGCCGGCACTATAAAGGTCATGGGAAAGGCAAACCAAGCATATTGAAAAGGCCACCAGAAGAAGGGCAGCTTCTCCAGTCCGCTCCAGAACATAAAATCAGGCAGCTTGCCGCCGGATGCCTCCAGCTTGAGGAACATGGCCATGGCGTAGCCGCCCAGCCCGAAGAACACCCCGTGCCCCAGGCTTAGCATTCCCCCGTACCCCCAAATGAGGTTCAATGCCATGCCAAGGATGGCAAAGGTGAGGAACTTCCCCAACAGGCTGAGCCGGAAATCGGACACGACCAGCGGCGCGGCCAGCAGCAAGGCGGCGATAATCACCAGCGGAGCCCAGGTGGTCAGGGTATCCGAGATGAACGCGGGCAATCCCAACCTCCCCTTCGTTTTTATCTCAGGAGCCTGCATTCTTTATTACCGACCCCTGACCCGAATCAGCCCATCCGGGCGCCACTGGAGGAACAGAATGACTATGGCGAACACCATCACCTTGCCCAAGACAGCCGTAGTGCCAAACTCAATCACCGTATTCAGCATCCCGATGATAAGGGCAGCCAGTATGGTCCCGGGTATCTGGCCCAGCCCGCCCAGGATGACCACGATGAAGGCGTCAACAACGTAAAAGTTTCCCAGGGACGGCCCAATGGGCCCTATGAGGGTCAGGGCGCACCCGGCCACTCCCGCCAAACCCGAACCCAGGCCAAAGGTCAGAGTATCCACTCGCCGGGTGGACACCCCCAAGCTGTCCGCCATGTCCCGGTTCTGCATCACTGCCCGCATCCGCCGGCCTTCGCGGGACCGGTGCATGTATAAGTAAAGCCCCAGGATGCAGGCAATGACCAACCCGATGATAAAAATGCGTTTCATCGGGAGCAGCAGATCGGCGGTAAGGTACAACCCACCACTCAACCAATGAGGAGCGATTACCTGTACGTTCGGCGCGCCAAATATAGACCGGGCCAACTGTTGCAGGAACAGGCCCACTCCCCAGGTTGCCAGCAGCGTATCCAGCGGCCGGCGGTAGAGGAACCGGATTACGGTCTGCTCCACCAGGATACCTACGGCTCCGGCGACGATGAATGAAACGGGAATCGCCGCAAGGAAAGTTATACCAGGAGAAGGGTCGCCGATGAAACTCTGAGCAATCTGTTGCAGGGCGTAGGGGGCATAGGCGCCAATCATGATGAATTCGCCGTGCGCCAAATTGATGACGTTCATCAATCCGAAAGACAGGGCCAACCCCAGCGCGATGAGCAGCAGAATCGAGCTCAAGCTGAGGCCGTTAAATATTTGGCTGGCCCAGACCTCCATTACCCCTGGACCTCCGTCGCATTTAGGAGGGCTGCGTTAGCTGCGTCCATCCCGTCCAGCCGAACCGAAGGAGCGAAGATCCAGCCTCGTTTCGCCTTCCCGGCTGACTCGGCCAAAACATCCCGACGCCTACTGCCCTTGATCCATTGGCCAGGGTCCGTAATGTATTTCATACCGTAAATCGTCGCCCTTTATCTCGTCCTGATGATAACAGACGGAACCCGTTTGGCTATCCGCTTTTCGGGCTCCGTCCTTGTCCCGTGGATCCTTGACCTGATGGGTCCCAATGGTTGGCCCCGCCAGCCCTTGGACCGCATCCTGAACGTCGGAGGCTGCTAGTTTTGGGCCAGCTCCCGGAGTCCCGAGGCCCAGTCATAGGTATCCAGATAGGGGTCGGGAACTACCGGCTCCCCCGAGTTCCAAATCTCGTCAATTTGGCCGTCGCTCCTTACTTCACCGATGCGGACGGTCTTGGCAACGTGCTGGTTCGCATCGTGAATAGTAACCAACCCGCCCGGAGCGTCAAACGACAGGCCCTTGGCAGCTGCCTTGACCGCGGCAACGTCGGTAGAACCGGCCTTTTCCACCGCCTGGCTCCACAAGTAAACTCCGAAATAACCGGCTTCGATGGGGTCGTCGGTAACCCGATGGTCGCCGTACTTGGCCTTGAAGGCTTTAACGAACTCGGCGTTTTCCGAGGTTTCAGTGGTCTGGAAGTAATTCCAGGCAACCAGGTGCCCGAGCATATTGTCGGCGCCAATGCCGGTAATCTCTTCTTCGGCTACGCTGACGGACAATGTGGGGAGGGTTTCGGCAGTAATGCCGGCGTCCTTCAATTGCTTGAAGAAGGCTACGTTGGAGTCACCGTTAAGCGTGCTGAATACCACATCCGGGTCGGCAGCCCTTATCTTGGAAATTACCGTACTGTATTCGGTGTGGCCCAAAGGAGTGTATTCCTCGCCAACCGCTTCCAGACCAGAGGCTTCAAGCTGCTTGTTGATAATCAGGTTGGAAGTCCTGGGGAATACGTAGTCCGACCCCAGCAGATAGAACTTGGTCTTGCCTTCCGCCAGCAGATACTCCACGGCCGGCACAATCTGCTGGTTGGTGGTGGCCCCGGTGTAGAAAATGTTGGGTGAGCTCTCCAGCCCCTCGTACTGCACCGGATAGAACAACAAGCCGTTAGTGGACTCGAACACGGGCAGCATCGCTTTGCGGCTGGCGCTGGTCCAACCGCCGAACACCACCGCTACCTCATCGTTCTGGATCAGCTTGCGGGCCTTCTCAGCAAAAGTCGGCCAGTCGGAAGCTCCGTCCTCGATAATTATTTCCATCTGCTTGCCCATCACGCCGCCCGAGGCGTTAATTTCCTCAATGGCCATCACGGTGGCATCTTTCACCGCCGTTTCCGAAATGGACATGGTGCCGGAGAGGGAGTGCAGAATACCTACCTTTATGGTTTCGGATTCCGGCATTGCTGCGGCTGCGGCTTCCGCCGGTTCAGCCTGAGCCGGGGCGGCGGGCGCGGTTGTAGGCGCCGGCGCCTCCGAGCTGCAGGCCAGGATGGCAAACAGGGAGGCAATCAGGACTACCATGCCCCCCAATTTCGCCGTGGCGCTTAATTCCGATTTGATGAACTTCAGCATGTTTTAGTATTTCCTCCGGGTTATTTGGTCCATCTGGATTTCTTGGTTTCGGAACCTGGGCCATTCAGTCCTGGTTTACCTCGGTGTTTTACCTCGGTGTAAGGAAGCCCTTCCAGGCGTTCTAACTGGCCCCTTAGTGCGCTGCGCAACAATGATGCTAGGCTCCGAATATTAGAGACTGATTTCCAAATTGTTAAATTTTAGTTACATTCCGGTCAGTTTCGGTAGGGTTGCAAGTGCGGTCGAATGCTGTTTCCGTTACAGGAAATCAGGTAAACGAAAATAGGCTTATGGGACTATCCACCCTACTGACACCGGCTTGTTTCAGATTCCCGTTCCCTGGTTTAACATTTGAGACCCGCCCGGTCTGTGCGCACCAAGGGGCAGGATCCTGCTTTCAGTCGTTCCGAAGACGATAAAGGTCGTGAAGGATAGCTGCTCCGCCATAATCGGGGCCAACCGCCCTACAAATGCCAGCAGGTTAGGATCATCGACCTGAGGTGGAATGATCACCACCCACCAGTCCGTGAGGAATCGTTGGGATTCCATGTCAGGGTGCCTGACTCTATGGATTTCCCACGCCGAAAGCGGCCTTCCGATGGCTTCCTCCAGGAACCTCCTCTCGGCCTCGTACCCTGTGGAAGCAACTGCACCCACACAACGGCGAGCGACGTCCACCCAGTACCCCGAACCCGTCCTGTGCAGTAGCCCTAAAGGAAATGGAATTATGTAGGATTTTAGCCAAATCCGGATCTTCTACCCGAAATAAGAGAGAAGTGCAAAACTCCGCCACACTTATGGGGTAGCGCGGTAAAATAGAGCTATGAGCCACCGATGCGGAGCAAATTGTCGGCGCAAGCAGACCCCCAGCCAACGGAGCAGTTGCCCAAGTTGTGGCTCCCGCGTATGTTGCCGGAGAGCATCACCGCCAACCGGATTACCAGGCTGATGACCACCCATGCGCGTGGCAAAGCGTCGCAGGGAATTACCGCCACAGGGATAACGTCCTTGAACACTGGGTTGCCCGTGGCATCTGCGACGATAATTTGGAGAACACTGCTACCGTCTATTGGGGATTTGTCCCTGGCCGGACTCACATGATGCGGGTTGCGGTCTCACTGGACAATCAACGGGTCAATACCGCCCATTTTGATAAAGGCGCCGCTCGGCGGCTGGCCGCAGAAGGTCGCCCTTGGTTCATGCAACGGTGCCAAGAGTTGGAGATACGGGATGAGCACTAGGTACTACCCAAAGGAAGACACGGTGGACATTATTGTTGCCCACAGTAAAGGCGGAGGCGGCAGCACTCTACGGGACGACTTTGGCGTAATCCTGACGTTTGCGGACAAGGACAGCGAAGACATCACGCAGGTGGACATACTGCGCGTCAGTCGTTTCATGCCATTGGGATTGGAACGGGGTTACGACGCCGAGACCGATACGTTGACTCTAGGCCAGAAACCAGATGCCGATTATCGCGTCGTGGACAACGGTGACTTCGTGAGTTACCGGCAGTGGTTTGACGACGGGAGCGAGTGGGACGTTGTGGCGTTGGACTTGCGCCATACGACGCGCTATTTGGCTAAGGTGATTGCCGCCGGACCGCAACCGCTAGATATTTGCAAGTGTTGACTGCTGACAGGGTGTGACTAAAAGTGGTTGGGATCAATTCCAAAAGGCTGGCCAACAGCCGTTGGCCCGCTATGATCTCAAGGCCAGCTTGGGGTTCACCGTCTCCTCCTTCCACCATGCTCCCGGCAACTTCAGCCGGGCTTGAATCACGTGGCGATGGCCCCCTTCCACCGCGCCGCTTCCGATGGGCAGACCTTCCTGCCGGGCGGCGGCGTAATCCATCTGTCCTTGCCGGTTCTCCAGGTAACCGGCCAACCGGCGCAGCGGATGCTCCACACCGGCTCGGCCCGGCTCAGGCATTCGGCCACCACCCCAGCTACGCACCCCGCGTCAATGCGGTTCGCCTGTGCGCTGACCCAAGCCCGGGCGGATTCCGGGTCCCCCGGCGTCAGGACCGACGCCCCGTCATGCAAGTGTTCCAACAGATGATAGCGGTCCAGCAGGAAGCGCTGCCGGGGGAAGACCGCCGCCACCTGCTGGGCAATCCAGGGCGCGCCATCTCCGATGCCATGCACCCAGGTGTTGTCCCCATACCCGCAGTTTAGCGCCAGCGCAAACATCTGCTCTCCCGCCCGCTGGGGAGGGTCCATCGCCGCGGCGTACCGCCGCTCCCTTCCTCCCGGCGCCTCCACCAGGCTCAGCCGCACCTCCCGCCACTGGGTATTCCTGATCCGCATGGCGCGTCCCCCCAGACTCCCTCTCCCCGCCGGGTCCGGCGCCAACTCCCCAGTGCGCACCATGCTGCCGTCGGTCTCCACGATCAGCCACGGTTGACCAGGCCGGTAGCTGCGCTGCTTTTCGTAGCTGGCAATCGTCTCCCGGTCCTCCCGGTTCACAAATTCGGCGGCTCTTTCCACATGTTTCAGGACCACTTCTCTGATGCTGCTGCGGTGCAACTCGACTCCATAGTGTTCCTTCAGTAGTGTTCCTTCAGTTGCCGGCCAGCCTGCTCAAAAAACTTTTCCGCTCCAAAGTCGGTCAAGGCCCGCTGCAAGGCCAAAGACTTGCCTCGGCACTGCACACCGGTCAACTCCTGGAACGGCGCCGGCGCCCCGCCGCCGGGCGATCCTTGGGGCAGCGTAGATAGGGCGCTGACACCTCAATCCGTCCGAAGACGCTTAACCACCACAGGGGTTGCCACCGGTGCAGGTGGCGTCTTCCCCCGCAGCCGGGACAAAAGAGGCCTGAGCTTTTGCTTGCTCAGCCTTCACCTCTGCCCAGGTCTGCACCGTCCGCTGGCCCAACTGCCGGGTGAACTGGATAACCTCTTCCTCCCAAGCGTCCGGGTCCCAATACCCGGCCTCCCCCTCGTCCACTTCCTGGGCCAAGGCTTCCCGCATTTCCCCAACGGCGTGTTCCATAATCTCCCGATCGTTCGCTTCATCACCCCTCCCTCTGGCTGCTTCTACCTGTCAGGAGGTTGCCATCCCTTGCTTCTCCTGTAAACTCCCTTTTCCAACTGCTTTCAGTCACACCCTAGTGTATCAGGGGGGTGGACCCAGCCAGTTTCGCGTTTCACGCCGGATTGTTATGGCCGGTTTCTTCCGGTCAGGCCACTCCGGACCACTCCTCCTCCGTGATCTGCTCCCGGTGCGCTCCGTTGGGGATGGATATGGTGACCACGGTGTATTGGCCCGGGTCCGACTCGATGATGATCGTGCCGCTGTGCTCCCCGATTATATCGTTGGCCACGCTTAGGCCCAGCCCGGACCCCTGGTTGGCGGGGCTTGGTGGTGAAGAAGGGGATGAATGCCCGCTCTATGATCTCCAGCCTCATGCCGTAGCCGTTGTCCTATACCCGGACCTCGGCGTTCCCGGCCCTCCGCCTGGTCTCCAGCATTATGGCCGGCTGTTAGCCCCTCTCCTCCATGTTCCGCTCTCCCCCCCTTTGGGGAATTTCCTCCCGGTTTACCGGTCCTCCCGTCCGTTGTCCTTCATGATTGGGTTGGCGTTGATTGCCGTCATTCTTTCCCCCTGATCCCCCGGGCGGTGTACAGGACATCGCCCGGGATGGCCGGTCTCGTGTTCCATCACCTAGGCCAGCAGGTCATGGGCGTGTATTTTCAGGCGTCTCCCGTCCAGGTTCATGGCCCTCACGGTGACCTCCTTCGAGCGCTCTGTGGTCACACCCTCTCCAGGGGTTCTCAGCCAGCCTTCCTGTTCCCACTTCACCGGCCATTCCCGGTTCAGGGCGTCGGAGAGGTACTTGGACTTGGAGATGACGGTTATCTCTCTTTCACTGTTCCCGGCCTCCTCGATGGCGCGTATCATGGCGGTCATCTCCATGCGCCCGCCGTTGGTCTCCGGGTCGGAGCCATGTATGGTGGTCCTCTCCTCTCCTCTCCGTTCTCGATGATTGCTGCGTATCCGCCCGGTCCCGGGTTCCCGCCGCCCTGGGCGCCGGTGTGGATGATGATGGTCTTGGTCTGAATTATGGTTTGGGTCAGGCTTTGGTCTCTTGGGGGGTGTGGTTGCTCTCAGTGTAGGATTCCCGACAGGCCGATCAGGGCCGTGAGATCCCCCCGAGCACGGCGATGATTATGGACGGCTCAATTCCTTGGCGAGTTCCGCGACCGCCCGGAGATGTTCTACCAAGCCGTGCCAACGGCCGTCTCCGTTGGCTGAGTGTGCGTGGAATTCAGTCATGGCCAACCCATTTTGAATGCGATGAGTTTGGGGTCTCCGGGGAAATTTCAGAAGACCTCAAACCGGCTATTGTCTCCGGCCTACGGGTTATCCCGGCGCCGGAGTTCCGCTTCCAGTTCCCGGTTGCGGGCCTCGGCGGCGTCTCGCTCCTGGCGTTCCCAGTCGGCCCGGGCCTCGGCGGCCCTGCGGGCCTGTATCTGCTCGATGTGAGTGTCCAGGTAGCATTGCTCTACCGGGTTCCACCAGCGGAGCCGGTGGTCTTCCCAGCAGAGGTCCAGGTTCAGGACGTTGCTGTGGCCCCGGAGGTTTCCCTCGGGAGTCCGGTTGATGGCAATTGGCTGGTACTCTCCGTTGACGATGGTTTCTCCGACCAGTCCGCTTTGGTAAAGCTGCCCGCCGGTGTGGTCGAACCGCCAATATTCCGTGATTTGCATTCGTTCGTAGTAGTCCCTTTTGCTTATCTCGTTGTTCTCTGGGTTGGTGTGCGATGCGATTTCCAGGACGAAGTCTGGGGGTTTGCCCTGTTCTTCTACGACGTAGCCGTTGCGGGCTTCGTGGGCGATGGGGTCCACGTCCAGGGCGATGAGCAGGTCGGGGAAGCGTATGTCCTCATATACTTCGGTGGGCCGGAGGCTGGCGGCCGTTTCGCAGGTGATTATGGTAGTTTCCGGGTGGCCCAGGTATTCCGCCAAGGGAGTGGAATAGCCGGGGACGTGGAGGTATTTGTAGGTGGTCAAGTCTTTATCCCATTTTTTCTGGTCGGGCAGCCGGATGAAGTCCGGCGCCTGGGTCCTGGCCGGCTTGGTTGGCTGGGTAGTCATTTTTGCCCTCTTGAGGGTTGAGTGTCGCGGCGGATGGCGTCTGGGCCCATTATACCTTTGGATGACTGCTGCCGTGGCTGCCATCATGGATATCAATGGATATCACCAGTATGCCTGTAATCAGGGCAGTGGTCATCCATGTCGGCATCCGGGTAACAGTTCAGACTTGGTGAGATGAATTGGTTTCAGCCAAGGCTTTCATACAACCACCACTTTTTTGAGGGGGTTTGGGGGATGAATCCCCCAACGTAACCCAACCCCCATATTCCGCCGCTTTGAGGTCTTGCCTTGAAGATGGGTGGTGGAACGCACCCCAGCCTGGTTGGGCCGGTCCCGTAGGTTAAGCGAGGACGTTTAGCAAGGACGTTTAGCAAGGACTATCAAGCGCTAACGGAAACCACCAAAACTTGGATACCGATTGCAATGATTCAAATGATCCAGCTTGATGCCCCGGCGGCTTGAACCAGCTTGATGGCTTCTCACACACCCTCTTGGGCGTCCATAATCGCTCGCTCCGATAGGGAAGGAATGGAGCAGTCCCTGGTGGACCTGGTGGCAGCGGAAAGGCTGACGGGGCGCCGGCATGTTGCCGGCGCCCCGCCGTCTGCGCTCAAGACCGGGATACGCTCTACTTTGGAGCAAGGACCCAGTTTACCCTGACCTCGCGTCGGTCCATCCGAGGCCACTAGCCGACCATCCGCTCATCCCCCCGGCGTTAGACCGCTGGTCCATGCGTAGCTGCTGGCCGACCAGTCTCCGGCGCCCTCGGCGTTCGCGGCCCTCACCTGAACCTCCCAGTTGGTGCCCGCTATCAGGCCGGTGATGGTCGTCATCGTGCCGGTTCCCTCGGGTTTGTAGATCGACCAGGGTCCCGATGGCGGCGACTTCGGCATGCTCGAAGCGCGGTACTGCACCTCGTACCCGGTGATGGGCGGGCCGGTGTTGGCCGGCACGTTCCACCACACCCTCATTTCGGTGTCGCTGCTGCCGGGGGACTGCAGCGCCGGGGCATTGGGCGCCCCGGGCGCCTCGTCCACGTCGCTAACCCTCACCGTCACGGCGACGCTGTCGGAATCCGTCCCGTCGCTGGCAATCACCGTGAATTGGAGGATGACCCCCTCTTCATAGTCGAGGCCCGTGGCCGCCGCCGCCGACAACCGCCCGGCGCTGCTGATGTTGAAGAAATGCCCGGCGGCGCCGCCCACGCTCCAGATGATGGTGTCGACGGCATCCCCGTCGGTGGCGGTGAACGCGCTGCCGATGTTGTCGGGTTTATTCTCTGCCACCGTTATCGTCACGCTGTCGGGGCCGTCGATGACCGGCGCCTGGTTGGCCGCCGAGGTCGTGACTGTCGTTCCGGCGCCGGAGGCCGACCATCCGCTCGTCCCTTCGTCGTTGCTGGCCTGCACCTGCACCTGGTATTCGGTGTTGGCGTCCAGACCGGTGATGGTGGCGGTCACGCCGGTTCCGGTGTGGGACTTCGGGGTCCAGGAGCTCTCGCTGGTCTTCTTGTACTGCAACCCGTAGCCGGTGACCGGCGGGCCGGTGTTGGTGGTGGGCGCATCCCACGTGACAATCAGGCTGGTGTTGGATTTGGCGACGGAGGTCACCGTCGGCGCGCTGGGCTGCCCGGGCGCTTCGGCCCGGTCGAGCACCTCCACGTATATGTCGTAGCTGTCCGAATCCTTGCCGTCGCTGGCCGTCAATGTGACGAAGAAGACTCTGAGATAGGTGCCCTTGATGCTTCCAGTGTCCTCATAGTTGAGGCCAGTGGCCGACGCCACCGACAACTGCCCGTGGCCGTACTCCGCAGTGCTTATGTTGAACAAATCGCCGTGCTCGCCGCTCACGCTCCAAGTGATGGGGTCGTAGTCCGCATCGTTGACTCTGATGGTCCCGTTGTTGCGGGGTCTGACGGGCCCGAAGTTGCCGGGGGTGTTCTCGGCGATGGTCATGGTCTTGGCCGTGATGATGACCGGCGGGTTGTTCGGGCAGTCGGGGCAGGGCAACGCGGCCTTGCCGTACACGGTGTCCGACCAGGGGCCATACCCCGTAGCCAGCTCCTCCAGATACGCGCAGGTGTGCCGAGTCGCCATGGTGCACGGGGGGACGCTCCACAAAGCGTTCACCAGCCGCACCTGAAACGCGGCCGTTTGGTTTAACAATAAACTGTGGGTGGTTGCTGTGGCGTCGGCATCGAGTTCCCGAATCCACCAACTCTCCGAACTCTTGAAGTCGGCGCGCCTGGTCCGAAGCTCCAGCTTATGCGCCAGCGGAATGCCGAGATCGGGGATCTCCGGGAGTTCCCAAGTGACTTTCACGGTACCCCTGACCTCATCGTACGCAACGCGGGAGCCGATATACTCCGCCGTCGGCGCATCCATCTTCCCGGGTGGTTTTGGGGGGCCTATAATGCGCACCTTGTAGGTCTGGCCGGCGGTGAGGGGGCTGAGGCTCTCCCAGTCAATTAAAACAGCCCAATAAATATTGATAATGTAGGCGTCGCTGAACGGATATACATCATTGTCGATGTAAAGGGTGAGGCTATCCGGTGGGGTGACCGTATTCGGGTCCAAACGCAAATTAACCTGGCCCGACTCTTTCAAAAATTCAATTGTGTATGTGACTCTGTCATGTACGAAGTCGGTATCCGAAAGCGTCCCATAGTTACCCCTATCATAGCCGGTCGAGCCAGATGCTTCTCCGGCGGTCAGGGTGGCGCACAGCAGGTCGGTCACCAAACAATCCGCCGGCGGGCCGACGGGCGACTCGTACACGTCGGTCACCGTCACCGTCACGGCGACGCTGTCGGTTCCGCCGTTGCCGTCGGTGGCGGTCACCGTGAGGCTGTGGGTGGGCGCGGATTCATAGTCGAGGCCCGTGGTCACCGACAACTGCCCCCTGTTGCTGATGGCGAAATTGACGGCGGTGGTTCCGCCCACGCTCCAAGTGATGGGGTCGTAAGCATCCTCGTCGGTGGCCTTGAAGGGACTGCCCACGTTGCCGGTGGCGTTCTCGGCCACCGTTATCGCCACGGGGTCGGGGCCGCTGATGACCGGCGTCGTGTTGGGCGTCATGGGCGGCCCTAGCGCCAACGCAACACTATAGGTCGTCCCATCCACAAAGGCCTTCGTTGTATCCCATTCGTTATCCGAGCCAAACCAGTACACCTGGTTATCGAGCGTAGAGGTACCCTTAAAGGCGTACGTGTCAGAGCCGATGCAAAGGGACACACCGAGGCTCCTAAGCGGTATCGGGGACTTGTCAAGCTCGAAAACAAGGTCGTTGCCGGTTGCCAGTTGTACTACGGTGTATGCGATTCCGTCAACCGTGAACGTGGTCGAGTCAAGTGTCCCAAATACCTCGTTGTCGTCGTCTGAGGCATTATACCCAGTCGTACCAGTGTTGGTGGGGGCTGTTCCCGCCGTCAGGGTGGCGCTCCAGGGCTTGGTGGCGGCCAGGCAGGGGTTGAAGTTCACCTTGACCGCCACGTTCTCGCTGTCCGAATCCGTGCCGTCGCTGACCGTCACCCTTAAGTTGCGGAAAGCCCCGTCGTAATAGTCGAGACCATCCGCCGCCGCCACCGACAACTGCCCATCGCTGCTGATGGCGAACGCTGCGGCAGCGCTCCTGCTCAGACTCCAGGTAAGCGTGTCACCGGCATCCGGTTCAGTGACCATGATCGGAGCGCCAACGGCGGCGCCGGCCATCTTCTCGCTGATTTCCAGGCCGGTGACGGAACGGGTGTGAATCGTCGGACGAAGGTTCCCAGTGGTGGGGGACGTTGTCACATAATAGATGCTGTCCGACCATTCACTCTGGCCCGCCCCGTTCACAGCCCGCAGCTGATGCTCATACTTCACGTTCTCCGAAGGGATAACTATAGATTCATTACCTGTGGTTTCGTAATAATCGCTCTGTTTCCATGTGGGGTCGGGGTTGGAGTAGTAGCGATCGGCTTTCCGGTACCGCAAATTGAACTTTTGGATGGCCGATCCAACGTTTGTCGGGTCCTCCCATTCCAAACGCACCCTGTTCCCAATGATGCTCACGATTTTCAGCTCGGGTTTGTCGGGCACCTCGTCCACGTCGGTCACGGTCACCGTCACGGCGATGCTGTCGGTTTCGTCGGTGACCTGGGTGACGGTGGCAGTTACCGTGATGGCGTAAGATGTCTTGGTCTCATAGTCGAGGCTGACGCCGCTGGCCAGCGACAGTTGGCCCCCGTCGGCGCTGATGTCGAAGGAGTCGGCGTCGGTCCCGCCCAGGCTCCAGGTGATGTCGGCGTCAGGAGGATCCGGGGTGGCGGTGAAGGCGCTGCCGATGTTGCCGGTGGTGTTCTCGGCCACCGTTATCGTCTGGTTGGGGAGGCCGTCAATGACCGGCGGGTCGTGAGAGCTGGCCGCCCTGGCAAGGTCGTCGTCGTCGGCGCTGGCAGCGCCCGTGCCGATGGCTGACCAGGGGCTCTGGCCCTCGTCGTTCTTCGCCCGTACCCGGACCTGGTAGGTCTTGCCTTCCCTCAGGTTGGCGATGGTGGCCGTCGTGTTGGCAGTGCTGGGATAGTCGCTCCATTCAGAGTTTTGGTCGCAGCCGGTGGAGTCGAGGCAATAACGGATGTAATAGCGGGTGATGGGCGGGCCGGTGTTGGTGGGCGCGCTCCACGTGACGGTAGAGGTGGGGGGGGAGTTGGCGTCCACGGCCACCATCGGCGCAGCGGGTCTGCCGGGCGGCTCTCTCACGTCGGTCACCGTCACCGTGGCGGCCTCGCTGTCGGTCCCGCCGTTGCCGTCGCTGGCGGTCACCGTGACGCTAGGGGTGGCGCCGTCCTCATAGTTCAGGCCCGTGGCCGACTTCACCGACAACTGCCCGGCGCTGATGCTGAACTGATCGCCGTCGGCGCCGCCCACGCTCCAGGTGATGGTGTCGCCAGCATCCGCATCGGTGGCGGTGAAGGGACTGCCCACGTTGCCGGTGGCGTTCTCGGCGATGGTCAAGTCCGTGGGCAGGGCCGCGATCACCGGCGCCTGGTTGGCGCCGTGTTGGAACTGCGCGCTGGCCGGGTCCGGAAGGGAGTACAGCGCAACAACGGCGAAAGCTGTGATGGCCAGGAGCAAGGCCACGGCCCCAACCCTCAGCCAGCTAGAAGCGGCCAACTTGTTCCCTGTTATTGACTTAACCGATGGCATCTTGCTCCTCACATAAGCTGGACGGATAAAAATGTGGACACAGGATAACGGGCTTTTTCGCAAAGCCGATAGTAAAGCCGATAGGATTGTAGGGTCTTTTTAGGGTAATCGCGTCTTAAAAACAATGCCGTTCAATGTCATTTAATGTCATTCTGACTGAGCGTAGCCGAAGGGTCTAAAATCGCTCCCATTACAGCAGTGGAGCCGTCCGCGGACCGCCCAACTCAGCGCCGGGTAGTCGGCTAAAGTCGGGTAGCCGGCTAAAGTGAGGGAGCGCCACGGGTTCGCCGCCCGTGCGGTCGCCGTCCAGGTCCCAGCGCAGCGCGTACGGCTGGTGCAGGCTGGCGATCTCGATCAGCCCGTCGTGTCCAGGTAGCAGTCGTTCTTCAGCGGCTGGGCCGGCGGCGCCGTGCCCTGCCAGTGCAGAGAGGGGTACTGGCTGTTGGCGCAGATTGTCCGAAAAGTTGGGGGGGGGGGCTTACGTGCGTGGGTTACGCTCTTGCCAGAAGTGGACTTGCTGCGAATGCGGGTTGCCATCGGCGAACCTCCCAAAGGCGTATCCACGAAAAACTATAACTATTTACCTCACGACGTGCGCCGATGCATGTCAATCCTGAAGCAACCGCCCCGAAGCAACCGCAAGAACCCCGGGATTATGACCGGGACCTATATAAACTGAGGCATCTGCTGGAAAAAGCCTCCCTGGATCTCAAGCAGCGGAATATGGGGGTTGGGTTGCGTTGGGGGATTCATCCCCCAAACCCCCTCAAAAAAGTGGCAGTTGGATGAAAGCCTTGGCTGAAACCAATTCATCTCACCAAGTCTGGACTGTCACAGTCCAGCTAAGGCAGTAGAATTTTCCGACAAACTCGGTTAATATGCGTTACCCGAATTATGTCATTACCGGGTTTTACATCTCAGCTTGCCAGCTCGGCTCATCCGGCTGGCGTATGTAGGGAGCAAGATGCAACCAATCATGTCGATAGCAGGGAACAAGTTGGCCGCTTCTAGCTGGCTGAGGGTTGGGGCCGTGGCCTTGCTCCTGGCCATTACGGCTTTCGCCGTTGCTGCGCTGTATTCTCCTCTGGACCCGGCCAACGCCCAGTCCAACACGGCGCCGGTCATCGACGCCCTGCCCACGGACTTGACCATCGCCGAGAACGCCACCGGCAACGTGGGCAGTCCCTTCACCGCCACCGATGCGGATGCTGGCGACACCATCACCTGGAGCGTGGGCGGCGCCGACGGCGATCAGTTCAGCATCAGCGCCGGGCAGTTGTCGGTGAAGTCGGCCACCGGCCTCGACTATACCGGCCTCAACTATGAGGACGGCGCCACCCGCAGCATCACGGTGACCGCCAGCGACGGCAACGGCGGGACCGACAGCGAGGCTGTCACGGTGACGGTGACCGACGTGAGGGAGCCGCCCGGCAGACCCGCGGCGCCGGCCGTAACTGCGACCTCCGATTCCACCACCAGCCTGACTGTCACCTGGCGCGCCCCCACCAACACCGGCCCGCCCATTACCCGCTATTACACCCATTACTGCCTCGACTCAACCGGCCGTGACGTAAGCGATGAATGGAGCAGCCATCCCAGCACTGCGGACACGACGGCCACCATCGCCAACCTGAGGGAAGGCAAGACCTATCAGGTCCGGGTGAGGGCGAAGAGCAACGAGGGCCAGAGCCCCTGGTCCGCCATCGGCACGGGCGCTACCAGCGCCGACGGCCTGGTCAGGGTGGCGGCCTCGCCGATCATCGGCGGCCCCGGGGACGTGACGATCACGGTGCACCGGGACACCACCGGCAACATCGGCAGCGCCTTCACCGCCACCGACGCGGACGCTGGCGACACCATCACCTGGCGCTTGAGCGGCACCGACGCCGACTCCTTCAACATCAGCGGGGGCCAACTGTCGCTGGCCAGCGGCGTCACCCTGACCAAGTCGTCTTACTTCGTCGCGGTGACTGCCGACGACACCATGAATAATAGTGACAAAGTCTACGTTACGATAGCGGTGACCGACAACGCTTGCGAAGTCTCTGACAAGTCTGACAAGTACTGGAGCGGCAACCTGACCGCAGCAACAGACCCCGATTATCCTACTAGTAGTGAGTCAACTTTGATGTTGAAAGTCATACAGGAATCTGGCCGATAGTCGTATACTGCTTGGGATGAAGTTCTGATGGGGGGGTGGCAGTGATGATCAGGGACAAGTACGCTGTGCGGCTGGCGCCGGAACAACGGGAAGAACTCCAGAATCTGATTCGGGTTGGGAAAAGCTCGGCCCGAGTGACCGCCAGGGCGCGGATTCTCCTCAAGAGCGACGACAGTTGGGCCGCTCCCAAGGTGGCCGAGGCCCTGGATGTGGCGCTGGGCACCGTTTACCGGATTAAGCAGCGCTTTACCGAGGAAGGGTTGGACGGGGCCCTGTGGGACCGGCGCCAGGTCAACCGGCATCGGAAGTTGGACGACCGGAGCGAAGCCCACCTCATCGCGTTGGCCTGCAGTCCAGCGCCGGAGGGCCACGACCACTGGACCCTGCGCCTGCTGGCTGGCAAGGTGGTGGAACTGGGGCTGGCGTCCTCCATGTCCCACGAGGGAGTGCGTAAGCGTCTCAAAAAAACGTTCTCAAGCCGTGGCAGAAGCAGGAGTGGTGCATCCCCAAGGTGAGCGCCGAGTTCGTGGCCAACATGGAGGACGTGCTGGACCTGTACGCCGAACCGTATGACCCCCAGCGTCCGGTGGTCTGCTTTGACGAGACCTCCACCCAGTTGCTGGCGGAGACCCGGCCCTCTCTGCCGCCCCGGCCTGGACTTCCCCGGCGGCAGGACTACGAATACCGGCGGGAAGGCACCCGCAACCTGTTCCTGGCCTGCGAGCCGCTGGCCGGGTGGCGGCAGGTGGCGGTGACCCAGCGGCGCACCATGCAGGACTTCGCCCACCAGATGCGCTGGCTGGTGGATGAAGCCTATCCGGAGGTCCCGGTGGTGCGGGTGGTCCTGGACAATCTCAACACCCACCGCGCGGCGTCGCTGTACAAGACGTTCCCAGCGGCCGAGGCCCGACGGATTGCCAAGCGCCTGGAGTTCCACTACACCCCCAAGCACGGGAGTTGGTTGAACATGGCGGAAATCGAGTTCAGCGTGCTGTCCCGCTGCTGCCTGAAGCAGCGGCTCCCCGACGAGGAGGCTCTCGGGAGGGAAGTCCAGGCATTGGTGCGGGAGCGCAACGCCGCCCGAGTTGGTATCAACTGGCGGTTCAAAACCCAAGACGCCCGATCCAAACTTCACCGCCTCTACCCTTTCGATTCCACGGTTGACTGACTACTAGGACTGGATATTCTACGGTACACGTAAATTCCGCACTTCATTATGGGAGCCTTGACTCAACCACGTTCACGGCTGACGGAACTGAATACACAGTAAAAGAACTGTCAACAAAAGGCGACCTAATTTTGAATTTTGACAAGGATACGACGGCGCTTCTGGATCTCGATCTGGCCCTTTGCATCGAATCTGATGTCTACGCCTTCAGGGGAGCCTATTATAATCCTGATGATGGGATCCAGTTGTCCTGGACTTTCCGTGGTGAAGGTATAGCCGGGCCGGTTGCGTTTGTGGATGGGACCACCTACAGCGTTGCGGTGGTAAGGGCGCCAGCCAACCAGGCGCCGGTCATCGGCGGCCAAGACACCGTGGCGATCGGAGTGGCCGAGAACACCACCGGCGACATCGGCAGCCCGTTCACCGCCACCGACGCGGACTTTGGCGAGTCCATCACCTGGAGCCTAACCGGACCCGACGCCAGCTCCTTCGTGATCAGCGGAGATAACCGCTTCAGTAACAGCAGAGACGGGCAGTTGTCGCTGGCCAGCGGCGTCACCATCGACTATTCGACCCAGTCATCTTACGCCATCACGGTGATTGCCAGCGACGGCACGGATACCGACAGCGTCGCCGTGACGGTGAGGATGCCCGAGGGGTGCCTGGTGACCGACCTCCTGTGCGCCACCCTGGTCGCTGGAACAGATAGTGCCGGCCTCGACGGCTATCTGAGCGGTGTATATGGGTCGCTTTCGAGTACCGAGTTCGTACATGACGGGGTCACATACACAATTACAACTTTGAATAAAGATTCTAGCCTGATGTATGTGGAGTTGGCGCCGAATACGGGCACCCCACCGGATAGCCTCACCCTTTACATCGACAATGATGTACTTGCGTTCAGCGACACCGGATTGATTGACAATCGTGGCTCGACTGGTGACGGTATTTACATTGACTGGACTACCTCCGTGTCCTTCACCGACGGCGAGACCTACACGGTGCGCATTACAGGTCCCCCCAAAGCGCCCGGGAAGATGGATGCGCCGGAGGTGGAGTATGTCGGGGGCTCCAGCGCTGTGATAGTCACTTGGGAGCTCCCGGAGTTCGCCGACCGCGGCATTCCGCTGGCGCATAAGCTGGAGCTTCGGACCAGGCGCGCCGACTTCAAGAGTTCGGAGAGTTGGTGGATTCGGGAACTCGATGCCGACGCCACAGCAACCACCCACAATGGATCGCTCAACGACACGTACGCGTTTCAGGTGCGGCTGGTGAACGCTTTGTGGAGCGTCCCCCCGTGCACCATGGCGACTCGGCACACCTGCGCGGAGCTGCGGGAGAAGGCTACGGGGTATGGCCCCTGGTCGGACACCGTGTACGGCAAGGTCGCGCCGCCCTGCCCCGACTGCCCGAACAACCCGCCGGTCATCATCACGGCCAAGACCATGACCATCGCCGAGAACACCCCCGGCAACTTCGGGCCCGTCAGACCCCGCAACAACGGGACCATCAGAGTCAACGATGCGGACTACGACCCCATCACTTGGAGCGTGAGCGGCGAGCACGGCGATTTGTTCAACATAAGCACTGCGGAGTACGGCCACGGGCAGTTGTCGGTGGCGTCGGCCACTGGCCTCAACTATGAGGACACTGGAAGCATCAAGGGCACCTATCTCAGAGTCTTCTTCGTCACATTGACGGCCAGCGACGGCAAGGATTCGGACAGCTACGACATATACGTGGAGGTGCTCGACCGGGCCGAAGCGCCCGGGCAGCCCAGCGCGCCGACGGTGACCTCCGTCGCCAAATCCAACACCAGCCTGATTGTCACGTGGGATGCGCCCACCACCAACACCGGCCCGCCGGTCACCGGCTACGGGTTGCAGTACAAGAAGACCAGCGAGAGCTCCTGGACCCCGAAGTCCCACACCGGAACCGGCGTGACCGCCACCATCACCGGTCTGGACGCCAACACCGAATACCAGGTGCAGGTGCAGGCCAGCAACGACGAAGGGACGAGCGGATGGTCGGCCTCCGGCGCCGGAACGACAGTCACGACCTCGGCGGCCAACCAGGCGCCGGTCATCGACGGCCCCGACAGCGTGACGATAACGGTGGCAGAGAAT
Source organism: Dehalococcoidia bacterium (assembly GCA_965262735.1). Lineage (GTDB taxonomy): Bacteria > Chloroflexota > Dehalococcoidia > Lucifugimonadales > UBA3495 > CATOSK01. The sequence goes on along the minus strand of CBDHFS010000002.1, from coordinate 241,562 downwards.
AAACCCGACAACATCGGCAGCGCGTTCACCGCCACCGACGGGGATGCCGTTGACACCATCACCTGGAGCGTGGGCGGGACCGCCGCGGATTGGTTCAACATCAGCAGCGCCGGGCGGTTGTCGGCGGCGGCGGCCACGGGCCTCGACTATGAAGAGGGGGTCATCCTCCAAATCACGGTGATTGCCAGCGACGGGACGGCTTCCGACAGCGTCGCCGTGACGGTGAGGGTGAGCGACGAGATTGAGCCGCCTGGTCAGCCCAATGCGCCGTGGTGGGTGCGCTCCTCCTCCGGCGCCGCCGGCCTCAACAGCCTGGATGTCAAGTGGGCCGCGCCCACCAACACCGGCCCGCCCATCACCGGCTACGAGTTGCAGTACCGCGCTTCAAAGGCGCCGTCATCGGATGCTTGGTCCAAGTACGGCCAAACCGTCACCGGCCTTACCGCCACCATCACCGGCCTGACCCAGGGCACCAGCTACGACGTGCAGGTGCGGGCCATCAACGCCGAGGGCGCCGGCCCCTGGTCGGCCAGCTTCGCCAACGCATGGACCGACGGTCCAACGCCGAAGTAGCAGGGATGAAGCGTATGGCCGGCCAGCGGCCTCGGATGGACCGAGGATCGACCGACGGTTGATGACCCCGCCCGGCGTCTTCGCCGCTGCTCCGACGGCGTAAATCCGTAAATCGCCCCCGCGTCCCAACCCCAGCGGGGGCCCCAGAAGGAAGGCCATAGAAGGGAGGCCCCAGCTCGATTACGGGCTGGGGCCTCCCTTTCTTTCCAAAACGGACTGGACCATCAACCATCTGTGCCGTCGCGTTATGATTGTTTTGGCCTAACCTGACGCCCCGCCTCTTGCCAACCACGGCAACCCTTCCTTACCATAACCTCAGACCTGCATGACGCCTCCCAACCCGCCGCGGTCCAGGGGCAAATGACATTAAATGGCATAAAATGACACGATTTCCAGGAGTCCCAACTGGTTTCAGCCGCACCCCGCCCACCGTAACCGTTCAGTCTCGAGAAGATATACCGGCTAACCAGCCTGATTTCCAATGCCTGATTTCCAATGGTACCAAGCGTTTCGAGGGTTTTTCGAGTAGCAACACGCCATGAGGACGGCATAAGACTGCGTAATTGTCCAGTTACGAATTAAAACGCGATTGCCCTGGTTAGTGGGCGACGGGATATATGGTCCTGGGGTTAGCGGGCGGCGGGATATGCGGTACAATAACCGGCAAAACGATAACCGGCAAATCCCCGGAAGTCCCTCTAAACTTCCTAATCGTCCCGCCCGGCTGCGCTGAACGGTGGCCGCGCAAAGATTCTCCGCACCATCGGCTCGAAGGATTCCAGCGGCAGCGATTCATAATCCGGGTCGAAGGACAGCTGATCCCACCGGTGGCAAAAGTCCACCGCGTTCTGATACCACGGATGACCGCGGAATACGTCCCGCGCGTGCCGGTCGCCTCCCTGATGATGGGCGTAATAATAGCTCTGGAACAGCCCGTGCTGGCGCACAATCCAATATGTGCGCTCGGAGACATAGGGACGCAGCATCGCAGCGGCCAATTCACTATGGTTGTGGGGGGCCAGCAGGTCGCCGATGTCGTGGAGCAGGGCCGCCACCACCAACTCGTCGCCAGCCCCGTCGCGATGGGCGCGCGTGGCGCACTGCAACGAATGTTCCAGCCGGTCAACGCGGTAACCGGACAGCGACCCGGCCAGACCGCGAAGCTGTTCCAGAACGCGGTCTGCCGTCCCTGCCGCGAATCTGGCCTCCAATTGCTCCAGCAGTTCGTAATCCTCGCGGGTTCCCTCGGCCATGCTGGTGAAAGTCACCGTCTCGTTCAGTTCTGCCATTTAACAGCTCCGTGCAGCGTGTAGTATGTAGGCTAATTGTATCATTCGGGATTTATCCGAATCGAATCCGTGGAGGGCAGCAATGGTCAGCAGGAAAAGACTCGATGGGCGTGTTGCCCTGATTACCGGAGCTGGCCGCGGGATCGGGCGGGCGATAGCGCTGGCCTACGCCGCGGAAGGGGCGAGACTGGCGCTGGCGGCCCGCACCGATGCCGAATTGCAGGAGACCGCCCAGCATATTGCCGGTCAGTTCGGCAGCGACGTTTTCACCACCATCGCCGACGTAATCATCCGTGAGCAGGTGGACGACGCAGTGTCCGCCGCGCTGGAGCGCTACGGCGTTATCGACGTGCTGGTCAACAACGCAGGCAATATCGGGCCGGTGGGCCGCCTCTGGGACAACGACCCGGACGATTGGGTCCGCACGGTCGCCGTGCACTTGCTGGGCACGTTTTACGGCTGCCGGGCCGTGATCCCGCCAATGCTGGATCGGGGCCAGGGCCGAATCATCAATATGTCGGGAGTAGGTGGGCCCAATACGTCCGCCTATGATGCGGCCAAGTCAGGCATCGTCAACCTGACCGAGAATCTGGCCCTGGAATTGGCGGACACGCCCATCACCGTCAACGCCATCAGCCCCGGCTCCATCCACACCCGGATGTGGGAAGAAACGCGCGACCTGGCCCTTTCGATAGGGGATATGGCGACCTACGAGCGAGGCGTACAGGTAACCTCGGGGGAAGGAGCATCCATCGAACGGGCGGCAGAACTGGCGGTGTTCCTGGGCAGTGATGGGTGCGGAACGCTGTCCGGCCGTTTAATCCGGGCCTTCGCCGACCGGTTTGAGGATTTTCCTTCGCAAGTCGATGGGATTATGGACTCGGAAGCCTACCTGATGCGTCGCGTTGACCCGGAGCATCCCTTTCCAACCTCGCCTTCCTACCCTACGCTGCCGATAACCGGCCCGTAGGGAGTGGCGTCACCCGTCTGAATCGCCGCATCATGCGGCCGGTACGGGCCGGTAACGTCGCACACCACCGGTCAGAGCCGCTAACAGGTCAGCCATCGCAGGCGGGCTGCTGGTCCTGGGGACCTCAAGCCGCCCTGCCCGCACCTACCGTCCTTATAATTTCCTGATTGGCTGCATGCATACGGTAGGCCGCCCCCCGGAACCCCATCATTGCAAAAATATAACCACCATGACCCATACGGCGACGATTATCCATTACACCCCCGGCAGCTTGGTTATGAAAGGGCCAGACAGGATAACCCCACCGGCCAACCCGGGGTGATTAACGCCAATGACAATAAGGAATGCCGCAAGTTGCATCCCAGGGGATATGTTACTGGCGCCAGTTAGGCGCCCGCGGCAGCGGACGTGCCTGCCATAAGAAAACGAAACCCGTTTTCGCTATCCCCGGCCACGACAGCCTCGGCGGCGCCTGTTAAAATGCCGCCAAGTCCTGGTCTCGGACGGCCCGGACGCGGGCCGCATGACGGGCCGCATGAGATGTACATGGACCCCCGACGGAATCCACTGCATCCGGTTCCCGCCAACGTCACAGGGCATCTACCCAGGAGGTTTGGACACAATGGCAGACAACGCAATGGACTACCGCTACAACCCGCTGCACCAGGACATCATCTGTGCCGAGACCGCCATCGACGAACTACCCCGGACCGTGGACAGCCTCGGCTGCCGGCGGGCCATGATCACCTGCGGCCCTACCATCCTGCAAGCGTGCAACGTGGTGCCGAGGATCCGGGAGGCTCTGGGTCCACGCTACGCCGGCACCTATTCCGGGGTGGCGCCCCACTCTCCGGTAGAGGCGGTGGAGGCCGGCGTGGAAATGGCCAGGGAAGTGCAGCCCGACGTGTTCATCAGCGTCGGCGGCGGCAGCACCCACGACACCACCAAGGCAATGGCGACGCTGTTGGCCGAGGGTGGAGATATCCATGATTACGAAATAATTTTCGAGCCTCCCAACCGGATAACCGTGCCGCCGACGCCCTCGCCCAAGCTGCCGATACTGAGCGTGCCCACAACGATGGGGTGCGCCGAGTTCAGCCGAGGCGGGGGCGGCATCACCGACCATCACCTGGGACGCAAACTGATACTTGCGGGCGAGGGCGTGACGCACCGCACGGTCATCATAGACGGGCAGGCCCTCGCCACAACGCCGCTGCGCATCCTGGTTTCCACGGCCATTGGTCAACTTCGCATTGCCGTCGAAACGATCTATTCCACCGGGCACAATCCCATCGGCGACGGGATGGCCCTTCACGCCATCCGGTTGCTGTTCGAGAACCTGCCCCGATGCAAGGATGGGGACATCGGCACATTGTTGAACACCAAGACCGCGTGCGCAATGGCCTCTCTGGGGTCCTTCGGGGGACTCGGTCTGAATACGGCTACCTGCCACCACGTGGGTGGCCTTTACGGGGTCCCCCACGGGGAGGCCAACGCCATCCTGTTGCCCCACACGATGCACTACAACCTGGATGCCTCCGCCGACCGGCAACGCCTGATCGCTGAAGCCATCGGGGTGGCGACCAGCACGATGACCGACGAAGAGGCTGGCCTGGCTGCTGCCGACGCCGTGGACGCCCTGTGCCGGGATTTGGGACTGCCACGAACCCTGCGCGAGGTTGACGTGCCTGAGGACGGTCTGGAGTTTATAGCCGCGGCGACGCTGCACGACAGGAGCCTGACCACCAACCCCAAACCCGTCACGGACGCCGGACCAATCATGGAGGTGTTACGGGCGGCGTTCTGAGGAGCGTACGCCTTCTTACCTAAACTAAAGTCAAGGTGGGATGTGCACATGGCTGGTGGCGGGAGCTGGGAGAGGCGTTTCGCAGGAGCCCCTCGGCTCTTGATTGCAGGATGCTGAGCATCGCCCAAAATGCCGCCAAACCCTTGGCGGACATCAGCAGACCGGCATCAATGAACAAGTCCGCCGTACTAGTATTACAACGACGGTTGGCATGATAGGATGATGGCCTGGTTAGACCACGCTTGGGCAGGTGAGGCAGGGAAGTGGATACGTCAGCTTTCGAGCAGGTGTACGGGGCCTTTCAGGATTTTCACGCTTACTTCGGTCCGCTGTTTGGCCGGAGGGAGGCGCGGGACCACAGCCGTCATTATCTCCAGGCCCTGCTGGTACAGTCTGGGGAGCGGCGCAACGCCGAGAATCTGTCGGAGACGGTTCCGGCGTCAGCCAGGGTGATGCAGCGGTTTCTCACCGAATCGCCTTGGGATGATGACGCGGTGATTGGCCGGTTGCAGGAGTACTTATCGCCCAGGTTGGGACACCCGGAGGCGGTGTGGGTGCTGGACGGCAGCGACTTCCCCAAGCAGGGCAGGAAGTCGGCGGGAGTGGCCCGGCAGTACTGCGGGAGATTGGGCAAGGTGGCCAACTGCCAGGCGGGGATGTTCCTGGCTTACGTCAGCCCGCTGGGGCGGGCCCTGGTGGACAAAGGGCTGTATCTGCCGGAGAGCTGGACCTCGGACAAAGGCCGGTGCGCAGCGGCAGGGGTGCCGGAGGAGAGACGGAGCTACCGGTCGAAGACCGGGTTGGCCTTGGAGCTGCTGGAGCGGGCCTTGGAGCGGGGACATCTGAGGGCCAGATGGGTTGCTGGGGACGACGCCTTCGGGATGTCGCCGTCCTTCCGGGACGGGTTGGCGGCGCTGGGGGTGCACTACGTGCTGGACGTCCCCGGCGGCAGCACAGTGTGGCCGCTGGAGCCGGCTTGGACCAGTGCGGAGTATCAGGGATTCGGGCGCCCCCGCAAACCCAAGTTGCGAGACGGTCAGCGCCGGACCATGGAGCAGCGCAGCGATGAATTGCCGGGGGATGCCTGGCGGGAGATAACGGTGGCCGAGGGAAGCCAGGGTCCCCGCAGCTACCAGTTCAGCGCCCAGCGGGTGCGGCCAACCAGCAAGCGGAAGCCCGGCGAAATCCACTGGGGCATCTACCGCCGGAACCTGGACGGCAGCGAGCCCCGCTACTATCTGTCCAACGCTCCCGAGGACACTCCCCTGGAGACGCTGGCCTACGTGGGCGGTTCCAGGTGGCGCATTGAAACGGAGTTCGAGACGGAGAAGAGCGACGTGGGACTGGACGAGTACGAGACCCGGACCTGGCCTGGCTGGCACCACCACGTGGCCCTATGCCTGCTGGCTGGAGCCTTTCTCCTGAGTCTGCAGCAGGATTGGGGGGGAAAAGATGCCCCGGATCACCCGGCCCCAAGTCTACCGGGTGGTGCGGGAAATGCTGCCCCGGGAACGGTTCGGGCCGAATGAGCTGCTGCGCTGGCTGGAGGAAACGCAAGAATGCAACGAACGGGCCAGACGCTCCCATGCCAAGCGCCGAGCCGCCCTTCGTACATCCCCGGACATCCCTCCTTGAACCGTCGTTGTAATACTAGGGCGTGTTTGCAAACTCAAGTAGTGAGGTCAATTGACCGATTGAAGCACTCGTGTCTTATCGCAACGAAGTACGAAAGGAAGGCCGGCAGGGTCTTTTACGGGGTCTTTTAATATTTCCCCGTAATTCCCCCGGCAAGCTCAGTGCTAAGCTTGCCGGACTTCCCCAATTTAGGGGGTTTGGGGGATGAATCCCCCAACGGAGCCCCATACCCCGAAAATTAAAAGACCCTTGGAAGGCAGGGAATCGTGTGGACATACCATAATCCTGGTCAGTTCTACTCCAAGTTATAATTTGCAAGCACGCCGATCAAGCAAACAAGACCCGGCAATCTACGCTGCCCGCCGGCAGCCAAAACGCTTCTCGCCCGCTACCACTCCATTTCCTGGCCCAGTCCGGCGGCTTTGGCATTGTCGTAGGCCAGCTTCGCCGCCGCCACGTCGGCGACGCCGGTGCCCATCAGCTTGGCATAGATAATCTCGTCGGCGTTGGTTCGTCCCTGAATCGTTCCCGCCACGACTCCCCGTAATTCCTCCAACCGGCTCCACTGGAGCAGGCCCCGGTCCACCGCGCTGGCCAGGTCCCCGGCCTCTGCCGGAGCCTGGTCCAACGAGTCCACCACGATGCGGTCGGCCCGGGTCAACGTGGCATCGTCCACCTCCCGCGCCCGCCACGTGGTGGGTCCCGCGCCGATTACCAAAGCTCCCGCCGACAGCCATTCCCCTTGCAGCACCGCCTCCATGGTGGCAGCAATGCAAATCACCACGTCGGCGCCCCGAGCGGCCTCTTCCCCGCTGTTCGCGGCGGCGACCTCGACTCCCAACGCTCCGGTCATCGACTCGGCGAATACCCCCCGGCGCTGAGCGTCCCGGCTGTAAGCCCGGACCTGCTTCACCTCGCGCACCTGGGACACCGCCTCCAGTTGGGTGGGTGCCTGGTAGCCGGTTCCAATAATGCCCAGCGTCACCGCCCCGGCGTTGGCCAGGTGCTTGACGGCGACGCCGGTCGTGGCGCCGGTGCGCAACTGCCCCAGCCGGTTAGCCTGGGTGTAGCACAGCAGCGCGCCGGTGTCGGCGTCGTACAAGCTGACTTGGAAGGAATACTGGCCGCGGACGACGGTGTAGGTCTTGACGCCCAGTACGCCGTCGTAAAACAGCCCGCCGCCCATGACGGCCAACTGCCCCCCTTCGGAGATAATCTTCCGCCGGGGCAGGTTGTACGCTTCACCCATCCCGAAGTGCTTCTGCATCCCTTCGACGGCGGACAGCATACCGGCCATGTCCACACACTGGTTCACCTCGTCGTCCCGCAAAAACAGCGCCATAATGCCGGTGTTCCTCCCAAATTCTCCAAGTTCATGTAACTCGTGGCGCAACGCAAGGTAGGCTGTCTTAACACTGCGCCCGCTTCATGCCTGGGGGCGTGGCCGGGCCGGTAACGGTGTAAACGGCCCAGTTCTCAGTCAGATAGTTTAGCCCGGCTCAAGGCCTGTGGCAACGGCCCGGCAGCGGGTGTAACTGTCCAGACTTGGTGAGGCAAATTGGTTTTAGCGAAGGCTTTCATCCAACCGCCACTTTTTTCAGGGGGTTTGGGGGATTCATCCCCCAACGTAACCCAACCCACATATTCCGCCTCAGCCACTCCGCTCCCCTCAACCCTGAACAGTTACGCAGCGGCTTGCCCAACAAAAAGGGCCGTCAAACGACGGCCCTTGCGAAGGCTTGTACTTGGCTGATTCAATTCTTCCGTCTTGAGGCCCTCGGAAAGCTTACTAGTGGTCCCGCCCTAGTCGTTCCCCCCAGTGGGTTGAGGTTCCGGCTGAGGCGTTCTTCGGGGCGCCGCGTCGGGCATCTTCTGGAAAATGGCCGCCAGGCTGCCGGACAGCATCGTCCCCACCACCGCCAGGGCGGCGAAGGCGAACCCGGCCCGGTAAGCCCCCTGGGACTCCAACAGAGGCAGTAATGCTATCCCAATGGGTAGCGTCAAGCCGAGCACCGTAGCGCCCACGGTTGCTCCCAGGGTGTGCCCCATTTGCCGCGTCGTTTCCAGCATCCCCGAGGCGAAGCTGCGATTATCCGGCAGGGTGTTCATTACCAACGCATTGTTGGCGGTGTTGAACAGGTTGGAGCCGATGTAAGTCGGCAACATCAGTATCGGAACGCCCCACCAAGCCACGTTCTGCGAAAATCCGCCCAGCAGCAGAAACCCCAGGGCAATGCTCGCCAGCGCCCCGGGCCGCAGCCATTTCGGGTTGTACCGGTCGTAGACCCAGCCGGCCAGGGTGGGTAGGAACAGACCCAGCAACTGGTTGGGCAGCAACACGAAGGTCACGAAGATGGGCGACTTGCCTAGCCCGTTCTCCACCATAATGGGAATCAATGTGGTGACCGCCAGCATGGAGAAATGGAAGGTAGTGTTGGTGTACAGGGCCACCGAGAAATACTTCTGCTTGAAATTACGGAAGTCTACGAAGGGGTCGGAACTGCGGTTCTGTACCACGATAAACAACCCCAGCAGGGCGATGAACAGCCCGTGCATGGGAAGGTGGTACTTGAGCGCATCGCTGGTCAAGAAGCTGTCGGGGCCGCCGTGGATGTGCAGGCCCGACAACACGAACGTCCCCAGCGTGATGACCATTAACGCCGCGCCGAGGTAGTTGATGGCGACGGGTTTCAGGTCTTCGGCGAACTGCTCGGCTTGGTACCGGAGCAGCGGGTACGCCGTCTTGAGGGCCAGCAACCCGATGGGCAGGGAGGTCAGGAACACCAACCTCCAGCCGACTAGGCTGGACAGTCCCAAGGGCCACGATGCAACGTCCACGTACTCCGAACCCGGCAGCCACAGGAACAACCCGAAGAGGACCAGCCCGATTAGGCTGCCGAACCGGGCTGAGACCACCGGGACCGAAAACGCCCGGCCCCTCTCCCGCGGCTCGAACACGATGGCCAAGATTGCGTTGGCGTTGGCGGTGATCAGCGCGCCGCCCACGCCGACCAGCCCGCTCCACACTACAAGCTGGGTCATGTTCTGGGACGTGGCGGACAGAATACTCCCGACGCACATCACGATGGCGCCCAGGTAAAACACTCGGACGTGGCCGAATTTCTCGCCCAACCTGGCTGACAGGAACACCGTGCTGCCCAGCATCAGCAGGCGGATGATAACGGTCCACGCGGCCTGGGCCACGTCCACGTCGAAATGGCGCGCCACTGACGGTATGGTCATGGCAATGGGCATACTGGAAAGCTGTACCAGCATCTGGGTGGAGGCCAGAGCGATTAGAGTCTCTCGGCGCTGCCGGTTGGTCCCCAATTCCTTGAACGTCTCCAAGACGTTCATACGTTGGAAGGTATCGGCCAAAAGACTCATTAAAGCTCCTGTGGGGCTGACGGCAACAAAAACAAACGGGGCAGTACAAAGACCGGGGGGCGGTTTCAGGCTCCGTCATTCCGTCGTACCGCCTGGGAGTGGGTCGGGGAGAGGGGCGACGGTTCCAGTCTCGCGGGCTGGCCGAGTGGCTGCTTTGGCTACTTCTTGTAGTAGTCCCGGTTCTTCATAATGAACGGGCGCCAGTTTGCCGGTACCGTGAACTCGTCAAAAATTGCGTTGACCGGGCAAACCGACTCGCAGTAGGCGCAGTCAATGCAATCGTCCGGGTTAATGAAGTACATATCGTCGTCATCAGTCGTGTGGATACAATCGACCGGGCACACTGTGACGCACGAGGCATCTTTCACGTTAATACAAGGCTCAGTAATGACGAAAGCCATATTGTCATCTCCATCATGCCCTGGTGGAGCCGTAACCCTAACCGTTGATGCTGGCTAGATTGACGGACGGTAGTAATTCTGGTTTTCCGCCCGTATTTTGTCAAGTGATATTATGTGATATATTATATCGAATTATCCGAACCAAAGGAATGCCGCCCATAGACCGGCCAGCGCCGCGCTCCGGCAACCAGCATTGGAAGAACCCGGGCGAGGAGGGATTCTCATCGAACTCCGTGAGATTATCAGCTTTTACCACGTCGCCCGGTTGCGCAGCGTGTCCAAGGCCGCCCGGCGGCTGGAACTCGGCCAGCCGACCGTCACCACGCACCTTCGCAAGCTGGAGGACGAGTTCGCCATAACCCTGTTCGACCGCATCAAGCGGCCGATTCAACTTACCTCCGAGGGGGGCGTTTTTCTGGAGCTGATTACCCCTATCGTTGATTCGGTGGATACCCTCAAGAACCAGATGGACTACTCGGAGCGGCGCGGCTCGTTCGTCGTCGGCGCCTACCCCGACCTGGTACTCCACTACCTGCCCAAGCCGATCCAGGGGTTCCGTGCCGTCTATCCCGACGTGAAATTGAGGCTGATTGCCCGGCCTTACGGCCCATTGATGCAGCTGGTCAAGTCCGGTGAGTTGGACTTGGCCCTGTGCTCCGCCCCGCCTTCCGACGACTCTTCTCTGGAGTTTGTCGAACTGTTCAAGTACAGTGCCGTCTTGATGACCCCGCCCAACCACGAATTGCTGGACAAGCAGCCCATCCGGTTGCAGGACGCCGTGGCTTGGCCCCTGATTCTAGCGGGCCCGGAAAGCCTGACCCGGCGCACCGTGGAACAGGCGTTGAAAGAGCAGGGCGTCCACTACGACATCGTGCTGGAGATGGACAACACCGAGTTAATCAAGCGTTACGTGGAAATCGGGTTGGGGATAGCCATCGGCAGCGACTTCACCCTGCACCAGGAAGACCACAACAGGCTGGGCGTGGCCCGCTTGGACCACCTGTTCCCATCCTTCCAGATCGGTATGTGTACGCTGAAGGGCAAGTTCCTGGGCAAAGCGGTGCGTAATTTTATGGATGCGCTAAGTGAGGAACTCACCGGCTTCCACCAGGAGTTTACTGACTGGGCCAACTCCGGCATCTCGCCCAGCCCCGTGGCAGTGGCCGACACTACTTCGGACTGAGCGCCTTCCGGACAAACCCCTCGTCCCGGTATTGTATCCGCGCGGGCGGCCTGCGGCGTCTTCGATTCAACTTCGATTCAACGGGGCCATGCAGCCCCTAAATAGTTCGGCCTGTGGCCCTTGAGACCTTTCTTTCCAGTCCGGGTCGTCACCCGCCGGGGCCGCGGTGTTCCCTTTCCGGTCTGGGTTCCCGGCGGACTGCGGTTTCTCTTACCAGCAGCATTACCCCTAATGCCGAGATCCCCAACAGAATGGCATCCACCCGCAGTGACCAGGCAAACCCGGCTAGGTCGGCAATGCCCCCCAGCACCACCGCCCCCACCACCGAACCCACCCCGCCAAAGGTGCGGAACAAGCCCATCGTAACACCCTCCATCCCCGGCGGAGAGATGTCGGCAAAGAAAGCGACGCTGGGCGGCCCGGCCAAGCCTTCTCCCAGCCCCAACAGCACCCCGGACAGCAGCAAGGTCAAAAAGGTGTCTCCCCGATTGAACAGGACGATTCCAGCGATTATCAGCACCACGGCCGGGATTATCGGGAACTTGCGCCCGAACCGGTCGGACAGGAATCCGGACGCCATGGTCGTGAAGAATTGGGGAATGTGGGTGAGGCTGATGAACGCCCCCAACTGGTCGGGACGGAACCCCTTGGCTTCGCCGAACAAGGGCATCACGCTGAACCGTCCGCCCTGACGGTTGGCTACAATCATCAGGCTGAACAGCCCAACAAATATGAACGCCGGGCTGATGAGCAGCCGGGTCAGCGATCCGGACCGCCTGGCCGGGGCCGCAGCTTGTCCCCGCCGAGGGGCGCCGGACCCTGCTGTACGGAGTTCGGGAGTCGTGTCCGGGACAAAGGCGAACAATACCACCAGCGCCGCCAGAATGAACCCCGCCTGCAAGATTAACGGCATCCTCAATCCCAGGTGCTCCCCGATATACCCGCCGGCGTAAGGCCCTACGCTCTGCCCCACCAGGATGCTCATTTCATGCAGCGACAGGAATCTTGCCCGGGTCTCCGGTGTTGCCACGTCCCGCAGGTACACGGACACCCCCAGCGTGTACAGGCTGGCCCCCATGCCTCCGGCGAACCGCCAGGCAATCAGCCAGGGAAAGCTGAAGGAAAAGGCCACCATCGACGCTCCCACCAGGTTGACCGCGGTGCCCAGGATTAACGTAAATCGCCGCCCGTAACGCTGGACCACGAATCCGGCGGGCAGACTGGAGAACAGGCGGGCGATTCCGAACATCCCCACGGCCAGGCCAACCTCGGTCCGGGTGACGTGGTATTCCTGGTCGGCGAACAGGGGCAGCACCGGGGAAATCATGCCCATTCCCACGCTGGTGATGAAGATGGTCAGGCAGAGGAACGCCACCCCGCGGTGGTCGCGCAGGGTGTCCTTTAACGAGGCGGGAATCAACGACCGGCGCTTGTCGGGTCGGTGTCCGGCCGGACCTGCTCCCCGGTTGCTTCCCGGGGCAAAATTGCTTTGACCCGTCGCTCCAGGTAGGGACGGGCCAGCATAACGCGCCTCTGGCAGCCCTGGCACACAATCCCTATGTCGGCCCCCAGCCGGGTTACTTCCCACAGGTGGTTGCCGCAGGGGTGCGCCTTTTTCATGCGGACGACGTCGCCGACGTGCAACTCTAGGGCCATCCCAGTCCTTCCGCTTCCAACTCGCGGTTGATGGCGTCCCGCAGGCTTTGCGCCGCCCGGCCCGCCGCTTCCGCGAAATCCGGCCCCGGCGAGGCGTAGATGATGCCCCGGGACGAGTTTATGACGGCCATTCGCCCGGCCTGGTCTACCCCGTACCGCACCGATGCTTCCAGGTCTCCCCCCTGGGCGCCGACGCCGGGAATCAGCAGCGGCATATCGGGGCAAATCCTTCTCACGTCGGCCAACTGTTCCGGCGCCGTCGCGCCGACGACCAACCCCAGGTTGCCCTTGGAGTTCCACTTTTGGGACTCCTGGGCTAGGCGGCGGTAAAGTGGAACCGGCTCTTTTTCGGTCTCAGTTACCGTATCCTGCAAGTCTGCTGACCCAGGATTTGACCCGCGGCACCAGATGAACCCGCCCCGGTCCGCATCGGTCAAAAACGGCGCAACGCTGTCATGCCCGCCCCAAGCGTTCAGGGTCACCGCGTCGAACTCCCAGATGCCGAACATGGCGCGGGCGTAAGCCTCCGCCGATGGGCCAATGTCCCCGCGCTTGGCGTCGCCGATAATGACGGCGGCAGGGGCTAACTCCCGAATCGAGGCGATAGTGGACTCCAACGCGCGCCACCCGTCCAAACCCAGGGCTTCGTAGAACCCCAGGTTGGGCTTGTAGGCGCAGGCCCAGGATGCAGTCGCTCCGACGATTGCCCGGTTGAACTTCGCCACGTCGCGCACCGGCAGCTTTTCGGGATCCGGGTCCAGCCCCACGCAAACCAGGCTCCGGGCAGTGGAGCAGGCGGTTTGCAGGCGTTGGACGAATGTTGGCATTGCGTTGATTGACCTTGGCCAGAGTTGGCGCATCGGGCCCCGCCCGATTGTTGCGGCCTGAGCATTCCGGCTATTATATCCCCAGCGGCGCCGGCAAGTCATTGGCCGGCCAGCCCCGGCCAGCCAATGTCAGGGTCTTTTAATTGTTCCCCGCAATTCCTACGGCAAGCTCAGTGTTGCATTGTCGGACTACCCCAATCCAGGGGGTTTGGGGGATGAATCCCCCAACGTAGCCTCCGTCCCCCAAAATTAAAAGACCCTGCATCCAATGTAACTGTTCAGGGTTGAGGGGGTCAGAGTGGCTAATGGCGAAATATGGGGGTTGGGTTACGTTGGGGGGTTATCCCCCAAACCCCCTGACAAAGTGGCAGTTGGATGAAAGCCTTCGCTGAAACCAATTTACCTCACCAACCCTGAACAGTTACCATCCAATCCGTTCGGCCCGCGGCCCTCAAAGGACTTCCTCAACATGGCTGCCCTGAAGGATTATCATAGTCCAGCATGAAATTCGCCGATGAATTGATCGAGGGGACATTCGTCCAACGGCTCAACCGTTTCGCTGCCCTGGTGAACGTAAACGGCCGGGAGGAAATGGTGCATCTGCCCAACTCCGGACGGTTGCGGGAGTTGCTGGTGCCCGGCTTTCGGATGCTGCTCAAAGCCGCGCCGGGCGAACACCGCAAGTGCCCCTACGACCTGGCTCTGGTGGACCTGGGGTTCACCCTCTGCTCCGCCGACGCCCGATTGCCCAACGCCCTCGCCGCCGAAGCCCTCGCCGAGAGACGGCTTGCCGAGTTTCTTGAATATTCCAGCGTGCGCCGGGAAGTCACCTACGGCGAAAGCCGTCTGGACCTGCTGCTGGAGGGAGACGGGCAACCCTGTTTCATCGAGACCAAGTCGGTCACTCTGGTCGAGAACGGCCGGGCCTGGTTCCCCGATGCGCCGACCACCCGGGGAGTCAAGCACCTCAACAGCCTGATGCAGGCCCGGGACTCCGGGTATCGGGCGGTTGCCATGTTCGTGGTCCAACGCAGCGACGCGGTGGACTTCACGCCCTACGATGAGGCCGACCCTCTGTTCGGCGAGACTCTGCGTCGCGCGGTTGACCACGGCGTCGAGGCGCTGGCCTATCGTTGCCGAGTCACCACCGGGGAAATCGTCCTGTCCGACCGGATTCCGGTGCTGCTTTGACCGGGCGTGGTATCCCGGCATCTGGGGATTCCGGCATTTCCGATACGCAGGGGCTGCTTCTGCAGGGGCTGCTTCTGAGAGTATACCGACGTCTTTATCGCTGTTACGGGCCCCAGGGCTGGTGGCCAGGCGACGGCCCCTTTGACGTGGTGGTCGGGGCGATTCTCACCCAGTCGGCGGCATGGCGGAACGTCGAGTTGGCGTTGGCGCGGCTGAAGCAGGCCGGCCTTTGGTCGTTGGACGGAATTCACCACTGCCCCGAGGCCGAGTTGGCCGAGGTTATCCGGCCCAGCGGCTATTACAACGCCAAGGCCCGCAAGCTCAAGGCTTTCGCCGCCCACGTCTTCCAGGAGCACGGCGGCGACCTTGGACCGTTCTTGCGGCAGGACATGGAGACGCTGCGGCGCCAGCTGCTGTCCATCTACGGAGTGGGCCCGGAAACCGCCGATGACATTCTGGTCTACGCCGCCCGGCATCCGTCTTTCGTGATTGATTCCTACACCAGGACCATCATTGACCGGATGGGACTACATCCTGCCTCCGGCCGTCGGAATTACGAGTCCTACCAGGCGTTGTTTCACGCCGCCCTGCCGCCGGACGCCCAACTGTTCAACGAATACCACGCCCTGCTGGATGAACACGCCAAGCGGGCCTGCGGCAAGCGGCCCGTCTGCGCCGGCTGCTGTCTCCGGGACCTGTGCCAAACGGGCCAACAGCCGGATGCTGAGGAAGTCCTTCGAGGCCCTCAGGACGCGCGATAATACGCGATAACAAAAGGGACTTTGTAATCGTCCTGCTGCTGAAACCCCGGAACCGCTGCCTGAATCCCCGGGCAATCGCGTTATGGATGTTTTGGCATTAACTGACACTCGCCCCTTTCCAACCCCGACATCTCCCAGCTACCATATTTCTATTTCCATTGTTTGCGAGTGAGGTCCTTGGAGCAAAATGGGACAGATTGGGACAAAATGGGACAGAAAAACTTCCCTACTCAAAAAGGCTGAGCCTGTTCTCTGGCATTCCAGGGGCGGCAAAACAGCGGCGAAAGGCGGCATTGCCCCGACGTTAGCCGACAATTACACGACAATCTGCGGCAAAAAACTCCCGGCCCCACCTTCAAATGTCATCAAATGTCGCCTTTTGTCGTATTTTTTCCAGCCTTTTCCCGCCTCCCCTACCCGTTGCCCCCTGGGTCTGTCCTAAACTAAAGCCAAGGTGGGATGTACATTCGAGGGGCGATGAAGATTGGCTTGGTTGCGCCAGTGAAGCCCTCTCATCCGTACTTGGAGAATGACCCGGCTTCGTCGTTTGACCCCCACCATCTGCGCATTTCACCTTGGCTTTGGTTTAGATTCATGATTTCGTGAACAGCAACAGTGGGCTGTGAGCAGTCCAGCGGCCCCTGTCTGGGTATATGTGGGCCTGTAGTGCCTGAATAGTCCGGTAGGCCGGAAATGCCCCTGCTCACTCCGTGGGAGGTGCCGCGGCGCTCCCGGCGCACGACAGTCTCCAGGTAATCGACGTCCTGGATGACCCATACGAGCTGCTCGGACTTCATGAGGTTGAAGGGGACTCGGCCGGTGATGTTCTGGCGCTGGGGGATGATGCCCATGGTTATGTCGCGGATCACCGCCGCCTGGATGACGGAGGTGTGCGCGCCGTTCAGGTTGACGTCTTGGGTAGTCAGTCCGAAGCGGTCCAGGTACCCGTAAAGGGCGTTCTCCTCGTCGAGGGAGATGACGCCGTCCTCGATGGCTCCCTCGACGGCGGTCTCCTAAACCAAAGCCAAGGTGAAATGCGCAGACGGATAGGGTAAATTGGGGGGAATCTGGGTTAGCTGGTCTCAGGAGTTGCGAGGGGTTGATGATGGGCGTGAGAGAGATAGACTGGTCTCTGGAACAATGGCAGATGGGAGTGAAGGACTTGCGGAGGCGGATGGTTCTGGCGCCCACGCCCCGGGAGCGGGAGCGATGGTACGCCATGCTGCTGCTGGCCCAGGGCTTGACAGCAGCAGCCACGGCGGAGGCGCTGGAGCGGGACCCGCACACTATCGGACGGTGGGCCGCCGCCTTCGGCGAGGGCGGTCCCGCAGCTTTGATTTTCGAGCAGACTGGGGGTTCCCCCCCGCCCTTGACCAATCGCAGCAGGAGGAGTTGAAAGGGGTGGTGCAGCAACCGCCAGCCACGTCGGGTATCGAATTGGCCAACTGGTATTGGAAGGTGGTTCGGCAGTATGTCTCGGAGCGCTGCGGCGTCAGCTTGAGCCGCAGCAGCTGCCTGAATTACCTGCACCGCTTGGGATTCGCCTTCAAGCGCCCCAAGAAGCGCCTGCTCAAGGCAGATGCGGAGAAGCGGGAGGCCTTCGTGGTGGAGTATGCCGCCCTGAGGGAGGAGGCTGGGCGGACCAGAGCCAGGATATTGTTCGCTGACGAGGCCCACTTCCGGGCGGACGCCGAACTGCGGGGCAAGTGGGTGTTGAGGGGAGAGCCGGCCCTGGTGGACTCGACCAGCCCCAGGTACGGGGAGAAGGCCAGCTACTATTCGGCGGTGTGCCTGGAGACGGGCGAGGTCGATTGGATGGAACTGGATGGCAACAGCAACTCTGGAACCTCGGTTGCCTTCCTGAGGCAACTGAGGGAGAGGCATTCCGGGCCTTTGAACGTGATCTGGGACAACGCGCCGGCCCATCGTGGAGAGGCGATGCGGGAGTACCTGCGTACGCCTGGCCTGGGTATTAGGCTGGTGAACCTGCCGGGCTACAGCCCGGACTTCAACGCCGATGAGGCAATCTGGGGCTGGGCGAGAGAGGAGGCCACTGGCAATCTGTGCCTGGGAAGCAAGGAGGCGGTGGAGGAGAGGGTCGGCAAATTCCTGTCCGGTCTGACTACCCGGAAAGACGAAGTGAAACGGCGCTGCCGGACTGTCCTGCAGTCAAGGGCCGAAACATTCCTGCGAGACTCCCGGCCCGACTCCCAACACTCAGCAAATGCACATCCCACCTTGGCTTTGGTTTAGTACCGGGGCAAGTTTGAACGCAGTCACGACGAGGGGGAAAAGAAACAATACGCCGATTTCATAACGCGATTGCCCTGTCCTCGGCCCCAGAGCCAATTTGACGCCGTTCCGGGGCGTTGCTATCATGGCGCTGCCCGGCAGCAACGGGCCGGGAGTAGGCCGCAGCGCAGGAGGGACGAAAATGCAGGTAGTTAGGGTTTACACCGGCGACGACGGCGAATCTCACTTTGAAGAGCTGGAGCTTCCTTACGAGGCGATTGCCGGCGCCCAGCGGACGGCTATGCAGGCCGCTACCGGCATTCAGTTCCGACGGGCCGAAGTTGGCAACTTCCAGGACTTCCACGTCGCCCCGCGCCGGCAGTATGTCATAACGCTGGAAGGGCAGGCGGAGATTGGCTTGGGCGACGGCACCAAGCGCATCTTCAACCCCGGAGACGTTCTGCTGGCCGACGACCTCACTGGCCGGGGCCACACCACCGGCGTAGCCGGGGACCACTACCGCGTATCCATCGCCATTCCCTTGGTGGACTAAACCGCTGGCGCCCCCTATCCACGGGGGCAGGCTCTGGGACCCTGCAAGGACTTCCTTAGTTCAGGAGGTGTGCTATGCCCATCGCTCAGCTACCCGGCGACCTGACCATGTACTACGAGGACGACGATTACACCGACCCCTGGCGCACGCCCGACACCATCGTCCTCCACCACGGCAACGCCAAGAGTTCCCGGTTGTGGTACGCCTGGGTGCCGTTGCTGGCCCGCCAGTACCGGGTCATCCGGGTGGACGCCCGCGGGTTTGGCCGGTCCAGCGTCCCGCCGCCGGATTACAACTGGTCGCTGAGCGGCTTCGGGACAGACTTGGTGAACCTGCTGGATGGGTTGGGCGTCGAAAAGTTCCACTACATCGGCGAGACCATTGGCGGCACTATCGGCTTGCAGTTCGCTTACGACCACCCCGGTCGCCTGCACACCGTTACCGCCTGCACCTCGCCCTACAACTTTACCGCTTCTACCAGTTACGGGGAGAACCGGCAGTTGATTATCGAGCAGGGCATCGACGCCTGGGTGGACCGCACTTCCGACCAACGCCTCGAGCCCGGCCACTCCGACCCGGCCCACCATGACTGGTACGCCCAGCAAATGAAGAACACCGAGCCCCGGGTGGTCGTCGAGACCCTGGGTTACCTGTCCACCCAGGACCTGACGCCAATTCTGCCGCAAATCCAGACTCCGGCCCTGGTAGTTGTCGGCGCCAACAGTTCCATGAACACCGCCGACCGGGCCCAGAGCATGTCGGACCTGCTGCCCAACGGGCGGTTGGCCGAAATCCCCGGCGGCACCGGCTACATCCAGCATTCGGACCCGGAGGGATGCGTCAACGCCTGGCGCAAGTTCATCGGCACATTGAGCCACGCTTAATCCGCCAGTTTGCCTTGGGGAACTCCATCAACCCGTTCGTCCTGATGTCCCCATGAGGTCCCCGAAGGACCTCCCTAACCTTAAAACAGCGACTTGGACTGCCCGCCGTCCACGTTAATGCAGGCCCCGGTGATGAGGTTGGCCCGGTCCGACGCCAGGAAGGCCACCGTCTCCCCAATGGGTTCCGGCCACCCGAAGCGGCCCATAGGCAGGTTGCGGTTGATGAACTCGTTGACGGTATCCGGCGTTTCGGACCGCTGAAACCGGTCCCAGGTGCTGCCCGGGAAGTCTATGGACCCCGGCGCCACGCAGTTGACCAGCACCCCGGTGGGCGCCAACTGCAGGGCCAAATGCTTGGAAAACGCGATCAACCCGGCCTTGCCGGTCATGTAGTCAATTGAGCCGCCATGCTCCCGGCCATATATGGACGCGATGTTGATGATGCGCCCCCAACCCTGTTCCTGCATATAGGGCAGCGCCAGCTTGGACAGCCGCACCGCGCTGACCAGGTTCACTTCCAGGCCGGCCATGAACTGCTCCATGCTGGTCTCGTCGAACCTTACCCCGCCGCGGCGACCGCCGACATTGTTGACCAGGATGTCGGGGTGGCCCATTTCCGCCACCGTTTCGTCGTGAAACCGTCCCGCATCCTCCGTGTCGGTAACGTCGGCGCCGCTCCCCCGCGCCTGCCAGCCCTGGGAGGCAAACTCGGCGACGGTGTCCTGGACCCGGCGGGCGTCCCTTCCGCAGATGGAAACCCGGCAGCCCTCCCGCGCCAGCGCGCTGGCAATCTGCCGCCCCAAACCCCGGCTGCCGCCCGTTATCATGGCTACTTTGCCTTCCAACGACAGGTCCATAATCGCCTCCTTTTTCCAAACGTTCATTCCAATCCTTTGGCTGGGTAGGCCAAGTCATCGAGAGACAAGCCGGCAGCCGCCAGGAAAGCCGATTATATCCGCTGGCCCCGCTGGATGCACGGCGGCAACGCCCCGGTAACAGTTCAGACTTGGTGAGATGAATTAGTTTCAGCCAACTGCGACTTTTTTCAGGGAGTTTGGGGGATGAATCCCCCAACGTAACCCAACCCCCCTATCCCGCCATCAGCCGCTCCGCTCCCCTCAACCCTGAACAATTACACGCCCCGCGGCTCCAAGGCAATTGCGTGGGCGGGAATATCCCGGCGCACCAGGCCGCCCCGCCGCCCATGCTATAATAACCCGGCGTTTTTGGGCCCAATCTTGTGGCCCTTGATGCCGTGGAACACACCAACCAGGCAGGCGAATAGCGTCGTCTCTGGTTCAGGATTACGGAGATAGCCAACATGATTAAGCGATTTTCGGTGCTGTACGTTGGGCAACTCGACTTTGAGAACGTGGGAGCCGATGGCACCCCGGCCGACGAGCGGCGGTATACCAACCAGCAACTCATCCAGCCCTACTACAACTCAGTGGAACTGGCCAAGCACATGGACGAGTTGGGCTACTACTGCCTGTGGACGGCGGAACATCACTTCCAGCACGAGGGTTACGAAGTCTTCCCCAACCTGACCCTGCTGGGCGTCCATCTGGCCGGCGTGACCAAGCGGCTCAAGTTCGGCGCCGGCTTCAACATCGTCCCCATGTGGCACCCGCTGCGCCTGGCCGAAGACTTCGCCATGGCCGACGTGCTGACCGGCGGGCGTCTTATTTTCGGCGTCGGGCGCGGCTACCATTCCCGGGAGGTCGAGACCTTCGGCTCTCCCGTCATTGACAACGACGCCAACAAGGAACTCTTTGAGGAGCAAATGGAAATCATCCTCAAGGCGTTCAACCAGGAGTCCTTCAGTCACCAGGGCAAGCATTACACCCTGCCCGCCGACGTGCCTTATCGCGGCTACCAGTTGAAGGAGATTACCCTGGTCCCTCGGCCGCTGCACCTTCCGGTGGAAATTTGGCAGCCCATTGCCAGCGGCCGCACCCTGGGCTACGTGGCCCAACAGGGTTTCAAGGCGGTGGTGGCCCTGACTGGTGAGGTCCTTGCCGACCGTCTGGTTGGCAGCTTCCAGGAAGCCGCGCAAAAGGCTGGCCGGGACGTCGCTATGGGACAGGACATGGCCCTGGGCATCGGGTTTTACATCGCCGGTTCCCAGCAGGAAGCCATTGACCGGGTGCGCCCCTACCACGACGAACGCTACAAGTGGTTCGCCCCCTTCGGGTTCGTTCGGTACACCGACGCGCAGGGCCGCCCGTGGGGTACGCCCGGAGCTCCCGTCCGCGTCCCCCACATCGAGGACGGCGTACAGCAAAAAGCCTGGTTCTGCGGCCCGCCCGACGAGTTCATCGCCTACCTGCGGGACGTGGAAAGCAAGTACCCCGGGCTGGAGGACATGATTCTCCAGTGGCCCGAGGGTATGCCCTGGGCGGAGTTCAAAGAGCAGCTCTCCATCTTCGCCAAAGAGGTCATGCCGGCCTTTACCCAGCAGGAACCGGCAAGCGTCGCCGATAATTAAATCCGAAAACGTTGGGCCCGAGGACATCTTCAATTTGGTCGTCCTCGGGCCCTTTAATCACTATCCTCAACCCGTTTGGCCTGAGGGTCTTAGAGGAATTC
This sequence comes from Dehalococcoidia bacterium, assembly GCA_965262735.1. Taxonomy (GTDB): domain Bacteria; phylum Chloroflexota; class Dehalococcoidia; order Lucifugimonadales; family UBA3495; genus CATOSK01. The sequence continues at coordinate 219,624 of CBDHFS010000002.1, read as the reverse complement.
CTCTACGGCGAAACCTCATGCGGCGCGCCGGCTTCCAACATCAAGCAGGGTTCGCCCCACTGCCCCGCATCCTGCACGTCCCAGTCCCCGGAACCGTTGGCGGGCTTCAAACGTATTCCGTCGTCGCCCCCGTACACTAGCAGCACCACGCCCTCGCCGGAGTCTTCGGCCTGGACGGCGTATGCCGGGCATGGGCCGTCCTCGCTCCAACCCGTCACGTCACACCAAACGTCATCCCCCATCGGATTAGCAGTCACGATGCGGGTCACCGCCGTCGGCTCCCCCAACAAGTCAAAGACCCGGTTCAAGTCCATCGGACTGTTCGCCGCCGCGACCACTTCTACTTCATACAACATACGTAACCGGAGCCTGCCTGAAAATTCCATTCTCCGCCAGTAACAGTTCAGACTTGGTGAGGTAAATTGGTTTCAGCCAACTGCCACTTTTTTCAGGGGGTTTGGGGGATGAATCCCCCAACGTAACCCAACCCCCATATTCCGCCATCAGCCACTCCGCTCCCCTCAACCCTGAACAGTTACCTCCGCCACCCGACCCGAGCCTCCTCCCAAACCCCACGGACGCCTGACGGGTTGCCCCATTTTAGGAGCGGCGCTCCCCCTTGGCAACCTGTAGCCGCCGTGGTAACAGTTCAGACTTGGTGAGATGAATTGGTTTCAGCCAAGGCTTTCATACAATCGCCACTTTTTTCAGGGAGTTTGGGGCAGGAGGTTTGGGGGATTCATCCCCCAACGTAACCCAACCCCCATATTCCCCCATCAGCCACTCCGCTCCCCTCAACCCTGAACAGTTACCCGCCGTGATGCTAAGACTCCTCTACTGACGCTTCCCCCCTTCCCAACCCTGCGGCCCATTCCGTAACATCAAAGCACCCATAACAGCAACCCGGGTCAGACCACCACCCAACCCGCCGTTGCGGCAAAGGCACGGACCTGCCCAAAGCCGGCGCCCAGCCAAAAATGGGACAGAACGAGACAATATGGAACAGAAAAACATATCCGCCTTCTCTGGTCCGGAAAACCTGGCGGGCCGCCTGACTCGACCCCCGGATAAATGACACGAAATGGCACGAAATGACACGGTTTCCAGGAGTCCCAACCGCTTTCGGTTGCCCCAGACCGGCAAGGTTTGAGTCGCCGGGAGCGATGGTTTATACTTGGCCGCAACCAAGCCGCCCGTCGAGGCGCTGATACTCGAACCCCTTAGATCTGAAACCCGCCCAACGGAGGCGACACCCATGCAAGTAGGTTACTTCACCATGCCTTTGCACCCTCCGGGGTCCGACCCGGCGGTCACTATGGAAGGAGACTTGGTCCAGATGGAAACGCTGGACCGGCTGGGTTACCGGGAAGCCTGGATTGGCGAGCACTTCACCACGGTTTGGGAGAACATTCCCGCCCCGGACCAGTTCATCGCCGCCGCGCTTTCCCGCACCAAGAACCTCATCTTCGGCACCGGCGTAACCTGTATGCCCAACCACGACCCCTTTATGATTGCCCACCGTGTTGCCCAGTTGGACAACCTGGCCCGTGGCCGTTTTTATTGGGGCGTCGGTTCCGGCGGTTTCCCCGGGGACTTTGAGGTTTTCGGGTTTGACCCTTCTACCGGCAGCCACCGGGGTATGTCCCGCGACTCCATCGAGCTGATCCTGCGGATGTGGGAAGACCCCAAGCCCGGGGTCTATGAGCATGAGTTTTGGAAGTTCTCCATTCCCGAGCCAGTGCCGGAAATTGGCCTGCGCTTCCACATGCAGCCCTACCAGAAACCCCATCCGCCCATTGGCGTGGCCGGTGTCTCCGCCAAGTCGGATACCCTGGTGTTCGCCGGGGAAAAGGGATGGCTGCCCCTGAGCATCAACCTGGTCCCGACGGAAACTCTCAAGACCCACTGGGACGCGGTGGAAGAAGGAGCGGCCAAGTCTGGCCGGACACCCGACCGTTCCCAATGGCGCATCGCCAAGGAAGTGTACATCGCCGAGACCACCGAGCAGGCCCGCGAAGAAGTGCTGAATGGAACCATTGGCCGGGACTTCCGCGGCTACTTCATCCCGTTGATGGCCCACATGGATTCCGTCGGCATCTTCAAGGGGGACCGGGAGATTCCCGACGAAGCCGTCACTCCCGAATACCTGGCGGACAATGTTTGGATTGTCGGCAGCGTCGCCGACGTCACCGAGCAGTTGCGCCAACTCCACGCCGACGTGGGCGGCTTTGGCGTCCTGCTGGCGATGGGCCACGAATGGGACCCTGAAGACAAGTGGGTCAACTCCATGACCCGCCTCGCCCAGGACGTGATGCCCAAGCTGGCCGACCTGTCCTGAGACCCTTCAATACGTTCGTCCTGAAGCCCTCGAAGGACTTCCTTGACCCGCAACAATCCCCCAGGAGGTGTACCGTGGCACTAGGCTTGAGATCATACCGGCCCCTGATTACCGGCACCACCCACATGGCATCCACCGGCCATTACCTGGCGACCACTGCCGCGTACCGCATTCTTGAGCAAGGCGGCAACGCCACCGACGCCGGGGTCGCCGCCGGGCTGACGTTGAACGTGGTGCTGCCCCAGTACACCAGCCTGGGCGGCGTAGCCCCAATCATCGTCCACGACGTTCAGAGCGGCGATATTGTCAGCATCAGCGGCCTGGGACGCTGGCCCCAGGCGGCCAGCATTGATTACTTCAACCAGCATTGCAACGGACAGCTGCCCTCCGGCGTCCTGCGGACGATAACTCCCGCCGCCGCCGATGGCTGGCTCACCGCCTTGAAGCTGTACGGCACTATGTCCTTCGCCCAGGTCGTCGCTCCGGCCCTGGAGATAGCCGAAGGCGGGTTCCCCATCCCCGAATCGCTGCACAAAGCCTTCGTGCGTGAGGCCGACAAGCTGGTCCATGACGAAAGGGAAAACATAAAATGGCCCAGCACCACCGCCATCTTCTTCCGTAACTACCGTCCCCTGGACATCGGCGACGTGCTGGTCCAGAAGGACCTGGGCCGCACTTTCCGCCGGATGATGGACGCCGAGCTTGGCGCCGGCCCGGACCGGGAGACGGGCATTGAAGCCGCCCGGGACCGGTTCTACCGGGGCGACATCGCCGAGGAGATGGTGCGGTTTATCCAGGAGCAAGGCGGGCTGATGACCATGGACGACCTCGCCAGCTTCCGGGTTGGCGTGGACCAGCCGCCGACCGTCCGGTACAAGGGGATAGACGTTTACACTTGCGGGACTTGGTGCCAGGGCCCGGTGACGCTCCAGGCTCTCAGCATTCTGGAAGGTTGCGACTTGCAGCTCATGGGCCACAACTCGGCGGACTACCTGCACACGGTCATTGAAGCGCTCAAGCTGGCCTACGCTGATCGGGATGCCTTCTACGGCGACCCCGATTTCGTGGACGTGCCGATGGCCGGTCTGCTTAACCCGGACTATGGCGCTCACCGCCGCAGCTCCATTGACCCTCATCGGGCCTGCCCCGAAATGCCCCGGGCTGGCGACCCTTGGAGCTACCAGACAGGCGGCTACGCCAACAACGGCGCTTACCGCCGCCCCGAGCCTGTGGGCGGCCGGATGGAACCTGATACCAGCTACATCTGCACTGTTGACCGCTGGGGCAACGCCTTCTCCGCCACTCCCAGCGACGGCATCGGCGGCTCGCCGGTGGTGCCGGGACTGGGCTTCGTCGTGTCTGCCCGCGGGTCTCAGTCGTGGATGGACCCGGACCATCCCGCATCGCTGGCGCCGGGCAAGCGGCCCCGGCTTACCCCCAACCCAGCGATGGCGTTCCGGGACGGCCAACTGTGGATGCCTTTCGGCACCCCCGCCGGCGATGTGCAATGCCAATCAATGACCCAGATGTTCCTGAACATGGTGGAATTTGGCATGGACGTGCAGCAGGCGGTGGAGGCCCCACGGGTCTCGACCTGGAGCTTCCCCAACTCCTTCTGGCCCCACGCCTACTACCCGGGGCTGGTCGGCGCCGAGGGACGCATTGCCGAAGACACCCTTGAGGAACTGCGGGCCCGCGGCCATGAAGTCGACGTCTGGAATGACTGGACACCCCGCATGGGTGCGCTGTGCGGCATCGAAGTCGACCGGGAACGGGGCGCGCTGTTCGCCGGCGCCGACCTGCGCCGCGACGGTTACGCGATGGGCCGGTAACCTGGCCTATTGCGCCGACAGGCCCCCGTCAATGACCAACTCGCTGCCAGTCATAAACGAGGACTCATCCGAAGCCAAGAACAACGCTCCGTAGGCCACGTCCTCGGGTTGGCCGATCCGTCCCAGCGGATGCCGGGCGATGGAGCGTTGCCTGGCATCGTCATCGCTCAGCAGGTTGGGCGTCGTCATTGGCGTCTCAATCACGCCGGGGTGAATGGAGTTGGCCCGGATACCCTCCCGGGCATAAGCGGTGGCGGTGGACTTGGTAAACAGTCGCACCGCGCCCTTGGAGGCCCCATAGGCTGCGGAATACTGGGTGCCAATCAGCCCCGCAACCGAGGAAATGTTGATAATCGAGCCGCCGCCGGCGTTGCGCATTTCAGGGATGGCGCACTTGGTGCCCAAAAACACGCCCTTGCTGTTGATGTCCATGATTTCGTCCCACAGCTCGGGCGTGGTCTCTTCCACCTTGCCCAGCTTGAAAATGCCGGCGTTGTTGACCAGCACGTCCAGCTTGCCGAACCGTGCCACCGCTGTCGCCACGGCCCGCTCCCAGTCCGCTTCCTGGGTCACGTCCAAATTCACGAAGACGCACTCGCCGCCCAACTCGTTAATCTCGGCCTCAACCCGGCGTCCGTCGTCTTCCAGAATGTCGCCAATGACCACCTTGGCGCCCTCGCGGGCGAACAGCTTGGCCTCCACCTCTCCCTGTCCCCTGGCGCCGCCGCTAATCAGGGCCACCTTGTTTTCCAGCCTCATAAACGCGCTCCCAGACCAAGAATATGCAGCAAAGTTGTTGAGATTGTACCCCTTGGGCAAGCGTCGTCAAGGGTCATCCGTCAGCGCAGCCCGCGGGGCGGCGGACTTCCTGGCCCCAATTCTATCGAATTGACCCGCCGTATAGCCGTCGGTAGAATGGACGTAGCCGGTGTCGCCTAACGTCGGCGGGTCCCTCTGATTCAACATGCCCTTGCCACTCTTGCGCCTTCCCTTACTGGTCGCCGTCGGCCTCTGCTTTGCCGTGCTGAGCATCGCCGCCTGTACGGCCAGAGTCCCGGCCCACGATTTTCAGGTGGTCTTGTTCAACGGGCAAGACTTCAGCCTGTCGGAGCAGGTGGGCAAATCGGCGGTGGTGCTCAACTTCTGGTACCCCTCCTGCCCCCCATGCCGCGAGGAAATGCCCCACTTTCAGCAGGCTTGGCAGGAGTTCGAGGGCGGGGACATCCGCTTTCTGGGACTGTTCGTGCCCCGGGGCTTCGACTCGGAGCAGGACGCCCGGGACTTCGTGGACCAGTACGGGCTGACCTTCGACTTCGCCGTTGACCGGCAGCAGGCCATTGCTCAACAGTACGGGGTCGAGTTCTTTCCCACGACCTACTTCATTGACCGGAAAGGCAGGGTCGAGCGGGTGGAAATCAGCAACCTGGACCGGGACACCATCGTAGACATTATTTCCAAGATGGACCTGGATTAGGCTGGCGGGTTGGAAGCGTTTCCGGCAATTGGCGTGCTGGACTGGATGGTGGCCGCGGCGCGGTGGGCGCACCTGATGGGCGCCGTCGCCTGGGTTGGCGGTGGGACGTTCTATATTCTGGTGCTCCGCCCGGCGCTGCGGCGGGCGCCGGTGGGCGGCGAGACCCACCGGGCCATCGGCGCCGAGTTCCGGGGCCTGGTCGACACCGCCATTATCGTGTTGATTGTGACCGGAATCATTTTGTCTGCGGTCAACCTGCGGTCTCCGGATGTCACCTCGGCCTACGTTGCCTTCCTGGCGCTCAAAATAGCCGTGGCCGTTTACGCCTTCATCCTTGCCGCGCTGCTCCGGCGGCGGGCGTCAAACCGGCAACCCGGTGGTGAAGCTGAGCAAGGCGGGCGGTTGCATCACCTGCGAAGAGAGTTGACCGGCCCCACTGCGGCGTTGGTTGCAGGGGTGGCGGTTATCGGTCTGGCCGAAGTCCTGGCCGCGGTGCGGGTGGCTGGCTTGGTCTCCTGACCCGGGGCAAATGGAAAACCTGGAGGAAACTTGAAACGCGAACTAATGGAAATCCTGGCCTGCCCGGTCTGCAAGGGACAACTTGAATTGCAGGTGGATGCTGAGGACTCGGATGAAATTGTCGAGGGTTCGCTGCGATGCGGCCCCTGCGATGAGAACTACCCCATCGAGGACTCTATCCCGAACCTGTTGCCACCCCACTTGCGGGCCTAACGGCGGCCAACGTAACTCGATGGCCCCAGCTCCGTTAACCGTCTAGTCCCGGGGCCATCGAAGACAGGGGCTTTTAATTTTCTGGGACGGAGGCTACGTTGGGGGATTCATCCCCCAAACCCCCTGAATTGGGGTGGTCTGGCAATGCAGCGCTGAACTTGCCGGAGGAATGACGGGGAACAATTAAAAAGACCCTGCCATCAAGACCCTGCCATCAATCGAAGGGAACCTGCTTTAACTGCCCTCGTTTAACTGCCCTCGGTCAGCACCGCCACAACCCGGGGAGCCAACGCCTCGGCGCGTTCCCGCAACTGCTGGCGGGTCAGATTTTCGATGGGGTGCTCCATGAACACCGTCGGGTAGTCCGGCGCGCCCCACATCCGGGCCATCGCCCCGGCGGTGTGGACAAAGCGGTCGGTGCAGATAGTCGCCGAAGGGATGCCCGCCTGCTCAACGTGGATGCCGTCGTGCACACTGCACGCACTGCAAGACCCTCAATCGCCCACGGCGACGATCACCGAGTCGCAGGAACGGGCCAGGTTCGCGATCTCCGCCGGGTCGGCCGGGCGTGACGCGCTGGGCTTGCGGTGCCATTGAACGCCGGAGATTTCATAACGGGTCCGCAGCACCTCGGCCAGTTCCTCCAGCAGCACATCGGCGTTGCGCTTGCTGTCGTCTATAATTCCCAGCCTGGTCCCGGCCAGGGACGGAAGGCGGGGCGCGCCGTCAAAGGGCGCAACCACCGGCTCGGTGGTCGGGTCTACCAGCGTGAATTCGGTCTGATTCGGTTGAGTCATCAGCGTCAAGACTCCTTTTCGTGTACCGGGGTTTGCCGGGGCGCCGTCACCGGACTGCCCGGGTGACCGCGGTGGAAGATACCTTGGGTCCCCAGCTTGGGATAACCGAGGACATATTGGCTTCCTCACCGCCGGCGAAGACCACCATGATGTCCTCGGGACGGCCAATCAGGTTCACCTGCGTCTGCTCTTCATCCGGCGATACCGGCCCGTCCATGACTCCGGCTCGCTTCAGGTCGGCCACCGAGCGTCGGATGCGGGAATGCAGGTGTTCCCTTACCTGGGCTTTGGACCAGTCCTCCCACAAGCCGCTGTCGCCGGCGATGGTGATGACGATTTCTCCCTGCCTGACGCCCGCCGACCGGTCTCCCACCGATCCTCCCGTGGACATGGACGTACCCAACCCGGCGGCGGTGTCGGCGATGCAGTAGAGAATCGCCTCCGGGCGTCCCACTGCCCGTACCTGCCGGGGGGACTCGGCGGCGAAGGCGGTAACCGCGCTTTCCCCGGCGGCGAAGCCCCGCTCGACGTGCAGGGGGTGCCAATGGGTCTCGGTCTCGGCTTCGGCAATGCAGTAGGTGTACTTTCCGGGGTGCCCGATGACGCTGCGGTCAAACAGGCCGGGGACGGCGGCGCAGGCGTTCATCAGGATTAACCGCACCGACCGGCCAATGGTTGCGTTGGCCCGATTGCCCGGTCCGAACAGGTTGTTGCGGCCGTTGACGCCCAACTCCGCGGCAATGGGACCGTTGACGATGACCAGTATCCCCGCGCCTCCCAGGCTGGAAGACGGGCCCACCAAGTTGAACTCGGGTGCCAGCATCGCTTCAACAGCGGCCAGGACCACGGGCATATATTCGGGCAGGCAGCCGGCCATTACGGCGTTGGCGGCCACATGGCCGCAGGTTATTTCTCTCCGGCGTTCCGGCAGTTCGCCAATTACCTCGGCGGCGTCTCGCCCGGCGAACTCGATAAACTCCCGCACCCGGTAGTCCGTCGGCGGGACCACGGGAAGCCCGTCGGTCCAGCCCAATTCGTAGCACCGTTCGAGAGCCTCGATAACGTCGAACCACCCGGTCCGGGTCGTTTTCCCCAGATTAACCACCAAGTAAATCCCCCGCCTTCAAGTGGGGGCGGCGGTTGGTTTGATCAGTCCGCCGCCGCGAAATCCCTGGATGTTGGGGTGCCCCTGATTGGAAAGTTACGGCCAGCCCGAGCCTACTTCACCCGCTGGTACTTGGAGAAGCTGCGAAGCTCGCGGGGCGGGTCCATATGAGAGCCCCGAATGGTGTAGGACACCTCGCCGACGTAGATGTCGCCTTCCGAGTCGACGGCGATTCCGTGGGGGGCGATGAACTGCCCGGGGCCTTCGCCTTCGTCCTTGTCGCCAAAGACGCAGACCCGGTTACCCTGCAAGTCGTAAATGGAGACCCGGTGACCCAGACCCGGCGCGTCGTCCACGCCGCCCATGCCGTTAAGCTCGCCGATGTAGATGTGGTCCTGCCACAGCACCATTGAGTCGGGCCGGTGGATATTGCTCCACATGGTGATGAAGCCGCCCTCCGGGTCGAAAATCTGGACCCGGTGGCATTCCCGGTCCACGACGTAGACGTTCTCGTTGTTGTCCACGGCGATGTTGTGGGGCCGGATGAACTGGCCGGCGTCAATTCCCGGCTCGCCCCACGAGAACTTGTACTCGCCGGCGGCGCTGTAAACGTGGATGCGGGAGTTGCCGTAGCCGTCGGAGATGTAGACGTCGCCGTTGCTGTGCCGGATGGCGGCGGAAGTCGGGCGGTTGAACGGTTGGCCGCTCCACCGGGGCGCAGGATGGTTGCGCTCCCCGATTTCCATAACTTTCTCCCCGTCGGGAGTGAACTTCTGGATGGTGTGGATGCCGTCGTCGGCGGCCAACAGGGTGTCGTCGCTGGGGCTGTAATACAGGCCGTGGGTGCGGTTGCTGAACAGCCCTTCCCCGAAGGTGCGGACGAAGCTGCCGTCCTGTTCCAACACCACGATGGGGTGTTCGCCGCGGGTGAGAATGAACACCCGGTCCTCGCCGTCCACCGCAACGCCGGGGCATTCCAGAAGGGTCATGCCTTCGGGAAGGTGGATCCAATCGTCAACGAAACGGTACTGGAAATCTCCCTCGCCGTAAACGTCTGCCATTTTAGTCCTCCTCGTATCTGTGACCCGCGACAGATTAGAACCCCGGCACACAGTTGGGGACATCTAACCCGCAACGGTTTGGGCCATACTACCGCCAAGGGATAATAACGTCAATTGGGGCGGCACATCCAGGGTCTCTGGCTAAGCCGCCGTGCTGTCGTCCTCAAAGATTCCGAACGAGTTGCCTTCCGTGTCGGTAAAGTAGGCGGCATAGCCAACCCCGGGGACAGCGAACTTGGGGACAAGCTGCGTCCCGCCCTCAACGGTGATTTTGGCCGCGAACTCGTCCACCGAAGGAACATCCAGGACTATTCGGGTAACGTGCGCCGGGTCGTGACGCTGGACCAACCCGCCGTTAATCCCCTGCTCCGGTTCATCTCCCGTATTGACCGGCCAATAGACGGAGCCGTTGTTGCCTTCCCACTTGTCCACTTTCCAGCCGAAGATTCTGGTATAGAATTTTGCCGCGCGTTCCATATTGTCATTGTCGGCGCACACTTCAAAATGGACCACCCTGGGCATGAACCTCCTCCTGAACTCTGCCTGCACCGGTCCAGTGCCAATGGCAGATTATCAAGAAGTATTTCGGTCGGTCAACGGCCAACTGTCAATAAAATCCCTCTTCCGGTCAAGAAGGGGGACAGCGGCTACCTATTGAAGTTGCGGTTTCCAAGAGCGTTCAGGACAGGACGGCGCTGCCTTCCCCCTTTAGGTAGTCGGCGGTGCGCAGGGCCAGTGATTCGATGGTGGTGGTAGGGTTGATGCAGGCGCCGGTAGTGAAAATGCTGCCGTCGATGACGAACAGGTTGGGCACGTCGTGGGCCCTTCCCCAGCGGTCAACCACCGAGTTGGCCGGGTCGTCGCCCATGCGGGCCGTTCCCAGCAGGTGCCAGCCGGCGTTGCGGCGCAGCCGGGAGGACAGGACTCTTTTGGCCCCCGCCGCTTCCAGGACCTCGGTGGCGCGGGCAACGGCGTGGTCCAGCATCCGGTTGGTGTTCTCACCGACGGTGTACTGAATCTTAGGGGCCGGAATGCCGTCGGAGTCGGTCAAGTCCGGGTCCAGCGTAACCTGGTTGTGTTCTTCCGGTAGGTCCTCGGTCATCAGGGTGATGCCGGTCATGTGGCCGAACCGCTCGGCGAACCCACGATGGTGTTCCGATCCCCAGGGAACCATTTCCCCTAAAAGCCCGCCCAATGCCGTGGAGAGCGGTGGGAGCTCGTTGCCCAGGACCTGCATATCATAGCCGCGGACGAACCCCCGGCTGGCGTCGGTCTCGTAGAATTCCTGGCTGAGCATGGCGCTGCCCCGTGGCCCGCCCTTCTGCTCGAACGAATCCTCGAAAATCCCCAGGGCGATGCCGCAGGGGTGGTGCATCAAGTTCTTGCCGACCAGGCCGCTGGTGTTGGCCAGGCCGTCGGGGAACAGGACGGACTTGGAGTTGAGCAGCAGGCGTGGGGTGCCTACGCCGTTGCAGGCCAGCACGACCAGCTTCGCCTTCTGCCGCCGGAGATTGCCTCGGGAATCGTAGTACAGCGCGCCGGAGGCCCGCCCGGACTCGTCCACCAGTATTTCCCGGACGCGGGCGTGGGTGCGGAGCTGTGCGCCGTTCATCAGCGCCTTGGGCCAGTAGATGATGTCGGAACTGCTGAACGATCGGAGATAGCCGCCGTAGTCCGGCTCCCGTCCGTCGTAGCGCACCGACGACACGGCGTTATCCGCCGGCCACCAGTGCCAGCCCAGCTTGTTGAACCCCCGGGCCACCGCCTGGCCGCCGCGTCCGATGGACAACGGGAGACAGGGACGCTCCGGTTTTGGCGGGTAGGCCGGGTCGCCGCGCAGACCCGAAACCCCGTGCATCCGGTCGTTGAGGTCGTAATAGGGTTCCAACTCGCCGTAGGTCATGGGCCAGTCGTCGGCCACGCCGTCCAGGGTCTTGAGACGGAAGTCTGAAGGATGGAATCGGGGAAAGTGGGAGCCCCAGTGGATGGTGCTGCCGCCCACGGCGTTGTACATCAGGGGCGCGATGGGCGTTTCATCCTCGTTGACCGGGTAGTCCTCGGGCAGGCCGCGGACGTTGGGGTTGGCGTGAAAATCGGTCTGCCAATGGAGTTGGCTGTCCGGCTCGGCGGCGGAAAAAGCGTTTTGAGGGACCCAACCGCCCTGCTCCAGGCAGACCACCTTGATGCCGGCTTCGGACAGGCTCCAGGCAAACGCCCCGCCGGACGCGCCGGCCCCAATCAATAGAACATCGGCAATGTTTTCTTGTTTGGCCATCACTTACTCCCGTGTTGGAGCTACTCCCGTGTTGGAGCGTTGCCCAGAGTCTTAACAGCGGGCAACGCCCGGAACATTCGTCGGTCTAACCGCGTTTCCTAGCGTCGCTCAAAGAGGGCGGCTACGCCCTGACCTCCGCCGACGCACATCGTTTCCAAGCCGAATTGAGCGTCGCGCCGGTTCATTTCGTGCAGTAGCGTGGTGAGGATGCGCGCGCCAGTGGCGGCGATGGGATGCCCCAGGGAAATGCCGGAGCCGTTGACGTTGAGCTTGTCCTCGTCCGACAGCTTCCACTCCCGCAGCACCGACAACACCTGCGCCGCAAAGGCCTCGTTGAGCTCGATGAGGTCCATGTCGTCCAGCGACATACCCACCTTGTTCATCAGCTTGGTGACGGCGGGCACCGGGCCGATGCCCATGTAGGCGGGGTGGCAGCCGGTGACCGCCCAGCCCTTCAGGTAACCCATGGGTGTCAGTCCCAACTCTTCCAGCTTGTCCTCGGCCACCACCAGGCATACCGAGGCGGCGTCGTTCTGGGTGCTGGCGTTGCCGGCGGTTACCGTGCCGTCCGGCATCACCGGCCTCAGCCGGGCCAAAACTTCCATTGAAGTGTCGGCGCGGGGGCCTTCGTCCTTGCGGAAAAGCACCGGGTCGCCCCGCCGCTGCGGGACGGGGACGTCCACCAACTCGCTGTCGAACCTGCCTGACTCAATGGCGGCTACGGCCCGTTGGTGACTGCGCAGAGCATACTCGTCCTGCTCCTCGCGGGCGATTTCGTACTGCTTGGCCAGATTCTCGGCGGTCTCCACCATGCCGGAGATGTACCCGAACCGCTCTTCGGGGGAGATGGTCTCCCGGGAGCGGGCCAGACGGTCATGGAAGTTGACCGAGCCGAAGCGGGCGCCCCAACGGGACTCGTTGACGTAGAACTCGGCGTTGCTCATGCTTTCCACACCGCCGGCGATGACCACGTCGGCGTTGTCGGTCTGCACCAGCATGGAGGCGTTGAGGATGGCCTGCAAGCCCGACGAGCAGCGCCGGTCCAGCTGATAGCCGGGTACTTCAATGGGCAGGTCGGCTTTAAGTCCCGCCAGACGTCCAATGGCCGGGTTTTCGCCGCTGGGATACCCATGTCCCAGAATCACGTCGTCAACGTTGGACGGTTCGAGGCCGGTGCGGTTCAACAATTCCTTGATGACAGTGGAGGCCAGGTCGGCGGCAGAGACATCCCGCAGGCTCCCGCCGAAGTTTCCCACCCCAGTGCGAACCGGCGAAACGATTGCTACTCCTCGCATGACAACTCCTTATATACTATGGATATACTATGGGGAATAACGATGAGGTTGGCCCAAAATTAGGCAGGGCGTTTTGGTGAATCATCATACCCTTTTCGGCGTCGGATGTCGAAGCCGGGTTGGTATCAACAGGGCAATCGGGTTTTAATTCGTAACTGGACAATTACTCGGTCTCATGGCGTCTTGCTACTCGAAAAACCCTCGAAACGCTTTCTACCATTGGAAATTGGGCTGGTTAGCCGGTATATCCCCTCGAGCACTGAACAGTTACGGTGGGCGGGGTCCGGCTGAAACCAGTTGGGACTCCTGGAAATCGTGTCATTTTATGCCATTTAATGTCATTTGCCCCTGGACCGCGGCGGGTTGGGAGGCGTCATGCAGGTCTGGGGTTATGGTAAGGAAGGGTTGCCGTGGTTGGCAAGAGGCGGGGCGTCAGTTGGGGGAATCGCGGGTTAACTGCGAGGCATAACCGGGATCAAAGGAATTGATAATCCTTTCAAATGACCGGCATTTTTGTGCAACACTGGCATATCGTGAGGTCTCCTGTTCGATCCAGCCAGCCCTATTTCCAGTGATGGAGCGCATTTCCAGGGTTTTGTTGAGAGACAGACGCCAGAACATTGAGTAGCCGTGCAGTTACAATTTAAAACGCGATTGCCCTGGTTGGTATCAACCCTCATCAAACGCAGGGGGTTGCAGAGCCGTAAAATCGTTTGTCCCAAAGCCCTCGGATGACTCCCTCGCCCCGGTTACAGGTTTTCTATCGCGACCGGCTCAATGTCATCGGCAGGCTCGAAACCGAAAACCCGGGAGTAGAAGTACAACTCGGCTTCCAACGCCCGCTTGATGTTGTCGGCCTGGCGGAACCCGTGCTGCTCCCCGCCAAAGGGCAGGTAGGCCGTCGGCAAACCCTTGGCGCGCACCGCGTTGAACATGGTCTCCGCCTGTTCGGGGGGAACGATTTTGTCTTCCAGACCTTGCAGCAGGATTATTGGCCGGGACAACCGCTCGGTGTGGTTAATTGGCGACCGTTCCTGGTATACATGGGCGGCTTCGGGATAGGGGCCAACCAGAGTATCCAGGTAGCGGGACTCGAACTTGTGGGTGTCTCGGGCCAACGTTTCCAGGTCGCTGACGCCGTAGTAGCTCGCTCCCGCCGAGAAAACGTCGCGGAAGGTCAAGGCCGCCAGCGTGGTGTATCCGCCGGCGCTCCCGCCGTCAATGGCCAGCCGGCCCTCGTCAACCAGCCCCTGCTCCACCAGGTAACGGGCCGCATTGACGCAATCGTCAACATCAACAATTCCCCACTGTCCCGCCAGCCGCTGCCGGTATTCGCGCCCATAGCCGGTGCTGCCCCCATAGTTCACGTCAACCACGGCAAAACCCCGACTGGTCCAGTATTGAATCGGCAGGTCCAGCGTTGTAGACGCCGAGCCGGTGGGGCCGCCGTGGCTTTTCAGCAGCAGCGGCGGCTTGTCCCCCGGCGGGCCCGCGAAGTCCGCGTTGCGAGGCGGGTAATAGAAGGCGTGGGCCGTCAGCCCGTCTTCGGTGGGAAACTCAATCGTCTGCGGCGCGGACAGGAAACCAGGGGCTACCTTGGCCGGTGTTGACCGACGCAGAACGTCCAACTGCCGCGACTCCAGCTGCAATTGCAGCACCGCGGTCGGCTCGGTGGGAGAGCCGGCCTGAAAGACAACCTTGTCGCCGGAAACTTTCAGGTCAGACCGGCCCATTGCGGAATATCCGCCGATATCCAACGACTCCCACCGGCCCGAGCCGGTTTCCAGTTGCAGCAGCCCCCAAACACCGCGGCGATTGTACGCACAGATAACCCGATTCTCCGCAGAAAATCCGTAGCAGTGGGCGCCAAATACCCACTGCGGCTTGCCAAACTCGGCCTCCATCGGGAGCAGGCACACAGTAGCCGGGGAGTCTACGACTTCGGGATTATGCCGGTACAGGTTCCACCAGCCGCTCCGGTCCGAGATGAAGTGCAGCAGGCCGTCGGGAGACCATTCCGGTTGAAAAATCGACTCGCCCTGCCCGCCGGCAACCAGGACGGGATTGCGGGTGTGGCCGTCGGCGTCCAGGTCGGCCACCCAAAGCTCGGTACCGTCCCAGGGCATATTAGGGTGGTCCCAACTCAGCCAGGCCAACCGGGACCCGTTGGGGCTGAGACGGGGCGACGAGTAAAAGTCGCTGCCGGAAACCAGAGCTTCGGGGACTGATGCGCCGGGAGCGTCGCCGCCAATCGGCAAGGCGACAATCGAGTTGGCCGGCTCCGCAGCGCCGCCGTTGTGGTCTTCCTGCACGCAGACCAGCCGGGCGCGGGCCGCGTCCATCACGTAGTCGGCGTGGCGCAGGCTGCCCTCCGGCGTCATTGCCACCGGAGCTTGACCAGGTGCCTGCTGGTACACCCGTTGGTCGGCGAAGTTGGAGAAGTAAACCGTCCCGCCGGCGACGGCAAAAGCGCCGCCGCCGTACTCGTGGACGCGGGTGCGCACGTTGAAGGGAGGGGGCGTAACGTCGGTCGTTGCGCCATCTGGCGACCGCTTGACCACGACGTTGCGGCCCGCTTCCATCGGGCGCATTTCCACCCAGTGGATGTCCTCCCCGTCCACCGCGATCTGTCCCAACCCGACGGATTCGGCGACTACCAGGTCGGTGGTTATGGGAGACTGCCAGGAACCGTAGGGGGCGACTTGGGGCTGCTGCATTTCCAGGTCCTCACCAGGCAAAACTTGGGCCGGACGGCAGATTGCGGCGGTGCCGTGCCGTGGTTGCCATGATACAATGTTTTGGCTTAGGGCGTCGGCGGACAGCAACCGCGGCGCCCGCAAGTTGGGGGTGTAGCTCAGATGGGAGAGCGCCTGCTTTGCACGCAGGAGGTCAGGGGTTCGAATCCCCTCATCTCCACCAATCCACATCCTGATTACGGGCCAAGCCCGGAACCGCGAAGGGGACTACTCCTCTACCAAGATGCGATTACCCTGGGCGACCGGGCTTAATCACAATTTCTGCCGGGGCTAAACATGCCTGACTACGAAGTGTTCTCCTTGGGTAACGTGGTGCTTCAGCACGGGGCGACCCTGCGGGACGCCAAGCTGGCTTACAAGACCTATGGCGAGTTGAACCCGAGGCGGGACAACGTGATTGTGTACCCCACTTCCTACGGGGGGCAGCACACCCTCAACGAGGGGAGGATCGGCCCCGGAAGGGCGCTGGACCCGGAAAAGCACTTCATCATCGTTCCCAACATGTTCGGCAACGGTCTCTCATCGTCGCCCAGCAACACGCCGAGCCCCTACGACAGGGCAAGGTTCCCTGGGGTTACCCTGTACGACAACGTTATGTGCCAGCACCGGCTGCTGACTGAGCAGTTCGGCATCGAGACCGTTGCCTTGGTCACCGGCTGGTCCATGGGAGGCCAGCAGACCTATCACTGGGGCAGCCTGTTTCCGGATATGGTGGAGCGAATTCTCCCTATTTGCGGCTCGGCCAGGACGTCCCGCCACAACTACGTGTTTCTGGAGGGGATCAAGGCGGCGTTGACCGCCGACGATGCCTGGGCCGGCGGTTGGTACGACAAGCCTCCCACCAAGGGCCTGCGGGCCTTTGGGCGGGTATATGCCGGGTGGGCCGTCTCGCAGGCGTTCTACCGGGAGGAAGTGTATCTGGAAATCGGCTACTCCTCCTTGGAGGACTACTTGGTGGCCTTCTGGGAGGGCCGCCGGCTGGGGAGCGACGCCAACGATCTGCTGGCCATGCTCTGGAGTTGGCAGAACGCCGACATCAGCGCCAATGACCTATACGGCGGCGACTTTGAGAAGGCTTTGGGGGCCATCCAAGCGAAGGCTATCGTGATGCCGGGCCGCACCGACCTTTACTTCCCGCCCGAGGACAGCGAGATTGAGGTTGGGCGGATGCCCAACGCGGAGATCCGCCCCATCGAGTCGATTTGGGGGCACTTGGCGGGCGGACCCGGCGCCAACGAGGCGGACACTAAGTTCGTGGAAGATGCCATTAGAGAGTTGCTGGGTGGGTGAGGGCTAGCCGAACCTCTTCTTGATGCAATTTTGTGTTTCGCTAGCGGACAGATTGGTTGTGCGGGGTCCGGTGCGAACATGGAAATGCCTGTCCTGCTTTCCTTCACATAGACAGGGAAGGGAGATTTTTCACAACGGACGACCAGTATCGACCGTTCTCATAGTCATCGAAGTTAGCGTGCATTACAGCCCACGTAAGAAGCCGCCGAGGTTGCCAACCTCGGCGGCTTGATGCCATCCAGTATGACTGCGCGGAATCTTACCGCGCCACAAAGTCGAACTCTTCGAATTGGCCGTGGACTATCGGGTCCGGGTCCAAACCCAGCCAGCGGTCCAGGATAGTAGCGTAGGTGGACCGGAAGTCGGTGGTGAAGGCGAGGTCACCCTCGGACAGGTCGGCTTTACGCAGGGAGGGGTACTGGCCGTATTGGCCGCCGTGGACGGAACCGCCCAGGACAAAGGCAACGCCGCCGGAGCCATGGTCGCACCCAGTGCCGTTGTCCCGCACCCGCCGGCCGAACTCGGACCAGACCAGAATCAGGGTATCCTGCCAAAGCCCCTGTTCCTTCAGGTCGCCGGTGAAGTCGCCAATGGCCGCAGAGGCGTCCTCCCAAAGTTTGGCGTGCGCTTGGAGCTCGTTGCTGTGGGTATCGAAGCTACCGTGCTGCGCATAAAGGATACGGGTGCCTAGTCCGGCACTCATCACCTGGGCCGCCCCCTTCAGGGTCTTGGCGACCGGGGAGTCGCCGTACTCCACGCTGGAGGAGTAGAGCTCCGGCGCGGTGCGGAGAATATCGGCCCCCAGAAGAGCTTGGGCGCCGTTCTCACTAAGGGCTTGGGCCACGATATCCCGGCCGCCATCGGGGCCGTACATCCGGCCCAAGGCATCCAGGGCGTGGAGGCGGACTTTTTCATCGTCGATGTCAGGGAGCAGGCCATAGGTTTCCAGGTTGCCGACCGATGCTACCGGAACACCCTTGCAGACAAAGGCCCGGGGCAGGCCGCGGCCAAAGTTTACGCCGGCAAGAACGTTCTCGGCCTTCTCGTCCAGATCTCGGATGGCAGCCCCCAGCCAACCCTGGCTCCCAATGGTCTCCGGCTCGGCGGTGTACCAGATGTCCCGAGACCGGAAGTGGGAGCGGTTGGGCTGGGGGTATCCGATTCCCTTAATGATGGCCATCTCACCCCGGTCCCACAGGGTCTTGATTTCCTTCATGTTGGGGTTGAAGCCGATCTCCCCGTCAATGTGCAACACATCCTGCTGAGGAATCCCAATGCCGGGCCGGTTGTCGTAGTAGAGGCCATTGTTGTAGGGAATCACGGTGTTCAGCCCGTCGTTGCCACCGTTCAACTCAATGACCACCAAGGTGCGTTCTTTCTTGGTTGATACCATGGTCCCGCTCCTTTGTTGTTAGTGTCGCGCCCTCGTTGGGAGAAGGCCTGGGTGAAGGAGGAAGCTATACGCCGCCTCGCCGGTAAACTTGGATCCGGTGCCGGTTGGTCTCGGTTACGTACAGGTAGCCCCGGCTGTCCAGCTTGACCGAGGAGGGACACCAGAAATACTTTTCGATATGGGAGGACTCCTCGTGAGGGTCATCCACCACGTAGTTTATGTCCATTTCCAGGTTGGCGGTGGCGCGGGCGGTGGCCTCCTCCTGATTGATGCTCAGGAAGTTGGCGGCCCATTCGGACAGTGTGGACTGGCCCCGCAGCTTGGTTACGAAGTTGCCGTCGGTATCCAGGACCTGCACTCGTTCGTTTCCCCAGTCCGCCACGTAAATGTACCCCTCCCGGTCCACGGCTACCGAGGCCGGGCGGGTAAACTGCCCATCGCCCCGGCCCGGCGACCCCATCCTGGCCAGGGACTCGCCCTGCGCCGAGAATTTCTTAATGCAGTCGTTGCCAAAGTCGGCCACGTAAAGGTTGTCCTGGCTGTCCGTAGCCAGACCCCAAGGTAGGCTCACCGCATCCGGTACCTCGTCCCCGATGGACTGGAGGTAACGGCCATCGGCGGTGAATTTTTGCACCCGGTTGTTGTAGGCGTCAGCAACGTATAGATTATCCGAGTTGTCGAAGGCGAGGCCCGATGGAGTATCCAGCTCGCCCTCGCGGGAACCAGCCTTGCCCCAGTGGAACAGGTATCTTCCGGTGGAGTCGCAGGCGGTGATGCGGTGCAGGCGTTCGTCGCTTATGAAGAGCCGGCCCTGGCTGTCCACCGCGCCGCACGCCGGCCAGACGAACTGGCCGCCGTCAAAGCCGTAACCGCCAAAATCGCCGTAATACCCGCTGTCCAAGTCGCACAGGGTGACGCGGATGCCCCGGGCGGTCTCCTCCTTGCTGCGGCTGATGACGTACAGGCGGTCTTCCCGGCCCACCACGGTATCCACCGGGTAGTAGAAGCCGCGCCCCTCCATAACCGTCATACCCACAGTCCGGTCATAGACCAGGAAGTCGATTTTTGATGCCCCGGTCTGCGTTGTCATTTACTGCCTCCGCAGGGACGACCAACGATTACTACGCTCGTTGGAATTCTTGGGTGGCGCCCACCATCTGGAGCACGTCGGCGATGATCTGGCGACCATCATCGGTCTCGCTCCAGCGGCTGACCGCGAAATTGACCAGTTCGCGGCGGGTGTCTTCCGCCACGGTCAGCGCTCCGATTGCAGCCAGGCAGTTGTCCACCAGCCGCTCAGGCCCCGCAACGCCACGCTCGGCCAAGACATCGCATATATGGTCGATCATCGCCCGGATGCCCGGCTTGGTTACATCCCCAATCTGCTTGCTGGCGAAGTTGATCCGTTCCACCAAGGTGCCGCTGTTCAGCCAGTCGGTTCCGGTGTGCCAGCCCTCGACGCTGGGCGGGTTGTTCAGTATCTGACCCATATAGGAGGCCTGGCTGTAACGCTCCAGAATCTCGTAGCGGGGCCGGTCGAATTCGCCGGTCAGCCTCAAGACGCCGGCCACTAGTTCCACCGGACTCTTGACCTTGGTGTAACGGGCCTCCGTCACCTTGAAGAAGTCAGAATTGAACAGAACGTGAAGCATGGCGCTGATTTGATAGTCGTTGTCGAAGTAGGCCTGCATCAGGGTATCTATTGCCTGTGGGTTGGCCGGGGGCGCGTAGGGCCATTCCGGTACCGGCGGTTCGTCGGCCACGAAGAAGCTGTAAAGGTGGCGGGAGATGAAACGGGCGGTGGCTGGCTGCTTGCAGATGATCTCCAAGATGTCGCCGCCGTCGAAGTTGCCCCGTTCACCCAGAAACTCTTTTTCCCCGTCGTCGTGGTCTTGGGGATGATATTCGAAGTGCCAGGAGATGCGTCCGTAGGGCCAGTCTGAGTCCCTCTGGGAGCGCAGTTCCATGTACTCCCGATTGGCGATGGTCCAGCCGGTGAAGGCCCGGGCGCACTCCTTGACGTCTCGCTCGGTGTAGTTGCCCACTCCCATGGAGAAGAGCTCCAGCAACTCCCGGCCATAGTTCTCGTTAACGGCACCTTTCTGGTTGTCCTGGTTGTCCAACCAGACAATCATAGCTGGATCCCTAGACAACTCCAGCAACAGAGTGCGAAAACTGCCCATGGCGTGGCGACGAAACATCCGGGTCTGGTCCGACAAGGCCTTGCCGTGAATCACCTTGGCGTACCCTGTAGCGAAGATGCTGTGCCAGAAGAGGGCCATTTTCTCCTGAAGGGGGGCGGTGGTGGTGGCCATGCGGTAAAGCCAGTTTTCGCCGGGGGCCTGGGGTCCCATCATCCCGGAGAGTTCCGGGTGGAAGCGCCGCACCAAGTAATCGCTGAGGCGCTGTTCGTCCCTGGGATTCAGAAGCTCCTCAACGGTGGCTTCGTATCCCTTGGCTGCGTAATCACTCAGCTCGTCCCGGTTGGCTCCGAATCCGGCCCGCCGCAGCAAATGAGCGATAAGCTCGACATTAGTATCCAGCATTGGCAAATTCCTGAAGGGGAAATGCTCCCAAACTGATCGCATTTTATTCTCTGGGGAAAGATCGCGTCAATTGCGGGAAACGTCAGGTAACTGTCCAGACTTGGTGAGGTAAATTGGTTTCAGCCAACTGCCACTTTTTTAGGGGGTTTGGGGGATGAATCCCCCAACGTAACCCAACCCCGTATTCCGCCATCAGCCACTCTGCCCCCTCAACCCTGAACAGTTACCTCCGGCCTACCCATGCCGGACCCGTTGGGATTCGAAGGTCTAAACGACTATCTCGCTGTCCAGGATGGCCCGCAATTCCTCCCGGCCCTGCCAATGGGAGCCGAATCCTTTCGAAAAACCAGCCCCGTCAAACAACGCCGGTTCATGCCCAGTTATTCAGAGTTTCCCTAACTTGCCCGATCCGGCCATATCGGGTCGTGGTAGCCAAGGGGCACCGGGGGTCTTGCCCAGTAGGGCCGGGTTTCGGAGAGTTCCAGTACCGGCGCCAGGTGGTTGAGTGTCCCGTCCGGGGCTTCGCTCACCGTGGACCAGGCGGCAATCTCTTCCGCGGTCAAGTCCGTCGGAACGTCGGCCAGGTCCGCCACCGGCACCTGCCCCTGGTCCACCAGCCAGCGGCCGGTTTGGGCCAGCGACAGCCGAACCAGCCAACTGCCGCCCTCCCGCACCCGTCGGGATAGGGCCGTAAGAGCGCCGTAGGCCATCAGGTAGCCGGTGAGGTAGTCAATGGCTGATACCGGGTAGAACTGAGGGCCGGGATCTGCCCCAGGAAACAACTCGCCCTGGCGGTGGGTAATGCCGCTGACGGTCTGGACCACGGTGTCGAACCCCCGGCGCTCGGCCCAGGGCCCTACTCGGCCAAAGGCGCACAGGGAAACGTAGATAATGCCGGGACGGACTTGAGCCAGGTCTTCCGGCGACAGCCCCCATTGCGCGAGGGCGCCGGGCCGGTAACCCTGTGAGAATATGTCCGCCTCCCGTACCAAACCCAACAAGGTATCAACGTCCTGCTGCTGGGGCAGGTCCAGGTGGGCGGAGAGCTTGCCGTGGCCGGTATCGTGTTCCTGGCCTTCGCTGAAAGGCAGGTGAGGGCCAGCAATTTTCATCACGTCGGCCCCGTGTTCGGCCAGGGTCCGGGCGCAAGTGGGGCCGGCCAAGACCCGGGTCAGGTCCAGCACCCGGATTCCGGAAAGAGGCCTGGACCCTTCCGGCATGGGCTGTGGCGGGGCGTCGCCAATCTTGTCGATTTCCAGCAGGGGCAGGGAGGCCACCGCCGCCGACTGGGGGTGCCTGGCCCATTCCTGCATACTGCGGACCATGCCGCCCGCCCCCCTGGCGGCGATGATAGCCTCTTCCAGTTCCAGGGCATCCCAGTTGGCCACCGCTCGCCGAACCGCCTCTTTATCTTCCCCCACGCCCAGCACTTTCAGGGCAGCTTCCCGATGGTTGGGGAAGTTGCAGTGCAGGTAGCTCCAGCGCCCATTCCTGGCCGGGTACACGCCCATCACCGCGTTGCGTTCGCCGCCCGCCGGCGCGCCGTTCAGTGTCATATACCGGCTGCTGCGCAGGGAGGCCGTGGCCCGGCGAGAGTTAACCTTGATCTGCTGGCGTTGTCCGGTACGCAATTCCCAAAGGTCGGAAACGGCCATGCCAACCGCCGCCAGGCTGGCCGCGGCTGCCGACCCGATTCGAAATGATGTTGGCAGGATGGGGTCGGCGCCGCCGATAAACTCGACCTCGCCGAGATTTTGGTGGTCCCAGAGCGGGATGGAGTTAAGGGCGGTGAGAGTGTAATCGGTCATGGCAGACAATGCTCCTTCAATTTACTTTGAGAAAACGCACTGGGAACATCACAGTACTGCAAATAATACAGGAAACAGGCGGCCCTGCAATGACCTTCTGGAACTGTACGTGCTCGCCGCCCACGGGACGACGGTGGTAGCCAACAACGACAACGTGACGGCTAGGAACCTCAATTCCCGCATCGACCAGAACTTCGAGGCAGGCGCCTACACCATCGAGGCTACGACCTACTTCCCAGCGCAAACCGGGACCTTCCACCTGAGCATCGGTTACTTCGGGAGCTCACAATAGGGTAGGGCAGTCGGCAGATGCAGGCAGCATAGACCTGGGGATTGACCGGAACCGGACGAGGAACCCGCATCGCCGGGTTCCTCGTTTTATTGTGGCATCTTCCGGTATTCCATAGGCAAGCATCTCAGGACTCTGGAAGAGCCGCCGGGGATTCGGATCCGAAGCCTAACCGTCGCCAGGGCAATCGTATTATGAGTGTTTTGGCATAACCTGACACTTGCCCCTTTCCAACTCCGGCATCCCCCCGCTACCATATTTCTATTGCTGGATTTATATAGTTGGGTTTCTATCGTTGGGGAGTGGACCGCCCGGGCAGTCTCCCCTGGGCAATCGCACTCCCTGGCAAATGGGACAGATAAAACATGCCCTTCACGCCCTCGGCAGCATCTTCACGCGCTGGTGAAAATCTCGTTGGCAATGTCCATCGCGCCTCGGGCGAACGGTATCCCGGCGTACAGCGTCATGACGGGTTGGAAGTTCTTTGCCTTCATCGTGCCCATGAGGGACAAGACATGGTCAAGGTGGTGTCCGACATGATAGGCAGCTTACTTTCCAAACAGAGGGGCGAAGGCGCCCTCCGCCCCTCGCAGGTTGGTCGGATAACGCTCGATACCTCCCAGCGAACGTCCCGGCGAATTCTTAGTTGGGGACCCACGCCATGGCGCCCACTTCACTGAACTCCCGCTTCAGCTTTTGCCAGGAGTCACCGGCATCACTGCTGGAATAAACCTCACCCAAGAGGCTGGCGGCAAGGACAATATCAGGGTCCGCCGGGTGTGTGGCGATCGACCAGATGTTGGAATTGGGTTCGACCGGCAGGGGCCGCGTCTCCCAGGTCTTGCCGCCGTCTTTGGAACGTTGGATGGCTCCTGTGCTGCCGATGGCTGTGTCGCCAATGGCGGAGAAGATTACGTTGGGGTCGTTGGGCTTAATCGCTATGCCCCGGCTGTACGGCAGAGGGAACTTGTCGGTCGTCACCACCGACTGCCAGCTTTCGCCCATGTCCGTAGTGGAGAAGATTTCGCGAGGGGTGCTCGCCAGAACCTTGTTCGATTCCCCCGGGCTGATGGCCATGCCGTGTATGTCGGGATGCACGCCGCCCTCAACATGAGCCCAAGTGTCCCCGCCATCGAGACTCCGGTACACGCCATCTACCTCGACACCAGCCCAAACGGTGCGGTGGTCCTGCGGATCGACCATCAGCATTGTCACCATAGGAGGACCGATGGGGCATTCCTGGGCCATCTGCGCCGACAGTTTGGTCCAGCTCTGGCCGTCATCCCTGGAGCGGAAAAGGGCCGCGGGTTTGATCCCGACAAAAATGGTCCGGGTATCCTCAGGGTCTATGGCTATTGACCAGATTGGGATGCCGTCCATGGGCGACCACAGCTTCTCCCAAGTGGCCCCTTTGTCTTCGCTCCGGTAGATGCCGTGGTCTGACCCGGCCAAGATACGGTCGGAGTTATCAGGATAAACGGCCAATGCCCTCACCTGACTCCCGAGAGGGAACGGGCCTCTGATTCTGTTCCAATTCTCTCCACTGTCTGAGCTGTGCCAAACGCCGCCCCCGAAACCCACGGCTCCGACGCAGATGCTGTAGTTCTTTTCCATACCGATCAACCTCCCTTGGAATACATTTCCCGTTCATATGGACATATGTAACCACTATATACAGCAGTATACTGGTTGTCACCTTCGAATCCCATCATGAGTATCCGTCAAACAGGGTCTTTTAATTTTCTGGGACGGGGGCTACGTTGGGGGATTCATCCCCCAAACCCCCTGGATTGGGGTAGTCCGACAATGCAGCACTGAGCTTGCCGGAAGAATTGCGGGGAACAATTAAAAGACCCTGGTCCATCAAATGCTTGCGGGGACCGGTAAAGGCTGCAAGAGTCTGGGAAACACGATTACTGCAATCAAGGGATTGGGGACACTCCGGCCATGTTTAGTGATGGGATAAGTTAAGATTTCGGTGTAGTGATAGGGAGGACCTATGAAGAGAAGCACTTCCCGGATTCTCACCACCCATACCGGCAGCCTGCCCCGGTCGCCGGACCTCCAGGAGCTTTTGCGGGAACGGGAGGCGGGGGTCGGTTTCGACCGTAATCTGTTCGACGCAGGGGTACGCGATGCGGTCGGGGCGGTGGTGGCCAAACAGCAGAACACCGGATTGGACGTGGTGAACGACGGCGAGCAGGGCCGGGCCCAGTACGCGACTTACGTGAAAGAGCGCCTCGCGGGCTTCGAAGGTGAAAGGATGGTGCGTTCTCACCCGCGTCTGGACGATACCGACTTTCCTGAGTTTGCCGCCGCGCAGACCCATCTTTCTTCCCGAAATATGCCCCAACCAGCCTGCACCGGACCCATCGCGTGGAAGGACTGGCCGGCGGTGGAACGGGATATCGCAACTTTGCAAAGGGCGGCGGCGGATGCTTCGGTTGAAGAAGTGTTTATGACCGCGGCCTCTCCGGGGGTGATTGCGAATTTTCTGCCCAACGAGTATTACCCCACGGACGAAGCCTACCTCTACGCTTTGGCCGAGGTTATGAAGGACGAGTACAACGCAATTGCGGCCTCGGGACTGCTCCTCCAAATTGACTGTCCCGACCTGGCGATGACCCGGGTCTCGCAGTTTTCTCACCTTTCGGTGGAAGAATTCAAGAAGGTGGTAGAGCTGCACGTAGAGGTCATCAACTACGCCCTGAAGGACATTGACCCGGAGCGGATGCGGCTGCACCTTTGCTGGGGGAATACCGAAGGTCCCCATCACCACGATATTCCCCTCAAAGAAATCGTGAATCTGGTGTTGCAGGCCCGACCCCTGGGATTATCCTTCGAGGGGGCCAATCCCAGGCACGCCCACGAATGGAAGGTGTGGGAGGATATGGACCTGCCCGACGGGAAGCTGTTAATCCCCGGGGTGCTGGACACCACGACGAACTTCATCGAGCACCCGGAACTAATCGCCCAGCGCATCATCAATTACGCCAATGCGGTGGGCAAGGAAAACGTCATGGCCGGTAGCGACTGCGGTTTCGGCGCATCGGCCTGGGGCCGGAAGGTGGAGACCAATATCGTGTGGGCCAAACTGTCGTCGATGGTAGAGGGATCCCGGGTGGCATCGCAAGAACTCTGGTAGAGCTCGGGTACGGGGCGCTGGGATGGACCCTAAACTAACGTCGTTGGGCAAATCACCGTCCAAGTTTGTTGTGCGCGCCCGCCCGGCGGTGAGGGCCACCGGGGCCGACTGGTGCCGAAACAGTCAAACAGCGCCCAGTCCGGTACCGATTCCACAATGCAAGGAAGAATACGGTGGCGAATCAGCCTGGCGGCGGTTAATCATAACGGGAAATGGTAACTGTTCAGGGTTGAGGGGAGCGGAGTGGCTGATGGCGGAATATGGGGGTTGGGTTACGTTGGGGGATTCATCCCCCAAACCCCCTGAAAAAAGTGGCAGTTGGCTGAAACCAATTCATCTCACTAAGTCTGAACTGTTACGGGAAATGGCTTGCGGGGTTTGACCGCCCGCCGTAAGATGTACCAAGTGACTAGACGTAAACAAAGCAGACTTTTGGCGAGGAGGCAGCCATGGCCGAACAATTAAAGCGCCCCAAGGACAAGGCGGAGATTTACTGGTTTTCCGAGCAGCCCTATGGGCACATCACGAACCAGGACCTGGAGAAGTACGATTCCGGGCGGCTGGGCTTCCCCAACAGCCATTTCGACCCGGAAAAGGCTCACGTCCTTTACAACCAGTACCACGAGCAATACGCGTTGGCCGACGAGGTCGGTTTCGACGGCATAATGAGCAACGAACACCACGCCTCCTACTGGTGCATGAAACCATCGGTCAACCTGGATGCGGCTGTGATCAGCAAGCTCACCAAGCGCGTCAAGATAGCCATCCTGGGGAACGTCATCGCCGTCAACGACCCCATCCGCATGGCCGAGGAAATAGCCATGCTGGACTGCTACTCCGGCGGCCGGATAATTTCGGGATTCGTTCGCGGCACCGCGGTTGAAACCCTGCAGGCCGGCATCGCCCCGCCGGAAAACCGGGCCCGGTTCGAAGAAGCCCACGACCTCATTATCAAGTGCTGGACCAATCCCGGCCCCTTCCGTTACGAGGGCCAGTATTACAAGTACCGTGTGGTGAATCCCTGGGTGCTTCCGGTGCAGAAGCCTCACCCCGACATCTGGTTCCCGGGAACCGGCAGCCCCGAAAGCGTGGTCTGGGCCGCGAAACATCGCCACCCGTACATGAACCTGGGAGCCCTAGTCGACACCACCGAGTGGCTTCGCCAAGTCTATATTGACACCGCCAAGGAAGAAGGCTACCAGGCCGGTCCGGAGCATTTCGGGTATCTGCTGCGGTGCCTGGTGGCTGATACCGACGAAAAGGCCATTGAGATTGGCCGGGAATTCATGTGGACCATCGAGCACCGGCAAAGGGGTCCCATGGAGCACAACGACCCGCCGGGCTACCAGTCCCGGGAAGCGGTCCAGGTGAAGGCTCAACGTCCCACCGGCAACGTCGCGGGAGCCGGCGGCCTGGGAGTGGGCCTTAGCTATGAGGAGCTCCAAGGTGTGAACAACATCATCGTCGGCAGCCCGGAGACGGTCATCCGAAAACTCACCGAGGTGATAGAGCGGCTGAGTCCAGGATACTTGCACATCTACGGGAACGAAGGCCACATGGACCACAAAGACGTAATGCGTTCCGTCGAACTTCTGGGCAAAGAGGTCATCCCTGCGCTCCACGAAGTCCAGCTGCAACCTTACGAATAGGCAATCCGTCTGCTGGCTGGACCAGGGACTTCTTGGCGCCGGGCCGGAGTAGTGGTCCGGCGTCACCCGGCCTGAGCGCGTATTGGGTGGCTTGTGGGTGGCTTAATCGCCGGTCGTGGGTTCCGTGGCCCTCGTTTACAAATTCAGGCCACCCAAAAAGCCGTGCCATCAATAGTACTCAACGCCATGGACACGCTTCCTCCATTCCGGCCCAATTGTAATGCGGGAGAAGTTAAGGCATCACCGACTATCGTCCCAGCGGCTAAAGGGAGATTCTCATGGAGGTTGGATACCAAGTAGGCCAGGTGGTGTTAAGGGACACCGTTACCCTGCAACAACAGTGGCGAGAGCACCTGGAACAATTTCGAGCGTCCCGGGACGCCGGGTTCGACATCTATTGTTGGGCGCATCACTACCTCATCGACCCCTTCCAGCATTTTCAACCCTTTCCCATACTATCCCGGTTGGCCGCCGAGCCGGGAAACATGAAGCTGGCGACCTCGGTGTTGTTGCTGCCTTTGCTCAACCCGGTGGACGTGGCCGAGCAGGTAGCTACCTTGGACCACATTGCCGAGGGACGCTTCATCCTGGGCTTAGGCCTGGGCTACCGGCCCGAGGAAAGTGAGGCATTCAACACCCGCATGGGCCATCGGGCCGCCCGTAGCTCCGAAGCCCTGGAGCTGATGGTTAAATTGTGGACGGAGAAGGAAGTTACCCACCACGGACGCTTTTTCCACGTCACTGAGGCTCGCCCCACCGCCAGACCCTACCAGCAGCCTCATCCCCCGATTTGGCTGGCGGCCATGAGCGACCCCGCGGTCCGGCGCGTCGGTCGGGAAGGGCATACGATGTTCGTCGGACCAGCCCAGCCCTTCGAGACTATCCGGCGGCAAATCGACCTGTACCACCAGACCCTGGAAGAGCACGGGCATCGCAGGCCGGAGGATATGGTCATCGTCAGGGAGTTTTTCTGCGGGCAAAGCCGAGCCGAGGCGTTGGAGTCTGCCAAACGCGGCTTCGAGACCAAATACCGGGTATACGACCAGCACGGGTTTCAGGGCACCGATGAAGAACTGACCAGAAAGATATCGGGAGACCTGGAAGATCTGATGGACGAAACCTTCATCGTCGGCAGTCCACCGGAATGCGTGGAACAGATTGCCCGCTACCGGGAATTGGGGTTCACCCAAATTTCCTTGCGCCTGTTCTACCCGGAGATGTCTCAGAAAGAAGTATTGGACCACATTGAATTGGTGGGCAGGGAGGTCCTCCCCGCCGTGCATGAACTATGACGCCGCCGCCTTTTGGGTTGAGTCGGAACAGCTCGGAATGAAGGAGGACCAATGAAGGAGGACCCATGAAGCTTGGTCTTTTTATGATGCCATCCCATCCCCCGGAGCGGAACATCTACGATTCCCACCAGTGGGACCTGGACTACCTGGAGCTGGCGGACCGGTTGGGATATGACGAAGCCTGGATCGGAGAGCATTTCACCGCGCCGTGGGAGCCCATCCCAGCCCCGGACCTGATGATTGCCCAGGCATTGCAGCGCACTCGCAACATCAAACTGGGTTCAGGCGTCCATCTGCTTCCCTACCACCATCCGGCCGAGTTGGCCCACCGGATCGCTTACCTGGACCATATCGCCCAGGGCCGGTTCATGTTCGGCATTGGCTCCAGCGGACTGCCCAGCGACTGGGCGTTGTTCGACGTTGACGGCAACAACGGCCAGCACCGGGAAATGACCCGGGAGGCGCTGGACATAATCCTGAAAATCTGGCAAAGCCAGGGCCCTTTCGAGTACCAGGGCAAATTTTGGAACGTCAACGTCCCCGACACCATGTACGATGTGCTCCGGTACTTTCTTACCCCCTACCAGAAGCCCCACCCACCCATCGCGGTGGCGTCGGCCAGTTACCGGTCGCCAACCCTGGTCATCGCCGGGGAAAGGGGATTCATCCCCATGAGCCTGGCCTTGAACACGGACTACTGCCGCAGCCACTGGGAGGCCATCGAGGAAGGCGCGCGCAAAGCCGGAAGAACCCCCTCAAGGAGGGAATGGCGGCTGGTCCGGGACGTGTATGTGGCGGACACCGACGAGGAGGCCCGGGAAGCGGCAGTTGGCGGCATGACCGCCAGGGTCTGGAGGGACTACCTGCTTCGAATCTTCAAGGAATTCAACCTCCTCCACGTATTCAAGGACGACCAAGAGGTTCCCGACGAAGACGTTACACCGGAATACATGGCGGACCACATGTGGCTGATCGGTTCGCCCGATACTGTCGCCGGCAAGATTCGCAAGCTGTATGAAAACGTGGGAGGGTTCGGCGGCCTCCTGGTCCTGGTTTATGACCACTGGCAGAACCAGGAAGGGTGGGAGAAGTCCACTCGTCTCTTGGCGGAAGAGGTGATGCCCAGGGTTGCGGACCTGGTGCCCAGTTAAAAGATTGGCAAACTGTGCAGGCCGTCACGACCCGGAACGCCACTGGGAACGGCAACAAATAACGCAGGGAGGTTTTCACTATGAGTACGGTGGGTGCCGGGAAATACACTTACGACCTGGTGGAAGACTGGGCCAGGCTGCCCGACGGCTGGGTATTGGGGCAGACCGCCATAGTCACCGATTCCCAGGACCGGGTCTACCTATTCAACCGCAGCGACCATCCGCTGATTGTCCTGGACCGGGAGGGAAACTACCTGA
This sequence comes from Dehalococcoidia bacterium, assembly GCA_965262735.1. Lineage (GTDB taxonomy): Bacteria > Chloroflexota > Dehalococcoidia > Lucifugimonadales > UBA3495 > CATOSK01. Next base: position 189,138 of record CBDHFS010000002.1, on the reverse strand, counting down.
CTTCGTGGGGCGAGGGGGTCTTGCACGATGCCCACGGCATGTTTATCGACGGCGAGGACAACCTATACATGCCGGTAAAGAACAATCACGTGGTACTGAAATACACTAGGGAAGGCAATTTGCTGATGACCCTGGGCACTTGGGACCAGCCCTCGGACACCGGCTGGTCCGGCAATTACTCCGACCCAGCCCTTCGAGCAGCGGGGCCTTTCAACCGCCCCAGCGACGTGGGCCTGGACGCGCAGGGCGATATGTACATCTCTGACGGCTACGGCAATGCCCGCGTCCACAAGTTTTCCGCTGCCGGTGACCTGCTCTTCTCCTGGGGTACCCCCGGCAAGACGGCGCCGGGCGAGTTTCACGTTCCCCACGGTGTATGGGTCCATGCCGACGGGCGGGTATTCGTGGCCGACCGGGAAAACAACCGCATCCAGATATTCTCCCCGGACGGGGGGTTCCTCGACCAGTGGACCGACTTCGCCCGTCCCTGCGACATTTACGTGGATTCAGACAATACCATGTTCGTCGTTGAGTTGGATGCTTTCGTGAGCATTGTGACCATTGACGGGCAATTGATAACCCGCTGGCCGGCCCCAACCGCTGCCGAACCCGGCACCGGCGCCCATGCCCTCTGGCTGGACTCCCGGGGCGACATTTATGTCAACCGCAACCTGGAGGGCCAGCGGCTGCTGAAGTACCGGCGCCTGGCCTGAACGCCGCGCCGTACTTGCCGGAGCCAGGGCTTGGGACCGGGCCGGGGCATTCCCAACGGGTTTGTGACGCTGCGCCGGGTGGAGAGGCCGCCGCCCCGCTTGGACTAGAGCCGTATCCTCATCCGCTCTAGGTGTAGGTCAAGGACCCGGAGCGTGGAGAGGGGTCCGGGGCGCCGGAGGAGGTATCCTTCCAGACCAAGCCCAAGTTGGCCCAAAGGAGTTGCATCGAGCGCTGGAATCGGGAGTCCCCTTTGCCCGGGTTTGCGGGAATACGGTCTAGGACAGCGACCGCCGCTTGCGACAGTGGCTAGAACAACAAGAGGTGTCTTATGTACTGGCGGTCAAGGGCAACGAAAGGCTAAGCCTTCGTAGTCGGGCATGTTTGGAATCGAAGGGCTTGAAATCGGAGTACAGGTCTATGGATATGCAGCCACTGCATCAGGAGAACCAGCAAACACTGCCATTCCAAACATGACTGACTACTAAACTAAAGCCAAGGTGGGATGTACATTTAAGTGGCGATGATGATCAGCTGGGTTGCGCTGGTGAATCCCTTTCATCCGTCCTTGGAGAATGACCCGGCTCCGTCGTTTGACCCCCACCATCTGCGCATTTCACCTTGGCTTTAGTTTAGGGTGAACGCGACGGCTACCGTTCCCGGATTATCACCACGGTGTCGCAGATGAGGTCGTGCAGCCCGCGTTTGTCGCTCCGCACCCCAACCATAACGAAGCCGACGCAGAGAATCAGCATGGAAAGCTGCGATGCAAAGTAGCGGGCCAACGCCCGGCCTGGCCCAACTCTTGACCCGTCGCTGCGCACCACGTAAAGCCGGAACGCGCGCTTGCCAACAGTGGTCGCCCAAACCGCAACGCCCGCCGTGAAGTAAACAATGTTCAGGGCGAGGCTGAACCAGTCCGCGCCGGTGATGGCCTCCTCGGATTTCACAAAGGAGTCAATGAACTCAGAGGAGGTCTGCCCGGAAATCAGCAGCCAGGCGCTCAGGAAAATGACGACCAACAGCCCCACGTCAATGGCGTAAGCCGCCAGCCTGATCCAGAACCCGGCGGGACGGCCAATGGCAAAGGCCGGGGCGTCCGGCCTCTCGGTAAAGAAACCGCCGGGTCTGCCGCGCCCGGCTTCCAGGGGTAGGCCGCAAGAGTAACAGTGGACGGAGCCGGGTTGGTTGGGCTGACGGCAGCGGGGACATACCGTTGCAGGGCCAGCCGGGCGGGCCGGTTCGGGCAGGGGGGAGTCCGGCGGAGATTCTCCGGCCTCGAGACGGGAGCCGCAGCGGAAGCAGTAGTTGCTGGACCGCTCGTTGGCTTCCCCGCAGGAGCCGCACAATAAAGGGATCGGGCTGCCGCAGGCATGGCAATGACCGGCGCCGGTCATGATTGTGGCTCCGCAAACAGGGCAATTCATTCCAGCCGCGCCCATCCCAGACTCCTCACGTTGTGCTGCCGGCGCCGGGCTACCCGACACTACCTTGCGCTGCCCGCCAGGTATTCGTCGGTGCGGCGGATGCTGTAGCTGTCCTGGGACATGAGCATACTCTCCACCGCCGCCCGAGCAGTATCCAGGGAGGTGAAGCAAGGGATGCGCCGCTCCACCGCGGCCCGGCGAATCTCGAACCCGTCCCGCATGACCGACGACGATTCACCGATGGTGTTGACCACCGCGCCGACGCTGGCGTCCTCGATTACGTCAACCACGTTGGGGTGTCCTTCGCCCAGTTTCTTGGCAATGAGGGTTACCGGCAGCCCCAGGGCTTCGATCATTGCCGCTGTGCCCTCGGTGGCGTAGACCCGGCAGCCGGCGCGCAGCAGCTCCCGCACCAGAGGCACCGACTCGGCCTTGTTCTGGTCGGCAATGCTGAGCAACACGCCCATCCCGCGCTCCAGGTTCAGGTTGGCGGCCAGCAATGCCTTTGACAGGGCATTGGGGAAGTCGTTGTCCACGCCCATAACCTCGCCGGTGGACTTCATCTCCGGCCCCAGGTACCAGTCCACGCCTACCAGCTTGGCCATCGAAAACACCGGGGCTTTGATGCCGACCAGCTTCTGCTTGGGCCACAACCCGCCCTGGTAGCCCATGTCGTCCAGGGTGCGGCCCAGCATCACGCCGGTGGCCAATCTGGCGACAGGGACGCCGGTGACCTTGGAAATAAACGGGATGGTCCGGCTGCCCCGGGGATTGACTTCCAGGACGTAAACCGTGGTCTCCCCGGGGCTGCTGGGCAGGTTCGGGCTCCGATAGGGGCTGCCGCCCTGGATGACGAACTGGATGTTCATCAGTCCCTTGACGCCCAGGGCGATGCCGATGCGGGTGGTGTAGTCCACCAGCGTTTCAACCTCGGCTGCCGACAGATTCAGACCGGGATAAATTGCCATGGAATCGCCGCTGTGGACCCCGGCCCGCTCAATGTGTTCCATGATGCCGGGGATGAGCACCTGGTGGCCGTCGCAGATGGCGTCCAACTCGCATTCCTTGCCTTCCATGTAGTGGTCCACCAGCACCCGCTGGGCTGGGGAGACTTCGGTTGCCACCGTCAGGTAACGGATTAGCTCGGTGGCGTTTTGCACGATTTCCATGGCGCGGCCGCCCAGGACGTAGCTGGGCCGCACCACCACCGGATACCCGATGTTCTGGGCGATGCGCAAGGCATCGGACACCGACTCCACCGCAGCGCCGGGGGGTTGGGGAATGCCCAGCCGGAACAGGAATTCCTCGAATTTGTGCCGGTCGGAGGCGGCGTCAATGGCCTGCGCGCTGGAGCCGAGAATCGGCAGGCCGGCCCGGTCCAACGCCTGGGAAAGATTGATGGCAGTCTGCCCTCCGAACTGCACCACCGACGGCGGCGGTTGGTCGTCAATGGTCTCGTTGTCAATTACGTCCCGCACCGCCTCTTCGTCCAGGGGTTCAAAGTACAGGCGGTCGCTGGTGTCGAAATCGGTGGACACGGTTTCCGGGTTGGAGTTAATCATCACGCTGCTGACGCCGGCTTCGGAAAGGGCCCACGCGGCGTGGACGCTGCAATAATCGAACTCAATGCCCTGCCCGATGCGGATGGGACCGCTGCCGATGACCACGGCTTTCGGGCCGGGCAAGGGCAGGGCCTCGTTTTCCTGGTCGTAGGTGCTGTAATAGTAGGGCGTGACCGCCTCGAACTCGGCGGCGCAGGTGTCCACCATCTTGTAGACCGGCTTCAGGCCCCAGTCCTTTCGCAAATTTCTCACCTGTTCCGGCAGCATATCGGCGAGGGTGCCCACCTGTTCGTCGGAGAACCCCAGCCGCTTCGCCCGAAGCAGCAACTCCGGCGTAAGCTGCTCGGCCAGCAGCCGCCGCTCCAGCTCCACAATTCGGGCCAGGGCGTTGATGAACCAGGGGTCAATGAACGTCTTGCGGCGTAGAATTTCCCGGGGTACATCCCGACGTAACGCCGCGGTTACGGCCCACAGCCGCAGGTCGTTGGGATACAGCGGCAGGGTTTCCAGGTCAATGCCGCCGCTGGCCGATTCCCGCCATTCCGGGGATTCCCAGGTCAGGGTGCGGTTGCCCAATTCCAAGGAGCGGGTGGCCTTCTGCAGGGCGGCCTCGAAGGACCTCTCGATGGCCATGACCTCGCCGGTGGCTTTCATTTGCGTGGTGACGCGGCGGTCGCCGTTGGGGAACTTGTCGAAGGGCCAGCGGGGGATTTTAACCACGCAGTAGTCCAGGGCCGGCTCGAACGCGGCCCCGGTCTTGCCGGTTACGGCGTTGGGGATCTCGTCCAGCCGTTTGCCCACCGCAATCTTGGCAGAAACTCGGGCGATGGGATAGCCGGTGGCCTTGCTGGCCAGGGCGGAGCTGCGGCTGACCCGAGGATTGACTTCGATGACGTAGTAAGGAGAGTCGGGCGTCCAATCCGAGGAAATTTCCTGTTCCACCAAGGGATGAGGACGCAGGGCAAACTGGACGTTGCAGCCTCCCTCGATGCCCAGACCCCGGATGATTTTTAGCGAGGCGCTGCGGAGCATTTGGTGATCTTTGTCGGTGAGGGTCTGACTGGGGGCGACGACGATGCTGTCCCCGGTATGCGCGCCCATGGGGTCCAGGTTCTCCATGTTGCAAACGGTGATGCAGTTGTCGTCGCGGTCGCGAATGACCTCGTACTCTATCTCTTTCCAGCCCACCAGCGAGCGTTCCAGCAAGACCTGGGATATGGGGCTCATGGCGAGGCCCTGACGTACAATGGTCTCGAACTCCTCCCAGGTGTCGGCGATGCCGCCACCAGTGCCGCCCAGCGTGTAGGCCGGGCGCACCACCAGCGGCAGCCCCATTTCCATTCCAAAGGACCAGGCTTCGGATAGGGAAGACACGGTGTTGTTGGGCGGCTCCGGCTCGCCGATGTCATGGAGGAAGGTCCGGAAGAAGTCCCGGTCTTCGGCCTTGCGGATGGTTTCCAGGGGGGTACCGAGCAGGCGTACCCCGTACTTGTCCAACACTCCGGCGTCGGCCAGAGCAACGGTCAGGTTCAACCCGGTCTGGCCGCCCAGGGTGGGCAGGATGCCGTCGGGCTGTTCCCGGGCGATGATGCGCTCCAGCACACTGACCGTGAGCGGCTCAATGTAAACGCTGTCGGCCACATCCTGGTCGGTCATAATGGTCGCCGGATTGGAGTTGACCAGGACGGTGACGACGCCTTCTTCGCGCAGAGCCTTGCAGGCCTGCGTTCCGGCGTAGTCGAACTCGGCGGCCTGGCCGATGACAATGGGGCCGGAACCAATTACCAGAACCTTCCCCGGCTTTCCTGCCCCATCAATCACGATTCAACTACTCCTTTGCTGGATGCGCCCGCGCCGTGGGCGATGAATTGCCGGTTCTCCGGCCGTCTTTGGAACCGTTAAGCCGTGGGAAGCAGGCCCGGCAACCGGATAAGCTCGCGCTCGTGCAGGTGGTTCAACATCTGGTAGATAAACGACCCGTACAACCGCCCGTCGTTGTCGAACTTGTCCATTCCCGGAAAGTCCTGGTCCACGCGGGCGGGCACCTTGAAGTTGGTGGTGAACTGGTCTACCTTTTCCAGATCGATACAACCCACCGGTTCGGGGAAGACCTGCCCGGTCACCCGGTCCACAATCTTGACCCACAGGGCCCAATTGGAGCCCAGCTTGGCGCGGGTCACGGTAGCTACCTGGTAGCCGAACCGTTCGCAACTGAAGGTGGGCACCGCCTCGTCCAATATCCCCAACGCGCCCGACAGGTCAATGGGGAGTTCCATTTCAACCCCCTCTTCCAGTAAGACCCGGCTAAAAGAAGACATAAAAACCTCCGAATAGTGCAGAATTATGAAAAATAATGACGATAAAACCTTACAGTTAAACGCTGCCGGAACCCAAGGGCAGACGGTGCGTCTTTCACGTATTCGGGCGTCATGCTGCTTCCGCCGACTGCCTGCCGGCGTTTCTTTAGCCGCAGTTGGCATCATCCACCATTGCCAGGAAACGGTCGAAAATATACTCGTTGTCCCGGGGGCCGGGCGAGGCTTCCGAGTGATACTGAATGCTGAAGAGGGGCAGGCTCCGGTGGGTCAGCCCCTCCACGGTGTTGTCGTTAAGGTTGAGCAAGGACACTTCCAAGCCCGGGGGCAGGGAGTCGGGGTCCACCGCGTACCCGTGGTTCTGAGCGGTTATATAAACCCTGCCGGTGGACAGGTCTTTGACCGGGTGGTTGGCGCCCCGGTGTCCGAACTTGAGCTTGTAGGTCCGCGCCCCCATTGCTCTGGCGATTAGTTGGTGTCCCAAACAAATGCCCATCATTGGCACCCGGCCCACCAACTGCCTGACATTTTCGGACACATAGTCCAGCAGCTGCGGGTCGCCCGGTCCAGGCGAAACCAGCACGCCAGAGGGACGCATGGCCAGTATATCCGCCGCGGTGGTGGACGCCGGAACGGCTATGACTTCGCAGCCCCGCTGCCGCAACAGCCGCAAAATGTTGTACTTTAAGCCGCTGTCGGTAACCAGGATGCGGTAGCGGGGTGGTTCGCCCACGTCAAAGCCTCCACCCGCGGGGACGCCTTCCCAGGTATAACTGTGGTCAGTGGTAACCCTGCTCACCAGGTCCAGGTCGTCGTACCGGGGGGCGTCGGCCAGCATCGCCCGCGCCCGCTCCGGCGGCTCTGTCGTGACCAGGCCGGTCATCACCCCGCCGGTCCGCAGACGGCGGGTAATCGCCCGAGTGTCCACGCCGCTGATACCGGGGATTTGCTGGGATTTCAGGTATTCGTGGAGGGTTAGGGTGCTGCTGCCGTGGCTGGGCTGGTCGCAATGCTCCCGCACGACCAAGCCGGTTACCTGTATGCGGCGGGACTCGATATCCTCGGAGTTGATGCCGTAGTTTCCTACCAGCGGGTAGGTGAGCAACACGACCTGACCGGCATAGGATGGGTCGGTCAGGACTTCCTGGTAGCCGGTCATGCTGGTGTTAAAGACCACCTCGCCACAGGCGGAAACGTCGGCGCCGAAGGATTCGCCCCGGTGTACGGAGCCGTCTTCCAGCAGCAGATAAGCCGGGTTGCCCAAACTTTGATTCATCAACTAACGGTCTGTCCCCCGATATTAGAATCCCCCAGGCCGGCATCTTCAAACACTATCTTGCCGGCGGACATCGTGGCGACGGTTTTCCCCACCAGCATAGTTCCTGCCAGCGGCGTATTCCTGCCCTTGGACGCGAACTCTCCCGGGTTCACCCGCCACGCCCGGTTGGGGTCGAAAATCACCAGGTCGGCAGGCGTGCCAGGCTCCAGCGTCGCCAAGTGGGAGTAACCGGCGCCTAGGACCCGGGCCGGCCCGACGGTCAGCCGGTGGACCAGCGTCGGGAGGTCAATTCGTCCCCGATGCACCAAGCCCAGCAGCGACCCCAGGGCGGTTTCCAGCACACTGATGCCAAACGAGGCGTCTTCGTAGGTAACCTGCTTGCTGGCCGCGTCATGGGGTGCGTGGTCGGTGGCAACGCAGTCTATTACCCCTGACGCCAGAGCATCCACCAGAGCGTCCACGTCCGCGTCGCCCCGCAGCGGCGGGTAAACCTTGGTAGAAGTGTCGTAGCTGCCCAGCCCGGCAACGTCGGATGCCTCTTCTATGTTGCCCAACGCCCAGCGGTCGGTGATGGTCAGGTGATGGGGGCAGACCTCGGCGGTGACAGCAATGCCCCGGTCCTTGGCTTCCCGCACCAGGGCCACCGACCCGGCAGAACTCAGGTGGGCGATATGCAAACGCCCGCCGCTCAATTCGGCCAGGGATATGTCCCGGGCAATCATCGTTTCCTCGGCCGCGGCGGGGATGCCGGGTAGCCCCAGCCGGGTGGCGACCCACCCCTCGGCCATTACCCCGTTGCGGGAGAGGGAATGTTCCTGGCAATGGTTGCTGATGGCCAGGCCCAGGTCCCGGCTGTAAGTTAAGGCCAGCCGCATCAGGTTGTCGTCGTACACCGGGTCGCCGTCGTCGCTGAACGCCGCTACGCCGGCGGCGGCCAATTCCTCCATGTCGGCCAATTCCTTGCCCCGGCGGCCCCGGGAGACGCAGCCGATGGGAAGGACCCGTATCAACCCCTCGGCGGCGGCGCGGTTGACGATGAAGTCCACGACGGCCGCGTTGTCAATTGCGGGCTCAGTGTTGGGCATACAACAGACGGTGGTGAAGCCCCCCCGGGCCGCCGCGGCGGTGCCGGAAGCGATGGTCTCTTTGTACTCAAACCCCGGCTCGCGCAGGTGACAGTGCAGGTCAATAAACCCGGGAGCCGTGACCAGACCCGCGCCTTCAATTACCCGGACACCAAGGGGAAGACTGTCCGTCGGCAGATTGCCGCCGACGTGGACAATGACCCCGTCCTGAATCAATACGTCGCCAACCCCATCCACGCCCCGGGCCGGGTCCACGATGCGCGAGCCGCGAATCAATATGCCGCCGCCCATCACCACTCAACCCCCGGCGGGTCTTGCGGCGCCCGCTTGGCGGTGCCGCAGACCTGGTACAGCAGCGCCATGCGCACCGCGACCCCGTTGGTCACCTGCTCCTCAATGACCGAGCGTTCGCCGTGGGCGATGCCGGCGCTGATTTCGATGCCTTCGTTCATCGGCCCCGGGTGCATCACCAGCGCGCCGGGCTGGGCCAGCGCCAGTCGGGACTCGGTGACCTGCCAGCGGCGGATGTACTCGCGCAGACTGGGAAAGAAACCGCCGGTCTGCCGCTCGGTTTGAAGCCGCAAAGCCATAACCACGTCTGCCCCAACCATCGCCCGGTCCAGGTTGGTATCCACCTTCACCGATGCCAGCGGGTGGCCCGCGGGCAGGCAGCGTTGCGGGTCGAACAGCTCCACCGGCAGGAGCGTCGCCGGACCGCACAGCGTCACGTCGGCGCCCATCGCGGTAAAGCCCCACAAGGCCGAGCGGGCCACCCTGCTGTGCAGCGCGTCCCCGACAATGACAATTTTCAGCCCTTCCAGGCGGCCGAATTTTTCCCGCACGGTGTAAAGGTCCAGCAGGGCTTGAGTGGGATGGGCGTGGAGGCCGTCGCCGGCGTTAATGACGCTGACCTGCGGCAGATGCTTAGCCAGAAAGTTGGGCGCGCCGGAATGAGGATGCCGTACCACAATCACGTCAACGCCCATCGCCTGAAGCGTTAGGCCCGTGTTCAGCAGCGACTCGCCCTTTTCGACGCTGCTGCCGGATTCGCTGACGTTGATGACGTCGGCGCTCAACACCTTGCCCGCTTCCTCAAAGGACACGCGGGTCCGGGTGCTGGCCTCGTAGAACAGCGTTACCACCAGGCGGCCCCGCAGGGTGGGGGCCTTTTTGATATCCCGCCGGAGCACGTCCTTCATGGCGCTGGCGTTGTCCAGCGCCGCCGCAATTTCGCCGGGGCTGAAGTCGTCCAGGTCCAGGACGTGCTGCCGGTCAGCCGGCGGCGAGGCCTGTTCCGGGGAAATGCCGTCCTGGGCTTCGGACTGAACGCCGGAAATGTGGGATAGTGTCACTGCGTCAGTCCTCCTGCCGCAAAATCGCCACTTCATCCACCCCGTCGAACTCGGACAGCCGGACCTTGACCTGCTCGCGCGGGCTGGTGGGGACGTTCTTCCCAACGTAGTCGGCTCGAATGGGCAATTGGCGATGCCCCCGGTCCAGCAGAATCGCCAGCGTAATCTGCCTGGGACGGCCGAAGTCATTGAGGGCATCCATCGCCGCGCGGATGGTACGGCCGGTAAAAAGCACATCGTCCACCAGCACAACGTGGCGGTCGTGGATATCCACCGGAATGCTGGTACGCTTGATTACCTGCCTCCCTCGCTGCCCCAGGTCGTCCCGGTGCAGACTGATGTCCAGTTCGGCCATTGGGACCGGGCTGCCTTCGAACCCGGCGATGTTGGCGGCCAGCCGGTGGGCCAGGAACACGCCGCGGGTCTGGATTCCCACCAGCACCAGGCCCTCGATTCCCCGGTTGCGCTCCAGAATTTCGTGGGAAACCCGGGTCAGGGCCCGGCGTATGTCTTCCCCGTTCATTATCTGGCGTTCGGTCATTTGCCCTTATTCAACCCGTTCGTCCGCTTCTTCCTGAGATCCTTGATGGTCTTCCCATCAACACGTTGGTCCTGAGGCGCTCAAAGGACTTCTTCTGCTTGCGTCCCACAGGGAATTCAGCAAAAATCCCTTACCGCTGACCGGCAAGGGATTATGCTTCGGACTATTCTTGACGAACGTCCTCGCCTGTTGAACGGGCTGCATACTTTGCCAGTCTCTCGGGACTGCCTTAAAAGCAAAGCCGACGCCAAGGTGCGCCCGGCCCTGCGACCCTAAGTATTAAACTGTGTCAGGTACATACTAACAGAACCGCCCGCATCTGACCAAGGCTTTTGGCGGCGGCAAACAAGGCGTTGTGTTTACCGACAAGAGGTTACGATGCCCGTTAATGCCCTGTCAGCCTCTCCAAAAAACGAATAACCTCGGCCACTTGATCGTCCGAAAGTTGCTGCAAAACCTCCGTTAGGTCGTGGGGCAGACTCGCCGATTCGTCCATTTCGTCCTGAGTATCATCGTAACCAGTGTTGGAAAGAAGCTCTTGTTCCCGCATGGCTATCTCTTCATCATTAGCGGCGGGGTGTAGGTCTGGGTCCGTAAGTCTGAATATTTCGTCCTCGTCATCCCCGCTACCATAAATCGAAGGCAAGCTCACGATTCTCCCTGTTGTGCGACCAAAGCTGCGTAGTAGTCCCTGATGGTGTGATCGTGAATAATCTGGCTTCGTTTGTCCGAACGGTAGGTTTGGTCCCAGGGTGAACCCGCTGCATGGGTCATCCGCGACAGCCGCAAGCCATCCAGCGGGCCGTATCGTTCCCAAACCACATTGACAACTCGTTCTTCGCGGTCCGTAAATGTTGCCGGTTGGTCCAGAATAGTCTCCGTGATACCGTCTCCGCCATAGTGCTTGAGCGCATGGTAGAGCGCCCTGATAACGGGACCGAATTGCCATGATTCAACGGCATCTTGAAAGAGGGGCCCATACCCCAGACCGAGCATCCAGGCGTGGCAGAAATATGTCAGTTTCTGCGCCTGCATCGGCGTAATGGGGGTTTCGTCCCTTATTGACAAGCGGATCAATTTGTCCGCGACGGCTAGAGCGGTGTTCTGCGCGCCCACGTTAACCCTCACAAATGCGATGGAGGTATTGTACTACCGATTCCAAACTGAGACACCACGGCTAAGCCATTACCCGCTTCTTGCGGTTGTTGAGGTAGTCCACCAGAACGTACTGCCCCAGGTTTTCGGAGCTGCTGTAGAAGGCCCGGCCCCGGTTGATGCGGGTCAGCCGGTCAATGAAGTTCACCAATTGGTAGTTGTTTTCCAGCATGAAGGTGTTGATGACGATGCCTTCCTGGGTGCACTTCCGCACTTCTTTCAGCGTTTCCAGTTCCGTGCGGTAGCTGGGCGGATAGCTAAAATAAGACTGCCCGTTCTCCAGGTGGGCCGTTGGTTCGCCGTCGGTAATCAGCAGGATTTGGCGCGAGCCGCCCTTTTCGTTGGCCAGCAGCTTGCGGGACATCATCAGGGCGTGGTGCAAGTTGGTGCCCGACACCCAGGCGTTCCAGTTGACCTTAACCAAGTCTTCTTCCTTGATTTCCCGGGCATAGTCGGAAAACCCGATGACGTGGAGCGAGTCCCGGGGGTACTGGGTGCGAATCAGGGCAAACAACGCCAGGGTGACCTTCTTGGCAGCCTGGAAGTTGTTGAACAGGCCCATAGACCGGCTCTGGTCCAGCAACACGGCGGTGGCAGAGCGGGTCATTTGCTCCTGCAGGTGAATCTCAAAGTCGGCCGGGGTCATGCGCACCGGCACTTCCGGCCCGGCCCGCAGCAGGGCGTTCTTGATGGTCGCCTGCATATCCAGCAGGAAAGGGTCGCCGAACTCGTAGGGCTTGGTGTCTCCCAGCAGGTCGCCGCCGGCCCCCCGCTGGTCCAGGTCGTGGTTGCCCAGCCGGTCTTTCTTCAGGTGAACGAACACTTCCTTGAGGGCCTTCTGGCCGATGCGCCGTATTCCGCGGGCGGTCAGCTCCAGGCTGTCCTCGCCGGTGATGTACCCGGCTTCTTTCAACAATTGCTGGAGCCGCTCCAGTTGTTCCCAAGCCTGGCGGGCTTCCTCGCCCAGCAGCTCCGCCAGTTTTTCGGGGTCGATGTCCTCCAGACGGCCGGACTGGATGGCGTCCTGTATGGACTGCTCCAGCCGATCAATGTCCTGCAACTGGCGCATCATCTCCATAGCCTGGTCCATGGTGAGGCTGTCGTCGCCCAGGAACGGGTACTGGCGGCGCAAGTCGTCCATCGGCATAAGTTGCCCCATCAACTGGGCGAACTCGGCCATCGCGCGCTGGGTTTCCGGGTCCAAGGCAGCGTTGAGGGCATCCTCCAACTCCTGGCGGGCGTCGGGGGACATACTCTCCATCATGGACTGCATTTGCGCCAACTGCTGTTGCAGCATCTCCATAAGCTCGTCGAAGCTCTGGGGCGGGTTGGGGCCGAACATCTGGCCGAACCGCTGCATGAAGCCGTCGAAGTCCGGCTCGCGGCCGGCCATCTTGTCCCGCATCATGCGGTTAAGCTCGCCCATCATCTCCCGCATGGCGGCCATGTCTTCGGGGGACATTCCCTGTATCTGCTGGCGCATTTGCTGGGAAATGTTCTGGGCCATCTGACCCTTGAGCTGGTCTAACAACTCCTGGAACATCCGTTGCGCTTCCGGGTCCATGAAGTCGTAGTTCATCAACTCCTGGATTTGCCCGGCGAGACCTTCCGGCAGTTGGTCCAGGGTGTCCAGGTTGCGCTGGGCGCGCTGTTCCAGCATCTTGAGCAGGTCTTCCCACTGGGGACGATCTTCGTCCGGGGTTGACTCGACTTGTTCCCGGGCGTCGTCCAACCGCTGCCGGATTCCCTGCCGTTCGGTTTGGAGGATTTCTTCCAACTGCCGGGTCAGGTCATCCACCACTGAGTCCATGTTGTGCTGCTGAAGCTGCTGCCGGCGCTGGTTCTTGAGCCGTTCCATCAGCTCGCGGAGGCCGGTCATCTGGCGGCCTTCCTGGTTCTGCACACCGTTGCGGAACATCTCCCGCAGCGCCCGCATGACGTCGCCCTGCTTGAGCAGTTCCTCCGAGAGTTGGTCCATGAGGTCGTTGGCGTCGACGTCGAAAATCTCCTGGGTTCCATCCCAACGACTGTAACGGTAGGTGCCAAACAGCATGGTGGCCTCAACTTAGCCGGCGGCTAAACGCCCCGGCAGGGGCTGGATGGGTGGCAGGGAAATCCTTCAAGGGTTTTAGGACGACGGGGTTCAACGGGGCGGTCACCCCGACGAATTGCCCGTTGAGCCGGATTCTCAGCCGGCGCCCAGGGCGGCCAGACCGGCGTCGGCGCATTCCTGGTCCTGGGAATAATGGCCTCCGCTGGCCCCAATGCCGCCAATCATTTGGCCGTCCAGGGATATGGGGCTGCCGCCGCCGAATAGAATCATGTTTTCCTGATGGGGCAGGCTGTGGAGCAGGGGCGGGTCATCTTTAATAAACTCCCACAACCCCTGGGTGGGCAGGCCGAAGGATATGGCCGTCCAAGCCTTTTGCTGGGCGATTCGCACCGCCAGAAGGGCGGCGCCGTCCATGCGGCTGAATGCCTTCAGTGTGCCGTCCGGGTCCACTACGGCGATGGCCATCGGCACGCCGATTTCCCGGGCCTTGGCCGCGGCGGCGTCAATGGCTTGCTGGGCTGCTTCCAGGGTGATGCTCTTCCGGTCGAACGAGGCTGCCATGACCGTCCTCCTCGGGCTGAGAGTGTGGCGGGGTTACTATACCCCAACTGGCCGGGGGCGGCTAGAGCGAATGTTGGCGGCGGGCCCGTCATCGCCGTCATAATTCCTTGCCAGGATTGCCCCGGCAAGTCCCAAAACGAGGGGGGCCGGCGGACGGACCGCCCATCATACGATGTTGTAAGAAGCGTGCTACACCACCTGCGCGCCAAGGATTTTCTCAATATGGCCCAGCGCCCATTGGTGGGCCTCAGGGTCGAAGCTGGCCACGCAGTCGGCAGGAATCTCGACGGCGTAGTCCCGGTTGCGGGCGTCGCTGGTGGTGTGCATCACACAAATGTCGGTGCAAACGCCGCAGATGATGACTTTTTCCGCCTCCGCTGCGGACAGTCGCCGCTCCAGGTCGGTGTTGAAGAAGCCGCTGTAACGGTTCTTGGGGATTACGTTGTCGCCGGTGACGTACTCGGTCAACTCCGCGATGACCTCCGGCTCCTCGGTGCCGATGACGCAGTGGACGGGGAACATCCGGAACTCTAGGTCGTCGGGCAGGTGATGGTCGGAGACGAACAATATCTCGGACCCGGCCGCCCGCTCCCGCTCCAACAGGGCCTGCACTTTGGGAATAATCGCGCGGGACTCGTCTCCGCAGTATAGGTTGTGGCCCGGTTCCAGGAATCCGCGCACCATGTCCACCACCAGCACTACGTTTCCCATGGCTTGCCTCCTTCTGTACTACGGCTTCTGTACGGCGCATATCACGGGCTTGCAGGGCTGGATTCAACGGCTTCCAGGAAGGGTACGCCGTCCACGAGCACGTCTTCGATGACGGCATCGCCCCGCTTGGAATCGACGCGGACAACCACCTTGACGTCCTGGGCGCGCTCAATGATGCGTCCCGTGCCTTCCGGGATGAAGTAGGTGCCGATACCGAAGTTCAGGCGACCGGCGTCATTGGCGATACCCGTTAGGTACAGCTCGCCCCGTTGCGGACGGGTACGGTGGTATCCAGTGGCCTGCCAGTTATCGCCCTGCCGTTCCAGCGTTACGTAAAGTAGTGTCCGGTTGGGAAGGTTATCGGGAAGACGCGGGTCGGCGCTTTCGAAATGGCCTGGGATGCCGATTTCGTAGCGCAGGATGGCGTAGTCCCCCTGCATCAAGGACCGAGGGTCCACGGGCAGCGTTTGCAAAACAATCCTGTCCCCGGTCTGGAGGATTTGTTCCCGGAAACCCACCATGCTCACCAGCACAAGAACCTGGGCAGCAACCACGACCCAAAAAGCGATGGAAAACCTAGCGGTCATCGGACACCCCGCCGGACACTTCCCCACCGCCGTTCCCTTCCTGCCCCCGCATCCGGTCAACGACCCGCCGCCGTCCCCGTTCCACCAGGAATCCCCCCACTATCAAAATTGACCCGGCGACGATAAAAATTACCGAGCGATCCAGCAGCCCGAATCCGAACTCAAAGTACCTGGAGAACACGATGATGCAGAACAGGACGATGCCCAGGTTAATATACAACTCCCGGGCGCGGTAGTAGCCGAGGAAAACCAGTCCGACCACGCCCGCCAGATACACGATGTTGAAGAGGATGACGTACAGCGAATGGCCGGTTCCCGACACGAAGACCACCACGCAGGCCAGCGCCAGCAGTCCCAGCGCCGCCATGCCCTCGTAAAGCAGGATTGCCCGAGACCGGCTCTGCCGGCCAGCGTCCAGATACGCATAAATCCAGGCGCCGGCAGCCACTGTCACCGCTAACCCGGCGACGGCCCAAAACTCAGCCGTGATGGGAATAAAGTACCCGGTGGCCGTATACCAGCCGAACCCGAACTCCTTCCGCAGCTCCCAGAACCCCGAAAGATACAACACGGCGAACACGGTCAACAGGCCGACGGTCTCGTAGACGCCGGAAGCGAACCGGGTCGGTTGGAACGAGGTTTGCAGCTTGGCCAACGCCATCAGCGCCAGTCCCAGCGCCAAGTATAAAGGCAAGGCCAGCAGTAAGTAATGGCCCGGGTCCAGCAGCCATTCCTGTCCTCGAAACCCGACGGCGGCCAACCCCAAAACCAGCGCCAGCGCCATGAGGGGTTGGGTCTGTACGACGTAGGCCAGCGGCAGAGTGCCCACGAACCAGAACAACATCAGGTTGGGGCTGTGCACCGGAATTTGGTAGACTTGGGCCACCAGATGTACCGCGGCCCCGTAAGATATGACGCCCACCAGGATGACGGAAGCGCCGACCACCGGGTAACCCCGATGGTAACGCAGCCAGAACCCGATACCGTATATGGCGGGAACCCCCACGATCATTATGACCAGCTTGACCGTGGAAGGGATACTCTGCCAGTTGGCGGCAACGAACAGGATTACCCCCAGCCCCAACAGAACGGCGCCAAGAATGACCAGCACCGTAACCAGGCGGCTGCGGGACTGCTGCGCCGCATCCCGGAACTCGTACCCGCCCAGAATTGTCCGGCCCTGCTCGGGCGTGATTACGCCGGCTTCTTCCCAGTGATGCACTTCGGCAGGCAGCCGGGCCAGAAAACGAGGGTCAGGCTGACCAGGGGCAGGCTGACTAGGGTTGGGCCGTGTTTCTTCCACCAATCGGTCTCCAAAAGCCGGTTACCCGGGACTCCCGCAATCGAGGGACAACCAACGCCGGGGATGCTCCGGTCACACCATGTTCCGGGTCTACCAGTTCCGGGCCTACCGACGTGGCCGGCTCACCCCGCCGGTCCGATTCGAGCCAGCCGCAACTCCGGGTATGCCCCGAGTATAGCAATGTGCGGGTACGCCTGGATTCAGCCCGGCGGCGGCTCCCGGAGCCGGTCAACCCGCGCTGCCTGGTGCCGGGGCGGCCTCGGAGTACCCGGCATCGGCGGCCAGCATTTGGGACAGGCCGACGGTCTCGAAAGCGTCGGTCAGGGCGACCATGTCGGGCATCATCTGCTCGGTGGTGCCGTGCTGCTTCAGGTGCCCCATCAGACGAGCGACTACGCTACAGACAGCCAACAGGGCGCTGGCGGGGAAAATCACCATCTTGAACCCCAGGCTTTCCAACTCCGGGGCGGGAATCAGCGGCGACTTGCCGCTTTCTACGAAGTTGTACAGCAGCGGCACGTCGAAGGTTTCCACAACCCGCCGGGCCTCTTCCGGCGACCGCAGGGCCTCGACGAACAGCGCGTCGGCCCCGGCCCGGATGTACTGCTCGCAGCGGCGCATGGTGTCGTCCCAGCCGGTCACCGCCAGGGCGTCGGTCCGCACGATGATTACAAAGTCGGGGTCAGTGCGGGCGTCTACGGCGGCCCGGATCTTGCCGCACATCTCGTCGGGAGCGATAACCCGCTTGTTGTCCAGGTGGCCGCAGCGTTTGGGGAAGTCCTGGTCCTCGATGTGGACCGCGGCCACCCCGGCCCGCTGGTACTGCCGGATGGTGCGTTGGATGTTCAGCATCCCGCCGTAGCCGGTGTCGGCGTCGGCGATGACCGGAACTTCAACCACCTCTACCATCGCGGCGGCGTGGGCGGTCATTTCGGTCATGGTGGCCAGCGCCAAGTCGGGGTAGCCGAGCCGGGCCACCGACATACCGGCCCCGGTCATGTAGACGGCGGGAAAGCCGGCCTGCTCTATAATCTTGGCGGTCAGGCAGTCATACGCTCCGGGGGCGACGATGATGCCCGGCTTGCTCAACAGTTCTCGAAATGCGGCGGTAGCGGTCATCGGTCCACCTCTGAAATTCCAGGATTCAAGGGGATTTGGCAGCAGATGGGGAACCCTTAGAGTGGCTCGGGGCAGACGATTTGAGAGCCTCACCCCCTATCCCCTTGGATACACACGGGGGCGAACGGAGTCCTACGCGATGAGTCCCCCATCAATGGTAATAGCCTGCCCGGTGATGTACCCGGCCCGGGGACTGGCGAGAAAAGCCACGACCTCAGCTACCTCGGAGCCGCTTCCGAAGCGGCCCATGGGGATGCGCCCCATTATCTGCTTCCGGGCATCCTGGGTTAGCTGGTCAACCATCCCGCCAGTGTCAATAAACCCGGGGGCGACGGCGTTGACTGTGACATTACGGGATGCCACCTCCCGGGCCACCGCCTTGGTGAAGCCGATCAGGCCGGCCTTGGCCGCGGCGTAGTTGGCCTGACCGGGGTTGCCCCCGATGCCCACCACCGAGGAGATGTTGATAACCCGTCCCAGCCGGCGCTTGATAAGCTGGGGCATGACGTTCTTGGTACACAGGAAGGCGCTGCGCAGGTCAACGTCCAGCACCTGATCCCAGTCTTCCAGCGTCATGTGCAGCAGCAGGCGATCACGGGTGATCCCCGCGTTGTTGACCAGAATATCTATTTGTCCCCAACGCTCGGTGGTCTGGTTGACCACCGACTCGGCCGACTCTTCCTGAGAAACGTCTCCGGCGATGGCGAAGGCTTCCCCCCCGGCGCCAGTGATGGCCTCGACCACGGAATCAGCTGCGGCCTGGTTGGTGTGGTAGTTGACGCCGATTTTGGCCCCGTTTTCCGACAAGCGCCGGGCAATGGCCGCGCCAATTCCCCGGGACGCCCCGGTGACCAGCGCCACCTGTCCTGCCAGTTCTCCGTCAGCCATTCGCTCAGTCAGGGTCGGCCACCAGTTGCAGCACCGCCAGTTCCCGCCGCATTTCTCCCACCAGGTCCACAGACACGCACTGGACGCCGTTGCGGATGGCCCCGGCAATCCCGTCGGAGCGGGATGAACCGTGCCCCAGAATGACGGTGCCGTTGACGCCTAACAGCGGCCCGCCCAGCTTCCTCGGCAGGTTCATGGAAGTCCAAAGCTCATCGATCAGCGTCCCGGCGCCATTCCCGGAAAGCACGGGGGTCAACTTTTCTTCCAGGTACTGACCCAGCGCGCTGCCCAGCCCCTCGGTAAACTTCATCAGGATGTTGCCGACAAACCCGTCGCAGACCACCACGTCGGCCTTGTCCCGGAAGAAGTCCATACCCTCGACGTTTCCGACAAAGTTCAGGTGGCTGTGCCGGAAAAGTTGGTAGCTTTCCTGTACCTGCCGGTTGCCCTTGGCCTCCTCGGAGCCGACGCTCAGCAGGCCGATGCGGGGGTTCTCGATGCCCAGGAACCGCCGGGCAAACACCGACCCCAGCGCCCCGAAGCTGACCAGCAGGGACGGCCGACAGTCCACGTTGCTGCCCATGTCCACCATGATTGTCCGGGGCGCCAAGCCCAGAAAGGGACCGCCGATGCAGGGCCGCTCCAGCCCTTCCATCAACCCCAGCACCATGACTGCGCTGGCCATGGATGCGCCGGTGGAACCCACGGAAACCAGCACGTCGGCATGGCCGCTTTTCAGCAGCTTGGTGGCGACCATGATTGATGAATCCGGCTTGTGACGCAGGGACAGGACAGGGTGCTCATCATCGCCGATTTTACCCACCGACGGCACCACGGTAACGCGCTTGCCCGTGGTGTCCTGGACCGCCAACTCCTTTTCCACCGCCTCCCGGTCGCCCACCAGGATAACCTCAAACCCCGTATCAAGGCCCGGTTCGTCCAACGCCTCTAGGGCGCCGCGGACGGTTTCCGGCGGCCCGAAGTCCCCGCCCATCGCGTCAACCACGACGCGGATGGGAGCCGATTGTCCGTTTCGCTGCATATTCGTCATCCTTGTTTCGAGGGGTCAACATGCGGCGCGTCCCGCCGGTGCATCCAGTCAGGCGGCAGGCAGGTTGACCGTGGCAGTGCCGCTGATAATTTCGCTCCCGGTGCGGCGGTTGCGCACGCCCACCGAGCAGGTCACGCGGCGCTGCGATTCTTGCTGTTCTTCCCTGGTCAGCTTTCCCCAAGTCTCAATCTCATCTCCAACGTAGGCCGCCCCCTTGAACCTGACCTTCAGGGAACCGCTCTCCTGCCAGGGCTTGCCGAAACCGGCAGACATCATCTCCGCCACCAAGGCCAGGGTCAGCATTCCGTGGGCGATGATTCCGCCGAACCGGGTGCCGGCCGCGAACTCCGGGTCCCAGTGCAGGGGGTTGCGGTCGCCCGAAGCCTCGGCATACCGGTTCAACTGGTCCTGGGTAACGGTCTGGACCAACACCGGCAGGTTTTCGCCCGGATTTTCATCCGGGATTGTCATACCGGCCCGTCTTCCGAAGGTCCGGCCGGATTGTCTGCGTTGGTCAACACCGTGGTCTTGCCCGTTTGGACCGGGAACCCGTCGGAATCGGTCAAAGTGTAGCCGACGGTCGTGAACATCAACCCTCCCCGTTCCCTTGGTCTTTCCACCGCGGCCACGCCGGTAATACGGGCGCCAACGGCCAGCGGTTTCAGGGTTTCCATTTCCTGCAAGCTGTGGATGGCCCCGCTGGGCAGTTCCAACTTTTCCAGCAGTGCGCCCAAGGCGCAGGCGGTCAACGCCAGCGGCGGGACCAAGCCGTCTTTCAGGTAATTGCTATGAGAAACGGCCACTGCGTCCACATAAAGGCGGACCCAGCCTTCGGTAAGGTGCCAATCCCCAAGCTCGAATTGTTGCGGCTGCACTGGTCTTGCCCCGCGGCGACGGGTAATTTTCGCCGGAGTGTCCGCTTCCGGCGTTCGAGGCCGATTATAAAGGCTGGCTTGCCCTGCCAGCAAGAATGAGCAAAACCGCTAGCGGCGGGTTGGTAGAAGAAGCGGGTTCGTTGTATGGCCCATTCCGGCCCGCGCGGGCCATGACATTTCCGGACAGCCCTGGCTAAGTCAGCCCGCTAGGGCAAGCCGAAAGCCTGTACGGCCTGTTCCACGATATGTTCTCCGATAGCCAACGAAGAAGTCGCGCCCGGCGACGGGGCGTTAAGGACGTGGATGGCGTCGCGCCCGGCCAGAATGCTGAAGTCGTCCAGCAGCGCGCCGTTGCGGGCGACGGCCTGTGCCCGGACGCCGGACCCTCCGGGGACCAGGTCCTCGGAGCGTATTTCGGGAATGAGCCGCTGGAGGTCGCGCACAAAGATATTCTTGGAATAGGAGCGGCGCATTTCCGACATTCCGGTTTTCCAATGCTTCGCCGACATTTTCCAGAACCCCGGGTAGGCGATGGTTCCCAGCGCCTCGGACACCTTGACGTTGCCCTTGGTGTAGCCTTCCCGGGCCCAAGCCAGCACCGCGTTGGGGCCGGCTTCAACCTGCCCGTGAATGTTGCGGGTGTAGTGAACGCCCAGGAAGGGGAAACGGGGGTCGGGCACCGGATAAATCAACCCTTTCACCAGGTGCCGGCTTTCCGGCCTGAGAGTGTAATACTCGCCGCGGAAGGGCAGGATTCGCACCCCGGTTTCCTCGCCGGCCATCTCCGCCACCAGGTCGGCCTGCAACCCGGCGCAGTTGATGACGTGCCTGGCTCTCAACGCGCCGCCCGGAGTCTCGATGGTAATTGCATCGGACGACTTGCGTATTCCCCGTACCGGCGCCCCGGTGAAGATGTCTCCCCCGGCTTCCTGGAAACGGTTGGCGTAGGCCGTTGCCACCTTCACGTAGTCAACGACCCCAGTCCGGGGCGCCCATAGGGCTTTGACACCGTGGGTGTGGGGTTCAATTTCCTGCAGGCGCTCCGGCCCCACGATTTCCAGCCCCTCGACGCCGTTGGCGACGCCCCGTTCGTAGAGGTCCTGCAAGCGGCCCAATTCCGACTCTTCGGTGGCGACGATGGCCTTGCCGCATCGTTCGTATTCAATTTCGTTTTCGTCGCAGAATTGGACCAGCTTCTGGACTCCGGCGACGCAAAACCGCGACTTCCAGGAGCCGGGCCGGTAGTATATGCCGGAGTGAATCACGCCGCTGTTGTGGCCCGTTTGATGAGTGGCCAACCCGGTTTCCTTTTCCACCACCGCCACCCGGCCCGACGGGTTCCTTTGGGCCAACTGCATGGCGGTGGACAGGCCCAGAATGCCGCCCCCGATTATCGCTACGTCGTATTGCCGGGACTCCATATCCACCTCCGGGCATTGGCGGCCGTTCCTCATTACCGGAGTCGCCGCCGGGCCCGTATTGGCACGAGGTCAACACAGGGTGAATGGGGAACGGTCAATATCCACTCTCTGACTCCGGTTATAGTACCATAGAGAAGCAGCCCCGCTCAGCGGGCGTTCGGAATATTCGCGCCAAACAAGGTCTACAAGAAAGTCCCAACGAAGGCAGTTGAGCGGGCCCAGACCACCGGGTTTCCGCGAGCGGGTCAAAACCGGACGCTCGCAAGTGCAAACCCTGGGATTGCCCAGACCACTTTCGCCCGCACTTTTAGTTACCACTTTCGGTTACAATCAGGGGCAGTTAACTCGGCAGCCGCCGAAAGCCACCCAATTCAGGAGGGATAGATAACAGCCGTCATGGAACCTGCCGACTTATGGAAACTGGCGCTCTTCGTAGTTTGCCTGGTCCTGTCAGCCTTCTTCTCGTCGTCTGAAACCGCCTTCATTGCCCTGCCCCGGCCCCGGCTGATGCAGTTGGTCAACGAAGGAAACTCCAAAGCCAGATTGGTCGCCCGGCTCATTCAGCACCCGGAGCGGCTGTTGGCGACCGTGCTACTCAGCAACAACCTGGTCAATACCGGCGCCGCCGCCCTCGGCACCGCGGTAGCGATCAGCCTCATCCACAACTCAACCGTCGCGGTCCTGGTCTCCACCTTTGGCGTCACCGTCCTGCTCCTGGTGTTTAGCGAAACCCTGCCCAAGACGGTGGCCTGGAAACGCTCGGAGACTGTATCGCTAACCTTCGCACGCCCTCTGTCCATCGTGCAGTGGTTCCTCGGCCCGGCGGTCCACCTGTTGCACGGCATCACCCTGTTGTTTACCAAGCTGGTGGGAATCAACAGCCCGGTCCCCAGAGACAGCGAGAAGGAAATTCGGACGCTGATTTCCGTCGGCGCCCAGGCCGGAGAGGTCGAAGCTTCAGAAGCCGTTCTGTTGGAGAAAGTCTTCCGGTTCGGCGACCAGCGGGTAACGGAGATAATGAGCCCCCGGCCCGACATCGTTTGGGTGCAGGACGGCACCACGTTGACCGACTTTCTGAAGACTTACTGCCAATTCCGGCACACCAGGTTTCCGGTGTACACCGGCAGCACCGAAAACGTGACGGGCATCATATCCATCAAGGACATCCTGTCGGCGATGGGCGAGGGCTGGCTGGGTCCCGACGACCCGGTTACGGCCCAGACGCGCGCCGCCATGTTCGTGCCCGAAACCAAGCTGGTGCGGGATACCTTTGCCGAAATGCAGGAAGCCGGACAAGGAATAGTGCTGACCATTGACGAGTTTGGCGGCATCGCCGGCCTGGTAACGCTGGAGCAGCTCCTTGAAGTGATTGTCGGCGACGTCACCGACGAGGGCGAAACCCCCGAGAGTTGGTACTCCCAGGTCCGGGAAAACGTCTACCGGCTGGACGCCGGCGTTCCCATTGCAGAAATCAACGATGAACTGGACCTGAACCTGCCCGAAGGTCAGTACAACACCGTGGCCGGCTTCATGTTGGAGAAGTTAGGCCGAGTGCCCGAAGTCGGCGAGTGGGTGAGGCACGACAGCCTGACCATGACCGTGCAGGAAATGGATGGCGTCAGAATCGCCTTGATAGACGTGGAGAAGTCCGGCTCATAACTCCTTCACACCTTCAACCGGACCACGGGCGGGTCACACGGGCGGGTCAACACGAAACCCCTTAAACGGCAGGGCATTTTCATTCTTGCTACGGGTTGCCCATTTCAATCCGCTCGTCCTATGGCCCTCGAATGACTCCCTTGTTGACCCGCCGGGGGCGCTGTGATTAACTGACCCCACAACACCCGGCGCAGTGCCGGCATTCATTTTTCGAGGGACGCTGAATGCAATTTGGAATGTTCATGGAGTTCGGAATCCGGCAGGACGGCAGCCAAGCCGAGGCTTTCCGGGAAGGGTTTGAGTTGGTGGATGCCGCCGAGGCGTGGGGGCTGGACGGAGCATGGCTGGCGGAGCTTCACTTCAACCCCACCCGCTCGGTGCTGTCGTCGCCCATCACCATCGCCAGCTCCATCGCCACTAGGACCCAACGGTTGCGCATCGGCATGGCAGTATACGTCCTGCCGCTGAACAACCCCCTGCGCGTGGCCGAAGAAGTCGCCACGGTGGACCACATCAGTCAGGGCCGGTTCGAGTTTGGCATTGGCCGCAGCGGGTTCGCCCGTTCTTATGATATGTACGGGATATCCTACGCCGAAAGCCGCGATCGGTTCCGGGAAACCTTCGAGGTACTCCAGGAAGCCTGGAAGGGCGAGCCGTTCTCCTACCACGGCAACATCTACCAGTTCAACGACGTGACGGTAACGCCCCTGCCTTACCAGCAGCCCCATCCGCCGGTGCGCATCGCCGCCACCACCGCCGAGACCTTCCCCTACATGGGGCAGCAGGGCCACCCTATTTTCGTCGGACTGCGGGGCATGGACATACCCGAGCTGAGCCGGTGCATCAAGCAGTACCGCCTGGCCTGGCAGGAAGCCGGTCATCCCGGGCCGGGCGACATCTCCCTGCGCATTCCGGTGTACGCCGGGGAGACAATGGAACAGGCCGTTGACGAACCCTTTGACAGCATCAGCGGTTACTTCGGGCGCATGGGCACCCTGTACCGGGAGTCCGCGGGACAGGCCGGCATTGACGCCACCGAGCTGCGGGGCGATCGGGCCAACCGGCTGGCGGCGCTGTCCTACAACGACATCCTGGAAACCAAGGTGGCCTTTGGCAGCGCCGAGGGCTTGGTTGACCGATTCCATTACCTGGAAGAAGAGCTTGGCGTCAACAGCATCGTCGCCGAGTTGAACGCCGGCGGGCTGATTCCGGCGGACCGGGTGCAGCGCAGTCTGAAAATCCTCACCCACGAGGTTATGCCCGCCTTCAAGTAACATTCTGTCAGGACCGGAACGACGGCTTTCGTAACCGGCGCTCCACTCCGACAATCAGCATGAATTCGTATCCGGTAGGGAGGCTTTTTCTTGAATATCGCGATATTGGACGATTACCAAGCGGTGGCCGGAGAAATGACCGATTGGTCCGAGCTTCCCGCCGGCTCCGACCTCCGCTTTTTCCACGACCATCTCTCCGACGACGATTCGCTGGCCGAAAGGCTGCAAGACTTCGACGTGGTGATGGGGATGCGGGAGCGTACTCCCTTCCCACGGTCGCTGCTGGAACGGCTGCCCAATCTGCGGCTGTTGATTACCTCGGGCCGGGGCAACGCGTCCTTCGACCTGGCCGCCGCCACCGAGTTGGGGATAACGGTCTGCGGCACCGACGGCGCCGGCGAGGGCCCCACCGAGCTTACCTGGGGACTGATTATCGCCATGCTGCGGCAGATTCCCCTGGAAGACCGGCTGACCCGCGAGGGCCGGTGGGGCGTACACATCGGCGTCGGCCTCAAGGACAAGACGCTGGGCCTGCTCGGGTTGGGGAACATCGGCGGAAGAGTGGCCCGGGTCGCCAACGCCTTCGACATGAACGTCATCGCCTGGAGCCAGAACCTCACTGAGGAACGGGCCGGGGAATGTCAGGCCAGGCTGGTGGACAAGGAGACGCTGTTCCGGGACTCGGACATAGTATCCGTCCACGTCCGCCTCAGCGACCGGACGCGGGGCCTGGTGGGCGCCGCCGAGTTGGGGTTGATGAAACCCGACGCCTACCTGGTCAACATCTCCCGCGGGCCCATTGTTGACGAGGCGGCGCTGGTGGCCGCGCTGCAAGACAAGAAGATCGCCGGGGCGGGCCTGGACACTTTCGACGTGGAGCCGATGCCCCCGGACCACCCCCTGCTGGCCCTTGACAACACGGTGATAACGCCCCACGTCGGTTACGTGACCCGTGAGGCGTACCTGGGCCACTACCGGGGCGTCGTAGAGAACATACGGGCCTTCGCAGCCGGGGAGCCGGTGCGGATGCTCAACCCGCAAGTCCTGGAAACGGCGCAACTGCGCGGCCCGGCAAGTTGACCCGGCGTTCGTCCTGGGGACCTCGAAGGACTTCCTTGCTTCGTCTCTGCCATTTTCATTTCGTTATCAGGAGTTCACCATGAAAGCAGTTAGGATTCACGAGTTTGGGGACTTGGACGTGCTCCGGTGGGAGGAAACGCCGGTTCCCACGCCCAGCCCGCATCAGGTCTTAATCAAGGTGGACTCCTCCGGGGTTAATTACGCCGACATCATGCGCCGGCGCGGGGGTTACCCCGGCCCCAACCTGCCGTCCACGCTGGGCCTGGAAGCCGCCGGGACCATCGAGGAACTGGGAGCGGACGTGACCGGCCTGACGGTCGGGCAGCGGGTGATGGCGATGGGCCCCCAGGGCAACGCCGAGTACGTGGCGGTCAACGCCAACCTGGTCTTCCCCTACCCGGAGACCATCGACCCGGTGCAGGCCGGGGGAATGCCCATCGTCTTCCTCACCGCCTACCACCTGCTGAAGAGCCGGGGCGGGATGCAGAGCGGCGATACGGTCTTGGTCCAGGCCGGGGCTTCCGGCGTCGGCACCGTGGCAACCCAACTGGCCAAAGCTTGGGGCGGGCGGGTTGTGACGACGGCTTCAACGCCGGACAAGCTGGAGTTGAGCCGCTCGCTGGGTGCCGCCGTGACCATCAACTACACCGAAGAGGACTTCGAGGAAAAGGTGCTGGAACTGACCGAGGGCAAGGGCGTGGAGTTGGTGCTGGAGTGTGTGGGCGGTCCGGTGCTGGAGAAGAGCGTCCGGTGCGTGGCGTCCTACGGGCGGTTGATTAGCTACGGCAACGCTTCGGGAACGCCAGCCAACATCCCTTCGGGCGATTTCACGTCGGCCAACCGGACCATCATCGGATTCAGCATGGGCCGGTCGCCGGTGGGTTCGCTGGACCACAAGGCGGCGATGGCCGAGCTTTTCCCTATGATTTCCGCCGGCCAAGCCAAGCTGGTGGTTGACCGGGTGCTGCCCATGTCCGAGGCAGGGCAGGCGCACCAGCATCTATCAGACCGGGGTTCCCGGGGCAAGGTGATTCTGGTCCCGTAGGGATCGGGCCGGTTGCGGCTTGAGTTGGCTTGAGTCTGTCCCCCGCTACCCGGCCACCCGCGACTTGATGTTTTCCAGCAACCACCAGAGGCGGCTCCATACCAGCCGCCTCTCCGCTTCTTCCAGGGGGCGGTCAACGTGCCGGCGGCAGGCCGCGACCGCCTGACCGGCCAGGAAGCCCCAGCAGCCGGGCTCGTCGCGTATCCAGCCAACGACCTTTTCCTTGTGCTCCCGGATTACCCCGCCCAAAAGCGGGTCCAGGGTTTCGGCGGTCAGCGGGTCCGGTGGGGTCACGACGGGGTTAGCCCCCGCCCACTGGCCGGACGATTTCCAACGTGTCTCCATTGGCCAGGGTGATGCCGGAGAAGCTCTCCTTCTTGATGACTTCCCCGTTGTAACCCACCGCCACAAAGCGCAGGTTGACGTCGATGGTGGACAAAAACTGCTCCAAGCTAACGTCATCGTCAGTGTCGCGGGGCTTGCCGTTTACAGTCAGGTTAATCACGGTGGACGAAATCCTCCTTGGAGATGCCGCGGTAGGCGGAGGCGACGGCCTGTCTTATTTCCCGGGCCGCCTCCTGGGGGTCCGGCGCGGCCAGAATCGCCGAAATCACCGCCACCCCGGAGGCTCCCGCTGCCATGACTTGAGCGGCGTTGTCAGCGGTAATGCCCCCGATGCCGATGACGGGCAACGAGCATTTTTTCTTGACTCGGCTGACCAACTCCGGTCCCGAAGGTTCTTCCCCCGGGTGGGAGGCGCTGGCGAACATGGTCCCTACCAGCAGAAAATCGGCCCCGTCGCCCTCGGCCCTGAGCGCCCCGTCCACCGAGTGGACTGACCGGCCAATCAGCGCGTCCCGGCCCAGGACTTCCCGCGCCGCTGCAACCGGGAGAGCCGCTTCTCCTAGCTGTACGCCCGCCGCGCCAACGGCCCGGGCTACATCAACCCGTTCGTTGACCAGCAATGGGACCGCCCCCTCAATTTCGGCTTTCAGCCGTTGTGCCAGTTCCAGCAAGTCACCGCCGGGCAGGTCTTTCTCCCGGAGCTGTACCAGGTCCACCCCGCCGCATATCGCTTCAGCGACACGCCAGATCAACTCCGGGCCGGGAGCCAACCGGCGGGCGGTCACCAGGCACAAACATGGTTCGGGCAGAGCAGGCAAGAATTACCGGCCAGCCGGCGTGGGCTGGGGCACGTCGGTGGTAGGACTGCTGGCGGCGGCATGAGTCCTGGAAGGAATCCGGCCCGCCAGGTAAGCCTTCCGCCCCGCTTCGACGCCGTTCTTGAAAGCCTCGGCCATTAACCCCGGACGCTCGGCCTGGGCGATGGCGGTGTTGACCAAAACTGCGGACGCGCCCAATTCCAGGGCCTTGGAAGCGTCGGAAGGCACCGCCAAACCGGCGTCCACGATCACCGGAATGTTGGCCTGCTCGATGATGATGCGGACTTCTTCAACGGTGTGGATGCCCTGGCCAGAGCCAATGGCCGAGCCCAGCGGCATGACCGTGGCGCACCCCACTTCCTCCAGACGCTTGGCCAGCACCGGGTCGGCGTGGATGTAGGGCAGCACGGCGAACCCTTCCTTGACCAACTGTTCCGCCGCTTCCAAGGTGCCCTTGGGGTCCGGGAACAAGTACTTCGGGTCGGGGATGACTTCCAGCTTGACGAAGTTGGTCTGGGTGACTTCCCGCCCCAGCCGAGCGACGAACAGCGCCTCTTCCACGGTTTGACAGCCGGCGGTGTTGGGCAGGACAGCGTAGCGGTCCAGGTCAATGTAGTCCAGGATGTTCTTCTCGTTGGGGTTGTCCAGGTCTAGACGGCGGATGGCCACGGTGACCATCTGGGTGCCGGAAGCTTCCAGGGCCGCGACTTGGTCTTCCATGGACCGGTACCTTCCGGTGCCCACAATCAGCCGGGAAGTAAAGGGTTTGCCCGCGATGACCAAATCATCCGACATTGTTATGTCTCCTTATTCCGGTTGGGTGCAAAAAACCGCCAGGCGATGTTGCTGGCGGTTGCAAGTAATGACTTCTCGTATCCCTGCGCCGGCATTACCCGGATCAGGTACAGGCGGTCGGCGGCGGTCAATGGCCACCCTCTCAGCCTGGCTTACCCAAGCTCCCGTCAGAACCACGTTGATGGCAATAGTATTTCGGCCAAGCTTAGCACCGTGCCCAAGGGAAGTCAACGTGACATGCGGCGTTGAAAGAAGGTTCTTTGAGGGGCCCGGCACGAGCGGGGATGGGGGTCGATTGGGCAGTAGGCCTAACTGAAACTGGCTCTCCATCCCGGAGAGCCAGTTCGCGTCGTGTTGCCCCTGGGTTGGGACCATCGTTTGGTAGTGGTATGCGGTACTCGATTATGGTTCTACCGGGTTCTACCCAGACGCACTTTATGAACCTCTGCAGGAGTTGCCTCGCTTCCTTCGGGGAAGCGTGGCGCAGCAGCTTTGTCATGTTCTGGGCGAAGTCGAGCACTCCCTGGGGGTCAGCAACAATGGCGGCGTCCCGGCCCATCTCGGTCCTGACTTCCGACTGTTTGGCCTTCAGCTCTGCTTTGCGTTCTCGGACGGGTGTCATCCTTCTTTTATACTCCTCCGAGTCGTACGTTTCGTCCTCGAAGGCCGTCTTGATCCGGTCCTCCCGGCGTTCCAGCTTGGTCAGTTCCTTCTCTATCAGGTCCATTGCCGCCTGTTTTTCCTGGTAGGGGATCTTCAGTTCTTTTGAAATGATTTCGGTGGCGGCCTTGATGTTTCTCGGCGAGAGGATGTCCTCAATGACGGCTCTCATGAACCGGGGCTCGAAGGTCTTGCTTTTCAGGATGGGGCACTCGCAGTCTTCCGGGCTGTGCCGCCTGATCTTGCACTTGTAGGAGCATTCGCTTGGGTCCTGGCTTGGCCGGACCTGAAGGATCTCATCGCAATTCACGCACACGAGCAAGTCGCTCATCAGGCGCTTGCTTCCGGCCCGCCGGGGGTGGGTCGACTTTTTCTCCCGGCTTGCCCTTGACTTCTGGGCCAGCTCCCATTCCTCCAGCGTGACGATTGCCTCATGGCAATTTGGTTCCTCCATGGGTTCCTCGCCGCTGGTGGAGTTGACTCCCCAGATGACCCAACCTGCGTATATCTTCCGGTTGGCAATCGCGTCGATGCTCGACGGCGCCCATTTTGCCTTGCCCGACGGGGTGGGTATCCCATCGGCGGTGAGCCCACCCGCTATGTCTGTGTCGGAATGTCCGGTGCCGCTTTCGAGGATGATCCTGCGGACGATCTTGGCCGTTGTGGGGTCTGGGATGAGTCTGTTGTGTTCAACTTCCCCATCCTTGACCCTTTCGAGCATGTAACCGTAAGAGGCGTCTTTGTGCGGGTAGAATCCTCGCCGGATCAATGAACGCAGTCCCCTGCGGACCTGTTCACTGAGGTTGTCGGAGTAGAAGACGTCGATGCTCTGGATGACCGACCTTATCAGTCGGCCCGTGGGAGAGTTGTCCACCGGCTCGGTGATGGAGATGAGTTGGACTCCCTGCTGTTCGAGCTTGGCCGGGTACACCACGCTGTCCATCTGGTTCCTCGAGAACCGGGAGTAACTCCAAACCAGAATGGTCTTGAATGGCGCATCTGGGTCTTGGGCATCCACGATCATCTTCTGGAAGCCGGGACGCGCGGTCACCTTCCCGCTCATGGCCTCGTCTTTGTAGATCTCCACCACGACCATGTTGTGGGCTTTGGCGTACCGGGTAATTTCGTCTATTTGGGCCGCGATGGAATTCGCGACGTCCTGCCGGTCGCTCGAGACCCGAACGTAAATGGCTACCGGGATGGGTTCTGCGTCTCGCTTCATGGATTCTGGAATGGGGTCCACGGCCTTTGCCGTTGCGGCTGAGGTGCGGTCTCCGTTCGTCATGGCCCTTCTCCTGGTTGGTGTCCTGGTTGGCGGGGAATGCGCTCTACTCCGGGGCGGTGCTGCCCTCATCCTGGGGGATCCACGCACTGGCCCTCTGGTCTCTGCTCCGCTTGTTTTTCCGGGGTGTGTTCCAGTAGGGACTCTTGCACTTGGCGCAGACCCTGGGGGCGGTCTTGCCCCGGAGGCCGGTCCCGTTCCGGGAGGCCCACCGGTAGCCGCACCGTTCGCATAGATAGCCATCAATTTGTATGAGTGCCATCGAGGCTCCTCCTTGCCGATGTTGGCATAAATATATTACTATTAGGTGTTGCCTTTGTCAACTTTCGCCCCGGGTTTTGCTGCCCGGACTGAAAATTAGCTTCTTATTGAAACACTGCACTCCCCGGCATCCCTTTTTTCCTCTGTAGTGACGTTCGTCCCTTGAAAATTTATATGTGAAACAGATATAATCCATTTCAGCTGGGCGCTGCTCTCATGATATGAGAAAAGGCCGCCGGAACGGACATTCCGACGGCCCACCAGGAAGAGCAGAGCTTGGACACCTACAGAGAGAGAGAGTCTTTTGCTTGCTCAATGTGATTTTAATGGCGGGCTTCTGCTTTATCAAGGGAAGCCGTTCATGTTCGCTGCGGGTTCGCTGGACTCTTCCAGGAGATCCAGATGGCCCGTACCCCAGATCCTGTTCCCCGCGATACTTTGCGCGAGGAATTCCCCGCACCTCCGCCCGATGAGCTGATTGCCCCGGATCTGCCGGACGACCCCGACGATTGGGACCCGGTGGGCCTGACCATGCTCGGCAGGTGGTTGACCCGGGCCTATCTCCGGTCCCAGGCTGATCCGGGTTCGGATGAGTAGCCGGCCATTGCCGGATCAGGCCCGCAGCGATTCCGGCAGGCTGATGGTCTGGCTGACCCTCCCGGCCAGCGGTGTTCCCGCGGGCAGCGGCAGCCTGTACTCGACCTCGGCAGCTCCGGGTTCGATCCTGATCCGGTTGATGAATCTCTCCAAGACGGCTCCGCCCTCCGGCGCCTGTTCTGATGCCATGAGCCAGGCCGGGACGGATGCGGCGCTGCGGCAGATCTCATCCGCGGCTTCTGTCACTTCGTGCCCGGCCTCCTCCAGTGCTCCGACCACGGCTGCCCTGAACGCGTTTTCGGTCGCGCTGGTGATGATCACGCTCATCACCTGGCTGATCACGAGTCTGTTCAGGTCCTCTGCCAGAAGGGCTGGTGCAGGACAGGATTCCGTCCTGTCCGCCTTGTCCGTGCTGCCCGCGCAGGTGTATACCGGCTCCGCCGGATTCCCCAGGTGCAGGGGGCCGCCGCACTGGCCGCACTGCAGAAGATCGTCCAGGGGGAAGCGTTGGGTGACGGTGTTGGTCGTCATGTTGGGTTTCTCCTAGTTCAGGGAAATATCGGCGGCCTTGGCGTCACTCTGCTCAGCAAGACGAATGGCGCTTCCGGCCCGCCGGTCACGGTACTCAAAATAACACAAAGGTAGGTAGCAATGTCTTCTCACAAAAACGATGACGGAGGCTGGGACCCTGGTCCCATATACTCCAGGGTCTCGTCCGAAGGTCAGGAGCCTCAGCCCAGCATTGAGGAGCAGCTAGAGGCGGCTCAGTGTAACGCTGAGGAGCTTGGCGTGAAGATCGTCAAGATCTACATCGACGAGGGATCCTCCGGCAGTGATCCGAAGCGCCGGGCGGCATTCCAGGCTATGTGCGATGAGGTCGAGTCCGAAGACCTGTAGCCCATGGTTCATAAAACCTGTTCTGCCCCGTTGTCCCTTGGGAGCCGGGGCAGAACTTATCCTACTTTGGCGAGGTTCAAATATGGTTGATCATTTCGAGGGACGGGGATTCGCCGGGTACATCCGGGTTTCCTCGGACAGAGTGGATTTCGAGCGCAGCGTAGCTGCCCAGAAGGATGAGATCCAAAAGTTCGCCCAGGAGCACGGTTCTGGACCCATTACCTGGTACATCGACAAGGGGACGGGGATTGCTCTCCCTGCCCTTCAGGCGCTCCGGGCTGATGCCGGGTCTTCTGAGCGCGGGTTCGACACGGTGCTGGTGTGCCGTTTCTCCCGTCTGACCCGCAACGCGGCGGAATCCTGCGCGATCATGTCGGAGTTCCGGGGTCTTGGAATCACGTTGATTTCGGTCTTTGAGCCTGATGGTTCCTTGCCCACGGACCGTTTCATTAAGTCCATGATCCAGATGCTTAACGGCGTCTTTCGTGAGAATCAGTCGCGGGACATCCGGCGGGGCATCGCCGCCGCTCGGCTCCGGCGCCAGGGCTAGGGTGACTGACCCACACTGGTGACCGTGAAGGCCACTGTCTTTTTGGCAGTGGCCTTCATGGCGTCTTGGTTCCGGTATTCCTCTCCTGCTGGGTGGTTGTGCAGTTACGCGGGTTTCGCCGGAATGGGTCTCAAATCCCTTCCCGGGCTTCCCGCAAGTTCTCGGCTGGGCTACATCCCTGGCCGTGGGTTTCCTCCAGATAAGCTTGGATCTCTGCCTCTGTTCCCTGCGATTCGTGGTCTGGGTCGAAGGTACCCGGCAGTGCCAGGTATACGGGTTGCCCGGTTGCAAGGGGGTCTGTTCCCTCCGGCCGCTCTGGCTCGGTCTCCAGTTCCAGGATGTCGAACCGGGCCAGGTTGCCCTGGATTTCCACAACCCTGACGATTGCCCTGGCATGGGCGCCGGTGCCGGAGTCGCGGGTCAGGATGTTCGCCTGGGGCATCAGCTTGTCGGCGCTGGGGTGCGGCGGAATCAGGCGGATTGTCGTCCTGGCTCCGTTGGACTTCTTGACGATCCCGATGGGGAGGTGGACGTGTTCCTGTCGGTTGTTGGGCATCGAGTTTCTCCGGGTTAAGGTCCTTGGTAATCGGCCCCTGGTTCCCGGAGAAGGCGTGTTGCAGTTCTTCCGGGTACTTGGGGTGCCTGAGGGGTTTTTCGTCCGGGAATGTCCTGGAGCGAGGGTGCCTGTGGGCACCCGATAGCGGAGGGATGATGGGTCTCCGAGGAGGGGTCAGGGAGCTTGGCTTGCGATCCTGTGCTACCACAGTCCCCCGGTTCGTTCCAGGATATGCCTGGCCAGGTCCAGCCTGGTTGAGCTTGGTGCGGGGGACGGCTGCGCTTCATTCAGCTTGTTCCATCTCCCGGATTGCGGCGCGGGACTTTTGCCTGCTGCCGGGCCGCATGGGAAGAGGCCGCCAGCATTTCGCGGCGGCCTCTCCTGCTTGGTTCATGTGTGCGGGCTCTTCTTGTTTCCCTCTATTGGGGTGGCCCGGGGCTTGCACTGCGTCATTTGGATTCGTCATGACCGCTGCGCTCCCGCGGACCGCTCCCCGGTCCGCGGGGTCAGATCCTAATTGGCCTATTGCACCGACAGCGTGTAGCTCCCCACCTCGTCCCGGTCGCCCGACACCCGCGCGTAGTAGGTCCCGCTCTCCGTTGGCGTGAACGTCACCCGGCTGTCCCGGCCGCCCTCGAAGTCGTCGTTGTAGCTGTCCGGCTGGTACTGCCCCTCGCTGTTGTAGATCGCCCGGAAAAAGGTGTCCGGCAGCGTCCCGCCCCCGCCCGGGCTGCCCGTCAGGTCGAACCGGTAGGTCCGGCCCGCTTCGAGTTCGACCGCGAACCGGTCCTGATCGCCAGGGGTCCCGATGGCGCCGGTGGCCGAGCCTCCGACCGCGACCCGGCCGGGAGTGGAGTTGTCGTTGGGCAGGTCCGTGTCCCCCTCCGAGACGCTCTGCTCTGGAGTTCCTTCAGGGGTGGGCGCGGCGGTCGTCTCGACATGCACCCAGCGCGAGCGCTCGCTCGTCCCGTGCTCGTTGATGGCCTTGATCCGGTAGGTGTAGGGAGTCTCCGCCGCCACCGTGTCGTCGGTGTAGGTGGCCGCGGCCGTACCCGTGTCCGGCGCCAACTCGGTGAACTCGCCCTCTGCGTCGGTCTCCCGGTTGCGGCGCAGGATCACGTAGCCGGTGATGGTGTCGTCCTGGGGGTCGTCCCAAGTGAGGGTCACGGTGTTGTGGGAGACCTCGGCGGCAAGGCCGGTGGGCGCCGCCGGCGGCTCGGGTGTGGGGGCCGCCGGGGTATCGGCCCGCACCCAGCTGGAGATCTCGCTCACTCCGTTGGCATTGATCGCCTTGATGCGGTACACGTACTGCTTCTCGGGTTCGACCGTGTCGTCGGTGTAGGTCGTCCCCGCCGAACCGGTGTCCGACTCGACGGTCTCGAATGTTCCCTCTTCGTGGATGTCCTTGTCGCGCCGCAGGATCACGTAGCCGGTTATGCTGTCGTCGTTAGGGTCGTCCCAGGTGAGGGTCACCGAGTCGTGGGAGACCTCGGCGGTGAGTCCAGTGGGGCGGGCGGGCGGCTCCGGGGCCGTCACCGCAGCCGTTGCCACGCTGGTCAGCGTCTCGTCGTTGCCGCCGTCGTCGGTGAAGGACACCCGCACCTTGATGGCCTTGCCCTCGTCGGTGTCAGCCAGGGTGTAGGTCGAGCCGGTAGCACCTGCAACTTCGGTGTCGCCGGCAAGCCATTGGTAAGTGAAGGTGGCGTTCGAGAGACCGTCAGCGTCGGCGATGCCCGATGTGTCCGCCGTCAGCTTATCCCCTACCCGTACCGTGCCACCAATCGTCGGCTCTCCGGTGGCTGGACTGTTGGGCTTGGCGGCAACCGCCTCCGTGGCCGCGCTGGTCACCAGCTCGTCGTTCCCCGCGTCATCGGTGAAGGTCACCCTCACCTTGATGGTCTTGGTGGCATCGGACGCCTGGAGAACGTAGATGGCGCTGGTCGCTCCCGATATTACCGTGTCTCTGCTGGACAGCCACTGGTAACTGTAGCTGACATTGGTCAGCCCGTCGGCGTCAGCAATGCCCGAGGTGCCCGCAGACAGCGTCTGCCCCACCTGCGGCGTACCGCTGATGGTGGGTGTACCGGTGGCCGGAGTGTTGGAACGGGCCTCCACCGCAGCGGTCGCCTCACTGGTCAGCGCCTCTCCGTTCCCGTCGTCGTCGGTGAAGGACACACGCACTTTGATGGTTTTGCCCTCGTCGGCTACGACCAGAATGTAGGTGGAATCCGTTGCATCCGTAATCTCGGCGTCTGAATTTCCATCGTTGGCAACCCACTGGTAGCTGAAGACCGCACCTGTGAGCCCGTCTGCGTCGTTAATGCCGGATGTGTCCACCGTGAGTGTCTCACCAACCTCCGCCGCTCCAATGATGGTGGGCAGGCCGGTGGGTGGGCTGTTCGGCGTGGAGGCAACCTCAGTTCCGGGGCCGTCGTAGGCGTAAATCTTGTCGTCGAAGTAGTCCGCCACCCACATCGTCGTTCCGTCGGACCAGATGCCTGCCGGGCCTTCGTTTCCGGCAGCGTCCAGGGTGTTGAAGTCCTTGTCTGGGTCCCCCGCCTTGGTGCTCAGATTGTAGGCGTGAATCTTGTCGTCGTTGTTGTCCGTCACCCACATCGTCGTTCCGTCGGACCAGATGCCTTTCGGGCTTTCGTTTCTGGCAGCGTCCAGGAGGGTGTTGAAGTCCTTGTCTGGGTCCCACGCCTTGGTGCTCAGATTGTAGGCGTAAAGCTTCTCGTCAGAAGAGTCCGCCACCCACATCGTCGTTCCGTCGGACCAGATGCCTTCCGGAAAGCCGTTTCCAGCAGCAAGAAGGGTATTGAAGTCTTTTGCTGAGTCCCGCGCTTTGGTGCTTAGATTGTAGGCGTAAATCGTCTCGTCGGAAGAGTCCGCCACCCACATCGTCGTTCCGTCGGACCAGATGCCTGCCGGCCTCACATTTCCGGCAGCATCAAGGGTATTGAAATCCTTGTCTGAGTCCCACGCCTTGGTGCTTAGATTGTAGGCGTAAATCTTCTTGTTGGAGGATTCCGTCACCCACATCGTCGTTCCGTCGGACCAGATGCCTGCCGGCCTCACATTTCCGGCAGCGAGGGTATTGAAATCTTTTTCCGGATCTCGTTCACGGTCACTGGTTTCCTGTACTACCGGCACAATCCACTCTAGGGAAATGGCCGCGCTGGTCAGCGTCTCATCATTGCCCGCGTCGTCGGTGAAGGAGACCTGAACCTTGATGGTCTTCCCTTCGTCGGTTGCCGCCGGGGTGTAGGTGCTGCCCGTGGCACCGCTGATGTCGATGGCATCTGCCAACCATTGGTAGTTGAACACGGCGTTGTCCAGCCCATCCTCGTCGGCGATGCCGGAGGTGTCCGCCGTCAGCATCTCTCCCACCTGGGCCGTTCCGCTGATGCTTGGCGCTCCGGTGGCCGGATTGTTGGGAGCGGGCGCCGCCTCCACCGCGTCCGTAGAGGCGCTGGTCAGGGACTCCGGGTTGCCCGCGTCGTCGGTGAAGGACACCTGCACCCTGATGGCCTTGCCCTCGTCGGCGTCGGCCAGGGTGTAGTCGGCGTTGGTCGCGCCTTGAATTTCGGTGTCGTCAGCCAGCCACTGGTAGCTGAACACGGCGTTGTCCATGCCGTCCTCGTCCGAGATGCCCGAGGTGTCCGCCGTCAGCGTCTCGCCCACCTGGACCGTGCCGCTGACAATGGGCGCTCCCGTGGCGGCGCTGTTGACCGCCGTCTCATCCTCAAACGCACGGAGTAGCCGGACCTCAACGGCGTCCCCATCACTCAAGCTCAGGCCCGTTCCTTCCCACCTGTAGATGTTGGCGTAGCTGTAGGAGTTGAAGGACGCATCGTCGGAGGCGAACCGCTCCCCGTCCAACTCCAGGACGAAGCCGAAGGGAAGATCCCGGTCCACGCCGATGTACATCCACCACCCCTTCGTTTCGACCATCTTCACGGTGTACGTCGTGCCATCCACGTTGAATGAGGCCGGAGAGAGAGCCCCTGCCTTCTTGGTATCGGTCGAATAGTACCCGTGGCCCTGGTAGATCCACTCCACCGTCATGACCGCCGACCAGACGGCAACGTCCTTGCTGGTCAGCGACTCCTTGTTCCCCGCCACGCCCTCCGTGGCCGCGCTGGTCAGGGTCTCGTCGTTGCCTCCGTCATCGGTGAAGCTCACCCGGACCTTGACGGTTTTGCCCTCGTCGGCGTCAGCCAGCGTGTAGGTGCTGCCTGTCGCTCCAGCGATTGCGTCGTCGCCGGCCAGCCACTGGTAGCTGAAGGTGACGTTCTCCAGCCCGTCCGCGTCTGCGATGCCGGAGGTGTCTGCTGTCAGCGTCTTGCCTACCTGGACAGTGCCGCTGATCGTGGGCGCGCCCGTGGCGGGGCTGTTGGGCTGGGGCGCTACCGACACCGCATCCGTGGCCGCGCTGGTCAGAGTCTCGTCATTGCCCGCGTCGTCGGTGAAGGACACACGCACCTTGATAGCCTTGCCCCCGTCGGCTTCTAAGATGGTGTAGGTGGAACCCGTGGCCCCCTGAGTTGCGGTGTCATCGGCAAGCCACTGGTAGCTCAAGGTGACTTTCTCCAACCCATCGGCGTCGGCGATGCCCGAGGTGTCTGCCGTCAGAGTTTCGCCCACCTGGGCGGTCCCGCTGATCGTGGGAGCACCGGTGACAGGAGAGTTCGGCTTGGCCGCGACCGCATCCGTGGCCGCGCTGGTCAGTGTTTCCTCGTTGCCCGCGTCATCGGTGAAGGACACCTTCACCTTAATGGCCTTGCCTTCGTCGGCGTCGGCCAGGGGGTGGGTGCTGCCCTTCGCTGCCGTGATGTCGGTGCCGTCCGCCAACCATTGGTAGCCGAACACGGCGTTGTCCAGCCCGTCGGCGTCCGATATGCCCGAGGAGTCCGCCGTCAACGTCTCTCCTACCTGGGCGGTCCCGCTGATCGTGGGCGCGCCCGTGGCGGCGCTGTTGACCGCGGTCTCATCTTCAAATGCACGGAGTAGCCGGACCTCAACGGCGTCCCCATCACTCAAGCTCAGGCCCGTTCCTTCCCACCGGTAGATGTTGGCGTAGCTGTAGGAGTTGAAGGACGCATCGTCGGAGGCGAACCGCTCCCCGTCCAACTCCAGCACGAAGTCGAAGGGAAGCTCCCGGTCCACGCCGATGTACATCCACCACCCCTGCGTTTCGACCATCTTCACGGTGTACGCCGTGCCGTCCACGTTGAATGAGGCCGGAGAGAGAGCCCCTGCCTTCTTGGTGTCGGTCGAATAGTACCCGTAGCCCTGGTGGACCCACTCCACCGTCATGATCGCTGACCAGTCGGCAGCGTCCTCGCTGGTCATGGACTCCTCGTTCCCCGCCACTGCCTCCGTGGCCCCGCTGGTCAGAGTCTCATCGTTGCCAGCTTCGTCGGTGAAGGACACCTGGACCTTGACGGTTTTGCCCTCGTCGGCGTCAGCCAGGGTGTAGGTGCTGCCCGTTGCGCCCGATATGTCGGTGTCGTCGGCCTGCCACTGGTAGGCGAATTCGGCGTTGCTAATACCGTCGGCGTCGGCGATGCCCGACGTGTCCGCTGTGAGCGTCTCCCCCACCTGGGCCGTGCCGCTGATCGTGGGCGCGCCGGTGGCAGGAGAGTTCGGCTTGGCCGCCACCGCGTCCGTGGCGGCGCTGGTCAGCGTCTCATCATTGCCCGCGTCGTCGGTGAAGGACACCTGCACCGTGATGGCCTTGCCCTCGTCGGCTTCTATCAGGGTGTAGGTCGAGTTGGTTGCGCCCTGATTTGCTGTGTCGTCAGCGAGCCACAGGTAGCTGAACGACACGTTCTCCAGCCCGTTCTCCAGCCCGTTCTCGTCGGCGATGCCCGACGTGTCCGCCGTCAGCGTCTCGCCAACCTGCGGGGTCCCGCTGATCGTCGGCGTCCCTGTCGCCGCCGTGTTCGGGTCCCGGGCGTCGTCCGCCGGGCCGGCGACGGTCGCCGACGGGCTGTTGGTCAGCGGACTCGGGTCGTCCCCGAGGGTGCACACCGCCCCGGCCGTGCCGCACTCGCGGTCGCCCGGCAGCGTGATCGTCACGTCTCCGTCCGAGTCGGGCGCGACCGTGATTTCCCACAGGTCGTGGCGATCACGCTGCGCCCCGGTCACCTCGCCCCCGCTCACCGTGAACGAGTGATCCCGCAGCGACTGCTCGTCGATCCCGATGTCCTCGCTGAACGCCACCCGGAAGCTGAACGCGGTCTCTCCATCATGCGCTTCCGGGATCCCCGTCAGCCGCGCCGTCAGCGGCGCCGGCCCGGCGGCGCCGGCCTTGGTGATGACGACCCGGCCGCTCTCCATCTTGAAGAGCCACTGCCATCCGGCAAGATCGTAGTAGTCGTACTTACCCGGAGGCAGTTGGCCGATGACCTCCAACTGCAACGCGACCAAATCGCGGTTGCTCCCGGGCATGCTTTCGATGCCGGCGCACCGCTCGTCCGATTCGCCGTCCAACGCTTCCAGCGCACAGTTGATCGCCTGGATCCGGTCTTCAAGCTCCCCCGGCTCCACCGTGGGGGGCGTGGGGGGGTCCGTGTCCGCATTTGTGCGCACCGGTTCGGAGTCGTCCGACCAGGCGCTCGGCGTCTCGCCGTTGAGCGCCCGCACCTGCACCCGGTGCTCCGTGTCCGCCATCAGCCCGGTGATGGCCGTGGTGGTCGTCGTGCCCGTGTGCGGCCAGTCGACAGCGGAACTCCACGGATCGGTCGCGCTCGCCCGGCTTTGGTACAGCACTTCGTAGCCGGTGATCTCCGGGCCGCCGTTCAGCCCCGGCTCGGTCCAACTCACGTCCAGGCTTGTCGTCGAGCCCGAGGTCGCCGTCACCGTCGGCTTGGCCGGTTTGTCCGGCTGCTCGTCCTCGTCCGTGACGGTAATGGTCACCGTGATCGTGTCGGTGCCGCCGTTGCCGTCGTCGGCCTTGACCGTCACCGAATAGCTCGACGTGGTCTCGTAGTCGTAGGTCACGCCCGCCTTGGTCCGGATCTGGCCGGAAGTCGAGACGATGTCGAAGGAGGCTGCGTCGGCGCCCTCGAGGGTGTAGGTCAGCGTGTCGCCGTCGGCGGCGTCGTCCGCTGTCACCGCGTCGCCGACGTTCGTGCCCACGGCGCTGTTCTCCGGCACCTCGCGCGTCGCCGTGGCTGAGGGGAATTCCGGCGCCCTGTTGGTCTCGCGCAGCCGCAGCGTGACGTGGGTCTCCGACGACCAGTCCAGGCCGGTGCTCTCCCAATTGTAGTAAATGAAAGTACTTGGACCGGTCGCAGCGCTGAACGCGAACGAGTCGCTGCCGACATGCAGCACCAGTCTCGCCTTGTCGGCTGAGTTGAGCGCGCTGGTCAGGTCGAAGAACAACTTGCCGGCATTGGCGCCCGTTCCAGTCCAAACACCCTCAATCGTGTACCCGTCGAATGTTTTGTCGGACAGGTCACCTGCAGCTGGAAGGGTGAGGGCCGCTGG
This sequence comes from Dehalococcoidia bacterium, assembly GCA_965262735.1. GTDB lineage: Bacteria > Chloroflexota > Dehalococcoidia > Lucifugimonadales > UBA3495 > CATOSK01. Next base: position 147,826 of record CBDHFS010000002.1, on the reverse strand, counting down.
AAAGAATCCGTAGATTGCGTCATTTCTATTCGCCACCGTGACCACGCCGCACCAGATGTCGCCGGTGTTCAGCGTGCAGGGCTGGACCGGGGTCTGCGAGCCGTCCACCTTGTGGCCGTTCTGCTGGCCCAGCTGGCTGTGGGTGAGGTCCGCCGCTGTGCCGGTGGCCTCGCTGGTGATCGTGCCGTTTTGGGGATCCCCGTTGCGGTTGCCTACCAGGGTCCGGTCCTGATCCCCGATCCAGATGCCGTTGGTGTCGCTGTCCGTGTCCAGCACGGTGTAGCCGAACACCATCGTGACCGTGCCGGAACCGCGCAGCAGCGGCGCGCGCTTGGCCCCACCGACGGACAGCACGAAGTCCGTGTCGGTCGTGGCGTTCACCGCCTCGCTGAATGTCACCGTGACCTCGATGGTCTCGCCTTCCCCGTAGGTGTCCGATTCCAGCATCGGGGTGGAGGTCACCGCCACATCGGTGATCGTCGGCGTGGTGACGGCCATCTCGCTGTCCGAGATCGTGCCGGTGGCGGAGTTATCTGAAATATTCGCGTTAGTCGCGCTCCCCAGGTTCACCACGAAGGTCTCGTCGCCCTCGGTGGTCCCGTCGGCGACCAAGGTGACCTCGAACTGCACGGACGTCTCCTCCTGCGGGATCGACACCGTCCCCACCGTATCACCGGAGAGGTCCGCATCCGACGCCGTCCCGCTCGTGTCCACGCCCCAGCCCACCGTCACCGTCCTGCCGCTCGCCGGCGTCAGCGTTACCGTGAACTCCATGGCGGAGCCCTCGGCCGCCGAGCTATCGGCGATAGACAGCGACGGCAGGTCGTCGTCGTCGGTGATCGTGCCCGTCGCGGTCGGGTCCGTTGCCAGCGTAGCGTTCGTCGGACTCGACAGGGTCAGCGTGAAGGTCTCGTCGTTCTCGTTGAGGGTGTCCTCGTTCGTCGCCACCGTGATCATCGCCGACGTCTGGCCCTCGGTGACCGTCACTGTCCCAGTGGTCGTTGACCCGAGATCAGCCGCCGCCGCCTTCGCCTCGTCGCCCTCGGTCGTCGACGCTGTCCAGGTCGCCGTCACCGTTTTGCCGCTCGCCGCCGTCAGCGTCACCGTGAACTCCACGGCGGAGCCCTCGTCCGCCGTCGCATCGCCCACGCTTACCGACGGCGGATCGTCGTCGTCCTCGATGGTGATGGTCGAGCGCGTCTTGGCGCCCGCCGTCGCGTTCTCGAAGTCGTAGATCTCCACCGTGAAGGTCTCGCCGGGCTCGTCGAGGGCGTCATCCTTGACGTGATATAGCGGGTAATAATCGACCGTTTCCCCCCTGGTAAAGCTTGCAATGAATCCTTCCTGTGTATCGCCGTGAAAGTCCTCATCCGTCGCCGTGTCCCCGGCCACAGCCACCCGCCGGGCCTTGTACCGCACCCGCTTCTCGCTGGCCGCCGACAGCGTCACCTGGAGCGGTATGCCGGTGTCCCCAAGACTATCCGGGTCCAGGTCGCCCTCGATCGCGGTCTGGTCCTCGACGCTGATGGTCGGCGGCTCGTCGTTGTCGGTGATGGTGCCCGTCGCGGTCGGGTCCGTTGCCAGCGTAGCGTTCGCCGACGGGCTCGACAGCGTCAGCGTGAAGGTATCGTCGTCCTCGTCGAGGGTGTCGTTGGCCGTCGGCACCTCGAACGTCCCCGTCGTCTGGTTCGCCGAGACGGTCGCCGTCCCCGTCGTCGACTCGAAATCCTCCGCCTCCGCGCTGTCGCCGGTCTCGATCGACGCCGTCCAGGTCGCCGTCACGTCGGTCGTGGCCGCCGCCGACAGCGTCACCGTGAAGGTCACTGCGCTGCCCTCGGTCGCCGAGGCGCCCGCGACGCTCAGCTCCGGCAGCGTGGCGCTTTCTTTCGCGGTCACCGCGTTCGTGGGCGTGCTCTCCAGCGTGTTCGCGAACCCGCCGCTGTCGGTCCAGCTTGGCTTCGCGGTGAGCGCCGCGCCGAGGTCGGCCTCGACCACCGTGTAGGTCGCCGACGTCGCTCCGGAGAGCTCCGTCTCGCTGCCGCTCGCCGGCGTGCGGTACCACTGCCAGGTGGGCGCGAACGGGTCGGGGAGGCCGTCCGGGTCGGCTACATCCGCCGTCGATGCCGTCAATTCATCCTCGACCATGGGCGAGGTGTCGTCGATGCTAACCGTCCCCGTCTGCCCCTCGTCCGCGTTGGTCACCGTCACCGTGATGCTCTGGATCGCCGTCTGCACCCGGTCCCCCGTGCCGCTGGTCGCCTGCGCCGTCACCTCGTAGGCGTTGTCGGTGCCCGCGTCCTGCGGGGCCTCGTAGTTCGGCGCCGCCTGGAACGTCAGCACGCCGGAGTCGTTGATAGAGAACAGCGCCTGGTCCGCGCCACCGCTGAGCTCGTAGCCGGTGACCTCGTCGTCCGTGTCGTCGTCCGACGCCTCCACCGTGCCCACCGTCGTGCCGTTCTCGTCCACCCCGAAGGTCGCTGCAGAGGTGAACGACGGCGCCACGTTGGCTGCCGCCTCGCGCAGCCGCAGCGTGGCGTAGTCCTCCGAGGACCAGTCCAGGCCGGTATTGTCCCAGTAGTAGACGTTCCTAAATGGTGCATAGTCCGCATCGCTGAACGCGAACGAGGCGCTGTTGCCGTCGACATGCAACACCAGTTTCGCCAGATCGGCAGCGTCGAGGTCGCTGGTCAGACCGAAATTCAATTCGCCGGCTTGGGGAGCTGCCCCTACATAGACAGCGTCAATCGTGTAAGGGTTCGTTCCGACACTGAATTCGGTGTCGGACAAGGCACCCGTATCGGTTGTGTCATCATTCTCGAACCCATGACCAATCAGGGTTGCGAAACGTTCAGTTTGATATGTCTCCACCGTCACGACGCCGCACCACAGGTCGCCCGTGTTCAGCGTGCAGGTCGAGGCCGCCGCCCGGGTCACCGTCACCGTGTAGGTCTTGGTGGTGTTGCCGTCCTCGGCCGTCACCTTCACGTTGATGACGTTGTCGCCCTCCGCCAGCGTCACCTGCTGGCCGTCCACCCCGGTGTCCGCGTCGGTGATCGTCGCGTCGTCTCCGTCCAAATAGGCCACCGTCGCGCCGGAATCGGTCGTCTCCGCCGTCACCGTAACCTCGGCGTCGTCGTTCGCCACCGACGCCGTGTAGGTCTCGGTGTCCGATGCGAAGGTCACCAGGTCCGTGCCGCCGGCGGTCACGGTCAGCGCGCTCAGCGTCGCGTCCATGGAGAACGTTGCCGCCCGCCGCAGACGCAGCGTGACGTTGGGGCCGCCGTCGGACCAGGTCAGATCGGAATCGGCCCAAAAGTAGCCGTGGCCAGTGGGATATGCGGTGGCCTCGCTCACCTTGAACGTCTTGCTGCCGATATCAAACTCCAGGGTGGCCACGTCACTAGTCGGAAACTTCTTGTCGAGTGTTATCGCCAACGTCCCCGCCCGGGCGCCGCTCAGGACGAGCAAAGAAGGAATCGTGTAGCTGTCCGACCCGACGGTGATCGTCTGGTCCCCGTTGTTGTCGGTCAGGGCGCCTACATCGGTGTCGGTGTCGGTTTCGGCAGCCACAAATCCCACTCCGTTACTGCTCGTCCCAACCGTGACCACCCCGCACCAGAGGTCGCCGGTGTTCAGAGTGCAGGTCGAGGCGGCCGCCGCCTGGGTCACCGTCACCGTGTAGGTCTTGGTAGAGGAGTCCGCGGCTGTCACCTTCACCTTGATGACGTTGTCGCCCTCCGCCAGCGTCACCTGATGGCCGTCCACCCCGGTGTTGGCGTCGTCGAGCGTCATGTCGGACCCGTCCAGATATTCGATCGTCGCGCCGGAATCGGTCGTCGGCGTCACCGTCACCTCGGTGACGGCCACCGACGCGGTGTAGGTCTCGGTGTCCGACGCGAAGGTCGGCGTAAGGGTCAGGTCCGTGGTGCCGTCGTTGACGACCAGCCCGCTCAGCGTCGCGTCCGTGGATGGCGTGTCGCCCTTGATGGCGATCATCATCACGTTGGAGGAAGTGCTCCACGTGATGGCTTCGATATTGGGCTTGTCGTAACGGGAATTGCCGATTTCCCAATCGGTCGCCCCGGTTTGTGCGTCCGAACCCGTCGTCGTGTAACGAATGCCGTGTTCATAGGAGAACGTATCATCATCTTTCAAATGCTCCCTGGTCAGCTCCACGTAGTAGGTGGTGTTGGCAGTCAGCATGGTGCCTGCCGGCGCCGTGAAGTTGTTCACGGCACCTTCCACTATGGACGAGGGATTGGACAGCGTGACCAACTCCGCGCCCGGGCTGCCGGCATCGTCCTCCAGGATTCGAACCCGAGGGGGACCCTCCAGCGAACCAGTGCTCAAACGGATATCGACACTGGTGAGGACTGCGGCACTCCCCGCCGTGAACGGTTGCGCTCCGATCGATCGCACCTCGGTGCCGAGGATCTCTCCCGTGTTCGATACGAACGTCGTGACCGCCGCCCGGGTCACCGTCACCGTGTAGGTCTTGGTGGTGGTGGTGTCCTGGGCCGTCACCTTCACCTTGATGACGTTGTCGCCCAATGCCAGCGTCACCGCCACCTGGTGGGGGTCATCCGAGATGTTGGCGTCGTCGAGCGTCGCGTCGTCTCCGTCCAGATATTCAATCGTCGCGCCGGTATCGCTCGTCATCGGCGTCACCGTCACATCGGCGACGTCGTTCGCCACCGACGCCGTGTAGGTCTCGATGCCGGACATGAAGGTCGGGGTCAGCGTCACTCTGGTGGCGGTGCCGTCGTAGACCAACAGATCGCTCAGCGTCGCGTCCGTGGACGGCGTCGCTCGCAGCCGCAGCGTGACGTAGTCCTCCGAGGACCAGTCCAGGCCGGTACTCGGCCAATCGTAGGTACTGGATGTTCCAGCAAGGTCCGCATCGCTGAACGCGAACGGGTCGCTGCGGTCGTCGATATGCAGGAACAACCTTGCCCTGTCGTCATCGGTGAGCGCGCTGGTCAGGCTGAAATTCAACTGGCCGGCGTTGGTACCTGTGTCCACGCTGGCCTCGTCAATCGTGTAATTGTTCGAACCGAGACTGAACTCGGTGTCGGACAGGGCGCCTGCACTTGTAATTGGATCGAATCCGTATCCAAGGGTGCCACCACCTAGGAGTGGCGAGTTGATCGCCTCCACCGTGACCACGCCGCACCAGATGTCGCCGTCGCCGGTGTTCAGCGTGCAGGTCGTGGGCGCCCGCCGCAGACGCAGCGTGACGTTGGGGCCGCCGTCGGACCAGGTCAGATCGGAATCGGCCCAAAAGTAGCCGTGGCCAGTGGGATATGCGGTGGCCTCGCTCACCTTGAACGTCTTGCTGCCGACATCAAACTCCAGGGTGTTCACGTCATCAGTCGGAAAACTCTTGTCGAGTGTTATCGCCAACGTCCCCGCCCGGGCGCCGCTCAGGACGAGCAAAGAAGGAATCGTGTAGCTGTCCGACCCGATGGTGATCGTCTGGTCCCCGTCGTTGTCGGTCAGGGCGCCTACATCGGTGTCGGTTTCGGTTTCGGCAGCCACAAATCCCACTCCGTCACTGCTCGTCCCAACCGTGACGACGCCGCACCACAGGTCGCCCGTGTTCAGCGTGCAGGTCGAGGCGGCCCGGCTCACCGTCACCGTGTAGGTCTTGGTGGAGGAGTCCGCGGCCGTCACCTTCACCTTGATGACGTTGTCGCCCTCCGCCAGCGTCACCTGATGGCCGTCCACCCCGGTGTCCGCGTCGTCGAGCGTCGCGTCGTCCCCGTCCAGATATTCGATCGACGCGCCGGAATCGTTCTTCGTCGCCGTCACCGTCACCTCGGCGACGGCGTTCGCCACCATCGCCGTGTAGGTCTCGGTGTCCGATGCGAAGGTCACCAGGTCTGTGCCGCCGGCGGTCACCGTCAGCCCGCTCAGCGTCGCGTCCGACGAGGGCGTGCCGCCCCCCACTGCGGCGCCGTCGATGGCGATCATCATCGGCTTAGGCGATGACGACCAGGGATCGGTATCGTTGCCTCTCCAGAGCCTCTTATCCCCGATAGACCAATTCGGATCCGCCGGCGTGGCCGTTTCATCGCTCGAACTGGTTCTCCCTAAAAACAGTCTGTCCGAATCTCTCCCGTCATTCACAACTACCCAATAGACTGTATCCGCTGCCAGCGTCTCGGTGCTGGCCGGCGCGGTAAAACTGTTGATTGAATTTCCGACAAGGCTCGATGGATTATCTAGATCGGCCACGAGATCGCCCGGTTCGTCGGAACCGTTATCGCCCTTCACCTTCACGAGGATCCCGGATGTGAGGCCGCCGGAGATGTATGAGACAGCGACCTTGGACAACATGTACCCGCCGGTATTGGACCCGGTCCTGAAGCTCTGGGCCTGCCTTGACGAGGAAGTGCCGTCCGGCATCTCTCCGGTGTTCGATACGAACGTCGTGACGGTCTGCGGGTCGGCCGCCGCCCGGGTCACCGTCACCGTGAAGGTCTGGGTGGTGCCGTCCGTGGCCGTCACCTTCACCTTGATGACGTTCTCGCCCAGGTCCAGCGCCACCTGGTGGCCGTCTGCCGTGCCCGCGTCGTTGATCGTCGCGTCGTCCCCGTCCAGATATTCGATCGTCGCGCCGGAATCTATCGCCATCGGCGTCACCGTCACCTCGGCGACGTCGTTCGCCACCATCGCCGTGTAGTCGGTGGTGCCCACGAAGGTCACCAGGTCCGACCCGCCGCCGGTCACCGTCAGCCCGCTCAGCGTCGTGACATCCCGCACCGACAGCGTGTAGGTGCCCGTTCCGCCAACGCTGGCGAGTGACCGTAAGAAGTAGGTGCCGGTCGTGGGCGCCGTGTAGGTCAGTCGGCTGTTGAGGTTGCCGGCCCCAAAGTTGATGTCGTCGTTGCCGTCAACGAAGGTATTGTCCGGGTCGAAGAGATCTAGAGCCGGATCCTCCAGAGTGCCGTCGCCCGTAAGCATGCCTTCCAAGTCGATCTGGTAGGTCCTGCCCGCTTCGAGGTCCACGCCGAACCGGTCGAAGTCGTCCGTAGCATCGATGTTGCCTGTGACCGAACCACCCACGTCAACCTTGCCGGTGGTGGTGGTGTCGTCGGGAAAGTCCGTGTCGGCTTCGGAGGCGCCATTTGCGCCCAGATAGATCACCGACAGCGTGTAGGTGCCGGTGCCTCCAGTTCCCGTCACGGCCACGTAGTAGGTACCGCTCGCCGTGGGCGTGTAGATGAGCCGGGCGTTGTTGCCCACACCGCCGTCGGCGTCCCCTACGGAAAGATCGGTGTCGTCCGCGTCGTAGAGAGAGAATATACGCGTGTCCGGCAAGGTGCCGCGGCCCGTAGGCATGCCCTCCACGTCTATCTGGTATCGCTTGTCCGCCTCCAGCGCCACGCCGAACCAGTCCCCATCGCCCGGACGATCGATGTTGCTCGTGACCGAGCCGCCGACGTCAACCTGGCCGGTAGTGGTGGCGTTGTTGGGCAGGTCCGGGGCCGCCTGGGTCACCGTCACCGTGTAGGTCTTGGTGGTGGTGTCCGCGGCTGTCACCTTCACCTTGATGACGTTGTCGCCCTCCGCTAGCGTCACCTGATGGCCGTCCACCCCGGTGTCCGCGTCGTCGAGCGTCATGTCGTCCCCGTCCAGATAGTCGATCGACGCGCCGGAATCGTTCTTCGTCGCCGTCACCGTCACCTCGGCGACGGCGTTCGCCACCATCGCCGCGTAGGTCTCCGTGTCCGAGACGAAGGTCACCAGGTCCGTGCCGCCGGCGGTCACGGTCAGCCCGCTCAGCGTCGCGTCCGACGAGGGGGTCTGGGTGGAATTGTTCACCACGGCGGGCACGCCAGCGTCACCGGTGGTGAAATCGGCGACCTCGTTGCCGGCGGGGTCGGCGATGGCATCGGTGCTGGCCGCGGACTGGTCGTAGCTCACGACGACGGTCTGGCCGCTGTAGATCGTTGACGATGGGTAGACTAGCAAACGGTTGGCACCCGCCGCTCCAAACCCCCTGACTATTTTGCTGATCTCTTGCTCCACGCCGTCGACGGTGAGCGAGAAGGCGCCTTGAATCGTCGCAAGGAGACTCACCCCGTCCGGCAGGTCCAAATCCTCGCTGAAGTAAAGGTCTACGAAACTTCCGTTAGTGCTAGCTCTCGCCCTTGTGAGCGTTGGCGCGGTGGTGTCCGGGGCCGCCCGGGTCACCGTCACCATGTAGGTCTTGGTGGAGGTGTCCGCGGCTGTCACCTTCACCTTGATGACGTTGTCGCCCTCCGCCAGCGTCACCTGATGGCCGTCCACCCCGGTGTCCGTGTCGTCTAGCGTCATGTCGGACCCGTCCAGATAGTCGATCGACGCGCCGGAATCGTTCTTCGTCGCCGTCACCGTCACCTCGGCGACGTCGTTCGCCACCATCGCCGTGTAGGTCTCGGTGTCCGATGCGAAGGTCACCAGGTCCGTGCCGCTGGCGGTCACGGTCAGCGCGCTCAGCGTCGCGTCCGACGAGGGCGTGCCGCCCCCCGCCGCGGTGCCCTTGATGGCGATCAGCATTAAGTCGGTGGAAGTGCCCCAAGGGTCGGTTTTGAAGTTCTTGAAGTATCGGGTATTGCCGATTTCCCAACCGGTCGCACCGCCGGCGTCTTCTGATGGCGATCTCGTCCGATTGAAGGGAACGCCATTCGAACCATCGGGCTTCGACACCTCCACATAGTACGTCGTACTGGCAGCCAGGTTCGTGCCTGACGGCGCCGTGAAGGTGTTGATGCCATTGTCCTCTAGCGCCGTGGGATTTGACAGCGTGACCAACGCCGTGCCAGGGCTGCCGGAATTGTCCTCTAGGATGCGAACCCGAATGTCACCAACGTCCAAACTGACATTGTTGACCAAAAAGAAACCGACACTGGTAAGGACTGCGGCGCTCCCCGTCGTGAACGGTTGCGCTCCGATCGATGCCGTAGGAGCCGACGGCGACTGGCCGGTGTTCGAAACCAGCGTCGTGACGGACTGCGCCTGGGCCGGCAGGGCGAGTGCGCCGAAGAGCGCGAGCAGCGCCACGGCCGCCAGCAGCAACGAAGCCGGTCTGAGGGCGCTCATGACCGGGCTCCGGCGCTGTCGTGAGGGCAGAAGTTGTGGGATGGGGGGATTACGTTGGGTCAGGGCGCGGGCAGAGGCCGTAATCCCGGGCAGGCGGCGTGGCAGGAATTTGAGCAGCTTCATGGCGTGGGGACTCCTAATGTTATTGGTCTGTTGTTATCGGCCTGGCGGCCCGGCATCGCCTTCGAAAGGTCATCAACCGATGGATGGGAGGGCGCAGGTTACGTGCGGAGGGTCATACGGCCGGTGCGACGGCTATCTCCTTGGTATCGTTCGGGCACCGCCATCGTAATGGCTGATCAATGACCTGGGCTTTGGCTTTTCTCGCTGTCCCTGGGTTGGCGCCTGCCCTGGGGGGCGGCCCGTCTGGTGCTCCCTGAAATCTCTCCAGGTTCTCGAGGGAGGCCGGGGGGCGCCGCCACGGTGGCCCTGGTCCCGTCCCGGGTTGGGCTGCCTCAGGGGGAGAGTGGAGTCCCTGATTCGGCCGTCCCCGGGACGGGGGTGATGGAGGCCGGCGGCGCTTCTGCTTGGTCCATGTGTGCGGGCCTTTTCGCCGCCCTGCCTGGCGTTACGGGATCATCTGGTGTCCACCTCGTGGCCGGACTGGGCGCCCAGCACAGCGTGGTCGAGGATGGCGTCCATGCTGTTGGCCACGTCCCGGATCGTGTCCCCCGTGTCCAGCTTCAGGGTGCGGGTGTGGTCGCCGATCCAGATGCCGTTGTTGTCGTCGTCGCCGGCTTTCACGGTGTAGGTGAACACCAGCTCGGTGGTGCCGCTGCCGGAGGTCAGACTTGCCCGCCGCCGGGCCGGCGGGTCGTCTCCTTCCTGGCATTCCTCCTCACCCATGCAGAACTCGAACTGCGGGCTTCCGGTGACGGCCACCGCCTTGCTGAAGGTGACGGTGATCTCGATGGCCTCGCCATCGCCATAGGTGTCGTCGGAGGCTGGTGTGGAGGTCACCCGCACCCCCTCCTCGGTGACGATGCGCGGGATGTCCGTTACGTCGGTCACCGACAGGGTGTAGGTACCCTCCTCGCTGGGATCGTAGAAATTGAGGGCTTTTCGGTTGGCTACTTGGATGTAGAACAGGTTGGTCTCACTCGGGGAATGAACCAACTGGGAGTTGAGGCCCGTGCCGCCGTCTTCGTCTGCACAATCGGCAATTGTGGGGCACGGCCATTCCGTCGCTGAAGCCAAGCCGGTGTCCAACGATCCCGGCTTGGCCAAAAACAAATTTGCTATCGACGGGTCCTCCAGGGTGCCGTCCCCGGTTTCGGACCCCTTCGCCTCGATCAGGTAGGTCCGGCCCGCCCGCAGCAGCGTGGCGAAGACATCGTCATCAGCCCCTGCATCTCCAATGTTCCCGGTCACCGGATCGCCGACCCGCACGTATCCCTTGGTGTACCAATCTAAAGCTGGGAAGTCTTTGCCATCCGGTTCCGACATGCTGGCGTCGCGGCGCAGCGCGATGTCGTAGCGGCCGGTGTCATACTTCTGGTGGCTGCTGATGGTGGCCAGGTAGGCGCCGATGTCATCTCTACCTGGGTTGAAGACCAGGTGGTACTCTCCCTCCTGGCTGGCGCCCAGCACCGTGCCCACGGGCCGCGGGACAACGGGCCTGATCCGGCCGGCCTCGGCGTCGCTATTGTCATTGGGGTCATTGGGGTCGTCGGGGATGCCGTACCAGGTGCCGGGGTATTTCTTGCAGTAGGGGTGGTTAGGGCAGCGGGGAAACTCGATGAAGTCGTCGTCCAACCCGAAGTTGTCGATGTAGGCGTCCAGATTGGACAGGTCGTAGAAGGTCTGCACCTGGAGCCGGGGCGTTTTCTGCCCCCGGACGGTCAGGATGTAGTCGCTGTCGTCGAGCGGCGCATCGTCGGATCCCAGGTAGAACAGGAACCCGTCAACATCCCGTGCGCCCCGATTGCGCTCGATGATCCACTTGTTGTACAGCTTCCCTTTCCCCGGGTGGTACGGGTGCAGGAAGCCGCCCAGCTTCTCGGCCCCCCAGTCGGTGTACCAGACGCCCAGGTCGTCCACGATCTCCTGTACGGTCAGCCGGTAGGTGCCTCTCGTATCTGCGCTGCTTTCGTTGCCAATGTAGTGGGTGGCGGTCGCGTTCGCTGTGAATGTTATCTGGGCGTTCTTGCCCATGCCGCTGTCGGTGTCATTGCCGGCCGCCAACATGAACTTGGAATCTATGAAGTAGTACACACTTCTCAAGAATGGGTCGGCCAGCGAGCCCCGTCCGGTTTGGGACCCCTCCAGGTCGATCCGGTACTTCCTGCCCCGCTCCAGGTCCACGGCAAAGGTGTCACCAGTATCAGTGTCGTTGCTGATGGTGCCCGTCACCCACCTGCCGACCCGCACCCGGCCTGGCGAGTCTTGGTTAAAGACGAAGTCCACGCCCGGCGGCTCGGAGATGTCCACCCGGGTATAGCCCGCGGTCACGCCGTGGGCGGTCCGGTCAAGGGTTCCGTCGGTGAACGCCTGTTTGTAGCTTGCCGTGGCGCGCAGGTAGTGGGACTCGTCATCTCCGACTGGATGGTCGTCCAGATCTTCGGTCGGGATGTAGGTGACCGGGGTGTAGCTGCTGGAGGTGGCGCCGGTAATTTTCCGCCAGTCGCTGCCGTCCAGCGACCGGTGCCACTGCCACTCGAGGTCGGCAACCGGGTCGGGGTCGGTCAGCTCGGCGGTCAGCTCGATGCCCGTGTAGGGCTGGCTGGCGCTGAAGGGTGACGCGGCTGACAGGACGACCGTGCCCAGCGTATCGCTGGATGAGGGAACCAGCACCACGTGGCCGTTGATCCGGATCTTGATCGTTCCGGATTGACTGAACCAATTTTCTTGGGGGGTTCGACCGCGTAAAAACTTTCGGCGGACGCTCCAATCAGGCGCTCCGCCGTCGTCGGCGGATGTCGATAGTGTGGCCTGCAAACCGAGTCCGTCTGAAGCATGGGTGCCCGCATAGGACGCAAACACGAAGAAAGTCGTGCCGGCTGCCAGTTCTGTGTCCGCCGGGGCGTCGAAGGTGTTGAGGCCTGTGGTCCACGTTCCGGTGGAATGGGTCAGCGTGGCGACCGGGGCGTTGGGCGTGGTGCCGGTTGCCGACCACAACTCGAGGGTCACGTCGTCCGGGTTGTTCGACACTCTCACGATGTCCAGTTCAATGCTGCTCAGTGTGTAACCGGGGATGTTCGGGCCGGTCCTGAACCCCTGAGCAATCTCGAAACTGCCAACAATCGAATTGGAACTGAGTGTCGTCTGCCCTAAATTGCTCAGCAACACCTGCTCAGTCTCCTGGCGGGTCTCTGCGGGCTGGCTGTCGAGCGGCTCCGTTACCTCGCCTGGCTCCGGGTCGGGCGTGTAGCCCTCTTCGCGCAGCAACTCAACGTCGGCGGCGGAAGCTTCCGAGACCTCGTAGGTGAACACATACTCGTTCTCACCCTGCTGCCGAGCCTCGACTCGCGCGTAGTGCGTCCCCTCCAGCAGGGTCTCCTCGACCGACGCGTGGGCATCCCCGTCCGGGACTCTCACCCGGAGCCTGGTCCCGTCCTCCAGTTCCAGGACCAGGGCGGCGTTGCCCTCCTGCCAGTGCAGAGCCAGGCGGACCGACCGGGGTTCACTCAGGGTGAAGCGGTAATAGTGCGCCGCGTCCGCCGCGCCTTCCAGTGCGCCGCGATTGAACTGAGGCCCGTCCTGTTCCGTGATGTCTCCCAGGTCCTGGACGCCCTCCCGTTCCGGAACCGGCGGGTTCGGGTCCGCCGGGGTTTGGGCCTCAACGTCGTGGGACGGTGCGCTCACCCCGTGGGGACTGATGGCCAACACCCGGTACAGGTAGGAGCGCTCAGGCTCCACCGTGTCGTCGGTGTAGGTGGTGGCCGCGCTGCCGGTGTCTTCCACCAGCGTCTGGAAGCCGCCGTCCTGGTTGTTGTCCTGGTCCCGGCGCAGTATCCGGTATCCGGTGATGCTGTCGTCCTCCGGGTCGTCCCAATCGAGTATTACGGTGTCTGAGGACGCCGCGCTGAGCACCCCCGTGGGCTTGGCGGGCGGCTCGGGAGCTGATGGGGTGTCGATGTGGACCCAGCGGGAACGCTCGCTCACCCCATGCTGGTTGATGGCCTGGATCCGGTAGGTGTAGGGAGTCTCAGCCGCCACGCTGCCGTCGGTGCGGGTGGTCGCGGCGGTGCCTGTGTCCGGCATCAATTCAGTGAACTCGCCCTCTGCGTCAGTATTGCGGTTGCGCCGCAGGATGACGTAGCCGGTGATGGTGTCGTCCCCGGGGTCGTCCCAGGTCAGTACCACCTGGTCGTGGGAGACCACGGCGGACAGGCCGGTGGGCGCCGCCGGCGGCTCGCCAGCCGGCTCTGGCGTGGGTTCGGGCGTCGGCTCTGGCGTGGGTTCGGGCGTCGGTTCGGGCGTGGGAGCCGCCGGGGTGTCGATGTGGAACCAGCGGGAACGCTCACTGGTCCCGCCTGCGTTGATGGCCTTGATCCGGTAGGTGTAGGGGGTCTCCGCCGCCACCGTGCCGTCGATATAGGTGGTGCCGGCGGTGGCCGTATCTTCCACTAGGTTGGTGAACTCGCCCTCGGCGTCGGTGCCGCGGTTGCGCCGCAGAATCACGTAGCCGGTGATGGTGTCGTCGTTGGGATTGTCCCAGGTGAGGACCACCTGGTCGTGGGTCGCCTCGGCGGACAGGCCTGTGGGCGTCGCCGGCGGCTCGTCAGTCGGCTCTGGCGCCGGCTCAGCGGTAGGTTCGGGCGTCGGCTCTGGCGTCGGTGCGGGAGTAGGTTCAGGTGTGGGTTCCGGCGTAGGCTCAGGAGTCGGTGCCGGCGTAGGCTCAGGAGTCGGTGCCGGCTCTTCGGCCTCCTTGGGCAGGTCGATGCGGGCGAAGTTGGACCACCGGCTCTTCGCCTCTCCCCGCAGGGCCTTGACCCGGTACACGTAGCGTTGCCCCGGCTCGTTCGCCGTTCCGTCCACATGGGCGGTGGCGGCGCTGCCGGTGTCGGCCACCAGGGTGGTCAGGGTGTCCTCCCCCTGTTTGGGGCGGCGGCGGAGTATCTCGTACCCGGTCACGGTACCGGCGTCTAGGGCCGGGGCCTCCCAGTTCAGGGTGACCTGCCCGTCCGCCAGTTCCGCGCTCAGGTTGGAGGGCGCTTGGGACCGGTCCCCGTCCTGGGCGTAGGCCGGCCAGGCCAGGATGGCAAACAGGCCAACGGCCAGTCCCAGGGAAGCCAGGACGGCCATGAGGGGCAGGAAGGCCGGTCCGGCGGCGGGCCTCGAGACCGGGCTCCGGCGCCGTCGTGAGGGCAAAAGTCGTGCGAAGATGTGCGATAAGCTGGTCATGGCGCTGGTACTCCTTCTTGGTATCGTTCCGGCACCGCTATCGTAGGGCTGGATCAATGACCTGGGCTTTGGCTTTTCGCGCGCCGGATGCCGCCTGTCGCGTCAAACTCACAGGTGGAAGTTTATGGGGATTCCGTGACTCCAGTAAGTAGCAGGCGACACTTTCCCGCAGGTGTATTTGTCACGCTCCATGCGAGGTTTGTTTGCTCTATGCACAGGTGTATTTGCCCTATGAACAGGTATGTTTGCCCCCTCCCCTGCCCTAGGAGTTCCTGGCGGGCTTGGCCGGTGACCATGATTGACCGGCCAGGGATGGCCGGAAGCGGGTATAGGCCGGTTCCGCCCCCCAACACGGCCAAACATTTGTCAGTTTTGGCTGGGGTATGTTTGCTACATCAAGGGGTACTTTCCGCTCTTGCACGCACGACACGACTTGGCTAGATTAGTTTTGAAACACACCCTTTAGCGCACCTCGAAGCCACTCATACGCTCCCTGATTCGGCGTGCGTTCCGGAGAGGAGATGTTCGAATCACTCCGTCAGAACCGGGTCTCCCAGCTGCTGGGGACCGCCGCCGGCGTCTTCCGGGTCAGCGACTGGACGCTCAGCCGCGTCGACCCCGGCGGGCTCCGGTACGTCGCTACCGTCTCGGTTTGGATACACTGGTTCGTAATCGCCGCGTGCTTCGTCCTGGTGTTTTATCGCCCTCCGTACGGACCGCCTGGGTATGCTGCGAACTGGCTGCTGTACCTGACGTTCGCGGCGTGCAACGCCTATGTCCACTACCGGCTGGCGTCCAACCGGACGGTCACCTGGCGCTGGATCTTCGCGCACTGCGTGTTGGACACGGCGGTGGTATCGGCGGCCGCCGCGGTGGGCGGGGGCTTCGGCCACTACTTCATGTACCTGCTCTACTACCCGGTGCTGGCCTGCTTCGCGGTGTTCTTCACCTCCTTCCGGCTCAGCATGGCCTTTGTGACGGTGGTGGCCGTCGTCTACCTGGTGGTGAGCCTGACCGTGGGGGAAGGGATCGACCTGGACGCCAGGGAGGAGAAGCCCCTGTTCGCCAGGATAGTGGTCATGTATGCGGTGGTGGCGGCGGTCAACCTGATCTCCCGGTTCGAGCGGACCCGGTGGCGGGCCGCGGTGGAGCGGGAGCGGGACCTGCAGCGGGAGCGGGTCCAACTGTCCCAGTCCATCCACGACACCACGGCCCAGTCCGCCTACATGATCGGCCTGGGCATCGACGCCGCCATGGCGCTTGCCGGGGACTCCAACCGGGAACTCACTGCCCGGCTGGAAGCGACCTCCCTGCTGTCGAAGACTGCCATATGGCAACTGCGTCATCCGATAGACATGGGAGGCATCTTCGACGGCCGGGAGTTGGGCCGGACCCTGGAGTCCCACGTCGCCACCTTCACGGCCGTCACCTTGGTGCAAGCGGAACTGGTCCGGAAGGGGGCGGAGCCGCCCCTGTCGGTAGAGGCTGGGAGCCTGCTGTTCTCCATCGCTCACAACGCTCTGACCAACGCCTTCCGCCACGCGAATGCGAGCCGCGTGCTGGTGGAGTTGGAATTCAGGAAGGACGAGATCAGGCTGTCCGTGTCCGACGACGGCGTTGGTCTGCCCGAGGACTACGCCGAGCGGGGTCACGGGTTCGCCAACATGGGAATCGACGCCGGTCGGATGGGCGGTAATCTCGTCGTGGAACCCAGGGGGCCGGACGGAGGCGCCAGGGTGACCTGCCTGATACCCCAGGCCCGATACGGATAGTAGGAGGTATAGGATGCTGTCAGAGCCCGGCTGTGTGGAGTCTCAACCTACGGGGCCCCGCCCGATCAGGGTGCTGCTGGTTGACGACCATTCGATCATCAGGGACGGCCTGCGGCTGATGCTGGAGGGGTCAGGAGAGTTCGAGGTGGTCGGACAGGCCCGGGACGGCGAGGAGGCGGTGCGGGCCGCCTCCGATCTGTTCCCGGATGTCGTCCTGATGGACGTGATGATGCCCAACAAGGACGGCGTGGAGGCGTGCCGGGAGATCATGGAGTTTGCCCCTGAAACCCGGGTGGTCATGCTGACGGCCTCTGCGGAGGAGGATGCGGTGATCGAGGCGGTGGCGGCCGGAGCCACGGGCTACCTCCAGAAGGTGTCGGGAATGGAGCGCCTGCTGGCCACGGTGCGGGACGTCGCCGCCGGGGAGCTGCGGGTGCCCGCCGAGGTGGTGCGGCGGGTCTTCGCCGGGATCCGCCGGGGGGCGGAGCCGGCGGAAGAGGAGAACCAGTCCCAACTGACACGGCGGGATCGGGAGATACTGGCGCTGTTCTGCCGGGGCATGTCCTACGCCCGGATCGCGGAAGGCCGGGGGGTCAAGCCGGTGACTATCCGCAACGCCATCTACGCCATCCAGGGCAAGCTGGGCGTCGGCTCGAAGCAGGAAATCGTGGTCTGGGCGGTGCGGAACGGGCTGCTGGACGACTAGCGGCGGGTCATGACCGGATGGGCCGCTGTCGGGGCCGACCGCTCTTGCGGACCGGTGCATGTGGTCTTCATATGGTTGGTTGGTGGCCGGCATCCGGTTTTCCCTGGGCCGGATTCCGGCGGGCCCCTCTGCTCTAGCTCAGTCTCGCCTCGTGTATGTCGTATTTACTGAAGGTGACGAACCGGCCGGTGGTTGGCGGGGCCGGGGGTAGTCCCCGGCCCTGCTCGGTTCCGGCGTTGTCGCCGGCTCCGCCTATTGCGGGAGGACGTACCCGTAGATGGTGTCGCTGATCTGGTCCATGATCCAGAGGTTGAACCGGTCGGAGTCGATGCCCACCGGGGCGGCGTTCTCCCGGGCGAGTTGAATGTCCAGGTGGGGCTGGCGCGCTCCGGTATCCACGTCGTAGGCCCTGATGAAGTCGCCCAGCCAGTAGCTGATCCAGATGGTCTCGCCATTCATCCAGAGGTCGGTCATATCCTTCCTGAGGGTGTCGATGCCGTTTACGTCCTGGCCGCTCCGGCGGCTGCCGGTCCGGGTGTCGTAGGCGTAGACCTTGTCGTCCCGGCCGTCGCCGACGTAGATGATTCCGTCCCTTCCGGTCATTCCGATGGGGTGGGCGTTGTCGCCGGGCAGGGAGATGTCCATCGACTTCTCCCTGCTCCCGTCGGAGAGCCGGTAGGCGAAGATCTTGCCCTTGGGGTTGGTCCGGTTCCGGTCGACGGCCAGCACGTACAGGGTGGTTCCGTCGCTCCAGACTCCCCGCATGTTGGTCAACCTGCCCGTGCGTATCCGGAAGCTGCGGTCTTCGAGATGCTGCTGGGTGTCGCGGTCGTAGTACAGAGCCCAGTCCGGGGAGCCGGTGTTCGTGGTGACCACGATGTCGTCATCCACCCACAGGCCATGGGGAAATGCCTGGCGTGAGGAGGGCTCGATCACGATGTTGGGGTTGACCATCGTCATCGTGAGCGCCAGGGAATCGTCCGCCGTTTGGTCCTCCTGCCACTGCGCGTTCACGCCGTCGGTCACGCTGATGGACGCCGTGAAGGTGGCGTCCACGGCCATCTCCAGGCTCCCCATCAGGACCTCGCCGGTGGCGGGGTTGATCGTGAAGGCGTCCGGGGTGCCCGGGACGATGGAGTAGGTGAGGGGGTCGCCGTTCGGGTCGGCGGCCGTGAACGGCGGCGCGACCCGGACGCCCTCGCGGACGTTGACGCTGACGTTGAAGGTGGTCGTGCGGTCGCCGAACTGCGGCGGCCGGTTGGGTTCGGGCCTGACCGGATGGGCGGTGGTTGCCTGCGCCCGGTCCTGGCCGCTTCCGTGTCCGTCCCGGTAGGTGACGGTGGCCCTCAGGTGGGAGTCGATGTCCTCCTCCCGGGGCGTGTAGGAGCTGGCGTTGGCCCCGGTGATTTCCGTCCAAGGGCCGTCGGCGGATTCCGCCCTCTGCCAGGTCCAGGCCGGGCCGGACATGCTGCCGTCCGGGTCGCTCAGGGCGGCCTCCACGGGGATGTTGACCTGGGGCTGGGCGCCGTCCTGGAGGATGACGGTTCCCGCCTCCTCGACGTTCTCGACCCTGACGGTCACCGTCATGGAGTCGGAGCCTCCCGCGGGGTCCTGGACGGCGGCGGTGAATGTGTGTCGGGATCTGGCCTCGTGGTCCAGGGTGGCGGTGCTGGTGATCCGGCCGTTGCCGTCGATGGCGAAGCTGCCGGCATCATCCCCCGATAGCTTGAAGGTCAGGCTGTCCCCGTTGGGGTCGCTGGCCTCCAGGGGTTCTCCCACACCGGTCCCCGGGTTGGAGTTCTCCGGTATGGAGCGGTCGGCCTGCTCCTCCGTGAAGCTGGGCGGGTCGTTCTGCACGGGCTCATCGGTGCTGGCGCTGGCCCGCTTGCCGGGTCCCTGGGGGTCGGTGTAGCCGACGGTCACCCCGATGACGTGGCCCAGGTCGGCGCCGGCGACGGTGTAGGAGTTGGATGCGGCTCCGGGGATGTCGGCCCCTCCCCTCTGCCACTGCCACACCATTCCGGTGGGCTCGCCGTCCGGGTCCGCCAGGGAGGCCGTGATGGTGTCCCCGGCCCTGGGGGAGCTGTTGCTCAGCGCGACGGTCCCGGGCTCCTCGATGTTGTTGACCGTGACCAGGACATCCGCCCGGGCTTCGGCCCCGTGGTCGTCGGTGGCGGTGACGGTGAGGGTGTATTGGCCCTCCTGCTCGTGGTCCATGCCCGCATCTGCCGTTATGGTTCCCGTCCCGGGGTCGATCGAGAAGGCGTTGCCGTCGATCCGGTAGGTGACGGTGTCTCCGTTGGGGTCCTGGGCGGTTACGGGATCGCCCACGGGGGTGCCGGAGGGGGCGTTCTCGTCGATGCTTCTCGTGAATGTCCGGGCGCTGAAGGCCGGCGGGTCGTTGCCCACGGCGCTCGCCGTGGCGGCGCTGGCGGACTTGCCCGGGCTGTGCCCGTCCTGGTAGCTGACCCTGGCGCTCAGGATGTGTCCCACGTCGTCTGATCCCGCCGTGTAGGAGCTGCCGGTGGCGCCCTCCATCGGGTCTCCGGACCGGCTCCACTGCCAGGATTCCCCGGAAATTCCGCCGTCGGGGTCCTCCAGGATGGCGGTGATCACCGTGCCCCGGCGGAGCTCATCGTGCTGGAGGGCCAGGGTTCCCGGCTCCTCGGCGTTGGTGACGTTTACCGTGACGGCGATGGAGGCCTGCCCGCCGTGGGGGTCGGTGGCCGCCAGGGTGAAGCGGTGGGTGTCCCCTGCCTCGTGGTCGAGCTGGGTCCCCTGGGCCACCCGGAGCTGCCCGGTGTCGGGGTCCGCCTGGAAGCTGTCGCTTCCCGTGACCAGGTACGACAACCGGTGCCCGTTGGGGTCGGTGGCGGCGATGGGCGCGCCCACCGGGCTGCCGGGGACGGTGTTCTCCTCCACCTCCCGGGCGGCGATGCTGCCGGCAAATGCCGGCGGATCATTCCGAACCGGTTGGGCGGTGGTGCTGCTGGCCTGCTGGCCCTGGCCGGCCGCGTCATCGTAGCGGGCGGTGACCGAAATCCTGTGCCCGATGTCGGCGGTGACGGTGGTGTAGGAGGCTCCGTCCGCTCCCTGGATGTCTACGGGGCCGCTGCCTTCCAGCCTGGCCCAGGACCATCGGGTGTTGCTGATGCCTCCGTCGGGGTCCTCCAGGGTGGCCGTGACGGTCTCCCCGGCCCCCGGCGCATCCGTGGACAGGCCGACCGTCCCGGGTTCATTGACGTTGATGACCTGGATGGTCACTTCGGAGACCGCGGTTACGGTCAACCGGTACTGGGCCCTGCTCTCGAAGTCCGGGCTGGCGTCCTGGGCCAAGCTGACCTGACCGGTCCGGGGATTGATGGTGAAGCTGCCGGCGTCCGGTCCCGACATCGAGTATGTTGGCGGGCCGCCGGAGGTCTCGGCCTGGAGCGGGGTTCCCACGACGGTCCCGCCCGGGGCGTTCTCGCTGATCCTCGCCTGTTCCTCGGGGGCTTGGGCCTGGGTGTTTCCGGGAAACGCCGTTATGGCCAGCACCGTGGCCACTGCCATGAGGATCAGGGCCAATGCCCCGATTCCCCGGCGGATGTTGAAGGCCGGTGCGAACGTGCCGTTCCGGCCGGTGGTCCTGCTGTCCTTCCTCATTTTTCCTCCCTGATCGTTTTGTACCTGGTCCTTTTCTTGGACCCCGCTCCTTGAGGCTATCAGGAAGGGATGGGGCCGGGCTTTGGCTTTTCCGGAGCCTTTCCGGTGTCCGGTTTCGGCCTGCTACAATCGTCCCGGGGAGCATCGCCCGATATTCGCTCCCTGGAGGTGAGTTGTGAGGAGATACGTATGGACCCGCCGGGTCGGGGCCGGCGGGCTGGGCCTGCTGGTTCTGTGGGCGGTTTTCGTGGCGGTCGTGCGGGTATTCAATCTCCCGCTGGGCGGGATTCAGCCCGAGGCCTTCGCGCTGATCGCCATGATGACCGCTCCCTTCACGCTGGGAGCGGTGGTGCTGGCCACGCTGGTCACCTGGGGGCTGGAGAGGATGGTTCGGCGCAGGCCGGCGCGAGCCTGAGGCGCTGAGGTTGACCGGGGCTGTCGGCTCGGCCTGGAGGGCGGCGGTCGGACACTGCTCCGAGTGCGGTCGGGTGATGGTGCCCGTCAGGCCACCCTTTTCCCTTGTCCGGCTCGCGCTCTGGGCCGGCGTCTCGCTGGGGGCATTGGTTATGTTCGGCGGTGTGGTCCTCTGGCTGGCCCTGCGGAACTACAGGGCGGTCTGTCCGAACTGTAGTCTCGGCGTTTCGCTGGGAGCCCTGGCTACTTTCAGCTGTGTTGCCCTCTGGCCGGTCCTGGGGTTCATTCTCTGGCGGAACTGCAGGGCGGTCTGCCCGGACTGCGGTCATGGTCCCATGGGCGGGAATGTCGGCTGGACCGGGGAGTCCCTCATGCTGTGGGCCGGCGGTTTTGCCTGCTTCCTAGTCGGTCTGTGGGGCGCGTTCCACCTGGTGCTGCTGCTGGCCTGGTTGTTCACCTGGTAGGTGTTCGGCTGAGGTCCGTGTGATGGGCCTTTCCTTCGGGCGTCCTTGGGGTGGGTCAACGACAATTAGGGATACTCTGAACAAGACCGGCAAGAGCCGGGAATTGTGGTTGCTGGGGGCAGTTTTGCGGAAAAGGCCGACTCTCTGCCCGCTTTCGGGGATATTTGGCCCTATTTGGCCCTCTGATATTCCCCTCAGCGGCGTATTGGGGGCTCGGACCGGCTCCGGCGATGGCTCTGGGCCCACTGCTACCCCGTGGCCGCCAAGCGGCTCTCCGCCGTCAATAGGTTGCCCAGTCCCACCAGCAGCGCCAGACGCTGCGTGTTCTTCGCCAGGCCCCGGTAGCGCACCTTGGCGTAGCCGAACATCCGCTTGGTCTTCAGGAAGGGATGCTCCACCTTGGCCCGCACCGATGCCTTGCATTGCTCCGCCCGCGCCTCCTCACTGCCAGCCTCCAGTTTCCGGCGGCGCCCAGGCCGCATCGCCACCTGCCAGTCCACCTCCCGCTCCAGGTTCTCCTCCTGTTTCTGAACCCCCTGATAGTCGGCATCGCCCCACACCCGCGTCTCCCCGCCGTGCAGCAACCGGTGGGCTTCGGTCACGTCATGGGCGTTGGCCGCCGTGGTGGTCACGCTGTGCACCACCCCAGTTTCGGAATCCACCCCGATATGGAGCTTCATCCCGAAATGCCATTGGTTCCCCTTCTTGGTCTGGTGCATCTCCGGGTCCCTGGCCCCAGCCCGGTTCTTGGTGGACGACGGCGCCGCGATGATGCTGGCATCCACGATGGTCCCTTCCCGGAGCCGCAGTCCCTGGGACTCCAGATGGGCGTTGATTTCCTCGAACAGCCCATGCCCCAGGCCCTGCTCCTCCAGAAGATGGCGGAAGTTGAGAATCGTGGTCTCGTCGGGCATCGCTTCCGACAGCCTCAGCCCCACGAACCGCCTGACCGATTCGGCCTCGTAGAGCAAATCCTCCATGCCCGGATCGCTGAGGTTGTAGAACAACTGCACACAGTGGACCCGCAGCATCACCGGTAGCGGGTAGGGCCGGCGCCCTCGGCCCGCCTGGGGATAAAAGGGCCGGATGCGGTCCTCCAGCCGTTGCCACGGAATCAGGCCATCCATGCGCTCCAGAAACACCTCGCGCCGGGTCTGGCGCTTCTTACTCTGGAATTCCAGGTCGGCGAACGTCGGCTGGTCCATCTGCTTTCACTCCTCCACCGGCATCGGGGCTGCCACCCTTACTATGCCACATCCCTGCAGACTTTTTCAGAGTATCCCTAGATTTTCTGTGTTGCTTATGGCGGACGTTGACGCCGCAGCCGTGTCCTCAGAGACAGGAACATCCCTGCGATGACCCAGAGAACCCATGCTGCCGGGGCTGCCATAGCTATGGCTGTCCCGATGATGGTGACTGGCATCGAGAACCTGAGGACTCCCTCTATGGTGATGCCAGTCCCTGCGGCCGCCACAAATATGCCGACCCAAAGCGGGTCAACCTTCCATTTCGTCTTCATGTTGTTTCGCAATGTCCGAATCGCGGTAGCGTGGACCATTCGCCGCAAGTAAACGGAACCGGTATCTCGATTGTCCCCACGCCTTAGATGCGGCCAGTTTTGGGACGCGTGGATTTCTTGCTCAAATGGTGGATTACACGAAAGAATCTGAGCCAGTTGCTGCCCATGTATGGGGGATGGGCTATGTTTGATTTTTGGATGGGCCAGGGGATGCAGGAAAGTACGCCGACCCATCCTTTTCTCGCTCTGCGGTGGATTTCGGCCTGCTCCAGAAAGGCTTGGGTTCGCATATTAACCAACGACTCCGGCGGAGGGAGTCCGCGGGCTTGCAGGTGCCATGATTTTTGTTCGGAGAGTATCCAGTTGAGGTCGGATTGCATCCTGGCCTCGAACTCGGCTTCGCTTTCTTTTATCGCTGGCATTCTGCTCCTTTTGCCCCTAATCCAAATTCTGCATACCCTATAAGCAAACGAAACCCTGTTCCGAATGTGATCGGGTGGTGGTTCCCTCGTGTGCATCGCTCACGATGCACTCGGGGTAGTGGTGCTGAGCCTCAGGGGCTCAGCGTTACCACGTCCCCCGTCAGGCCGCCGTTTTCCCCAGTTCGGCCCGCTCTCTGGGCCGGCGTATCCCTGGGGGCCCTGGTCATGTTTGGTCCTGTGGTCCTCTGGCTGGCCCCGGGGTTCATTCTCCGGCGGAACTGCAGGGCGGTCTGTCCGGACTGCGGTCACGGTCCCATGGGCGGAATTGCCTGCTGGAACCGTGAGTCCCTCATGCTGTGGGCCGTCGGTTTTGCCTGTTTCCTGGCCGTCCTCTGGGGAACATTCCACTTGGCTTGGCGTTGTTGCTGGCATGGTTGTTCACCTGGTTGATGTTCGGCTGAGGCCGGGGGCTGGGCCTTTCCTTCGGGCGTCCTTGGGTGGTTCAACGACAATTGGATTTTCCGTGTTGCTTATGGTGGACGTTGCCGCCGCAGCCGGGGCTGCAGAGACAGGAACACATCCCTGCGATGGCCCAGAGAACCCATGCAGCCGGGGCCGCCATAGCTATGGCGATGCCAGTCCCAGCGGCCACCACCGCCAGTCCGACCCAAAGTGGATCAACCTTCCATTTCGTCTTTGCTTTCAAGTGAGAAAATTGGGAAACTCGGGGCCAAGTCGTAGTCGCAACGGATTACGTCGATTATATTGCTGAAGTCGTCTCTATGGACGGTTGGGTTCTCAGTGTGAAGAATCGGATCGTCTAAAGTGGGTTCGTCTTAGACGCGATGACGCAATAGGACTTTTGTAGGGATCCCCTGGGTGAGATCTATCGGTCTGCCTGCTGCGCGTCAGGCCTCCTGAGAGGCATTTCCTTCTTGTAGGTAAACATGTAGTGCTTGTGTATGTCTCGGAACCTGTCCTTGAATCGGCTCTCGATATGGTCCATGTCCCGCCTCATCCCTGCGGCGGCAAGAATCTCCTGGGTGCTCATACGGACGTCTTCCCAGTTGGTGGCTTCCTGAAACTCGTTCCACTGCTCGGGGAAGAAACTGCTGGCCATTTTGGCCGCAGCGGTTGCCGCTCTACTCCAATGGAGAACGGGCTCTGCCAAACGGAAGGGAAAGTTTGATTGCTGCTTCTTGAGAAAGTCGCCTGTGGCGCTGCCGACGGGGACGACGGTGGCGTGTGGTTTTGCCACCAACTTCAACTCAGTCAAGAGCACAGGGTACCATCGGTTGAACTCCTGTTCTTGGGTTTTCCCCCTGGCTTCCTTGGGGGGTACGGCGCACTTTCCCAAATCCGTCAGGTAGTACGTCTCCCCGGGTTTGCATAGATGTCGGTGAGCGCCGTAGTTGAGGAGCAAGTCGCCTAGGGTGAGCAGCAGGTTGAAGCCTGGAGGCGGCACCTGCGGGAACTCTCCGGGTGGGAGTCTGTCCGCATCCTCTTGGCGAATGCTGGTCATCTTACCTACGAGAACGAAATCGACGGGACCGTGAGGTGGAAGGTATTTGAGATAGTGATGCCCGTGGTCCTTCGCCGACTGATGCCATTGAGTTTGCAGGGCATCATAATGTTCTTGAAAGGTCTGGGGCATGTTCATTTCGGCCATTACCAATCCTGTCTCCTGAAATGTTTTTTATTCCTATTTTTCGTGCGGATTTGTTCAAAATGTTCTTCAGGTCGTGTCCTGGGAAGGCCGCTCCAGCTTCCTGCCGCCGGTGACCAGGGTCCCACGGACCGGGTAGCCGGTGATTTGGTCCCTCGGTCCCCCGTTGCTCTCCAGGTAAACCTGACGGCGGTGGACTCCAGCACCGATCTGACCTGCCGGGTGTTGGGTTGCCTGAAAGGGTGTCAGTGGCTTGGGTTGTGCCGGTTCGCGGCTGGAACGAGGGTCTTTGGGACAGGGCGCGGTCAAGTTGTGCGTGAGCTGCCCGTGGGCGGTCCGGAAGGCCCGGGGATTGGTCGTCTGAGCTTCCCGCAATGTGCCGGACGCGTGGCTTCGGCGATGGATTCGTCCACCAAGTCGTCCATTTCCTCAAATCCGAGCATTTCGCCTTGCCGGCGGCAATCCGCCTGCTGGCCGGTGACGGACATGAGGTCTTGGTTATCTGTCGACAGGCGGGCGTGGATGGCCGCTCCATGTCTCTTCTTGGTGTGGGCACCGTTCCACTCTGAGGCCTGAACCTCCAGAGTCTGCTTGAGGGGGAGCGCATTTATGGCGGGCTGGCCCGGCCAAAGGCGTCTTCTCCCCAACATTCGATGCTGCCATCCGGCCGCAGTCCGCAGCCGTGATCCTCGCCAACGGTGACCGCCTCGAAGATGCCCGGTGGCGGCGAGTCATTGATACCGCCGGATCCCCAGCACCCTATGTGGCCACCGTCCCACAACGCACACGAAAAGCCATTGCCGCTGTCCATGGCCTTGAGGTCGCCGTCGGGAGCGCCGTCCGCGCTGCCTCCCCACAATCTGTTGGCCTCGGTCTCCTCCTCGTCCGTCCAGCACCGGCTGGTGCCGTCGGGTTGCGACTCGCAGACCTGAATTGTGTTCAGCTCTTCCGTCCAGCAACGGGGAACGGGTTTGAGTTCGCAGAACTCTCCGAACTCTCCTCCAGGCCCCCCCCACGATGCTCCCCCAGCACCTGATTTCCCCGTCGGGCTTGAACCCGCAGGTATGGTAGCCCCCGGCGTTGATGACCTCGAATGGACCGTCCGGCGGCGTCGCCTGTCCCAGAAAATCGCCGTCGAACCCCTGATCGCTGCCCCAGCAGACAACGGTCTGGTCGATGCGGATTCCGCAGGCATGGAAACCACCCGCGCTGATGGAGGTGTATTTCCCCTCTGGCGGGCTGACCCCGCCAGAGGGGATGGCCATAGTACTCCAGCACTCTGCGCTGTTGTCGATCCTCACTCCGCATGTGAACAGGAACCCCGCGCTCACTGATATGAACCGCCCTTCGGGGGGTGCCAGCATATTCTCTATTATGGCCTTCGCCTCAGGCGGTATATCACCCTCAAAAGTCATTCTGCCCCAGCACTCCACCGTTCCGTTGCGATGGCCTGGAGGGTCTGGCGAAGGGCAGTTTCGTTGAAGGTGTGGGCACGGCGGCCTGGGCGGCGAGCTTTGTCATATCCTGGATGCCGGTCTGGTGGGTCTGGCGGCATCCTGAGTGGGTGCGTTGCAGGATGCCGGCCTGCTGTCCGCAGTGGTGGCATGTGCTGGCAAGGGACTGGAGGAACCGCGCGAAGGGCATGAGTCTCCTGTAATTGCCTTGGGGTACTCGGTGGTGTTTTGGGGGGCGTTCTCCGAGTTTATGCCAACGTCCACAGCGCCGCTACTAAACCAAAGCCAAGGTGGGATCTACATTTGTGGGGCGCTGAAGATCGGCCAGGGTACCCCGGTGAAGCTCTTTCACCCATACGTCGAAGACGGACTGTCACTGCTAATGGCCCTCCGCCATATGCACATTTCACCTTGGTTTCAGTTTAGCACTCCACCCCCTACGAGACTCCCTGCAACAATTTTCTTCGCGGGTGTCACATAGATGGAGCGTCTACGTTGGATGGTGGACTGAGCTTGGGTGGTTTCTCGGGTTATCGCCGTAAATCGGGCCTGGGGGATGCGTGTAGTCGGAGGTTGCCGATTACCGGGTAGTATTGACCTGTAGCGATGCCTAAACTCTTGATCAGTTTGTACACCCTTCCTAGAATTGCAACTGCCGCAGGTTGCCTGCATATTTGACTCTTCATCCGGCCCCCCATGCTCAACGGGGTAGATGTGATCAACCTGGTAATTCGTGCGGTTCAAAGTTACTCCACAATATATGCAGCGCCTGCCTTGGTTTGTTCTGACCCGTTCACGCCCTTCAGGTGGGATACGGCGGCGTTGGGTCCTTGGAACAGCCCTCTCTCCTTCTTTGATACGTAGAACAAAGTCTAAATAAAGGTCAGTAACGCCTAAAGCGATTTTCTTCCCTATGAGACTTGTGCTAACCAAGACAGGGTTCATGTCTTGCCTCTCTTTGCACTGATCAACCAATAAGTGTCAATGGCGGCGGGATAGTGGGCCATGCTGGGCGGCTCCCTGCGGGGAGAGGAACTGCACCAAGTCCAGCAACTTACCGAGGCTGCGGGATTTAACCACAAGGCCGTGAATCGGCGGGAAGACCTGCCCCTGTTATCGGGCATGGCGGGGGTTCATCCTGCGACCACTCCGCTGAGGACAGAACGACAGCGGCATCCCGATCCCCGCGGGAATATGGCGAAGGGCGGGACTCTACGGGTTCCTCCGATTTTCGAACGGCCCGCTAGAGCCATCTCTCTCCGTCACTGATGACTTCAATCTCATGGTTGGTACACGAACCACGATGGCGACTCACCGACTCGACGTTGCTCTTCAGAGCTTCCCATGCCCACTGCTTCTGCGAAGCGCCGTCGACCCACCAATGATCCTTGGGTGGCAGGATAATGTTGCCGTCTTCGTGGTCCCCTACAGAGACGTACCTGTTTTTGGTCAAGCACAAAGCAGCGAGAGCACAGACGAAAGCAGCGCGGTGGTCATGGTTCGTGATGGAATCGAGACTCTGGTCCAACTGTCGTTGAGGAGCCAGGGCTTGGACTAGGCGGCGCAAACTGCCTTGGCGGACCGCGAGTTTCCAGTACCCGTCGGACTTTTTCCGTCCAAGCTGTTTCTTTATGGCATCGATTTCGACATCATTCAGGAGGACGGCCAAAAAGGCGGTGGGGAAGACCTCCAGGATCGCTGAGTCGTGTACGTGGCCAGGATGGTTGGCGGGGCTCAAGTTGATTTCCCTGAGTTCCATCACCAACCGGGCAAGGGCGTTGGCATGATGGTGGAGGTCTTGGCCGGTCCTGGAATTGGTGGCTCCGGGTTTGCACCGGGATTGGAAAAGCCCTCTGGACAGCAGCGCATCGGCAGCGCGGTATCGGTTTATTGTCTGCAAGCCCGAGGCTAGAGGACCATCTATCCCCACCGCGATCAGGTTCGCCCCAGCTGGAAGGAGTTCCTGCAGGCTTTTCTGCCTCCGTGCATCCTCGGTCCAGGTGTTGCGGCATTCCCATCGGAACCGGTCATTGTCGATTGTGATCAGGCACAGACCTGTGGTGGGGCGACGACCGGAATAGCCCACATCGATACCGAGGAAACATTCAGTCATAACCATTGCGTTTATTTGACCTCCATGGGCGTACCGTCCACGCAAAAGTGACCCCGGTTCTCCTCCGGCTCCCCCCGCTCATGTCGTGTCACCAGGGCAATTCTTCATCGAAGGCATCCGAGTTCGCTGTCTGCCCGGCGTGCTGGACGATGTACGAGATCGCACCCTCCACCTCCTGCCGGCGGCCGCTGGGGGCGTTGTCCCCGGGCAGCATGGCGCCGGCGTCCACCAGCAGGGTCCCGCGGCCGCCGCCCGTTTCCAGCCGCGCATCCTTGAGGAAGTTGGCCAGCGGCATCCAGTCGTCTCTTTCTTTCATCCATTCTTGGTAGCAGCCAGCGAGAATCCGCATAAAGGTGGTGCTGAAGGCCAGCGACTCCACGCGGTGGGCCGGGATGTCCTCGTCCTCGATGGTCCCCGACAGGAGCCCGTCGTATTCCCAGCGGGTACTGGGCATGAACTTGTCGCTCCAGTCCAGGCAGGTCTCGTACAGGGCGTTGAGGTCCTGCATGTAGAGTTCGCTCTGCAGACGGCTGACGCGGCTCCCGTACCCGACCATCATGGCCCTCAGGGCCTGGGCCAGTTGGTTGACCGAGATCAGGGCCCGGCTGCCGCGGGAAACCGTAGTGGAGTCCATTTCGACCCGTCCGCCGAACAGCTTGCTCTCGGTGACCAGATGCATCGCCGCCAGGTTGAAGGGGTCCTGTTTGTCAAACCTGGTCACCACGTTTGCCTCGATGCGCTTGGTCTTCGAAGCGTCCGTGAACATCTGGCGCAGCGCCCGGATGTTGTCCTCCGCATAGAGGACTATCGGCACTGACGACCCATGCAACTCGCCCAGCTTGTCACTTTGGACATCTCCTTGTCCGAGTCTGTCGAGGGTGTCCTGGATGGCCCGGCGGCGGTGCTGGCCATCGAATATCCTCATTGTGTTGGCCCGGTTGGTAAGGATGCTCAACTCGCCGAAATTGGGGCTGATCTCGTTCCCGTCCTCATCCTGGTAGGGTTCGAATTCCAGGGCATCGGGAGCTATGCCGAGTAGCAGTGCCCCCAGCAACCAGGCGTCCCGGCCCTCCAGATATTGTTGGATGTTTCGAGCGTGGCTGGGCGTCAAGCGCCGGTTCGCTTCCCTGACCATGGAGTCGTCCACGCGCTGGGGGAGCAGGCCGTCCAGGGCAGCCAGGTCAAGGGTGAAGTAATAAACGTCTCGGTTGCCCTGCCGGAATCGATGCGCCGGCAGCTGGGCCTGGTAGCGGCTGGGAGTGAGAGAAATTGTCGGTGCCATTTCATAAACTCCTGATGGTCTGTGGATCCCGGTCTGCGGGAATGGGTTAACCGCAGGCTGCTTCTGCCCGTTGGACGATATGATCGATTGCTGCGGTCACCAGCTGGGCGCGGGCGAAGGGAGTGATCCCGCCCTCGGCAACCAGCCCGGCGTCAACGAGCAGAGCACCCCGACCACTTCCCGGCTCCAGTGACGAGCTCCGGATGAACTCGGCCAGCGGCTTCCAGTCGGAGCCGTCCCTGGTCCACTCGTGGTAACAACCGGCGAGCAAGCGAATGACGGTGGCGTTGTAGGCCATGGAAGCCGCCCGGCTCAGCGGTATCTCCGAGTTGTCGATATCGCCGGCAACCAGCCACTCGTACTCCTCCCGGGCAGACGGCATGAAGTCATCGGACCAGGTCCAGCAGCTTTCGTTCAGGTCGTCCAGGGTGAGCAGGTACTGGTCGCTGAGCTCCTTGCTGACCCGGCCCCTGTAACCCACCCGCACCGTCTTCAGCGTCACGGAAAGCTGGTTGATGGCTATGATGCACTCACTGGTGCGGGGGACGGAGGCCCTCTCGTTCTCGACTCGTCCCCCGAACAGGTCACTGTTTTCCTCCAGCCAGAGGGCGGCCAGGTTGAACGGGTCGCGCAGGTCGAACCGGGCCACCACGTTGGCCTCGATGGGCCTGGTCTGGGCTGCGTCGGCGAACATCTGGCGGAGGGCGTCGATGTCGTCTTCAACGTACAACATGATCGGCAGTGAGCATGCCTCAAGGGCGGAGAGCTTGTTGGCCCGCCGGACATTGACCGCGAGTTCCGCAAGCACGTCCCTGATGGCTCGTCGGCGGTGCTGCCCGTCGAACATCATCATCGAGGCAGGAGAGTCGGCGTGGATGCGCAACTCGCCAACCTGCATCGGTGCGCTGTCACCCTGGACATAAGGGCGGAACTCCACCGCCTCCGGTGGGACGCCCAGCATCAGTGCGCTCAGCAGCCAGTCGTCCCGTTCCGACAGGTAGGCTTGTATCCGTCGGGCGTGGGACGGGGTGAGCTGCCGGTTGGCATCCCTGACGACCCGGTCGTCGACCCGGTCCGGGAGCCTGCCATTGAGAGCCGGCAGGTCGAGCGCACAGGCGTACACGTCGCGCCCTCCCTGGCGGAAACGGTGAGCGGGGATCCGAAGGTCTTGCGGAGCAGCCATCTGAGCGCCTCCTCGGCTTACATTGGACTTAGCATAACATCTTGGGTAATGGCTTGACAAGATGTAATATAATCCGTAATGTAGCATACAGTTTGCAGGCTACGCCTGGGCGGGGATGATGACGGGGCGGCGGCCAGCAGGACCCCAGCCCTTCTCCCCGTGGGGCAGACCTCACACTGGAATCCCGTCCAGGCATGTAGGGTCTGCTTCAAAGTCCCAGCGTATGAAAGTAGAATCCCGACGGCCGGGGGAGAACTGCGAGGACGGTTACACTATGCTACGCCTTACGACTCCCGAGGATGGCCTCAACCCAGCCTTTGAAGAGGAGCAGCTCAAACTGGACGACGTTGTCCAGTACATCGTGGAGAACCGGGCCACGATCCAAAAGGGTATGCCGGCGAGGTCGGCATACCAGGAAACTGCCAACCAGATCCAACGGGTTCTTCAGGATATGCAGGACACCCTGGACTCTGCGCTGCAACAGCCCTACTTCGGACGGCTGGACTATTTTGTGACTGACGGGCCATCCGTGGTGATGGGGGCTTCCGGAGACGACGAGGGCGAGGAGACCACACCGCGTCTGAGGACCGTGTACCTGGGGATCTCCGGCATTCCCGCCAAGGGAATTTCCAGCTGGACGGCCCCCGTGGCCAAGCTCTGGTACACCCCGAGCCGCCAGGACGGCTATACCGCTCCCGCTGGGCCCGTCTCGACCCTGGTCGACCTGAAGCGGTATCTTCGTATACGCGGCCAGCGGCTGGAGGACATCAACGACATCTTCCGCCGCCTGCTGTCCGCCCCGTCGGCGGCACCGAACAAGGCGCTGACCTCCGCCCTCAGCCAGACCGGGGTCGAGGACGGCCAGCTGCAGATCATCGTTGAGACCATCGAGCCCGACCAGTACGAGAGCATCTCCAACACCAGCGACAAGGTGCTGGTGGTCCAGGGGGCGGCCGGCAGCGGGAAAAGCGAGATCGGGTTCCACCGGATAGCCTACCTGCTGTCCCCGTTCAACGACGTCCCGGAGAGGGAACGTCCCACCCCGGGGTCCACTCTGTTCGTTGGGCCATCGCAGGCGTTCTTGGAATATGCGTCGGACATCCTCCCCCTGCTCGGAGTTCGGGAGCGGGTACAGCAGACGAGGTTCAGCCAGTGGATCATCGGCCAGATGTCCCGGCGTCCTCGGCTCGACGCGAGGATCTGGAGGAATCTGCTCGCGCCCGGGGAGAAGGTGCGGTTCAACGAGCGGGCGGAACTCTTCAAGGGCTCGATGTTCATGGCCGACGCCATTGACCGTCATGTTGGAGAACTGGTCAGCGACTTCAGGCAGCGGGCACGTTCGCTTCCTCCTCTCCAACATCGGGGCTCGGGGATCCCGGTGCCGGAGACCCGCATCCGTGAAATTCTGAACCGGGTGCTTCCCGGCAGAGGGTCAGCGGACCGGGTCAACCGCCGGCGGGAGGATTTCATCAACCAGCTGGTGGACCTGGTCTGGCTCCAACGCAGGCCCAATCGCCGCATGGCCCGGGAAGAGATTGCCCGGTTCCGGCACGAAATCCAGGAAAACACGGTGGTCCCATGGTGCAACCAGGCCTGGGAACACGTCGACTTCCAGGAAGAGTACTTTGCGATGCTGTACGATCCGGATGACATGGTGCGTCTTTCCCGGGATCACCTGTCCGAGCAGGATGCCAATGCCCTGATGGAGTCCGCGGTGGTATCGGAAAAGGACGGTTTTGACGACTCGGACCTGGGGGCCCTGGCTTACCTGGACCACCAGCTCAACGGCACCATCTCCAACAGGTACCGGCACATCGTGGTCGACGAGGCCCAGGACATCTCACCCATCGAGTTCAGGCTGCTGTCACTGGCATCCGCGAACAACTGGTTCACCGTCCTGGGTGACACGGCCCAAAGGGTGGGACTGCACCGCGGGATCAGGTCCTGGCGGGAGCTTGACCGGGTCTTCGGACGTTCGGACATCAAGGTCCAGCACGCCCGGACGTCCTACCGGGCCAACATGCACATCACCAGGTTCAACAACCGGCTGCTGAGAACGTTCGACGGCAACATTCCTGCCCCCATTCCCTTCGAGCGGGATGGGCACCGGGTCGAGTACCACTCCCACTTGAACGTGGATGAGATGCATCTCGCGGTGGTTGAACAGGTGGATCGAATCCGGTCATTGGACGGGCTGGAGGGAGCGACCATGGCGATCCTGGTCAGGGACAACGCCCAGATCAGCCGGTTCGAGCGTTTCTGCGCCGACTCCGGGATAACCGACATAGCAAGGTTCGGAGATGACCAGGTTGCAGGGCCCCCAACCGTCATGGGCCGGATCCCCGACGCCAAGGGACTGGAATACGACGCTGTCATCGTCATGGGTGTGAACGACACGTTCCGGGAAACCCTCTTCAACCAGAAGCTGCTCTATTTGGCAACCACCAGGGCCAAGCATCACCTGTCGCTGTTCTGGTCGGGAAAGCAGTCCCCCATCCTCCATTCGGTGAGCGACCGCGGAGTTGTCCAGCCACATCGATAGCGAGGCTCTCCTGAGCGCCGCTTCTTGGGGTGCGCCCTAGACCCGCAGGTATGGTCAGTTGCGGAAAACTCTGATTTCCGCAACTGACAAGTAACTGGACTCACAGGCCGGAAATGAGCCGCATTGCCGCCGAGACATACCGGCGTCTGTGGCGCCCAGGTTGCGGCCCCAGGCATGTCCCTGGGCATTCACCGGCTCGGTCCTGTTTATAATGGCACCCGCGGGCTCATCCAACGAAAACCCGGCTCGAGGTTTGATGTCCACCAGCCCAGCTTCAGACGTGTCTCCAGAACAAGCCCTCCAGGACCTGGTTATGGACGAGGGCCTGGAGCGTCTTGAGGACCTCCTCGCCGAATTCAACCCGTTCGACGTGCTCAAAATCGAGCGGCGGGAGACTCAGCATTCGGCATTGCTCGCGTGGCTGCTCGACCCGCAGGGATCCCACGGGTTGCGGGATTACTTCCTTCGCCGGTTCCTCTCAGAGGCAGCGGCCAAGGCGCAGGAGGAGGGCATCGGGAGCGTGACCGCCCTGGATGTAGACGGCTGGGACCTGGGCCGCATCGAGGTTGCGACGGAGCGCCACAACATAGACATCCTGCTGGTAGACGAAGGTGATGAGTTCGTCTGCATCATAGAGAACAAGATCGGGGCCGGAGAACATTCCAATCAGCTTGCCCGTTACCTGAGAATCGCTGAAAGCGAGTATGAAGGGCTGGCCCCCTTCCCCATCTTCCTTACTCCAGATGGAATAGAACCCGAGTCCGAGGGCGATGCGGGACGGTACGTGCCCCTCGGCTACGACAGGGTTGCCGACCTCATCGACCGGACGCTCCGGACGCGGGGTTCCAGCATCAGCACGAGCGTTTCCGGGTTCCTGGAGCAGTATGCTCGCACTTTGCGGAGGCACGTGATGACCGACGCCGACAACATAGACGAACTGGCCCTCCAGATATACAACAACCACCGTGCCGCCATTGACCTGATCATCAAGGCCAGACCCGCACTGGAAGCCAAGGGCTGGGATGTCCTGGATTCAGCGATAGCTCGGTATGAGCCCCTCCTGCGGGGCGACGGCAACTCCAAATGGTATCACCGGTTCTATGCGCCGGAGCTTGAAGGAATACCCGAGCTGAGGGAGGGGCACGGATGGACGTCATCTGGGAGGCTGCTGTTGTTCGAGGTCAAGTACAACTCAAGGGTTCTCGCCCTGGTGTTGGGCCCCGGGCCTGAAGCTACGCGCAGGCGGCTATACAACCTCGCCCAGGCAAACGACGGGGTTCCCGGGGTCTCCATGCGCCGGACCACGAAACTCAGTCCCACTTTCCACACCCTGTACAGCAGGACGCTGCTGGGGAAGGAAGGTTCATCCCAGCCCGACTACGAGCGGGGCAGGCAACAGGTCGAGGACGCGGCCGCATCCTTTTTCGACAGCGACTACTGGGGGCTGGTGAACGCCGTAAGAGCTGAATTCGGCCTGCCGGTCTCATCCCCAGAAGGGCAGGTTCCCTCGCCTTAACCCCTTCCGGATAGAGTGGTTCGGACCTCGGCGTCCCTGGGCTCTGCCTTATGCGAAACCCGGGAGGACGGCGGCAAACCAGAGCACGAGTGCCAGCGCCAGCCGGGACGTTCCTCGCAGGTGGACCGGAAGGGCAGTGTCCGCTCCTACGGGGCAGGGCGGAATTAAACCCTGCTCACCAGCCCCTGCAGGAGCGCCCGGGTCCTGGTCACCGACGTCTGGGACCCGTCCACCGGGAAGATCGTGGCCAGCAGGCCGGTGGCGCCCAGCTCGGCCAGTTGTCTCAGCTGGGCCTCCACCGCCGCTTCGCTGCCCACGACGGTGATATCGCCGGGGCCTTCAACCCCTTCCCGTTCCAGCATGGCGCGGTAGCTGGGAAGGGCGGCGTAGTGCTGGAAGAGGCGGTCAGCCCAGTCCCGGTCGGGCCGGTCGGTCACCGCCACGGGCAGACCCACGCAGACCCGCGGAGAGGGGTTGCCGGCGGGCGTTGCTGCTTCCTGTTAGGGTCTGTTGTATTAGCGCCAATTTGGTGGAACCGCTGGTTGGATCAGTGCCGGTGCGCCGCAGAGGTGCTCCAGTTCGACTGTGTCACAATTGTCATCATCCAACTCGCCCCCGCCAAATTTCCAGCCTTGTGGGGGGTACACGGCCACTTCTTTTCCGCTGTCCAGCAAGTTAATCTGCGCGTCATCGGGAGATGAGAACGAATCGGTGATGCTCCCACCCCCTGCCAACCGTTCTATTTCGGCGGAGTAGATGTTGACGGACAAGTAATCACCAGATCTAGGGCCACCCCCAATGACGATGTCATTTTCTGTTAAGCGTATCTCCAGGCGGTTCGTTTGCTGAGTCATCTCGTCCTCCTTCATTTCGTCACTGTTGCCGTCATCCTTAAGTTCCGAGATTTTGGGTGACATCCGCATTGATCGCCTCTTCAGTTGTCAAGGGCGTCGACAAGGTGTACCACTGCGGCGGAGAGAAATTGTCCCACTGGTGCGATGACAAGGGAGTCCAGGGGGAGTAGCAAGCAGGGGGATCCTTCAGGGACAGGAGGAGATAGCTAGGAGTCTTCCGGTTCTTCCGAGGCCTGGGATGGGGCATTCTGCCGGCTGTGCTTGAGGCGGTAGCTGTCGCCGTTCATCTCCAGGATGTGGACGTGGTGGGTGAGCCGGTCCAGCAGGGCGCCGGTGAGGCGCTCAGACCCGAAGACCTGGGTCCACTCGTCGAAGGGGAGGTTGGTGGTGACCAGGATGGAGCCCCGCTCGTAGCGCTGGCTGAAGACTTCGAAGAGCAGTTCCGCCCCGGTGGGGGACAGGGGCGCGAAGCCCAGTTCGTCGATGATCAGCAGGCCGAGGCGGGACATCTGCCGCTGGAGGTTGAGCAGGCGTCTCTCGTCCCGGGCCTCCATCAGTTCGTGGACCAGGGCGGCGGCGGTGGTGAAGCCCACCGACATCCCCCGCTGACAGGCGGGCAGGCCCAACCCCAGGGCGACATGGGTCTTGCCGGCGCCGCTGTTGCCGACAGCGATGACATTCTCCCGGCGCTGGATGTATTCGCAGCGGGCCAGTTCTGCCACCAGGACCTTGTTCACCGAGGGGATGGCCAGGAAGTCGAAGGTGTCCAGACTCTTGACGGCGGGGAATCGCGCCGCTCTGATCCGGCGCTGCACCATGCGCTGGTGGCGCTCGATGAGTTCCAGTTCGGCCAGCCGGAGCAGGTAGCTGGGATGGTCCACTCCCTCGGCGGCGCACAGGGCGGCCAGCTTTCCGTACTCACGGAGAAAGCTGGGCAGCTTCAACTCCTTCAGGTGGTGTTCCAGCAGCAGCGTGGGACGGTCGTTCATGCGGCCTTTCCCGACAGCAGGGTCATGTAGTCTCCCGCGCAGGTGGTGCTGACCCGCACCCTGGGCAGGTAGGGGTAGAGCTCCAGGTCGAGGCGGGGAGGCCGTCCCTCCAGCCGGCACATCACCAGGTGCTTTACCGCATCGAAGCTGAGAGCTCCCAGGCGGAGGGCATCTTTCACCGCGGCATGCACCTCCTGCCCGGAGAAGGTCTCCAGCAGTCTCAGCACCTGCACGAATTCCCGCTTGCCCCTGCGTCCCATCCGGGACTCCAGCAACCGGCGCAGTGTGCCGAACTCCTCGGGCAGGTCCCACCCCTGCAGCGGAGCCGCCTGGTCCAGGGCGCCGGTCTTCTGCTCCAGGAGAGGCAGGTAGTGGATGGGATCGTAGACGAAGTCGTCTCTCTCATAGGAGCGGGGGTGCCGGGCGATGATCTCCGAGCCGCAGCTGATGACCACCTCATCCACATAGCCTCGCACCAGCACGTCCCGGCGCCCGTAGGCCACCGGCGCCGAGTAGTCGTTGGTCCGGTGCCGCACCAACGACAGGGAACTCACCCGGCCCGCCTGCTTGTCGCACGCGTCGTAGGGCACGGCAGTCAGGGGCAGCAGGGCCTCCAGGTCCCGCTCCATCCGCTGGCCGATGGTCTCGGTGTGGCCCCGGAGCCTGGCGTCCATCCGTTCCAGGCAGCGCCCCTCCAGGTGGGCGTTCAGCGCGGTGAAGCTCTCGAAGGACGGTATGGGCGCCAGAAAGTTCCGCCGCACGTAGCCCACCATGCCTTCGACTTTCCCCTTGTCGTTGCCCTTCCCAGGGCGGCCGAACCGGTCCTCGAACAGGTAGTGGGACTGGAGCTCGGTAAAGGCCCGGGTGCGCTTCCTCCGGCCGTCCCCCAGGATCCGGGCCACCGCCAGCTTGGTGTTGTCGTAGAGGATGCTCTGGGGCGCCCCGCCCAGGAAGGCAAAGGCCGAGACGTGGCCGTCCAGGAAGGCCTCGGTGGTCTCCGCCGGGTAGGCCTTGATGAAGCATCCGTCGCTGTGGGGCAGGTCCAGGACAAAGTAGTGGGCCTTCTGTTGTACTCCGCCGATTACGACCAGAGCCTCGCCGAAGTCGCACTGGGCGTGGCCCGGCGCGTGGGAGAGCGGCACGAACATTTCCTGCGTCCGCCGCCGATGCTCCCTCACGTAGTCCTTGACCGTGGTGTATCCCCCACCGAACCCGTACTCGTCCCTGAGCCGCTCAAAGATGCGCTGGGCCGTGTGGCGCTGCTTTCTGGGTACCCGGTGATCATCATCCAGGATGCGGTCGATGACGCCGGTGTAGGGCTCCAGCTTGGGGCGCCGGGGAGAAGTCTGCCGCCGGTAGCCCGGCGGCGCCGAGTAGGCCAGCATCTTGCGCACCGTGTCCCGGTGCAAACCGAACACCCGGGAGGCTTCCCGAATGCTCATCCCCTCCACCATCACCCCTCGTCGGACCCGCAGGTGCACGTCCACCTGGAACATCCATCCCACCATCCATAAGTTCTACTTCCAACCTATGGATGGCGGCAGACGGTGCATTTTTCAACCGCCCCAAATCAGTCAGTCGGTCCGCCCGCGTGGTCCACTTTAACTCCGCCGCTTACACCCTTCTCGGAGGGGATGCAACGGCTGCCCATTGCTGCCCAAGAATGAACCCGTAGAGGTTTCAATCCTCACCCCCTTCTCGGAGGGGATGCAACGCACGGCAGCCTGAGTATGCTAGTCCCGCCTCATCCCGTTTCAATCCTCACCCCCTTCTCGGAGGGGATGCAACCTTGGCTATCCGTCCGACACTGTTTCAAGATGTCCAGTGGTTTCAATCCTCACCCCCTTCTCGGAGGGGATGCAACATACTGCCTCGTCGAGGTCATGGCGTTGCAATCCAGGTTTCAATCCTCACCCCCTTCTCGGAGGGGATGCAACGGCGGACGGGGCCCGGTCCTCCCAGGGCCATTCCTTGGTGTTTCAATCCTCACCCCCTTCTCGGAGGGGATGCAACGGTATGGTCAAAACGCTCCTGGAAACTGGGGGTTGACACGTTTCAATCCTCACCCCCTTCTCGGAGGGGATGCAACCCTTTCCGTGACTCACCAGTAGTGTATTGAGGCCGTTGTTTCAATCCTCACCCCCTTCTCGGAGGGGATGCAACGCGCCAAACGCCCCACAATTGGCCGCATACAGGTAGTTTCAATCCTCACCCCCTTCTCGGAGGGGATGCAACTTTGGCGGCTCACGCCCCAGGAGTACATCGCGCTACAGCGGGTTTCAATCCTCACCCCCTTCTCGGAGGGGATGCAACACCATCGCCCGGCAGGTCAAGCGCATCGAGTTGCTCGTTTCAATCCTCACCCCCTTCTCGGAGGGGATGCAACGTCCGTACAGATTCAGACCTTCCAGTCGGCCATATACGTTTCAATCCTCACCCCCTTCTCGGAGGGGATGCAACCATCGACTCTTTACCAGTGTGATTCCGCTGGCTGACGTGGTTTCAATCCTCACCCCCTTCTCGGAGGGGATGCAACGGGAGAGGAGCCCCTACCTCACCATCCGCATTGTTAAAGTGGTTTCAATCCTCACCCCCTTCTCGGAGGGGATGCAACATGACAGAGTTATTTGTTGGGTGAGTGCCTGCATACAGGTTTCAATCCTCACCCCCTTCTCGGAGGGGATGCAACCATGGCGGATGCCCAAAATCAGCGTTCTTTTGTCAGTGTTTCAATCCTCACCCCCTTCTCGGAGGGGATGCAACGCTCCGTCTGCAACTTGGCTAACACCTGGGACTTACGCAGTTTCAATCCTCACCCCCTTCTCGGAGGGGATGCAACTTGGAAGCGGACGCACTGCACGCCGCCGCCACGCCGGTTTCAATCCTCACCCCCTTCTCGGAGGGGATGCAACTCTCGGTCCGTAGTGAAGGACCGACCGTGGCGGTCATGTTTCAATCCTCACCCCCTTCTCGGAGGGGATGCAACAGTGTTGGCGCTGGAGACTGGTCTC
This sequence comes from Dehalococcoidia bacterium, assembly GCA_965262735.1. Taxonomy (GTDB): domain Bacteria; phylum Chloroflexota; class Dehalococcoidia; order Lucifugimonadales; family UBA3495; genus CATOSK01. Next base: position 107,841 of record CBDHFS010000002.1, on the reverse strand, counting down.
CCTCGGCCACGGGTTTCAATCCTCACCCCCTTCTCGGAGGGGATGCAACTGGCGCCGGTGGGACCCTTTGCTCCTACCTCGTAGGGTTTCAATCCTCACCCCCTTCTCGGAGGGGATGCAACGCCTGCGCTCGCTCCATTGAGGTCAGTCCGTCAGGAGTTTCAATCCTCACCCCCTTCTCGGAGGGGATGCAACATGGGTGCGGCCCGGACGGCTCGGCACACCGATGGCGTTTCAATCCTCACCCCCTTCTCGGAGGGGATGCAACCTGGGGCAGTTCTTGTGCACCCTCGTCCTGGCGTGGCCTGTTTCAATCCTCACCCCCTTCTCGGAGGGGATGCAACCCCGGCTGCCGGGGGCGTCGGACCCGCAGTATGACGTCATGTTTCAATCCTCACCCCCTTCTCGGAGGGGATGCAACCTGCGGTCGTCGACCGATTCAATGCCGCCAGTCCTGCGGTTTCAATCCTCACCCCCTTCTCGGAGGGGATGCAACCTTGGACGCCGTACACGATGAGCAGAGCAATAACCGTTTCAATCCTCACCCCCTTCTCGGAGGGGATGCAACGTCGCGGATACCCACGACGAGCTCGACCGCATGAGAGTTTCAATCCTCACCCCCTTCTCGGAGGGGATGCAACGATGAGTTCTTTGGGGTCACCGGGAATGATGGCGATGGGTTTCAATCCTCACCCCCTTCTCGGAGGGGATGCAACCGCCCGAACAGTTGGCGACAAAAGCCGCTGACTTAAGTGTTTCAATCCTCACCCCCTTCTCGGAGGGGATGCAACGACATTCGTGGTAACAGGAAGGTAATGAATGACCGGAGTTTCAATCCTCACCCCCTTCTCGGAGGGGATGCAACATGATAGACGTGCAGGACGACGAGATGTGGGAAATCACGTTTCAATCCTCACCCCCTTCTCGGAGGGGATGCAACCTGCCAATCATCCACCACCGATATGGTGACGGCCAAGTTTCAATCCTCACCCCCTTCTCGGAGGGGATGCAACATGATAGACGTGCAGGACGACGAGATGTGGGAAATCACGTTTCAATCCTCACCCCCTTCTCGGAGGGGATGCAACACCGACCTGGTGGCTGCGACCGGGCGTCCGGACCGAGTTTCAATCCTCACCCCCTTCTCGGAGGGGATGCAACTAGGTTACTCTTTGGTTGTGGTGGCCCGGTCGTAGTGTTTCAATCCTCACCCCCTTCTCGGAGGGGATGCAACATCCTGATGCTCAGAGCTTTGGACTCCGCTTTGAAATAGTTTCAATCCTCACCCCCTTCTCGGAGGGGATGCAACTGGGTTTTTGTCCTTGGAATAGGCTTGCCTTTGGTCGTTGGTTTGCGGTTAATTCCGGTTCCTACGTCATTCCCACGGGGCTGCGCACCTTGGGATCTGCGCGGATCCCCCCTTTGTCGCCGCACTGCTTCAAGTCCGCGCAAATTTCAAATGATTAGGGGGTCGCGGATGTCAAATTGGGGTTGTTTCCCCGCCTTGTAGGTGTACTTGCCATGGGGCTCGCGTAACCGGTAGATGCGTATGCTGTCATCCTCTTCGTCAATGGCGTTTTCCAAGTCTCGTCGGAGCAGCAATTCCTGCTCAGGTTTGAGCACGCACTCAAAGACGGATTTCTGGACCCTCTGTCCGTACGCCTCACATATTTTGGCTACCTTCCGCAAACGCGCCCGTCCCTCCCGGGTGTCCGTCGAGACGTCATAGACGATCAGGAGTTCCATTCTGCCTCCCTATCTGGCAACGTAGGCCGGGTAGTGGCCCAGGTCTCCCCGCAGGTGTCGCGCCAGCAACCTGGCCTGGACGTGCGGCACGAGCCCCGCAGATATCTTCTGGCGCATCATGCGATGCTGCACGTCCCTTTTCTTGCGCTCCTGGTATGCTGATAGGACTATTCTTCTGCCCTCGTCGGTAAGTTGCACCGCTCCCCCCGGGAGTTCTTCGAAGTTGTCCGCTCTGAGCTGCCGCCGGTTGATTAGAGTTATGGCGAGCCTGTCCGCGACCAGGGGCCGGAGCTCCTCCATCAGGTCCAGCGCCAGGGCCGGGCGTCCCGGGCGGAGGGCATGCAGGTATCCCACCTGGGGGTCAAGTCCAACTCCCTCTAGGGCTCCGGTACAGTCTCCTCTCACCAGGGCGTACAGGAACGAGAGGAGGGAATTGGTGCGGTCCCTTGGGGGCCGTCTGGACCGCCTTTCGAAATGGAATCCTTCCCCGCCCGGACGGATGAGGGAATCGAATGCTCTGAAGTAGATTCTTGCGGCCTCTCCTTCTGATCCTCTCACCTGGTCCAGGTTTTGTGCCTCATGGAGCTTCTTCAGAATGTTCTCTAATCCAGCCGCTGCGGATCGAAGAGTTTCTTCTTTTTCCCCCTTGCTCTCCCTCGCTCCCCTGAGGAGTAAGAGACGGCTGTTCTGAACCTTTCCGGCCACAAATTGCCGGGCAATCCGTGAAGTATGTTCTAGGTCGTCGAGCGCTAGGTGCTGGCTGCGCCGTAGAAGTACATTCCCCCTGGTGGGTCCCTCCAACCGCGCTTTAAACCTTCCCCCGGTCGTCATGAACCCCAGTGATCTCCCGTCGTCGGCGCACCGGTGGATCAGGTGGGGACTTACGGCAATCGGTCCGAACACGATGATGCTTTCCAGCCGTACCAGCGGTGCGCGGAGCTTGGTTTCTCCCTCGATCACAACTCGCACGGAGTCGTGGTCGAGGTGCAGGGATGCCCCCGGGCTCATCACGTAGAGGGTGTTGAGCAACTCAAACATCGAACCAGCCTTCCACAACCTCGTCGCTCGCCGGTTGGAATAGAGCTCCTTGGTGCCCACGCGCTCTTCCGGTCGTTCCTACGACCGCCGGAAGGCAGGCGTTGACGAGGGAACAATTGGGACACCTCTTGTCGTTCACCGCTGCTGGCACATGTTGCCGGGTCAGTAGTTCCCGCACCCGGGCGATGATCTCCAGCGTCTGATTTCGGAGGTCCTGGCTTATTTCCACGCGTGTACGGCGCTTGGTCGAGTATGAATACAGGAACCCTGACCGGACCCGCCGGCCGAACATTTCCTCGAGGCAGAGTGCCTGGGCGCAGAGTTGAATCTCTGAGTGGCTGCCGGTTGTTCGTCCGCTCTTGTACTCGACCGGTACCGGCCCGTCGGGGTGCATTTCCACGACATCCGCCTTTCCGATCAGTCCGTGTTCGTCGGAGTAGATCGGAAGTGCCCTCAGTTGCCGGATTCCCTGATAGGTTGTGGTCTCACCCGCGTCGGGGCGTTCGTGGGCGAGTTGTCCTCGGACCGTGAAGACGTTCTCGTCGAAGGTCTGCTCCACATGAATCAGAGCGCACTGCCTCGGACAGTAGCTGAAATGTTCAAGGGCGGAGATCGGGACCAGGATATCCTCATCCCCGCCTCTCCACGGGGAACTCATTCGACCAGGGTGGTCAGCGTCACTCCCGGGATGCCTTCGAGTTCCCCGTTCTGGGGGCTGCTCACGACATAGTCCTCGAAGGACCTGGGAGCCCTGGCGTTGCTGACCGGCGTCTTGATGAGACCCAGGATGCGCTGCGCTGCGGCGTTTCCCAGCCTGCTCTCGTGGCTGAAGACGTACAGGCCCCGGCAGGCCATCTCCCCCCGGGTGGCCGAGCGGTCCAGGTCCCACGTCATCTGCAGGGCTTCCCAGAACAGTTCCAGGTCGCTGGCGTCCACTCCCGTCTGGACTGCCAGGCTGGGGTTGAAGAAGCCGTGGGCCCGGTAGAGCCCGTAGGGAACGGTGGCCTTGCGTCCCATGGTCCCGTAGTTGGTGGCCGCGCTGTCGTCATCGCTGTCCCGGTTCACGTCCCGGTCGTTCTGGGCCGGCCCCACGATGGCCTGCTCCAGGGGGATGATGGGGTTGATGGACCGGGCGAAGGTCAGCTGCATCGGGCCCCTCACCTGGCCCGCGTTGTTTTCCCTCATGGACATCACCGCGCCGAACATGCGCACGTCGAAGAACTCCTCGCACATCCAGGTGCGGCCGTCCTGGGCTGTGGGGGTTCCCTGCCCGTTGGACCGCTCTCCGAAGACCCTGGCGCGCTGTTTGGCCAGGAACTCTCCGTGCTGGACGTAGATCTTGAACCTCCCGTCTCCCCGGGCGGTGTCCACGTAGTCCCTCACCTTCCGCTTGATCGCCACGTCGGTCACGATGCCCTGCATGGTCTCCGGGTCCACCCGGGGCAGGTTGCCGGCATCCGGGTCCCCGTTGGGGTTTCCGTCCCGCACGTCGAACAGGAGCACGAAGTCGTGCCTGCGGGCCACGTCCGTGATGATCTTTTCCCTGGGGGCTGTGGTCATGTTCAGTTCTCCTTCTCGGCTTCGGTTGCCTCGGAATTGTTCGATCCGCTCCTTCGGGCAAGCCGCTCCGCCCGGTCGTGGGCCCTCTGGTGGTAGTAACCCAGGGAGAAGAGGGCCTGTTCCTCCAGGGTGAGGGTTGCGGGCCACTCCCCGATCCGGTTCATGACCCCCTCGAGGTCTTGTTGCAGACGCTCGTGGGCCCCCCGGTTGTCCCGCTTCAGACGGGCCAGGTGGGGCTGAGATCCCCTCAGGAGCGGACCGAAAACGGCTGAGGGAGTTGATGAAGCGGCTCCGTAGAACCGGTCCACCACGGTGGTGTTCACTCTGGGCATCGCGGCTCTCTGCACCGCTTCGATGACCGCCAGGAGCCGTCCGCAGTGGTAGGCACCCGACGGGTGTTGGCTTTCCAGGGCGACCATGTAGTCCTCCTTGACCGGTTGGTTTTCCCTGCTCAGCAGCGCCAGCTTGAGGAGGGCCGCCCGTCCCCTGGTGACCCTTCTCTCGGCGCGGTTTCTCCGGATTGCCTGGGCGGCCAGCTCCAGCGGCAGGGGCGTTCCCCAGAGGGCCGTCCGGAACAGGTTGCGGGGGGTGGTGACCGGCAGATCAGCCGGGGTCCTGACCGTGGAGGCGGCCAGCTGGAACAGTCCCAGGGGTCTCGGGGTCTGCCCCCTTGGGTCCTCGTCCCGGGGGTCGGTGATCCGCTGGTTCCGGAACCAGCGGGCGATGGTTTCCTGCGCGTTGCCCACCGTGGTGTCAATCCAGTCCCTCACCACTGCTCTCCCACCGCTTCCGGACAGGGCCGCAGCGTGAAATGCCTCCGGGTCGATCTCCGCCGCAGGCCGTCTCCGTGACACCGATTGCAGGAGCTCCTTAACCTGTTCCGGCCCGGGGTCCTGCAGGAAACTTCCCAGGTCGAACTCCCGGCTCTTCGTCCAGAAGATGAAGGTCGTGCCTCCAACGTAGAGGTGGGTGTTGGGTCCGGCAATGAGGCTGTTGACCGCCCTGGTGAAGTCCTCCCCGCACTGCTGGCAGGTGGGGGCCGTCCTGGAGGCCCGGAGGCCGTAGGACTCGAAGGCCTCCTGGTTGGCGGAGATGATGGACGTTCCCGACGACTGGCCACCCCGGATCCCCCTGATCTTCCCCTGCAGGCGCTCCAGGACGGGTTTGCGCTCCCCGCAGACCAGGCACTGGTCCGCCGAGTTCTCCCCGGGCCGGTTGTGCTCCAGCCAGAACCTCCGCACTGACGGCAGGTCTATCGGCATCCGGGTGGCGCCGTCGTCCATGAGGACCGCGAAGGTGACCTTCAGCCCATGGTCCCATGCTTCGTCCAGGTCGAGCTGGTCCACGCCGCCCTTCTCGTAGAAGCTCTTCACCGCCAGTACCGCCGGTTCTTCGGTCCAGGCGGCACAGTTGTCGATGAGTTCCAGGTAGGCCCGGTGGGCCCGGGTTGCCCGGTCCTGCTTGGTTGGGTCCCGGGCGATGCCGAAGCTGTACTCGCCGTTGTCGGCTAGGAGCAGGGGCTTGATGTTCGACGCTCTCTGCACCGCGGGCGCGGCCATGTCGGCACCCCTTCTCCCCCGCTGGGTGCTGGGGTCAATCCTCGACACGGGCTGGGGTGTTACCGGCTGCCCGTCGGGTTTGAGCATGATTATGTGGGCCACCGGGGTCTGCTCGTAGAGGGGAGGCAGCCGGTCCTCCGCCTGTTCCCTGGCGTATTCCCTCAGCCTGCTCAGCATCGGCTTTCCGCCTCCCGCCCCGGAACCGGCACCCTGAGGACACCCGACTCCAGGGCGGCATGGAAGAACCGGGGAGCGCCCCTGCCGTTGCCGTCCGGCTCATATTCGATTTCTAGGAGCATGAGCCCCAGGTCTTCGCTCTCCCCTATTGCCCGGTCGTCGGGACCGGGTTCCGAGAAGTAGGCGCTGAACTCCCGGCAGCCCAGGTACGGGGTGGTGAAGCACCTCCCCGAAGCCACCCGGCGGCGGAACTGGTCCCGGTACTTGGCGATGTCGTCCTCCACGCCTGCCCGGAGCACGGGCTGGGCACGGACGACGTAGGCCACATCCCTGAGGGCGAGGGTGTGCCGCTGGGCCCGGTTCCTGGGGTCCGAGGCATCGTACCCTCCGCCGTTCTTGGTGGCCCATGCGGCGGCGGAGCGTTCGCTCTGCCTGCTGTTGATCTCGTTGCGCAGGATGGAGGTGTATCTGATGGGCCTGAGCACCTGGATTTCTTCGACGGCCCAGGTGAACTCGGGTTTCCAGAAGATGGCCTCCAGGGCTCCCCGGGCGGCAGAGGGCGTCATTACCGGGTAGCTCACCCGCTCCACCTTCATTTCCGGCCTGGTGAAGCAGGCCATGTCGCCCCACAGCTTCACCTCCAGGGGCGGTGGGTTGTGGTTCATCGATACCTCCCTTTTCCCATGAATTGGCCGTGGGTCAGATGATCAGGTCCGGGTCCGTTGCGGTGATCCCCAGGACGGGGTCATAGGTTCCGTGCCAGATTCCCATGCCGGGCATGACCTCCTCGATCCATCCTTCCCTCGCCAGGCCCTGGGCTTCCCGGCGCTGCACTGAGACGGTGTGGGGCTGGAGCAGCCTGAGGATCTGACGGGCCGGATGCTCCCTGGCCCTCAGCTGTTCCACCAGGCCCGCTATCTTTCCGGCGTCCTCCTCGGGATACGGGACGATGACGTCGAAGGTGTCTTCCTGGATCATGCGGAACCGTTCCGCGACCTCCGGAAAGTCCAGCAGCTTCCGGAGGGCCTGGATCCCCTTCGGGTCCGGGTCGACCGCCATGCCGAACAGCGTCTCGTAGTACCGCTTCACCGTCTCCGGGTTGTCGGGGTCGAAGCCGGGGAACTGCCGGACGGCCCTCGCGATGTCCCTCCCTGATCCATAGACCCCCTTCGGCGATGCGTCGTCCGGCGGCCGGAACACCACGACCTTGCCCCGTTCCCGTCGTCCTTCCCGGTTGCACCTGCCTGCGGCCTGGATGATGGAATCCAGTGGGGCCTCGGCCCGCAGGACCGCCGGGAAGTCCAGGTCCACGCCGGCCTCGACCACCTGGGTGCTGACCAGCCGGCAGGGTTCTCCCGATGAGAGCCGGCGTATTACTTCCCGCAGCACCCGGCTGCGGTGAGCGCCGCAGAGAAGGGTTGAGAGGTGGAGCGCCTCCGCATCCCCCAGGGCGTCGAGCAATTCCAGGGCATGACGCTTGGTGTTGACGATGGCGAGGACGCTGGGTTCCTGGCGCATCCACCCAGCGACTTCCGGCCATGGGTTCCGCTGGCCGGTCCTCCATTCGTATTCGACCCTGCGGAGAGCCTGGAAGTGCCGCGGGTTGTTGGTGTTGATCTCCCGGGCCTGGGTCTGGCGGAACTCGCCGATGATCTCGAAGGTTGGCTGGGTTGCGGTCGAGAGCACCACGCTCACGCCGTAGTGGGAGGTCAGTTCGCGGATGCCATCCAGGATGGTGGACAGCAGGTGGGGCGGCAGCGCCTGGGCCTCGTCCAGGATGATCACGCTCCCGTCGATGTTGTGGAGCTTGCGGGTCCTGCCCCTCCGGTTGGAGAACAGGCTCTCGAAGAGCTGGACCGTGGTGGTGACCACGATGGGCGCATCCCAGTTCTCGGATGCCAGTCTCTGCCAGACTTCCTGGGACCTGAAGCCGTCGTCGTCACGAACATCGTCGGCCGCCGAGTGGTGTTCCAGGACGGCATGGCCAGCGTAACCCTTCTCGAAGATTTCCCGGTAGACTCCGGCGGTCTGCTGCGTGATGGTGTTGAAGGGGACCGCCACGATTACGCGGCGCAGGCGATGCTCGACCCCGTGGCGGAGTGCAAAGGCCATGGCCGAGCGGGTCTTCCCTCCGCCGGTGGGCACCGTCAGGCGAAAGATGCCCTGGGGCTCGCCCGCCGCGCTCAGGCATGCCTCGTGAACCTCCCTCCTCACCGCGTTAACTGGGTTTTCCTGTGGGTCGGGCTGGTGCTTCAGGAAGTTCGAGTATCGGTCCCAGAGCTCGTTGAGGTCTGTGATGGTATGCCGCTCGGGGTGGGAGCACCCGTCCTGCTGGTGGGCCTCGGTATCGAGGCTGTCGGCGTCGATTAGGGCAGAGTAGGTCATCCGGAGGAACATTTCCGCTGCGAGAGCGTCCTTCAGAACGTGCTGGGGAAGTGTGGGCTGCGCCTGGGCGAGGAGTTCCGGCGTCGCCGCTCTTAGCTTTTGAATGGCCAGTTCCGGGCCGGGAAGTTCCCGCTTTTCTTGGAGCCATGACCGGAGGCCGGTTTTGGGATTTGTCAGGCCGCCGTGGTGGCCGTGAATCAGGATCCCGGCCCACTGAGCGTTTCCGCCCAGTCTTTCTGCGAGGAGGACGCCGGCACACTTATGGTCGATTCCGATCTGGTTCCGTTTTCCCTGTTCGCACTCCAGCAAGAGGCGTTGCCAGGTGGGGTCAGCCTTGCCCACGTCGTGCCAGAGTCCGGCGAGGAAGGCCAGGTCTTCCCCACCGAAGGGCTGGGCCATCTCAGCGGCCAGTCCTGCCACGTTCTGGAGGTGGTTGACGAGCGGTTGCCGGTTGCCCTGGGGGTTGGCGGAGTGGGCGTAGAGCATTGGGAATGGGATTCCTTTCTGGCAGACTTTGGGAGTTTACTTCCCGCCTGTGGTTTGACGAACAGGTCTGTTTGCCGTTGCTGGGGTGGGAGGGTTTATCCCGGCAATCCATCACTGCACTCTGACATGGTACTCCGTTTCCCACCTACGATCTTGTGTTTTCGGTGTTGCCCCCGGCCCTGGTAAGTCGGACTGGTCCACTGGGGTTCCGACGGCAACACCGTGAAGCCCGCCGGAACATCCAGGACGTACCACATACCCAAAGCCGCCAGGGCCGTCCCTGAAGGACGGCGACATCCCAAAGGCGTCATCCCCGGCAACCCATCCGGGCTTGCAGGTACCTGTTCCTACGAGGACCGGCAACACCCTCTCCGGGACCGATCCGGAAGGCCGTGGGCTGGCCTTCCGGTGTACGCTGCATATCCAACCTGGTCAGGCGCCACGATGTCCCTCCGCTGAGGGCAAATACCGGAGTTTGTTAACTAGACATCATACCAGATGGCTGTGTCATCAGAGTGGCGGTCAAGCCCCTTTGGGTGGCAGTGTGGTGGCAGTTTTCTCTCTGTGAGGTTGTCGGGGGCGGCGCCATGTAGACCGGCACCCTCGCGCGAATGATTTCCTGGTCCACCGGCCGCCTGGGGCTGATGTTGATCTGGTTGTCCACTTCGGATGCACCGCTCTTCTGGCGCTGTATGACGAGGCCGAACGCTTCCTGCTCTTTGTCGGTGGTCATCGTCATTCCTTTGCTGGTCTGCCCATTTGTCAGCGGAGCCTGGAATTTCGGAACTGCCGCTGTGATGAGGTCGTTAATCTGTGTCTCTGATCCCCTGTTCCGGCGCTGAGTCGGCCCTGTTGGATTTTGCGGGGCTGCCGGCCCGGGAGTAAGGCCGAGTATAACCTAAACTAAGCCCGAATCCACCGATGCGATGCGGTCTTGGCGTTGGAACAAAGGGTGAGGGGCATGGGAGCGCGACGGTCCGGGCTCGATTCCAACAAATGGGGCCGGTGGCGGTCGGCAGTGTCGTTCGGGGCACCAATGGCGGACCACGGCGGCGGCGCTGGGCGAGATCGGCGGGACAGCATGCAGTAGGAGACCATCCCGGAGCGGGCTGGCGTGAGTTTGCGGGGACCTTCGGTTGTCCGGTGGTGGGTCAGTCGCCGACGGGTCGTCAAGCTGGGAGTGGAATCGCTTGCAGCCTGGCCAGGGCGCGGCTGAACTGGGTTTCCCAAGGCCAGCCGCCGGGGGAGATGCAGAGTGAGGCGGCGCGCCGAGCGGGTGAGCCGACCGGCCAGGGCGAAGAACCGCCGCCGGAGGGTCTTGGTGGTCACTATCTGCTCACCCAGGCCGCGCCGCGCCGTCCAGCGGGCGAGGTTATGCGCCATCACCTGTACCGCCAGCCAGGCGGCGTTGGCGGCGAAGCGCCCCGAGGGGAGATGGTTCAGCCCGACGCCGTACTTGAGGTCGCGTATCGCATTCTCGATCTCGGCGTGGCGGCGATGATCAGCCTCCAGTTCCAGGGTCTCTCCGTCCCGGTCGGTGATGAAGCCGTGATAGCTGTAGGCGGCGAAGAGGGCCAGTTGAGAACCGGGCGTGGGCTTCACCCGCCGGACGATGAGCCGTACCGGCACGGCATCCGGCTCACTCTGGAAGGGGGTGTAGGTGGTTTCGGCCACATCGGCGGCGCCGTCCATCCAGTCCAGTAGGGAATCGGCGTCCAGGCATCTTCGGGTATCGCCCCGATGAGGTTGCGCAGGCGGGCGCGCTGGCGGATGGTGATGGAGAAGCGGACATCCATCCGGCGGCAGGCGGCGGCCACGCTATGGGTGTAGAAGCCGCTGTCGGCCCGCACCGTGAGTTGTCCCCTGGCCCCGCCGCAGCGAACCCGGCTCACCGTCTCACGCAGGAAGTGGGCGGCGCCGCGGGCGGTGTTGGCGCGGCCCTCCCTGAGCCGGGCCATCAGCACGTCGCCGGTGCCGGCGGCGACGGCCAGCAGCGGGTGATAGCCCCGGGCGCCGGTGTAGCCGTGATGACGCGCCCCCTCCTTGGCCAGCCCATAGGTCTCGCAGATGGTGGAGTCCAAGTCGATGGTCAACGGCCCGGGGCCGGGTCCCGCACCAGCCGCCCAGGCCCGGGACAGCAACTCGCGGCTCACCCGGTCCAGTTGGCGGACATGGCCCCACCTGAAGCTGCGCAGGAAGGTGCCCAAGGTGGAGGGTGCCTTGACTGTGCCGCCCAGGGCGCGGGCGGTCCCACCGGTGCGCAACACGTCGGCGTCGTCAATGCAGTCGCCACCAGCCAGCGCAGACGCAACCAGGGTCATCATCTTGTCGCCGGTGTTCGCCCGGCCCGGCGCATCGCCCAGGTCGAGGCGCTTCTGGACCAGTTGGGGCAGGCCCAGGCGCCGGGCGAGGGTGGCCGGAAGGATCAGCCCGGCATTGGCCACCAGGCGGTGGTCGTCGAAGGTGATTTGGATGCGGTCGGGATGGTTAGGTGGTAGCATCTATTAGGTGCTCCTTTTCTGGGGTCGGTTCGGTGTTACAAACCATTATCCCAGAAGCACGGGAGCACCTTCTTACCGCTTCAGGACGCTGACCCGACGCCCTCCTTCGGTGGATTCGGGTTTAGCCCGATAGCTCGTTGCCAGTGTTTGTACTGTTCGCGTGTCCACTTATCGCCATGTAAAGGAACCTTGGTGTAATAGTCGATGGCGGTTAAAGCGTAGTGCACGTCGCGCGGTCTCTTAGTGACCCAGACCAAGTCCGCCACTCTTGCCTTCAAAGAATGATTGTCGATAAGGTCTACGACACTGCCCAAGAATGAAATCGCGGGCCCCGTGAAGTCATCTGGAATCGCAGCCCGCCTTCCACCGCCCGTCCACAAAGGGCCAAATGGCTCGCTAATTTTCTCTGGCGATAAGACGAAAGAGCAGACATCTGCCAATATTCGCATTGCACTGCTGAGAGCTCGTTCCCCGTTTTGATCAGCGACGGCGGCGGTGTCATACAACGCCCGTGACATGGAATAAAAGTCTTCGTGAGGGACGTCCGGTATGGCGCTTATATCGCAGTCTTTGAAGGCTTCAAGCACCTGCTCAAAGTTGTCTGAGCCGAACCAATCTTGGGAGGCAGTCATTTATCACTCTCGTATATTGATGCTACGGTTCTTAACGGCTTAATGGGGGACAAGTTTGGATGAACCATGTACATTACCAAGGAACCAAGCTAATATCAAGGGAGAACACTAGCCACCCGGAAGGCAATCTCAGAACCAGTTGGCGGCACGCCTTTGGTCAAGAAAGGAGGCTTGATTGTGTTAAGCCGGGCCAATACGGTATTTGGTATAGTCGTTGGGACAATTCTGTTTCTGTTCACTTTTGTGGGAAATTGGGGTGAGCTCAGCTTCTCAAGAAACCTGCTTGTGGCGGCATTCGCGGGCCTATTTGGCTTTATGTTGTCCTATTGGCTACTACCGAAGGTATTTGCAGATTATCATAGGAAGAAATAGGTCGGCGATCCGCCTAGTAGTCAGTCAATCTTGGAATCAAAGGGATAGAGACGGTGAAGTTTGGAACGGGCGTCTTGGGTGTTGAACTGCCAGTTAATGGTGGCCTGGGCGGCGTTGCGCTCCGTCACCAGAGCTTGGACTTCCCGCTGCAGCGTCTCCTCATCGGCCAGGCGCCTCTTGAGGCAGCAGCGGGACAGCACGCTGAACTCGATCTCCGCCATGTTCAGCCAACTGCCATGCTTGGGGGTGTAGTGGAACTCCAACCGTTTCGCAATCCGCCGCGCTTCGGCCGCCGGGAACGTCTCGTACAGGGACGCCGTGCGATGGGTGTTGAGATTGTCCAGGACCACCGGGACCACCGGGACCTCCGGATAGGCTTCATCCACCAGCCAGCGCATCTGATGGGCGAAGTCCTGCATCGTGCGCCGCTGGGTCACCGCCACCTGCCGCCAACCCGCCAACGGCTCACAGGCCATAAACAGGTTGCGCGTGCCCTCCCGCCGGTACTCGTAGTCCTGCCGCAGGGGGATCCCAGGCCGAGCCGGGGTGCCAGGCCGAGCCGGGAGCGCCGGCCGCGTCTCCGCCAACAATTGGGAGGAGGTCTCGTCGAAGCAGACCACCGGCCTCTGGGAGTCATAGGGTTCGGCGTACAGAGCCTGCCCCGTACTGGATACGGGGTCCAGCACCTCCTCCATGTGGGCCACGAACTCGGCGCTCACCTTGGGAATGCACCACTCCCGCTTCTGCCAGGGCTTGAGGATGTTTTTTCAAGTGCAGCCGCACTGTCTCATGGGACAGCGATGGCGCCAGCCCCAATTCCACCACCTTGCCAGCCAGCAGCCGCAGGGTCCAGTGGTCGTGGCCTTCCGGCGCCGGGCTGCAGGCCAGAGCGATCAGGTGGGCCTCCCCCCGGTCGTCCAGCTTCCGGTGCCGGTGGGCCTGGGACCGGTCCTTGAGCGCCCCGTCCACGCCATCCTCGGCGAAACGCCGCTTGATCCGGTACACCGTGCCGTCAACCACGTCCAGGGCTTGGGCCACCTGGGGTGCAGGCCAACCCTGGTCGGTCTTGAGCAGGATGCGGGCCCGCGTAACCACCCGGGCAGCGCTCTTGCCAGCCCGAACCAGATGCTCCAATTGGTCCCGCTGCTCCGCAGTCAGCCGGACTCCATACTTTTCCCTGACCATACCCCAACCTCCCAGCAACACTATCCACAGTCAGGGTATCTGCTTCAGTCAATCTTTCACATTACCATCTAAATCCAGTTTGACTGACTACTAAACTAAAGCCAAGGTGGGATGTACATTCGAGGGGCGTTGAAGATTGGCTTGGTTGCGCCAGTGAAGCCCTCTCATCCGTACTTGGAGAATGATACGGCACCGCTGTTTGACCTCCACTATCTGCGCATTTCACCTTGGCTTTGGTTTAGTCAGTCATTCGTGGCATAAGCAGTCGGTCAGCTGAAGTCTGGAACCACTGCAACAGTTCGGGCCCCAACAGAACCCAAAATAAGGCTGTTGCCGCGACAATCGCAGACAGCACAGCAACCAACAAGCTTATTCTTTGCGTACTCCTGCTGCTAGCAGCTTCATACGAGGCCGCCCTATCCCTAAACTTCCTGTTTGTAGCTTCACTGACCTGCCTGTCCGGTAGTGATATATACTCTTCCCAAAAGTTTTCTGGGGCAACCCTCAGGCACTCGCGCATTGATATGATCTCCGAAACTGGGAACAGCCCATGAAAGGCAGCAGGCAGAGCGTCGAGCGTCCTCTTCCGTTCGGCCAGCGCCAAACAGGAAAGCGTGCGCCATTGGACAACAGCTAGAAACGCAACAATCCAAAGAGCAACGAGCTCCGTTTGTTCGCTGTACCTTGGCCATACCAAGCCCAAAACCGGAACAGCGGCGACGGCTGCTAAGTAGGCGGAATAGCCAAACCAGAGACCTAAAAACAACAGCATAAGAATATGCGAGTCGCCCAGCAGCTCCCGGCGTATTCCCCAATGTCTAAACTCCTCTAATGTACGATCGCGGAATTTTGTCATAAACAGGCGCAACAGCAGGTTAAATAGTTGTTCGGTGGTGGGTATTACCAAAAGCACGGAGGAAACGTACAGGGCGACGGCTATGCCAAGTGTTGAAGTTTCGTTTAGGGTCACCGCTTCGTTCACTACAACCGCTATAGCTACTAACTGCAATAGGCCCGCTGCTACCAGCACAAAAGCCACGACCATAAACCCAACTCCAAGCCGTCAACTATTGACTTTCCGTTCTTTGCCTTGTCGTACCTAATCCCGCGCCCTTTCAGGAAGCCCGACTCCCGGGCCAGCCGCAGGCCGGACTCGAATACCTCCCGCACCTTGTCGTGCAGGATCAGCTGGGCGCGAAACACCTGCAGCGTGCTCTTGGCGAAGGGCCGGTCTTCCGCCTCAATCCCCAGAGCCTGCCCCGGCGTAGGCCGGGGGCCACTTTCCAGCGGAGGTCAAAGTCGGCCCGGGCCTTGGCCTCGGCGTCGCTCACCTTGTCGTGGGACTGGAGCAGCAGGGCCGTCGCCAGCAGGCTGGGCGGCACGCTGTCCCGGCCGTTGTCCGGGCAGTAGAACTCGGCGAAATCGGCGTCTCGGAACAGCCGGCCCCGCAGCGATGCCAGGAGGCCGTAGAAGCTTTCCTGCCCCACGTGGTCCAGGTACAGCCGGTCCGTTTCCCAAAGCCCCCTCTGGTCCGATCGCTCTCCCAGCATTCTCAGCCCTCGCTATGCTTGTTGACTCCAAGTATAGCCGCTGGCCCGGCTGCCGCCACTTTCCGGCCAGATTTCTAGTATTACAACGACGGTTCAAGGAGGGACGTGTGGGGAGGCACGAAGGGCGGCTCGGCGCTTGGCATGGGAGCGTCTGGCCCGCTCGTTGCATTCTTGCGTCTCCTCCAGCCACCGCAGCAGTTCAGCCGGCCCGAACCGTTCCCGGGGCAGCATCTCCCGCACCACCCGGTAGACCTGCGGTTTCGTGATCCGGGGCATCTTTTTCCCCCCAAGCCTGTTGCAGGCTCAGAAGAAACGCTCCGCCCAGCAGGCACAGGGCCACGTGATGATGCCATCCCGCCCAGGTGCGGGTCTCGTACTCGTCCAGCCCCACGTCGCTCTTCTCCGTCTCGAACTCCGTTTCTATGCGCCACCGGGAGCCACCCACGTATGCCAGGGTCTCCAGGGGAGTATCCCCGGGAGCGTTGGACAGGTAGTAGCGGGGCTCGCTGCCGTCCAGGTTCCGGCGGTAAATGGCCCAGTGGATTTCGCCAGGCTTCCGCCTGCTGGTTGGACGCACCCTCTGAGCGCTGAACCGGTAGCTGCGGGGACCCTGGCTTCCCTCGGCCACCGTAATCTCACGCCAGGCCTCCTCCGGCAATTCATCACTGCGCTCCTCCATGGTGCGCCGCTGCCCGCCCACCAGCCTAGGCTTGCGGGGACGCCCGATCCCCTGATGCTCCGGACTGGTCCAGACTGGCTCCAGCGGCCAGACCGTGGTGCCGCCGGGAACGTCCAGCACGTAGCGCATCCCCAGAGCCGCCAGTCCCTCCCGGAAGGACGGAGACATCCCGAAGGCGTCGTCCCCGGCAACCCATCCGGCCCTCAGATGTCCCCGCTCCAAGGCCCGCTCCACCATCTTCAGCGCCAATTGGGTCTTCGACCGGTAGCCCTGCCTCTCCTCCGGAACCCCCGCCGCCTCACACCGGTCTTTGTCCGAGGTCCAGCTTTCCGGCAGATAAAGCCCTTTGTCCACCAAGGCCCGTCCCAGCGGGCTGACATAAGCCAGGAACATTCCGGCCTGGCAGTTGGCCACCTTGCCCAGTCTCCCGCAGTACTGACGGGCCACTCCCACGGACTTCCTGCCCTGCTTCGGGAAGTCGCTGCCGTCCAGCACCCACACCGCATCCGGATGTCCAAGCCGGGGTCCCAAGTACTCTTGAAGGCGTCCTATGACTGTGTCGTCATCCCAGGGGGATTCAGCGAGAAACCGCTGCATCACCCTGGCTGACGCCGGAACCGCCTCCGACAGATTCTCGGCGTTGCGCCGCTCCCCGGATTGCACCAGCAGGGCCTGGAGATAATGGCGGCTGTGGTCCCGCGTCTCCCGGCGGCCAAACAGCGGAGCGAAGTAAGCGTGAAAACCCTGAAAGGCCCCGTACACCTGCTCGAAAACCGCAGCATCCACTTCCCTGCCTCACTTGCCCAAGCCTTCCCCAACTACCCCGTCATCCTATCATGCCAACCGTCGTTGTAATACTAGTGTCCTGTATCTAAAGTGCGTCGGCAAAAGCGGGCCACGCTGGTCAGGATTTGGTCAGCGGTCTTGGTCCAGACCAAAGGCTTGGGGGCTTCGTTGGTGACGTCCAGGTAGCGGTAGATGGCAGCCTCCAGTTCGCCGCTGCTCTGATGCACGCCCCGGCGCAACTGCTTTTCGGTGAGCAGCCCAAACCAGCGCTCCACCAGGTTCAGCCAGGAGGCGCTGGTGGGCGTGAAATGAATATGGAAGCGGGGCCGCTTGGCGAACCAGTTGCGTATCAGCGCCGTCTTGTGGGTGGCGTAGTTGTCGGCAATCAGGTGCACGTCCAACCCGGCGGGCACCTGGGACTCGATGGCATCGAGGAACTTGCGGAACTCCACGGCCCGGTGGCGGCGGTGGCACTGGCCAATCACCTGGCCGGTCCTGGCGTCCAAAGCGGCGAAGAGGGACGTGGTGCCGTGGCGCACGTAATCATGGGTGCGCCGCTCCACCTGGCCCGGGCGCAGGGGCAACAGCGGCCTGGTGCGGTCCAGGGCCTGAATCTGGGACTTCTCGTCCACGCACAAGACCAACGCCCGGTCCGGCGGATCAAGGTAGAGTCCCACAATGTCCCGAACCTTTTCGATGAAGAAGGGGTCCGCCGACAGCTTGAAGGTTTCGGTGCGGTGCGGTTGCAGTGCGAAGGCGCGCCAGATGCGGCTGACCGTGGTGTGGCTCAGACCGGAACGCTGGGCCATGGACCGGGTGCTCCAGTGCGTGGCGTCCCTGGGTGTGGACTCCAGCGTCAGCGTAATCACCCGTTCCACGTCTTCATCAGTAACCGCTCGCGGCCGGCCGCTGCGGGGCTCGTCCGACAGGCCGTCCAATCGCCGTTCCAAGAACCGGGAACGCCACTTCCCCACCGTTTCGTCGGACACCTCCAAGCCGGCAGCCACCCTGGTGTTGCTGCGGCCATCGGCGCAGGCCAGAATCATTCTGGCCCGCAGCGCCAGGCCTTGGGCCGTCTTGGGGCGGCGAACCCACCGTTCCAGCGTTTCCCTTTCGGTGTCGTCCAATATCAGCGGCGGCATTGGCCTTCCGATCGCCATGCTCATCCCTCTCCTGAGTCGGTGATCGAAAGGATACCTCATTGCCAACACTATTACTACTAACTTCAGTTACACCACACTAGTATTACAACGACGGATTTAGCCGGCGACGCTTGCGGCTTCGCATGGGAGGGAGGCGAAGCCATCTTGATGTGAGCGTCGCTCGCGTTCGTCAAGGCCAAAATCTGGGTCCGCTCTGGTAATCCGTCGTTGTAATACTAGGGCTTCGTCCTCGTACCGGGCTTCGTGAGTTCTGCTCCCGCCCAGGAGACGTGAGTACCAGGTAGTATTGGCGCTGATGTGTTCCTGTTGTGTCACGAGTGCCCCAGTGATTTTCCTTGGAGTTTACCACTCAGGGTCTGGTGTTCCTTTTCCAGTTGGCCTGTACCGCTCAGGAATGGCCGCTTCCCCTTTTCCTGGACCCCCCAGAGTGCCTGAAAGGGGTTTGCCGCCCCGTTTTGGCCCGGACCCGTGCCGGGGGACGGTGGGTCTCCGGCGCGGGGCCGCCTCCGGCGCGGGGCCGCCTCCGGCGGTTGGTCCATATCAGGGGTGGCCTGGATCCAGAGGGAGGTTATCTGCCGGGGGCGAGGTCCTTCTGCCGAGCTGCCCTTTCCTTTGCCTTTCTCCGGTGCTCCCGGTGCTTTTCGGCGCACGGTATGCACCGCGTCTGGCGTTCGATGGCGGGCTCGCCGCAATGTCTACAGAGGCCGAGGGCCTTGGCCTTGTTGTATCTTTCCTTCCATTGGGTGTGTTGTCTTTCCTTCTTGGCCTCTGGCGTCAGCGGGGGTCGCGCCGGTCTTGGGTCTTTCGGTGGCGTTCGTTTCTTGGTGTTGTTTGCTCTCGAAGCAGGCTTCTGCTTTTTCTTCTTCCCAGCCCGCTTGGGGAGATGGAAGGTGTCGATTAGTTGTGGTTTTGAAGGGTTCATCCCTGTATTTCGAGGCAGGGGCTGTTCGGCGGGAGGTTCCCAGGGCCGCCCAGGGGGCGGTGCGCTCCGCTTCAGGGCGTGGATGCCTCAGCTCGGCTGATGTGGGAAAGGGCCGGAAGTGGCGTCCTGGGGGGCTGTTGGGTCTGCCCTTGACCGTCTGTTCCGGCGTATGTACCTTGTAGGCGCCCGCATGACGATGCCGTTTTCTGATTGGGAGGAGAGCCATGCCCGAAACCGCCAGTGGTGGAAGACGCCCGATGGATGAGGCGGATGTGCAGGCGGTCATCGACCGGCTGGGCGGCGTGGAGGCCCTGCAGGAGGGGAGAGAGGAGTTCCACGAGGCCGTCCTGCGCATGAATCGGGAGCCGGGCGCCCTGATGGAGCTGTACCCTGACCAATGGGTGGCGGTGGGCCGGAACGGGGTTATAGCCGTGGCCGACTCGTTGGAGGATGTGTTGGCCAGGGTTGAATCCGCCGGCCTGTGCGACTCCGAGTTTGAGGTCGAGTTTCTCGATGCCGACCCGGCGGACTTGCTCCTGTGATTGCCGGCCGGTTTGATGATCGGGGTGCCCCTATGTTGCGGCCCGGGTCGTCAGAGAGCGTTTGGGAGTCAATGCCGGGATAATGCCCGGCCTGCAAGCCGGGCTATGGCCTTGGAATCCTGATGAAGAAGGCGATTGAGGGGACTCCCAGCTAGCGAGGCTGTGGTACTGGGGGCAATTCCCCTGGCCTTCTGATTGCCACCTCGGTGGAGCGAGTGTAAAATCTTCACAGCCAGTCATGGATAAGGGTTGACAAGCGCGATCATTTATGTTAACTAGCCCCGCTTGTAACTTCCCAAATGGGGAGGAGGTACTCCATGTCCGTTACCGTTGTAGTAGGGGGACAGTTCGGGTCGGAGGGGAAGGGCAAGGTATGCGCGCACTTGGCGATGACGGACCATGTCGACTGCATGGTCCGGTGCGGAGGGCCGAATTCGGGGCATACCGTGGATGTCGGCGGCCAACGGTATCAACTCAGGCAGGTCCCGGCGGGATTCATCAATGCCGGGACGCGCTTGCTGATCGCCCCGGGCGCCTTAGTCAACCCGCAGGTCTTCCTGGAGGAGATCGAGATGTGCAGTCTGGACTCCTCTCGCATTGGAATTGATGGGAACGCTGCTGTAATCGAGGGTGCGGACATCGTTGCGGAGCAGGCCCTGGACCTGCAGGGCCGCCTTGGTTCCACGGGTTCGGGCGTTGGTGCTGCGGTCAGCCGTCGGGTTCTCCGCGATTCCGGTTTCCGGCAGGCTAAGGCTCACCCCGATCTCGCCCCCTTCATAACATCTGTTCGTCGTGAGCTCGCCTCCGTACTGGCGTACAACGGCAACATCGTCGTTGAGGGAACCCAGGGGTTTGGTTTGTCCTTGTACCATGCCCGAAAGTGGCCATACAGGACCAGCAGAGATACGAGTGCCCACAGCTTCTTGGGAGAGGTCGGGCTGGGAGTCCGGGACTTCGAGGTCGTGATGGCGATCCGGACTTTCCCCATACGAGTCTCCGGAGATTCGGGCCCCCTGGAGAACGAGGTAACGTGGGAGTACGTGGAACACCTGAGCGGCTATCCCCATGCCATCTCAGAGTACACCACTGCGACGAAACGTCTGCGACGGGTAGGGTGTTTCGATTGGGGGATCGTCAAGGAGGCCATCGGGGCCAATTCTCCTACGCAGATTGCCCTGCACGGAGCTGACTACCTGGATTTCAGGAACAAGTCAGTTGACCGGTATGACGACCTTACTCCGAGCGCTCGTGCCTTCGTCGAAGATGTTGAGCAGCGCGAGGGCGTCCCAGTAACCTTTATCGGCACTGGCCCAACCAACGAGGAGATCATTGACCGGCGTCAGCCATCTTTCCTTCCTGCCCCATCGGCTGCGAACTATTCCGCAGTGTAGCAGGTCAGAGTCGGAATCCTTGGGGAATTGATGACAATGAGTTCTGGAGAGGGGTCTCCGCTCGAGAAGGATCCCCGCCATGAGGTAAGGAATGCTTGGCCGGGTGCCGTTTTGCTCGCGGACGAGATAGAGTACTACGCGTCGTCCTCGGACATACCGGCTGGGTCGCATTTGATTGAACCCTTTGAGTTGGAGCGGCTTCGCCCGGCAAGTTACCAACTCACCCTAGGTCGGCAAGTTCACGTCGGTGGGCAACACCACTTCTTGCATGATTCGGATCCCTTGATTTTACAGCCCCATCAGGTGGCTGTCGTTTCCACACATGAGATCATCAGGATCCCTAGGTTCCTGATCGCCCGGTGGAGTTTGAGGGTAGAGAAGATCTACGAAGGTCTGCTTTGGACTGGGGGGCCTCAGGTTGACCCCGGTTGGGTAGGTCAACTGCCTTGCCCGATTTATAATTTGGCTGAACGCGAGGTGGAGTTAAGGCACAGGGATCCGTTGTTCACCATTGACTTCGTCCGGACTACTGCCGTAACTCCCGAATATAAAGCGTTGAGCCGGGATCGGGGGTATGCCAAGACATGGTTTGAGCCCGTCAGACGAACGCTCTCCGAGCATGATTCCCATAGAATACACAGTGCCCCTTTCGAGGCCTTGCGGGAACTTCGTGAGCTGACCCGATTCCGTGAGTTCGCTATAGGGTTGATCACCCTGATGTTCGTCGTTCTCGGAATAATGGTCGCGGCCCTGAGTGTCGTGGCTGTGAAGCCGACGGTGGACCCGAGTGGACCTTTCCTGAGCTTCTGGCCTATGACTGCTCTAGTGGCGGCTGCCATAGCCATGGTTGTTGCCGGCGTGTCCTTGGTGTTGACCCTGAGAATCCTGTGCAGGGGCCGCCGTTGATCATGCAGAACCGGTACGTTGGCGACCTCGGCGACTTCGGCAAGTTCGGCCTTCTCAGGACTCTCTGTTCTCCCGGTGAGCCTACAGGTTTTTCTTCCCTGTCCTTGGGAGTCGTCTGGTACTTGGTGCCCAACGAGGTGCATAACGACGATGGCCGGTTCGTGGACTACCTTGACCTGTCTGCGAAGAATCAAGAACGGTTTCGGGCCTGCGACTCCTTCTTGTACGATGCCCTGCGGCGGATTGTCCTCTCCGGTGCTAGAAACGTGGCCACCATCCAGCGTGGAAATATCCTGCCCTCCGGAACTCGCTTCTACGGCGACTTCCTCACCTTCGGGGACTTGCGTGGCGGCAGCGCCAGGGTGAGGGGGCATAGAGATAAGCGGAGGACCACTTGGCTGGAGGGTGCCCTTCGGGCAACCGCGGGTTGCGAGGTTGTTTTCCTTGACCCCGACAACGGTCTGGAGGTCGGGGTGGGTTCTCACCAGTTGCGCGGCCCCAAGTATGCCTTCTACGAGGAAATGCTCCCCTTCGTGCAGCGAGACCAAAGCTTGTTGGTCTACCATCACCTGGCACGGCGCGGCACCGCGTTCGATCAGGTTAATGGTCGGCTGGCCCAGATTGAGGACTGCCTGGGACGGAGGGCCTTCGCCCTGCTGTACCACCGGGGCAGCGCCCGGGCTTTCTTCGTGGTTCCGGCCCAACGGCACTGGCAAGCCCTTTCTTCCCGGGCTAGGCAATTTCTGGAAAGCCCATGGGCGCAGCACTTCGAGATCGTCGGTTCAGCATAGGCATGGCCTGGTTGGCCCGTCTTCTCCTGGGAATGGTGGAGTGTTTGGGCTTGGCCAGCCCCGGAGTCAAGTGAGATGCGGGAACCCGCTGACTGGCAGGTTGTGTTGCTCTCGGGGCCGATAGCCTCAGGTAAGACGACCCTGGCGCGGTTGCTGGCGGACCGTTTCGGTTTCCGTGTTGTCAGCACCCGAGAGTTCCTCCTCAGGCATGTGGGGGAAGACCGGCGGTCCCTTCAAGCCGCGGGTGTTTCCATGGATGACACCACCGGTGGAAGTTGGGTAAGAGACGATCTGGTTCGGTTGCGGAAGCAGTACTCGTCTGAGGTATCCTTCGTGGTCGATTCGGTAAGGACACTGGACCAGATCCGGTGGGTCCGGGATGCTTTCGGGGGATCGGTTACGCATGTGCATCTCGTCGCCGATGTGGATGTCCTGTCTGACCGGTATAGCACTAGGTTCGAGGGTTATGGGTACCAGGATGTCAGTGACGACCCAGTTGAGCAGGGTGTGAACATCTTGGCCGGATCGGCTGGGTTGGTAGTTAATACCGGCCACTCGACACCGGAGTTGGTCCTGGGGCGGGTTGCTGGTCACTTAGGGCTCGTGCCATGAGGTGTCCGATGCGGCTGCGAGGCTGGGCTGTCGGTACGCCGGAGGTGAACCCCGATTTCCAGGGGATCGCTCGTAGGAGGGACGGAAAGCCCTCGCTGGGCAACTCGGGTGCTGGACTGGGGTTCGAGTCCGGATATGCCCCGGTTCCGGGCTAGGTCGAGTGCCTCTGTACGATGAACTGGATCCGGTTAGCTGTTCTTACCCAGGGGCTGCCGTTTCCTCAGCCGCCGTCCCGGTGGGCGGAACTGTGCGCTGCAGGGGTTTTCAGTCTCACGCTTGGATCTGGGCCAGGTTGTAGGCGAACCAGCCGTTCCCGATCTGGAAGGCCTGGGGCTTGGCGGTCTGGGCGTCCCGCATGATGCCGAACCCATCGTAGTAGGGGTCGAAGCTGACGATGCGGTCATACCGGACCCGGAACTTCTTCCTGTTGCCGGATAAGCAGGCCACCGGCCTGCGCATCGGAGGGTGGTGCCGGCAGGCACCATAACCCGGAGCGAAGTAGATGTGCTTGGTGGTCAGCCCCAGGAGTCCGGTATCGGCGTGGATGGTCTCCTCCCACTCGATGGGCCGGCTCCGGAAGGTGCTGGGGCGGTAGTAGACCCCGCGGGGAACCCTAATGCTCAGTCCATGGGAGCTGCCCCTGGCGTTCCCGGCGCACGACGGTCTCCAGGTAGTCGACGTCCTGGAGGACCCATACCAGTTTCTCCGATTTCATCAAGTTGAAGGGGACCGTGCCGGTGATGTTCTGCCGCTGGGGCACTATGCCCTGCGTGACGTCCCGGATGACCGCGGCCTGGACCAAGGTGGTGAGTGCGCCGTTGGTGGCGATGTCCTGTTCGGAGATGCCGAAGTGGTCCAGGTAATGATGCAGGGCGTTCTCCTCGTCCAGGGATACCACCCCGTCTTCGATCACTCCCTCGACGGCCTCCTCCCAGGCCCGTACGAGAAGCTGGCGGCGGTGCGTGTTGGACATGCTGGTCCGGCGGAGGGTGTTCTCCAACTCCTGGAGGGCGCCGCCGCCGTGGGCCAGGGCGGCGCGCCTGGCCATGCCGGTTATCCGGTCGGCTGAGGCCCGGTCCAGGGTGGTGGAGCCGGTGATGACGCTGGGGAGGTCGTGGTCGGCCATCCGGTCCCGGAATGTTCTGAGGTTGGTTTCCTCGTCGGCGGTGAGGGCGCCGTCCTGCATGGCGTGCTTGACGCCCTGGGCCCAGCCGTCGGCGATGGCCTGGGAGATGTCTTCGGGGGTGGCCCTGGCCCGGGTGGCGATGGCCTGGAGGGTGGAGCGAAGGGCGGTCTCGTTGAAACTGGAGGTGCCGGCGGCCTGGGCGGCGAGCTGGGTCATCTCCTGGATGCCCGCCTGGTGGGTCTGCCGGCACTGGGTGTGGTCCCGTTGCAGGAGACCGGTCTTCTGGCCACAGTGCCGACAGGTGCCGCTCAGGGACTGGAGGAATCGGGCGATGGGCATCGTTGTCCTCCCCAAGTGCTATTGGCTACCGTTATTGTTTATTGTTCCGTTTGGTCGCTTAAATCGGTAAGCTTGGCAATCCTCCAACAATTTCCACGGTCCTAACGCTGACGGTCGTGATTCGCTTTATCAAGTCGATGATGTACCTGGGGTTCCCGTGTTCGGTTGCCCAGTCATTGGGGTCATTGACGATGCCGCTATTGCCATGGGTTCGGACTTGGTAGTATTCCATTATCCATTCCAGTGCGGACCTAGAGCCGAGGCGGTATTGATGAACTTGGTCCGGTATCCCGCTCAAGGTGATGTTCGGGTTGCAGACTATTCCTGATTTGTTGGGGTTCCTGGTTGTTCCCAGGTAGGCGATCTTGGTCACCCGATAGCCTTCAGGTGCCTCAGTGTCCCACCCCGCCCTGTGTTCCTCCAACAGGTGGTAGGGTTCGACCGTCTCGTAGTTGACGTGTAGGTCTGCAAGTTCCCTCCCAGCTGCCACGAACATCTTGAACTCCTCCGTCGTCGCGGCCATTGGAATGCGCGCCGGGGTCTTGGAGAGGTCGTCTGCGAAGGTGTCGCGCCACTGTTGGGAGTGCAAGATCCCATAGGCGTAGTAAAACAGGTCGTCTTCGCTGATCTTGTCATCACCGTAGTGTTCCCTGAATTGAGCTAAACTAAAGCCAAGGTGGAATGTACATTTAAGTGGCGATGATGATCAGCTGGGTTGCGCCGGTGAATTCCTCTCATCCGTACTTGGAGAATGACCCGGCTCCGTCGTTTGACCCCCCACCATCTGCGCATTTCACCTTGGCTTTAGTTTAGGGCCTTCGGGTTGATATTGCTGACTTGCTTCAATTCGGGGACTTCCGGTTCAGGTGGGTTTGGCAATGCCTGGGACGGACTGTAGCGCCACCTGGGATAGTACACGGTGTGTGAAGTCAGTTCACTATCTGGAATTCCATCCGTTACCAGTGCATGGAAGAGATTTTGAGACCCACGGCTCACTATGGAAATACCTATGTTCGCGTTCCCCTGCTTCGGGAAAATTTCCGCGAAGGTTCTCGGTCGGCAATTCAGGTTTCGGTTGAAATACAGATGCTGCTTGAAGAATGGCCGGTAAGAGCTCTGGACAAAGTCTTCTTTGTTCCAGTCAAATTTCCTGCCGTTGGCCAGATCACGGTAGACCTCTTCGCGCCAGTGGAACTGACGAGGGTCCTGTTTCGCAAAAGACTTGGCTTGTGAGTTTCGTTGCTGAGCTGAGCCGGAAGGGTTGGTTTTGAGGAAATCTTCGACTTGCTGATTGTAAAAGGCAATACTGCTCTGGATGTGTCCCGTGAGCCTGTGGAGAGACGAGTTGTAGCACCAGGCGTCCCTCCCTGTCTGCAGGCCCAGCGTCTCTTCCTTGAAGATGGGTTCCAGATCATTTCCGGCTATTTTTTCTTCCGTGGGAGCCAAGGGACGCAAGGACATAAAGGCCTCGCTCCTTTGATTGATCCAATCACCCGCCTCATTCGGTTCGATGATGGACCAGTCGGTGTCTGTCAGACAGGAATCTCTCAGGATGGCGAGCTTTTCATCTCTATCCAGATAATCTCCTATATCGCGATAGCGGATGATGGCACCATCGGAGTCCTCTGGTTTCTTTACCAAAAGGAGAATGGCGACCCCTGCTCTGCTTTCCTGTCCGAATACTTTGCCCCCTTCTTGCCGGGATTTTTCTCCAGATGTTCTCTGGTCTCCCCTCAAATTGAAACAATATATGTCGTTGAATTCCTCGACCACCGCCTTGCGGAACCCGTCAAATGAGTTTGAATCAATGAATCCTCCGTTGGTGACGAATGCGACGATCCCGCCGTTCTGGCCTTCCTGAATCCGATCTGAGGCGAGGCGAATGGCCTTGACGTATGGGTCGTAAAGTGCGGACAGATGAGCGGTGCCAGACTTTTCGGCATAGGTCTCTTTTACCTTTTGTTCGATGGTCTTGTAGTTTCGGTTGTTTGTCGCCGACCACGGGGGGTTCCCCAGGATGACTCGGATGTCGAGGCTCTTCTGCCTCTCGATCCGCTCGTTGTTATGAGGAAACAGAACTTCGTCCATGGGGTCTCCTTCCTCATATGATTGGAAGGTGTCGGTCAGGACGATCCCGTTGAAGGGGTGGTATTCGTCTGCTTCTATTAGGTCGTGGTAGGTAGATTCTATGTTGACGGCCGCGACGTAGTAGGCCAGCAACATGATGTCGTTGGCGTGTAGCTCGTTGTTGTATTTCCTTTCAAGGTCCTCCGGTCGTATGAGTCCACTCCTCAGGAGTCTGGTTATGAAAGTCCCGGTTCCGACGAAAGGATCCAGCACATGTACTCCTTCGTCGCTCACGGATACTCCGAACTCTTTGGTCAGGACATCCTCGACGCTCCGAACTATGTAGTCGACGACCTCAACGGGAGTGTAGACGATTCCAAGTTTGGAAGCTGTGTCTGGCAGGGCCAACTTGAAGAACCTCTGGTAGAGTTCTGCTACTATCCTCTGCTTACTTGCGGCGTCCGTGACACCCTGCACACAAACCCGGACGTCACGGTAGAAGTTCTCCAATCCCTCCGTTTCCTTCTCCAAGCCTCTTTCCTGGAGGCTCTCGAGGGTGCTCTCCATGGCTTGGGAAACCGTGTTGCTTCGGGCGAAGGTGTAGTCCTCGAAGAGTGCATCGAAGACGGGCTTGGTTACGAGGTGTTGGGATAGCATCCCGATGGCGTCATCTTCGGTGATCCCGTCGTTCAGGTTTTGCCGGAGCCCAGTGAGGAATCCGTCGAAGATTGGGCGGACGTCGCTGTCTGGGCGGTTCAACAGAGCACGTATCCGGGACTCGTGGCGTTCTGCAATCGCTCTGACATCAGTGGCCCATTTTTCCCAGTAGCCGGGGTCGGCGTACTTGTCCACGATCCTTGCTAGGATTGTATCCCTGAGTTCCACCGAACCTGCGATGATCAGGGGCAGGGTTCCTTGAACATTGTCGTCATCGGGGGTTACTTCCCCGTCGTCAGTGGAGCCGCCACCTCCCATACCTTTTCCCTTGGGCCATTCCTTTTCCGGGCCTGGTTTCACGAGCGCCAGTTGGTTGATCTGGGCTTCGAACCGGTCGTCGTGGGCGCTGATGGCGTTTATTACCTGCCAGACAGCTTTGTAGGCACTGCTTCTCAACGTATCTTCTGCAGAGGCGTTTGGGGCTTGAGCGATTGGAAGGATGATGTATCCGAACTTCTTATCAGGTGCTTTTCTCATCACCCTGCCAACTGCTTGCACGACGTCGATCTCCGACCTGCGGGGGTGTAAGAAGAGGATCGCGTCCAGTGCCGGGACATCTATGCCTTCGGTGAGGCATCGAGCGTTGGATAGTATTTTGCAAGTTTCGCCGTCTGGATCCTGCCGTAGCCAGGCCAAGTGGTTGGCCCTTTTCAGAGCATTCTGAGTGCCGTCAACGTGATGAACTTGGCATGTCAAGAGGTTTTCTGAATTTTCACCAGCGGCGGCTATACAGCTCTCCACGATCTTGGGGAAGTGCTTTTCAAAAAGCTCGGACTCGTCGATTCTATTGCTGAAGGCCACCGCCCTTTTTACAGGCGCTGGGTCGGCGCTGAAATCAAACCCTGACGATCCTCTCTTCCCGAGTCCATTCCAGCAACCCACCATGCTGGCAGCGTTGGACATGTTGATCGGGCTGGACTCGTCGGATAGGTGTTCGTCCAGGTCGATCCCTACCTGCTCCATATCGACATTGAAGATGACTACCTTGTAGGGTGAGAGAATTCCCAATTCGCTGGCCTGTCCGAATCCCAGTCTGTGGAACTCTGGACCGTACTTCGACTCGTCGTCCATTGAGGCGATGGTCAAGAGGTTCTCGTTGGCCTTTCGCTTGGCCCTGTCCCCGTATATCCGTGGGGTCGCCGTCATATATAGGCGCTTTTCTGCCGAGATGAAACTGTTGTCGTGAACCCTTTGGAAGTTGGACTCCGAGGCCGCTACCAGACTCACTCCGGTGGTCCGATGGGCTTCGTCGCAGACTAATAGAGATATCTCAGGAAGTCCGGCCTTTTGGGCGTCCGCAATCACGTCTAGGGACTGGTAGGTTGAGAATATGACTGTCATTGCGCCTGACCTGTTAGTCAGATCCAGACGGGCCTTGAGCCTCGCAGCATCGGTAGTGGCTGGGTATGCGAGGTCGTAGTGGGAAATGTCCTCATAGTCTCCCGCTTTTTTTCCTACCTTGGTGTCCGAACACACTGCGAAGAGTTTGAGCGGGACGTCCGCATCGTTGGCCCAATCCAAGAGAGACTGTGATAGAAGGGAGATTGAGGGGGTCAGGAACAGGACGGTCTTTCCTGGACCTGCCTGTCGTTCGGCTATCCTCAGAGCAGTGAAGGTCTTCCCAGTGCCGCAGGCCATGATCAGTTTGCCACGGTCGCTGGTCTCAAAGCCTTCTAGTACGTCGTCTAGGGCCGACTCTTGGTAGTTGCGCAGAGTCTTGGTCTGGCGTTGGGCTATGTCTGTGGGTTGGTCAAGATTGAAGTTCTGCCAGTCTACGGAAGAATTCTCGAAGAGTTCTGGTCCCCAGCGTGAGATGGGTTTGTCTCTGTTCTGTAGAGCGTTCTCTACGTTGTTTCCCCACCTTTCTGTTGTGGATACAATGATCCCGCTGCTGAAGGTTGTCTCTCCACATGCCGCTAGAAAGGTGCTTATCTCTGAGAGGTACATAGTTGAGGTCGGGCTGTAGAACTTGCACTGGATGGCTACTAGATCGCCGGAATCTCGTTCCTTAGCAACGAGGTCGATGCCTATATCGTGCCGACCTCCATTGTCCGGCCAGTCCGCCCATAGCCACACCCTCTCGAAACGGGAGGATTGGCCCTTGTCTCGTTCGATGAAAGCTTTGCACAGACGTTCAAAGCTTTGTCCTTTCTCGACGGTGTTCCACGCCTTATCGTCCAGTTCATCCAATATGGATCGGAAGGTTTGTTCGGCCATGGTGGGTCTTCCCTCTTTCATGTGTAGTGGTGCGTTCTCAATCTCCCACAACGTAGTGATTGTCCCTCGAATATTACACCATCCCCGTCTCCCGTAGTAGGGGAGGGAGGCCCGAGCAGGGCAATCGCATTTGAAATCCTGAAGCCCGTGGAAGCATAGTAGAGGAAGTTCTGGATGGAGCTCAGAGTTCCGGCGAAGCCCAGAATCTCTCAATTCCAGGCGTTTCCCGTCCTCCGTGCCCCCCCTTGAGTTCTTTGGCAGGCAAAACGTCCTGATCTGCCCCGGTTCTGGGCCGGGACGATGGGTCCGCGGCCTGGGTCGGGGTTTCGATCACCGTACCCTTCTGCGGTGTCTTCCAGCTTGTCTCGTCATGGTGCGGACTTGTTGTCTGTGTTGAGGCGGTCGGTCGTAGTCCCCATCGTCGCTCTTCCTGGGCGTCGTGTACCGGCAGGATGGCTCGGCCTGGAACCGGCTGCATCCCCAGAATTCCGTGTGTCCGGTCCTGGGGACCAGGATGCCTTCCCAGCAACCCGGGCATACCCTGGGGGGCTGTTCGCATCCCGGGTTGGAGCATTCCGCTCCTCCTTGGCTGACCGTGACGTATCCCTGGCGGCAGCCCGGGCACCTGGGAGCCAAATGCGAACAACTGGGGAAGTTGCTGCACCTGAGGTTCTCCCCGCTGGCGGAGGGAATCAACGCTCCCCTGGGGCATTTCGGGCAGGGCGGAGCCAGGTCGCCCCGGTCCTCCACTTCGGGAGAGGATTTCAACAGTTCCCGCACAAAGGGAGACGGGTTCCTGGCATCGGCTATCAGGTATGCTGACCTGATGGCCCTGGTCATGGCGACGTAGAAGAGGCGGCGCTCCTCCGCATGGGGGAATGCCTGGCCCAGGGCCGGCGGCATGACCAGTTCCATCAGGGGGTCGTCCTCGGCCCGGCATGGGAAGCCGTACCGGTCATCGGAGAGGTCCAGGACGATGATGTATTCCGACTCCCGCCCCTTGGCGGCATGGGCCGTGCTGAACTCTATATTCGCCGGGACCCGGTGCTGGAGTGCCCTGACCATCCCGTTCCGGCTCCGGTACCGGCCCAGGACAAGGATGCTGGGGCGCCGCCCTGGGTTCTTCTCCAGGATCTCCTGGACGGCCTCGTTGAGGCCTTCCTGCCGGTCCTGGGCGGCCATCACGATGATGCCTTCCCCTTCCTGCTCGGTGGTCAGTTCCCGCTTCGTCTGTTCGGGGTTCTGCTGGATGAACCTTCCCGATGGTCCCAGGATTCCCGGGCCGAACCGGAAGGTGCGGGTCAGCGCTCTCCGCTCGGTGTGCCCCAGGTGCTGGTCGCAGTCGTGGACCAGGCCCACCTGGCTTCCGGCGAAGCGGTAGATGGACTGCCAGTCGTCTCCGACCAGGAAGTAGGCCAGACCCTCCTTCCGGAGGGCTTCCAGCATGGCCATGCGCCCCTGGGAGATGTCCTGGAACTCGTCCACCAGGATATGGGTGAAGGGGTTTTTCCACCCGTCGCCCCTCATGATTTCCACAGCCTGGTTGATGAGGTCATGGAAGTCGATGGCTTTTTCCCGCGTGAGGAGTTGCTGGTATCGCTCCCGCACTTGGTGAAACACCTGCAGGAACCTCTGGGTGCGCTTCCGGTCCCTCGCGTTCTGTGCCCTGCCTTCGATCTCCGCCCGGGACAGGTTGGCGGACTTGACGTGGTGGAGGAATCCGCCCAGCAGGTGGGTCAGCCAGTTGATCCGTTCCTGGGAGAGCTGCTGTACCAACTGCTCCGTTGGGATCGGGTTGAACTCGACTCCCAGCTCTTCCAGGTTGGCCTGAAGGGTTTCCAGCAGGGTGCCTGCCCGGTGCTGCCAGCTGTAGGTCTCCACCAGGGTGGTGCTGTGCTCCTGGTGGGTCCGGCGTTTCCATTCCATGTCGGTCAGGTAGCGGTCCCAGCCCGGCGGGGCATCGCCGTTCTCGTTGATGGCGAAGTGCTCGATGTAGATGTTGCGGCTGGGGATATGGAAGTCTGGCTGGTACTGGCGGTACTGGCTGGTGGCGGTGTTGATCTCGTAGGGTGCCTCGTACTGGAACTCCACTCCGTTCTCAGTGAGGAAGTTGGCGATGGTGAGCTCCTCGAAGCTCTTCACCAGGTTGCCGCCCAGGGTCCTGAGTTCCACGTCCCTGACGTACTGCTCGTATTCCTGGGGGTCCTCGAAGTCGAAGGGGGAGCGGTATTCCGCGGGCATGCAGCCGGTGAGGTCCAGTACAGCCTTGGACAGCTCAGGGTCGTGGAGCATCTCATGGACAATCTGGTTTACCGCCCGGAGGTAGGCGATATCGTCGGTGGCCAACACGGATACCGTGGGTGCCGTGCCCTGTTCGGCTATGACGCCTCTTCCGTAGGAATGGAAGGTGGAGACCTGGGCTCCCTTCAGGTCCTGGGGGAGCCTCTCCCGGATCTCCAGGGCAGCCTTCCGGTTGAAGGCCAGCGCCAGGATTCTTCCCGGCTCCGCTCCCTGGTTCCGGACCAGGTGGGCGATCTTCCCGATGATGACGGCGGTCTTCCCGGTGCCGGCGCCGGCCAGGACCAGGGTGCAGTCCTCGTCGGTCGTGATGGCCTGGGCCTGTTCCCGGGTGAGCCCGTTGGGGAGGATGTCCTGGGTCGCGGCCTGGGCAAGTGGTTCAGTGCGCTGGAGGTATTCCCTGTTCTTGGCGTTGCGGCGGATCTCCAGTTCGTTGTGGTCGGCTGCCTTCCTGAGCTGGGTGATGGCACTCTTGACGTGGTCTTCAAGGTGTTTTTCGGTGCGCTGGCCGCACTCTTCCAGGAGCTGTTTTGCCGCCTGGGGGATCCAGTGTGTCTCCGAGTGCCTGGTGTACCGGTTCGGGGCGAGTAAGTCCGAGACCTTGGTGTTGAGGCGGGTGATTCTAGGAGTGAGGTTGGCGGCGTTCTCGGCCGCTTCCCGTTCCTGGTTTTCCTCTGCGTCCTGCTGGAGGAACCGGAAGATTTCTTCCGATGCGCCCTTGGGGAGGCCCCCGGCCTGGACGGTTCTGCCCTGGCTTGTCGTGATCGTGATGCCGTTGTGGAGACGTCCGTGGCTGATTTCAGCGTTCCCGATTTGGTTGGCGGCCACCCGGTGGGTGGTCCGGCCGCCCTGGTCCAGGAGGGTGAGGACTCCGTCCTGGTAACGTACCTCGTGGGCTTCACTCCCACTGAGGAGTCGGGATATCCGGGTGGTCCTGGCGGTTATTGTGGGTCCCTGGTTCGGCATTCGTGCCCCGGCAGGGTGTTATTCTGCCGGGATTTTAACACTCGGGATTCCGGGCCGTTTGTTTTGGAATTTGCCGGTTTGGCGGGCCCTCTGGTCGGGGTGCTGGGTCTCTGAAGATCAGTGTTGTTGAGGAAGATTCCGGGTCTGGCGGGGGCGCGCCCACGGGCCTGCCCCTCACTCGGCCCGTGGGTGTTGTCTGGCCTAGGTAGCTGGAAATTGTTTCAGAATCCCCGGATCTGGGCGTTCGGCCCTTCCGGGTAAAATCGGGTGCTGGAAAAGGTGTTGGATGCCGGATTTGCCCTGGTCCCGGGCCGGGACGATGAGTCCGCGGCCCGGGTCTGGGTTGTCTTCAGAACATCGTCCCTTGCCCAGATGCTTGGTCCTTTTGCAGAGTGGCTCGGTGCTCGGCCTGCCTTCGGTACTGACGGTGATTCTCGGCACAGGATTCACAACGGGTCTCGCCCGGGATGGGAGTCTCCCCGCATCCGACGCATAGCCCGAGCCGCTTGGCCTCTTCCCGACGTGACTGGGTGACGCGGCGAAGCAGCTCCTTGCGCTCCGGCGTCTGGTTCCTCTCCTGTTCGTATGCTCGTCGGTTTTCGGCTCTGGCTTCGACCTCCGTTGGGGTAGGCTCAGGGCGAGGCGATGCCTTCTTGGCCTTGTGTGTGGCTTTTCGTGGTGTCTTGTTCCCAGCTTTCTTTGCCTTGGAGGGCGGCCTTCCGCCCGCGTTGCTCGGTTCCGGCAACGGGATGGTGAGCATGAAGGTGCGGCCTACTGCCCAATCGTGCGGGCACGTTGGGGGATTCATCTCCCAAACCACCTGGATATGGAAGTCTTTCGAGAGGTTGCAGGTAGAACGAGTTTACGATATCGGCTTCGGGGCCTCTACTCCCGTGGATCCGGGGAGTGGTCGGGTTGGGTGGCCGTCATGGCTTGCGGCGGAAGTTTCCCAGGACCGACTCGACGGCCCGGCGGATGCCCGGGTTCTTGATTTTGCCGATGGCGCCGTCGTCCTCCAGAGCAGACTTGGCGGCGTTGATGATGCCGGGAACGTGGCCCCGCGCGGCGGCGGCAAAGTTGGCCACTGCGCCGGCGGGCCCCAGCAGTTGAGACGCAGAAGCCATGTTTGTCATAGTTTGTGCGGCGTCAGCCGAAGCGGAGTTGAAATTCCCGGCCGCTTGGGAAAGGTTGTCCGCAATTTCTCCGGAGCGGTCAGCGATGGCCTGCGAAATTACGGCGGTGTTAGCCGCAGTTTGCGCGGCGGACGCGGTAGTCCGTTCCAGGTTGTCCGCAATTTCTCCGGAGCGGTCGGCCAAGCTCTGCGAAATTACGGCGGTGTTGGCGGCGGTTTGCCCGGTGGACTCGGAGGTCTGCTCCAGGTTGAAGGCGATGCGCCGCAGGCGGGGGAACAGCGCTGCCAGCGTCACGGTCAGGGCCACGCACAGCGCCGACGCCGAAACCGTCAAGATAATAACGGCCACTCCCTGGATTGCCTCTACCGTCTCCAAACTTAAACCAACCTCCGATTCGTTGGGATTGACCGGGGGGATTGACCTGGAGAATCGACCGGGGGCGGGCATCCGCTAAAGCTCGTACTCCTTCAGGTCGGGGGACACGATCAGCCGGGCCTCGGTCAGTTGCTGCACGTCTTCAGCCTCCCAGCCGGGAGCCACTTCCTTCAACACCAGTCCTTCCGGGGTTGGCTGCATCACGGCGATGTCGGTGACAATCAGGGACACGCAGCCCTTGCCGGTAATGGGGTAGGTACATTCCGGCACAATCTTGGGCTGGTTATCCCGGCCGGTGTGCTCCATCGCGACAATCACGGTTTTCGCGCCGGCGGCCAGATCCATGGCGCCGCCGATGTTGCCGACGCCGCGCTCGGGCAGCATCCAGTTGGCCAGGTCGCCGGTGGCGGAAACCTGGTGCGCGCCCAGCACGGTAACGTCCACGTGGCCGCCGCGAATCATGGCAAATCCGTCTACCGAGCTGAAGTAAGCCATGCCGGGCACCTGCTGCAAGAACTGGCCGCCGGCGTTAATCAGGTCGATGTCCTGCTCGTCCTCGTCGGCCAAGGGGCCGCAGTTGAGGACTCCGCTCTCGCTGTGGTAAAAGACCACGCTGTCGTCGGAAACGAAGGTGGAAACCAGCGTCGGAATGCCGATGCCCAAGTTGACGTAGCCACCGTCGGGCAGCTCTTTGGCCACCCGCATGGCGACAATCTCCCGGTCCAGCCGCTCTTTGTCTTCAAACACGGGCGCGCCTCCCGATGATACGCGATAGATGTTTTGATGCCCCGCTTACTCATAGGGGGAAAAGTCCGCCGGACGCACCACGATGCGGTCCACGTAGGCCCCAGAGGTCACGATTTGTTCGGGCGTCAACTTCCCCGGCTCGACAACCTCATCCACTTCAACGATGGTGACCGCCGCGGCCGGCGCCATAACGGAGTTGAAGTTGCGCGACGTTCCCTTGTAGACCACGTTGCCCAGGGTGTCGGCCTGATGCCCCCGGATTATGCAGAAGTCGGCCCGCAACGCCTGTTCCAGGACGTACTCCCTGCCGTCAATTACCCGTGTCTCCTTGCCCTCGGCGATGAGCGTCCCAACGCCCGTGGGGGTGTAAAACGCAAGCACCCCGGCGCCCCCGGCGCGCAAGCGTTCGGCCAGCGTTCCCTGGGGCACCAATTCCAGCTCCACCTCGCCCCGGCGGTAGGCCAACTCAAACGCGGTAGGCCGGGACGCCGACGGGGACACCGGGTAGGATGCGACGGCCTTCCGCACCTGCCCGTTGTCAATGAGGATGGTATGGTCGATGGCCTGCTTGCCCGGCGGGGTTCCGAAGTTGACCACCCGCGCGATGCCAGCGGTGTTGCTGATGATGGTTAGTTCTTTGGCGCCGTGGTCCCGCAGCGAGGTCAGCAAGTAGTGGGGAGTGCCGCCGGGACCGGCGAACCCGTCAATCATCACCACCGCACCGGGTGGGATGTCGCTGACGGCGGCCAACCCGCTGTCAAACAGCTTGCCGGGCGCCGCGGATGGCGAGCGGCCCGGCATCATTTCCCGCAGGTCGGGCGCGACCATCAGGGGCGCGCCGGTGGCGGCGGCAACATCGTCCGGCGACCATCCCGGGGCCAATTCAGATAGGACGAGGCCGGTTTCGGCCACCCGGATAACCGCCCGGTCGGTGATAATCAAGTCTATACAACCAACGCCATCGGACGGGGCCGAGAGTTGCTCAACGATGCGCGGGGACCCGTCCGGGTTGACGTGGGGCATGAGCGCGATGACCCGCCCTGCTCCCGACGCGGCGTCCACGGCCCAACCCGGCGGATGCAGCCCGGCCCCGGCGGCGGTGGTCCAATGGGTGAAACCGCCCCGCGCGTCCACCTCAAACGGCTCTACGATGGCTGCTTCAACATGGCCACCCCGCAACATAGCGCCGACGTCCACCGTGGCGACAATGGAACCGCCATCGCCGAGGCCAACGACTTGCCCGTTGGAGTCCACCCAGCCCGATGCGTCACCGGAGACGGAGGAAGACAACTCCCCCAACAGACCGGTCTCGGTGAGAAACTGCACCCCCGAACCGGGCGAAGCCAAGACGGGGACCGACGACGGCAACCCCGAACCGACCAAAACGACGTCCCACGGTGCGAGTTCTTGCAGGGCGCGTTGGACGGCCAACCGGGATGCTGGGTTGTCGCTTTCAGGCATATCGTTTCGCACCAAAGCCGGTGGATTTCAGGCTAGGCATTCGGGGACCTGACTACCCGGTTGACGAAGATTCCGCTGGAGATGATAACCTCCGGGTCCAGGCCACCCGGCTCGCAGATATGGTCAACTTCGGCAATCGTGACGGTAGCAGCCATTGCCATCGCCGGGCCCAGGTTGCGGCCTGTGCCCCGGTAGACCACGTTGCCGAGGGTGTCGGCGGCGGCGGCCCGCACCAGCGCGAAATCGGCTTTCAAGGCCGGCTCAAAAGTGGCCTCGCGTCCGTCGGCAAACGAGCGAGTTTCCCGGCCCTGGGCGAACCGGGTGCCAACAACGGTGGGCAAAAACACACCGCCCAGTCCGGCACCGCCCGCCCGCAGCCTTTCGGCCAGCGTGCCCTGGGGGATGATTTCGACTTCCAGGCTGCCGGTTTCCCACCGCTCTTCGATGATGCTCCCGCCGCCGGCAAGGAAAGGCAGGGCTGACACCAGTTTGACGAATTGGCCGTTGGCGATCAGGGCGTCAATGCCTGCCGTACCGGAATGGCCGGGTGAAGCGTTTGGGTAAGCTCCCAAAGGCGAGTAGACGCAGGTGAGGCCCCGCGCCGGAGTTTGGGAGAGGGCGTCAACCAACCCGGAAGGTATGCCGCAACCCGCGGCCCCGCTGACCAGCACGGTTGCGCCGTCAAAAACATCGGCTACGGCGGCAGCGCAGGATGCGAATACTTTTTCCCGTGGCAAGGCAAACCTCCTATCCGTCCGCTCCGTCCGCCGCGAATTCTACCAGTAATCACGGGGTAGGTGAAGAGACTGCTGCGGGTTGATGAGTAAGTCCTTCAAGAGCCTCAGGACGAACGATTTGAAGAGCCACGGACGAAGGGGCAGGGTCCCAGGCGGAAGAGCCGGGGACAAAAGAGCGACCGCTCCGAAATTTCGGAGCGGTCGCGATTGGGCCTCGGTTTTCCCGGTTGGTTAGCCTAGTAGTCCATCGGCGGCATGGCCGGGCCGGCGGACGCGGGCTCGGGAATCTCGGTAATCATGGACTCGGTGGTTAGCACCATCGCGGCGACGCTGGCAGCGTTCTGCAGCGCGTAGCGGGTGACCTTCACCGGATCAACGATGCCCCGCTCCAGCATGGGGCCGAACTCGCCAACCTCGGCGTCGTAGCCGTAGTCGTCGGCCTGCTGCTTCACGTCGTTCAGGACCACCGCGCCTTCGGCGTCGGCATTCTCGACGATGAGCTTGAGGGGCTGCTCCAAAGCGCGGCGGATAATGGCCGCGCCGACCGCCTCGTCGCCGGTCATGCCCATCAGACCTTCCAGGGCGCGGGAGGCGCGGACCAGCGCGACTCCGCCGCCGGGGACGATGCCTTCTTCCACCGCGGAGCGGGTGGCGGAAAGGGCGTCCTCGACCCGGGCCTTGCGCTCCTTGAGCTCGATTTCGGTGGCGGCGCCCACCTTGATGACCGCCACGCCGCCGGACAGCTTGGCCATGCGTTCCTGCAACTTCTCGCGGTCGAACTCGGAGGTGGTCTCTTCGATTTGGGTCTTAATCTGGTTGATGCGGGCCTGAATGGCGTCTTCGGAACCGCGGCCCTCGACGATGGTGGTCTCGTCCTTGGTGGAGCTGACCCGCCGGGCCACGCCGAAGTCCTCAACGGTGGCGGAGTCCAGCTTGCGTCCGGTCTCCTCGCTGACGACGGTGCCGCCGGTGAGGATGGCGATGTCTTCCAGCATGGCCTTGCGGCGGTCGCCGAAGCCGGGGGCTTTGATGGCCAGGACGTTCAGGGTGCCGCGCAGCTTGTTGACCACGAGGGTGGCCAAGGCTTCGCCGTCAACGTCTTCAGCGACGACGATGACGTTCTTCTTGCCGATTTGCAGCAGCTTTTCCAGCGCGGGCAGGAAATCGGCGACGGCGGAGACCTTCTTGTCGGTGATTATCAGGGTGGCGTCTTCGATCACGGCTTCCATGCGGTCGGAGTTGGTGATGAAGTAGGGGGAGATGTAGCCGCGGTCAATCTGCATTCCCTCGACGTACTCAATTTCGTCGGACAATCCCTTGGACTCTTCGACGGTGATAACGCCGTCCTTGCCGACCTTTTCCATGGCCTCGGCGATGGTCTCGCCAATAGCGTCTTCGTGGGCGGACAGACTGGCGACCTGGCCGATGGTCTCGCGGGTCTCGACCGTCTGGGACATACCTTGGAGCTCGCTCACCACGGCGACGACGGCCTTTTCGATGCCGCGCTTGATGGCCATGGGGTTGCTGCCGGCGGTGACGTTCTTGAAGCCGTCGTTGATGATGGCCTGGGCCAGCACGATGGACGTGGTGGTACCGTCGCCGGCGGCGTCGTTGGTCTTGGTGGCCGCTTCTTTCAGCAGTTGGGCGCCCATGTTCTCAAAGGCGTCAGGGAGTTCGATTTCTTTGGCGATGGTTACGCCGTCGCTGCATACCAGGGGCGGGCCGAATTTCTTGTCCAGGACCACGTTGCGGCCCTTGGGGCCCAGGGTAACTTTGACCGAGTCGGCCAAGGTGTCTATGCCGGCTCGGAGGGTCTTACGCGCCTCTTCCGAGTAAACCAGTTTCTTGGCGGGCATTCCCTATCCTCCTAATTGTGATGGTTGATTTGTGATGGTTGATTTGGGTTTAAGAGAATTTGGCCAGGACGTCGCTTTCCCGCAGGATGAGGTACTCGTCGTCGCCGTCCTTGTATTCGGTGCCGGCGTACTTGGAATAAATCACCTTGTCGCCGACTGTCAGTTCCATGGGTATGCGGGTGCCGTCGTCGTTGACGCGACCGGGTCCGGCGGCGACGATTTCGCCTTCCTGGGGCTTCTCTTTGGCGGTGTCGGGCAGGTAAATGCCGCCCTTGGTCGTCTGCTCTTGCTCAATGGGCTTTATGACGATGCGTTCGCCCAGTGGTTGAATTTTTATCTTGGTTACCATTACCACCTGCTGTTCCTCCTTATCAGTCACTGCTTATTTAGCGTATCATGCGCACGTTCAGCTTGCCGAGACGGACAAACCTACGACAATACATCGTAATCAAGGTGTCAACTCTTGTCAACAAGGGGTTGGCAACGTAACATTCATCCAGAAATGTATCCAGGGTCCGGGGTAAAACCTGCGCCGGGCCAACCCGGAAATTCAGGACGACAATCATCGCCGTAAACCACCGCCGAGTTGGTTACGAGACCCGCGCCGGCATTGCAACCATCACGCTGAACCGGCCCGACTGCGGGAACCGCATTGACCCCGGCTTGGCCGGGGACTTTCGGGGAGCCTGCCGCCTTGCCCGGGAAGATGAGACAGTGCTGGTGGTGGTCATAACCGGGACCGGCCCCGTGTTCTCGGTAGGACGCGAAACGCCGCCCGCCGAGTTGACCGGGGCGGCGCCGGATGCGCTCGGGGAGTGGCTGCGGCAGTTGCAGGTCGCGCGATCCCTGGCCGCTCTGCCCATGCCCGTGATTGCGTCCATTAACGGGGACGCTATGGACCACGGGCTGGAGTTGGCGCTGGCGGCGGATCTGCGGGTTGCTTCAGCCGGGGCGAAGTTCGGGTTTACCGGCCTGGGCCAACCGGGCCGGTTTCCTGCCGACGGCGGTACGCAGCGGCTGCCCCGCCTGGTTGGCCCGGCGTGGGCGATGGACCTGCTGCTGACCGGGCGGGTTATCACCGCCGCGCAAGCGTTGGACATTGGCCTGGTCAACCGGGTGGCCCCACCGGAGCAACTGGCGCAGGTTGTCGCCGACCTGGCGGAACAGATTGCCACCGCCGCTCCGGTAGCGGCGCGCTACGCCAAGGAAGCCGTGGTTGACGGCTTGGACTTGGGATTGGCGCAAGGGCTTCGGCTAGAGGCCGACCTGAACGTGCTGCTGCAAACGACCGAGGACCGGGCGGAGGGTCTAAAGTCATTTTCGGACAAACGCCCGCCAACGTTCCGGGGGCGGTAACCAAGGATGTCCTTCGAAGTCCTTCAATGGGCTCGGGACAGATGGTCTGGACGGACGGTTTAGATGAAACTTAAACTTGACTTGCATACCCACATCTGGGAGGCGTTCAACTTTCAGCCGCCGTCGCTGGAGATTGCCGAGAAGGTGATTGCCCGGATTAAGGCCAGCGAAATCGACGGCATCGCCATTACCGACCACCACAACAAGGACTGGGCCTTCGAGTTCCGCGTCCTGGTCGAGAAACACTTTCCGGGTGAGGTGGTCATCATCCCGGGGTGGGAAATCGAGGTCCGCCCGATACACAGCCCCTTCGACGAATACCAGGTGGCGGAACTGTTTCTACCCCAGGGCGGGCTGTTCCGCATCTACTGCCACCCGGGGTACTACACTCCCAACATCATCATCGAAGAGAACGTCCACGGCATCGAAATAGACAACTACATCCACAACTGGCACATCCGCAAGCCGCAGGTCAGACAAGTCGCCGCCGACCACGACCTGATGACCTTTGAGGTCAGCGACGCCCACAACCTGGAGAACATCGGGCTGCGCTACACCGAGGTTGACTTGGAGGACTTGTACCGGCGGGCGATGCCTTTGGATTAAAGGAGTCCTTCGACCCGGCTCAGTACGGACGGGCGGGGGACGTTGGGGGATTCATCCCCCAAACCCCCTGGACAGGGCAGTCCTGTGGAGGACTGATAGCTTGTCCCGTGGGGATGGGGGACGAACTGGGCACAATGACTGGGTTTGCTACGCTGAAATACTCCAAGCATGGGCAGGTGGCGCGGATTTCCCTGAACCGACCCGAGGTTCTGAACGCATTCAACATACAGATGCGGGACGACGTTTGGGAAGCTCTCGCCGCGGTGGAAGATGACCCGGACGTGGGCGCGCTGTTGATCACGGGCGAGGGCCGCGCCTTCTGCGCCGGGGCCGACTTGACCGAGTTCGGCTCCGCTCCGTCGCCGGTGATTGCCCGGGACGTGCGCTGGGAGCGGGACGTTTGGGGGCGGTGGTATGGCTTGAGCAAGCCGGTGGTGGCGGCGGTCCACGGGTATTGCATCGGCTCCGGGCTGGAAATGGCGCTGCTGAGTGACTTGCGGCTGGCCGCTGCGGAAACCGTTTTCGCCATGCCGGAGGTGCGGCTGGGCATGATTCCGGCCGCGGGCGGCACACAGACCCTGGCCCGGTCTTGTGGGCGAAGCGGTGCCCTGGACTTGCTCTTTACCGGACGCCGGTTCGACGCCGCCGAGGCGCTCCGGCTCAAGCTGGTGACCCGGGTCTTGCCGGAAGAGCAACTCTTGGATGAGGCGATGTCGCTGGCCGAATCACTGGCCGCAGCCGACCCGGTCTTTGTGGGTGCGCTGCGGGCCGCCGTCAAGCAGGGCGCAGACTTGCCTCTGGGAGAGGGGCTTCGCCTGGAAACCCGGCTGGCTGCGTTGGGCTTGGGTTAGCTTTCCGGTTAACGAAGAAGTCCTTCGGGGCGCCCAGGACGAACGGGTGGGCTACGTGGGGGATTCATCCCCCAAACCCCCTGGATAGGGGGAGTCCTTTGAGGGCTTCAGGACGGACGGTTAATATGGACGACATACTTTTGACTAACGTGGGTAACGCTTGATGAACACTGCCGAGTTTCTGATGATTGCCAGTTCCATTGTGCCGGACCGGGCCGCGGTCGTGTTCGACGGCCGGAGTTTCAGCTTCGCCGAGTTGCAGGAACGGGTGAACCGTCTGGCGTCCGCGCTGTCCATGCAGGGAATCGGCGCCGGTGACCGGTTGGCCACCATGCAGGTCAACTGCAACCAAAGCGTCGAGATTTACTTTGCCGCCGCCCAATTGGATGCCATCTACGTCCCCCTGAACTTCCGGGCCAAGGCCGATGAACTGGAACAAATGCTGGCCATCACCGAACCCAAGGCGCTGTTCTGCGGAGAGCGGTACTTGCCGCTGCTCGCCAACATTGGCGGCGACGGGGGAGAGTCCCGGGCAGTAATCCTGCTGGACGGGCCGGATTCGGCAGGCGC
Source organism: Dehalococcoidia bacterium (assembly GCA_965262735.1). Classification (GTDB taxonomy): domain Bacteria; phylum Chloroflexota; class Dehalococcoidia; order Lucifugimonadales; family UBA3495; genus CATOSK01. Next base: position 65,436 of record CBDHFS010000002.1, on the reverse strand, counting down.
GCCGGACGGAGTGCAGAGCTACGAAGAATTGCTCCGGACCGGCGAGGCGGAGCAGGTGCTGTTCCCGGAAGGGGACGACGAGGATACCACGGTGATTATGTTCACCGCCGGGACCACCGGGGTGCCCAAGGGCGTGATGCTGACCCACGAAAGCTTTTCCGGTTACCTGTTGTCCAACGTCGAGCCGGCGGACCCGGACGTTTCCGAGACCAATCTGCTGACCGTGCCCTTCTACCACATCGCCGGGCTGCAAGCGGCGCTGGCTGCCGTCTACGGGGGCCGGACGCTGGTGGTGATGCGGCAGTTTGAACCTTTGGAATGGCTTTCCCTGGTCCAGGAACACCGGGCCAACCGGGCAATGCTGGTGCCAACGATGCTGAAGCGGCTCATGGACCACCCCGGTTTCGGCGATTACAATTTGTCGTCCCTGGACGTCATCACTTACGGCGCGGCCCCCATGCCCCTGCCGGTCATCCGGCAAGCCATCGGGGAGTTTCCCAACGCCCGTTTCGTCAACGCCTTCGGCCAGACCGAAACCGCCTCAACCATCACCATGCTGCCCCCGGAAGACCACGTCCTGGAAGGAAGCCCCGAGGAAATCGAGCGCAAGCTCCGGCGGTTGACGTCCATCGGCCTGCCGTTGGAGGACGTGGAAGTCCGCATCGTTTCCGAAGACGGGGACGCCGCGCCCTCCGGCGAGGTGGGAGAAATCGTGGCCCGCGGCCCGCGCATGATGAAAGGCTACTGGCAGCAGGCGGCAGCCACCGGGGAAACGCTCCGGTCCGGCTGGGTCTACACTGGCGACCTGGGGTACCGCGACGAAGACGGGTACATTTACCTGTCCGGGCGCGCACGGGACTTCATCAAGCGCGGCGGCGAGATGATTTCGCCGGAAGAAGTGGAGCAGACGTTGATGTCCCACCCGGGTGTTGACGACGCCGCGGTCATCGGCGTCCCCGACCTGGAATGGGGCGAACAAGTGCGGGCGGTAGTGGTTCTCCGCTCCACCAATGGCGGAGAGTTGACTGGGCAGGAACTCATTGATTACTGCCACCAGCGTCTCGCCAGCTTCAAGCGCCCCGAGTCCGTGGTGTTTGTGCCGGAACTGCCGCGCAACATCATGGGCAAGGTGTTGAAACGCGACCTGCGGGAACAATTCGGGAACCCAGCCTAGCTGGCCGCGCCGTTGTCCGGGCATACCGGACCGACGGCGGCCACGGAAGCGGGGTTCACAGCAAAATTCACAGGAAGGTTCAAATGAAAATTGCGGTAATGGGCGCCGGGGGCGTGGGCGGGTATTTCGGCGGTCTGCTGGCGAGGGCCGGGCATAACGTCACTTTCGTGGCGCGCGGCCCTCACCTGGAAGCCATCCAAGCCAACGGCCTGCGGGTAGAAAGCGTTAATGACGGTACATTCACCGTCCTCAGCGATGCGGTCGAAGATACTGCCGGCGCCGGGTTCCAGGACCTGGTGCTGTTCGCCGTCAAGATGTACCACAACGAAGCGGCGATCCAGGCGGTTACACCCCTGGTCGGCCCAGATACCATTGTTATGACCCTGCAAAACGGCATTGACAACGGCGACCAACTCGTCGAGGCTTTCGGCGAAGAACGGGTGATGATTGGGTCGGTGATGCTCGAGGGACGCATCAGCGAGCCGGGCGTGGTAACCCAGGGTGGCCCCGGACGGGCCAATTTCGGTGAGCTGAAACCGGCCATCACCGACCGGGCGCAGCGGCTCTTGGCCGTGTTCCAGGAGGCCAACTGGCGGGTGGAGCTGCAAGAAAACATGGTGGATATGCTGTGGAAGAAGTTTGCCTACCTGGCCGGGTCCGCCGGAGTTTGCGCGGCCAGCAACTCCACCATCGGCGAGATGCGGTCCATCCCGGCAACCCGGGACATCATCCAACGGGCGATAGCCGAGGGGTTCGACGTGGCGCGCGCGCAGGGGGCGCCCATCAAGGACGACTCAATGGAGTGGTCAATGAACGCGCTGGACAACTTCCCGGCCGAGGGACGGGCATCCCTAGCCAAGGATTTCCTCGAAGGCAGGGCGGTGGAGTTGGAAGGACTGAACGGCGCCATCGTCCGTATGGGCCGGGAAGCCGGGGTCCCGACGCCGGTAAATGACACCATTTACGGCCTGCTCAAGCCCTGGGCCGAGCGAATCGAGCGGGACCTGGCCGAGGGACGGCCGTAGCAGGTTAGGGTCAACGTACGGCGCCTCTGGTCTGGCCAACAAAGGAAGCCCTTCGAGGGTCTCAGGACGGACGGATGGGAACGGCGATCCACCCAGACCAACGGCCTTTGAAGATAGTTTCTTAACCTGATGGGTAAGTTAGACGCAACAAGCGGTGCTGGCGGTTTTGGGTGTGGGGGCGCACCTGCTCCGGCCAACGGCCCTGGTCCACGGCGTCGCCCCACTCCGCGGTGGTCAAGACCGACGGGTCCTCTATTTCGTAAAGGGCGTGGTGCTTAGGCTGGTTTTCGATGACCAGCGTTTGGGGCTGCCCGCCGATAATCATGGTCAGCTTTTCCGTCTCAAACCGGGCTACGGAAATCACGCCCGGCACCTGGGAAAGCAACGGGCAATGCTCGTTGTTGTAGACGTCGTTGAACAACTCTTCCCGCGACGGGTCGACGTCCATGCTGGCAATCATCAGGTATTTCGACCGTTGGGCCATGCTGGGCCTCCTCTGCCGGGGACGCGGTAGCCGCGTCCCCGTTTTGACTTCCCCGCTCAACTTGGGCTAACGACTGCGGCTAAAACGCCCGGCGGTGGGAGTAGTCAATCTCTGCCGACGTAATGAACTCCAGCAGCACCGCTTCCCCGTTTTCGTTTCTCTCCCTGGCCCGTTGGAAGGCCGACGATACTTCCGCCGGGTCTTCGATGCGCTCGGCGTACCCGCCCATTGCCCGGCCCATGTCGGCGTAGTTGCCGCCCAGGTCCCGGCTGTTGTACAGCTCTTGGGAGGTCTGCATAGCGTGGGTTTCCACGGCCATGGTCGAGTTGTTCAACACCACCGTGGTTATGGGGATGCCCGACCGCACGGCGGTCTCGAAGTCCAGGCCGGTCATGCCAAAAGCTGCGTCGCCCATGAAGTTGACGCACATCTTTTCCGGGGCGGCCAGCTTGGCGCCGATGACCAGGCCCAGGCCGGTGCCCAGTCCGTGGGACTTTCCCCAACCCAGGTAGGTGCGGGGACCGTTGGTGCGGTAGAAAGGCACAATCTGGTCGCGCGGGCTGCCCGAATCGTGGGTGATTATGGCGTTCTCCGGCGGGACGGTGTGCATAAAGTCCCAAATCACTCGGTAGGGGTTGATCGGGCGGCTGTTGTCGGTAATCTTGCCGTTCCACTGGGCCAGCCACGCGTCCCGCTGGGAGCGGATTTCCTCGGCGACCGCCGGGTTGTCCTTGCGGGACTCGCCGACAATCTCCCGGCAGGCTTCAATCATCTGGCGCAACACCAGCTTGGCATCCCCGATAATTGGGTGGTCTATTTCGTAGTCCTTGTGCAGGTCCCGCGGGTCGTTGGTGGCCTGAATCAACGTGCGGCCGGGCGGGAGGTTCATGGACATACCGTGCTTGGTGAAGCTGCTGCCGATGCCGAACACGAGGTCGGACCGGCGCATGAAGTGGTACAGGGCGCCGGACATGACGCCGGAGCCGCTGCCCAGGGCTAATGGGTGGACTTCGGGGAAGGCGCTTTTGCCCAAAAGGGTGGTCATCACGGGCGCGGAAAGCAGCTCGGCCAGTTCGACCAATTCGTCGGTAGCCTCGGCGGCCAGCACTCCCTGTCCGGCGTGAATGACCGGATACCGGGAGGCGCATAAGGCTTGGGCGGCGGCATCGACGTCCCTGGGGTTGCCCTGGGAAGCGGTGTTCCGAATCTTCTGTCCCCAGAAAAACGCTTCTTCGCCGACCTCTTCCAGGCCAATATCGGCGGGAATCTCGACCATCACCGGACCCGGCCGGCCCTGGTGGAGGGCGGCAAAGGCCCGGCGCATCACTTCTGAGGTGCGGTCGGCGGCGTTAATCTGTTCGATGTACTTGGTCACGCCGGCGTAGTTGCTCATGGACGAAAACAGGGGGAAAACGCCTTGCCGGGACCGAGGGTGGCCCAGCGGCAGCAGCAGCATGGGCGTGGAGTCGGAATAGGCGGTGGCGACGCCGGCATAGGCATTCTCGGCGCCGGGCCCGTACTGCATGGCGAACACGCCGGGCTTGCGGCCGTTGGTGACGCGGCTGTACCCGTCGGCAATACCCACGCCAACGCGTTCCTGCCGGCAGACGATGGGGCGAATTCCGGCGGCGGCCGCCGCTTCGATGACCGGTGTGGTGGGGAAGCAGCTGAGGTACTCCACGCCCTCCCGCTTCAGAATCTCGGCTATGACGTCAATGGTTCTCATTAGCGCACCTTCAGGTTGTGTTGCAGAATAGTTTAGCCGTTAGGCCGGGTTGATGGCTGAGTATAACATTAGCCAAGGGGCTGAGAACCGGAGGGGTAACACCGGCAGGGCAATCGCGTTATAAATCCGGCGGGTTGTTAGCATCTCTCATTGGCGCTGGGCTAAAATTCGCCGGAGTTTTTGAGACTCGCCTTGGGGAAACCGGGGAATCGTTGGTCATTGACGCAGCCCAATTCTCGGTTGGGGAGGCGGAAACGCTGAGAATATCGGACAAAAGCGGACATTTTCGGACATTTGAGCGTGGAACCGGGGGCGTTTTGTCCGCTTTTGTCCCGGGAATGTCCTGGGTTTGTCACCCCTGAAAGGCCGTAGAACAGGCTCGTCGCTCTTGGGTGCGGAAGTTTTTTCTGTACCATTCTGTACCATTTTGTCCCATTTGCGAAGGGAGTGCGATTGCCCCGGGCAAGACTCCGGGACGGCCCACTCTCAAACGATATAAATACGATAGGGATTATGGTAGCGGGGAGATGCCGGAGTTGGAAAGGGGCAAGTGTCAGAGTATGCCGTATGCCAAAACAATCGTAACGCGATTGCCCTGGAACACCGACGGTTGCCTGTACCGGCTACCAGGCAGGTACACCACGAACCGGGTATCGGTAGTCAATCGAGGGACGCCGGCAACCCTCCGGGAAAGAGGGTTGCTGGCGTCCTGGCAGTTATACGGGCCGGCCCCGGTCCGGACGGATTATCGCCCGGACTCGAAGGAAGCTATCAGGTCTTCATGCTGAAGAGTCAGTCCGATTTCGTCCAACCCGTTGAGCAGACAATACTTGCGGAAGGGGTCAACATCGAAGGTCAACGCGATTTCTTCCTGGTCGTCCCAAACCCGCTGGGCTTCCAGGTCTACATTCAGTTGAGTGCCCGGGTTGTCCTTGAGATGGTCCAACACGCGGCGGACGTCGGCTTCCGGGAGGACCACCGGCAGCAGGCCGTTCTGGAAGCAATTGCTGAAGAAGATGTCGGCAAAGCTGGGGGCAATGACGCACCGGATGCCGAAGTCTTCCAGCGCCCAGGGGGCGTGCTCACGGGAGGAGCCGCAGCCGAAGTTGCGGCCCGCCACCAGGATCCTGGGGTTCTGGTAAGCCGGGTCGTTGAGCACGAAGTCCGGATTGGGGGTCCCATCTTCCCTGAAGCGCCAACTGGAAAACAGGAACTGGCCGTAACCGGTCCGCTCGATTCGCTTCAAGTGAATTGCGGGGATTATCTGGTCGGTGTCGATGTTCACCCGGTCAACGGGGGCGGCGACGCCGGTAAGTTTCACAAAGGGTTCCATAATCTCCTCTCGGCTACCAAATCTCTCTCACGTTGAGTTCGAGCCCGGGCAGTACCGGGTCGCCCGACACTGATTCCGGATCGTCCTGGATTTCAGGGGCGGTCCCCGGGCGATAAATGTGGGCCTGTTTCCGCCGGGGATTAACCAACAGCCCGAGGCGGCAGCCGTTTTCGATGTACTCTTCCATCTTGCGCTGGAGGCTCGCCAGAGTGTCAGACGGGGAACGAAGCTCCAGAACGAAGTCGGGGCAGAATCTAGCGAAAACCTCTTCGTCGTCCTTCGACTTCCCGTCCTGGTCTGCCATCCACGCTTCCCACCGCTCCCGGGGCATCCATGAAACGTCCGGGGCGTAAACCGCGCCGTTGGGCAGCCGGAACCCGGACGAGGGACCAAAAGTAACGCCGGTACCATCCTGGTCCGCCCACACGGTGACACGTAAATACAATCTTCCTTCTGCCCAACCTACCCGTGACCCCGCTGGCGGCATAACGACCAACTCTCCTTTTGCCGTGAGTTCCAATCTCAGGTTATCGTTGTCGGCGCTAACCTTTTCGAGTTGGTAGTCCGTCAATTGCAGTGAGCTGACGTCCAGCAGCAGGGGATGGGGCAGGTAGGGGCCCCCCTGTTCCGGGGTAAGCACAGTTTCCTTGGGCGCAACCTCATCGGACCAGAAGTCGTGAAACGCCTTGAGGCGCTCCTTGACCCGCGCCTTCTTGGATTCAAGGATTTCGCCGGGGCTCTGGTCCAGGGAAAACTTCATGCGGGCGGTCACCGAGTTGCAGAAATGACACGCCGTTACCAGGTTGTCGTCCGAGTCCGTTCCGCCGGCGCCAGCGGGCCGCAGACGGCCAAGGCTCAATTGCCGCCATTGGCTGAATCCATTGCCGTCGAACCCACAGTAGACGCAGCGGAAGCCGTCCCGCTTGAAGACCGGGTGGCCGTAGTCGCCCAGTGATGTCTCTTTAAGGATGCTCATACGCCAAGTCCTGCGACGCGGTATAACCCGGACTCTACCATTCCCTGATGTCTACGAAGTGGCCGGCGATGGCGGCGGCGGCGGCCATTGAGGGGCTGACCAGGTGGGTACGGCCTCCCTTACCCTGCCGTCCCTCAAAGTTCCGGTTGGACGTGGAGGCACAGCGCTGGCCCGGCTCCAGAATGTCCGGGTTCATGCCTAGGCACATGGAGCACCCGGCCACCCGCCAGTCAAAGCCGGCGTCGGCGAAAATGCGGTCCAGACCCTCCTGCTCCGCCTCCATCTTGACCCGCGCCGAACCCGGCACGACCATGGCGTAGACGTTGGGATGGATCCGCTTGCCCCGCACCACGTTGGCCGCGGTGCGCAGGTCTTCGATGCGGCTATTGGTGCAGGCGCCCAGGAACACCCGGTCAATCTTGATGTCCTGTATCGGGGTGCCCGGCTCCAGGCCCATGTAGGTCAGGGCCCGCTCTGCCGCCTCACGCTCGGCAGCCTGATCGAACCCCGCGGGATCGGGGACTCGGCCGGTGACTTTGGCAACCATGCCGGGGTTGGTCCCCCAGGTGACGAAGGGTTCCAGGTCGGCGGCCTCGATTTCCACCAGCTTGTCGTAGGTCGCGCCGGCGTCGGTGGGCAGTTGCCGCCACCGTTCCACTGCGGCGTCAAACTCGTCCCCCTTGGGCGCGAACTGCCGGCCCCGCACATAATCGAAGGTCGTGTCGTCCGGGGCAATCATGCCGGCGCGGGCGCCGCCCTCGATGCTCATGTTGCACACTGTCATGCGGCCGTCCATGGACAGGGAGCGGATGGCTTCGCCGGTGTACTCAATGACATGGCCGATGCCGCCGTTGATGCCGATTTGGCCGATGATTCCCAGAATCACGTCCTTGGCTTCGACGCCGGCGGGCAGCGGGCCGTTGACCCGGACCTCCATTTTATTGGGCTTGAACTGCCGCAGGGTTTGGGTGGCCAGAACGTGCTCGACCTCGGACGTGCCGATACCCACCGCCAGGCAGCCCAACGCTCCGTGGGTGGAGGTGTGGCTGTCGCCGCACACCACGGTCATGCCCGGTTGGGTGTAGCCTAGGTCCGGCCCGATCACGTGGACGATGCCCTGGTTGGGGCTGTAACGGTCATAGAATACGATGCCGGTGCCTTCCAGGTTTTCGGCCAGGGCATCTAACTGGCGCTTGGATATTTCGTCGGTGACGGGCATGGACAGGTCCCAGGTGGGGGTGTTGTGGTCCACGGTGGCCACGGTGCGGTCGGGGCGGCGAACCTTGCGGCCGGCGAGGCGCAGACCGTCAAAGGCTTGCGGGGTGGTGACCTCGTGAATCAGGTGCAGGTCAATGTAGATTACCGACGGCTGGCCCGCTTCCTGATGCACCACATGGGAGTCCCAAATCTTCTCGAACATGGTCTTGGGGGGCATGGATTTTCTCCTAATCGGGACGTAAAAACCGGCCCGGGCTGTTTGCGGCCCATTATACCATCCCCCTACCCGGCGCCAAAGCCGAAAGAAACGCCAGCCCAAGACTATCGCCGTCGGAACTTCGTTTGGCAACGCTATCCTAAGTCGTCATTCCTGCGTGGGCTGGGATTTTTCCCCAATCCCGCTGTTTTGGTTGGCAGAGCATACACCGCGGAGAAGGGTTGTCTTGTTCCATTTGGCGGACCCCGGGGGATCGAGCCTTGGGCGGAACACTCAACTCACCACGGGGGATCAAGCCAAGCCGGAAGGCAGAGAGCCGGGCCTTCCGGCTTGCCTTTTGCCCGGCCCAGTCGGTTGCAGGCGAGGGGAGAGCCGGGCCCTAGCCGCGCTGGTTGCCGAACTCCCGCCAAGTGGCCGTACCATCGCCGTCGAAGTCCGCTTTCAGCGCCGGGTACTCAATCGTTGTCCCGAAGTCCCAAGGGTCGTCGTTGCCCCTGGACCGGTCCACGTCCACGTTCCAGCCGGAGTAAATTCCGGTGTAGCCAGTGGGAGACTGGAACTCGGTCGTGGTCTTGCCGCTGCCGCGGGCGCTGGACGCCTGGCCGGACGTTCCCGTGTCCCAATAAGTGGCAGTTATGTCACCGAGGGCTATGGAACCCACGAGCCCGCCGACAACGCTCGTTCCGGTGACAAAGCAGAGGGAGTAGCTGGCTGTTATCGTACCATTGACCATATTCCCTACCATCCCCCCGACCTCTCGGCTGGCGCTAACGGCGCCGGTGTTGTAGCTGGCCGTAATTGTGCCTCCGGACATATCCCCCACCAACCCGCCGACGCTCTTGTTGCCGGTAATTACGCCGGTGGAGTAGCTGACCGTTATGGTGCCAGCCGCATGGCCGGTCAGACCGCCGACTCGAGCGGTGCCGGTTACTGCGCCGGTGGTGTAGCTGGCCGTTATCGCGCCGCGGTTAATCCCCACCAAGCCGCCGACGTCTTGTCCTCCCCTAACCGCACCGGTTGAGTAGCTCGTTTTTACCGTGGCCCCTTTTTCCAAGGCGCCCACCAGCCCGCCGACCTGGTTCCCCCCGCCTGACACTGCGGCGGTTGAGTAACTAGCGGTCATTGTGCTGCCTTTGTCCAGGGTACCCACCAAACCCCCGACCTGGTTGCCGGCGCCGGCAACTGAGCCGGTGGAGTAGCTGTCCGTTATCGTGCCCTCGACCGCGAAACCCACCAACGCCCCAACGGCGGCTACGCCGGTTACGTCGGCGTCGGCCAACCCCACTTGGCGTATCTCAGCGCCGGGGTCGGCGAATCCCACCAGCCCCACGCTTTTCACGCTGGTCCGGTCGACATAGCGGGGCCGGTTGATGTACAGGTTGGAGATGACGAGTCCATTGCCGTCAAATGTGGCAAAGAAGGGGTCGTCCTTCTCGCCGATGGGCAGCCAGCCTTCGGCAGTCGTCCACGATCGTCTACTCAGGTTGATTGACCCGGGGTATTCGGCATAGCTGGCGTCGTCGTCGAAGTCCAGGCTTTGCGCCAACTCGTAGCCCGTGCAGCCGGACCCTGGGCAACCCATATTGCCAGGAGACGAAGCCGCCTCAGGAAAAGCCTCGTTGTAGTCTGGTTCAAAAATAGGTTGGTCGGATGTCCCATCGCCGTCCAAGTCCCAACGGATTGCGTTCAACTGGTCCAGGTTGGAGACTTCTATCAGACCGTCTTCATCCGAGTCGTAGTCAACAGTAGGAGGCGGTGTGGGTGTGGGAGGCGGCGCCGGCGTGGGGGTCGGCCCCGGCGTCGGTTCAGGTGTAGGTGCCGGTTCAGGAGTGGGGGTTGGGTTGGGAGTGGGGGTTGGCTCGGGAGTAGGTGTCGGTTCAGGTTCAGGTGTAGGTGCCGGTTCAGGCGTGGCGGTCGGGGCAGCGGTCGGGGTGGGTAGAGCTGTCGCCGCGGGCTCGGGATCTTCCTGTCCACAAGCCACAAGCAGGAGGACCCAGACAAACAACAAGGGGACAAATGCCCCGAGACCCCGTGAGACAGTCAACTTTCGCGGCATATCCGACACTCCATAATTATTACGGCTAAGCAGGGCTGGGTTAAGCCGTAGTTGATAATAGCACACTCTATTTATCGGACTACAATTGTCGGATTATCGGCGGATTATCAGCGGCTGTGAGGTGAGCGGGCGGGCGACTTTGGCGGGCACACTGCCGCCGCGGTTGGTGGTAAACTGGCAAGGATGCAAACGGCGCGTCATTCGGGTTGGCGGAGTCCGATTCCGGGGACTCCACCGCCATTCCTGAATGCGCCGTCGGCAACGGTAAAACCACCCCGACAAACAACCCCAATGAACCTTGAATACAGGAGTCAGCAAATGCCCGCAAGCGAGGCAGTGGTATTGCCCGGTAGCGCCATTCCCAGGAAGTACACGCTGCGATTGCAGCCGGACCTGGAAGAGTTCGTTTTTTCCGGCCAGGAAGTTGTAGACCTGGACGTTAACGAGACCATCACCGAAATAGTGATGAACTCGCTGGATATCGAGATTCAGTCCGCCCAATTGGAATCCGGCGGGAACGTCATTGCGGTCAGCGAAATCAATTACGACAGAGACCGGGAGGCGGTCACGCTGACCCTGGCCGGACCGGCAGCCCCGGGTCCGGCCCAACTCAACATCAACTTTACCGGCGTCCTCAACGACAAACTGCGGGGCTTCTACCGCAGTCAGTACACAACCCAAACCGGCGAGACGGCCTACCTGGCTACTACCCAATTTGAGGCCACCGACGCGCGGCAGGCTTTCCCCTGCTGGGACGAGCCGGCCCGGAAAGCCAGCTTCGACGTCACCCTGGTCGTCCCGGAAGACCTGACCGCCCTGTCCAACACGCCCATCATTGAAGAAACCTCCGCGGGCGGCGGGCTGAAAGCGGTGCGGTTCGCCGAAACCCCGGTTATGTCCACCTACCTGCTGGCCTTCGTCGTCGGCAAGCTGTCTCACTTGGAAAAGGAAGCCGCCAGCGGCACCCGGGTCGGCGTGTGGACCACCCCCGGCAAGGAAGAACAGGGCCGGTTTGCCCTGGATACGTCCGTCAAGCTGCTGTCGTTCTTCAACGATTACTTCGGCATCCCCTACCCGCTGGAGAAGCTGGACCACATCGCCATTCCCGACTTCGCCGCCGGCGCTATGGAAAACTGGGGCGCGGTGACCTACCGGGAGACGGCCCTGCTGGTGGACGGCCAGAACTCGTCGGCAGGCACCCGTCAGCGGGTCGCCGAGGTGGTGGCCCACGAAATGGCCCACATGTGGTTCGGCGACCTCGTGACCATGCAGTGGTGGGATGACCTGTGGCTCAACGAGAGTTTCGCCTCGTGGATGGGCACCAAGGCGGTGGACTGGCTGTTCCCGGAATGGGAAATGTGGACCCAGTTCGTCAACATGGACACCAACCGCGCCCTGAGCCTGGACGGTCTGAAAAACTCCCACCCCATTGAGCAGGAAGTCAAGGACCCGGCGGAGGTCAGCCAGCTTTTCGACGCCATCAGCTACAGCAAAGGGGCATCGGTCATCCGGATGCTGGAGCAGTTCCTGACGCCGGAGGTCTTCCGGCAGGGGCTGCACCGCTACCTGTCCGGCCACCAGTACCAGAACGCCCAGACCGAGGACTTGTGGGCCGCCCTGGAAGAAGTGTCCCAGCAGCCCGTCACATCCATCATGGACACCTGGACGGGTCAAATGGGCTACCCGGTCCTGGACGTGGCCGCCCGGCAGGCCGGGGACGACACCGAGCTAACCCTTTCCCAAGAACGGTTCGTCTACGACCGGCTGCTGGAAGAGGGAGAAGCCGAGGACACGGCCTGGCAGGTGCCGGTGCGGGTCTCGGTGGGCGGCGCGGCGTCCGGCTCTCCGGCCCCGATTCAAGCCTCGATGGTGATGAACGACCGCAGCGCCAGTCTCAACCTGGGGCCCGGGACTCGGGAGTGGTTCAAGGTGAACCCGTTGCAGACCGGGTTCTTCCGGGTGAACTACGCCCCGGAGGACTGGGAGCGGCTGGTCCCGGCCATCGAGTCGTTGACGCTGCCGGCCACCGACCGTTTGGGCATACAGAACGACGCCTACGCCCTGTCCCGGGCCGGGCTGCTGCCGGTGACCCAATTCCTGGCGCTGGCCCAGGCTTACGGCAACGAGACCGACGCTTCGGTCTGGAGCGACTTGGCCAGCAACCTACGGGAAATCGAGATTATGGTGGCCAACGAGTCCTACTACCCGGCCTTCCGGCAATTCGCCAAGGACCTGTTTGGCCCGGCGGCGGCCCGCATCGGCTGGGAACCCCGCACCGGCGAGGGTCACCTGGACTCGCTGCTGCGGAGCACGGTGTTAAGCCAGGCGGGTAACTACCAGGACGCGGACGTTCTGGCCCAGGCATCCCAACGGTTTGCCGGGTACTTGCAAGACCCGGCGTCGGTGCATCCCGACCTGCGGGGCGTGGTGTACAGCCTCGCGGCCCAAGCCGGCGACGATACGACCTACGGGCAGCTTTGGGACCTGGCCCGCGCCACCGACTTGCAGGAAGAGAAAATCCGCATCCTAATCAGCCTGGCCCGTTTCACCCAGGAAGAATTGCTGCTGGAGACGCTGCGCCGCTCCCTGACCGACGACGTTCGCTCCCAGGACACCATCACCGGCGTGGCGGCGGTGGCCGGCAACATCCGCGGCCGGGGCCCGGCGTGGGACTTCGTGCGGGACAACTGGGACGAGTTCGACCGGCGCTACGGCGGCGGTGGGTTCGGACTGATGCGGCTGGTGGGCATCTGCAACGCCTTCACCGACATGGCACGCTACGCCGAGGTCGAGAATTTCTTCCAGGAACACCCCACCCCGGCGGCGGAGCGGACTATCCGCCAAGCGCTGGAACGCATCCGGCTAAACGCCACCTGGATAGACAAGAACCGGCAGGAGCTGGGGCGGTTTTTCGGCTAGGACAGGTTGAGGAGAACAATTGGGGAGGGTTGGCAGTCAAACCCGGAAGCGGCCCTAAACCGGCGCTTCGCCTGAGTTGCTAACCCTTTCCAAGTGGTTGCCTATACTGTTTACGAACAGGAGAGCAACCTTGTAACGGCCATAAATCTCTTCCGTCGTCTTGTCGAGGGGAAACTGAGCATAATTTCCGTGGGCGAGTTCGTTCCGTGCATTACCAATCTCAAGGAAGGCTTGAATCGCCTCTCCGTAACCATCGCATTCTTTGATATGCTGCCTCATAGATTCGGAAAAGTTGTTGCCAAAAAGGCTGAAGAAAGAATTCGCATTGTTGCGATCCCAGTTAAATAAAGTGTGGTACTGGCGGCCAAACGCCCTATGGATAACCAACTCTTTTAGCAACTCGTTGCCAGAGGTGCGGTTATTTACAAAACCGACGATCTGTTGCTGGACCTGCTCCTCAAAATACCCCGCCACCGCCATCATTAAGGATTTACTGAAAGTTGTCCGAAGTGTGGTTTGGAGGGAGACCTCCGCAATGTCGATTTTGGCCAGAAGTTCCTGGAAATCTTGATAGAGTTGATCCACCACAGTCTCATCGGGCATGAGCGATCGTCTCCTACAGCGGTGTGACCAAAGCATACCCGCGTTCGAGGCGCTTGATGACATTGGTTTTCCGGGTCGTTGCCCTCTGGGTAGATTCCAAGAAATCAGGGTCCGTTTCAAGGGCCTTAATTTGCTCAAAGTCAACCCGGCCTTCGACCAATCCTTCCTTCTGGTACTTGTCGCGGCAGGTCGCGGAAAATACCGCCTCCACTAACGCGATGTTGACACGATTGTTGCCTTTATTGATAAAAGCGTCGCTGGGGAGATGTCCAGTAGTTTTAAGGAATGACTTGAAAACATCCTCAAGATACTGGTTTTTTTCCCTGTCGTTGCTTTTACACTTCTCGGAGAAATCGTCGAGGAATTTGGACATTGACGAAGAATAACCATCTACGTTATCCAGCATGGCGAACATACGAAGCATCAGCTCTACATCTTTCAGGCGAAGGTCAGGCAAGGTGTCGCGCAAGATATGCCTCCAACCGCTTTCATAGTTGACCCGCATCAGCATATCGTAAAAGTCCGAATGGTAAAGACTGGAACGAATTTCCTGAGTGCTAAGGTTAACTCCCCCAGTGTTGAGTCGGCTGAAAATCTCATAGATGGAGGATTCCCCATCCTTAGCGGAATTCTGCCTAATGATCACATTCCGAACGGTCCGAATATTGAACGACAATTCGTAATCATCAAGACTATCGTACCGAAGACCGTTTAGACGGTTACGAACACCTGAAATCCTTTCAGGCAGGGCCAGACTAAAGTCGGTAAAGTATTTGTCGTCCTGCAGCACGTTTTCGGGAATGTTGCCTTGTTTCGCAAAAATACGCCGCAATTCCGATCGCTCCTCCATCTTGGGAAATCGTTGTTCAATAAAGTAGTAAATGGACATGAGGCGCTGCTGCCCATCAATAACGTGAAAGCGGTTTCGGGCGGCTTCGTAGAGGAAAATTTGCGGCACGGGCAGACCAACGATGAGGGACTCGATAAGTTTGGAAGCCCGTTTAATGTCCCAAACGTAGTTCCTCTGGAAACCAGGAATAACTAGCACACCCGACTTGATAAAGTCGTACATGGTGGAAACGTTAAAATCATTGGGAGAAGTCGAAATATCATAATCCTCAACGTCCGATATTTCCTCTTCTTCCTCGGCGTAGTCCTCGTAGTGGTTCTCGCTGGCAGACAATTCGGTGGTCGTCATCACCTGCACCTCGTTTTCGACACGTTTTATTGAATCCAGTATCCCCAGCGCTCAACTCAAATGTCAAACCGGGAGGCCTTAAATTGACCCCCCGCGCCGTAACTGTTCAGGGTTGAGGGGAGCGGAGTGGCTGATGGCGGAATATGGGGGTTGGGTTACGTTGGGGGATTCATCCCCCAAACCCCCTGAAAAAAAGTGGCAGGTGGCTGAAACCAATTCATCTCACCAAGTCTGAACTGTTACCCCGCGCCCCCGGTTTGACATCAACCCCGTTTATCGGTAGCCTTGGGTTCAAGTTAATGCTCATTACAGGTTGCGAATTATGGTTGAAAACGAACGCGCTAGTGCGCTGAAAACGCTGTTATCCCAGCGGCTTCTGGTTATTGACGGCGCTATGGGAACCGCAATTCAGGGCCGGAACCTGGGACCAGAGGACTTTGGTGGCCCCGAATACGAGGGCTGCAACGAGTACCTGATCGTCACCCGCCCCGACGTCATCAGCTCCATCCACCGCGGCTACCTGGAAGCCGGCGCCGACATCATCGAGACCAACACCTTCGGCTCGACTTCCGTGGTGCTGGCCGAGTACGACCTGGCTCCTGAGGCCCGGCGACTCAACCGGGAAGCGGCGGCGTTGGCCCGCGAAGCGGCGGACGAGTTTAGTCGACCCGACAAACCCCGCTTTGTCGCCGGCTCCATGGGCCCCACCACTAAGACGATCTCCGTCACCGGCGGTATCACCTTTGACGAACTCGCCGCGTCATTCCATGAGCAGGCCGCCGGTCTGATAGAAGGCGGCGTCGACTTGCTGCTGCTGGAGACCAGCCAGGACACGATTAACGTCAAGGCCGGTCTGGAAGGCGTGGACCGGGCCTTCGCCGAGCTGGGGCGCAGCGTCCCGGTGGCAGTGCAGGGCACCATCGAGCCGATGGGAACGCTGCTGGCAGGGCAAGACGCCGAGGCGTTTTATACCTCGCTGGCCCACCGGGACCTGCTCTGGATCGGCTTCAACTGCGCCACGGGCCCCGACTTTATGACCGACCACGTCCGCACCCTGGCTGGTCTGTCCCGCTTCCCCGTCGCCTGCGTTCCAAACGCCGGTCTGCCCGACGAAAACGGCAACTACAACCAGACTGCCGAGATGGTGAGCGCCACCATCGGCCGGTTCGTCGAGTCGGGATGGCTGAACCTGGTTGGTGGCTGCTGCGGCACCGGCCCGGAGCACATCACCCGCTTGGACGCCACCGTAGCAAGCGCCCCGCCGCGAGCGCCGGTCCACTCCAACGAGACCCGCGTATCGGGCATCGAAGCCCTGGTGGTGGACGAGGACACCCGCCCGGTGGTGGTGGGCGAGCGCACCAACGTACTGGGCAGCCGCCACTTCCGCCGGCTGATTGGCCGCGGCGCTTTTGAGGAAGCGTCCGAGGTGGGCCGCCGCCAGGTCCGCAATGGCGCCCACATCCTGGACGTCTGCTTGCAGGACCCGGACCGGGACGAGCTGAGCGACGTAATCCAGTTTCTTGACCACGTAACCAAGAAGGTCAAGGTCCCAATAATGATCGACTCCACCGACGCCAACGTCATTGAGGAGTCACTCAAACGGCTCCAGGGCAAGTCAATCATCAACTCCATCAACTTGGAAGACGGAGAGGCCCGGTTCCAGGCCGTGGTGCCTCTGGCCCAGCGGTACGGGGCCGCGCTGGTTGTGGGCTGTATTGACGACGACAAGGAGCAGGCCCAGGCCGTCACCCGCCAGCGCAAGCTGGAAGTCGCGCTACGTTCCCACCAACTCCTCACTGAGAAGTACGGCGTGCCGGAGCAGGACATCATCTTCGACCCCCTGGTGTTCCCGGCGGGCACTGGCGATGCCAACTACGTCGGGTCCGCCGCTGAGACCGTTGAGGGCGTCAGGCTGATTAAAGAATACCTGCCCAACACCAAGACCGTCCTGGGCATTTCTAACGTTTCCTTCGGGCTGCCGCCGGCCGGCCGGGAGGTCTTCAACTCGGTGTTCCTGTACCACTGCGTCCAGGCCGGGCTGGACCTGGCCATCGTCAACTCCGAGCTGATGCAGCGGTACGCCTCCATTCCCGAGGAAGAGCGGCGCTTGTGCGAGGACTTGATATGGAACCGGGGCGACGACCCGGTGGCGGCGTTCGTCGCCCACTTCCGCGATAAGGCACCCCGGGCCACCGCCGAAGAGCGGCTGAGCCTGCCGCTGGACGAGCGGCTGGCCCTGGCCATTATTGACGGCAGCAAGGAAGGGTTGGCCAACGATCTGGACGAGGCCCTGCGGGAACGGGCGCCGCTGGAAATCATCAACGGCCCGCTGATGGCCGGCATGGATGAGGTTGGCCGGCAGTTCAACGCCAACCAGCTAATCGTGGCCGAGGTGCTGCAATCGGCCGAGTCCATGAAGTTCGCCGTGGCCCACCTGGAGCCGTACATGGACCGCATGGACAGCGCCACCAAGGGCAAGGTGGTTCTGGCAACCGTCAAGGGCGACGTTCACGACATCGGCAAGAACCTGGTGGAAATCATCCTGTCCAACAACGGCTACAACGTGGTGAACCTGGGCATCAAGGTGCCGCCGCAGGACCTGATTGACGCCTACCGGGAGCACCGGCCCGACATTATCGGTCTGTCCGGGTTGCTGGTCAAGTCGGCGCAGATGATGGTCGAGACGGCCCGGGACTTCCGGCAGGCCGGGGTAGACGCCCCGATACTGGTCGGCGGCGCGGCCCTGTCCAACCGTTTCACCCGCCTGAGAATCGCGCCGGAGTACGACGGACTGGTCGTTTACTCGCAGGACGCCATGACCGGCCTGGCTCTGGCTAACAACCTGCAGGACGCCGACGAGCGGCAGAAGTTGGCGGCAGCGGTGGAGACCGAAACCGAACAGTTGTTGACCGCAGACCAGAACCGGCAGGCGGCGGCGGCCGCCCCGGTTCCCGACGTGGCGCCGGCGCTGGTCCGGCGCGACTTCCCCATTCCCGCGCCGCCCGACCTGCGACTGCACGTCCTGAAGGACTACGACCTTGAGAAGATTTTCCCCTACATCAACCCGCAGATGCTCTACGTGCGGCACCTGGGCTACAAGGGCCGGTTCTCCGAGGCACTGGCCGCCGGAGAAACATCGGCGCTGGAGCTGCAGGACTCGGTGCGACGGGTGGAGGACGCCATCCTGTCCGAGCCGACCATCAACGCCAACGCCGTTTTCAAGTTCTTCCCCTGCCAGTCCGACGGCCCCTGGCTGTTGATTTACGGCCCCGACGGGAACACGGTCCTGGAGCGGTTCTACTTTGGCCGTCAGTCCCAGCGGGATGGCCTGTGCCTGGCGGACTACGCGATGCCGCGGGAGTCCGGCGTCATGGACTACGTGGCGATGTTCACCACCACAGTCGGCCCCGGAGTGCGGGAGCTTTCCGAACGCTGGAAGGCCGCCGGCGAGTTCCTCAACTCCCACATCCTGCAAGTCCTGGCACTGGAGGGCGCGGAGGGGTTCGCCGAGCTGCTACACCAGCAAATGCGGCAGATGTGGGGCTTTGGCGACCCGTCGGACATTTCATACCCAGACCTGTTCCGCGCCCAGTACCGGGGGAGGCGGTTCTCCTTCGGCTACCCGGCCTGCCCGCGGCTGGAAGACCAGGCGCAGTTGTTCCGGCTGCTGGACGTCGCCAACAACATCGGGGTTGAGCTGACCGAAGAGTACATGATGGACCCGGAAGGTTCGGTGTCGGCGCTGGTGTTCCACCACCCCGACGCCAAGTATTTCAACCTGGACGAAAAGGACATTGACCGGCTGGAGGGGGAGATAGCCGGGGGCGTGTAACTCGCGTCTCCTATTTCTTACAGCAAATGCGGAGGCACTTCAGGCTCAGGGCGGCTTTGAATCGCCCTGAGCCGCTCGGCCATCACCTGTTCTTGCTTGGCCTGGATTAACGCCAAACACTTCCGCCGAACCTCAATTACATAGCCTAGCCAAACATCCTGATAAGCCTGCCGGGATTCCTTCAACACGTTCGAGTTACGGGCAACGGACCACTGGCGTTGGATCCACGGGTCCCCCATAAATCTTTCGTTGAAGTGTCCGTATAGAGCTACGAAATTGTCCCCACCGATGGTTTCGATATAGGCGTCATAACGGTCAAGGATATGCTGCGAGTGCCCCGGGCCTACTTTTCCAATCCACTGCCGAGCATCATCCAGCGCGTATTTCTCCCAATCTAGTTCAATGAGCGTTGGATCATCTATGGCTGCAAGCCTATAGATATGTTTCTCAATTTCGGCATTGTCTATTTCAACCTGTTTTATCGTACGCTCATGTCTCTCCGCCAACTGCTCAATCGCTTCCCGGCAAACTTGGGATATGTTCACGTCGGGTTGCAGGGTTTTGACCCGCTTCAACAGGTCGTTGGGGACATTGATTCCAATTCGCATCGCCAAATCGCCGTATGCGTTTAATCACTGCATACACGTACGACATCGTAATTGCAAGATCGTCAACCCCTGCCAATTCCGACAAACGGTTACAAACCGGGGATAACCAGTGCTATTATCATGGATAATCCTCGGCTGTTGACCGTTGACCGTCAGCAGTCCCACCCGGACCGGAGGCGATATGGAACCCATCAGCCGGATTGCGGAACGTCTCGGAGTTGAAGACGAGCACCTGATACCCTACGGCCGTTACAAGGCCAAGATTTCCCTTGACGCCATGAAGCCGCCGGAAGCGCGGACCGGCAGGCTGGTGGTGGTCACGGGAATCACCCCCACGCCGGCCGGCGAAGGCAAGACCACCACCGCCGTCGGGTTGACGCAGGGAATGGGTAAGCTGGGCCGAAACGCCGTCGTCACGCTGCGCGAGCCGTCCCTGGGGCCGATATTCGGCATCAAGGGCGGCGGCACCGGCGGCGGACGGGCCACGGTCATCCCCGACGACGAGATAAACATCCACTTCACCGGCGATGCCCACGCCGTCGGTTCGGCCCACAACCTGCTGGCCGCCCTGGTGGACAACGCGGTGTTCCGGGGCGCCGCCGGCGACATGGACGCCACCGGAATCCGCTGGTCCCGGGTCACCGACGCCTCGGATCGGGCCCTGCGCGACATCGTTACCGGGGTTGGCGGCAGCAACAACAGTCCTCTCCGCGAGACCCGCTTCGACTTCATCGCCGCTTCCGAAATAATGGCCATCCTGGCCCTGACGTCGGACCTGGACGACCTGCGGGAGCGTCTGTCCCGGCTGGTGGTGGGCTGGACCCGCGCCGGAGAGCCGGTCACGGTAGACACCCTCGGCGTGGCCGGGGCGCTGCTGACCCTGCTGCGCCACACCGTCATGCCCAACCTGGTGCAGACGCAGGAGGGGCAGCCTTCGCTGATTCACGCCGGCCCCTTCGGAAACATCGCCCACGGGTGCAACTCCATCATCGCCGACCGCATGGCCCTGGGTTACGCCGATTACGTGGTCACCGAGGCCGGTTTCGGCTCGGACCTAGGCTTCGAGAAGTTCATGCACATCAAGGCCCGGCAGAGCGGCCTGATACCCAACGCCGTGGTGCTGGTGGCGTCGGCGCGGGCGTTGAAGTGGCACGGCGGGGCCCTGCGCCGCAACCTGGCGCAGCCCAACGTCGAGGCCGTGGTCGCTGGTGGCCCGAACCTGGCCCACCACGTTGGCATCGTCAAGAGCTTCAACCTGCCGGTGGTGGTGGCAATCAACCGCTTCAACAATGACACGCCCGAGGAACTCGCCGCGGTCAAGGAAATCGCCCTCGCGGCGGGCGCGGACTCCGTTGCCGAGTGCGACGGTTTCGCCCAGGGAGGCGCCGGGGCGACCGAGTTGGCCGAGCAGGTAATCGCCGCCGCCGGTGGCTCGCCGGACGTCACTTACGCATACCCGTTGGAAGCATCGGCCCAGGACAAGACGCTGGCTCTGGCCAAGACCATCTACAACGCCGAAGCCGTCAGTTGGAGCCCGGCGGCGCGCCGGCAGCTCCGGGTCTTTGAAGCCCAAGGTTGGGGGAATCTTCCCATCTGCATGGCCAAGACCCACCTATCCATTTCCCACGACGCCTCCCGCCGCAATCGGCCGTCGGGATACACCTTCCCGATAGTGGACATCCGCGCCTCGGTGGGAGCCGGGTTCCTGTATGCCTTGGCCGGGTCCATCGAGACCCTGCCCGGCCTGCCCACCCGCCCCCGCGCCCTGGACATGGACGTGGCGGCGGATGGGGATATAATCGGGTTGAGCTAGACGGATTGAGCCAACCGTGAGCAAACCGTCCGCCGCTCAGGTTCGTACCCGCTCAGGTTCGTACCTAAAGCATCGGCAGCAAACGCGCCGGCAGCCGCCCAACGAGGGAATGCCTCGCGGCTGCCCGACAGGATATGAGGGATGACAAGAATCTGGGATTTCTTGAAGAAGGCAATGTCCGGCCGCTCTGCGGGCCGGCGCCAAAGTCTGCCTGGGTTGTCCCGGGGCGACTGGCTGACCTACACCGCAGCCTTGTACAATTGAGGCCCCCGACCCTGACCCTCAGTTGAGGGCAAAAGTGGGCGTCGGTATGTTCAGCGGATGGGTTGGCCGCCGCCAACGTAGAGGATCGTATTTACCAATGCTTTCAATTCGGGGCATTGGTTGATGGCTACAGACAAGTCCTGTCCTTCCAAAATCCTTGGCCCATCCCGGGTTTTTGAGTAGTCGTCTCGGCATCCCCCGCGGCGGAAGATTTCTCCTATGCGGCGGGCAGGTGGGTGGTCGTGGTTGACACTTTCCGGGTTGCCCGTTGGGGCGGCTTGGTTGTGGCGTGCGATTGCCTTAATCCGGTCCCAATACGGCAACAGCCACGCTTCAAATTCATACTGCGCTGCGTGAGGTTCAAATCTCGGATTGTCGCCGACCCATGCCCTCAGTTTTGCTTTTGCATCCGCCGCATCGCGAAAGTCGTGCGGAGCGGTTCCGGTGTACACATCGGTCAAGGCGATTACCAAGTCTGACGGGTCGCGTCCCTCTAATTGATTTAGAACAACCCGTTTGAGTTTGTCCTCTTTCGGAACTCGACCGTCGTATTTGTTTACGTGGATGGCGGGCATCCGTCCGGAAAGGCGAGTCTCAAGGAACCTTCTAAGGTGCGGGACGAACGCTTTTTCGGTTTTCCCTTCCACAATCAGGGTAATCTTCATGCCCTGCCGCCCATCTCGCCCATTTGCCAAACCTGGTCCAGACTGTACTCCCTTAACCAATGCTCCAGGTCCAGGGAGTCGGCCCAGGTAATTGATGCGCTCCCGTCCTCGCCAAGGTCCATCACGGCAACTTCTTTCGGATCAAGAAAGCCGATTAGCCGGTCTGAGTGTGTAGCCACCACCACTTGAGACTGTGTGGATGCCTCCCGCATGAGGTCGGCCAGGATGGCCAGCAGTTCGGGGTGCATACTAACTTCCGGTTCGTCAATCATCGTAATTGCGGGCAGGTTGCGGCTCTGCAACAGGGAAGCCAGCCACAAGAATCGCAAGGTGCCTTCCGAAAGTTGGTGGCAATAGAAAGGGTTCCTGAATGCCTTGTCTTTCCACGTCATGGCAATCATGCCGGCAGCCACTGGGGGGAAACTTAAGGCTTCAAAACCGGGGAACGCCGCCTTCAGCGAATCCTCAATGACTTCGTACCTGTCGCCGTCGGTTTCCCGCAAGTTGTAGAGGAACGGTGCCAAATCCTCCCCGTTCTCTCCAGGGAGGGCTGCCGGCCTCAACTGCTGCGGCAGCTTGACGGGGGCTCGCTTGCCCACGTCCAAGACATGGTAATGGGTGGCCGAACTCAATGCCCGCCTCAACTCTTCAGGTTCTTGGAACATTTTGGGGACTTGAGACAAGCAAGATTCCAGCGAATCTTGCTCCCAATTTGGCCTTACTAATCGTCTGTCAGGGTCGTAGTAATGGTGGTCGCCTGAGACCGATTCGATGTGCTTAAAAGGGACCTCATACCCCTCCCTAGCTTGGGTCAGCATTTCCTCCGAGATGGCGTACCCTTGCCCCTGAGGTGACAGGCTCAGGCTATATTCGAGGGGTTGATAATTCGGAACACCCATGCTGGACTGAAGTGTAATGTCACCCATACTGCCACGAGTCAGAACCTCGGCTGCGCCGCCCATGCCGCTGAGGGTCTGGTTCAAGGAGCCTTTTGCCGATGCGGCCAACAGCGAGATGGCATCCAGAAACGATGTCTTGCCAACCCCGTTGGCGCCCACCATCACCATTAGCGGACGCATTTCTAAGTCAATTTTGGACAGACGCTTAAAGCCTATTATCTGGAAGCGCTCTATTTTCGGCATAATAGTTAACCTGCGGAGTGGACTCCGGGCGATTCCGGGGGTGGGTTGGATGGCGGGTCTAGCTGTGGCAGCCTCGGGCGGTTATGTCCCACACTTCTTCCACCCTGCCGCCGCGCAGTCCGATGAAACGGTCCCACCGGCTGACCATGGCGTCCTGCTGGCCCGGAATCAACGCCACTTGGTCGCCCACTCGCAAGGATACGCTTGGCCCGAAACTGAAAACGGCGTGGTCCAGATCCAACCGTTCGACGACCACGCCGGGTCGGTCTACCACCGCCGGGACGCCTTTCATGGCTCCCACCGCACGCACGCCGGCGTCTCCTACGGCCACCCCGCTTCGTGGGACGCTGATAATCGTGCTCAACACGCGGCCGGCAAACTCGAAGTCCGTCATGTATGAGTACGCCGTCTCCATCAGGAGATAGCTCCCGCCCTGGACCTCGGTAACTCCGGGGATGTCTCCGGCCACGTCATAGCTCCAGGTCTCTCCCGTGGACACGATCTCCACCGGAAGACCGGCGGACTCCAGCGCATCCTTGAAGTCAATGACGCCCTGGATAATTTCTCGTCCTTCAATCACCCGGTCTTCCCGGTTTTCCGAGGGCTGGGCCATCATCTGGTGGCTCATGATGCCCCGGAAGGCCAAGCCGGGGAGGGCATGGATCTGCCGGGCCAGAGAGACGCCTTGTTCCGCATCCTGTACCCCGCAGCGCAGAAGTCCGGTTTCTTGCTCGATTAGAACGCCCAGCTCAACGTCCTGGGCCGCGGCGGCTTGAGAGAGGGCCGCGGCGTTCTCTTGCGTTTCGCAGGCCACCAGAATCTCCGCCTGGCGGGCCAGGGCACACAGGCGTTCAATCTTCAACGGGCCGACAATCTCGCTGGTGACCAGCACGCTGGGAATCCCGCCATGCACCATTACCTCGGCCTCGGAAACCTTGGCGGCGCAGACCCCGCCGACGGTGCCGCCCCGGCGTATCTGGCGCAGGGCGATGGCCGGCGTCTTGTGGTTCTTGCCGTGGCCCCGCAGCTTGCTGGAACGGTCCCGGTAGTAGTCGGACATGACGTCCATGTTGTGGTCCAGGGCATCCAGGTCCAGCACCAGGCAGGGCGTATCCAGGTCTTCCATCGGGGTTCCAACCTGTGGCCGATAACGTTGGTCCATCTCTCGGTTACTCCTTTACCGCTGGTTAGGCGTTTGTCGTCTGGAGGTTGGCGTTGAGGAAAGCTGAGCGGTGTTGACCCTAATCGAACCTGCCCCGCGATGCTATGGGCCAAAACCCCTCCAGCCGGCCGTTGCGGACGGCCCGGAAGTAGTCATATTGGTTCACGCAAAGGGCCAGGTTGTACGGAACCAGCCACACCTTGTCATTGGCCGCCAGCCCCGCGATGGCCGTGCCGTCCAGGTCCAGAATGCCGTGTTCGGCGCTGAAGCGGGCCGCCACCGCGCCGGGCACGCCGTCGGCTACCGCAACCCCCAGGTCCGGGCCGGTTGCCTTGTGTCCGGCATCCACCACAGCCCGGCCAGCTACGGGATGACTCAAAACTGAGGAGATCACACGGGCGGCGGGAAACAGTTCAGACCGTTGTTGGCACAGCTCATAGTCCCCCAGGACGTAATTCCCCGCCAACACTTCGGTCACACCGGGAACCGATGTAACTTCCCGGTAGTCGGCAGGGGCGGCCACGCTGACCACCGTCGCGGGCAGACCCGATTGCTTCAGCAGGGCAATGGTTTCCAAAACCGGCGATAGCCTTTGCTGGGTTGGCTGCTCCCCTTCAGAAACGGTCAGTCCATTGAACGTCAGGTTGGCGGCAGCGGCTACCACCTTCGCCAACTCCACCGCCGGGGCGCCCGGGGCCACTCCGCACCGGCCCTGGCCGGCGTCGATTTCCACCAGCACGCCCAACATCACGCCAGCGTCAGCCGCAACGGTGGACAGCGCCGCCACGTTGTCCGAGCTGTCTACTGCGACAGCGATAACGTTACTGCGGGCCAGGGCACAGAGGCGGCGAATCTTGGGCCGGGTGACAATCTGGTTGGCGACAAATATGTCGGTAAATCCCGCGTCGCTGAAAACCTCGGCTTCCCCGACGGTAGCGACCGCGATGCCACCGACGGTTCCGGCAGCAGCCAACTGGACCCGCGCGATGTTGGGGCACCCGTGGCAGGAAACGTGGGGCCGGATCCTGGCATTCGATTGTTGAAAGATGGAGTGGACGGTTTCAATGTTCCTGCCCATCACGTCCAGGTCGACCACCAGCGCCGGCGTGTCCAAGTCCAGCGCCGGGGACCCCAAAGGTTGAAAAATTGGCCTTTCCATTATGTCAAATCCGCCATCGCCCCAAGAATTGTGCCAACGAACGGCAGAATCGCCCCTCGCTGTTACTGAAGAATACCTAGTGAAGAATACCACATCCACACCCACGGCCTAAACCGGGAATGCTTGACCTCCGGCGCCCGTAACTGTTCAGGGTTGAGGGGAGTGGCTGATGGCGGAAGTGGCTGATGGCGGAATATGGGGGTTGGGTTACGTTGGGGGATAAATCCTCCAAACCCCCTGCCCCAAACCCCCTGAAAAAGTGGCAGTTGGCTGAAACCAATTTACCTCACCAAGTCTGGACAGTTACACTAAACCCGGAATGCTTCACCTCCGGCGCCCGTCCCGGCTTGCATTTCCCCAAGGCCAATGACAAAATAACCAAGCGTTCGCGCCTGGGCAGTCAGCCGGTGCAATTACGGCGGCGATCAGCGCATTTCGGACACTATTTTCGGCGCCCGGCGCCTGATTCTGCCCAGAGCGACAGTCTCTTATTGTTGGAATACCAATGCCAGGTCTTCTTGAAGGGGTGCGGGTCGTTGACCTGACCCACTATTTCGCCGGTCCCTACTGCACCAAGCTGCTCGCCACCCTGGGCGCCGATGTGGTGAAAATCGAGCGTCCCGCCGCCGGCGATCCCATGCGCGGCTTTGGCCCCTTTGCCGCCGGTGAGCCGAACATCGAGGCCGGGGCCTGGTTCCTCTACCTGAACACTTCCAAGCAGAGCGTTACCCTCGACCTCAAGTCGTCCCAGGGACGGCGGGTTGTCCTTGATCTGGCGAAGTCGGCGGACATCCTGGTGGAGAACTTCTCCCCCGGCGTCATGGACCGTCTGGGGCTGGGATACGCGCAGCTGCGGGAAGTCAACCCGGCCTTGGTGATGACCTCAATTTCTAACTACGGGCAGACCGGCCCGTATCGGGATTGGAAAGCCACCGAACTCAACCTATATGCTGCCGGCGGGCTGATGAACATTACCGGCGAGCCGGAGCAGGAGCCCCTGAAAGAAGGCGCGCCGCTGGCCCAACTGGGCGCCGGCCAAAACGCCTTCGTCGCCTCTATGACCGGGTTGATGTACGCCGAGGACACCGGAATCGGCCAACAAATTGACCTGTCCGTCGCTGAGTATGCTACCAACGTCCTCGAAAACGCCATGATGCAGTACAGCTATTCCGGGGTTGAGTATTCTCGAGTTGGCAACCGGGGGTACGGCCGCGCCGCTTGGGGCATCTACCCCTGCCGAGACGGTTACGTCGGCATCATCGCCGGCCCGGACCAGAACTGGCCCGAAGTCGCCAACATCATGGAACAGGAAGCCCTGGCCGACCCCCGTTACGCCTCCCGGCAGGGGCGCCTGCTCCACGCCGATGAGGTGGACGCGCTGATGCTGCCCTGGCTGCTGGACAACGACAAGGTGGACATTTTCAAGGCCGGGCAGGAACACGGCCTGGGATTTTCCTTCGTCTCGACCATGCAAGACTTGCTGGAAATGGAGCAACTTGAAGCCCGGGACTACTTCGAGGAACTGGAACACCCGGTAGCGGGGACGCTGCGCTACCCCGGGCCGCCCATCAGCCCCCACTCTCCCATTCAAACCTGGGTTTACCGCCGGGCGCCGCTGCTGGGCGAGCACAACCGGGCCGTCATCGTGGACCGCCTGGGCTACTCGGAAACCGAGTTTGAATCCATGCAGTCGCAAGGGGTTGCCTGATGCCTTCCCGCCAACCGTTGCAAAACTTCCGCATCCTCGACCTGTCCCGCATCTGGGCCGGCCCCTACTGCACCAAGCTGCTGGCCGACATGGGCGCCGAGGTCATAAAAATGGAGTCCATGCGCGTGTATGACTCCCACCGGGGCCCGGTCACGCCCGCGCCCGGCATCGCCGCCTATCCCGATGCCGAACCCGGCGATGAACCCTGGAACCGCAACGGCTGGTTCAACTGTCTCCACATGAGCAAGCACGGCATCACCCTGGAGCTGACCACCGACGCCGGGCGGCGCGTGTTTGAGGACCTAGTTTCCATCAGCGACGTGGTGATGGAGAACTTCCGGCAGGGCAGCCTGGAGCGTCTGGGCTACACCTATGAGACCTTCCGGCGCATCCGCCCCGACATCATCTACGCTTCCATGCCGGCCTTCGGCAACAGCGGGCCGTGGCAGGGTTATGTCGCCTACGGCATCGGACAGGAGCAACTTTCCGGCATGGCCCACATGACCGGCTATCCCGATGAGGGGCCGATGAAGTCGGGCATCAACCACGGCGACCCCATCACTGGCTCCCACGCCGCCGGCGTCATTCTGGCGGCCCTGCGCTATCGGAAACGCACCGGGCAGGGAATGTTCGTTGACGTTTCCCAGCAGGAATCGGCGGTGTCCCTGATCGGCGGCGACGTGCTGGCCTACCAGATTACCGGCGAGGAACCCGAACGGCGGGGCAATCGCTCGCCCTACTTCGCCCCGCACAACACCTACCCCTGCGGCGGCGAAGACCGCTGGGTGACCATCGCCGCCACCAACGACGATGAATGGCTCCGGCTGGCAGCGGCCATCGGGCCGGCGGACTTGGCCTCAGACCCCCGTTTCACGACCGTTGACGCCCGCCGCCAGAACGAGCCGGAGCTGGATTGCATCATCGGAGAGTGGACTGCGCGCCGCGACCCCTACGAGATAACCCGCCTGCTCCAGGAAGCTGGCGTACCCGCCGGGCCGGTGCTGCGCGGCCCCGACTTGCTGGAAGATCCCCACTACCGGGACCGGCATACCTTCAACGAGGTTGACCACCCGCAAGTCGGCCCCAAGTGGTATCAAGGCTTCGCCTGGCGTATGTCGGAGACCCCGGGCCAAGTGCATTGGCCGTCGCCAACCCTGGGCCAGCACAACCGCCAGGTCTACGGCGAACTGCTCGGCCTGCCGTCCGCAGAAATAGACCAACTGGAGCAGGAAGGGGTCATCGGGATCAAGCCCACTGGCTCGCGGATTATCTGAAGCCATTGTCGAATCAAGTCCTGCCCCAACCCCGGATAAGTTCCTGCCGCGATTAACCAACACGACCACACATGGAGGTGCCATTTTGCCCGAAGCTGAAGCTCTGTACGAAGTCAAGGATGGGATTGCCTACATTACCCTCAACCGCCCCGAGAAGCTTAACGCCATAGACCCGCCCATGCGTCAAATCCTGTGGGACTCCTTCCAGGACGTGAAGAACAACCCGGAAGTCCGGTGCGCCATCGTCACCGGCAACGGGCGGGCCTTCTCCACCGGACATGACCTGGTGGCTATGGCCAATGCCCGGGCAAACGAGGGGCCGAGCACCGGCGACCTCTACGTCGTCCAGTCCAACATCTGGAAGCCCATCATCGCCGCCATCAACGGCATCTGCCTGGCTCAGGGGTGCGGCCTAGCTTTGGGCAGCGACATCCGCATCGCGTCCAATCAGGCCCAATTCGGCTGGCCCCAGGTCAAGCGGGGCATCTCGTCGGTTAGCGGCCCGGCGCTGCTGGCCCAGGTGCTGCCCAAGAACATCGCCTTTGAAATCCTGTTCACCGGCGACTTCATTGACGCCAAGCGCGCCCACGAGCTGATGCTGGTCAACCACATCGCCGAGCCGGAAGACGTGATGCCTATGGCCGAGGAGATTGCCCGCAAGATTGTCGCCAACGCCCCCCTGTCGCTCGCGGCCATCAAGGAGTCCTCGGTAATGGGAGCAGCTATGGACCTGGAACGCCGCGTAGCCTTTGCCCAGATGAAGCGGGACGTGGTGCTGCACACCGAGGACGCTGCCGAGGGTGTCAAAGCCTTCGCCGAAAAGCGCGCCCCGGTGTGGAAAGGCAGATAGGCGATCCTCACGTTTTTCCAGGTCGGAGGCCGACAGGAAGCTACGCGCGGGCGGGGTCAACTGACCCCGCCCGCGATTGTCGTCGGACTGCCTTTAAGAACGACCGCAACGCTCTGCCCGACAGCTTCGGAATGTGCCGGCCAACGAGAGTTCTTCCCCAACGATGAGTTCTTCCGGTAGCCCCAGGAGGAACGGGTCGAAATGGCAGCCCGCCCCAAGAACAGACTCGTGATATGTTGTCCGCCTACTGGCTCCGCAGCGCCCGGCCGGACCGGGCCCCGGTGTGACTTCCGTTGTCTATGACCAGTTGGCCGTTGACGATTACGTAGTCGATGCCCACCGGAAACTGCCTGGGTTCCTCAAATGTCGCCGTGGCCGCCACCCGCTCCGGGTCGAACACCACGATGTCGGCCTTCATGCCGTCGCGCAGGATGCCCCGGTCCTTCAGCCCTAACCGCTGCGCGGGGATGGCCGTCATCTTCCGCACCGCTTCTTCCAGCCGCAGCAAGCCCTCTTCCCGCGCCAACTGCCCCAGAACGTAGGGGAAGGTGCCGTAGCTGCGGGGGTTGGGATAGCCCCCGGTCAGCAGGCCGTCGGAACCCACCATCTGCGCCGGATGCTTGAGGATGGTCCGGATGTTGTCCGGGTTGCCGGTGCGGGCGACAAAAGCTACCTCCAGGTCTTCCTCAATCAGCAGGTCGCAGATGGCGTCAACCATCGTGCCGCCGCGGGTATGGGCCAAATCCGTTAGCGAGCGGCCTTCCCATTCCTTATTCTTCTCGGTCTTGATGTGACTGAAGATGTAATGCTCCAGGGTCATACCCCACTGCGGCGTAACCGAATCCCCGATCTCTCCCCGCACGCTGCGGTCCTGAATTCGGCGCAGCAGCGCGCCCGGCCCGCCGGAATGCACCCAATACGGCAGCAACGAGTGCAGCAGGGTGCTGGCAGCGGGATAGGGATACTGGTCGAAGGTGACGTCGATGCCCTCGTTGCGTCCCTCGTCAACCAGCGCAACCATTCTCTCGCCCATCCCGTCAACCGGGCTGTGGTAGTGGGAAATATGCACCGGCACCCCGGCCCGGCGGCCCACGGTGATGGCCTCCCGGAAGGGGTCCAGCAGACCGTCGCCCAGGGTGTAACGGGCATGGGTCATGTAAAACCCGCCCAGGCCGGCGATGGACTCGGCCACCGCGCAAAGCTCCTCGGTGTCGCTGTACGCCCCCGGCGGGTAGGTCAAGCCGGTGGAGAACCCGAACGCGCCGTCGCGCATCCCTTGGCGGGCCAGTTCCTGCATCCGGCACATCTCGGCCCCGGTGGGCTGCCGGTCGTCCCAGCCCATAGCCTCGACCCGAATCGCCGCATGGGGCACGAAATAGACCACGTTGCAGGCCACCCGCCCGTCGAACAGGTCCAGAAACTCCTTGACGCTGCCCCAGCGCACGTCCGCCGGCGGAGCGCCGTTGACCGCCGCCAGGTAGTGAAACAGGGCTTCCTGGGTGGCCGGCGATGCCGGGGCATAGGACAGCCCGTCCATGCCCAGGGCTTCGGTGGTCACGCCCTGCCGCACCTTGGCCTCATGGTCCGGCTCGCTGAGCATAATCAAGTCCGAGTGGGAGTGCATATCAATGAAACCGGGGCAGACCACGCTGCCCGCGGCGTCAATAACCCGGTCGGCGGCCACCGCCGACACGTCGCCTCGCATCACGCTCACGGTGTCGCCGGTTACGCCGACGCTGGCCTGAAACCAGGTTTGACCCGTCCCGTCAACAACCCGCCCGTCCTTAATCAACAGGTCTACCATGCTCTACCACCCCTTTGTTTGGTTATGTCTAGTTGATCCGGCTTCGGCCTGCTTGAACCCCGGCGCCGTCATCCACCGGAGGACATGATACATGAACGCCATACGGTAGAGAATACCCTGCTTTTGCGCTGGATTGTGACTGCATCCGGTGGAATCATGGCTCTTAATGTTTGTCAATGTGTTTTGCGTACAGGTTTTTGACATTTGACAACCACGGGAAATACCGATAACATCGGGGTGCGCTGGTTGAGTTAACTAAACGGATGCCGAACGGCCTCTAAGTTAGGGATTCGACCGGACGTCAAACTGAAGAGTTCGCAGGTACGCCGGCGGACTTGGGCTTGGCTTTTCGGCCGCCACCTTGGACACCCGACAGAAGGAAGGGTAGCAGGGTTCCCCCACTTTCGGGTGCGCCGAGGTGTTGTCAGGAGGAAGCTGTATGATGCAACCTGTACCATTGGGGTATTATTGTAACTCTACGAGTTGCGTAAGCCCTGAATTTTCCCAGCCCGATACCCTCGCCTCAAACATAACCGCTATTTCCGACGAAACCTTGGTCCGGGGCCGCTTCAAGCACACCCTCCCCTGCGAGCCTTAGCTCCTTACCGCCGAACATTTTCCCCGTTACCGGGTCGTTCCGCCCGAGTCAGGTCCTGCCAACCTGTACCGGTACGCCATGCCGGGCATTGGCTTGGCCGGGAAATATTCGGAAAAGAAACCCTGCGTAACGGGACATTGCACGTACTCACCAAACATTTTCCAGGAGGCTTACCCAAGAATGCGAGAGTTGATGAGATCCAAGATACACCGGGCCACCGTGACTGCATGCCGGGAGGACTATGTCGGCAGTATACTGATCGATGAAGACCTTTTGGACATGGTCGACATCTGGAACCATGAAAAGGTGTTAATCTGCGACGTCGACAACGGCAGTCGCTTTGAGACCTATGTGATTCCTGGTCCGCGCGGCCACGGCGACATCTCCATTCAGGGAGCCGCCGCCAAGCTCAGCGCGCCCGGCCACAAAGTTATCATCATGGCTTTCGAGACCACCGACGTTCCCGTGGAGCCGCTGTCGATTCTGGTAAATGGCCAGAACCAGCTGGAGTACTTCCTGGAGGGCGCGCCCAATGTTGCACAGGTACGCTGAGTCCGAAACCGAAGAGTATTACGACCACGAGGACGCGGTATACCGGGCGTTGTGGGACAAGGAAGGCACCGTCCACTGGGGCCTGTTCGACGAGTCCACCGGCCGGGAGTTCCTCAAAGCGTGCGGCAACCTCAACCGGTTTATGGCCAGGCAGGGCGGCATCAATGCCGAAAGCAAGCTGTTGGACGTGGGCTGCGGAAGCGGCACGACAGCTATCTGGCTCAGCAAGGAGTACGGTTCCCAGGTCGCCGGCCTTGACCTGAGCGGTGTGCGAATCGCCAACGCCCAAGCGTCTCTGACCGCGGAATCCGCCGAACTACAGGCCCGCACAGAGTTCCACAAGGGTTCGGCAACCGAGTTGCCCTTTGAGGACAACACCTTTACCCATGCTTGGAGCCAAGCCACCATCTACCACGTGCCGGACAAGGAAGCCGTGCTGCGGGAAGTGTACCGGGTGCTCAAGCCCGGTGGCACCTTCGTCTTCGACGACTTGACCAAGCCCCAGCCCAACGTCGGCGAGGCGGCCCAGAAGTTCGTCTACGAGCGGCTGCTTTACGATACCGACTTTTCCTTTGACTCTTACCAGGACTCGTTGCGGAAGGCCGGGTTCGAAATCGTGGAGGCTAACGACCTTTCGGAACACCTGAAGACCAGCTACGAATGTTTGTCCGAGTTGGCTTCCGGGGGAGACGCTGAGCACCAAGAACGCTTTGAATACCTTCACGAAGCCTACGCGGAGACCGCCCTGGCCGTGACCCGCAGAGAAATGGGTTGGGCCATGTTCGTTTGCCGGAAGTAATACCCATCGTCATACCACCCCTTCTCGAAGCGCAGGAGGCGCAGCATGACTAGCCTGGAACCCCACGACCGTGTCCAATGGGTGTATTCCTCCACCAGCAACGAGGAACTTGAGGAACGCTACGACCAATGGGCCGGGGAGTATGACCGGGACCTCGATACCGAGTTCGGTTGGATCGCCCCCAAGTTGGCCGCGGAGTCCCTGGGCAAGTATTCCTCCCAAGATGCGCTGGTCCTGGACGCCGGCACCGGCACCGGACTGGTCGGAGAGATTCTGGCCGGGATGGGGTACACCAACCTGGTGGCGATGGACTTGTCCCAGGGGATGCTGGACGAAGCGGAGAAGAAGGGCGTCTACCAGGAGTTTCACAAGATGGCGCTGGGGCAGCATCTGGATTTCCCCAGCGACCGCTTTGATGCGGTAATCACGGTGGGCGTGTTCACCGCCGGACACGCTCCCGCCAGTTCTCTGGACGAGTTGGTCCGGGTTACCAAACCCGGTGGGCATATCGTGTTTACCATCCGTAACGAAACTTACGAAGAAAACGGCTTCAAGGAAAAGCAGGCGGAACTCGTAACTGCAAACCAGTTGAAGCTGGTTGAGATGAGCGACGAATACCAGCCTCTGCCTAAGGGAGAACCAGAAGTAATACACCGGGTTTGGACCTACCAAGTAGTCTGATACCTGCCCCGAAGAACCGACAACGAGAAGAAGCCTTCGTTCAAGTCAACGAAGGCTTCTTCTTTACTACCGCATCCCCATTGTCCAGTTGCGCCCGCTTGGTGGAGCCAGCTTTGGCAGCCCTAACAGTTTTGGTCGAATCCGTTAATCCCAAAGCCCTTGAAGGAATACCTTTGTTAGGTTATTCCCGGGTTTCGAGGGGCAGACCTCTCCGCTCCACCTCTTCCAGGCACTCTGGACAGCGCAGCGCGGGGTCATGCCCGATCGCCGCCCAGATGTTGTCGGTCATCAGGCCGCAAAGGAAAAGGGCCTCGATTTCCTCCACGCCTAGGCCGTCCACGTAATGCACCTCGCCGGACCGTTCGCGAGTAGACCACCACCAGGGTGTCAACTGCTGGGCGATGCCATGAACGCGGTCTTTGAAGTCGTCCTCCCAACCATCCTCTGGCAGCTCAACCACCCAGTACGATCCCCCGTGAGCGGCTTGTTCTTTCCTGGACGGCAGACGCCCGTCCCGCGCGTAGCGCCGCACGACCGCCTGTGAGACGTTCAAGACCCGGGAAGCCTCAATTATAGATACCCACTCCCCCATGTTTCCCTCCGTCGGGGTGTCGTTTTCTCGAACCATCGCCGCCGGGCATACGTCCCGCGGTCCGGTCCGGACAAGCCAATTTTACCCTAAAACCACTAGGTTGCGGAAGCCAGCAGCGGGTCTTCCAGGGTATCGGCCAGCGACCCACCCGGCGGGACCATGGGATAAACATGGGCTGCCGGATTCACCACAAACTCCACCAGATACGGCCCGTCGTAGTCCTGCGCCTCCCGAAGCGCAGGCATCACATCCTCCTGGTGAGTCACGCGGCGGGCCGGGATGCCGTAAGCCTGGGCCAGTTTCACGAACTCCGGCCCCGGAATGGGCACTTCTTTCAGGTGGTTTTCGAAGAACAACTCCTGCCACTGTTTGACCATGCCCAGGTGGCCGTTGTTGAACAGGGCAATCTTGATGGGCATTTTCTCCTGGGCCACGGTAGCCAGCTCTTGCAAGGTCATCTGGAACCCGCCATCTCCGGCGATGGTCCAGACATCGACGTCCGGCTTGGCTATCTGCGCGCCCATCGCCGCGGGAAGCTCGAACCCCATCGCGCCAAGGCCGCCCGACGAGACGAAGATGTTGCGCTCGTTGAAGAAGAGGAACTGGGCTGCCCACATCTGGTGCTGGCCTACGCCGGTAACGACCACCGAATCAGGGGCACCCTGGAGCAGTTCATTCATTTCGTACAAGACTTGCTGAGGCTGCAAAACATCGGCGTGGGGAATCGCCAGGGATGGGTGCCCGCCGCGCAGGCCGGCGATATAGTCCATCCACTGGGGACGCTCTACCCGCTCTACCAGGGGCAACAAGCGCTGCAAGACGGCCTTGGCGTCGCCCACTAGCGGCACCTCCACCGGAACGTTGCGCCCAATTTGGGAGGACTCGATATCCAGGTGAACGATGCGGGCGTGGGGGGCGAAGGTGTCGGCCTTGCCGGTCACCCGGTCGTCGAAACGCATCCCCAACCCGACGACGACGTCGGCCTGGTCCACCACCATATTGCTCCAGTACATCCCGTGCATCCCCAGCATCCCCAGGCTCAAGGGGTGGTTCCTGGGAAAGCCGCCCAACCCCAGCAGCGTGTTGATGACCGGAATGCCGGTGGCCTCGGCCAGTGACTTGATTTCTTTCTGCGCCCCCGACGCCAAAATGCCGTGGCCGCCGATTATGACCGGCCGTTCGGCCTCGTTGATTAGCCGGGCTGCCAGGGGCAGCTGTTCTAGCGTTTCTGCCGGGACCGGCGGCAGTTGGGGTTGTGGGATTTCGGGATAATCAAAGTCGGCCAGCTCCAACTGCACGTCCCGGGGAACGTCGATGAGCACTGGGCCCGGCCGACCTTCCACGGCGATGCGAAAGGCTTCGTGAATCGTCGGCGCCAGGTCCTTAGCAGACATGACCAAGTAGGTCCGCTTGGTGCAGGCCGACGCAATGGAGCAGATGTCGCACTCCTGAAACGCCTCGGACCCCATCACGGGCCGGGCCACCTGCCCCGTGATGGCGACCATCGGCACCGAGTCAGCGCGGGCACCCATAATTCCGGTCACCAGGTTGGTCGCACCGGGCCCCGACGTGGCGACACACACGCCGGGCCGGCCGGTGACCCGTGCGTAGCCGTCGGCGGCGTGGGCGGCCGACTGCTCGTGACGCACCAGAATGTGCCTCAGTTGAGGATAACTCCACAAGGCATCATAGAAGGGAAGGATTGCCCCGCCGGGATGCCCGAAAAGGACGTCCACGCCCTCGCGCAACAAACTCTCGCAGATGATTTCGGAACCTTTCAACATTACCGCAGCCTCCGGAAGCTCAGACTTTCCCCTGCCGAGAAAGTTCGGGAGAGCCGCTACAGGGCGCAAAAAAGCCCCGTCCACACATAGGGACGGGACTTCAATCGTTTCCCGCGGTACCACCCTATTTGCCCGGTCGCCCGGGCCTCTCCAGCAGGACACCAACATGCCCCGTCGTTGCTAACGGGCGACGACCCCGGCCCGGCCTACTTGCCTCGCTAAGGAGGGTTTCAGCTGGCGGCTCCGGAGGGATTTTCGGTAAGTTTCGGTGTGCCTGCTCCCACCGTACCAGGCTCGCTGGACGCGTCGGCTTACCTACTCGTCTCCATCATTGCCTTTGCTCCGGCAACTTAACACCTGCCGCCCACCGTGTCAAGGGCTAGGTTAGACCGGACCAGGACGATTGCAAAGTCCTTTTAATCGTTCGTCCTGAGGCTCTCAACCGTTCGGCATAAACCTCTCGAAGGGCCATCCTTGCGTCCTTGGGGCCCTCGAAAGACTTACTTAACGAAATGCGTTGGCCCCTGTGACCAGAGCCGGGGTGCCGCCCATTACGAAGGCGACGCCGATAGTCTCGGCGATTTCCTCTTCTGTTGCCCCCACAGCCCGGGCGCGGTCTGCGATGTTCTTGACGCCTTCCTCGTGGGCGAGCAGGGCATCGCACAGCATGGTCATCAGCACCTTGACCTTCAGCGGCAGCGCGCCGTCGGTCAGCACATGGTCCCGCACGGCGGATACGTCCTGGTAAAGTTGAGGGGCATTTTCCTGGATTAGGGCTTGCCAGGCTCCAGGGTTGGGCAGCGTCATCGATGTACCTCTCTAAATTTTTGTTGACCGGGAATAACGCGGGACAACCCGCTGGTCCTGAGACCCTCGCAGGACTTCCTTACACGGGGGGGGTTGGGGGATGAATCCCCCAACGTACGCCACCCGTTCATCCTGAGGTCCCTCGAAGGACTTCCCGGTTAATCGTCGCGACTGATCCTAAACCGTCGGACGGCGTTCGTGCCAGGCGGTGTTTTGCTCGTAAGCGTGGGCCGCGTTCAAGACCGTCGCTTCGGCGAAGGGCCGCCCGGCGATTTGCAGCGCCAGTGGCAGGCCGCCGGGCCCATCGTCGGTAAAGCCGCACCGGATGGACAACGCGGGGACGCCGGACAGGCTGTAAATCCCCCTGAAACTGCCTTCGACCAACGACGCCTTGGCCTGCTCCACCGTGCCGTCCCCAGGGTCGGCGCGCATGACCGCCGCCGGCCCTGCGGAAGTGGGCTGAACCAGGACATCCACGTTTTCCAGCGCCTCCAGCACCTGCCGCCGTACCAGGGCCCGCAGCTTCTGGGCCTTGTAATAGACCTGGGCCGGGATGAGGTTGGCGATGGTGAAGGCCACCCGCGTGTTGGCGTGAAAGTCTTCCGGGCGTTGGCGGAGCCATTCCGGTCGCAAACTGACCCGCTCGACGTGGGTGATGGTGCGGATGATAGCCCCGGCGTGCCTGGCCAGTGGCAGGGAGACTTCTTTAACCTCGGCGCCCAGCCGCCGCAGCGTTTCAGCCGCGGCCAAAACCGCCT
The DNA here is from genome assembly GCA_965262735.1 of Dehalococcoidia bacterium. Lineage (GTDB taxonomy): Bacteria > Chloroflexota > Dehalococcoidia > Lucifugimonadales > UBA3495 > CATOSK01. Next base: position 27,655 of record CBDHFS010000002.1, on the reverse strand, counting down.
CGCGGGTTGCCCCATCCACTCCCACCAGTTCCGGGTCGAGGAGCTCGGTCACCAGGCCGACTTTCAGACCGGAAATGTCCCCGGTCAAGGCCCCGGCGTAGTCGGGCACGGGGACCTGCCGGGTGTAGGGGTCGTTGGGGTCATAGCCGGCGATGGCGCCGATGGTGGCGGCGCAGTCGGCGACACTGCGGGAAATCGGGCCAATGGTGTCGATGGACCAGCAGGCCCCGTCCACGCCGTAACGGCTGACCCGGCCCCAGGTGGGGCGCAGGCCGACCAGCCCGCAGTTGGCTGCCGGGCCGCGAATGGATCCGCCGGTGTCCTCCCCCAGGGACGTGGCGCACAGGAACCCGGCGGTGGCCGACCCGGAGCCGGTGGACGACGTGCCCGGACTGCGCTCCAGGTCCCAGGGATTGCAGGCCGGCCCGAAGGCGGAGCTAACCGGGTCTCCCAGCGCAAACTCGCTCATGTTCAGCTTGCCCAGCAAGATAGCCCCGGCCTGCTTCAGGTTGGCCAGAACCGTGGCGTCCTCGTCGGGGACAAATCCAGCCCGAATCTTGGAGGCATCGGTGGTCGTGATGCCGGCGCTGTGGATTTGGTCCTTCACCGCCACCGGAACTCCGTGGAGCGGTCCCCGGTAGCCGCCCCGGGCGATTTCCGCTCCGGCGCGCTGCGCGGCCTCCCGGGCCGCTTCCCCGGTCACGGTGATGTAGGCATTCAGCTTGGGGTTGACCTGCTCGATACGCTCCAGGTAGGCGTCCACGGCCTCCACCGGAGACACCCGCCTGGCCTTGATTTCGGCCCCCAACTCGGTGGCGGTCAGAAAAGGCAGTTCGGAGCTATTCATCCCGTTCCTCCTGGGGTTGCAGAATCAACGGCAGTGGTTCCACCAGGTTGGCGCCGGGCACGTCAATCTCGGCCATCAATTCAAGAATGGCGGTCAAGCCGTTGCTGACCCGGGCCAGGTCTGGGTCTTGAATGTCCAAGCCGACGGCGCGGCCCAACGCTCGCACGTCTTCGTTGCTCAGGCGTTGCATTTCTTACTCCCCTCCATCCCTCGACCGGGAGTTAGCTCAAAGTTCTACCCGGCAGGACCGAATTTTCCGAAGGGTTAAGGACTCACGGGGTTGGTTTCACCCCATCCGGTCCGCCGTGTTTGGTGCCCAACAATTGGGCGGTGTGTTAGTATGTTTCACGGAGGCCCGCCTTGTCTACCAACCTCAACTCTCCCCCAAGCTACCTGACCCGCATCCGGCATCTGCCCTTACTTCCCGATGAATGGGCCGTCTGTTCGTTTAATCCAGACCGGGGAATAATTCCCGGACCCTTTGGCGCCGGCCGGCTGCTGGTCGCGACGGATCGGCGCATTATTTCCTTCGCCGGAGGCAGCAGCGGCGGCGAGACATTTCTGGCCCCAGTTGAGGAATGCGCCGCAGTCACGGTTGAGGCCGGCTCCAGCAGCGGCGTTTCGTTCCTGCAGGGGGTGGGGACCATTGCCGTGGGTCTGCTCCTGTATATCATCATATCCTACTGGTTGACCGGCCACGTCACCGGGCCGTCGGTGCCCTTTATCAACATAGACTTGGGGCCGCTGGTGGCGCTGTTCGCCGTTCTGGGCGGCGTATGGCTGGCGGCGAAGCAGTATTTCAGCCAGGAACAAGGGGCCATGACCTTCCACGGCGGAAACTGGGCATTATCGTTCCCTTACAACCCCGGCGGTCCGACGGACGATGTTTTCCTGCTGATCAACGCGGTCTTTGCTGCGCGGGATGCCCGGCGGCGGGCCGTCCAGGCGAACGCTTGGGGGTCCGCCTGCTCCGAAATCACCGCTACCCGGCGGGAGCCGCTACCCCAGGGGTAGGGCCGGGTCTATGTCCAGGTCCAGGCCGAACTGCTCGCCCCTGTGATACTGGTAATAGGCGCAGGCGGCCACCATTGCCCCGTTGTCGGTGCAGAGGACCGGGGGCGGAATAATCACCGGCAGCGGCGATTCCCGCGTCACCTGCCCCCGCAGCAGCGCGTTGGCCGCCACGCCGCCTCCCAGCAGTATTCCCTTAGCGTGGTAGCGCCGGGCCATTTCCAGCAGCTTGACCACCATCACGTCAACCACCGACTCCTGGAAGACAGCGGCCATTTCCCGTACCAACGCTTTGGCTTCTTCGTCCGGCAACCCCCCGCTGCCGGGCGGGTATACACCCCGGGCCTGGGCCAAGTGCAGCAAGGCGGTCTTGACACCACTGAAGCTGAAGTCCAAGGTGCCCCTCATCCACGCACGGGGCAACGCCGGCAGGGAGTTCCCCGCCGACTGCTGGGCTTCGCGTTGGATCTCCGGCCCGCCGGGGAACCCCAGTCCCAGGATGCGGGCGGCTTTGTCGAAGGCTTCCCCGGCGGCGTCATCCCGGGTCCGGCCCACCAGGCGGTAAACGCCGTGGCCTTCCATCAGCACCAGGTCGGTGTGGCCTCCGGACGCGATCAGGCAGGCCAGCGGAAAGCCCGGGGACTCAGCCGGGCTGGAGGGCGTGTCTATCAACCAGGAAGCGTAAAGGTGGCCTTCCAGGTGGTTGACGCCAATCAGCGGCACGTCCAGCGTATAGGCCAAGGCCTTGGCGGTGTTGACGCCGGTGATGAGTGCCCCGGCCAAGCCAGGCCCGTAGGTCACCGCCACGGCGTCAATGTCCTCCAGGCTCGACCCGCCCGCGGCCAGCGATTCTTCCAGCGCGGGCGCCATGTCCCGGACGTGCTGCCGGGAGGCCACCTCGGGCACCACTCCCCCATAACGGGAGTGCAGTTCAACCTGGGACGCGATGACATTCGACCGCATAAGCCGTCCGTCTTCTACGATTCCCACCGCGGTCTCATCGCAGGATGTTTCGATTCCCAGAATTTTCATGGCACAACTTTCACCAAAACAGAATCGCCGTTACGCACCGGGCCAACAGCCGGCTCCATTGGCCCATACCCTTGTGATGATAAGAAATTGGCGGCCAACGGGTCAACTTTACCGGCGCAACCGCCCGGTGCTATCATCTGTCCAGAGGCTCGCTGTTCCGCCCGGGCCCAATCGTAGCCTATGATGGGAAACCAACGTGAAAGTGTACCTGGTGCGACACGGGGAGACCGACTGGAACCGCCTGGGCAAGTTCCAGGGACAGGTTGACGTTGCCCTTAACGACAAAGGCCTGGCCCAGGCCAAAGAGACTGCCAGGGCCGCCCTCGGGTGGGGGCTGACCGCCCTGTATTCCAGCCCCCTCACCAGAACGATGCAGGTGGCCGGGGAAATCGCTGGTCTGACCGGCCTGCCCATCATTCCCGATGCCCGCTTGCAAGAGATGGACCTGGGCGACGTCGAAGGGATCAAAGGTCCCGAGATGCGCTCTGGCTGGCCCGAAGTACATCAAACTTGGCGGGAATCCCCAGAAACGGTGTCCATGCCGGGGGGAGAGTCCCTGGTCCAACTGGAACAACGGGTTTGGGAGGCGTTCCAGGAAATTGAGACATCCAATGGCGAAGATGACAACGTCGGCCTGGTATCCCACAACTTCGCCATTCGCGCCCTGTGCGGGAAGCTGGCCGGCATCCCCTTGACTCACTTCCACCGCTTGGAACTGCATCTGGCTTCAGTGTCGGTGTTCCACCGCGGGGGCCTCGGTTGGCGGTTGCTGGGTTACAATTCCACCCACCACCTGTCGGCTGACCACCGGCAGGACTGACCGGACGCCACGCCCGGCCATGACCGCGACGCGGGCAGTCCAACGACTGGAGCGGCAGGTTGCCGCCGCACTGGCCCGGTCCGGGTATGACACTGCCGCAACCACGCTGGTTGTCGCGGTCTCCGGCGGGCCGGACTCCACGACCTTGCTTCTCTCCCTGCACCGCGTGGGGCAGCCTCTCGGTCTCCACCTCCACGTTGCCCACCTGATTCACGACCTTCGGGGGGCAGAGACCGAAGAAGACGCCGCGTTCGTGTCCGACCTCGCCAACCGGCTGGGCCTGCCAGTCACCATCCAACGGGCCGACCCGCTGGAATACCAACGGCAGTGCGGTATCTCCTCCTTTGAGCAGGCCACGCGGCAACTCCGGTACGACTTCCTGCGGACCGTCGCCCTGGAACGGAGCGCCCCGGCGGTTGCCGTGGGCCACACCCGCGACGACCAGGCCGAGACCGTCCTGGAACATATTTTGCGGGGTTCCGGAATCCACGGACTGCGGGGGATGACCGAGACAGCCCTCTGGCCCTGGCCCGCCGGGGTTGACGATGTCCTGCTGCTGCGGCCCCTACTTCCGGTCAGCAGGTCCGGGACCGAAGGCTATTGCCGGGAGCTCGGCCAACCTTTCCGACGGGACAGCGAAAACGACTCGCCCAAGTTTACCCGCAACCGGATTCGCCATGACCTGCTGCCCCGACTGGCGTCGGAGTACAACCCAAGGGTGGCGGATGCCTTGGTCCGATTGTCCCGCAACGCGGCCGTAGACCTGGACTTCCTGGAGCAGGAATGCGACCGGATATGGCCGTTAGTGGCATCATCACCGGCGTCCGGTAACTCCGGGGACGGAGGGTTAAACCTGGACCGGCAAGCGTTGCGCGCGCTCCATCCCGCCCTGCAGCGGTCGGCCCTGCGCCGGGCTTTCATCACCGCAGCGGGGGATGCCCGGCGGCTCCAGGAAACCCACCTGGCGGGCATGGCGGCGCTGGCCCAGGATAAGTCCGCCGGTAATTCGCTGCGGCTCCCCCGGGGTTGGTGGCTGCACGCTTCGCACGATCGCTTGGTCTTGACCCCAGCTGCCGAGTTCCCGTGTCCTCTGCCACCCATCACCGGAAGCCACCCGCTGACGTTGCCAACGCCGGCTCAACCCACGGTCAGTCCGGTGATCGGAGGATGGCGCGTAACCGCGGAGTTGGCGCCCTGGCCCGGCAATGGACCGGCCGGGAAGCAGGGGCCGAATGTGGCCTTCTTCCGGCGGGACGCCCTGGCGGGTCCGGTGGTGGTGCGCTGCCGGGTTCCGGGAGACCGTTTCCATCCCCTTGGGATGGCCGGCGAAAAGAAGTTGCAGGACTTCTTCACCGACGCCAAGGTCCCCGCGGCGTGGCGGGACCTGGTCCCTCTCGTAACCGCCGGACCGGGCATCGCGTGGGTTGTTGGCCACCGGATTGCCGAATGGGCCAAGGTCGTGCCAGACGGCGCCGACAACACCACGGCGTTGCGGTTGGAGTTTGCCGAGGAAGTCTTTCATGTCCATCAAGACGAAAGATTAGGGGACTTCGGGACAAACGATTGAAGGGACTTGTGAAGGGACTTGGCAACTTCCCAGGACGCCCCCGGATAGTTGCTTTTCAACCGGGCGTTTTGGGATGTATAGTTATGCTAGGCGGCAGTTTACTTGACGCGATGTCCAGAACATCGTCGTCCTGGTCGGAAACGGAGCGCAGTCCGAATTCACGCAGGGGGCTAACTTGAAGAACTTGGCGAGCCTGCTAGTCCACCTGTTTGGGCGCAACAGCGGCTTGAACCAGGACTATCTGTCCGCGGCTCACGACCATTGTCTGTTGTGTGAAGAGGAAATTAGCCATTCGGACGCCTATCTGAAATGGCGGGTTTGCCCTTATTGCCGCTTCCACTACACCTTGGCGGCCCGGCAGCGCATAAAGTTGGTGGCCGACCCCCGCAGCTTCAAGGAGTCCTTCAAGTTTCTCAACTCCGTCAACCCCATGTCGTTTTCAACCCGCGGCTCGCGTCAGAAATTCCTGCCCCGGGACCAGAACCGGACCGGCTTGACCGAGGCAACGGTTACGGGCCGATGCAAGATTGACGGCACTGAGGTGATGCTGGTTGTCCTGGACTTCGGATTCATGGGCGGCAGCATGGGCAGCGTGGTGGGCGAGAAGGTTGCGCTGGGACTGGAGGCAGCAGCCAAGCGCGAACTGCCCACGGTGGCGCTGGTCTCCGGCGGTGGGGCGCGGGTTGAGGAAGGGGTTCTGCCGCTGATGCAGATGGCCAAGACGGTAACCGCGGCCAACCGCCTGCGCGAAAAAGGCAAGCCCTTCATCGTGGTGCTGGCCAACCCGTCCACCGGCCAGGCCTACGCCAGCTTTGCCAACTTGGCCGACGTCATCCTGGCCGAGCCGGGGGCCCTCATCGGCCTTTCGCCCATGCGCACACTGCGAGCCGCATCGGGCAAGCCGCTGCCTTCCGACGCCCACACCGCCGAGGCCCACTTGACCCACGGACTGCTGGACGACATCGTGGACCGGCAGGACGTGCGGGGCCATTTGGCCACCCTGCTGAAGCTTCTGACCCAGCAAAAACGCAGCGTCCCCGAATACAAAGAGCTGCTCAACTCGCAGACGCAGCCGGTCCTGGCCCCGGAAGCGTGGGAAGCCGTCGCCCTGTCCCGGCACCCGGGCCGCCCGTCCGCGTCAACGTACATTCGCTCGATCTTGGATGATTTCGTCGAATTTCACGGCGACCGGGTGAGCGGCGACGACCGTTCCGTCATCGCCGGGGTGGGATTCTTGGCTGGCGAGCCGATCGCGGTTATTGGGCAGCAGCGAGGAGATTTCGCCGGTGGCGAACGGTACCATACCTACCCCGACGGTCTCCGCAAGGCCCAGCGGGTCATTCAGGCTGCCGGGCGGTTCGGCCTGCCCATCGCCACCCTGATTGACACTCAGGGGGCCGACCCCGGGCTGGAGGCTGAGGAGCGGGGGATTGGCTACGCCATCGCCAATACCTTGTCCATATTGGCCGATGTGCCCGTTCCAGTGGTGTCCGTCATTATCGGCGAGGGGGGCAACGAGGCGGCGCTGGCGCTGGGTATGTCTGACCGGGTGTTGATGCAACAAAACGCCATCTGCTCCCCGCTATCGCTGAATCACACCCTCGGCGGTCCGCATCCCGGCCGCGCGTTGGACCGGGAAGCGGCGGAAGCAATGGTTTTGACTGCCTCGGATTGCATGGAGCTTGGCATCGTTGACGACGTTGTGCCCGAACCGGAGCACGGCGCTCAGGCCAATCCCCAACAGGCGTCGGAGTACCTGCGGGCCGCGATGGTCAAGGAGTTCGCCCGCATGGGTCGTCTTTCGTTAAGCAAGCTGCTGCGGGAACGGTACCGGAAGTTCCGCAGGATGGGGGAGTTGAGCGAGTTCTCGCGAGAAGCGATGAACCAGGAAGTGGAGTTGTTGTTGAACATCGCCCAACAGCCGGTCAGTCGCAGCCGGAGGAGAAAAGCGCAAAAAGGAACGCCCGTCGAATCCGAAGTCATCGCTCCAGATTAGCTCCCCCCATCCGCCGCGGCACTCCAGCCGTTGCCCATCCTCGGTATCACCGAGGAGACTGGCTCTGGGCATGCCCTCTAAGGACTTGCTAACCCCCTAAGCGGCCTCTCGGCCCAAGGCTTTAAGGCTGATCCTCATCGCCTCGGCGACCGCCTCGTACTCCTCGGCTACCTCGTCGTCCACCAACACCGTCGGCTTGGCAACGTCACGGTAGGATGCCCGCAGGGCCATGCGGCCCAAGAACGGCGCCTCCACCTCCCCGGCCATAGCCTCACCGCCGCCTTCGCCGAAAATGTCCCCGGTGTAGTTCTCCACCACGCCAACGATGTTCAGGTTCAGCTTCCGAATCATGTTGATGCAGCGCTTCGCGTCGACGTTGGCTAATTGCTGCGGCGTGCTCACGACCACAAACCCGTCCATGGGAATGGTCTGCATCACCGTCAGCGGAGAATCGGACGTGCCGGGGGGGAGGTCCACCACCAGATAGTCCAAGTCCCCCCAAGCGGTCGATTGCAGGAACTGGTTGATGGCGTTGTGAATCATTGGCCCGCGCCAAATGATAGCTTCGTCCTCCTTCTCCTGGAAGAAAGCCATTGAGACCACCTTGACGCCCCATTTTTCGGCGGGCTTTATCTCGCCGTCTACGTAGTCCGGGGGCTCGGTTACGCCCAGGACTTTGTTCACGTTGGGACAGTCAATGTCCACGTCCAGCAGGCCGACCTTGCAGCCTGCCTGGGCGAGGGTCGTGGCCAGGTTGACCGCGACCGTGGTCTTGCCGACGCCGCCCTTGCCACTGTAAACGCCAATCTTGGTCTTGATTCCCTCCATACGGTCGGTAATCTGGCGCTTCTGCTGCCAAGTGCGCTTGATTTGCTCCAAGCGGGCGTTTTCCTGGGGAGTAGACATACGACCTCCACCGAAACGCCGCAACGATTCGGCTAAATTGGCGGTGTGTCCGCCGGGTCTCAGGCGCGGGATAACTGGGAAGGCGGGGGACTAGATGCCCAGCTGCGCGCGGGCTTCTTCGCTAATCAGGTCCGGGCTCCAGGGAGGGTCGAAGGTAAGTTCGATATTAACATCCTCCACCCCTTCCACGTCTTGCACCGCCCATTCCGCTTGCTGCGCGATGTGGGGGCCCATGCCGCAGCCAGGAAAGGTCAGCGTCATCTGCACAAAGACATCGTTGTTGTCGTCCACCTGGACGTCATAGACGAGACCCAGGTCAACCACGTTGACCGGAATTTCGGGGTCGTAGACCGTCTTGAGCGCTTCGTAAACATCGTCCCGACTAACTGCTTGGGTCATAAAGTGCCTCCTGTCCGGTTGCCTGTTTCCAGTATAGACATTCCCCGGTTGCAAGGTCAACGATGCGGAGACGGGGGCGCCGCATTGCCATCCCCTCACGGAACGAAGCCAGCCAAGGAATCCCGGTCCATTCGTCCCGGGATTCCTGGCAAGGCTTCCTGATATAAAAGAGAGACCGAAAGGCTAGGGAATCAGCAGGAGCTTGCCCGTCGTGGCCCGGGACTCCAACTGCCGGTGGGCTTCCGCCGCGTCGGACAGCGGGAAAATATGCTCGACGCGGAGCTTCAGCTCGCCGGACTGCACCCAACTCAGGACATCGCCGGCCCGCTGCTCCAATTCTTCCCTGGTGACCGTGTAGTCCCCCAACCCGGGCCGGGTCAGGTACAAAGAACCGTTCCCCAGCTTCCTTACGTCCAGCGGGTCGGGCGCGCCGCTGGCCTGGCCGTACAGCACCATGTGGCCGCGCCGTCCAAGACAGCTGATGCTGCCGTCAAAGGTGGTTTTCCCCACCGCGTCGTAGACCACCTGCAACCCGTCGCCGCCGGTGGCCTTCTTGATTTCCTCGGCAAAGTCCTGCTGGGTGTACAGGATTACCTGGTCGGCTCCGGCCCCGCTGGCCAGCTCGGCCTTGGCCTCGGTGGACACGGTGGAGAAGACGTAACCGCCCAGCCGTTTGACCATTTGGATGAGCAGCAGACCCACGCCGCCGGCCCCGGCGTGGACGAGAACCTTATCGCCGGCCTGCACCCGATAGGTGGAATGGCATAGGTAATGGGCGGTCATGCCCTGCAGCATGACCGCGGCGCCGTCCCGGGCGTCAAGGCCGTTGGGCATCTTGACCAGCTTAGTTGCCGGTACCACCGCCTGTTCGGCGTAGGAACCGGCGACGCTGGAGTAGGCAACCACGTCTCCTTCGGCCAGGTGGGTGACGCCGGCGCCCACCTGCCGCACAACGCCGGCGCCTTCAACGCCGACAATCCAGGGCAGCGGCGGTGGATTGACCCCGGAGCGGCTGTAAGTGTCGGTAAAGTTCACCCCCACGGCCTGCATTTCCACCAAAGCCTGCCCTTCGCCGGGGGACAGGTCGGGCAGGTCCCGGTATTGCATCACCTCGGGGCCGCCATATTCAGTTATTTGTACGGCTTTCATGCTTGGTTTCCTCCCCACTTGGTCTTCATGTGTGGCTCGCGTTGCTGCCGGTTTTCGCGTTTCAATTCCACATCGCCGCCGGAGAGTGCGAAACCACAGCCAACACATCCGGCGACGTGATTGGCCAGTAGTATACACACAACCACCGGCGCCGGAAACGGCGAGCTGTCGTCAAAACGGTGTCTTGGCAACGGTGTCTTGGCAACGGTGTCTTGGCAAGGGTGTTTTGCAATGGCCGCCGCGATGTAACCCCGCAGGCCGGTTCGATTCGTTCGCCCTGGGAGTAACGAATGATTTCGTCGCCGCAAAGAGGCTCCACACGGCTCCCTGCCCACCAAGGTTGGGCCCGCCCGGTCATCCGCGTGGCGGCGGTAGCGTTGCGGCGGTATTGGGAAAATGCTATGATTGAATTGCTTTATCCAAGTCTGGCAGCGCGGCCCACGGGCAACGTATCGGCCATGAACCTTGGGCGACGGCGCCCATTCCCGACCGAGGAGGCTAAATGTGGTGACGCCAACCAATGTTTCATTTACCGAGGCCTTGGCCCAGTTCGTAGCTGCCAAAAAGAACACTAAAAAGCCCGTCGAAGGGCAACAGGAAATCAGAAGGTTCATAACCTGGTTCGGGCGAGAGCGAACGGTCAGGGAGTTGACCCCCTCGGAAGTTGCCGACTACGCTCAGTACGCTGGTTCGGGAGGTTTCGAGTCCGCCCAGCGCATGGCTCCGGTCAAGCTCTTCCTGGGCTTCCTCAAGGACCAGGGAATGGTAGACAACAGCCTCGCGCCCCACCTCCGCATCCCCCGCACTCGCAAGACCACCGGCACCGGCAAGACCGCTTCAGCATCCCAGGCCGCCAGTTCCCGTCCCCAACTGAGCCAGGAAGGTTATGACCGCCTCAAGGTCCAGTTGGAAGACCTGAAAGTGGACCGTGTACGGGTCGTGGAGGACATCAAGCGGGCAATGGAGGACAAGGACTTCCGGGAAAACTCGCCTCTGGACGCCGCCAAGGAAGAACAGGGCATTATCGAGTCCAAAATCCGGGATCTGGAGTCCAGTCTGACTCAGGCCGAAATCATTGGCAAGAATTCCGGCGGCGAGCGGGCCATGCGCGTGGTGGTGGGAACCACAGTTACCCTGAAGGACACCGCATCGGGCCGCAATTTGCACTACACGTTGGTGGACGTTCGGGAAGCCGACGTCGCCGCTGGCAAAATCTCAACGGCGTCCCCGGTGGGGCAGGCGCTGCTGGACAAGAGCGTCGGGGATCAGGTTGCCATATCCGTGCCCAAGGGTACGCTGCACTACACCGTCGAGAAGATAGGCGCCTAGTCAGATCCTTCCCCAGGTTCCGGCGAACCTAGCCCCGCCCGAAGTAGGCGCAGCGTTTCCAAAAGTCGCCTCGAGCTGGACCCAAAGCTGTATTAGAATATGAAAGCCCCGGCCCGCAATAGGCCGGGGCTTTAGCTTTGCCGCCGATCAGCTAGTTCAGCTTCTGAACTTCGGCCAGAATGGCCGCCGGGTCGGGCAGGATACCGGGGGTGTAGGTCTGCCGGTAGGTTACCACGCCTTCCTTGTTCACGATAATCACCGCGCGGGTGCCCGCGCCGCGCTCTTCGTTCCAAAGCCCGTAGGCAGTGGTGACGGCGCCCTTGGGGTGCCAGTCGGACAACTCCGGGTAGGGCAGACCGCCCATCGAAGTAGTCCAGGACCGGTGGGCCGCCAGGTGGTCGCAGCTTATGCCCAGCACCTGGGCATCATTCTCCTCAAACTGGCTGTGAAACCGCCGGAATGAGGTGGCTTGGTCGGTTCAACCACTAGTGAAGTCAAGAACGTGGAACGACAGGACTACGTTCTTGGAACCCCGGTAGTTGCCCAATGCAATGTCGCCTTCGTTGACCGAAGGAAGGGTGAATTGTGGGGCTGCATCGCCAACTTCTGCGGGCATATCATCTCCTAACCATGTAATGGGGCGGCCCCGTCCCCGAGGCCGGCCTGCTGATTATACTATCCCACCCCGCCGGGACGTAACCTGCTTCTGTCACAAACAGGGCAAATTAACGGGGACTTTCTTTTGGTATACTGGGCCCATGTTGCGTTGGGGAAGGGGGGAGCGTGGAAGTTCTGTTTGACCGGGGAGTTTACTTGCCGGAGATGGAGCTTTGGCTGGACTCCCGCCGCCGCCAGGATTCCGGGGTAATCTCCCACGCCCATTCCGACCACACCGCGCGGCATCACCGCCCGGTGGTGACCCCAAACACCCAATTATTGCTGTCCGACTACCTCCGCAAGTCCAGCCCCTCCGTCCTGGAGTACGGCGAACCACTTCAAGCCGAGCGTTACACGATGACCCTGCTCCCGGCGGGCCACTGCCTCGGCTCGGCGCAGGTCCTGGTGGAATCGAGAACCACCGGGGAGCGGCTGCTTTACACCGGCGACTTCAAGACCCGGCTCAGTCCGGTCAACGAGCCGTTGCAACCCGTACCCTGCGACGTGCTGGTCATGGAAGCCACCTACGGCCGCCCGCAGTATGTTTTCCCGGACGAGGAGCAGGTCCTGGAAACCGCCTTCAAGACCCTCCGCCTGTGGCTTTCCCAGGGTTACCGGCCCATCGTGCGGGCGTGGCGGTTGGGCAAGGCCCAGGAAATCCTGTACCACCTGCTGCGGGAAGGTTTTGACGTCGCGCTGGAAGAGGGCTGTTGCCGCGTCGCCGAAACCTATCAGCAGGCGGGGGTGCAATTCCCCGGCGCCTTTAACTGCCTGGACGGGATTTGGCCCGAAGGTCAAGTCGTGGTCTGCCCGCCGGGACGCAGCGCCGCCCGGGTACTGGACTCGGCCCGCAACCGGCGGGTCATGGACCTGACCGGGTGGGCCCAGGGCGGCGGCCGCGGCTGGGGACGTTCCGGTGACGCCAGCCTGCCCTTCAGTGACCACGCCGACTTCAACGACCTCGTCGGATACGTCCAACAGGTCCAGCCGAAACAGGTCTACACCGTCAACGGCTTCCCGGAGTTGGCCGCCCACCTGCGCGGCTTGGGCTACCCCGCAATGCACTTGGACGGCAAGGGGCGGACGGATAACGGCGGGTTTCAGATGAAGTTGGTTTAAGGAGGAAAACTACATGGTCAGATATTGGGTAATAACGTCTCACCACTGGGACCGACCTGAAGCGTTCGAGCATTGCTGGAAATATGACCGCAGCCACGGGGTCATAGCCATCGGGTGGAGCATAGGGAACGGTATCAATATGTCAGATGAAGAACTCGGTATGCGGTACGATGAGGAGTTTCCGGAGTCGCCAAGAGACTTCCACCAAGTTCGGAAGTTTTGGAAGGAAATTCGCATAGAAGACCGGATAATTGCTCGGGGAGGACGTAAGGCGATTGTAGGTATCGGCACGGTTACTGGTAACTGTTCAGGCTTGAGGGGAGCGGAGTGGCTGATGGCGGAATATGGGGGTTGGGTTACGTTGGGGGATTCATCCCCCAAATCCCTTGAAAAAGTGGCAGTTGGATGAAAGCCTTGGCTGAAACCAATTCATCTCACCAATTCTGAACTGTTACCTGGTGCGTGAGTGCTTGCCACTGCACGGAGGCGAGCGTATCATGGATTCTGTCGGAAATGGTGCTCAACGTTGCTCGTAAGTGGGGGACTTTTCGACCCCAAAAGTAAGAAGCTGTCCAAAGGTGGCTGGATAGCAAATAGGAGGGGCAAGATGTGCCTAAGTTGTGGATGCGGAGAACCTGACGATAACCACGGCGATGCCAGACATATCACCACTGAGTTGCTGGAGGCAGCGGCAGAGGCAGCGGAAATTACCGTCGAAGAGGCCGCCAATAACATCGTGCAAGCCCTCCAGCCTGGCCAATCCGAGTAGAGGCTGGCTCCGGACCTAAGGGGTAAAATAGAAACCCGGTAGGGCAGTTGTAAGTGCTGTGAGCATGAGCATCAAGGACGTTCTTCAAGGAAAACCGTTGGGCCACCCCAGTCACCCCATGGTTGTCCACTTCCCAACTGCCCTTTTCCCGACGAGTCTCCTCTTTGACCTTCTTTCCTGGGGAATCACCCAGCCTGCTCTAGTAACCGCAGCTTTTTTCAATATCGCCGTGGGTCTACTGGGCTCAATTTTGGCCATTATCACGGGTTTAGTGGATTACTTCGGAATGGTGCCAGGTTCCAGGAAACACCGTGTAACTACCTGGCATTTGCTCTTAAATCTGCCGATGGTATCCATATTTGCTGTCAGCCTGGTTCTGAGATGGCTGGAAATGGATGCGGCCAGAACGCCTCTATACATCATCGGGTTATCTCTGGTCGGTTTAATTCTGCTCATCGTAGGGAACTACTTTGGTAGCGAGTTAGTTTACCGGATGGGTATGCGGGTGAACACCGGCAGGCTCCGAGAAACCCCCTTACTTCTCAGGGCAGTCGCCGTAGTGCGGAGGAGATTTAGGGTAAAGGAACCTGGGTAAGAAGTATACCGGGGCTTTCCTTGGGCAGTCGCGCCCGGTATTTCTTTGCTGACATTCCCATCAGTGTGCAACCCAATCATCCTTATTCCAGCCTTGTCATGACACACACGCCAGTCATCAATTCAAAGCTGTTGGACTACCGGCACCTCCTTCAAACCATTGCCGGCAAACCATTGCCAGGCACAAAAGAAAAGGAGCGGCTCCAAACCGCTCCTTCCCCATTCTCCTGATGTTGACGCGATGGCTAGTCCGGCGTGGTCCCCACCGCCGGCAGGTTGGCTTCTTCGTCAACGGCCAGCATCCGGTTGACCGCGCTCAGGTAGGCTTTGGCGCTGGCGACGATGATGTCAGTGTCGGCGCCCCGGCCGGAGAAGGTGCGGCCCGAGTTGTCGATGCGGATGGTAACCGTTCCCACCGAGTCCACACCTTCGCTGACCGCCTGCACATTGAACTCGGACAGCTTGTTGGAGCAGCCGACCACCCGGTCAATGGCCTTGCAGACCGCGTCAACCGGGCCGTTGCCGGTGGAGGCGTCGGTGTTGATTTCGCCATTGGGTCCAACCAGCCGCACCGTCGCGGTGGGGATGTCGTGGTCGCCGCTGGAGAAATGCACCTGGTCCAGCGTGTAGCTTATCGGCTCGCTTGACTCCCGCTTCTCCTCGTCCATCAGGATTTCCAAGTCCCGGTCGGTGACTTCGCGCTTCTTGTCCGCCAGAACCTTGAAGGACTCAAAGACCTTGGTGACTTCCTCCCGGTCCAGGGAGAAGCCCAAGGCTTCCAGCCGGGCTTGCAGGCCGGCGCGTCCGCTGAGCTTGCCCAGCACCAGGCTGTTCCCGGGGACGCCCACCCGCTCGGGCTGCATCACCTCGTAGGTGGAGCGGTCCTTTATCACGCCGTCCTGGTGAATCCCGGAGGCGTGGCGGAAGGCGTTCTCCCCCACGACGGCCTTGTTGGGCTGCACTGCCATGCCGGTGATCCGGCTGACCAGCCGGCTGGTGGGGTAAATCTGGGTGGTGTCTATGCCAATGTCTATCTGGAACAGGTCTTTGCGGGTGTCCAGGGACATGATTATCTCTTCCAGCGAGGCGTTGCCCGCCCGCTCGCCGATGCCGTTGATGCACCCTTCCACCTGGCGGGCGCCGGCCTCGATGGCGGCCAGGCTGTTGGAAACCGCCAGCCCCAAGTCGTTGTGGCAGTGGACGCTGAGGGTGACGTTCTCGACGCCGGGCACCCGCTCCTGAATGTTCTTCAGCAGTTGGGCGAAGTTGGACGGAATGGCGTAACCCACGGTGTCGGCTACGTTAATGGTGGTGGCGCCGGCGCGGATTACCGCCTCCAGCATTTGGTACAGGTACTCCGGGTCGGTGCGGGTGGCGTCCATGGGCGAAAACTCCACGTCGCTGCAATACCCTTTGGCCCGCTCCACCATGCTCACCGCCATATCCATGACCTCTTCCCGGTTCTTGCGGAGCTGGTGCATGACGTGAATCTCGGAAGACGACAGGAAGACGTGAATCCGGGGCGACTCGGCCACCTTGATGGCTTCCCACGCCTGGTCGACGTCGTTGGGATGCGCCCGGGCCAGCGATGCGATGACCGGCCCGCGGACCTCCCTGGCGATGTTGTTGACCGCCCGGAAGTCGCCCGGCGAACTGGCGGCGAAACCGGCTTCGATGATGTCCACCTTCAGCCGCTCCAACTGCTTGGCGATTTCCATCTTTTCGTCCACGGTCATGCCGATGCCCGCGGACTGTTCCCCATCCCGCAGGGTGGTGTCCAGAAACTTAACTCGGTCGTTAGCCATGATTGCTACCTTCTCCTTCGGTGTGCAACGTTTCAAAATGCTAGGGCTGGGTAATAGGAGAAGCGGGCCGCAGGGCCACGCAGTCCACCGCAGCCAGCCCAGCCAAGACCAGCGTGCGATGGTGAACTGCTCTAAACAGCACCTCCGCGTTCATTCTGTTTACCTCCTGTGGGGTTGCCGGGTGGTACGACGTTGGCAGGTGGAGACTAAACTTCCTTGGGGTCGAGCCAGGGCATCATTGCCCGCAACCCCCGGCCTACCTCGTGAATCTGGCTCGTGCGGGCTTCTTCCCGCAGCGGGCGGAACCGGGGACGGCCTTCGTGGTTCTCGGTAATCCATTCCCGGGCGAAAGTCCCGTCCTGAATGTCGGACAGAATCTTCTTCATGTTGTCCTTGACGTGCTCGTCAATCACCCGCGGGCCGCGGGTCAGGTCGCCGTACTCGGCGGTGTCGCTGACCGAGTAGCGCATATAGTTGAAGCCGCCCTGCTGAATCAAGTCCACAATCAGCTTCATCTCATGCAGCACTTCAAAGTAGGCCATTTCCGGCGGATAGCCGCCCTCGACCAGCGTTTCGAAGGCGGTGTTAATCAACGCCGTGATGCCGCCGCAGAGGACGGTCTGCTCGCCGAAAAGGTCCGTCTCCGTCTCATCCTTGAAGGTGGTATCCAGCACGCCGGATTTGGTACATCCCACGCCCTTGGCGTAGGCCAGCCCGATTTGCCGGGCGTTGCCCGTGGCGTCCTGATGCACGGCCAGCAGTCCGGGGACGCCGATGCCGTCGATGAACTGCTCCCGCATCCGGTGGCCGGGGGCCTTGGGAGCCACCATCATCACGTCTATTTCCGGCGGCGGCACGACTTCCCCGTAATGAATGCTGAACCCGTGGGCGAACATCAGGGCCGAGCCGGGTCTCAGGTTGGGCTCAATCTGAGTCCGGTAGATTTCCCCCTGAATATGGTCGGGAATCGCCATCATCAGCACGTCGGCGGCCTTGGCGACTTCGGGAACGTCGGCGACTTCCAACCCCGCTTCCTGCACCGCCGCCCGGCTGCGGCTTTCCGGATAAAGACCAACCATCACCTTTTGCCCGCTGTCCCGCAGGTTCAAGGCGTGGGCGTGGCCCTGGCTGCCATAACCGACCATGCCGATGGTCTTGCCTTCCAGCATTGCCAGGTCTGCGTCGTTGTCGTAATAAACCGTGACCATTCTCTTCTTTTCCTCTCTTGCTATGCCTTTGCCTGGCCCGAGCCCGGGCGGCGTTGACTAATAGGACCCAATCTCGCTGGCTTCTACCCTGGCCCTGCCGTTGCCCAGGTAACTGATGCCGAAATCATCGGTGACCTGCCCGTCGGCCTTGCCCCGCACCATGGCGACCCGCCCGGTGCGCATAATCTCCAGAACCCCGAAGGGTTGCAGCAAGTCCAGCAGGGCGTCAATTTTCGTCTCCTCGCCGGTGGTCTCAATCACCAGAGACTGTGCGCCCACATCAACGGTCTTGGCGCGGAACAACTGCACTATCTCGATAATCTGGCTGCGGGTCTCCAGCGTGGTACGCACCTTGATGAGGGCCAGCTCCCGCGCGACCGCGTCTTCGTCGGAAATGTCGGATACTTTCACCACGTCAATCAGCTTGTCCAGTTGCTTGGTGCATTGGTCAACCGTGTACTCGTCGCCCTCGACGACGAAGGTCATGCGCGACAGGCCCGGCTGCTCGCTGTGGCCCACCGCCAGACTGGCGATGTTGAACCCCCGGCGCCGGAACAGCCCGGCCACTCGGGTCAGGACACCCGGCTTGTCCTCCACAAGGGCGATGATGGTGTGGTGTTCGCCGTGTCCGCTCATCTCGTCACCCGCTCCGTTACCGGCTCTTCCAGCATCTCGTTGACCGACTCGCCGGCAGGGATCATCGGGAAAACGTGCTCGTCCTGCTTCACAATGAAGTCCACAATCACCGGGCCGGGAGTATCCATCGCCTTCTGAATCGCCCCCGCGACCTGGGCCTTGTCGGTAACGCGGATGCCGGTGATGCCGTAGGCTTCGGCCAGCTTGACGAAGTCCGGGTTGCCGGAGTAAATCGTTGCGACGAACCCGGTGTCGTAGAACAAGTCCTGGAGCTGCCGAACCATACCCAGGGTGCCGTTGTTCAGGATGGCGAACTTGACCTCGATGTTGTTCTCGACCGCCGTGGCCAGGTCGCACATGGTCATCTGGAAACCGCCGTCGCCGGCCACCGACCAGACCATCTTGTCAGGCCGCCCCAGCTTGGCACCCAGCGCCGCCGGCACCTCAAACCCCATTGTACCCAGCCCGCCGGAGGTTACCCAGGTGTTAGCTTCCTTGAAACGGTAGTGCTGCGCGGCCCACATCTGGTGCTGGCCCACGCCGGTGACCACCAATGCATCGCCGTTGGTGACCTCGGAAAGCTGCTGCATCACGTACTGGGGCAGCAGTTCGTTGGTCTCCCGGATTTGCAGCGACGGGTGTTCGGTCCGCATGGTGTCTATTTCCTGCAGCCAGTCCATGCGCACGGTTTTTTGCACCAATGGAGACAACTGGCCCAGTGCCTGCTTCAGGTCCCCCAGCACCGGCACCGTCACCTTAACGTTCTTGCTGAACTCCGAGGCGTCAATGTCGAAGTGAAGGATGCGGGCGTTGGGCGCAAAGTCGGCCAGACGCCCGGTCACCCGGTCATCGAACCGCATACCCAGAGAAATCAGCAGGTCCGCCCGGTCAATGGCCAGGCTGGCGTAGGCCATGCCGTGCATTCCGGGCATTCCCACATTGAGAATATGCTCGGTGGGGAAGGAGCTTAGCCCCAGCAGGGTCGTGATAACCGGAATCTGGGCCTTTTCGGCTAACTCCCGCAACTCGTCAAACGCTCGGGAAATAATTACCCCGTGGCCCGCTAGAATGACCGGCCGCTGGGCCTGCGCGATCAACGCGGCGGCCTTGGCTATCTGCTCCGGATCCGCCGCGCCCGGCGGGTGGTATCCCGGCAGGTTGACGTTCTTCGGCCAGACAAAGGGGGCGCGCGCTCCCAGCAGCACGTCCTTGGGAATGTCCACCAGCACCGGGCCGGGCCGGCCGGTGCGGGCGATGTGAAAGGCTTCTTTAATGGCCGGGGCAATGTCCCGAACGTCCATCACCAGGTAGTTATGCTTGGTGATGGGCAGGGTCAGCCCGGTCACGTCGGTCTCCTGGAAAGCGTCCCGGCCGATAGCGGCGCGGGGCACCTGCCCAGTGATGGCCACCATAGGCACCGAGTCCATTTGGGCGGCAGCGATTCCCGTCGCCAGGTTGGTGGCGCCCGGCCCGGAAGTGGCCGTGCAGACGCCAACGCGTCCGGTGGCGCGGGCGTAACCGTCGGCGGCCATTGCCGCGGCCTGCTCGTGCCGGACCAGAACGTGGCGCAGGGCGGGATACTTGGGCATCGCCCCGTAGAAAGGCAGGACCGCCCCGCCGGGAATCCCAAAGACGATCTCTACCCCTTCCTGGAGCAGGCTTTCGCAGACTATTTCGGCCCCGGTCAACTCCCCGGCAAAATCCATGTCCATCCTCGCTTGCAGGCCAAAAAAAGACCCATCCCTGCCAAAGGGACGGGTTACGGTGACCCGCGGTACCACCCTTTTTCCCCGGGCGCCCCTAGTTTATACGATGCTTCCAAGGGGTCCCGGAACACTTTTCGGCCTGTATCGGGGCCTAACCGCCGCGCCCTACTACGATTCAGGCGGGCCGCTCCTGGGCGAGTTCGGGGTCTCGCTGCCGCCGGACTTTCACCAAACGCCGGCTCTCTGGGGACAGTGTGCCCGTACTACTCCCAATCTTGGCGGGATTTGACAACGATTGACTGTAACAAGCCTGACCTAGTTTGTCAATAATTATTTCGGCCTGTTTGTCCTGAGGGCTCTCCAACCGTTCGCCCTGAGTCCCCCGAACGGCTTCCTCCCTGGTGACACTTGCCCCTTCCCTACTCCCAAATCTCTCCACTATCATATCACTTGGGAGTTTTGCCCAGGCGGTGGCGCCCCCGCGCAAATGGGACAGAAAACTTCCCTACCCGAAACCGCCGGGCCGGTTCCCCGGCTTTCCAGGGGTGACAAAACAGGACAAAACCAAGACATTCCTGCGACAAAACAGGACATCGACTGGACAAAATGCCCCCAGCTCCACGCTCAAAATGTCCGAAATGTCCTCTTTTGTCCGGTATTCTCGGCTTTTTCGTCCCCCTACCGGTGATTCCCCAAGGTCCGCCCCAAAACTCCGGCAAATATCTGGGCAGTCTCGATGAGAGGGACAATGATAGTTCGCCGAAGTTTACACGCAATTGCCCCTGCATAATCCCACCACCGGCACGAGTCCATTGTGTTAAAATGTGACTCTAAACCAACCCCGGCGCTTCAACCACGGTATGTTTAGGTTTATGTATGTATGAAGGCCGGGCGCAACATTCCGCCGCTTTAAGGAATTCGCCGGTGTCAGAACGCATATTTATTGGGGTCGCCTGGCCCTACGCCAACGGGCCGCTGCACATGGGGCACATCGCGGGCTGCTATCTGGCCGCCGACATTTTCGCCCGCTACCACCGTATGCGGGGCAGCGAGGTGTTGATGGTCTCCGGCAGCGACGCCCACGGCACACCCATCACCGTCCGGGCCGAGCAGGAGGGTATCACGCCGGAGCAGGTGCTGGGCCGCTACCACCCCCAGTTTTTGGAAACCTGGGAACGGCTGGGCGTTTCCTTCGACCTGTTCACCACCACCAACACCGACAACCACCAGCGCGTGACCCAGGAATTTTTTCTCAACCTGCTGGAGAAGGGTTACATCTACCAGGACAAGATGCTCCTCGCCTACTGCCCCGGGTGCCAGCGGTTCCTGCCCGACCGCTACGTCGAGGGCCACTGTCCTAACTGCGCCAACGACCGGGCACGGGGCGACCAGTGTGATGCCTGCGGGCATACTCTGGACCCCCAGGACCTCATCGACCCCCGCTGCATCCTCAGCGGGGAAACTCCCGACTTCCGGGAGTCCGAGCACTTCTTCCTGAAGCTGTCGGCCTTCCAGGAACCGCTGCTGGACTGGGTACGGCAGCAGACCCACTGGCGCGCCAACGTCGCCAACTCCACCCGCAGCTTCTTGGAGCGCGGCCTGAAAGACCGGGCCATCACCCGAGACCTTTCCTGGGGTGTGCCAGTCCCGCTGGAAGGCTACGACGACAAGCGCATCTACGTCTGGTTCGAGGCCGTCATCGGCTACCTGTCCGCCGCGGTGGAATGGGCCGACTCCCAGGGCGCACCCGAACGGTGGCAAGATTTTTGGAAGGACCCGGAAACCCGCTCCTACTACTTCATCGGCAAGGACAACATCCCCTTTCACAGCATTATCTGGCCCGCAATGATCATGGCCTACGACCAGGGGCTCAACCTTCCCTACGACGTGCCGGCCAACGAGTTTCTCAGCCTGGAAAACCGCAAGTTTTCCACCAGCCAGAACTGGGCGCTGTGGGTTCCCGACTACCTGGAACGCTACGACCCGGACCCGTTGCGTTACCTGCTGTCCATCAATATGCCCGAGACCGGCGACGCCGATTTCGCCTGGTCCGAGTTCGTCCGGCGCAACAACGACGAATTGGTCGCCACCTACGGCAACCTGGTCAACCGGGTGCTGTCCTTCACCTACCGCAACTTTGATGGCCTGGTGCCCACTCCGGGCGACCTGACTCAGCCCGACCTGGACATCATAGACGCCGCCCGGGCCGCTTGGGAGCGTGTTGGCGAGTCTCTATCGAACTGCCGGTTCAAGACGGCCATTACCCAGGCGTTCGCGCTGGCCCAGGAAGCCAACCGCTACCTGGACGCCAAGGCCCCGTGGCGCGCCATCAGGACCGACCGCCAGGAGGCCGCCACTACCCTCTGGAACGCCATCCGGGTACTCAACGCGTTGAAGGTTGTGCTGGCGCCCTTCCTTCCCTTCAGCGCCGACCGGGTGCATTATTTTCTCGGGTTCGACGGGCCGGTTTCCAACGAACCCTGGGACTTCGACCACTGCATCCAACAGGTCCGGGCCGGCGCCGCCCTCCGGCAGCCCCAACCCCTGTATACCAAGCTGGACCCCGAGGTGGTGGAGCAGGAAACTCAACGCCTCGCCGGCGGCGGAGGGTAGACGCAGCCTTGCTCCCCGGACTTGATGAGCGGACCGTTGCCATCTACGCTCCCATCCAATCGCGCCTCCAAATGGTCGAAAGCCGACTGAGGAGCCTGGACGAAGAGTCGGTTCCCGATCTGCGCGGGCTGCTGGACTACGTGCTCTCCACTGGCGGGAAGCGGGTCCGCCCGGCAATGACGCTGCTGGCCGCCGATATTTTTAACCCGGAATCCGACACGCCGATAACCATGTCGGTCGGAATCGAACTGCTTCACCTGGCTACCCTCATCCACGACGACACTGTTGACGACTCGGCCATGCGCCGGGGCAAGCCGACGGTGAGCAATCGTTGGGGGGGTCACGTCGCCGTGCTTCTGGGGGATTACGTCTTCGCCGCATCGGCCACCATCGTATGCGCCACCGGCAACCTGCGGGTGGTCTGCTGCTTCGCCGAGACCCTCCGGGACTTGTCAACCGGGCAGATTGCCGAGTACTTCAACTGCTACAACCCGGCGCAGACCCGCCAACTTTACCAGGACCGTATTTCCCGCAAGACCGCTTCCCTGTTCAAGACCGCCGCCGAATGCGGGGCCATCCTGGGCGGCGCGTCCGAACCTCAGGTGAATGCCCTGAGCAGCTACGGCTACAACATGGGGATTGCCTTCCAGATAGTTGACGATTTGCTTGACTTCCAGGGCGACCCGGCGGAGATGGGCAAACCCGTCGGCAGCGACCTGATGAACGGCATCCTGACCCTGCCCAGCATCATGCTGCTGGAACGCTACCCGTCGGACAACCCGGTCGCGGCTTTTCTCAACGACCGGGAAAACAGCGGACATCTAGACCGGGCCTTGGAGATGATAAACAACTCCGGGATCGTATCCGATTGCTACGCCGAAGTCCGGCAATACTGCGCCCGCGGCATCCAGGAACTGGAGTCCCTGCCCCAATGCCCGGCCAGAGGCTCCCTGCAAGTCTTGGCCGAGTACGTCCGGGAGCGCTACCGCTAACCGCCAAAACCCGTTGGCGTCGAACCCATTCGCGCTACGGCTCACCGAATGCCTTCGTTCGTCCCGAGTGTCATCCCACCGTTCGTCCCGAGGTGCTTGAAGAATTTCCTTGCCTAAAGCCCCGCTTCCAACACCACTCTCCCACCGATCATCGTGAGCACGGTTTCAATCCCCGCCAATTCTTCCGGCGGCGCATCCACCGGATTCCGGCTGACGAGGACCAAGTCGGCCAGCATTCCCGGCCGGATTATCCCCTTGACCTCTTGAGTGCCCTCGGCAACTGCTCCCCCGCGGGTATATGCCTCCAGCGCCTCCATGACCGCCAACCGCTGGTCCGATCCAGTTCCCTGGGGTCGAGGAATGTTTTGGCCCTGCCGGGTAGTCCGGGTCACGGCGGCGGCAATCCCCGGCCAGGGATTCGGGTCAATCACTGGAGCGTCAGAACTGAAAGCCAGCAGCACCGCAGCCCCGGCCAACCCGCCTATCGGGTAAAGGTGGGGAAGCAAGTCCGGGGCAACGTTCCGGCGGTAACGATCGCCGTTCCAGTAGATGAACCCGGGTTGAGTCACGACCATCGCCCCGCTTTCCTTCACCTGGTCGATAACTTCCGGCGTCCCTTCGGAGACGTGCTCAATGCGGTCAGGCACGGTTCCCGGCATCACGGCGTTAGGCCGGCGCCGTTCCAACCCGTCGGCCTGCTGCAACGCCTGGCAGGCCGCAGTCACGGCTTCCGCCTCCACCGCGTGGATGGCCACCGGAAACCCGTGTTGGTGGGCGCGGGCAACGGCGTCGGCCAAGTCGGGAATCGCCGGCACCAGGTCCCCGGTGGTCAGGGTCAGCACCAGCTTGGCGTGGCCCAGCCGCAGCCGTTTGCCACCGGCGCCAAACCGCATTCCGCGCTCGGCAAACTCCGGTACGTGCGCCGCCCCCGCCATCATCGTAACCCTGGTGTGCAGCCGGCCCGTTCGGACCAGTTCGGCCAACGCCAACCACCGCGTCCAGCCGTTGCCGGGCCCGGCATCTTGCGCCGACGTGATGCCGCACTTCAGCAGCTTGCGGCCCAGCCGGGCAATTCCTTTCTCCCTGGTTGTGGCATCTTCTGCGGTTCCCCCAGCGGGACCCAGCCGCTCCCGCAGGAACCCGGACATCTCCAGCAATACTCCAGTGGGTTCGCCGGACTCCTCATCCCTTTGGATCACACCGTTCGGCGGGTCCTCGGTGTCCCGTCCGATATTGACCAGGGCCAACCCCCGGCTGTTAAGGACCACTGCGTGGCCGCTGCGGTGGTAGACCCGCACCGGGTGAAGCGGCGTTGCCGCATCCAGGTCCCACCGCGTTGGGTGGCGCTGCTCTGCCAGGTCGCGTTCGTCGTATCCGAACCCCCGGAGCCACCGGCCTTCGGAAGTCCCGTCGGCCGCAGTTTTGATAGTGTGCTGGAGGTCCGGAATTGACTTGACGTTGGGAAAGCCGCAATCCACCCCGGTCAAAGAACCGGACAGGGCGAACAGGTGGCAGTGAGCGTCGTGGAAGCCGGGCAGCATAGTAAGCCCCCGGCAGTCGATTATCTCAGTCCGGTGATTGGCCCAACGGGATACCACGGCGGTTGTACCAACGTCCAGGATGGTATCGCCGGCGACGGCCACCGCTTGCGCCGTGGGCCGCGCCGGGTCCAGGGTTAACGCCAAGGCATTGGTCAATATGGTGTCGGCGTAAATGACGGCAGACCCCTTAAATGACGACTGCGTTCGCAGCCGCAGAATCCAGCCGGTGCTATAATTCGGACGCCGCAAAGCCAGGTCCAACACGGACGACCGCATTCCGGGAACAGGGGGAATTATGCCAGAAATCGAGGTGCTGCTGGCCGGGTACATCTTCAACACTGACCAGGCAAACCTGGGGCTGTCCACCGTGGCCCTAATCCGGGGGGAAGCCCTCACGGTCGTCGATGTGGCCCACCACGGAAGGCGCGCCCAGTTGATCGAACAACTCCGGGAGCGGGACCTTACCCCCGCCGACATCGGCCGGGTGGTGTTGACCCACGCCCACTGGGACCACTGCCAGAACACCGACGTTTTCCCCGATGCGGAGATAGTGATTCACGAGAAGGAACTGGAATACACCCGGAACCCCCGGGCCGGGGACCACGCCACCGCGCGTTATTTTGCCGACACCCTGAACGGCCATAAGGTGCGAGTGGTCACCGGGGAAACCGAGCTGGAACCCGGCGTGACACTGATTGAGACTCCCGGCCACACCCGCGGTCACGTCAGCCTCATGGTGGAGACCGCCTCGGGACTGGTCTGCCTCAGCGGCGATGCGGTTTCCGACGCCGGGACCGTCGGCCGGGGTGTGCCGGGGCTAATTTTCTGGAGCGAGGACGAGGCGCGGGAAAGCGTCAAGAAAGTGCTGGAGGCCACCCAGGTGGTTTATCCCGGCCACGACCGGCCCTTCCGGGTGTCGGGCAGCGGCGAAATCCACTACCTGGCCGATACCCCTACCCTGAAATTCACCGGCATCCTGGACTATTCCGGCAGCACCTTCTCGATAGACGTGGCCCTGATCCCCAACCGCGGTGTGTCCATCCACCCGGAGGCCCAGAGCAGGGGTTAGGATTCAAGGTGGTACCGTCGGTAATCAAGCCGTTCTTCCTGGAGAACCCCGAAGGCTTGTCATCTTGACGCTTTCTTATTCTTAGCCCTATTCCGGAGGTCTCTGCAAGATGTGGCCGTTGGGGCCGGTAACCTCGTTAGGCAACTGACTGTCCCTTAGTGCGTCGCGGCCGATAGTGAAGTGCCCGGTTGAAACTTGGCGCATCTTCTTGGAAGCGCGCCCAGGCGGAAAAGCGACAACTACCCGCTTTAGCCCGAATCCACCGATGGACAGGGATGGACGGCGTGAGGACAGCGGAAGGGGGTGAGGGAGTTACAGGCGCGATAATCCGGGCTCGAATTCGGGTAGATGGGAGGTTGGCGGCGGTCTGCAGGCGCTTTGGGGGGCGCCGATGTCGGCCTGCAGTGGCTGTGGCGAGCGAGATGGCGGGATAGGACACGGCAAGAGGCGCTCGCGGACTGGGCTGGCGCGAGTTTGCGGGGACGTTGGGTTGGCTGGCGGGTCAGTGGCGGACGGGCGCCGTCAGGCTGGGAGTGGAATGGCTCGCAGTCGGGCCAGGGCGCGGCTGAACTGCTCCTCCCAGGGCCAGCGCTTGGGAAGATGCAGGGTGATCCGGCGTGCCGAGCGGGTGAGCCGTCCGGCCAGGGCGAAGAACCGCCGCCGGAGGGTCTTGGTGGTCACGATCCGCTCACCGAGGCCGATGCGGGCGGTCCAGCGGGCCAGGTTGTGGGCCATCACCTGTACCGCCAGCCAGGCGCCGTTGGCAGCGAAGCGGCCCGAGGGGAGATGGTTCAGCCCGACGCCGTACTTGAGGTCGCGTATCGCATTCTCGATCTCGGCGTGGCGGCGGTGGTCGGCCTCCAGTTCCAGGGTCTCTCCGTCCCGGTCGGTGATGAAGCCGTGATAGCTGTAGGTGGCGAAGAGAGCCAGTTGAGAACCGGGCGCCGGCTTCACCCGCCGGACGATGAGCCGCACCGGCGCGGCATCCGGCTCGCTCTGGAAGGGGGTGTAGGTGGTTTCGGCCACATCGGCGGCGCCGTCCATCCAGTAAGGAATCGGCGTCCAGGCATCTTCGGGTATCGCCTCGATGAGATTGTGCAGGCTTTTGTGCTGGCGGATGGTGATGGAGAAGCGGACGTCCATCCGGCGGCAGACGGCGGCCACGGCGTGGGTATAGAAGCCGCTGTCGGCACGCATGGTGAGCTGCCCGCTGGCCCCGCCGCAGCGAACCCGGCTCACCGTCTCACGCAGGAAGTGGGCGGCGCCGCGGACGGTGTTGGACCGGCCCTCGCGCAGCCGGGCCATCAGCACGTCGCCGGTTCCGGCGGCGACGGCCAGCAGTGGGTGATAGCCCCGTGCACCGGTATAGCCGTGGTGGCGGGCGCCCTCCTTGGCCAGTCCGTAAGTCTCGCAGATCGTCGAATCAAGGTCGATGGTGAATGGCGCGTCGCCGGGTCCGGCCCCCGCCTGCCAGGCCCGGGCCAGCAGCTCGCGGCTCACCCGGTCCAACTGACGGACGTGGCCCCACCTGAAGCTGCGCAGGAAAGTGCCCAGGGTGGAGGGCGCCTTGACTACGCAGCCGAGAGCGCAGGCCGTCCTGCCAGTGCGCAACACATCGGCGTCGTCGATGCAGTCGCCGCCCGCCAGAGCGGAGGACACCAGCGTCATGATCTTGTCTCCGGTGTTGGCCCGGCCCGGCGCTTCGCCCAAGTCCAGGTGCTCCTGTACCAGTTCGGGCAGGCCCAGGCGCCGGGCCAGGGTGGCCGGAAGGAGCAGCCCAGCGTTGGTCACCAGGCGGTGGTCGTCGAAGGCGATACGGATGCGGTCGGGGTGGCGGCGTGGTAGCATCTATTGGGTGCTCCTTTTCTGGGACCGGTTTGCTGTTACAAA